>NZ_CP200291.1:0-3120059 GCF_057365015.1 Erythrobacter sp. JB1-7
CTCTATCCCCGCAAAGGCAAGGATGAAAAACGCCCAATCCACCAATTGCGCGGCCACAAACATGGTGGCGATGCCCGGCCCATTGGCGCGGCGCTGTGTGACAGAGGCGGCGAGGAAAGCGGGAGCGAAATGACCAATAAACATGCTTCCGCTCCCAATCCCTGACCCGTTTAGCTGGTTATCTTAAGCGTTGCCCAGGTGGCAATCGCGCTGGTCGTGCCCGTTGCGAACGCGCCCCAGCAGATATCCATGACACTTATTTTCGTGGCCCATACCTTAAAAACTGCTTGCGAGGTCAAGTCAAAAGTCGCGTAGCATAGCGCGCCGAGCAACGCGCCGTTGAGCAGGGCTTTGGTCCAGTCACCGCTTTCAAGGCCGGGTTTGATGCCAAACCACATCATGCCAAGCAGATAGAAGACATAAAACACTCCGGCTGCGCCCATATTGAAATTATCGGCCATAATCTCGCCGATAATCGGGCGGTACAGATTTGGCCCGGCCCAGCTCAGCCACATCGCATCCATCGCGCCAAAGGTGACGGCGGCAATGCCAAAGGCGATGAGGTAATTTGTCATTTGTCTCTATCCTTCATTCGTCCCGGTCTTGACCGGGTGATATTGCATGTTCAATGCTTGAGCGCATGGATGAGGCAAATAGTTCCGCGCAAAGCGGCGGCGAAATTGAACAGCTCAGCTTTGAAGACGCGTTGATCGCGCTTGAGCAGATCGTGCAGCAGCTGGAGCGCGGCGATGTTCCGCTCGACCAGTCGATCAACCTGTATGAAAAAGGCGAGCGCCTGCGTGAGGCGTGCCAGAAGCGGCTGGATGCAGCCCAGGCGCGGATTGAGAAGATTGTGACGGGCGCAGATGGCGCGCCATCGGGCACTGCGCCGTTCGACAAGGCGGGTTGACGTGGCGTTGCAAGAGGTTGCCAATGATGGGCTCGCAGCTGAGCTAAAACGGGTTCAGGCCGAAGTGGATTCGGTCTTTGATGCGTTTCTACCCGTGCCAGATGACACCAGCGCCCGGCTGGTAGAGGCCATGCGCTATGCCGCGATTGGCGGGGGCAAAAGGGTGCGCCCTTTCCTGCTTGTCAGCACGGCGGAATTGTTCGGCGTGTCGCGCGATGCGGCTTTGCGGGCAGGGGCGGCGATAGAGGCGATCCATGTCTATTCGCTGATCCACGATGATCTGCCGTGCATGGACGATGATGATCTGCGCCATGGAAAGCCAACCCTGCATCACAAATTTGATGAGGCAACCGCTGTGCTCGCCGGGGACGCGCTGCATGCGCTGGCGTTTGAGATTTTGGCCGATAGCGGGACCAGCACCGATCCGTTCACACGCTCAGAATTGATCGCGACACTTGGCCAGGCGAGCGGGATGAGCGGCATGGCAGGCGGTCAGATGATGGATATGGTCGCCGATGAAGAAGGGGTGGAATATGACCTTCAGGCGATCACGCGGCTGCAACAATTGAAAACGGGCGCTTTGCTGGCAGCCAGCGTCGAAATGGGCGCAGTGCTGGGCAAAGTACCGCCCGAAGGCCGCGCGAACCTGCGGGCCTATGCGCGTGACATTGGCCTTGCTTTCCAGATTGCTGATGACCTTTTGGATGTGTCAGGTGATGAGGAAAAGGCGGGCAAAGCGCTGCGCAAGGATGAAAGCCAGGGCAAGCAGACATTTGTGACCCTGATGGGCGCGGACAAAGCCCGCGATCAAGCGCGGATGCTGGTGGATCAGGCGGTAGAAAGGCTTGGTTCCTACGGCACAGAAGCGGATATGCTGCGCGCGCTGGCTCGCTTTATTGTTGAGCGGGACCGGTGAGGGCGCTCTTGGGGGCTTTGGGAGGCTTTGCCCTTTGCAGCTGTGGTGCGTCTGCTGCTGATCAGGAAGTTTTGAGTGATATCTTAGGCCGATCAGACTTGGCTGGCTGCGGGATGTTCGAGCCAAATTTTGCAACTCAGCGAGAGGCTACATCTTCGTTCTTTGGGAATAGCGAGACGTATCAGTTTACAGCAATGATGACGCAGGTTGGTGGTTGCGATGACGAGGAATGGACGAACCATGTAAAGCTTGCTGGATATTCAGACAGTGGGGGCGGGATGTGGGAAAACCAACAAACACAGTGTCTAGCATCGGGCGTGGACAAAAATGGCACTGTTGCCGTTGTTTGTGAAGTGCCATCGCCAGTTGAAAACGTACCAATATGGAGGCCTGGCGAATGACACGCCGCATCGGAATATACCCCGGAACATTCGACCCGATCACTTTGGGCCATGCCGATATCATCCGGCGCGGGGCAAAGTTGGTGGATGATCTTATCATTGGCGTGACCACCAATCCTTCCAAAAACCCGATGTTCACCACCGACGAACGCCTCGCCATGGTCAAGCGCGAAGTGGCGGATATGGGGATCGATAATGTTAAAGTCGTCGGCTTTGATGCGCTGTTGATGAAATTCGCCCGCGCGCAAGGGGCAAGCGTTATCGTGCGGGGCCTTCGCGCTGTGGCTGATTTTGAATACGAATATCAGATGGCGGGCATGAACCAGCAATTGGATGGAGAGATTGAGACCGTCTTTTTGATGGCCGATGTGTCCCTGCAACCCATCGCCTCCAAGCTGGTCAAGGAAATCGCCATTTATGGCGGCGATGTCACTCCATTTGTGAGCGAGCAGATCTGCAAGGATGTGAACGCACGGGTGGAAAAGATCGGCAGGCGCGGTGATTACTAGCGCAGGGGTTATTGGCGCAGGGATTATTAGCGCGGGGATTATTGCCCCCGGCGCTCGCATCATTCATTGAAGTGTCAGCCTGCTCTGGTTAAGACGCGCACATGTTTGAACAAACGATCAAAATTTTTGCCATGCCCAAGACATTTCTCGCCGGAGTGGCCGCGCTCACTTTGGCTTTCAATCCGTCAATTGCATCCGCACAGGACGAAGACGAGGCGCCTACCGCGCCGCGCACCTATGCGCCGATCAATTATGATGTGAGCGCCAATCCCGAAAATGTTTGGGTGCTGGACTTATCCAATGGCGAACGCGTGTCGATCCGCCTGATGCCTGAATGGGCGCCCACGCATGTCGAACGGATCAAGGAACTGACTCGCCGCGGCTTTTACGATGGAATTATTTTCCACCGCGTCATCGATGGATTTATGGCTCAGGGCGGTGATCCAACCGGAACCGGGCAGGGCGGGTCGGAATTGCCCGACCTCGAAGCGGAATTTAACCCCATGCCGCATGTTCGCGGCAGTCTCGCCATGGCCAGGGCTGCGGAAGAAAACAGCGCCAACAGCCAGTTTTTCATCGTGTTTTACCCGCGTTTCAGCCTCGATAAACGCTACACCAATTTTGGCCGCGTGATTGATAATATGGCAGGCGTCGATGCGATCAATAAGGGCGAGCCGCCGCAAAACCCCACGCGCATCGTGCAAGCCTCGCTCGCCAGCGACAACCGCGCCCCGCCAGCGCCGCCTGCTCCCCCTGTGGAAGAGACGATCACGGCTGATCTGCTGAACGCTCCATTGGAGCAATAAGCGTCCTCAGGACTTTCCAGCGCCGCCGCCTGCGATTAGGGGCTTCGGCATATGAAAGTCGATCTGTTTGATTTTGAGCTTCCGCAAGACCGCATAGCGCTGCGCCCCGTGCGCCCGCGCGATGCGGCGCGAATGCTGGTTGTGCGCGGCAGTGATGCCCCATTCCAAGATGCCGGCGTGCGCGATCTGGCGCAGTGTTTGGAACCCGGCGATGTGCTGGTGTTCAATGATACGCGCGTCATTCCGGCTCAATTGGAAGGCCGCCGCGCAGGCGGTGAGGCCAAGATCGGTGCCACTTTGCACAAACGCATCGATTTGCGCCGTTGGCAGGCCTTTGTCCGCAATGCCAAGCGGGTGAAACTGGGCGATCAACTGGTGTTTGGCGGCGGGGTGACGGCAATTGCGGAGCACCGCGCAGACGATGGTTCAATCACGCTTTCTTTCGAAGGTGATGAGCCGGTTGAAGTGCTGCTCGAGCGTGCAGGCACCATGCCGCTGCCGCCCTATATCGCGCAAAAACGCGGCGTGGATGAAGCCGACCTTGAAGATTACCAGACAATGTTTGCGCGGGAGGATGGCGCGGTTGCTGCCCCTACCGCCTCTTTGCATTTCACCGATGCGCTGATCGGCAGTCTCGATGCGCGCGGGATAGCGCGCGAAACGCTTACCTTGCATGTGGGCGCTGGGACGTTTCTGCCAGTGAAAGCGCAGGATACCGACGATCACCAGATGCACAGCGAATTTGGCCGGATCGATGCGGCAACCGCTGAAAGGCTCAACCGGGCCCGCGCCGATGGCCGCCGGGTCATTGCGGTAGGCACCACGTCGCTGCGCCTCCTTGAAAGCGCTGCATCACCCGACCGGACGATCAACGCGTTTGAAGGCGACACCGATATCTTCATCACGCCCGGATACCGGTTCAACGGAGTGGACGGCCTGATGACCAATTTTCACCTGCCCAAATCGACCCTGCTGATGCTGGTGAGCGCGCTGATGGGCCGCGATCGGATGATGGCTGCTTATGCCCATGCGATCGCAAACAAATATCGCTTCTATTCCTATGGTGACTCTTCGTTGCTGCTTCCCTAGGTCCGCTTTCATGTCCGAACCGATCCTTACAATCGAACGCCTGTCCAAGGTTTACAAAGGCGGGGTGCGCGCGCTGGACGATGTCGATCTGAGCATTCGCAAAGGCGAGATTTTCGCGCTGCTTGGTCCTAATGGCGCGGGCAAGACGACATTGATTGGCGCGGTGTGCGGTCTGGTCCGGCCAAGCGGCGGTGTCATCACCGCTTTTGGCCACGATCTATCGCGCGATTGGCGCCGAGCGCGCGCGCTATCGGGCTGGTTCCGCAGGAATTGAGCACGGATATGTTCGATACGGTCTTCCGTACCGTATCCTATTCGCGCGGCCTGTTCGGCCTGGCCCCTGATAAAGCGCGCATCGAAGAGATTTTGAAGAGCCTGTCCTTGTGGGACAAGCGCGATAGCCAGATCCGCGAATTGTCAGGCGGGATGAAACGGCGGGTCTTGATCGCGAAAGCTCTGGCCCATGAACCTGAATTGCTGTTCCTTGATGAGCCGACAGCGGGCGTTGATGTGGAACTGCGCAAAGGCATGTGGCAGCAGATCAGCGCGCTGAAAGAACGCGGGGTCACAATTATCCTCACCACGCATTACATCGAAGAAGCCGAGGAAATGGCAGACCGCGTCGGCATTATTCGCGGCGGCAAAATCCTGATGGTCGATGATAAAGCGGCGATGATGGAACGGCTCGGCACGACAGAGGCGGTGATTGAGCTTGCCACACCGCTGGCCGCCTTGCCGGACGCAATAGCCCACTATCCCGCCGAACTGCGCAACGAAGGGCGCGAGATTTGTTATCGCGGCGGCAATAGCGGCGATGGCAGCGGCAGCGGGCGGGCAGAGGTTGCACAGCTGACCAAGGCATTGATCGGTGCCGGGATAGATTTTGTCGGCATCGACATTCACGACAGCTCATTGGAAGATATTTTCGTCAGCCTGCTTGGCGAGGAAGATCATCCGACCCAAGCCGAACAGGGCAGGGCGGCATGATGGGGTTCAATTTTCGCGGAGCCTGGTCGATCTACAAGCGCGAGTTGATGCGATCCTTGCGCACGGCGTTCCAGTCAATCCTTGCTCCGGTGCTGACGACTGCCTTGTATTTCATCGTGTTCGGGTCCGCGATTGGCAGCCGGATGGAGCCGATTGGCGGGGTGGAATACGCAGCGTTTATCATTCCGGGCCTGCTTATGCTCACCCTGCTGGGGGAGACGACCAGCAATTCCAGTTTCGGCATTTACATGCCGCGCTTTACCGGCACCATTTATGAACTGCTATCCGCACCCGTCGGGGTGGCGGAAACGCTGACCGGATTTGTCGGGGCGGCTGCCACCAAAAGCCTTGTTCTCGCCGCGATCATTCTGGGCACGGCGACCCTTTTCGTGGATTACGAAATAAAGCATCCGCTGTTCGCTTTGGGATATATCATGCTGGTTGCGGCCAGTTTCTCGCTGTTCGGCTTTATCCTTGGGATTTGGGCGGACAGTTTTGAGAAGCTCGGCATTATCCCCGTCCTCATCCTCACGCCGCTTACCTTTCTGGGCGGCACGTTCTATTCGCTCGATATGCTGCCAGCGCCGTGGGACACGATTGCGCTTGCCAATCCGATTGCGTTTCTGGTGAGCGGGCTGCGCTGGACATTCTACGGCACCAGCGATGTGTCGATTCTGGTATCCTTGGGGCTGACATTGGGATTTCTGACTGTGTGTGTTGGCGTGATCGCGTTCATTTTTAAAACTGGGTGGCGGCTGCGTGAGTAAGCGGTTCCAATTCACTCTCCACGCGACAGATGGAAAGGCACGCCGGGGCACTATCGAAATGCACCGCGGCGCAATTGAGACGCCTGCCTTTATGCCCGTGGGCACCGCGGCCACTGTGAAAGCGATGAAGCCGGAAAACGTCCGCGCGCTGGGTGCGGACATCATTCTTGGCAACACCTATCACCTGATGCTGCGTCCGGGGGCTGAACGCATTGCGCGGCTTGGCGGATTGCACCAATTCATGAAGTGGGATCGTCCCATCCTGACCGATTCCGGCGGCTATCAGGTGATGAGCCTGTCTGATCTTAACAAGCTGACCGAAAAAGGCGTTGAATTTCGCAGCCATATTGACGGGTCAAAGCATATGCTGACCCCTGAACGCTCTATGGAAATTCAGCGCCTGCTTGGCTCTGACATCGTCATGGTGTTCGATGAATGCCCGCGTGCAGACCGTCCGCGTGATGAGATCGCAGCCAGCATGGAAATGTCGATGCGCTGGGCAAAGCGCAGCCGCGATGCTTTCGATGAAGGCGGCGAGCATGCGCAGCGATCAGCCCTGTTCGGTATTCAGCAGGGCGCATTGGACGAAGAATTGCGCCGGATCAGCGCTGAGAAACTGGCTGACATTGGCTTTGATGGATATGCGGTGGGGGGACTCGCCGTGGGGGAAGGGCAGGAGGCGATGTTCAGCGTGCTCGATTATGCGCCCGCGCAATTGCCCGCAGACCGCCCGCGCTATCTGATGGGCGTGGGCAAGCCCGATGATCTGGTTGGCGCGGTGGAACGCGGTATCGACATGTTCGATTGCGTGCTGCCAACCCGTTCAGGCCGCAATGGGCAGGCGTTTACCTCGAATGGCACCATAAATCTGCGCAATGCCCGCTTTGCCGAGGATACAGCGCCGCTTGATCCCGCATCCGATTGCGCCGCATCGCGCGATTATTCGAAGGCCTATTTGCACCATTTGCAGAAATCGGGCGAGATCCTGGGGGCGATGCTGGTGACGGAACACAATCTCGCCTTTTACCAAGCCTTGATGCAAAAGATGCGCGATGCCATTGGGCAGGGCACATTTGCTGAATTCGCTGCCGAATTTCGGCGCAACTATTTTGGAAGCTCCTGATAAATGCCCAAATCTCCCGACACTTGTGAAACCATGATCGACGTGCGCGAAGGGGTCGATGCGACTGACAGGGAATTGGTCGCGCTGCTTGATCGGCGCTTTGGCTATATGCGCGCGGCAGCCCGGATCAAACCTGTGCGCGAGGCGGTTCGCGATGAAGAACGCAAAGCCAGCGTGATCGCTGCGGCGGTCGATGATGCAGAGGCGCGCGGCATTCCCTCAGACGTCATTGGCGATATCTGGGAACGGCTTGTCGAAGGTTCGATCCGATATGAATTTGAAATCTGGGATCAAACGCGCGACTGATGCATTTTATAAGCCTCTCTAACGAGGCTCAAAAATGAAAAGGCCCCGCGATCCAATCGGATGGCGGGGCCTTTTTACATAAATGCGCCTGAATTAGCGGGAATAGAATTCGACCACCAGGTTCGGTTCCATCGTCACCGGATAGGGCACTTCGTCAAGCTTGGGCACGCGGCTGAACGCGACTTTGTCATTGCCTTCGGGCACGACATAATCGGGAATTTCACGCTCGGGCAGGCTTTGCGCTTCGATGACCAGCGCCATTTCCTTGGCTTTGCTGCCCAGGCTGATGACATCACCCAGATCGCAGCGACGCGACGGGATGTTGCACTTCACACCGTTCACATAGATGTGGCCGTGGTTCACAATCTGACGCGCGGCAAAGATCGTCGGCGCGAATTTCGCGCGGTAAACGATCATATCAAGGCGGCGTTCGAGCAGACCGATAAGGTTCTGGCCCGTGTCACCCTTCATGCGAGTGGCATCTTTATAGGTGGAGCGGAACTGTTTTTCCGTCACATCGCCGTAATAGCCTTTGAGCTTTTGCTTGGCGCGTAGCTGCAGACCAAAGTCTGACATCTTGCTTTTGCGACGCTGACCGTGCTGGCCGGGGCCATAGGAGCGCTTGTTCACTGGAGAATTGGGACGACCCCAGATGTTTTCGCCCATCCGGCGGTCGAGCTTGTACTTGGCGCTTTTGCGCTTTGACATATGTCTTTCCTTCAATTTTGCTGGATTGCCCGTGTGGCAATCGTTGAACCCGGCATCGCACCACCCAGCCAAAATGCTGGATGGGGCCGCCGCTTCACCGGGGTGCGGAGCCAATTGCGAACGCGCCCCATAACAGGGCTGTTCGTGCAGTCAAGCCGCAGGGTTTGCGCCGCCCGCGATCAGCGCGGATTGTTGAGCGCGCGCCACCCTTCTTCGGTGCGGCACACTTTGGTTTTGCGCCGGCTGCTGGTGTCAAGCCGGACATAGCGGCAGATCACTTTGTCTTTATCGCCAGCGGCGGCTTCGTCCTTGGCGTCTTTGTCCTCGCTCTTGGCTGAAGCTGCGGGTTTCGCCTCATCAGGCTCAAATGCATTGGCAGGGGCAAAAGCGAAAGGTGCAGCCAGCAGGATTGCGGCGAAAATGGGAGATTTCATCAAAGTTCTCACAAAGATAGGGGGAGGGGTGGTGCTACCCAGTGCGCAAGGGCCTGTCCATCGCCCGTTTGCCAATCGCTGAAACTTGCCCAGCCGCGTTGCCCCCTCACCACACAGCCCGCTTAGCGTGGGCCGCGCTCCAACGTGCTCAAAATCCCGCGCAAGGTCCGCACCTCAAGGTGGTTCCACCCCGGCTTTGTCAGAACGGTGCGCAAAGTGCGCTGCGTCGCCTCGCGGCGGGCCTCGGGCAGGAAATAGCCACACGGATCGAGCAGCTTTTCAAAATGCGCGATCAACCCTTCAAGGTCATGCTGCGGGGCAGGGGGCAGCGCCTCTTCCTCCGCAGTGGGCTGGACCAGATCGCCAGCATCCGCCTGTTCGCGCCCGATCCGCGCCCATTCATAAGAGGCAAGGATCACCGCCTGCGCGAGATTGAGCGATCCAAATTCAGGATTGATCGGCACAGTGAGAATGTGCCGCGCCAGCGCAACATCGCCCGTTTCCAATCCTGATCGCTCTGGCCCGAACAGGATTGCGTGGCGGCCTGCTTTGCTGTGGATCAGGCGCGCTGCCTCATCCGCGCCCACCACCGGCTTTGTCACGCCGCGTTTGCGCACCGTGGTGGCATAGACATGCTCGCAATCCGCGACCGCCTCAGCAGTGTTGGCGAACACCTCGGCGCGGTCCAGCACGATGTCCGCCCCTGCCGCCGATGGCCCTGCCGATGGGTTCGGCCAGCCATCGCGCGGCTCAACCAGGCGCATCTCAGTCAGCCCAAAATTGAGCATTGCGCGCGCTGCCTTGCCGATATTCTCGCCCAATTGCGGGCGGACCAGCACGATGACAGGCTTGCTGGCCATGCCTTAATCCTTGGCCGCTTCGGCGACAGTGCTCGCAAATTCCTCAAAATCGCGCGCTTCTGAAAAGTCGCGGTAAACGGAGGCAAAGCGGATATAAGCAACGCTGTCGATCCCGCGCAGCCCGTCCATGACCAGTTCGCCAATCCGTGCAGAGGGCACTTCGGCGTCGCCTGCGGTTTCCACCTGGCGCTGAATGCCCGAGACGAGGCGGTCGATTTGTTCCTGGCTCACACCGCGCTTGCGGCAGGCGAGCGCGACGGATCGGTCAAGTTTGGTCCGGTCAAACGGTTCGCGCCGGGCATCCTCGCCGTCCTCGCCCGCTTTCACCACCACAACCTCGCGCAATTGCACGCGTTCAAAGGTGGTGAAGCGCGCCCCGCATGAATTGCACTGGCGCCGCCTGCGGATAGAGGTGTTGTCCTCTGTCGGCCGGCTGTCTTTTACCTGTGTGTCTTCATTGGCGCAAAAGGGGCAACGCATGATGGGCGGCGGCGATCAAGCGTCAGGATAGACGGGGAAGGCCGCGCACAATTTGGCGACTTCGCCGCGCACGCGCTCTTCGACCTGGCCGTTGCCTTCGGGGCCATTCTTGGAGAGCCCTTCGACCACTTCGGCGATCAGCGCCCCGATCTGGCGGAATTCCGCAGGGCCAAAACCGCGCGTTGTGCCCGCTGGCGTGCCCAGCCTGACACCGCTAGTGATAAACGGAGAGCGCGTATCGAACGGAATGCCGTTTTTGTTGCAGGTAAGCCAGGCGCGATCGAGGCCTTTTTCCGCGTCCTTACCGGTCACGTCTTTCGCCGTCAGATCAACCAACATGGAATGGTTGTCTGTTCCGCCTGAACAAATTCGCAGGCCGTTCTCTTCAAGGCTTGCTGCGAGCGCGCGCGCGTTTTCCACGATGCGGTGCGCATAGGTTTTGAAATCGGGCCGAAGCGCTTCGCGGAAAGCCACCGCTTTGGCGGCGACCACATGCATCAAAGGTCCGCCTTGCAGACCGGGGAACACCGCCATGTTCAGCGGTTTTGTGTATTTCTCGTCATTCCACAGGATGATGCCCGAACGCGGCCCGCGCAGGGATTTGTGCGTGGTCGAAGTGACGATATCGCAATGCGGGAAAGGCGAGGGATGCGCGCCGCCTGCAACAAGGCCGGAAATATGGCTCATATCGCAGAGCAAAATGGCGCCCACCTCATCGGCAATGGCGCGGAATGCGGCAAAATCCCATTGACGCGAATAGGCCGTGCCGCCGCAAATGATCAGCTTGGGCTTGTGTTCGCGCGCCGTTGCGGCAACCGCGTCCATATCAATCATCTCGTCTTCCCGACGCACACCGTAGCTGACAGGGTTGAACCATTTGCCAGACATATTGACGGGCGAACCGTGTGTGAGGTGCCCGCCAGAATTGAGATCCAGCCCCATAAAGGTGTCGCCCGGCTGAAGCATAGCGAGGAACACGGCCTGATTCATTTGGCTGCCGCTGTTCGGCTGAACATTGGCAAAATTGCATCCAAACAATTGCTTGGCGCGGTCTATTGCCAAGGTTTCTACCACATCGGCATAATCGCAGCCGCCGTAATACCGCTTACCCGGATAGCCTTCTGCATATTTGTTGGTGAAGACGCTGCCTGTCGCCTCCAGCACCGCTTTCGAAGCGATGTTTTCAGATGCGATCAGCTCGATCTTATCCTGCTGGCGCGCCAGTTCCTTGCCAATCGCTGCTGCGATTTCCGGATCGGCGGCTGCCAGATCATCGTTCCAGAATGCATCCATAGGGTTGAGTACGTCTGACGGGGCTGTGCTCATTGGAGGGTCTCAATTGTATCAGAGTGAACAGGCGGATGACCGAGCTTTGCAACCCGGCGTTGATGGCGACCTTCAGGATTGCCTTTGTCGGCAAATTCGGTCCCTAGGAAAGCAGATACGCAGGCTTTGGCCATTTCGATGCCAATTATCCGCGCGCCAAGGGCGATACAATTCGCATCATTGTGTTCCCGGGACAAAGCAGCGGACAAAGGTTCCGCTACCAAAGCGCAGCGCACAGCGGGATGGCGGTTGACGCTGATTGATATGCCGATGCCGCTGCCGCACAGAGCAACGCCTGCTTCAGCGACGCCCTCGGCCAAGACTTCGGCGAGCTTATATCCATAATCGGGGTAATCGACGCTTTCGCCCGCGTCGGGGCCTAAGTCGGCAACTTCGTGACCCGATTCGATAAGCCATTCGATAAGATCGGCTTTCAGGTCCGTTGCGGCGTGGTCTGATGCTATAGCGATGCGCATGGGCGCTACATAGTGGGTGCAGGCGCAATGCTCCACCCCGGATATTGCGGTTTTAGACCGAGTTTTGCGTTGTTCGCCGCCCAGCTACTCTTTCGCGGCCTTTTTCAGCTCTTTGCTGAGCCATTTCCATAGCTTGTCGATCTCTTTGGCGGCTTTGCTGTCCGGGTTGATTTCTGCTGCGGTTTCGCCCTTGGCGCTGGAGCGGTGGAAAGCGGCGCGGTCACCCAGTTCCACCGGGCAGACTTTCAGGCCGATTTCCTTCGCCGCGTCCTTGGCTTCGGCAGAGATTTTGGTTGCGCCCGATGGCACCGCGTTCAGAATCACAAAAGCAGGAGTGTTTGCAAAATTCACCAGATCCGCAATCGGCTCCAGCGCAGCGAGATCAAAGGCGCGCGGCTTTGTTGGGATCAGGACGATATCGGCCGCCTTGATCGCCTCTCGCGCGGCGGCATCGGCATGGGGCGGGGTGTCGATGACGATAAAGTCCACGCCCTGTTTCTTGGCGCTTTCGATGGTGCGGCCAAGCCGGGCAGGGGGCGCGGTCACGACAACGGGCAGGAAATCCCCGCGCCAATCAGACCAGGCGGCAGCGGTTGCCTGCGGATCGGTGTCAATCACGCAGCTTTCATGCTTAGCCTGCGCCGCACGCGTAGCGAGGTGGACAGCGAGAGTGGTTTTGCCAGACCCGCCTTTTTGACTGGCGATGGCTATAATCTTAGGGGCGATTGTCGTTGGCATTTTGCATTCCCCGCCGCAAAAGCGAACCCTGTATCAGCTCGATCAGTTGGAAGCGCCAACTCCGGCCTTTTCAAGGCGTTCGACCACGTCAGGGTTGTCTTGCAGATATTGGACGACTTCCTGAGCAAGCGCCGCTGAGCGTTCCTGCGAAAGCTGGGACACGTCCTGAAAAAACGTCCTGTTGGTTTCCGCAACGATGGGATCGTTCAAGAGCTGCTGCGAGCTGGAAAAGTAACGCCGGCCGCTTTCGGTTTCTGCAAAGGCGCGGATGTCTTGGAGCTCGCTCAGCGAAAATTCGCGTGTGTAAGCAATCGCGGTGGAATCGAGCATGCTGGGCAAATGTTTTACGATCACCGGGCGCATGGTCTCAGACAGATCGGCCAAGAACTGGTCCATGATCGCCCGAATGCCCGGTTCTTCAAAAACGGGGCCCTGCATCATCCCTTGGGCTGCCTGTTCGCCCATCGATGTCGCCATTGCGAGCATTGTTTCCTCGCGTGTTTCTGCTGGAAACATCACCTCGATAATGGCCTGTGCTTCCACCAGCTCATCAGTTGGCGCTTCGTAAGCCGCGTCCTGAGCGAGCGCAGGCGAAGCCAGCGGCAGAGTGATCGCAGCAGCCATTGGCAGCGCAAACCGGGTGAATGCTTTCATCATGTTGCCTTTCTCACTGATCCAGGAACGAGCGCATTTTGCGGCTGCGCGATGGATGTTTTAGCTTGCGCAAAGCTTTCGCCTCAATCTGCCTGATCCGTTCGCGTGTCACGGAGAATTGCTGGCCAACCTCTTCCAAGGTGTGGTCGGTGTTCATCCCGATGCCGAAACGCATACGCAGCACGCGTTCTTCGCGCGGGGTGAGCGAGGCTAGGACGCGAGTGACCGTTTCCTTCAGGTTAGCCTGAATGGCGGCATCCACAGGGATGATCGCGTTCTTGTCCTCGATGAAATCACCCAGATGCGAATCTTCCTCGTCCCCGATGGGGGTCTCAAGGCTGATGGGCTCTTTGGCGATTTTCATCACCTTGCGCACTTTTTCAAGCGGCATGGAAAGGCGCGCTGCCATTTCCTCTGGGGTCGGCTCGCGGCCTTCCTCGTGGAGGAACTGGCGGCTTGTGCGCACGAGTTTGTTGATCGTCTCGATCATGTGCACCGGAATACGGATCGTGCGGGCTTGGTCAGCGATAGATCGCGTGATCGCCTGCCTGATCCACCATGTCGCATAGGTCGAGAATTTGTAACCGCGGCGATATTCGAATTTATCGACCGCTTTCATCAGGCCGATATTCCCTTCCTGAATAAGGTCGAGGAATTGCAGGCCGCGATTGGTGTATTTTTTGGCGATGGAGATCACGAGACGGAGGTTGGCTTCCACCATTTCCTTCTTCGCGATGCGCGCCTCACGCTCGCCTTTTTGCACCATGTTCACGATGCGGCGAAATTCGGGAAGCGCCATGCCGGTGTTCGCTGCAATATCAGCGATTTCGGTGCGGATGCGTTCGATGGCGGAGGCTTCTTTCTCAGCGAAAGCGGCCCATTTCTTATCTTTTTTGGCGTTGGCGTAAATCCAGCTGTCATCGAGCTCATTGCCAACATAGCTTTTGAGGAAATCGATCCGTTTGATCTTATGACGCTCCGCCAAACGCAGCATCTGGCCGCCCAGCGCGGTGAGGCGGCGATTGAAAGCATAGAGGTTGTCGACCAGAAATTCGATTTTCGTGGCGTGGAACTGCATGCTTTCCACCTCAGCAGTCAGCTCATCGCCAAGATTTTCGTATTTCTTCTCTTTCGCCTTGGGAAATTCATTGCCAACCGCCAAAGTGTCGACGCGCTCAGCCTGCAATTTCTCAAAGGTTTTGAACAGCTTGGTGATGCGCGCAAATCGTTCGATCGCATCGGGTTTAAGCGCGGCTTCCATCTGCGCGAGTGAAAGAGTGTTGTCCTCTTCCTCTTCATCGTCGCGCTTTTTCTCAGAGCCTTCGCCCTCTTCGCCGTCTTCGCCTTCCTCTTTGTGATCCTCGACCTCTTCATCCTCGCGGATGGTGGGGCCAGCGGTCTCTTCAGAGATTGTGCCGTCGTCTTCCTCGTTCTCCTCCTCCATCTTGTCTGGCGGAGGTTCCTTGGAAAGCATGGCGTCCAGGTCAAGGATTTCGCGCAATTGCATGTCTTCTGCATTGAGCGCTTCGGACCATTGGATGATCGCGTGGAACGTGATCGGGCTTTGGCACAGGCCCATGATCATCATGTCGCGGCCGGATTCGATCCGCTTGGCAATCGCGATCTCACCTTCCCGGCTGAGCAGTTCCACCGCGCCCATTTCGCGCAGATACATGCGCACCGGATCATCGGTGCGGTCACCGGTTCCGGTTTTCTTGGCCGCAGGCTTGGCATCTTTTTTGGCGTCTTTCTTGTCGCCAGCACCAACCTGCATTTCTTCCACTTCGGATTCGGCTTCCGCCTCGGCCTCTGCTTCCTCGTCATTCTCGACGATCTGCACGCCCATTTCCGACAGAGCGGTCTGGACATCTTCGATCTGGTCGGGGCTCATTTCACCTGAAGGCAAAGCTTCGTTCAGCTCGTCATAGGTGACATAGCCTTTCTTCTTTGCCTTGGTGATGAGCTTTTTGATTGATGCCTCATTGAGGTCAATCAGCGGAGCATCTTCTTTATCCTGAGATTTCGCGCTCGTTGCCATATATCGCTATCAATCCATTGCCCGGTCTTGAGCAGAACCGTCTGCCCGCGCCGATGTTAATTCCGATGCTGCCTGATCGGCAGCCAGGGTGGTGTCACTTTCGTCGCTATCGGCAGGAGAGGCGTTGCGCCGTCCAAACGCTTTCAAACGATCATTAACTAAAGTCAGCTGTGTGCGGAGCCGTTCCTGTTCAGCAAAGGCCCCTTCGGGATCCTCATCAAAACGCGCGACCGTTGCTGCCATAGCAGCTTCGAGCGCTGGCTTTTGGGCCAGCAGCGACACAGCTTCAGCCAGTTGATCGCGCGCTTCAGCGGGTTGGGCGCCGTCTCGGAGAAAGGCGTATTTACGAGTATCCGCTGGGGCGATTTGGCCTTGATCTAAGGATATGGCCATTTCGCTGCCTGAATCAAGGGTGTCTGACAGGTCTATCAGCGATTCTATTGCAGCTGTGCTTTGCGGGTCGGCCTGAGCGAGCTGGATCAGCTCGCGGGAATGGCGCTCTATCTGGTCGGGATGGCGCAGGAATCCGGCGAGCACGGCCTTTAAAAGATTGTTATCGAGGCTGTTCGCCAAAACCCCCTGAAGCGCAGCGCGCGCGTCGTTGGATAAACGGGCAGGGGCCATAGCCTTGCCGCGCCATTCGCCTTTGTTCATTTTGCGCGGTTCGCGCGGGGGATAGGCGAATGCTGAAAACCGATCGAGCAATTCACGCCGGTACAGCGCTTTGATGTCGCCATCGGCAATTGTATCGACATGCTGCATCAGCCGCGCTTTCAACCCCGCTTTCGCTTCGGGTGTATCGAGCGATTGGGCATCGCGTTCGGCAATCCAGATCGCATCGAGCAGGCTTTGCGGATTGGCCAGCAGCTTTTCCATCGCGTGCGCGCCTTGCTGTTTGACAAGGTCATCCGGATCAAGGCCTGCGGGCAATCGCACTATGCCAAGCGAGCGCATCGGGGCAAGCATGGGCAAAGCGCGCGATATGGCCCGCATAGCAGCGCGCTGACCGGCTTGGTCTCCGTCAAAGCACAGGATTGGCACTTCAACCATGCGCCACAGCATTTCGAGCTGCGTTTCAGTAAGGGCAGTGCCAAGCGGCGCAACACTGTCGGTAAAGCCAGCCTGATGCAGCGCGACGACATCCATGTAACCCTCAACCACGATCACGCGGCCCGTCTGGCGCGAGGCGGTGGAGGCGCGGTGGAGGTTGTAAAGCGTGCGGCCCTTGTCAAACAGCGGCGTATCAGGCGAATTGAGATATTTCGCCACGCCGTCGCGCTTGGCCAGAATGCGCCCGCCAAACGCGATCACCCGTCCGCGCGCATCCTGAATGGGCAGCATCACCCGCCCGCGAAACCTGTCATAGGAGCTGCTATCATCGGTGTTGATGCGCATTCCGCTTGTCGCAAGCATTTGGTCATCATATCGGGCAAGGGCACGGTGCAAAGCCTGCTTGCTCTCAGGCGCATAGCCAAAGCCAAATTCGTTGAGAACCTCGCGCGTCAGGCCGCGCCGTTTGAGATAATCGAGCGCCTCGCGCCCATCCGCGCCGCGTAAGTTATCGACAAACCAATCCTGCGCGGCAGTGGTCACATCGACAAGCTCCGCGCGTTTCTCCGCCTTCTTGGCTGCGACAGGATCGGGCGCAGGCACTTCCATGCCCGCTTCAAGCGCGAGTTCCTTGATCGCATCCATAAAGCCAAGCCCGCGTTGCTCGATCATCCATGTGATGACATCGCCATGCGCGCCGCAGCCAAAGCAGTGATAGAACTGCTTTTGATCGTTCACGTAAAAGCTGGGTGTTTTCTCATCATGAAACGGGCAGCACCCGGCCCATTCGCGCCCCTTTTTGACGATTTTGGTCGTGCGCTGAACAATGGTGGACAAGGTCACGCGCGCGCGCAGTTCGTCTTTCCATTGCGGGGTGATGGCCATAACGACAAAATGCGCCCGCCGCGCTCGCAATTCAAGCGGGGCGTGTGAATATGTCTGTGGTCAAGACAGCGCGGCTTTCACCATTCCGCTCGCCAGCTTGCCGTCCAGCACGGCGCCATGGCGCTTTTTCAATTCGCCCATCACGCTACCTATATCTTTCATGGAGGACGCGCCAAGCTCGGTTTTGATCGCATCAATGGCGGCTGCGGTTTCTGCCTCGCTCATCATCTGGGGCAGGAATTCCTCGATCACGCCAAGCTCTGCCTGCTCATTTGCTGCGAGTTCAGCGCGGCCGCCTTTTTCGTACATCTCAATCGATTCGCGGCGCTGCTTGGCCATCTTTTGCAAGACACTGGTGACCAGCGCATCATCGTCGATGTCCTTGCCAGAGGTGCGCTCTTCGATATCGCGGTCCTTAATCTTGGCCGATATCTGGCGAAGGGTCGCGGTGCGCTCTTTCTCTTTCGCTTTCATTGCGGTGATGGTGGCGGCTTTGATGTCGTCTCGGATCATGGCTGTTTTCAAACTTTGCTGTGGATGAGTGGATGCATAAGCGCGGCCTAACGCACATTGCGATGGAAACCTAGGTTGACGCGGGCCATGTGCAAGCTTAGCCGGTGAGACTTAGCGACATTGCTGGAAAAACCTTTTTGAACGGAGCGCCCCATGGCCCCATCCGCCACTCCCCCTGCGCAGCCTGACGGCGCGACAGGTTGTCTTGTTCTGGCCGATGGCAGCGTGCTGTGGGGCCGCGGATTTGGGGCATCTGGCACAGCCGTTGGCGAGGTGTGCTTTAACACCGCGATGACCGGCTATCAGGAAGTGATGACCGACCCGTCTTACGCGGCGCAGATTGTCACGTTCACATTCCCGCATATCGGCAATGTCGGAACCAACAGCGAAGATGTGGAAAGCGCTGTGGATAAGTCTGTAGAAAGCGCAGTGGGCTGCATCACGCGCGAGGATGTCACCGCGCCCTCGAATTTTCGCAGCATGGATGGCTTTACCGATTGGATGGCGCGCCATGGCAAAATTGGCCTGTCCGGCATTGATACGCGCAGCTTAACCCGGCGTATCAGGAAATCGGGCGCTCCCAATGCAGTGATTGCGCATAACACATCGGGCCAGTTTGATATTCCCGCTCTGCTTGCTCAAGCGCAGGATTGGGCTGGGCTTGAAGGGATGGACCTTGCTGCGCGCGCAACCCGGCAAGCTTTGCAGAAATGGGAAGGCGGGTATTGGCGGCTTGGCACAGGCTATGGCCGAGCGGATTGGTCGAACAAGCCGCATGTGGTCGCGATTGATTACGGGGCAAAAGACAACATCTTCCGCAATCTGGCGCGGGCAGGGGCGCGTGTGACGGTGGTGCCTGCTAAAACAGCGCTGGAAGAGATCCTCGCGCTGGACCCTGACGGCGTGTTCCTGTCCAACGGCCCCGGCGATCCGGCGGCAACAGGGGTTTATGCAGTGCCGGTTATCAAGGCTCTGCTCGAACGCGATGTGCCGATGTTCGGCATTTGCCTCGGCCACCAGATGCTCGCATTGGCAGCGGGCGCAAAAACGGTAAAAATGCACCAGGGCCACCGCGGTGCAAACCATCCCGTGCAGCGCGTGGGCGAAGGCTGGGGTGAGAGCGCCGGTGTGGTCGAGATCACCAGCATGAACCACGGCTTTGCCGTCGATGCGAACACTTTGCCCGATACGCTGGAGCAAACCCATGTGAGCCTGTTCGACGGCTCCAATTGCGGGATCGCAGTCAAAGGCAAGCGCGCATTCGGCGTGCAATACCACCCCGAAGCATCCCCGGGCCCGCAGGACAGCTTCTACCTGTTCGAGAAGTTTGTCGGGGGGCTGGGGGATCAGCCATAATGCGCGTGCGCCTCGCCATCCTCCTTTTGCCCTTAACTCTCCCGGCTTGCTCCATCCTCTTCCCCGAAGACTGGCGCGATGTTGCCGAATCCACCGATGAGTGCATCGCGCGCATGGCCTCGACCACGTCGGCGCGTGATTTTCGCAATGCGGGGATTGATAGCGGGGTTTGGGTGCCGACCTTCACTTATGACATCACCAAGCTTGATCTGGATGCAATCAATGCGCTCAGCGTGGCGGGCAGTGATGAAAAGGCGGGGCGGCGCAATATGACCAGCACCAACGAAACCTCCACCGCTGTCGATCAATTCATGGCGCAATCAGTCGATGAAAAAGGCGCGTTTTTCCTTGGCAAAGACCCCGCGCTTTACCGAGTGCGCGGCGCGGCCGTGTCGCATGATGCAATCGTGCGCGCCGGGTGCGAGCGCCAGCAGGATGGCATGCGGCTGATCGCTTTCACCGTGAGCGCACCCGCCGCTAAGCCGGCTTCCAAGCCCAATTCAGACACCTCGAATGATGAGACCCCTCAATAATGCCCAAGCGTAACGACATATCCTCAATCCTCGTCATTGGCGCTGGTCCCATCATTATCGGGCAGGCGTGTGAGTTTGATTATTCGGGCACACAGGCGATCAAGGCACTGAAAGAGGAGGGGTACCGCGTCGTTCTGGTCAACAGCAATCCAGCGACCATCATGACCGACCCGGAATTTGCCGACGCGACTTACATAGAACCGATCACGCCAGAAGTTGTCGCCAAGATTATCGCCAAGGAAAAGCCCGATGCTCTGCTGCCGACCATGGGTGGGCAAACAGCGCTCAACTGCGCTCTGGCACTTGATGAAATGGGTGTGCTGACCGAGCACGGGGTCGAGATGATCGGCGCCAAGGCGGACGCGATCGACAAGGCGGAAAACCGCCAGCGCTTCCGCGAGGCGATGGATTCGATCGGTCTGGAAAGCGCGCGTTCGGGTGTGGCAAACACGCTGGAAGAAGCGCGCGTGATTTTGGAGCGCACAGGTCTTCCCTCAATCATCCGGCCCAGCTTTACCCTAGGCGGCACGGGCGGGGGGATCGCTTACAACAAGGCCGAATTTGACAAGATCGTGTCCGAGGGCCTCGATGCCTCGCCCACAACCGAAGTGCTGATCGAAGAATCGCTGCTCGGCTGGAAAGAATACGAAATGGAAGTCGTCCGCGACAAAGCGGACAATGCGATCATCATCTGCTCGATTGAGAATGTCGATCCGATGGGGGTTCACACCGGCGATTCCATAACGGTCGCGCCCGCTTTGACGCTGACGGACAAAGAATATCAGATCATGCGCAACGCCTCGCTCGCCTGCCTGCGCGAGATTGGCGTGGAAACCGGCGGATCGAATGTGCAGTTTGCGGTCAATCCGGCAGATGGCCGGCTTATCATCATCGAGATGAACCCGCGCGTGTCGCGCTCCTCGGCGCTTGCATCCAAAGCAACCGGTTTTCCCATCGCCCGCGTCGCGGCGAAACTGGCGGTCGGATACACTCTGGATGAGATCACCAATGAGATCACCGGAGCAACGCCCGCCAGTTTCGAGCCGACTATTGACTATGTCGTGACCAAGATCCCGCGCTTTGCGTTTGAGAAATTCAAAGGCGCGCAGGCATCGCTTTCGACCGCGATGAAATCGGTGGGCGAGGTGATGGCGATAGGGCGCAATTTCTCCGAATCGATGCAAAAGGCACTGCGCGGGCTGGAAACAGGGCTCGACGGTTTCAACCGGGTGCGAGAGCTTGAAGGCGTGTCGCGCGATGTCGTCACGGCGGCCATCACCAAGCGCACGCCTGATAGGCTGTTGAAAGTGGCCCAGGCCATGCGCGAGGGATTGAGCGTTGAGGAAATTGGTGCGCTTACCGGCTATGATCCCTGGTTCCTTCGCCAGATTGAGGCGATTATTGCTGCTGAGGCGGATATTGCGACAAACGGTCTGCCCCAGGATGCGCAAGGTTTGCGGCGGCTGAAATCCATGGGTTTCTCCGATCAAAGGCTCGCCAATCTTGCCGTCCGCTCTGTCGGAGTGAAAGGCGGGCTAGCTGAAACGCAGGCGCGCCGGTCTGGGCTGCTGCACGATGCGCTTCAGGCGATGGCCGGGGCCACCAGCGAAGACGAAGTGCGCGCGCTGCGCCAGCGGCTTGGTGTGCTGCCCGTGTTCAAGCGGATCGACAGCTGCGCCGCTGAATTCGAGGCGATCACGCCGTATATGTATTCAACCTACGAAGCGCCGAGCTTTGGTGAAGCCGAGTGCGAGGCCGCACCGTCTGACCGGCGCAAGGTTGTCATCCTGGGCGGCGGACCGAACCGGATCGGGCAAGGGATCGAGTTTGACTATTGCTGCGTGCATGCCTGCTTTGCGTTGGGCGAGGAATGGCCAAAGGGTGCCAATCCTGCCGAAGCATTCGAGACCATCATGGTCAATTGCAATCCCGAAACGGTCTCAACCGATTACGACACGTCCGACAGGCTGTATTTTGAGCCGCTGACAGGCGAGGATGTTCTCGAAATCCTCCGGGTTGAACAACAATCGGGCGAGCTTGTCGGTGTGATCGTGCAGTTTGGCGGGCAGACCCCATTGAAACTCGCTCAGGCTTTGGAGGATGCGGGCATTCCGATCCTTGGCACCAGCCCTGATGCGATTGACCTTGCCGAAGACCGCGAACGCTTTGCCAAACTGGTCAATCAGCTGGGTCTTAAACAGCCCGATAACGGCATCGCTTATAGCCGTGATGAAGCCGCCGCTGTCGCTGCGCGGATCGGTTATCCGGTGCTACTGCGCCCATCCTATGTACTGGGCGGGCGAGCGATGGAAATCGTCGATTCCGAAGCGCAATTGGATGACTACATGCGCACAGCCGTCCAGGTGTCAGGCGAAAGCCCGGTGCTGGTCGATCAATATCTGCGCGATGCGATTGAATGCGATGTCGATGCTTTGTGCGATGGCAATGAAGTGCGCATTGCAGGCGTGATGCAGCATATTGAGGAAGCCGGGGTTCATTCAGGCGACAGCGCTTGCACTTTGCCCGCCTATTCGCTGCCCGCTGATATTATTGCAGAAATGGAGCGGCAGGCCGAAAGTCTTGCCATGGCGCTCGGTGTGCGCGGATTGATGAATGTTCAGTTCGCGGTGAAAGAGGGCGAAGTTTATCTTATCGAGGTGAACCCGCGCGCCAGCCGCACAGTCCCCTTTGTCGCCAAAGCCATCGGACAGCCCGTCGCTAAAATTGCCGCGCGCGTGATGGCGGGCACTCCATTGAGCGAATTTGAACCGTTCAAGCGCGATCTTGAATATATGGCGGTGAAAGAGGCGGTGTTCCCCTTCAGCCGTTTCCCCGGATCCGATCCTGTTTTGACCCCTGAGATGAAATCAACGGGCGAAGTGATGGGGATTGATCGCAATTTTGACACCGCATTTCTTAAATCTCAAATGGGCGCAGGCATGGTCCTGCCGACATCCGGCACTGTGTTTGTATCGGTCAAGAACACCGACAAATCAGTTATCCTGCCGGGCGTAAAAAGCCTTCTTGAACAAGGGTTTGATGTCGTCGCCACCGCTGGCACCCAAGCGTATCTGGCGCAGCAGGGTTTGGATGTTGAGCGGGTGAACAAGGTCGCCGAAGGGCAGCCGCATATTGTTGACCGGATCATTGATGGCGACATCGCCTTGATCTTCAACACGACCGAGGGGTGGCAGTCTTTGCTCGACAGCAAATCAATCCGGCAGGCCGCTTTGGAGAACAAAGTGCCCTATTACACCACCGCTGCGGCATCGATCGCATCGGTGGGAGCAATCAGCACAATTTCGCAGGAACTTGAAGTTCGTTCTCTTCAGGACTATTACAGCTAGGCAATTGCAGCCCTTTTCCGACATTTCATAGTCCGACAGGCCGTTCCGGCAGGAGCGACCATGGCTTTGGGATGTGGGTGATTTTGAATGTGCCAGGACTGCGTCAGAAGGAAGAAAAGGTAATGGCGACGATGGAAAAAGTTCCAATGTTGGCTGAAGGGTATGAGCAGTTAACCGCTGACCTCAAAACTCTGCGCGAGGAACGTCCCCGGATTGTCGACGCGATTGAAGAAGCGCGCGCGCACGGCGATCTTTCCGAAAATGCGGAATATCACGCCGCTAAAGAGCGTCAGGGCCAGGTCGAAGCCATGATCGGCGATCTGGAAAGCAAGATCAGCCGTGCGCAGATCATCGATCCGGCAAGTTTGAGCGGTGACCGCATCGTATTTGGCGCGACCGTCACTTTGCTTGATGATGACGACAAGCCGATCAAATATCAGATCGTCGGTGAAACCGAGGCGGATGCAGCCAAAGGGCGCATTTCTTATTCATCGCCTATGGCGCGCGCGATGATCGGCAAACAGGTCGAAGACGAGATCGAAGTCACCGTGCCGTCAGGCGATAAGTTTTATTTGGTCGACAAGATCGAATTTGTTTGAGGTTGAAAGTCTGATCGGCTGCAGCAATCCTCAGCCGATCCGTTTTTCCATCGCATAATTGTGGATGGCGACATCGCGGCCCTCATGGCGAATAGTGAAGTCGCGCCTTTCGGTCACTGAGTATCCCGCACGTTCAAACGCCGGACGAGCCAGTTCGCTTGCCTCTGTGTAAAGGCGCGATAGGCCGCCTTTGGCAGCGTGGTCTGCCGCAGTCCGCAGCAAGGCATCAGCCAGTCCCTGCCGCGTATGATCGGGGTGGCAATACAGCATGTCGAGGTGCCCATCGGCTTCCAGCAGGGCGTAGGCGACCGCTATTTCGTCTTCTCCTATTGCCACCCAGATACGGTCGCCCGCCTTTGCCCGTTCGGCAAAGCGCTCTGGCCCCGGATGGCGCGCCGCCCAGGCAGCTGTTTGCTCAGGGGTATACCGCGATGACCCGACAGCTTCGATTGCTGCAACGGTAAGCGCCGCAAGAGCATGGGTGTCGCTGAGGGCGAAAGGTCTGATTGAGTATTTCAAGGAGAGCGAGCGACTGGCGGATTTACTCGCTTGGGGTCAGCAATTTGTGAATATGCACGACCACATATTTCATCTCAGCATCGTCAACTGTGCGCTGTGCCTGCGCTCTCCAAGCGTCCTCTGCTGCTTCGTAAGAGCTGTAGACCCCCACGACATGGACGCTTTCGGGATCGGCAAATTCATGCCCGCGCGGATCGGTGACCCGTCCGCCCATTACCAGATGCAAGCGCTGTTTTGTGGTGGTTTCTTCCATGACAGGGTTCCGTTTTGATAGTGTTCCCCGGCGCGTTTAGCGCTGCTCAGCGGCGTGGCAAGGGGAAGCGTGTCGAATTTGGCAGCTCCCTTGGGCCGCGCTGGCTATTGCGGGACTGGATATCAGTTCGTCACGCGGTCCTTGATGGTGCGCACTGCGCGCTCTGCACGTCTGCGAGTGCGCTGCGAAACGGCGCGGGATTTGTCCGCGGCGGACCCTGCAAAATACTCAGCATCGCGCCGGACTTCGCGCGCTTTTTCGGAGGCATCATCGGAGATGTCTTCAAGTTTGTCGCGCCCTGTGCGTGCGCCATCAAGTGCGTTGTCGATCGCCTTGATACCATAGGCAACTACGGCGTCTGCTACCAAAGCACCGAAGGCCGTTCCGCGCTTTTTGGTGGCTGTTCCAACCGATTTGGCAGCGCCTGATGCAGCCCCGCTTACGGCATTTGCAGCGCCTGTGGCGGCGCCCTTGGCTGCTCTGCGGCCTGGCTGTGTCATCATCCCGATTACCAAACCAACCGCGATCGCGCCGCCCAGAACCGTCAGCGGATTGTCTTTCACATATTGCGTCGCCGCGCCTGCCGCATCGCTGGCCTGATCGGCCATGGTGCGCTCTGCTATGCGGCGTTCGCTGGCTTCGATTTTGGCGCGCAATTCATCGCGCGGGGCAGGGACGGGTACGGTTGCGGAGGGTTTAGTCATTGTCACTCACCATATTTGAAGCCTGCTCGTCTGGCTTGGCTTCGTGATTGTTCATTGGAGCTGCCGCCGCTGGCTGCGGCGCATCCTCGTCCAGCCCTGCTTCAGTCTCTTGTGCCGCTGTATCGTCTGTTTCGTTGTCGCTTGCTGAACCGAAACCCATTGCATTGAGAATGGGATCTTTGGCAAACCACAAGATGAGCGCCGCGATGATGGCTGCGAGGATACCGCGGTTTTCCTCGGCATGAAATCTGGCGATCTCAAAAACGTCCTTGGCGCCGTCCCCTACCTTGTCGCCGACCCGTCCAGCGATGGCTTTGCCTGAGAGCGCTTCTTTGGTGTGCTCAATATCAGCCATCAAGACCATCTTGGCTGCATCGCGCATCGCTCGGTCTTCGACCAATTGCTCATCAAGCCGGCTCATGCTGCGTCATCCTTGGGCGGTGAGGCGAACAAACGGGCAATTTTCTGGCCGCTAGACTTCGCTTGCCAGCCCAAAAGCCCAACCAGAACCATCAATCCGCCCACCACAATGGCAATCGCGCCCCAAGTGGTCACCAAAGGGGCGAGTGCAATCACCAGACCCACGGCAAGCGCCAAGAACGCTATGTGAAGCAGAACAATAGCCAAGACGACACAAACAACAGTGATCGCAATGGTGCGGCCTGTCAGCTTTGCGCGCGTTTTTTGAAACGCCAGTTCAGCCTCAGCATAGGTGCGCCCATCATCAATCAGGGCCGCTATCTCGCCGGTGATCGTATCATCGAAAGGAGGTTGGGGCGGGGCGGCCTCCGCTTCCCCGGGGACTGCGCCCTGTGCGCGTGGCTCGCGCGCGTTGGCTTCGCCCGTGGGGACATATGCGCCGTGCAGCGGTGCAGCCGGGTCCGGGTTGGAACCAGCTGCACCTGCATTAGCATTGGCGGCCAGTCTGCCGTCACCGCTCATAGTTTGGTTGTTTTCAATGGGAGAGCTGTTGATTTGGCTCAGTCGCGCGATCCGCGGAACATTCGCGCCACAAGAAAGCCTGCAACCGCTGCGATACCAACGGCGACACCGGGGCTTTTGCGGACAAATTCGCGCGCATCTTCGCCCAATTCATCGACGCTTTTCGCTTCGAGCTTTGCCGAGGTTTCAGCCAATGTGCGCGAAGCCTTGCGAGCGTAATCGCCATATTGTTCGCCCAAACGCTCATCAATCTGTCCAGCGGTATCGCCAACGACCTGACCAAGCGAGGCGATGCCATCGCTGACCGCGCTTTTGCCATCAACGGCCAATTCGCCAGCCCGGCTCATCGCCTTGTCGCCATATTGTTTGGCATCGTTCACGAGTGTGTCTCCTTTGTTTTTGGCCTGATCTCGGTAGGCATCAGCGCGATCGCCCGCTTCTGCACGCAAAGCCTGCGCGCCTGCTTTTGCCTCTTCAAGCGCAGCGTTAAAGCGGCTTTTTGCCTCAGCAGTGCCGGTTGTCGCCGCGCTGGCAGCTTTGCCATTGGCGGCTTTTGCCGAAGTGGCCTTTTTCGCGGATGCCGTAGATTTGGTCGCCGTCTTCTTCGCAGCGGGTTTGCGTGTGGTTGCGGTTTTGCGTGTGGTCGTCTTGGTTGTTTTCGTCTCAGCCATGAGCTTTGTCTTGCCTTCTGATTGCGTGAATTTCCAGTGTTTAAACGCATGCAGATGCGTTTGTAGAGTTAACGCATCTTGCACCGATTGTTTCCGGCGAATAGGGCACCGGACGAAATGCTGCATTGCGTAACCGCGGTGTTGTTGACTTTTTAGAATCGCTGCACCTTAAGGTGTTTTACCTGTATACTACACATTGAGCCAGGAGCCAAATATGACTGCGATCATCGACCTGCACGGGCGTGAGATTCTTGACAGCCGGGGCAATCCCACCGTTGAGGTTGATGTGCTGCTCGATGATGGCAGTTTTGGCCGCGCGGCCGTGCCATCGGGCGCTTCAACCGGCGCGCACGAGGCGGTTGAGCTGCGCGATGGCGATGCGGGACGCTATATGGGAAAAGGCGTTCTGGGCGCGGTAAAAGCCGTCAACAATGACATCCGCGATCTTTTGGTCGGCGCGTTTGATGCAGAAGACCAGCGTGATGTTGATCTGGCGATGATCGCGCTTGATGGCACCGATAACAAAAGCAGGCTTGGCGCAAACGCCATTCTGGGCACCAGCCTTGCCGTGGCCAAAGCCGCTGCCAATGCGCGCGGATTGCCGCTCTATTCCTATCTGGGCGGAGTGTCAGCGCATGTGCTGCCCGTGCCGATGATGAATATCATCAATGGCGGCGAACACGCTGACAACCCGATTGATATACAGGAATTCATGGTGATGCCTGTGGGCGCAGATAATCTTGCCGAGGCGGTTCGGTGGGGTTCCGAAATCTTCCACACGCTGAAAAAGGGCCTGAGTGAGAAAGGCCTTGCGACCTCTGTTGGCGATGAGGGCGGATTTGCGCCCAACCTTGCGAGCACACGTGCCGCGCTCGATTTTATTATGGAATCGATCACGCGTGCCGGTTTTACTCCGGGCGATGATGTCGTCCTCGCGCTCGACTGCGCGGCCACCGAGTTTTTCCGCGATGGCAAATATGAAATTTCGGGCGAAAGCCTGAGCCTCGCCCCTGAAGGCATGGCGCAATACCTTGCCCAATTGTGCAAGGATTATCCCATCCGATCAATCGAAGACGGGATGAGCGAAGATGACTTTGCAGGCTGGAAAGCGCTCACCGATATGGTGGGCGAGAGCGTGCAATTGGTGGGCGATGATCTGTTTGTGACAAATCCCGCGCGGCTGTCTGATGGGATCGATCAGGGGCTTGCCAATTCGCTGCTCGTAAAAGTCAATCAGATCGGGACGCTGACCGAGACTATGGCTGCGGTCGATATGGCGCACCGTGCGCGCTACACATCTGTGATGAGCCACCGTTCGGGCGAAACCGAAGATGCCACTATTGCTGATCTTGCTGTGGCGACCAATTGCGGACAAATCAAAACCGGGTCGCTCGCACGGTCGGACAGGCTGGCCAAATACAATCAGCTCATCCGCATCGAAGAAGAATTGGGCGACAGCGCGATCTATGCCGGGCGAGGGTGCTTCGGATCGCTGAAGGGTTAAGCGGAGGCTTTATTCAGGCGCCTGGCGACATTGGCAAAATGGGTGTCCATCGCCTCCACCGCTCTATCGGTTAGACGCACCAGAACCCGGCGCTGATCCTCGGGATCATGCTCGCGCGCGATCAGTTCGTGGCTTTCGAGCACACCAAGCCACCGCAATCCGGTCGTGGGCGGCGAAGCGGAACCGATACAGGCGCTCGAAACGGAAACTAGCTTATCGTCGGCATGCGCGATATAGAGGTCGAGCAGGATATCCCAGGCTGGTTCGCCAAAGATCACCTCATTGGTGAATATGCCGGTGCGCTGCCGCCTGATTGCATAAGCATCGCGTGCCATTTGAGCGTAGATTTGCCGTGTGGCTGATTGGCCTTGGCGGTTGGCCTGTAACGATTTTTGAGCGATCCGAGAGCTCGATGGGGCCGGTTCATTGGAGGCCTCACCCGTGCCGGCATCCTGACTGCGCAAAGCCTGGGCAATGGCGATCAGTTGTTCTGCGAAAGGGCGGAGGTCTACAGGATCGTCCTCAAAAGCGGCGGCGCCGTCGGAGCTGCGCGATATGATTGAGGCGATTTGGCCGTCATCAAGATCCACGACGGTTCTCCGCAAGCTGACTACGCAGCCCTTTCAAACTGGAGGACTTCATCATCTTGGAAGACTTCGCAAGCAGTGTTGCGGAACAATCGCCGTGCGTGCCTTGCAATAAAACTGCGACACTAGACATTGAGAGCTATTACACCTCCATTTGCGCGTAAGAAATATGTGCTTCATTTCTTCGCATCGATTGAGGGTATGTTCTTAGTCTATTGTGCGGATGGGGGCATTAAGGATAACTGCGTAAGATACATCCATATTGGAGAAAGTAGCCTGCTTTTTGGCCAAATCCTAGTCTTGAGCAGGGCCTTACCGGCCAAACCTGCTCGCCAAATCCAGCAGCGCCAAGGCTGCCTTGGCCGCTTCGCCGCCTTTGTCCTTTTGTTCAGGATCAGCGCGAACGAGCGCCTGCGCTTCGTTCTCGACCGTCAGAATTCCATTGCCAATGGCAATACCATCCATCGTTAACGCCATGATGGCGCGCGCGCTTTCTCCTGCCACAATTTCGAAGTGATAGGTTTCGCCTCGGATCACGACGCCAATGGCGACAAAGCCGTCAAATTCCCCGCTATCCGCTGCAAGACCGATAGCGCCGGGGATTTCGAGCGCGCCGGGAACCGTGAGAATTTCAACCTCATGCCCTTCAGCTTCCAAGGCAGCGCGAGCACCCTTGATAAGCATGTCATTCAGGCCTGCGTAAAAGCGGGCTTCGACAATTAGAATGCGTGACATTGGTTACTCCGGAATGGGTTTGTGGCCAGAAATCGTGAGGCCGTAGCCTTCGATGCCGACAAGATCGGGGCGGGAATTGGATAGCAATATCATGTCATTAACGCCCAAATCTACGAGAATTTGTGAGCCGATGCCGATATTGCGAATTTCTTCGTCGTGGCTCCATTCGCTGCCGCCAATGCGGCTTGTGATAATAACAATCACGCCCGAACCATGTTCCCCGATCGCGTCCATGGCGCGCTGCAAAGTGCGTTTGCGCGGACCAGGTTGGCCCAGCACATCATCGAACACCGAAATGGGATGAACCCGGGCCAGAGTGGGATTTGCAGGATTCACATGCCCTTTCTGCAAGACATACGCCTCGGTGTTGGCCACTCTATCGCGGTAGGTGATGAGCCGCCATTGCCCGCCATAATCGCTTTCAAAACTGCGCTCACCCAGTCGGTCCACAAGATGATCGTTGCGCATCCGGTAGGCGATCAAGTCGCGGATGGTGCCAATTTTCAGATCGTGCTTGCGCGCAAAACTGACGAGATCGTCGAGGCGGGCCATTGTCCCATCCTCATTCATAATCTCGCAGATCACGCCGCTGGGATTAAGCCCCGCAATGCGCGATATATCGACCGCTGCTTCGGTATGGCCGGCCCGTACCAAGGTACCGCCATTGCGCGCGGCCAGGGGGAAGACGTGGCCCGGCGTCACAATATCGGCGGCGCCCTTGGTGGCATCAATTGCGACCGACACCGTACGTGCGCGGTCTGCGGCGGAGATCCCCGTGGTCACGCCCTCCTTCGCCTCGATTGAGATAGTGAAGGCGGTTTGCATGCTTTCGGTGTTGTTGCGTGTCATCGGCTCAAGCCCAAGCTCGTCAACACGCTTCTGATCGAGCGCAAGGCAGATCAGCCCGCGCCCATGGGTCGCCATAAAGTTGATTGCGGCAGGTGTTGCCATCTGCGCCGGGATAATCAGATCGCCTTCATTTTCGCGATCTTCGTCATCGACAAGGATATACATCCGCCCATTTCGCGCTTCGTCGATGATCTCTTCGATGGGGACCAGGACGGGCTTATCGTCATTCGCATCTAGAAACTCAGAGAGCTTCGCCAGCGTTTCTGCCGTGGGGTTCCAGTCATCCTCGGTGCAGTCACGCAAGGTGTTGGCGTGAAGGCCGGACGCGCGCGCCATGCCTGCCTTGGTCATTTGCCCGGTGGTGATAAGGTTGCGAACGCGTGTGATCGTGGATGTGTTCATGCATGCGCAGTATCACACTACAATGTGCAATCAAACTATCAATTGCGTGAGGAGTCCTCGATTTTTGAGGCAGCGAGGCGCGTGAGAAGCCAAAAAGAGCAATGCAAACGAAACAGCCGCTGACACACCTCAATGTGTCAGCGGCTGTGAACCGTGTTCTACTTCAGTGGAACCTGTCCGAAAATCCCGATCAAACAGCGATGGGGCGCTGTTCGTCAAAGTCGGCTTTGTTATCCTGAAGCTCGTCGGCAGAGACCACCAGTTCGGGCTTCTTCAGATCGACGCCGTTATTGACTGCCCAAATGGCCGCTTGCGTGCGGTTTTGAACGCCAAGCTTGCGCAAAATGGCCTTCACATGGACTTTCACTGTGGCTTCGCTGATGTTGAGATGACCTGCGATCACTTTGTTGGGCGAACCCAGGATCAGATACCGCAGCGTCTCAATCTCGCGCTCTGACAACAAAGTCACAAGCTCACGCTGGGACATGGCCGGCAATGTGCCACGAGCCCATCGGCGCGGCAGGCCAAGAGCGAGTTCGCTCGGCATGACCTTTTCGCCCATGTGAACCAGTTTCAGCGATTCAATCAGCGGCTCGCAAGCAATACGCTTGACGATATAGCCATCAACGCCCGCCCGGAATGCACCGACCATTGCGTCAAAATCGAAATCATTGCTGAGCACCACAAGACGCGCATCAGGAAGTTCTTCCTGCAATTGCTCCACTTCAGAGCAAAGATTGTCGTCCTCGTTCTCATCCAAAATGATTAGACGCGGACACTCATCGCGCTGCGTCTTTTCAAGCAGTCCGAGACTGGAATCATGTGATTCAGTGACAGAGAAAACGTCACCATTTAATATTCTTCGCATGCCCTCTCGGGCTAATGTATTTCTACTAACAATTGCGACTGGTACGCATGCACCGTTTTCCATCGCATAACCTCCTTCGAGATAAACCCCTGCGACCCGAAGAATCCGCTCCCAAGCGGCTGTTGACCTTGGTTTTTTTGCTTAGTGCTATGAAAAGCCCGCTAAGGGAAATGCCCTTGCGATGTCGAGTCTCATTTTGGCACAGGAAACACCATAAAGTTGTAGGCGTTTACCTCTGGTTAGGCGATCTCTCGAATCAGCATAAAACCCTCGGCTGCGTCCAGAAAAGCCGTTGATCCCCTAAGGGTTGCGAGCGCCTCGATCGTTTTGAACGACCTCTCATCAGGGGTAGGCTTGACCTGACTTTTGAAGCAGGCGAACGCTTTTACTTTGCGATCAAGGGTGTGGGTAACATCAAAAAAAACGTTCGGAATGAATGTTTCTGTGATGCCAGGGGCTGCCCAATTCGTCTCTGAGAGTGTTTCGTAAGCATAAACGCGATTCGGAATATCCCTCGAACGCGGTCTTGCGGCGACGAGTGCTGCAATAAAGATCAGTTGATGATCGCGATGGATATCGCCGATAAATGGAATGAACAAAGTGTCGGGCTGAACCTCGTTCACAATCCTGCCAATCGCGGCATTGATTTGAGATCCCGGCAGAGTGTCGAGCGCAGCGGCGGGCAGGTCGCAAAAATGGCATTGTTTAACGCCCAGCAATTTATGCGCTTCGGCTAACTCGGCTCTTACTTGCGTCACCAGGCTTTCGGGAAAGGAAGGCTCAAACCCTTTGGTAATGACGGCAACATGCACTTCGTGCCCCGCATCAGCGAGCCGCGCCATCGTTCCGCCGCACCCCAGCACTTCGTCGTCGGGGTGTGGGGCAATCACCAGAACTTTGCCCAAATGTGATAAATCGCTCATCAATCGCGTCCCAACACTGCATGCATGCGCAAAGGTTTGTCTCCGGTCAGTTCCCAGTCTGTGGCGCGGATAAGGCCGTCGCCGGTGAGCACGTCGAGGCTGTTTTCGCTCATCGCAACGATCTGACCCGGTGCGGCGTGATGGATGGCGCAGGCTTCAAAATCCGCCTCCCAGATCACGAGTTTTCCACCGCCGATATCGCAGAACGCGCCGGGATAGGGCCTACCGACGGCTCGGATAAGGCGATCAATGGCCTCAGCTGGTTGGTGCCAATCAATCCGGCCATCTGCGGGCCTGCGGCGCGCGGCAAACGTTGCGCAGCTTTCGTCCTGCAATTCGCGCCGGGGATTGTCGCTGGCAAGCTCGTTCAAAGCCTCGCCGACCATCGCTTCGAGAGCAATCATGTGTTTGTGATACAAAGTTCGCGCTGTTTCGCGCGGGGCGACGTGGAAGAAACGCTGCGCAAGGATCGCGCCGGTATCGGTGCCGCCATCCATCCAGAACAGGGTTGCCCCGGTGATCTTTTCATCTGCAATGATCGTCCACGGCAAAACCGCGCGCCCGCGCATTCGGGGAAGCGGTGCGGGGTGATATCCGATGATCCGATCAGGGCAGATGCCGAGAAATTCATCCCGGCAAATCTGCGACCAGCCAATCACGAAGATATAATCGGGAGCCGCATCGCGCATGGCTTTGATGGCGTGATCATCGTTGATATTACGGACATGAAGCACATCAACCCCATGCTCGCGCGCAAGAGGGGCCAGATCGACAAAATCGGAATGCCGCTTTGACAATTCAGGTTCGAGCGTAGCCACAAGCACAAGCTCGCATCCCGATGCCGCAATCATCGCGCGCATCGCGCATTCGGTGCTGTCGACCGCGCCTACCAGAGCCACTCGCATCGTCTTATTGCGCCTGACTAGCGAGCTTGCCCGCATTTGGTTTTGCAGGGGACGGCTTCACATTGGCATCAGGCGCATCGTGCGGGCGGGTCAGGTGCATTTCATCCATCAGCAAGGCGTTGACGAGGCGCACATCGTATACCGTTTCGGCCAGATGGCGCGAATGCGCGCCCATTTGTTTCACGAGGGCCGGGTCTGCGGCAAGTTTCCCCATAGCCTCAGCCAAGCTTTCAGCGCTGCGTGGTTTGACGAGAAAGCCGTTTTTGCCATCGGCAACCGCATCGCGGCATCCAGGCATATCGGTTGTGACAACCGCGCGGCCCACGGCCAGCGCTTCCAGGATTGTGCGCGGCAGACCTTCGCGGTAATAGGTTGGCAAGACAAAGACATGCGAACTGGCGAGAAAGCTGGGCACATCGTTGGTCTCTGGGATCACCTCGATCGGGTAATCGCGCTTGAGCCTTTCGAGGTCACTTTCATTCAGTCCGGTTGGATTGGCAGGTTCGGGCCGGCCAATCAGGCTGAAACGCGCATCGGGAAATTTCCCGGCAAGCGATTTGGCGGCCTCGGCATATTCCCACACCCCTTTATCGCGCATCAATCTTCCGATCATCAGGAACCGGATGGGTTCTTGAGGGGGAGGGGTGGTGGTGAACCGTTCAAGATCAACGCCAGATCCCGGCACTTGTAGGACGGGGGCCTTGGCATCGATTATGCCTGCATCAAGCATGTCTTGTTCATCGTCTGAATTGAACACGAATATTCGCTCAGCCTTGGCGAGGCCGGATCGATAAAGGCGGCAGAACACTGTCTTCAAAAGATTACGCCCTTCAGCCGCCTCGCTGAATAGGTATCCAAGCCCTGACATCAGCGCGTAATACCGTTTGATCCCGGCAATCCGGCAGGCAATCCCGCCATAGATGATCGGTTTCTGCGTGTAAGCGACCACCACGTCAGGTTCATGCGCGCGCAGCATTTTTACATAGGCGTTGATGGTTTGAAGGTCGGCAATGGGGTTTGTGCCCGTGCGCGCCATCGGCACGATTTCAAACGCAATGCCCATTTCGGAGAGCTTTTCGCGCACTCGCGGATCGTCATCGGGCGCAACCGCGACCACCTGATGGCCCGCTTTGCGCATTTCAGCCAGCAAAGCCCCGCGAAAATTGATGAGCGAGAATGCCAGGCTCGATAGAACAACGATTTTCACCGAAGAGCTCCTTGTCGCGGTCACCCGCAATTGCTGTCGCGGCTGACCGCGCTTTAATTTCCAATGTCTGCTTTGCCGCGAGGGCGGGTAAAGGGAAAGCTGCATTCAGTGGCATAAACCAAAGAATTTCTGCGCCCGGATTGGCCTTTCACAGAGCCATAGGAGAAGGCAACCTCTCGTTTGGGGAGTGCCCCGCTCATCCTTTCGCGCAGATCGCGTTCTCTCCCTGATTGCCAAAGGCTCACGTTATGCCCTTCTGGCTAATGGCTTGATGAGCAAGTGCAGCCTTGATCAAGGCCGGGTAATTAAGAAACCGTGAAATTGTATGGGCGTTGTCCGGGGAGTTCTCGGGCCACAAACGCCCAAGGATTGGGAAAGCAGTATCTTAATGGACACTCCTGCTGACGATACAGGTCCGGCAAATGTGGCAGCAAAGCTGGAGGCTGCGGAACGAAAGCCCGGTCGTTTGACCCGGTGGTCGCGCCTGTTTGCTGATACATTCGGCATCGTGCCTGCGTTTATGTGGCGCAAGATGATCCGGCTTGCCGGCGTGATGTCGCTTGACCTTGTTGCGGTGGCGGGCACGTTTTTGCTGCTGCTGCCATTCGTTCAGCCGCGCGTGACGCTGACAGGTATGCTCGACACGTTGCCGCTGCTTGCATTGTCGGCGAGCGCGTTGACTGTTGCGCTGCTGTATCTGAGCGGGCTTTACCGGCGCAGCTGGCGATTTACGTCCTTGTCCGATTGCGTCGCGATGGGTTTCAATATCGGCTTTGCGCTGGCGATAACATGGTCAGCGATCTGGTGGTCGATTGGCAGCCCGCGCAGTCTGGGCGATATTGCTCTGCTGGGCTTGCTGCATTTCTGCCTCAGCTTCCTCACCATGCAGGTGATGCGCCTGTCGCGCCGGGCAATTCGGTATCTGCCGCTTGGCAATGTCTCGGGCGGGCGCGGTGCATCGCAAGTGGAGCGCCAGAATGTCATCCTCGTTGGCCCTGCCAATTGGGCCGAATCCATCATAAAATTCAGCAATTCGGAAGCGATGGCTCCGGTTCAAGCTGTTGGTGTGCTGCTACCCGAAGCTGACGGGCCGATTGTGCAAATCCACGGCGTGCAGGTGCTCGGTTTTCCTGAGAACCTTCCAACCGCCATCGCAATATTGGAACAGCGCGGCCGGCGGCCTGAAAATATCGTTTTGTGCGATGATGCGGTGAATATGAGCGCGCGCGAAATCGCCTCTATCACCGGGCGCGCGCGTGATCTGGGCATTACCGTTTCGCGCGTTGGTGATGATTGGGGGCAGCTTTTGGGCCGCTCCACGACGCCTAACCTTGATAAGCTTTCCACCGCAGACCTTTTGGGCAGGCGCGAATTTGAGCTGCGCGAGGCGGCCATCTCGCAGCAGATTGCGGGCGAGCCAGTGCTGGTGACGGGTGCTGGCGGCACTATCGGCAGCGAACTTGTGCGGCAGCTGGCCGGCTTCAAACCGAGCAAGATCGTGCTGCTCGATCATTCCGAATACGGCCTTTACAATATCGAAAAGCAAATCCGCGAGGATTTCTCCGAGCAGAACCTTTCGATTGAGCTTTGCAATATCCGAAACCCTATCGAAGTGCGCCGCGTGTTTGAGCGGCACAAGCCAGCGATTGTGTATCACGCCGCCGCGCTCAAGCATGTTCCCATTGTCGAAGGCAATCCGTGCGCGGGCGTCCACACCAATGTGATCGGCACCAAGAATATCGCCGATGCCGTGTGCGAATTTAGCGTGCGCGCAATGGTTCAGGTCAGCACGGATAAAGCGGTGAACCCTGTCGGTATGATGGGCGCAACCAAGCGCGTGGGCGAGCTGTATGCTCAATCGCTCGATCTGTGCGGAATTGATGATCCGGATGCGCCGCGCTTTATGACGGTGCGGTTTGGCAATGTCCTGGGCTCGTCGGGTTCGGTTGTGCCCTTGTTTAAACGCCAATTGCTTGCAGGCGGTCCTTTGACCGTTACCCATCCCGATATTGAGCGCTTCTTTATGACAGTTGGCGAAGCGGTTCAGCTGATCCTCGAAAGCTCCTCGCGAGCGCTTCAGGAAAACACGCCGCGCGGCCGCGTTATGGTTCTTGATATGGGTGAGCCTGTCAAAATCGTCGATCTGGCGAAACGGATGATCCGCATTTACGGGCTGGAACCCGATGTCGATGTCGCGATCTCCTTCACCGGGCTGCGTCCGGGGGAAAAGCTGTTTGAGGAATTGTTCGACAGCTGCGAGGAACAGGACGAATCGGACATTCCCGGTATCTTCGAAGCATCCTCCAATCCCATCCCGCTGCCCTTTATCACGCGCGCTATCGAACAACTCGCGCTCGAAGTGGAAGCGGGCAATGACAGCAATGTGCGGCGCATCACGCATCATCTGACAACTCTGCCCAGCAGCGCTGGCAGTCTGGCAGGCTATGTCTCCAATTCCGAAGCATTTTGGCGCAGTCGCCGGTTCAAAACGGTTGAGGAGGTAAAGGCCCCATGATCCAGATCGCAGGCGCCATGCACACCGCTCCCGGCTTTGAAGAAGAATTGCCGCCACTCGCTAAATCTAGCTGGCCGCGCCATGATGCGGATGAAGTCGCCGCAGTCACGCGCGTACTGGAAAGCGGGCGCACCAATTCGCTGGTCCACGGTGATGAGAACACAGCGTTTCAAACAGAATTTGCGGATTACGTCGGAGTGCCCTTCGCGGTCGCAGTGAGTAACGGCACGGTGTCAATCGAACTCGCGCTGCGGGCTCTGGGGGTAGGGAAGGGCGATGAAGTTATCGTTCCGGCGCGAAGCTTCTTCGCCACCACCAGTGCAGTTGTTGCGGTTGGCGCTACACCTGTTTTTGCTGAAGTAGAGGGCGATACACAGAATATCGATCCCGCTTCGGTCGAACGGGTTATCAGCGAAAAGACTCGGGCGATTGCCTGCGTCCATCTGGCAGGCCAGCCCTGCGATATGGACCGCCTTTGCGATATTGCGCAGCGGCATGACCTGTTCCTTATCGAAGATTGCGCGCAGGCGCACGGGGCGAAATGGCGGGGAAAACAGGTCGGATCGTTTGGCGATGCGGGCTCTTTCTCGTTTTGCACCGACAAGATCATGTCAACCGGCGGCGAAGGCGGCATGCTGGTGCTGCGTGATGAAAAGGTGTGGCGGCGTGCCTGGGCTTATAAAGACCATGGCAAAGATCCCATCCGCCTGAAGGAAAAGACCAATTCTGCCCCAGGCGAATTTCGCTATTGCATTGATGATTTCGGCAGCAATTTCCGGATGACCGAGATGCAGGCCGCGATTGGCCGGGTGCAATTGGGCAAGCTTGATCAATGGGTCGAGCAGCGGCGCGAAAATGCCTGCGCATTGGTGACAGAGGCGACCAAGCATCCCGCCGTCAGCGGCATGACCATTCCCGATCACGCCCTTCACGCTTTCTACAAATGCTATGTCCTGCTTGATCTGGACGCATTGCCAGCGGGCGTTTCGCGAGCAGATGTTCTGGGCGGCCTGATGGCAGAAGGTATTGCGTGCGGCAGCGGATCGTGCCCCGACATGAGCCGTGAAGGCGCATTCTCTGATCTCGAAGTGCGCCGGGATGGCGATCTTGCTGCAAGCCATGCGATGGCAGCGCGCACGATCATGTTTCAGGTCGATCATACATTGTCGCGCGAAGACACGGCCCGCTATGGCCGCGCGCTTGTGAGCGTGCTTGACCGGCTTGAGAGTGAGGATTGAGGCAGGCCATGGCCGTTTCCCCCAAACCTCCCTTAGATTTTATCGTCATCGGCGCGATCAAAGCGGCGACGACATGGGTGCAGGCACAGATGGGCCAGCACCCAGACATATTTGTACCAGAGATTGAACCGCATTTCTTCACCCGCGATCATGATAAAGGGTGGCAATGGTATCGCGATCTGTTCCCTGATGAGAAAGCTGACGGCGAACTGTGGGGCGAGAAGACGGCCGATTACCTTGCCAAGCCCGAAGCCGCCGAGCACATCAAACGCGAATATCCCGATGCACGATTGATCGTGCAGTTTCGCAATCCGATTGAGCGAGCCTATTCCGATTACAAAATGCTATATCGCCGGGGCACTGTGAAAGGCCAGCCGGAAGAATATCTCACCGCGCCCGGCAATGCCCAGCCGCGATTTTTGAACGATGGGCTGTACGCAAAGCACCTGTCGCGCTGGTTTGATCTGTTCCCGAAAGAGCAAATCCTCAGCTTTACATTTGAGGATGTGAAACAGCGTCCCCAAGAAACTCTCGACAAAGTGTGGGGCCATATCGGGGCCAATCCGCATTTTGACAGTGAATTTGCCAAGCGGCGGCAAAATGACAGCTCAGCGCGGCTGTTGCCTTTGCCAGTGCGGCAGGCGCTTGCCCCGCTAAAGCCGCTGGTTAAGCCCTATCGCAATTCATCCCTGTTCAAATCAACCCGCGCCTTGTTTGCGCGCGATCTTGAATATCCCGCGCTTTCGCCTGATCTGCGCGCGCATCTGGCTGAATTCTATGCCGATGATGTCGCGCAGCTTGGAACGATGTTGGGACGCGATCTGTCACCGTGGCTTTCTGCACAAAAACATGCAGATGCCGCCTAGTTATTGTTATGTATGATACAAACCGCCCGAATGCGGGCCAGATGAGAAGGAGGGGCACCGCCATGCGTACAGTCTCAATCAACACCACCAAAGCCGCCGCCGCAGCAATTCTGCTCGGCGCGATGACAGCCTGCACCAGCGGGACGGCTGACTTGCCGCCGCTCGAAAGCGCAAGCGCAACCCAATTGCGCGTTGCGCCAGGGGACAAGGTTCGCGTTTCGGTTCAGGATCTTGATACAGTCAATGGCGATTACACCATTGATGAAACCGGTTCAATTTCGCTGCCGCTGATCCAGCAGGTAAAAGTGAGCGGTCTAACCTATGTGGAGATCGAAGAAGCTTTGCGAGGTGCACTGGCCGCCAAAGAGGTTCTCAAAAACCCCAATGTCACGGTCCAGCCGCTTGAACTGCGCCCGATCTATATCCTTGGTGAAGTGCGCCAGCCGGGCGAATACGCCTATCGCCAAGGTCTCACCGTCTTTGCAGCGATTTCGCTTGCGGGCGGGTACACATACCGTGCGAAAACCGACGAAGTTGAAGTGATCCGCACGATTGGCGACCGCGAAACCACTGGCAAGGCATCAGAGGACACCGTCCTTTTGCCCGGTGACCGTATCCGCATTTATGAACGGTGGTTCTAATGCCGAAACAACCGGGCGCATGGCGCGCTGTCTCGCTGTTGGCGATTTCCGCAGCGACGCTTTCGGGCGCTCCTTTGGCGGCGCAAACGACGATTGCTCCGTTGGTGGATGGAGAGGATTCTGAATTTCAGATCGACCCCATCACCGCCGGCCCGCTAAAGATATCGCCCGGTATCAATGCGACCACGAGGTATGACAGCAATATTCTTGCCGCCCCGCAAGGGACCGAAATTGACGATCTGGAATTCATCGTCCGCCCGGAATTGGGCGTGGAAATTGGTGAGAATGATTTTCGTGTCAATTTCGATGCGTTCGGCCAGTTCACCCGTTATCTCGATTTCACCACGGAAAATTCGGATACTTATGGTGCCGGGCTGGGCGTAAGTTACAGCCCGCGTCAGGGTGAGCGGCTCAGCTCCAATGTCAGTTTTGCCCGACTGGCAGAGGATCGCGGTGATCCCGAAGCGCGCAATATTGCCGGGCCAGGCCCGCGTTTGATCGATCAGCTTGAAGCAGGTGTGCGCTATCGCCGCGAAGGGGGCAGGATCCTGCTCGATTTCGAAGCCGAAGTGCGCGAGCTTGATGCGACAGCGGCGATTGACGACGATCGCGATTTCACCTCGTTTGGTGGGCGTGCAACAGTTGGCTATCGTTTGAGCGGGCCGCTTTATGCGACCGTCACAGGTTTTGCGACCTATCGCGATTTTGTGCTGCCAGCGACCGCGATTGATCCAGATCGCGATGCCACAACCTATGGCGGACGTGTGGGGCTCAGCTTTGTTGACAGCGACCGTATCAGGGGCCGTGTCGGCGTGGGTGTGTTCCAGTTCGATCCGCAAGATGCGCGGCTCGATGCGCGCACGGGGCTGTCTGTCGATGCCTCGATTTCGCTGCTGCTTGACCGCCGCGCGGCGGTTGTCATTGATGCGTTCAGAGGCGACGTTGCAACCTTCCGTCAGGGCGCACAAGCGCGAACGGACACGCGCGTCGCGGTAACGGGCCAGGTTGAAATGCGGCACAATTTCTATGGCCGGGTTGGCCTGCGATATCGCGACACCAACTTTGTCGGCTCAGGCATAAGCGAGCAGACTTATGGTCCGACAATTGCGGTGGAATATCTGGCCAATCGCAATCTTTCGCTGATCGCGGATGCCAATGTGGCGGAACGTGTAAGCGATGATCCGTTTGAGGAATTTGAACGGTTCCGCGTGGGCCTTACCGCGCGGCTGCGCTTCTAATCCGGTTTGGCTGCGGCCCGCGTTTTGCGCGGTCGCAGCCCGCCTGATTAGCGCGAAAGTTCCTCATAAACCTGTGTGACACTTGCCGTGTGGCGTTCCACGCTGAAGCGGTCGCGCGCTGATGGCGCGGCGCGGGCAATCATCTGAGCGGTTTGATCAGGATTTGCCAGAACGGACCTTACTCCCTCAGCCAAAGCGGCCGCGCTTTCCGGTTCCACCAGAATGCCCGTCTCATCCTTGAGCGCTTCTGGGCTGCCGCCTGATCTGGTTGCGACCACCGGCGTTCTCACCAGCATCGCCTCCACCAGAGTGCGGCCCAAAGGCTCACCCGTTGCGGGAACCAGCAATTGATCGCATGCGCCGATCCAGACGTGACCGGGTTTCCTAAAGCCCATCACCCGCACCGCATCCTTCATCCCGCTTGCCGCAATATGATCGCGCAATTTCGCGTCCATTTCGGGCACCTTTGCCTCGCCAAACATCAAGCCGAAAATGGGACGGTCTAGCGTGCCCTGCAAGTGCTTGATCGTATCGACGAACAGCAAGGGCCGTTTGCGGGGCACAAAACTGCCGAAAAAGCCAAGCACAAGGGCATTATCGGGCAGGCCCGTTTCGCGTAGCAATTGGGCGCGCGCTTCATCGCGGTTTACGCTGATGGTAGTGTCAAAGGGGCTGTGAACGACCTGAGCCTTGTGCGCCGCGCTCCAGATTTTGCCTTTGGGAAGGGAGAAGCTGGACACAGTCAGCACGCGGGTTGCGAGGGCAGGGGCGAGCAACCGCAAACCCATCGCGGTGGGGTCGGCGCGGTGGTGCCAGATAAGCGGCAGGCCGGCCATGCGCGCGGCCAGTGCCCAGGTGGCGTGAGTGCGGCCATCATTGGTGTGCACAATGCTAACCTGCTGATCGCGCAGGAATTTTGCGCGCGGGCTTACGCCTTTCAAAGTGCGCACAAATTTGCCCGCGCTGAATGCCTCGCCCGGAGTGAAGGATGTGACCGGAGAGGCAGGGTCAGCGATTTGCTCAAATGCACCGAAATGCTGGGCGATTTTGCCGCCTGCCACTTCGGGCACTATCAGAATGCGAAACCGCGTCTGGTCAAGCCGTTGGAGCAAACCGAGCAAGGAAATGTGGCTGCCGCCTATGCTGTCACCGGCAAAGGGAAAGCAGATCGTGATGCGCGAGTTTTGCTTTGGTCCATCACTGTTGCTCGCCGCTTCAAACCCTTGTTTGGGAGGAGCAGCGTTCATCAGCCTTTGCCTTTTTTCTTCAGACTGTCGCGGAAGCTCAAGAAATTGTCGAAATTGGAATATCCATCGCCATTGGCATCGCCCCAGCTATCGGCAACGGTGGGGTTGGCGCCGTGGCGGACTTCCCAATTGTCATCCATCCCGTCGCGGTCTTTATCCTTGTAGGCCGTGCCATCGCGCAGCTTGCTGATGGTGCCGGGGCGAGAGACAATCTTGCCTGTCTGGCTGCGGATTTCGCTGACGACCTTTTGGTCAATCCCATCGCGCGGCCATGTACCTGCACTGGCAAGAACATCGCCGTAAGCTTTCGCGGCGCTTTTCGCCTTGATGGTGGGCGCGCAGGGCGCATTGGCGACCTGACGCTGACGCGCGGATGTCGCGACAAAGCGGAAATTGCCGATAAACTTATTGTCCCAGAGGTAGATGCTCGCTTTGCCCTTTGAGCCGATATTGTTGCGCGCGATGCCTTGCGTGTTCTGGCTGCCATTGGGGCCAAGAACAAAGGTGTTGCCGACGATGGAAACGGGTGTTCCGCCAAAGCTCTCCCAAACCTCGGCAAACTGGCTTTCCGCGTTGTAGAGGACGTTGTTGACCACTTCGACGCAGGAGCCCTTGGGGAAATTTATGTCCGGATTGCGGTCGCCATTATGCGCGCAGATATTGCCGATAAAGCTGACGCGCTGCGCGTCTTTGGGATCGCTTGCCAGCAAAGCGCATTTGTCATGGCGAGGGATACCGTAAGAAAAGATCGAATTGCTGATCGTGATCTGATCATTGTCGCCATATCCATTGATCAATTCATCGCTCGCCCAACTGGCGCTGATGTGATCGAGCAAAACTTTGCGGCTGTTTTCAATGGTGATGGCATCATCGCTTTTGCGATTGGCGCTGAGCCGGTCGAGCCGGATGCGCACATGGCGGACAACCACATTGTGCGTGTTCTTGATAAGGATGGGGGTGCGCGCAGAATTGCCGCCTGCATGACTGATAACAATGCCTCCGCCCGGAGCGGTCTGCCCGGCAATCGTCAGATAGGGGTTTTTGATCACCGGAGGGCGCGATGTGAAGCGGAAGACGCCGCCGACGCGGAACACGCAAACACGCGGACCTTTCGCCACAAGACAGGCGCGCAATGATCCTTTGCCGGTATCCTTGCGCGTGGTGACATAGATAATCTTGCCCCCGCGCCCGCCAACAGCGCCCGCACCATGTCCAATAGCGCCCGGAAATGCGAGCGTGCCGCTTACCGGCTGCGGCGCGGGCGGAGGCGCTGCATCCACCGGTTCAGCGCAGGCCGTAAGGCCCAGGGCCAGCGCGGTTCCTGCGGCAAATGTTGTTTTTGCCGAATGCGCAAACATCTTAATCATGCTGGTCTCCCTGACATAGACCTGTCCTGAGTTTCGTTTGCGACGTTATCATCATTGGACTTGTTGAAATAACCATACCGCCACAACAAGGGTGCAGCAAGCAAGCTGAACATCGCCTGTTTGGCGCGCGGCATTTTGGATTTCCATCCGATATCTTTGCTGATGCGGATTTCATCTGACATCCGGTGACGGCTTCCCGCGACCTGATGCTGCGGCTTCATAATCTCGCCGCCATGGGCAGGGCGGACATACTCTTCACCAACCAGCGCCATGATCCGTTTGATCGTGGCTTCGGGGTCGGCGACGAAATCCTCATAGCGCACACGGATGCTGCGATTGCCTGGCAGCCTCCAGCGCAAGATTTCCGCTCCCATGTTGACGACGAACCAGCGCGCAGCGGTAAACCACAATGGCTTGGGCTTAAGTTCTTTCTGAATGCCGTCTTCGACTTTGATGTTGTACGGCTTCATCATCGACCATGCGACACCGCGTCCATCGCGGACCACATGGACAAGATAAATCTCGACATCGTCCATGGCGAGCATGCTGGACGCGCGGCCCGGCAATTTTGAGCTATCGAGCACAATGCGCGTGCCCGCCTGATTTGCGATTTCGGCAAAGAGAGACCGGGAAAGGCGGGCATACGCCTCCACATCCTTTTGCGGGCGCAGCTTTTGCAGCAGGCGTTTCAAGCTGAATAACCACTCTGAGCGGTCCAGCAGCTGCCCGTATTCTTCAACCGAAGTTTCGGGATTGGCATCCTTCCAGCGGGTGACAACTGGCCCCCAAAACTCGCAATCAGGCACGGTTTCGCGGCATGCGCAAAATTCGCTGTTTTCCCATACATGCCGCGGAAGCGCGGTGATCTCGCCTGCTGCAAACACGCTTTCCTGCTGGCCCACAGCGATATCAAGCAGCGTTGTCCCGCTGCGGCCATAGCCTGTCACATAGATCAATTTGAGCGGAGCGCGCCCGCTTTCCCCCTGGCTTTGATGCTTGGACATTGATCGCGGGCTTTCTGGCTCGAGGCGAAACTTCTACGCGATGTTAAATCGGCTATTTTGGGCACAGTGAGCAAGGTATCTTTGGTATATCCAAAGGACCAATTCCTGATACGAAGTGATAGCCACAATGCGCAAGCGGCTGTCCTTCTACGCAATTGTGTGACGGCGGGCGTGAAGGCACTAAGGCCGCAGACATGTCTAGCGAACACACCTTGGACCAAACCGAAAGCGCTGCTGAAGCGCCGGAAACATCTGCGGATGAGGCCGGATATTTTGCGCCGCCGGTTTATGGGGTTGAACAACAGGGCCACATGAATGTCGGTGCCCAGCCGCGCATCACGCGTCTGGTTCTGTTTCTGGCTGTGTTCCTGTGCGGGTGGAGCGTGCTGCGGGTTGGCGATATCAACCTGACATTGAGCGATATAGGGATCACCGTGGTCATCTGCGCGATGCTTTTCCGCGGAGAATTGAACACCCGGCCATTTGGATCGATGAGCGTCTTCTGGATATCTGGCATCGCGCTTATGCTGGGCGGGCTCTTGTTCAGCACGATTGCCAATGGAGAGATGATCCGCTGGCTGCTCGTCGCCGCGCAATATCTGTTTGCGTTTCTGTTGGTGCCGATGGTCCTTATGGGTCAGCAAATCACAGTAACCCGGCGGCTGCCTGCGCTGTTTGTGCTGGGCATTACGGTGTCGCAAATGATCGGGATTTCAGCGAGCTTGCTGTTCGATCACACTGACACGCTCGCGCTCATGGGCGATGGATTTCTCACGGGCAATGGGCGCGTCGGCGCGATGACGGGAGAGCCCAATCCCAATGGCGCCATGATCGCCTTTGCGTTTCCGATGCTGCTTTATTGTGTGCGTAATAGCACCATTCCAGCCAGCATCGCGGTGATCTGCGGAGTGATCTTGGCCTGGGGATTGCTGGCGAGCGGGTCTTTCACAGGCTTTATTGCGGCGGTTGTCGCGACCGGTGTGTATTTCGGGTTTTCCGGCTTTGCCGCATTCACTCGGTTCGCGATCGCCGGGGCGCTTGGAATCTTTTTGTTTGTCGCATCCGGTGCGCCCCTGCCCGAAGCGTTTGAGACCCGCGTGGCAGGCGCGCTTACGACAGGCGATCTTAATGAAGCGGGCACATTCACTGACCGCGCCGATCTGATTTCAGAAGCCTGGCAAATGGCCGACGATAACGTGCTGGTTGGCTTGGGCGTCGATCAATACCGCGTCGTCAGCCCGCATGGCGCGCCCGTGCATGAACTGCACCTGTTAATCTGGAATGAAGGCGGCGTTGTCGCATTTGTCGGCTTGCTGATGATCCTGATCATGCTGATCGCAGCGGGGCTGACCGCGCTTGCCCGAAGCCGGGATGAAGGCGCGATGATCATCGCGGTTGTCGCGGTGTTTATGGTGTACACCTTTTCCATCCCGCACATGTATTCGCGCCAATGGATCATGCCCGTCCTGCTTGCGATGAGCACCTATTTCGCCATTCATCCCAGCTATCAGGCGGTCTTCAGACCATGGCAGCGCAGCTGAATATGGGCGCTATCGGGCAAAAATGGGCGCAGCTGTCGGGCAACGATATGCTGCGCTCGCGGCTTGGCAGCATCATGCATTTGCTCACCGGCAGCATCGGTGTGGCTTTGCTGATGATGGTCAGCACCGTGCTGGCTGCGCGCGCATTGGGGCCAGAGGCTTACGGCGTCCTGGCTATCGTGCTCACCATCGGGCGCATTTGCGAGCGTCTTTTGCGATTTGAAAGCTGGCAGCCGCTGATCCGTTTCGGCACTCAGGAAGAGGTTGAAAACGATCCTGAAAAGATGTCGCAGCTGTTCCTGTTCGGGCTGTTGCTTGATGCAGGGTGCGCTTTGCTTGCTGCGGCGGTTATGTTGGGGGCAGGGTTCTTTCTGCTCGAACAAGTCGGGCTCGAGCCATCGGACTTTTACCTCCTTGCCATTTTTGCACCGGCCATCGCGTTCAACATCAGAGGCGCGCCCACCGCTGCGCTCAGAATGGCGGGTCAGTTCAAACGGCTTGCCTATTTCAAACTGTTTTCTGCCGTGCTGCGGATCATCATGGCGGGCGCCGCTTATCTTGCAGGGGCTGACATTGCGACGTTTCTGGCGATCTGGATGGCTGCGCAATTGATTGACACTGCCGTGTTTGGCTGGCTGGCGAAATTAGCGCTTGAAGACATGGGGGTCGCCAATCCGTTCAAAGCGGGGGTCGCAGGCATGACGAACCGCTTCCCCGGCTTTATGGGATTTGCCTGGTCCACCAATGCATCAAGCGCGCTGCGAACCCTTACGCAAGAGGCGGACACTTTGATCGTCGCTGCATTTGTCGATCCTGCGGCGGCCGGTTTCTACCATCTGGCAAAACGCTTTGCGAAAGTTGCACAGCAGGTGGGCCAGCATGTGCAAGCGGTGATCTATCCCGACCTTTCACGCATGTGGGCGCGTAAGCAATTCACCGATGTGCGCGGGCTAAAACTGAAAGTGCAATTGGCGCTCGGGACGATTGGCGTGCTGCTCATTGGGGGCACGTGGGCCGTTGGACGGCCCTTGGTTGAATGGGTGTTTGGCTCTGATTTTGAACTGGTGTTCCCGTTACTGCTCACTCAATTGGTTGCGGTGACTTTGATTATGGTGGCCGCGCCAGCGCGCTCAACCATGCTCGCGATGAACCGGCCCACGATTGTTCTCGGTATTGCCATTGCGGCAACGGCGGCGTTTTTTGGTGTCGCGTTCACCGCTCTACCCGCCTTTGGCGCGATTGGCGCGAATTATGCGCATATCGCGTTTGCAGGGCTGACAGTCATCGCGCTCGAAATTGCGTTCCGGTTTGGGTATGCCGCGCCGCGCGATGCACAGGCGAGAGCGTCATGACCGCGCCCCCGCGCCATATCACATTTGTGCTGCCCGGATTGCGAGCCGGAGGTTCTGAGCATGTCGTCACTTTCGTGGCGGGCAAGCTGGCAGAGCGCGGCCACAAGGTTGAAATTGTCAATTTTGAAACCGGCGAAACACCGCCTTATTATCCCCCCGATCCGCGGGTTGAGGTTTCTTATCTTTCGCGGCCAGTGAAGAAGCGCGCCAAGCTTGATGCGCTGCGCGAAATTGCAGTGCGCACGCGTGATCTGCGCCGGCATTTTGAGCGCACAAGGCCCGATCTCATCATCAGTTTTCTGACCCGCACCAATGTTCAAACGGTGCTCGCCAGCTGCGAATTGGGCATCCCGGTGATCGTGTCTGAGCGCAACAATCCGGTGCAGCAAAATCCGGGCAGAGTGTGGAATTGGCTGCGCCGTAAAACCTATCCCATGGCGACCGGGCTTGTAACGATGACGCGCGGCGCGATGGAGTGTTTCCCCCTGCTATGCGCCAAAGATCTTGGGTTATTCCCAATATGGCTGAGTGGGGTGATGTGAACCCGGCGGGCCATAAAGGGGCGGATAATCAAGAGGCGGGCAAAGTGCTTACCGCTGTAGGCAGGCTGACCCATCAAAAGGGTTTTGACATGCTGCTCGAAGCCTTCGCCAAAATCGCGTCCGACCATCCCGATTGGATTTTGCGCATCTGGGGCGAAGGGCCTGATCGCCGCGCGCTTGAACAATTGCGCGACAATCTTGGCCTTGAAGGGCGAGCAGAGCTTCCCGGTGTGACCGAAAGGCCAGGCCAATGGGTCGAAAGCGCCGATGCCTTTGTCTTAAGCTCGCGGTTTGAAGGCTGGGGCCTTGTCCTGGGCGAAGCGATGGCGGCGGGCATTCCCTCAATCTCATTTGCTTGCGATTTTGGTCCTGAAGACATGATAAAAGATGGCGATGATGGCCTGTTGGTAACCGCCGATGATCCGCACGCCTTGGCGCAGGGGCTTGACCGATTGTTGGGTGACAATGACCTGCGCCGCCAGCTAGGCGCGCGCGCGAAAGAAACCAGCCAGAGATTTGTGCCAGAAGCCATTGGTAAACAATGGACCGATATGATTGAAAGTCTCCTGAGCGAGACGGCACCTACAGATACCGGAGTTTGAAGACGATGTTGACTGCCCTCAAAGCCCGTGTGCTGGATTTCAAACGATCCAACCATGATGCGCGGCTGCAAACCATGGTGGGCAATGTCAGCGCCTATCTGGTTTCCTACCCCAAAAGCGGGCGGACCTGGCTGCGGTACCTGCTCTCGCTTTATCTGGCGCGCACATATGATCTGGGCTTCGAGCCTGATCTGCGCTCGACTTTCAAAGTGCTGCCAAATTTCGATCTCGATATGGAGCGCGGCCTGCCATCGACTGAGGCTTTGGCTACCAAGAACCTGCCTTTGATCGCGGTCAGCCACCGGGATTTTGACGCAGAATTGTTCGCCCCGCGCAAAACGATCATGTTGGTGCGTGATCCGCGCGATGTGCTGGTCTCATCCTATTTCCACCAAACCAAGCACAAGCACCGCTTTGAAGGTGATATTGCCGCATTTCTCGAAGATGAAACTTACGGTGCTGCTGCGATTGCTGCTTACCACAATGGCTGGGCGCAAGGCTTGATCGGGCATCACGCGCTGACGATCAGCTACGAAGAATTGAGCGAGGACACGCACGGGGTTGTTCGCAATGTCCTGCACTTTTTGGGCATTCCGGTGGATGAAGCGGTGCTGGATGAAGCGGTGACCAAGGCGCAGTTTGATAAGATGCGCAAGAAAGAGCAGAAAACCGGCATTCCTGGCCACGAATACAACCGCGAAGATGCCGATGCATCGCGGGTGCGGCGGGGTAAAGTTGCCGGATACACTGATTATCTTGGCCCTGATGAAGACGCGCGCGTGCAGGAATTGTTCGATGCGCATTTAACGCCGGCAGGCCGCGCTTTGTTCGCGCCAACCGGCTTTCTGGCTTAGGCGAAAGGGTGCAGGGTCAGGCACGCTTGTGAAGATTTGCTCCATCACCAACAGCCTGACATCGGGCGGCGCAGAAGTGCTTGTGAGCGGGCTTTCGGCTGAATTCGCACGCGCGGGCGATGCGTCATTGGTGATCGCGCTTTGCGATGCTGAAACGGTCGGCAATTCGCCGGAAACCGAAGCGCGCATGATTGCCGAGATCGAAGCGGCGGGCGGCAATTTTGTGTCGCTGGGCCTGTCGGCAAAGCGAGGGCCTGTGGCAGCCGCTTTTGCGATGCGCAAAGCTTTGCGGACTTTTCAGCCCGATATCGTCCATGCGCACACTGTCCGCGCGCTTCCGATGCTGACATTGAGCCGGAATAAAGCGCCGGTTGTGCTCACTCATCACAACACCAAATTGCCGTTTTCGCCGCGCATGTTTCCGCTGTTTGACCGGATGACGGACACCTATGTCGCCATCGGAGCGGATGTTGAAAACGTGCTTGCACCTTTGGTCCAAAAGCCGATTGTCCGCATTCCCAATGCAGCAGGCCGTTCGTTTGCGCAGGGTAAACCGCGCGCTGCTTCGCAAGCTAAGCCGCATATCCTTTCGGTAGGCACGATCAGCGAGCAGAAGAATTACCCGCTGCTGATAGAAGTTGCCATGGCAATGAAGGCCAGCGCGCCGGGCCATCCCATGCCGGTGTTCCAGATCGCGGGCGGCGGTGCGCAGCTGGACGCCTTGCGCGCGAGTATTACGCGCGAAGACCTTGATGAAATGGTTCGCTTTCTGGGCGAACGATCTGATATTCCTGATCTTATGCGGGCGAGCGATCTTTATCTAAACGTGTCGCTCTATGAAGGCATGCCGATCACATTGCTTGAAGCGATGGCCAGCGGATTGCCGATCATTGCCACCAATGTTCCCGGCAATTGCGAGCTGGTCGATGATGATATCAACGGGCTGAAAGCACCCTTGGGCGATGCGCATGCCATTGCCGCGCGGATCAGCGATATTCTTGGCGATGGCGCTCTTTATGCGAAGTTATCGAAAGGCTCGGTTGCTCGCAGCGGTGATTACTCCATGGAGAACACCGCTGCAAAGCACCGGAATCTCTACGTTTCTTTGGCGGGGTGAGCATTCGGACAGGGCGACCTCCACCAAAGGGGTAGTCTCAAGAGGGACGGGTCCGCTCCGCAATAGCCTTTTACCCCGGTGACTGATCTACGGTATTGAGGCTGGGAACTTGCTGCGGGACGCAACCCTTGGTGCAGCAATCATTGGAGACGAACGGTGAACGATCTAGCCCTCAATCAGCCTCGGGAAAACCTTCCCACCCAGCGCCGAGGGTATCTCACGCAGCAGCTGCAGGATTCGCAGCCGCAAACCTTGCAGGCGGAACAATTCGGCCTGCAAGATCTGGTCCGCATTTTTGAACGCCACAAATTGCTGATCCTTGGCATTGTTGCGGCGGTCACTTTGGCGACGTTGGCGTGGCAATTGCTGTCGCCCAAGCTTTACCAGTCCACCGCCAATATTCAGGTTGAGCTGATCGATGACACCGGCACCAACCAGGCCGATGTTCTGGCGCGCAATGTTCAGCGCTTGGCAAACGAGCGCAAATTGTACCGTTCGCGTAATTCTGCACAGACTGTTGTTGAAACGCTGGCCTTGCATGAAGACCCCGCCTTCCACCGCGAAATGGGCGGAGCGCCTTCGGGCAGCGAGGCGGACCAGATCAACAAGGCCGTTTCCACCGTCCTTGATATGACACGGGTGGAATCGGAAGATGGGTCTGACCTTATCGAATTGACGGCAACCGCGCGCTCGCCCGAAATGGCCGCCGATATCGCCAACGCATTCCCCGCAGCCGTGCGCGATCTTAAGCGCACACGCAGCGAAGAGCGCCGTCAGGAATTGCTCGGCGATCTGGGTGCTGAACGCGAAGAGCGCGTGACGGTTGCAAAAGAAGCGGCCGACAAGCTCGCTGAATTTCGTGTTGAGAACCGGATGCTGGTCGGGGCAGGGGGCACAGAAGACCTTGCGCAGATCAACCGCATTGCTGCCGAAGCGGCCTCTGCCACCGCCCGAGGAGCAGGCGCATCAGCCGCTAGCGCAGGTGTTGCAGCCGCCGCTGGCATTCGCTCAACCGCGGGCGCTACCAATGCTGCGGTCAACCAATTGCAACGCCAGGAGGCGCAATTGAGCGCGGAACTGGCGCGTTTGTCGCAAACTTATGGTGATGGATATCCTGAATTGGTGCGAGTGCGCACCGAGCTGCAAACCGTGCAGTCCAATCTGGCGCGCGAACAGGCAGCCGCACGCGCTGCTGCGCAGGAACAGGCCAATGCCGAAAGTGCGCGCATGGCCCAATTGTCCCGCGCCGATGCCGCCCGCGATCAGGCGCGTGCTGGCCAGTTGCAGTCCGCAGTCGCCTCGCTGACATCCAAAGCGTATCAGAATGCGGCCAATACTCCGCTGTTAGAACAGCTCGAGCGCGAAGCTGTCACCAGCGCGCAGGCCGTTGCCGAGGTCGCTGAACGGATCACGCGCGTGCGTTCTGAAAAGCTGGTTGAAGGTGTGACATCCAACATCATCTCACCTGCGACAGCCAACAATGAAGCCGTATCACCATCACCGCTGAAGACGACATTGATCGCGCTGATCGGCTCGGCCATTCTGGGTATGATTATCGCATTCATGATCGACATGCTCGACGACCGGCTGCGCACTGTTGCGCAAATCCGCAAGTTCTTCGGCATGCCGGTGTTTGGCATGTTGCCGATGCTGGATGAGGGTGTCTCGCCCAAGCTGCGCGAAAGCCCGCTGTTCAAAGAGCCGCAATCGATGTTCTCCGAAGTGTCGCGCTCCATGTATTCCGAAGTGCGCGCGCTGATGCCTGTCAATCAATCGCAAAGCGTGCTGGTCACATCGCCATTGCCGGGGGATGGCAAATCGGTGGTCGCGCTGACATTGGCAGCGGCGGCTGTTTCGATGGGTAAACGCGCGGTGATCCTTGATCTTGATCTGCGCCGTTCGGGTATCTTGCAGATGATCCAGCAGGATATCAACGCGCCCGAATTGATGGACGTGGTTCGCGGCGAAGTTGACTTGCCCGCTTTGAATGCGCCTGAGGATCCCGATGTGGTTGATGCAAAATCAGGTGTTGATCTGGTCACGCACCCTAATGACGATGAAGAGATGATTAGCCGTTTTGCCCTGCTCAGCGCCTCATCGCCGGTGGCAGAGCCTGCCGCAGTTCTAAGCTCGTCGAAGTTCCACAATATGGTTCAAGACCTCAAATCACGGTTTGACCTGGTGGTCGTCAATGCGCCTGCCGTGCTGGCTGTACGCGATGCCCGTTCCATGTGCGATTACACCGATGATACGGTATTGGTTGCGCGCTGGGGTAACACCACGATCGATCAATTCCGTGCCACGCTGGAAATGCTCGGCTCGGGCAATGTTGCAGGCTGCGTCTATAATCAGGTCGATTACGCCGAACATGCGCGCCGCCGTTATGGCGACTCGGTCCAGTTCTACTACGAGGCTGCTGATTACTATGTCGGTGTGCCGCGTCAGTTGACTTTGAAAGAACGGATCATGCGCAAATTCGGTCGCCGCCCGGCCAAAGCATCGATCTAATAAAGGCGGGTTGAGCGCCCATCAAACCCCATGCGTATCGCGGTTATCTCTGATGTCCATTCGGTGGCGGCGCCTTTTCGCACTGCGTTGAAAGACGCGCGCGCCGAAGGGTTTGATCAGATGATCCTGCTGGGTGATTTGTTCACCTATGGCGTGGATCCCGCTGAATGCATGGATCTTGCGATTGAAGCGATGGAGCGCGATGGCGCTTTCCTGGTCGGGGGAAACCACGAACAGCTCTATATCGATATGACCGAAAAGCGGTCTGCCTATTTTGACAAACTGCCCGACTGGATCCGCGAGTCTGTTGAATGGACCTGGCGCGAATTGGGCGAGACTTGGCCTGCCAAACTGGAATGGATCCCGGAATGGGCGTGGGGCAATGTGCTGTTCGCGCATGCCAATCCGTGGGGCTATGGCGATTGGACCTATCTGTCGAATGAGGAATTGCAGGGCGCGGCGGCGAAAACGCTGTCGGAGCGAGGTTTTCGTGCAGGGATCTTCGGTCATCTTCACCGTCCGAAATTCTTTTGTGCTGACGACGGGACACAGGTGCACGTGGTGAATTCGGTTGGCCAGCCGCGCAGCAAGACCGAACAAGGGCCATCATGGACAATGGTAACATTGGAAAGTGGCGATCTGTCGGTCGAAACGCGTCCAATCCCCTTTGATACCGAAGACCATTGTGCCGCAATCACGGCGACCAACGGCCTTTCGGATGATACCAAATCTATGCTTTGCAGGTTTTATCAATGACAAAAATTGCGGTTACTGGCGCGGGCGCTGTTTTGGGGCAGGGGATTATCAAATCTCTCAAAAGCGCCTCGCGAGTTTATCAGGTGCATTGCCTTGATCCAGATCCGAGGTCGCCGGGGCTGTATTGGGGCGACAGCCACGGGCTTTTGCCGATGGCGAAAGACCCCGCTTACAAACCTGCGATTGAGGCAATGCTGCAGCGGGAAAAACCTGCCGCTGTCCTCGTCGGCACGGATGTAGAGCTGGATATCTTTGCAGAGAACCGCGCAGAATGGGAGGAGCGTTTCGGCACCCATATCGTGGTCAGTTCGCCCCAGATCATTGCGATTGCCGATGACAAGCTGAAAACCGCCCGCTGGCTTGAGGCGAATGGTCTGCCTTTTCCGAAATCGGTTCCGGGAGAGGATGCAGATGCGATTGACGCTTTGGTCGCAGACATCGGCTTTCCGCTTATCGTCAAACCGCGCATTGGCGCGCGCGCTGTCGGTGTTTCGATGGTCAGCAACCGGGCGGAGCTCGATGCGGCGCTGGAAGGGCGTGAGGGGCTGGTGGTGCAGCAATGGGCCGGGCCTGACGATCAGGAATACACCGCTGGGGCTTTGTGTTTCGACGGCGAAGTGAAAGCTAGCATCGTCCTTCGCCGCGACCTGCGCGATGGCAACACATTCCGCGCCTATGCGGGCGAATATCCCGAATGCGAGGAGTATGTCCGCAATCTGGCTCAAGCGCTGCAACCTTACGGCCCAGCAAACTTTCAATTCCGCAAAGGGCCGGACGGGGTATTCCGTCTGTTTGAGATCAACGCCCGGTATTCCGGCACCACGCCCATGCGCGCGCTGTTTGGTTTTAACGAGGTCGACATGGTGCTGGGCAAATTGCTGTTCGGTGAAGCGATCACGCAGCCCGACATTCATAAAGGCACCGTCGTCCGCTTTTTGGAAGAGCAATTGCTGCCAGACGATCTGGCGCGAGAGTCAAAGGCCGAAGCGTAGTGCGCATTGCCATTACAGGCGGCACCGGCACTGTTGGCCGGGCATTTGCTGAACGCGCAGCGGCGGCGGGGCACAGCCTTGTCCTGCTGAGCCGGACCGTGCCTGATACGCTGCCTGCCAATTGCGAATGGCAAAAATTTGATCTGACCGCGTCAGACTTTGCTTTGGGCGATGCGCTGGATGGCGCAGAATGCGCGGTGCATTTGGCGGCTTGTATTGATACCAATCCTGCTGATGAGGCAGCCGCTGCGGCTTTGTGGAACACCAATGTGCTGGGCACAGGCCGCTTTATCGAAGCGCTGGCCAAAGCAGGCGCGGCGCATATCGTGATGGCATCGAGCGCCAATATCTACGATCCCGATGTCGAACGCGCCGATGAAAACACTCCCATCCGCCCGCAGAGCCGCACGCTATACCTTTCATCCAAGGCCGCGCAGGAAGCCTATGCGCGCGAGACCTGCCGCAAGCTTGGCATACCCATGGCAATCCTGCGCATTTCATCGGTCATCGGGACGGGCAATGATCTGGCGAGCAAGTTCCTTGATATCGCCATGTCGGGCAAAACCATCGCTTTGGCGAACCCGGAATACGGTGCTGATATGGTGGGTTTGGACGATGTGGCTGATGGCCTTTTGCTGGCAGCGCAGGAACGCCTTGAAGGTGATTTCAACCTCTCCTCTGGCCAGCGGTACACATTGGAAGACCTCGCAGTGACAATCGCGAAAGTGTGCGCCGCGCCGGTCAATATCAACGAAAGCGGCCCGCACGGCGCGCCCGATACTGGCTTTCCCGCGATTGATTGCACGCGGCTCTCAGCGCATGGATATAAACCCGATACGCTTGAAGATGTGCTGGTTAAAATGCGCGCCAACATTTTGAACGAGGAAGGGCAGGCATGATCTCGCTTCTCACCCGGCTGCTTGCACTGATTGTGCTGCTTGTGATCCTGCCTGTGCTGCTCGTTCTGGGGGTGCTGGTCATCATCTTCCAAGGCCGCCCCGTCATGTTTCGCCAAATGCGCGCAGGCAAAAACTCTGTTCCGTTTGAGCTTATCAAGTTCCGGTCCATGCGCGACACCCGCGATGAAAAAGGTGAATTGCTGCCGGATGAGGCACGCACGACAGGCATCGGCAAATTCCTGCGCCGGTCGCGGATTGATGAGCTGCCGGGCATTTGGAATGTCGTCACTGGCGATATGGCGATTGTCGGCCCGCGGCCTCTCCTTCCTGAAACGATCCGTGATCTGGGCGAGGCGGGGGTAAAACGCCAATCGGTGCGGCCGGGCCTGACCGGATGGTCGCAAGTAAGCGGGAACACGCTGCTGACGCTAGACCAGAAAGTCGCGCTGGACCATTGGTATATCGACAATCGCAGCTTCGCGCTCGACCTTCAGATCATTGCGCGCACGGTTATCGTGATGGTTGGCGGGGAAAAGCTGAGCGCCGATGTGCCGGAAAGCTCTGCTGATTAACTGGACCGGATCACGCGATTAAGACAGGCCGCTAAGCCCGCCGCGCGGAGCATTCTGGTTCCAGCGATTGACCATCATCAGCGCGCCGATGCAGATCATATTGGTCAGCATGGATGATCCCCCATGGCTCATAAACGGCAAGGGGATGCCAACGACAGGCGCAAATCCCATCACCATGAGCAGATTGACCGCGATGTAGAAAAAGATCGTCGCGCTCATGCCCGCCGCCATCAGCGCAGCAAAGCGATCCTGCGATTGACGCGCGACGCGTAGGCCCCAGCGCAGGATGATTGTGAATATTCCAATCACGAAAATCCCGCCGAGCAGGCCCCATTCCTCCGCCATGGTGGCAAACACGAAATCGGTGTGGGGTTCAGGCAGGTATTGCAAATGGCTTTGCGAACCTTCGTTGAAGCCTTTGCCAAAAATGCCCCCCGATCCAATGGCGATCTTGGATTGCGTGATGTGATAGCCAGCGCCCAGCGGGTCTGATTCCGGATCAAACATCGTCATGACGCGGCGCTGTTGATAGTCCTGTAGACCGAAATAAAACACCAAAGGCGCAAGCGCAGCGCCCGCCACACCAGCGCCAATAAACCAGCGCAGCGGTAATCCCGCCAGCAGCATAACCACCGCCCCGCCGAACACGATGGCAAGCGATGTGCCCAGATCAGGCTGAAGCAGAACAAACGCAACCGGCAGCATAATCAAAGCTCCCGGCAGCAATATGGCGCGCCAAGTCGCGATCATGCCCAATGGCAGCGATGAATAAAAATGCGCCAGCGTGACCACAATCACCGGCTTCATCAATTCGGACGGTTGTAGCACCATGAACCCCAGGTTGAGCCAACGCTGGCTGCCGCCGTTGACCTGGCCAACAATCTCCACCCCGATCAGCATCAGCAGGATTATGACATAAGCAGGATACGTCATAAACTTGACGAGCGGTTTCGGCAGGACCGAAATAAACGCGGCAATGCCGAGCGCCACGCCAAAACGCATAAGATGCGAGGAAGCGAATGGCTGCATTGATCCGCCCGCGGCTGAAAACAATACTGCTGCACCAAACGCGACGAGCAAAAACAGCGGGATCAACATCCCCCAGGGCTGGCGCGCTATGGGTTCCGGGACGATGGAGTTCATTGCGCCGGGCCTCGCGGCGTCGGTGTTGCGCCAGTGATCGGCGTTCCCGATGCCGCCTGATCGGCGCGCGGAATGATCGCATCGTCAGCGATTTCTTCTGATTGAGAGGCCGCGAGGCGCGCTTCTGCTTCAACCATGTCGAAGATTTCTTCATCGCGGCTAGGCGGGCGGGTCACGCTTTCCCCGCGTTCGGCGGCATAAGCGGCATAGCGTTTTTCGAGCCGTTGCTGCGCCGTTCCGCCCCAGGCCCGTTCCAATTCCCGCAATTGATCGAGCCCGCGTTGCGGATCGAACATGAATGTCATCACATCGCGGGCAATCGGATAGGCTGAACCGGACCCGCCGCCATGCTCAATCACAACCGCGCCTGCATAGCGCGGATTGTCAAACGGTGCGAAGAACACGAAGAGGCCATGATCCCGGTATTTCCACGGACCGCTGCGGCCATCAGATACGCTCAAGGAAACGACCTGCGCTGTGCCTGTCTTGCCCGCAAGTTTGACGCCCGGCAAAGGCAAACGCGCACGGCGAGCAGTGCCTGCACCATTCACCACATTGCTCATGGCCTGCCGGATATAGGCCATTTCGTCTTCGTTGAAATTATAGCTCTTGATGGTCGGTTTGGCATCGTCGATCACAAGACGAGGATTGACCACTTTCCCGGTCGCAAGCCGGGTTGCAAGCACGCCCAGTTGCAGCGGGCTGGCGAGGTAATAGCCTTGCCCGATGGATGCGTTTACAGTGTCATGCGCACGCCAGGGCTGATCAAATTTCTTCAGCTTCCAATCCGGATCGGGGACCGTGCCATAAAACTGGCTGGAGACGGGTAGGGGGTATTGCTGGCCCATGCCCATCAGCTTGGCCATATTGGCGACCTTATCAAAGCCGATAACCTGCGCGAAATGATAGAAATAGCTGTCGCAGCTTTGTGCGATGGCCTTGTCCATGTCGACCACGCCGTGGCTTGAGTGGCAGCGGAAAAAGCGGTTGCCGATCTGCCTGCCGCCGCCGCACACAATGGTGTCGGTTGGTTTCACCCCTTCTGCCAGGAACGCCATGCAATGCATGGGTTTGATGGTTGAGCCGGGCGGGTAGAGACCCTGAAGCACTTTGTTGCGCAGGGGCACGCGTTCGTCTTCACGCAGCATGGCGTATTCGATGCTGCCAATCCCATCGGAAAAGCTGTTGGGATCGAAACTGGGCATGGATGCCATGCAGAGCAGGTCGCCCGTCAGGCAATCCATCACGACAACCGATCCGCTTTCCAGCCCGATGCGGCGGGCGGCGTAATCCTGCAGCGGGCCATCAATCGTCAGCTTGACCGGGTCGCCTTGTTCATCATCGCGCTTTTCCAGATCGCGAACGACCCGGCCCGATGCAGTGACCTCCACGCGCCGCGCGCCGGGAATGCCGCGCAGATTGGTTTCAAACCGGCGCTCCAGCCCATCCTTGCCGATTTTGTAGCCCGGGGTGAGCAGCAGAGGATTTCTATCTTCCTCAGCGTATTGTTCGGCATCTGCCGGGCCGACATAGCCGATCAGATGCGCGACGCTGGATGCGGTGGGGTAATAGCGGGCAAAACCCTGCTGCGGGATCACGCCCTGCATATCGGGCAGGCGCACGCTGAGCGCTGCGAATTCATCAAAGTTCAAGCCGCTCGCAACTTCGACCGGTTGATAGCCCTTCTGTTCGAGCACATTGCGTTTGATATCCGCAATGCGCGCAGGCTCCAGTTTCAGCAGCTCGCCGATTTGATCGACCGTTTTTTCTGGCTCTGAGAGACGTTCAGGGATCACATCAACACGAAAATCCGCACGATTGGTGGCAAGCGGAGAACCATTGCGGTCCAATATCCATCCACGCCGGGGCGGGATCAGCGTCAGATTGACGCGGTTGCTTTCGGATTCGAGCCGATATTTCTCGTTCTCTGCAATCGCGAGATAGCCCATCCGCCCCGCCAGCAGCACGGCGATGCCGCCCTGAAACGTGCCAAGCATGACCGCCCGGCGATCAAAGGCATTTTTGAGCGTTGATGCGTTGACGATTTTTGAGGGGCGCCGCTTTGCCTGACCGCTGCGCCATTTCTTCCAGTTTATCACCCCACCCTCCGCGAACGGGCAAGGCGAAAGCGATCAAGCCGCGCGATGATGCGGGCAAGGATCGGGTAAAACAGAACGGAGAAGACGATTTGGGGCACAGCTGAAAACAAGTGGAAAGGGGTCACGTTGCCCCCTGATACTACAATAGCGGACAGAACATAACCGATAATGGCAAGCGTCGCGGCGAACCAATCCTGCCAGAAACCGCGCCAGGGAAAGCGGCTTTCAATGATTTCCAGCATGATCATTGTGATCGACCAAAGGAATATGGCACTGCCAAATGGCTGGCCGCTGAACAGATCATCAAACGCGCCTAGCGGCACGCCGACCCAAATCGGCAAAAGGCCGGGCCGCATAATCCGCCATGCAATCAGCATCAAAAAACCCATCGGCGGAAAAGTGGGCATCACAATCGCCAGAAAAAGCACAGGCAGAAAGCTTGCCGTCATGATCGAGGCATAGGGCACCATAAGCGCACGCCACGGCGATTGCTCGTGATTGATGCGGTTCTGAAAGCGATCTGCGCGCGATATTGGGCTGAGGCGGGCCATTATTCTGCCGGGGTTTCAGCGCCTGCGGGCAGGTTGATTTGCTGGGTATCGCTCAACACATCATCGCTCAGCGGTTCCTCAATCGGGATCTGCGATGCGGCGACGCCTTCGGGTTCATAAATGGGTTCAACCGAGACAAAGTCCGTCGCTGCCGGATCAGCAATCAATTGCGCCAGACCGCCATCAGGCAGAATTTCGCTCATAATCGCGACGGCGACGCCGGGACGGTAATAGCCGCCGGCCCCTGATGTTACGAAGACATCGCCTTTTTCAAACGGGTTCAAACCCAAATTGATAAGCCGAATGCGCAAGAGGCCATCGCCGCGCCCTTCGGCAAAAGCGACATTGTCATCGGATGTGCGGCGCACAGGCACGATGCTTTCGCTATCGGTAAGCAGTAGGACGCGTGACGAACCGCGCGCCACTTCGAGCACTCTGCCCACCACGCCGCGCGGGGATCGCACGGGCATGCCAACCTCGATTCCCTGATTGCGGCCTGCACTAATTGTGGCAAAGCGGCGGCTGCTCGATGCGCTGGACCCGATCAGCCTGGTCACCGCGACAGGTTCAATTTCGCTGTCAGCCAGTGCGATGAGCGAACGCAGCCGTTCATTCTCCTGCTCCAGCGCTTCTGCCTCTGCCAATTTGATCCGCGCCAGTTCAACTTCTTCGCGCAAAGCCGCGTTTTGATCCGCTGCTTCGAAATAGCCTGAAAGGTATTCCCACCAATCGGTCGTCTCATCGCGCACAACGGCCGTTGCAACACCAGCAGGCGCGGTCACATCCTGCGCTGCGCCGCGCAAAGGGGCAAAGCTGGCGGGTTGCCACATGGACAAAATCAGGAGGGCAAGACCAATCAGCGCCCCAAGCGAGGCGAGAACATAGCCAGTAAAGACTGAATATTGCGCCTTCTTCGAAAAGCCCGATCGGCGCGATGATGGCGACGCCATGGCTTGCCTTTGTCCTTCTTTTCCGTCTTGCGAGCGACCCTTATAGGAGGTTTACGCAGTCATCAAAACGCCGCGATAGATCGGGTCTTCCATCGCCCGGCCCGTACCAATCGCAACGCAAGTAAGGGGGTCTTCGGCGATAGAGACGGGCAGGCCTGTCTCTTCGCGCAAATGTTCATCCAACCGGCGGATCAGCGCGCCGCCGCCGGTGAGCACGATGCCTTGATCGACAATGTCAGCGGCGAGTTCGGGAGCCGTGTTTTCAAGCGCGATGCGCACACCTTCGACGATCGCGCCGATGGGTTCGGACAAAGCCTCTGCCACATGCGCCTGATTGATCGTGATTTCCTTGGGCACGCCGTTGACCAGATCGCGGCCTTTCAATGTGATGCTCTCGCCCGCACCGTCCTCGGGAACGACGGCGATGCCGTAATCCTTCTTGATGCGTTCAGCGGTGGCATCACCGATCAGCAGGTTGTGGTGCCGGCGCACATAGGAGACGATTGCCTCGTCCATCTTATCGCCGCCCGTGCGCACCGATGTGGTGTAGGCCAGACCGCGCAGCGACAGAACGGCGACCTCTGTCGTGCCGCCACCAATATCGACGACCATCGATCCCACGGGCTCTGTCACGGGCATATCGGCACCGATTGCGGCTGCCATGGGTTCAAGGATCAGGTGAACTTCCGATGCGCCAGCGTTGGAGGCCGCATCGCGAATGGCGCGTTTTTCGACCGAAGTTGAGCCTGAGGGCACGCAGATCACGATTTCAGGATAGCGAAACAGGTTGCGCTTTCCGTGCACTTTGCGGATGAAATGTTTGATCATTTCCTCGGCGATTTCGATATCTGCAATCACGCCATCGCGTAAGGGGCGGATCGCTTCGATGGTGTCAGGTGTTTTGCCCATCATCATCTTGGCATCATCGCCCACCGCTTTGACGCGCTTGATCCCATTGATCGTCTCAATCGCGACGACAGAGGGTTCGTTGAGGATAATGCCCTGGTCCTGCACATAGACCAGCGTGTTGGCTGTCCCCAGATCGATCGCCATATTCTGCGACCCGAATTTAAACAGATTCGAAAAGAAGCTCATTGCGTTTGTATTCCACGGCTGCCGGGCGTGACTTGCAGACCCCCTGCAAGGTTTCGTGCCCCGATTAATGCAACATCTCTCGCGCCTAGCGAATCCAGTGCCAAAAGGCCAAAATTTTGTTGACGAGACGCCAATTTATTCACGGCAACCCTCGAAACCGGGTCAGATCGCGGCTAGTTTGCGACCAATGATTGGTAATACCCCCCATATCCGCCGTCTTCCGCCCGGCTTGGTGAACCGAATTGCGGCAGGCGAAGTGGTGGAACGCCCTGCTGCTGCGCTCAAAGAGCTGGTGGAGAACGCGATTGATGCCGGATCTTCGCGAATCGCTATCGCGCTGAAAGGGGGCGGGCTGGGGTCGCTGGAAGTTACCGATAATGGCTGCGGGATGGGACCGGATGATATTGCTTTGGCGCTGGAACGCCATGCGACATCCAAACTGCCCGATGAAGCGATTGAAATGGTCACCTCGCTGGGTTTCCGGGGAGAGGCCTTGCCTTCGATCGCCAGCGTTGCCGAAGTGACCATCGAAAGCCGCCCGCATGATGCGGACACGGGCTGGCGATGCCGGATAGATCATGGCGAAATCGTCGATCAAGGCCCTGCGGCATTGCCTCAGGGAACGCGAGTGAGGGTGGAAAATCTGTTTGGCAAAGTGCCCGCGCGGCGCAAGTTTCTGCGCACCGAACGCAGTGAGCATATTGCGAGCCTCGATTGCGTGCGCCGCCTCGCAATGGCGCGGCCCGATATCGCCTTTACCTTGACGAACGAAGTATCGGGCAAGGTCCGCAAAGTTCTCACAACGCAGGGTCAGGACGATCTTGCGTCGCGTGTTGCGCAGATTGTCGCGCGCGAGCTGAAAGACAATTCGGTCGCCATTAATCTTGAACGCGGCGGGCCAAGCGGCATCATGCGGCTGACCGGGATTGCCGGATTGCCAACCTACAATCGCGGGATTGCCGATCACCAATACCTGTTCGTCAATGGCCGCCCGGTGAAAGACAGATTGCTAACAGGCGCGGTGCGGGGCGCGTATTCCGATATGCTCGCGCGGGATCGGCACGCTGTGCTGGCGCTGTTTCTGGATATTGCGCCGCAGGATGTGGATGTGAATGTCCATCCGGCTAAGACCGAGGTCCGCTTTCGCGATGCGAGCGGGGTGCGCGGATTTATCGTGTCGGGTTTGCGGCAGGCTTTGGCGACGGGCGATCAGCGCTCTGCCCAAGGGCCGGACCGCGCAGCGATGGGGCGTTGGCAAGCGGAACCGGTTGTGCCGGCTCCCGAAGCCGCACCTGCGCTGCGCTCTATCTTTGAAGGTCGCGATTGGTCTGCTTCGTCAGGGCAGGTCGCAGAGCCGCGAGTGGATTGGAACAGCGCTGCCGAAGGGCAAAGCGATCAGGCGCTTCCTCAGGGGCGGGCGGAGCAGGCGGAACCTTTGCCGCAAGATGCTGCACAATATCCGCTGGGCATTGCGCGCGGGCAGGTGGCGAACACTTACATCATCGCCGAAAGCGCCGATGGTCTGGTTCTGGTCGATCAACACGCCGCGCATGAACGCCTTGTGCTGGAAAGGCTGAAAGCGTCTGGCGCTGCTGAGGCCGCGCAACGCTCGCAGGCTTTGCTCGTGCCCGATGTCGTTGAGATGGACGAGGTTGATTGCGACCGCTTGGAAGAAGCCGCCGACGGCCTCGCGCGGTATGGATTGTCGGTTGAACGGTTTGGCCCGGCTGCCATGTTGGTGCGCGCTGTGCCAGCCGCTATTGCCAAAGCGGATAGCGCAAAATTGCTGCGCGACCTTGCTGACGATATTGCCAAACACGGCCCCCAATCTGACAGCGGCGCCTTGTTACTTGCCGAAAGACTGGACTATGTCCTCGCCACCATGGCCTGCCACGGATCGGTTCGGGCCGGGCGAGTGTTGAGCGTGGCGGAAATGAACGCCCTCCTGCGCGAAATGGAAGCCACCCCGCGATCAGGCCAATGCAATCATGGCCGGCCCACTTGGGTCAAACTCAGCATGGACGATGTGGAAAAGCTTTTCGGACGGCATTGAAGCCCAGCCCAACCCAGCCCCGTCAAGCATGTCCTTGCCGTCGGCGATTACAGATAGGTGCGCACCAGCGCGATCAATTCGATCGGCTTGATAGGTTTTGCCAAAGTCTTGTCAGCGCCAACTGTCATCGCTGCTGAGATAGCCTGATATTGATCGGTCGCAAAAGAGCCGCTGATCGCAATGACTGGAGCAGGGTGGCCAAGAATCTTCTTGAGGGTTGAGATCAATTTGATCCCGCCATCCTGTAAGAAGCGCCCCTCCTTTTTGATCAAAAGATCCGCGATAACGAGGTCAACATCGTGCGTTTCGATGTATTCTAGCGCGCTTGTTGCATCGACATGAAGGGACACGACGAAGCCTTCTTCTTCCAGCGACCATTTCAGGAGCGGGCCAAACTCGACGTCGTCTTCGAGAATCAGAATCGTTTTAGTTTTGTTTTTCGCCACAAATCCGCTTCCCCAATCAGGCCATTTGTGTTCGAGCATATTTTCAGGTCTGGTCAAGACATTCATGACGAAACACACTTCCAAATCAATGTGAGATATCGCGCAAGATGCGAGGTTATCTCACGCCAACAAAACCCGCTGCCGCGCCTGAGTGATGACGGCCGATTTGAGCGCAGGTTAATACGCGTGAATACCTAAGCGCTTTCTTAATGCGCGGTTTTGGGCGGGCCTGCGCGACCTTCAGCAGAAGCCTGCGGCGGCTTTTCGTTACTTACGATAAGCCCAGCTATCGTTTCTGAAAACGCAGAAAGGTCAATAGGCTTCACAAAGTGTTCATCGCTTTTTGCAGGTGTCCCAGGCTGATTTTCTGTAAGATTGGACAAAACGGCATCCATTTCCACGCCCGACATCGACACAATCGGAAGATCAATTGATCCCCCGTGATTGCCATTGCGAACCGCAGTTATAAGATCCAGCCCTTGCGCCTCGTCATTGTCTTCGCCGCCATACATGTCCGTTATAAGCAGATCGAAATCGCTTTGCTCTTGCAGCTGTTTTAAGGCCTCGGCTCCTGTGTGAGCCACTTGGACCTCATGGCCGTCCAGCTCCAACCAATCCGAGAGCATCATGGACTGCAGCGTGCAGTCTTCCATCACCAAGATTTTCGCCATGATTTACCTTACTTCTTCGCCCTGTCGAGCACGGATCTGATTTGTTTCGAGGTCATGGTTGGAGAAGATGGTTTGGGCAGCAGCGGCGCGATAACATCGCCCATCTCTTCATCGGTGAAACCTGTGTAGCCCGACATGTAAATGATCGGGATATCGGGAATGATTTCGCGTGCATTGCGGGCCAGTTCAAAACCGCCAATCCCGCCCGGCATGACAACATCCGTCAGGATCAAATCGGGCCGTGCGCCGTCTCTCAATACGGCAAGCGCTGCTCTTCCGTTGGGTATTCTAAGAACGTTGTAACTCAGCTCTTTCAACAACTCAGCCATCTGTTCGAGCAGATATTCTTCATCCTCCACGAGCATAATCGTTTCACCAGAACCCAGAGCAAGCGGATCAAGTTCGGTGGGCTTTTCCAGCCCGATATCGCGAGATCCGCGTGGCAAATACAGCTTGACGGCGGTGCCTTCGCCTTCCTCTGTGTAGATACGCAGATCACCATTGGCCTGCTGGACAAAGCCATAAACCATCGACAGGCCCAGCCCGGTTCCTGAATTGACGCCTTTGGTGGTGAAGAAAGGATCAAGGGCGCGGCTTGCAACGGCTTTGGTCATGCCGGGGCCGTTATCGGAAACGGAAATCTCGATATACCGGCGTGAATGCCCAGCCTTGGCATCGCCATCAGGAACTTCAGGATACTCTTCCGGTTCGCCAGATTGTTGCTCGCCGTCTTTCGATTGTTCGGTGGGCAGAGCATCAACTGCGCGCGAGATCGATCCGGATCAGATTGCCCTTGTTATGCTGCATGATCGCATCGCGGCTGTTGAGTATCAGATTGAGAATGGCGTTCTGCAATTGGCCTGAATCGCAAAACACCAAATAGTCTTCACCCGCTTCGGCAAACTCAACTGCCAACGACGCTTCGATTGCAGGGCCAACCAGCTCTCGCACATCAGACAGAACCTCACGCAAGGGATGGGCGGCCGCGCGAGAGGGCTGTTTCTTGGCAAACGCCAATAGGCGATTGGTCAAATCTGACCCGCGAGTGATCGATTTTAGCGCCGCTGCGACGGATCGCTGACTTCGCTCGCTCAGGTCATCGCGTCGGATCAATTCGAGAGCATATTGCATTGTATTGAGCAGATTGTTGAAATCGTGCGCGATCCCGCCTGTTAGCTGTCCCAGAGCATCCAGCCGTGATTGACGCTCGATATGCTGCCGGTTGCGTTCCGCCTCGGATACGTCATCAAGCACGATCACTGTCCGTAAGGCAGTGCTTGCGCTTTTCACTTCAGAAGAGGTGACGCGCACATATCGGCTTTCGGACGATGACTTGCGGGTCATCAAATGCACTTCGCCGCCTATGGCGTGTCCGATCAGCGCCCGAGCAATGGGATCGTGTGAGGATTCCAGCGGCTGCATATCGGCAGGATCAAGGAATTCGATATCATCCGGCCAGGCAAAAGGAGTTTCGGTGGACTTACCGCCGATCATGTGGCGTGCAGCGTTGTTTATCATCAACACCTGCTTGTCGTTATCGAGACCAATGATTGCGCCCGTAACGGTTTCGAACACGGTGTTGAGCAATGCTATGGAAAGCTCATTGTCCCTGCGTGCTTCGACCAGTTCGGTGATGTCCCTGCCGATGCCAAGCACGAACCGTTCCCCGTCGCCATTTTCAAAACGGGCCTTTTTTGTGAACAGAACGCGCCGTTGACCATCGGGGAAAACAAGGTCTTCCTCGGTTTCGGAAAAGCCGGTTTCAAACGCGATCCTGTCCTGCCTAAGGAACTGTTCGCGCTCTTCCTTGTCGTATTGCTCGATTGTTGTTGAACCGATTACTGATGCGCGCACGTCGCTAGGATAGACGTTGAGGAAATTCTCATTGGCTTTGATGATTTTGAAATCTTCGTCTTTGACAAACACCATGTCGGGGATGTGATCGAGCATTAGATCCTGAAAGGTAACCGCTGAACGAAGCTGTTCTTCTGCCTTGTGGGCGACGGTTACATCGCGTGCCAAAGCAAGCAGATAAGGTGTCCCATCTTGCGTTTCGAACCGAATTTTCTTGGTGTGATATCTACGGGGTTCTTGGCCGGCGACCGTAACAATCTCTGTCGTCTCTGAATGCCCGTTTTCAAAAGCCTCATGGTCTTTAGCCTGAAAAGCATCGACGTCCTGAGGCGCAATCTCTTCAGCGCCAGTGGAACCCAGTACGCTTTGGCGCATGTCCTCGGGAAACAAACTAAAGAAAGCCGCATTGCCTTGAATATGGCGGAACTGCGCATCTTTAATAAACACGACATCTGGAATGCTATGCAGAATGAGACTTAGAAAGTCGCGCGCCTCTGCCGCACTCATGCGTTCTGTAATCGAGAGAAACTTCACATGATCATTAAACGCGCCGCTTGCTTCGTTTTTTTCGTTGGAACCTGTTTTGTCACTCACCAATTAAGCCCCACAAAACATCGCGGATAGTCGTTCTACCCTTGTAGTGGTATGTATTGTTAGCGCAATAGGACTTACATTTTTACAACACACAAAGATTTTGCGGAGGAGTTGAGGTTGCAATGTTTTAACTCCACCCAGAATCCCCTTAATTCAAGTAAATCAATTGCTTTTGAGGTATGGCATTTGGTGAGGGAGTGGCGATACTGTTGTATTTTTACTAAGGTATGAAGAATAAGTGATGGACCTGAGCGACCGCACGCGCTCGATCAGCCTTCGTTCCGGTTTTCAACCGGAGGAATTTAGGTGTGGTTCAGTTCTGTCAAACATTGAACTTGAATAGCATCACATCCCCATCCTGAACGTCGTAATCCTTGCCTTCCTGACGCAATTTACCCGCGTCACGCGCAGGGGCTTCACCACCGAGCGCCACGTAATCGTCAAAGGCGATCGTTTCTGCACGAATAAATCCGCGTTCGAAATCCGTGTGAATTTCGCCTGCGGCTTGCGGGGCTTTTGCTCCTTTGGGAAAAGTCCATGCGCGCGATTCTTTCGGGCCAGCGGTGAAGAATGTTTGCAAGCCAAGCAAAGTGTAGCCGGCGCGGATGACGCGGGCGAGGCCGCTTTCTTCAAGTCCCAATTCAGCTAAAAATTCACCGCGGTCTTCTGTCGGCATTTCCACCAATTCCGCTTCAATTGCGGCAGAGACGACGACTGCCTGCGCGCCTTCGGCTTCGGCTTTGGCAAAGACTTTGGCGGACATGGCATTGCCTTTGGCCGCATCTTCCTCAGCAACGTTGCAAACATACAGGACGGGTTTGGCGGTGAGCAATTGCGCCTGAGCAAACATGCGCGCTTCTTCGTCATCTTTGGGTTCGGTCAGGCGGGCGGGCTTGCCGTCTTTAAGCAGGTCCAATGCCTGGCCCAGCACACTGGCAAGGATCTTGGCTTCCTTGTCGCCGCTGGTGGCTCGTTTTTGAGCGTTGGGCACGCGTTTCTCTAGGCTTTCCAGATCAGCCAGCATCAATTCGGTTTCGACCACTTCGGCGTCTGCGATGGGATCGACCGTATTGGCGACATGCTGAATGTCGTCATCTTCGAAACAGCGCAGCACATGCACGATGGCATCAACCTCGCGGATATTGCCGAGGAACTGGTTGCCCAATCCTTCGCCCTGGCTGGCCCCTGCGACCAATCCGGCGATATCGACAAACGCCAATTGCGTCGCCACCACCTTGGCGCTTTTCGCAATTGCCGCGATTTGGTCGAGCCGTTCATCAGGCACTGCGACCTGGCCCACATTGGGTTCAATCGTGCAAAACGGATAGTTTGCCGCCTGCGCCGATTGCGTTTCTGTAAGCGCGTTGAACAAAGTTGATTTGCCGACATTGGGCAGGCCGACAATTCCGCAACGAAAGCCCATGTGAGATGATCCTTGAGTGCATCGGCGTTGCTTGATTGGCGGGTGCCAATGGCTGTGCCTGGATAGGTTGCTGCCTCTTTGAGATTTGTTTGCCGCCCGTCAAGCGTCAGGGCCAATGTTGCGTGCACGCAATGCGCATAAAAAGAGGGCGTGCCTCACGACCACTATGCAAGGCACGCCCTTCAGGCAACAACTTGTGAACACGCTTAATTGGAGGATTTGTCCTGATGCAACGTTTGGACTTTCGATCCAATCTGATCGATGACAGAGCCGATTGAGGACAGGTCTTTGGCAGCCGTGGGCGCGCCAGCCAGGCACACGGCCATAACCGTCAGCACCAGCGGCATGATGATATCTTTACGCATAGTTCCCCCGTAGATCGTCATATGCGATCCGTTAATCCGCGTTAACCACAGGCCTGTGACTTTTCCAAGTCAACGCGCTGGTCCGCTTTGCACCGTTCCTTTTTGGGTCAGTTTTCGTGGCTCACGCAGCGGCTTCAGCCTTGCGCGGCGTTGTCCAATGCGGCGATTTCGCTGGCAGTGTCGCTATCGTCCGATCCGAACACTTCGCTGCGGTCAGGAAAGATCGTCATGCCGATGACCATGACGGTGAAAATGGCGGGAAGGATGAATTCGCGGCTCATGTGAACAATAACCCCTAAAGCAATTGGTTAAAAACCAGTTCGTTATTGATTTTTAACTAATGGAGGCTGGGCGCGCTGTCCCGCGCGAAACGGGGGCTGTGCCGCATCGGATCAGAATTTCTGTGCGGGTTATTCCGGTTAAGAATCAAAGCGATTTGGTTAACGGAAGAGCGCAGCGGGGAAGGGGCAGGCCGGCTTGCTGCCTGCCTTTGGGTTTGCAGCGTTTAGCCCTGCATTCGCATGGCAATCTCGCTCATGAAGCGGGGATTGTTATCATCGGCCAGCCACTGCGCCTCTGCTCCGATGGCGCCAAGCATGGCCGCCAGATTATCCTGCTCGTCCTTGGCATAATTGCCCAGCACGTGCGCGTTCACTCTTTCCTTGTGCCCCGGATGACCGATCCCGATGCGAACCCGGCGAAAAGCGGCACCCAGATGCTGGTTGATAGAGCGCAGACCATTGTGCCCAGCATGCCCGCCGCCCTGTTTCACCTTGATCTTGAACGGGGCCAGATCAAGCTCATCATGGAACACCGTAAGCGCGTCCAGATCGAGTTTATAGAACCGCATCGCTTCGCCCACGCTGCGTCCGCTTTCATTCATAAAGGTAGCGGGTTTGAGCAGCAGGATTTTATGCGGGCCAATCCGGCCTTCCTGCACCCATCCGGAAAACTTCTTTTGCACCGGGCCAAAGCTGTGCATGTCCGCCAGCACATCCAGCGCCATAAAACCGATATTGTGCCGGTGAAGCGCATAGCGCGGTCCCGGATTTCCAAGGCCTACCCAAATCTGCATCTGCGCTCCCTAGCGCTGCGCGTCACAAAACAAAACACCGGACCCCTTGTGGGAGCCCGGTGCCTTGGTGATTGGTTCGATGACCGAAGGAGTGGGGCTTATTCGCCGCCTTCTTCGCCGTCGCCATCGTCTTTCTGATTGGTGGCTTCAACCTCATCGGCTGCCACTTCTTCGCCTTCTTCTGCTTCGTCTTCGCTCTTCTTGAGCGCGGATGGAGCAACGAGGGTCGCGATGGTGTAATCGCGGTCTGTGATCGCGCTTTCGCTGCCTTCGGGCAGAGTGACTTCGGAAATGTGGATCGAATCGCCAACTTCCTTGCCGGTGACATCGATAGCGATCTCGCCGGGAATTTTGTCTGCGGCACAGATCAATTCCAGCTCGTGGCGGACCACGTTCAAAACGCCGCCTTTTTTGAGGCCGGGCGATTCTTCCTCGTTGATGAAGACCACTGGGATCGAGACATCAACTTTCGCATCTTTCGAAAGACGCAGGAAATCCACGTGGGTCGGGCGATCCGTTACCGGGTGCAGCGCAACGTCTTTGGGAAGCGTGCGAACCTTGTCACCACCCAGCTCAACCTGCACGATTGAGTTCATGAAGTGCCCTGTCATCAATTGCTTGACGAGCAGCTTCTCTTCAACATGGATTGTTACTGGTTCTTCTTTTCCGCCATAAATAACAGCAGGAACCCGACCTTCGCGGCGAAGTGCACGGGAGGCTCCCTTGCCAGCCCGTTCGCGCGCTTCGGCGGGCAGGTTAAGAGCTTCGCTCATAATACGTGCCTTTCGAATGCATTGTTTACAGTATTGTCTTCCAGCGCGCCGCCTCCAGGGATGACCAGAACGCTTGGGAAGGGCGCACATAACGGGGATGGGCGAAAACGCAAGCCTTTTGCGGGTAAGCGCGCGCCTATTGGTGGATGCGGGTTACGGTGTAGCCGCGGTCTTCCAGCATCGCCGGCAATCCAGCTGCCCCTACAAGATGCGCAGCGCCGACCGCGACGAGGGGTTTTTCCGGTTTCGTAAGTGCTGCGGCGAGCTGTCTGTCCCAATCCCGATTGCGCTGAACCAATAAGGCATCGCGCAATTCGCGGTCTGCCATGATGCCGCTTTGCGTCGTTTCGATCAGGCTTGCCTCGTCGCCGGTGATCCAGGCGGTGCGCAGTTTATCGGTCTGGTCATCCCGAATTGCGATTTCGGTGATGACTCCTTCAAGGAGATCGCGCTGATCCTCTAAGGGCAGCTCGTCAAAAATTCTCAGCTGTTTTTCGGCCCCTTCCAATTCGATCACATCGCGCCCTGAAAAATCGGCGATTACGGCGCGGTCAACCCCATTGGCAGGATCGCCCGCCGCGCCCACTTGCGAGAGCATCAGGGCGACTGCCCATGTCTCTGTCGCTTTGAAATCGGCGAGGGAGAATTGCGAGCGTTCGACCAGTTTGGCGAGCTCTTCGCGGTGTTCGGGGCCGACGCGCGCAGTTAGGTCAGGCAAGTTGGTCGAAGTGGACAGCTGCGCAAGAGTTTTGGCGATCCCAGCGCGGTCGGATAAATTGGCAACCTCGACCATGACATAATCGGCCCCGTCAATTGCCTTTTCCGTCGCAGCAGAGCGCCATTTGGTATCATCGGGCAAGGCGTGGATTGTGCCCAGCATCCATCCTTCGATTTCGCCGCCCGCATTGGTGATCTCGTAAACGATGGGGTCCGCGGCAAGGGCTGGCTCAGCCGCGCGATCTTCCGGTCCGCACGCGGTCAGAGTGAGCGCGGCGACACCAAAGAGCGCGGCTGAGAGTACCTGCCGAAAATGCATGATGAGCTAGGGTGAGCGAGAGCTTTACTGCAAGCGCTCGGTCGCAATGCCTTCTTTGCTGAGATAATCCTGCACGCTCATATCGCCCGCAAAGTGCAAGGCGCCCGCCGCAATGAAGACTGTTCCCGGTGTATCAAGGCGTTTTGCGATCCACTGCGCCCATGCGGCATTGCGGTTGTAGAGCAAGCGTTCCGCGAGGACGGTGTTGTCGGCAAAGCCATCATCCATCAGATCGGCGAGCTCATCCACTTTGCCCATGGCCCAAAGATCGACCAACTGGTTCAATAAGGTGATCCCTTCGAGTGGGTCTTTCGAGCCTTCAATCAGAAAGTCCATTTGCGCATCGATCGGCATTTCATCAAATGCGGCCAGCTGGCTCTGGATCGTCTCAAGCGCTCCGCGCCCTACATCTGGCCCGACCTTCTCTTCCAAAACCGACTCCACCCCTTTTTCCGGTGTAAAACCAGAAGCCTGCGCGATGATCTGTGTCATTATTAACGACGCGAACCAAGGCTCCATTGTATCAAAGGTTTCAGCAGGGACGTTGATTTTCGCCAGGCCCGCCTCAAAGGTGGTGCGCTGTTCCTCTGTCATCAGACCTCGCAGCGTCTGCCCCTCAGGCAGCATGCCTAGCGTTCCCATAAGCGCTGCCGCCTCTTCCATCTTCTCAGGCGTCATATCGATTTCGGTGACGAGAGTGTCTGCGCTATCCAAAGCGGTTTTTATCGGGCCTGCATACCATTCGACATCATCGGGCAGCATATGGACCGTGCCAAGCATGTAAATGGTGGTGTCCTCATCAGACACCAGCCACATTGCTGGCGCGCCCTCAGGCTCAGCTGCGGCATCGGCCTCGGCAGGCACTTCGGCAGCAGCGTGATGATCTGCAAAAGCGGGGGCGGCGTAAAGCATTGCGAATGCGGCAGCAGAAGCGGTGAGTGTTGAGCGAAGTTTCATGATGTCTCCTTTGCGAGGCAAGATAGAGCGTTGCGCAACAAGGTCAAATGGCCCAAATTCGCGCACATCTGTGCTGCGCTGCGGCATTGACGATAAACGGGCCATCCTGCATGGGCGGCTGCCATGAGTTTAGAGCCTGAAATCCAGCTTCCCGTGCGCAATCCCAAGGCATCGTTTCAGGATTTGATCCTGGCGCTGCACGACTTCTGGGCGGCGCAAGGCTGTGTGATCCTCCAGCCCTATGACATGCGTATGGGCGCGGGCACGTTTCACACCGCCACAACCTTGCGCGCGCTGGGGCCAGAGCCTTGGAATGCGGCTTTCGTCCAGCCATGCCGCCGCCCTACCGATGGGCGTTATGGCGAAAATCCGAACCGTTTGCAGCATTATTACCAATATCAGGTCATCCTGAAGCCATCGCCCGCCGATATTCAGGATCTCTATCTCGGCAGCCTCAAAGCCATCGGGATTGATCCGCTGCGCCATGACATTCGCTTTGTCGAAGATGACTGGGAATCGCCAACCCTTGGCGCATGGGGGCTGGGCTGGGAGGTTTGGTGCGATGGGATGGAAGTCACCCAGTTCACCTATTTCCAGCAAATGGGCGGGTTTGACTGCAAACCGGTTGCAGGCGAGCTGACATACGGGCTCGAACGGCTCGCCATGTATGTGCAGGGCGTCGACAGCGTTTACGATCTCGATTTCAACGGCCGCGGCGTTTCTTATGGCGAAGTGTTCCTTGAGAACGAAAAGCAGATGTCGAAATGGAATTTCGAGGTTGCTGAGACGGACGCTTTGTTTGACCTGTTCACCAAGGCCGAGGCAGAATGCCAAAATGCACTTGAAAATGAAGTGCCTATTGCCGCTTATGAACAAGCGGTTGAAGCCAGCCACATCTTCAACCTGCTGCAAGCGCGCGGCGTGATCAGCGTGCAGGAACGCGCCAGCTATATGGGCCGCGTGCGCGATCTGGCGCGTGGGTCTTGTGAGAAATATGCTGAGCTAAAAGCCCCCGAATGGGCCGAGAAGTATCCTGAATGGAGTCTCGTCTAATGGCTGACTTCTTGCTAGAATTGCTGTCCGAAGAAGTGCCCGCCCGCATGCAAAAAGGCGCGCGGGCTGAATTGGAGAAACTGTTCCGCCGCGAATTGGACGCGGCAGGCATTGCTCTGGGCGATCTTACCGTCTGGTCCACTCCGCGCCGCCTTGCTTTGATTGCGCGCGGGCTTCCGACCGAGACCGAAGCGGTGCGCGATGAGGCCAAAGGTCCGCCCGTCAGCGCTCCCGATCAGGCGGTCGATGGGTTCTGCCGCAAGAACGGTGTCACCCGCGATCAGTTGGAGGAGCGCGAGGTAAAGGGGCGCGCGACGTACTTTGCGGTGATCGAAAAACCGGGCCAGGCGGTGGCCGATCTGCTCGCCGCCGCGATCCCCGCCATTATCCGCGATTTCTCTTGGCCCAAGAGCATGCGCTGGGGCGATGCCTCTGTCAGCAATGAAAGCCTCAAATGGGTGCGGCCTTTGTCAGGCATTGTTGCGCTGCTTGATGGCGAGGTTGTGCCGTGCCTGACCGATGGATTTGCCAGCGGACGCACAACTGTGGGCCACCGGTTCCATTCGGCGGGCGAGATCGAGATTTCGGGCGCCGATGATTACGCCGATAAGCTGCGCGAGGCATGCGTTATCGTCGATCACGAAGAGCGCGCCGGCATCATCCGCGAAGGCGCGCGCAAAGCGGCAAAAGCGGTGGGTCTGACCGTCGTCGAGGACGAAGGGCTGGTGATCGAAAACGCAGGTCTTACCGAATGGCCCGTGCCGCTGCTTGGCCGGTTCGATGAGGCGTTTTTGGATGTCCCGCCTGAAGTCATCCAGCTTACCGCGCGGGTGAACCAGAAATACTTCGTCTGCGAAGAGCGCAACCCTGATGGCACCACGCGGCTCGCCAATGCCTTTATCTGCACCGCCAATATCGCCGCCGAAGACCCTGCCGTGGTGGTCGATGGCAACCGCAAAGTGCTCGCTGCCAGGCTGGCTGATGCGCGGTTCTTTTGGGAGCTGGACCAGAAGAAAACGCTTGCACAGCATGCCGAGGAGCTTGCGCGGATCACGTTCCATGAGAAGTTGGGCACTGTTGCGGATAAGGTGGACCGGGTGGCGAAGCTGGCGCGGTGGCTGTGTGAAGAGGGGATTGTGACACCAAATGCGAGTCCCTGCGAAAGCGGGGACCTGTCGCGGCCAAGCGCCACCCCGAATGAGGTCCCCGCCTTCGCGGGGACTCGCGATGAACTAGCTGGTCTCGCCCAACAGGCGGCGGAGCTTTGCAAAGCCGATCTCGTCACCGAAATGGTGGGCGAGTTTCCCGAGCTGCAAGGCCTGATGGGCGGATATTACGCTGAAAAAGAAGGCCTGCCGCGCCAAGTGTCAGACGCGATCCGCGATCATTACAAGCCGGTGGGGCAGGGGGATGAGGTGCCGACTTCTCCGGTTACTGTGGCGGTGTCGCTGGCGGATAAGCTGGATTCACTTTCTCAGTTTTTCTTGATCGACGAAAAGCCCACGGGTTCTAAAGATCCATTTGCACTTAGACGCGCAGCGCTTGGTGTAGTCTCCATGCTCCTTAAGAACAGTGTCCGATACAGATTCCGCGATTTCGGTGAACACCTGGATGCCCTGACTGGAAGCCTTTTTGAGACGGGTGCCTGGGAGACTGTTTGGGACGTTTCGGCACAGGAGCTAATTGCTAAGCATTGGCAAGGTGAGCAAGACGATCCAGAAACCATGCAAGGATTTGCTTACGGCTCACACCTTAAATCAACTCAAGACGAGATGTTCGCGTTCTTAACTGACCGCCTCAAAGTCCAGCAACGCGAAGCAGGGGTTCGCCATGACCTCATCGACGCAGTCTTCGCGCTAGGCGGAGAGGACGACCTCGTCCGCCTGCTCGCCCGCGTTCATGCTCTCCAAGCTTTCATCGAAACAGAGAACGGCGCAAACCTCCTCGCCGGCTACAAACGCGCGGCCAATATTCTGAAGAAGGAAAACCACGTCACCCCAGCGCAGGCCGGGGTCACTGGCGGCACCGCTCAAACGGATGCGATCCCAGCTTCCGCTGGGATGACGGATGCAGAACACCCGTCTGGTAAAGACCTTTCCTACACGCCGGAAACAGCCGAAAAGGCGTTGATTGATGCGCTTGGCGATGCGGCTCCCAAGGCTGCCAAAGCTGTTGAGGCGGAGGACTTTGAAGCGGCCATGGCGGCGCTGGCCACTCTGCGGGCACCGATTGATGCGTTCTTTGACAAGGTGATAGTTAATGACCCAGACCCGGACAAACGCGATGCTCGCCTTGCGCTGCTTGGCGCATTTCGCGATGCGGTTCACCGGGTTGCAGATTTCAGCCGGATCGAGGGGTAAATCACCCGGTCCATTTTTAGTCTCTGGACCGTGTAACATGCGGTCCATGTCTCATCAGATGTCTCCCTCTCCAACGATCCCAAAGAGAGCCCAATAATGGTCAAAACGGTCTACACATTCGGCGGCAATGCCAAGCATGATGATGCTCGCCAAAAGGACAAGACAGTCACTGGCGGCAAAGGCGCGAACCTTGCCGAAATGGCCAGCATCGGCCTCCCTGTGCCCCCCGGCTTCACCATCACGACCGAGGAAAGCGTGCGTTACCTGCGCGAAGGGGCGGACTTCTCAGAAGAGCTGCGCGGTGAAGTGGCCTGCGCTTTGGCTCACATCGAAGAGGCTGTGGGCAAAAGCTTTGGAGATAGCGCTGATCCGCTGCTGGTCTCAGTGCGATCCGGTGCGCGTGTGTCGATGCCTGGCATGATGGACACGGTGCTCAACCTTGGTCTCAACGATGCAACGGTTGAAGGGTTGGCACAGACAAGCGGCGATGAGCGCTTTGCTTGGGACAGCTACCGGCGGTTCATTCAGATGTACTCAGATGTGGTGCTGGGCCTTGATCACGGATTGTTCGAAGAAGCGCTGGAAATCGCCAAAGAAGACAATGGCTATTACGCCGATACCGAGCTTTCAGCCGATGAATGGCGCACTCTGTTGGGAGAGTTCAAAGGCATCGTGGAAAGCGAATGGGGAAAGCCGTTCCCGCAGGATGTGAAAGAGCAGTTGTGGGGCGCAATTGCCGCTGTGTTCGACAGCTGGGACAGCGACCGGGCGAAGGTCTATCGCCGCTTGAACGACATCCCTGCCGATTGGGGCACGGCGGTCAATGTGCAGGCGATGGTGTTCGGCAATATGGGCGACACGAGCGCGACGGGCGTTGCCTTTACCCGCGATCCGGCAACGGGTGAGCGGGCCTATTACGGCGAATACCTCATCAACGCACAAGGCGAAGACGTGGTGGCAGGCATCCGCACGCCGCAATACCTGACGAAACGCGCGCGCGATCTGGCAGGGGCCAAGCCGCTGAGCATGGAAGAGGCGATGCCCGATGCTTACGGCGAATTGGCGCGGGTGTTTGACCTTCTCGAAAACCACTACCGCGATATGCAGGATATCGAGTTCACCGTGGAACGCGGCAAGCTGTGGATGCTGCAAACGCGATCTGGCAAGCGAACCGCGAAAGCGGCGCTGACGATGGCGGTGGAAATGGTGGGCGAAGGGCTCATCACCAAAGAAGAGGCTGTTGCGCGGATTGACCCGATGGCGCTCGATCAACTGCTTCACCCAACGCTTGACCCTGAAGCGGACCGCGATGTGATGACATCGGGTCTGCCTGCCTCTCCCGGTGCTGCGGCGGGCAAAATCGTGCTTGATGCGGATACGGCAGAGCAATGGGCCGGGCGCGGCGATAAGGTGATCTTGGTGCGGGTTGAAACCTCGCCAGAGGACATTCACGGCATGCACGCAGCCCAAGGCATCCTGACAGCGCGAGGCGGTATGACGAGCCATGCTGCGGTTGTGGCGCGCGGGATGGGGCGTCCTTGCGTATCGGGCGCAAACGGCGTCGCAATTGACCGGAAAGCGCGCACTTTGCGGATCGGCTCTAAGGAGCTGAAAGAAGGCGATGAAATCACGCTTGATGGCGCCAATGGCCAGGTGATGCTGGGCATTGTGCCCACGGTCGAGCCAGAGCTTGTTGGTGACTTTGGCACGTTGATGGAATGGGCAGATAGCAGCCGCCGAATGCGCGTGCGCACCAATGCGGAAACACCTGCGGATTGCACGATTGCGCGGCAGTTTGGAGCAGAAGGCATTGGGCTTTGCCGGACAGAGCACATGTTCTTCGATGCTGGCCGGATCAAGGCGGTGCGCCAGATGATCCTTGCAGAAGACGACGCAGGACGGCGCGCGGCGCTGGACCAGTTGCTGCCTGAACAGCGCGCGGATTTCACCTCGATCTTCGAAGTGATGGCAGGCCTGCCATGCACGATCCGGCTGCTGGACCCGCCTTTGCATGAGTTCCTACCCACGCGGGATGAGGACTTTGCCGAGCTTGCCGATGCGACAGGGCTGGGCGTTGATCACCTGAAACGGCGCGCGGATGAGCTGCACGAATTCAACCCGATGCTGGGGCACCGCGGTTGCCGATTGGGCATCACTTTCCCCGAGATCTACGAAATGCAGGCGCGCGCCATCTTTGAAGCTGTATGCGCGGTGCAAAAGGCCAGCGGTGAAGCGCCTTTGCCAGAGATCATGATCCCGCTTGTCGCGACCCGCAAAGAGCTGGCAATCCTGCGCGAGCTGGTGGACCGGGTGGCCAAAACGGTGTTTGAGGAGCAGGGCGCTGAGGTTGCCTATCTTGTCGGCACCATGATCGAATTGCCGCGCGCTGCGCTGATGGCGGGCGAAATCGCGGAAGAGGGCGAGTTCTTCAGTTTCGGCACCAATGACCTCACTCAGACCACTCTTGGTGTCAGCCGGGACGATTCGGCCAAGTTTCTCGCACCCTATGTCGACAAAGGCATCTTCGCGCGCGATCCCTTTGTAAGTTTGGATGTCGAAGGGGTTGGCCAATTGGTCGATATGGCGGCAACCAGCGGGCGGATGGCCCGGCCTGATATCAAGCTTGGCATTTGCGGAGAGCATGGCGGTGATCCAGCCAGCATCGCGTTTTGTGAAAGCGTCGGGCTCGATTACGTCAGCGCCTCGCCATACCGCGTTCCGATTGCACGGTTAGCTGCGGCGCAAGCGGCATTGGCCGAGAATGCGGCGGCAAAGCAGAAATAGCTTCCCTACTTCCACGCGGTAAGCGCAAGGATTGTGAAGGTCTCAGTGACCTTCCCATCGGCGTCGCGGCGCGCGTCAAAGGCCGCCTTGGCCCGCGCTAAGCCGGCTTTGGTCAGCGGTTTGGGACGATCGGCCAGAATACCGGTCAAAGCTTGGTCACGCAGATCCTGGATCATGCGCTCATAACTGGAAAACCGCACGGTGAGAACACGGCTGTCCACCACCTGGCGCGTAAAGCCAGCGCGTTGGAGGAGGGCAGAGGCCGAAGCGTTGTCGATCTGCGGATGGATGCGCGCTGCGGGCCGATCACCATCCGCCTCGATCATGATAGCGCGCAGCGTAGAAAGCGTGCCTGCGCCAAGGATTTGCGCAAAGGCTATGCCATCAGGCGCAAGCGCACCGCGCAAATGAATGAGGCTGCCGGGAAGATCATTAAGCGTGCTAAACGTGCGGATTGCGAAGATGTAATCTTGGGAGGCCATAGGCCAGGGCCGCTCTTCATCGAATTGGCCGGGATGAGAGATTTGCGCAGTTAGCCCGCGGCGCTCCAATCGCGGGGCAAGGGCGGCTGAAATGTCGCCCAAAATCAAAGCTTGCCCCTCGGTAAGCTGCATGAAATCGGCCCGGTCCAGCAGGTCTTCTGCCATATCGGTATCGAGCCAGTTTGCTGGATCATCACGCTGGCTTAACTGTAAAGCTCGCTGGTGCCGCGCGATGCGCCGGTTGGGATCAAAGATGTTCGGGATGGTGTCCGCTGGCATAACCTGTGCCCTGCCGTGCTTGCCAGGAATGCGCAAGCCGTGCGAGACCATGCGTGATGGGGATTGCAGCGCATATATCGCATGGCATGCAGCCGTTGGTGGACTTGGTCTATCCACCGCGTTGCCCGTCATGCGGGGGTGCGGTGGCACAGCAAGGCGGCTTATGCCCCGAATGCTGGAGCGAGATTGAGTTCCCCTGTGATACAGGCGACCACGACGCGGTGATGGCTGCCACGGTATATAACGATATCTCGCGCAAGCTGATTCTGACGTTCAAGCATGGCGGCAAAATCACTCTGGCAAAGCTGCTAGGCCAGATCATGGCCTCACGTATGCCGCCGCCCGATGGCAACGATCTGCCGCTATTGGTTCCCGTCCCGCTACACCGGATGCGTTTGTGGCAGCGCGGGTACAATCAGGCGGCGCTGCTTGCAAAGGAGCTGGCACAGCGGGGGCACGGTGAACTGCTCGTCGGCGGGCTGCAGAGGCGCAAGCGCACCCCTTCGCTGGGCGGTTTAGGCAAGGATGAGCGCAAGGCCGCATTGGCTGGAGCCATTCAATTGGGGTCTGGATCTGGCCGGAAAGTGAAAGGGCGCAGCGCTATTCTGGTCGACGATGTGCTCACCAGTGGTGCGACCAGCAATGCCTGCGTTGCCGCCTTGCTGGAGGGCGGTGCCCGGTCGGTGCGCATCGCGTGTTTTGCGCGGGTTAGGGATGGTTAGGGCAACACTTCAACGGTGCAAGTACCGGCCTGACGCCGCAGCCTATCGTACAATTCGAAACGCCCGGGGCCATTACGACCCCGGGCGCCACGTGACGAAATGGTATGGATCCGCTCATGAAGAGCTCAGACGGCGACCCCCTAACTTCGCCATCAGGATCCTATCCTTGTCGTTCAATCAGCTGCGCTGACACCCCGCTGCCAGTTCGCCGCCGATCACCCCCTGAACCTGGCCAAAAGCCCGTTGTTCGGTTGAAGAATACCCTAGGGCATCCTTGAGTGCCTTGTCCCATTAGCCTGTCAAAATCGGAAGCCGAATTTAGCCACTTGTCCGATTTTGAACCGTTAATGTGGTTATCGTGCAACAACCAATCGCATAAGGAAGTCCACTGGACGCAAATTTTCAAATGGTTCAGGAACGGGTTGCTCATTGTCATGGGTCTGATGCGCAGCTGTATTTTCAAAACACGAGAGACAAACCGATGAACACCGAAAACGTGCTTACCACAGCAGAGCGCGAAGAAGGCTCTGCGTTCGCTCCAAAATTTGATGCCAATGGATTGCTTACCGCCGTTGTAGTGGATGCGCATACGAAAGCGGTTCTGGTTGTGGCTTTCATGAATGCACAAGCGCTCGATGCGACGCTATCGAGCGGGGAGGTGCATTTTTGGTCGAGGTCACGCAGTGCCTTGTGGAAAAAGGGGGAGACCTCGGGCAATCTGCTGCACGTTGCAGAGATACACGTCGATTGCGATCAAGACGCGCTGGTGATCATGGCCAAGCCTGCCGGACCAACCTGTCATACCGGGCGCACAACCTGTTTCTACCGACGACTTCAGACGGCCGGAGGTGTCAGTCCAACTCTCGTGAAGGTAAAGACTTGACGCTCACGTAAAGGGAAGGTAGTGAAGGGCCATGGCTACAGCACCACTTCGTACCGATCAAACGCAAGCTGGCGGTGGAGAAATCCGCCAGAACCGCGCGCATCTTGATACACCCGATGAACAGGAACGTGAGCAATTCACGATTTCCGATTTAACGGGTGAGTTCGGCTGCACCGCACGTGCTTTGCGCTTTTATGAAGATGAGGGGCTTATCAGCCCAGCGCGGGTCGGTTTGACGCGTGTTTATTCAAAACGAGATCGAGCGCGGCTTGCCTGGATTATGCGCGCCAAGAATGTCGGGTTTAGCCTCACTGAAATTCGTGAGATGATCGATCTTTATGACCTCGACGATGGCCGGGTTGAGCAAAGACGAGTCACCATTGAAAAATGCAAGACGCACATTGCCAAATTGAAGGCCCAACGGGCTGATATTGAATCGTCGATCAAAGAATTGTCACAATTTGTCACCGAGATTGAGCAGCTTGATCTTGGCTAGACCGCGCCGTCATTACCCAGTTAAAACAACTCTTCACGAAGGGATCTTGTGATGCCAACTTATACTGCACCCACACGCGACACGCGCTTCATCATCAATGAAATGCTCGATCTTGCGAGCTATGGCAATTTGCCGGGCTTTGAAAACGCTTCGCAGGATATGATCGACACTGTCGTGAATGAAGCTGGCAAGTTTTGTTCAGAAGTGCTCGCACCGCTCAATCAGATTGGTGATGAGCAAGGGTGTACGCGCCATGATGATGGTTCGGTAACCACGCCGGACGGTTTCAAAGGGGCCTATGATCAGCTGGTTGAAGCGGGTTGGACGACTTTGACCGCTCCCGAAGAGTTTGGCGGACAAGGCCTCCCGCACGTAATGGGTTTTGCATTTGAAGAATATATCGGCACCGCCAATCAGGCGTTTGCGATGTATCCCGGTCTGACCGGGGGCGCTGCGGCTGCTCTTCAAGCTGCGGGTAGTCAGGAATTGAAAGAAACCTATCTGCCGAAAATGGTTTCGGGCGAATGGTCCGGAACGATGAACCTGACAGAGCCGCATTGCGGCACCGATCTGGGCATGATCCGCACCAAAGCGGAACCTCAGGGCGACGGTTCGTATTCCATCACTGGCACCAAGATATTCATTTCAGCTGGCGAGCATGATCTCACCAGCAACATCATCCATCTGGTTCTGGCTAAAACGCCGGGTGCCCCGGATTCCTCCAAAGGCATTTCGCTGTTCGTCGTGCCGAAATTCATCCTCGATGAAAATGGCGAGCCGGGTGAGCGCAATGGCGTCTCGTGCGGATCTATCGAGAAGAAGATGGGCATTCATGGGAACGCCACCTGCGTCCTCAACTATGACGGTGCCAAAGGCTGGCTGGTTGGCGAGGAGAACAAAGGCCTCGCTGCTATGTTCGTCATGATGAATGCGGCCCGCCTTGGTGTCGGCATGCAAGGGCTTGCCCAAGCAGAGGTCGCCTATCAGAACGCTGTGACTTATGCGCTGGACCGCCGTCAGGGCCGCGCTTTGACAGGGCCGGCTGACAAGGATGCGCAGGCTGATCCGATTTTCGTGCACCCCGATGTGCGTCGGATGCTGATGGATGCGAAAGCATTTAACGAAGGGATGCGGGCTTTGTGCCTTTGGGGCGCTTTGCAAGTTGACCTGAGCCACAAGGCGCAAACCGAGGAAGAACGCCAGTTGGCCGACGACCTTATCAGCCTGATGACTCCGGTTATCAAAGGCTATGGCACCGACAAGGGTTATGACATCGCCAACAATATGCAGCAGGTTTATGGCGGGCATGGCTATGTCAAGGAATGGGGCATGGAACAGTTCGTGCGCGATAGCCGGATTGCTATGATCTACGAAGGGACCAATGGCGTTCAGGCGATGGACCTTTGCGGGCGCAAGCTGGCGTCGAATGGCGGGCGCGCTGTGCAGGCGTTCTTTGCCGCGGTTGATGAAGAGATCGCTTCGGCCAAGCAGGTGGACGGTTTGGCCGATATGGCGGGCAAGCTTGAAAAGGCACTGGGCGAACAAAAAGCGGCCACGATGTGGTTCATGCAGAACGCTATGGCGAACCCCAATCACCTGGGCGCCGGCGCGCATCATTACATGCATATCATGGGCATTGTGACGCTTGGTTTCATGTGGCTCAAAATGGCGAAGGTTGCCAAATCAGCTTTGGAAAACGCTCCTTCCGACGCGGCTTATTATGAGGCGAAACTCACCACCGCTGCGTATTATGCCGAACGCTTTTTGCCGGATGCTGGCGCTTTGCGGCGCAAGCTTGAGGCGGGTAGCGATCACATGATGGCTCTGCCGCAAGAGGCGTTTTCGACCGCGGCCTAAACCCCGGTTTCACCCTACCAAAAAGGCCCGGCAGGTTACCGCTTGCCGGGCCTTTTTTGCGCCCTCATTTCCGATTCGCCGCGCCTTTCTGGTTGACGAAATACATACTGGGGAGAGTGACTTTTCGAGTGGGGGAGGCGGGCTGTGGGCGCAAACTCCCCGCCGCTTCAGGCACAGAAACGCCCGCGTCAAACATAACAGCGCACCGCCATGTAGGAAAATCGCTTCCTACACGGCCCTGCGCACTCACAATAAACAGCCCCTTATTCCACCGGCAGGAAATCGGGCACCGACAGATACCGCTCGCCCGTGTCATAGTTAAAGCCCATCACCCGTGCGCCTGCGTCCAGATCCGCCAGCTTCTTCGCAATCGCAGCCAAGGTTGCGCCTGATGATATGCCGATCAGCATCCCTTCCTCTGCCGCAGCCCGGCGGGCCATTTCCTTGGCATCATCGGCATTCACCGCGACCGCGCCATCAATCGCATCGGTGTGGAGGTTCTCGGGAATAAAGCCCGCGCCGATCCCTTGAATGGGATGAGGGCCGGGCTGTCCGCCTCCGATCACGGGGGATGCTTCGGGTTCGACCGCATAGGCTTTAAAACCGGCCCAGTGCTTTTTCAGCTCTTCAGCGCAGCCGGTTAAATGCCCGCCTGTGCCAACGCCCGTTATCATCACGTCAATCGGGCTATCGGCGAAATCTGAGAGGATTTCCTGCGCCGTAGTGCGCGCATGCACGGCAGGGTTCGCCCCGTTTTCAAACTGGCTTGGCATCCATGCGCCCGGCGTGCCGTCCACCAGCTCAGCCGCGCGTTCGATCGCGCCTTTCATGCCCTTTTCCTTGGGCGTTAAATCAAAGCTCGCGCCGTAAGCAAGCATCAGGCGGCGGCGTTCAACCGACATGCTTTCAGGCATGACCAGCACCAGTTTGTATCCCTTGACCGCGGCAACCATGGCAAGGCCAATGCCGGTATTGCCGCTGGTGGGTTCAACAATCGTGCCGCCGGGGGAAAGTTTGCCCGATGCTTCCGCATCTTCGACCATGGCCAAGGCTATGCGATCCTTGATCGAGCCGCCGGGATTGGACCGTTCTGATTTCAGCCACACTTCGTGATTGGGAAACAGCCGCGACAAGCGAATATGCGGAGTGTTGCCAATGGTTTCGAGGATGCTTGCAGCTTTCATATCAGGCTCCCTTGGATGATGGTGTTTGATCGTCTTCTAGCAGGTCTTGCCCGGTTAGGTCAGTGGGGGGATCGAAGGTTTTCGTTGTCCGCAATACAGGAAATATTCGGCTCCATAACAAAACGATCCCAATCGCGCCCGCGCCGCCTGCCACCAATGCGGCGACCGGACCGATCAGGAATGCCAAAGCGCCCGAAAACGCATCGCCGCCTTCGTTCGATGCGCTGATTGTCATCATCGACACAGAGGATACGCGCCCGCGCTTTTCATCGGGCGTGTGCAGCTGGATCAGCGATTGGCGAACATAGACGCTGAACATATCGGCGGCCCCAATAATAAACAGCATGGCAAGGCTGAGCGCCATGATCTTGGAAAAGGCAAAGACAATCGTGGCAATCCCGAACACCAACACCGCGCCCAGCATTTTGGGGCCGACATTGGTTTTGAGCGGCCTAAACGAGAAATACGCCGCGACCAGTCCCGCACCGATGCCCGGTGCCATCGCCAATTGGGCAAGGCCGGTGGAGCCTGTTTGCAAGATATCGCGAGCAAAGACGGGCAGCAGCGCATTCGCGCCTGCCAAAAACACCGCAAACAGATCAAGCGTGATCGCGCCCAGCACCATTTTGTTGCGCACGACATAGCGCATTCCATCAATGATCTGGCCGATGGGCCGCACATCTTTGCGCAAAACGGGCTGCGCCACTTTGCCCACCAGATTGAGCGCGACAAATCCCAGCGTGAACAATCCGGCAGAAACGGCATAGGGCAAAGCGGGCGTGATCGAATAAAGATACCCGCCCAATGCCGCGCCCAGTATCGTGCCGACCTGCCATGCGACCGTGGAAACGGCGATGGCAGTGGGAAGCAGCGTTTTGGGCACCAGATTGGGGGCAAGCGCCGACAAAGCAGGCCCGGCAAATCCGCGCGCAATCCCCAGCACAATCGCCACGCCGTAAAGCACAGGCAGCGTGATCCCATCATTGGCCGTAAACCACCATAGCGCCCCCGCGCAGCCCAATTGCAGCAGGATGGTGATCGATCCGATGGTCCGGCGATCAAACCTGTCTGCGGCAAGCCCGGTAAACGGAGTGAGCAGGAACAGCGGCACAAATTGCAACAGGCCAATCAGCGCCAATTGCCCCGATGCAGCGGCAATCGACATCCCCGCATCGCGCGACAGATTGTAAACCTGCCAGCCAATAATCAGGATCATCGCATATTGACCCAATGTCATCGCAAAGCGCGATGTCAGGTAACTGCGAAAATTATGGATCTGGATGGGATGGGCGGGCTGAGCGGAAGTCACTCATCGCCCATGGCAGGCGGGCAGGCTTATGCCAAGCGGCGCCGTGTTCCGCTTGCAATTAACCGGCGTGTGCGAAAAAGGGCTTTAGCGTTTTTTTCGCAGGCGCGGATTGGGCTGAAGGCCGTCAATAATGGTCATGAAGTCATCAAGCCGGATGATGCGTTCAAATTGAAACCCGGCGCGTTCTTCATGACACCACATTGCATAGGCTTCGATCCGGCCAACAATCGGCAGGCGAATGATCACACGGTCGCCGCGTGCGATGCTGTGGGCATCGTCAATCATAAAGCCATGGGCGGACATATTGCAGACATGCACGCTGAGATCGCCATGCGTGTTGTGTTCCACAATAGCCGGGAAATCGACCGGGTGACGGGTCGCCCGGCGCATATCGGTTACGCTTAAATTTGCTCCGGCAGACACGGGGTTTCACCCTCCAACTAAAACGCCAATATCTCCTAGTGCAGGAAAAAGGCTGATAATTGGTAAAACAGGCGCAGAAAGGTTGTGCCGGGCAAACATGGCCGCCCGCGATAGGCGCGGCAGGGTTAGGAATTTAACGCGTGATAAGCCCGTGTTTCTTCTTACCCAGGCTTAACCGGATGGTCTGATTATCGGCGGCGGTCACCAGATGGCCTGCGTCACTCACGGTGTCGCCATCCAATTTCACGGCCCCTTCGGCCAGTTTGCGCTTCGCCTCTTTATTGGATGCGGTGAAACCAATCTCGGTCAGGACAGCGCCGATGCGCTTGCCTTCTTCGCCCACGCTGATCGTGGGCAGATCTTCGCCCGCGCCGCTGCCTGCAAAGGTTTCGCGCGCGGTTGCCTCGGCTGCTTTGGCGGCATCCTCCCCCCGCACCAGAGCGGTGACCGCATTGGCGAGCACCGTCTTTGCCTCGTTAATCTCAGCGCCTTCCAATGCTTCAAGCCTGGCGATCTCATCAAGCGGGATATCGGTGAACAACCGCAGGAAGCGGCCGACATCACGGTCATCTGAATTGCGCCAATATTGCCAGAAATCATAGGCGGGCAGGGCGTCTTCGTTCAGCCAGACGGCGCCCGATGCGGTCTTGCCCATTTTGGCCCCATCCGCCGTTGTCAGCAAAGGCGTGGTCAGCCCGAAGAGGTCGCGCCCTTCCATCCGGCGGCCCAATTCCATGCCATTGACGATATTGCCCCACTGATCGCTGCCGCCCATTTGCAAGCGGCAATCATAGCGGCGGCCCAGTTCAACAAAATCATAAGCCTGAAGGATCATGTAATTGAACTCCAGGAATGTCAGCGGCTGCTCGCGGTCCAGCCTCAGCCGGACAGAATCGAAAGTCAGCATCCGGTTGATCGTGAAATGCGGCCCCACATCGCGCAGCAGCTCGACATAGCCGAGCGCAGACAGCCATTCATCATTGTTGACCATAATGGCATCCGTTGGCCCATCGCCAAAGGTGAGCAGTTTTTCAAACACCGTGCGGATGCTGGCGATGTTCTGGTCGATCATGTCAGGGGTGAGCATCTGGCGGCTCTCATCCTTGCCCGATGGATCGCCGATCTTGGTCGTCCCGCCGCCCATCACGACGATGGGTTTGTGCCCTGCCTGCTGCAATCGGCGCAGCATCATGATCTGCACCAGGCTGCCGACATGCAGGCTGGGCGCGGTCGCATCAAAGCCGATATATCCGGGCACGACCTGCTTTGCAGCCAGCTGATCGAGCGCGCCGGGATCGGTGATCTGGTGGATATAGCCGCGGCTTTCGAGCAGGCGCAGCAGATCGGATTCGTATGCATGTGTCATAAGGCTGAGCGCTTAACAGCGCAGGGGCGGGTGGGGAAGTGACTTGCCCAGATGATCCGCATGTCCGATAGGAGCGGCCATGCAACCACTCATGCTCCACCAGACCTGCGATCTTGGCCCCATCCGCGCGGTAACCGCTGCGCTTAAAGCGACACCAGAGGGGTGCGAGGCGGAATTTCGCCTTGATGGGCGGATTGCGGGGATCGAAGTGCCCGCGCCCGGCCCATCTGAGCGGATGGACAATCTGTGGAAGACGACGTGCTTTGAAATCTTCTGGCAGCCCATTGGCGGTACTTCCTACCGCGAGTTTAATCTGTCCCCATCCTCGCGCTGGGCATGTTATGATTTTGACGCGTTCCGCGAAGGGATGCGCGATGCGCCGGTGGATGCGATTGCGCTGTCATGCTCGCATTCGGATAATGAGTTGGTTTTGAAAGCCAGCATCGCCAGCGAATTGCCGGCCCCTGCGCAAGTGGCGCTCAACGCTATTGTCGAACACGCCGATGGAGGCTTGCAATTCTGGGCGCTCGCCTTTGGGCCGGGTAAGCCGGAGTTCCACTCAGAGGCGTGCCGTCAGATGATCGTGGAGCGGTAGTTAGGCCTGCGCACGGGGACCAAACGGTCCGTTCTTTTTGACAACCGCGTAGTTGATCGCCTGCGCAAAACACGTCCAAACAAGATAGGGCACAATCAGCCACGCCGCCAAGGTAGAGACAGGGGCAAGCACCACAATCAGCGCAGCGCACGACGTTATCAGCGCGAAATTCTCGATAAATGACCAGTCCGGCCGCTTGAACGTGAAAAACAGCGGCGACCACAGGAAATGCAGCACCGCATTCACGCCAAACGCAGCGGCGACCGCGCCAAACTGCGCCGGGCTTCCCGCCTCAGTCCAGCCAATATACAGCGCCCATCCGGCCAGCCCCAGAATTATCGTCCATGCCGGACCAAAGGCCCAACCGGGCGGCTGAAACCACGGTTTCTCCAGTGCTTCGTACCATTCGCCAATATCGGTAAGCAGCCCTCCTGCGACATTGAGACCAATGCCGTACAGCAATGCGAAAGTGAGCGCGGTGTAATCCATAATCCCGGCAATACGCTGTTCGAGGCGCAAAGGCCATTGCCTTTGACGCGCGCCTGCGCCACTTCGCTCCTTATGACGCGTGTGACTTTCGGCATCGACCGCCTTTTGGCAGACCCGCAATTGCTCGGCGAACTGGAGGGCAAGCGAACCGCTCTTATCGCCCATCCGGCGAGCGTGACGGCAGACCTCACCCATTCGCTCGACGCGCTGATTGCGGCGGGAGTGAATGTCACCAGCGCGTTCGGCCCGCAACACGGGCTTAAAGGCGACAAGCAGGACAATATGGTCGAAACTCATGACGAGGTGGATGCAAAATACGGCATCCCCGTCTTCAGCCTGTATGGAGAGGTGCGCCGCCCCACGCCCGAAATGATGGCATCTGCCGATGTGTTTCTGTTTGATTTGCAAGACCTTGGCTGCCGCATCTACACCTTTGTGACAACTCTGCTTTACCTGCTCGAAGAGGCCGCAAAGGCAGGCAAAAACGTCTGGGTGCTGGACCGGCCCAATCCCGCTGGCCGCCCGGTCGAGGGGACTTTGCTGGTTCCGGGGCATGAGAGCTTTGTGGGCGCTGCGCCCATGCCCATGCGCCACGGTTTGACCCTGGGCGAGATGGGCCACTGGTTTACCGATCATTTCGGCCTCAATGTGGATTACCGCGTCATCGCGATGTCGGGGTGGCAGCCCGATGGGGAAGGGCATGGCTGGCCGCAAGACCGCGTGTGGATCAACCCGTCCCCCAACGCGGCCAGCATCAATATGGCGCGCTGTTATGCGGGCACGGTGATGATCGAGGGCGCGACCGTGTCAGAAGGCAGAGGCACCACGCGCCCCCTGGAAGTGCTGTTCGGCGCGCCCGATATTGATGCAGGCGCAGTCTGGACTCAAATGCAGCGCACCGCGGGCGAATGGTGCGCAGGGGCCGCCGTGCGCGATTGCTGGTTCGAGCCGACCTTTCACAAACACACCGGCCAATTGTGCAACGCGCTGATGGTGCATGCCGAGGGGCCGCATTACAATCACGACGCGTTCAAACCATGGCGAATGCAAGCGCTCGCGTTCAAAGCCATCCGCCAGCTTTACCCCGATTACGAGCTGTGGCGCGGCACCGATTTCAAATATGAATACACCAATGACGTGCTGGCGATTGACGTCATCAATGGCGGGCCGTCCTTGCGCGAATGGGTGGATAACCCGGCAGCCCTGCCGGGCGATCTTGACGCGATTGCCTCAGCGGATGAAGCCGCATGGGTGCAGACGGTGAAGCCGCATCTGCTTTATTAAGAGTGATCGGGCACGACGATTTGCCGCACCGCTTCGCCCGCTGCCAGCTTATCCATCAGCGTGTTAATCTCGCTCAATGGGCTGACTGATGTGAGCAGTTTTTCAACCGGCAATCGGCCCGCTTTCCAAAGCCCGATAAACCGCGGAATATCGCGCGATGGGATGCACGATCCCATATAGCTGCCCTGCAAGGTCTTCCCATCGGCCACCAGAGACAGCGCGGAGATATCAAGCTTTTCATCAGGATGGGGCAATCCGACGGTTATGATCCGCCCGCCGCGCGCGGCGGCCTCGTAAGCGCGGCTTAAAACAGCAGCTTTGCCAGCGGTTTCGATCACCACATGCGCGCCGAACAACGCCTCATCATCATCAGGCGCGGCCGTTTTGGCAGCGCCAAGCTCGGCCGCCAGCGCGCGCTTTTCAGGCGAAGGATCGACCGCTGTCACCGGATTGGCCCCTGCCGCAATAGCGCCCAACAGCGCAGAAAGCCCGACGCCGCCCAAACCGTAGATCAGCACCGATTCCCCCGGTTTCACCTGCGCCGTGTTGAACACAGCGCCCACACCCGTCAGTACCGCACACCCGAACAAAGCGGCGATTTCGGGCGCGATATCATCGTCAATCTTTACCGCGCTGCGTTTGTCGATGACGGCGTGATCAGCAAAGGCCGATACGCCCAAATGGTGATGCACCGTTTGATCGCAGCAGCTGAGCCGCGAGCCGCCTTTGAGCAATTCGCCCTTGCCGTTGGCCGCCGCGCCATTGGGGCACAAATACCCTTCGCCGCTGGCGCATTTTGGACAGGCCCCGCAGCTTGGCAAGAACACCAGCACAACCTTGTCGCCCGGGGTGAAATCGTGCTCGTCAGGATCGCCTGTTTGGATCACCGTAGCAGCCGCTTCGTGCCCCAATGCCATCGGCATCGGGCGAGGGCGATTGCCATCAATCACAGACAGATCGCTGTGACACAGACCGGCAGCATCAATCCGCACGAGCAATTCGCCGGGCTTCGGCGGCGCCAATTGCAGCTCAGTGATGGCGAGCGGTGCTGAACTGTCATAAGGGGCGTGATGCCCGCCGGTTTGGCGCAGGAGAGCGGCCGAAATAGTGTTCGTCATACCGGCCTTTGTCGCTTTAGCGAATGAAAAGAGCAAGCAAGTGCATTCGGCTTTGCGCCTGTCGGATAGCCTTGCGCTTACTCGCCCGCTGCCGGGATGATCTGCAACGGCTCGGCGCTGTGTGAAGGAAGCGCGCGAATATCTTCTGTGTCGCCCATCATCACCATCACCGAACAGCCGTTCTCTTTGCGGTCCACGGCATAGATCAGATAGGGTTTGTCAGGCGATGCGGGTTCGCGCTCCATTTGGGGTTGCCGGGCATCGGAGCGGCAGACAGTCCCGAATCCGTGCCGGGCGATCTTTATGCGATTGCCTCAGCAGATGAGGCCGCATGGGTGCAGACGGTGCGGCCTCACCTCTTCTACTAACATCCGTCACCGCGGCCCCCGAGCCGGGGTTTGGCTTCTTCTCGTGCCTCGAAAAGGAAGCTGGATCCCGGATCAAGTCCGGGATGACGGAGGAATGTTGAGACTGAGCCAACGCGCCGAACGAGGCGTTTTGAGTGTCGGGGAGTTTGAGTTGTTAACTGCGGCTGACGCGAATGTAATCCAGCGCTTCGTCATTCCATTGGAATGCACTTCCCGGTTTGCTATCGATTAAATGTAGCCAACGATCGTCGTTGTTCAGAACAACTCCCAAAGCAACATATTGGGGATTGCATCCGTCTTCCTCGTCTTTCTCAACGGCCTCTGGAGTACCCCGAATTCGCCAGCCACTGTCGGGATCATTATCGCCATCCCGTGTCATATCGGGTTCCTCACGATACAAATAGTCGACTTGACTGAGGCCCTTGATGACGCAGTCATCGACGATGCAGCGATCCCAGTAAGAGCGTTTCTCTTCGACCTTGGGTAATTCGCGGCCATCTTTTGTGAACACAGAGATAACATGGGTGAATGGGATTGTCAGGCCATCCCCATGGCATAAGTTCTTCATATCAGTCGGTGTGCTATCGAGCCGACCCGTGAAGCAGTTTTCCTCAATCTCCTCAATAATGACCCACATTCGCTCCGCGTTGTAAGCGCCATCAACATCTGAGATCACTGCCTTTACCAAATCACCGACTTCCATAGCCGCAACATGGTCCGGGTGAGCTAGTTCGAATGTGTAGGGAGCTTCATTGGCCACCGTCCGTGGATCGACGATTGAAATTCCAGCAGGTGCACTGACGGGCATAAACTCAATGCCCCTGCTTGCGGCTAAGCTCCCGCATCGCTTCGTCCAAGCCGTCCAGTGTCAGGCCGTACATCCGGTCATTCACCAGCTCTTTCATCATCTTGGTTGATTGTGAATAGCCCCATTGCTTTTCGGGGACGGGGTTTAGCCATACGGTTGCGGGGTAGGTGTCCGTTACCCGTTTCATCCACGTGACGCCCGCTTCCTCGTTCATGTGTTCGACACTGCCGCCTGCATGGGTGATTTCATAGGGGCTCATCGCGGCATCGCCTACGAACACCACTTTGTAATCATGGCCATATTTGTGGAGCACGTCCCATGTCTTGGTGCGTTCCTGCCAGCGGCGTTTGTTGTCTTTCCACACGCCTTCATAAAGGCAGTTGTGGAAGTAGAAAAATTCGAGGTTTTTGAACTCAGCCGTGGCCGCGCTGAACAATTCTTCGACCAGTTTGATAAACGGGTCCATTGATCCGCCCACATCGAGGAACAGCAGGAGTTTCACCGCATTGCGGCGTTCGGCGCGCATGTGAATATCAAGCCAGCCTTGTTTTGCAGTCCCTTCGATCGTGGCATCCAGATCGAGCTGATCCTGCGCGCCTTCGCGAGCGAAACGGCGCAGGCGGCGCAGCGCCATTTTGATATTGCGCGTGCCCAATTCCTTGGTGTTGTCGAGGTTTTTGAACTCGCGCTTTTCCCACACTTTGATCGCACGCTTATGCTTCGATTCTCCGCCAATGCGCACGCCTTCGGGGTTGTAGCCGGAATTGCCGAACGGGGATGTGCCGCCCGTGCCGATCCATTTATTGCCGCCCTGATGGCGTTTTTCCTGCTCGGCCAGACGCTCTTTCAGCGTCTCCATGATCTTGTCCCAATCGCCCAGCTTTTCAATCTCGGCCATTTCCTCTTCGGAGAGGAATTTTTCGGCGACCGCTTTCAGCCAGTCTTCGGGGATATCGACAGGGTTTTGCCCGTAATCGGCCATGATCCCTTTGAAGACCTTGTGGAACACCTGATCAAACGTATCGAGCATCCCTTCGTCTTTTACGAAAGTCGCGCGCGATAGGTAATAGAACGCCTCGGGCGTCTGATCGATCACATCGCGATCCAGCGCTTCCAATAGCGTCAAATGCTCTTTGAAACTCGCGCCAATGCCTGCGCTGCGCAATTCGTCGGTGAAATTGAAAAACATGCGGCAGGGTTTAGCTGCGAACCGAGGGGCTGACCAGACCTTTGCGCGCAACATTCAGGCGAACGCTTAAACCTTCGCTAACCATATATGCGTTACCTTGTGCAAATACCGGGGGACGCTGCTATTATGAAACACGACGCTATCGACACTTCTGACGCATCCGCGTTGGATACCATCCCTGAAAAGTGCGGGGCCGTCACGGTTGGCTGCGCTGATGTGGCGGGCATTGTCGAGGCGGTTATCCGGTCATCGGAAGCGTTGCGCGATGAGCACCAGAAACTGCAGGGCACTGTCACCGCTCTCGAAGCGGATCAGGCCAAAGTGTCTGAAGCAAGTGACGAGGCGCGGCTGTTGTCGGAACGCGCGATTGAGCGGCTTGGTGAGGGCACGTCGCTGATCAATTCCTCGCTTGCCCAAATCGGATCGCTGCTGGTTCTGGTTGAGACTTTGGGCAAGCACGTCACTAGTTTTTCCGCCGCGATGGAGCAGGTTCGCCGCAGCGCGAAAGATATCGAAGATATTGCCGAGACAACCAATATTCTGGCGCTGAATGCCACTATCGAAGCCATGCGCGCAGGTGATGCCGGGCGCACATTTGCCGTGGTTGCAAACGAAGTGAAAAGCCTTGCCAATGACACGCGCCATGCCACTGAAGAAATCTCCACGACCATTGATGCGCTGGGCGAAGAAGCAGCGGTTGTCATTGGTCAGATAGAGCAAGGCGCTTTGGTCAGGGATCAGGCGCAGGCATCGGTGACCCGGATCGAAAGCACGATCACCAGCGTCGGCGAGCTTGTTGAGGAAGTTGACAAGCAGAACGATATGATCGCGCGCTCAACCGGAACAATCAGCGGCCGGGTAATCGAGGTGCAAGACGTGCTCGAACGCTTTGACAGCTCGAGCAAAAGCAATGAAGCCGAACTGGTCGATGCGCAGCGACGGATCAATGATCTGGAATCGCTTGCGAATGATATGTTCGATGGGCTGGTCCAGTCCGGCCTGTCCCCGCTCGATAGCGCAATGGTTGACCGCGCACAGGAAACCGCGCGCCGCATTGTGGAAGTGACCGAAGACGCGGTCGCGAATGGCACTCTCACGATAGCGCAATTGTTCGACTATGATTATCAGCCAATCCCCAATTCAAAGCCCGAACGCTTCACCAATGGCTTCTCACAATTTGCAGATTTGAACTGGCGCACCGTTCTCAATGAGACGACCAATTCCATTGAAGATTGCGTTGCGACGGTGTGCGCCGATTTGAACGGCTTTATGCCAACTCATATCGATCAATTCTCGCAGGCTCCCACCGGGGATTTGGCGCATGATACGCGCTATTGCCGCAATGGCCGGATTGTTATGGATCAGGCTGACAAGGCCGCCTTGCAAAGCACCGCACCTTACCGGATGTCCGTGTTTCGCCAGGAAGGCGACGGCCAGCACTATTTCATCGTGCGCAGTGTCTATGTTCCGCTGATTATCACCGGCAAACGATGGGGCGATCTGAAACTCGCCTATATGCTCGGCGGGTATGACCACCTGATGTGATTGCCCGTCAGGTCGGATTGCACGTTAGGTGGGATTGCGGCGGGCCATAAAGGCTAGCCGTTCAAACATCATCACATCCTGCTCATTTTTGAGCAGCGCGCCATGCAAAGGCGGGATCGCATTGTTGGGATTGGCATCCTGCAATGTCTCAAGCGGCATATCCTCATTGAGCAGCAATTTCAGCCAATCGAGCAATTCACTGGTCGAAGGCTTTTTCTTAAGGCCGGGCACTTCGCGCAGCTCGTAGAAAATATCCATCGCCTTTTTCACCAGGGTTTTCTGGATATCGGGGAAGTGCACATCAATGATCGACTGCATCGTGTCGCGGTCGGGAAATTTGATGTAGTGAAAGAAACAGCGGCGCAGAAATGCGTCAGGCAATTCCTTTTCATTGTTGGACGTGATGACAACGATGGGCCGCTCTTTCGCCTCGATGCGTTCCTGCGTTTCGTAAACGTCAAAGCTCATCCGGTCGAGTTCCTGAAGCAAATCGTTCGGAAATTCGATATCGGCCTTGTCGATCTCGTCAATCAGCAGGACGGGCAGCTTTTCGCTGGTAAAAGCTTCCCACAATTTGCCCTTTTTGATGTAATTGCGAATGTCGTGAACGCGCTCTTCGCCCAATTGCCCATCGCGCAGACGCGCCACCGCGTCATATTCATACAGGCCCTGCTGAGCCTTCGTTGAGGACTTGATGTTCCATTCGATCATCGGCGCGCCAAGCGCTTTTGAAATCTCATGCGCCAGAACGGTTTTGCCTGTCCCCGGTTCGCCTTTTACCAGCAAAGGCCGACGCAAAGTGACAGCGGCGTTCACCGCGACTTTCAGATCATCGGTTGCGATATAATTGCTGGTGCCTTCGAAACGGGTATCGGCCATGAGTTTTCCTATGAGACTTAATTTGCTTGCCCAACCGATAAGCGGCGAGCCTTCGCCGCGCAAGGGGGACAGCGCTAGTGTTTTTAGCGTGACAAGATGAAATGGCGGGCAGTCAGGGCAACGTTAGCAGGCGCTTGGCAAACCCCAATAGCGTTTCCGTGCTGACATCTTCATCAGGATTGTTCCATCCCAAAGTCAGAACGTGATCGGTGCCCTGTGTATCGGTGAGCAGCCAGGTCAGATTGCGCACGCCGGGTTCTGAGCCGCCTTTATGGCCTGCATAGGTCCATTTGGTGAGGTATTCATCAGGGATCCCTTTATTGATGGCCATCACGTCAAATGTTTGCGGATCGGCCGTCCGCCGCATGTATTCAAACAGAGCAAGCAGGTCGTTTGCGCTCGACAACCATTCCACATCAATGCGCACAGGTTTGCCCGAAAACGCCTGAAATATCTGACCCTGGCTGGGCGGATTGGTTTCTACTGCGGCCAGAATGGCAAGCCGTTCTTCGACGTCTGCGTCTGCATAAGCGGCAAGCCGCGCGCTATCGCCGCCTTTCAGCAGAAACAATTCGCGCGTGGTCATGAAAGGGGCAGAGATTTCCGGATTGGTATGCCCCGTTGCGGCGAATGTTTCATACACATTTTCGCGGCCCAACAGCTTTATCAGCTGATCGGTGGCGGTGTTATCGCTGATGGCCATCATCAAACTGGCATAGCTGTACAGTGTTGCAGGCGAGCCTTGGGGAAAGTTCTGCATCACTCCGCTGGGATAACTTTGCGCAGATAATGGTTCGATATCGTCCCAAGATCGCTGGCCGCCGGCAATCTGTTTGCCAAGCTCTGCCAGCACGTAAAACTTGAAAGTCGAACCCAGCCCCAAGGGGGTATCGGCATTGATCGATAGCAAGGGATCAGACCGGTCTATCGGCCCGAAATACGCGCTGATTGTGCCGGGCAGGGCGGCCAGATCAGCCGCGATTTTTTCCGCGCTGTCATTGCCATCTGAAACAGGTTCAATGGAGCGAAAAACCAGTTCGCTCACCCGGTTATTATCGGCAGGATCAATCGCAATGCCGCCCATGGCAATCGCGCGTTCAAACCGGATGTGCAGTGCAGAACGGGTGCCGGTTTTGGGCGCAAGAAATTCAACCGCGACCGCTTTGCCGAATTGATCGGCGATGTTTTTGGTGAAAGCCTTGATCTGTTCAGGCGGGAGCGCGGTCAAAAAACCTTCGGAAAAAACTGCCTCTGCCGGGATTTCATCGTTGATGAATGCAACGATCTGATCGCTGCGCATTTCAATTGGCGCTTCGATTGGAGCTGCGGCACTGGCGTTGTTTTCGTCTGCGGGCGGCGGGCTTTGAGCCAAGGCGGCCGAAGGAGGCAACACAAAACCGGCGGCAAGGACGCCTGCCATAGCCAAAGTTTTCATTGTCACTCCTTTTCAAAACCAGCCCAAGGAATACCGCATTTCGGCATCCCTTCCAAACTGCCAATCAAACCGGCAGCCAAGCTTAGGCGGGGCAGGTGTATCCATTTGCCGCTGCGCTGCGTATCCAGCCCATAGGAGACGAACGATGCCGACAGAGAATTTTTCGATTGCAACAGATGCTGGGCACATTTTGTCAGGCGCGCTTGAGCTGCCCACGGGCCTTGTGCGCGGGGCCGCGATTTTTGCGCATTGTTTCACTTGCACAAAAAGCAGCAAGGCAGCGGTCAGCGTTTCGCGCGCATTGGCGCGTCAGGGTTTGGCATGCTTGCGATTTGATTTTACCGGGCTTGGCCGCAGCGAGGGAGAATTTGGCTCTGCTGGTTTTGCCGTCGATATTCTCGATCTGCTGGCCGCAGCCAATGCGTTGATAGACCGGTTTGGCAATCGCTTACTGCTGGTTGGTCACAGCTTGGGCGGGGCCGCAGTTCTGGCGGCCGCGCATCAAATGGGCAAAGACAAAGTGGCGGCCATTGCGACAATTGGCGCTCCGTCCGACGTGCCGCATGTGCTGCATAATATCAAAGGGGATCTGGAAGCCATTCGGCGTGATGGATCGGGCAATGTGATGATTGGCGGGCGTGAATTTCCGCTGAGCCGCGATTTTCTGGCACGCACCGAAAACGTGGATTTGCTTGCGATGGTCAGGGAATTGCGCCTCCCTTACCTAACGCTCCATTCGCCTACGGATCAGATCGTCGGGATAGAGCATGCAGGCGCATTGTTTGATGCAGCGTTCCATCCCAAGAGCTTTATCAGTCTGGCAGGCGCGGATCATCTGCTCACCGATAGCCATGATGCCGAATTTGTGGCCAGCATGATCGCAAACTGGGCTCAGCGCTATCTTCCCGTATCTGAGGTTGAAACGCATCCCGAAACAGGCGTGAACGTGCGCACAGGGCACGGCAAATTCGGCACCGAAGTGCACACCGCGTCCCATCACTTTGTCGCGGATGAACCGGTGAGTTTTGGCGGGGATGATACCGGGCCAACGCCCTATGATCTGCTCAACGCATCGCTTGGCACTTGCACCGCGATGACGATGAAGATGTATGCAGACCGCAAAGGCTGGCCATTGGAAGCGGTGCGGGTGCATGTCAGCCACGAACGCGATCATGCAAAGGATTGCGATCACTGCGATGATAACAAGGGATCAGGCGTGCAAGCGCTGAACCGCGTGATCGAAGTATTCGGCGAGGACTTAAGCGAGGAGCAGCGCCAGAGAATTATCGAGATTGCCGATAAATGTCCGGTGCACAGGACGCTCGAAGGGCATTTGCACATCCACACTCAATCAGCAGAGGCAGTGGGTTAGATCAAACTGAAAGAGCAGCAGCCGTCACGAATAGCGTATTCATAGCCAGTGCCAAAACGGTTGCCACTTTCCACCCCCGGCCAGCGGAATGCATCCCGCGATCCCATGTCCATTTAAGCACCGCTCCGCCCGATAGCGCCGTCAAGGCCACTGTCACCCAATCGGCCCTATTGATGGTGATGACGAGCAATGTGCTGGCGACTACAAAATGCAGCAGAAATGCGCCTGTGAACCAGACAATCGGAACAGGCCGGTAGGCGGTGTCGGGCATTTCCCAATCCGGCAGCGAGCTATCGGGCCGCGACAGACGGCGGTCGCCCGCCATAATGTCCTCTTCGCGCGGATTGGGGTATTTGGGCGGCTCTGCGTCACGCATCAATCATATCGCGGTCCACATCGCTTGCGTGGTTCTGGATGAAGTTGAAACGGTGTTCCGGATTGCGGCCCATCAGCTGATCGACCAGCACTTTAACGCTTGCGCGGTCTTCAAATTCGGCGGGCAGGGTGATGCGGATAAGGCTGCGCGTGTCCGGGTTCATCGTGGTTTCGCGCAGCTGTGCCGGGTTCATTTCGCCAAGCCCTTTGAACCGGCCAACTTCGACCTTTTTGCCTTTGAACACGGTCGCTTCCAATTCCGCGCGGTGGGCATCATCGGCGGCATAGCGGCTCTCTTTACCCGCAGTCAGGCGGTAAAGCGGGGGCTGGGCGAGGAACAGATGCCCTTTTCGCACCAGATCAGGCATTTCCTGAAAGAAGAATGTCATCAAGAGCGTTGCGATATGCGCGCCGTCCACATCGGCATCGGTCATGATGATGACCCTGTCATAGCGCAGATTTTCCGCATCGCATTCCTTGCGCGTCCCGCATCCCAGCGCGAGCGCTAGATCGGCAATTTCGGAATTGGCGCGGATTTTATCGGCAGTGGCGCTGGCGACGTTGAGGATCTTGCCCCGGATCGGCAGAATTGCCTGCGTTTTGCGATTGCGCGCTTGTTTCGCACTGCCGCCAGCCAGAATCCCCCTCAACAATAAACAATTCGGTTTCGCCATCGGTTTCGCCCGAACAATCGGTGAGCTTACCGGGCAAGCGCAGTTTTTTCGCATTGGTCGCGGTCTTGCGCTTGATCTCGCGTTCCTGCTTGCGGCGCAGGCGTTCATCCATGCGCTCCATCACTTCGCCCAGCAGCGCCTTGCCCCGGTCCATATTGTCGGTAAGGAAGTGGTCAAAATGATCGCGCACCGCGTTTTCGACAAGGCGATTGGCCTCAGGCGAGGTCAGGCGGTCCTTGGTTTGCGATTGAAATTGCGGATCGCGGATAAACACGCTCAGCATCACTTCGCATCCGGTCATCACATCATCGGCGGTGATGTCCTTGGCCTTTTTGGTGCCGGTGAGTTCGCCAAAGGCGCGCAGCCCCTTGGTCAAAGCCCCGCGAAGGCCCTGTTCATGCGTGCCGCCATCAGGAGTGGGGACGGTGTTGCAATACCAGCTGGTCGATCCATCGGAGAAAAGCGGCCAGGCAATCGCCCATTCGACGCGGCCTTGCACGATGCCATCAGCCTCCGGAAATTCCTGATTGCCGGTGAAGGGCTCTGCCGTGACGCATTCGCGCCCGCCAATCTGTTCTTTGAGATGATCGGCCAGCCCGCCGGGGAATTTGAACACCGCCTCTGCCGGCACATCGTCTGAGGCTAAGCTGTCGGCGCATTTCCAGCGGATTTCGACGCCTGCGAACAGATACGCCTTGGACCGGGCAAGCTTGAACAATCGGTGCGGTTTGAACGCGCGGTCGCCGAATATCTCGGTATCGGGAGTGAAAGTGACCGTGGTGCCGCGCCTGTTGGGAGCAGCGCCCAGTTCCTCAATCTTGCCAAGCGTCTGACCTTTGGAAAAGCTTTGCGCATAAAGTTTCTTGTCGCGCGCGACTTCGACGCGGGTGTCGGAGGATAGAGCGTTGACTACGCTCACCCCCACACCGTGCAAGCCGCCGCTGGTGGCATAGGCTTTGCCCGAAAACTTGCCGCCCGAATGCAGCGTGGACAAGATCACTTCGAGCGTGGATTTGCCCGGAAATTTGGGGTGCTCATCCACCGGAATGCCGCGGCCATTATCGGCGATGGAAAGCCTGTTGCCTTCTTCAAGCCGCATTTCAATGCGCGAGGCATGGCCCGCGACCGCTTCGTCCATGGCATTGTCGAGAACCTCTGCCGCAAGGTGATGCAGCGCGCGATCATCGGTCCCGCCAATATACATGCCGGGGCGGCGGCGGACGGGCTCTAACCCTTCGAGAACCTCGATCGAGGAGCTATCGTAATCGCCGGAGGAGGCAGGCGTGCCATCAAACAGATCATCGGACATGGCGCTGATATAGGCAGCGCGTGTCCGATGTCACAAGGTGGAGCCGCGCCTTATGCGCAATTGTGCGCAGGTACTCTTAGCGTGAAAAGCTTGACGGGGCCGCATCAACCCGGACAACGCCGCCCGATTGCACCTCGCGCACTTCCAAAGCGCGTTCGGCAATGCCGTTTGCACCAAAGCGGAAAGCGCCATCGACCCCCAGAAATCCGCCGCGATCAAACAGCTTGGATTTGGGGAAATCGTCCCCCACGCGCCAATCGCGCGCCACACGCAGGGTCAACAGGACAGAATCGTAACCCAATGTCGCGATCCGATAAGGCTTTGCGCCAAAGCGCTGTTCGTAACTGTCAGCAAAACGGCGGAAACGGCCATCAGAGACCGCAGAAAACAGCGCCCCTTCGATCATGGCGGACTGGGTGAGTTCGGATTCGCCGCTCCACAATTCGGTGCCAAGGATACGGGTGCCGGTTGCCCCGCTTGATTTAAGCTCGCCTGCCGCCTGCACCGCAAGGCGCGCGCCATCGGCAATCAGAACCGTGTCATATCCCCCTTTGGTGCGCAGACGCTGAGCCGCGCTGACGATGGATGTGTTGCCGCGGGCATAGTTTTCATTCGACACCAGAACGCCGCCATAATCGCGCAAAGCGTTTTGCAGCGCGCTGTAAGAGCGTTGTCCATAGGCCCCTTGTGGCACCAGCGCGGAGAAGCGGTTTGACCCGCGCGCACGGGCATAGCGGACCGTGCGGCGAATGGATTGTTCGGGGATATGGCCCATCACAAACACATCCGCGCTGGCGACAGTGGCATCGTTGGAAAACGCAATCGCGGGCACGCGCGCGGGCCGGGCGGCGGCTTGCACTGCGGGCACATTGCCTGCCAGCAGCGGGCCAAGGATCAGTTTGTTGCCATCCGCAATCGCCTGACGCGCCGCAGCGCCTGCGCCTTTGGCGGTGTCATAGGTGGTGATGCGCAGATTGTTCGCATTGGTATCAAGCAGCGCCATGGTGGTCGCATTGGCGAGCGATTGGCCCACTTCTGATGTGTTGCCCGATGTTGGCAGCAGCAACGCAATCCGGTGGCGCGTTGCGTCTGTGGGCAGGCCCGTTGTCGGCTGCGGGGTCGGCGCTGCGACAGGCGGCGGAGTATCCACAGTTGTTTTGGGAATAACACTGCACCCGGCAAGCGCCACCGCGCCCAGCGCCAATGCCGCTGCACCGCGGCCCATTTTGCTTAAATTCATGCGTTTCATTCTTGCCGACCCCCATTTGCTGCTTCATTGCCCGTCTTGTGACCAATACCGCCAAACCCACAAGGCCTGAATCAGCTTTTTACGAACCCTTGGATCAGGGCCTTTATATTGTCGCAACGCCGATTGGCAATCTAGGCGATATAACGATGCGCGCTGTCGATGTGTTGAGGCGCTGCGATGCTATTGCGTGCGAGGATACGCGCGTCACTGCGAGACTTATGGGGCATCTGGGCCTCAAAAATCAGCTGGTTCGGTATGACGATCACGCCTCCGATGAAAACCGCGCGCAATTGCTGGGCCGGGCGCGGTCAGAGGCGATTGCCTTGGTGAGTGATGCGGGCACTCCGCTGATTTCTGATCCGGGTTACAGGTTGGTGAGCGAGGCGCGCGCCGCTGGGATCAATGTGATTGCCGTGCCCGGAGTTTCAGCCGCAATTGCCGGATTGACCATATCGGGTCTGCCCACGGACCGGTTTGCCTTTGCCGGTTTTCTGCCCGTTAAGGACAAGGCGAAATCCGATATGCTGGCAGAGTTTGCTGACTTTTCCGGCACTGTCATATTTTACGATACCGGCCCGCGTTTGGTGCGCAGTCTGGATATGCTCGCCGCGCTTTGGCCTGCGCGCGCCATTGCAGTGGGGCGCGAATTGACCAAGCTGCACGAGGAATGCCGCACCGGCACCGCAGGTGATCTGTCGGCGCATTACACTCAGCATCCACCCAAGGGCGAGATTGTGCTGATGGTCAGCCCCCCGGTGGCAGAGGAAACAGCGCATGACACCGATGCGATGCTGCGCGATGCTCTCACGCAGATGAGCCCCAGCAAAGCGGCGGGCCAAGTCGCAAAAGCCAGCGGGGTGGACCGCCAGACGCTGTATGCGCGGGCGGTTGAGCTAAAATCATGACCGATCCCAAACGCGTTATCGCCGATCAAAAGGGCCGCGATGCTGAAGCTGAGGCGGCGCAGTGGCTGATGCAGCAGGGCTGGCGCGTTGTGGCCCAGCGGGTGAAGACCAAGCTTGGCGAAATTGATCTGATCGCGGCAAAGCCCGGCATAACCGGCTTCTTCGAAGTAAAATGGCGAAAACGCGCCGCAAACCTTGCCGATGCCATTGATGAAAAGCGATTGAGCAGAGTTGCAGCGGCGGTGGAATTGGTCGCACATGAGTATGCAGCGCCTATGGATGACATAACAATCGACGTATTGCTGCTTGCACCCGGCACCAGCCCGCGCCACATCGAAAATGCATGGATGCCATAGGGCACCCCTACCAAACCCGTTCGTGCTGAGCCTGTCGAAGCACCGCTCTTATTTGGGTGTGACGAGTTTAGAAAAGGACGGCCCTTCGGCAGGCTTAGGGCAAACGGAGGTTTAGGCTTTGGCACTCAGAGTTGCGGTCCAGATGGACCCCATTGAAGATATCAATATCAAAGGCGACAGCTCGTTCGCGCTAATGCTGGCCGCGCAGGAACGCGGGCACACTTTGTATGAATACCACGTCGAAAGCCTGACGCTGGATGCGGATGACCGCCTCTATGCCGAATGCGCGCCGGTGAGCGTGCAGCGGGTCGAGGGCGATCACGTGAAAATTGGCGCGCGCCAGCGGCTCGATCTGGGGCGCGATATTGATGTGATCTTGATGCGGCAGGACCCGCCCTTTCACATGGGCTATATCACCGCGACGCACCTCCTTGAACGGATCGGGGATGAAACTTTAGTGGTGAATGACCCTGCCAATGTCCGCAATGCGCCGGAAAAGGTGATGGTCTTGAACTACCGTCAGTTTATGCCGCCAACGCTCGTCACCCGGTCCCCTGATGAAGTGAAACGCTTTATGGAAAGCCACGGCGCGGTGGTGGTCAAACCCATTCACGGCAATGGCGGCAAAGCCATCTTTCGCGTGCCCGAAAACGGCGAGAACCTGACAGCCCTGTTCGAGGTGTTCAACCAGACCTGGCCCGAACCGCATATGGTGCAGCCTTTCCTTCCCGAAGTGGCACAAGGCGACAAACGCATCGTGCTGGTGGACGGCGAAGTGGCAGGCGCAATCAACCGCATTCCGGGCGAGGGCGAATTTCGCTCAAACCTTGCGATGGGCGGCAGCGCCGAGGCAACAGGTTTGACGGAGCGCGAGGCGGAAATCTGCGCCGCAATGGGGCCGGAATTGAAACGCTTGGGGCTAACCTTTGTCGGCATCGACGTAATTGGCGGCAAATGGCTGACCGAGATCAATGTGACTTCGCCCACGGGGATCGTGGCGATATCGGAGTTTGACGGCAGCGATGTGGCGGGGATGATCTGGAACGCTATTGAGGGGCGTGTAGGGTAACTGTTTGGCAGTTGAGGGAAATGAACTGGGCGCGAAACAATTCACCGTCATCCCAGCGAAAGCTGGGATCGCTTTCAACTTAAGATCCGCCCAAACAAATCATCCCAACTGGGATTTCGGGATTCAATTAGCTCGATCTTCCATTGCCGTTTCCAAGCTTTCATCGCCTTCTCTCGAGAAATGGCCGCCTCGATTGTCGCCAAATGTTCGGCATAGACAAGCCGATCAAGTCCATAGCGTCGGCAAAATTTTGAACCTTTGCCGTTTCGGTGCTGCGTTACGCGGGCTGGCAAGTCGGCGGTAATGCCGACATACAGAACGCCGCGCGCTCGATTGGTCATGATATAGACCCAGCCACCCATTTTTCGAATGTAGCGCATCTCGCGAGCGATCCCATCTTTCGCTGGGATGACGGCTGTGAAGATTTGGTAATGCCGAGGTGCGTTCTGGCTCCCCACCCGTAGCGAACGCTCATTTCTTTCCCGCCCGCGGATGCGCGCCTCTATACGTCTGCAGCATGCTCGCAGCATCAACCCTGGTGTAAATCTGCGTCGAGCCAATCAAAGCGTGACCAAGCATCTCTTACAAGGACCGCAAATCCGCGCCCGCTCCCAAAAGATGCGTTAGTCAGCGCCGCGAAAATTCGCTTTTAGCTCAAAACATCTCGCATTGTGCAATGATGGCTTTGCCGCTCGTTTCGACTTTCAAATCGGCGCTCACTTCGCCAAGCGCGCTGTCATTGTATGTCACATTGGACCCTTTGACGCTGGCACCGGCGTTGCCCATGAAGGCGAGAGTCAATTGGTCTTCGAGCGATTTGTAAGCGGCCCTTTGCTGGGCGGGGGTTAGCTTTTGAAGCTTGTCGTCAAAGCATTCGCATTCGCTTGATGAGGCGCTGAAGCCCAAATGCGAAGCGCTTTGCAGATAATCGGTGTCGCATTTGGCGTAATATTCGCCGCGTTCATACCCTTCGCTGGTGTTGGACCTGCCCAGCACATCGCATCCCGCGAGGCTCAAACCGATGATTGTGATGGTCGCAAATCCGGTTTTCATAATATCTCTCCCCAGGGGTGCGGTCAGCGTTTTTTGCCAGCTCTTGGGTGCGCGCCGCGATAGGTTTCCAGCAGGCTTGCTGCGTCAACTTTGGTGTAGATCTGTGTGCTCCCAAGCGATGCATGCCCCAAAAGCTCTTGCAAACTCCTTAAATCCGCGCCTGCTCCCAGCAAATGCGTTGCAAAAGAATGGCGCAAGGCGTGAGGCGTGGCCGTATCGGGCAGGCCAAGCGCAACCCTTGCGCGCGCGACGGCTTTTTGCACCATTCCGGGCGATAGCGGCCCGCCTTTTGCTCCCCGAAACAACGCCTCTTCCGGCGCGAGGGGGAGGGGGCATGCCTCGGCATATTCGGCCACTGCCTGGCGGGTGATGGGCAGGACGGGGACGATGCGCTGTTTGCCGCCTTTACCGGTGACGGTCAGAGTCTCTGCCAATGGTGCGTCGCTGCCTTTCAACGACAATGTCTCTGCTATTCGCAACCCGCTGCCATACATAAGCAGAAGCACCGCCCGGTCGCGCGCGCCGATCCAGTCTTCTCCCGCTGCCCCCTCGACCAGATCGGCAAGGCCCACCGCCTCATCCGGAGTGACAGGGCGGGGCAGCCCTTTTTGAGGCGCGGTCCGCGCATTCGCGGGGCTGCGGGGGCGGGGTCGCCCGTTTCAGCGCGGGCAAAAGCGATAAAGGCTTTCACCGCTGACAATTCGCGCGCGGCGCTGGCATTCGATAAACCGCCCGCGCGGCGCGCTGCGAGGAACGCGCGCAATTGGGCAGCTTCAATGGCGGCGATATCGGTCAGCGCTTTGCACTGGAAATGCGCGATCAGATTGCGCGCGGCATTCCCGTAAGCGCGCACGGTGTGCGGGGACCGGCGCAGCGAATGGGTGAGGTGATGCGTCCACACCTCCAACATGTCGGCGATGCTTTGTGTCGTGCTCACGTCTGAAATGCTCATGGGGCCACCAATTCATCAGCGACAAGCTCAGCCAGCAGCGCATCAAGCAGCGGCCTGCCATCCCGCGCCACGCCCAAAAGCTGGGCACCTCTTTCGCCATCACGCCAGATCAGGCCCTGTTTTTCATACAGCGCGGCTTTGCCGGGATTGATGAGGCGGTCTGGCGCGATGCCAAACCTGTCCGCCAATTCGCCCAGATCTATGCCTTGCGCCAATCTGAGGCCCATCAGCAAAGCCTCACTCGCCTGTTCGCGCGCGCTCAGATGGCGCTGTTCGGCAATGCCGTGGCCGCGCTGTGTCACCGCGCGCAGGTAATTTTCGGGCTTCTTGTGCCGCACCGTCGCAGCGCCCGCGCGCCGCCCATGCGCGCCGGGGCCAATGCCGCAATAATCCTGATACCGCCAATAGGTAAGGTTATGGCGGCTTTCCTCGCCGGGGCGGGCGTGATTGCTGGTCTCATAAGCTGGCAGGCCCGCCGCCACGGTTAAGTCCTGTGTGATCGCAAACAGATCGGCTGCACGGTCTGCATCAAGCGGTTCAAAAACGCCGCGCCGCACATCGGTTTCAAACCGGGTCGATGGCTCAATCGTCAGCTGATAAAGTGAGAGATGCCCTGTCCCAAAAGACAGCGCGCGCGCCAATTGCGCTTCCCATGCCTGCGCTGTTTGATCGGGCAGGGCGTAGATGAGATCAAAGCTGACCCTGTCAAAACACGCCTGCGCCGTTTCAAGTGCGGCCAAAGCTTCGCCTGCGCTGTGCAATCGGCCCAGCCATTGCAGCGCCTCATCCTCCAGGGATTGCACGCCCAGCGATACGCGGCCAATCCCGCAAGCGGAAAGATCGGCAAAGCGGCCCGCCTCGACCGAGGAAGGGTTCGCTTCCAAAGTGATCTCAATATCGGGCGCAAATCCCCAAAGCGTCTCAGCCTCCGCCAGCAAGGCCCCAACCAATGCCGGCGGCATCAGCGACGGCGTGCCGCCGCCAAAAAACACTGAGGTAAGCGGCGCGCTGGTGTCTGCCGCGCTCGCCTCTGCGCGCATATCCGCGATCAAAGCGGTCTGCCATGCCGACACATCCACATCCGCACGGACATGCGAGTTAAAGTCGCAATAGGGGCATTTCTTTTCGCAAAAGGGCCAATGGATATAAAGCGCGCGTGCCATCGCATCTGTCATAGGCCCGTTCAGCCGGAAATGGCCACACCTTGCCGCTAACCTGCGGGGGAAGGCGCGTTTGCTAAGGCGGCGGTAACCCTTTTTGCCTAGGTTTCAGCAAATAAATTAAAGAAGACGGGACGTATGAAAAACACACATTTTGGCGCAGGCGTGCAACGCGCTTTGGCAATTGCTTTGGTTCCCATGATGGCGGCTTGCGGGGGAGGGGATAGCGCATCCTCTGCTGGCGCAGCGATTGCAGGGCCCGGACCGACACCGTCGCCCAGCCCATCGCCTTCGCCGACCCCATCGCCAACACCGTCCGCATCGCCCTCTCCCACGCCTACGCCCACGCCTACGCAAGGGACAGCATCAGGGCGTCAGAACCAGATGCTCGCCGTGATGCTGGCGGCGCACAATGATGCGCGCGCAGAAGTGGGCGTGCCCGATCTGGTGCTCGATCAGGATTTAAGCGATCAGGCGCTTGCCTATGCAGAGGAACTGGCGCGCACGGGCCGGTTTGAACACAGTCCCGGAAACACGCGGCAAGGCCAAGGCGAAAACCTGTGGGCCGGAACTGCAGGCGCGTTTTCATACGAAGTGATGGCCGCTGGCTGGATTGATGAGAAGCAATATTACATCCACGCCGCATTCCCGCAGGTCAGCAGCACGGGCAATTGGGCCGATGTCGGGCATTACACCCAGATCATCTGGCGCAACACCACACGATTGGGCTGCGGGGTCGCTACCGGAACGGGGCGCGATTATCTGGTGTGCCGCTATGCGCCGCCGGGCAATGTCACCGGGCAATTCGCCTATTAGCGGGCTGATCTGACGCGCTAGGCTAGCTTTCAGCCAAATTGATGCGCGACCAGTTTTGCAAACGCATCGGCGCGGTGGCTGATGGCGTGTTTGGCCTCTGGCTCAATCTCGGCGAAGGTCTGACCTGCGCCTGTGGGCACAAACACTGGATCATAGCCAAATCCCAATTGCCCGCGCGGGGGCCAGGTGAGAGTGCCGGAACATGTCCCTTCGAACACGTGATGCTCCCCATCGGGCCAGCAAATCGCGAGCACACAGTGAAATGCAGCGGAGCGGTCTGTATCAGGGCCAAGCTCTTGCAGCATCCCTTCAACCTTGCCCATCGCCATGTACCAATCGCGTCCCGGATCGCCTTCGAAATGCTGCCGCTCCGCCCAATCGGCGGTGTAGACACCGGGGCGCCCGCCTAAAGCTGCGACGGCGAGCCCGCTATCATCGGCCAGCGCGGGCAATTGTGAGGCTTCAGCTGCGGCGCGCGCTTTGATTAGAGCGTTCTCGATAAAGGTCGTGCCGGTTTCCGCAGGTTCCGGCAGGCCCAAAGCGCCCGCGGACAGACATTCCATCCCGTAAGGGCCAAGCAAGGCCGATATCTCTTTCAGCTTGCCCGCATTATGCGTTGCTATCACCAGCGATCCGCCACCCAGTTTGCGTGTCATTTTCGCATTGTCCGTTTCTCGTGCAGACCGTTTTCGATAAGCGCGGCCCGAATGTGATCGATAAAGACCGGATCGACGCGCCGTTTTGGAATGATGTAGCCCAACATGCGGTTGGCATAGCACACAAAGACATGTTCATCTTCGTTCCAGCGGACAATGTTGGCCCACAGGATGCGGTTCGTACCGCTGGTTTGCGAGATTTCTGCACCATCTGGTGTCAAAACCCAGCTTTGCTCTTCTTGCAACGACACGGTTTCATTGAAAATCTTGCGCGATTGCGGCGGCAGGACGAGGAAATAACAAACCGACCACAACACCGCGGCAATCAGCAATCCGGCGGCAAGCGCCATGATGGCGCTAACCAACCGGAATTCCTCGATAACGCCCAAGACTATAATCGCCGCCGAGACAAAGATGACGGCAAGCGCAAACTGGCCTGTTTGTCCCCGCCAATGAAGCTTGTGAAAGGCCGTGTGGTCCGCCTCGCTCAGCTTTATCAGGACAGGAGCTGGCACAGCTTACTTTACCGCGTCCAATTGCGCCTTAAAGATCCCATCGCAGCCAATATTGGCGAGACGGAGCAAGCGCAAAAGGCCTTCTTCGTCATAAGTCGCGCCTTCTGCGGTGGCTTGCACTTCGGCGATCTGACCGCCTGAAATCAGCACGAAATTGGCATCCGCATCCGCATCGCTGTCTTCAGGGTAATCCAGATCAAGCACGGGAGTGCCTTTATAGATACCGCAGGAAATCGCGGCGACTTGGGCAGTGATCGGATCTTCTTTCAGATCGCCCGATGCCATCAGCGCATTAACCGCCAGACGCAGCGCCACCCATGCGCCCGAAATGGACGCGGTGCGCGTGCCGCCATCGGCTTGGATGACATCGCAATCGAGCGTGATCTGACGCTCGCCCAGTTTCTTAAGGTCAACAACCGCGCGCAAGGATCGCCCGATCAGGCGCTGAATTTCCTGAGTGCGGCCCGATTGCTTGCCGCGCGCTGCCTCGCGGCTGCCGCGTGTGTGGGTTGCGCGGGGCAGCATGGAATATTCGCCCGTAACCCACCCTTCGCCTTTGCCGCGCAGCCATGGCGGGATGCGTTCTTCGACGCTGGCAGTGCACAAAACGCGCGTATCGCCAAAGCTGATAAGGCATGACCCTTCTGCGTGTTTGGTAAATCCGGTTTCAATCGTGATAGCGCGCATTTCATCAGGCGCGCGTCCAGAAGGTCGCATGGGTCAGGTTCCTTAAAAGGGGATGATTCGTCTGATGCGCGGTTTGGCTGGGAACAATCCGGGCTGCAAGGTTTTGCGAATTGGCAAAAACAATTAGATTGGGATCATGAGCGATATGCCCACCATTCTGCCCATCACCGAAATGACCGAGCGCGCGCGCGAAATCTTTCGCCGCGTGGTTGAAGGATATATTGATAACGGCCAGCCGGTCGGCTCCAAAACGCTGGCCGCAGATGGCGCGCTCAATCTGTCGCCCGCTTCGATCCGGTCGGTTCTGGCGGATTTAGAAGGCGCTGGCCTTTTGGAAGCGCCGCATACGAGCGCGGGACGCAGGCCTACTGATGCGGGCCTTCGCATATTTGTCGATGGGATGATGCGGGTCAATCAGCCTACCGCTCAATTGCGCGATCAAATCGAAAGCCGCCTTGGCGCTGCTGGTCCGATTGAGGCGGCGCTGGAACAGGCCAGTTCGCTGTTGTCAGACCTGTCGGGCGCTGCCGGGATGGTCATGGTGCCCACGCGCGAGGTGCGGTTGACGCAATTTAATCTGGTGCCTTTGGGCGCGGATAAAGCGCTCGCTGTGCTGGTGGGCGAAGATGGCAGCGTGGAAAACCGCGTCATCGAAGTGGCGGCGCAATTGCCGCCTAGCGCGCTGGAACAGGCCAGCAATTACATCACCGCAAGGTTGGCCGGGCGCACTTTGGCCGATGCCGAACAGGCGATGCGATCCGAGATAAGCGCAGGTGAAAGCCAGCTTGATGATGCAAGCCGCGATCTGGTGGAGCGCGGCCTTGCCGTGTGGAGCGAAGATGCCAATGCGCGCCCGGTTCTGATCGTGCGCGGGGCGGCCAATTTGCTGGATGAAGCGGCGCTGGATGATATCGAACGGGTCCGATCGCTGCTCGATGATCTGGAAGACAAGCAATCAGTCGCCAGCCTTTTGGAAAGCGCGCGCGGCGCAGATGCCACGCAAATTTATATCGGCAGCGAAAACCGTTTGTTCGGCCTTTCGGGTTCTTCCGTAATTGCATCGCCCTATTATGATAGCGAAGAGAGAGTTGTGGGTGTCTTGGGCGTGATTGGCCCCACTCGCTTGAATTATGCGCGTGTCGTGCCCATGGTAGATTTAACGGCTCGAACACTGGGCCGACTTATCAAATAACGCAAACTTTTAGACCGGATCGCTAAGGCTTTATGGAACATATCGACAAACCTTCTTGTGAGCCCGTGCCTGACGAATTGGAAGGCGTGCCCGAAGAATTGCTGGATCAAGGCAGCGATGATGAAGACGCTGATAGCCTGGATGAAGCATTGGAAAGCCTGCGCGGCGATCTTGAAGCGGCCAAGCAGGATGTCCTTTATGCCAAGGCTGAAACGCAAAATGTGCGCCGCCGGATGGAAAAAGAAATCACCGATGCGCGCAATTATGCCGCAACCAGCTTTGCCCGCGATATCCTGAGTGTGTCAGACAATCTGGCGCGCGCAGTGGATGCGATCCCTGATACCTTGCGTGAAGATGACAAGATGAAAGGTCTTGTCACAGGGATTGAGGCGACCAAGCGTGAGCTTGAAAAAGTGTTCAAAGGCCACGGCATCGAACGCGTGCCGGCCATGGGCCTGCCGCTTGATCCCAATCACCATCAGGCCATGATGGAAGTGCCCACCGAAGAGCATGAGCCGGGCACCGTCATTCAGGAAATGCAGCCCGGTTGGACAATCAAGGACCGCCTGCTGCGCCCGGCCATGGTAGGCGTGGCGAAAAAACCGGACTGATAGGGCTCCATGCCCTTAGCTGACCTGCTCATCGTTGCCATCTTAACTGGTGCTGCGATCGGGTTGGGGTACGGATTGTCTGTGCGAAAAAGGCTGCGATCTTCTGCAATTGCAGAGGATCGGCCCGGCGCAAAATACAATATCTTTACCACTGAGTTTGACCATGTGTGCAGCGCCTCTCAGCTCGACACATTGCTCGAAACCCACGCGGTTAATCGTGGGGCGCCAGCAAGCGCGTCTGGAGCGTCCACCGAAGAGAGATATGCTCAAGCGTGCAAAGTTAGAGCAGAACGCCGGGTTCAGTGCCAAACCGCTGAGCGTGTTGACTTGCCTGATTGTTCAGTGCTCGTCTTACTCGATCAATCGGGCTCAATGCATGACTTAATGCCGCGTGTGGCTGGCGAAATTTTTGCCGCATTGGAAAGCTTGGAGGAATCCGGGGCGCACACTCAGCTAACAGGTTTCACAACGGTGGGCTGGCATGGCGGCCAATCGAGATTAAAATGGATCGCTAAAGGAAAGCCACCTTATCCCGGTCGCCTTTGCGATCTGCTGTTGGTCAATCACTGCGATTTTGAAGAGCCAATGAAAACGGCGGATTTGGCTCCGATTGTTCAGTCTAATGTGCTCTTCGAAAACATTGATGGCGAAGCGCTTTTGTGGGGGCAGCAGCATTTGCTTGAACAGCCCGCAAAAGAGCGTGTTCTAGTCATCATCAGCGATGGCGCTCCGGTTGACGATTCTACCATTGTAGCCAACGGCGATGCATTTTTGCCTTCGCACCTTCGAAAAGTGGCGACTGGTATTGAAAGCGCACATGATGTTCAACTGGGAGCGATAGGGTTGGACTTCATGGTGGACGATATTTACCGAAACGCGCAGACATCCGAAGGCGCAATTGGTCTAGGCGAGGATTTGGTTTGCTTGGTCAACGACTTACACGCGCAGATCTAACTCCCCGGAAAATTCACCAGCATATCGTAAGCTTGCGGGTCCGGTGCGCCTGCGACTTTTGCACCGTTTCTCAGCCAGAATGCGTGTTTGACGATCTCGGCCTGTTGTTCGATGCCATAGGCGGCGAACGGTTGGCCGGGTTTCAGCGCATAGTCATAGCGGCAAAACGGGTGGCGGTTTAGTACCAGATACCACCGCCCGCGCGTCTGCGCCTGCCAGATATGCGTCATCTCGTGAATGAACAGCCCCTGCCGGATCAGGTTTTCTTCGGCAAAATCATCGCAATAGGCGTGGCCTTTGGGATGAAAATGCATGTGCCCCTGGGGCGCCATGGTCACTTTGCGCGGCTGAAAGGGAAACCATTTGCGCCGCTTGATCTTTACCGCGCCATAATCGACCGCAGTGCCGAAAACAGAGCGCGCCAATTCCGCCTCGCCCGATGTCAGATGGCGTTCTGCGCCAACCGGACATGCGGGCAAAGTGGGATCGGTTTTGCGTATATCTGGCGGTGCGTTCAGCGCTCGTCCCCGGCGGCTTTCACCTCAGCGCTGAATTTGTGACGGTCGCCGCCCGATACGCGCAATTCCACCTCGACAGTGCTGCCCGGCGTGATGCCTTCATCAAGGTCAAACGCCATCACATGCTTGCCGCCCGGTTCAAACTTGATCGTCTCACCTTTGGGCATGGCGACAGGGCCGGTTTCGCCCATGGTCATTTTGAAATTGTATTCCATCGTATCGTGGACTTCGGTTTTCTCAGCGCCTTCAACGCTGGCCCCGTTGATCGACAGGCCGCGTTCCCCGTTATAGGTGAGGTCGAAATACACCGCCCCCGGATTGCCCGATACCGCCGGCAGCATCAAACGCGCATCGGCAATTTCAAGGCCGGGCACCACGCCTTCGGGCGGGGCCTCAACCGCGGCTTCTTCAGCGCATGCGCCAAGCGCCAATGCAGCCGCCGCTGCCATCACGCTCGCCCCGCGCTTTCGCATTCCAAATCTTAAAGTGCCCATCACGCAAATTCCCCTCATTTTGTCTCGGTATAAAACTAGGGCGTGTCGTCCCTTGTGCCAAGCAAAACCGCACCTATATCGCGGTCATGTTCACGCTGCTTGCGACTTTTGCAACGCCCCGCCACGCGCTGGCGATGATTGCAAGGCCGCTGTCCCGCAGCATTTAGCAATCTGTAATGGATGGGGAAATAATGGCTAAAGTTATCGGTATTGACTTGGGCACCACCAATTCGTGCGTTGCTGTCATGGATGGCGGCAAACCCAAGGTTATTGAAAATGCAGAAGGCGCACGCACAACGCCTTCCATCGTGGCTTTCACCAAAGATGATGAGCGCCTGATCGGTCAGCCGGCAAAACGCCAGGCAGTGACCAATCCGGATAACACACTGTTCGCGATCAAGCGTCTTATTGGCCGCCGGTTTGATGATCCGCTGACCAAAAAAGACATGGGCATCGTTCCCTATGATATCGTCAAAGGCAAAAACGGCGATGCCTGGGTCGAAGCCAATGGCGAGGAATATTCGCCCAGCCAGGTTTCCGCATTCATCCTGCAAAAGATGAAAGAAACCGCCGAAAGCTATCTGGGCGAAAGCGTGGAGCAAGCGGTTATCACTGTGCCTGCGTACTTTAACGATGCCCAGCGTCAGGCGACCAAAGATGCAGGCCAGATCGCTGGCCTCGAAGTCTTGCGCATCATTAACGAGCCGACAGCGGCTGCGCTTGCTTACGGTATGGACAAGGATGATGGCAAAACCATCGCAGTCTATGACCTTGGCGGCGGCACGTTCGACGTTTCCATCCTTGAGATTGGCGACGGCGTGTTCGAAGTGAAATCGACCAATGGCGATACGTTCCTTGGCGGCGAAGATTTCGACAATGCAATCGTCGAATGGCTCGCTGGTGAATTTCAGAAGAAAGAAAACATGGACCTGAAAGCGGACAAACTCGCGCTTCAGCGTCTGAAAGAGGCAGCCGAGAAAGCCAAGATCGAGCTTTCCAGCGCCGCCACCACCGAAGTCAACCTGCCGTTTATCACCGCGCGCATGGAAGGCGGCAGCTCCACTCCGCTGCACTTGGTTGAAACGATCAGCAGGGCTGACCTCGAAAAGCTGGTGGGCGATCTGATCACCCGCACGCTTGATCCGTGCAAAAAGGCATTGAGCGATGCGGGCGTGTCGAAAGACGATATCGACGAGGTGATCCTGGTCGGCGGAATGACCCGTATGCCGCGCGTTCGCGAAGTGGTTGAGAAATTCTTCGAAGCCAAGCCGCATACCGGCGTGAACCCCGATGAAGTCGTCGCCATGGGCGCGGCCATTCAGGCAGGCGTGTTGCAGGGCGATGTGAAAGACGTGCTGCTGCTCGACGTGACCCCGCTGTCACTCGGCATTGAAACGCTGGGCGGTGTCTTCACCCGCATGATTGATCGCAACACGACAATCCCGACCAAGAAAACACAGACCTATTCGACCGCCGAAGACAATCAGAACGCGGTGACGATCAAAGTCTTCCAGGGCGAACGCGAAATGGCGAGCGATAACAAATTGCTCGGCAATTTTGACCTCCTTGGCATTCCGCCAGCACCGCGCGGTGTACCGCAGATCGAAGTGACGTTTGACATTGACGCAAACGGTATTGTCAGCGTCTCTGCGAAAGACAAAGGCACGGGCAAAGAGCAGACGATCAAAATTCAGGCATCGGGCGGTTTGTCCGATGGCGATATTGATCAAATGGTCCAGGATGCGGAGAAATTCGCCGAGGAAGACAAGAAACGCCGTGAAAGCGCCGAAGCGCGCAACCAGGCTGACAGTCTTGTCCATGCGACTGAAAAGCAATTGTCCGAACACGGCGATGCCATTGATGAGGCGACCAAAACCTCTGTCGAGGAAGCTGTTGCTGCGACCAAGACCGCTCTTGAAGGTGACGATGCTGAAGAGATCAATTCCAAAGCGCAGGCTCTGACCGAAGCGGCCATGGAAATGGGCAAGCAGATCTACGAAAAAGAGCAAGCCGCCGCGACCGCAGAAGCAGAAGCTTCGGGTGCAGCCGATGATGCCGCGCCTGAAGCGGCTGAAGATGATGACGTGGTGGACGCCGAATTTTCGGAAGTTGACGAAGACAAAAAGGGCTGATCCCCTTACATGCAACCCGGCGGGGACGGATCGCTATAATTTAGGTGATCCGGCCCCCGCCAGTTCGCCGGGATAGGTCAACATGGTGCAGACAGCTTCAGATTATTATGCAACGCTGGGCGTGGCCCGCGATGCCGATGGCCCTGCGATCAAGGGGGCTTACCGTAAGCTCGCGATGAAGTTTCACCCGGACAAAAATCCGGGCGATGCCGCAGCTGAGGCGAAATTCAAGCAGATTAATGAGGCCTATGATTGCCTCAAAGACCCGCAGAAACGTGCGGCCTATGATCGCTATGGTCATGAGGCGTTTCAGCAGGGCATGAGCGGCGGCGGTGGTGGCCGCGGCGGGCCGGGCGCTGGCGGTGATTTCGGCGATATTGGCGACATATTTGAAACCATTTTCGGCGGCGCATTTGGCGGCGGCGGCGGCGGTGCACGCCAGCAGAACCGGCGCGGGGCTGATCTGCGCTATGACATGCAAATCTCTTTGGAGGAGGCGTTTCACGGCAAATCCACCGAGATCGAGATCGAAGTCAGCCAGGAATGCGACACCTGCGATGGCAGCGGCGCGCGGCCCGGTACAGGCGAGCGTTCGTGCAATCTGTGCCATGGGCGCGGAACGGTGCGCGCAAAACAGGGGCTGTTCGTGGTCGAACGGTCTTGCCCCACATGCAGCGGGCGCGGCGTGGTTATCGAAGACCCCTGCGCGGTGTGCCGGGGCGAGGGCAGGGTGGACCGCCCGCAAAAGCTCGAAATAGAAATCCCGCCGGGCGTGGATACCGGCACGCGCATCAGGCTCGCTGGCAAAGGCGAAGCGGGCGCGCGCGGTGCGCCTGCGGGTGATTTGTATATCTTTATCCATGTCGCCCCGCACGAATTGTTCGAACGCGAAGGGACGACTTTGGCAGCGCGTGTCCCCGTCAGCTTTACGACGGCAGCGCTCGGCGGCACGGTTGATTTCCCCGATATGGACGGCAGCACCAATTCGATCGAAATTCCCGTCGGCATTCAATCGGGCAAGCAATTGCGCGTGCGCGGGGCTGGTATGCCCGTTCTGCAAGGACGCGGGCGCGGCGATCTGGTGGTCGAAATTGCGGTGGAAACCCCGACCAAGCTCAGCCGCAAGCAAAAAGAGCTGTTGCAGGAATTTCGCGAGACCGAAACGGGCGATGAATGCCCGGAAAGCAAGGGTTTCTTCTCCAAACTGAAAGACGCTTTCGGCACCTGATCCTAGACTTGGGGCGCGCGCTGGCATAGACGGTCTCTCGAACATTCGGAGAGAGACCAATGCCTAAAATCGCCGCCAATGCTTTTGCGGCCACTGCCGCCGCCACTTTCGCGTTTACCGCAGTAAGCGCAACCGCCCAAAGCAATCTCGATAATGTCGAGATCCGCACCGAAGAGGTCGCGCCGGGCGTGGCTGTGCTGTTTGGCGCGGGCGGCAATATCGGGGTCAGCCACGGCGAAGATGCAACCGTTATCATCGACGATCAATTCGCGCCTCTATCCGGCAAAATCGAAGCCGCCATTGCTGAACTGGGCGCGGCCCCTGTCAAATATGTCGTCAACACGCATTGGCATTTCGATCATACCGGCGGCAATGAACATTTCGGCAAAACCGGTGCGACCATCTTTGCGCATGACAATGTGCGAGTGCGCATGGCAGCAGGCGGCACGGCAGGCGGGCGCGCGACACCGCCCGCGCCAAAGGAAGCCTTGCCGATTGTGACCTACAGCCAAGGTCTGCGCTTTCACCTGAATGGCGATACGATCAATCTGATGTTTCTTGGCGGCGGGCACACGGACGGTGATAGCGTTGTCATCTGGGAGGAAAACAAGGTCGTCCATATGGGCGATCTGTATTTCAACATTGCAGGCTATCCCTTTATCGACACCAATTCGGGCGGCAGTGTCTATGACGCGATGCGCTCTATTGACGTAGTGCTCGCCATGATTGATGCGGATGCGAAAGTCATTCCGGGGCATGGCCCGATGTCAAACAAGGCAGAGCTGACCGCTTACCGCGCTGTCATTGGCGAAGCGGTCTCGCGCGTTGATGCGCTTGCCGGTGAGGGTGCCAGCCTTGAGGATATTCTGGCGGCCAAACCCCTGGCGGATATCGACCGGGGCGAGGGCGGTTTTATCGATGCCGATGCCTTTGTCACCGCGATCTGGAACAGCAAAGCGCGCTGATAGGTCACTCCGCGTCAAACCGGGCGAGGATTTCTGCCTCAATCGTGGCAATCAATCCGCGCTGGCAGCGCCCGGCCTGAGTTTCCTCCTCCAGCACCGCGAGGAATGCGGATCGTTTGTAAGCGCGGATGACGTGTTCATTCACGCCGCCTTCGATGCTGTCTTCGGCGGTTGAGCAGACGAGATCGATCATTCGCTCTGTCCCGTGCAGGCGGCCCCACAGGTAATCGTTTTCGCGGTAAGCGCGGCTGAAAAACGCGCCGAAATTATAAAACTCGGTCCCGCGCAAAGTCGCTTTCGTCCCGCCATCGCGGATGGAGCGCGCATCTTCGGGCGATATCCGGTCGACTTTAACCGGGTTATATTCCACCAGTCGGTCGCTTTTCAGTAGGGGCAAGGTCGCCAGATCGTAAAAGGGAAAGCCCAGATATGTCAGCAGCATGCGCCGTTTCAGATTGCGCGGCATGGCCTCCAGCGCCTGTGCCAGAATATCCTCAACCTGCGCGTCGACCTGCGCCAATTGAAGATGGGCGGCCAGGCAATCGATCAATTCTCCCGGATCGGTCAGCGCGTTGCTGGCCGCAGCGCGGAATGCCGGGCTGGTCAGCGCATCGGCCTCTGCCTTTTGATACAATTGCAGCGCCTTGTAGATATGGGTGCGCGCCAGATCGAGCGCATCGTCGGGAATGTCAGGATCGCTTTCCCAATCACGCGCCAGCCTGCGGGCCAGCAATTGCAAGCGGCGTATCCGAAAACGGGTATCTTGCGAGCGGAAGAACGCTATCGCCGCTTCACTCGCCCCGCCGCTTTCCACTACCAGCTGATCGGCCCCGCGAACGTCCAATTCGCGGCGCAGCACCTGCACGATCAGATCGGCATTGGACAGGCCCAGTTCGGGCGCGGCCTGATGCGCCATTTCGGCCATGTGATCGACAATGCCGGTGAATTTAAGCTGCGCATACGGACCATAGGCATAGCCTGCATTTTCAGCGGCAGCCTGATGCGCTTTCGCTCGCCAATTGGCGAGCCGTTTTGGCGTGGGATGATTGAGGAAAAACGTCATCCCGAACAATTTTTCCACCGCGCGGTCAATTTCGGGGCGCAGCCCTTTGACAATGCCGGTCAGCCGGGCGGCATCGCGCGACAATTGTTCGATCCGTTCCAGATCATCGCGGATCGGCTGTTCGCGCGGAATGGTTGACAAGGCGCCAAAAATGGCTCCGAAAAAGCCAACCGGCTCGATAGGCTGCTGACTTGTTTCAGGATGGCGATCGGGGCGCGGATCAATATAGACGATGCGCCTGTCGACCGCGCGCTGTGAAGGGCGGCTATCAAGAGCGGCCAAAGCCGCGCCAAACGGCGCATTCACCAGCACCGATCCATCAATCAGCACCACTTCATCCAAGGTTCCGCGCCGCGAATGGACAGGCATCACCCGGTTTAAGAAAGCCTCCCGCGATGGCCACTGCGCGCCGTTTTCGCCTGCCAATCGGTCAATCTCTGCCAAAGTCAGCGGCGGGAATGCGCCGGGGAAACTCGCCGTGGCGCGCGCGGCCAGCGTCAGTTCGAGTGGATCGGCCAGCGGCATTTGCTCAGCTGCGGGCACACGTTCGCGAAAGGCAATCGGCATCCGGTGCTCTGTCTCTTCAATGACAGCGGGCGAATTGAGGCGCAGCAATTCGGCATGGCCGCGAAAATCGGTGGCGGTCACAAACAGATCAAGCGGATGGCCCGGCGGCAGCAGGGGAGCCTCTGCCTCAGCATCGGCCATTTTCTCAAGCGCTTCAAACAGCATGGCGGAAAACTTGTCGCCCGAAAATGGCGGGCTGAACCAGCGACCGCGCACCAGATGCGAAACCTTGCGCCGCACTTCGGCCTGGGTTTCGGGCGAGACAGTTTCGTTCACGACATTGCCGGGGCGTTTTAAAAACCAATCCGCAATCGGCTGCGCCCAAATCTTGGCATAGCGCCACATCGGGCCGTTCTCCGGATCGACCAGCTGATCGACATCAGCATTTTCAAGCCACAGATCAGTAAGCGGCTCCAGCGAATGGCCCGAATGCATGGCTTGGGCAAGGAACACCGCGTTAATCCCGCCCGCGCTCGCGCCTGTCAGAATATCGGGCAGCACGCGCAGTTTCAGCGCATGGTCGCGCTCAATCTCGCACAGCAAATCGCGGTAAACAGCAGCAACGCCCGCTGCGTCTTTTGCGCCTTCACCGTGATAGGCGCGGCTTGCGCGGGCCAAATGCCAGATCTCTTTGGTGATGCCGTGCATGTACACAGCGAGGCTAACCCCGCCATAGCACACCAGAGCCAGTCTTAATTCCTTTTGCCGCATAACAAAGCTGTAAGGGGAAAGCGCCCTGCGATGCAATTGCGTTCAGCTTCTGTTCTCGATAAAGCCTGTGCATGGCCAAAGCGAAAAAACGGTATGTCTGTCAAAGCTGCGGGGCGGTTTCGCCGCGCTGGCAGGGGCAATGCGGGGATTGCGGGGAGTGGAACACTCTGATCGAAGACGCGCCTGCTACGGTGTTTTCGCAAAAGCATGATCTGTCGCGCGGGGGGCGCTCGCTTGAATTTGTGCCGCTTAATCAGCCGGCTGAATTGCCTGTGCGCAAATCCACCGGGCTGGCGGAATTTGACCGCGCGCTGGGCGGGGGTCTGGTTCCGGGCTCAGCGGTGCTGATGGGCGGCGATCCGGGGATTGGGAAATCAACGCTGCTGCTGCAAACCGCGGCCACCATCGCAAAAGGCGGCAATGATGTCGTCTATGTCAGCGGGGAAGAGGCTGCGGGCCAGGTGCGCCTGCGCGCCACTCGTCTGGGCGTTGCCGATGCGCCCATTCGCCTCGCATCTGACACATCGGTGCGCGATATTCTGACCACACTTGGAAGCGGGCCGCCGCCTGCGCTACTGGTCATCGATTCCATTCAAACCATGCATTCCGACACAATCGAAGGCGCGCCGGGCACTGTCAGCCAGGTGCGCGGATGCGCGCTGGAACTTATCCGCTATGCCAAGGAACACGGCACCGCGCTGTTTCTGGTCGGCCATGTGACCAAGGATGGCAGCATTGCTGGCCCGCGCGTGCTCGAACATATGGTCGATGTCGTCATGAGTTTCGAAGGCGAACGGTCACATCAATACCGCATCTTGCGCGCGCTCAAAAACCGGTTTGGCGCGGTCGATGAAATTGGCGTGTTCTCAATGGCGAGCGAGGGGCTGGAAGAGGTCGCGAACCCTTCGATGCTGTTCCTCTCAGGGCGCGATGCGCCGCTGGCAGGCAGCAGCGTTTTCCCCGCATTGGAAGGCACGCGGCCTGTCCTTGTTGAGATACAGGCGCTGATTGTACGATTGCAATCAGGCGCAACCCCGCGCCGCGCGGTGGTGGGGTGGGATAATGGCCGGCTTGCGATGCTGCTTGCTGTGCTCGAATCTCGCTGCGGGCTGAACTTTTCATCAGCGGAGGTCTATCTCAACATTGCAGGCGGATACCGGCTGTCAGACCCGGCTGCCGATCTGGCGGTGGCCTCTGCTCTCATATCGGCTCTGGCGGATAAACCGTTGCCCGATAAATCGGTGTGGTTTGGCGAGGTGTCTTTGGCGGGGGAGATTCGCCCCGTTTCCCATTCCGATCTGCGCTTGAAAGAGGCGGCTAAACTCGGATTTTTGCGCGGATATGGGCCGACGGGTTCAAAGGTTCATTCATCTTCACTAAATTATAACGGTGTTGCTCAATTGGCGAACCTCGTTGACCAGGTGATGGCTCCTGCATAATCGGGGCTTTGAAGCTGCGGCAGTGACGGATGGAAAAGCAGCGTAATCGGGGAAGTTATGGCGGGCTTTGATGCACTTGTTTTGTTAATTGTCGGGGTTGCCGCGATTGGCGGTTTCCTGCGCGGATTGGTGCAGGAAGTGCTCTCGCTCGCCGCCTGGATATTGGCGGCGTTCTCGATCTATTATCTGCACACCCCGCTGACAGAGCAATTGCGCCAGTTTTACGATGCGGACCCGGCGACTTCTATTCTGGCTTTCGCGCTGCTGCTGCTGATCCCCTATGCCGCGATGAAATTGATTGCGAACAATGCGGGTGAGGCATCGCGCAATTCGATCCTTGGCCCGATTGACCGTGTGCTTGGATTTGGATTTGGCGCGGTTAAGGGCGCGCTGATTGTTGTGTTCGCCTTTTCGGTGCTGGTGCTCGGCTTTGATACGGTTTGGGGCTATCAGGGCCGTCCAACGTGGATCACGAGCGCGCGTACCTATCAGGCAGCCGACGCGTTTTCACGCCAGCTTGTAGGCCTGATTGACGAACGCCGCGCGGTTTTGCGCGGGGAAGCGGAAGCGCGCGCACAAGACAGCGAATGAGCGTTTCGCCTGCCACCAAACTGTATACGCCGCGTCTTCTCGGTCTTGCTGCCGCGCTTTATCATCACCCGCTCGATGAAACCGCCGCCTATCAAGGCGCCGCGCAATCGCGCACGTGCGGCAGTTCAATCCGGGTCAGTTTTTCAGCCGATGCACAGGGACGCATTGTGCGCACCGGCATGGCGGTAACCGCTTGCGCAATCGGGCAAGCGTCGGCCGCAATCCTTGCAGGCGGGGCGCAGGGGCGCGGCCTTGATGATATTACGGCGGCTCGGAGCGCGATTGAGCAATGGCTTGGCGGCAATGGTCCGCTGCCCGATTGGCCAGGATTTGACGCGCTTGAGCAGGTTTTGCCGCACACAGGCCGCCACGGCGCTTTGCTCATTGCATGGACAGCCGCACATCAAGCGCTTTCCTCACCCCCGCGCTCAGGCTAAGGCGCATATCAAATGGCGAAAAAGCCGCCTGATATTTGGCCAATGGAGATGGGGACATCCATGGAAAACACATCACAAACCAGCGATGCAGCCGCGCTTGCTGCGCGTCAGCCGAGCGCCAGCGAAATCCGCCTGGTTGTCGGCGCATCATCTGCGGGCACCATTTTTGAATGGTATGATTTCTTTATCTACGGAACGCTCGCTTATATTTTGAAAGATGCGTTTTACGATGTGGACGATCCCACATTGGGCCTGCTGCTGGTGTGGTCGACTTTTGCCGTAGGTTTCGCGTTTCGTCCCATTGGCGCGATCCTGTTTGGCTTTCTGGGGGATAAGCTGGGGCGCAAATACACGTTTCTGGTGACTGTCACTTTGATGGGCATCGCAACCGCCGGGGTGGGCTTTATTCCCACTGTTGATCAAATCGGAGTGGTCGCCCCGATTATCGTCATCATCCTGCGGGTGCTTCAGGGCCTCGCGCTGGGCGGAGAATATGGCGGGGCTGCGATTTATGTCGCTGAACACGCCCCGCCAGACAAACGCGGGTTTTACACCAGCTTTATTCAGGCGAGTGTCGCGGGCGGATTTGTGCTGTCGATCATCGTGGTGCTCGCCTGCCGCGCGATCATTCCCGAAGATGATTTCAACGCTTGGGGCTGGCGCGTGCCGTTCCTGCTCTCGATTGCGCTGCTGGCGATATCGCTGTGGATGCGGTTCAAACTGTCGGAAAGCCCGGTGTTCAAAGCGATGAAGGAAGCGGGCGAGACCGCTGGCAATCCATTTGTCGAAAGCTTCACCTATCCCGGCAATCCCAAGCGTATCTTTATCGCGCTGTTCGGTGTCACAGGCATTTTGACGACGATCTGGTACACCGCGTTTTTCTCCAGCCTGTCCTTCCTCAAAGGCGATATGCGTCTGGATGAATTGACGGTTGAGCTGATCCTGCTGGCAGCCGGCGCGATATCGTTGGGGTTCTATATAATCGTGGGCAAATGGTCGGACCGGGTGGGCCGCAAGAAACCGATCATCATCGGCGCGCTTGCCACTTTGGCGCTGTTGTTCCCGCTGTTCTGGACCATGGGCAGTCTTGCCAATCCGGGCCTTGCCGAAGCGGCCGAGCGCAATCCGGTGGTGGTGACGGGCGAGGACTGCGTCACCGATCCCTTTGCCGAATTGTTCGACCGGCAGCAAACCGATTGCGGCAAAATACTTGGCGCTCTCACTGCAAGCGGCGTTGCCTATACGCTGGAGCCGGGCGGCGAATTGGGCATTACCGTAGGCGGCAATCCGATTGCCATTGGCGAAGATTGGATGGACAATTCCGCAGCGCGCACCGATGGCATTCAGGCCGCCTTGGGAGATGCCGGGTTTGACTTTACCCGCCAAGTGCCGCCAGCGATGAGCATTCTTGGTATTATCGCGATCCTGTCGGTGCTCGGGTTCCTTTCGGCGCTGACATATGGGTCGGTTGCCGCTTTGCTGTCAGAGATGTTTCCGCCCAAAATCCGTTATTCTTCCATGTCCATCCCTTATCACATCGGGGCAGGGTATCTCGGCGGGTTCCTGCCGCTGATATCGGGTATTATCGTGGCGAGCACAGGCAATGTCTATTCGGGCCTGTGGTACACATGGGTGGTTGTCGGATTTGGCGTGCTGGTTGCGTGGTGGGGGCTGCCCAGCGGCCCTCCGAAAGATTTTGAAGACAATCCGGCCACATGACCCCGCCTGATCCCACGTTAGGGCTGAGGATTGATACAAGCGCGCTGGCCGCGAACTGGCGCGCGCTTAATGCGATGTCTGGCGCGGGGGCAAAAGCAGGGGCGGCAGTCAAGGCGGATTGCTATGGTCTGGGCGTGGATATTTGCGTGCCCGCCTTGCGCGATGCCGGGTGCGATGCGTTTTTCGTCGCGCATTGGGGGGAAGTGGCGCCGGTCGCCGCGCATGTGCCTGCGGACCAAATCGCAGTGCTGCACGGCGTATTGAACGCGGCAGAGGCGGATTACGCGCGCGCGGTAGGAACGCTGCCGGTTATCAATTCGCTGCATCAGGCGCAGGTTTGGCAAGAGGCTGGCGGCGGGCGTTGTCATCTGATGGTGGATACGGGCATCAACCGGCTCGGCGTATCTTTGGATGAGCTTTCCGATCCGCGTATCCATGTGCTTGAAGTCGATACGCTGCTCTCGCACCTTGCCTGCGCGGATGAGGACAATGCGATGAACGCCGCGCAATTGGAGCGGTTCAATTCGGCGCGCTCAAAAGTAACGCACCGCGCTGCCAGTCTTGCGAACAGCGCGGGCATCGCGCTGGGCAGGGAATACGCCTTTGACCTCACCCGGCCCGGCATTGCGCTGTATGGCGGGGTGCCGCGCGGAGAGCTGGAAGGTGTGATCAAACAGGTCGCTTATGTTGAGGCCGCGATCCTTCAGACCCGCACAATTGAGGCGGGTGAAAGCGTGGGATACAATGCCCAGTTTACAGCAAAGCGTCCGACAAAAACGGCCACCGTATCGCTCGGATATGCCGATGGGTTTTTGCGCGCTCGGGGCCCGCGCAATCACATGCTGCACGGCGAAACCGCGCTGCCGATCATCGGCAGGGTTTCGATGGATATGATCGTAATCGACCTAACCGGCGCGGGCGATCTTGTTGCAGGCGACTGGCTGAGCGCGCCCTTTGACCTTCCCAATGCTGCGCAGCAAAGCGGCCTGTCGCAATACGAATTGTTGACCACACTTGGTGCGCGATTTTCCACGATCTGAGCAATATGTTGCGCTGCACATTGTGCAGGTGCTAAACGCAGCATAACGAACAGAACAGGGATCAGCATGGCAAAGAAATCAGACAATGCCGATGGCGGCATCATCATCAAGAAATACGCCAATCGGCGGCTCTACAACACCAGCTCATCGAGCTACATCACGCTTGATGATCTGGCGACGATGGTGCGCGACAATGTCGAATTTCAGGTCGTGGATGCGAAATCGGGCGACGACATCACCCATTCGATCCTTACTCAGATCATCATGGATGAAGAGGCTAATGGCGAACAGATGCTGCCTGTCAGTTTCCTGCGCCAATTGATCGGAATGTATGGCAATTCGATGCAGGGCCTGATGCCGTCTTATCTCGAAGCGAGCATGGCCAATTTCCGCGACAATCAGGGCAAGATCCGCGAAGCGTTCGAAAAAGGCATGAGCGCCAACCCAATCGCCGCCATCCACGAAACCAATATGGCGATGATGCGCGCCGCAGCAGAAACCCTCATTCCCGGCGCGGGCGCTGCGACCAAGCGTGAAGCGAACAAGCCAGACGCTGCGCCCGATGAAATCGCGGCATTGCGCGATCAGATGGCCGCCATGCAAAAGAAGCTGGACGAGCTGGGCAAATAACGCCAAGCGCGCCCGCGCACACCCCATCGGCCAGATTTAAGCAGGAATTACCCGTGTCCAATATCCGCCACGCTTTGACCGTAAAGCGCGAAGACGATTTCGCGAAATGGTATCAGGAAATCATCTCGGCTGCTGACATGGCCGAGGAATCGGGTGTGCGCGGCTGCATGGTGATAAAGCCGTGGGGTTACGGAATCTGGGAACGCGTGCAGCGCTTGCTGGATGACAGGATCAAAGCGGCGGGCGTGCAAAACGTCTATTTCCCGATTTTCATCCCGCTGGCCAATTTCGAACGCGAAGCTGACCATGTCGAAGGTTTTGCCAAGGAAATGGCGGTTGTCACGCATCACCGCCTGATTGCCGATGGGGAAGGGGGCCTGATCCCCGATCCAGAGGCCAAGCTGGAAGAGCCGCTGGTTGTGCGGCCAACGTCTGAAACCATTATCGGCGATGCGATGGCGCGCTGGGTGCAAAGCTGGCGCGATCTGCCGCTTATGCTCAACCAATGGGCCAATGTGGTGCGCTGGGAAATGCGCACGCGGATGTTTTTGCGCACATCCGAATTCCTCTGGCAGGAAGGGCACACCGCCCACGCAAATGCGGATGATGCCAAGGCCGAAACCGAGCGCGCTCTGGAAATGTACCGGGCGTGCGCTGAAGAAGATTTGGCGCTGCCTGTGATTGCGGGCGAAAAGCCAGAGAATGAACGGTTTCCCGGCGCGGTCGAAACATGGTCAATCGAAGCGATGATGCAGGACGGTAAAGCCTTGCAAGCGGGCACGTCGCATTATCTCGGCACCAATTTCGCGCATGCAGCGGGCATTCAATACCAGGACCGCGAAGGCACTCAGCAACACGCGCACACCACCAGCTGGGGCGTTTCGACCCGGATGATTGGCGGGGTTATCATGACCCACGGCGATGATGATGGGCTGCGCGTGCCCCCGCGCATTGCTCCGCATCAGATCGTGATCCTGCCCATGCTGCGCGACAAGCCTGAAGACGAAGCTGTGCTGGCCTATTGCGAGGAAGTGCGCGCCTCGCTCGCATCGCAGTCTGCTTTGGGTGAGCCGCTGCGGGTATTGCTCGACAAGACGCCGGGCAAAGCGTCTGCCAAACGCTGGGACTGGGTGCGCAAAGGCGCGCCGATCATCATCGAGGTCGGCCCGCGCGATATGGAAAACGCGAAAGTCGCCGTGCTGCGCCGCGATCAATTGTGGAACGTGGACAATGGCAAGCCCAATATGGCTTTCACGCCGCGCGATGAATTTGCCGCCGCTGCGCCTGATATGCTCGCCGATATTCAGACCGCCTTGTTTAGCGAAGCTGCCGCGCGCCGCGATGCCAATATCACGCGCGGGGTCACCGACTGGGCCGAGGTTGAGGCGTTTTATGCGGGCAATACGAGATATCCCGGTTGGATCGAGGTCCAATGGTGCAGGCCGGCAGGCGCAGGCCTTGAAAAAGTCGTCGAGCAATTGAAAGCGATGAAGCTGACCTTTCGCAATGTCCCGCGCGATGCGGCGCCTGCGGACGGCGCGTGCATCTTTACTGGCGAACCTGCTGTGGAACGCATTCTCATCGCTCGGGCATATTGAGTTTAATCAGGGGGAAATATCATGGGCGATGCCGTCAAACACTGTCTTGCCAATCTCACCAATTTTGATGGACGCGATGCGCGTGCGACATTCTGGTGGTGGGTTCTGGCCGTTGTAATCGTCAGCGTGATAGTCAGCATCGCCTCCAGCATGGTGTTTACAGCGTCGTCCATGGCAGGCGCGTTTCAGTCGGTATCGGCAGGGGGCGATCCGGATCAGATCGAGGTTGAGATAATGCAGTCGATGGCGGGCTCGCTGGGCATTCAGACATGGATCAGCGCAGGCATCTCGATCCTTGGCATGGCGGCAATTGCTGCGACATTCATCCGCCGTTTGCGCGATGCAGGCCTGCCGCCCGTGCTGGTCGTGATCCCGATTATCGCAACTCTGGTCAGCGTATACTTCAGCATCACAATGGTGGAGGAAATGGCCGAAGTGATGGCCAGCGGCGATCTTGAAGCGATGAATGCGATGACGGCATCCACCGCCGGGTGGAGCCTGATTGGCTGGATCGGCTATCTCGTCATTATCGTTGGCGGGTTGCTGCCGACTAAGGATTGAGCGGGCTTTGGGCTTTGTCAGGCCTGCGCTAATCGACAGCGAGGCGGCGAGCGGCTAAGGCGCGCGCAATGGCAAAAACAAAACGCTCAAATGCAAAACAGCCCCAGGGCCTGCCCACCAAAAAGCAGGTTCTGGAATTCATCCAGACATCCGACATTCCGGCAGGCAAGCGAGAGATTGCCAAAGCCTTTGGCGTCAAAGGTCAGGAAAAGATCGCGCTCAAACGCTTGCTCAAGGATATGGCCGAGGAAGGCCTGATCGACGGGAGCAAATCCGCCTTTCACCGCATGGGCGGCGTGCCCAAGGTGACGGTGCTGCGCGTCATTGAGATTGAAGACGGCGAGCCTGTTGCGCAGCCTGACAATTGGGATCCTGAAGCACCCGGCAAGCCGCCTCGTTTGATCGTCAAAGAGGGCAAAGGACGCAGCGGACGCGGCGCTGCTGCTCTCAAAAAAGGCGACCGCGTGCTTGCCCGGACCGAAGAAACGCCCGGTGGCTGGATCGCGCAGCCGATCAAGAAACTGCCCGCCCGCACCGAAGGGTTGATGGGCGTGGTTGAGATCGACAAAAGCAACACCGCATGGCTTGCCCCGGTTGATAAACGGGTGCGGCATTCGGCCCGGATAAACGATCTGGGAGAAGCCGAAGAAGGTCAATTGGTCCTGGCCGAACGCATGGGCCGATCAGAGCGCGCCGGCGTCAAAGTGATCGAAGTGATCGGCGATCCGCTTGCGCCCAAAAGCTTCAGCCTGATTGCCATCGCCAAACACGGCATCCCGCACATCTTCCCGCAAAAAGTGATCGACGAAGCGGGCGCGGCAGCTGACCTCACTCTCAGCGAAGAAAAACGCGAAGACCTGCGCGCATTGCCCATCGTGGCGATTGATCCGGCCGATGCGCGCGATCACGATGATGCGATCTGGGCAGAGCCTGATGGCGAAGGCGGGTTCAATGCACTGGTCGCGATTGCTGATGTCAGCTTTTACGTGCGCCCCGGATCCGCGCTCGACAAGGAGGCGCGCAAACGCGGCAATTCGGTCTATTTCCCCGACCGGGTCGTGCCCATGCTGCCCGAACTCTTGTCGGCGGATATGTGTTCCCTGCGCGAACACGAAGACCGCGCGGCCATGGCGTGCCATCTCAAAATCAGCGGCGAAGGCAAAGTTACCGCGTACCGCTTTACGCGCGCGCTGGTGCGTATCCATCACAATATCGCTTATGAAGATGCCCAAAGCGCGATTGATGCAGGCGGTCCGCCCGAATATCTGGCGAATCTGTGGGAGGCATGGAAAGCGCTCGCCGCCGCGCGGGCGAAGCGTGATCCGCTCGATCTTGATTTGCCGGAACGCCGCGTTCAATTGAATGATGAAGGACAGATCACCGAGATTGCGGTGCGCGAACGGCTTGATGCGCACCGCGTGGTCGAAGATTTCATGATTGCAGCCAATGTTGCTGCGGCCAAAGCGCTGGAGGCGAAGAACGCGCCGGTTGTTTACCGCGTGCACGAAGTGCCCGCGCGCGAAAAGCTGATTGCTCTGCGCGAATATCTGGGCACGATGGGCAAAAAACTGGCTCTGGGTCAGGTGATAACGCCGGGCCTGTTCAACGCCATGCTGAAAGATATCAGCGACGAGGCGGAAAAGCCGCAAGTGATGGAAGCGGTGCTGCGCAGCCAGATGCAGGCCTATTACGGCCCGGCCAATGCGGGGCATTTCGGCCTGGCGCTGGGGTCGTATGCGCATTTCACATCGCCCATTCGCCGCTATGCCGATTTGCTGGTGCACCGCGCTTTGGTGGATGCTTATGGCCTTGAACAGCCTGCGCCCGGCAACGAAATGCCGCGTAAAACGGGTCTTTCGGACAAGGACCGGGCAAGCCTTCAGGAAATTGCCGACGCGATCAGCCAGACCGAACGCCGCGCAATGGAGGCAGAGAGGGATACCACCGACCGTTATGTCGCGGCATGGCTATCGGGGCGTGTGGGTGAGACTTTCGACACGCGCATCACCGGGGTTCAGGGCTTTGGCTTTTTCGCCACAATCGAAGGGATGGGCGGGGACGGGCTGGTGCCGATATCGACATTGGGTGATGAATATTTCCGCCACGATGAAGCAGCGCAAGCTTTGATCGGGGAAGACAGCGGCACCCGCTATGCGGCGGGCGACCGATTAAAGCTGAACCTTGCCGAAGCGAATGCGCTGACAGGAGCGCTCAAATTTGTGCCGGTGGATGCAGATGGCAATGCGGTAGAAGTGCGCGGCGGACGCTCGGATCGCGGATCACGGCGTGGGGGTTCGCGGGGCGGCGGGCCAAGAGGCGGCCCCAAAAAAGCGGGCAAGTTCGCCACCGGAAAACGCGGGCGGCCCGGCAATATCCGCCATCAGGGCCGGCGCAAGTAATCCGGCCCTGAACCGCCCCGTTCAGGCAAGATGGTCGCTGTCTTTCTCGTCATAATCATGCGGGATCACATAAAGCGGGCAGGGCAGGGTCCCGGCATTGGCCGAAAAATGCGTGACCAGCGGGCCGGGATTGCTGCCTTTGGCCGCTCCGAGTACCAGCGCGGCAACCTCTTCATGGGCGGCGAGAAATTCGCTCACCAGTTTTTGGCCATTGCCCGATTTGACATCAATCGCAGGCATGATCCCGCTTTCCACAAGCAGATTGCCTGCCACACCGTGGGCGAGCATTTCGGCCCGGTCGCGGGCTTCTTGTTCGATTGTCGCCTGCACTGCGCCAAAGGCGCTGAAATTCTGCTGAGGCACCAAAGCGAGGATCTGCACCGCGCCACCAACGCTCACCGCGCGCCGGGCGGCAAAGCGCAAAGCCGAGCGGGCTTCTTCCGTTTCATCGATGACCACAAGGAATGTGCGCATAACGTGGTACATGCGCTACCACCAAACTAATCAATTGCAAAACAATCGAACGCTTGCTCCCTTGGCGCGAGGCCTTAAAACGGGAGCGACACACCCATCACCTCCCCGGGATACAAGGATTTTTGCCGCCTATGCCTATCGAACTCAAAATGCCTGCCCTCTCGCCAACCATGGAAGAAGGGACACTGGCCAAATGGCTGGTCAAAGTCGGCGATCCAATATCGTCCGGCGATATCATGGCTGAGATTGAGACCGACAAGGCGACCATGGAATTTGAAGCGGTCGATGAAGGCGTGCTGGCATCGGTGCTGATCGAAGAGGGCACAGAGAATGTGAAAGTCGGCGCGGTAATTGCGATGCTGGCCGAAGACGGCGAAGATGTGGAAGCGGTAGCGGCAGCCGGTGGTTCGGGGTCTGCACCTGCGCCGGCTCCGGCTCCAACGCCTGCTCCAACTCCTGCACCAGCGAGCGCCGCCAGCGACGCGCCCTCCGCATCGCCCACTGCGCGCAAATTGGCAGAGGCAAACGGGATAGATCTGGCGCAGATCACCGGAACTGGCCCCAAAGGCAAAATCACCAAAGGCGATGTGGAGAGCGCGATTGAGCAAGGGGGCGGATCACCTGCGCCAGCGCCAGCCCCTTCTTCGGCACCCGCTCAGGCCACGGCATCTTCAGATGGTGGCCGCATCATCGCATCCCCGCTTGCCAAACGCATTGCGGGACAAAAGGGCATCGACCTGTCTGCCGTTAGCGGATCTGGTCCGAATGGCCGCATTGTGAAAGCCGATGTGGAAAATTTCGATCCCGCATCCGCGCCTGCTCCTGCTGCCAGCGAGGCTGCACCTGCTTCCACTCCAGCGCCTGCCACGCAAGTGCCAGATCACGGCGCGCCGTTCGAGGAAGAGAAAGTCTCAGGCGTGCGCAAAGTCATTGCCCGCCGCCTGACCGAGAGCAAGCAAACCGTTCCGCATTACTACCTCACCATCGACATCCATCTTGATCCGCTGCTTGCCTTGCGCAAACAATTGAACGCCTCGCTTGAAGCGGACGGGGTGAAGCTGTCGGTCAACGATCTGCTGATCAAAGCGCTCGCCCGCGCGCTCATCCGGGTGCCGCAATGCAATGTCAGTTTCCATGGCGATACCATGCGCCGCTATACCCGCGCCGATGTCTCGGTTGCTGTGGCTGCGCCTTCGGGGCTGATCACACCTGTCATCACCGAGGCCGATACCAAAAGCCTTGCGGTGATATCGCAGGAGATGAAGACGCTTGCCGGAAAAGCGCGCGATGGCAAATTGCTCCCGCACGAATATCAGGGCGGCACGGCCAGCCTCTCCAATCTGGGCATGTTCGGCATCAAGCAGTTCGATGCTGTCATCAATCCGCCGCAAGGGATGATCCTGGCGGTTGGGGCAGGACAACAGCAGCCCTACGTGGTGGATGGAGAGATCAAGCCCGCCACCGTGCTCCACGCATCGGGCAGCTTTGACCACCGCGCAATCGACGGCGCAGAAGGCGCGCAATTGATGGAAGCTATCAAGCAATTGTGCGAAAATCCGCTGGGGCTGGTGGTGTGATGCGGGCAGGTTTGCTGGCCGCTATCGCAGCATTTGCCCTTGCGATGCCCGGCCTTGTCAGCGCCTCTGCCGATTTCGAAACTGGCGAGCGGCTTGTCATGGTCGGGTATGACGGACCTGATTTCGATGCGTGTTCCAGCATGGGTCAAGTACACGGCCTTACCCGCGGCGGCGATGGGTTTTTGAGCGTTCGGATTGCGCCCGGCACCGCTTCGAAAGAACGCGACCGGCTGCTGAATGGCAACCGACTGACTTTGTGCGATATGCATGGCGATTGGTACGGCGTCGTCTATCAAAAGCCGGGCGATGATCTGGCTGATTGCGGCACGGGCACGCCGTCTGCTTTTGTCGGGGCATATCGCGGCCCGTGCCGATATGGCTGGGTTCACAAATATTTTGTCGAGCATTTGGCAGGCTGAACGGCGTATGGACCGCTTTCCTACAGGCGCGGGTTTGGGGCATAGGGGCGCAGTGTTCTGCGTTCATTTCCTGCCGCCTGTTGCCCGCCGCAAATATGCGCGAAACGCGCGGGGCTGCGCGCTCCCTTCTTTCTCCCCAGGACCGTGTAACATGCGGTCCATGTCTCTTCTTTCATCCTCTCCTCCTCCCCTCTGAAACAGGATCACACCATGGCTGAAACCCAATATGACGTAATCGTGCTTGGCTCTGGGCCGGGCGGCTATGTGGCTGCCATCCGGGCCGCGCAATTGGGCCTGAAAGCCGCCATTGTTGAGCGCGAGAACCTGGGGGGCATCTGCCTCAACTGGGGCTGTATCCCGACCAAAGCGCTGCTGCGCTCGGCTGAGATCAAGCACTATATGGACAATGCGGCAAATTACGGCTTGAAAGTCGCAGGCGCGATTGAGGCGGATCTGGACGCTATCGTCAAACGCTCTCGCGGGGTGGCCAAACAGCTCAATCAGGGGGTCGCCCACCTGATGAAGAAGAACAAGGTCACCGTCCACATGGGCGAGGGCAAGCTGACCGGGCCAACCACCCTTGAGGTGACATCGGACAAAGGCACTCAGACACTCAGCGCAAAGCACGTAATCGTGGCTACAGGCGCACGAGCGCGCGATCTGCCGTTTGCACCTGCCGATGGAAAGCGCGTGTGGACCTATCGCCATGCGATGGTGCCGGGCGAGATGCCCACAAAGCTGCTGGTGATCGGATCAGGCGCAATCGGGATCGAGTTTGCAAGCTTCTACAACGATATGGGCGCCGATGTGACCGTGGTAGAGATGCTGGACCGGATCGTCCCAGTTGAGGATGCTGACGTTTCCACCTTCCTTGCCAAATCGCTCAAGAAACAGGGCATAACCATCATGACCGGCGCAGGGGTCGAAGGGATTGAGGTCGGCGGCAAAAGCGTCAAAGCCACGATCAAGGATGCCAAAGGCGCGGTGGAGACGGCTGAATACAGCCACGTCATCACCGCTATCGGCATTCAGCCTAACACCGAAAATATCGGGATAGATGCACTGGCGGAAATGGATCGCGGCTTCATCCAGATTGACCCGTATGGCCGCACCAAAACGGCGGGCCTTTGGGCCATTGGCGATTGCACGCCCGGCCCGTGGCTGGCGCACAAAGCCAGCCACGAAGGGGTGACCTGCGCCGAAGCGATTGCGCAGGAGCTTGGCAACAAAGATGTGCATCCCCATCCGCTCAACCGCGATGCGATACCCGGCTGCACCTATTGCCATCCGCAAGTCGCCAGCGTCGGCATGACAGAGGCCGCGGCGCGCGATGCTGGTCTGGACATTAAGGTCGGCAATTTCCCCTTTATCGGCAATGGCAAAGCCATCGCGCTGGGCGAAGCAGAAGGCTTTATCAAAACCGTCTTTGATGCAGGCACAGGCGAGCTTTTGGGCGCGCATATGGTGGGCGCCGAAGTGACCGAACTGATCCAGGGTTATACCGTGGGCAAAACGCTGGAGACAACCGAGGAAGAGCTGATGCAAACCGTCTTCCCGCATCCGACTTTGTCAGAAATGATGCATGAAAGCGTGCTCGATGCTTACGGGCGGGCTCTCCATATGTAAGCGCAAGAGGAGCGATGATGACGGAAAAGACAGAATTGTCCGTTGCCTTTCCCACGCCGTGTGACGAGCCTTGGGATGGTATGAGCAGTGAGCAAGGCTGCCACCGGCACTGCGCTGTGTGTGAACGCACAGTTCACGACCTTGAAGCGATGACATTTGAAGAGGCGCAAGCGCTGCTTGCCATGGATGAAGAGGCCTGTGTCAGAGCTAAAGTCGGCGCAGATGGCGCGATCAAGCTCGCAGACAGAAACGGGCAAGGGCAACGCCGGTTAAAGGCCGCCTTGGGCGGGGCCGCAACTTTGGCGATGGCGGCGTGTTCGTCCGTGGATGGACCAGCGGTTTCGCCTCGCTTCACTGTTGCTGGGTCAGTTGAACCCTATCAACGCAATGCACAGATCATATTGGAAGGAGCAATACGCAGCTACAAAACGCGCGCGCAAAACGATGCCACCTTTCAGTTCACCAACCTTAAGCCGGGAACATACAAGCTGGTTGTTCAAGACTATTGTGGGAAACAAACCCGCATTGAACAGCTGCACGTGGGCGAGGATGATGTGAATGTTGGCAAGCTGGACTGGGAAGCGGACTGCATCATCGTAGGCAAGATGACACCTGCCGACCCGCCATCGCGCGCGTAGACTGCGGTTGCTTGAAATAGGGTGGCGGACAGTCAGGGATTCGAACCCTGGAAGGGCTTGCACCCTTGCTGGTTTTCAAGACCAGTGCATTCGACCACTCTGCCAACTGTCCGCACGAGATGGGTCTGTGAGCGAGGCTCTCTAGCGGGGGATTTCGCGATTGTCACCATGGGAGTGTCACGCGATTTGGTTATAGAGGGTTCATGCTGATTATGAGATACCCGAACCCATGCTGAAACACTCAACTCCTTTCGCTTTCCTGATCGCTGTTATCGCGATGTTCGGTGCCTTTGCCACGCCCGCCTTTGCGCAGGTGCAGGCGCGCGATGGCATTGCCTTTGATGCCTATATGGAGCTGCTCAAAGCCCGCGCCAGAGCCGAAGGGGTGAGCGAGCAGACGCTGGCGCGCATGACATCGGGGCTGACACCGAATGCGCGGGTGATTCGGCTCGATCAGGGGCAGCCGGGCACGCCGACACGGCGCGGCTATCCTGCGCTTGCCCCCTATATCCGCACGCATGTCAATTCGGTGCGGATTGGTGGCGGACAAAATGTCTATCGCCAAAATCGCAGCATGCTGGGCCGGGTCGAAGCGGAATACGGTGTGCCGGCAGAGATTATCGTTGCCATTTTCGGGCATGAAACCAGCTATGGCCGGATCCGGGGTAATTTCGATCTGTCGCGCAGTCTGGCAACGCTCGCATGGGAAGGCCGCCGGCGCGAACTGTTCGCTGGCGAATGGGTGGCGCTGATGCAAGTGGCGGATCGGGGCTATTCGCGCGGTCAGCTGATCGGCAGCTATGCCGGTGCATTTGGCAATCCGCAGTTTCTGCCGAGCGTTTATCTGCGGCTTGCCGCCGATGGCGACGGTGATGGCCGCGCCAATATCTTCTCCAACCGGGCAGACACATTTGCTTCTATCGCCAACTATTTCCGCGATGCCGGATGGCGCACCGGCCAGCCATGGGGCGTGCGCGCGAATGTGCCGGCGGGTTTCGATGTCGATGCTTACAAGACCAAGCTGAAAGCCGCCGTTTGCCCGCGCGTCCATGAACGCCACAGCCAGTGGAAGACGGTGGCCGAATGGCGCAATCTTGGCGTCGCCCCGCAGCGTTTTCTGCCCGATGACACGCTGGTCTCGTTGTTCCAGCCTGATGGTCCGGGCCAGCCCGCCTGGCTGCTGACGGGTAATTACCGGGTGATCCTAGAATACAATTGCTCCAACTATTACGCGATGAGCGTTGGCCTGCTGGCTGATGCAATCGTGAACTGAGCAGCGACTACCGCTCGCAAATCGGTGTGCGCGCGGCTATGCGTCACGGATATGTGGTGTTTGTGTTTGGGTTTCTGGTTGTGAAAAGATCAAAGCTCGTGCTGGCGGTGATGGCAGCGCCTGCTCTGGCCATGCTCGCCAGCGCGCCAGCCCATGCCCAAGTTGCTGCGCCTACCGGCGTTCCATCTGAGCGCGATGCGCCTGTTGCGATGCTAGTCGATATCTCCAGCGGACAAGTGCTGCACGAACGCAATGCGCAAAGGCGATTTGTCCCGGCTTCTATCACCAAAGTGATGACGCTGTTTCTTGCCTTCGAATTGATCGAGGCGGGTGAGCTTGATCCGGGCCAAGTGATGACAGTCTCACCCGGCATTGCCGAAGAATGGCAGGGCAAGGGCTCGACCATGTTCCTGGAAGCGGGCGCTCAGGTTCCGCTGTCCGATATGCTGCTGGGCATTGCCAACGTGTCGGCCAATGATGCAGCCACCGTGCTGGCCAGCACCCCTATTGGCGAGACTGCGGGATCGGTTGAGGGCTGGACACAGGCGATGACGGCCAAAGCGCGCGAGATTGGCATGGTGAACAGCCATTTTGCCACGCCCAATGGCTGGCCCGATGGCGGCCAGACTTTCACCACAGCAAGCGACCTTTTGACGCTGGCGCAGGCGCTGCTTGGCCGCCACCGCGCGCATTATGATCGCTATATCGGGCGCAAGACTTTCGCTTATAACGGCATCACGCAGACCAATTACGATCCGCTGATTGAACGCTTTGCAGGCGCGGACGGGATCAAGACGGGCTTCACCAATGAAGCGGGCTACAACTATCTCGGTTCAGCCGAGCGGGATGGACAGCGCCTTGTGCTGGTCCTTGCCGGAACGCGCAGCATTGGCGCGCGCGCCAATCTGGCACGCCGATATATGGAATGGGGCTTTGCCGCTTTTGAACGCCAGCGTCTGTATGACAAAGGCGCTGTCATCAGCGAAGCGCGCGTCCAAGGCGGCGCATCGCGCATGGTCGAACTGGTGACAGACCGCGAGGTCTTTATCAATCTGCCCAAAGACAGCGCCGCTGATGGCCCCGCCGATCCATCGGTAAAAGTGCATTATCTGGGGCCACTGCGCGCGCCTATTGCTACGGGCGAAGAGGTCGGCTTTCTAGAAATTACCGCTCCTGGAATGGAGCAAGCGCGCGTGCCGCTGCTTGCCAAAAGCGCGGTTGAAGAGGCCGGGTTTTTCACCCGCATCTATAACGGCGTGCTGGGGTGGCTATCGTGACCGAGGCGGGCTCAAGGGGGCGTTTTATCGCGCTTGAAGGGGGCGAGGGCGCGGGCAAATCGACGCAGGCCAAATTGCTGATCGCGGCTTTGGAACAGCGGGGCATTGCAACCGATCTCACTCGCGAGCCGGGCGGGACACAGGGCGCAGAGGCCATTCGCGAATTGCTGCTGCATCCGCCGGGCGAAGGGTGGGGGGCTGAGGCTGAGGCCCTGCTATTCGCTGCCGCCCGCGCCGATCATGTCGCGCGCCGGATCATGCCGCAGATATCGTCAGGCACCTGGGTCATATGCGATCGCTTCGTCGATTCCAGCAGAGCCTATCAGGGCGGGGCAGGGGGATCGGGCGATGCGGCCATACAGGCCCTTCATCAATTTGGCAGCAAGGGTTTGCGGCCCGATCTCACGCTGGTGCTGGCGCTTGATCCGCAAGAGGCAGCACGGCGGCTAGCCGCGCGCGACGGCGATGAAAGCGACGCGATTGGCGGGCGCAGCGCGGATTATCATGCGAAGGTCGCGCGCGCTTTCCGCGATCAGGCGGAGCGTGATCCCGGCGGCAGCGTCATCATTGATGCCGGCGGCGATCCGCAAGAGGTTCACGCGCGCATCTGGCAAGCGGTCATGCCGTTATTGCAAGGCGAATCGGGCCATGACTGACTGGCCCAATCACGCCGCCGCATGGCGCGAATGGCGCAGCGCCCTTGGCGGCGAGCGGATGCATCATGGCTGGATCTTGGCGGGCAAAAGCGGGCTTGGCAAAAACGACTTTGCGATGGCCGCAGCGCGCGAATTGGTCGCAGAAGATGGCGTGCCGCAACCCCAGGGCGATCACCCCGATATCCTCACGCTCACCTATGGCGCAAAAAACGATAAGGAAGCGCGCCTTCAGGCCGATGGCAAACCGTTCGAACGCGCGCGTTCCATCCGCGTTGATCAGATCAGGCAAATGCAAAGGCGGCTGAACACCCGGCCAACATTGGGCGCGCGCCGAGCGATCATTATCAACCCTTCCGATGATATGGAGCGCAATGCGTCAAACGCGCTGCTCAAAAGCCTGGAGGAACCCCCGCAGGGGACGTTCTTCCTGCTGGTCACGCACCGGCCATCGCGCCTGCTGCCCACGATCCGTTCGCGCTGCCGCATGGTGCGCTTTCCCGTTATCAGCGAAAGCAATCTGCGCGCCATGCTGGAGGAGGCAGCCCCCTCAGACCCGGCGGCGATCAATGCCGCGATTGCAGCAGCGGAAGGGTCTTTTGGTGCAGCCTTGCGATTTGTGGAGCAGGATCTGGGCGGGCTCGCCGGATTGATCGAGGATTTGATCACCAAAGGCGACCCAGCGCTGGCCGCGCGCACCGACCTTGCCCGAGCGATCGGGGCGCGCGCTGATCGGGAAAGGCTTTCTGCCGTGCTCGAACTCGCGCAGGCGATCACCGCTGACCATGCGCGCAAAACGCAAGTTTCCGCCCACCGCGCACGGTTGATTGAAACCCATGCCGCCTTGGTCAAGCTTGCCGGCGAAGCGCCCAGCTACAATTACGATACCGGCCTTTTGACAATGCAAATCGGCACCTTGCTTAGCGAGGCCGCGCCCGCTAGCGAACACGCCCATGGCTGAACCCTCAAACGCCCCGTATTACATCACCACTGCGATAAGCTATCCCAATGGCCGCCCGCATATCGGCCATGCCTATGAAGCGATTTCCTCCGATGTGATCGCGCGGTTTCAGCGCTTGCAGGGCCGCGATGTGCGCTTTCAAACGGGCACCGATGAACACGGCCTCAAAATGGCGCGCAAAGCCGAAGAACAGGGCCGCACCCCGCGTGAACTTGCCGATGAGATGTCGGGGTATTTCCAGGATATGTGCGCAGCGCTTAATATCAGCCATGATCGCTTTATCCGCACGGTTGAGGATGATCACCACCGCGCCAGCCAAGCTATCTGGCAGCGCATGGAGGCAGCAGGCGACCTTTATCTCGACCGTTATGAAGGATGGTATTCGGTCCGCGACGAGGCCTATTACGATGAAAGCGAGCTGACGACAGGGGAGGGGGCGAGAAGCTTTCCCCCAAGGCACGCCGGTGGAATGGACGGTTGAGGAAAGCTGGTTTTTCCGGCTTTCGAAGTATCAGGACCGCTTGCTCGAATTGCTTCGCTCTGACGGTTTCTTAGAACCTGTCAGCCGCCGCAATGAAATGATCGCTTTTGTTGAACAGGGCCTGCGCGATCTCTCGATCAGCCGCACCAGCTTTGATTGGGGCGTGAAAGTCCCCGGATCTGACAATCATGTGATGTATGTCTGGGTCGATGCGCTTACCAATTACCTCACCGGGCTGGGTTTTCCTGATGAGACTGCGAATTATCCCAAATTCTGGCCCGCCAATTTGCATCTGATCGGCAAGGATATCGTGCGCTTTCACGCGGTCTATTGGCCCGCATTTTTGATGAGCGCCGATTTGCCTTTGCCAAAACAGGTGTTTGGCCACGGATTTCTGCTCAATCGGGGGCAAAAGGAATCCAAATCGCTCGGCAATGTGACCGATCCTTTGGCCTTGGCCGATCAGTTTGGCGTTGATGCCCTGCGCTATTTCCTGATGCGCGAAGTCGCTTTTGGCAAAGATGGCAGCTATTCACCCGAAGCGATTGTGGAACGCGCCAATGCCGAACTTGCCAACAGTTTTGGCAACCTGGCGCAGCGCACTTTGTCGATGATCCATAAGAATATGGACGGGGCGATTGAACTTTTTGATGCGGCCCCTGCCGATGATGATCTGGCCAGCACCGTCAGCGATGCGTGCCGGCGCGAATTGCCGCGAGAATTTAACGCGCTCAACTTTTCAGCCGGGATTGATGCGTGGATGCGCGCGGTGTTTGCGTGCAATCAATATGTTGATGAACAGGCTCCGTGGGCGCTGAAAAAAACTGATCCTGACCGCATGAGAGTGGTCTTGCAAACCCTGTTTATGGCGATCCGTGATCTGACCATTGCGATCCAACCGGTGGTTCCGGGTAAAGCATCCGCACTGCTCGATCAGCTTGGCATTGCTCCTGATGCGCGCAGTTATAGTGCGCTGGACAATGCCGATTGGTATCGCAATCTCGTCGAAAGCGGCTTTGTCCTCAGCAAACCGACGCCTTTGTTCCCGCGCCTCGAATTGCCCGAGGATGCAGGGGAGGGGGCGTAATGCTCGTCGATAGCCATTGTCACCTTGAATATAAGGGCGTGATTGAAGACCAGCAGGGCGTGCTGGAACGCGCGCGCGGTGCAGGGGTGGGGGCGTTCCTCAACATCTCGACCAAACAAACCGAATGGGACCAGGTCGTCGCCACCGCCATACGCGAAGATGACGTGTTCGCCAGTGTCGGCATTCACCCGCACGAAGCAGACGCCCACGCTGATCTGCCCCGCGAGGTGCTGTTTGCTGCCACGCAAAACCCGCGCGTCATCGCCATTGGAGAAACCGGGCTCGATTATTATTACGAACATTCGGACCGCGAAACGCAGGCCAAATTGTTCCGCATGCATATCGATGTCGCGCGCGAAACGGGCCTGCCCGTCATCATCCACACGCGCGATGCAGAAGCTGACACATTTGCCATTCTGGACGATGAAATGGGCAAGGGCGCGTTTCCAGCGCTCATCCATTGCTTCACCGCGTCGGCTGAATTTGGCCAGAAAGTGCTCGATCTGGGGCTGACCATTTCGCTTTCGGGCATAGTCACATTCAAGAATGCGAAAGAGCTGCAAGCGGTCGCCAAAACCGTGCCGGAAGACCGATTGCTGGTGGAAACCGACAGCCCGTTTCTTGCCCCGGTGCCGCATCGCGGCCGCCCGTGTGAGCCTGCTTTTGTTGCAGACACCGCGCAATTTGTGGCGGACCTGCGCGGCGAAACGCGCGAGCATCTGGCTGCTGTTACCACTCGCAATTTTGCGCGTCTTTTCAGCAAGGCTGGCTTGTGAAATTCATCATGCTCGGCTCTGGCACCTCAACAGGTGTGCCCCGGCTTGGCGGAGAGGATGGCGCGGGCGATTGGGGCGATTGCGACCCTGATGAACCCCGCAACAGACGCACGCGGGTCTCCATTCTGGTGGAAAGCGATGATGGCGCGCGGGTTCTGGTTGACACATCCTCTGATTGCCGCGCGCAATTGCTGCGGCACCAGATCGGGCGGCTTGATTGCGTGTTCTGGACGCACGACCACGCCGATCACTGCCACGGCATCGACGATTTACGCGTGCTGAGATATGGCCGCGGCGGCCCGATACCGGGCTATGCCTCGACAGAAACAGTACGCCGTCTGCGCCAGCGGTTCGGCTATGTCTTTGCAGGTCAGGATGGGTATCCGACCATTGTGACGCTCGACACGCTTGACCGGTTGCGGATGATCGCCGGATTTGGCGTGGAGTTCTGCCAAATGGCGCATGGCAGCGGCGAAACCACCGGATACAGATTCGAAGCGGATGGCAAATCCATTGCCTATGCAACCGATTACAGCGCCATAAACGATGCCATGATCGAATGTTTCGAAGACGTCGATATCTTGGTTAGCGATTGTTTAAGACGCGATCCGCACCCAACGCATGCCAATCTGGACCTGGCGATAGAGCTTGGCGAACGCTGCGGCGCAAAGCAAATCGTGCTCAGCCACCTTGATAAAAGCATGGATTACCGCACACTGGAGGCAGAAACGCCCGATCATGTGATCGTTGGCTTTGATGGGTTGGAGATGACAGCATGAATGATGTTGCGATTGTTTCAGTGATAGCAATGCTGGGCTGGCTGGTTCTGGCTGGCGGTGCGCTGGCTTCATTCAAATTGAGCTGGGGCAAAATGGTGCAATTGATCCTGATCTGGGCCTGCATCTTTACCGGCGGCTTTCTGGTCGCCAACCTGATGGGACTTGAGCTTTGAGGGTGAGCATCCCTGTCTACGGGGTGCCAATATTTAACATAATATATATTATCAATCTTGCTGAGGCGAGGTTCTTGCGATGAGCGAGCCCGCCAAAAAACCCGCCGCGCAGACCCCTATCGGCCGTCTCCTCGCTATCATGGCGCAATTGCGCAATCCTGATGGCGGATGCGAATGGGATCTGGCGCAGAATTTCAGGACAATCGCACCGTACACGATCGAAGAAGCTTACGAAGTTGCCGAGGCGATTGAGCGCGGCGATATGGCGGAATTGCGCGATGAGCTTGGCGATCTGCTGCTGCAAGTCGTCTTTCATGCGCGCATGGCGCAAGAAACTGGTGCATTCGATTTTGACGATGTCGCAGACGCTATCAGCGACAAGATGGAAGCGCGCCATCCACATATTTTTTGCGATGCTGGCGGGACCATGGGCGAACAACGCTGGGAAACGATCAAAGCCGCCGAACGCGGTGAAAAAGGCATGCAAAGCGCGGTGGACGGCGTGGCCTTGGCTTTACCGGCCTTGATGCGCGCGCAAAAATTGCAGAAACGCGCCGCGCGTACAGGGTTTGACTGGCCCGATACCGATGGTCCTGAGGCCAAGGTTTTTGAGGAAATACAGGAGCTTAAAACGGCAAGGTCACCATCACACAAAGCCGAAGAAGCAGGCGATTTTCTGTTTGCAGCGGTGAACCTGGTGCGGGCGCATGGGATCGACGCAGAAGAAGCCCTTCGCGCGGCAAATTCCAAGTTTGAACGCCGTTTTCGCGGGATGGAACAGCGCGCCCAGGGTGATTTTGCTGACCTGGATCTCGATCAAAAAGAAAGCCTGTGGCAGGCCGTGAAGGCTGATGAGAAAGGCAGCGGCAGCGCCTAAAGCGTCGCGTATTGCCCCAATTCCTTGGGGTTAAGGCGCACGATCAGCTCGCGTTCTGGCCCCGCATCCCCTTCTCCCGCATCTGTATCGCTGCGCACATCGCCGTGCGCGTGCAGCCATGCGATCCGGCGGCCATCGCTGGCGGGCAATCTTATCGTCACTTCGCGCGCGGTCGCGGTCAGCATATCGGCGATGCGCGCTTCAAAACTTTCCATCCCGCTGCCATCAAGCGCAGAGAGCAGCACAGCGCCAGAATTGGCCGCTGCTGTCTCCAATTCTGCCAAATGGTCTGCGTCCAGCAAATCGGCCTTGTTCCAAACCTCGAGGATGGGAATGTCGCCCTCCCCCGTTTCGGGATCGACCACGTCAAGATCGCTCAAAACCTCGATAACCTGCTTTTTCTGTGCGGCATGCGCTTCGCTGGAAATATCGCGCACATGGCAAATGATGTCCGCACCGGTGACTTCTTCGAGTGTTGCCCGGAAAGCGGCGACCAATTGGGTGGGCAAATCGGAGATAAAGCCGACCGTGTCCGACAATATAGCCTTTTCAACGCCCGGCAGGCTGATCGCGCGCATCGTGGGATCGAGCGTTGCGAACAGCATATCCTCTGCCATCACCTCTGCGCCCGTTAGCCGGTTGAACAGGCTAGATTTTCCCGCATTGGTATACCCAACCAGCGCAATCACAGGCCAGGGTGCCCTTCCCCGCCTTTCGCGGTGCAAGGCGCGCGTTTTACGCACTTGTTCGAGCTCCCGCCTGAGCCGCGCCATGCGCTGGCGGATCATCCGCCTGTCGGCCTCAATCTGGGTTTCGCCCGGACCGCCCAGAAAGCCAAACCCGCCGCGTTGCCGTTCAAGGTGTGTCCAACTGCGCACCAATCGGCTTTGTTGATAGTCGAGATGCGCCAGCTCAACCTGCAAGCGGCCTTCCGCCGTGGCGGCGCGTTCGCCAAAGATTTCCAGAATTAACCCTGTGCGATCAATGACTTTGCGCTTGAACTTGTCTTCAAGATTGCGCTGCTGGATTGGCGTCAAAGCGCCATCGACAATCACCAGCTCCGCCTCGTGCAGCTCGCAATCGGTTTTTATGCGTTCAACCTGCCCTGATCCGAACAAAGTGTTGGGCTGCATCTGGCGGATCGTGAACACTTCGGAATGCGCGATGACCACCCCAATGGCGAGCGCCAGGCCTTGTGCCTCCTCAAGCCGTTCCTTGGCGCTGAGGTCATAAGACAGGCTGCGCACATCCGGGCACAACACAAGGGCCCGCGCACCGCGGGTCACCTCGTCCATCAAGTCATCATCGAAGCTCAGTCGTCTATCCTAGAATGGGCGGGGCCGCAGCGGGCCGTGCCCTCACCCTTCATCCAGCTCGCCAAATTCAGGATCGTCATCATCATCAGTGAGATCGACTGGCGTGGCTGGCTGAATGGTCGAAACCGCGTGCTTATAGGCCAGTTGCACCGCCCCTTCACGCTCGAGCAGCATGCAGAACAGATCATAGGACGCGATCCGCCCCTGCAACATCACCCCGTTCACCAGGAACATGGTAACCTGCACATTCGCCTCGCTCACCCGGCTGAGGAAAATGTCCTGCAACAATCGCTGTTTGGAGTTGCCCGTACGCATCTCAAACTGATCGGCATCGACCGGTTGTCCCGGCATGATCGTCGAAATGGCGTGCTTATACACCAATTGCGACTGTCCATCGCGGCGCAAAAGGATCGAAAAATTGTCAAACCATGTGACAATCCCTTGAAGTTTAACGCCTTTTACCAGAAACATGGTGACAGGAATTTTGTTTTTGCGCAGGAAATTCAGAAACGCGTCTTGGAGATTGCCTGCGCCTGCCTTGCCGCGCGCACCTGATGAGCGCGACGAATTACCGCTTTGCACCGCATCTGATTGCTCAGAGGCAGGCCGTGGGCGCGGAGAGAGAGTTCGCCCATTTGACATGTTTTATGCTCCTATTATTGGCGGCCGCTTTTGCGGTCCGCGGTAGAACGGTTGAAGTGATCGATCACTTACAGCGCCCTCACCCTTTTATGCCTTTGACTAGGCATAGGAGCAATGCTTGAATTGCTTTACAGCCAAATGGATGCGTTTTTCTTGCAGCAGGTCAGTCTTTACGCACGTTTTCGCGCCGTTCTGCCATGCCAAGCAATTTGAGTTTGCGGTGCAAAGCTGACCTCTCCATCCCGATAAACGTCGCCGTTTTGGAGATATTGCCAGAGAATCGGCGGATCTGAATGGTGAGATATTCGCGCTCAAAGCTCTCGCGCGCCTCTCTTAATGGCACACCCATCATCGCGGAAAGCCCCTGTCCTGATGCGGCAAGGCGCCCTCCAGTAATTTCGGCGGGCAGCATATCGGTTTCCACCATAGTCAGCCGTTCGCGCGGGGTCATGATGATGATGCGTTCCACGACATTGCGCAATTGGCGCACATTGCCCGGCCAGTCATAAGCCTGGAACGCCGCCATCGCTTCTTCCGAGATGTCGGGCGGGGTGATCCCCTGATTGGTCGAATAGCGGGTGAAAAAATGCTCAGCGAGAGCGGGAATATCATCGCGTCTCTGGCTCAGGCTTGGAATGGCGACGGGCACGACATTCAGGCGGTAAAACAGGTCTTCGCGAAAGCGCTTTTCTTCCATTTCGAGCGCCAGATCGCGCGACGTTGAGGAGACAACGCGCACATCGACCCCAATCTGGCGCGTGCCCCCTACCCTCACAAAGCTTTGCTCGGTCAGCACGCGCAGGATGCGGGCCTGTGTGGAAAGCGGCATATCGGCCACTTCGTCGAGGTACAAGGTGCCGCCATCGGCCAATTCGAGCAAGCCAGAGCGTACCTGCCGCCCGTCATTTTCCTCACCGAACAATTCATGCTCAAAGCGTTCCGCCGTGATGCGTGCGGAATTTACCGTGACGAACGCTTTGTCGGCGCGCCCGCTCCAGGAATGGAGCAGCCTTGCCGCAACTTCCTTGCCTGCGCCCGCTGGCCCCGTGATCAACACGCGGCTGCCAGTGTTCGCGACGCGTTTCAATGTCGCGCGCACTGTGTTGATGGACGAGGAATTGCCGGTAAATTCCGCCCCATCCACGGCCCCTTCGCGCAGGCGCGAGTTTTCACGGCGCAGGCGTTCGGTTTCGGTTGCGCGTTCGACCAGCAAAAGCAGGCGCTCAGCCTCGAACGGTTTCTCGATAAAGTCCATCGCACCGCGTCCAATCGCGGATACGGCGGTGTCGATATTGCCATGACCGGAGAAAATGATGACCGGCAATTCAGGCTCGCGCACTTTGATCGCGTCGAGCAATTCCAGCCCGTCCATCTCGCTGCCGTGCAGCCACACATCGAGCAGCACCAAACTGGGCCGGCGTTCATCTATCGCGGCCAAAGCGCCGCGGCTTTCAGCAGCAGTGCGGCAATCATACCCCTCATCTCCGAGCACGCCGGAGACGAGTTCGCGAATATCATGCTCATCATCGACAATCAGAATATCGAGCGACATCAAAGTTTCCTTGGGTTGATAGGGGTCATGTTGATACGGGTCATAATGCAGGTTCTGCCGAGGCAAGTTCGGGATCGCGGGCAAAGCGCAGGGTGACAGCGGTGCCGCCCTTTTCGCCGGTGGCAAAGCTCATATCGCCGCCATGTTCATCGACAATCTTGTTCACAATCGCGAGGCCAAGCCCGGTGCCTTTCTCACGCGTGGTGACATAGGGTTCGGTCAATCGGTCGCGGTCTGTGGGAAGGCCAATGCCGTTATCGGTGACGGTGATGACGATAAAGCCCGCATCCGCTGTGCCAGTATCGGAGATGGTATCGGTGATCCTTACCAAGACCTCGCCTGCATAGGGAGCGGGTTCGATGGCCAGTTTGGCCTCCACCGCTTCGACCGCGTTTTTAAGCACATTGGTCATCGCCTGACCCAGCTGATGACGATCGCAGCGTATGGTGGAACGCTCCGCCAGATCGAGCGTCACTTTGAAGGCGATCTTGGAATGCGCGACCTCTTGCAGGAACACCGCCTGGCGCACCAGATCCACCGGATCTTCGGGGCGGAACATGGGTTTGGGCAGACGCGCGAAAGACGAGAATTCATCCACCATTTTGCGCAAATCGCCGACCTGACGCACAATGGTGTTGGTCAATTCGTCAAACAGCTCTTCGTCCTTGTCGATCTGCTTGCGATAGCGGCGTTTGAGCCGCTCGGTGGCGAGCTGGATCGGGGTGAGCGGGTTCTTGATTTCGTGCGCGATACGGCGCGCGACATCGGACCATGCCGCCTGCCTTTGATCGAGCAATTGGCGCGTGATGTCTTCAAAAGTGATCACATGACCGCTTGATCCCGGAGCTGCTTTCACGGCCAGCGTCAGCAGCTCATTGCCGCGAGCGTGGCTGACGATCTGGCTCTCTTTGCCATCGCGCAGCATCTGGCAGATTTCGGGCGCGATATCGCTGAGCGATCGCCCCACAAGTTGATCGGATGCGGCGTCATTTTCACCGCCATTTCCCAGCAGCGACTGAGCGGATGAATTCATCAGCAGCACCCGGCTTTCGCTATCGACCGAGACAACCCCTGCGGAAACCGATTCCAGCACCGCTTCCATAAAGGCGCGCCGATCATCGATCTGGCGATTGGCGTTTACAAGCGCATCGGTTTGCTTTTCCAATTGCGCAGTCATGCGGTTAAAGGCCCGATTGAGCAGGCCAATTTCATCCGCGCCAGTGCGCCCCTCAACACGCAGTGCAAAATTGCCCTGCCCCACTTTACGCGCGGCACCGACAAGATCCGTGAGCGGTTCAACCTGACGGTCGGCAAAACGCAGCGCGAACCACACTGCCAGCCCGACCAAAAGCAGGCTGACTGCGAACAATGCAATGTTGAACCGCAATTGCAGCGTGCGCGCGTCAGCGGTCAGCGATTCATACGACGATGAAATGGCCTGCGCGCGCTCCCAGGAATTGAACAGGCTCGCCTCGGTCGTGCGTGCATTGTAGAGGTAAATCCCGCTTTCCGCATCAATCGGGGCGAGCGCCGCTATGCGTTCCGGACTGCCCGCAACTGCGACAAAATTGCCCTCATCAAGCTGCGGCAAAGCGGCCTCGCTGAATTCGAGCCAGCGATTGTCGTCCAGCAGGTTCATAATCGCAGCTGTGCGCAAAGATCCGTCGGGCAGGCGCTGCAGGATCGCGCTTTCGGTGATTTCGCGCGGTTGGGCCTGATAGGCATAGAAATCGGGGAAATTGTCATCCGACAACTGCCCACCCCGCTCGAAGAAGAAAAAGCGCAAATCGCTGGCCATGGCGATGGTTTCTTCCTGCACATCGGCTTGGTTGGCATCGTAATAACTTTGCGCCAATTCGTTGGCGTTTTCCATCAGCCCGCGCGAATCGTCTGAAAACCAGAAATCCACGCCCGACTGGAACAAAAAGGCAGCAAATCCCGCCACCAGCAAAGTCGGGACCGCAGCCACAATCGAAAAGAAGAACACAAGCCGCACATGCAGCCGCGCCGTGCTGCCCGCTGCTCTCCGCATGGCAAGCCTTCGCCCAACGAGCACCAGGATCGCCATCGCGGGAACGAGCGTTGCAATCAGCAGCAACGACGCTTGCAAAGTGGGCAGCAATTCGCCCGCTTGCCGGTCACCCGAATATGTCAAATATGTCGCAGTGATAGCCGCGATAAGTGCAATGAGAGAGGCCGCTTCCAGCCATGCAAAGATGTTCGCCTTTCGCGAAGAGACGATAAAACGCCGCCACCAGCGCGGCGAGTGACGCGGCGCAAGATTTCCGGGATCAGCGGGCATATCCATCGTGGCTTACTTACAACGCCACTGTGTCTTTCGTGCAAGTAAAAAACGCCGCACTGTCCTAAAAACTACGTCAAAGCGGTCTTGCGAAGCGATCAGGCACGATGTCGAGCTCAACGATGCGTTTGCGCAACGTATTGCGATTGATACCCAGCCATTGGGCAGCGCGCAGTTGATTACCGCTTGTCTGGCCCAGCGCGTGTTCGATCAGCGGCTTTTCAAACGCGGCCAGCACGCTGTGATAGACGGTGCCCTGCGCAGGGCTTTCAGTCTCGAGCCAAAAGGACAATGCGGAGGCAAAACCCGGCTCGTTTGCCTCGCCTGAAAGGCCAAGGCCGATGGGCGTTTCATCGCCAATAATGTCAGCCAGGCTTTGCGCGTCGATCATGTCCTCGCGCGCCATCAGAGCGAGGCGAAAGACCACATTGCGCAATTCGCGCACATTGCCGCGCCACTGGCGGGCTTCCAATATGGCCAAGGCATCAATGGTCAGGTTGCGCCTGGGCAATCCTTCTTCGGCTGCGCGGATAAAGAAATGCTGCACCAGCTCGCCAATATCCTCGCGCCGTTCGCGCAAAGGCGGCAGTTCAATCGGGACCACATTGAGCCTGTAGAACAAATCTTCGCGGAAACCGCCCGATGCAATCAAAGGCGCCAGATCGCGATTGGTCGCTGCAACAATGCGGACATCCACCGCGATTTCCTGCCGCCCGCCAACGCGCCGGATCCGGCCCGATTGAAGCGCGCGCAGCAGCCGGGTTTGCGCGTCCGCAGGCATGTCGCCGATTTCATCGAGGAACAAGGTGCCGCCATTGGCCTGTTCAAATTTACCGATGGCCTGCGCAATCGCTCCTGTAAACGCGCCCTTTTCATGCCCGAACAGCTCGCTTTCAATAAGATCAGCAGGGATCGCAGCGGTGTTGACCGCGACAAAAGGCCCAGTGCGCCGGTTGCCCAATTGATGAATGGCTTCAGCAACCAGTTCCTTGCCCGTGCCGCTTTCGCCAGTGATCAGCACGGTTAGATCATTGCGCAGAACGCGGGTGATCATCCGGTAAACCGATTGCATCGCCGGACTGCGCCCAACCAGCGGCAAGCCATCGCCATCGGCTGTGATCTCGTCGGGAATGGCCTGCGCCATTTTGCGCTGACCCGCGGCCTTGCACACGGTCTGGACCAATTCATCAAGGTCGAAAGGTTTGGGGAAATATTCAAACGCATCGCTGTCACTGGCGCGCACGGCGGTATCGAGTGTGTTTTGCGCTGACAGCACGATCACGGGCATGTCGGGCGCGGCGCTTTGCACTGCATCAAGGCTGGCCAGACCATCGCCATCATCCAGCATCACATCGGTGAGCATTACATCGTATGGGCCATCAGCCAAAAGCTCATCACGCCGCGCAATGCTGGTGCAGTGGCTGATCGCAAAGCCTTCGTCTTCCAAAGCGGCGATAATGACAGTGGCAATGGCGCGGTCATCTTCAACCAGCAGGATGCTCGCGGTGCCATCCGGGCCTGAACTGATTTGGGTCATGCCGGCCTCATCCCTTGCCCGTTGCCAGCGGCAGATGCAGCCGGAAATGCGTAAGCCGTGCGCGGGCATCGCGTTCGTGGCCGATATTGCCGTTCATATCGCGCACCAGCTTGCGCACCAAAGCCAGCCCCAGCCCCTGGCCCGATTGTTTGGAGGATACGAAGGGTTCGAAGACATAATCACGCATGGCCGGATCAATCCCGGTGCCGTTGTCGCTAATCGTGATTTCAATCGGAAGCTTGACCGCACGGCCCAGCCTGATCGCGCTGAAAGCAAGCCCGCTGACAAACCGGGTCTGCACAGTGACGCGCGCCGGATCGCCTTCATGATGATTGGCCAAAGCGGCATCGCGGGCGTTTGAGATCAGATTGATAAGAACCTGCTCCAACGCATCCCTATTGGCAAAAACCGGGGGCAAGGAGGGGTCAAACTCCTCTGTCATAATCACATCGCTGGTGCCCGATGCTTGAACAATCGCAAGCGCTGAGCGGATCGCCTCGTGCAGATTGCAGGCGGATGCGGGGTCAGGCTTTGACCTGCCCAATTGCTGCATCCGGTCAATCAACCGCGCGATCCGGTCCACTTCATCTGTGATCATCCGGGCGAGCGATTTGTCCTTGTGCGGCAATTTGCGCGCGATCAATTGCGCCGCCCCGCGAATGGCGGCCAGCGGGTTCTTAATCTCATGCGCGAGGATCGACGGCGCTCCCAGCGGGGCATTGTTGCGTTCGCCATAGATAGGGTCGTCATGGCCAAGTTCAGACATCGCCACCACTCGCCAGCCATGGCTGGATGGCATGGGCGAAACGGTGAGATTGACTTTCATCTCGCCAGAGCTGGCCGCCACCGTCAATCCGCGCGCCAAAAGGGCAGCATCGGTGTCCTCAATCCGCTCCACTACGCGCGCCTCGGTTATGGCGAGAGCTTGGACGATATGTTTGCCGATCAAGCGTTTTTCGCTTGTCCCAAGCATATTTTCAGCGGCGTGATTAACTTCGGCAATGCGCCCTTCGTGATCGATCAGGATCACCGCAAATATCAGGCCCGCAATTTGGCTGCGCGCATCGGGCCGCGTGTTTGCGGGGGTATCGCCAGGCTCATGGACAGCGTCCGAAGCTGCATCCTGCGGTGCGGGATCGGACACGATTGGCGCCATCACGCCGCTCTGCGATTGAGGAAGGGGGTATAAAACCGTTCGAGTTCGCCCAGCACTTCGTCAGGGTCGTTGATAAAGTTCGCTTTATGCCGCCATTCGGCCGAACCATGCATCCCCTTGGTGTACCAGCCCAGATGCTTGCGCGCGATCTTGGTGCCGACATCGCGGCCATAATGGTCGAGCATGCGTTCATAATGTTCCACCACGGTCGCATATTGCAGATCAAAGCTGGGTGTGGGGATGGTTTCACCCGTGCGCAGCCAATGCATCACCTGCCCCAAAAGCCACGGTTTTCCATAGGCTCCGCGCCCGATCATCAGCCCATCCGCGCCCGATTGTTCCAGCGCCTTTGCCGCATCAGCGATGGTGCAGATATCGCCATTGACGATGACAGGGATTGAAACCGCCTCTTTCACTTTGCGGATAAACGACCAATCGGCGCTGCCTTTATACATCTGATTGCGCGTGCGGCCGTGGACTGTGATCATCTTAACCCCTAGATCCTCGGCAATGCGGGCCATTTCAGGGGCATTGAGGCTTTGGTGATCCCATCCCATGCGCATTTTGACCGTGACAGGCACGTCCACCGCGTTGACGGTCGCTTCCATCAGCTTGGTCGCAAGCGGCACTTCTCGCATCAGGGCAGAGCCTGCCAATTGGCCCACAACCTTTCGCACCGGGCAGCCGAAATTGATGTCGATGATCGCTGCGCCATTGCCTTCTTGCAGCTTGGCCGCCTCGCCCATGCTGACAGGATCGCAGCCCACCAGCTGCATGGAAACGGGCTCTTCGGTTTTGTCCCACTCCGCCTTTTGCACCGATTGGCGCGTTTCGCGGATGGCCGCTTCGCTCGCGATCATTTCGGTTACGTTTAGCCCTGAGCCAAACCGGCGCACGAGAGTGCGAAACGGCTTGTCCGTCACGCCTGTCATGGGCGCAAGGATCACCGGCTCGTCAATCATGACGGGGCCGACCTTGATCGGCTTTAAGCTGGGAGGAGAGGGTAATGCTGTCATGGGGGTAATTGCCTAATTTATAGGCAGCGCATAGTGGATTGCGAAATTCCCGTCCAGACCCTAAGCGCATCAGCTTCATGTTGTCAGATGCCGCCCTCCCCCCATTTGCCGCGATTGTCGTTGCCGCTGGCAAAGGTTTGCGCGTGGGCGGTGAGACGCCCAAACAGTTTCGCGACTTTCAGGGAAAGCCTTTGATCCGCCATTCGGTGGAGGCATTGCTGAATGCCGGCGCATCGCCCGTGCTGGTGGTAGTCGCGAAAGATGCGGCCCAATACGCGCAAAGCGCGCTTGGCGGCCTTACGGGGATCGCATTCACGCAGGGCGATGCCACCCGGCAAGGGTCGGTGCGCAAGGGGCTGGAGGCATTGGCGGATGATGCTCCTATGCGTGTGCTGATCCATGATGCGGCCCGTCCAGACCTGCCTGCCCCGGTGATTGATCGGTTGCTGGCAGGCCTTGAGCAGCACCCCGGCGCCATCCCCACTCTCCCCGTGGTCGATAGCCTGGCCCTTGCCAGCGATGACGGCACCATGGCGGGCAAAGCAGAGCGTGAGGCGCTTCGCCGGGTGCAAACCCCGCAGGCGTTTCGCTTTGCCGATATCCTTGCAGCGCATCGCGCTTGGCAAAGTGCGCTGAATGCAGGCGATGATGCGCAAGTGCTTTCAGCCAGCGGGGGTTCAGTTGCGCTGGTACAGGGTGACGAACGATTGAAGAAAATCACATTTGCAGAAGACTTTATGGACGCAGCCACTCTCCCCCCTGTTCGCATTGGCCAGGGCTATGATGTGCACCGCCTGGCCGAAGGTGAGGAATTGTGGCTGTGCGGTATCAAGCTTGAGCACATGCACGGGCTTGCCGGGCATTCCGATGCTGATGTGGCGCTTCATGCGATCACCGATGCGGTTTTGGGCGCGATTGCTGAAGGGGATATTGGCACCCATTTCCCGCCCAGCGATCCGCAATGGAAAGGGGCACGGTCCGCGCAGTTCCTTGCCCACGCGGTCAAACTGGCGAGTGACGCTGGCTATGCGATTGGCAATGTCGATCTGACCATTATCTGCGAAGCGCCCAAGATCGGCCCCCACCGGCCCGCCATGCGCGCAAAAGTGGCCGAGATTATGGGCGCGCACGAAAACGCGGTGAGCATCAAAGCGACCACGACCGAACGGCTCGGCTTTACAGGCCGGGGCGAAGGCATGGCAGCCCAGGCGATTGTCGCATTGCAGCGCCGCTAATTTATCAAGGAAGCAACGAACATGAATTCCCCCTTATCGCCTTACCGCTTGCTTTGGCCGCATTGGCCAGCGCGCAAACCGCACAGGCGCAGCAAAATTGCGTCGCGCCCCAGGACGTTACCGATATGGTGACCTATGCCGTACCGCTTGCCTTTGATGCAGCGATGCAAAGCTGCGATGCAAAATACGCCGCCGATGGATTTATGAAGACCAAAGGCGGCGATTTCGCCAATCGCTTCCGCGCAAAACAGGATACCGCATGGCCGGGCGCTTACCGGCTCGGCAAACAGATGATGGCCACCAGAGCCGCTGAGCGCGCAGAGCAAGGCGACGAGGCCGGTGCAGGAATGCTCGAACTCATCGATCAGATGCCCGCAGATCAAGTGCGCCCGTTTTTCGACGGATTCGTGCAGCAAATGATTGCCTCAGAAATCAAGCCTGATACGTGCAGCGATATTGAACGCGGCCTCACATTGCTTGCCCCGCTGCCTGCGGAAAACACCTCAGCCCTTGTCACATTCATCTTTGAGATGAGCGGCGTTAAAGACCCGCAGATCTGCCCGGCCTAGGACCACTTTATGACCTCTCTGCTTCTCCCCGTCGACATCACCGAGTTGGCGGCCCGCGTCATTGCCGAAAACCAAGAGGCCGGCCGTATGGTTGCCACCGCGGAAAGCTGCACGGGCGGGCTTGTCGCCGGCGCGCTCACTGAAATTGCGGGTTCCTCGGCCGTGCTTGATCGCGGTTTTGTGACCTATTCAAACGAAGCCAAGATGGAGATGCTCGGGGTCAGCAGCGATATCATCGAAACCTTTGGCGCGGTTTCCATCGCGTGCGTGTGGGCCATGGCAACCGGCGCGCTTGAACGATCGGGCGCGGATGTTGCTGTCGCGATCAGCGGCGTTGCAGGCCCCGGCGGCGGCACACAGCTTAAGCCTGTGGGCACCGTCGTCTTCGCGCGGGCGTTTCGCAATCAGGATGGCGAACCCGAAGGCGAATTAAAGCATTTCGATGGCGGCGATGGGCCCGATGGCCGGGCGAAAATTCGCCATCAGGCGACGGTCTGTGCGCTCGAATTGCTGCTGCCGTAAAGCTCAAAAGCGCGGCTTTCAAATGCGGCGACCATTTTGCGGAAAGCGCGGTCAAAATACTGGCCTGCAAGCCGTTCAAAAATGCGGTTTTTGAATGTGAAATCGACGGTAAACTCGATCTCGCAATCATTGGGGCCAAGCTCCCGAAACTTCCACACATTATCAAGATCGCTGAGCGGTCCGTCGACATAATGCACCGCGATTTCATTGGGCCGGTCCTTGGCCACGCGAGAGGCAAAGCTCTCGCGAAGTCCTTTGAACCCCACAACCATATCGGCGACCATTTCGGTGTCGGAATTGGAGCGCACGCGCGTCGCGATGACCCAGGGCAGAAACTGATTGTACCGCCCCACATCCGCAACCAGATCGAACATCTGCTGAGCGCTATAGGGCAGCTGACGGGTTTCGCGGATGCCGGGCATTACGCGTTCGCTTTGGCCAGTTTTGCCTCGCGCGCCGCGCGCATGACGGCGAAATCTTCGCCCGCGTGATAGCTTGACCGGGTCAGCGGGCTGGAGGCGACCTGCAAGAACCCTTTTGCCCGCGCAATCGAGCCGAATGCGTCAAACGCTTTGGGCGTCACGAATTCCTCCACGCTCGCATGTTTGGGTGTGGGCTGGAGATATTGGCCCATAGTGACGAAATCGACCTCGGCGCTGCGCATATCATCCATCACCTGATGCACTTCTAAGCGCTGTTCACCCAGCCCCAGCATAATCCCCGATTTGGTAAAGATCAGCGGGTTGTGCGCTTTCACTTCCTCCAGCAATCGCAGCGAGGCGTAATAGCGCGCGCCCGGCCGGATCGTGGGGTAAAGCCGGGGAACGGTTTCCAGATTGTGGTTGTAAACGTCTGGACCCGCAGCGCAGATCGCCTCAACCGCCGGGCGCATTTTGCCGCGGAAATCGGGTGTGAGAATTTCAATTGTCGTATCCGGCGTGTTGCGCCGCAGCGCCTCGATCACTTTGACAAATTGCGACGCGCCGCCATCGGGCAGATCATCGCGGTCAACGCTGGTGATGACAATGTGTTGGAGGCCCATCTTTGCCGCTGCAATCGCGGTGTTTTCAGGCTCCATCGGATCAACTGCGCGCGGCATCCCCGTTTTGACATTGCAGAACGCACATGCCCGCGTGCACACATCGCCAAGGATCATGACGGTCGCGTGCTTTTTGGTCCAGCATTCCCCGATATTGGGACATGCGGCCTCTTCGCACACAGTGTTGAGATTGAGATCGCGCATCAAACGGCGCGTTTCATGATACCCCTCGCTCACCGGAGCGCGAACGCGGATCCAATCCGGTTTGCGCTGACGTTTGGGACGGTCTTCGCCTGTTTGCGCAGGCTTGGGCGTATTCGCAAGGTCGTTCATAGAGGTCATCTAGGCGGCACAAGCGGGCGCTGCAAGCGTGCACGCCCTTGCAAAATGAGTAAGTAAGCTGCGGGCAAGCGCATCGCCCCTCTTGCCCCCCTGCCCCCGCATATGCTTATCGCTTATGCCAAGAGGGATACGCACATGCCAGAATATGCCGAATTGCTGAAAGGTTATCGCCGATTTCGCGAGGACACCTATCCGCGCCAGCGCGAGCGTTTTGACCAGACCATTGCGGAGGGACAGCATCCCAAAATGCTGGTTATCGGCTGTTCGGACAGCCGGGTTGATCCCGCGCAGATTTTTGACGTTGATCCCGGCGAGATATTCGTTGTGCGCAATGTCGCAGCGCTCGTCCCGCCATACGAAACCACGCCGGGCAAGCACGGCGTGTCCGCAGCGGTCGAATATGCGGTGCAAGTTCTCGAAGTCGCTCAGGTGCTTGTGATGGGGCATGGCCGATGCGGCGGATGCAAAGCCGCGCTCGATCAAAGCCTTGCTGGGCACGGACCAGGCGATGGCGGATTTGTCGCGGGCTGGATCAAACTGCTCGATGAGGCGCGCGAACCGGTGGCGCGCAAACATGGCACTGAGGGGCGCAAGGCGGAGCTCGCGATGGAATTTGCCGCCATCCGCCAAAGCCTTGCCAATTTGCGCACTTTCCCTTGGCTCGCCGACAAAGAAGCCAGCGGCGCGCTTAAACTGCGCGGCGCACACTTTTCCATCCGCGAAGGTGTGCTCTATTCGCTCGATGAAGAAACGGGCGAATTTCTGCCCGAAGACTGATTGCCAAGATCGCCCGCACTCCAACGCGCAAAAGGCCCGTGCCAGACAATGCCAGACACTGAACTGAAAAATATCGCTCTGCTGATTGATGCGGACAACACCACGCCTGACGGCATCGACCCCGTCCTTACCGTGATGGCCGAGCTGGGCCAGGTGAACATCCGCCGCGCCTATGGCAATTTTGCCAAAGACAATTTGTCTCGCTGGGATAAGATCACCAACAAATTCGGCATCCGACCGCAGCAGCAATTCGACGTGTCGAAAGGCAAGAACGCCACCGATATGGCGATGACGATTGATGCGATTGATCTGCTGTATCAGGGTAAAGTCGATGGCTTTGGCCTGATGACATCGGACAGCGATTTTACCCCGCTTGTCACCCGGCTGCGGCAGGACGGCATCCTTGTTTACGGATTTGGCGAAAGCAAAACGCCTGACGCGTTCAAATCGGTGTGCACCCGGTTTATCGACATCAAGAAATTGATCGGCAGCTATGCGGAAGATCGCAAAGGCTCTGACAAGTCGGCGCCGAAAACCAAAGGCGAAGTGCTGGATGAAGATCTGCTGGAGCTGATCACCGCTGCTTATTCAGAGGCAAAACGCGATGAGAAAGGCTTTGCCCGTTTGCAACAGGTTGGCCAGATCGCGGGCAACAGGTCGAGCTTTGATGTGCGCAATTACGGTTTCAAAAGCCTCAGCGACCTGTTCGAAAGCCTGCCCAATTTCAGTCTTGATCGGCGCGCGGGCAATCAGATTTACGTCAAACGCCTGCGGTAACGCGGCGCGCGTTCAGGCAAAGAAAAAGGCGCTGCAACCATCAGGTCGCAGCGCCTTTTTTGTGTTCAAATCGAACGAAGGCTTAGCCGCCCGTCAGCTCCTGCAAGCTTTGGGTTTGCGGTGCTGCCGGGCTTTGTTCGTCAGCATAGGCGATCCACAGCCGCGCAATCGGAGCGCGTGATCCTTCGACCTTGGCAAAAGTTTCGCGGGCTGCCGCAAAATCCCCAAGCCCAGCCTGCGCAATGCCAAGCCGCGTCATCGCTTCGCCTGCATCAACGCCGGGCATGCCCAGTGCTTTTGTGTAAAGCTCTGCCGCTTTGGCATATTCGCCATAGCTGAGCAAAGCGCTGGCGGCCGCCGTCACAGTGCGCAGTTGGGCTGAACCTTTGCGTGCATCGGCTTCCAGAGCGGGCAAATCAGCCCGGTCAGCAGCGATCCGTGCCGTGGCGGTTTCAAGCGATTCTGACAGATACGAATTGTCGCGCGACACATCGCCCGATGCATAACCCGCCTCGATCACCTCTTTCACCTCTTTGGGAAGGCGGCGCGCATCGGCAGCTTCGACATAATAGTCGTAATCAGCTGCGTCTTTCAAAGCGTCAACCTTGCGGCTCAGACGGAAAAGATCGAGCAATTCCTGGTTTTGGAACTCATTCAGATTGCGCGTCACATTGACGGCATCTTTCCAATTGGTCGGGCTTGGATAGTCAGCGATCCAACCGAGCACAAAGTCATAGACTTGCGGCGTGATTTCGTTGTTGTACGAGATTTGGATACCGCGGCGATACCAGTTGTCTGGCACTTCTACGCCCTGATTTTTGCGGTCTTTGATCGCGCTGTCGAGAAAGGCGAGACCTTCGACGTTTTGCTCTGACGAAAAGAAACTTTCCGCCATCAAGATTTGCATATCAGCAGCGCTCACCGTTTCTGATGAGTAATTCATATTGATAGCCTGCTGCAGATAATTGCGGGCTTTGCCGAAATCCTGCTGCGCATTGGCCAGTTGATATGCGATAAAGTTAAAGCGCGGCAGCCGGTCAATTGCGACCTTGCCGCTTGCAAGCATCAATTCCATGCCTTGCAATTGCATGGCCTGATCTTTCGCGCCGATACCGGCGTTGAACATCATCCCGCCAAGCGCGTTCTTGTCATCCGGCGTTGCAGCAAGGGGCACAAGCGCCATAACTTGCGGCTTAAGCGCGGCGGCATCAGCGCCCTCGACCTTCAGCGCTTCATCCACGGGCTGAAACGCAGCAACAAATGCCTCGGTGTACTCTGGTTTGCTCTCTTTCTTCTTCTTTTTCTTTCGCTGCGCATGCGCCTCTGCGGGCATCACAGCAGTCGCGACGACAGCTGTCCCGGTGGCAAGCGCAATCGCCAATGCGATGCCTGAAAACGGCTTTTTCGCGGGCGAAAGGCGCGGTGTGGTGATGGTCATCCTGGTGTGTCCTCCTTAAGGATTTTTACGATGCCTGCGTCTTTGGCGGCAGGCTGGAATCAATTTTTCGAAAGCACATTTGGACGTGCATTCCGTCATTTGCAATTCCTTGTAGGCGAACTGGGCTGAACGGCCTTTGAATGGTGAAAAAATGGTTAGCCATTGGCCCTGTGCCGCGCGCAGCTGAGCCAATTGAACGAAACGCACGGGCACTTGTGGAAAACGGCTGTGTGTTCCAACTTCGTTCCTGTCACGCGGTGGTAATATCCGTGCATTGGGCTTACCTTCATCCCAACGAAAAATTGAACCAATTTGATCAGAAACGGCCCCTCTTTTGAGCGATAGCGACACCATCGACCCCGCCCTGCCCGCAGTACCGGGAGATTTCGAACGCATCGACATCGTCGATGAGATGAAGACGAGCTATCTCGATTACGCGATGAGCGTGATTGTCAGCCGCGCTTTGCCCGATGTGCGCGACGGATTGAAACCGGTTCACCGGCGGATTTTGTATGCCGCGCAAGTTGGCGGCTACACTTCCACCAAACCATACCGCAAGTCGGCCAAGATTGTCGGTGAAGTGATGGGCTCATACCATCCCCATGGCGACAGCGCGATTTACGACGCGCTTGCCCGAATGACGCAGCATTGGTCTTTGCGCGTGCCGCTGATCGATGGTCAGGGCAATTTCGGTTCGATGGACCCCGATCCGCCAGCGGCGATGCGTTATACTGAAAGCCGCCTTGCCAAAGTGGCCGAAGCGCTGCTGACCGATATCGACAAGGATACGGTCAATTTTCAGGACAATTACGACGGGACTGAAAAAGAACCGACGGTTCTGCCGGCGCGCTTCCCCAACTTGCTTGTCAATGGTGCAGGCGGGATTGCCGTGGGGATGGCCACCAATGTGCCGCCGCACAATCTGGGCGAAGTGATTGATGGCTGCCTTGCCTTCATGGACAATCCGGCGATCACATCAGAGGAATTGATCGAATACATCCCCGGTCCTGACTTTCCGACAGCGCCGCTGATCCTGGGGTCAAGCGGGGCGAAATCAGCATACACAACCGGGCGCGGTTCAATTCTGATGCGCTGCCGTCATGAGATTGAAACACGCTCTGGCGACCGCGAAACCATTGTATTCACATCCATTCCCTATCAGGTTGGCAAATCCAATCTGGTTGAGAAAATCGCAGAGGCGGCCAAGGAAAAGCGGATTGAGGGTGTCTCGGACATCCGCGATGAAAGCTCCCGCGAAGGCGTGCGGGTTGTTGTTGATCTGAAACGTGATGCCACTGCCGAAGTGGTGCTGAACCAGATCTGGCGGCACACTCCGGCGCAATCGGGTTTCCCGGCCAATATGCTCGCCATTCGCGGGGGCCGGCCCGAAACGCTGATGCTGCGCGATTTCATTCAGGCGTTCATCCAGTTCCGCGAAGAGGTCATCACCCGGCGCACAAAATTTGAGCTCAACAAGGCCCGCGAACGCGCGCATATCTTGCTGGGTCTGGTGGTTGCGGTCTCTAACCTAGATGAAGTGGTCGCGATCATTCGCGGCGCGCCCAATCCAGCGACCGCGCGCGAAAGGCTGCTCGCCAAAGAATGGCCGATTGGCGATATCGCGCAATATATCCAACTGGTCGAAGCGATTGAACCCAGCGCAGATCAGGAAGGCGGCACCTACACCCTGTCCGAACGACAAGTGCGCGCCATTCTGGAACTGCGCCTGCACCGCCTGACTGCGCTTGGCCGCGATGAGATTGGCGATGAATTAAAAGAGCTTGCGACACAAATCGAAGAATTGCTCTCAATTCTCGCAGACCGCGTCAAATTGTACGGAGTGATGCGCGAAGAGCTGGAGGAAATCCGCGCCACTTACGCGACACCGCGCGTCTCTGAAATTGCGCCTGCATGGGATGGTCTTGAAGATGAAGACCTGATCGAGCGCGAAGAAATGGTCGTCACTGTCACCCATGACGGATATATCAAACGCACCCCGCTCTCCACTTTTCGCGCGCAAAATCGCGGCGGCAAGGGGCGTGCGGGCATGTCCACCAAGGACGAAGATGCCATCGCCGAAATGTTCGTCACATCGACGCACACGCCGGTGCTCTTCTTCTCAACCGCGGGCAAGGTTTACCGGCTCAAAGTGTGGAAATTGCCCGAAGGCGGTCCCGCCACACGCGGGCGGCCGATTGTGAATATGCTCCCATCGCTTGATGATGGGGAGACCATTCGCACTGTTCTGCCTCTGCCTGAGGACGAGACGGAATGGTCTGCTTTGTCCGTGGTGTTCGCCACCGCCAAAGGCAGTGTGCGGCGCAATTCGATGGATAGCTTCACGAATATCCCCTCCAACGGGAAATTCGCGATGAAATTTGATGGTGAAAGCGAAGACAAGCTGATCGGGGTTGCTTTGCTTGAGGAAGGCGACGATGTGCTCCTCGCCACGCGCATGGGCAAAGCGATCCGGTTTGCTGGCGAGGATGTGCGTGAGTTCACGTCGCGAACATCAACCGGCGTAAGAGGTATGAAATTCAAGGAGGAAGGCGATGAAGTTGTTTCGCTTTCTATCCTTGCAGGCGGATCGGCCACACCGGAAGAACGCGACACCTATCTGAAAGTCGCCCCGTGGAAAGCGGATGAGGATGCCCCGCCGCTCTCCGAGGATCACGAACGTATGGCAGGCGAAGAGGAGTTTATCCTCACCGTGTGCGCCAATGGCTATGGCAAGGTGTCCAGCTCATACGAATATCGGCGCGCTGGGCGCGGCGGCATGGGTATCACCAATATCGACAACATTGCGCGCAATGGCCCGGTTGTGGCTAGCTTTACCGTGAGTTCAGGTGAGCAATTGATGCTGGTGACCGATCAGGCGAAACTGATCCGCATCGGCCTTGATAGCCTGCGCGTGATGGGCCGAAACACGGCCGGGGTGCGTCTGTTCACGGTGGGCAAGAACGAACACATCGTCAGCGCGGTGAAGATCGAAGAGCCTGAGGAAGACGCAGCAGAATGCGAAGCGGCCGAAGGTGAGGAAAGCACTGAAGCCGGAACAACGGCTGATGGCGCATCGGACACAGCAGGCACCGGCAACCAAGAATGATGCATTTGCCGCAGCGTTAAACCCTCTTTGCCCCAAGGTGTTGCGCGAAACGCATCATTTATAGTCCCGATTGCACTCACCTGTCAGGCACCAAAATGCTATCTCTCCCCACGACATAAAGGGAGTGCGTCATGCATGACATTGAGCTTGATCCCGCCCGCCTGAAACGCGCTGTTCGGCGTGTCAAATGGCGCGATTTGACCCAAATGCGCGCGCGCGACGGGCTGCGTGAATGTCTGCACCCAGTCCCGTGGCTGATCCTTGGTCTTGCCCTGTTTCATTGGGGATATTGGCCGCTGGCCTTCGCGGCTGAGTTTATGTTCTTCCTCACCGCTCTCAGGCTCAACCACGAGGCGATCCATCACAATCTGGGCTTTGGCGCGCGGGGGCACCGGCTGGTACTCCATGCTCTCAGCGTGGTCATGCTGGGCAGCAACAATTCGGTCGCGTTCAACCATTTGCGCCATCACCAGCACATAAACACCGATCAAGACCTTGAGGGCAAAGCCGGCCAGATGAGCCTGTGGCAAGTGCTGATTTATGGGCCTTTATTCCCGTTCGAATGCCACATTGCAGCGCTCAGCGAAGGCGGGCCTGCGTGGCGGCGGCGCGTTATGATTGATCTTGCGCTTAATCTGGTGATGCCTTTGCTCGCCTTTGGGTTCGGCCTCACCTTTATCATCTGGCACTGGCTGATGATGCTGGCCGCACAATGCTTTACCGCCCTGTTCGCGGTGTGGATCACTCATCGCGGTTGCAGCGAAAGCGCCTTGGTCGCGCGCAGCCAGCGCGGGCGGATGGTGAATGCGGTTAGCTATAATATGTTCTTCCATTTGGAGCATCACCTCTTCCCCGCTGTGCCGGTGCGCAATTTGCCCGAACTTGCCCGCAGGCTTGAGCGCGAGGAACCCGCCCTTGCGAAAGCGGTGCGGCCTGTTCTGGGCGCGTAACGCGCGGATTGCAGGTTGCGCGCCGCCCGCCTACATGGCGCAGCATGGCAACAGATGTTCACATAATAGGCGGCGGTTTGGCCGGATCAGAAGCAGCCTGGCAGCTCGCCCAACGCGGTGTCCGGGTGAAACTGTCTGAAATGCGCGGCGCGCCGGCGGAATGCGGCGGCGAAATGACGCCAGCGCATCAAACAGATGGGCTGGCGGAACTGGTGTGTTCGAACAGTTTTCGATCAGACAATGACGAAAGCAATGCAGTGGGCCTGCTGCACCATGAAATGCGCAGCCTCGACAGCATCGTCATGCGCGCAGGCGAGGTCGCGCGCGTGCCTGCTGGCAGCGCCATGGCAGTGGACCGCGATGTGTTTTCCGCCGAGGTCCAAAAAGCCCTGGCCAGCCATCCCAATATCGAAATTGTGCGCGAGCGGGTCGATGCCCTGCCCTCATCCGGATTGACTGTTGTGTCGACCGGGCCGCTAACCGCTGCCAGCCTCGCCCGCAGCATTGTAAGCGCAACGGGCGAAGAACGGCTCGCTTTTTTCGATGCCATTGCGCCCATCGTCCACCGCGACAGCATTGATATGTCCAAATGCTGGATCCAGTCGCGCTGGAACAAGACCACCGAGGCTTCCAACGAAGATGGCGACTACATCAATTGCCCGATGACAAAAGAGCAATATCTCGCTTTTCACGCAGGGCTGATTGACGGCGAGAAAAGCGATTTCAAGGAGTGGGAAAAGGACACGCCCTATTTCGACGGGTGCATGCCAATCGAAGTCATGGCGTCACGCGGGGTGGAAACGCTGCGTTATGGACCGATGAAGGGTGTGGGGCTGGACAATCCCTATGCTGCGACAGAGGAGCACCCCGAAGGCACCTGGCCCTATGCCGTCGTGCAGCTGCGGCAGGATAACAAGCTTGGCACTTTGTGGAACATGGTGGGGTTCCAGACCAAGCTGAAATATGGCGCACAGGTCGAATTGTTCCGCACTATTCCGGGGCTGGAGAATGCAGAATTTGCCCGCCTTGGCGGATTGCATCGCAACACGTTCCTCAATTCTCCCGAAGTGCTGGACCGGCAATTGCGCTTGAAAGCCGCGCCGCATATCCGGTTTGCTGGCCAGGTAACGGGATGCGAGGGCTATGTCGAAAGCGCAGCGATTGGGCTGGTTGCAGGCATGATGACAGCAGCGGAATTGGCGGGCAGAGATTGGGAGCCGCTTCCCCCGACAACGGCCATGGGCGCATTGCTAAGCCATATCACCGGCGATGCGGATAAGGCGACCTTTCAACCGATGAATGTCAATTTCGGATTGTTTCCGCCGCTGCACGAAGTGAAAAAGAAGCAGCGCAAACGGGCCTATACCGACCGCGCCAAAGCTGATCTGGCGAGCTGGATCGCAGGGTCTAAAACGCCTGTGCTCGCATAAACCCCCGTGCTCGCATAAGCCATTAACAGCGGCACGCGGGCTTCTTTGGCTTTTTCTTTGGTGCAGTTGTGGCAAATTCAGCCGGGGTCAGCTTGCCATTGCCATTGCCATCGGCCTTTGCGAACCGGTCTGATGTGGTCTTGGCCCATTCTTCAAATGTCAGCAGATTGTTGCCGTCCACATCGAGTTTGCGAAACGCATCGGAGCGGGTGGAAAGCATTTCGTTGCGGGTAATCTCGCGGTCGCGATTGCGATCATAGCGGAAAAACCGGCGCTCCTCGCGCGTCAGCTCGCTGGCGGTGGGCGGCGCGGGGCCTGTCAATTCGCCCGGATCAACCTCGGGCAATTCGTCTGGCGGGGGCGCTTCTTCTTCGGGTTCGGGCGGCGCGGGGGCGTTTTGCTCTACCTGAGCGCGGCCCTGCCACCAGTAAACGCCGACGCTGGCGATCACCAATCCTGCAAACAATCCCAATATCGCCTGACGCATCCCGGCCCCTTTTCATGCGGTCAATGCGGCACAATAGCGGCTATTGGCGAACCGCTGCGATTAACGTCCTGTAATCGCCGCTCGCATGGCAACAATCGATGCGCCGCGCCCCTCCATCAGAGGCCGGCCTCCGCGCACCAGCGCACGGTGGCCCAAAGCGCCCAGCACTGCCAATCCGCGCGCATTCCGGGGCAATCGCCCCTGCGGTCGATCTTTCTCCAATGCCAGCGTGACCAGCAATTCACGCTCCTCTTCCAGCGACACTTTCGCCGCGAGGTCTGCCAAAGCCCAATGCCATGCGGCGACCCGCGCGAACGCATAGGCGCTGTGAGAGGCATCAAGCGAGACAGCCGCCAGCATGGCGTCGCACCGCCCACTGGCAAAGGCTGCCGCGTCTTTCCCGCGCAAAGGCGGCTCGGCCAAGAGATGCTCCCACCCATCCACCAAAGGCACAAGATCGCCTGCCCTGCCCTGCCAATGCACCTTTATCGCATCCAGAACCGCATCGCCCTGCGGCCAGCTGTCGGGCGCGCTGCCCAGCATATCGCGCCACCAGGCAAGCCGCATTTGGCCCAGCATCGGCTCGCTTGTGCCCGCCACCAATCGGGCGAGCCGTGCGTCCAGTTCCAGCAACGTCCTTAACGTGCCGCGAAGGGTTTGCCCGGTATGGGCCGCAGCCAGCGCCGCTTCATCGGGCAAGGATTCTGATGGGATCTCGGACACGCGGGACAGTGCGTAGCTTGGGATTGCAAGGGTTTGTCAAGCTTTCTGGCCTAATTCCCCAAAAGACATACCGATTTAACAACCTGATACAGCTTTCATACTTTCTTAACCAAGGCCGTTCGGATTGCGGTTACCCGGCAGCGCTAAGCCTTGCTGACGTAATTATAACTCCGTCCCGTTCCCCCAGGGGGACAACGCACAAGGAACGCAGCCAATGGGCACGCAACCGACACATCGCAGCACCTTTCTGCGCACACTGCTGAATGACACCTCGGCCAACACGATTGTGATTGCCGCTGCTTCGCTGATCCCGCTGATCGGTATGGTCGGCGGCGCTGTGGATTCCTCGCGGTATTACATGACATCCGCGCGGCTTCAGGCAGCGTGCGATGCAGGGGCACTGGCCGCACGCCGCGCCATGGTGACGGATGATTTCACATCCGAGCATCGCCAAGTCGGTGAGAATTTCTTCGATCAGAACTATCCCGAAGGCACGTTCGGCCTCGCCAATCTTCAGCGCGCCTATTCCGCCGATCAGGATGGCACAGTAACAGGCACCGCAACGGGCGATCTGCCAACCAGCCTGATGGGCATTTTCGGATATGAAGAGTTTGATTTGACGGTTAGCTGCACGGCTGACATCAACATTTCCAACACCGACATCATGTTTGTGTTGGATACAACCGGCTCGATGGGTTCCACCATGGGTTCTGGCACGCGCATGACCGCGCTGCGCACGGCCGTGATGAATTTCTATGACACAGTGGAAACCGCGACATCGAACAGCGCGCAAGTGCGATACGGCGTTGTGCCCTATTCGCAGCTTGCCAATGTCGGCGGCTCTATCCCGACACAATTCATGGCCAACACGCACACATATCAATCGCGCGTTGCCGAGTTTACCAAGGAAAGAGTGGCTGTTGATAATCCCGGTGATTGGGAGTTTGAATCGGCCACAATCGTCCGCCTGAGGTTGCAACGCCGAGATGATTTAGTCCGTACAGACGTAACCGATACCTTCAGCAATATTGGCAACAACAATTGCCGCCGGCGCAAACCGTCCGATTATAACGAGTTCGTCGATGAACTGGGGCCTTACGGTTTCCAATGGCGCCGCACCGAAGGCAATATCCGGCGGACACGGTATAACGACACCAACGAGGATTTCCTTGTTTATCGCGGCTATGCCAAATTTAACCGCAACAGTGGCGGAGCAAGCCGCACCTGCGAAGTTGGCTACAATGTCTATAACGGCAAAGGCGATGCCTTGTGGGATCTGCGCGAAACTCGTGAGAACATCACGACCGTAGAGGAAAGGATCGAATTCGATCGCTACGTCTATCGCCCGGTTGATCTGTCCACTCCACCAGACAACAACCGTGACGGCGATGAAAATATCGACGAACGGCCCAGCTGGAGCCAGGTGAACCTGTCGACACTCTATGATGACAACCGGATCGACATGCCAGTTGGCGAGCAAGGTGCGATGAGTACTTTGACATGGGATGGCTGTGTTGAAGAGGCGCAAACTGTTGCCACAGACACCTTTAGTCCGGTGCCTGCCAACGCGCACGATCTCAACATTAACTTGATCCCGACAACAGAGGTGCAACGCTGGAAACCTGTTTTGCGCGATGCTGTCTGGCGGCGAGAAGACGGCAGCGGTAACACCACAGATTGGCTGTACCAAACCGGTAATGAGCGACGTCCCAATGCCTATGCCTGTCCGCAAGCCGCTTTCCGCCTGACTGATATCACTCGGGGGGATTTGCAGACCTATGTGAACAGTCTGAACCCGAATGGGTTTACCTATCACGATGTCGGTATGATTTGGGGTGCGCGCTTCCTGTCACCGCAGGGCATCTTTGCCGGTGACAACGCAGCAGCGCCTAACGGTGATGCCATTGCCCGCCACATCGTCTTCATGACGGATGGTCGACTGGTCATGAATACGGAAGGATACAGTTCTTACGGTATTGAATGGTGGGACCGCCGAGTAACAGGCAATGGCAGTGATGCCTTCAACCGCCACGCAGCTCGCTTCCAAGCGGCCTGTGCGGCAGCAAGAAACGAGAACATCACTGTTTGGACCGTCGCTTTCGGCACTCCGCTCGATCAGAACCTCATCGATTGTGCATCACCTGGCCGTTCTTACTCTGCCAACGACGCAGAAGCCTTGAATAGCGCATTTCAGGAAATCGCACAGAAAATCGCAGCTTTGAGGCTTACATCGTGATGCGGGTGCCAAACGCGCTCTCTCACTTCGGCAAAAAGGGGCTCCGCGATCAACGCGGAGCCACCTTAACCGAATTTGGGTTGGTGGCCCCGATCCTGTGCGTCCTGATCATGGGCATCTTTGATATGGCGCACACGCAATACACCTCATCTTTGGTGAACGGTGCGATGCAGAAAGCGGGCCGGAACCTCACGCTTGAATCGGCTGGTAGCCAAGAAGGCTCAATCGACCAGGCTGTGATCGATCAGGTGAAAGCGGTTACGCCTTCGACTGCCGACGTTCAGCTTCGCAAATTGTCGCATTTTGACTTTCGCGATATTGGTGAAGCCGAAGAATTTACCGACACAAACGGCGATGGCACTTGCAATGATGGCGAGCCGTTTATCGATGCCAATGATAACGGAACCTGGGATCCAAACCGCGGTGCCGAAGGGATCGGCGGCGCGCGTGATGCTGTGCTTTACACCGCCGTGGTGACCTATCCGCGGCTGTTCCCGATGGCGGGACTGATCGGCCTTCCTGAAGATGTCGAACTGTCCGCATCCACGGTGCTGCGAAACCAGCCTTATGATGAGCAACAGCAGCGAGACTTTGTGGAGAATTGCTCATGACCACATTCGCCGCCAAAATGCGCAAAAAATTCGCCGCACGCGCGACCAATGCAAAGGCTTTGGCCAAAGACAATTCGGGCCTTGCTCTGATTGAGTTTGCCTACACCATGCCAATCATTCTTGCGCTGGGTATGTTGGGTGCTGAAACGGCCAATTACGTCGTCACGCATATGAAGATCAGCCAGGTCGCGATGCAGGTTGCCGATAGTGCATCTCGCGCTGGCGAACAGGGCGCGCTGGCTCAGCAGCAATTGTTCGAAGATGATATCAATGACGTGTTTATCGGCGCTGAAAAGCTCGGGGGGCGAATTGATATCATGGCGCAAGGGCGGATCATTCTTTCCAGCCTTCAGCAAAACTCAGACGGCGGTCAGGAAATCCGCTGGCAGCGATGCCGAGGCGCAAAGAACCACACCTCTTCCTATGGTGATGCAGGCGATGGTGCGACCGGAACGAGCTTCCCTGGAATGGGCGAATCCGGATCAGAAATCACGGCAGCGCCTGGCACAGCTGTGATGTTTGTGGAACTTTCGTACACTTACGAAGCGCTGACGCCGTTCGATTTCCTTGATGGACGCGAAATCGATTACACAGCGGCATTCAACGTGCGCAACAATCGCGATCTGACAGGGGTGTTCAACACAAACCCGCCCGAGCCAGTGGCCAATTGCGCCAATTTCACGACTTAAGCCTTTCAAACAACACCTTGCGAGCGCGCATTGCCCCCCTTTGCGCGCTCGCATTTTTCGCACGGTCCGCTGGCCCGCGGCTCAGCTTATGAATAGCAGACCTTTTTGGCTGCGCTGACAATCCGGCTTGGGTCAATCAGCGCCAGCTTTTCCAGATTGGCCGCATAAGGCAGCGGCACATCCTCATTGCACACCCGCAAAACTGGCGCGTCGAGATCGTCGAACCCTTGCTCCATGCAAACCGAGATGATCTCGCTGGCAATGGAGCATGTCGGCCAGCCTTCCTCAGCAACGATAAGACGGTTGGTTTTGGCAAGGCTGGTGAGCACCGTTTGCGTGTCAAGCGGGCGCAAAGTGCGCAGATCGATGACTTCGGCATTGATGCCCTCACCCGCTAGCTCCTCTGCCGCTTCGAGCGCCATGCCAACACCGATGGAATAGCTGACAATCGTAACGTCAGCCCCTTCGCGCATGATCCGCGCTTTACCGATGGGCAGGACATGATCGTCCAGATCAGGCACATCAAAACTGCGCCCGTAAACCAACTCGTTTTCAAGGAAGACCACCGGGTCTTCGGTGCGGATGGCCGCTTTCATAAGGCCTTTGGCATCTGCGCTATCATAAGGCGCGATAACGATCAGGCCCGGAACGCTCGCATACCACGGCCCATAGTTTTGCGAATGCTGCGCGCCCACACGGCTGGCCGCGCCATTAGGCCCGCGAAACACGATCGGGCACCGCATCTGACCGCCCGACATGTAATTGGTCTTGGCGGCTGAATTGATGATGTGGTCAATCGCCTGCATGGCAAAGTTGAACGTCATGAACTCCACAATCGGACGTAGGCCGCCCATGGCAGCCCCTGCACCAATCCCGGCAAAGCCATATTCGGTGATCGGCGTGTCGATCACGCGTTTGGGTCCAAATTCATCAAGCAGGCCCTGAGTGACCTTGTACGCACCCTGATATTCGGCCACTTCCTCACCCATCACGAAAACGCGCGGGTCGCGGCGCATTTCTTCGGCCATGCCGTCGCGCAAAGCTTCACGCACCGATGTAGACGTGAACGGGGTGCCTTCGGGAATGGCGGGATCGGCCTTTGGCGATGGTGCCTTGGGCGCTGAGATACCGCCAGGTTCCTCGCGTCCCACATCTTTGCCTTCGCCGGGTGCAGCGTCTTGCTTGGCCGGCGCGGGGGCCGGCGCGGGTGCAGGTGCGGGTTCCGAAGAAGACGATGCCTCCTCCCCTTCCCCTTCGAGCATGGCGATCACAGTGCCGACGGCCACGTTTTCCGTGCCTTCTGCGATCATGATTTTGCCCAGAACACCATCATCGATGGCTTCAAATTCCATCGTGGCTTTGTCCGTCTCAATTTCAGCAATGATATCGCCCGGCGCAATCGTGTCGCCTTCGGATTTCAGCCATTTGGCCAAAGTGCCTTCTTCCATAGTGGGGGAAAGCGCGGGCATTTTCAGTTCAATTCCCATGGCTCAATACTCCTCCACCAGGACATCGGTGTAGAGTTCGGACGGCTCCGGCTCGGGCGAGCTTTCGGCAAAATCAGCCGCTTCGGCGACGCGCGCACGGATTGCCTTATCGATGGACTTCAGGTCCGCTTCGTCATGGCCGTCTTCGATTAAAGTCTTTTTCAAACCCTCAATCGGATCATGCTGATCGCGCTGTTCCTGCACTTCGTCGCGGGTGCGGTATTTGGCCGGGTCGGACATGGAATGCCCGCGATACCGGTATGTGTTAAGCTCCATCAGGACCGGGCCTTTACCCTCACGCACATGCTTGAAAGCAACCTCGGCTGCGGCGCGCACTTCGAGAACGTCCATTCCGTTCACTTCCATGCCCGGAATGCGGAACGCCGTGCCCCGGCGGTAAAACCGGGTTTCGGCAGAGGACCGCTTGCTTGCAGTGCCCATCGCGTATTGGTTGTCCTCAACCACAAACACAATCGGCAGGTTCCATAGGGCGGCCATGTTAAAGGTTTCATAGACCTGACCCTGGTTCGCAGCACCATCGCCGAAATAGGCAAGGCACAGCCCGCCATCCTCGTTATATTGATGCGCTAGCGCCAATCCGCCGCCCAGCGCGACCTGCGCGCCGACAATGCCGTGGCCGCCGTAAAATTTGTCCTCAGTAGAGAACATATGCATCGAGCCGCCTTTGCCTTTGGAAATGCCAGCTTCGCGGCCGGTCAATTCAGCCATGATAACCTTGGGATCAATGCCATAGGCCAGCATGTGCCCGTGATCGCGGTATCCGGTGATGACGCTGTCCTTATCGCCATCCAATGCCGATTGCAGACCAATGGCGACCGCTTCCTGCCCGATATAGAGGTGGCAAAAACCGCCAATCAGGCCGAGGCCGTATAGCTGGCCCGCTTTTTCCTCAAACCGGCGGATCAGCAGCATCTGCTCGTAAAATTCGAGCTTCTGCTCTTTCGTAGCGTTGAAACGCTTGGCTTTTTCAAAATCGTTCTGGAGCGAATGCAGCACAAAATCCGGATCGTCTGCCGGAGCGGATGGCTTGGATGTGTCAGGCTGTTTTGCCAAAGGATATCCCTTTATCTTGAAATTCGCGCAGTGGGGGAGGAGATCGCGCGGTGCTCTCATCTTCGCCTATAATCGGGAAATCGCAGGTGACGCAACGGAAATTGGAGCGATCAAAGCTTAGGGTGCGCAGGATTTGAACAAGCGCGAAAAATACCCTTATTCCGGAAGCGTAATAACCACTTCGTCGGCGTGCATAACGCCCAGATCACGGCGCACCAATTCGCTGGCAAGGTCAGGATCAGCAGAACCCGGATCGAGCAGATCAACCCGGTTCTTCAGCGCATCGCGGCGTTCTTCAAGCGCTGCAATTTGCGCGTGCCGCTGCTGCAAAGCTTGGGAATTTTCGTTCCAGGCAAGCAGCCCTGTCGGACCGGCAATGGCAAAGCCAGCCAGCACCAGCAGCAATGCCAGAGCCGCGCCCTGTTTCAATTGCTCACGTGGAGGCTGCTTAATCACCTGAACCCTCATCCCTTTACCCAAACACCAAGAATCATGTTTGCCGCCAGACTGCAAGTATAAAGACGCATCCACGGGTAAAAAGCTGATACTTGCGGTTTCTACGTGGCTTGCGTCGCACAGAAAGCGCCAGTTTTGCTGCACTGCACACAATTCTTGGAACATAGCGCGCATCGGCTCATTGAGTTACAAACGAAAGGCCGCGTGTAATTTTATGCTTGAAGTGCTCGAAAACCAGATCCAGTCCATGATTGAGGCGGCGGTGCAATCTGTGCCCGCAATCGTCATCAGCACCGTTATTTTGGTGATGACCTGGATCGTGTCCAAATTTGCCACCCGGCTTTCCAAGAAACTGGTGGGCAAAACTGAAATTCGCCCTTCGCTCAGCAATCTGGTCAACACGATTGTGCGTCTGGCTGTTTGGGTCATCGGCCTGATGATCGCAGCGGTCGTGATTTTCCCTGACCTCACCCCTGCCAGCCTGATCGCCGGACTTGGCCTTGGCACGGTAGCGATTGGCTTTGCGTTTCAGGACATTTTTGAGAACTTCCTCGCCGGCGTGCTCATCATGCTGCGCGACAAGATGCGTATTGGCGATACGATCGAAGTCGATGATATCATCGGCAAAGTTGAACACATTACTTTGCGCGAAACACATGTTCGCTCTTTCAGTGGCGAATTGACGATCATCCCCAATTCAACGATTTTCAAGAACTCGGTTGAAATATGGACTGATGAGCCACTGCGCCGGTTCGAAGTGGGGGTGGGCGTTTCCTATGACACCGATCTCGATCATGCAGCCCGCATCATCCGCGCGGCGGTGGAAAGCTGCGAGCTGGTCGATCAGGAAAAGCCCATTCATGTGCTTGCCGATGGGTTTGGTGGCAGCTCGATGGATTTTGTCGTCCGCTGGTGGGCCGCATCGGGCGGACCCGACGCTGTGCTTAACCGCGACGAAGTGATCCGGGCGATAAAACGTGCGCTTGATGATGCCGATATCGAAATTCCCTTCCCCTATATCACACATACGTTCAAAGAACGTGTGCCGCTGGGGGAGAAGTTGGGCGAGGCCGCATAGCAGCCCGCTCGCGCCTCTCCTTCGACGGCGTAAACCCGATGAGGAGAGACAGTGGTGCAAGTCCTGACGACAGACCTGGCGCGTTTTGCGGATATTCCAGACTACCCTTTCGCTGAAAACTGGTGCGATATTGACCTTGGCGAGGGGCATCATGGTCGGATGCACTATGTGGACGAAGGGCCGCGCGATGGCCCTGCCCTGCTGCTTTTCCATGGCGAGCCAAGCTGGAGCTTCCTTTATCGCAAAATGATCCCGCATCTGACACAGGCCGGCTTTCGCTGTTTTGCGCCTGATCTTGTCGGGTTTGGCAAGAGCGACAAACCCGATGACATCGCGTTCTATACCTATGATCGCCATATCAGCTGGCTGAGCCAATGGCGCGATAAAGTTGTGCCGCGGCAAGCGGGGCTGTTTTGTCAGGATTGGGGCGGTTTGCTGGGCCTGCGCATGGTTGGCGAAGCACCCGAAAGCTTCACCTTTGTCGTTGCGAGCAATACGTTTTTGCCCACGGGCGGCACCCCTTCCCCGGCGTTTCTTGCATGGCGCGAATTTGCCAAAAGCTCACCGGAATTTGCCATCGGAGAATTGCTGCAAAGGGCAACCGCGACGCCGCGCACCGATCAGGAGATCGCTGCCTATGATGCTCCCTTCCCCGATGAGTCAAGCAAAGCGGGCGCGCGCGCTTTTCCGCAATTGGTGCCGGTGGAAGATGGGATGGACGGCATCGCGCAGAACCTCGCGGCGTGGAAAGGGCTCTCGGCATTTGATCGCCCGTTCCTCACATTGTTCGGCGAAGATGATCCGGTAACCAGCGGGCTGGCCAAGCCGCTGATTGAACGGATCGCGGGCGCGAAAGATATGCCGCATGCCATGCTGCCCACTTGCGGGCATTTCTGTCAGGAAGACCAACCCGAAAAGCTTGCTCGAGGCGTGATTGACACCGCAAAGCGTGCGGGCGTTTTGGGCGGATAGCCGCGATAAAACCCGTAACTGCGCGATAAATACCTAAGGGGAAATGCAGGGTTTTCTCCTGCATTTTACCTTTTATTAAGCATACTTGCCTATTGCAGGTGATGAAGACGTTACGAACCAACCGAATGATCGGCCCTGCGGCCAAGGTCACTTCTGGTTCAACCGAGTGTCTTCGATCGTATCACTGGCTTTCAAGTCGCTCACATTGGTGTCGATGACGAAGAGCTGTGAAAAGGAAAATGGCGCTTCGGCTCTTCCGACTGGTCCTTCCCCGGGGATCGCTGCGGATATGCCGAGCGCCCTTTTTTCGTTTTGGCGCAATAATTCCGGATGTTGGATACTGGGCGGAGGCGCAAATAAAACGTGTCCCCGACAGGATTTGAACCTGTGGCCTTCGGATTAGGAATCCGACGCTCTATCCAACTGAGCTACGGGGACGACGACATCCGCCTTAGCAAAGCCGCCGCCTCGTTCAATCATGTTCGCTCGTTTGGCCGAGAAGATTACGCGCGCTTGGCGCTCAATTAAGCTCATCCGGCGGCGCGACCGGAAATGGCAGCGGGGCCACTGCAACCCCTTCATCGACCAGCGATTTCGCCTCTTCCAGGCTCGCTTTGCCGTGAATGGGAGCGTTTTCGCGTTCGCCATAATGCATTTCGCGCGATTGTTCGGCGAAGCTGTCACCCACCCATGTGCTCGATTTGAGCGCTTCGGACTGGGCTTTATGCAGAGCTTTCAACGCCTTTTGCATCTCAGCGGGGATCGGTTCGTTCGATGCCGCTTGGCCGCCCGATGGCATTGCAGGTGCGGGAGCGGTACCGGCACCAGCAGCTGGCTGCGATGCGGGCGATTGCTCCTCTGCCTGCGCGGCCGGGCGCGGCGCGATATCGCGATTGCCTTTTACCGGGACGGCGGGCGCCATGGGCGCTTTCATCACCGCATCGGTGCCGCATTCCGGACATGCCAACAAACCGCGTTCGCCCTGGCTTTCAAAATCGGAGGACGATCCGAACCACCCTTCGAACCGGTGGCCATGTTCGCATTGGAGATCATAAACTATCATTGCGCGTCCTATGTGGCGATTTTGCGCGCATTGGCAAGGCTGGGCAATTGGCTGCGCACCTCGGGGATACGGTCAAGATCGATCTCGCAAAAGCCAAGGCCCGGCCCTTCCCCGCCCATATCGAGCAGCACTTCGCCCCAAGGGTCCACCACAAGACTGTGCCCATAGGTCTCGCGCCCGTCTTCATGTGTGCCGACCTGCGCTGCGGCAATAACGAAAGCGCTCGCTTCAATCGCGCGGGCACGCAGCAGGATGTGCCAATGGGCAGCGCCAGTGGGCCGCGTAAAAGCCGCAGGCACCGCAATGGCATCACAGCGCTGTTTGCCCAATGCCTCAAACAAGGCCGGAAAGCGCAGATCATAGCAAATGGTTAGGCCAAGCCGGCCAATCGGCGTGCCTTCCACCGTTACAACATCGCGCCCCGGTTCATAGGCGCTGCTTTCGCGCCATGTTTCTCCGGTGGACAGCTCCACATCAAACATATGGATTTTGTCATAGGTCTGCGGCGCAAAGTCCCTGCCCGCACCGGCATCCGCACCCGCATAGTAAAGCGAGCGATTGGCCCATTTGCCATCCCCGCGCGCAATCGGAATTGATCCGATAGCCAGCGCGGCGCCTGTCGCTGCTTGCACATCGCCAAGCCGCGCAATCATCTGCGCGGGCGCATCGCTATCAATCCACGGGCCAGAGCGCGATCGTTTGCGGTCCAGCAGCAGCGACATTTCAGGCGTGAACAGCATTGTCGCCCCCGCCTTTGCGGCATCGCGCGCCGCTTGCTCAATACAGTCAAAATTCGCCTCCGGATCAATACCCGAAGTCATCTGAAGGACAGCGATTTTGACCATTCAGCCCGCCAGCAAGGCGTCAAGCTTGCCCGCTTCTTCAAGCGCTGCGAGTTCATCCGAACCGCCCACATGCGTATCGCCGATAAATATCTGCGGCACCGTGCGTGCATCAGGCGCGCGCGCGATCATTTCATCGCGCTTTGCTCCGCCCATCGTAATGTCGATCTCGTTAAACTCAGCGCCTTTCTGAGTTAGGAGATGCTTGGCCCGTGTGCAGAACGGGCAGGCGAATTTGGTATACATATCAATCACAGGGGCGCTCATTGCGGTGGTTCCTTGGTTTGGTTTTGGGCGCAGAACAGAGCCTGCACGCGTCAATCTTGAAAGCCTGAATGCGCTTACTAACTAAGACCTGTCGCACCGTTTCGCCAGACTGGGAAGGGGATGCGGCCGGGACAAGCGCTGCATGAGGCAGGCTTGACCTGAAATTACACTCAAATTGCTCAAACAAGAGGATTTGCACATTATGTCACGTTTAGATTTTACCCCCTATCGCCGCAGCACCGTTGGTTTTGATCGTCTGTTCGATCTGCTTGAAAACCAGGCGCGCAGCAATTCCGGCGACAATTACCCCCCTTTCAACATCGCTCGCCAGGGCGAAGACAATTACCGCATCACTTTGGCGGTGGCCGGTTTTCGTCCGCAGGATATCGACATCACCGCGCAGCAAAATCTGCTGACTGTGCAAGGCAAAAAGCGCGATGAAAGCGGCGATGCTGGCGAGCTGATCCATGTCGGCATTGCAGAATCGCGGATTTGAACGCCGGTTTGAACTGGCCGACTATGTCCGCGTAGAAAACGCTGATCTTGCAGATGGTCTGTTGGTCATCGATCTGGTGCGCGAAGTGCCAGAGGCGATGAAGCCCAAAAAGATCGCTGTGAACGGCGGCGCAACCCTTACCGCCGTGCCAGATGGCGATGATGAGGCCAGCGCAGCTTAATCGGCGCAACCGATTGGACTGGATAAAATCCATCTTTTCAAATTGATAAAATTATCGGGCCAAGCTGTGTCAGCTTGGTTGGGGGCGGACCTTACAGTCCGCCCCCGCGACCGAAAGTCGCCTCTATCATTGATGGCCGTCCGGGTCGCAGAAGACGGTCAAAAACGATCAGAGCTGCAAAAGCCGCTTTGCTTCGCAAGGCGCGCGGCAAAGCGATTTCCCATGAGAAGCGGTATCCCCCTGCCCCCTTAAGAAAACCTGTAGCTTTAACCACGGGCCTATGCCTGTGTTGCACTGTGCGCAAGATTAAACTGTCGCTCTTGTAAGAACGCGACATATCGTTTCAATTGTAATAAAAATCTGCTGATCCGGCCTGTGTGACCGCTCGCTCAGCCCGGTCAAACAAGACGCGATTGTTCCAGCGCGGCGGCGATAAAGCCTGCAAACAGCGGGTGCGGATCAAACGGACGCGACTTGAGCTCGGGATGGAACTGCACGCCGACAAACCAGGGGTGATCGGGCCGTTCCACTGTTTCGGGAAGCAAGCCATCAGGCGACATGCCAGCAAACACCAGGCCGCCCTTTTCAAGCGGCTCGATATAAGCGGCATTCACCTCATATCGGTGACGATGGCGCTCTGAAATGCTGCTTACACCGCCATAAATCTGGCTGATATGGCTGCTGCCCTGAAGGACGGCCTCGTAAGCCCCCAATCGCATTGTCCCGCCCAAATCCGTGTCAGCATTGCGTTGTTGCAGGCCATCTTCACTCATCCATTCGGTGATGATACCGACAACCGGCTCTGATGTTTCGCCAAATTCTGTCGAAGATGCGGCGTCCAATCCTGCCGTGTTTCGCATTCCTTCAACGCAGGCCATTTGCATACCCAAACATATGCCGAAAAACGGAACCTTGCGTTCGCGAGCAAAGCGGACGCTTGCAATTTTGCCTTCGCTCCCACGCGATCCAAAGCCACCGGGCACCAAAATTCCATGCAACGGCTCTAGCTGAGCCGTAATATCCGCAGCGTCCTGATCAAAAAGTTCCGCGTCAATCCATCGGATGTTGACTTTGGCGCGGTTGGCAAGCCCGCCATGAACCAACGCTTCGTTCAAAGACTTATAGGCATCCGGCAATCCAACATATTTGCCCACAACACCGATGGTGACCTCGCCGTCGGGTTGGAAATAGCGATCAGTCACATCAAGCCATGATGACAGATCAGGCTCGCGCGCATCGGTGATGCCGAACCCGCGCAACACCTCTGCATCGAGGCCTTCCTTGTGATATTGCAGCGGGACCGAATAAATCGAGGGCGCATCCAGAGCCGGGATCACCGCTTCTTTGCGCACATTGCAGAAATTGGCGATTTTCTGCCGCTCGCCTTCGGGAATGGGGTGTTCAGCCCGGCACAAAAGCACGTCGGGTTTGATCCCCAGACTGGCCAGTTCGCGCACGGAATGCTGGGTGGGCTTGGTCTTAAGCTCGCCCGCCGCGGCGATGTAAGGCACCAGCGTCACATGGACGCTGAGCGTTTGGAGCGGCTCCAATTCGTTTCGGAGCTGGCGGATCGCTTCCATAAAAGGGAGCGATTCGATGTCGCCAACCGTCCCGCCAATTTCACACAGCACAAAATCAAGATCATCGCTGTCTGCCAGCGCGAACGCTTTGATCTCATCGGTCACATGCGGGATTACCTGCACAGTTGCGCCCAGATAATCGCCGCGCCGTTCACGCGCGATGATGTCGCGATAGACGCGCCCGCTGGTTATGTTGTCGCTTTGCCGGGCGGAAACGCCCGTGAACCGCTCGTAATGGCCCAGATCAAGATCGGTTTCTGCACCATCATCGGTGACATAAACCTCACCATGCTGATACGGGCTCATCGTGCCCGGATCGACATTGAGATAGGGGTCAAACTTGCGAATGCGCACCTTGTACCCGCGTGCCTGCAACAGGCTTGCAAGGGATGCTGCCATTAAACCTTTGCCGAGCGAGGAGACCACGCCGCCGGTGATGAAAATGTACCGCGCCATGGGAGAAAAGCCCTAAGCCTCGTTTGGGGTGTGGGGCAAGCAAATTGCGCCGCGATTTGCGGCCCAATCCACAGCTGCGATGATGAAATGCGGCTTTATTCAGCCAGCGGGTCAGCAGCCGGGGTTTCGCCCGCTGCCGGACCGGCGGTTTCAGCCGGTGCTGCTGCGCCATCAGCCAGCGGATCGGCGCTGCCATCTGTTTCAGGCGCGCCGCCCAGCAAATCCTCGCTTGAGGGCGCTGAGCCTGCTGCGCCGCGATCGAGAGTAGTCTCAACCGTGCTGCCGCTGCGTTCTTTCACCGCAACAGCGGCCAGTGCGATCGACAAAGTGACAAAGGCAATCGCCAGCCACTTGGTTGATTTGGTGAGAAAATCCGCCGCACCGCGCGCGCCCAGTGCGCCATTGGGATTGCCGCCAATGCCCAATCCGCCGCCTTCGCTGCGCTGCATCAGCACAACGGCGACAAGCCCGGCGGCTACCAGCGCCTGAACAACGGTAAGAAAGATAAAGACGGACATGAAAAGGGTGTTCCAATAGCAATTTGTTGGCCGCGACATAGGGATCGCAGCGCGCAGTGGCAAGCGTAGCCCGTGCGCAGCGGCGCGGCGGGATCACGCTGCGCGGGGTTTAAGCGTCTGCGGTTTCCCCGGCGGCAAGCGCAATGCCCATAAAGCTGTCCGCTGTCAGACTGGCCCCGCCGACCAGCGCGCCGCCCACTTCACCAATGCCCAGAATATCACTCGCATTGTCTGGTTTGACAGAGCCGCCATACAATATGCGGATCGCTGCGCCGTCTTCCTCGCCGTAAAGCTCGATCAACAAACCGCGGATCGCGCCGTGCATTTCGGCGATATCATCAAGGCTGGCGGTTTTGCCCGTGCCAATCGCCCAGATCGGCTCATAAGCGACGGTGATTTTCTCGAACGCCTCGCTCAGATCAGCGCCCGCCTCAGGCAGCGATGCGGTAAGTTGTTCTTTGACGAATGCGACCGCTTCGCCTTTATCGCGGGTCGCCTCATCCTCACCGCAGCACAGGATAACGCGCAGGCCTGCTTGCAATGCGGCATCGGCCTTGGCTTTGACCAAAGCGTTGCTTTCGCCGTAACCCTGACGGCGCTCGCTGTGGCCAAGGATAACGAATTTCGCCCCCGCATCGGCCAGCATGCCTGCTGCAATCTCGCCTGTATACGCGCCGCCTTCTGCCTCGTGACAGTTTTGTGCGCCAACAGCGATCTGTTCCGCCTCGCGGTGGACGGGGTGGATCAGAGTGTAAGGCGGCGCAATTGCCACTTCCACTTTCATATGACGCTGGGCCGCACGATCAATCGCGCGCGCTTCGGCAAGCATTGCGCGCGTGCCGTGCATTTTCCAATTTCCTACGATGTAGGGACGCTGAGACATTCAGGTATCCTGCCAATGGGTCGTGTGTTTCGAGATCTTCAGCCAGCATGTAGGGCCGCATCTCCCGGTCCGCTAGCCAAGGAATTTCATCCCGTCAAAACCTGCTGCCACCTGTTGCCGACAGGTCGCAGGCCGGATAAGGCGCTTACCGGATAAGGACTTGCAAAAGTGATAATACGCATTTCCTTGGTATTTGAACGCCCAAAGCACGGGACCAGACACGCAAAATGATCTCTTTTTTCCGCAATTTCTTTCAGTCCAAAATCGGCCTGCCGATCTTTATCGCGTTTTTGGTCCTGGTGGCGCTTGCTTTTGCGGCGAGCGATATCACCGGCAGCACATTTGGCGGCATTTCAGGTGGTGACCGCGCCGCGCTGGTGGGCGATGACAGCATTTCAGCGAGCGAATTGGCCAGCACAGCCAACAGCGCATTGAGCCAGGTGCGCCAGCAAGATCCAACGCTGACCATGCCCGTTTTCGTTGAACAGGGCGGATTTGATGAAGTGCTCGATCAGCTTATCAACCGCTATGCTGTGGGCGAATATGCGGAGATGTTTGGTCTTCGCGCCGGGGAAAATCTTGTAAACAGCGAGATTTTGCAGATCCCTGCTTTCCTAAATTTAACCGGCGAATTTGATAACGAGGTCTATCAGGCGGCGCTTTCGCGCCAGGGATTGACCGATGCTGTGCTGCGGCGCGATCTGGCTGATGGGCTGCTGGCGCAGCAATTGCTCGTCCCTGCCCTCGCCTCTCCCATTCTGCCTAAGAAAGCGGCCAAGCAATATGCGGCTTTGGTGCGGGAACGCCGGCGCGGGCAAATCGGACTTATCCCCAGTGAACTGTTTATGCCCGGTGGCGATCCCACGGCTGAGCAATTGGAGACGTTCTATTCAGACAATCGCACCCGGTTCATCATCCCGGAACGCCGGGTGCTGCGCTATGCCGCGTTCGGGGCGGGCTCCATCGCTTCCAGCGCGCAGCCAACCGATGCCGAGATCGCTGCCCGGTACGAGGCAAACGCCGATCAGTACAAAGCGATTGAGCGCCGCGCGGTCAGTTCTTTCGTTGTACCGACGCAGCAGGCCGCTCAGGCGCTGGCGGAGCGCATTCGCGGTGGTGTCTCGCTTGAGGCGGCTGCGCGTGAAGCTGGGTTTAACATATCTTCGGGCGAATTGAGCACGCGCGAGGAATTGGCATCTGCCACCAGTTTTGCAGCGGCTGAGAAGATCTTCGAAACATCGCGCGACGGTATTGTGGAGCCTGCGCAAAGCACGCTGGGCTGGTATGTCGCGCGCGTCGATCAGATTGAGACGACCCCTGCGCGCACCCTGGCACAAGCAAGCGATGAAATTCGCGAAGCTCTGAAAATCGAAAAAGCCGCATCGGCGCTGGCTGATATGTCCGCCAATATCGAGGAAGAAGTCGATAGCGGCACGTCCCTCACCGATGTTGCGCAGGCTTATGGGCTTGACGTGCAAACAACCCCGCAAGTGCTCGCCGATGGGCGTATTTTTGGCCAGCAGGGGCCAGGGCTTAGCCCGCAGCTCAGCCCCATTCTCGAAACGGCCTTCCAGATGGAGGAAAGCGAGCCGCAATTGGCAGCGCTGGTGCCGGGGCAGCAATTTATCGTGTTTGATGTTGAAAGCATCACCGAAAGCGCCGCGCCTCCCCTCACCGAAGTCCGTGATGAAGCAGTACAGGCGTGGAAGTTCTCCGAAGGCAGCAAAGCGGCGCGTAAAGCGGCTGACACGATCCTTGAAAAAGTGCGCGGCGGCGCGTCATTGGCCGACGCAATGTCGGCGGAAAACGCCGCACTGCCGCCCGCTGACAGGATCGATCTGGCGCGCGCCGAACTGCTTGCCCAAGGCGGGCAGAATGTGCCTCCGCCGCTGATCCTGCTGTTTTCGATGGCCGAGGGGTCCACCAAACTGTTCGAAGGCGCGCGCGATGGCGGGTGGTTCGTGGTTGACCTCGATGAGATTGTAACAACTCTGCCCGAAGATGATGATCCCCTGCTCGCGCAGACGCAGCAGCAATTTGCGCAGGCCCTCAGCGCGGAATACACGGCCCAATTGCAAGCCGCGATCCGCGACGAGGTTGGCGTTGAGCGCAATGAGGATGCGATTGAGGCAGTGCGCAGACAGCTGACCGGCGACAATTAAGGGCTGATCAAAGTGGCATTTGCGCTTCCTGAGAATGCAGACGGCGCGCAGGCCGCTTTATCCGCTGGTAAACCTGCGCTGGTGTGGCGCCGGGTCATCGCGGATTGCGACACGCCCGTCAGCGCGGCAGTGCGCCTGATAGAGCCGGGGCGCGGCGATTTTCTGCTCGAATCGGTCGAAGGCGGCGAAGTGCGCGGGCGCTACAGTCTGCTCGGCCTCAACCCCGATCTGGTCTTTCGTGCGTTGGGAAACACTGCTGAGATCAACCGCGAATGGCGCACCAATCGCGCCCGGTTCGTCCCATGCGATATGCGCGATGGCACCAATGCGCTGGGTGAACTGCGCAGCCTTGCCAAAGACTGTCTGATAGATGTGCCCGATACCCTGCCCAAGGCGCTCGCCTGTCTGGTGGGGTATTTCGGGTATGAGACAATCGGCCTTGTCGAAACGCTGCCGCGCGCGGCGCCGAGCGAGCTCGATCTGCCCGATATGCTGTTTGTGCGCCCCACGGTTCTGTTGGTGTTTGACAGCCTGTCTGATGAATTGTTCTGCATCGCGCCTGTCTGGGCCGATGCGAAATCTGCGCAAAACCCAGATGCTGCGATCACGCAGGCGGGCGATGCGATTGATGCGACCTTGGCCGCATTGGAGCAGCCGCGTGACCGATCTGCGCCGCAAGTAAGCGGTGATGATACAGAGCCGGAACTGACCCCCGTTATCGCAGGGGATGATTACAAGGCGATGGTCGCGCGCGCGAAGGATTACATCCTTGCAGGCGATATCTTTCAGGTGGTGCTGGCCCAGCGCTTTACCTGCCCGTTTGAACTGCCTCCGCTGGCGCTGTATCGCGCTTTGCGCCGGGTGAACCCGTCGCCTTTCCTCTATTTCCTCGATCTACCCGGTTTTGCGATTGTCGGGTCCAGCCCTGAAATATTGGTTCGGGTGCGCGATAACGAAGTGACCATTCGCCCGATTGCCGGCACCCGCCCGCGCGGCGCAAGCGCTGAGGAAGACGCGGCGAATGAGCAAAGCTTGCTTAACGATCCCAAGGAATTGGCCGAACATCTGATGCTGCTTGATTTGGGGCGCAATGATACGGGCCGGGTGGCGGAGCGCGGCAGCGTTAAAGTCACCGGCAGTTTCACCATCGAACGCTACAGCCATGTGATGCACATTGTCAGCAATGTGGTGGGGCAATTGGCCAAGGGGCGCGATGCGCTGGATGCGCTGTTCGCCGGATTTCCCGCAGGCACCGTCTCAGGTGCGCCAAAAATCCGGGCATGCGAGATCATTGCCGAGTTGGAAGGCGAGACGCGCGGGGCCTATGCTGGCGGCGTGGGCTATTTCTCACCCGATGGTTCGGTGGATTCGTGCATTGTCCTCAGAACTGCGGTGGTAAAGGACAAGGTTATGCATGTGCAGGCAGGCGCGGGGATCGTCGCAGATAGCGATCCGGATTACGAACTGGCGGAATGCCGCGCAAAAGCGGGCGCGCTGATCGCAGCTGCGCGCGAAGCGGTCCGCATTTCCAACAGCTTGAGGTTTGGGCAATGAGCCGATCAATGATGTCATCTTCCCGGTTGGGCCTAATCTGCGCGGCGGGGCTCGCGCTGGCGTTATCGGCGTGCGAACAGCAGCCCGGCGGCGAACCTGTGGTGCGCACATCGCTTGATGGAAGCCCGCCCAAAGACGGCGAAGTGGTGGCCGCAGCTACGCCCGAAGAGACGCCTTCACCCGAAGCCACCGAGACCCCCGAAGCGGCGGCCTCTGCTTGCAAGAAAGCGGAATTTGAGGCGGCCACTCTCACCCATTGCATCGCCGATCCGGCCAAGCACCGGATTTTCACCGTGCTCAGCCCCGGTTCCGGACGGCAGCCGTTCGGATCGCTGTCTGCCTATGCGGCGACAGCAGACAAGACCAAAGTCGCCTTTGCAATGAATGCCGGCGCGTTTGGCGATGATTTGCGCGCGCTTGGATATTACGTGGAAAAAGGCGAGCGATTGAAACTGCTCAACCGAGAGAGCGGCAGCGGCAATTTCTTCCTCAAGCCCAATGGCGTGTTTTATGGCACGGGCGGGCAGTGGCGCATGCGCACCGCCGACAGTTTCTTGCGCAATGTCTCAGACAGGCCAAATTTCGGCACGCAATCCGGCCCTATGCTGGTGATCGATGGAAAGCTTCACCCCGAAATCCAGACCGATGGCCCATCGCGCGCGGTGCGCAATGGCGTGGGGCTTGGCGCGGATGGGACAGCGCATTTCGTGATCGCGGATGATCCAGTCAGCTTTGGCAAGATCGCCCGGTTCTTCAAAGATCGCCTTGGCACGCCCAATGCGCTGCTGCTGGATAGCAATGTGTCGGCCCTATGGGATCCGGCAACCGGCAGGCTGGATACAAAGCGCGCCGGGCCAATCGTGGTTGTCACCAAGAAATGAGCGCCTCGCGCCGCACGCTTTATCCCGCGATAGAGCCGTATGAGACAGGCATGCTCGATGTCGGCGAAGGGCATTCGCTTTATTACGAACGTGTCGGCACGCCCGGCGCGCGGCCTGCGGTGTTTTTGCATGGCGGCCCCGGCGGCGGCATGGCCCCTTCGCACCGCCAGCAATGGAACCCTGCCCATTATGACGTGCTGCTGTTTGACCAGCGCGGCTGCGGCCAATCGCTCCCTTTTGCGCAAATAGAGCACAACGACACATGGCGCATTGTCGCCGATATGGAGCGGCTGCGAGAACATTGCGGGTTCGATGCCTGGCAGGTCTTTGGCGGCAGCTGGGGCTCCACCTTGGCGCTTGCATATGCGCAAAAGCATCCCGAACGCGTGACGCAGCTGATCCTGCGCGGTGTTTTCCTTGCCCGCCAGCGCGAAAAAACGTGGCTGTATAAATACGGCGCAAGCGAGATCATGGCCGAACAATGGGACGCCTTTACCGGCCTAATCCCCGAAGAGGAACGCGGTGATCTGGTAAAAGCGTATTACGCCCGCCTCACCAGCGAGGATGAGGCTGTACGGCTTGAAGCGGCCAAGCAATGGTCTTTGTGGGAGGGAACGGTCGCAACCCTGCTGCCCAATCCCGGCCTGCTCGAAGACTTTGCCGATCCTGCCAAAGCTGTCCCGTTTGCCCGAATATGCGCGCGGTTTTTCCTTGAGGACTTTTTCCTCGAAGAAAGCCAATTGCTACGCGATGCGGCGCGCATGGCGGATATTCCCGGCATTATCGTGCAGGGGCGGCATGATATCTGCACCCCGCCGGGCGCTGCCTGGGCGCTCAAAAAAGCATGGCCCAAGGCAGATTTGTGGATTGTCGATGATGCAGGCCATTCCGCCAGCGAGCCGGGCATTGTCGATGGATTGGTGCGCGCAACCGATCACTTTGCCGGCCTTTGATCTGAGATGACCCGTATTGTGAGGTTTCACCGCGGCTATGCCCTTGCCGCTGCGGCATTGTTTGCGGCCGAAGTCTATATCGCCTTGTTCGTGCGCGACGCATTTGTGCGGCCCATATTGGGCGATGTGCTGGCGGTGATGTTAGTCTATTGCGGGCTGCTTAGCGTCCTGAAATTTCGCATGGTGACAGCCGCGCTCATCGCCTTTGGCATCGCGGTTGTGATTGAGATTATGCAATATCTGGACGTTCTCACGATGCTGGGGCTGGAGGATAACCGGGCGGCGCGCATTGTCCTTGGCACGACATTCACCTGGAGCGATATCCTCGCCTACGCGGTAGGAGCGATTGGCGCGACTATGATTGATAAGGGGCTAAGCGCCCTGCGAACCCCGCACACCCAATCTTGAACCCCCGCCCCATTTGCGCGAAGGCTCTCTTCCATGATTCTCATCATCGACAATTACGACAGCTTTACCTTCAACCTTGTCCATTATCTGATGGAATTGGGGGCAGAAGTGGAAGTCGTTCGCAATGATGCAATCACGGCGGCCCAAGCGATGGAGCGAGGGGCAAAGGGGTATCTCATTTCCCCGGGCCCCTGCACTCCGAATGAAGCAGGCATCAGCCTTGATCTGGTTGCGGCCTGCGCGGATGCGGGCGCGCCTTTGCTGGGCGTGTGTCTTGGCCATCAAAGCATTGGCCAGCATTTTGGCGGCACTGTGGTGCGCGGCGGATTGATGCATGGCAAAACCTCGCCTGTCACTCACGATGGCAGCGGCGTTTTCAAAGACCTGCCTTCCCCCTTCACCGCGACGCGCTATCACAGCCTTGAAGTGGTCGATATGCCGAGCGAGCTTATCGCCAATGCCCATGCCGACACACCCGGCAGTGATCACCCCAGCATTATGGGATTTCATCATAAGACCCTGCCCATTCACGGCGTGCAATTTCACCCTGAAAGCATCGCGACCCAGCATGGTCACGCGCTCCTCGCCAATTTCCTGAACCTGTGCGGCATGGATGCGCGCCTGCCTGATAGAGAGCCCGCATGACCGCCCTACCCGATATCGACACGCCGCTCACGGAAACGCAGGCGGAAACCGCCTTTGGCGCGCTGCTCGATGGCGCGCCGGATGAAGCTGAGATTGAACGCTTTCTTGTCGCGCTGTCGCAGCGGGGCGAAACCTCAAACGAAATCGCTGGCGCTGCGCGGGCATTGCGCGCGCGGCTTATCCCCATTGATGCGCCCGGCAATGCCATTGATGTGTGCGGCACGGGAGGAGACGGGCATCACACGCTCAATGTTTCCACCGCCGTCAGCCTTGTGGTTGCCGCATGCGGCGTGCCGGTCGCCAAACACGGCAACCGCGCGGCCTCTTCCAAAGCGGGCGCGGCTGATACGCTGGAAGCGCTGGGTCTGGATATGGATGCAGCAGGCGAAACGGCCGAAAAGACATTGGGCGAAATTGGCATCTGTTTTCTGTTTGCCAAAAACCACCACCCCGCCATGGGCCGCATTCAACCGATCCGCAAAAAGATTGGCAAACGCACCATTTTCAATCTGATGGGCCCGCTGTCCAACCCCGCCGGGGTCACCGCGCAATTGATTGGGATTGCCCGGCCGGCCTATGTGCCGATTTACGCGGGCGCTTTAGCAAAGCTTGGCACGGGGCGTTCGATGATTGTGTCAGGCGATGAGGGGCTTGATGAATTGAGCCTTGCCGGAGGAAACGAGGCAGCCTGGGTCAGCGGCAATGCGTTTGAAATGCGCAGGGTCGATCCGGGCATGGCCGGCCTTGCCAATGCCCCTGTCGAGGCTATTCGCGGCGATGATGCGGTTCACAACGCGGCTGCATTGAAAGCGTTGCTGCAAGGAACGCCGGGACCATACCGCGATGCCGTGGTGTTCAATGCAGCGGGCGCGTTGATGGTGGCGGGCAAAGGTGATGATTGGCAGGACTGCGCCAGCCAGGCGGCAGAAGCGATTGATGCTGGCCGCGCAGAAGAGTTGCTAAAGCGTTGGATTGCGCTGGCAGTATGAACAAGCTGGAGGAAATTTGCGCCCATAAGGCAGGCGAAGTGTCCGCGCGCAAAACGGCCACATCCGATTTTCAGCTGGAAACGCTCGCTTCTAAGCAATCACCACCGCGCGGGTTTGAGCGCAAGCTGCGTGAAACCGCCAAATCCCGCTTTGCACTGATCGCAGAAGTCAAGAAAGCTTCGCCTTCCAAAGGATTGATAAGAGAGGAGTTTAATCCCGCCCAGCACGCCCGCGATTATGCCGCTGGCGGGGCGGCGTGCCTGTCCGTCCTTACCGATGCGCCGTATTTTCAAGGGCATGAAGATTACCTCATCGCTGCGCGCGCGGCCTGCGATCTGCCGGTTTTGCGCAAGGATTTTATGATCGATCCATGGCAATGCGCAGAAGCGCGCGCAATCGGAGCCGATGCGATTCTGATTATCGTCGCGGCGCTCGGCAATGCGCAAATGGCAGAGATTGAACAGGCCGCGCGCGAACATGCCATGGATGTGCTGGTCGAAGTGCATGATGAGAAAGAGCTGGAACGCGCGCTCACTCACCTTCAATCCAAGCTGATCGGAGTGAACAATCGCGATCTTAAAACCTTCACAACCTCGCTATCCGTGACAGAGCGGCTGTCCGCGCTTGTGCCTGATGATGTCTTGTTGGTCGGCGAAAGCGGGATCAACGCGCATGCAGACCTTGTGCGGCTTGAAGCGTCAGGCGTTCGGACATTTCTGGTCGGCGAAAGCCTGATGCGCGAAACAGACGTCGCCGCTGCAACGCAGCGTCTGCTTAACGGACAGTAGCGGCGCTGTCCTACATCGCGCATTTGTGGCAATCAGGGCCAATGGCTTATGTGATTGGCAATTCCTCCCCGAAACACGCAGATTTGTTCGCATTGACAGGCAAAGCAGCGCTGTGTGCGGCGGGGCAGGTTTTTAGTGTCAGGACCGTGTAACATGCGGTCCATGCTTCAGGTTAAGGGCGCGTAGTATGAACAGACTAACCCATCTCGGCGATGACGGCGCGGCGCGCATGGTGGATGTGGGGGGCAAGGCGCAAAGCGAGCGGACCGCAATCGCCTCGGGCCTTATCACCATGTCGTCAGACGCGCTCACCGCGATCCGCGAAGGCGACGCGCCCAAAGGCGATGTGCTTGGCACTGCGCGCATTGCAGGCATCATGGCGGCCAAACGGACAGGCGAGCTGATCCCGCTCTGCCATCCGCTGGGGCTGGAAGCGGTGGGGATTGAGTTCACCTTTGAGGATACCGGCGTGCGCGCGCTTGCCACTTGCTCGCTCACCGGCAAGACGGGCGTGGAAATGGAAGCGATGGTCGCTGTCTCCACGGCGCTCCTGACGATCTACGATATGACCAAAGCGATCGATAAAGGCATGGTGATCGGCGAAGTGCGGCTCATCGAGAAGCGCGGCGGCAAATCGGGCACGTGGAAAGCGAGCCAGTGAGCGGGCTTCTGCCTTTGGTCGAAGCGCAGGAGCGGCTCCTCGCCATGGCCGTGCGAGGCCCGGTGGAGCAGCTTGGCGCTAGCGCAGCGCGGGGACGCTATTTGGCTGCCGATGTGACAGCGAAGCGAACTCAGCCGCCCGCGGACCTGTCAGCGATGGATGGCTATGCAATTGCAGGTGCAGGCCCGTGGCAGCGTGTGGGCGAGGCGCGCGCAGGCCAGCCCTATGACGGAGCGCTGACAGGCGGCGAATGCACTCGCATCTCGACAGGGGCGCACATGCCGCAAGGCGCAGACAGAGTGCTGATCCAGGAGAACGCAGTCATTGATGGCGTTTCTGTGGTCTTGGGCGAGGGAGAGGAGATGCCCTCCCCCAGCGCCATGTGCGCGCGCGCGGCTTCGACTTTGCGCAAGGCGACCGCGTGCTGAGCGCTGGCACGCGGATAGGCCCTGCACAGATCGCGCTCGCGCTGTCGGCTGGATGCGGTGAGCTACCCGTGCGCGGGCCGCCCAGCATCGCGATCCTTGATAGCGGGGACGAACTGGCAAGCGACCCTGCCGAGTGCGGTCCGGGCCAGATCCCTGCCAGCAATGGCGCGATGATCGCAGCCATGGTCGAAGCGCTGGGCTGCACCACCATGCGGCTTGGCCCGGTGGCCGATGACATGCAGGCGCTGGCAGAGGCCTTGGCCCAGGCGGAAAGCGCAGACATCCTCATCACATCTGGCGGTGCATCGGTGGGCGATCATGACCTCATCCAGCGCGCTTTGGCGGATTGGGGCGCGGATCTCGCGTTCTGGAAAGTGGCGATCAAGCCGGGCAAGCCGCTCATGGTGGCACAGCGCAAAGGCCAGGTGGTGCTGGGCCTGCCCGGCAATCCGGTCTCAAGCTATGTGACCGCGTTCCTGTTCGCTCTCCCGCTCGTGCGTGCAAGCCTTGGCGACAAAGCGCCCTTGCCGGCTGAGGAGACCCGGATCGCGTCCACGGCCGTGCCCGCAACCGGCCCGCGGCGCGAGTTCGTTAGGGGGTGAGCGATGGGCGGCATGTGAGCCCCGCATCTTCACAGGATTCCAGTGCCTTGCGCGCGCTTGCTGAGGCCAATTGCCTGATCGTGCGTCCCGAAAACAGCTGTGCGGTGGCGCAAGGCGAAGAAGTGGCTGTGTATAACCTCCGAAATGGCTGAATTGCAGCGGTTTGCGGGCTAACAGGGTGTTGACTTGTTCCGATTGGTTGCCTACTTGTTCCTCATTCGTTCACCTTATCGGTGATCGGGCAGCGTTCCAACCGCACTTTGCCCTTGGGTCACACCCTTTTGGCGCTGTGCCTCTTTGAACGCGTGAGTTCTGCACTGCGGGGGCTTTGTTGCCTCGCTCGAAAGTGCGTCAAAAGGAGTTTGCCTGATGCTGACGGCAAAGCAACACGAACTGATCCGCTTCATACAAGAGCGGCTTGAAGCAACAGGCATTTCGCCCAGCTTCGAAGAGATGAAAGAAGCGCTCGATCTCAAAAGCAAATCGGGCGTTCATCGTCTGATTTCGGCGTTGGAAGAACGCGGCTTCATCCGCCGTCTACCCAACAGGGCGCGCGCACTCGAAGTCATCAAAATGCCCGAAGATGCAACACCTGCTCCGCGTAAAGCATCGGGTGAAACGGCGGCGGATGATACAGTCGTCGATCTGGCGGCAGCGCGCACAGCAGCTGCGGCTCGCTCGCAGCCCGAACCTGCCAATGATGTCATCAGCATTCCGCTGCATGGCCGGATTGCAGCAGGCGCACCGATCGAAGCGCTTGAAGGACAAAGCGCGCTTCCCGTGCCAGCGGCACTGCTTGGCCCCGGAGAGCACTATGCGCTCGAAGTGTCAGGCGATTCCATGCTCGAAGCAGGCATCTTCGATGGCGATTTCGCCCTGATCAAACGGACAGACACTGCGCGCGATGGCGAGATTGTGGTTGCGCTGGTCCGCGGTGAAGAGGCGACCTTGAAGTATCTGCACAAGGATAAAGGCATGGTGCGGCTTGATCCGGCCAATGCAGCCTATGATCCGCAGGTCTATGGATCGGGTGAGGTGCAGGTGCAGGGCAAACTTGCAGGATTGCTGCGCCGCTATCACTAATTGTGTCGCGGGGGTGGGTGCGTTCCGTTCCGGCGTAAGCCTATCGGCACCCCTCCCCGCTGCGCGTCATAAGCGGGCTTGGGTCAGTCCTCAAACCCCTTCCACCAACCGTGCTCGCCTTGGCTGGCAGCAACCGTGGTGACCGTCTCTCTGCTAAGGTCAATCGCAAGACCGCCGTTCTGGCCAAGATAGCCGCGATCCGCTTTGAGCCAGCGCGGTTTGCACGAGCGCGGCAAAAAGCGATCAGCGACCACGATATCGGCCTGATCGCATGCAGCAGCCAAAGCGCGCTCTTCGATCAGATTGCGGTTGCGCGCGAGGAGAAGCACCCAGTCCCTGCCGCCTCGCTCAAGAGTGATAAGGCAGAACTCGGCAGAACACCGCGCACCAGGCCATTCGCTAAGCGGGATAGGATCGCTGGTCACGCTAGACAGTTCAAGCAGGTTATCGCGCGAATAGGAGGAACGGCTGTCTCGCAGCGAAAGCAGCGCTCTCGACCCATCAGGCTGAATGGTGGTGATCCCGACATGGCGCCCTTCCCGCCCAACCAGAATGTCGGGTATGGGGGTGGCCAGCAAAGCCGCTATCCCTGCTGCAACAGGAGCAAAACCAAACAGCCTCGCTCTGCCCGACCACAGCGCCAGCCACAGCCCTCCTGCGACAAACAGGGCAATCGTAACGCCGCCCATTTGCGGCATCAGCTTGACCGCGCCGGGTTGAGCGGAAGTGAAATGCGCAATGGCAAGCAAAGCTTCAAGCGCGCGTTCGGCGATCCACCATACAGGCGCGCCTGCACCCACCAGATCGAGAGCCAGGCCGAGCGCGATCATCGGCATCGCGATGAACGTCACCAAAGGAATGGCGATGACATTGGCCAGCGCTCCATACAGTCCAGCGCGGTGAAAATGGAACATGACAATCGGCATCAGGGCAAGCTCAATGACCAGGCCCGTCAGGAAAAGCATGGCCGTGTTGCGTCCAAATCGCTGCCACCAGGGTTCTTCGCGCGCAGCCAGAAAGGCTCTCACCGGGCCAGACGAATGCAAAGCAACAATGGCAAGGACGGCGGAAAAACTCATCTGAAAGCTGGGACCGATCACCGTCTCGGGCCACACCACCATCACGAACATCGCAGCGACCGCGACCATGCGGAACGACAGCGCATCACGCCCCAGCGCCAGAGCGCCCAGGACCAGAATGGCGGCAACGCAGGCCCTGACGGTGGGCACCTGCGCGCCTGTGAGTAAGGTGTAGGCGATACCGGCCATTGCTCCGGCTACCGCAGCCGCAACCGGCAATCGCACCCGCAAAGCCAAAGCGGGGAACAGCGCCAATAGCTTAATCACTACAAAATAAGCTGCGGCAATCACCGCGCTCACATGCAGCCCGCTGATAGCAAGCAAATGCGTAAGGCCCGCATCGCGCATCGCTTCCTCATCAGCTTGCGGGATGGCTCCTCGGTCACCGCTCGCAAAGGCTGCAGCAATCGTGCCCGCCGATCCATCAACATTGGCGCGAACGTGATTGGCAAGGCTGCGCTGGATGCCCTTTAAACCGCTCTTGGTTTGAGGAGCCTCGATAACCTCAATCTCCCCGACAAGGCTGCCCGTCGCAGCATAGCCCTTGAACCACGCGGCGCGCGCAAAATCATAGGCTCCCGGCAGCATGGGGCTCGCAGGAGGCATCAGGCGCACACGCATCCGCAGAACTGCGCCTTCACTCATGGCGGAATTCCCATTGGTATTCACATCCACCCGGTCCACCTCTGCCAAAGGGACATTGATTCGGATCTTGCGGCTCTCACCGGTTTCGGGATCGCGGATAGCCAAGGTAAGCCGGATGCGTTCATCGGCGGGTTGATCCTGGCGTTCGAGCACATATCCTTGCACGCGCTCGACCACTGGTCTCTCAATCGGCTCCGCCCCCACCATTTCGGACCGGGCCCAGATCACAGCAAGGCCAGCGGCAAAGACCAATCCGATCGCAATGCTCGCCCGGCGGCAATGCTCGCGTTCATCCACCCCGCGCCATGCCGCCATCGCCGCCAGCGCAAGCAGCAGTCCAGCCCCAATTGCGCTGGCCCACTGCCACGGACTTGTGAGTGCGAACCATGCGAAGATCCCGCACGCGAAGCAAACCGCAATCCAGGGTGCGCGGTCAAAGCCTGCCCTCGCAAGAAATTGCTCGATCCTATCGAAGATTGCCACCGCGATGCTGGACATTCCCGCGCCCGTTTGCCAAGTGCGCGTGGGATTTCGGCTGGCTTTGTCAAAAGTCGCATCAGAAACGGTAACGCCAGCAGCCGCGCTGCCAGCGTCATCATCTCCCATTGGAACAGTTGGTAGATCAGCCATTTGCCATAGTCCCTTCTGGGGTGCGGCCGGTCGGCTCAGCGCATGATATGAATAGGAACTGGACGCTTATGGCAAGCGAGATTGTTACCCGATTTGCCCCCTCACCCACTGGGTTTCTGCATATCGGCGGGGCACGAACAGCGTTGTTCAATTGGCTTTATGCCCGTCACTATGGCGGCAAAGCGCTGCTCAGGATCGAGGATACCGATACCAAACGTTCAACCCAGGCAGCAATCGATGCGATCATTGATGGCCTGGATTGGATGGGTCTTGATTACGATGAACCACCCGTGTTTCAGTCTGATCGCGCAGGGCGCCATGCGCAAATTGCGCACCAATTGCTTGATGCTGGTCACGCTTACAAATGCTTTGCTACCCCTGAGGAACTCGAGGCGATGCGAGCCGAGCAAAAGGCGAACAAGCAGCCCATGCGTTATGACGGGCGCTGGCGCGACCGTGACCCGTCAGAAGCGCCCCAAAATGCGCCTTTCACTGTCAGGATTAAAACTCCGCAACAGGGGGAGACGGCCATTGTTGACGAGGTTCAAGGCTCGGTTTCGGTAAGCAATGCGGAACTCGATGATTTCATCATCCTACGCGCCGATGGGACACCCACTTACATGCTCGCGGTGGTAGTGGATGACCATGATATGGGCGTCACGCATGTGATCCGGGGCGATGATCACCTCAACAATGCGTTCCGCCAGCTTCCCATTTATCATGCGATGGAGGCAATCGAGGGCGGCTGGAACGAACCGGTCTATGCCCATGTACCGCTGATCCACGGGCCTGATGGCGCGAAGCTATCGAAACGGCATGGTGCCTTGGGGATTGAGGCCTATCGCGATGACATGGGTATTCTGCCTGATGCCTTGTGCAATTATCTCTTGCGGCTGGGGTGGGCCCATGGCGATAAAGAGGAAATTACCCGCGAAGAGGCGATTGAGCTGTTCACCCTGTCAGGTGTGGGCAAAAGCCCGTCACGATTTGACCTGAAAAAGCTCGAAAACCTCAACGGGCACTATCTGCGCGAGGCTGATGATGCGCAATTGGCCAAATTGGTGGCGGAACGGATGGGTGATGGCGCGGATCATGCGCTTTTGGAAAAGGCAATGCCCGCTCTAAAAATGCGTGCGAAGACTGTCGATGAACTGGTTGATGGTGCAGGATTTCTTTTTGCAACCACACCGCTTAAAATGACCGAGAAAGCGGCGAAGGCGCTCGATGATGAGGCGCGAGCAAGATTAGCGCAAATTTCTGCACGATTGGGCAGTGAAAATGACTGGACAATCGACGCTCTCGAAGCCACTACGAAAGCCTTAGCTGAGGACATGGGATTGGGTTTTGGCAAGCTTGCGCAGCCGATGCGCGCTGCCTTGACCGGAACGATGACTTCGCCCGGCATTTTTGACGTTCTCGTCCTTTTGGGACGGGATGAATCGCTGGCCCGGCTCGACGCCGAAGCGTCTTAGCCGCGTCTTTTTGCGGTAAAAATTGGACAGGAGATACAGTGTGGCAGACAAAATGGCGAAACTCGAATTGGGCGGGCAGACCCACGAATTTCCTGTATTAGAAGGCAGCACTGGGCCCGATGTGGTCGATATCCGTAAGCTATACGGGTCAACCGGTGCGTTCACTTTCGATCCGGGCTACAAATCGACGGCAAGCTGCGAAAGCGCGCTCACCTATATCGATGGCAATGAAGGCGTTCTGCTCCATCGCGGTTATCCTATTGGGCAATTGGCGGAACAATCCAGCTTTATGGAAGTCAGCTATCTGCTGCTGAACGGTGAATTGCCCAATAGCGAAGAGCTTGACGATTTCACGTACACGATCACTCGCCACACAATGCTGCACGATCAGCTGCGACAGTTTGTCCAGGGCTTTCGCCGCGATGCGCACCCGATGGCGATCATGTGCGGCGTTGTGGGGGCGCTTTCGGCGTTTTACCATGACAGCACAGACATTTCCGATCCGGAGCATCGCAAGATTTCATCGCACCGCCTGATCGCAAAGATGCCAACCATCGCGGCGATGGCATACAAATATGCTGTGGGTCAGCCCATGATGCAGCCCAAGAACGATCTGAGCTACACGGGCAATTTCCTGCGGATGACATTTGGCGTTCCGGCCGAGGAATATGAGGTGCATCCGGCGATTGAGAAGGCAATGGACCGGATCTTTATCCTCCATGCCGATCATGAACAAAACGCATCAACATCAACCGTGCGTTTGGCTGGTTCCTCTGGCGCAAACCCGTTTGCGTGTATCGCTGCTGGCATTGCCTGCCTCTGGGGCCCGGCGCATGGCGGCGCGAATGAGGCGGCGCTGAACATGCTGCAAGAAATCGGCACGCCGGACCGGATCCCGCACTATATCGAGCGTGCGAAGGATAAGAACGATCCCTTCCGGCTGATGGGCTTTGGTCACCGGGTTTACAAAAACTACGATCCGCGCGCGACGGTGATGCAGCAGACGCTTCGCGAAGTGTTTGAAGCACTCAAAACAACTGATCCTGTGTTCGAAGTGGCGTTGCAGCTTGAAGAGCTTGCGCTCAACGATGATTATTTTAAGGAAAAGAAGCTGTTCCCCAATGTTGACTTCTATTCCGGCATCATCCTGTCCTCAATCGGGTTCCCGACAACGATGTTCACCGCGTTGTTTGCTCTGGCGCGCACCGTGGGCTGGGTCGCTCAGTGGAACGAGATGATCTCTGATCCAGGCCAGGTTATTGGCCGCCCTCGCCAGCTTTATACGGGACCGACAGCGCGCGATTACGTGCCGCTGGCCAACCGGTAAGGTTTAAGGCCAGCGTTTTAGCTGTGTTTTGGTAATGTCAGTCGGAAGAGCGCGCCCTGATCGGCGCGTTCTTGCGGCTCGGCGAGAGCCAATTCGCCCTGCATCGCGTCTGCGAGCTTTTTCGAGATATAAAGGCCAAGGCCAGAGCCGCCGTCATTATCGCGCCCAAGCCGTTCAAACTTTTCGAAAATATGCTCGGCTTGTTCGGCGCTGATACCGGGACCTTCATCTTCCACCGTCAGGAATACGGCCTCGGAAGCTTCATCTTCGCCAATCGCCACGGTGACAGTGCTGTCTTCCGGCGAATAGGAAATGGCGTTCCCGATCAGATTGATGAGAATTTGCAGCACGCGCCTAAATTCTGCGTTTGCGGGCGCATGCTCGTCCTGCGCCGGAAGGTTGAGAATGATGTTTCGGGCTTGTGCTCTTACGCCCAATATTCCGCCTGCACGCCGTGCTGCATCGCTTAAATCAACCCGTTCCTGAAGCGTGCTGAAACCGGGCGCTTCGACCACTTCGAGGTCGGCAAGATCATCAAGCATCCCCGAAAGGTGCTGGCCAGCGGCAGCAATATTGCCTGCATATTCGCTATATTCGCCGCGCAGTGGCCCCGCCAATCGCGCGCGAATGGTTTCCGCATTGGCAATTATGCTGGCAATAGGTTGGCGCAGTACCGGGGTTAGCGCGCTGCCAATCAGGCGAGTTTGCGAACGGTCATCGGCGGTGCCGGCATCGGCGGCTGCAACAAGTGGCTCTTCGGCGACCAGCAGCAACTCAAACCCGCGCGGCGTGCCTGTCCCCGGTCCCGTCGGGATAATCCGAACTCTCCAGGAACGCATCGATCCCGCAAAGGTGCAAGACGCCCCATCCAGCAAACGCCAATGCAGAGGCTGCTGATGCGCAACGCCTTGCAAGCTGACATAGTCCGTCCAGAGCTTTCCGGGCTGAGATTTGGAAATCGCCACCAGTTCAGCGGTATCCGGCGCCAAACCGCTTAGCAATTGCAAGTGCTGGCGGTTATCTAACCGCGCGTTTACTTCTGCCGACGCGCGGTCAATGGCATCGATCTGCTCTGCCAGTTCGCGAGAGGTCAATTGCGGCTCTTGTGCGCGCTGCCAATTGTCGATTAGCAGCTCGCACCCGCCGCCGTCCGTTTCATCAAGGGGATGAACGCGGGCAAACCCGCTCACCACTTCCTCGCCATCAAAACAAGTAAACTCGCGCGCGATCCGAAGCCCCATGGCCCTACCCTGCTGCACCAGATCGAGCAGTTCCGGGATTGCCAAAGTTCCCGGCAGTGCTCCGCCGCATTTCTCATGCAAATCCGCAAGCGCTTCATCGGCTGTGACCAGGCGGTCAAGCTTGTCTGTCACACCGCGCGCGGCAAGAAGGGAACTGCGTTGATCCATCGCCCGCGCTCTTATCCCGCTTTCCATGCAGCCGATTGCCCAAGCAAATCAGCTGCTTTTCCAGGGGCGATCTCATCCATATGGCTGGGCAGACGTTCCGCAGGTTCAAGCAGCAGAAACTGGCGCTCAATCGCGGATTGATCGAGACCAGCAGCGCGGAGGCCCAATGCAAGGCGCGCCGCTTGACGTTCGTGACAGGCAAGGATTGCAAGGTCGCGCGGCTGCCCGGTCAGCGCGGCCAAAGCCGTGACGAACAGCGCTAATCCTGCATGATCAAGGTCTAGCGCTGCAACTGCGCCTGCCCGCATGGAGCGCGCAAGGCGCGTCAGCAATGCCAGACGGGTTGCCCCCTCATCATACTCCAAGCGCAATCGCTGGATGCCCGTTTCCAATTCGGCATCTGCGCATACCGCAGCTGACTCCGGCCATGCCTCGAAGGCCTCAAGAACCCCGTGATAGAGGCGCGCAGGCAATTCACCCAATGGCATGGACATACGGCGCTGGGCCTGAACAAACCGAGATTGCGCGGCGAGCGCGTGCATCCCAAGTTCGGCCACCTCAGCTTGTTCAGACGCGATCAGCTCTTGCAATAACGGGCACAGCACAGGGTCCAATGACGATCGCTGCTCCAACCGATAAGCTAAATGACCTTCCATCGCGAGCGAGTAGAAATGGCTCAGGATCGGGCCATCGCCGGCCAAATGATCGGACAAGGCATCAACCGCGATTTCCTCAGGATCTTGCGCCCCCGCAGCGACGATCAATTGACGGGCAGCATCGTTCATCATGCCGCGCAGCCGGGCGACGATGTCCTCGTTTACGAGCGCATGGCCCGAACTTGCCAAAAGATGCGACAGAACCGGGGCAACGCCGCTGAGCGCACGATCACCACGCGCCAATTCAGCGCGCAGCATCAGCTCGACATGCGGTGTCGCAGGCTGGTCCATGACGATCTTGCCCATACCTTGCCTATACAGGTGCTATAGTTAAGCCCGCGTTAGCCGATTTAATCGCAAGACACAGCAGCAATTGCGGATAGGTTTATGGCAACGAAGCGTGAGTGTTTCGCAGTGCATAGCACCCATCGCCGGCCTTGTGAGCCGTAGCTTGCCGGGTCTAGTTTGGTGAAACACCCGAATATTGGCGCAAAACCGTCTCGATATCGCGGATCGCCGTTGGTTCACCCGGGGCAGAAACAAGCGCATTTTCGGCAGCCAGCAGCAATTCATCAGAATGGAAGCTGGCCGCCAAACCCTTGAGCCGCATCGCCGCAACATTCCAATTGCCATCACAGCGAGAACGCTTCAGCAAATCGAGCTGCTTCTCAGCGCTTTCAACAAACGCGGCGCGCAATTCCCGCAGCAATGCAGGATCATCACCTGCCGCCGCTGCCAGAGTTGCATCAAGGGCTCCATTTTCAAATGCCATAAAGGCAACACTAGGCGACTAAGGGTTAATGGAGGGTTTATCCACAGGCTCCATGTGGTATCAGAAGGGCATGTCAAAAAGACAGCATATCCGGGCGGTTCGCCAAGAAGAGAAGCGCAAAGCTTCATCCAGCTCACCTGCAAAAGCGGACGATGGCGATATGCCTGATGCCGAAAATGCCCAGACCGGTAGCGCGGCCGATGACAATTTGGACATCCTCGACCTATCCGAGATGGACGAAGATACGGGGTATTTCGAAGAGATGATCGAGACACCTTCAGCGCGCTTTACCTGGGTTATCCCCGCTCTGGCGATCACCGTAATCCTTAGCTGGACGGCCCTTTATGGCTGGGCGATGCGCGGGGAATTGATGAACGCGGCCGCTGTGGCGCCTGCGCAATGGGTTCGCTGGATCATTGATTGGTCGGTGCCCGTGCTGCTGGTTTGCGTGATCTGGCTGCTCGCCATGCGCAATTCGCGGGTTGAGGCCAATCGCTTTGCTACCACGGCATCGCTGCTTAGTCAGGAAAGCGCACAGCTTGAAACCCGGCTGACCGTGGTCAATCGCGAGCTGAGCCTTGCGCGGGAGTTTCTCGCTTCTCAATCGCGCGATCTGGAATCGCTTGGCCGTGTGGCGAGCGAGCGCATTGGCGAACATGCCGCGTCTTTGCAGGATTTGATCAAAAAGAACGATAAGCAAGTGCAATCCATCGGCACCGCAAGTGATACAGCCCTCGCCAACATGGTGCGGTTGCGCGACGATTTACCCGTGATCGCGAATTCGGCGCGCGATGTGTCCAATCAGATCGGCAATGCTGGCGACACGGCCAAGCAGAGCCTTGAAAGCATGACGGGCGAATTTGAGAAAATCCAAGCGCTTGGCACGTCAAGCGAAGAGCAAATCAGCGGTATGGGCGACCGGGTTCGCGCCACACTGAGCGATTTTGATGCCGAGATCACCCGTTTGGAAGAAACCGTAGGCGCTCGGTTCAATTTGTTGCAAAACAAGGCCGCAGAATATCGCAGCGAAATGGACCAGACAGAGGCGCAAGCCTTTGCTTCGCTGAGTGGTCGATTTGCTGGATTGCAGGGCGAAACCGACACGCTGATCGCGAAATTGCATGATGCTGAAAAATTGGCGGGCGACAGGCAGAAAGCCGCGCTTGAGAAAATTCAGGCCAATGTAACCGATTTGTTCGAACAGGTTGACACGCTGGATCGCAATTCCATCGAAGCATCCAAAGCCCGCGTGCAAAGCCTGCACAAAGAGGCCGCGGAATTCGACACTTTACTTGGCCAACGCGATATCCGGTTCCTCGACGAAATGACAAACCGTCAAACGCAATTCGAACAGCGCGAGGCGCGCGGCGCTGAAATTCTGGCTGAGCGCCTCACGAAACTCGATGCCGCCATGGCCGAGCAGCGCGATCTGCATGCGCAGGAAACGGAAAAGCTGTCTGCACAAAGCGCTGCGCTGAGCGAACAGTTTGGCGAGATGGGTGCGCTTATCAAACGGATCGGCGAACAAGGCGATATGTCGCGGCGCAGCCTGAAAGAAGGCCTTGGCGATCTGGGCAAGACCTTGTCTGACAAACGCTTGGCGCTTGGCCAAACCGCCGAAGCGCTTAAAGAAATAAACAACGCAGCTCTCAAAGTGCTCGAAAACATCGAATTGGGCGTTCACCACACGCGCGAAGAGCTCCCGCAGGCGATCCAGTCAGCAGCGAGCGAACTGGGTCATGTGGAACAGCGCGCGGGCGCGCTCCAAGGCGTGATCCTGGAAACAGCGCAGCGCGGCGAAGATTTGAGTGGTTATCTAACGAAAGCTCACGGCGAGATTGAACGGGCTGACAATTCGATTGAAGAGATCACGGCGCGCTTTTCCGAGCAGACGGATGACGCGCTGGCAAAACTGCACGGATTGCGCGGCGGGCTGGCGCAGATCACCTCGGAAAGCGAAGAGTTTGCAGGGGCCACGCAAGAGAAACTGCGCGAGGCTATCACATCGCTCGAAACCGCCACGCAGTCGGCTTTTGCCTCGCTTGAAAATGGCGCCAAAGAGAAGGTTGAGGCGCTTGCCGCACAGATCAGCACGGAAGCGGTTGAGCAGCTATCGCAATCTTTGCGCGACGAAAGCGCCTCTGCCATCGCGCAAATTGAGGACGCGACATCCAAAGCATCCGGCGCTGGGCGTGAGGCGACCACGCAATTGCGCGATCAATTGGCCAAAGTGAATGAGCTTACCGGCAATCTGGAACAGCGCATCACTCGCGCGCGGGAACTGGCAGAAGAACAGGTCAATAACGATTTCGCCCGCCGCATGGCGCTCATCACCGACAGCCTTAATTCCGGTGCAATCGATATCGCGTCCGCATTCTCGAGCGAAGTGCCAGACACGGAATGGAACGCCTATCTGAAAGGCGATCGCGGAATATTCACTCGCCGTGCGGTGCGACTGATCGACAATTCTCAGGCCAAGGAAATCTCCGAGCTTTACCAGTCGGACAGCGAATTTCACGCCAATGTGAACCGCTACATCCACGACTTCGAAGCGATGCTGCGTTCAATGCTGTCAACGCGCGATGGCAATGCACTGGGCGTGACCGTGCTGGGTTCGGATATGGGCAAACTTTACGTTGCGCTTGCGCAGGGCATTGAGCGGCTGCGCAACTAGGCTCAATCGTCAGCAGAGAGCTTTGTTGGCGGTTCGGGGAAGATGTTCAGATCATCGGCGCTGATCCAGCCATACTCAAAATTGAGCACAAACAACGTCGTGAGCAAAGCCGCGATCAATGTCGCGCGGATGACGATCTTCCCGGGCCGAAAATTGACGGGCGCGCTTTCTGCATGCCCGGGTGCAGTTTTGTCGCCAACCTCGTCCGCCGTCTTCACGCCAAAAGGCAAGAGGACAAACGCGCTCATCACCCAGATGAGGAAATAGATCGCGATGATAGACGTCCATTGCATGGCGGGTTAGCTCGGCACCAGACCCGGCATCAGGACACGCACTTGCGGGTTTTTACCCGACCATCGCCGCGCCGCACGGCGGGCGGCAAGGCGTGCTGCTTCGTGAACGGCAGCGGGGTCTTGCGCGTCTTTGCCTTTTAGCTTGCGCAGGGCTGACAGAATATCGCTTTGGGTCTCGGCGATAAATTCAGGCATGTCTTCATCCAGAGGCAAACCGATGCAATCGATCACCGGATTGCTGCCTTTGACCAATGCCACCGTCATCAATCCCTCATGCGCAATGCGGCGGCGCATACTGATCGCCTCGCCGTCAGCCGGAGCGATGATATCGCCATCAAGCACAAGCCGCCCATTGCGGACCTGCGCCAAAGTCGCAGGCTTACCGGGCGCAAGTTTGACGATATCGCCGTTGGATTGGACAACATTATGCGCGATGCCGCTGGCTTTTCCAACGCGGGCCTGTTCCTGCATGTGACGCATTTCGCCATGCACCGGCACCAGAATTTCTGGCCGCAGCCAGCCATACAGCGCCTCCAGTTCGGGCCTGCCGGGGTGACCGGACACATGGATAAAGCTCTGCCTGTCAGTCACCATCGTGATCCCGCGCGCGGCAAGCTGATTCTGCATCTTGCCGATGGAAATTTCATTGCCGGGGATCTGACGCGAGGAAAACAGCACCACATCGCCGCGCGCCAGTTCAATAGGATGATTATCATCTGCCATCCGGGCCAGTGCAGCGCGCGGTTCGCCCTGCCCGCCTGTGGCAAGGATCAACACCTCCCCGCGCGGCAACCGCATGGCGGTGTCAAAATCAATCGGATCAGGAAAATTGGTAAGGTAGCCATTGGCCTGACTCACTTCCAATATCCGGTCGAGCGAGCGGCCCGCAATGCACACTTGCCGTCCTGTTTCGCGGGCCACTTCGCCCAAGGTTTGCAAGCGTGCAACATTGCTGGCGAAGGTTGTCACAACAACCCGCTTGCCTTCATGCTTGGCGACTTCCTCCATCAATCCGCGATGCACTGCGCCTTCAGAACCTGACGGGTTGGGATTGAAGACATTGGTGCTGTCACACACCAGCGCGAGCACACCGTCATCCCCGATCTCAGTTAGCTCTTCCTGCGTGGTCGGTTCACCAATGATGGGTTCTTCATCCAGCTTCCAATCGCCTGTATGAAAAACTTGTCCATAGGGCGTTTCAATCAACAGCGCGTTGCCCTCTGCAATAGAATGGGCCAGCGGTAGATAGGTGACCGTGAACGGGCCCAGCGCAATTTCGCCGTGGTCGTCAGGGATGATGTTGAGTTCGACCTGACTTTGCAGCCCGGCCTCTTCCAGTTTGCGCGCAACCAAATCCGCCGTGAACGGCGTCGCGTAAAGCGGCACGCCCAATTCGCCGGCAAAATACGGCACCGCTCCAATATGGTCTTCATGCGCGTGAGTTAGAACAATACCAAGCAGGTCTTTGGTGCGATCTTCGATGAATTCCAGATCAGCAAAGACCAGATCAACGCCGGGATATTCGCCGCCGGAAAAAGTCATGCCCAGATCGACCATCAGCCACTTACCATCGCAGCCATACAGATTGACATTCATGCCAATCTCGCCGGAGCCCCCCAACGCCAGGAACAGCAATTCGTTTTCGGGCTTGAAGTTCTTTTTCACAGTAGAGGAATTACTCGTTAAATTAGAGGAAATTACGCCTTGGCCTGTTCAGCCAGAATGGCAAGCCCCTGAATGGTAAGGTCGGCATCGACGTGATCGAAAATGTCGGTCGCCTCATCAAACAATATGGCGAGCCCGCCGGTCGCTACAACCTTTGCCGGGCGGCCAATTTCGCTTTTCATGCGCTCGACTATGCCTTCCATCATGGCGACATAGCCCCAGAAAACGCCAATCAGCATCTGGTCTTCGGTGTTCCGGCCAATTACGCTTTTGCTTGCCGGAGCGCGAACCGCGATGCGGGGCAGCTTGGCTGTTTTTCCGACCAGCGCGTCGAGCGAAAGGTTGATACCCGGCGCAATAGAACCGCCTTTATACGCACCGGTGAAATCGATCGCTTCAAATTTGGTCGCGGTGCCAAAATCAATCGCGATAATGTCGCCGCCATACTTAGTATGCGCGGCAAGAATGTTGAGCGCGCGGTCTGCGCCTAGAGAGCTGGGTTGGTCGACATCAATGGCAAAGCGCCAGGCGGCATCCCCCTCGCCCGCTTTCAGCGGTGTTATGCCGAAATATTTTTGGCACAAAACGGTCAGATTGTGATCAGCACGCGGGACAACTGAGGCGAAAATGATCTGCGTGATCTGTTCGCGCTCTACCCCTTCGATGCTAAGCAATTGGAGCAGCCACACCGCATATTCATCGCCTGTGCGGCGCGGATCGGTGGCAATTCGCCAGCGTGCTTTTACCTCGCGTCCTTCGAACAGCGCGAACACCACATTGGTGTTTCCAACATCGGCAGCCAGCAGCATCAGGTTTCCTCTTGCGCAATCAACGAAACGTCGCCGGCATGGATAGTGCGGATCGCTCCATCCGCCAAGCTCAAGAGCAAAGCGCCATCATCATCGAGTCCGGCAAAAGTGCCTGCGACAGCCGCTTCACCCGTGCCCGTTTTAAGCGGAGTGCCAATTGGATGCGCTGCATCGGTCCAAGCGGCCAGTGTCTCATTCAACGGCTTGGAGCGCCAAAGGGCAAGCCGTTTGGCAAATTCTTCAGCAAGGATCGACAAGACCAGATCGCACCCACCGCCATGTTTGCCGTTCTCGCTCAGGATACTCGTGGTCCGGCGGCCCTCTACTTCGGGGGCGTAGCAAACGTTCACGCCAATCCCCACCACCACGCTGTTTGCTCGGCGTTCGAGCAGGATGCCGGCAATTTTGGCGCCATTGATCAACGCGTCATTGGGCCATTTCAATTCGATATTGGTTTTGGGAAGCAGCGAACGCCTCAGCGTATTTGCCAATGCCAGGCCTGCGACAAAAGACAATGTGTGCGCAGCATGAGGCTCTGCGTGCAGATTAACCAAAGTGCTGCAAAACAGATTGCCCACCGGGCTTTCCCATTTGCGTCCTAGCCGCCCTCGCCCGCCATTCTGACGTTTTGCACGCAGCCAATACCCCTCATCGATATGCTCGCCAGAGCCAAGACGCGTCAGCAGGTCGGCATTGGTCGAGCCGGTTTCCTCCACCACTTCAATGGTTACAGGTGGATTCAAACCGCCATGAACAGCGCTGCTGCCGCCTTGTCGGCCAGATCGGTTAGCGAGCCTGTCATCAGATAGCCAAGCGGAGATATGATCGCAGTAGTAATCGCCAACAAAGCCCAATGCGCAGCGCCGCTTTTGCCAGTTGCGACGCCTGCGGGTTCATCAAAGCAAATGACTTTCACCACCTTGATGTAATAGAATGCACCGATAACGCTCGCTGCGATGGCAATGGCGGCAAATGCAATGAGATTGGCGTCTACCACAGCCTTGAACACGACGAACTTGCTGTAAAACCCGAACAAGGGCGGAATGCCGGCAAGGCTGAACATCATCACTGAAAGGCACAGGGCAATCGCCGGGCGTGTGACTGCAAGTCCTGCAACATCGCTCAGATTTTCGTAAAGATTGCCGCTGCTATCGCGCAGCATCAGCAATGCGGTAAAACTGCCCAGGCTCATCGCGACATAGATAAACAGATAAACCAGCATCGCGCTTGCGCCCGATTGGTTCGCCACGGCGAGACCCAACAGGATAAACCCGATATTGTTAATCGAGGAATAAGCGAGCAGCCGTTTAAGGTTCTCTTGCCCGATCGCGCCCAATGCGCCGAACACGATTGAGGCAAGCGCTGTGAACATCACGATCTGCTGCCAAGCGGTGACCTGCGCACCAAACACATCGAAAACCACGCGCGCAGTCAAAGCGACAGCGGCCACTTTCGGAGCGGTGGCAAAGAATGCGGTGACCGGAGTTGGAGCGCCCTCGTATACATCGGGTGTCCACATGTGGAAAGGAACAGCCGCGATCTTGAACGCAAGGCCAGCCATCACAAAAATAAGCCCAAACAGCGGCCCATAAGCCAAATCGCCTTCAAGCCCCGCGCGCACGGTCGCGAAATCAGTGCCGCCGGTGAAACCATAAAGCAGGCTCATCCCGTAAAGCAGAATGCCCGATGCTAGCGCGCCAAGAACGAAGTATTTAAGACCTGCCTCTGCCGAACGGTTGTCATTGCGCAATATGGCAGCGAGGACATAGGCCGCGAGCGAGTTTAGCTCCAGCCCCATATAAAGCGTCATGAAATCGCTGGCCGAAACCATAACGCTCATGCCGACTGCCGCAAACAGCATCAGCACCGGGTATTCGGCCCGCATGCCGCGTTCTGAACCTGCGGCGGGGCTCGCAAAAAACTGCGGGGCAACCACAAGGCAGCCAATCGCGGCAAGGTAAATCAGCGCCTTGGCAAACAGCGCAAAACTGTCGACCCGCATCAATCCGCCAAACGCGATGGTTTCCGGCCCGTCCGTTCCAAAATGCAGATCGGGCACAAGCGCAATGCCAGCACCGAACAAAGCAGTCGCTGCAAGGATTGCGATTGTCCGAGCCGCTTTGTCTCCGCCCCATGCAGCAATCAGCAGCAGCAGCAGGCCCGCGCCCGTCAGGATCAGCTCAGGAATGATCAGCCCAAAGGATTGCGTGAAATCGAGCATCAGTGCGCCCCTTCTGCATCATGCGCTACAGGAGCGGGCACTTCATTCGCCGCCTTGCCGGATGGCGGAAGGACTTCGAGCCGGCTGTCGCTTTGCGGAGCATACAGGATCAGACGCGCATCAAGCGCTTTGATGTCTTCACGCATCGGCGCAAGGAAACTTTCTGGGTAAACCCCCATCCACATCACAACCGCAGCGATGGGGGCGAGCATCGCCCATTCGCGCACAGTGATATCGCCCATAGCGGCCGCGTCCTCGTTCTTCTGAACGCCAAAGGCGACCCGGCGATAGAGGTAAAGCATATACCCCGCACCAAGAATGATCCCAGTGGTGCAAACCAGAGCGACCCAGGTGGACACTTGATAGATACCCGCTAGCGATAGGAATTCGCCGACGAAACCGCTGGTTCCGGGAAGGCCGATGCTCGCCATGGTGAACAGCAGGAAGAAGACCGCATAATACGGCATATTGATCGATAAGCCGCCATATCGCTCAATCTCGCGGGTGTGGAGGCGGTCGTAAATCACACCTACGCACAGGAACAGCGCGCCCGATACAAGGCCGTGGCTCAGCATGATGATGATCGCGCCTTCAATGCCTTGCACGTTGAAAGCAAACAGACCGACCGTCACAATCGCCATATGCGCGACGCTGGAATAGGCGATCAGCTTTTTCATATCGGCCTGCACCAAGGCGACGAGCGAAGTATAAACCACCGCAACCATCGACAATGCAAAGACGAGCCAGGCGAAATCCGCGCTCGCAGCAGGGAACATCGGCAAGCTGAACCGGATAAAGCCATATCCGCCCAGTTTCAGCAGCACCCCCGCCAGGATCACAGAACCTGCCGTGGGGGCCTGAACGTGCGCATCGGGCAGCCAAGTGTGGAACGGCCACATCGGCACTTTCACCGCGAAACTCGCAAAGAATGCCAGCCACAGCCAGGTCTGAGCCGCCGGGGGGAAATCGGTTTGCATCAAGGTCGGGATGTCCGAAGTGCCAGCGGTCGCCACCATCCAGAACATCGCGATCAGCATCAGAACAGAACCGATCAGTGTGTAGAGGAAGAATTTGTAGCTCGCATAGATCCGGTTATCGCCGCCCCAAACGCCGATGATCAGATACATCGGGATCAGGCCTGCTTCGAACATGATATAGAACAGGAAGATATCCTGAGCTGCAAAAGTGCCGATCATCAGCACTTCCATGAACAAAAACGCGGCCATGTATTCACCAACGCGTTTTTGAATTGCTTCCCAGCTGGCCAGAATACAAATCGGCATCAGGAACACGCTCAGCATGATCAGCATCAGCGCGATGCCATCAATCCCCAACGCATAATTGAAACCTGCAACCAATTCATAGCGTTCGGTGAACTGCCACTGCGCCCCGCCAATATCGTAATTGGCCCAAAGCATTACGCCCAGGCAAAATGTGACCAGCGTCGCCAGCAAAGCGATCAGGCGTGAGCCCTGCCCTGCGAACAAGCACGCAATTGCCCCCGCAAGGGGCACCAGCATCATCACGGTGAGGATGGGAAAGTCCATTGCTCTTATATCGCCTCTAGAGCAGCACGTAAGTGACAGCGGCGATCAGACCCAAGAGCATGATCAGCGCATAAGTGTAGAGATAGCCAGACTGGATTGACTTCGCCGCGACCGATCCGCGCTGAACAACGGCAGCCACACCGTTCGGGCCAAACCGGTCAATCGTACCGATATCACCCAGTTTCCAAAACTGACGGCCAAACCAGAAGGCAGGCTTTACAAAGATCCGATCGTATAGCTCGTCAAAATACCATTTGCGGAACACAAAATTATGCAGCCAGCCAAAAGTACCGACGAATTTGGCCGGGATATCGGGCTTGGCGATGTACGCAAGATATGCGCCTGCAAAACCAAGCACCATGACGATCAGCGCAGAATACTTCACCCAGTAAGGCACCGCATGCATCGCGTGGATCAGGTTTTCATTGTAGAAGATCGACCCGGCCCAAAAAGCTGCATCATCAAGGAAACTCGGCGCAAACACTTGGCCCGCGGCCACGGCACCCACGCTCAACAATCCCAGCGGGATTAGCATGGTTAGCGGGCTTTCATGCGGGTGGTATCCGCCGGTTTTGTCCTCACCCGCTTCTTCGGGGGTTTTATGGACACAGTGCTGGATATGCTCGCTTTCGATCCAGCGCGGCTTGCCCCAGAAAGTGAGGAACATCAGCCGCCAGCTGTAAAAACTGGTAAGCAAAGCCGCGGTCACACCCAGCCAGAAAGCCATTGTCCCCGTGCCCGTGCCGCGCGCAAACGCAACCTCAAGAATGGCATCTTTTGACCAGAACCCGGCAAAGCCCACGCCAAGGTGATACACGCCAAGTCCCGTGATCGCGAGTGTTCCCAAAAGCATCGCGGTGAATGTCAGCGGTATCGCTTTGCGCAGGCCGCCATAATACCGCATATCCTGTTCATGATGCATCGCATGGATGACCGAGCCTGCACCCAAAAACAGCAGCGCTTTAAAGAAGGCATGCGTGAACAGGTGGAACATCGCCACACCGTAGGCGCCCACGCCAGCGGCAAAGAACATATAACCCAGCTGCGAACACGTTGAGTATGCGATCACGCGCTTGATATCCCACTGGGTGGTCCCAATGGTCGCGGCAAAGAAACAGGTCGCCCCGCCGATTACCGTTACCACCATAAGCGCAACAGGAGCAGCCTCAAACATGGGCGACAAGCGGCACAGCATAAACACGCCCGCTGTCACCATGGTGGCCGCATGGATCAGAGCGGAGACCGGTGTGGGCCCCTCCATCGCATCGGGCAGCCATGTGTGAAGCCCCAATTGCGCTGATTTGCCCATCGCGCCGACAAACAAAAGGATGCACAGCACATCCATCGTCTGCGCGCGCATGCCAAGGAAAGAGATTTGCGCTCCGCTCATCGCGGGTGCAGCGTCAAGAATGGCCGGAATTGATGTGGTCTGGAACACCAGGAACGTGCCGAATATTCCCAGCATGAAGCCAAGATCGCCGACGCGGTTCACCACAAAAGCCTTAATCGCAGCGGCGCCTGCGGTTGGCTTGCGGAACCAGAAACCGATCAACAGATACGAGGCCAGCCCCACTCCTTCCCAGCCAAAGAACATTTGCACGAGGTTATCAGCCGTCACCAGCATCAGCATCGCGAAAGTGAACAGCGAAAGGTAGGCGAAGAAGCGCGGCTGATCCGGGTCTTCCTCCATATATCCCCAGCTGTACAGATGAACGAGCGCCGACACGCTGTTGATCACAACCAGCATCACAGCGGTCAGAGCATCCACGCGCAACGACCAGTCAAAGCTCATATCACCCGACTGAACCCATTTGAGAACCGGCACCACCTCTGCAATGGCATCGCCTGTGATAAAGGCGATGAAGATCGGCCAGCTGAGGATCGCTGAGAGGAACAGAGCGCCGGTCGTGACAACCTTTGCGCCTGTATTGCCCAGTGCGCGATTGCCAAAACCGGCAATGATCGACGCGATCAATGGTGCGAACACGATGATGAGAATGGGGCTCATATCCGTTACCCTCTCATCTGATTGACATCATCGACCGCGATCGTGCCGCGACCGCGATAATAGATGACGAGAATGGCAAGTCCGATAGCAGCCTCTGCCGCCGCGACAGTCAACACCATCATAGCGAAAATCTGCCCGGTCAGATCATTCATAAACGCGCTGAATGCGACCAGATTGATGTTCACGCTGAGCAGGATCAGTTCAACCGACATCAGGATCACGATGACGTTCTTGCGATTGATAAAGATACCCAGCACGCCCAGCACAAACAGGATCGCGCCGACCACCAGATAATGTTCAATGCCGATGGGTGACGTCATAGCTCAATCCCCTCACCAACGGCCGGTTGCTTCATCACATTGGCATCCTGCGGGCGGCGGCTGATCTGTTTGCCGATATCCTGACGGCCCCGCGCACCCGGCTTGGCTTCACGGTGCGTGAGCACAATGGCCCCGATCATGGCAACCAGTAGAATGATCCCGGCGATCTCAAACAGCAGAATGTATTTGCCGTAAAGCAGCCGCCCAATCGCCTCGATATTGCTTTCGCCGACCAATTGCGCGCCGCCACTGGCAGCCGCATCGCCCAGCACCAACCCGCCAGCGCCGTAGACACCCAGTGCAAGCCCGAGTTCCGCGAGCAGAATAATCGCCATCGCAATGCCGAGCGGAAAATTCTTGATCAGCCCGGCCCGCATTTCCGCAAAGTCGATATCGAGCATCATCACGACAAACAGGAACAACACAGCGACCGCACCGACATAGACGATCACCAGCAGCATCGCGATGAACTCAGCGCCCACAATGACCATCAAACCCGCTGCATTGAAGAAGGCAAGGATAAGCCACAGCACAGAATGCACCGGGTTGCGCGACAGGATTACCATCACCGCTGAAGCGATGACGATGCCTGCAAAAAGGTAGAAGGCGAGTGCCTGTATCATGATGAGCTTGGCCAAATCGTCACCCCGGCGAAAGGCCGAGGTCCAGAAAGCGGCAATGTGATCCCTTTGTTATCCCTCGAAACCGGCCATTTAGCGAATGCTGATGGTCCGGAATCGTTTATCCCTGTTGTGTTTCGTGCACGCCCCTAACGATAGGGAGCGTCCGCTTCAAGATTGGCCGCAATGGCCCGCTCCCATTTGTCACCGTTTGCGAGCAATTTTGCCTTGTCATAGAGCAATTCTTCGCGCGTTTCAGTGGCGTATTCAAAGTTTGGTCCCTCAACCACGGCATCCACCGGGCATGCCTCTTGGCAGAAACCGCAATAGATGCACTTGGTCATGTCGATGTCATAGCGCGTCGTGCGGCGGCTGCCGTCTTCGCGCGGTTCGGATTCGATCGTGATCGCTTGCGCAGGGCACACGGCCTCGCACAATTTGCACGCAATGCAGCGTTCTTCGCCATTGGGATAGCGGCGCAAAGCGTGCTCGCCGCGAAAGCGCGGGGAGAGCGGCGATTTTTCAAACGGATAGTTGATCGTCACCTTAGGCTTGAAGAAATACTTCAAGGTCAGCGCGTGGGCCTTGACGAATTCGTAGAGGGTGAAACTCTTAGCGAGCTGGGTGATGGAGGTCATTGGCTAAGCACCTTTTCGCCAATTTCTTTAAATCTCGGACTGCACGCACCGGTCGCAAAGGCTGCTATACGCCCGTGGTCAGAGTCGGTTGGTGGAGTGTATCGACTGATTGTAGCCAGGCTAAGTTGGTCGCATACGAACTGGAAGTTCGCAATATACTCCATTCCGTCGGGCCCAAGTGCGGAGAAGGAATATCGACGAATATTTGCTTTGGGCGAGTTCGCTATCTCGAACTTCTGCTTACCCAACAAAAACTCTGGAGCGAGACCTTCGACATTGACCTCTAAGCGGTCATAATGATCCCAACCCACCGGAACTTCCGGGATTTGCCCGTTGAGTACAATTGTACCGCCCTCCGTATCGGAAAAGTTGCAGCTCCATACGACCGCAGGCATCGGCGCTGTCGAAGGAGGAGTAGGAACCACCTTCATCGGGACCGGTTCCTGAAATGAGAGTGAAGCCAACGAAAAAAGAAGCCAGCTCATGCCCAATGCCCCGTCGCCATCAAATACCCGCTAATCAGCGCCACAAAGATCAAGCTCATCGGCAGGAACACTTTCCAGCCAAGCCGCATCAGCTGGTCATAGCGGTAACGCGGTACGGTTGCCCAGATCCAACTGAAGAAGAGGAAGAAGCAAAAGGTCTTGAGCAGGAACCAGATAAAGCCTGGCACCACATATAGCGGCGCCCAATCCACAGGCGGCAGCCATCCGCCCACGAACAGGATCGTGCACAGCGAGCACATCAGCAAGATGTTCGCATACTCTCCGAGCCAGAACAGCGCGAAGCTCATGCTTGAATATTCGGTTTGATAGCCTGCAACGAGCTCTGATTCCGCCTCGGTCAGGTCAAACGGAGCGCGCGCGGTTTCTGCCAAAGCGCAGATGAAGAACACCACGAAGATCGGGAAAAGCAGCGGGTTAAAAAAGAACCCGTTTACGATCCCCAGACCATGTCCCTTTTGCGCCATCACGATATCGGTCATGTTGAACGACTTGGTCCACAGCACCACGCATACGAGGATAAAGCCGATCGAGACCTCGTAAGAGATCATCTGCGCGGCCGCGCGCATGGCCGAGAAGAACGGATATTTGGAGTTTGATGCCCAACCGCTCATCACCACGCCGTAAACCCCGAGCGAGCTGATCGCGAGGATGTAAAGCAGGCCGAGATCGATGTCGGACAGCACCAGCCCCTCGCCGAACGGGATTACCGCCCATGCAGCCAGCGCCACGGTAAAGGTGATGATGGGGGCGAGGAGGAAAATGCCCTTGTTGGCCGCGCTCGGAATGATGGTTTCTTGCAAGAAGACCTTGAGGCCATCTGCAAAGGACTGGAGCAGACCAAACGGCCCCACCACATTAGGCCCGCGCCGCAGCATAACCGCGCCGAGAACCTTGCGGTCGACATAAATGACCATTGCAACCGCGAGCATAAGCGGCAGCGCGATCAGCAGGATGCCCGCGATGGTCGCGATGGTCCATGCGGCTTCGTAGGGAAGGCCGAGGGAAACGAAGAAATCTGTCATAATGCGAGCCCCAGCGCAGGCTGGGACCTCCATCGAATTTGCGGGAGACCCCAGCCTTCGCTGGGGATCACTTCAAAGGAAATCACTCCGCAGCCTCCTTCATCTCATCCCCGTGCAGCAATTCCGCAGAACATTGCTGCATCACCGCACTTGCACGCGCGATCGGGTTTGTGAGGTAAAAATCCGCAATCGGATAAGCGCTGATTTCGCCTTCTGCCTTCGCGGAAGCGTCAGCCTTGGGAAGCGCGCCGTAATCGGCCAGCCCCTCTTCACCCAAGGCAGGCACTTCGCGGGTCATCGCCGCCTGCAATTCGCCAAAACTGTCAAAGCCGACATTCACACCCAGCACATCGGCAAGCGCGCGCAGGATCGTCCAATCTTCGCGCGCATCGCCGGGGGCAAACACCGCTTTCTCCGCAAACTGCACGCGGCCTTCGGTGTTGACGTAGGTTCCGTCTTTCTCGGCATAAGAAGCCGCTGGCAGGATCACATCGGCCGCATGCGCGCCTTTGTCGCCGTGGTGGCCGATATAGACCTTCAACGCATCCGCAAACGAAGAGTGGTCCATTTCATCCGCGCCAAGGCTGAGCAGCACTTTCGGCTTCGCGCCCGCCACCTCTGCCATGCCGCCCGGTACAGTGAAATCGAGCATCAGCGAACCCATGCGCGCCGCGCTCATATGCAGGACGTTGAATCCGTTCCAACCATCACGCACCAGCTTGAACTTGTCGACCAGCTTCAACGCAGCGCCAAGTGCGCCTTTCGCCAGAGCCGCACCGCCTAAAATGACCGCAGGGCGCTCCGCTGCCTTCATCGCGTCGCCCAAAGCTTTGGGAACGCGGTTGAGAACTTTGAGGTCTTCGCCAAGGAAGTCGGCCGGGTATGTCGTCTCCCATTCAGGACCAACAACAAACACTTTTGCACCCGCTTTAACAGCCTTGCGAATGCGCGCATTCACCAGCGCTGCTTCCCAGCGGATGTGCGAACCGACGATCAGAATGCAATCGGCAGTCTCGATCCCGGCAAAGGTGGAGTTGAAATTCACCGCCGCCATATTCGACACGTCATACGTCATGCCGGTCTGGCGCGCCTCGAGAAGCGAAGAACCGCTGGCTTTGAGCAAAGCTTTAGCCGCAAACATAGTCTCGCAATCGACCATGTCGCCAGCAACCGCTGCGATCGAGGATTTGTCCGAACCCAAAGCATCCTTGATGACGCCGAACGCTTCGTTCCAGTCCGCCGCCACAAGCTTGCCATCATGGCGTACAAACACTTTATCCAGGCGGCGCTTTGTCAGGCCATCGACCTGATAGCGCCCCTTATCCGACAGCCATTCCTCATTCACATCATCATTTACGCGGGGCAGCGCGCGCATGACTTCGCGGCCTTTGGAGTGAAGCGAGATATTGGCGCCCACCGCATCCGACACATCAATGCTCAGTGTCCGCTTCAATTCCCACGGGCGCGCCTCAAACGCATAAGGCCGAGAGGTGAGAGCGCCGACCGGGCACAAATCAATCACATTGGCCGACAATTCATGCGCCGCGGCCTGTTCCAGATAGGTCGTGATCTGCATGTCTTCGCCGCGATACAGCGCGCCGATTTCATCAACGCCTGCAATCTCTTCGGAGAAACGGACACAGCGCGTGCAGTGAATGCATCGGGTCATCACTGTCTTGATCAGCGGACCCATATATTTCTCAGTCACCGCGCGCTTGTTTGCAGTGTACCGCGAGGCGCCTTTGCCATAGGTCATGGACTGGTCTTGCAGATCGCATTCGCCGCCCTGATCGCAAATCGGACAATCGAGCGGGTGATTGATTAGGAGAAATTCCATCACCCCTTCGCGTGCCTTTTTGACCATCGGCGTATCGGTGCGGATTTCCTGACCATCGCCAGCAGGAAGCGCGCAAGAGGCCTGAGGCTTAGGCGGCCCCGGCTTCACTTCGACCAGACACATGCGGCAATTGCCCGCAATCGACAGGCGTTCGTGATAGCAGAAACGCGGGATTTCCTTGCCTGCAAGCTCGCAAGCCTGAAGGACAGTCGCCCCCGCCGGAACTTCGATTTCTTCGCCGTCTACCGTGACTTTAGGCATCAGATGACCCCACCGAAATGGAGCGCGCAAACGGCAACAAATAAAACAGCGGCAAAGACCATTGCAAACTTGCGCGTCCTGGTATCGCTTTCAGAAGCATGAGATCCGTTGCCTGAAGTCCCGCCAAGAAAGCTGAGTAAAAGTTCAAAGATATTGCCCACCTCACTCCGCAGCCTCCGCAAACTGAGAGTTATGTTCTTCGATCCGCCGCTCCAGCTCTGGGCGGAAATGACGGATGAGGCCCTGAATCGGCCACGCTGCTGCATCACCCAGAGCGCAGATTGTGTGGCCTTCGACCTGCTTTGTGACCTCTTGCAGCATGTCGATTTCTTCGATCGCCGCATCCCCTGTGCGCAGACGTTCCATCATGCGCCACATCCAGCCTGTACCTTCGCGGCAGGGCGTGCATTGGCCGCAGCTTTCGTGCTTATAGAAATAGCTGAGACGCGAGATCGCACGCACGATGTCGGTGGATTTGTCCATCACAATCACGGCGGCGGTGCCAAGGCCGGAGCCAAGCTCTTTCAGCCCGTCGAAATCCATCGGTGCGCTACGAATTTGTTCAGCAGGCACAAGCGGCACCGAAGAACCGCCGGGAATAACCGCCAGCAGATTATCCCAACCGCCCGTGATGCCGCCGCAGTGTTTTTCGATCAGCTCTTCGAATGGGATCCCCATTTCCTCTTCGACGACGCACGGCTTTTCGACATGGCCGCTGATCTGGAATAGCTTCGTCCCGTGATTGCCCTCACGTCCAAAACTTGCAAACCATGAACCACCCCGCCGCAGGATCGTCGGCACGACAGCGATGCTTTCGACGTTATTGACCGTAGTCGGGCAGCCATAAAGCCCAGCGCCTGCCGGGAATGGCGGTTTCAAGCGCGGTTGGCCTTTTTTGCCCTCAAGACTTTCGATCATCGCGGTTTCTTCGCCGCAGATATACGCGCCTGCACCCCGGTGCATGAACACGTCAAAATCATAGCCTGATCCGCTGGCATTCTTGCCGATCAAGCCGGCCGCGTTCGCTTCGTCGATGGCTTTTTGCAGCGCTTCGGCTTCGCGAATATATTCGCCGCGTATATAGATATAGGCCGCGCGCGCACGCATCGCAAAGCCAGCCACCAGCGCGCCTTCGATCAGCTTGTGCGGATCGTGACGCAGGATCTCGCGGTCCTTGCACGAACCCGGTTCGGATTCGTCCGCATTGATAACCAGGAAGCTGGGCCGCCCATCAGCAGACGATTTCGGCATGAATGACCATTTGAGCCCGGTGGGAAAGCCCGCCCCGCCCCGCCCGCGCAATCCGCTGGCCTTGATCTCTTCGATGATCGCTTCTTGGCCGCGCTCAATCAGAGCCTTGGTGCCATCCCAATCGCCGCGCTTTTGCGCCGCTTTGAGGCCCGCGTCCTGAAAGCCATAAACATTGGTGAAGATGCGATCCTTATCAGCCAGCATCATTCGATCCCTTACTCTTTGCAATTCTAAGCTGGCGCAAAGTCAGCACCTGAAACAGCAAACCCATGCCCATGAGAACAATACCTGTTGATCGTTCATCAGTGGCGGCGAGATACGCGCCAACACCGAAGCAGGCAAAGCCCGCGATCATCATGGCAAGAACGCCGCCATTCATCACCAGTCACTCCGGTAATCGTGATTGGCACCAACCATTTCCTTGAGCGTTGTCGGGCCGCCCGAAGGCTCCGAGGTGTGCCGACCAGGCTCCTGCGTTCCCGCCTTGGGCGTTTCGCCCTTGGCCAGCGCATCAAGCACTGCGTCGAGCCGATCAACCGTCAAATCTTCGAAATTGTCATCGTTGATCTGGACCATGGGAGCAGTGGCGCAATTGCCCATGCATTCCACCTCGGTCAGCGTCCAAAGGCCGTCTTCGGAGACTTTGCCCTTCTCCATCCCGCGTTTTTTGCACGCGCTAATGATTTCATCAGAACCACGAAGCATACACGGCGTAGTGCCGCACACCTGCACGTGGTATTTCCCGACAGGCTTCATGTTGTACATGAAATAGAATGTCGCAACTTCGAGCACGCGGATGGTGGGCATTTCGAGATAGTCGGCGATGTATTCGATGACCGGCATGGGCAGCCAACCCTGCGTATCAGTCTCTTCACCAACCTGTCGCTGACCCAGATCGAGCAGCGCCATCACCGCAGATTTCTGACGGCCATCGGGGTATTTGGCGATGTGGTAATCGGCCTTTTTCTTGTTCTCAGGCGTCCACGCGAAAGAGCCCCAACGCGCGCGCAGTTCGGGTGTGTCGGGTGCGGGTGTACGGTCAGCCATTAATTTTGCTCCGGTGGCAAGACTGCTACCGGGGGCGGTTTATCTCCAACCCAATAACGGTGAGCGGCGACAATCAAACCGCCTTCGATTTTGATCTCTACATTAATCTGAAAAGGACTTGTGTCCGCGAATTTGAAGCTAGCTCCATGCGCAAACTTCCGCCGTGCCTCGATGTCTTCGGGAACCGAAATTTTGTGATAGCCACGTACCAGTTTCTTCCCGAACAGGTTTCCCGCAAACAAATAGGCTTTATCTTCTTTCATTCGCCCTTCACTGAACGCACTAAGCACGTATTCGTCAGCTAGATAACGATTCACAGCGTTAACGTCCTTGTTAGCAAGTCCCTCAAAAAAGGTATTTGCTATGACCTCATCTGTTAGCTGATCGACAGGCTCGTCAGCCTGTGCGGATACAACCTCAGCTGGTAGCATCAGAATGAGTGAAGCTAGAACAATGCTAAAAAGGGTTTTCACCGATCACACTCCCCAAACACCACATCAATCGCGCCCAGAATAGCCGTAGCATCAGGCAGCATGTGGCCTTTGCTCATGAATTCCATCGCTTGAAGATGCGAGAAAGCGGTCGGGCGGATTTTGCAGCGATAGGGTTTGTTGGTGCCATCACTCACCAGATACACGCCGAACTCGCCCTTGGGGCTTTCGGTCGCGACGTACACTTCGCCTTCGGGCACGTGGAAGCCTTCGGTGTAGAGTTTGAAGTGGTGGATCAGGCTTTCCATCGATTGCTTCATCTCGCCGCGCTTGGGAGGCGAAACTTTGCCGTCAGTGCTGGCGACCGGGCCCGTGGGCATATCGCGCAGGCACTGCTTGATAATCTTGGCGCTTTCGTAAACCTCGTTCACGCGCACCATGAAACGGTCATAGCAATCGGAATTGGTGCCGACAGGAATGTCAAACTCCATCCGGTCATACACATCATAAGGCTGCGACTTGCGCAGATCCCATGGGATGCCAGCAGCGCGGATCATCGGACCGGAAAAGCCCCATGCAATCGCATCATCACGGCCCACAACCGCGATATCGACATTGCGCTGTTTGAAAATGCGGTTGTCGGTCACTAGGCTCATCGCATCGCCGAAAATCTCCGGCAGGCGCGTGTCGATCCAATTGCCGATATCAACCAGCAGTTTCTCCGGCACATCCTGATGAACACCGCCGGGGCGGTACCAGGCAGAGTGCATACGCGCGCCGCTCGCCCGTTCAAAGAAGTTGAGGCAATCCTCGCGGATTTCGAACACCCACAAGTTAGGCGTCATCGCGCCAACATCCATCACATGCGCGCCGATATTGAGCATGTGATTGCATATGCGCGTTAGCTCAGCGAACAGAACCCGCAAATATTGCGCACGCTCTGGCACTTCGATGTTGAGCAGCTTCTCAATCGCCAGAACGTAGGAATATTCTTGCGCCAAAGGCGAGCAGTAATCGAGCCGGTCAAAATACGGCAGCGCTTGAAGATAGGTCTTTGTTTCGATGAGCTTTTCAGTGCCGCGATGGAGCAGGCCGACATGCGGATCGACGCGCTCGATCACTTCGCCATCCAGCTCCATCACCATGCGCAAAACGCCGTGCGCGGCCGGATGCTGAGGACCGAAATTGATCGTGTAATTCTGGATGACATCGCCTTCAGTGGTGAGCGATTCTTCGACTTGCATGCCCATTATTCGCCCTCCTCGATATCAAATTCGACGCCGTCTTTCGGCGGCTCTTCGCTTTCAGCTTCAGGAGCGTCCGGTTCAGGCGCGGGCGTTTCAGCCTTTTCATCGCCTGGCAGCACATAGTCTGAACCTTCCCATGGGCTCAGGAAATCAAACGTGCGCATGTCCTGAGCCAGCTCAACCGGCTCATAGACGACCCGCTTTTCGTCTTCGGAATAACGCAGCTCGGTATAGCCCGTCATCGGGAAATCCTTGCGGAAGGGATGCCCTTCGAACCCGTAATCGGTCAGAATGCGGCGCAAGTCGGGATTGCCATCAAATACGACACCGTACATGTCGAACACTTCGCGTTCTAACCAACCAGCATTGGGCCACAGATGCGTGATCGTGGGCACTGGTGTAGTCTCGTTGGTGGAACACTTCACCATCACCCGGTGGTTCTTGGTTAGCGAAAGCAGCATGTAGACGACTTCGAAACGCTCAGCGCGATCCGGATAGTCCGCGCCCGCAATCTCAACCATTTGCTGATATTGATGATCGTCGCGCAAAATTTTCAGGACATTGGCGATCTGGTCGCGTTTGGCCGTGAGAATGATCTCACCATGCTCTTCGCGCGAGGCGTCAAGCCAAACACTCAGGCTCTCGCAAAGCGTATCCAGCACGCCTTCATTTGAAGCGAATTTGGGGGCGGAGTGAACGATACCCATAATTAACGCTCAATCGTCCCTGTGCGGCGGATTTTGCGCTGCAATTGCATCACGCCGTAAAGCAAAGCTTCAGCTGTCGGAGGGCAGCCGGGGACATAGATATCGACCGGTACAATCCGGTCACATCCGCGCACCACACTGTAGGAATAGTGGTAATAGCCGCCGCCATTCGCGCAGCTTCCCATACTGATCACATATTTGGGATCAGACATCTGGTCATAAACTTTGCGCAAAGCAGGCGCCATTTTGTTGCACAGCGTGCCAGCGACGATCATCACGTCAGATTGACGCGGGGATGCGCGCGGGGTCACGCCGAAACGCTCCATATCATAGCGCGGCATGTTGACGTGGATCATCTCAACCGCGCAGCAGGCAAGGCCGAAAGTCATCCACCACAGCGAGCCGGTTCGCGCCCAGTTGAACAAGTCTTCGGTCGAGGTAACAAGGAAGCCTTTGTCATTCACTTCGGTTTGCAGCGCGTTGAAATAATCCGCATCCGGCGTTTTGACATCGCCGGGTTGGGCAGTTGGCAAACCAGCCTGCGAACCTGTGGGCGCAATGGGAAGCGCATTGGGAGGCGTGATAATATTGCTCATTCCCAGTCCAGAGCTCCCTTCTTCCACTCATAGGCAAGGCCGATGGCCAGAATTCCCAGGAATGTCATCATTCCGGCCCAGCCAATCCAGCCTGTCTCACCCAGGCTTACCGCCCATGGGAACAGGAACGCTGCCTCAAGATCGAAAATAATAAAGCTGATCGCGACGAGGTAAAAGCGCACGTCGAACTGGCTGCGGGCATCTTCAAACGCGGGGAAACCACATTCATATTCAGACAGCTTTTCCGCATCGGGATTGTGCGCTCCGGTTAAGCGCGAAACGCCCATCGGCAGAAACACAAACAGGCACGATATCGCAAGAGCGATAACGATGAAGATCAGTATCGGCAGATACTGGCTTAAATCTAACACGGCATTGTCCAAGCTGATTTGTCCCAAGAGCGCCCTAAGCCCGTCTTTTCAAATGCGCAAGCACGGGAACGCACGGAATTACCAGCAAATGCGGGCATATCTGTTGCGTAAAAGCGAACAGGCGGCCCAATAGCGCCCCTGCCCGCATTTTCCAATGCTATTTCATCATCTGCGCCACGGCTTTCTCTGTGCCCTTACCATAAGGCGGCTTGAACCCGCCCAGCCCCGCAATATCAATCTTGGGTTGATGATAAACCGCGCGCGCATGGCTGAATTCACGGAAGCCCTCAATCGCGTGGTAACTGCCCATGCCCGATGGGCCAACGCCGCCAAAGGGTAGGTCTTCCATTGAGACATGGAAGATCACATCATTGGTGGTGACCCCGCCCGAAATGGTGCGGGACAGAACGCGTTCTTGCTCTGACTTATCCTCGCCAAAGTAATAGAGGCCCAGCGGGCGATCATGCTCGTTCACATAATCAACCGCTTGATCGACCGAATTGTATGTCATCACCGGCAGGATCGGCCCGAAAATCTCTTCCTGCATCACGTTCATTTCGTCGGTGACATTTTTAAGGATATTGAGCGGCATCTTGCGCTGATTGGCAGAGCCGAAATCTTCACCCGCCGGATTGACTTCGATCACTTCAGCGCCCTTGTCGCGCGCATCTTCGACCAAGCCCTGTAGCCGCTCAAAATGCCGATCCGACACGATCGAGGCATAGTCGTCATTTTCGAGCAGGGTAGGATACATCGATGCGGTCGCGTTGGTCACCCCTGCGACCGCTGCGTCCTGTTTGTCCTCGGGCACATACATATAATCAGGCGCGAGGCAGATTTGCCCGGCATTCATCATTTTGCCCAAAGCGATCCGTTCACCCGCTTTTTCAAAATTGGCGCTGCGGCCCATGATAACAGGAGATTTTCCGCCCAGTTCGAGCGTAACCGGCACAAGGTTTTTGGCCGCCGCCTGCATAACGAGCCGCCCGGTGGGGGTTGAGCCAGTGAATACTAGATGATCAAACGGCATTTCGGAAAACGCAGCCGCCACTTCCGGACCGCCCGTCATAATGGCAACTTCATCCTCTGCGAAAAACTCCGCCGTCAACTCCGCCATCAAAGCCGACGTGCTTTCGGTAAATTCGCTAGGCTTGATCATGGCGCGATTGCCAGCGGCCAATACCTGCATCAGCGGACCAAAAGCCAGTTGCAGCGGGAAATTCCATGGCGACAAAATGCCGATCACGCCTTTGGGTTCATAGCGAACCTCGGCTTTCGCACCGAGCAGCCCGAGCGGAAATTGCACCGGGCGCTTTTCAGGCTTGGACCATTTGTCGATGTGTTTGAGCGCATGCTTACCCGCTCCCACCGTCGCAGCGACATCGGTGAGCATGCTTTGGTGCACCGAACGGCTGCCGAAATCATCAGCCATGGCCTTGGCAAACGCCTCGCCGTTCTCCTTAACCAAAGCCATCGCGCGCTTAATCCGGTCTTTGCGGATGCCAATCCCTTCCGGGCGCGACGCTGTGAAAGCTGCGCGCTGGCGGTCCAACAGAGCATCAAGTTCTGCTTTGCGATTATCGGCCAATTGGTCTCTCCCCGAAGCTGGTCAGTTGTTATTTGCCATGCTTCTTGCGCAAATGCAGCGATTGAGCAAGCGGATCGTCATCGTTTGCCAACGCGCTCGCACAATCCTACATGACGCACTGCACCATTTAATCACACAAGGATTCTTCCTGCTATGGCTCATTTTTCTGCCCAAGATCCCATTGTCATCCTGTCTTATGCACGCACTCCAATGGGCGGCATGCAAGGCGCTTTGGCGGATGTGGCCGCAACCGATCTGGGCGCGGCGGCGGTAAAGGCGGCAGTGGAGCGCGCAGGCGTAGCGGGCGAAGATGTGGACCGTGCGTATATGGGATGCGTATTGCCCGCAGGCTTGGGCCAGGCCCCTGCCCGCCAGGCGGCAGTGAAAGCGGGCCTGCCCCTTTCCGTCGAAGCGACCACCGTGAACAAAGTCTGCGGCAGCGGCATGCAAACGGTGATTATGGGATCAGAAGCGCTTGCCTCTGGCACTATCGACATGGTGGTTGCAGGCGGTATGGAAAGCATGACCAATGCGCCATATCTGCTCAAAAAGCACCGTTCAGGCGCGCGTTTGGGCCATGATACGACGTATGATCATATGTTCCTTGATGGGCTGGAAGATGCCTATGAGGAAGGACGCGCGATGGGGACATTTGCGCAGGCGACCGCGGACGAATACCAGATGACGCGCGAAGACATGGACCAGTATTCGATCAGCTCGCTCGAACGCGCCAATGCAGCCATTTCCAGCGGGGCATTTGATGACGAGGTCGTCCCCGTGACATTCAAAACGCGCAAAGGCGATGTCACGGTTGAAACCGATGAGCAGCCGGGCAAAGGCCGTCCTGACAAAATCCCTCAGCTGCGCCCTGCATTTGCCAAAGACGGCACGATCACAGCAGCAACCTCCAGCTCCATCTCGGACGGCGCGGCAGCTTTGGTTCTGACGCGCGAAAGCGTCGCCAAGGAAAAAGGCCTGACCCCTGTCGCGCGTCTTGTCGCCAGCGCAGCCCATGCGCATGAGCCTGCCAAATTCACCACCGCGCCCATCCCCGCAATCCAGAAAGTGCTCGATAAAGCGGGCTGGTCAGTTCATGAAGTGGACCTGTTCGAAGTGAACGAAGCGTTTGCCTGCGTTGCCATGTTTGCAATGCGCGACCTTGGCATTGCGCACGACAAGATTAACGTAAATGGCGGCGGCACCGCGCTTGGCCACCCAATCGGCGCATCGGGATCGCGGATTATTGTGACCTTGCTGGGCGCGCTGAAAGCTCAGGGCAAAACCAAAGGCGTTGCCAGCCTGTGCATTGGCGGCGGGGAAGCGACCGCCATCGCTGTTGAAATGATCTAATGATCTGAAGATATGCGGCGGCGCTGAGGAAACCTTGGCGCTGCCGCTTTATTCGCTGGGCAATTGGGGCGCGCGTGTGCCCCATAACCTGTCACGCGCCACCCATCCGGTGCGGCCTTCTATATCGATCTCGCACCAATCAGTTTGGCATGTGCCAAGCTTACCCACCACGCCCGGCTGAGCGCGCCAGCGGATTTGCGCCGTTGCATCAGGTTTTGCGCGCAATTCGGTCGCACCCTCCCCCATGATGAGCGCGCCGCGCACGCCGCTCAATTGGCTGTCCGCAATCCAGCCCTGTGTCCCTTCGTGATCGACAACCAGGCTCCACGCTTCGCGTTTGCGAATGACGATCACTGGCAATCCCTTGCGTTTATAGACCCAGTCAATCGGGTAATCCTGACTAGGCCCCACGCGCATGCGCACCTCTTCATAGCGCAAGCTGCGCCATTCGGTTGTGTCAGCATCCTGTGCAACAGCAGCAGGACCGCCCATCACGCCAATCAAGACCAAAGCGAACAAAGAAAACAGCCGAGTTATCATCACATCCAGCAATAGCGCCGATGGCCCGCTTTCATCAAGACAGTTGGGAAAGCTTTCGCATCACGCACCTGCATCCCTTGACCGGGCCGCCCTACTCGCTTTAGCCCTTGGGCCATGGCCAACCAAACCGCATCGCCTCAATTTTCAGCCGGACTTCCCAAAGTCGCTGTCACTCGCCAGCTCATGCCAAGCGTCGAGGCGCGCATGGCGGAACTGTTCGAAGCGCGGCTTAACAGCGAAGATATCCCGATGAGCCGTGATGCGCTGATCGCTGCCATGCAGAATTGCGATGTCCTGGTGCCCACAGTCACAGACCGGATCGATGCAGACATGATCGCGCAGGCAGGCAAGGATTTGCGCCTGATCGCCAGTTTCGGCGCTGGCACGGAACATATCGACCTTGCCGCAGCAGCCGCTCGCAAAATCCCTGTGACCAACACGCCAGGCGTTTTCACCGATGACACCGCCGATATCGCAATGGCGGCGATTATCGGTGTGCCGCGCCGCATTCGCGAAGGCACTGGCCTGGTGCGCCGGGGAGAATGGACAGGCTGGGCACCATCGGGCCTGCTGGGCCGAAAGCTCGGCGGCAAAGTGCTCGGCATTGTCGGCATGGGGCGCATCGGTCAGGCGGTTGCGCACCGCGCGCGCGCTTTCGGGCTTGAGGTTGCTTACACCAATCGCAAACCTCTGCCTGATGCGGTGGAAAGCATGCTGGGTGTGCGCTTTGTCCCCAATGTCGATGATCTGATGGCGCAGGCAGACATATTGTCGCTGCATTGCCCGCTGACGGATGAGACCGCCGGAATGGTCGATGCGCGCCGGATCGCCTTGATGAAACCGGGCAGCAGCATCGTTAACACTGCGCGCGGGGAATTGATCGACAATGACGCTTTGGTGGGTGCACTGGAAAGCGGACATCTGATCGGCGCTGGCCTTGATGTCTATCCTGATGAACCCAATGTCGATCAGCGCCTGATCGCCCATCCCAATGTGATGACCCTGCCCCATATCGGCAGCGCCACTGCGGAAGGGCGCGAGGCCTCAGGCGAAAAGGTAATCGCCAATATCCGCTTTTGGGCAGATGGGCATCGCCCGCCTGATCAAGTGCTCACCGCGTTGATTGGCTGATCGGTATGGCGGTGGCACAAGAATCAGCACAGCAGGCTGCCATTGTTGTGAGCGGTGCAGATGCCGCGTTCGTGCTGGGCGCCAGCGTAATAGCCATCGGTCTTGGAGCGTTGGGCGCAGGCGCAAGCGCGGCGGGCCATTCGGGCGCGCCGCAGCGCAGCGCAGTCATCTTGCAAAGCGCTTGCATCACCGCAGCGGCGGCGCTTGTTTGGATTGTTGCAGGCTACGGCCTGGGATTTGGCGCGGTGACGAATGGCTGGTTTGACCAGATCGCACTGGGCATGGGGTTTGATGCAGCCGATGTGCGTCCCGGCACAGCTTTGCCAGAAAGCGGTTTTGCCCTGTTTCGCATGGCCTTTGCGATATTAGCAGCCACCTTACTGGTCGGCGCATGGGCTGGCCGCGCGCGGCTGTCATGGGCGATTGTTTTTGCAGGCCTTTGGACTCTGATCGTGTTCGCACCCATCGCGCACTGGCTGTGGGGCGGCGGCTGGTTGCGGTCGCAGATTGGCGCGATTGATTATGCGGGCGGTCTGGTTGTCCACACCGCAGCTGGCATCTCCGCTCTGGTGATCGCGGTTCTGATCGGGCCGCGCAAAGGGTTTGAGATACGCGCCGCGGCCGATATCTCTTCCACGACCATCATGCTTGGCGTGGGTCTTTTGTGGACCGCATCCCTGGCACTCAATGGAGCCTCTGCGCTCAGCGCCAATCACAACGCCGCAGCTGCGATGATATCCGTTTTGAGCGCCGGATGCGCGGCTGGTCTGACCTGGCTTGCGCTAGAAAATGCGGGCAGCGGCGAGCCATCGGCGCAAGGGTTTGCCAAAGGCGCACTCGCCGGGCTTGCTGCGATTGCTGCGGCGTCTGTTTATGTGTCCCCCATGGCGGCGATTATCATTGGTATTCTTGGAGGGATTGGGTGCTTTGCCGTCAATAGCTGGGTCACGGTTAGTCTTGGCGTTGACGATGCGGCGGGGGTTTTTGCCGTGCATGGTGTCGGAGGCATTTTGGGCGCGCTGCTGCTGGCGGTGTTCCTGTCATCGGGCCTTGGCGGCACGGGCTATTTCGGCACGTCCACAATGCTGAGCCAATTGACCGCGCAAGCCATTGCGGTGGGCGCTGTCGCTGTGTGGAGCGCGGTTGGAACTGCGCTTACTGCTCTGGCGGTGTCGCTGATCTTTCCGATGCGAGCCAGCGAGACCTAATCACACGCCGCATGTTCGCCCAGCAATTGCACCACATGATCAATGGAGGGGCGGCTGGCGGAAAACTGGAAATGCCGCTCTTTCACTTCGATCCGCAGATCGCTTTCGCCCTCGCGCCCGCATGAGCATTCTGGCGCGACAATTCCATCGCGCGGCGACCATATGGCGAGCGTTTTTACTGGCGGTTTGGCGCTGGGATCATCAGGCAGCGGCGGCGCATCGACTTTGTGGTCATTGATCGCTTCATACAAACGCCAGGCATTGTTTGCACGCCGATTACCCGAAAACGGCGTGCCAAGCGTCATCACCAGTTCCACCTTTTCAGGATGACGCTGGGCCAGCACCCGGGCGAACAATCCGCCAAGGCTGATCCCGATAACGCAGACCTTTTGACCGTGCCGCGCATACACCGCATCAAGCCGCGCTTCGGCTTTGGCAAAGAATTCAGCCGTCACCCCGGTCACCACCCCCATTTTTGACGCATAGGCCGGATAGCCATGCGCGCTAAGCGTGCGGCGCATCAAAGACGTGGCATAATCGCTTGAAAGAATGCCGGGAAAGACCAGGACCGGGGGAAGCTTTTCCTTTTGCGGCTTCGCTCCAATTGGCGGGCGAACACGGCGCACGGGGCTGGACCAGATCAGCGCCAGATTGGGAATTTCGCGCAGCCAATTGGATAAAGGCGGCGGTTTGGCCTCGCTCATATCCGCCCCCGCTTAAGCAAGGCGAAGCGCGAACAATTTGTTGAATTCGCCTGATGTGTAGCCTGCAAAATCATCGCAGGGTTTAAACCCATATTTGCGGTAAAGGCCAAGCGCGGCTTCGAACACTGGCCCCGATCCTGTTTCCAATTTGATTTCGGCAAAGCCTTGCGTGCGCGCAGCCTCAATCAAATGCTCCAGCATCCGCTTGCCCGCCCCGGTGCCGCGCGCGCTGGGATGGGCGCGCATGGATTTGATCTCGGCAAAATCGGCATGGCGTTTGATCGCTCCGATTGCACGCAAACTGTCACCATCGCGCGCTGCAAACACGGTGACATCATCCGCTTTCAACCCGCTCAAATCGAGCACATGACACGTGCCGGGAGGTGAAGAGCCGACCATTTCGCCGTGATGCAATTCAAGCAGAGCGATCACATCGGGTTCGCTAAGATCGGTGCGGGCGATTTGCATTCTGCGCGCTGCCTTTACAGATTGTCGTGCTGCGGCATCCCCAGAACATGGAAACCGCCATCGACACGGATAATCTCGCCCGTCGTACACGCACCTGCATCGCTGCACAGGTAAACAGCCGTGCCTCCCACCGCTTCAAGCGTGGCATTGGCGCGCAAGGGAGCGTTGGCCTCGGTGTGTTTCCACGTCTTGCGCGCGCCGCCAATCGCTGATCCGGCAAGCGTCTTCATGGGGCCGGGACTGATGGCGTTGACCCGGATACCTTCTGGCCCCAGATCATTCGCAAGATACCGCACGCCCGCTTCCAAAGCCGCCTTGGCAACGCCCATCACATTGTAATTGGGCGTGACGCGGTTCGATCCCATATAGCTCAGCGTGATCAAAGTGCCGCCGTTTTCCACCATCAAAGGATGCGCGCGGCGCGATACTTCGATGAAGCTGTAGGCCGAGATATCCATGGAGTTTTTGAAATTGGCCCGCGATGTATCAAGGATGCGGCCTGTCAGCTCCGATTTGTCGGAAAAAGCGATGGCATGAATAAGAAAATCGAGGCTGCCCCACCGTTTGGCAAGCGCGTCAAATGCCCCATCCAGCGACGCGTCATCGGTTACATCCACGTCGAGCATAAAGTCAGAACCCACGCTTTGCGCAAGCGGCTCCAGCCTTTTGCCAAAAGCATCGCCCTGATAGGTAAAAGCAAGCTCAGCCCCGGCCTCAGCGCAGGCTTTGGCGATGCCCCATGCGATTGAACGTTCATTTGCAACGCCCATGATCAGGCCACGTTTTCCTGCAAGCATGCCCATTTTCATCTCACCTTATTCTCTCGGCCCTGACGCCGTTTTTTCAAGCCTGACGGCCGCTAATTCACCCGTGAAACTTTGACAGCAGCATCGAACCATTGGTTCCGCCGAAACCAAAGCTGTTGGTCATAACCGTATCAAGCCCGGCATTTTCGGCGAGCTGTGTTGCAATCTCTTCAGCCTTCAATTCCGGATCGAGCGTTTCGACATTGATCGACGGGATGATGAAATCATGCTCCAGCGCCAGCAGGCAATAGATCGCCTCTTGCGCACCCGTTGCCCCCTGACTGTGTCCGGTCATGGATTTGGTTGAGCTGACGGGAGGAGTGCTTCCTTCGCCAAACACCCTACGGACCGCTTCGATCTCGCCCACATCGCCAACCGGGGTCGATGTGCCGTGCGCGTTGATATAGCTTACCTTGCGGTCTTCGCCCAAGGTTTTGATCGCCCCGCGCATTGCACGCTCGCCGCCCTCACCCGAGGGCGCAACCATATCCGCCCCATCGGACGTCGCTGCAAATCCGGTGACCTCGGCATAGATTTTGGCGCCGCGCGCCTGTGCGTGCTCAAGGCTTTCTAGCACAACCATTGCGCCGCCCCCGCCAATCACAAACCCATCGCGATCTGCATCAAATGCGCGGGATGCGCGTTCCGGCGTGTCGTTATATTTGCTCGACATCGCGCCCATGGCATCGAACAGGCACGACAGTGTCCAATCCAGCTCTTCACCGCCTCCGCCGAACATCACATCCTGCGTGCCCAGCGCAATTTGCTGCGCTGCCATGCCGATGCAATGCAGGCTGGTTGAACAGGCCGAGGTGATCGAGAAATTCATGCCCTTGATCTGATACGCCGTCGCGAGGTTCGCGCTGACGGTTGACGACATCGTCTTGGGAACAGCAAACGGCCCGATGCGCTTGGTAGACCCGTTCTTTAGCACGGTTTGATGCGCGGCCAGCATTGCAGATGTCGATGGACCGCCAGACCCGGCAATCACGCCAGTCATCGGATTGACGATGTCTTTTTCTTCAAGCCCGCTATCTGCAATCGCCTGCCCCATCGCGATATGCGCATAGGCCGCACCCGGCCCCATGAAACGAAGCGTGCGCTTGTCGACATGTTCCTTAACATCAAGATCGACCGCGCCCGCAATCTGCGAGCGAAACCCGCGTTCGGCCATATCCTCGTTAAAGGTGATGCCGGACTTGCCAGCTTTCAGCGAAGCGAGCACTTCGGCTTGATTATTCCCGATTGAAGAGACAATCCCCAATCCTGTTACAACAACGCGGCGCATAATCCCCCTTAAGCCTCTGACAAGGCGACTTTCATGTCTTTGACCTGATAAATAACTTCACCATCAGCTTCGACCCGGCCATCGGCCACACCCATGGTCAGACGGCGAGTTTGCACAGCTTTGGTAAAATCGACGAAATAGGTCAGCTGCTTGCGATCAGGCCGGACCATGCCGGTCAGCTTCACTTCGCCCACGCCAAGCGCATAGCCGCGCCCCTTCCAACCGCGCCAGCCTAGATTAAAACCAGTAAGCTGCCACAGCCCATCAAGGCCCAGACAGCCAGGCATAATCGGGTTGCCGGGAAAGTGGCAATCGAAGAACCACAAGTCAGGTTTGATATCAAACTCTGCCACCACGTGCCCTTTGCCACCCGGCCCGCCATCGCCAGAGATTTCGGTGATCCGGTCCATCATCAGCATGGGCGGTTCGGGCAATTGTGCATTGCCGGGCCCGAACAATTCCCCGCGCGCGCACTTAAGAAGATCCTCGCGATCAAAACTGCTTGGATAATCTGCCATCCTAAAAGCGTCCCACCTGTTGTTGTTTGTACCCTGCGGCGCGCCTAGCACCCCCGATTGCCGAGGAAAAGGGCGCATCCGGTTTCGTAATGGTTTCCGTGATTGGCTAGGGCGCGCTGCTGCACGTTTCAATCGCGCCCGGTTCGGTGCGCGCATCGCCTCTTTCAAAGCGGGCGAAATACCCTTTGATGTCAGGCTTTTCGCTGAACTCGATAAGTTTGTAGCCCACTGCTTCAAATTCGCAAAACAACAAGGCAGGAGGAATACCGTGGCGATTGGTGGGGCGATCAGCTTCCACCACGATGATCTGCCCGGTTTGAGTCAAAGCCGGCCACATCTTCCACAGGAATGCGTAAGGTTCGCCCACTTCGTGATACATGTGGACGAGGAAAATCCGGTCAAAGCTGTCAGCGGGCAGGCGCGGATCATCGACAGCGCCGGGCTTGATCGAGATGTTTTCAAGCCGCTCGTTCTGAACCCGGCGGGCAAGCCGTTCCAGCGCTTTCAGATCAATATCCTGCGCGGTTACCCGGCCTGTTTCGCCCACCCGTTCAGCAAGGCGAACGGTGTAATACCCCTCGCCCGCGCCGATATCTGCGACAGTCATGCCATCGGAGATATTGGCCAGGTCCATCACCTTTTGCGCCTCACCGCGTTCATCGCGGGCGTCTTCGTTCGAGAATTGATTGGAAACAACTTCGGCAACCGGCCGGTCGGGCAGCGGGAAATCAAGCGCGCTTTCGGGCCGCTGGCCATTGTCGCCTGCCTGATTGCAAGCGGAAAGCAGCACAAATGGCGCCAGGAGCACACAATACAGCACTCCTGCCCGCATTAATCGACATCCTCAATATCAGCCGTTTCACCCGTCACCTGCTGGGCCAAGGCCGCCGAGATATACCCATCAATTTCGCCATCGAGCACTTTGTCGGGTGAGCTGGAGGTGAAGCCGGTGCGCAGATCCTTGACCATCTGATAGGGCTGCAAGACGTAAGAGCGGATCTGGTGGCCCCAGCCAATCTCGCTCTTTTCCTGATATTCACCGCTGGCGGCCGCCTCACGCTCAGCCATTTCGCGTTCGAACAGACGCGCTTTCAGCATGTTCATCGCGGTTGCGCGGTTCTTGTGCTGGCTGCGATCATTCTGACTGGCGACGACGATACCGGTGGGCTGGTGCGTGATGCGCACGGCCGAATCGGTCGTGTTCACATGCTGGCCGCCTGCCCCCGATGCGCGGTAAGTGTCGATTTTGAGGTCTGCCGGATTGATCTCAATATCGATATCATCATCGATGACCGGATAGACCCAGACGCTGGAAAAGCTGGTATGCCGTTTGGCCGCGCTGTCATAGGGGCTGATGCGGACAAGGCGGTGAACGCCGCTCTCGGTTTTGCCATATCCATAGGCGTTCTCGCCTTTGATCAGCAAAGTCGCCGATTTAATCCCGGCCTGATCGCCTGCCTGATATTCAACCGTTTCCACTTTGAACCCGCGTCGTTCTGCCCAGCGCGAATACATACGGAACAGCATTTCGGCCCAATCCTGCGATTCCGTACCGCCCGCGCCTGCGTGAATTTCCAGATAGGTGTCATTCCCATCCGCTTCGCCTGAAAGCAGCGCCTGAACCTTATCGGCATCCGCCCGGTCGGCCAGTTTAGCAAGGCTGGCGAGGCCATCATCGATGATGCTTTCCTCATCTTCCGCCTCGCCCATTTCGATGAATTCCATCGCATCGGCCATTTCAGCTGAGATGGAATTGACCGTTTCCACCGCGTTTTCGAGCTGTTTCTGCTCGCGGCTGACGGCCTGGGCTTCCTTGGGATTGTCCCACAATGTCGGATCCTGAACGCGGGCATTCAGCTCATCCAGGCGGCGCAAAGCGCGCTCCCAATCGAGCGATTGCCGCACCAGATCAAGCGCCGCTTCGATCCTGTCGATATGAGCCTGTGCTTCGGCGCGCATCGTTCATACCCTTTACAAAAACAAGAGCGAACCGCTTAGCGGGGCAGGCGTGATTGTAAAGCTTGGCAGGGCGGCTTTGTCGTTCACCGGGAAAGCCTGCGCAGTGCCGCCAGCGTCTTTTTGACATGGCCCCGGTAATCCCCGTCCGAATGAACAAAGGCAACACGGCCATCGGGCGCAATAACATAGGATGTGCGGCTCGACAGGCCGGAATTGCCCAGTGCCACATCGTAAGCGCCAATCGTACGGCGGCTCGCAACGCCTACGGGAAAGGCATCGCGGCATTCTTCGCGGCTAAAGCGTTTCAGGGTCGCAATATCATCGTTGGACAAACCGATAACCTGCGCGCCGGCTTTGCGAAAATCAGGCATCGCCTCGGCAAAGGCATTGGCTTCCAAGGTGCAGCCTCTGGTGAACGCCTTGGGATAAAAATACAGCACGACCGGCCCTTGTTTGAGCGCGGCGGTAAGCGAGAAAGTGAACTCATCGCCCGCTATGGCGGCCTTGGTCGATATGGCGGGCGCTCTATCACCTGCGGCAAGCTGGGCTGCGGCAGGTGCGGTGAGGAAAACAGCCAGCAAAGCTGCGGTGATCATGCGGAATTGTTTGGTCATATCATTGAAACTCGTCATGCTGTGTCTGTGTTCCCCGCGCGCGGTGCCGCAAGCATCAAAAACGCATCAATAAATACCGCCCTGATCCTCAACAAAGTCTTCGGGTTCATCGCTGGCTTGTTCCTCGACCACTTGTGCCCCGCGCCTGCCAGCACGGATCAATGCGAGAATTTCGTCGCGTTTGGCAGCGATCGCGTCGGCTCTTGTCGCGCGGTCTGGTTCGGTATCGGGTTTGAACGCTTCCCAAATGATATCAGCCTTGTCCGCGCCGGATGGCCAGCCATCAAACACCCTTTTGCCCGTGCGGCGATCCACACGGACCATGCGAATGCCTTCGGGCGCGACGGGGGGCAGATCGGCCCATTTGCCGCGCGATTGCTGGATCATGTCCTTGATAATGGGTGCGACAATCGTGCCGCCATAGGCATATCCGCCAAGGTTTTTGGGCGTGTCAAAACCGAGATAGGCGCCTGCGATCATTTGCTGCGTACCGCCGATAAACCACACATCTTTTGGCCCGCTGGTGGTGCCCGTCTTGCCGAACAAAGGCAGATCGAGCGAATTGAGCACAGTCGCCGTCCCGCGCGTCACCACACCTTCGAGCATATGCATTGTCTGGAACGCGGTGCGCGCATCCATCGCCTGCCGGCCTTTCAGACCAAAGCGCGGCATCGCCTCGCCGTCCCATTCGGCCATATTGCAGCCGCGGCAGGTGCGTTCATCCGCACGCCAGATGACTTTCCCGCGCCGATCCTGAACATAGTCGATGACCGTGGGATCATTCAGCCGCCCGTGATTGGCCAAAGCAGCATAGGCCGCAACGATCCGGGAAACGGTGGTTTCCTCCGATCCCAGAGCGGTCGCGGCATAAGGATCGGCATCATCGCTGATCCCGGTCTTGGCAATCATATCGACGACATTGTCCATCCCGGCCTGCATGCCGATCTGCACTGTCATAATGTTCTGCGATTGCTCCAGGCCATAGCGCATCGGGAACTGCCCCGCGCGCCCGCCCCGGATGCATTTCTGCCCTTTGGTGCGGCCCTGATAATAGCAGAACCGGCTGTTATCGATCTGGGTTGAAGGGGTCATGCCATTGTCCAGCCCGGTGGCATAGACAAATGGTTTGACCGTCGATCCGGGTTGCCGCATCGCCTGGGTCGCACGGTTGAAATCAGACAAACGGTGATCAAAACCGCCCTGCATCGCGAGCACCCGGCCATATTGCGCATCCTGCACCACCAACCCGCCTTGCGCGCCCGGAATGGTGCGTACACGGTAACCATTGCCTTGCGGAGACACCGCGATCACATCGCCCGTTTTAAGAGCATTGGGCAGGCGCGATAGGGGCGCTTCTTCCCCATCGGAAAATCCGATAGTCGCAGAACTGCCATTGCGCGCTGTCACTACGCCCACGCGCCAATCATCGTAATTGATCGAGATATAAGAGCTCGCAAGCTGGCTGGCCCAATTGCCTTCTGACACGTCAATGGTTGCAATCGGGCCGGACCATCCGCGCGATCCATGATAGCGGATCAAGCCTTTGCGCAGCGCACCGCGCGCAGCATCTTGCAATTCCATATCGAGCGACGTGCGCACCCACAGCCCGCCGCCATAAACCGAATTGCCGCCATCCTCGGAATTCTCGCCGAATTTGTCGATCAGCTCTCGTCGTACTTCTTCGAGGAAATATCCCGCATCAACGCTGCGCTGAGTGCGCTGGCGGACCAGCCCCAGCGGCTGCGCTTTGGCAGCGGACGCTTCGGCAGCGGTGATAAAGCCGTTATCCGCCATTTGATCGAGCACAAATCCGCGCCGGGCAATCGCTGCATCCTGCTTGCCTGCCCGGCCATACCGTTCGGGCGCTTTGGGAAGGACAGCTAGAAACGCCATTTCATGCAATTCCAGCTCGCCCACATCTTTATCGAAATAAGCGCGGGACGCTGCCTGCACACCGAATGATCGGCGGCCCAGCGGGATTTCATTGAGGTAAAGCTCAAGGATCTCCTGCTTGGTCAATGCCGCTTCGATGCGGCTTGCAAGGATCATCTCTTTCAGCTTGCGCGTGACCGAATATTCGTCGCCCAAGAGCAGCACTTTGGCAACTTGCTGAGTGATTGTTGAGCCGCCAACTGCCCGCCCGGTGCGCGCGGGGTTCAGGTAATCGAGAACCGCGCCCGCAGTGCCGGTGAAATCCACCCCGCCATGGCTGTAGAAAGTCTTATCTTCCGCCGAAAGATACGCCTGTTTCAGCTTTTCAGGAAAATCGGCATATTGCAGCTGCACGCGCCTCTCACGGGCATAGGAATGGATGATATCCCCTTCCATCCCGCGCACCACCGTGGGCAGCGGCGTTTCATATTCGAGCAGGCTTTCCGCCTCTGGCAAATCGCGCGCCAGCCAAACCCATGCCGCAATCCAGAACGCAATCAGGCAAACGAACAGAACAGCAGCAATTTTGAACAGCCAGCTGGTGCGCCACTTATTGGCAACCCAGCCACCAAAACGCGACACATCGCGGCCCGCGCGAAAGCGGATATAGGCAAATGTGGACAGGTTGGAATTGTCAGTCTCAGTCATTTCGCATGGCCGATAGCATGGCTTTATTGCGCTGCGCTAGGCGCTTTGAACGCCAGTTTAACGCAAGACCGAAAGATGTGGCCCCCATCACTCACCACGCGGATCAGAACGGCGAGCGAAATAGACCTGAATGGCATTGGCCAAAACGCGGGCATAGGCGGCCTGCCCTTTGGCCGTTGTCAGCCGCGCGCGGTCATCGCGATTGGTCACAAATCCGCTTTCGAACAAAACCGAAGGCACATCGGGACTGCGCAATACGGCCAAAGCGGCAGATCGGCGCGAGATCGGGGTGGAGCACGATTTCGCCCTCGCCCTCCCGGTTGATAAGCCGCGCAAATTCGGTCGCATCTTCCTGCGTTTGCGCCTGCGAAAGCTCCACCAGGATTGAGCTGACAACTTCGCTTTCCCCCTCCACGGAAATCCCATTCAGACGGTCTGCCTCGTTCTCGCGCGCAGCAAAACGGGCCGCAGCCTCAGATGAAGCATCGGTGGACAAGGTGTAAATGCTCGCGCCTGAAACCGTGTCAAACTCACCCGCGGAATCGGCGTGGATTGAAATGAACAGATCCGCTTCGAGCTGCCGCGCGATCTCTGGCCGATTGCCCAGAACCAGCGTCTCATCCCCATCGCGCGTTAAGGCCACGCGGATGCCGCCACGCTCCACCAATTCATCGCGCAAGGCGAGCGCAATCGCGAGCGTGATCGCTTTTTCCTCGATCCGCCCGCCTTCTTCATCTTCGCCAATCGCGCCGGGATCGCGCCCGCCGTGCCCTGCATCAATCACCACCAGAGGACGATCTGCATCCTCGGGTCCGGCAATATCAGGCAGCGCAAAATCGCCGCCTTCGCCCATCAATTCCCAGCGCAAGACATAATCACGCCCCAGAACCGGGACGGGAATGGACACGCCCAGCGCGATCGCCCCTGCGACAATCAACACAGGGCATCCAAGAATTATTAACAGTAAGCTGCGAATGCTCATCGTGGTTAACCGCTTAGGCCGCCGGGCAAGACATGCGCAATAGAGTTGCGGGGTGTAACCCACGGTGCTAGCGTTCAAATTATGAGGCAAGACCGAGCGCGTCACTGACGAGCAAACGGTGAAACCTCTTTTCCAAAGGCCGAATGGTGTTCAAATCCATTGCCGGTCACACAACAGGTTGATGCAGTGACGAGACGCTTCCGCTCGCAAGATTTATCCGTTCGCGCTTTTGGCGCTGGGCGGTTTGCGGGCCTGAGCGCGGACAAGATCCGCACCTCGTTCAAAGCAGACACAGATCTCGCGCACGTTCCCCTTGCGGGAATGGGCGCGACTATAGCAATTGGCGCAACGTCACCAAATCCGGCGCGCGCTTTTATCCATCAGACACAAATACAACCCGCCCGCACCCGCCGAAAAGCGGTGCGACACCGGGTTTGGAGACAATATAATGGCAACGCGCATGCTAATCGATGCGCGCCACTCGGAAGAGACCCGGGTGGCGGTGCTCAAAGGCAATCGAATTGAGGAATTTGATTTCGAATCTGCCGAACACAAGCAGATCAAAGGCAATATCTACCTAGCCAAAGTCACAAGAGTAGAACCATCACTGCAAGCAGCCTTCGTCGATTTCGGCGGCAATCGGCATGGCTTCCTCGCGTTCAGCGAAATTCATCCCGATTATTACCAGATTCCGGCGGATGACCGGCAGGCGCTGCTTGCCGAAGAAGCCGCCGCCGCCGAAGAAGAAGCGCGTTTGCGCGATGAGGAAGAGGACGAAGGGCACACTCCCGGCGAAGAATACGACGCCGAGGAAGAAAGCGCAGAAGCGCTAGCCGAAGATCTCGCCGAAGATGGCCTTGAAGAAATAGACACGTCCGAAAAGGACAAAGTCGCCACTATCGAAGATGGCGCATCAGACGACGATAGCGACGATGCATCGGACGAAGATGACGACGATGACGATGAAGACGAATCATCCGAAGACAAAGATGATGGCGAGGATAAATCGCGCCGGGGCCGGCGTGGCCGCGGACGCCGCCGTCAGGGCGGCAAAGGCAAAGGCGGCAAAGGCCGCAGCCGTGCCAAGGAAGTGGACGAAGTTCGCGCCAAGCGTATGGCTCTGCGTCGCCGCTACAAAATTCAGGACGTTATCCAGCGCCGTCAGGTTGTGCTGGTGCAAGTCGTCAAGGAAGAGCGCGGCAATAAAGGCGCTGCGCTGACAACCTATCTCAGCCTTGCAGGCCGTTACACTGTGCTGATGCCCAACAGCTCGCATGGGGGCGGGATCAGCCGCAAGATCAGCTCTTCATCTGATCGCAAGCGGTTGAAACAGGTCGTGTCCGATTTGTCCTTGCCCAAACAAATGGGCCTGATCGTTCGCACAGCAGGGCTCAGCCGGACCAAAACCGAGATCAAGCGTGATTTTGATTACCTTGCCCGGTTGTGGGACGAAATTCGCGAGACCACGTTGTCCTCTACCGCGCCAAGTCTGGTGCATTCGGACAGCGATCTGATCAAACGCGCGATCCGCGATATCTATAACCGCGAGATCGAGGAAGTCGTGGTCGAAGGGGAAGATGGCTATAAAGCCGCCAAAGCCTTCATGAAAATGCTGATGCCCAGCCATGCACGCCGGGTGAAAGCCTATTCTGATCCGGTGCCATTGTTCCAGCGTTACGGCGCAGAGGATCAATTGCGCGCAATGTATGATCCGATGGTCCAGCTGAAATCGGGCGGATATCTTATTATCAACCCGACAGAAGCTTTGGTGTCGATCGACATCAACTCGGGCCGTTCAACCAAAGAACACGGGATCGAGCAAACCGCGCTTCACACCAATCTCGAAGCTGCGCGCGAGATCGCCCGGCAATTGCGCCTGCGCGATATGGCAGGCCTCGTGGTGATCGACTTTATCGACATGGAATACAATTCCAATGTCCGCAAGGTCGAAAAAGCGATGAAAGACGCGCTCAAAACGGATCGCGCACGCATTCAGGTCGGCCGCATTTCAGGCTTTGGCCTGATGGAAATGAGCCGCCAGCGTCTGCGCACTGGCGTGCTGGAAGCAACCACGCGCGAATGCCCGCATTGCGATGGCACGGGCCTTGTTCGCACAGCATCCTCAGCAGGCCTTTCAGCGCTGCGTCTGATCGAAGACGAGGCGGCCAAAGGCAAAGGCACTGTCATCAAACTGGCAGCCAGCACCGAGGCGGCGATTTATCTCCTCAACGAGAAACGCACCGAGCTGGTTGAGATTGAGCAACGCTACGGCGTGAATGTCGAAATCGCGCCTGAGGGTGAGGATGAAGGCGCGAAAATGGTCGTTGGCAGCAGCGGCCCTCGCCCAACATCGGCTCCCAAGTTTGAGCCCATCGTTGATGATGACGATGAGGACGAGGATCTGCCCGAAGAGAGCTTTGACGAAGACGAGGACGAACGCCCCCGCAAGAAACGCCGCCGCCGCCGTGGTGGACGCGGGCGCAACAAACGCAGCGATGAAGGCGGCGATGATAGCGGCGAAAGCGCATGGGATGACAATTCCGATGATGACCGGGCCTCTGACAATGCTTCTGGCAATGCCGGTGACAGCGACGATGGCGAGGAAAAGCCAAAAAGCGCCGCCGCAGAGGGGGCCGTGGCCGCCGCCGCAAATCGGGTGACGAGACCGGTTCGCAAGGTGAAAATGGCGATGCGCAGGCAGCTGAGGAACTTGCAGAACAGGTCAAAGAAGACATGACCGTGGTGGCAGGCCCAGACGATGCACCTCAAACAGCCGAGGCAATGGCCGAGCAAACGGCTGATGAAGCGCCTGCCGAAGAAGCGCCTGCCGAAGAAGCGCCTTCCGAAGAAGCACCGGCAGAAAAGCCAAAGCGCAAACGCGTAGCCCGCAAGAAAAAGGTCGAGCCGAAAGACGAAGCACCTTCAAAAGATGCCCCTGCTGAAGCTGACGCTGGGGCCAAGGCAGAGCCAGACGCAGAGGAAAAGCCCAAGCGCAAACGCGCACCGCGTAAGAAAAAGGTCGAAGAGGCCGAACCTGCGCAGGCCGTTCAGGCTGAACCCGAGGCGCAAAGCGGCGCCGAGAGCGGTGACACGGCTGAAGCGTCAGAGGAGACTGGCAAATCCGGCTCCAAAAAACGCGGTTGGTGGCAGCGCACCTTCGGCGAATAAGATGTGATCCCATGTGAGGCCTGGGCTGTGCGGTGTGACCGCGCCGCCTGGGCTTTCACATTTTTCGCGTGCTTACGCCGTCCGTGCGCTTATTTTCGGGCAATGCCCCACTCATTCCAGCCCGCAAATCGGGGTGCTTTGGGCAGATATCCCTGCCCCTTTGGCTCTACGGAGAAGCCCGCACCGCGAAAGGCTGCGCTGATTGGCCGGGTCAGACGGCAGCCGCCTGCCAACCGGCTCCACACAGGTTCAATTCGGTCCTGCCATTTGGCAATCCCTGCATCAGGCGCGCGGCCATGTTCGAGAAACAGCGCCTGCCCTCCCGGCCTTAATATCCGGCGCATCTCAGCCAGAACCGCGGCCGGATCATCGACCGAGCACAGTGTGAATGTGCACACCGCAGTGTCAAAAGAGCTGGCGGCAAACGGGATATGCTCGCCCTTTGCAGGCCTAAAATCCGCTTCAAGGCCAAGTTCGCGCGCACTTGATCTTGCGCTTTCAAGCAGCCCTTCATGCGGATCAATCCCGGCATAGCTGGTGATGGCCGCCGGGTCATAGAACGCTTGATTGATACCCCCGCCGCAGCCCAGCTCAAACACATCGCCGCGCGCCAAAGGGACAATCGCAGCGCGGCGTTTCATCACCTGACCTTGCGAACACGCGCAGGTGATAAGACGCGGCATGATGCGCTCATTGTACCACGCCGTCAGTCCCATCGCCCGCTCCTCAGACCCCGCCGGTTGCCGCCCGAATGGCCTCGCCAATGCGCGTCATATCAGCCTCAATGCTCGCGCGTGCATCGTCAATCGTCAGCCCGGCCAGATGCGCAATCATCGGCATGGAAAGCCCAATACGCAAACTGCCGCCCCAACCGCCGCTATCAGCCAACTTAACACATTTCACCGGTTGCCCCAGCCTGATGCCATCCAACGCAAGCTTTGTATGAATGCCTTGCGCATCATCGAATGCCTTCAAGCCGGGCAGTGCGCTCATATCCAATGTCACCAAAGTGCGCATTTCAATCGGCATGTCCGGGGTGCATTGCGCCTCACCCGGCCACACCCGCTTTGCCCCCAAGGGCTGCGCGCAATGCTCCATCACTGCAGTTTCAAATGCGGCGATGATGTCTGTGACATGCTGCATTGGTATGAGCTGGAACCGCTCAATCTCGAACACGGCAGCTTCCAGCCTGAGAGCAAGCGAGCGGTTCTCGCTATCCTCCAGCACCGAGGCGCCCGGCCACGCCGCAGGCCATTCCGCTCGCCGGGCAATTGTCTTCAGCCCCTCTGGCAGGGTTGCCGCCTTCGCCATGACTTCGGGAGGCACCAAAGCCCAGCCATTAAACGGCGGCGCGCCTACAAATTTGGACCCTGTCATCAGCACAATTGCGCCGCGTGCCAGATAGGCGGCTATAGCGCTTTGCGTGATCCGCGCCTGACACGCATCAATAACAAACGTCACCGCATCGCCAAACCGGGCCTGCAAGGCATCAATATCCGCAACGCTCGGCAGGACCAGCCCCGTTTTTGAGCCATGGACCCCGTGGACCAAGCAATGCTTGCCCGCGCGCCCCGCCTGCTCAATCTCTCGCGCCATCGCCTGCGCTATGCTGGCGCTGGAAAGGCCCTTGCCCGCCGCGCATCGCACCGGGATATCGACCATGGTGACATCGCCAAATCCGGGCACAGGCTCGCCTGCGTTAACGCTGATGCCCAAAGCGGTTTCAGCAGCGAAATAGCGCGCGCGGGCTGAATGCACGCAGCCGCTGCCTATTTCGTCCGCGCCCAAGAGGACATTGTGCACCCCGCCCGGCGCACGCCCTACGGCGCAGGCAAGCGCTGTATATTCCAGATCCGTTCCTGACGGCGCAAAGACGATCTCAGCCGCCTCGCCCAGCGCAAAAGCAGCCTTGATCCGCGCCGCGCAATTGCCCAGCCACTCGCCATAATCGCTCGCATCCCCCGCGCTTTCCAGCAAATGCGAAAAGGCATCTGCCGAGATATCGTTCACTGTCGAAGACGAGTAGGCCAGCACATCGCGCGGAAAAGGCGCGGACATATATTTGTTGAGGCCCGTATCCTCGCGCAAGGCAATGCGCGCATCACCGCCGGCAGCCAGATCACCGATCAGCTGCCGCTCTGCCACGTCAAACGTTATGCCTGGTAAAGGCCAGTTTAGCCTGATCTGGGTAATAAATGCCAATCCCGAATGGCCATGCCGCTTTGCGCCGCTTCAGCCTTGTTGCCAATGCCCGATTTAGATCGCGCCCTGCCCGCGGTCCTGTACGGGATTGGCTTTAACCAAAGGCTGACCACAAGAAAACCGCAAATTGACTGGCGCGCGCCCGCCTGTTTGCCTAGGCCGGGTAAGCTGATCCAAACAAAAAAGAACGAAATCGCAACCATGGTGCAAGCCTTAACATCCGCCCTCACCCCGCTGCGCATTCCCGCTGAGGCCAAAGCCCGGCTTAACGTGCTGTTTCTGGCCAAGAATGCCCTTTGGGAGGGTGACATCCACCCCACCGATGGCAATCATGCGCGTTATCACCGCGAAATGCGCGAAGTGCTCGAAGGGCTCGGCCTTAATCTGACCATTCGCGAGACGCACGATATTCTGTTCGATCCGCCGGGCGATGTTGATTTCGTCTTTCCGCTGCTTAACCGGGCTGGGTTTTTCAATTCTGAAATGCTGGTGCCCTTGCTGTGCGAAAGAGCCGGGCTGCCCTATCTGGGGGCAAGCCCCATCCTGCGCGGATTGTCGGATGACAAACATTTGGCCAAGCGCGTTGCTGCCGATGCGGGCGTGCCCACCGCCCCGTGGGCCGTGTTTCGCAAAGGCGCGCCGGTTACGCCGGACAAATTGCCCAAAGCCGCGCGTTATGTCGTGAAACCCAACAATTCCTCGGCCAGCTGGGGCGTCGAAGATGCGCATGACTGGGACGGGATCGCCGCCGCGATAGAGCGCATTCACAATGATCCAGACAATGGCGGGCAGGATGCGATTGTCGAACCGTTTCTGAAAGGCAGCGATGTCGAAGTGCCGGTGGTGACGATCAAAGGCACGCCGCAAATCATGCCCATGCTGATCTTTCGCCAGGCAGACCCGTCACATCTGCGCACCTATTACGAAAAACGCGACCTGGTGGATCGCAGCCAGAAATATTCACTCGACCCATTTGAAAACCCGCAAATGACCGAGCAAATCGCCAAGCTGACCGCACAGGTTTGGGAAGAATATCGCCCGTTTGATTATGGCCGGTTCGAATTCCGAGTGAACGAGGATACGGGCGAAATCACGTTCCTGGAGCTAAATCTCAACTGCAATTTGTGGTCCGAAAAAGTATTTGGCAAATCCGCTGTATTGGCCGGATGGACACAGGAACAGCTGATCGAAACTCTGCTGGCAGAGGCAATGGCCCGGCACGAGTTGATTTAAGAGCCAATACGTATTTGATCAGGGGCAAAGAGGACAGTCGGCAGGCGACCCAGTTTCGGCTATTGAACTCGGTTGGGAATTGGGTTGACCGCTGACCGTCTATTTTCAATCTAAGGTAGCCACTTCGCTTTGCGCAGCGCCGTCCGACGACAACATTTGGCGCTGAGCAGTCAGCCCAGATTTCTGTGATCGACGGTCAAAAGAAGTGTTGACTACGACCGTAATCGAGGTAGCGGAGAGAGTAGGTTTCTTGGGAGTTCGACGAATTGAAGACAACAAGTTATGTTGCGCGTACCGCTCTGGTCGTTTGCAGCGGTTTGGTTCTCCTGCATGGATGTTCGCCTCAGGCGACTGTTGCTTCATCTCAACCCAGTATCAGCAATCCATATGCCGATTTAGAGCTAGATTTTGATGCTCTTCTGGCGGAAAACAAAGTTGTCACAGCCGGGGCAGCGATAATCACTGAAGGGCACGTTGCGTGGATTGGAAACTTTGGTGAGCAAGCGCCCGGGATCATGGCCTCCGAACAGACTTTGTACAATGTAGGGTCGATTACCAAAACTGTCGCAGCGGAAACCATACTTCGACTAGTATCGGATGGTACATTGTCGCTTGACGCATCAATGTCACCTGTTTGGGTAGATCCCGACCTCCAAGATGACAATCGGCATGAGCTACTAACGCCTCGTGTCGCGCTTACACATAGTACGGGTTTTCCCAATTGGCGGTTCTTTACCGAGAACGGAAAGCTTGCCTTCAATGCCGATCCGGGGACATCATTCACCTATTCGGGCGAAGGGTATGAATATTTGGCAACCTATTCTGAGATGCTAACAGACCAGAAGTTTGAAGCGCTTGTCCAAGAATACGTCTTTAATCCGATAGGCATTGAGAATGCATCGTATAGCATTGACAAGGCCTATTTCGATAACATCGCTCAAGCGAAGGCCCCGGATGGATCCTTTCCAGGACATTATTGTTACCCAAACAACGGGTATTGCCGCTCGGAAGGTAGCTCGACCCCAGCAGACGATTTGGTGATTTCAGTCAGCGATTATGCCTTATTTCTCATCTCGGTGATGAATTCCGACGGGTACGAAAAATCCCTAACTGCCGATAGAGATACAGTGCATGTCAAAAAGAAAGAGGCTGACAGTACAATCCTTTGCGACAGCACAAAATACGCGCAATGCCCGCTTGCTCAAGGGTATGGCTTGGGATGGGAAGTACTCGACTTCGGGGACCGTAAGATTGTTTCCCATGGCGGCAGTGATTGGCACGAGTTAACGCTAGCTTATTTCGATACGCAGTCAAAAGACGGTATCATCATCTTTCTCAACGCCCCGAGCAAAGACGCTTTGAAGGTCATGCCAAAAGCAATTTCATTGTTGGATGCTGACTCGCCAATGATCGAACTTTACCAGCGTTGGCTACAACAAGCTGAAGCTGCTGCTGGTCCCGATTAAGAGTACACTTTGCTCAGTCAAATTGAAGGTGTTCCCGTCTGGGCAGCTCATCAAGGCCGACGTCCGCTTTCACCCCCAAATACGGTCAAGCCATTTGACAAAGGTGTTCGCCAAAAGCCTACATCTAGAGCGCCTCGCGCCCCAAAATCTCGCAGATCAGGCGGGAACCACCTTGCCGGCGAAATCGAATACCTTCCCGCTGTCCCCAGCATCGAGCCCACAAAGCACAGCAAGCAGATTGTCAGCCGCTTTATCCGGCGGGGTTAGCTGTCCTTCGGGCAGGCCTTTTTGAAAAGGCGCTGATAGATCGCTGTCCACCGTGCCGGGATGCAGGCCCACCACCACGCTTTGCTTGTGAGTGCGGGCCATTTCCAGCGCGAAGTTCTTAATCAGCATATTGAGCGCCGCTTTTGAGGCGCGGTAAGAATGCCATCCGCCAAGCCGGTTATCCGAAATCGAGCCGACCCGCGCAGAGAGCGCTGCGAATACGAACCCATCATCGCGCGCCATCAGGGGCAGCATATGTTTGGCGATGTTGGCAGGGCCGATTGTGTTGATCGCAAAAACCTGCGCCATCGCGCCCGGATCAAGGTGTTTGTAAGTCCGCTCTGGCCCGGTGCCATCGGGTAAAGTGAGCACTCCGCTGGCCGCGATCACCCATTCGGGCGGATTATCTCGCATCATGTCTGCGGCGGCTTTTATAGTCGCCTCATCAGCCAAATCGAATGCGAAAGGGGTTATCGCATCGCCTTGCGGCGCCTCTCCTGCGCGAGAGCCTGCATAGACACGCTCGCACCCGCTTTGCGCCAGCTGCTCACACAAAGCGCGCCCAATCCCGCCGGTGCTGCCAAAGACTGCGGCAGTGCGCGGATATTTTCCTACTTCACCCATAGAGAGTAAAGCATTGGAATGCGCGCTTGGTTCCCCGCAATCACTCAGCGCTCGGGCGCAAACACGCGGCATTCAGTCACTGGCAAATTGGCCCAAACCAAAGGTTACACATTGGAACACGCATTTGCCGATTTCCCTCAATTTCTTAGGGCGTTGTCGAAAAGGAAAACTTTTGCAGAATATGGGGGTGAGCGGTCCATGTTGGCGTGGCCGAATGCACCGAAAACACCGAATGCGCGCGCGTCTTGCCTATCGCCTTGCCTTTGGTGCAACCCACAGGCCAAACCACGCAATCGCGTGCCCCTTGTCTCAGGCGGTGGAAACGCTAGTAACAGTGTCAAGACACATGGGATCAGACTGACAATGGCTACTTTCACGCTTCCGAAGAACTCAGTCATCCGCAAGGATGGCAACACGCACAAAGCCGAAGGCGCTGCGCGGGTGAAGAAGTTCAAGGTGTACCGCTACGATCCCGATAGCGGCAAGAACCCGCGCTATGACACGTTCGAGGTCGATCTGGATGAATGCGGCCCGATGGTTCTGGATGCCTTGTTCAAGATCAAGAACGAGATCGACCCGACGCTGACGTTCCGCCGGTCCTGCCGCGAAGGGATTTGCGGGTCATGCTCGATGAACCTGAATGGCAAAAACGGCCTTGCCTGCACCACCGCGATTGAGGATCTGAAAGGCGAGATCCGCATCACTCCCCTGCCCCATATGGATGTGATCAAGGATCTGGTGCCCGATTTCACCCACTTCTACGCGCAATACGCCAGCATCCGCCCGTGGCTGCAAACCGTCAGCCCAACACCTTCGGGCAAGGAACGGCTGCAATCGCCTGAACAGCGCGAGCAGCTGGACGGACTGTATGAGTGCATTCTGTGCGCATGCTGTTCAACATCGTGCCCGTCCTATTGGTGGAATTCGGACAAGTTCCTTGGCCCTGCGATCCTGCTTCAGGCCTATCGCTGGCTCGCTGACAGCCGCGATGAGATGACAGGCGAACGGCTGAATGAGCTTGAAGACCCCTTCCGCCTCTATCGCTGTCACACGATCATGAACTGCGCGAATGTGTGCCCCAAGGGCTTGTCGCCAGCCAAAGCGATTGCAGAAACCAAGAAGATGATGGCGGAACGCGCGATCTAAGCTGGGTTAAAGGCGCTTTCCTACTTCCATAAGGCATGGCAGAGGCTGGCGCATGAACACCGCCCATGACACGATCAACGTACCCTTCGACTTTCACGCCATTTCGCCTGAAGATGCCGAGGGGGAGCAAGACTGGTTCAGCTGGAACCTTGTCGATCGCACACGCTACAACACCGCCGTGCTGGGCGATATGCGGGTTCGCCGAGAAGGCGATACGTGCCGTTTGCGCATGTATCCCGAACGCCGCCACACCAATCTGGGTGACAATGTGCATGGCGCAGTCACCCTTGGCCTGATCGACATCGCGCTGTTTGCAACCATGCATATGTGCGGCACGGGCGAAGCTGGTCCGTCGGTAACGGTGGAGCTGTCCACGCAGTTTGTCGATGCAGGCGACCCTTCGCGGCCGCTTGATGCCGTAAGCGAGATCGTGCGCGAGACTGGCCGGATGCTGTTCGTGCGCGGACAAGCGGTTCAAGGGGACACGATTGTCGCAAGCTATTCGGGCATTGTGCGCAAGATGAAGGCGCGCAAATGACAGGGATAATTGCGCGCTACGAACAGCTGATCGCAGAGGGTCAGCTACAACCCGACGCCGCACAGCAAGCCGCAGCTGAGCGCCTGCAACGCTTGCAGGATGAGCTGGCCGCTTCCCCGCCCTCACGCAGCTGGTTCGAACGGTTGACGGGCACTGCGGTATCGCGCGTAGACCCGCGCGGTGTCTACATGTGGGGCGGAGTGGGACGCGGCAAATCGATGTTGATGGACCTGTTCGTCGAAACGCTCGCGATTGAGAGCAAGCGGCGCGTGCATTTCCACGCCTTCATGCTTGAGGTAGACGCTCTCGTCGCTGAAGCGCGCAAACAGCAGCGCCCCGATCCCTTGATATCGGTCGCGTTGGAGCTTGCCGAGAAGACACGCTGCCTGGCCTTTGACGAGATGGTGGTGACCAACACAGCCGATGCAGCGATCATGGGGCGGTTCTTCACTGCCATGATGCAAAACGGCACAGTGATCGTGACAACATCCAATCGCCCGCCGCAAGACCTCTACAAGGACGGCCTCAATCGCTCGCTGTTTGTGCCTTTCATCGATCTGGTTGAGCAAGAGATGGATGTGGTCGAGCTGAACGGCCCGACCGATTACAGATTGGAACGGATTGGCGGGCTATCCACCTGGCACACTCCCATCGGCGAGGCAGCCACAGCGCAGGTGCGCGAGGCGTTCTTCCGATTGACCGACTTTGCCCCCGAAGATGCCGATCACGTTCCCACGGGCACTTTGGACTTGGGCGGAGGGCGCACTCTGCATGTGCCCAAAGCGCTCAAAGGTGTGGGCGTGTTCAGTTTCAAGCGATTGTGCGCAGAGAACCGCGGTGCGTCAGACTATCTGGCGATTGCCCGCGCGTTCCACACGGTCATAATCGTGGGCATTCCGCAAATGGGTCCGGAAAACCGCAATGAAGCGATCCGCTTCACCAAACTGATCGATGCGCTTTACGAACACCGTGTAAAGCTGTTTGCAACCGCGGCGGCAGAGCCTGATGGGCTCTACAAGACAGGCGATGGCGCGTTCGAGTTTGAGCGTACGGCGAGCCGGCTAAACGAAATGCAAAGCGATGACTATATGGCTTTGGGCCATGGCGCGCAGGAGGAGGCTGGTGTTTAACGCTTGGCAACCTAGGCAGCAGCGTTGCGCTCTGCCACTCGGCCTTGAGCGGCAACAAGACGGCTCATCATCTTCAGGTCATGGTCGGTCAGTTGCAAAGCGGTGTCCGCCCACATTTCGGTGATGCGGTTCAGTTCTGCCAGCTCAAGGTTCCACACATGCTTGGTAGCCCGGCAAGCGCCAACGATACCCGCATGACGGCGATCCGACTTCTTGATGTAGTCTTGCACAGCCTGAACCCCCTCACCCGGCTCTGCAAGAACATGAACAATTCCAAGGTCGTACATGTCCTGAGCGGTGTAAGTCTCGCTCGAAAGGATGATGCGATCCGCCATGGCGCTGCCAAGCTTGCGCGACAACATCGCATGCGCGCCCATACCAGGATAAAGGCCAAACATGATCTCAGGCAGGCCGAACGTCGCCTGCTTTTCGGCAATGATCGTATCAAAGGAGAGCAAAGCCTCAAACCCGCCGCCCAGCGCAGCACCTTGGACAAGGCCCACAGTAACCATCGGAATGTCGAGCGTGCGCAGATTGCGGTCAAGAATGGCGCAGCAGCGGTGGCCGTATCTGACCAATGCATCCCGGTCACGATTGCGGATCAAGCGCTGGAACAGCTCAAGATCGCCGCCATAGCAGAACACATCATTGGCGCGGCTGCCCAACACAAGGTAACGAAGCGGAACGCCGGACCCGCCGAAACTGCCGCCAATAAGCCGCTGCCAAGCTTCAAAATCATCAAGCATTGCGGGCGTGAAACTGGGCCGAAACTCAGGCCGCATGAACGTCCACAAAGTGGCGCGTTGATCGTCATACAAAACATCAAGCTGATCGAGGTTCAACAGCTCTTGCGGGATCGAGGCGTGTACGAGGCTTTCCGCAAGTGCATCTTCGTCACCCGTCAAGGGAATTGCGCTGTTGGCGCCAATATCCATACCTGTTCTCCGACCCTCCCCAAGAAATTCAAGGGGAATGGCTCTGAATAGAGCCGCAGCCTTTGCGGCTTGCTATGAACCTAAGCTAGTCGAGAGCGCTGCGTGTTTGCAAATAGTAATTCAAACTAATTCGGGTATTGAAATCCCAAAAAGGGATAGTGCTCTTTGGGACACATCGAAAAACGAGAGATCACCTTGTCAGTTCAAGACGCTGTATCGATTTGTCGAGCATCAGCAATTGCCACAAGATACGCGAATTGTCTGACCTGCCCGCGATATGATCTTCGGAGAGATTGGAGAGTTTGCGGGCATCAAACCAACCAGCATTTGCGACCACCGACGTACTGGTTATCGCTCTCGCTTCATCAGCCAGCGGGCCGCGAAACCAGTCGGCGATCGGCGTAACGAACCCTTGCTTGGGCCGGTACAGGATATCCCGAGGAAGCACCGGCTCCATCGAATGTTTCAGCAGATATTTGCCGATGCTGCCGCGCACTCGCATATCTTCGGGCAAACGGGCTGCAAATTCGACCAAGCGGTGATCGAGCAAAGGCTCACGCGCCTCGAGACTAACCGCCATGCTGGTGCGATCCACTTTGGTCAGGATATCTCCAGGCATCCAGAAAGTGAGATCGGCATACTGAGCGCGGTCCAAACCGCTTCGTCCGGGAGCATGACGCATAATGTCGATCAGCTCATCCTCGCCCTTAAAGCCCGCCAGATCACGCTTGAAACTGGCGGAATAGAGCCCCGCGCGAAAGTCCGATGTTGTTGCGGACAATCCGCGCGCATAACCGCGCTCACCACTTTCCGCCAATGCCAACAAGGTCGCTTTTGCGCGCAAGGGACGCGGTGCCCAATCGGCTTTGGGCCATAATCGCCCCAACCCGCCAAAAAGCGGCCCGCGCAATGATGCAGGAATCTTGCTGCGAATGCGCTCTTCATTGTGATGAAAGACCTGACGGCGATAACCCGCAAACGCTTCGTCCGCGCCATCACCGGACAAAGCAACGGTGACATGCTTTCGGGCAAGCTGGCACACTTTCCAGGTGGGTAATGCAGAGGCGTCCGCGAATGGCTCGTCAAACATATCCGCGAGTGCATCAATGCCTGCAAACTCGCCCGCATCGACAATCTGTGACTTGTGATTTGTCTCAAACTTCTCCGCTATAGTGTTGGCATAGCTGGTCTCATCCAGCCCTTTCGCGTCAAAGCCGATTGAACAGGTTGTGACAGGATGCGCGCTCTGCTCGGACATCAGCGCCACCACGCTGGAGCTGTCTACGCCGCCCGAAAGAAACGCGCCCAAAGGCACATCAGAGACCATACGCGATGTGACCGCCTCGCGCATTAAATGCGCAAGCTCGGCCGATAAATCCGCTTCACCGCCCGCCGCGCGGTCTTCAAAGCTGATATCCCACCAACGACGCGGATCGGACATCCCCTTGCCCTGCTCAAGCTTCAGAAAATGGCCTGCAGGTAGCTTACTTACGCCTTTAAGGATCGAGTGGCTGTCGGGCACGTAGCCCCATGTCAAAAATGCATCGAGTGCCTCAGCATCAAGCCTGCGCGGCATTTGCGGCAAGGCGAGCAAACCTTTCAATTCCGAAGCAAATGCAAGCTGCCCATCGGGAAGGAGAGACAGAAAAAGCGGCTTTACCCCAAACCTGTCACGCGCCAAAAACAGCTCGCGGGTTTGCGTGTCGTAAAGGGCAAAGGCGAACATGCCATCAAGCCGGGCGAGGCAATCAATTCCCCAGCGCGCATAGGCGGCCAGAATAACCTCTGTATCGCCCATTGTCTGAAAGCGCGCGCCGCTATCTTCCAGTTCCGTTCTCAGCTTTTGAAAATTGTAGATCTCACCATTGAAGACTATCACATACCGACCGTCAGCCGAGTGCATCGGTTGCGGTGAACCCTCCAGATCAATGACAGACAATCGGCGATGGCCAAGGCCAATGCCTGGCGCGGTCCACACTCCTGCCCCATCCGGGCCGCGATGGACCAGAGCATCGGTCATCGTCTCAACACTTGTTGGATCGATATGGCCGCTGCCTTGCGTATCAAAAATTCCTGCGATGCCGCACATGGTTCAGCTTTCAAACACCGCTGGAAGGGATAAGAGCAGCGCCTGTTATTGCTGCTGAAATGGCAAGTCCCATCACTGCGGCTGCGGCAATGCCGGTCTTTACAACGAGCGGGTCCAATCGAGCCAGAATTTGCGCATCACCGATTTGTTCAGCAGTCCAGCCATAATCTTCGGGTTCACGTTCAAAAAACCGCCATACCGCCGCAAGCAAAACTGCGACCACGATTGCAAAGAAGAACCATCCATAAATGACATGGTCAAACCCCTCTGCAAATTCGACGCCGTAAAATTGCGCGATATAGATCGTCCCCCATGCGCGCACTCCGTTGGCGAGGATCGGAACGATCACACAAGCGGCCAAAAAAGAAGCGCGCTTCATCCAGCTGTTAAAGCGAGTGAAGCAAACCAGCACTGCCAATGTCACCATAGCGATGAGAAAACGAACCCCCGAGCACGCCTCGGCAACAATAAACAGACCTGCGGGAGTGTCGATGTAGATGCCATCAATACTGGCAGGGATACCAGACCATTCGGTGAGCGCTATTGCGATGTCTGCGGTGATCATCTGCAAGGGACCGATAATCTCATCGCCGAACGGCACCAGAAACACCGCAAACCCTAATGGCAGCATCAAGAGAACCGATGCCCGAAGGCCCAGAACTGTCAGGACAGCGGCCTGAAGCGCGCCGACCGCGCCCGCTTGGGCAAACAGATTGATCCCCGTGAACCGACCAACTGCCCAAAGCCCCAAAGCCAAGACCACAAGCCCCAGTCCTGGGGCAAAACTGCGCGGCACAATCTTGCCAAGCTCAGACAGTTTCAGAGTAACCAGCCAAGCGATGATGAGCGGCACCAACAAGATGTGCGAATAGGTATCAATGTTCCACCATTGGTGCAGCATTTCGCCCCATTCGCGAGCGGTCACAAGAATGAGTGCCGCGCTCGCTGCGACAAGGCTGAGCACCGGCATACGCCATTCCGCAGGTAGGCTGTCCAGCAGCCCCCCGCGCGCTGTATCGCTCGCTGTCCCTTCAGGCGGCATCGCGCGCGCCTCCAGTCATGCCAAGCAAATCATCAAGCGGAGCCAAGGTCGCCGTCCAATCGTGATGATCCATGACAAAACGGCGCGCAGCCTTACCGATAGCCATCAAAGCCGCTTTGTCCGCCAAAGCGGTCTTTATTGTGCTGGCCATTTCTTGCGGGTCAGCATCGCTCACCAGCCAATGTTCCGCGTGGGTCGCTGTAATTCCGGTGGCGGCTTCGGGAGTTAGGCAAACAGGTTTGGCCATCGCCATCGCTTCAAGCACTTTGTTCTGAACCCCGCGGGCTATGAGAAGCGGCGCGAGAACACAGTCAGCAGCTGCAAGAAACGGGCGCACATCGGGAACTTCACCCCATATGCGAACACCCGGCATATCACCGTGTTTCAGCAAAGAAGGCGTGGGATTGCGGCCAACAATGTGAAATATCGCTTTGGGATGATCGGCTCTTACGAGTGGCAAAAGCTCTTCAATCGCCCACAAGGTGGCTTGTTCATTTGGCCGGTAATCCATTTGACCGGTGAAGACGAAATGCGGCCCGTCGCCCGCTTTTAAGTCCGGATGGGGAGTAGTGACAGCGGGATCAAAAGCGCGCGCGTCTATCCCGTTGCCGATCACCTGCACATTGGCTTTGGATGGCTCCTTAAGGCGGGAAGTGAACAAGGCCGCTTCAGCATCGCTAATGAGGATCGTGGCATCAGCACGATGTGCGAGCCTTTCCTCCTCTTGCGATAGCAACCGAGCCTCACGGGCGTTGAGCCACACCCGTTCACCCGCATCGGCGTAGTTTTCAAACTTGGCGCTATCAACATCGCACAGATCAATGACGCACGAGCCTGAATAATCTGCGGGTAGATACTGCCCCATCTGGCCCGAAAATATAACGACTTTGCCAATGCCGCGCTCGCGCAGAGTATAGCGCACCCAGCTTTCAAGCCGCGCGCTGTGAAAAGCGGTAAGGCTCACAGGCTTGCCCGTCACAACCGCTTGCGCGCCAGCGAGTGACAAGGGTTTTTTGCGGTCCACCACGCAATGCGATGCGGCCACTGCGTCCAATTGAGTGATGGCTGCCCGGTCCTCTTCACTGTCAGCAAAACAGCCCACATGCACCGGACCCAATTGCGCCAATTTGGCAAGCAAATGATGCGAGCGGATTTTGTCGCCGCGATTGGGCGGGAACGGGATCCGATGCGTAAGAAACAGAATATCGCTCACTGGCCCACCCAACTGTTAGGCGAGCCCGCGCGCGATCCACGGCCCAATCGTGTTCGCAACCGGCAATGGAAGCTTCTTCCACAGGTCAATCTTGCGGCTGTAGCTGGCGTCAGTGGGATCAATATTGCGCGGTTCGTGCCCCGCCGCATTCCAGCCTGAATAAGTGAGCGGCTTGGGCTCAAACCCCCAATTTTTCTTAAACTTGTATGGCCCGCTATCGGTTTTAGACCGGCCAAAATCAAAACTTTGCATCCCGCGTTCGCGCGCGTGTTTCATAAGCTCGAAATACATGCGCTCATTGGCGCGAGCGCCGCGCGCGGCAAACGTGCCGCCGCCCCAAAACGGCATCACTGCACCATTGTGGTAAAAAGACAGAACGCTGGATATCGGCTCTCCCTGGTGCAGAACGGTCAGCACATTGCTCGCATAAGGAAATGCCTCAAGCATGGCTGCAAACAGCTTCTTTGGGAAAACGGGCGTACCCAGATTGCGAACGCTTGCGCTGAACGTAGCGTAATGAGCAGCCAAATCCTCTTTTCCTGAGCCGATGCGAGATCTCGAGATCGTTCTTCAACCCCTTGCGCACTTCAGCGCGGGCCTTGCGCGGGATTGCCAGGAGCTCAGCTTCATCGTCTGCGGCGAGCGGGCGTTCAAAGCCGCAATGCTTATCATCCCAGTGCCGCCACCCATCAGGAACTGCACCGCCGCGCGCCTCAATGTTTGTAAAGCCGTTTGCCTTGGCAAACGTCTCAGCGGTTTGGCCAAGCGCATTTGCAGTTTCTTGATCGACTGCGCAAATTCCGCCTCCGACGCCAAAACCGCTTGAAATAAAGGCTTTTCCAAACAGAGCAGACCGCACTTCGCTGATGGGCAGCCAACCTGTGATGACACCGCCCTGCTCTGCCAGAAAACCCGCGGCACGCTGGCCTGTTCCTGCTTCCACCGCTTGCAGCCAGGCTGGCAGATGAAACAGGCTCGCGCTGCGTTCAGCCACGAAACCTTCAATCCGCCGAACAGTGCGCACATCGTTGAGGTCAACCGGATTGACTTGCAGAACGGTCTTAACGGGAGGTTTCACAGGCGCATTCACGCTGCCAGTTCCTGAGACGGAGCGGCGACATCAAACGGTTTGGCGCGCAGCTTTTCGGTTTCTGCAACCTTGTCGACGCGGTCCCAATGAAACTCTTCAGCCAGATCGCGCAACTTGCCGGCCATTTGGCGCAGGTTGGTATAGTGACGCAGCTTTGATCGCATGGGCGCGTTAGGCACACGAGGCTGATCGGGGTCCACTTCCCAAGGGTGGAAATAGAACATTGCCGGGCGCGCTTCCTGCGTGTTCACTTGATTGATGGCCCAGCGCGAAAAGGCGTATGGCAGCACTCTGAAAAAGCCCCCTCCGCCAGCGGCCACGCGGCGACCGCCTAGCATTGCAGTCGTCACGGGTATTTCGACGAGCGAAGAGCCAGTGATCGGCGTGAAAGCAAAACGCGGCGCCTCAGGCCAACCATAGTGATCGTGCGCTACCGGGGCGACACTGGAGGAATAGGCATAGCCTTGTTCAGCCAACACTTCGAAAGCCCAAGGATTGCGCTTGTCGATGGAAAAACTTGGTGCGCGATATCCCTTTACAGGCTGACCGCTGGCGTCTTCGATCAATTGCTGCGCTTTGCGGATATCTTCCGAGAAGCTTTTGCGGTCCAATGTGAACACGCGCGCGTGATCATATCCGTGGCTGGCCAATTCGTGACCCGCATCAGCAATCCGGCGCACCATGACCGGGTGCCGCTCTGCCATCCAGCCAAGCGTGAAGAATGTCGATTTGATGCCCGCTTCGGCAAACAGTTCCAGAATGCGGTCGATATTGCTTTCAACCCTGCACGAAATGCCGTCCCAGTCATCGCGAGAGATCACATTTTCAAACGCACCGACCTGGAACCAGTCCTCGACATCAACCGACATGCCGTTGATGACCGGGTCCGTAGACCGGCTCAAAGAACTGTCATTGGGATCGCCCCGATGCATTGTCAGGCGGCCTCACGCTCGGAATCATCTTCGAGCCATTCAATCAACATTGTCAGAATATGACGAACGGATTGTTCTTGATCCTCAAGTCGTTTTTCGATGCGCGCTATCGCAGATGCAAGGTTCGGATCCGATTCCAGATCGCCCGACCTGGCTCCGCTGGCACGCAGTTCGCTAATGGCTTTTTCCAGTCTCGCGGTGCGCTTATCGCGCTCAGCCAGCAGCGCGGCTACTTCAGCTGCCGGGACATTGCCAGCCACACCCATATGGGCAGCATCCTGATCGGAGACTGACATATCTCCGGTCAGTTCAATTGCTGGTGCAGGCGCATCAAGTCCGCCTTCGACATCACCCGCCATCTCTTCAATGACGGTGTCCAGCATTTCGGCCGTTAAGCGGTCCTCAGTTTCGATAGCGCCCAACAACAGCAGCCTATTCATGACCTGATTGACGCGGCGCGGAATACCCTCGGTCGTGCCAAACAGGGCTGGCATCAGCTTTTCATCGAGGGCGGGACGTCCGCCCCAGCCCACTCGCTTCATCCTGTGCGTGATGTAGCCTTCCAGCTCATCTTCATCCAATGCTTCCAGATGATGCGATGCGATGATGCGCTGGCGCAGTTGATCCAAACTTGGGTGATGCGCCAGAGTTTTGCGAAACTCGGGCTGACCCAAGAGCAGGCATTGCAATAACGGATGCGAGCCAAGCTGAAAATTGGACAGCATTCGCAGCTCTTCCAAAGGCTCCAAATCGAGGTTTTGGCATTCATCGACGATCAGCAAACACCGCCGTCCAGCACGGGCCTCGTCCTGCAGCAAACGTTCAAGCGCGCCCAGTGCGCCTGCCTTATCGTGCCCTGCCACCTCAAGACCAAATGCCTGCGCGACGACATGTATAATCTCTTCACCATCCAGCGCCGTGGTAACAACATGCGCAACGGTGAGCGATTTGCGATCAACCCGTTCCATCAAATGCGCAACAAGCGTTGATTTACCCGCACCCACTTCGCCGGTGATGACAATGAACCCTTCGGCCTGGTTCAAACCATAGCCAAGATAGGACATCGCCTTTTTATGCGTTGAGCTTTCAAAATAGAAATCCGGATCAGGCGTGAGCTGAAACGGGCGTCCGGTAAAGCCGTAATATTGATCGTACATATTGTTTAAGGCCCCGTCCTTCAGAAGTCGTAGCGCAGGCCCACAAGGGCTGATGCGACTGCAAAATCGTCTGCCGAAAATTCACTATCGACATAGTCTAGAGCAAGCGCACCACGGGCTGAAAGTTTTGAAGTGATAAACCTTGTATAGCCCGCAGAGATACCCGCAGAATTCACATCACCGCCATCGGTTCCACTTTCGAAGCGGTTGTAATAGGCATTGGTGGTAAAACGGCCGCTATTGCCCAATTGGCGATTGGCCGAGGCGATGACGAAATAGCTTTCATCGGTGACGCCATTGAGTGATTCAAGGACGGTTCCGGGAGCTCCAATAAACTCTCGATTATCATAACCGACAGCAAGTCCCGTGCTCCATCTTCCCAGTTGCCGCTGATAGCTGGCATTCACACCGCGGCCTCTGAAAGCTGCGGACCGAATGGAACCAACAGAACCAATTGAACCAGGTCCGCCGGCGCCTGTTACGAGCCCGCCAAACCCGCCTGTTACAGGATTTCGGACCGCGTTAAAGTCGCTCGACAGCCCCGCAAGCCCGCCGTTCAATCCGCCACCAAAGCCGCTTACCGCGTCATAGACATTCACAGCAAGCGAGCTGCGCGCATCAGGTGCATAGGTGAAATTGCCATAATACGTGGTCGAGATCGTAACGCTGGCCAACACTTGCCGCCAACGATGTCCGCGAACTGGGGCGCCACAATACGCCAACGTCCCACAGCAGCCCATCCACATCAAAGGCAATCTGGCGCGGACCGGTTTCGTCAGTTACGAACCGGCCCGTCTCATCAATAATCGGATCGCCGTTTGTATCGCGCAAAGCGTCGCGGCTTGAAATTTCAACATCCTCATATCCGACACCGCCAGTGATGGCGAGTGAAGGCGTGATCGGGACCGTGACATTAACGCGGGCGAACAGATCGCGCACACGCTGGTCAAGGTTGGAAATATCTTCCTGAAATGCTCCGACAGCGACGCCAACACCGATTGGCAATGGCTCGCCGGGGCGCGTGGTGGCGCTCAGCTGGCTGTTTATGGTCGTGCTTTCATCGAAGAGATCGATTGGATTGCCATTAACATCGGCGAGCACGCTGTCGCTTTCGAAGCGGTTATAGCCGACGCGAGTGGATCCTGCGACATCGACAATGCCGAACCTGCGGTTGAGTGTCGGCCCGGCGAATATGCTGTAAATCTCACTCGATGCGCCATCCTGAACAAGCGGATTGGCAGAAAATCCGCCGCCACCGTCAAGCCGCGTTGTGCTGGCCAAGGCGCCCGCATCGATACGCACTGACTGATCAAGCGCGACGTAACCACGCGCAATGCCGGTCAGGCGATCTGTGTCTACACGGTTGTCATCATAGCTGATGTTCCGCTCATATCGCAGGGAGACCGAACCGCCTGAGTTTCGCCCTTGCGCGTTCAAATCAACGCCGGCGGCAATCTGGGTAAATGTGAGAACATCATCACCTGGCGAAAGCTGAGCGCTGAGCACCTGGCTTACTTCGATGTAGGGCTGAACGTTGACCCCACGCCGATCATTTTGCTGCGCTTGGTCCTGAGCGTAGACGGGCGCAGAAAGACCGATCGCCGCAACGCCAAATGCTGCGGCGGCTTTTGTCGCTGCGCGCATAGCTCTTTTGGATTTCCCCATAGATGATGCGTTTCCTAGCACGGCGGGCATGATTAAATCTCCCTCTCGCCATAATCGCCAAAGCGGCGACCAGACGGGCTGAACTGCGCTGCATTCAAAAGCAGCTTGATATCGGGACACGCGGACAACAATTGCCGCGCATCTTCCAAAGCGGCGCGGCCAGTTTCGCCGGCGCGCACAACCAAAACGGTTTGCCCAACATGGCTGGCAAGCTCAGCCACAGGCGAAGCTGCCAAAGCTGGCGGCGTATCGAAAATTAAATAACGGTTGGGCGCACCAGCGGTCAGCCGATCAAGGATTTCCCCAGTTCGCGCGCTTGCAAGAAATTCAGAATCGCGCGCACTGCTCGTACCAGCGGGCAGAACATACAGGCGTTCGATATCCGTTTTTCGCGCAAGCGCCTCAACTTTGACATTCGGATCAGCCAGGGCATCCATCAGCCCCTGACCCTCGCCCTCTTCATCATCCATACCCAAGCGGGCAGCAACCGAGGGATCGAGGACATCGGCGTCAACCAGCAGCACTTCAACATCGCGTTCTGCGGCAAGCGCAATGGCGAGATTGACAGCACAATAGGTTTTACCCTCGCCTTCATGCGGGGAAGAAACAAGAATGCGGCGGCCGCGCTTGTCTTTGGTAGCGCGCGCATCAGCAATCAATTCGCGTTTTACGATGCGGAACTCCTCGAGCAGGCCAGTGACCTGATCTTCGGGAACAATCAGCCCCTCGCGGCGTAAGCGGTCGCGATTGACAACGCATGCAGGTCCGCTCAGCTCAACTTTTACCTCAGGAACAGCGGGATTCTGGCGCTCTGCAATTTCCGATTGAGCACCTCGCGTCGCTGCGACAGGAACAGGCCGCCGCCGATCATCCTCCGGGAGATCCTTTGGAACGTTGACAGCACTTACCTTGTCCAGACCAAAGGCCGAATTAGCCCGCTCCAACAAGGATGGCGTTTTCTTACCGGGTTTCGGGATTTTGCCGTGCTCGGTCATATCAATACCCTCATGCCACCGATGCGACCGAGATCATTTCGATCACGAGCAAGATTAAAAACACACCCACAAGCCCGGCGCAGGCCCCGGCGAATTGTTTGAGCCGCCGCTTTTCAAGCAAGCGAACGGCATCGGAACGATTCAAGGAAATCGAACCGATGACAGGCAGATCCATCGCGCGCTCCAATTTATGCGGCGTGGCAAAGCCAGACCGCAATTGCGCCATGCCCCACGCGGCACCCGCGCCGACAGCGGCTCCAACAAACAGGATGCCGAGCAAGAGCAAGGGACGATTGGGCGCAATCGGCTCTTGCGGAACAACCGGCGGATCGGTGACCGTAAAACGGAACTGGCTGGTCTGATCCTCAACATCACCGCGAGTCCTGAGATCTTCGCGGTCTTGCAACAGATCCTCATAGTTTTTGCGCAAAACTTCGTAGTCGCGGCTGATACGATTGGCTTCCGCAGCAACAGCAGGCTCGGAAGCCTGGCTCGCCATCAAAGACGCGATTTGCGATTGCACGGCAGCGCGGCGCGCTTGGGCTGAATCGACCGATGCCTGACGGTCGCCGCGTATAGCCAGCAGGGATGAATAGGCAGGGTTCATAGTGCCTCCGCCGCCATCACCAGCGGCAGCCACCTGCCGCTGCAATATCTCAACCTGTTTCTTTGCGGATGCAATGTCAGGATGGTTGTCGGTCAGACCGCGAGCGCGCAAGGTCGCCAATTGTGTCTGTGCTTCTGACAAAGCTGCCTGAGGGCCAGATGCATTGGGCCCTCCCGTGATTGTGCGCGGGGTCGAGGCGATCTGGCCGTTTATTGCCCCAAGCGCGCTTTGCGCTGCCGCCAGATCCGCTTCGATCTCACGAAGTTCGGTGCGTGATTGCTGGATCTTCGTCGACAGCGATTCAGACCCGCCAATCAATTCAGGATATTGCGTTTCGAAAGCAAGACGGCGTTCTTCGGCGGCTTCCAGCTCAACCTTGCGCTCTTCCAATTGCTCATTGAGCTCTGCGACGCCTTGGCTGATTCCTGCGCGATTGCCGACGATATGTTCTTCACGGAAAATATCGAGGAGCTTTTGCACCACATTGCGCGCAACAACCGCGTTTTCAGCATCACTCAGATTGCCCTCACCGACAGTTGCCACGATTGAGAACAAGCTGTCCTGCTCGCTGCGCACTTGGACATTCGGCCTCAAGTCCTCGATCGCTGCCTGCATTTCGCTGTCAGTCGTGATTTCCTTGCCAAGCTCCGTTGACGAGATGACTTTGCGCAAATTGATCGCACTCACCAAAGTCTGGCGAACACGCTGAATTTCTTCCTGACCGTCATTCGCGATACCCATCTGTTCGGACAGGACATCATCGACATCGACATATATGCTCGCCTTCGCCTCATAGGAATTGGGAATGAGCGCGACCACCAGCCAACCCAGCAGGCACACGCCCCACGCCACGGCCAGCGCCAACCAGCGGCGCTGCCAGACAGCATGGAGCGCTGTGCGCAGTTCTTCGACAAGTTCGTTCATAAAATCAGCAGGCCTTTAGAACCGGCTCTCGGGAATGATGATGGTGTCACCGGGTTTCAAAAGCACATTGGCCGTGCTGTCGCCGCGCTTAAGAAGATCGGAAAGGCGCAGGCGATATTCTTCCTGCGTGCCCGATTCTCGATTAAGCCGGATCAACTTGGCACGATTACCTGCGGCAAACTCGCTGAGCCCGCCAACTGCGATCATGGCATCAAGCACTGTCATGTTAGCCTGATACGGCAACGAGGCAGGCTGTTCGGTCGAACCGACCACCTTTACGCGTTGGTCGTAGGTTCCTTCTGGCGTGTTGACGATCACCGAAACGATCGGCTGTTCGATATACTCAGCCAATTGTTCGGCGATGTAGGTCTGCAATTCAGTTGCCGTTTTGCCAACGGCTGGAATGTCACGCACAAGAGGGATCGTCAGACGACCGTCAGGGCGCACCTTTACCTTTTCCGCGCTCAGTTCCGGATTGCGCCAGACGTGGATCGTAATCTCGTCAAGCGCGCCAATGCGGTATTCCTCACTCGGCGCTATAGCCTCGTTGGTGTAGGTTGCAGGCGGCAATTCAGGGCCGGTAGTGGTGCAGGCCGCGACGGCCACACTAACAAAGGCAGCGCCGGCAAACCGCGTAAACGAGATGGTCTTTTGCATTGATACGTATCCTTAACGTTGCGCGCCTGGTCCAAAAGCGAGGGTGCAGGAGCGACCTGCCACTTTCATTCCATCAAACACGCGGGTTAACTGGCAGAAAATGGTGAACATCCGGTTAGTGATGTGCGCCTAATCACCGCCTATCTCGGAATGAGACAATGCAACAAGGCTCCTTAACACAGCTTAACTCGGCAAGTGTCAGACCACTATTTCCGCCGCAGGACCATGCCCGAGGAAATCGCTCGGGCTGGCCGATGCGCCATATGCACCCGCGCAAAACACCGCGACAAGGTCCCCAACCTTCGCTTCTGGAACATTCGCCTGGTCCGCGAGCCGATCGAGCGGTGTGCACAAACATCCCACAATATTAACCACTTCGCTGGGTTCTGCGGCGAAGTGAGAGGCAATTGAGACGGGGTAATTGCGCCTTACGACCGTGCCAAAATTGCCGGACGCCGCCAATTGGTGATGAAGACCCCCATCGGTTACCAAATAGGTTACTCCATGACTAACCTTGCGATCAATGACGCGGCACAGATAAACCCCGGCTTCCCCGGCAATGTAGCGTCCTAATTCGAGGCATAACTCAGTCTTTTCCAGCGCGCCGGGTAGATCGGAAATCATGTCGCTTAACGCCCAACCGATCATACTAAGGTCGAGCGCCTCATCATTTGGGAAATAGGGTATCCCAAAGCCGCCGCCCATGTTCAGCTTTGGCACCCTTTCACCAATTTTCTCAGCCAGTTGGACCGATAACTGAAGCACATTTCTCTGCGCATCGATGATCGCGTCTTCGCTGAGAGCCTGACTGCCTGTAAAAATATGCAAACCGCGCCATTCAGCGCCTTCTGATATGACAAATTTGGCCAAATCGGGCACCTGCTGCGCATCTATACCAAATGGTTTAGCCCCGCCGCCCATCTTCATGCCTGAGCCCTTTAGCTCAAAATCGGGGTTTACTCTCAGGGCGATACGGGGTGCTTTACCCAAGCGCTGACTGATGGCGATTGCGCGGCCAGCTTCGCCTTCAGATTCGCAGTTTAGCGTGGCACCGACTGCGATGGCGGCTTCCAGCTCCTCATCGCGCTTACCTGGCCCTGCAAAACTCACACGTGCCGGATCAATCCCAAGGCTCTGCGTAACCGCCAGCTCTCCTGCCGAAGCAATATCGAAACCATCAACGAGCGCGTCCAAATGCGCGACCACTTCCCGCATGGGATTGGCCTTGATCGCATAATTGATCCCGATCCGGTCTGGGATATTGGCGCGCAAATGCGCAATCCTGCGACTTAGAAGATCGCGTGAGTAAACAAACAGCGGCGTTCGGCCTGCTTCTTGCGCCAAATCGCTGGCTTTATGCCCGCCAACCGCAAGTTCACCATCTATCGTTTCATATCCATCAGGAATTGGCCCTACAGGTTTCACTGGGTCTTCTCCTGCGCGGTCAGCTCATGCAAGAGCGCCGTTCGGTCAATCTTGCCGTTAGGATTAAGCGGCATTTCTACGCGCCAGTGGATCACCTTGGGGTGCATGAAGTTGGGAAGCTCCTGCGCGAGCTCTTTGCGAAACGCCTCGCGCTGCGCCTCGCTTGCGTGTCCGCGCACAATCAAATGAACCGCGTGGCCTAAAGACGGGTCCGGCAGACCAAGCGCCACCGCTTCTTGCACAAAGTCGCTGGCGATTGCGGCTTCTTCAACTTCTTGCGGACTTATACGATTGCCCGCGCTTTTAATCATCGCATCCCTGCGCGCCACAAAATGCAGCAATCCGTTACTGTCCCGCATCACCGTGTCGCCAGACCACACAGCCATGCCGCCATAGCGTGACTGGGCTGGCGCTGGTCGAAAACGTTTGGCGGTGCGCTCAGGGTCTTGCCAATATCCTCGCGCGACCAATGGGCCGCAATGGACAAGTTCGCCCTCTTGCCCTGGCTCCGCGATTTTTCCGTTTTCAGACATGACGAGAATTTCTGCGAAAGGTATCGCCTTACCCATTGAAGTCGGGTGCTTTTCAACAAGATTTGGGTCCAAATAGGTCGAACGAAACGCCTCGGTCAATCCGTACATCGGATACACATCTGCCCGCGGAAAGATTGACGTCAAATCATTCACCAATTCGCGCGTCAACGCACCGCCGCTGTTGGTCAGACGGCGCAAGGGCTTGCTTGCTTCGAGAGGCCAATCAATTTCGGTCAATTGCACCCAAAGCGGCGGGACGGCGGCAAGGGTTGTGATCGCATGCTTTGCACAAGCCTTTGCCACATCGCGCGCAAACAGAAAGTCGAGCGGAACCACGCTCCCTCCCGCATACCACGTCGATAACAGTTGGTTTTGCCCGTAATCAAACGAGAATGGCAGCACGCCAAGCGTGACGTCATCCTTCTGCAATTTGAGGTAATGCGCCACACTGACAGCACCCAACCATAAATTGGCATGGCTCAGCATTACGCCTTTGGGCCTTCCGGTCGATCCGCTTGTATACAGAATCGCAACAAGATCCTCAGGCGCACCGCTCGATGGGCCTAGATCCATCGCCAAAGCAGCCGCTTCATCCAGCGCGGCGGGTTCTTCCAATACACCACAACCCGGCGGAATGTCGCCCGCCTCGAGCGACTTTAACCGCGCAGGCGTCGCAATCAGCATCACAGCACCGCTATCTTCCAAAATGTGCGCTGCTTGCGCGCGTTTGAGCAATGGGTTGATAGGAACATGCACCAGACCGGCCCGCGCCGCTGCCAGTGGCAGAAGGCTAGTGAGCTCGCCTTTGGCTGCCCAACTCGCGATCCTGGCGCCTTGCTCAGGCACTTTATACCGAAGCCATCCAGCAAGCCGAGCAACACGCGCCCTTAACGCTTCGTGGCTAAGCACCGCATCGCGCAATATGAGGGCCGGACGTGTTTCATCCCCCCGCTCCAATGCTAGTTCAGCAAGATGGTCGATCGGGCGAAAAGTTTCCCGAGGCTCTTTGGTTGACCGGTTTGTCATGGCTTGTGTTTTAAGGGATATAGCGAATTGTGATGATTACCAGCTATCACGATAGCGTTAAGGATGTGCAAGCCCAGTTTGGCAGTGCAGGCGGTCTTGCTGGCACTGCCATCGCCCCTTTTGATCGTACTGACTGGTATGATCTGCTTCAGCAGACTGGTCTTTCCCCGCTCTATGCCTGTGTTGAAGACGGCGAGGAAGGCGCTTTTCTGGCGCTGTCCCAAACCGGCAGACAGCTGGAGGCTCTGCGCAATTGGTACGCTTTCACGTGGCGGCCACAAGCCTCTCGAAATGCGCATGGCGATCAGCTGATCTCGCATATCGCCCGCGACCTTAGATCGCGCGCACATCGGGTAACCTTGGAACCTGTGCCCAATGAATGCGGATCAGCAGATCAGATTGCGCGTGCTTTTGCAAAAGCTGGATGGCGCGTCGAAGTCAGAGAATGCGACACCAATCACTTTATCCGCCTACGCGGTCGCAATTTTGCAGACTTCTGGTCAACGCGCCCCGGCCCGCTGCGCACCACGCTCAAGCGCAAGGGCAACAAGGTTGAAACTCGCATGTTGACCGAATTTGATGCATCCATGTGGGCGCACTATGAAAGTATCTATTCAGCCAGTTGGAAGCCCGATGAGGACCACCCCGGAATGCTGCGGGCCTTTGCCGAAAACGAGGCGAGATCGCAGCGACTGCGGTTGGGCATCGCGCTTTACGAAGATGAACCCATTGCCGCCCAGTTTTGGACCGTTGAGGACGGATGCGCCTATATCCACAAGCTCGCACACCTCGACGAACACCGCAATCTTTCCGCTGGCACCACATTGTCAGCGGCGATGTTCAAACATGTGATCGACATTGATAAAGTGGAGCTTGTTGATTTTGGCACTGGCGATCAGCCCTACAAATCAGACTGGATGGGCGAAACGCGCCCGCGCTACCGGATCGATTGCCTCAACATGAAAAGCCCGCGCGCATGGGTCGATCTTGCCAGACTGGCCTATCGCCGACTTCAATCCGATACCGTCCCGGCGCTTGCACCGCGCCCCGCCGCTGGCTAAACGCGCGCGAAAGTTTGAAAGCAGCCTGATGCGCGCTTTTTCGCGCTAATGACGACACAATGCTGCGGAAGGGGAATTAAAGGTCATGAGCAATTCGCAAGCTCACCCAAGTGAGGGCAAGCATGCCGCGCGCACCAATGACGATGATCGTGTTGCGGCGGAGAATGTGGACACTGACCTGAAGCAGATTATTGCCGACGTGCTCGGGCTTGATGCGGAAACAGTTCTCCAGTTCGCCCCGGAAACCGGATTGTTTGGACATCTTCCGGAATTGGACTCCATGGCCGTTGCAGGCTTGTTGACAGAGATGGAGGATCGGCTCGGCATCTTTATCGAAGATGATGATGTCGATGGCGAAATGCTTGAAACCTATGGCGGCCTGCTTGCGTTTGCCCAATCCAAGCTTTCGGAAAGCGACCAGTGTCATACAGAACATGGCAAGGATAGTCCGGCGAAGTGATCGCAACCTGGCCTTGCCCGCTGCCCGATGGCCGGAGCGTTGATGAACTGCTGCTTTCGATTGAAGCTGACGAAGCGGGGGAAAACGGCAAGACCGGCGAGGCATGCGTTCTGATTGTCCCCCCTTTGTTTGGGGAGCACAATTTGATGCGGCGGCAACTGGTCCTGGTCATGCGATCGCTCGCGGCATCGGGTATCGCAAGCCACATGCCGGATTTGCCCGGACTGAATGAAAGCGTGGAGCCGCTTGGGGACCAGACCATCGCTCATTGGCATTCTTCAATTCGCCGCGCCGTTGAGCAATTGGGAGCAACATATGTGTTCGCGGTGCGCAGCGGCGCGTTGCTCGCCCCAGATGTGTTGCCTGGCATCCTCTACGAACCCCAATCAGGCGCGAAGCTGTTGCGCGGCATGATCAGGGCGCAAAGCATCGCAAGTCGCGAGGCGGGAATTGCAGAGCAAGTGAACGATATGATGCAGCGCGGCCTAGAGGATGGGATTGTTCTTTCAGGGTGGCACCTTGGGGCGCACATGGTTAGAGAACTTGAAACAGCAAATGTTGCTGCCGCGCCGGACCTCAGAGAGATTCAACAATCGCAGGTCAGCAATGCTGGTCTTTGGCTCCGTGCTGAACCCTCGCAAGACGTGCCGCAGGCTGAGCAAATCGCGCACATCATTGCGGCGCATATCCAAGAACTGGGATTGCCAAGCGCATGACCCGGCTCGCGCTCGATTTTGGCTGCGGCAGTCTCAAACTTGCTGGCAGCTTCGACACAGCACCGGGCGCCACTGGTCTGCTGATCGTGAGCGGCGGAAATGAAATTCGATCAGGCGCATTTGCGGGTCAAGCAAGACTTGCAGCGCAGATTGCAAAGGCGGGCTTTCCTGTGTTCAGGTTTGACCGGCGCGGCGTTGGCGATAGCGAAGGCGAAAATCGCGGCTTTCGCTCCAGTGCGGGTGACATTGCCGCAGCGACAAAGGCGTTTCGCGCCCTTGCCCCGCAGATCAACCGGGTGATCGCGTTTGGCAATTGCGATGCAGCATCGGCGTTGATGCTCACATCGGGAGCGGGTTTCGACGGCCTTATCCTGTCCAACCCATGGACTAAAGATGACGATAGCGGCGTGTCAGATGGCCAAAAAAGCGACCCAACACCGCCGCCAGCTGCGATCCGTGCGCGCTATGCTGAAAAGCTAAAAGACCCAGCAGAGTTAATGAGGTTGCTGCGCGGCGGTGTCGATCTACGCAAACTGGCCCGCGGGCTGTTCAAGTCTGTGAGCGCCACGTCCCAGCCCTCCGATCTCGCAAATGAAATGCGCGATGGTCTCGCCAAATTTGGTGGACCAGTGAGGATATTGCTGGGAAGCGCTGATCGCACCGCTCAGATCTTTGAAAACGCTTGGGACCAAGCTGATCCCCTTGTCGCTTCTTACATGATCGAAAAGTGCGAAGGTGCTGGCCACGCCTACGTCGCGCCTGCGCATCAGGAATGGTTGATCGCGCAAATCCTGGCTGGAATGCGTGCTTAGCGCTCAAACAGGCTGATCAATTCGACATGAGTGGACCAGCGGAATTGCCCCACTGGGCGCAGTTTGGTGAGCGCAAATCCCTTTTCAGCGAGGGTCGCAGCATCCCTCGCCCAGCTCGATGGATTGCAGCTCACATAGACAACTCGGTCGCAAGTGCTGCTGGCGATCTCAGCCACTTGCATTTTAGCGCCCGCACGCGGCGGATCGAGCAACACCGCGTCAAATCGGCTTAGTTCTACGCCGGTCAGTGGGTTGCGGAAAAGGTCACGATGAAGGGCATGCACCGCGCCGCCGGCTCGAGCAGCGGCAGTCTTGCACGCCAGGTGCGCGGCTTGATCGGCTTCCACAGCGAGCATCTTTCGCCCCGACTTCAAGGCAAAAGCAAATGTTCCAAGCCCGGCAAACAGATCCGCCGCCAGCATTGCATCACCCAGAAACACGCGCGCATCTTTGACCAATTGCGTTTCAGCATCTTGGGTTGCCTGCAGGAAGGCACCCGACGGCAGTGAAACCGCAACCCCGCCCAAAGTAACGCTTACCGGATCTGGTTCCCACTGCGTTTCTGCGCCGTATCCCTGATCCACGCTTACCCTTGCAAGCCGATGTTCACGCGCAAATTCCGACAGCGCCTCAATCGCTGCAAGGCCGTCCAACGCGAAATTCGAAAGCCCCACATCAACCCCTTGGTCGCAAACGGTCAGATCGATGTCCACTGCGCCCTTTGGCCCGAATTGGGCGATGAGCCTGCGTAAAGGGGCGACCAGTTCAGCAAGATCGGGATGCAAAACCGGGCAAGCTTTAACGTCCACGATGCGGTGCGATCCGCTCTCGCGAAATCCTAAAGATGCGCCTTTTTTGGTGCGCAAGGCGTGCAAAGTGCATCGTCGGCGAGCGGCGGCGGGCGACAAATAGGCTGGCAATTCCTCGCCAATTTGCAGGCCCTGCCCCAATGCAGCGTTCACCACTCTATCGCGCACAAAAGTGCTTAAGGCGGTATCATCGGCGTGCTGCAACTGGCACCCGCCGCACGTTCCAAAATGCGGGCATGGCGGTGATTGATGATGGGGGCCGCGTTCGACAATTGCGCCCACCGGATCGACAGAATCGCCCGGCAGCGCGCCTTTGGAATGGATGCCGCTCAGCGTGACCCCATCGCCTTTCGCGGCGAGGCGGACAACTTGCTCCGTCAAGGGAGCGCTGGCATCGCTCACTCCGCAGACGCTCGAAGCATGTTTGCAGGCACGCGGTATTGATCTTGCCCGATGGAAAACTCTGTCACGTCTTCACTGCTCTGATCGCTGATCCTGAGAGTGTCCGCCCCATCAGCGACTCCCAATTCCTGGCTTTCGGGATCAAATTCGATCCGGCGAAAGCCGCCATCAGGATGGTGCAGAATGAAGAAATCAGCATCTGCCCCAATGCTATGTTCAAGAGTGCAAACTTGCGACATCTCCACGCCTTGGCCGATCGCACAGTCGATAGCATCACCTTCGGGTTCGGGGCTTGCCTGCGTGCCGCACCCGCTTAGCAATGCCGCCGAGCTTACAGCGCTAAATATCCGCAAAGACATGGCGTTCCTCTTTTGCTCCGGGATGGGTGAGCGCGCCATAACGCGCTTTGCCGACATTCTGGGCATAGCGCCACAAAGCACCCGACTGGTAATCGTTGGTACGCGCTTCCCATTTGGATTTGCGCGCCGCAAGTGTCGCCTCGTCAACATCCAGATCAATGGTGCCCGCTTCGGCGTCAATGCTGATCGTGTCGCCATCTTCGACCAAAGCGATGGGGCCACAATCCGCAGCCTCCGGCCCGACATGACCAATGCAAAACCCGCGTGTTGCGCCGGAGAAACGGCCATCGGTGATAAGCGCGACTTTCTCGCCCATACCCTGCCCGTATAGCGCCGCCGTGGTGGATAGCATTTCGCGCATGCCGGGGCCGCCTTTGGGTCCTTCGTAACGGATAACGACAACGCAGCCGTCGGCAATATCGCGCTGCTCAACCGCGGCAAAAGCGTCTTCCTCGCAATCGAAGACGCGCGCAGGGCCTGTGAACTGGAGGCGCTCCATCCCCGCAACTTTTACGATGGCGCCGTCAGGTGCAAGTGAGCCTTTCAGACCAACCACTCCGCCTGTAGGCGTCAGCGGGGTTTTGACATCATAAAACACCTTTTGATCCGGGTTCCACGTGATCTCTTCGATGTTTTCGCCCAGCGTTTTGCCGGTTACGGTGATCGGATTGGGATCAAGGAAACCGCCGTCTAGGAGCGTTTTCATGCCCATATAGACACCGCCCGCTTCGTGCATATCCTTCGCCACATATTTGCCGCCCGGTTTCAGATCGGCGATGTAAGGCGTTGATCTGAAGATTTCGGCGACATCAAACAGATCGAAATCGATCCCCGCCTCGCTCGCCATAGCGGGCAGATGCAATGCGGCATTGGTCGATCCGCCAGTCGCAGCCACCACGCGGGCGGCGTTTTCAAAGGCTTCTTTTGTGCATATATCGCGCGGGCGCAGATTGATCTTCAACAGCTCCATCACCTGAGCGCCCGCAGCGCGCGCAATCTCTTCGCGTGATTTGTACGGCGCGGGCGACATATTGCTGTTCGGCAGCGATAATCCAATCGCCTCCCCCACGCACGCCATGGTGTTCGCGGTAAATTGTCCGCCGCAAGCACCGTGGCCGGGACAGGCGACTTTTTCGAGCGCAATGAGCTCCTGCAGCGGGCAATTGCCAGCGGCGTGTTGGCCCACAGCTTCGAACACGTCGACAACCGTGACATCCTCGCCCTTATAAACGCCGGGAAGGATCGACCCGCCATAGACAAAAATACTGGGCACATTCAGCCGCAACATCGACATCATCATGCCGGGCAAGCTCTTGTCGCACCCAGCAAAACCAACCAGCGCATCGTAGCAATGCCCGCGCACCGAAAGCTCGACACTGTCCGCAATCACTTCGCGGCTGATTAGCGAGCTTTTCATGCCCTGATGGCCCATCGCAATGCCATCGGTCACGGTGATCGTGTTGAAACGGCGCGGTGTCCCGCCTGCGGCGATAACACCTTCGCGGCAGATATCCGCTTGCGGATCAAGAGTGGTGTTGCACGGCGCGCTATCATTGCCGGCGCTGGCAACCGCAACAAAAGGCTTTGCGATATCCTCTTCGGTCATACCCATCGCATAATAGTAGGAGCGATGCGGCGCGCGTTCCGGGCCGACAGAGACATGGCGCGATGGCAATTTCGATTTGTCGTAAGACATTATGTTTCCCGCTACATTGTATTTGCGAAACAGCCCTGCCTTTATGCGAGCGCCAGCGCAACCCTGCCCGCTACATCAGCAACCATCGCAGCCCAGCGCGATTGTTCTGCCCTTGTAGCGATCAAGTCTTGGCGGATCTCAATCGCGAGGTAAGGCCGCCCGTGCGCTTCGGCATGGCGGTTCATCGTCGCGTTCAACTCGCGGCCTGAATAGGGCTGGTTATCACCTACATTCAGGCCAAACTCACCAAACAGTCTGATGGCATGACGCGCAGCGCGGTCATCCTGATTATAGAGCAATGCAACCTCCCAAGGGCGTTTTTCATCGCTGGTTTTCAGGCTGGGTGTGAAGGAGTGGAGCGAAAGGATCAGACTGGGCCGCGCATCATCCAGCCATGTGGCCAGAGCATCGTGATAGGGCCGGTAAAACCGCTCAATCCGCCCTTCCCGATCCGCGCCGATATTGCCGGGGATGAGGTGCCCATCGCTTTCCTCCGGAATAAGGCCGGGGTGATTTTCCTCACGGTGAAGATCAATGACAAGGCGGCTCTGGCAGGCAAGATGCGCTGGGATGCCGTGACGGCGAGCCAAACGCTCTGCGATGCCCTCAACCCCGATATCGACCGCGATGTGTTCGTCCAAAAGATGAGGCGCTATGCCCAGCGGCACGTCTTCGGGCACAAAATTAGAGGCGTGATCGGAAACGCACACTATGCCGCCGAACGTGAGTGTGCCGATTTGTCGGAACGCAGGGGAGTCATTCATCCAAGAGCTTTAGCGCAGTTTGCCCGCCAATTGCCACCAATCCGGATGGGCTGTCTCTATCTGGGCAGCGGCTTTGTCGCGCGCCTCGATATTGTCGTAAAGCGCGAAGCATGTGGCACCTGAACCAGACATGCGAGTGAGCCACGCCTCGGACTGGTTTAGTTGATGAAGTACCTCCGCAATGGCGGGTCTGAGCGAAATGGCGCTGTTGGAAAGATCATTACGTCCTTCCATTGCAATATTGCGCGCACTGGCCAAGGCGCCGCCCTCTGGTAAGGCAAGCCCGCCGCGATCCACGCCATCCCAGCCTTTGAAAACCGGCCCTGTCGCGAGAGGTTCGCGCGGGTTCACAAGCAGTACAGGGGTTCCAGTGAGGTCGTTTTCAACCGGCTCCAATTCGGTGCCTGTGCCGCGTCCGATCACCGTTTCGCTGCGCACACAGCACGGCACATCTGCGCCGAGTTTTGCCGCACGTGCGTGCCAATCATCGGGGAGGCCATACATCTGTTGTACCAGCCGGAACACCGCGCCTGCATCCGCCGAGCCTCCGCCTAGCCCTGCGGCGACGGGGAGGTTCTTTTCGAGCGTAATGGCGAGGCCCTGATAAGAACTGCGCGGGCGTGGGAGGGTGGCGAGCGCCTTGGCCACCAGATTGTCGGACGGATTGTCGATCCCAGTCGCGAATTCGCCGATGGTCTCGACGCTGTCCTGCTCCGCCGAGCGAGCGCTCAAAGTGTCGCCGCTATCCACAAAGGCGAAGAGCGTCTCCAGCGTGTGATAGCCATCATCCCGCCGCTCGCGGACGTGCAGCGCAAGGTTGATCTTGGCGTAGGCGGTTTCGTTCAAGGCTCTCTACACCCTAGCTCAAGCTTTGAGCGGAGAGCTGGCGTCCCAACCGCCACTCAGCGACATCCCATTCAAAGACATCGCCTGTCCGAATATTCACCGCGAACCACCCCATAAGGACGCTGCCGCAGGTATCCTGATAGCAATAGCCGTTGTGACGAAGGACTTTGAAACGGTCTTTGCCAATAGCAACAGCTTCTCCGACTATATCGCAGCTGGCAATCTTGTTCCGATCAAAACTGCCCGCCTTTGCATGAACTGTTTTCGACCGCTCGCACACATCAATAGCGTCCTTGGAACTGCCAGCGCGAGCCTCGCTAGGAGGCCAAGCTGCTGCGATTGGTAAGGTCGCACACAGAAAAGCGGCTAGGCGGATCGAGTACCCCATCACATATTCGGATAATTAGGCCCGCCGCCACCCTCTGGCGTTACCCAGTTGATATTCTGGTTCGGGTCTTTGATATCGCAGGTCTTGCAGTGGACGCAGTTTTGCGAGTTTATCTGGAATTTGGGTTCTTTGCCCTCTTCCTCGATCCACTCATAGACGCCTGCCGGGCAATAGCGTGATGACGGACCGCCAAAGACTTCGTATTCGCTTTCTTTCTGCAAATCCCAATCCGCCACTTGCAAGTGGACGGGCTGGTCTTCTGCGTGATTGGTGAAGGAATAGGCCACATTGGTCAGCCTATCGAAGCTGATCTCGCCATCGGGCTTGGGGTAATCGATCTTGGGATAGAGGTCCGCGCGCCCTGTCTGCGTGTAATCAGCATGGTGTTTCATGCTGATGGGCAGGCCGATTTTGAGCGTCCGCATCCACATATCCACGCCGGCGAGCACCGCGCCGATGTCTTCGCCGTATTTGGCAACGGCAGGTTCTGCGTTCTGAACTTTCTTGAGCTCGTCCGCGATCCAGCTTGACCGCACGGCGGGCTCATAGCCTTGCAGTTCGGGCTGGCTTTCATGGCTCTCTATCTCGGCTACGATAGCTTCGGCGCAGAGCATCCCGCTCTTCATCGCGGTGTGAGAGCCTTTGATCCTTGGCACATTCACAAATCCAGCCGCACAGCCGATCAGCGCGCCTCCGGGGAAGGCAAGTTTGGGGACAGATTGCCAGCCGCCTTCATTGATAACGCGCGCGCCGTAAGCAACGCGGGTGCCGCCTTCTAGATATGCGCGGATTTCAGGGTGCTGCTTCCAGCGCTGAAATTCCTGATAGGGCGATACCCATGGGTTCTTGTAATCAAGCGCGGTGACAAAGCCGATGGCGACCTGATTGTTCGCTTGATGGTAGAAGAAGCCCCCGCCCCACGTGCCGCTTTCGGACAAGGGCCAGCCTTGGGTGTGGATGACACGGCCCGGCTTATGCTTCTTGGGGTCAATATCCCACAATTCCTTGATGCCAAGTCCGTAGACCTGTGGCTCGCAATTCGCCTCAAGGTCGTATCGGGCTTTCATCTGCTTGGTGAGGCTGCCGCGCGCGCCTTCTGCAAACAGCGTGTATTTCGCCTCGATCTCCATGCCGGGGGCAAAGTCGCCTTTTTGGCTGCCATCCTCGGCGATGCCCATATCCTGCGTGATGACACCTTTAACCGCGCCATTGTCGTCAAACATCACTTCGGATGCGGGAAAGCCGGGGAAGACCATCACGCCAAGCTCTTCAGCCCGCTCGGCAAGCCAGCGTGTCATATTACCCAGCGATCCGGTGTAGCAGCCATGATTGCTCATCAAAGGCGGCATAACGATATGCGGGATCGAGGTTTTGCCGCCTTTGGACAAAACCCAGTGCCAATTATCGGTCACCGGCGTTTCTGCCATCGGGCAATCCTTATCGCGCCAATCGGGGATCAGTTCATCCAGGGCCTTGGGATCAACCACTGCGCCCGAAAGGATATGCGCGCCGATTTCCGATCCTTTTTCAAGGACCACAACCTCAAGCTCTTCATTCAGCTGTTTCAGCCTGATTGCGGCGGAAAGGCCCGAAGGCCCGCCACCAACAATCACAACATCGCATGGCATGGATTCGCGTTCAGTCATCTGCTTTTGGTATCCCGGTTAGTCATCGAAACGGCGCAAATCCGCTTCTTTCGCATTATCACTTGCTTACTGGCAAAGCCGCAGTCAAGACTTGGTGTAACCGATGGATACCTCTCTGCCCCCTATCAAAGATGAATTGGCAAGCGCATTCGACTGGTGGCGCGATGCCGGGGTGGATTGCGCGTTCACCGATGACGCAGCGGCATGGCTGGGTGAAGCGGCCGCGCAAGGGGAGACTGAAACGCTCAAACAGCCGTCCAAACGCAAAGCGGTTGCGGATGAAGGAAAGAGCAATAATTCACCGCCACCAGCTCAAACTTTGCCGGACAGGGTTGACCTTTTTGCAGGATCACCGCCTGAAAGCCTTGAGGCGTTTCGCACTTTCTGGATGGAGACGCCGGGATTGGACGCGATCGGTCCGCGCGGCCGGGTGCCGCCCCGTGGTGATCCCGGTGGAAATCAGAGCACAAAGCTGATGCTGTTGGTCACCGATCCTGAAGCGCACGATAGCGAGCGATTGCTATCTGGTCCGCAGGGCGAGTTGCTGACTGCGATGCTGCGCGCAATGGGCATTGATGAAAGCGAAACCTATATTGCGTCCGCTCTGCCGCGCCACACGCCTGTTGCAGACACCGCTGCCATCGCGGCGAGCGGGATGGATACGGTAACGCTGCATCATATTGCTCTGGCCCAGCCCAAGGCTGTCTTGGCCATGGGGCCGAACACTTTGCCGCTGCTTGGGCTCGCATCACCGAAAGCATCTGCGTCTTTACGTGAAATCAACCTAGGTCATTTATCAAAGCCTTTCATGTTAACCGACGGGCTGGACAGCCTATTGGCCATGCCGCGATTGAAAGCGCGGTTCTGGCGGAGATGGATCGAATGGTCAGCCGAAGTGTTTTGAATGTTGGCCTGCGCAGGCTCGGACTTGCCGCAGGTCTTGTTGCCAGTTTTGCTGTCCCGTCCGCACTTGCCGCTCAATCGAGCAGCATGGTCGCGCATTACGAACGCCCTTCAGCCGGGGCGAACGACACCGCTTTCACGATCCTGTCGGCAGAGGAACTGGCGCTTTACCGCGATGTGTTTGCCGCGATTGATGCGCAGCAATGGTCACGCGTTGAGCAGCTGCTTTCCAATACACAGCCGGGCGTGCTGCATCAGGCGGCTTGGGCGGAGTACTATACCCATGCCAACAGCCCCAAAGTCAGCGCAGGCCAGATCGCGCGCTGGTTTGAGTCGGGATCAGATCTGCCGCAGGCTCAGCAGCTCAGCCGGCTGGGGGCAAAGCGCGGGCTGACCAGCCTGCCTTATCTGCCTCAGGCCCGCAGCTTTCGCCGTCAGCCATCAGCGCCCAAACGCATTCGTCCGCGCGCCGTCAATGATGGCACCATTTCGGCCAGCACAAGGTCCGCCATTCGCGACCGGATCAAGAACGATGACCCGGCTGGCGCACACGCATTGCTCGCCGAAGTCGATCCCTATCTCAGCTCTGCTGCCCGCGCTGAATGGCGCCAGCGTGTCGCGTGGAGCTACTACATTGAGAACGACGATACGAACGCTCTCGCGCTTGCGGACACCGTATCCGAAGGCTCCGGCCCATGGGTCGCTGAGGGGTACTGGGTCGCAGGCCTTGCTTCCTGGCGGCTGGGCGATTGCGCCATCGCCGGTGAAGCCTTCGCGCGCGCTGCTGCGGGTTCTGCCAATGCCGAACTGACAGCGGCTGCGCATTACTGGGCGCACCGTTCGCTTGTCCGCTGCCGTGAGCCAGGCCGCGCGCAATCGCACCTGTCCAGCGCTGCCAGCCATGCCGAAACGCTGTATGGCATGCTCGCCGCCGACCAGCTGGGCATCACCCCGCCTGCCGCAGGTGAGCCGGAACCGCTCAGCCAGGACGAGTGGTATGCCCTTGCCCGGCGCAGCAACGTCCAGGTTGCCGCCGCGCTTGTCCAGATCGGGCGGCCTCAACTGGCCGACGAAGTGCTGCGGCATGAGACCCGGATCGGCAATCCGCAAGACTACACCGCAATGACCAAGCTCGCGCGCCAGCTCGGCCTGCCTTCCACCCAGCTCTTCATGGCGCACAACGCACCTTACGGCGTGCGCAGCGATGCGGCTTTGCGCTTTCCCGTCGCGCGGTGGAAGCCCGCGACCGGCTGGCGCGTTGACCCTGCGCTGGCCTTTGCCCATGCCCTGCAAGAGAGCAACTTTCGCGCCTCTGCCGTCAGCCCGGCCAATGCGCGCGGGTTGATGCAGATCATGCCGGGCACTGCGCGCGATCACAACCGCCGCCTCAACCTTGGCGCATCCTATGCCGACCTCAATGACCCCGAGGTCAACCTTGCCTATGGCCAGCAGCACCTTGAGATGCTGCGCGATAGCGGCGCAACGCAGGGCCTGCTTCCCAAGATCATGGCGGCCTACAATGCCGGCCTTACTCCCGTTAGCCGCTGGAACTACGAGATCCGCGACCAGGGCGACCCGCTCCTTTGGATGGAGTCGATCCCCTATTGGGAAACGCGCGGCTATGTCGCTATCGTCATGCGCAATTACTGGATGTACGAACGCGCCGCCGGCCTCCAATCGCCTTCGCGCAAAGCGCTTGCACAAGGACAGTGGCCACTCTTCCCGCAAATGGCTACGGCAAGGGCAGCGCTTCTTCAGCAGTAAGGACATGACCCATGGCGATCGACACGGAACGGACATTCACACCCATCCAGATCGCCGTCCTTACCGTCTCTGACACCCGCACGCCGGAAACGGACACCTCTGGCGACATCCTTGCCGCGCGCGTTACCGGTGCAGGTCACACTCTGGCCGCCCGCACCATTGTCAAAGACGATGCCGCCTTGCTCGCCGCGCAGCTTGATGCGTGGATCGATGACCCCGCGATTGACGCCGTTGTCTCCACCGGAGGCACCGGACTGACAGGCCGCGATGTGACGCCAGAGGCGTTCACCCTGATCGAAGGCGCGCGCGACATCCCCGGCTTTGGCGAGCTGTTCCGTTGGCTCAGCTACAAGACCATCGGCACCAGCACAGTCCAATCGCGCGCCTGCGCCGTGGTTGCGCGCGGCACATACCTGTTCGCCCTCCCCGGCTCGAACGGAGCGGTCAAGGACGGGTGGGACGGTATCCTTGCCGAGCAACTCGACAGCCGCAATCGCCCCTGCAACTTCGTCGAACTGATGCCCCGTCTGCGCGAGTGATAGCGCGAATGACAGCGCCCATTCACCCATAAAGCGTTATCAAGCACTTAGCTGAGACATGGACCGCATGTTACACGGTCTTGGCGCTAAAAACCCTCCCTCCCATTCCGGCCTTCAAAAGTGGCCGCCGCAATAGCGGTTTGCCGCCCTGTAGGAAAGCGGTCCAGTTTGCGCGCCGCCCATCAATGTCCCGGCGCTCGCATCAGAAATTCGGTTGGCATTGGGATACTATGTTCTATATATGTTCTCCCCATGGAATCGCCTCCTCACCCCGATTATGAACGCGGCAGAGGCGCTGCTTCTGGCGATGCGCCGACGCGGTTTGGGCTATCCTCGCGCGAGGTTGATGGCGATTGGCGCGATTATGTGGCCGCCCTTAACGATGGCCCCCCTGCAAAGCTGCGCACACGGGTGACCGAAGAGAACCCCAAGACCATCCTCTCCTTCAACCGCTCGCCCGATGTGCCATTTGACCGGTCAATCAACGCCTATCGCGGGTGCGAGCATGGGTGCATCTATTGCTTTGCCCGGCCCACCCATGCGTATCACGATCTATCACCCGGCCTCGATTTTGAAACGCAGTTATTTGCCAAGCCCAATGCGGCAGACTTGCTGCGCAAAACGCTGGCAAAGCCGCGCTATCAGCCGCGCCCGATTGCGCTGGGCACCAACACCGATCCTTATCAGCCGATTGAGGGGCGCTACCGCATCACGCGCGCGATTCTTGAGGTGTGTCTGGAAGCGCGCCATCCCGTCACCATCACCACCAAATCGGACCGCATATTGCGCGATGCCGATCTGCTGGAGGAAATGGCGCGCCGCCGCCTGCTGGCCGTGGCGATATCGGTCACAACGCTTGATCCGGTGCTTTCGGGCAAGCTGGAGCCGCGCTGCACCGCGCCTGCCAAACGCATAGCGGCCTTGGGTAAGCTGGCCGCTTCTGGCGTGCCGGTCCATTGCTCTGTCTCCCCCATCATTCCTGCGATCACCGATGAATTTATGGAAAGCATCATTGAAGAGGCGGGCAATGCAGGCGTGCAAAGCGCAAGCTGGATCCCGCTGCGCTTGCCGCACGAAGTGGCCCCGCTGTTTCGCGAATGGCTGGATGTGCATTACCCGCAGCGCGCAGCGAAAGTGATGGGCATTGTGCGTTCCATCCGCACAAAAGACGGACGCGCGCACGATAATGATCCGCAGTTCTTCACCCGGATGAAACCTCAAGGCGTGTGGGCCGATCTGTTTCGCGCGCGGTTTCGGATTGCGTGCAAGCGCGCGGGCATCGCGCATGGCGATATGGGCGCAGGTGAAAAGCGCGGGAGTGAAAGGCGCGGGGGTGGAGTGCCGAGAGGAAAGGCGAGTGAACGCGAACAGGGCGCGCGCTGGGTGGGCGATGGGGGCAGCGCGATGCGCCATCCGCTTGATTGCAGCGCCTTCAGACCGCCTGAGATTGATGGCCAGATGCGGCTGCTTTAACCATAATGGCGGTAAGTTAGGGGTTTGTCCGTATATCACTCTTCGTGATTTCTACGTAGAACCTCGGGGAATAGGTCCGAAATCGATGTTTCGGGCGCGATCTGACCGGGGATAGTCATGGAACACACAAAACAAACCACCACAACCGAACTGCGCGCGGTTCTGGCCGCCTTGCAAGTGCAATTGGCAAAACTCGATAAAGTGGGGGCCGCAATTCCGGCGATCCATCTGGATGCCTCGATCCAGGAATTGCGAAAAATGATCCGCCTAGCCGGTGTGTGATTATCCGGCGGTTTTAGGCGATTGCCTCAGGCGCGCTTTGCAAGGCGCAAAGCTAGCCCGCCGGTCCCGGCATTCATCCAAGGACGAAAGCGAAAGCGGCGGGCAGCAGGTCTGATCGCTTAGTCAGCGGCAGACAGGTTCACAGCCGAAGCCTTGCCATTGCGGCCGGTTTCGATCTCGTAATTCACGCGCTGTTCTTTATCGAGCGTTTGCATGCCAGCAGCCTGCACGGCGCTGATGTGAACAAAGCTGTCATCACCGCCATCGTCGGGCTGGATAAAGCCATAGCCCTTGTCGGTGTTGAAGAATTTAACGGTTCCGGTCTTGCTCATAATGGTTCCTTTCAAGAACGCTTGAGTGTGCCGCATGGCAAAGCGCCAGGCGGTATGCGTAAAATCGTCCGATGAAAGGAAGTCGTCGTCTGGTTTTCGCCGGGGTTGCGATGCAACAAGCGGCGGTCGTCATAATCCGAAGTCCGTCGCATATTTCGACGTCAGCAAAAGCGGTGTAGCAGGGTATAGGCGGCGTGGATAGCTTTGTGTTTGGTGGGGTTAACAAAGGCGCAACACTCGCCCCCGCCACACTTCCTTCAAACCGTCATCCCCGCGCAGGCGGGGATCCAGCTGACTTAGTCATAACGCCAAAAGAAGCTGGATCCCGGATTAAGTCCGGGATGACGGGGAAAGCGAACAGCGATATACCCCACCCATGAAACGGCCTCAGATCATGGCGGATTTGCAAAAGCTCTATAATGGAGGGGTAAGCGCAAGCGGTTGGTCTGGAGACGCTGGAGACGAAACAGTCCGGCATTTCTCGAAAAAGCTAAACCTCCCAGAAGATGAAATCCTGAATGACATTGCGCTGGACACCGCAAAGGGATTCCTTTCTGGCGAGCTTACATGGTGCTTTGGCGACTGGGTCGCAAACGATTGCCTCTTTTCTGGAGTCTCAAAGCTCGGCCTTGATGGCGGCCCCCCTGACAAACCATCTTTGTGGTGGTCAATCTATCTGGCATTCGACCACAGCGAAACTGCAGGCGAAAACGCGGAAGCGGTCGCAAAAGAAGAAATTGTCAAAGCGCTTTCGAGCCAAGGGTTCCCGACCTAGCCAAAACCCCCGCCAATCTCGCCCGGCTTAAACCGCATCAGGCGGCTGTCCATCAGCGCGGCTGTCCGGTTCACTACGGCAAGCTGATACTCCGCATCCTTGATCATCTCAAAAAACGCGCCCGCATTGGGATATTGCGCCACGAACCCGTCGTGCCACACCTTGTCATCCGGCTCTGGCCCTGTGACCATGGTTTGAAACGCGCCGCGCCACACGATCTCTCCGCCCACGCGGGCGAAGATTGGGCCTGAGGTTTTGCCGTATTCCTCATAAGCGCGCTTGCCTGACCAGCCATTGCCATGGTGCTCATGGCCTTGCGGGTATTCGGCCAAATCGCGGAAACGAAGCAGGTTGAGCATATGGATCGGCTCATCGCGGGGCAGATCTTTGAATGCTTGGAAGTTGGCGGGCGATGGGTCGATATATGCTTTAGCCACCGCGTCACCCCTCCAGCTTATAATCGGCGAACCTATCGCGCAGGTCTTTCTTCGAAATTTTGCCCGTGGCGGTGTGCGGAATATCGTCCACAAATTCGACCGCATCGGGCAGCCACCATTTGGCAACGATAGGCTTTAGATGCTCCACGATATCCTCGCCCGTGCAGGCAGCGCCCTCGTTCTTGATGACGAACAGGACGGGGCGCTCATCCCATTTGGGATGCGGCATGCCCACACAAGCGGCCTCTGCCACGTCTGGGTGGCCCATGGCGGCGTTTTCAAGCTCCACAGAGCTGATCCATTCGCCGCCCGATTTGATCACGTCCTTGGTGCGGTCGGTCAGCTGCAAAGTGCCATCGGGGTGGATGATGCCAACGTCGCCGGTATCGAACCAGCCATCTGCGCCCACCGCGTCTTTTTCCGCTTTGAAATACCGCTTGATAATCCACGGGCCCCGGATTTGCAGGGCGCCTGATGTTTCGCCATCGCGCGGCAATTCGGTGGTCATGTCATCGAGGCTGACAATGCGCAGCTCCACGCCGAAAACGGGGCGGCCCTGCATGGCGGTTTTGTCGACTTTTTCCTCGAACGAAAGCTGGTCCCAATCCCATGTCGGCCCGCCAACGGTGCCGATAGGCGATGTTTCGGTCATCCCCCATGCGTGCTGGACGCGGGTGCCGTTTTTCATCAACCGCTCGATCATAAAGCGCGGGCAGGCAGAGCCGCCGATGGTCGCGGCTTTCAAAGGCGGCAGGTCGATGCCTTCACGATCACAATATTGGAAATGGGCGAGCCACACGGTCGGCACGCCGGCGCTGTCGGTCACCCCTTCGCGCAGCATCAATTCGTGCAGCACAGCCGGATCATTAACAGCCGAGAACACAAATTTGATCCCCGCCATCGCACCCGCATAAGGCAGGCCCCAGCTCGCCGCATGGAACATCGGCACAACGGGGAGCATCACAGAAGCGCTGGAGAAATTGAACGCCGCCGGTTGCAGCCCGGCAAGCGCATGGAGCACGGTGGAGCGGTGCTCATATTGCACGCCTTTGGGATTGCCCGTCGTGCCCGACGTATAGCAGATCATGCACGGATCGGTCTCCGCGCCGTCAACCCAGCTGTAATCGCCCGATTGTTCGCCAATCCAGTCTTCGAATGCGGGGGAATGCTCGGCTGAATCGTAGCAAATGTAATGCTTAACCGTGGGCCAGCGGTCTTTCATCTGGTCGATAATGGGCTGGAACGCCGCATCATACAGCATCACTTTGTCTTCGGCATGAGTGACAATATATTCGAGCTGATCGGCAAACAGGCGCGGGTTCACTGTGTGCAGCACCCCGCCCATGCCCGCAACGCCGTACCAGCTGACGAGATGGCGTGAATGGTTCATCGCGAGGCTGGCGACCTTTTCGCCCGGTTTCAGACCCAAAGCCTCCAGCGCCTGCGCCATTTTCAGCGCATCGCGGCGAATGCCTGACCAATCCGTGCGCGTTTCATTGCCATCAGCCCAGCGCGTCACAATTTCGCGCCCGCCCGCCTCGCACGCGGCATGGTCGATCACATGGGTGACCCGCATGGTCCAGTTTTGCATGGCTCCGAGCATCAATTGTGTCCTCTCTCATCAAGCGCTCTTGCGCGTTTCTTTAAGCAACCTTCTGGCAAGGCTCACCGCGCTTTTCAATGATATTGCGTGACAAGAAAAAGGGGCCGGCGCTAACCGACCCCCTTGTCTCGTTTAGCCGAAGCAATCCGCGTTACCGGATAAAGAACCCGGCGATATCGAAAGTCTCGCCATTTTTGATCAGAATGACGGTTTCCGTGGACCAGCCCTCAATGTTCTCAAATTCGGTTTGATATTGCAGGATTTCATAGTCCCCTGCTGGCGCTCCGGGTAGAGTTTCGACTTTTTCGACCGAAACCAAACGCCGTTTTGTTACCGCGCCCAATGGCTGGCGAACAGGTTCGACAAGCGCTGCCCATTCGCTCGCGCTTGACTGGCTTTGAAAGAATTCTCCAGCGCGCTTCCAGCTGGCTTCCCAGTCGCCTTTATCTACCGCGCTCATGAATGATTTTGCGCGGCTGAGCGCTGCAGGCGAAGCATCTTTGAACGCGCCTGACGCTGCTTGCTGTGCTGCCGTGGTGGCAACAGGAGCCGATGCGGCTGAATTTGAGCCATCCTCTTCTCCAGAGCCTGAAACAACTGCGATGATGGCGGCGGCGATTACGATAGACATGATGAGCATTCCTCCTGCGAGCCAGATGAGCCGGGATGGCCGTGATTGGCTGAGGTCTGCATTGTCTGCGCCAGCGCTTTCATCCGCTATCCCAGAAGATGTGCGCGCAGGATTTTGGGGTGAGTTTTGCGGTGAGGTTTGGGGCGCGCTGCCCTCGGCATCCCCCAAGATTCTTGCGGCCTCTCGGCTGCTGCCCACACCCAATTTGCGGCGTGCATTGCGCAGCCGGTCGTTGACGGTGTGTACCGAGATGCCAAGTTCAGTCGCGCTCGATTTGGTGTCATGGCCGCCGAGCAAAAGGCGCAAGGCTTCCTTTTCTTTCTCGGTTAGCTGCCCAAGCGCCTCAGCCATTATGCGACCCGTTTCAGCTTTGCGCGGTCGCGTTTCGGCTCAAGCGTCACATTGGCCAGCCCTTCGGCCTCCTGCAGCCGGTCAGCCAGCGCTCCATCAAGCGCATAGCGCGAGCCAAGCCGGATATGCGCCTCCTCATCCGCGCCCAGCACAAGGCGCAGCAGCACCTCACCCATGGCGCTTTCGCTGGGGGTAAGCTCCAGTTTGAGATCCGCCAGCGCCGACACGCTGAGCACATCGGCTTTCAATATCATCGGAATGCTGCCCGATACGCTTTCAAGCGGGCGCGCGCCGCGAATGGTCAGGCGCGGCGGTTCACCCGGATTGGGCGCGTCGAGTTCCGCGGTGAGCAGCAGGCACGTGCCCTCGCCCGCCCAGTTTTCAAATTGGGGGACAAGGCTCTCTTCAAAACAGGCGGCGGAAAACTGGCCTGAAGAGTCAGAGAAATCCGCACGCACATAATTGGCCCCGCGCTTGGTGCGCAATTTGGCGACCCCTTCGACCATGGCGGCCAGCATTGCGGTGCCTTTGCCGCCCACAGGCGCGCCCGCTTCCATCACCGCCTGATAGCTGCGAGCGCCCTGGCCAGAGGCGACATCGCGGTATTGCTGCACTGGATGGGCAGAGAAATAGAAGCCAAAATTCTCCCGCTCTTTCGCCATCTGTTCGATGCGCGGCCATGCAGGTGTCTCTTTCAAACGCAGCGTGTCTTCGGGTGCGTCTTCTCCGCCGAACAGTCCAACCTGCCCGCTATCGCGTTCACGCGCGGCGGCTTCTGCCACGGCCAGCAGCATATCGGCATTCGCAAACAATTCACCGCGATTGGGATGTAGGCAATCAAACGCGCCAGCGCAGATCAACCCTTCCAATTGCCGGCGGTTCATTGATCCTTGCGGCAGGCGTTCAAACAGATCGGACAGGCTTTCAAATTCGCCGCTCGCATCGCGCTCTGCAGTGATCGCGTCCATGGCTTTCTCACCAACATTGCGAATGCCTGCGAGCGCATAGCGCACACCGTATCCATGATCGGTCTGTTCGACAGTGAATTTGGCCTGCGATGCGTTGATGCAGGGGGAAGCACTTCGATCCCGCCTCCTGCTTCTCCCGCAACCGGATAACGGCGCGCATCATCGACAAAGATGTTGAGCTTTTCCGATTGGTGGAGGTCAAAACACATGGAAGCGGCGTAAAACTCTTCGGGGTAATGCGCTTTCATCCAGCCCGTCTGATAGGCGAGCAAAGCGTAAGCCGCCGCGTGCGATTTGTTAAAGCCATAGCCTGCAAACTTGTCGATCAAATCGAACAATTCGTTGGCCTGCTTTTTCTCAATCCCGGAGACTTCCTTACAGCCATCCACAAACCGGACGCGCTGAATGTCCATTTCGGCCTGCACCTTTTTGCCCATGGCGCGGCGCAGCAAATCGGCATCCCCAAGCGAATATCCCGCCAGGATCTGCGCGGCCTGCATCACCTGTTCCTGATAGACAAAAATGCCGTAGGTTTCGGCCAGAATGCCTTCGAGTTTAGGATGCGGGTATTCGATGGGCACTTCGCCCGCTTTGCGCTGGCCGAACAGCGGGATGTTATCCATCGGCCCGGGACGATAGAGCGAGACGAGCGCGATAATATCGCCGAAATTGGACGGCTTCACCGCTTTCAGTGTGCGCCGCATCCCTTCGGATTCCAGCTGGAACACGCCGACTGTGTTACCCGCCTGCATAAGATCGTAAACGGCCACGTCATCGAGCGGCAATGTGCCCAGATCAATTGTGATCCCGCGCTCTTCGAGCAAGTCCACCGCTTTGCGCAGCACCGAAAGCGTCTTCAGCCCCAGAAAGTCGAACTTCACGAGCCCCGATGATTCGACATGTTTCATATCGAACTGCGTGACCGGCATATCCGAACGCGGATCTCGGTATAGCGGCACCAATTGCGCCAGCGGTCTGTCGCCAATCACAACGCCGGCTGCGTGCGTGGAGGAATTGCGCGGCAAACCTTCGAGCTGCATGGCCAGATCAACGAGGCGCTTTACCTCGTTATGATTGGTGTATTCCGCCTTGAAATCCGATGCCCCATTCAAAGCGCGCGGCAGCGTCCACGGATCGGTCGGGTGGTTGGGCACCATTTTGCACAGCCTATCGACCTGGCCATAGCTCATCTGCAAAATCCGCCCGCAATCGCGCAAGACGGCGCGCGCTTTCAGCTTACCAAAAGTGATGATCTGCGCGACGTGATCGGCACCATATTTCTGCTGCACATAGCGGATAACCTCGCCCCGGCGCGTTTCGCAGAAATCGATATCGAAATCCGGCATGGAAACACGTTCGGGATTGAGGAAGCGTTCAAACAGCAGCCCCAGATCAATTGGATCAAGATCGGTAATCGTCAGCGCCCATGCAACGATTGACCCCGCACCAGACCCGCGACCCGGCCCCACGGGAATGCCGTTATCCTTGGCCCATTGGATAAAGTCGGCAACGATCAGGAAATAGCCGGGAAAACCCATATTGACGATGATGCCGATTTCATAATCGAGGCGGTCGAAATATTCCTTGCGCGCCTCTTCGCTCATTGCGCCGTAGGGTTCGAGCCGCGCTTCAAGCCCTTTACGAGATAGGTCGGCCAGCATTTTCGCCTCGCCTTCCAGATCGCCAGCCAAGCTAGGCAGGATCGGATCGCGGTAAGGCGGCGCGTAGGCGCAGCGTTTGGCAATGGTCAGTGTGTTCTGGATCGCTTCGGGCAAGTCGATGAACAGATCGCGCATCATATGGGCGGATTTGACAAACCCTTGCGCATTGGACCGCGCGCGGTCTTCGTTATCGACATAAGTGGACCCGGCAATGCACAGCATCGCATCATGCGCTTTATGCATATGTGGTTCGGCAAAACTGGCAGGATTGGTCGCGACCAGCGGAATGTCGCGGGCATATGCCATGTCGATCAGGGCTTCTTCCGCCGCTGCGCAGGCCGGATCGCCGTGGCGAGCGAGTTCGATGTAGAGCCTGTCAGGGAACAGCGATTGCAACCGGTCTGCCACCTGCTCGCCTGCATCCCCCTGCCCTTCGGCCAAAAGCCGGGTGAGCGCCCCCTCACCCGCGCCCGTCAGCGCGATCAGGCCGTCTGTGTGCCCGGTCAGATCATCCCAAACGACATGCGGATCAAATTCCAGCGGGCGCTCCAGATGCGCTTTGGAAACGAGATGGCACAGATTGTCATACCCGCTGGAGGTTTGGGCATAGAGCGGCAGGTAATCGACAAGCTTGCCTTCGGACCCGTCACGCGCAACGCCCAGCAGGGTGCCGATAATCGGCTGCACACCTTCGCTTTTGCAAGCGCCTGCAAACATCACCGCGCCGTAAAGGCCATTGCGGTCACATATGGCAATGGCGGGAAAATCGCGCTCTTTTGCGAGCTTCGCGATCGCCTTGGGGTCCGCCATGCTTTCGAGCATGGAATAAGACGACAGGACGCGAAGGGGAACGAACGGGGCGAAAGGCATCATGCGAAACTACGCAAGGCCGCGCGACATTCAACCGCGCGCCCGCACCTCTTGGGGAAAAGCTGGGGGCAAGCTATAATCCACAGACGGGAGGACAAAATGACTGACATGATCGAAGTTGAAAATGTGAACACGCCGGGCAGAATGACCCGCGTAAATGCACCTAAATACAACGATATGCGCGCAGCATTAGAAAAATCGCTGCCCAAAGCCTCCCCCGGCCTTACTCAGGATGAGACACGCGAAGCGGTTAAGCCGCACTTGAGCGAAGACTTGTTTCCCGGCGGAAAGACCTGCGGATGGTGGGCAAAAACGGTGCAGCTTGATCTGGAAGCAAAAGGATTGCTGGTTCGCGAGGCGACCAAGCCGCTCAGGTGGCATTGGAAGTAAGCCTGCCTGCCCCCAAGACGCTAAATCAGCTTTTCAATATCCTTTGCAATGCGCGCAGGGGTGTCGCCTGATCCGTACCGTTTGACCACTTCGCCTTCCCGGTTGATGAGGAATTTGGTGAAATTCCACTTGATCGAGCGCGTGCCCAATGCGCCGGGGGCTTCTTTCTTCATCCAGTCAAACAAAGGCGATGCGCCTGATCCGTTGACCTCCACCTTTTCCATCAGCGGGAATGTGACGCCGAAATTGACTTTGCAAAATTCCGCGATTTCATCCGCATTGCCCGGTTCCTGCCCGCCGAACTGGTTGCAGGGAAAACCAAGCACTTCGAAATCAGAATCCTTGAACTGCTGATACAGAGCCTCAAGCCCATCATATTGCGGGGTAAATCCGCATTTCGACGCGGTGTTCACCACCAGCAGAACCTTGCCCTTCTTCTCGGTAAGATCGAGGCTTTCACCGCGATTGGTGGTAACGGTGAAATCTGCGATCGTGGGCATAGAACTATCCTTTTGCTGCTCTCCCGCAAATGGGGAGCGGCAAGGGCTATTCAAGCACCCCTTCGTGCAAGCGCACCACACGGTCCATCCGCGCAGCCAGGCGTTCATTGTGCGTTGCGACCAGTGCCGCGCTGCCTTCGCCGCGGACCAGTTCCAGGAATTGGCCCAGCACTGTGTCGGCGGTGTGTTCATCCAGATTGCCCGTCGGCTCATCCGCCAGCACCAATGTTGGCCGATTAGCGAGCGCGCGGGCGACGGCGACCCGTTGCTGTTCACCGCCCGACAATTGATTGGGCCGGTGCGTCAGCCGGTGGCCAAGCCCAAGGCTGGAAAGCAAATGCTCCGCGCGCCCCTGCGCTTCCTCACGCGAAGTGCCGAAAATCATTTGCGGCATCACCACATTCTCGCTCGCGTCGAAATCGGGCAGCAGATGGTGGAACTGATAGACAAAGCCCAGATGTTCGCGCCGCAAACGAGTGCGCTGATCGGGCGGCATGCTTTCGGCCGCTTCGCCGGCAATGCGGATGCTGCCTTCAAAGCCGCCTTCCAGCAGGCCGACCGCTTGCAGCATGGTCGATTTGCCCGAACCCGATGGGCCAAGCAGCGCGACAATCTCGCCCGGCATAATATCCAGATCTACACCGCGCAGCACTTCGATGCGCTGGCCGCCTTGCTCAAAACTGCGCTGAAGCGCACGCAAGCTGGCGATAGGGGCGTTTTGGTTATTCATAACGCAGCACCTGAACCGGATCGGTGTTCGCCGCTTTCAATGCGGGGTAAAGCGTCGCCAGAAAACTCAGCACAATCGCGAGAGTGACAATGCCCGCAATCTCCCAAGGATCAGTTTTGGAAGGAAGCTCTGTCAAAAAGCGCACTTTGGGATCCCACAATTGCTGACCGGTCACAAAAGCGATGAATTCAACAATCGGATTGCGGAAATAAAGGACGAGGAACCCGAGCGCCAATCCCGCCACCGTTCCCAGCGTGCCAATTGTCGTGCCTGTCGTCACAAATATCTTGAGCAAAGACCGCCGCGTTGCCCCCATTGTGCGCATAATCGCAATATCGCGCGTTTTGGCACGCACCAGCATCACAAGGCTCGACAGGATGTTAAATGACGCGACCAAAACCATGAAAGACAATGCAAAGAACATCGCCACACGCTCAACTTCCAAGGCTTCAAAAATGGTTGAGTTGATCGTTTTCCAATCGGCAATCTGCGCCCTTCCTGTCAGGCTTTCTTGAACCGGTTCCAATATCTCTGCGACATTGTTGGGATCGGTCACAGTTACTTCGATCAGGCCGACCGTATCATCAAGCAGCAGCAGGGTCTGCGCATCGGACATCGGCATGATGACAAAAGTTTCGTCAAAATCGTAAAGGCCAATCTCAAAGATTGCGCCCACTTCGTAAGCGACTTGCCGGATGGATGTGCCAAACGGAGTGCTGCGCCCTTGCGGGTTGATGATCGTTATCGAATCGCCCACACGCACGCCCAGATTGCTGGCCAATTGGGTGCCAATAGCAACGCGGCTTTCGCCCGGTTCAAGGCTGGCCATGCTGCCCAGCATCACCTTATCTTCAAGCTCGGCAATGTCCTGCGCTGTGTGGCCTCGCACAAAAATCTGGTTCACCCTGCCATTAAAGCTCGCCAGCAAAGGCTGTTCGATCAGCGGGGATGCTTTGATCACGCCTTCGGTGCCGCGCACATCTTCGAGCACGCTTTCCCAATTATCCAGCCTGCCGCCAAACGCCTGCACTACGGCATGGCCGTTTACGCCTGCAAACCGGTCAATCATTTCAGAGCGAAATCCGTTCATCACGCTCATCACGATCACCAGCATGGCCACCGACAGCATCACCACGCCCACAGAAATCCCGGCGACCAGCGCGATAAACGCCTCGCCTTTGCCCGGCCATAAATAGCGCTTGGCAATCATTCTTTCAAAAGGTGTGAGCATAGGTGCGCTCGCGCATGTGCAAGTGTGGATATGAACCGCCGCTGTAGGCGCAGGCTCGCCGCCTCGCAATCGCTGCCCTCACCGCTATTGTGTGTAAAAATGCGCGCGCGAAATTCCCGCATTGAGAAACCCGGCATGTGCGCCATCACGAAGCTTGTAATTGTATCGTAACATCGCCATTGATCCTGCTCCCCAGCACGCAGCGCAGCGGACTTCTGGTGATGCCCAATAATACCGATAAAGTCGCAGGCCCAGTTCCAGGCAATCTAACCCACCCATGGCTCGATCTCGACGGCGATAAGCTGCGAGAGGAATGCGGCGTTTTCGGCGTTATCAACGCCGCCGATGCGGCCGCTGCGACCGCTCTGGGCCTCCACGCTTTACAACATCGCGGACAAGAAGCGGTGGGGCTGACGAGTTTTGATGGCAAAGAGTTTTTCTCGCGCCGCGGGCTTGGCCATGTGGCGGAAAACTTCTCCACACCCGAAGCCATCGCCGAATTGCCGGGCACAATGGCAGCGGGCCATGTGCGCTATTCCACCACGGGCGGATCGGGCCTGCGCAATGTTCAGCCGCTTTATGCAGAGCTGGCAAGCGGCGGATTTGCCGTGGCGCATAACGGCAATATCTCCAACGCGAAAATGCTGCGCAAGGATCTGGTCGGCAAGGGTTCGATCTTTCAATCAACCTCTGACACCGAAGTCATCATCCATCTCGTCGCCACATCGCGCTATCCCACCATTGCAGACCGGCTGATCGATGCTTTGCGATTGGTCGAGGGCGCCTATGCGCTGATCGTGATGACACCCGAAGGGATGATCGCCTGCCGCGATCCTTTGGGCATCCGCCCGCTGGTGATGGGCAAAATGGGCGATGCCATCGTCTTTGCCTCGGAAACGGTTGCGTTTGATGTGGCTGGCGGCGAATTCATCCGCGAAGTTGAACCAGGCGAATTGTTGCAAGTGGGCTTTGATGGCGAAGTGAAAAGCGTCCACCCCTTCGCCAAACCGCCCGCGCGCCCCTGCATTTTTGAGCATGTCTATTTCAGTCGTCCTGACAGCTTCTTCGCAGGCCATTCAGTATATGAGGCTCGCAAAGCCATCGGCGCTGAATTGGCGCAAGAATCGCCGTGCGATGTCGATCTGGTCGTGCCTGTTCCCGATAGCGGCGTGCCAGCGGCCATCGGCTATGCGCAAAGTTCCGGCGTGCCGTTTGAGCTTGGCATTATCCGTTCGCACTATGTCGGGCGCACGTTCATCCAGCCATCGGACAGCGCGCGCCATGCAGGGGTAAAGCGTAAACACAACGCCAATCGCTCTTTGGTCGAAGGCAAGCGCATTGTTCTCATTGACGATTCCATTGTGCGCGGGACAACCAGCCTCAAAATCGTTGAGATGATGCGCGAGGCAGGCGCAAGCGAAGTGCATTTCCGCGTCGCCAGCCCGCCCACGGCGCATTCCTGCTTTTACGGGGTGGACACGCCCGAGCGCGAAAAACTGCTCGCCGCGCGGATGGAATTGGAGCCGATGCGCGAATATATCCAGGCAGACAGCCTGGCGTTCATCTCAATTGATGGCCTTTACCGCGCGGTCGGCGCGAAAGGGCGCGATAAAGCGTGCCCGCAGTTTTGCGATGCGTGCTTCACCGGGGATTACCCCACCAGCCTCACCGATTTGCGGGCGAAAGAGGAAGGCAGCGATGAGCTCCCTTTTGCTGATCCAAAAGCTGCTTAAAGGCGTGACCCATGACTGATTCTGAAACCCTTATCCGGCCAGACCGCGCTGGTCACCGGCGCGAGCCAGGGCATTGGCGCGGCCACAGCGAAAGCTTTGGCGAAAGCGGGCGCGCATGTCATATTGGTGGCGCGCAAAGTGAAAGCGTTAGAGCTGATCGAGGATGCCATCCATGAAGAAGGCGGCACATCCACCATCGCGCCTGTCGACCTGACCGAAGCGGACGCGGTATCGCGCCTGGCCAGCGCCATTGGCGGGCGCTGGGAAAGCCTTGATATCCTCGTTCTTTCAGCGGCTTATCTGCCAGAGCTTACACCGCTTTCGCAGATTGATCCAAAACAGTTCACCACCGCCGTGATGACCAATATGGTCTCCACTCAGGCGATGCTGGCAGCGTTTGATCCGTTGATGCGGCGCGCGAAGGCCGGCAAAGTCATCGGGTTAACCAGCTCGGTCGGCGCGTCCCCTCGCCCGTTCTGGTCGGCCTATGGATCGACCAAGGCTGCGTTTGACAATCTGCTCGAAACCTATGGAGCAGAAGTTGAAAAACTCTCGCCGCTTAAAGTGGCCATTATCGATCCCGGCGCAACCCGCACCGGTATGCGCGCGCGCGCCTATCCGGGCGAAGATGCGCAATCGGTCAAACCGCCAGAAGTGGTGGCCGCGCGGATTGCGGAGCTCGCGAGCGAAGGATTTGCAACAGGTCATCGCGAACGCATCGACGGCTGATCGCAAAACGCATCCTTCACGGGGGACAAATTTACCTGGTGGTAACCATTTTCAGTGACGGGTTGGAAGGCCGCTCTGCTGCACTACGTAGTTTGACCAAGGGCGAAGAGACCTCCCGCTGATTGGACCCGAGTACCGCACGATGCCGATTGAAAAAGAACCTTATGCCGTCGCAGCACAGGAAGACCGCTGCGCGCCGCGTACAAAGCTGACGATCCCTGCGACTTTGCGGGCCTCTGGCGGGCGCGCATTTCAAAGCGTGGTGCATGATCTGTCGATCTCAGGCTTTTCCGCCGCGTCGATCAACCGCATGCACGAAGGCCAGAAATGCTGGCTGACACTGCCGGGGCTCGAATCGCTTCAGGCAGAGGTTGTGTGGTGGGACAATTGCATTGTCGGCTGCGCGTTCGAAGAGCTGCTGAGCCCGATTGTGCATGACAACATCCTGCAACGATACAGCAATCTGAACGCGCCCCGAAAAGCCATTTGAAGCAAGGCGAACTGGGCGATCTTAAGCGCCCGGCGCGCTTCCCGGCTTAACCGCCGCCCGGCACTGCCAGCTTCGCGATAATCGCGCCCGCCTGCCCGCGAAATGCGCCCGATGTTGCCTCTGGCCAATTGCTCACAATCGCGATGACGGTGTTGGTGCCGGGTATTACGGTGATTGCCTGGCCGAAAATTCCCTGCGCGCCGTAATTGTTGCCGGGATAGGTCCACCATTGATAGCCATAGCCAAACCCGCCGCCAAACTGGACCTTGGCAGAGCCAGCCTCGCCAAACCAACCTTCGGGAACGATCTGCTCACCTGACTGGCCTTTGCCGCCTTCCAGCGCGAACTGGCCCATGCGGGCATAATCGGACAGGCGCAAAGACAGGCAGCACCCGCCAATATTGCCGCCGCGCGGATCGACCATCCAGAACATCCCGCCTTCAAATCCGGCAGGTTCGACAATCTTGGTTTGCGCATATTCAGCCATGGGCAGGCCGATGGCGTTTTCGATCAGAAGGCCGATCAGGTTTGTCTCGCCTGTGGAATAAGAGAATTTCTCCCCCGGCGGATTGGCCCTGCCCAACTCTTTCATCTGCGCAACAATCGCATCCTCACCATATTCGGTCACAAATTTATTCAGCTGCGCGACGTCGCTTTTTGGGTCGGTGTAATCCTCGTTCCAGTCGGCACCGCTGGTCATCGTTACCAATTGGCCGACGGTCACACCGTCATAGGAAGACCCTATTAATTCAGGGATATACTGCGTCACAGCATCATCAAGGCCGCCGATAAACCCATCCGAAATGGCAGCGGCAAGCAGAGTTGAAGTGAAGCTTTTCGCGACCGAAAAACTGGTCCACCGGTCCGCTTTACCAAGGCCAAGGCCGTATTGTTCGTACCGGACCTTGCCATCCTGCAGCACCATAATGCCAGCGGCATTGGTGTCAGCCATGAGCTTTGCCAGATCAGCTTGAAGATCATCGCTCAGCGGAGCGCCTTGCGGCAAAGCGCGCGTGTTGGTGGCAGCGGGCACTTCGTGGCCGGCAAACCAGCTTTCCATATCGCGGAACCGGGCCGAACGGGTGGCATCATCCCAGAAAAGCACCTGCTGCTGCGCGGGATCAAGAACAGGCGGCTGGGTCAATTCAACCGCCCCAAGCGGCGCGGTCTGCGCCCCTGTTTCTGCCCCCTGATAAGACGGAGCGCATGCCGTCATCGCCAATGCCGCCGAAGCGCTTAACAACAGCCGCGCGGCCAATCGTGTGCGTGTCATGCCCTCATCCCCTTTGTGTTTATTCGTTCAGCTCTACAGGATTAATCAAAGTCACCTGGTGCACATTAACGTTACCTGTGAGAAAGCCCGCTTCGCAATAGGCAAGGTAATATCGCCAGAGCCGCACAAACCGATCGTCAAACCCTTTGGGCAGGCGCGATTGTTCGGCCGCAGCGTCAAACCTTTCGCGCCAGATACGCAAAGTGGCGGCGTAATCAGCGCCAAAATCGGTTTGATCGCGCCATTCAAGCCCGCGCGCCTCAGCAAGGCCGCGAAATTCGGATGATTTGATCAGCAGCCCGCCGGGGAAGATATAAGCCTGAATGAAATCGACCGTGGCGGCATAGGTTTCAAACAGGTCATCGGCCATGGAGATATACTGGATCGCCGCCTTGCCGCCCGGTTTCAGATTGCGCGCAAGGCAATCGAGAAAATGCGGCCAGTTTTCGCGGCCCAAGGCTTCGACCATTTCAACGCTGGCAATCGCGTCAAATGCGCCATCACAGTCGCGGTAATCGAGCCGCTGCCAATTCACATTGCTGGTGCGGCGGCGAGCCCAGTCCAATTGTTCATCCGACAGGCTGATGGCGGTGGCCGCGGCGGCGCGTGCATCAAGCTCACACGCCAATGCGCCCCACCCGCACCCAATTTCGAGCGCTGTGTGATGTGGCTGCAGGTCTAGCCGATCAAGGATCGCTGTATTTTTGCGCTTTTGCGCTGCTTCTAGCCCATCTTCATCCACACCGCTCAGCGCAAGCCCGCTTGAATAGGTCATGCCGGGATCAAGCCAGGCGGCATAGAAATCATTGCCAAGATCATAATGCGCCGCGATATTGCGCTGAGAGCCCTGGCGGCTGTTGCGGTTGAGCCTGTGCGCCGCGCTGGCGGCCCATTTGAACGGCCCGGATGATCGCGCGGTGCTGCCAAGCGTGCGCGCATTGTCGCCCATCACCGCAAACAAAGTGGTAAGATCAGCGCAGTCCCATTCGCCCGCCTCATATCCCTGATACCAGCCAATCGACCCACCTGTCGCAAGCCGCAACAAGGACCGCCAATCCTTTAGTGTCATCTCCGCATCAAAGCCGCGCGCGCGCCCGCCCAGCATCCGCGATGTGCCATCTGGCAGATGCGCCAGGATTGATCCGCGCTCCAGTCCCGCATCCACGCGGTCCACCATCGCGGTAAAACCGGGCGCGATTAGCCGCGCAAGCCATCCGGGCGATGCGCCAAAGCGTTCGCCTGCGCTTATCAGCGCATCCCCTCTCATCTTTGCTGGCAATTCAGGCGCATTCATCGCGCAAAGCATAGGCGCGGCCATGCATGCGGGGCAAGCGCTAGCGGGCGGCTATCCGCCTTCTTTCATGGCTTTATACGCATCCAGCGCCCGTGTCCGCGCGGCCTTGTGGCCGATGATCTTGGCGGGGTAGGCTTTGGGCAGGCAGCCATGCTCTTCAGGATCATGGATATAGGGTTCATCCAGATCGCTCAGTTCCGGCACAAATTCGCGGATATAGGCGGCGCAATCAAACTTTTCCGATTGCGACAGCGGCGCCATGATCCGCACGAACATATTGCTGTCGACGCCCGTGCCCGCTGTCCATTGCCAATTGGTCGAATTGGACGCGTAATCCGCATCGCACAGCGTGTCCCAAAACCACTTCTCGCCCTCGCGCCAATCGATCAGCAGATGTTTGATTAAGAAGCTTGCCGTTATCATCCGCACCCGGTTGTGCATCCATCCCGTCTGGTAGAGCTCACGCATGCCTGCATCGACGATTGGGTAGCCTGTGCGGCCCTCTTGCCACGCTTTCAAATCGCGCGCGGCCTGTTTGTCGGAATGCGGATCGCGCCAGGTGAGTTTGTCAAAATCCTCGCGGTAATTTTCGCGGGCATAGAGGGGGAATTGCGCAATCGCGTTCTGCGCATAATCGCGCCAGATCAGCTCGCTTTCATAAATGCGCCAGCCATCGGAGCGTTTGTGTTTGAAGTGATGCCAGATTTGCACCGGCGAAATCTCGCCGAAATGCAGATGCGGCGACAGGCGCGATACGCCGTCCACAGATGGCAGATTGCGCTGCTCTTCATAGCCATCAACCTCCGCCTCCCACCTGTTAAGCTGCGCATAAGCGGCCTCTTCGCCCACGTCCCATGCCTCGCGCAGGCCGCCTGCCCAATCGGGCTTTACCGGAAGCAGGTTCCAGTCATCCAGATTATCGGAGGCTGGCCAGCTGTCAGGCGAAGACAGCGTTTCAGGCTCAGGCACTTCATCGCGCGGCGGAAATTGCGCGCGCACCGCGCGGCTGAACGGGGTGTAGATCTTGTATTGCCCGCCCGACCCTGTCGTCACCGTGCCGGGAGGGGCAAGGTAATTGCCATCATAGAGTGTGAGATCGCAGGCTTCGCCCAAAGCCTTTTGCGCTTTGCGCCACCACGGTTCGTAATGGCGATTGGCGTGAATGGTGGCCGCGCCCGTCTCTGCCGCGATTTGTCTGAGCTCCTCCACCGCATCTCCTTTGCGCAAAATGATCTTCGCATGACGCTTGGCAAAGCTTGATTGCAGGCTTTCGAGCGAGTGGTGCAGCCACCAGCGCGATGCCCCGCCATAGGCGTGGGTTTTGGCCGCCTCATCATCGAGCACATAGACCGCGATAACAGGGCCAAGCTTGGCGGCTTCATATAGAGCGGGATTGTCGGCGATACGCAGATCACGCCGCAGCCAGACGATTTGGGTTTGAGACATTCCATTTCCCGTTCGGGCTGAGCCTGCCGAAGCCCCGTTCTGTCTTCTGGCGCAGCACTCGAAGTGAAGTACAGCCCTTCGACAAGCTCAGGGCGAACGGATTTAGTGAAGGAGCGAATTAACGCGGCGGAAGTTCCGCACATTCGGCATCAGGCACCGCGATGCTGAAGCGGTCCCGCGCGCGTGGGTCGTAAAAGCGGGCATCGTGCAGAACGATCGAGCCATCGTCAGCGCGCACAGCAAAGGGCGCGCGGCTCCAAAACAGAAACGCATCGAGCTGGGAATTGGCAGCGCGTTCTTCGGTGAGATCAGGCAGAACGCAATAGCTATCGCTAAGCGGCGCATCCTCGTGATCAGAACCACCAATGGTATAAAGCGCGCCCTGCCAAATATCCTCATCTGGTTTGGTGAAAATTTCGCGCTGCCAGAACGCGAACGGAACCGGGCTGACAATCACTTGAGCGTTCGGACCATAATTTCGAGGCGAGTTTGCGGATGCATGAATTGTGCCCGAAAATGCCCCATTCATCGCAATATACACCAGCGCCGCAGTTGCAGCGACCCACGCAGGCCGTTTCCATTCGCGCCCGCGTTTTTCTTTGCGCAGGCTCCACCAGACGCTCAAACCAAGCAGCGCCCAGAGCCATACATCAATGATAAACAGCGTATCGCCATAAAACCACTGCGAGGAAAACGGCTCGAGCAGCCTGATCCCGTACACATTCAGCCAATCAAGGGCCGGGTGCGACAGGCACCCGATAAAGCTGAGGAGATACAGCCATTTGAAATTCACCGGCAGGCGGCCTTCGGGCCGTTTCCCGCGCTTTTCCTGCCAGCGGTCAAACCACCACAAGAGCCCTGCCAAAATCAGTGGCAACAACACCCATGCAGGCGGTCCGTGGGTAATCCCTCGGCGAAAGCCCAGATGTTCTGTCCCTTCCAGCCAGAAAAAACACGCCGCATCCACATCGGGCAGGTTTGCGCCAATGATCAGCGCGGGCATGGCAAGGCCCGTTTTGGTCTTCAGGCCCATCTGGCCCATCAAAGCGCCCGCAAGGCTGTGCGTGAGGTTATCCATTTGAAATCCGCTAGCCCTCGTGCATAGCCGCGTCAAAGAATTGAAAGGCAAGCCTTTGACCCATACCCCGTTTATCCGCCCTGATATGAAAGCGTTTCTGGATGCGCTGGCCGCAGCAGGCAGCCCGCCGATTGCGGATATGACGCTGGAGGAAGCGCGCGCATCCTACCGCGCGCTGCACAGCATGGCGGACAGGCCCGCGCGAGAACTGGCGGTGATAAAGGATTTAAGCTGCCCCGGCCCCGCAGGCGATATTCCGCTGCGTCTATACGATGCGCAAGCGGATCGCGGCCCCTCGCCCATCATCACGTTTTTCCACGGCGGCGGATTTGTTATCGGCGATCTGGAAACGCATCATGCGCTGTGCACCGAAATTGCCGAGCTGATGGACTTGCCGCTGGTCGCGGTGGACTACAGACGCGCGCCAGAGGCTCTTTTTCCCGCCGCGATTGACGATTGCGAGGCGGCGGCGCGGTGGATTGCCTCTTCTCCCGGTGCTTTGGACAGAGAGGCGACCGGGATCATCACTATCGGCGATAGCGCGGGCGGCACCGCCACCATTGCGGTGGGCCAATTGCTTGCCGCCAATCCCGCAGATGTGCCCATAGTGCTGCAAGTGCCGCTGTTCCCCCTCGCCAGCGATGCGCAGGGTTCTGCTAGCTTGGAAGAATTTGCCGAAGGGTTCATTCTCACCAAAGCGGCAGTCGAGTTTTTCGATGCCGCCTATCAGGCAGACCGGGCCGACCCGCGCGGGTTTCCCATACTGGGCGATCACACAGGCGCGCCGCCCAGCGTGGTTGTCACCGCCAGCCTAGATCCCATCCGCGATTCCGGGCGCGATTACGCCAGCGCTTTGGCGCGAGGCGGGGCGGATTGCATCTTCCTTGAGATGCAGGGCGTCACCCATTCTTTCACCAATATCAGAGGCGCAGTGCCATCCGCGCAAGGCGATCTGGAGCGCGTAATCGCCGCGATGAAATTCCTGCTGGGAGCCAAGCCATGAACGATCTGCCTTACCGCCCATGCGCGGGGTTTATGCTGGTGAATGCCGATGGCCACGTGCTGGTCGGACAGCGGCTTGAAAAACGCGCGCATGGCAAATGGCAGATGCCGCAAGGGGGCATTGATCCGGGCGAAGACCCTGAGACCGCTGCCTTGCGCGAACTGGAGGAGGAAACCGGCGTTACCGCTGATCTGGTCGAAATAATCGCGCCTGCATCAAAGGTGCTGCGTTATGATTTGCCGCCTGAATTGATGGGCAAATTGTGGAAAGGCAAATATCGCGGTCAGGAGCAATATTGGTTTCTGGGCCGCTTTACCGGCAGTGATGCTGACATTAATCTCAACGCGCATGAACCGGCTGAATTTGGCGCGCATCGCTGGGTAAGCCCGCACGAATTGCCCGATCTGATCGTCCCGTTCAAACGCGAAGTGTATCAGCAGATCGTGGACGAATTTGCGCCGCTGATCTGAATGCTACGCATCAATTGGTGGAGGGCTGATCCTCTGCCGTTTCCGCTGCCAAACGGGCAGGCGGACCTTTGGCGATAGTGTTTTCGAGCGCGCGGGTTTCGGGGCATGTATCGCCGCACAAGCTTTGCAATTGCGCCAGATTGCGGCGCGCTTTGTCCACCGCGCCTTTTTCGACCAAGGCTTCCCCCTCACCCGAAATCGCGGCAAAATTGCCCGGATCGCGGGCCAGTGCTTCGCGGTAATAGGTGATCGCTTTGCCTTGAAGGCCATCAGAGCGCGCGGCTTCTGCGAGTTCGAGGAAAATCGGCGTGTATCCCGGATCAATCGCCAGAGCGGCCTCGTATGCGTCAATCGCGGCCTGAGTATCGCCCGCTTTTAGCAAAGCCTGCCCCTGCGCCACCAGTGCAAGCGCGCGTGCATCCGGTTCATTATCCTGCGCCGCTGTCACACTGGCGGTGACAGCAAAACACAAAGACAAAGCGGCAGCAGCGGGCGCAAAACGCATCAGGATATCCTTCAATTCATCAGACCGGGATGGGAGCACATCATCCATACCATGAATGGCTAACATGGCCCTCGTAAAATGGCGATAAAAAACCCATCCGTGCCGTCGCGGAACGGATCGAGGCGCAGTCCTTCGCCGCGTTTGGTGCCAAGCGGCAGGCTGACCGCTTCGCTGCGCCAGCCTTCGTGCCGTTTGAGGAATGCAGCGATCTGATCAGCGCCTTCTGCATCCAGCACGGAGCACACTGCATAAGTGATCGCGCCGCCCGGCTTTACACATGCCGCCGCCAGATCAAGCACATGGGCCTGCAAGCTGTTCAAGCGGGAAAGCTCATTCGGAGTAAGCCGCCAGCGGCTTTCCGGATTGCGCCGCCAAGTGCCCGTGCCCGAACACGGCGCATCAACCAGCACATGATCGGGAGCACCCACAAAGGGTTCAAGCGCCGCCATCTCCTTACCCGGATCGAGCAGCACGGTGTGATCCACTCCCACGCCTGCTTTCACGCTTCGCGGGGCAAGATTGCCCAGACGGCGCTTATCCGTATCGGCTGCAATCAAACTGATCGCATTGCCAAACCGCGCGGCGAGGCCCAGCGTTTTGCCCCCTGCCCCTGCGCACAGATCAAGCACGGTGTCTCCGGCCTGAGCAGGCACAGCTTCGCACACAAGCTGGCTGGCGTGGTCCTGTATTTCTATCGCGCCTGATTTATACGCGTCCCATTGCTCCACCTGCGTGCCAAAGGGAAAGCGCACACCCTGCGCCGCGGCGAGCAGATCGCCCGTGATCGGCAGTTCCAGAGTTTCCCGGTCCGCTTTCAGCGCGTTCACGCGGATGTCGAGCGGAGCGCGGTCCAGCAAAGCGAGCGCCGCGTCATCCTTCATATCCGATTTCGCCAAAGCTTCCGCCTGCCATTGCGGGGCAAGCCCGGTACGCGCGGGCGTTTCATGCTCGCCTATCGCTGCGGGGCCATAAGGCGAGCCATCGAACAGGGCAGCAACCGCCTCATCCTCGCCCGCGACCGCCAGCATTGCTGTGCGCCCCGTTTGCGGCACCGGACCGCACAGGCGGACCGCGCGGTAGACAAGTTCACGCACCGCCCGGCGATCCTTGGAGCCGGCATAGCGGCGCTCTTTGAAATATTGCGCGATCAGCCGGTCTGCAGGCGCGCCTTTGGTTTCGGCGGCTGCGATGATTTGGTCGAGCAGTTCAATCGCCGCCTGCACACGGGCTGCAGGTTTCATCAGCGCGTCGGATAATTCGGCGCTTCGCGCGTGATCGCCACATCGTGCACATGGCTTTCCGACAGCCCGGCATTGGTGATGCGAACAAACTTGGCGCGTTGCTGCAAATCGGCAATGGTCGCAGATCCAGTGTAACCCATCGCGGCTTTCACCCCGCCGACAAGCTGATGGATGACATCTGCGGCAGGCCCTTTGAAAGGCACTTGTCCCTCGATCCCTTCGGGCACCAGTTTCATGGCGGAGACATCCTGCTGGAAATACCGGTCCGCGCTGCCGCGCGCCATCGCGCCAACGCTGCCCATGCCGCGATAGGATTTGTACGAGCGCCCTTGATAAAGGAATACCTCACCGGGGCTTTCCGCCGTGCCTGCGAGCATCGATCCGACCATGACGCTCGATGCGCCCGCGGCAAGCGCCTTGGCCGCATCACCCGATGTGCGAAGCCCGCCATCTGCGATCACCGGAACGCCCGATTTCGCCGCTTCCTCGGCGCTTTCCATGACGGCGGTGAGCTGGGGCACACCAACCCCTGCAACAACGCGCGTGGTGCAGATGGAGCCCGGGCCAATGCCCACTTTGATCGCATCCGCGCCTGCATCAATCAGCGCGCGGGTTGCTTCTGCGGTGGCGACATTGCCAGCGATCACCTGAACCGAATTGGAGAGCGATTTGGCCCGCTCAACCGCTTTCGACACGTCAGCATTATGGCCATGCGCGGTGTCGATGATGACGACATCCACCTCGGCATCGATAAGCGCCTCGGTCCGCTCAAAACCTTTATCGCCCACAGTCGTTGCAGCAGCCACGCGCAAACGGCCTGCCTCATCCTTGGTCGCATGCGGGTAATTGACCGCCTTTTCGATGTCTTTCACTGTGATGAGGCCGATGCATTTGTAATCATCATCCACAACCAGCAGCTTTTCAATCCGCCGGCCATGCAGCAAGCGGCGCGCGTCTTCTTGGCTAGTGCCCAAAGGCACAGTGGCCAGATTATCCGTTGTCATCAATTCGCGCACGGGCTGCGCGGGGTTTTCGGCAAAGCGGACATCGCGATTGGTAAGGATACCGACCAGCTTGCCGCCTTTATCGGTGACGGGAATGCCGCTGATCTTATGCTGATCCATCAATGCTTGCGCTTCGCCCAGAACCGCTTCGGGGCCGATAGTGATCGGATTGACCACCATCCCGCTTTCAAACCGTTTGACCGCGCGCACCGCGGCGCATTGTTCGGGCACGTCCAGATTGCGGTGAAGCACGCCAATGCCGCCCAATTGCGCCATGACAATGCCCATATCGGCTTCTGTCACTGTATCCATTGCCGATGACAGGACGGGAATGTTGAGCGCGATAGAACGCGTCAGCTGCGTCCTTGTATCGGCCATGGATGGCAGGACGTTGCTTTCCGCAGGGCGAAGCAGAACATCATCAAAGGTAAGGCCGAGAGGGATTTCCATGTGCACGGGGCTTTCTGTGGGAGAGGCGAATCGTGCGCCTCCGCTTACGATGGACTGCCCCGTCCTGCAATGTTCATCGCCGCGCTAGGGTTGATAACCGCGCGTATCGGCAAAATGGCGCAGCAATTCGGCATGCAGCAGCACATCATCCACTGCCCCGCCCAGCTCCAGCCCTGCAATTTCATCTGAGGGAGCATGGTAATCGCCATCCAGATACGGCCCCAGGATCGCGCGCGAACCGAATGTGGTTGATATGAGCACTGCGGGCACGTCTTTATTGAGCAGCGCCCAGCCATCCTGACGCTGGACAAACTGGTTCGCCACTTCGGGATCGCCCAGCTTTCGCCCCGCCTGGCGCAGAATATCTTTAACCGGGCGATCAATCACGGTTCGCCCATCGCCAATAAAGCCAACCGGGCTGCCCTGAGGCGCAAGCGCGGCGGTGTCGAAATTGAACGCGGCAAGGATTGAGGAAAGCGGCACAGGGGGCGTTTCGGCAAAGGATTTCGCGCCCAGCAATCCGGCTTCTTCCGCGCTGGTCGCCAGAACATAGATATCGCGGTCATGCGGGCCAGTGGCAGCCAGACGGCGCGATACTTCGAGCATGGCGGCAATCCCGCTGGCATTATCGACCGCGCCATTGCAGATAGCATCAGGAGCATCTGCGCTGCCGCATTCGCCCAGATGATCCCAATGCGCCAGCATAAGCACCGCGCCTGCATCCGGGTTTGTGCCTGCCAGTTTTCCGATGACATTGTAGCTTGTAAATTCGCGCCTGTCCGATGTCGCTTCAATCGTTGCCTGCGCGTTCAGGATGCGGGGTGCAAAATCATCCCGCATGGCCGCTCCAACAAGCCGGTCCCAGCTTTTTCGGTTGAGTGCAGCGCCCAGTGCATCATGCGTGACATAAGCGCTTAGCGAACGGGTTTCCTCGCTCGCAAGCACAATGCGTTCATTGCCAAACGCGGTCTTCAGCCCAGCAATCTCCGCGCTGTTCTCAACCACTGTGATGATCGCCGCTGGCCCCTTGGCAAACAGCTCTGCGCGCCTGTCAGAGCCAGTGCGCGCGGCGCCGCCGGGATTTTCAGCGCTCACTCCATCCAGCATAATGACGACTTTGCCTGCAATTATGTCTGCGGGCGCTTCATAACCCAATTGGCCGACAAACACGGCCTCTGCCCGCTCAACCAATTCGCGGCGCGACGCGGTGAAAGCGACCGCGTCTTTGCTGTCAAAAGCGATCTCGCGATTGCCGTACCGGACCGCGACTTTGCTGGTAAAAGGCGCCGTGCTGACCAGCGGGACCGGCGCGCGCCATTCGCTGCCGGGATCATTGGTGCCCGATGTCAGCCCTGCGGCCTCCATCTGCTGCGTGATATAAGCAACCGTGCGTTCACCGCCCAAAGTGCCCGGTTTTCGCCCGCCAAAATCATCGCTGGCAAGCACTTCGATATCGCGCATCATCGCGTCTGCAATGCGCGCACGCTCTGATGAGGATGCAGAAGCAATCGGCCCGCCAGAACACGCCGCCATGGCAGCGACCGCCATTGCAAGGCCAAACAAGCGCAGCGCGTGCATCATTCGGCAGTCCAGCCCCCGTCAATGCTCCAATTGGCGCCTGTCACATTGCCCGCTTCCTCGCGGCACAAAAACACCGCGAGCGCGCCCACTTCATGGGGTTGCACAAATTTCTTGGTCGGCTGTTTGGCGAGCAGTACATCGTTGATAACTTCTTCCCGGCTAAGACCACGCGCCTCCATCGTATCGGGGATTTGCCCTTCGATCAGCGGCGTCCAGACATAGCCGGGTGAAATGCAATTGGCAGTCACGCCCGTTTGCGCCAGTTCCAGCGCGATGGTTTTGGTAAAGCCTGCCACCGCATGTTTGGATGCATTATACGCGCTTTTGAACGGCGATGCAGTGAGTGAATGGGCGCTGGCGGTGTTGATGATCCGGCCCCAGCCTTTCTCTTTCATCCCCGGCACCGCGCACCGCGTTGTGTGGAACACCGCCGTCAGGTTAAGCGCGATCACTGCGTCCCATTTGTCTGCCGGGAAGTCCTCCACCGGGCTGACATGCTGCATGCCAGCATTGTTAATGAGGATATCAAGCGGGCCGATATCCGCCATCATCCCCTCAATCGCGGCCTTATCCATCAGGTTGGCACCGTTAAAATCTGCGCCCAGTTCATCCTGCAGGGCGGCAATTTCATCACGGTCGCCCAAACCGTTGAGGATGATGCTGGCCCCTTCTGCCTTAAGCGCGCGCGCCATCGCCAGACCAATTCCCGAGGTCGACCCCGTGATCAAAGCCTTCTTGCCTTCAAGCAGCATTGCCAACCCCCTTATCGTGTTCCATTGATGCACAGCAATTGCGCGGGTCGCCGCGTGTGTCCAGCGAATTTGACGCACACTGCGATGCAATAAAGGATCAATGCGTCGCGGGGAGGATGCACAATGCGGCTGAACAGGTTTGATACATCAAAGATTAAAGTGCGCTCCTCTAATGGCGGCGGCAGGCGCATGGGGCGCGCGGGCGGCGTTGGCTGCGGCACTATCGTCATCGCGATCATTGCCGCTTTGGTGTTTGGCGTTGATCCGATGCAGACCATCGGCACAATCGGCGGGATGCAGCAGCAATCAGGCCCCGTCAGCACATCCAGCAGCGATATGAGCGAGGAACAGGTCTGCAATAGCGGTCCCTATGCGATGGAGGCATGCTCAGCTCTCACCAATCTGAACGAGACATGGGAGCCCATTTTTGCGCGATCAGGCGTGCAGTTTGAACAGCCCTTCCTTGACCTTTACCGCAATGGCCGTGTGATGACGCAAGGGTGCGGCGGGGCGACATCAGCGTCGGGTCCGTTTTACTGCCCGGCCGATATGGGCATTTACATCGATGTCTCGTTCTACGATCAGCTAGCGCAAATGTCGGGCACGCGCGGGGATTTTGCGCGGCTCTATGTGCTGGCGCATGAATATGGCCACCACATCCAAAACATTCGGGGTCTTGCCGATCAAGTGCGCAGCGCGCAGCGGCAGAACCCTTCGCAATCCAACCGGTTGCAAGTGCGCATGGAATTGCAGGCGGATTGCTATGCAGGCGTGTGGGCGGGCCTTAACGCTGACCGGATTGAGCCGGGCGATATGCAGGAAGGTCTGGCCGCAGCCAGCGCGATTGGGGATGACACCTTGCAGCGCAATGCAGGCCAACGTATCAATCCTGAAGGTTTCACACATGGCACCAGCCAACAGCGCCGAGAGGCTCTGCAACGAGGATTGGAGAGCGGTAATGCAAGCGCTTGCGACGCATATTTTCAAACTTAAGATTGTTCCCAAATGCGCTGCCCCCGTGGGATTTGCCATCGCGGCTGTATTCGCCAGTCCGGTAGCAGCCCAAGTCGTTAGCGATGATCCCGATGCTGAAGAGATTGCGCGCACCCCGCTGAATGATCTCAACATCAATCCTGATGAAATCCCCGAAGTGCTGCTAATCGCGGCGAAAGACCCTTATGCATCCGAAGGATTATCCAGCTGCAATGCAATTGTCGCGCAAGTGGCTGAGCTCGATACAGTGCTCGGACCTGACTACGATCTTGCAGGAGAAGCCGACACCGATTTGACTGTCGGAAAAGCAGCGAAAGGTCTGGTCGGATCTGTCATCCCGTTTCGCGGTATCTTGCGCGAAGTGTCCGGCGCCGCGGGCGACAAGCGCAAGGAGAATGCCGCGATTATGGCCGGCATGGTGCGGCGCGGGTTCTTAAAAGGTTTGGGACAGGAACGCGGGTGCGAATACCCTGCACGTCCAAAAACCGAAACTGCCGAAGACGAGAATTAAACCCATCCATAATGACAAAAGGGCCGGAAGCGGTGATGCTCCCGGCCCTTTGTCTGTCGCGGAATGAGCCGCGTTAAGCTTCCAGCTCTTCCTCATCCGGTTTGCTCGCGCGCACCTGTGTCCAGTCAATATTGCGCGTGGCATACATCACCCCTGCAAGCGCTGCGAACAGCATGACAGAACCGATCACCAGCGACCATGCCTCAAGGTTGAGCAGCACGTAAAGCACCGCATACAGCCCCACCAGCATACCGCCGATCACACCTGCACGCTTCCAGCTTTTCAGCACAGCCGCGCTGTAACTGGTCAGCAGGCCAATGATTGCGCCGCTTGATATCGTATAGGCCAGCGCAAATCCGACCAGCTCTGCAAAAGCGAGCAGCATGACGAAGAACAAGATCAGCCCCGCCCCTGTCAGCAGATATTCCGCAGAAGCAACCCGCGCGCCTGCAACAATGTCGAACATCAAAAACGCAAGGAACGTGAAGCCGATAAACAGGAACCCGTATTTCAAAGCGCGCTCGACCTGTTTGTAAAGGTCAACCGGCTCCATAAAGCCAATCGAGGCGATGTTATCGCCCGGAGGCGGCACGGAACGGCTTCCAAATCCATCATCATAATAGGTCGGATTGACCGGCACTTCGGGTTGGCCAATGCTGACCAGCGATTGCCCCAGCGCCAGATTGGAAACCGACCATTTGGCTTTGAACCCATCCTTGCTTACCTCGCGGTCGTCATCCCCCGGCAGAAATCCTCCGGTAAAGCTGGGATGCGGCCAGGTGCTGGTCACATTCCAATCGGTCGCCGCCCCGCGCGGGACAAAGCTGAGATTGGTTGATCCGCGCAGCGAATAGCCAAAATCAAGCGCAATCGGCTCTGCCCCTGTCCAATCGAAAAAGGCGTGAACCCCGCTGCCATTGCTGTCAGGGCCAAGACCTGGATTAAGCACAAGCGCAGCGCCATTGGCAGACAATTGCGCATCGGTTTGCAAGCCCTTGGGATCGCTTACCGAAAGCTGGATATAGGCCTCATCCAGCAGCAGGCTGGCCGCATCAATCCCCAGCTTGTCGAGATCATCGGGCAAAGCAAACTGCGCTGTGCCCGCCATTTGCGCGTCATAGACGACCGTTTCATAAATCGCCCCGCGGCTGCGCTTTTCCGGATCAACATTGGTGGTGATATCCTGCGCCTGTGCAGCGATGAACAGGTTCTGGCGAGTCTGGTAATTGCGCGTGACAGTTTTGCCGTCCACCTCTTCGGATGATTGGGTGGTGGTTGTGTACGGCACCACCAGCATCGGCCCGGCAATCGTTTGCGCGCCGGCCCAGCCCGCCTCAATCGAATTTTGCGCGATGCGTGCCTGATGCTGGCGATCGCTCACCAACAGATACACCATCGCCAGCGGAATAATGAGCGCCAGGCCCACCAATCCCGCCAACAGCAATTTCACACCCGGACTTCGTTCCTTGCGGCCTGAGCCGCCTTTGTACGCCATCGCCTCGTCCTCCTATGATTGAGACGAAACGTGCAATGATAGCGACGAAGTGAATTGAATGTGAACTGGTGTAAATAAGCCGCGTCAGCTCGATTGATTTTCCCATTCGCGGATTTGCTTATCCAGCTCTTTCACGATGTCACGGCGCATCGACTTGTCGAGATCGCGGCTTTTCAGGATCGCCTTGCGCGCTTCCTTTAAGCCCATGAGAGCATTTGCCATGATACGCTTTTTACAGACCATGGTGGTGGTGAGCCCGTTTTGATCCGTAGTCGTTGTGGCAACATCATCCGATGAGGAATGGCATTCCATCTTTACAACCGTGCGGCCCATATGCTGCCCCGCCTCATTAAGCTCCGCCATGGTTTCAGCCAGTTCAGCGGGAAGCTCGTCCAATTCCTCTTTCGCCTCAGCAAGACTTTCGCGGACCTCTTCGAGGATTTCCTCGCGCTCTTCATCGGTCAGGCGGCGGGTGCTGCTGATATTGCTGGTGCGATAGACGGTGCGGTGCACTTGTCCTTCGCCCTCCTGCTCATCTGCGGCATCGACAATGACGGTGACCGTCTCATCGGCAGAAATGTCCCGCGCCTCGCCCGTATCAGGATCAATTGTCAAAATTGTCGCGGATGGCGCATCCGGTGCAAGCGGAGCAGCGGGCGCCTCTGGAGCGAGACCGGGAGCGAGACCGGGAGCAGGAGCGATGGGCGGCTGCGGCGGCTGCACTGACACTGCGGGAGCACTTGGCGGGGCGACCTCGGCAAGCGAGACGGCAGGCGCATCGGGCGCACCGGGCACATCAGGCGCAGCATAGCTGATCGAGGCAGTCAGCGGCAAAGCGAGCACGCCTGCCCCCAAGACAAAGCGGCCAGCAATAGTGCGGCGCTGGGACATATCGGTCATAGTAAGGCTCCTTAGCCGGTGGATGATGGATTTTTCGCCCAGCACAGGGCACGCCATCGGCGCTGCGAGGGCAACATTGGGACCAGCGGCAAAGCTGGCAATAACATTGGCATAATGCGCTTTGGTCTCTGCCGGAGCCTGCGCCATGACGCGCGCGTCGCACGCCGCTTCCTGATCGCGGCGCAGCGCCAGCCAGCCATACCGGCCAAGCGGATTGAACCAGTGTAGCGCAAACAGCAGCTGCACCGCCATATTGACGCTGAGATCGCGGCCGCGGTGATGCGCCAGTTCATGCGCCAGCGCCAGATCGCGCGCCTGTCTGTCAGGCTGCGCCATAAAACCCTGGGGCAAGGCCACCACTTTGTCGATCACGCCAAAAGCAACAGGCGAATGCGTGGCAGGGGTTTCAATGAACCGCACAGCGCCATCGCGCCCCACATCGCGCGCGCCGTCAAACAGATGCGCGCGCAGGCGGAAATAGGCAGCAAACCGGGCATAAAGGAACGCGGCGGCACCGATCAGCCACACTGCGATTGCGATGGCGATGAGCGCAGACCCATCAAACCCGGCAATCGGGGTAATCAGTGTGGCAGGATCAGGCACCGCCGCTCCCGATTCCGCAGTGCCAGAAGTTGTCGCAACCGGAGTGTGGAATCGAGTTTCGTTATCAAGAACCTGCAGGTCCGCATTTTGATCCAGCATGGCCGAACCTTTTTCTTGCGGCGGCGCAGGGGCAAGCCAGCTGGGCAATTGCACGGGAGGGAGCAGCAATCGCGCCATCGGAAGCGCCCACAAGGCATAGGCGATCTGCGGCCCAAACCAGCGCGCAACCGGGCGGCGAATGATCAGCACGGCAGCGATGAGAATGCCGGTCCAAACCAGCGTATCGACAAGCCACCCGGTCATTGCTTCAACTCCTTGAGCAACGCCTCAATCTCGGACAGATCATCTTCGCTGAGAGCTTCAGTTTCTGCCAGATGGGCAACCAGGCTTGCAGCTTTCCCGCCAAACAGGCGGTCCACCAGTTTCTTGGATTCCCCGCCGACATAATCCTCGCGCGCGATTGTCGCGGTGTAGAGATAGCGGCGGCCATCAGGCTTTGCCTCAATCGCCTGTTTCTGAACGAGCCGGGAAAGCAGCGTCTTGACCGTGGGAAGGCTCCACCCGCGCTGTTCGCACACCGCTGCGCACACATCGGCAGCGCTGGCGGTGCCCTTGGCCCAGAGCACTTCAACCACGGCGAGTTCAGCCTCGCTGATGCGATCCGGGATATGGCCTGCAGGATTATGGCCTGCGCTTGAAGTTGGATCGGCCTTTGACACAAGCACTCTCCCCTGACTGATTACGCCTGTAGTCATACCGACTACGTCTGTAAACATGAAGCCCGGATGAACGTGGCCGATTGAAGCTTGCTCTTCGATAAACCGCCGATATTCTTGGCCGAATGACCTGGATCACCCGCAGCCTCGTTTTCCTTTGCTTTTGCCTGACACCCCTCCCCCACCAGTATGTACTTGCGCAACAGGACATCTGGGCAGAGACAGAGCAGGTTCCCCTCAACCCGGACGATACAGCGGCGGCGGAAGTGGGCGAACTTGTCTATAAAGGCGGCATCAAAATCGATCCCGGCGAGCATGATATTGGCGGGATCTCAGGGCTGGAATGGCACGATGAGGCACTATGGGCGGTGAGCGATAATGGCCGCTGGATGCGCATTTTGCCCGATGAAGCAGGCGGCGAACTGGTCGATCTCACCGCAATAGACATCGGAAGGCTGCGCGATCTGAAAGGCAAAGAGCTCAAGAAGAAAGAGCTCTCCGATGCAGAGGCAATAACGCGCGATCCGGAAGGCGGGTGGCTGATCGCGTTCGAGCGGCATCACCGGATCTGGCGCTATGCATCTCTGGATGGACCTGCCGCGGCGACTGATGCTCGCTCAGGCACAAATTCTGCGATCAAGCTCACCGAAGATGCCGTGCCGAATGCAGGCCTCGAAACTTTGGCCGTGGGCACCGACGTCATTATTGCGTGCGTTGAACGCGAACCAGAAGAACGTCCCAATTGTTCGCTCTCATCCATGGGCGGATCACAGCAATTCAAGCTGGCTGTTCCCGATATAGTGGCCGAACATGACGGTGCGCCCGTCGATGCCACATGCTCGGTCGACGACATCTGCTACGTGCTTTATCGCAGCTATCGATCTGGTGAGGGAAACCGCGCAGCTATCGTCGAATTCTCGCCCGGCAAAGAAGCGCGGAACCTCGCAACCTTCTTACCGCCGCTCACGCTCGACAATTTCGAAGGGTTAGCCTTTCGCGAACACAATGGCCGCCGCTATCTTTATCTCGCGTCCGATGACAATTTTAACAACTGCATGAAGCGAACACGCGATGGGTGCCAGAACACGCTGTTGATGAAGTTCGAGATCAAGCAGGACGATATCCCGCCGCCTTCAATCGAAGCGCCGCCGCCTGTGACGCAATACGAGACCACTTCGGTCGTACTTGAAACGGCGCTGGGCGACATCACCATCGCGCTTGAAACCGAGCGCGCGCCTATCACGGCTGCTAATTTCCTTCGCTACGTGGATGAGGACCGATTTGACGGCGTAGTCTTTTACCGCGCCATGTCGATGGAATGGGGCGACCAGCCCAATGGCTTGATCCAGGGCGGCGCGCAGTGGGATCCCAAACGCATCCTTCCCGGCATTGAGCATGAGCCAACCAATATGACCGGCCTCAGCCACACCACAGGCGCGATTTCGATGGCGATGGGCGAACCCGGCACCGCCAATGGTGATTTCTCCATCATGCTGGGCGATCAAACCGGCCTTGATGCAAAGCCCGCCTCAGACGATCCAGTGTGGAAGCATGGTTATGCGGTGTTCGGTTATGTCACCGATGGGATGGATGTCGTTGCCGCCATTCACGCAAGCCCGGTTGATCCGGACAAAGGCGATGGTTGGATGAAAGGGCAGATGCTGGCCGAACCTGTCACAATAATCGAAGCGCGGCGTGCCAGCACGAGCACCCTCAGCACGCCTTAATCATTCGCCCACAGCGGGCCGTCCGACAGGCATGCTGGCCGTTTGCGGCATGCGTTCTTCCAACTGCGGCAGCCACTCGGCGACCCCCGCGCCAATCGAGGTTTGGGGCAAGGATGCAAGCAGACGCTGGCTAATCTCCCACCCTGCCACCGTGCGCCCTGCCTCTGATGCGGCATCGCCGAGGGGCTGCGGTTTGCGCAAAGCGCGATTGATCAGAGCATCGCCAAAGAATGTCCAATCATTCTCCGCTCGGCAGCCAAACGATGTGCGCGTGTCCGCCGAAGCGGTGAGGATGGCGGTGTCTTCACTTTTTAGGGCGGGAATAAACACGCCTGAATAACACGCCGACAGGATAAGCACGCGCCGCTCGATCCCCAATTCGGCCAGCACCTCCGCCAGCTTGGCGGGGCTGAGCACGCCGTATCCCTCATCACCGTAATGGTAAGCCAGCCCCAATTTCAGCCCATGGCTGGTCGTATACATCACCAGCACATCTTCATCGCGGTCCATTTTCTCCGCGACAGAAGCAAGGCTGACCAGCAGCGTATCGATCGACCCGCGCGGGCGATCATCGCGAGTGCCATCCGGCCCGGCAAGCGTCAGCGTGCGCCCGCCCGCATCAAACCTCGCGCCCAGCACACGCCCGGCTTCGCGCGCTTCGCGAGCAAAAACCGGATCGCTATCAAGCGCGACCGTCACGACATAAGCATCCACCACGCCCGGCCGCTGAGGCTGGATCGCAGCGAGCGCTTTATCAAGGCGGCGGCGCTGTTCGAGCAGGTCTTTCGCCGCAAATCCGCGCTGGAACTGCGGGGCGGCATCAAAGCTTTTTCGCTTTTCAGACCGCGTTTTGCCCGTGGCGAGATTCGGAATGGGCACCGTGTGCTCAGGCGGCTGATTGGGGTTATCCGCAGAATCGCTGCTTGACGAGGACTGCGAAATAGCAGGAACCGCGACCAGAGCGGCAAGGCCCAGCCCCAAAAGTGCACCTTTGATCATAGACGCAAGGCTGGCGGGTTAGGGCGCGAAGTGCAAGGTTTTTGGTTGGGTCTTGCTCAAGCCATCAAAAGCGGGGCCCGGGACCAAGCCTGCGATGACGAATTTAAATCGAACGATAGGTACGTCATTCGAATTCGAGATCAGAAGACAAGTTGCTGATTAGTGCCGACCGGCTCGCCTCAGTTAGATAGAGTGCGAGCACCGCCGCCGGAGTGCCAAAGAATGTAGATAGGATCGCGCCATCCAAAGCGAGAAAAACAATAGTCAGGGCGATCACAAAAAATGGAGTGCTTATCAGCCAACTTCGCAATCGCTGACCCTTTTCCCACGCAAACAGTGGCACAGGGAGATCGCGAAAGAAGTATACAATGGCGGCTGCGACGATCGAGCAAACGACAAAAAGCATAATGTAAGCAGTGCTCATATACATCATCGGTATGCCGATGCTATCGGCGCACCAAGGAAACTCACCTCGCGCTGCGTCGAGCTCGATGCTGAACATTGTGGATTGCCAGCTGATAGCCAGCACAACTGCACCTAAAACAAAAAACGTCAATGGGTTGGTGGGCGTCCAGACCTTCCTCGCATCCGTTTTCCTAAACACCAGTAAGATCAACCAAGCAGAGATAGCTGCTAAGGCGAGACTGGCGCCGCCCTGCATAACCGGATTGCGCATAGTCTCAAGCGCCGCCAAACTTTCATGCCACCCCTCGACCACACCGCGACCATCGCAGGCATCCGGGCCTTTCAATTGCCTCGCTGCGTGAACATCACTGTATGCTGGCATCGTTTGCCCGTAGAAAAAGAGGCCCGCTCCCGCCGTAGCGACCAGCGCTAGCGGCAAACGGGCGAGCCGCTCAAAACTTTGGGTCATATGCCGCTAGTAAACCCGCGCCTTAGGCTCGATATATTCCGCATCTTCGGTCAGTGTGTATTCGTGCACCGGGCGGTAATCCAGGCGGATATTGCTTCCGCGGCCGCCCCAGCCATCGAACCAGGCGACGGTGTGCTTCATCCATTCGGCATCGTTCCGGTCAGGGTAATCCTCATGCGCGTGCGCGCCGCGACTTTCCTTGCGGTTCGCGGCTGATGCCATGGTGACGTTTGCCTGGCTCATCAGATTGTCGAGCTCTAGCGTCTCAATCAGATCCGAATTCCAGATCAGCGATTGGTCAGTCACGTGAATGTCTTCCATCCGCTTGTTCTGATCGGCGAGTTTCTGGACGCCTTCATCCATCAGTTTCTGGTCGCGGAAGACGGCGCAGTGTTTCTGCATCGCTTTTTGCATATCAGAACGGATTTCTGCCGTCGGCGAACCGCCTTTGGCATAGCGGAAGTGATCGAGGCGAGTTAGCGCGAAATCGGCGCTGTCGCCCGGCAATTCGGGCTGGCTTGCGCCTGCAACGGTGTTTTCTTTGAGGTGGAGGCCAGTTGCACGGCCAAAGACGACAAGGTCAATCAAAGAGTTTGAACCCAGACGGTTTGCGCCGTGCACAGAGACACACGCCGCCTCACCCACGGCGTAAAGGCCGGGAACGACGCTGTCGGGATCGCCATCGGGACCAATGGTCACAACCTGACCGTGATAGTTACACTGGATGCCGCCCATATTGTAATGGACCGTCGGCGTTACCGGCAAAGCTTCACGCGTTAGATCAACGCCTGCGAAAATCTTGCCGCTTTCGGTGATGCCGGGCAGGCGCGCGGCTAAGACATCAGGATCAATGTGGTCAAGATGCAGATGGATATGATCGCCCTCTGCCCCGTGCCCGCGACCTTCGCGCATTTCCAGTGCCATTGAGCGGCTGACAACATCGCGTGATGCGAGATCTTTGGCAGATGGTGCGTAACGCTCCATAAAGCGTTCGCCTTCGGAATTGGTGAGGTAACCGCCCTCGCCCCGTGCGCCTTCGGTAATCAGCACGCCTGCGCCGTAAATGCCGGTGGGGTGGAACTGGACGAACTCCATATCCTGCAAGGGGAGGCCAGCGCGCAAAACCATGCCGCCACCATCGCCGGTGCAGGTGTGCGCGGATGTTGCGGTGTAGTAGCAGCGGCCATAGCCGCCAGTTGCAAGCACAACAGATTGCGCGCGGAAACGGTGGATGGTGCCGTCATCCAGACACATCGCCATCACGCCGACGCATTTCTGCTGGCCATCGACAGTGGCCATAATCAGGTCGAGTGCGAAATATTCGATGAAGAAATCCGCATCGTATTTCAGGCTCTGCTGATAGAGCGCGTGAAGCATCGCATGCCCGGTACGGTCAGCCGCTGCACAAGTGCGCTGCACTGGCGGGCCCGCGCCCATATTTTGCATGTGCCCGCCAAAGGGACGCTGATAAATCGTGCCATCTTCATTGCGCGAAAACGGGACGCCTGCATGTTCCAGCTCGTAAACTGCCTGGGGCGCTTCGCGGGCGAGATATTCAATCGCGTCCTGATCGCCCAGCCAGTCTGACCCTTTGACGGTGTCATACATGTGCCAGGTCCAGTGATCGGGCGTGTTGTTGCCAAGCGATGCCGCGATCCCGCCTTGGGCCGCGACGGTGTGGCTGCGTGTGGGGAAAACCTTCGAAATGTTGGCGGTGCGCAGGCCCGCTTCGGCAGCGCCCATGGTTGCGCGCAGGCCTGATCCGCCCGCACCCACGACGACGACGTCATAGGTGTGGTCGATGATCTTGTAAGACCCTTTCAGGTCGGGGCCTGATGCGTCGTTTGCCGGCTTGCTTGCCATTATCCTTGAACTCCGAATGCGAGACTTGCGACGCTGAACAGTGCGAATGCGCCGCCGCCAAAGGCTGCCAGATTAAGCGCAGAGAGCGCTCCGAATTTGGTGCCGGGATTGTGAACGTAATCTTCGATAAGGACTTGCAGCCCCATGCGCGCATGCGAAAAAAGGCTGATAACCAGCAGCATCATCGGCACGGCGGCAATCGGCTTTTTAAGCCAGGCCGACACCGCGTCGTAATTCAGATCGCCCAGCATCAAAAAACTGACCGCAAGCCAGCTCATCAAAACGAGATTGCTGATCGCGGTAAAGCGCTGGACCAGCCAATGATGTGCGCCTTCGTGAGAGGAGCCAAGCCCGCGAACGCGCCCGATTGAGGTTCCGTTACCCATGGATCAGCTCCCCTGGCCGAAAAAGACGTAGAGCCACACGGCAACAGTCGCGAACAAAGCGATCAGCGGCGATAGGATCGACCACATCTTGTTGATCGACAATTCATAACCCGCGCCAATATCCAGCACGAAATGGCGCAGACCGCTCATCATGTGAGTGAAAAACGCCCAGGTCAGGCCGACCATCACGATGTAACCCATTGGCGATGTCATCAGACCATAGAACAATTCATAGCTCGACGGGCCCGACGCAATCGCGCCCAGCCACCACACCAGCAGCGCCAGCCCAACCAGCGCCATGCCATCGCCTGTGGCCCGGTGCAGAATGGAAACCAGCATATGCGGCCCCCAGCGCCATATCTGAAGATGCGGCGAAAGCGGTCTGTTGTTCATAGTGATCCCGTTAAAACCTTTGAATGCGTAACTGTCATTTCTTCTCCACTTAGCGCACCATGCGATAGAGGCAAGCGCATCGCGCATAGCTCTCTTGCAAAGATTGAGATAACGAGTTGCAAAATTGGGGATAGAGATCTGCCATGAGCGCCATTTTAGTCACCGGATCAAGCCGCGGGATCGGCGCTGCTATCAGGGAAGTGCTTGAGGCCCGCGGGTGCCGGGTGATCGGCCATTCCACACGCGGCGATGGCAAAGAGGAATTGGCGGCAGATTTCCACAGCACTTTTGCCGCGCAGGCCCTGTGGGAAGAGGCCCTGGCAATGGCCGATGGTAGAATTGACGCGGTTATCAACAATGCGGGTCTGTTTGAGGCAAACCCGCTTAAAGCATCGGACATTGAATGGATGGATGCGTGGGAAGATACGCTGCGCATCAATCTAACGGCAGCTGCGCAATTGTCGCGTTTCGCTGTGAAGCACTGGCTTTCGCAAGACCGTGATGGCGAGGGTGTGCGCGGGCGATTGGTGCATATCGCCAGCCGCGCAGCCTATCGCGGCGATTCTGCCCGATCACTGGCATTATGCGGCAGCCAAAGGCGGCATGGTAGCGATGCACAAGACAATTGCTCGCGGCTATGCTGGTGATGGCGTGTTGAGTTTCGCTGTCACGCCAGGCTTTACCGATACGGCGATGGCTGGAAATTATTTGGAGAGCCGCGGCGGTGATCGGCTTTTGGCAGATATACCCCTTGGCCGCGTGACAGAACCCGAAGAAATCGCGAGCATTGCCGCATTTTGTGCCTGCGATGCCCCGCCCAGCATGACAGGCGCTGTGATTGACGCAAATGGCGCGAGTTTTGTCCGGTGAGATTTGGAGTGCCTCTCCCCCGCTTCTGCGAAAATGGGCTGGTCCCTTCCAAGCGAATGGCGGTAAAGAACCACTGATGAAACAAACCTACCTTCTCACCGCATACGCACCCAAACGCGTGGTTCAGGCCGCTCTTTTGGCGCATGACGAGCTGGAGGAATGGGATTTTGAACTGACGATCACGGGCCGCGAAATTGCAGAGGAGCGACCCGATGACTGGGTGCTAGAGGCGTATTATCCGCGCAAGCCTGCCGCCGCGCAAAAGCAGGCGATCGCAGCTCTGTTCGCTGGCAAAGCGCCACGGATCGGCGTGGAAAAGCTTGAAGAAGAAGACTGGCTCACCTTAAGCCAGCACGGCGCGCCGCCGATCAGCGCGGGGTCGTTTTACGTCCACACTCCCAATTATCCCCCTGCTGCAGAAGCGATCAATTTCACCATTCCGGCAGCGCAGGCCTTTGGCACAGGACAGCACGAAACAACCGCGGGGTGTCTGGAAATGCTGGAGGCGGTTAAACGCTCTGGCCTTCCCGCGCGCCGGATCGCCGATATTGGAACGGGCACCGGGCTGCTTGCCTTTGCCGCAATGCATTTGTGGCCCCGCGCGCGCGTCACCGCTTCCGATATCGATCCCATTTGCGCTGATGTGGTGCATGAGAACAGCGCGCTTAACGACATCGCGATAGGCAGCGCCCCCGGTGCGCTCACCATGGTGATTGCCGATGGGATGCATGATCCGCTGCTCTCGCTGCGCGGGCCTTATGATTTGCTCATTGCCAATATCCTTGCAGGGCCCCTGGTGGATCTCGCCCCTGATTTCGCCGCCAGCATCGCGCCCAAGGGCAGCTTGGTGCTCGCAGGTCTGCTGGCAGGCGAACAGGAGACCAAAGTGCGGCGCGCCTATCGCAAAGCAGGCTTTCGCACCGCGGCCCGCTTAGAGCGCGGCGATTGGGCGATCCTGTGGCTAAAACGCAGGATTGTGCATGGCTGAACAGGCTTTGCGAGCGCTCGGGATAAAGGCGGCAAAACGTATAGCCGCCGTATTGATCGCTTTACCCCTCCTGTTTGCTCTGAGCGCATGGATCGGATCTTCTGTCCCGCGCAATGGAGATTGGGAGCAGCCGGCAACAGGCATCGAGATCATGATCGGCACCAATGGCATCCACACCGAAATCGCCATGCCGCTCGTTACGCCTGAACACGATTGGCGCACCGCTTTCCCGGTGAGCGATATTGCCGATCCCCATCGCGAATACACCCATGTAGCCGTCAGCTGGGGCGAGCGTGCATTCTTCCTCGAAACCCCCAGTTGGAGCGATCTGAGCCCAGAAGTCGCCGTCAACGCTTTAAGCGGCGGCGATGGCGTTCTGCATGTCGCGCATTATGTCCGCCCTGCGCCTGATGCTGATTACCGCGTGCTGCGCGTGCGCCCTGCAGAATACCGCAAGCTGGCAGCGCAGATCACCGCGCAGATGAAACCGGCAAACAAGCAAAAAACCTATGCCGGATATGACGGTCACGATGTGTTTTACGAAGCGAAAGGCACCTATCACCTTGGCAATACATGCAACCAGTGGACCAGCGATCAATTGGCCAAGGCTGGCATTGCGACTGGGTGGTGGTCGCCATTATCGGGGGGAGTGATGAAATGGGTGCCTGAGGCGGACTAGGCAGGCGAAAGCCGCGCCTCAAGCAGGCCCAGCGCATTGCGGGTAAAGCTCTCCATATTGGCAATGCGATCATCGCTGCCGGTTTCGAGTTTTTGCGTGAATTCTTTGCCATTCGGCCCAGCCAAAGCCGCAACACTCGTGCCCGCCGCAGCCCCTGTGGGGTGCGATGATCCGCCAACAGAACCGCTTTCCGCCAGCCCCCATTCCGCGCCGAAATTGTCCCGGATCGCGCGCGCTTGGAGAAGCGCATATTCCTCACTCGCCCCGCGCATGCCCTTGTAAGCTTCACGCGGCAAATCAAACAGAACATCGCGCGCCCGCAGCGAATAGACCACGCCCCCGCCCACAAAAAAATCAAGCGCACCAGGCACCGTGAGAAGGCTCGCCGCAATCAGCCCCCCGGTTGCGCCATCTGCTATGGCGACTTTCTCCCCGCGCGTCCGGAGCAGGTTCGCGATACGCGAGGCTTGGCCATTAGTTTGCTCAAGCATCTTCGCAGTCCTTCTGCGCCCGTCGCCAAGGATAGATCAGCTGGCTGAAATAGGACCGCGGAACATTTTCCGGAATTCCATAATCTTGCGGCCAATGTCCTTTCGGGAGGTAAAACGTGCCGAACATTTTATCAATCCAGGGAAAATGGATCGCGAAGTTCTTGTCAAACGCCTCATCTTCGAGCGCATGATGCCAATGATGATAACGCGGTGTCGCGATCCAATGGCCCAGCCTGTCAAAGTTGCCGCGAACATTGGCGTGAAGCAATGATGACCAGACGAAAATGAAACCCAGGTAAGCCTGCATCACCGCTGGACTAAATCCCAGCGTGAACAGTGGCAAACTGGTCACCATTCGTAGCAGGATTACTTCGAGTAAATGCATGCGCGATGCAGCAAGCCAGTCCAACGATTTGGCACTGTGATGAATCGCATGAAAGCCCCACAAAAACGGCACTTTATGAAACAGACGATGATACCAATATTGCGCAAAATCAGATGCAATTAGTACGACCGCAAATTGCACTAGCCACGGCAGCTGAGCGACCCACAAACGAAATGCATCCCATGAATTCGAGTTGGCGTTGATTATGTTAGAGGGCGCAAGGGTTAGAAAACCGAGGATTTGCACAAACATTGTGCTGACGAGAAAGTAGAACAAATCCTCACGCCATTCGTGGCGAAACAATCGCTGTTTTCTGTCACGGGGAAACAGACGTTCTAAAGGTGCGAACATGAATCCCGTCACCAGCAAGTTTATGATGAAGAAATCTAACCCGAAAAACACGCCCCAGCTTTGAGTCTCGTCGGGCTGGACATTGGCTCCTCCTAGCAAAGCAGCAGCTATGCCTATTACCAGAGCACTGGCGCCCAGAACTTTTTGCGGTCGCAGAATCAGGCTTAGCAGCGCAAGAGAATAGCTAGCCAACAACACCGCGTGCACAACAGTCCGAAAGCCAGCCCATTCTTTGACGATGTCCAGTTCTGGCGTTGCGAACCATTCTGGAAATCGCAGCGCAATCACCAGCCCAAGTCCGGCAATCGAAAACAGGAACGCGAAAAATCCAGCTAGCCAGCCACTGCCAAAACGCCGGACTTGTTTTGGCGATTCAAGGTCGTGCACAAGTTTCGCGAAGTAAGCGGCTAATCCCCTCTTCAGCCGCAATTCAATCCGGCGGCTCATCCCGCCGCTTTCACAATATCGGCCCAGCCTGCCTCGTCGATTGTTTCAATGCCAAGCTCTGCCGCTTTCTTCAGCTTTGCCCCCGCGCCCGGCCCCGCGACCAGCAGATCGGTTTTGGCGCTCACGCTGCCCGCTGCTTTTGCTCCCAAACGTTCGGCTTGCGCTTTGGCTTCATCGCGGCTCATGGTTTGAAGCTTTCCGGTGAAGACCACCGTTTTGCCTGCGACGGGCGAGTCCAGCGTTTCCACTTCATAGCGCGGGGGAGAGACCTCGCTCAGCAAGTCTTCCCAAACGCTGGCATTGTGCGGTTCGTGGAAGAAATCGCCAAGAGCTGTGACCACGCTGGGGCCGATGCCGTCGATATTGGTAAGCTCTGACAAAGCATCCTCGCCGCCTGCACAGGCCTGCTCAGCCAATATGCGAAGGGCAGGCAATTCATGGACATGCTTCATCAAATCGCGCCCAGTCACTTCGCCCACATGCCTGATGCCAAGGCCAAACAGCAGGCGCGCCGCATCGGGTTCGCGCTTTTCTTCCACAGCCGCAAGCAGGTTATCGACAGACTTGTCCTGCCACCCGTCAAGCGCGAGAATATCCTCGCGCCGCGTTCTCAGACGGTAGATATCCGCAGGGCTTTCGAGCCACCCTAAATCAAAGAATTGCGCAATCGTCTTGGTCCCGAACCCTTCGATGTCGAGCGCTTTGCGGCTGACGAAATGCTCCAGCCGCTGCGTGCGCTGGGCCGGACAGATCAGTCCGCCGGTGCAGCGCACATCCACTTCGCCTTCTTCCGCCACAGCCTCGCTGCCGCATTCGGGGCAAGCATCGGGAAAGGCGTATGCTTCGCGCGGCTCATCCCGCGTCAAATTCTCGACCACTTGCGGGATCACATCGCCTGCGCGCTGAACCACCACGCGGTCTCCCGGGCGCACGCCCAGCCGTTCAATCTCATCGCGATTGTGCAGCGTCACATTGGTAACCGTCACCCCGCCGACAAGCACGGGAGAAAGCCTGCCGACAGGGGTAAGCTTGCCCGTGCGCCCGACCTGAATGTCGATGGCTTCCAAAGTGGTTTGCGCGCGTTCAGCCGGAAATTTGTGCGCAATAGCCCAGCGCGGCGCTTTCCCAACCGAGCCAAGCCGCGCCTGCCAATCGAGCCGGTCGACCTTGTACACCACGCCATCAATCTCGTAATCAAGATCAGGCCGCGCAGCCGAGATCGCCTCGTAATGCTCGATCAGCGCTTCGACAGTTTCCATGCGGGTAAACAGGGGAGAGATTGGAAATCCCCACCGGCGCAATTGATCGACCACTTGCGCCTGCGTCTCCCCCGGAACCATAGATGCAGCGCCCCAGCCGTGCGCCCAGAACTTAAGACTTCTTTTTTTCGTAATTTCCGGATTCTTTTGACGAAGTGATCCAGCGGCAGCATTTCTCGGGTTGGCAAACAATCTGATTTTTGCACGCGCCGCTTTGGTTATTGAGGCCTTTTCACCCTCTACGGCCGAAGATGCCTCAGCGATATCATGAAGACGCTGATTTAGAGCCTTGAAATCAGCTTTTGCCATATACACCTCACCGCGCACTTCGAAGATATCGGGCACACCGGCGGGGAGCGATTGCGGGATATCGGCGATATGCGCCACATTGGGCGTCACATCCTCACCCACCTGCCCATCCCCGCGCGTGGCGGCGCGCACAAGCTTGCCTGCTTCATAGCGCAGCGAACACGAAAGCCCGTCAATCTTGTCCTCAGCCGTAAACGCCATAGGCGCATCCTCAGCAAGCGAGAGGAACCGCTTGAGCCGCGCGGCCCATTCGGCCACGTCGCCTGGGTTGAAGGCATTGTCGAGGCTCATCATTCGAACCTCATGGGTCACTTTGCTCAAAGGCGATGCCGCGATGGCGTGCCCCACTTTGCGCGACGGGCTGTCATCGCGGATCAAATGCGGAAACGCTTCTTCCAGCTCACGATTGCGGCGAGTGAGCGCATCATATTCTTGATCGGTGATCTCAGGATTATCCTGCGCATGATAAAGTTTGTCATGCCGCGCAATCTGGCGGGCCAGACGCATCAGTTCATTGGCAGCTTCGGCTTCGGATAAAGAACCCGCCTTCATTCCGCCCCGCCGACTTCGCTTTCCGTGCCCTCAGGCAATTCTAGCGGCACACCTGCATCTGCCGCCTCATCGCCTGCGTCGCTCCCGTCTGTATCAAAGCGGATTTGCAAGTCCTCAAACCCGCTAAAAATCTCTTCAACGCGCGCTTTGGCTTCTTCATCGGTCATATCTCCGGTTTCCACCTGCTGCGAAATGTCCTGCAGTTCGGACAGTTTCTCACGCAAGCCAGCGCTCGCATTGCGTTCAAACGATCCATCGGCGATAGCGCTGGCAATCCCCGCGCCGGCCAGGATCGGTGCCAGCAATCCCAGGCCGAAAGACACGAAGAACAGCCGTTTAAAGCTCATCTCCGTGAGCAAGCCCAAGACAATCATCACAGCAAACGCAGCCAAAGTCGTCAGGCCAATTGCCGCCAAAGGCAGCAATGCCGCCAGCGAAGCCAGTATAATTTCCATCAAACGCCCTCCAACAGCCTGTCCGCTTGCGCACGCGCCTCGGGTGTTACCTCAGCGCCTGACAGCATGCGGGCAATCTCTTCTTGCCTCCCGCTGCTATCGAGCTCAACAACGCCCGTCTTGGTGACTGTGCCGCTGGACGATTTGGCGATGAGGTAATGCTGCCCTCCGCGCGCGGCCACCTGGGGACTGTGAGTCACGGCTAGCAATTGCCCTTCTTGCGCTGCAAGCCGCTCCAGCCGCTCACCAATCGCAGAGGCCACCGCCCCGCCTACGCCGCGGTCAATTTCATCAAAGATAATGGTCGCTGCTCCGCCTTTTTCCGCCAGCGCCACTTTAAGCGCGAGGATGAAGCGCGACAATTCACCCCCCGATGCGATTTTGCCAAGCGGCGCGTGATCCGCGCCGGGATTGGTCGAGATCAGAAATTCGACCGCATCGGCGCCGCTTACGCCCCATTTGTCCTGCTCTAGCGGCGCAATCGCGGTGAGGAAGCGCGCAGCATCCAATTTTAACGGAGCCAGTTCCGCCGCCACCGCTTTATCGAGCAATTTGGCGCCCTTCACCCTTGCCTTGTGCGCTTTGCTCGCTGCCGTCTCATAAGACGCGCGCGCTTTTTCAGCGGCCGCTTCGAGTGTTTTCAGATTAGCACCGCCGCTTTCGATCGCATCCAGTTTTCCGCGCATTTCGGCCATTAGATCGGGCAGCGCGTCCACTTCGCAGCGATGTTTGCGGGCCTGCGCGCGCAGTTCAAACAGGCGTGTTTCCGCATCATCCAGCGCTGCGGGATCAAAATGGAGCGCGCTTGCGGCATCCTGAAGCTTATCTTCTGCCTCGCCCGCTTCGATCACAGCGCGATCAAGCGCAGCCAATGCCTCGGCAAGCAATGGGTGTTCTTCGGCAATGCGATCAAGCTTGCGCGCAGCCACCCGCAAGGTTGCCAGCGGCGCGTCTGAACCCTGCCACAAATGGCGCAGTTCTTCGAGATCGCCAGAGAGCCGTTCGCCCTTTTGCATATCCGCGCGCGCGCCGGCTAGCTCCAGTTCCTCTCCCACTTGCGGGTCAAGCGTTTCGAGTTCAGCCAGATGCGCTCGCAGCAATTCCTCATCCTCGCGCGCCTTTTCGATTTGACGGCGCGCCTCTGACAATTGCGCCTCGGCTTTGGCCCATGCCGCCCAGTTTGCAGACAGTCCTTCAAGATCAGTACCGGCATACCGATCCAGCAGCACCCGGTGACCGCGCGGGTTCACAAGCCCGCGATCATCGTGCTGGCCGTGCAGTTCGACCAGAGCAGGCGCGATATCGCGCAGAGTGCGCGCGCTGGTGGGTTGGTCGTTGATAAAGGCTTTTGACCCGCCATCGGCCTTGACCTGCCGGCGGATCAGCAAAGGCTCACCCGGCTCGCATTCAATCTCGGCCTCATCCAGAATTTCAGCGATCAGTTTCGGCAGACTGCCAAACTCGAAACTGGCCGTGACGGAGGCCTTGTCTTCACCTGCCCGCACCAGAGATGTCTCGGCCCGGTCGCCCAGGATCAGCCCCACGGCGTCAAGCAGGATGGATTTGCCTGCCCCCGTCTCCCCTGTAAGCACACCCAAACCGCGCGCAAAATCGAGATCAAGCGCTTCGATAAGGACGATGTTGCGGATGGAAAGCCGGGTGAGCATTGCAGCAATGGTATCTAACCACTTGTCTCCCCCGCGTCACGCATCTGCGCACAGTTTTCGCCAAGCGTGATTGACCAAGGTTCAGCAACGGAGCAGATTTGTGCTATCTGGCCTCCGCGAATATCCAGAATTACAGGCAAGGATGGCAATGCTTAAGACGGTTCTGATTGTAGCTGTGATCGTTGTAGCAATCGGCATAGGCGGCTTCATCTATCTGGGGCAAAGCTCCAAGAACGGATCAGTCCCCGGCCTCGTAAGCGGCACGCTTGCTCCCTGCCCTGACAAACCCAATTGCGTCTCCAGCGAGGCAGGGACAGCACCTGAGAAGGCAGTCGATCCCTTTGCACTTGACGCATGGGACCGGGTGCCCGGCGCTTTGAAAGCCATGGGCGCCGCCATCACCGTGCAGCAAGGCGATTACATCGCTGCCGAGTTCACCTCACCCACATTCGGGTTCGTCGATGATCTCGAACTGCGCAAATCCGGCCGAGGGGTCGAAGTGCGCTCCGCATCACGGGTCGGCTATTCCGATGCCGGGGCCAATGCCAAGCGCGTGGAAGCGCTCAGAGCCCAGCTCACCCCGTAACCGTTCAGATTGCCTCAACGCCCGCCGCGTGCTTCTCAACCAGTTTGTACGCTTTTTCGTACCATTCATCACCGGGATAGTTCGCCCCCAGAACAGCAGCGTATTTCTTCGCCTCATTCGGAATGCCAAGCGCCAGATTGCTCTCCGTCAGCCGGTACAAAGCCTCCGGCGTGTGACTGGTCGTCTCGAACTTCTCGATCACATTGCGGAACCGGATGGCAGAGGCCAGCCACTGGCCAGAGCGCTGGTAATGCCGTCCGATCTCCATCTCCTTACCCGCCAGATGGTCCGCCACCAGGTCCAGCTTCAGCCGCGCATCCGCCGCGTATTCCGTCTGCGGAAAGCGCCGGTTCACTTCGCGCAATGCCGTGCGCGCTTGTTCTGTGATCTTCTGATCGCGGTTAACATCCGAGATCTGCTCGTAATAGGACAGCGCAATCAGGTAGTACGCATAGGGCGCATCCTTGTTGCCCGGATGGATCGACAAGAACCGCTGCGCGTTCTGGATCGACTTGTTGTAGTCTCTCGCGATGTAGTAGCTGAACGCGCTCATCAGCTGCGCGCGCCGGGCCCAGGGCGAATAGGGATGCTGGCGTTCCACCTCATCAAACAGCGCCGCTGCGACCAGCGTGTTGCCCTTGTCCAGGCGCCGCTGAGCCTCGCCATAGAGCGATTCCACATCCCGCGCGACATAGGCCACGTCCTCATTCGCGGCCCCCCCACCGCATCCAGCAAGAGTGGCAATGGCGGCTCCTGTAAGAGCCATTTTGGCGATCGATGTGCGCGTAATCCGTGTCATGCCTTGCCTATAGCCAGCGCGCACGTGAACGCCAAGTGAAGTTGCACGCCCGATGCGCACTTGTCTGGGGATGACCGCAAGCGCCCAAACTCCCAATTACGCGGGTGGCTCGGTTCACCGCAGCTGAGCCACACATGGACCGCATGTTACACGGTCTTAGCGTAAAAATCAGATCGATCACAAAACCGGCTTTTGATCGAGTGAGGCGATTAAAGGGCGCAAGGTGAGCGGGCATACACGCAGGTTTAGACGCTATGCGCAGTGTAGGAAAATGCCGGAGCGCGGGAGTACAATCTCGCAGACAAGACAAAGCGACACGCCCCACCCCTCCCCCGCTCGCCCTGAGCTTGTCGAAGGGCTGCACTCAGTCCAATTTGTTCAGCGTCAGCGTAGTTCGGATTACTCAATCGGCAAAAGCGTGATGCTGCCGGTGCCAATCGAGAAAGGCCGGATGTGGACGATGCGCCGCCCTCTTTGGAGCGATAAGTCTGCGCGAGGAATTGATAATCTCCTCAATTCCAATTCTGTCATTCACCTTGCGGTGGATCAGAATGTCCAAATCATCGCTAAAACCGATGAGACCGCGATCAAACATCCAATGCACCGTTCCAGACAATGCGATGCCGTTTTGCACGCTGTCGGGCCCATTGTGCTCAACCGGCTTGATGTGAGCAGCCTCTGCTTCTGCGCGCCCACCACCGTTGATTAGTTTCCAACCTGTGACCGCACAGGTGCTGTCATATGCAGCCAAGACGGAACGACGAAACAGGCCATCGCGTTTTTTACGATTGGTCAGCGACTGGATGATGGGCCGCTCAAACTCGAAAGGAACCCGTTGCTCTTGAACAAGGTCCAGTTCGGCTTCGAGGTCCACGCGCGGCAAAATGTCGTCATCACCCGCGAGACCTGCTTCTACTATTCTGACGAAGTCAGCATCTGAAATAGGCCTCACGGCAGATTGCGCGCGGCCCGATATCTTCCCGCTTTCATTCAAAACACCGCGTTCGATTGGCCCATCAGGACCGCTGAAAGGAACCACTTGAGTGAAATCGACGTACGAGCCCAGCTCGATCAATGCGAGAAACATGTCCGCTTTTGTTGGGTCGGGAATCATCTTCTCTACTTTCGCGACAGCGAAGTAACCACGTGAATTCGGGACCTTGGTTGGCTCTAGGTAGACTATCCAATTGCCGACACTACGTTCGGCACGCGACAGGTATTGTTTTGGGAATTGATAGCGTTCTGCTGGACTGTCATCGTAGATAGAGTCTGAGCGGTGGATGAAAACGGTGAAAGTCATTGAGCAGCGTTTTCAGACGAGAATGCTTCGGTAGAGTCGATTGTCGAGGCCGGCATCGCCAGAAATCAACGCTAGAATGTGTGCAATTCTAGCACCGAATTCATGGGATTTTTGTCGCCATTCTTCCTCGTCTTTCTTCAGCGCCTTGATTGCTCTTTTCTTCTCCTGCACAAACTCTAAGAACTCGCCATAATCGTCGATGGCATACGCAGCGGTTTGATGGATCTCTGACCCGTTTGAAAGGTGAGCGAAATCACCCACATCGGTAAATTCCCCTAGTCTTTCAATTGGTGTAAAACCGATCATTCGGTCAACATCACTTGGCGTCACTGTTTCGTTGATGCGATGGATTGCCAATAGGTAGATAATTGCCGAGAAGCACGTGAGCATCCGAGAATATTTCAGTTTGAGGTTCTTCACCCTCCAGTCGCTACTATCGCCCCTGTAATACTCATAATTCACGCAAAACGTCCGCCACATGCGAAGTATATCGTTGACGAGAAAATATGGAACAAAATCAGATTCGTTCGAAGCGAAGTCGCGGAAGTACGCGTCGATACAGTCTCGCTTTAGTTCACTGTAGACCTCTCCTCCTAAGACAGAGCGACTCTCAAGAATCAAGAGCATTCGACCCGTAAAGGTATTCTTAAAGTCATCAGCGGGACTACCAGTCTCGTCGACAATATCGGAGTAAAGATGCGTCCTAAGAAATTTACCGCCAGCGTCAAAATCAGCCATGCCAGCATTTTCGACCGCCTGGATGAGTTCGCTCTTGAGTCTTATTTGTCGAACCTCTGTCATGAGCGGTGATCGGGGTTCATCACAGTCACCCTCTTTGGTGCGCGATACGATGAAAACATCTAAATCGCTTTCAGCTCCCGCCTCCAGCCGGCCATAAGAACCTGTCGAGTAAATCGTGCCGTCCTGACCAAGAACCTCGGCTGCACTCGATAAGTTCTCTTGCAAACGAGAAAGTCTCGTCTGCGACCCGGAACGTAATTCATCTAGGTAAGTATTCGCCATGCTCATGCTGTAATCGAAAAATGTTCGAAAACAACTCTGCTTGAGAAATTGCGTCATCAAGAGCGTTGTGTGTGTGCGGCGACTTCGACTGCAAGACGCTAGGTATGCGTTCCTTGCCGATAGTGTGAATTGTTCGACCTAAAGTCATCGCCATTGCTGTCTTGATATCAAAACACTTCGAAAAACCGAATGGTGAACCACCAGCTGCAAACTGAACAAAGTACCAGTACATCCAAGTCCAATCGAAACTGAGCGGATATGCGACAAAGACCGGCTCGCCCTTGCCTACGACGTTCTCGACCCAAGCCCCAGCAGCTGTCATGGCTGCAATAGGATCCTGCCCAGTTTCAATCAATTTGTTTCGGTCAAGGCCGTTTACCTGGAGCGCCTCAACCTCAAACTCGTGGTAAATCGGCCGAAGTTCAGTATAAAAATTGTGATTAAACTCTGGCGGCTCGTAGAATGTTCTCCCATCAAATGCCCCTGCGTAGACTAATGCGAATGAAAGCATCGAATACCGCCCCGGGATCGGCCCATCCGTTTCCACATCGACAGAAAAATACACGTCCATTTTCCGAGTAAAGGCTGGCGGAAAGCCTCTTACGGTTTGAAAGCTAGGATGGTCGGGAAGGTTCATAAACAAGCAGTAGCCTCATTTGCGAATGAGCGCTACTCCTCCCCCATCCGCAGCGCAGCAATAAACGCCTCCTGCGGAATGCTCACATTTCCGTATTCCCGCATCTTCGCCTTGCCCTTTTTCTGCTTTTCCAGCAGCTTTTTCTTGCGCGAAATGTCGCCGCCATAGCATTTGGCGGTCACATCCTTGCGCATCGCGGCGATGGTTTCTCGGGCGATGATTTTGCCGCCTATTGCCGCTTGGACAGGGATTTTGAAGAGGTGGCGCGGGATCAGGTCTTTTAGCCGTTCGCACATGCCGCGTCCGCGTTCTTCCGCGACGCCCGAGTGGACGATCAGCGACAAAGCATCGACGGGCTCGGCGTTGACGAGGATGTTCATTTTCACCAGATCGCCTTCGCGCAGGCCGATCTGTTCATAGTCAAAGCTGGCATAGCCGCGGCTGATGCTTTTCAGCCGGTCATAGAAATCGAACACGACCTCGTTCAAAGGCAGCTCGTATGTGACCTGCGCGCGCCCGCCGACATAAGTCAGATCGGTCTGGATGCCGCGGCGGTCCTGACACAGTTTGAGGATCGATCCGAGATAATCATCGGGGGTGTAGATGACCGCCTTGATCCATGGCTCCTCGATCATCTCGATCCGGTTGGTGTCGGGCCAATCGGCGGGGTTGTGGAGCATGATCTCCTTCGCCTCCTCCGTCTTCGATTTGCTGAGCTGCAAACGGTACACAACCGACGGCGCGGTGGTGATGAGATCAAGATCGTATTCGCGGCTAAGGCGTTCCTGAATGATCTCAAGGTGGAGGAGCCCCAGGAACCCGCAACGAAAACCGAAGCCAAGCGCGGCTGAGCTTTCCATCTCGAAGCTGAAGCTGGCATCGTTCAGGCGCAATTTGCCGATGCTTTCGCGCAGTTTTTCAAAATCTGCTGCATCCACCGGGAACATACCGCAGAACACAACGGGCTGGACTTCTTTATAGCCCGGCAAAGCCTCGCTCGCCCCGCCTTTTACCGTTGTGATGGTGTCGCCAACGCGGGCTTGTTCAACCTCTTTGATCTGCGCTGTGATAAAGCCAATTTCGCCCGGCCCAAGGTCATCAAGGTCCGTGCGCTTGGGCGTGAAGCAGCCGACCCGGTCAACAAGGTGCTGCGTGCCGCCCTGCATAAACCGGATGTTGAGCCCTTTTTTAAGCTCCCCTTCGATCACGCGCACCAGAATGACGACGCCGAGATAGGGATCGTACCACGAATCGACCAGAGAGGCCTTAAGCGGCTTGTCCCGCTCACCGGTAGGAGAGGGGATTTTGGCAATGACCGCTTCGAGCACGTCTTCAATGCCAATGCCCGATTTGGCAGAGGACAGGACGGCTTCGGATGCATCGAGGCCGATAACTTCCTCAATCTCTTCGCGCACGCGCTCGGGCTCTGCTGCAGGCAGGTCGATTTTGTTGATGACGGGGACGATTTCGTGGTCGTGCTCGATCGATTGGTAGACATTGGCGAGCGTCTGCGCCTCAACGCCTTGGGCAGCGTCCACCACAAGCAGCGCGCCCTCACATGCGGCAAGGCTGCGGGAAACCTCGTAAGCGAAATCGACATGGCCCGGCGTGTCCATCAGGTTGAGCTGATAGGTCTCGCCATCCTTCGCGGTGTAATTGAGGCGGACGGTTTGCGCTTTGATCGTGATGCCGCGCTCTTTTTCGATGTCCATATTGTCGAGCACTTGTTCGGACATCTCACGTTCGGTCAGGCCGCCCGTGTACTGGATCAGCCGATCAGCAAGCGTGGATTTGCCGTGGTCGATATGCGCGATAATCGAGAAATTGCGGATTTTGGAAAGGTCAGTCATATGCTTTGCGATCTAGCGATGGCGATTGCCAATGTCATTCGCGAATATTGCAAGACCCAAAACAGATGATCTGCATCAGGCCAGCGTCGGCTCGCCCCGAAGATACGGACCTAGGCCGCTTCTGTCTTCACCGCATTGGCATAGCCAAACTGAGGAACGCTGGCCGATGGGTCGAGCAATCCGCCTTCCATACCGGCATAATTGCCCTGCGACAGCGCCGCCAAGGGCGCTCCGGCAGAAGCCAGCGCATAGGGCGAGACGCGGTTGCGCGTGACAAGTCCGCCTGATCCATCATCGACAAGGCTTTGTTCAAATTCGAGGCCCTGCGTATCGCCGCTGGTGCGGATGACAGTGGCGACGGCCAATTGCCCGCCGCCCAGATCGACGACGAATTGCGTGCCTTTGGGCACGTCCATCAACCCTTCGATCAAAGCGCCGGTGCGCGACAGATTGCGCAATGTCACTTCGTAGGAGTGATCATCGTGGATGACCTGAATTTTGCGGAATACGGTGCGCCTGCGCGCGCGTTTCGTCCGGTCACCGCTGGGAGCGATTTTCCAGGTTTCGCCGATCAGTTCGCGCTCAACCGTTTTGGCGCTGACGGGGTCTGAATAGATCGGACCCTGCACAAATTTGACGCCGCATTCGACCAGCGCCTTGTTCAGCGCTTCGCTTTCGATGCCGTTTGCGATGGTGTCCATTTCCATCGCTCCTGCCAGCGCCACAATCGCGCGGATCAGGCCCAGCCCGTCATTGTCGGCATCGGATTTGAGGCCATCTTCGGCTTTGCGATCGGCTTCGGCGATCAGGCCTTCATCAATCTTGATATTGTCAAACGGTGCGCGGCGCAGATAAGCGAGCGAGGAATAGCCGCTGCCAAATTCGTCCAGCGTCAGCCGCACTCCCAGCTTGAACAGCGCGCCAAGCACCCGGTCAACCGCATTGGTGTCGCCAAAGAACACCGCTTCGCTAATCTCAAGCTCAAGCCGGGTGGCTGACAATTTCGCATCCGCCAGCGCATCGGCGACATTTTCGACAAAGTCCTGCGAATTGATGAGAGCAGGCGCTACATTGACCGAAACCCGCACGCTGTCGGGCCATTTGGTCGCGTTGCGGCACGCTTCCCTGATCGACCACAGGCCGACCTCGGTCGTCTGGCTCGATCCGTCGAGGATTTGTGCAAATTCTTCAGAAACAATCGGGCCGCGCTGCACATGGTTCCAGCCCACCTGAGCTTCCAAAGTGCGCACTTGCTGCGTCTTGGTGTCGACAATCGGCTGGTATTCGAGAAACAATTGCTCGTCGCGAACCGCTGCGCCCAGATCTTCTTCGAGACGGCGGCGGAACAATGCCTCGTTTTCCAGATCGCCTGAGAAGAAACGATACTGCCCTCGCCCGCCATTCTTGGCCGCATAGAGGGCCAGATCGGCAGATCGGACCACTTCATCGCAGGTCACGCCGTCATGCGGCGCAATCGCGATGCCAACAGAGGCCCCGATGACGCAGCGCCCTTCATCAAGCGAATAAGGCTGGCGCAGCATATCGATGATCTTCATCGCAATATCGCCCAGTTCGCCGCGATCATCGACGTCGGGGATCATCACCTGAAATTCATCACCGCCCAAGCGGCCAATTTCGCAATCACGCTCAATCGCGCGGCCCAGCCGGGTGGCGACCTGTTTAAGCAGCTCATCGCCAGCGGCATGGCCCAAAGTGTCATTAACCTGTTTGAACCGATCAAGGTCCATCATCATAATCGCACAATTGCGCTTGGCCGATTTGAACGCGGTCAGCGTTGTGTCGATCATGTGCGCCATGCGGTGACGATTGGCGAGACCTGTGAGCAGAATCGAACTTTGCCAGCCGAGCGGTTTCTTCTTCGCGGTGGAATTCTTCGGTTATGTCTGCGCCTGTTCCGCGAAAGCCAGCAAATTCACCGGACCGGTCAAAAACCGGCTGACCCGAAAGCCGCAGCACAGCGCCGTCAGGCTTTTTGACCGCGCGAAGGGCAAAGCCTGAAAACGCCTTGCGCGCACCCAGCATCAACGGGAGCGATTTTGTCCGCCCCTCGCGATTGGCAGGCTCGAATGTGCTCGCCATCGCTTGGCCCAGCAAATCGGAAAGCGGCACATCAATGCGTTCAGCAATCGCCGCGCTCAAATATGTCAGCTGACCAGACGCATCGCTGGCCCAGAACCAGCCAAGGCCGGAGCGTTCCAGTTCATCGAGCATGCTGAGTTTTTCGGTGTCAGACAATACGCTGGACGCATCAAAATCCTGCGCGGCCGCGCTGCTGCGCCCACCGCGTTTGTGGCTGCCAGATGACGAGCCATTCGATTTGGATGACAAGAAACCCTTAAAGGGCACCGGCAAACGTCCTTCTTCTGTGTGTCCGGCCCGGCACGGGCGCGAGGACAAAGGATATCTAAATCCGGTTGGTTATTATTGTGCTAACACCAAGACGCTGGCACGTCTTTGTTCACTAAAATTTACGCGCGCGTAAAACGCGCATATCGGGCGGCAGGCAGCCCTTGCGGGACCATCACCCGGATGCGGTGAGGCGGGCGCCCCTAAGGACTTCGAATGTCCCATCGGCGCGGCGGCTTAGCGGCAGAGTGAATTCCACTCCTGCACGGTCTTCAACCGACCAGCGCACCATGGCACGCGCGCTTGATTGAGCGCTGAATTCGATCTGCACCGTTGCGCCCTCGGGCAGGTTCCACAAGCCATCCAGCATCGCGCCGCCCGAAGACAGATTGCGCAAAGTGGCAGGCATGCGGTTGCCATTGTGGTTGATGAATATCCGCTTGAGCAGAACCTGACGCTGACCGCGCGCGGATTTGGGGCCTTCGGCTGCGGCAACGCCGGTCCCCTCAACCAGTGCGCTCGCTTCTTCCATGCCAACAGGCTTGTGATAGATATATCCCTGGACGTGGCTGCAGCCCAGTTTTCGGATCAATTCCAGCTCATCAAGCGTTTCAACGCCTTCGGCCGTTGTGTCCATGTTAAGCGCTTCGGCTAACGAGTTGATCGAGGCAATGATCGCGCCATTGCGGCTGCCCGGCTCGGTCGCACCGCGCACAAAGCTCTGGTCAATCTTGATCTTATCAAACGGCGCTTTCTTCAAATAGCCAAGCGAGGAATAGCCCGTGCCAAAATCATCAAGCGCCAATCGCACACCGACCCGTTTGAGCGCTTTGAACATGGCATCGGTGCCCGCGCTGTCGTTTAGAAACACGCTTTCGGTCAATTCAAGCTCAAGCCGCGAAGGCAATATCCCGCTATGCGCCAGCGCATTGGCGACGATTGTGGGCAGTTCTTTCTTTGAAAACTGCAGGGGCGACACATTGACCGCGCATTGAATATGCGAAGGCCAGCGCGCCAGATCCTCACACGCCGTGCGCAGCGCCCATTGACCCAGTTGATCGATGAGCCCTGCATCTTCTGCAACGGCGATAAATTTATCGGGTGAAAGCCAGCCGCGTCGTGGGTGCTCCCACCGCATAAGCGCCTCAAAACCCGTGATCTTTTCGGTCGATGTGTTGACGACGGGCTGGTAATACAGCTCCAGCTCGCCGCGCGTAATCGCCTCGCGCAGGTCTTGCTCCAGTTCCGCGCGTTCCTCGGCAGCGGAATGCAGGGTTTTGTCATAAAAATGATGCACCCCGCGCCCTGCATCCTTGGCCGCGTACAGCGCCAGATCGACATTGCGGATCAGCTCTTCGCTGGTGCTGCCATCGGCAGGGGCAAGCGCGATGCCCACCGATGCGCCGATGATCACGCCCTGCCCTTCAATTGTGTATGGCTGCGATAGCGAATTGATGATTTCACGCGCGAGAAAGCCCAGTTTATCCCGGCTTTGATTGCCGGGGATCAATACCTGAAATTCATCGCCGCCAAGCCTGCCGCAGCGCCCGATCCCATCAAGCACCCGCTCCAGCCGCTGCGCCACCTGTTTCAGCAAAGCATCGCCTGCGGGATGGCCCAGCGTATCATTGACCTGCTTGAACCGATCAAGATCCAGCATCAGCACCGTGCAGGCACGTTCGCGTTCCTGCGGGGCGGAGAGAATCTGATCGAGCAGATCGCTCATCTGCGCGCGGTTCACCAGTCCGGTCAGGCTGTCATAATGCGCCAGCCGGGTGACTTCCTGTTCATTGCTGCGTTTTTCGGTGAGGTCTGTGCCGTGCCCTCTGAACCCGCAAAAGTTTGAAAAGCTGTCATAAACAGGCCGGCCTGTCAGCGCCCAAAGCCTGTCTGTGCCAGCGGCGCGCAGTTCCAGTTCCTTGAATGCAGAACGGGCAGACAAGTGAAAGCCAAGACTGCGTTCCGCCGCCACGGCGCCGGGGGCTGCATCGACAATTTCGCTTAACGGGGTGCCGCGCAATTCATCAGGCGTGCGGCCCATTACAGCGGCTGCAGACGGGGAGATATAGCTGATAAGGCCGCGCCGGTCGGTTTCCCAGAACCAGCCGGGGCCGGTTTCCTCAAAACTGCGCAAAATGTCTTCAGCGCGCGCGGCGACCCGTTCGCGCGCATCAATGGCCACCCGCCGCTTTTCCGCAGCCTGCCATTCAAACCGCGCAACCAGGATTAGCGCAAGCGCGGCCCCGATCAATGCGGTGACCGTGAGAAAGGTATAACTCACAGAGGCAAACGCCGCCCACACGGCAAGCTTTGCGCAAAACAGCGAGACTATCCGCGTGCCGAACAAAGCCGCAGATGCCGCATTGATGCACACGACCGACCCGATCGCCCATTGCCAGGCAAGCCCGTATTGCACCCAGCTTGCAAAAACATATCCCGCACAAACCAGCGGGATTATCACCCCAGAAAATAGCAAAGCAAAGCGCGCCATTCGCGAAAGCCCCGCATTGCGCTCCATTCTTGCCAGACGTTCTCCGAAAGCAAACACACCCACAGACACAAGACCGGCAATAATCGGCAATCCCGTAGGAACCTTGGCCGTAACGCAAGCGGCGATCAGATAGGTAAGCGCTATAAACAGCGCCATCCCGCGAGGATTGCGCGGCAGGTAAAAATGGTGAGCGAGGCGTTCGATCCCGTCATCGAGGTCGTTTGCGTCCAAAGCCGCAGACAGATCGCGCACAGGACGGCGTCTGTCATCTGCTTTGCGGTGACCAAAATCGCGCTTTTTTGAGGACTTATTCTTGGTTTGAGACGGGTTGCCATGGGACCGGCGACCGGGCCGCGTTCCATCACCGCTCGCCACTATCTCCGCGTTATCCTTACGCGCAAGCACACGGCCGTCATCGGACGGCGCGCTGGCAGGATTAAGGGCGCGGTTAGTCATCCACGGTCAATGGCGCTTACCCATTTGAAAAACGGTTAACCCGGAGCACTAAATCAAGGATTTTTAATGGATGTCCGGCCATCGCGCCGAAAAAGTCTTGGCGGTGTCATAACGATTGATATCAGTCCCGCTTTTTGAGCGCAGGTTGCACTTCGATAAAGGCCTTGGGCGTGGTTGGACGCGCATGCATCAGGCCGGAATACGAATCGTCTTTCAGCGCCTGTAAAGGACGCCCCGCCATCTCCATCTGGTATGGCGACACCCGGTGGCGAGTACACAATCCATCTGCCCCGTCGCTGATCAGCGAGTTTTCAAATTCCACCCCCTGACTGTAACCTTCAGAACGCCGCACGATGGCAACCGCCAGCTGGCCGCCGCCTAGATCAAGCACAACGCTTGTACCTAACGGAACATCAAGCAGACCTTCGATTTTCGCGCCGGTCTTCGACAAGTTGCGCAGGAAAACGGTGTAGCGGTGATCGCCGTGAATGAGTCCGATCTTGCGAAACTCGGTGCGGCGCTCTTCGCGAAAGCGTTCCGGCCCGCGCGGAGCATAGATCAAATCGCCAGACTCAAATCGCTCCAGGACATCTTCCAACGGCACTGCGCGTGAAAAAAGGATGCCTTGCAAATGCGTGGCACCCTGTTTTTGCACTGCGGTCAATTCATCTTTGGTTTCCACGCCTTCGGCAACGGTTTCCATATTGAGCACACTGGCGAGGCTGACGACGGCTGCGATAATCGCAAGATTATTGTTGGAACCGCTTGAACAACCGCGCACAAAGCTCTGATCTATCTTGATTTTGTCAAATGGCGCATCGCGCAGATAACTGAGTGAAGAATAGCCGGTTCCAAAATCATCAAGCGACAGGCGCACGCCCAAAGCTTTCAGATTCTTAAACACGCGTAATGTGCGTTCGACATCGCCTACAAACACGCTTTCGGTGATCTCCAGTTCGATCTGCCCCGGATTGACGCCTGTCTTCTTGAGCGCATTGCGCACGATTTCGACAAAATCATCCGAAGCAAATTGCACAGCCGAGACATTGACTGCGGCTTTCACCCCGTTTGGCCACGTCGTCACATGCTGGCAGACTTCGGTAAGAGCCCACTCCCCCAACTCGCGGATCAGGCCCACTTCTTCAGCAACTGGAATGAAATCACCCGGTGAAATCATACCTCTCTCGCTGTGATTCCAACGCATCAAGGCTTCCATGCACGCGACCTCGTGCGTTGTTGCATCAACAATGGGCTGGTAATGCATTTCCAGCTCATCTTTTGCCGTGGCATCGCGCAGATCAGCCTCGATCTGGTGGCGGTGGCTGGCCTTGTCCTGCAAGTCAGAGGTGTAGAACCGGTGCTGGCCGCGCCCGCCGCCTTTGGCAGCGTACAGCGCAAGATCCGCCGCTTTGACCAGTTCATCGGTGTCAATCCCGTCATAGGGCGCTGTTGCAATACCCACTGATGACCCGATCACCGCGCGGCTACCGTCGATCGAATAAGGCTGCGAAATCATCTGGATCAGGCGCTGGCCCAAATCGCCCAAATCCCCGCGATCATCCATATCGGGCAGTATGATCTGAAATTCATCGCCGCCAAGACGCCCAATTTCGCCTTTGTCTCCAATGATCCGTTTGATCCGGGCTGCAACCTGCTTGAGCAGTTCATCGCCTGCTGGATGACCCAAAGTGTCGTTCACTTGTTTGAACCGGTCCAGATCAAGCATCATCAAAGCGCAGCTGCGCTTCGCCAGTTTGAACGCGGTCAAAGTGGACGTAAGATTGCGCGCCATACGGTGACGATTTGACAGGCCTGTCAGCGAATCGAATTGTGACAAGCGTTCGGCATCAACCCGGTTTTGGTGCGCGTGGCTGATATCCTTTGCGCTTCCGCGATAGCCGGCAAATTCGCCTTCGCTGTCGAAATGCGGTTTGCCCGATATCTCCCACCAGGCCTCTTTATCGCCCGATGTCAGTTTAACCGCGCTTGATGCAATGGAATTGCGCGCCGCAAACAGGAACCGCAAAGGCCGCTGCGCCTCGTCGCGCTCTGCCTCGTTATCCTCTTCGAATAAATCTGAAGCCTGCTGACCAAGCACGTCGCATTCTTCGAGCTCCAGTTTCTCCAGCGCAGCCGGAGTCATATACGTGATGCGGCCTTCGGCATCGCTCGCCCAAAACCATCCGAGCCCGGATGTCTCAAGACTGTCAAGCAAAGCAACACGGCGCGCCTGATCCTTCAGCGCAATAGGGTTGAACGCAGCTGGTTCATCCGCCGCCTCGGCCGGCGGCTCAGATCCTTTGGTAAGACGCGAAAGCAGGCTCGCCATTGTCAACTTATGCCTTGATCTGGAGGAACACTCAGTTTTGCCGGACGGGCGATAACGTGGAAGGATTTAGAAACCGTAATCCTGACTGAACCTTTTATCCGCATGCCTATCCTGGCGGGTGCGCTGTGAGCGACCGGGTTGAAATAGCTGGCATTGAGCGGCACAAGGAACCCAAAGAAGATGTTTGCGTAGAACAAGCACGATAAGCACTAAGGGCGAGTGACAAAGATCACCGCCCGCACGGGCCTGTAATGGCAGAGGGGACATAATGGCGCACGAAACAGTCAAGTTGGAGAACGAAGCAGCCCAATCCACCAATGCGCTGGGCCCGCTGGTGGGCGTTGCGCGTGAGGATTTTGTCAGCGCGGTTGCGTTGTTATTGCGCGAGACGGCTTCGGATCCCGGCAGGATCATGCGCCATGCTCAAACCATGGGTGAGGACATGGTCAAAATCATGACCGGCAAAAGCGAGCTTGCCCCCCATCCCAAAGACAAACGTTTCATGGACCCCGCCTGGCAGTTCAACCCGTTTTTCAGAGCCGGCGCGCAATATTACCTCGCCGTGCAAAAGGGGATCAGCGGCTGGATCGAAGAGCTGGAACTGGACGATCTGGAACGCAACCGCGCCAATTTCATCTCAAACATCATAATCGACAGCCTTGCCCCGACCAACACGCTGGCTGGCAATCCGATTGCGCAAAAGCAGATCATCAATTCAGGCGGCTTGTCGCTGATAAAGGGTCTGCAAAACGCCTATAACGATATCGTCCATAACAAAGGCATGGTGAGCCAGGTGGACAAGCGCCCGTTTAAGCTGGGCGAAAACATCGCGACATCCAAAGGCAATGTCGTCCACCGCACTGAAATGTACGAGCTCGTGCATTATGCACCGACCACGGATGAGGTTTACGCCACCCCGCAGCTCACCATCCCTCCGCAGATCAACAAGATGTATATCAACGATCTGTCGCCGGAAAAATCGGTGGTGAAATGGCAGGTTGATAACGGCATTCAAACCTTTGTCATTTCCTGGCGCAACCCGTCCAAGGAGCAAGGCAAGTGGGATATGGCGGACTACATCGCTTCTTGCGAAGAAGCCTTGGAGATCGTGTCCGAAATTACCAGTTCAAAGAAAGTCAACGTATCTGCCGGGTGTTCGGGCGGGCAGACCGCATCGGTGCTTGCCTCCAAGCTGGCAGCGACCGGTAATGACATCCTGGGCACGCTGACTTTGATGGTGTGCGTGCTGCATCCCAAGGCCACCGATATCGAGGCCGGATCGCTGGTCAGCCAGAACGGCATTCAGCTCGCCAAGCAGCGTGCGGCGAAGAAAGGCGTTATCAAAGCCGATGATCTGGCGCGCGGCTTTGCCTGGCTGCGGCCCAATGATCTCATCTGGAATTATGTCATCAACAATTACCTGCTGGGTATGGACCCGCCAGCCTTCGATGTGTTGTTCTGGAATGCGGATGCGACCAATCTGTCCGCCAGCCTGATGGGCGATTTTCTGACGCTGTATGAGGAATTGGCCTTTTCCACGCCCGGCAACACTGAAATGGCAGATCACAAGATTGACCTTACCAATGTGACCGCCGATCTGTTCATCCTTGGCGGGGTGACCGATCATATCACGCCGTGGAAAGCGACATATCGGTCAACCCAGCTGTTTGGCTCAAAAGATGTGACCTATGTGCTCAGCCAATCGGGCCATATGCAGGCGATCTTGAACCCGCCAACCAATCCCAAGGCGAAATATTTCGTCCAGAAAAAGCGCGGCAAATTGCCGGAAACCGCAGATGAATGGCTGCAGGGCACCGAAGAGGTTAAAGGCAGCTGGTGGCCGTTATGGATGGAATGGATCCAAAAACGCTCTGGCACCAAAAAAGCCGCTCCCAAAACTGTTGGCAGCAAAGCGCATCCCCCGCTCGAAAGCGCGCCGGGACTCTACGTTGTCGAAGAAGTCTGATATAACCGTTTCATATTAACGCGTTTACAGCTTGTGGAGAGCATCCTCGTTAGGGATCATCGAGGGTGCTCTCCAACCCGAAAAGGGCCTTATGGCAGGGATCGCCAGGGGTGCTGGAGACGCTGAAAAAGGACGGGAAAACGTGTCAGACGGTATGAAAAATGCGCATGTCAGCATGCGCGAGGTTGGCGGGCGGACGCTACGGACTGCTACGTGGCGGCTCGATAAACCGGGCGATCATCCACCCATTTTGTTCTTTAACGGGATCGGCGCCAATATCGAAGCGGTGGCTCCGCTCGCAGACGCTTTGCCCGAACGCGCCTTTATCATGTTTGACATGCCGGGCGTTGGCGAATCGCCCGATCCGCTGATGCCGTATAACCCCTTCACGATGAGCTGGACGGCGGCGCAATTGCTCGATCAATTGGGCGTTGGCACGGTTGATGTCATGGGCATAAGCTGGGGCGGAGGCATGGCGCAGCACTTTGCCATGCAGCATTCAGGCCGCACACGCCGCGTGGTGCTGATCGCGACCAGCGCAGGCATGCTGATGATGCCGGGCAGTCCGAAAGCACTCACCAAAATGGCCAATCCGCGCCGCTATATCGATCCCGATTTCATGATCGCCAATTTCGAAACGCTGTATGGCGAAGGGCTTGGCAAATCTTCGGGCAAAGGCGGGCATATGTCGCGGCTGAAGCCCCCTTCCCCGCGCGGTTATATGTATCAGCTTTTGTGCATGCTGGGCTGGTCGAGCGCGCCTGCGCTGCCGTTTTTGATGAAGCAGGACACGCTCATCATGATGGGCGATGATGATGCGATTGTGCCGCTGGCTAATGGCAAATTCCTCGACATGCTGATCCCCAATTCAGAATTGGTGGTGATGGAAGGCGGCGGACATCTGTTCCTGCTGAGCCACAAGGAAGAATGCGTGGCCGCGATGCGCGAATTCCTCGATCGTCCGGCAACCAGCGAAGAAGCCGAACGGGCCGAAAAACAGGCTGCGTAAAAGGCGGTGGTTTACAGGGGCGGTCTTACCGGCTGACCCCGCATCGCCCTGATACTGGCAATCGTTTGGCTGCCTCCAACGCTTTGGCAGCTGCGCGCGGGCGGTCCGTGGCGAGGATATCGACCCCGCCCTCGCCCAATTCTGCGTAACGTTCATCGGTTCCGAAGCGGCCGATCACATTGTCGATGGACGCAGGCGAGCGGCCCAAAGTGCCAAAGATCACTTCAACATCTGCCTCGTCCAAGGCTCGGTATAAATCAGGTTTGGGGGTGCGCGTGCCGGTAAAAGCGACAATGCGGTCTGCGGGAATGCCAGCAGAAACGGCAGCGGCCAGATCATCGGCATCGCTTATCGAAAACGAGATCAACATTTCAGGGGCAAGCGCATGCAGTTCTTGCGCCGCTTTGGTGGTGTAGGCGATCAGGATAACCGCATCAGCCATGCCGGCAGCGCGGATCATATAGATCACCGCTGCGTAATTCGCGGTCCGTTTGAAATCCACTTGCAGCACTGTGCGCCCGCGTGCCCATTCCAATGTCTGGGCCAAAGTGGGCACGCGGTAGGGTGTTTGCCATCCCGCTTCATCGACCAGGTTCAGCTGCTCAATATAGCTCCACTCACGCTCGGTCACTTTGCCAGTGCCCGTGGTGGTCCGGTCAAGCGTGCGGTCATGCATCAGATAATGCACGCCGTCGCTGCTCTGCGCGACATCAACCTCCATAATGGCGGGGATCGCGGTGAGGACGGCGTCCATCGTCTCAATCCCGTTTTCCGGCAATCCGGCAGATGGCCCGCCCCGATGCGCAGAGATCAGCGTTGTCTCTTCAGCCTCGAAGCAATCGAGCATCGCCGAAAGCCCCGTTTGCGGGACAAGCCGCCATGTCTGGTGCGCTTTTTCGGAGCGGTCCGGGGCTTGCGCAATCGCAGCAGGCGTGGCGGCAAAGGTCACAGCGGCAGCGAGGGGCGCCAAGAGGTATAGATGCATGGAAGCGGTGCCTTTTGCGAATCGAATACAGTCTTACGCGGCTATCTGGTGCGGGCGCGAATTGATCAACCTGCAATCAGCAGAGCAACGATAAAGGCAGCTACAAGGCCGCAAAAACAAACCAAAATGTAAAGAAATGTTTCAGCGTCAATATTCTTGCGCGCGTCCATTAAACCTTCATGAAATCGCCGTAACGGTGCTTTTTGACGCGGAACCGTGTTGAATTGGGACACAATGATGGCTATCGAGTGTCTAAAGGAGATCAAAATGAAGAAAACTGCTCTTATGCTCGGCGCTGTTGCACTTGCGGGTGCACCTGTTGCCGCTCAAAGCCTTCCGGTCGTTGCACCGGTCATCGATGGTGAAAACCTCGGCGGCGGCGCTGAAGGCGTGCTGATCGCAGCCCTCATCGCCGGTATTGTTGGCCTCGTTGTCCTCGCAGCAAGCGATGACGATCAGCCCACCAGCCCGTAAGGCTCACGAAATTGCCGGGCTGCTTTGACGCAGCCTACAATTGAAAGGCCCCCGCCAGATGCACTTTGTGCGCTGCCGGGGGCCTTTTCGCATCTGCAATCGGCACGGTGATGCGGGTTTTCACGGCTGGATGACAATGCCCTGCGCCGGATCAACCGAACCGCCCAGCATCTCAAGATAGACATCGCGGGCCTGCTCCAGCCCAGCGCGCGTATCAATCGTGACGCTCGCCGCAGCAACATCCAAAAACCCGCGCCAGCTTTTCGCGACCAATTCCGCGCCGCCCTGGTGCCCGTGCTCCTTGAAGAACGCAACCATGTGATCAGGCGCAAAGAACAAAGTGGGCTTGGGCCCGGGAAGGCCTTCTGCCCCGCCCATGCCTGGCCCGCGCTCTTCAATGTGGGTTGCGCCCACAAGGCATGAATATTTGAGAGTTGCCTCAAAATGAGTATGCAAGTTCGCCAATACTTTCGCATTGCCGGCAAAATCCACCGTCACGCTGGGCGCGATGACCATGCGGCCAATCTCGTCATAGCCAAACACCTTGTCATAAAGCCCCGTCTTCTCGACAAAGTCGATATTGCCGGGCGATGTCAGGCCGATACGCTTGATACCGGGAGAGTTTTGCTTTGCCACGCTGGCAAGGCCCATGGCAGTTTTGGAAGACGCACTGGTCAGGATCACCTGCTCAGCTTCAAACCAGCCTTCGTTGCGCATGAAATATTCGATCAGAAAGCCCGTTTTGAACAAAGGTCCAAAGATCATCCGCTCTGCTTCGTGCGCAGGATCGTGCTCAGGATCAGCAGCAAGGCGCGAATACTGATTATAGACCGGGCTCATCGGCTGGCGATAATCAACCGTGTCGGTAAAACCTGACGCGCTGATTTTGCCCGGCACGACATCCAGATGGCTCGCCATGGGCAGATAGCCATAGACGCGCTCTCCCTCTGCGATTTCCGGGCAATTGCTCTGGGTAACCTTCGCGTGCCCCCACATCGGCACAATGCCAAGGCCTTCCGGATCATCAGCGCGCGGGGGAAGAAATTCCAATAGCCAAAGCCATCGCCCACCACGGCATAGGTGATGTTGTTGGCCGTGACGGAGAAGCTTTCCACTTGCATCCGCACCGCCCCTTCGCCCAGCGGACCAAGATCGGCAGAGGCAAGCTCTGCGTGAGTGAGTTCGGTTTTGCGGACGTGGACCTGTGTGAGTGTCATTGCGCTGTCTCTCCTGTTTCGCCCCGTCCTAGCCGATCAGCTTTCGGTTTCCCAGCGGGTTGCCTGAATAGAAGCGCGTTTTTCGCAATCCCCCAGCCATTCCATCAAAGCCTCGCATTGGCCAATGCCCACACCGCCCTGAGGGGTCAGTTGGAGGGAGCGCATCACGGGGTAAAGGAACACATCGGCCATGGTGAAGCCAAGCGGCAGCCACGCGCCATCGCGCTGCAATTCCGCCTCGCAAAAACCCAATGCGCGGCTGATCTGCGGGAGAGCCGCGTTCATTTTCTCCGGGTCAATTGGCTGGCCGGCAAAGCGGTGCATGATCCACGGCATAACCAGCCCGCGTTCAAACAGCGGAAACAGGTAATTGTTGGCAATCGCGATCCATTTGTCGCATGCCGCGCGCGTGGCGGGGTCTGCGGGCTGCAACGCCCCGCCATTATGCGCATTGTCGATATAGCAGGCGATCGCGGCGCTTTCGATCAGTTCAAGCCCATCAATCTCCACCACAGGGACTTTGCCAAAGGGATGACGATTGGCAGGCGAATGCGCCGCCGTTGCGATGGTTTCGTGGGTTACGCCCGCTTCCTCGCACGTGATCTGAACAATGCGCGTATAGGTCGAAGTGACCGTGCCAAAGATGCGGGCCTGCGCCATAGTGCAGGTGAGCGAACCGCTACACCCGCATCGGCATCAGAACATACAAAGCAGGCGAGCTTTCATCCTTGCGGATCAGCGTCGGCGCGCCTGCATCGGCGAGGTGCAGTTCAACCTCGTCGCTGTCGATCTGATCGAGGATGTCTTTCAGGTAATTGGCGTTAAAGCCAATCTCGAACCCGTCCGACTGATATTCGGAGGCCAATTCCTCGGTCGCGGTGCCATTGTCAGGCGATGTCACAGACAAAGTAACCTTGTCCGTATCCAGCCCCATTTTCACCGCGCGCGTTTTTTCGGTCGCGATGGTGGCGACCCGGTCCACACCTGCGAACAGCAGCTTGGGATCGACTTTCAAAAGCTTGTCATTGCCCGTGGGGATAACGCGGCTGTAATCGGGGAACGTGCCATCGATCAGCTTCGAAGTCAGCACCACGCCCCCTTCACCGCCAAGAGTGAAACGGATCTTGCTCGCCGAAAGGTCAATCTGCACCGCGCCGTCCATTGCCTCATCCAGCAATTTGCGCAATTCGGCGACCGCTTTGCGCGGCACGATGACATCGGGCATGCCCTCTGCGCCATCAGGGCGTGCCAAGGTGAAGCGCGCGAGCCGGTGGCCATCGGTTGCCGCCGCTTTCAAAACAGGCGCGTCTTCATCGGTGACGTGCAGGAAGATGCCATTGAGGTAATAGCGCGTTTCCTCGGTTGAAATCGCGAACCGGGTGCGGTCGATCATTTCAGCCAATGTCTTGGCCGGAAGCTCGAACGAGGTCGGCAAATCACCTTCGACAATCACGGGGAAATCGTCGCGCGGCAGGGTCGGCAGTTTGAACCGCGAACGCCCGGCTTTGATCTCCATCCGGTTTTCTGCGGTTTCAAGGCTGACCTGGCTGCCATCGGGCAGTTTGCGAGCGATATCGAACAGCAGATGCGCGGAAACCGTAATGGCACCAGCGCTTTCCACGCCCGATGCGCTCATCGTTTCGATCACTTGTAGATCGAGATCGGTCGCCATGACTTTCACATCGCCGCTATCCGATGCCTCAATCAGGACATTGGACAGGATCGGAATGGTGTTGCGGCGTTCAACCACCGATTGAACATGGGAGAGACACCTAAGAAGCGTCGCGCGTTCGATCGTAGCCTTCATCAGCTTTGCCTATCGTTTGTGTTGCATTGGGGCTGTGACCGATGGAATCGATCCCGCCCCAAGGGAATTCATTCCAAAACCTTAGCGCCGATAACAATACGGGCAAGTTTGTAGCTTTACGAGGGGGAATTGCGCTGGGGATAAGGGGGCGGATTGCGCCTCTTGTTCCCCTTCACACCCAGCCGGATCACCCCGTCATCGCCATTCCGCCATTAACGTGCAGCGTTTGGCCCGTGACGTACCCTGCCTCGCGGCTGGCGAGATAGACAGCGGCTGCACCAATATCATCGCCCTCGCCCATTTTACCGGCTGGGATGCGCGCATTGATTGCCGCCTGCTGCTTTTCGTCGAGAGCCGATGTCATGGCCGTGCGGATAAAACCGGGGGCAAGGCAATTGGCAGTGATCCCGCGCGATGCGACTTCCTGCGCAAAGCTCTTGGTCATGCCGGTAAGGCCAGCCTTGGCGGCGGCGTAGTTCATTTGCCCTGGATTGCCCGTCGTGCCCACCACGCTGGTGATGTTGATGATCCGGCCAAAGCGCGCTTTCATCATCGGCCGGGCACTGGCGCGCATCAGGCGAAAGGCTGCTTCCAGGTTCAATTGGATCACCTGATCCCATTCCTCATCCTTCATCCGCATCGCCAGATTATCGCGCGTGATCCCGGCATTGTTGATGAGGATATCAATCCCGCCAAGCGTATCGAGCGTGGCGGGGATCAATTCCTCGACCTGAGCGGCGTCAGACAGATTGCACGTAATCTCAACATGATCGCCAGCTTCGGGTGAGCCCACTTCGCTGATTAGCTGTTCGCGAAAGGTGCGCAGCTTATCCCCGTTGGACCCTGACAAAGCGATCCGCGCGCCTTGCCCTGCAAGCGCCATTGCAATCGCCGAACCAATCCCGCCGGATGCGCCGGTAACCAGCGCGTTCATGCCTGTAAGATCGAACAAATGTGCCTCCATAAATGCATGTTCGCCCTGTTGCGCGCATGGAGGCACGCGGTCAACCGGGGAGCATGCCTGTCACCGGGCAAAGTTGATGCGTTTAATCTCCCGCATCGCCCCGCCTGCGATCTCGCCTTCGACAATCTGATCACCCATCAGCGCAAAGATGCGTGTGCCGATAAAGATCGGGCGGGCATTGCCGTACCAATCGGTGCAGGATGCCTTGCAATCGCCTTCATCGGCCAAATCCTGCATCTTTTGCGCCTCAGCCAGTGTCGTCGCATCAGGCACAGTGTCAAGTTCGCCAATAGGGGCCAGTTTGCCGTCCTCGCGCGACAGGAACGTCATGGCTGTCGATGACCCGAGAAATTCAAAGTCATACCCGTCCAATTCCTTGTTCACCGGCAGCGCCATTACGCCATTGCCGCTTTCTGCCGCATTGGCATCGGGCCGCCAGAAAAACGCATGGCTGCGGTTTTCGCCTTCATCGGTGGCGGGCAGCAGGCTGGTTGTGCCGCGCTTTGCAGGCTTTGCTGCCTCACTCAGTTCAATCGCGGTAAAGCCGAGCTGATTGTCCTTGTCCTGCCCGATCACCACCCCATCAGAGCCAAGCCGGTCAATCCGGCTGATACCGTGCGGCAATTCGATCCGCTGCGCCCAGCCTGCATCAAGCGGAGTGACATACACCTCAGGCGTTTCCCCTTCGCTGCGGTAACGCGCGCCAGAGTAAAGCAAATGCCGCCCGACATAGCGGTTTTGAACGCGCCAGCCATCGGGGCTTGGCAGACTGCGAAACAGGCCCTGCGGCAAGTTTTCTGAGCCACTGCCCATTGCGTCCAATGGCACGCGCACAAGGGCTGTATCGCCTTCGGAAAATTCACTGTCCCACATGGTTGCCCCGATGGAACTGGTGCCCGCAAAAGTGAACTCGCCGCGGGTCAGGACAAACAGGCTATCGGTGTCATCATCCTCATGGAAGGAAAACTGATCAATCGGTGCGCCCTGCACGCCCATCGCTGTCATGTCTGAACCATCATAGGGGACGCGGTAAAGCACATGGCCTTCTTTCTGATCAGTCCCGCGCCAGCGCCAACCCGCGCGCCCTTCTTCCGTCCAAAGATAAGCGGCATCCTGCGCAAAGTAATACTCGGCTGAATAGGTGCCCAGCACGGCGCGCGACGTGCAGGTCAGCTCCGGCTCCAGCACATCGCAGCGCGTGAAACCGTGCATCAGGTTAGCAGCCGGCGACACATCGCCCAGCATGCTCGCCGACAGCCCCATATTTTCAGGCACCAGATTGTCGCCCACTTTAACGCGGGTTCCATCGGGCAATCGCCGCTCCAAAAAGGGAAGCGTTTCGCGCCAGTTTTCACGAAACGGGCTTGGGGAATAGCTCCACAATTCGCCGTCAATCATGCGGGTCGCGTAATTTCGCGATGAATAATAATCGAAACTCGTCAGATAGTGCGTGTCGATATAAGACAGCGCGCCCGCATCTGACAATTTGAAACGCGAGATTTCGGTGCCGCCTTCGCCATAGGAATAACCGATGACGACGACCATGCCGTTCGACAGCAGCATTTCATCATACCACGTGTCACCGGGTGTGGGATCATCGGGCGGGAAGGCATCGATGCTGGAGACTTTCTCCAAAGCGCCCTCGCCGTGCCGCACAACATAAACGCGGCCCCGGCGCAGAATGACGAGGAATTCGCCGGTGGCTTTGACAATGCCGCCTTCGTCTATGCCTGCTTCTTGGTTGTTGGTGATCGCGACTTCTTCAACGCGAGAACCCGTGACGACGATTGACTCATCCTCTGCATATGATTGAGGCCGGGACGCGATCAGCCGTTTTTCCTCACGCTTCTGTGCGGCGATATAGGCGTCTACTTCAGCCGCATTGGCAAAGGTCGGGATGCTGCCCGGATTGCGATCAGGATCAGGCAGGCTGGCGCAGGCCGATAATCCGGCCAACAATCCGGCTGCGAACAAAGCAATTCGTGCAGGTCTTAAAATCGCCATTTGCCCCTCCCCAGTTGCTATGGGGAGAAGTAACGCAAACTTACCTGAATGCAAAATGTATCAGACGCTTAGGCCTTAGCTCAGCGATTTGGCGAAAGCCTCGATTTCTTCCATCGTGATAAGGCTGGTGGTTTGCGCATCGCCTGCGATCTTGCGGATCATGGGGGAGAGCACTTTGCCGCCCAGTTCGACAAAGCTCTCGATACCATCTGCATGCATCTGCGCCACGCTTTCACGCCAGCGCACGCGGCCTGTGACCTGCTGGACGAGCAGTGCGCGCTCTTCATTCGGATCAATGACTTTGGCAGCGGTCACATTGGCGTAAAGCGGGACAGCAAAATCAGCGAGTGGCGTTTGGGAAAGCGCTTCTCCCATACGGTCAGCGGCGGGCTGCATGAGCGAACAATGAAACGGTGCCGATACCGGCAAAAGCACGCCGCGTTTGATGCCGTGTTCTTTGACCAGCGCGGCGGCGCGTTCAATCGCGCCCTTGTGGCCGGAGAGCACGACCTGCCCCGGATCATTGTCATTGGCGATCTCGCACACCTCACCTTGAGCAGCAGCATCGGCCAGCGCGCTTGCCTTTTCGATATCAGCGCCCAGCAATGCCGCCATCGCGCCCACGCCCACGGGCACAGCCGCCTGCATCGCCTGCCCGCGCAGTTTCAGCAGGCGCGCGGTCGTCGCCAGATCAAACGCTCCGCTTGCGCACAAGGCGGTGTATTCGCCCAGCGAATGGCCCGCGACCGCTTGCGCTGTATCGGCAAGGCTGACGCCAAAATCGGTTTCAAGCACGCGCAAGGTTGCCATGGCATTGGCCATGATGGCTGGCTGTGCATTTTCGGTAAGAGTCAGTTGATCCTCTGGCCCGTCCGCCATGATCGCGGACAGTTTTTGCGACAAAGCATCATCCACTTCGGCGAAAACATCGCGGGCCGCCTGGCTGGCGGCGGCTAGGTCTGTGCCCATGCCGACTTTTTGGCTGCCTTGTCCGGGGAATACGAAAGCTTGCATGCGTTATTCTCTTTGGCTGTTCCGGGCCGCCCGCTCCCTCCACCCTTCCACCCGGAATATTTTCGGATACAATCCGGGTGGAAGGGTGGAGGGAGCGGGCGGCTTGGGGTTCTGAACAAAAGTCCCCTTTCGCCTAAGGCCGGGCAGCTGGCCCTGCAAGTCCAAAAGGCACCACATGATTATCCGCCGTGTGCCCAATACGCGCGCGGCCCAGATAGGGGATTCCTGCCCGGTCGCACCAGAACTGCGCTATCTCATCAAGGCTTTGCCCAAATTCAACGTCATTTTCAGGCACGTCGGAAACCTCGCCCAATCGCAGCCCTGCAATGCGCCCTTTCAGGCTGCCGGAAAGGTGAAAAAACAGCCGATCAACCGCATAGATATGCTCGCTCACTTCCTCCACCATCACCACATGACCGGACAGATCCGGCATCAAAGATGTGTTGGCGATCATAGCCAGAGTGTAGAGATTGAACGCGGCGGCAGGCGTTGCGCCGTTAAGGCTGGGCTCCAGCCCCGAATTGTCCCCGCCAAACCACCGGAGCACGCGCCGCACCGCTTCGCGTCCGGTTTCAGACCGGGCGCTGACCGGCATTGACCCATGCACGCTTTGCCCGATGCCAGCGCGGTACAGCGCGGCAAGCATATATCCGCAATCTGAAAAGCCCACATAGGTTTTGGCGCGCGCCGCTTCATTCATGCGCACCACTGCGGCTTCGGCGATGCGGTTGGAGCCATAGCCGCCGCGCGCAAACCACACCGCATCAAAAGCGGGATCATTCGCACATTCCAGAAACGCGGTAAGCCTTCGCAGATCATTTCCGGCAAAATGCCCTTCGCGTTCAAAGCACTGTTCGTGAAAGGTCACGCGGTGCTGGGGAAATTCGGCAGCGACCAGTTCTTCCAATGCATCAGCGGAACCGCGCGAAATCCCTCTTGCCGGGGCACAAATTGCAATATTTGTCATGTCATCAGCCTATGTCGCTTGTCAGCGTTAACGCAAGCCCATAACCGTATGCGCCATGACAGCTAAGCCGGAACGTGACGATATAACTGGGTGCCCCTTGTTCTTTTGCGGGATCGGCGGGTCGGGTATGTTGCCGCTTGCCCAGATTGCGCGGGGCATGGATCACGATGTTGCAGGCTCTGATCGCAGCTATGATCAGGGGCGCACGCCTGCCAAGTTTGAATGGCTGGCAGAAAATGGCTTTTCCCTGTCGCCGCAGGATGGAAGCGGAATTGCTGAGGGCCAGATCCTGATCGCCTCTGCCGCCGTAGAAGACACGGTGCCCGACGCCGCGCGCGCAAAAGAGCTTGGCCTTGCCCGCATGACGCGGGCTGAATTGCTGTCCGCTTTCTTCAACGATGCTGGCTATTCCATCGCAGTCGGCGGCACATCGGGCAAATCAACCGTGACAGGCATGATCGCATGGATTTTGTGCGAAGCCGGCTTTGACCCCACAGTGATGAACGGGGCGGTGATGAAAAACTTCATCTCGCCCAGCAATCCCTTTGCCAGCGCGCGGATCGGCAGGCGCGAAGTGTTTGTGAGCGAAGTGGATGAAAGCGATGGCTCCATCGCGCTGTATCGCCCAACCATCGGCGTGCTGCTCAATGTCAGCCTCGATCACAAATCCATCGAGGAATTGCGCGTCTTGTTTGGCGATTATGTCGCGGCATCAGGATGCGCGGCGATCAATTTCGACAATGAAGAAGCCCGCATGCTGGCCGCGCGCGCGCATAAATATATCAGCTTTGGGATCGAGAACACCGAAGCTGATCTGGCGATAGAGCCCGGCTCGATTGAGGAAACCGGCTTTGGCATCAGCGCCGCCATTGTCGACACTCGCAAGAAAGAGGCCTTTGCGCTCGAACTGCCAATGCCGGGGCGGCACAATCTGTCGAACGCGATGGCGGCGATTGCAGCAGTGAATGCCGCCGGCGTGGATGTGCAAAAGGCGGCCCATGCGCTTGCCTCTTTTGCAGGGCTGGCCCGCCGGTTTGATGTGGTGGGGACCAGCGCATCGGGCATTACGGTGATCGATGATTTCGGCCACAATCCGGAAAAATGCGCGGCCACATTGCGCACTTTGAAAGCGGCCGAGGGGCGCGTGATCGCGTTCTTCCAGCCGCATGGATATGGCCCCTTGAAGCAGATGGGCGATGAACTCGCAGCGGTATTTGCCGATCTGCTTGATACAGATGATGTGACGATCATGTGCGATCCTGTCTATTTTGGCGGCACAGTCGACCGCAGCGAAGGGACCGAGCGGATCATCGCCTTGATCAACGGCGCAGGCGGATCTGCTGAGCACATCCCGGACCGCGCGGATTGCGGCGCGCGCATGGCTGCTATGGCAAAACCGGGGGACCGCATCGTCATAATGGGCGCGCGCGATGATACGCTGAGCAGCTTTGCCAAAACCGTGTTTGAGCAATTGCCATGACCCTATACGCCGCCGCTGTGCGCCATGCGTGGTGGATGGCCGGATCGCTGGTGGTTGCGATCCTGTTTGTATTGGTGGTGGACCGTTTCTTTGGTCATTCTACCTTTGCTTTTGCCGCCGCGATCATTGGTCTGGTGGCGGCAAACAGAAGGATGCTGGGATTCAACTGCTCCACTTGCGGCAAAAACCTGTTTTTTCGCGGCATGTTCGTGGTGCCGTGGCCCAATCGGGTCTGCGGGCGATGCGGGACGGTCCTTGACGAGGCGTAATCGCGCGCGCCCTCACCCGCCCTCAAAAACGCGCATGGTGAGCCGGCCCATCCCGCATTAACTTTCGCGCCAAAGGAGAGAGCCATGGCGCCCCGCCCCCATTCCCACCCTCGCGATTTCTCGCTCGATACGCTGCTGCGCGTCAATGCTGCCCAATACGCGCCGCGAGAGGCGTGCGTGGATGGCGCCCAGCGGCTGACTTATGCGCAGCTTGATGTGCGGGTAGAACGGCTTTCGCATTGGCTGCTGGCGCGCGGGATTTCCTGCGGGGACAGGGTCGCGCTATTGTTAACCGATGGCGCGCCTTACCTCACCGCTTTGCTGGCCTGCGGGCGTATCGGCGCGATCGCAGTGCTGCTCAATTGGCGGCTTGCGCCTGGTGAACTTGGCTGGATCATCGGTAATGCGCAGCCTTCGATGACATTTGTGAACCCGCGTTTTGCCGATCTGCTGGCTGAAAGCGCGCCGGGGGAAACCATCGTGGTGGATGAAGCGCACGGCAAAGACGGCCTGTTTGAAAGCATCGTAAGCGCGCCTCAGCCTGCGCAACCTCTGCCCGATCTGCCGCCCGAACGCCCGCTTTATATGATGTATACCAGCGGCACGACGGGAAAGCCCAAAGGGTGCCTTCAGGCTGGCAGCGCGGTCGCGTCTTCGGCGATGGGATTTGCAGTGCGGCGCGCCTTTACCAAGGAGGAGCGGCTGCTTTCGATCAATCCGCTGTTTCATGTTGTGGGCATGCAGCAGATAGCCGCCATGCTCGCCTGCGGGGGATGCAGCGTGTTTTCCGGACGCGATATGGGCTCTGCAGAGGTGCTTGATCTGATCCACCGCGAACACTGCACCACCACCAGCGCCTTTCCTCAGATCAGCTTTCCCTGGTTCGAAATGGACGCAGTGCGCGGCGGGGTGATGCCGCTTACCAAATACACTGGCGGGTCTGGCATGGGTAAGCCGCAGATCTATGAAGGGTTTGAAAAGCAGTGGGATTGCCGCGTTGTGGGCGGATATGGCCAGACAGAAGTGTGCGGCTTTGCCACCTTTATCGACTATCCCGATATGCTCGAACATCCCCGCTCTATCGGCTGGCCGATGCCGCATGTGGAAATGGCTATTCTCGATCCCGAAGGCAACCAATTGCCCCCCGGCGAGGAAGGCGAGATTGGCCTTCGCGGTCCTTCTGTCATGCTGGGTTATTGGCGCAATGAAGCCGCGAGCGAGGCGGCGCTGGGCCATGGCTGGCTGCGCACGGGCGATTTGGGCCGGATGGATGAACGCGGGCTTGGCTATCTGCTGGGGCGAGCAAAAGAGTTGATCAAGACGGGCGGCGAAAACGTCTATCCGGCGGAAGTCGACGCGGTGTTTGCCGACATGCCCGAAGTTCTCGACGCGGGCTGTGCAGGCGTGCCTGACAAGAAATGGGGCGAAGCGGTGAAGGCTTTTGTTGTGCTGAAACCGGGCGCGCATTTGACGCGTGAGGAGATTACCGCGCGGTTCAAAGGCAAAATCGCCGGATACAAACGCCCGCGTTACATCGAATTTGTCGATCAGCTGCCGCGCGATCCGCTGGGTAAATTGCTGCGCCGCGACCTGTCAGCGCGCCCTGTAAGCGAAGATCAAGCCGCCTGAGCGGCGCACGCTCTTGTCGCGAAGCCCTGCGCCGGGTTAGGGGCGGCATTATGCCAACGCCTGAATTGCCCATCCAAGTCGCCGCGCTGTACCGCTTTGCCCCGTTTGCTGATCCTGCAGCCTTGCAGGCCCCATTGCAGGCGGTGTGCAAAAAAGCGGGCACGGCAGGCACCGTTTTGCTCGCCGGCGAAGGGATCAACGGCACAATTGCAGGCGCACCCGAAGCGGTCACCCAAGTGCTCGATCATATTCGCACCCTGCCCGATTGCGATGAATTGGATGTGAAATTCTCCTATGCCAAAACCATGCCTTTCAACCGTATGAAAGTCCGGCTGAAACGCGAAATTGTGACCATGGGAGAACCCGGCATTGATCCGCGCGCCAGCGCCGGGCGCTATGTCGATCCGCACGATTGGAACGCACTCATATCCGATCCCGACACCATCGTGATCGACACCCGCAATGATTACGAAGTTGATCTGGGCACATTTGACGGCGCGATAAACCCGCAAACTGCAGCTTTCGGCGAATTTCCGGGCTGGTTTCGCACCCACCGCGAAGAATTGCTCAGCGGCAAAAAGAAAGTCGCGATGTTTTGTACAGGCGGAATACGCTGCGAAAAATCCACCAGCTTTCTGCGATCAGAAGGGGTGGAGGATGTCTATCATCTGCATGGCGGCATTCTCAAATATCTCGAAAATGTGCCCGCTGATGAAAGCCTGTGGCGGGGCGATTGCTTTGTATTTGATGAGCGGGTGACGGTGAAACACGGGCTTGAAGTGGGCGAATATTCGCTATGCCGCGCCTGCCGCTATCCTATCAGCGATGAGGACAAGGCATCGCCCGATTATGCCGAAGGCATTTCGTGCCCACTGTGCATTGAAACCAAAACCGATGCGCAGCGCGAGCGATATGCAGAACGCCAGCGGCAGATGGAACTGGCCCGCCGCCGCGAAAGGGCAAAGAGGACGGCGGACAAATGAACGCGGCTCCCATCCTCTACAGCTTTCGCCGCTGCCCTTATGCGATGCGCGCGCGCATGGCGCTATGGACCGCTGGCATCACAGTGGAACTGCGCGAGGTAAAGCTGGCCAATAAGCCCCCGGAACTGCACGAGGCATCCGCCAAGGCGACAGTGCCCGTTCTGGTCTTGCCGGATGACACGGTGATTGATGAAAGCCTTGGCGTGATGCGCTGGGCGCTGGCCAAGAACGATCCAGATGGCTGGCTGGGCCATGATGATGCTGCTGTCATTGAGCAAAACGATGACGCATTCAAACACCATCTTGATCGGTACAAATACCCCGTTCGCTACCCGGAAGAAAACGGCGGCGATGAAACCGCGTTTCGGCTGCACCACCGCGCAAAAGGGCTGGCGATCCTTGAGCGGTTGGATGCGCAATTGGCGGGGGGCAAAAACCTGTTTGGCCCCCGCTCCACTTTTGCTGACATCGCCCTGTTCCCGTTCATTCGGCAATTCGCCAACACGGATCGCAGCTGGTTCGACGCGCTTGACCTGCCGCATTTGCAAAGCTGGCTAGAGGGGCATCTGGCATCGGATCTGTTCAAGGCGGTCATGCCCAAATTTGACCCCTGGAAAGCGGGCGATGAACCGATTTTCTTCGGGCCATAGCCAGCTTGTTGGTCAGCGCTATGCCTCCAGCGCCAATCGCCCCTTCTCCTCGCGTTCAAACGCGCGCTGATAAGCGGGGCGCTGGGTCAGGCGCGCGCGGTACGCTTTAAGGCTTTCGGGCACCCGGTCATCCAGCCCGACATTCTGCGCCAGGATCAGCGCATAGCCCACGCAGATATCCGCCACGGTGAAACGGTCCGCGCACAGATATTCGCGCGCCTCCAGCCGCCGCTCAGCCTTTATCAGGCGTTTTTCAAACCATTTGGCATAAGCCTCGCCCGCCTCTGCCCAGCCCTTGTCTTTTTCGAAGATAGCAAAGCGCATATAGACCGTTTGCGGAAACGTGATCGTGGCGTCCGCATGATAGGTGAAATCGAGGTACGCGGCATAATCCGCTTCTCCCGGCGCGATCACAAGATCGCTGGGACCGCCGCGCGTGGCAAGGTAGTGCGCAATCGCGCAGCTTTCGCTCATCTGCGCATCTCCATCCACCAGCAGCGGAACTGTGCCCAGCGGATTGGTTTCAAGATATTCGGGCGCAAGAAAACGCGGCGGAAACGGCAGGATTTTAAGCTCGATATCTACGCCTGCTTCTTCTGCTGCCCATGTTGCACGAAGGCCGCGCGACCGGGCGCAGGTGTATAGGATTGGCTTTGTCATACGCGCCGCCTTAATGCGCCTCAGCGTGTCCTACACCCATTACTTTATGCAGGACAAACGCGATCACGGCCCCCAAAGCAAGGCCGAGGACGGCAGAGATAAAGGCATAGGTGAACCAGCCAGCAATGCCCGATAATGCGCCGGTGACGCCTTTCACCCAATATTCCGCGCCGTGGGCGATGTCATAAAACAGGTCAAAGCCAACCTCGTGCGTGCCGTGAACGATAATGCCGCCGCCCACCCACAGCATCGCGACCGTACCGATCAGCGACAGTGAGGTGAGCAGAACAGGGACGAATGCGACCAGCCCTTCGCCAAATGTCTTGGCCGCAGCATTGTCACGGCCGGCCAGAGACAGGCCGATATCATCCAGCTTTACGATAATGGCGACCGCGCCGTAGACGATGACAGTCACAGCAACGCCCACCAAAGCCAGCGCAAGGCCGCGTTCCCACCATGTTGGCAAGTCCAGTTCATTCAGCACAATCGCCATGATTTCGGCTGACAGAATGAGGTCAGTGCGCACCGCGCCTGCAATGCGCTGTTTCTCAAACGCCACCGGGTCTTCGATCACATCTTCGACCGTTTTACCGTGCTTTGCCCCGCCCAGCTTCTCCATCACTTTTTCCGCGCCCTCATAGCACAAGAAAGCGCCGCCCAGCATCAATATCCAAATGATCGCCCAAGGGAGAAATTCAGACAACAGGATCGCACCGGGCAGCAGGATCACCAGCTTGTTAAACAGGCTTCCTTTGGTGATCGCCCAAATGATCGGCAATTCGCGCGCCGGCGATAATCCGGTGACGTAACTGGGCGTGACCGCGGCATCATCTATGATAACGCCCGCCGTTTTGGAGCCTGCGCGGCTGGCGGCGACAGCGATATCATCTGCCGACGCGGCAGCCGTGCGCGCAATCACTGCGACATCATCCAACAAAGCGACCAATCCTGATGGCATATTCACTAATCCCCTTTGCGCCTGTGAGACCCGCGATAAAGCGGTGCGTTCCAAAAGGAAAGAAACCTTGCATTGCAGCGGCAACACGTTATGTGCGCGCTTCTGCTTTTAACCGGGCGGAACCAAGAAAGCCGGAGGGGCCCCGTCATCCGGACGGACAAGCCAGCGATCGGCATGCAATATAAGGAACGCGAAGTATGGCTCATTATGAGCATATCTTCCTCGCGCGTCAGGATTTGAGCCAGGCTCAAGTTGATGCGCTGGCGGCCACGGCGACCGAAATCGTCGAAGCGAATGATGGCAAAGTCACCAAAACGGAGACATGGGGCCTCAAATCGCTTGCCTACAAAATTGAACGCAACCGCAAAGCGCACTTTGTGATGCTGAACATTGATGGTCCGGGCAGCGTTGTTGCTGAACTGGAACGCCAGACCCGAATCAACGAAGACGTGATCCGCTATATGACCATCCGTGTCGAAGAGCACGAAGATGGCCCATCCGTGATGATGCGCAAGAATGAACGCGACCGCAAACGCCGGTCTGACCGTGAGGAGCGCGACTGATGGCCCGCCCGTTTTTCCGCCGCCGCAAATCCTGCCCGTTTTCGGGTAACGATGCCCCCAAGATCGATTACAAAGACGTGCGCCTGCTTCAGGGTTTCATGTCTGAACGTGGTAAGATTGTGCCTTCGCGCATCACCGCCGTTTCTGCCAAGAAACAGCGCGAACTTGCCAAAGCCATCAAGCGCGCTCGCCATATCGGCCTGCTGCCCTACATCGTGAAATAAGGGAGAAGACACAATGGATATTATTCTCCTCGAACGCGTTGAGAAACTCGGCACCATTGGCGATGTTGTCAGTGTTAAAGACGGCTATGCCCGCAACTTCCTGCTGCCTCAGAAAAAAGCCCTGCGCGCCAATGACGCGAACAAGGCTGTCTTTGAAGCAAACCGTGAACGGCTTGAAAAAGACAACGCTGAAAAGCGCGGTGAAGCTGAAAAAAGCGGTGAAAAGGTTGCCGGCGCAGAAGTCGTGCTTATCCGTGCCGCATCAAACACTGGCCAGCTGTACGGCTCGGTCAATGTTCGCGACATGGTTGCAGGGCTTGAAGCTCAGGGCCACGCAGTCAACAAAAAACAGGTCATCATGGGCGCGCCGATCAAAACGATCGGCATGCACGATGTGACCGTGGCGCTTCACCCCGAAGTGCATGTGACGGTGAAAGCCAATGTCGCCCGCTCTGACGACGAAGCTGAACTGCAAAGCCAGGGCGTCGACGTGCTCGCGCAGATGTTCGCAGACGAACAGCGCGAAATCGAAGAAGCCGCTGATGCCAACCGCATCGATCCCAACCTTGAGCCGGGCGAAATCCCTGCAGAATTGCTGGAAGAAGGTGTTTCAACACCCGAAGACACCAGCGAAGCAGAAGCTCTGGTTGAGGCAACCGATCACAAAACCGAAGAGAGCGACGACGCGTAAATTCGCGCCAAGTTTTCTTTGCTGAACACGAAAGGCCGGTATCCCGATGACATTTCAATCGGATGCCGGTCTTTTTGCGCACACACTTGATGTGGCGAACGACCGCGTTCTGGTGGTCACCATGCGCGAGGCGGATTATCGCAGCGCCAGTTTCCTAGACAATCGCCTGCTGCAACCTACAGGCGGCCAACCTGCCCTGCCGATGCAATGGGCATCGTGGGACCAATTGGAAAGCGCCTCTGCCGGCATCCGCGATGATGCGCAGTTCATTTTTCACATCGGCCATGTCGGTTCAACGCTGATTGCCCGCTTGCTGGGTGAGGCGGCAGATACGCTGGCCCTGCGCGAACCGCAGATATTGCGCCAGTTTGCAGAGCTGTCCCCGCTGGAAGGGTTGCCGCATTCGCCGTGGGAGCCGGGAAAGCTAGACCAACGCCTGCAACTGGCGCTGCGCTGGTTATCGCGCACATTCGGCGCCGATCAGCGCGCTTTGGTAAAAGCCACAAGCTTTGTCAGCGATATCGCGCCGCGCATACTCGCAGGCGGTGATGTAGGGGCGCGCAAAGCGGTGTTTCTGACGCTGTCACCTGAACGGTATATCCAGACGATCCTTGCAGGAGAGGCCTCGCGCCAGGAATTGGCGGCTTTGTCTGCCGCCCGCCTCCAACGGCTGAATACGCGGCTGAGCGCGGCGGGCGGTCCACCGATCAATCTTTGGGAATTGGACGAAGCGAAGCGAGCTGCAATGGCCTGGGCATGCGAAATGACGGCCCTTGATGCAGCGCATTCAGACCGCGCCTTGTGGGTGAATTTCGACAGTTTCCTCAAAGACCCCGCCCCCGCCCTTGTGCAGATGGCGCAGTTTTTAGACATAGGCCTGGATGCAGATACAGCGCAGACGCTCACCACAGGCCCGATCATGCAGCAATATTCCAAAGCGCCAGAGCACGGGTATTCCGCCCAATTGCGCGAAGATGTGCTGGCCGATGCAGCGCGCACGCACGGCGCGCAGATCACAGCAGCACTTGATTGGCTCCAAAGTCAGGCAAACACGCATCCCATCATTGCAGCCGCGCACGAGCGGGCCTAAACACTCCCCATGTTCAGATTGATCGAAAACGTGCTGTCTGATGCGCAGCTGACCCAATTGCGCCAGATCGCAGCGCAGGCGAAATTCGTGGATGGCAAAATCAGCAATCCGCACAATAAAACCAAAAACAACCTGCATATGCATGATGAGCAATTGCAGCAGAACGCTGTGAACATCATGGCGCAGGCCTTGTTTGGCTGCGAGGATTTCGTCAATTTTGCTGTCCCTGCGCAATTCGCGCCGCCGCTTATCACGCGGTACACCAAGGGAATGAAATACGGGCTGCATCCCGATTCCACCGTGATGCAAATCGGCAATGTCTCGATCCGTTCGGATGTGTCGTGCACTCTGTTTCTCAACGATCCAGCCGATTATGATGGCGGCGCGCTGCGCATCCAGCTTGGCAGCGAAAGTGTCCGGGTAAAGGGGCCAGCAGGCTCTGCCGTGGTGTATCCATCATCCACGCTGCACGAGGTGGAAGAGGTGACCAAAGGCGAACGTCTGGTCGGCCTGACTTTCATCCAGAGCCAGATCCCCGACACGCATCACCGCGAATTGCTGTATGAACTGGGCGAAGTGGCAGCGCTCGAAGGCAATGGGATGAGCCATGAAAATTACACCCGGCTGCAAGCGGTGCAATACAACCTGAAACGAATGTGGCTGCGCGGTTAGCATTCTTGCGGGAAATTCGCGCAATCAGAATGCAGGCTTTGTAACATTCGCATTTCGCAGCTAAGGCCTGCGCGATGATTTCAATACCCGATATTCTCGCTGAGCTTCAAAAACACTATGACGATGCCGTCGATGCCCTGCGCAAAGATGTGATCGCCTATGGCCACGATGGGATTGTCCCGCCGCCTGAACGGCGAAAGGATGGCAGCTATGCCTATCCACAGATCACTCTCACTTATGCCGGGCTTGAGGCAGCAGACAGCGATCCTGACGCGGCAGACCGCAGCCGCGCATTTGGACGGCTGGAGATTGTCGGCACATATACCACCACAATCACCCGGCCCGATCTGTTCGCATCCTATCTGACTGAGCAATTGGAGCTGATTTCGGCAGCGTTTGACGTGGAAGTCACCGTTGAGCGATCCCGGCAGGAAATCCCCTTCCCCTATGTGCTCGATGGTAAAGCGGGCGCGGCGATGGTGGGGATTGCCCCGCAGGAAATCGCCGCGTTCTTTCCCTCAACCGATTTGGCGCTGATCGGCGATGAACTGGCCGATGGGATCGAATTTGACGAGGCGCAGGATATGCCCCTGTCGCTGTTCGATGGGCTGCGCACCGATTACTCGCTCGCTCGGCTGGCGCATTACACTGGCACCAATGTCGAGGATTTTCAGGACTTCATCCTGTTTACGAACTATCACCGCTATGTCGATGAATTTGTTAACTGGGGTGCCAAGCAGATCGGCACTGATGGCTATACCGGGTTAACCGGTGCGGGCGGTCTGGATATCACCATGCCGGTTGACGATGCGCAGCACCAATTGAGCGATACGGCATGGCGGCGGCACCAGATGCCCGCTTATCACCTGATGCGTGAGGATGGTCAGGGCATCACTCTTGTCAATATCGGGGTTGGCCCTTCCAATGCCAAAACGATTTGCGATCACCTCGCTGTATTGCGCCCTCATGCGTGGATGATGATCGGCCATTGCGGCGGGGTGCGTTCCAGCCAGAAGATCGGCGATTTCGTTCTTGCCCATGCTTATCTGCGCGATGACCATGTGCTCGACAATGTGTTGCCGCCCGAAATTCCAATTCCCCCCATTGCCGAGGTTCAAGTTGCACTTGCCAGCGCCGCAGAGGATGTTTCGGGCACGCAGGGCGCTGATCTGAAACAGCGGATGCGTACCGGCACGGTCGTCACCACCGATGATCGCAATTGGGAACTGCTTTATGCCAGCAGCGCGAAACGCTTCTCGCAAAGCCGCGCCATCGCGATCGAAATGGAAAGCGCCACGATAGCCGCGCAAGGATACCGTTTCCGTGTGCCCTATGGCACGTTGCTATGTGTGTCGGACAAGCCGCTGCATGGCGAGATCAAGCTGCCGGGCCAGGCGAACAAGTTTTATGAAGAGGCGATTGCCGCCCACTTGCAAATCGGTCTGGAGGCGTGTGCCCGGCTGCGCGCCGAAGGAGACCGGTTGCACAGCCGCAAATTGCGCGCCTTTAATGAACCGCCATTCCGATAGGGCCAAGATGGACAATCGCCCAACGCAGCGCGGGTCCCTATCTGCAAGGCTACGCAGTGCCCCTTAGGCAGAGACGAAGGCTACCCTAACCAAAAAGCGGGCACATGCCGGACATGATCTGGCCGCCCCCACATTTGACTCAGCCGAAATCGGCCACCACGGCGCCGTCTCAGCTGTCCAGATGGATCGGCACGGCGGGGCAAGGCGGGCTTACCCTGCTTGCATTTGTCGCTATTGCCTATGCACCGCGCAGTGGTCAGCCTGTGCTTGTGGTGCCAATTGATCAAACGGGCAAAGCCGCGCTAATCGGCGCATTCTCGCAGCCAGAAACACGCATCCTTGCACGCGCAAAATGGGCCGATGGCTTTATCGTATCCGGATGGGATCGCCAGTTTGCTCAAGAACTGCTGAACAATCACATCATCATTCTGAACGCCAACGCGCCCGGTTGCGGGCAGGTGCAACGCGCATCATGATGTTTTCAGACATTTCCGAATTGCGCTGCCGTACCATTCGCTTGATCGCCGCGGGGTGTTGGTTCGTTCCGCCCATACTATTGGGAATGGCGCTGCTGGGTCTGCATGTTGATTTGTGGCTGGTGGCCTTCAGCGCAGCGCTGAACATTGTGCCGACATTGCATTCCGTTGCGGGCCGATCAGATTTTGCTGCCAGAATGGCTGCTGGTTTTGTTGTGGTTGCCCAGCCCGCATTGATCATTTCGGGAATGCAGGATTTGGGGTGGCAGGTGGACCTGCACCTCTATTTCCTGGTCGGCATGGCGGCGCTCACGGCCTTGTGCGATGTCAGGCCAATGATCCTCGCTGCCATTCTCGTGCTTTTGCATCACCTTGTGCTTGGATTTAGCATGCCAGAAATGGTGTTTGCGGGCGGCTCAAGTTTGGGACGAATTATGATCCATGCTTTGGCTGTCGTCCTGATCTGCTCGATCCTTTGCTTTATGGGAATAAGCCTTGGGCGAATTTTACGCCGTGCAGAAAAGGCACTTCAACTCAGCGAAGAACAGGCAAAAAAGGTCGAAGAGCAAGCATCACAATTGCAAGCAGCGATGGACGCAACCGAGCGCGAACGCATGGCCCGCAAGCAGGATGAGGTGAACGTGCTACGGCTGCGCAAGGAAGAGTATGGGCAAATCGCCAGCAGCTTTGAAACCTCTATCCGCACTGTCACGACATCTGTTTTGAACACAGCCGAAGCGCTTGAAGGAATGACAAAATCGCTCGATCACCTGGCGCAGGAAACGGGCGAACAGGCCAGCCAGGTCGCGCACACCGCTTCATCAGCGCGGCAGACATCTCACCGGGTCGCAGAAGGGATCAGCGCTTTGTCGCAGTCGATTGCCAAAGTTGCTGGCGGCGTGAGCGAACAAAAGGAGTTGGCCCGGCGGGCGACTGAAAGATCGCTGCGCGGGGGCCAGGCAATGGGTTCTCTCACTCAGCATTCTGACACGATTGGCGAGGCAACCCGGGCGATAGTCCGCATTGCAGAACGCACCAATCTGCTCTCGCTCAATGCGGCCATCGAAGCGGCCAGCGCTGGCGTTGCTGGTAGAGGCTTCACAATTGTAGCGCAGGAAGTGAAAGCTCTGGCAAGCCAGGCTGGCGAAGCCGCAACAGAAATCGACGAATTTCTTGAAGGCATACGTCAAGGCAGCGTTGATGCAGAACACTCCTTTGCCGATATCGATCAGGCCGTGAGCGAGCTGAACGATGCAGCCCAAATCATCCGTCAGGACGTTGAAGCGCAGCGGCGATCCGCCAGCACAATTGAAGACACCGCGCGCGGTGCGGCTGACGAGGTAGGCGAAATGGCGGAACAAAGTCAGTCGCTTGCAACCACTGCGAGCACCGCCCGCGCGCTTTCCGCAGAGCTAGATAAGGCGGCGGCACGGTTGCTGGAAAACGTGGGGTCGCTTCAGAACACCGCACAGGAATTCGCGCAGCACCTCAAGGCGGCATAGAAAAGAGCAGCACGATCGCCTGACCGTGCCAAAATGATCAGCGCGGTGTATCGAGCGCGGTCAATTGCTCACGCAGGGCAGCCAGATCCTGACCAAAGACCAGCAATTGCGCCTGCGCATTGGCAAAGCTAATGCCGCCCGCTGCATTGAGATATCCCTGAAGGACCACGCCATTATTGGGCACCCTGTACGCCTTGGCTGACGGGTTGATGTCGTTGAAGCGATGAATGAATGCATCAAGCTCGCCGCTATTGTCCGCCGCGATGCCAGTGAAATTCGCGATGACTAGCAGGCTCAAACACCCCTTTCCTCGCCACAGGCAGCCGGAAGCGCAGTGAAATTGACCCCGCCCTCTGCGCTCGCACGGTAAATGACCTGCCCTTGCTGCGTGGCTTCTGTTTTCCAGGTTGCCTGAACGCTGAGAAGAAGGCGCGCAATCGTGGCATCATCAAACTGGGTCACGACCGGTTGGTTTTGCTGCGCGCTGGCAGGTGCGCTGGCCAAGAATAGCGCGCTGATAACGGTCCATAAAGCGAAGTGTCTCATTGCGCTGTCACCGGAATAAGGCCGTTTTGTGCAGCCATATCAACATAAAGCGCATCGCATTGCGCTTTGTCCCCTTCGCATTGCATACTTAACTGAGGCACGCGCTCTCCCGTGATATCTTCTATGACCGCATATTTAATCACACTGGGATAGAACGGGCTGCCTTTCGGCGAAAATGACCAGATGGCTTTCGACATTCGATCCTCCATGATGATCCAGCTATTCCGAGAATATTGCTCAATCCCCTCGCGCGCTCCAACAGCCTTTCGCGCCTCGGCAACAGAGGCAAATTCTATGCCTTCCTCCACGCTATCTGGCAGCGGCGGAGGCGTGTAATTGGGGCAAGATCGCGAAACGAGGTGCCAGACAAGCTCGGCCTGCAATGGGGAATTGTTGGCGGACAGGTGATCGAATGTCGCATCGTCCAATATGGCCGACTCTATCCGGTTAATGGTGAAACTGCGCGCATCAGGTGCGCGGTGCACAATCATGAAGCCGCACTGGCGCTGGGCGCGCTGGAACTTTGCGTGCGCATCAATCGCGACATAGGTGCCCGGTTTCGGGGCGTTTGGAGCATCTTTGGTCCATGTAATCTTGATACGATCGCGCGCCGTGACCGAGCCCAGGGTTTCCCGCTGCCGCGTTTGATCGGCAATAAACCTGTCGAGCGGCCAATCGCCTTGCAGCGCAGGCGACAACATGCCCCACGCTGTTTCAAGCTCGCCCTTTTCGAGCGCCTCAAAATAGCTTTTCCAGATGGCAATTGCCTCTATTTGGAGCGCTTCGGACGGGATCCAACCGGGTGTGGACCCAGCCGTTATGTTGACTTCGCGCAGGCCAGAAACATCCTGCGCGAATAGGGGAGCGGGCAAGGCCGCGCTCATCAACGCGGCGACTATCCCTAAACGGGTGATGCGCATCAGCCTGCCTGTTCCTGCGGCAAAATGGCCAGCCCATCGCCGCCTTCGCCAGCAGTTAATCGGCGCAGCACTGTGCCGCTTTCATAATCGACTTCTGCAACGGTGTTACTTGCCGTTTCCGCGACATAGATTTTCGATCCATCATCCGACCACAATATCGTCACCTGAAACCGGTCCTGCGCTTCTTTTGCGGATGACACCGCAATAGTCTTGGCAACTTTGGCTGTTGCCAGATCGATCACGCTTAATCCCCCATCGCGAAGGTTTGAGGTGACCGCGACATCGCCTTGCGGCCTGATCGCAAGGCGCAAGGGAAACCGGCCCGTTTTCACAGTTTCGCGGACCGTCATGGCCACAGGGTCCAGTTCAAAGGCCTGATCCGAACCGCGCGCTGACACCCACAAGCTTTTGCCATCAGGCGTTAATGCAATGCCTTCGGGCTCTTCTCCCACCGTCACCGACAAAGGCTCTTCACTGCCTCTCAGATCAATGCGCGTTACCGTTTTGGAGGACAAATCCGTCGTCCACGCCCAGCGGGTATCGGGCGCCACGGCAATCATGTGGCTGCCTTCTTTGGCGGTGGCGTGTTCCATCAACTGAGCATCGCCCAGCGGATTGCCGATCCAAAATATCGAATTGCGCCCTTCTGCGGTGGCGAAGATATCGCCGTCTTGGTGCCAGATGATCCCATGCGGCCGGGCGTTTTCGCCAAGGTCTATGCTTTTGACTTTCTCAAGGCTCTCCGCGCTGAAAATATCCACCGTGGTGCCGCCATAACAGCCCAGCGCAACATGCTTGCCATCGGGCGAGACTGCCAATTCGTGCGGATTGGTGCAGCTTGGCAAAGTCAGCAGGGTTTCGCCGGTGTCCAGGTCAATCTTGGTCAAGGTGTTGCCGCGTTTATTGGCGACCAGCAAAGCGCCAGCCGCGCTAGAAGCCTGTTCCTCATCCCCCTCAAACGCAAACGCGCTGAAATCATCGACGACTGAGGAATATCGCTCGACCGCCGATAGAAAAATCGCAGGATCAATGCCTTTGCCCAAAGTCAGAATGGCCCATTGAATATAGGGATCACCCTCCTCGTCCAAATAGACCGAAACATATCGATGACGCAGATTGGCCTCGCGCACTTGCGCATCGCTCATGGGTGTTTTGCGATCGAAACCGGTGGACAAGACCAATGTGTCGCAAAACCCGGCCACCGCCTCATCGCAATCGTTGAACAGGACCGCCGAGTTCCAGTCTCCCAAGGTAAAAGAGATACTGACTTCGCCCGTCTCTTCGCTGGTGAACAGTTCGTGCTGATATCCGCCAGCGTCCAATGCCTTTTGAACCGAGGCGACGCTGCGTGCGCTGACCATAGGCGGATCGGCGATTTTGGCGTCTTTTGCCGGTTCGCTTACCGGCGCGCTTGAAGTTACTGTGCCCGCATCCTGCGCGGCAAGCGGCGCGCTGAAAACCAATCCAGCAGCAGCGGCCAACCCCATGCCCATTTTTACTAAATCGCTAATCAATTGCGCGCTCCCCCTTTTGCAAGACACAGGTTTCGCCGCCTTTGTTGCGCTTGTCCAGTGCGTTATTGCGGCCCAAGAAACGCCGCAATCGCATCGCCCAATTCGCGAAATGTCACGCTGTTAAGGTGATTTCCAGGCACCTGCGCGAATGTCGCATCAGGCAAAGCGGCAGCAAGTTTTTCGCCTGCGCCATTGTCGCTATCATCCACGCCGCAAATGACCTGAGCGGGCATGGTGATATTGGCAAGCATGGCAAGATCGAACGGCTCCAGCGCGCTCAGCAACAGGCGCGCAGCCGCCCGGTCTATCCCTTGGCTTTTGAGGAAAGTGCGCGCGACATAGGCCGGATCGCCCGGCTTTATCGTGTCAAATTCATCAATCACGCGGATGAAATGCGCCGCGCGCCGTTCCCATTCGGCAAGCCCTTCTATCCCCATGCCGCAGACGGCAAGCTTGCGCGGGACAAGCACGCGCTTGGCGCAGGCATGGATCGCCGTGCGCGCGCCCAGCGAAAATCCCACGAGATCATATTCGCCTTCAGCCAGCCCCAGATGATCGACAAACGCCGCCGCATCGCGCACCAGCACATCGCCGGGATAGGCCGCCGGTTCATGGGGCGAAGGGCTGTCTCCGTGCACTCGCCAATCGAGCATAAAGGCTTCAAAACCAGCCGCCGCAAGCCGCTCATGATGGCCCCATTTGATCCAGTTCATTTGGGCAGAAGAGAACAGGCCGTGCAGCAGGATAACGGGCCGACCCTCGCCTGCCGTATGATAGGCGAGCTGCGTGCCGCCGAATGAAGCGAAGTGTGCGGTTTGCGGGTCGCTCATGCAAGAATTTCCATCCATTCTTCATTGGCTTGCGGCTGTTTGTCCCATTGCGGCAAACCGTCTTTCAACTGCAACCAGTTCTGCTTGCTGCGAACCCAGATATGAGCGGAAAGCTCAAGTTCGCCTGCATTATCCAATGAGCCGCCTTTCACGGTAATCAGCCCCGGACGATTTGCTCCCGAATGGTAAAGCCGCGTGCCGCATTGGGAGCAATAAAAGCAATCGGTGGTGGACCCGCTATCGGTTGGCCGGCTCCAGCAATTCACCTCTCCAGAAAGGTCAAATGCTGCTTCAAACACGGGCACGGAAATCCCGAATGCGCTGGCGGATTGCTTTTGGCATTCACGGCAATGGCAGGCATAGGCTTTGAGACGATCTGCGGCGATTTCATACCGCACCGCTCCGCACTGGCATCCGCCCTTATGCGGCGATGCGCTCACCTTTTGACCAGGCCCTTCTGCTCCATCCGCCAAAGCGCCATGTCTACCCGGTCCTGACCAAAGAACGGTTCGCCATCCAGCACAAGGGTCGGCACACCCCAATGTCCGGCAGCCTCCAGCGCTTGCTGGTTCGTCTCAATCTCTGCGTCAAGCGCGGCCGCATCGCTGCTGACTTCCGCCTCCATTTCGGCAAGATCGAGCCCCGCGCGCGCAGCGGCCTGCTCGAGATGATCGCTCTTGTCCCAATCATCGACTTCGCCGGAAAAGATCACGCGGCTGACCTCATCGGCAAATGCCAGCCCCTCACCCCGCCTGCTGGCGGCCTGGCCAAGGCGGCAGATACGGCGGATAAGAGGTTGATCTGGCGCAATTTCGCGCGTCGCTAAATCCTGCACCACAGGATCAGGACGCGGCCAGCGAAACGGTATGCCAAGATGCTGAGCTGCGCGGTGGCTATCCATCAAAATATAGCGCGGCGCGGCAGGATTGCCGGTGAACAGTATATCGGGATCGCGCACAGCAATCGGCCAAACGACGCGCAAGGCAATATCGAGATCATAGTCCCGCGTCATCGCCCGGTACCGGCCAACCGCAAGGTAGGAATACGGCGAGCGAAAGCTGAAAAACAGATCGGCGACAAGTGTCATAATCTCTCCTAAACCGCGTCCCTAGCGGGCAAAGCACTGCACTCCTGCATAAAGCAGCGAAACCGCATCATCTTCGACAAAGCCGCCAATCGCATCGCCCAGCGCAAATTCTTCACCCAAAGTGCTTTGCGGCACAGCCAGATAGCCGCCTGCCGCCTCCAACTCAGCGCGCGGCGTGCCCAATTGCACATCGCCCATAAGCGAGATTGGAACCGCAGGCGCGGCGTCGCCATCCTGCGCCCCTCGCAACAGCCACCCCACCAGCACGTCGTCCGAAAAGTTGAGAGTGAGCCCGCCGGCAAAATCAGTGATCTCCATCGCGCCTGTGCCGCATTCATTGTTGGCGGCACTGCGCACCGGTTCGCCCAGCAGTTTGGCCGTGGAACCGATTGCCTCATTTTTGCCCGCGCCAAAAAAGAACCCTTCCGCGCCCGCTTTCAGCCCCTTGCGTTGAAGCACCACAGCATCAGCGACCACCGGATTGGGTTCGGTAAGCCCCCTCGCCTCTCGCTCAGACGGGCTTGGCACATCATTGCTGCCGCACGCGGCGAGCGCGATGGGTGCCAAAACAACAAGGATTGCGCGCATCGCCATCACCCCTTCTTCAAATGCCGCCGCCCTAGCAATTCAGCGATCTGAACCGCATTGAGCGCAGCGCCTTTGCGCAGGTTATCCGAAACGCACCAAAGCGTCAGGCCGTTCTCAACCGTCGGGTCTTCGCGCACGCGGCTGATATAGGTTGCGCCGTCGCCTGCGCTTTCGACAGGCGTGACATATCCTTCATCCTCGCGCTTATCGATCAGCATGATGCCGGGGGCCTCACGCAGGATGTCTTGTGCTTGTTCAGCAGTGATTTCTCGCTCAAACTCGATATTCACTGCCTCAGCATGGCCGACAAAAACGGGCACGCGCACGCAAGTTGCGTTGAGTTTGATTTTGGGATCGAGGATTTTCTTCGTCTCGACCATCATTTTCCATTCTTCCTTGGTCGATCCATCGTCAAGGAAGACGTCAATATGCGGGATCACGTTGAACGCGATCTGCTTGGTGAAGGCCCGAGGCTCCACCGGATCGCCGACAAAGATTGCGCGCGATTGTTCGAACAATTCGTCCATGCCCGCTTTGCCTGCGCCCGAAACCGATTGGTAGGTCGAGACGACAACGCGCTTGATCCCCGCAGCCTTGTGCAAAGGCGCGAGCGCCACCACCAGCTGCGCGGTGGAGCAATTGGGGTTCGCGATGATGTTGCGCTTGGTATAATCGTCGATCGCATCGGGGTTGACCTCTGGCACGATCAGCGGGACGTCGGGCTCCATCCGATAGAGCGAGGAATTGTCGATCACGACGCATCCGGCAGCGGCGGCTTTGGGCGCGTATTCCTTGGCAGGGCCGCTTCCTGCGGAAAACAGCGCAATGTCCCAGCCTGCCCAATCGAAATGCTCGATATTCTTGCATTTGAGCATTTTGCCGGTGTCGCCAAATTCCACCTCAGTGCCCTGGCTGCGCGAGGAAGCAACCGCTGCAACCTCGTCACACGGAAATTCGCGCTCTGCCAGAACCTGCATCATTTCGCGCCCGACATTGCCTGTCGCGCCGACAACGGCCACCCGGTAACCCAATTCACTTACTCCTAAATCACATATTCGCCGCTGCGATAGCGTCATGCGCCGCGCGCGCAAGCGGTCATCTTATTCCGGCCCAATCACTCAGGCGGCGTTACCCCGTGGCTTTCCAAAAAGCGAAAGATCGTGTTCCACAGATGGGGCGAGATATTCTCGCCTGCCACGCGGTGCGTGTATCCGGGATAGAGCATCATTTCGAACGGCACATTGCCTTCCTGAAGCACGCTGATGAGCTCAGATGAATTTTCAAATACCACATTGTCATCCGCCATGCCGTGGATCAGCAGCAAAGGATCGCTGATTTTGGTCGCATCGGGAATGGCGCTGGCTGTCTCGTAAGCCTCGGGCACTGTGCGCGGATCACCCATAAAGCGCTCTGTGTAATGTGTGTCGTACAGCCCCCAGCGCGTAACCGGAGCGCCTGAGATACCGGCGGCATAAAGCCCGGGATCAGCCTGCAACTGCTTCAGCGTCATATACCCGCCATAGGACCAGCCATAGAGCGCGATCTTGTCCCCATCGACGAAATCGAGTGTTTTCAGAAATTCTGCGCCCGTCTTCTGGTCAACCACTTCCACCCCGCCCATCGCGCGGTAGATTGGCTGCTCAAAATCGACCCCGCGATTGGCAGTGCCGCGGTTATCGAGGGCGAAATAGATATACCCCTTATCGACCACGGCCTGCGCCAACGCGCCCTGCCAGCCTTTATCCACGATCTGCGGACCCGGCCCGGAATAGTGGTAATAGAATACGGGATATTTCTTGCCCGCCTCCATTTCTGGTTTGAGCATCATCCAATGCAGCTCTGTGCCGTCCTCCGCAGGAATAGTGCCGTATTCAGGCGTAACGTGGCTGGCGAGGAATGGCGTGTATGGATGATCCGCATCCAGAGCGTTTTCCTCTACCCAAGTGAGGCGAGTGCCATCGGCTGATGCAAGATAGCTTTGCGTGGGTTGATTGGTGGCGGAACGCGACACCAAAAGCGTGCTGCCGGTCTTATCCATTGTTGCTGAATTGGTGTATTCTGTGTCGGTCAAGGGATTGGACTCTGCTGCCTCTGAGAGGCTGGCGGAATAGACCTGTTCAGTAAGCACGCCGTCGACGGCGGTGAAGAAGAATAGGTTTTTGTCCTCATTGACCCCGACAAGCTTAGTCACGGGCTCTTTCAAAAATGTCAGCTGCTTGGACCGATTGATAAGCACTGCGATTGATCCATCAGGGTCCGTATGAACACGGTCCTCTTCAGGCAAACGATCAGTGTTCTCATAGACATAGAAGTTCCCATATCCGTCGCGCTCTGACCACCACAGCAAGGTGCCATCTTTCAGGAAACGGTAATTGTCGGACAGGTTGATCCAGTAATCCTCGCGTGCGGCTTTTTCAGAAAACCACACCTCGCTTGCGCCAGTGCTTGGGTCTACCTTGAGCATATCAAGCACTGTCTGCTCGCGGTTCTGGCGCTGGACGTAGAGCGATCCATCAGGGGCCCAATCGACCCGCGCGACGTAGATTTCGGTCTCTTCGCCCAGATCGACTTTGACGCGGTTGCCGCCATCGGGGTCCATCACAAACAGCTCGACAATCGCATTGTCAGAGCCTGCCACGGGGTATCGCTGATCAAACACCTTCGTGCCCGTCGCGCCAATCGCGGCGCGCGTCACAATGCCCACGGGGCTTTCATCGGTGCGTTGGACGGCCAGGCGGCTATCATCAGGCGACCACCAATATGCCGTCAGCCGGCCCATCTCTTCCTGGGCAACAAATTCCGCTTCGCCCCAGCGGATCGTGCCTTCTTCCTTGGGAGTGACAGGCGCGGCCTCTTGGCCCACTTCGCCGACCCACAATTGCCGCTCGCGCACGAAAGACACATAACGCCCCTTGCTCGAAAGCTTGGGGTTGAGCTCGCTTTCTTCGGTATCGGTCAACCGGGTGACGGTGCCGTCCAATTTTGCGAGGTACAGATCGCCATCAAGCGGCACCAGCACGCCCGACCCATCGCTTGCCCATTGATAGCTGATGATGCCTTTCAGGTTGCCGACACGCGCGCGCTCGCGCTGCATCTTTTCATCTTCGGAAAGCTCGCGCCCTGTGCCCAGCTTTTCGCTATCCACCAGCATCCGCCATTCCTGCGTGGCAATCTCAAAACCCCACAGATCATACCGCTCCCGGTCATCCTCGCGGTTGCGCAGAAGCGTCAAGAATTTGCCATCAGGCGAGAATTTCGTCTGGCGCGGTGCAGGGCCGTTTAGCGAAGGCGAGGCAAAGACGCGCTCGAATGTGAGATCGGTTGGGGTGGTCACGTGGTCATCCGCGATGGCTGGAGTGGCAAGGAAGGCAGCGGCGGCGGTGGCAAGGAGTATGCGCATTTCAAAAGCAGTCCTCTTTTCAATCGTCATTGCGAGCCACCGCAGGTGGCGCGGCAATCCAAGGCTCAACCATGGATTGCTTCGCATGCGCTCGCAATGACGAAATATGATCGCGAATGCAAAAAGGGCGGCCCGCTAAGACCGCCCTTTCAAATTCTCTCAGGCAAGAACCTTACGCCTTGGGCGCATTCTCACGGCGCTCAGCGATACGAGCCCGCTTACCTGTGCGGCCGCGCAGATAGTAAAGCTTCGCACGGCGCACAACGCCGCGGCGGACCACGGTGATGCTGTCAACGATCGGCGCATAAAGCGGGAACACACGTTCCACGCCTTCGCCAAAGCTCATTTTGCGAACCGTGAAGTTGGAATTGATGCTGCGGTTCGAGCGCGCAATCACAACGCCTTCAAAGTTCTGGATCCGCTCACGCGTGCCCTCGATGACTTTCACACCCACGCGCACAGTGTCGCCGGCCTGAAACTCAGGAATATCTTTGTTCGCTTTGCCGATTTCTTCGGCTTCGATTTGCTGGATCAGGTTCACTGGTCCGTTCCTTTATCTTTTCGCCGCGCGCCAGAGGCAGACTGGACCCGAGCGTCTGAATAACGCTCCCACAAGTCCGGCCTGCGTAACCGAGTGTGATCTTCCGACATGGCTTTGCGCCAAGCGGCGATCTTCGCATGATCCCCCGATCGCAGCACTTCAGGGATCGTGCGCCCTTCCCACATTTGAGGCCGGGTGTATTGCGGGTATTCCAGAAGGCCGTCCTCAAACGACTCTTCTACCCCGCTAGAAGCCGCGCCCATTACGCCGGGCAGCAGCCGAATGCAAGCATCAAGTATGGCGAGCGCAGCGGGTTCTCCCCCGAAAGGACGATATCGGCAAGGCTGACCTGCTCGATCTGAGGGCGCGCGTCGAACAGGCGCTCGTCGAACCCTTCGAAACGGCCGCAAATGAAAGCGACACCGGGGCCCGAGGCAATCTCGCGGATGCGCTCTTGCGTGATGGGTTTGCCGCGCGGGGTCATGGCGAGAATTGGGATTTCATCCTGCGGTGCCGGGCCACCCGCGCCCTCCACCCTTCCACCCGGAGCCTGCTGGACACTAATCCGGGTGGAAGGGTGGAGGGCGCGGGTGGCTTGGTTCTCTAAAACAGAATCCAACGCCGCTGCCATCACATCCGCCTTAAGCACCAGGCCCGCTCCGCCGCCTGCAGGCGTGTCGTCCACATTGCGGTGCTTGTCGGTCGCAAAATCGCGCGGGTTCACAGTGCTGAGCGACCAATCGCCGCGTTCCAGCGCGCGTCCCGCCAGCGATGCGCCCAGCGGTCCGGGAAACATCTCCGGGTAAAGCGTGAGGATGGTGGCGGCGAAGGTCATGGGACGCAGCCTGTGCCAGCCATGGCGCGATCAAGCAATTGCTAACCTAATTCGGGTAATCATCCCGCATGGAACGCAAGGGAACACTCAAGATCGGTGCCGGCGCCATTGTTGGTGCGCTGGCCCTGTGGCTGTTCCTCTATATCTCAACTCTGTTCCCCTATCTGGGCTATGGCAGCCGGAGCGAGACGTTGGGGCCGGGTGTCTCCCTTAACGCCGGGTCAAGCGATTTTGGCCTTAAAAAGATGCTTCTTTTCAAAGGGCAAACCGCCTTTATCGAATACGATGTCAGTTCAACCGAAAGCGGCAAGGTTATCCTTGATATAAAGCCGTTCACGACCTTTGGTTTCAGCGACAACATGCAAAAAGTCGAGGCGGGCACATCGGGCACTTACGAAGTCGAAATCGAGGAAACCGGGCTTTACGAATTCAGCCATGATTTCTCGCTCAACGGCATTTCGGGGACGACCAAATACCGAGTAAGCTGGGGCGCGCGCTAGAGCGGTTTTAGACCACCCGGTCCGCCCTTAGCTTACCTAAGGGCCGGTTCGTTTTCTGCGCTGCGGGATGAAGGAAAGTGCAATCCTTCGACAAGCTCAGGATGAGCGGGATTTTCATGGGTGCGAGTATTATTCTATTCTCTCGTCCCGCGATCCTTGCCGTGCACTGCCAATCCAAGCTGGAAGCCAGCAAACTGCTAAGGACAGGGTTAGGTACGGAACAATCTGTGCCTGCAACTCTAGTCCATCGGCTAGAGCCGCCCAGAAAGGCAGAGAACCGATTGAGAATGCGGTGCCACCAGTAACTATAAGTCTGTTTAGCCTAGGAAAAAGGTGGGCAGTTCCAGTTGCAACTCCAAAAGCAAGGGCAGCTAAAAGCAAAATACCGATCGGAAAGACTAATGCCAAGTGATCCCATCCTTTGCCCGTGTATCGACACTGAGCTCAAACACATCGGGCCGCGAATAGTGACCGTCTGTGTCAAGGCTAGCCAGCCCCTGCCCGATTTCGCTTAGGTCCAGCTGAGCGTGCAAAATCTCTTCACCCTCGCCTGCCTGAGCCAAAACCCGCGCATCGGGTGCGATAATCATCGAGCCGCCTCGGTTCAGCGCCTCGCTTTCAATCGCCTCGAACAGCTCCTTGGCCTCGGCCGAACCACCTACCCGCTCCAACCCATCAAACAGATCGTCACGTTTTTGCACCAACCCAGCGGCAAGCACAAAGCACCGCCCCTCCATCGCATAATGCCTTGAGGCAATCGCGTATTCCTCGCGCACTGTCGGCCATGCGGCGACATGCACATTCTCGCCCAGATTGTGCATTGCGGCGCGTGCGAGCGGCATCCAGTGCTCCCAGCAGATGAGATTGCCCGCCCTGCCCCATTCGGCCTGATGCACTCCCAGAGTCGAGCCATCGCCGCGCATCCAGATCAGCCGCTCGCCGTGCGTTGGCACCAGTTTGCGGTGGTCCAATGGCGGCTCGCCGGGGCGAAACAGCAATTGGTTGTTGTAAAGGCTCTGTCGCACCCGCTCATGCGCGCCCAGCGAAACGCACGCGCCGCTCGCATCGCACAGCTCTTGCAAAGGCAGCAGCCGTTCATCGCCTGGCACAATCGCCTGATCGAGCATGATCTGGTGCAGCGCTTTAGTCCCCGGATGATCCCACAAAGCGGCACCCGGAGCCTCATCCAGCCAGAGCGGATATCCGCCGAGGAACGTCTCCCCAAACGCCACAAACCGCGCGCCCACATCAATGGCTTCAGCGGCGAGCCGAGTGGCCTTTTCAATCCCGCCCGTGAAATCGAGAGGAATGGGAGCGGCTTGGCAGATGGCGACGGGGAGAAAAGCCGAACTTTGTGTCATTCGAACACCTCGTTCAAATCGCTTGGTGAATTGCCTTTCGCTCGAATAGCGACCGTTATCCACGCTGGTAGAAGAAAGAACACCGCAAATAGTATTCCTGTGCCTATGATTGCGCCAAGATCCCATTCAATAATCATAATCTCCCAATCAATGTACAGATCGACAAATATATCGACATCGCTGTCAAGATAGTCAGTCACTAAAAAACCAACAACCGCCGCTAACAGCGCCCTAGGATACACAAATCGATGCCGAGACAGAATACTTGTTAGAAAGGCAATCGCAGGTGTAGCAACGAGACCGCCGATCACGACAAACCAAAACAAGTTAGCGAACGCATTACCCACTGCCAATACTCGATACTCCTTGATCGCGGGTACATCGGTTACTTAACGCATCAATCTTCCACAAAATCGCTCGCAATCACAAGCTTTTCCGCGTCCCACTCGATCACCGCAGCCTTGGTCACGGGCACCATGATCGTTTTGGTGCCTTTGGAAGACGGCGGCTCACGCTTGATCTCGATAATGTCGGTGGCGCCGAAATTCTCGACCGCGATGACCTTGCCAATCGGCTCGCCCGTATCGGTTTCCGCAGCAAGTCCGATCAGATCAGCGTGGTAATATTCGCCCTCGCCCAGATCGGGCAAGCCATCGCGCGTAACTGTCAACACGGTGCCGCGCAGTTTTTCCGCCTCGTTTCGGCCAGACACTCCTGCAAAGCGCGCCACTGCGCCGCCTTTGTTATCAGAGCGGATCTTGGAGAGCTTTAATTCCCGCCCATCATCACGCGCTGTGAAAGTCTTATGCTGGGAGAGCGCGTCTACGCCCTCCCCGAACAATTTTAGGCGCACTTCGCCCGCGACACCGTGGGCGCCAGTGATCGCGGCGAGCTCAATGGGTTTGTTGCTCATAAGCCCCTCCCGCAGGCGGGAAGGGTTTGGGGTGGGCGAGGCTGGGCGCGCAGGTTCGACACGCGCCCACCCCCGGCCCCTCCCGCAGGCGGGAGGGGAGACATGGCTTACTCAGCCTTTTCTTCGCCAGCGTCTTCCGCGGGAGCTTCTTCGGCCGGAGCTTCTTCAGTTGCCGCTTCTTCAGCGGGCGCTTCTTCCGCAGGTGCTTCGGCTGCAGGCTCTTCAGCAGGAGCTTCTTCTGCAGGCGCTTCGGCTGCGGCTTTGGCTTCTTCTTCAGCAGCTTTTTTAGCTTCTTCGGCTTCTTTCAGCTTTTCCGCTTTTTCCTCAGCGCGCTCGGTCGCTTTTTCACCGGGCTTGGCTTTGTTGGGATTGTTGCGCGCCTCGCGCTCTTTGATGCCTGCAGCGTCGAGGAAACGCAGAACACGGTCGGATGGCTGCGCGCCAACGCCTAGCCAATACCGCGCGCGGTCTTCGTTCAGTGTAACGCGCTTTTCGTCATCTTTGGCGAGCAGCGGGTTGTACGTGCCGATCTGCTCCAGATATTTACCATCGCGCGGGCTGCGGCTGTCGGCTGCCACGATGCGATAATAGGGACGCTTTTTCGCGCCGCCACGAGAGAGCCTCAATGCAATTGCCATAATAGATTACCTTTCAAGTGTAACTGTCTGTATCAAATTCGAATTCTTATTTCTTAGGTTTTCCGCCAAGACCGGGGAGACCGGGCGGCAAACCGCCCATCCCGCCGCCGCCGGGACCGCCCAATCCGGGCATAGGGGGCATTCCGCCACCGGGGCCGCCACCCATTCCGCCCATCGGGCCGCCAGCACCGCCGCCGCCAAACATCGCAGCCAGCCCTTTAAGGCCGCCCATTTTCTTGATCTGCTTCATCGCGCGGCCCATTTCCTGATGCATTTTGAGCACCTTATTGACCGTCTGCACGTCCGTACCGCTGCCAGCAGCGACGCGCTTTTTGCGCTTCGCATTCATCAAGGCGGGATTGGTGCGCTCTTTTTCCGTCATCGACGTGATGATCGCATCCATATGCAGCAGCACGCGCTCATCCATGTTGGAAGCTGCCATTGCGGCCTTGGCTTTCTTCATGCCCGGCATCATGCCAGCCAGCGCGCCCAGCCCGCCCATATTGCGCATCTGTTTCAATTGCATGCGCAGATCGTTGAGGTCGAATTTGCCTTTTTCGAAATTGGCCTGAAGCTTTTCGGCTTCTTCGGCGTCGATTGTCGCAGCGGCTTTTTCAACCAGGCTGACAACATCGCCCATGCCCAGAATGCGGTCAGCAACACTGGACGGGCGGAAGGCTTCGATCGCGTCGAGTTTTTCGCCAGTGCCGGCAAATTTGATCGGCTTGCCAGTGACAGCGCGCATCGACAAAGCCGCACCGCCGCGCGCATCGCCGTCCATCCGGGTCAGGACCACGCCTGTCAGCGGCACTTCATTCGTGAAACTCTGCGCGACATTCACCGCGTCTTGCCCTGTGAGCAGAATCGACCACCAGCAACACTTCGGTTGGGGCAGACACGCCGGAGACCGCTTTCATCTCTGCCATCAGCGCTTCATCAACATGCAAGCGGCCTGCGGTATCGAGCAGCAGCACGTCAAAGTTTTGCAGCCGCGCCGCTTCCATGGCGCGCCGGGCGATATCGACCGGCTGCTGGCCTTGAACGATTGGCAGGGTCGCAACGTCCACTTGCTCGCCCAGAACCGCGAGCTGCTCTTGGGCTGCCGGGCGGTTGACATCGAGCGATGCCATCATGGATTTCTTGCCATGCTTTTCGCGCAGCATTTTGCCCAGTTTCGCCGTCGTGGTCGTCTTACCTGAACCCTGAAGGCCCACCATCATGATGACGACCGGCGGTTTGACATCCAGCGTCAGCCCTTCTGATCCGCCATCGCTATTGTCCCCGCCAAGGGTCGCGATGAGTTCGTCATGGACGATCTTGATGACCTGCTGGCCGGGCTTGACCGATTTGAGGACTTCCTGGCCCACGGCCTTTTCGGTGACGCTGTCGATAAAGCGGCGTGCGACAGGCAGCGCGACATCGGCCTCGAGCAAAGCGACGCGCACTTCGCGCATGGCATCGCGCACGTCCTGCTCTTTAAGCGCCCCGCGGCCTTTAAGCTTGTCAAAGACCCCGCCCAGGCGGTCGGACAGATTATCAAACATTCAATCCACTCCTCGCCCGCCAGCTTCGACAGGATTTAACGCGAAAAACGCCGGCGAACGAAACCTCGTTGGCCAGCGTGCGAAGCAAATGCCCCGGCTTTGTATCTAAATCCATTTTGCTGGATTTTTCGCAGGGTAAGCAGCGGAAAAGCCAGTAAAATGGTGGAGCCTAGCGGGATCGAACCGCTGACCTCAACACTGCCAGTGTTGCGCTCTCCCAGCTGAGCTAAGGCCCCTTACCATTTGTGCAGGCCCATTTTCATGGAACCCGCCTCCCCATTCTCACAGGGAGCAGCGCGATTATGAGAGCGCCTTACAAAAAGCAAGTGTTTTTAGGTGTCGTCGTCCCCATCGTCGTCGCCTTTGCCCTTGGTCACGCCAAGGTCATCGTCGCCGCCCAGATCGACATCGTTATCGGGGGAATCCTCTTCCTCATCAATATTGCCGATTTCTTCCAGCTCATCATCGCCGCCCAGATCGCTGTCTGCTTCGCCTTCTTTGGCTTTCTTGTCGGCTTCTTCAAACGGGATCGGCTGCTTGGATTTGAGCACGGGTTCCGGCGTCCAGGTTTCGCCGCATTCAATGCAGGTCACCGGGTCTTCTTTGCCCAGATCGTAAAAACGTGTCCCGCATTTGGGGCAGGAACGCTTGGTTCCCCATTCCGGCTTCGCCATTCGAAAATCCTTACATCTGTGATGCGCCTTAAAGGTGCGGCGCTGAACGTCTTAATTGGTGGGACCGGGCGGGCCGTGTTTCAAGCCTGTCCACCCGAAAGTTGCGGCGCCTTGCCATAGCGACACTGCGCTGTCAAAGACCGCCGCGCAATGGCAGCTCACACCTTCTCTCCTTCCGGCCCTTTATCGGCAAGTTTGCGCGTCCCCGGCGACAAATCGATCAGCCACCGTTCCTTGATGTTTGCAGGGCTTGCCGTGGGGCAAAGCCGGATCGAAGGGCTGCTCGAAGGCGAAGACGTGCATGCGACCGCCGCCGCCATGCGCGCGCTGGGTGCGCATGTAGAACGCACAGATGATGGCATCTGGCAGGTCGAAGGCGCAGGGCTTGGCAGCCTTTTGGAGCCGCGCGGAAGCCTTGATATGGGCAATTCGGGCACATCGACCCGGCTGCTGATGGGATTGCTGGCCAGCCATCAGATAACCGCCACTTTTACCGGCGATGCGAGCCTTTCAGGCCGTCCGATGAACCGGGTGATTGCCCCGCTCAGCCAGATGGGCGCGCAATTTGAAGCCTCAGCAGGCGGCACTCTGCCGCTGATGGTGCGCGGGGCCAATCCGCCTGTGCCGATCACGTACCGCCTGCCTGTGGCGAGCGCGCAGGTCAAAAGCGCGGTGCTGCTGGCCGGGCTGAACACGCCGGGCATCACCCGCGTGATAGAGCCTGTGCCGACCCGCGATCACACCGAACGCATGCTCAAGGGGTTTGGCGTGGAGCTGACGCTGGGCAACGAGGATGGCGCGCGCGTAATCGAAGTGCATGGCGAGGCGGATTTGCGCCCCTGCGATGTGGTGGTGCCAGGTGATCCATCCTCTGCCGCCTTTTTCATGGTCGCCGCTTTGCTGGTGCCGGGGAGCGATCTTTTAATCGAGAATGTTGGCCTCAACCCCACCCGCGCCGGTATCATCACCGTGCTGCGCCAGATGGGCGGCTCTATTGAAGACATGAACCCGCGCGAAGTTGGCGGCGAGCCGGTGGCAGACCTGCGAGTGAAGCATTCCGCGCTCACCGGGATTGATGTGGACCCGGCGATTGTGCCCAGCATGGTGGACGAATTTCCCGTACTGTTTGTCGCAGCCGCCTTGGCCAAAGGAACAACGCGGACTAGCGGGCTGGAGGAATTGCGGGTTAAAGAGAGCGACCGGATCGCGGTGATGGCCAAGGCTCTAACGCTGGCCGGTGCGCGAGTTGAGGAATGCGAGGACGGCCTTACCATTCACGGCTCAGGCGGTGAACCTCTGCCCGGCACGCCTGGAGGCGCTGAAGTTCAAACAAAGCTCGACCACCGCATCGCGATGAGCATGGCGGTCGCGGGCCTTGTCAGCAAAAACGGTGTCGAAGTCGACGACACTGCGCCGATCGCGACGAGCTTTCCGACCTTTATGGAATTGCTCGCAGCCGCTGCAGCTTAGCTCATTAAGGCTTGCGCCCTCGCCCGCCAGTCGCGTTTCTCAACCCGCCTGACATTAGGTACCTTGGCCAGGGTCGGCAGATAATGCGAAAGCAATAGCAGGTCGTCGTCTTCAGGGTCGCCCTCCCATTCCCTTGGATAGACCGCATTACCGTAGTTTTGCGCCGACTTGCTCGGGGTATCATCAAGAATAAGCACATCTTCCAGTGACCACCCGAGCCGTTTGAGCTTCACAAGCGGCTTACGGTAATTGAGGTGACTTGCAGGATCGCCATCGAAAAAACGATCACTGATCACTCGTCGCATGGTGGCTCGGCTTCGTCCCCAGACGAATTGGAGTGGGATGTCGCGGGGCCAGATTTCCTCGACAACAAGCGCGACATAGTCATCGCTCGCCGACGACCAGACTGCGAGGTGGAAAGGTTCGGCCACTGCCCGCAAAAAGGTATCGAGATGGGGGCGACGATAGATGTGGTAGTCGAAGAGACGGAAATCGGCTGGCCGCTCAAGCGGTTTTTCGGTCGCAAAGATGAGCGTTTCATCAAGGTCAAGCACCAACAATTTGCGACCATCGTTTGCCATCGCGATTGAATAAGATAGTGCATCAAGCATGTCCACCCCGCTCGACATCTATTCGCTGATCGGATTCGTCGGCACTGCCTTCATTATCGGCGCATACGCCTATCTGACCTGGGTGGATGAGCCCAACCCCTATATTCTCCACGGCACCAATCTCGCGGGCGCTGCGCTGCTGACAGTTTCCCTGTTGGTCCACACCAATTGGCCGAGCCTCGTGCTTGAAGGGTTCTGGGCGGCGATTGCGATATTCGGTCTGGTGAAAGCGGCACGGCGCAAGGCTCCCCCGCCTCCTGCGCAAACACCATGACAATCCGCCCTGCCCATCGCCGTTTGATCGCAGCCACCGTGTTGATTGGCTTTGCGATAGGATCATCGCTGTTCTGGAATGATTGGGCGTTGGAATGGGTCTCGCTTGGCACCAATCTGGCGGTGGCTTGTCTCGGCATGGTTGCGCTGCATTATCGCTGGCGCTCACGCGAAGGCCAGCGCATATCAGCCGATGAAGCCAAGGAGGAGTTTTCGTGATCATCGCCGTTGATGGCCCCACCGCTTCGGGGAAAGGCACCATTGCCAAACGGCTGGCCGATCACTTCGGCGTGCCGCATCTCGACACCGGATTGCTATACCGTGCGGTCGGCCAACAGGTGCAGATAAATGGCGGCGATGCGGATAGCGCGTCAGACGCGCTTGCCGCATGCGATTTTGTGCCCGAATTGCTCGATGATCCCGCTTTACGAAGCGAGGCGACCGGCGGATTTGCAAGCCGCGTTTCGGTGCATCCCAGTGTGCGCAAAGCGTTGTTTGAACGCCAGCGCGCCTTTGCCTTGCAACCGGGCGGCGCGGTGCTGGATGGGCGCGATATCGGCACCGTCATTGCGCCTGATGCTGATGTCAAACTGTTCATCACCGCCAGCGTGGAAGAACGCGCGCGGCGGCGCTGGCTTGAAGTGAAGGCGCGCGGAGTAAGTGCCGAATTGTCCGACATCACCGCCAGCATTGCCCGGCGCGATGCACGCGATATGGGGCGCGTTGATGCACCGCTGAAACCGGCCAGCGATGCCCTGGTGATCGACACCACCGCTTTTGACCGCGATGCCGCTTTTGAATTGGTGCGCGATGCGGTTGAAAGCGCTCTGAACGCTCGGTAACCGCTTTCCTACAATGTGCGGAGCAAGGCATAAATGCAGGGATGATGACACCCTGCCTCTCCCCCGCCCCTCTCCGCTCAAACCCGCATCCGAACAGGCAAAATGCGAAGGTTACACTTTTGCAGCGCAGTTCGGGCTCGCAGCCAAGGATTTGCGCGGGATCAGCGGTCCTTCTCAACTTTTGCAAAACCCCGCCTTACCGGTCCATGTCTCCTCTGCGCCGGAGCGAGCGAATCGGGGAAATCGCTTGCTATCGAGGCGCATTTGGCTTAGGCGCGCGCCCGTTCTCTTGCATCCTCTGGAACCGCGAAGAACCTGCGGATTTGCATTCGGCAATGCGCAGACCTCGGCCTCTTGCCCCGCAAGGCCAGCGCAATGGTGCGCCAGGCGGCGGTTTAAGACCCCGGATCAACCGGCGGCCGGTAGCAAAACGAATACAGGAACTGCCCTTACCTATGGCAACTGCACCTAACCCGACGCGCGACGATTTCGAAGCGCTACTCAACGAACAACTCGGCGGCGCCGGCGAAGATGGCTTTGAAGGCCGCGTCGTCAAAGGCACCGTCACCGCGATTGAAAACGGCTATGCCGTGATCGACGTGGGCCTCAAATCAGAAGGCCGCGTCTCGCTTAAGGAATTTGCCCGAGGTGATGAACCTCACGGCCTCACCGTCGGCGGCGAAGTCGAGGTTTATGTCGACCGTGTCGAAAACGCCGATGGCGAAGCGATGCTCAGCCGCGACCGCGCCCGCCGCGAAGCCGCCTGGGACAAGCTTGAAAACGAATTTGGCGAAGGCAAGCGCGTCGAAGGCCGCATCTTTGGCCGCGTCAAAGGCGGCTTCACCGTTGACCTTGACGGCGCCGTTGCCTTCCTGCCCGGCAGCCAGGTCGATATCCGCCCCGTGCGCGATGTGACCCCGCTGATGGAAGTGCCGCAGCCTTTCCAAATCCTCAAAATGGACCGCCGCCGCGGCAATATCGTCGTATCGCGCCGCGCAGTCCTCGAAGAGACACGCGCTGAACAGCGCAGCGAGCTGATCGACAAGCTGGCCGAAGGTCAGGTGATCGACGGTGTGGTCAAAAACATCACCGATTACGGTGCGTTCGTTGATCTGGGCGGCATTGATGGTCTGCTCCACGTCACCGACATGAGCTATAAGCGCGTCAATCACCCCAGCGAAGTGATTGCGATTGGCGACACCGTGACAGTGCAGATTGTCCGCATCAATTCCGAAACGCAGCGCATCTCGCTTGGTATGAAGCAGCTTGAAAGCGATCCCTGGGATGGCGTGGCTGCGAAATACCCGATGGGCGCAAAGCTTTCGGGCGTTGTCACCAACATCACCGAATATGGCGCGTTTGTTGAACTGGAAGCCGGCATCGAAGGTCTGGTCCACGTCTCTGAAATGAGCTGGACCAAGAAGAACGTGCATCCCGGCAAGATCGTCAGCACTTCACAAGAGGTCGATGTGATAGTCCTCGAAGTGGACAGCGAAAAGCGCCGCATTTCGCTCGGCCTCAAACAGGCTCAGCGCAATCCGTGGGACGAATTTGCAGAGAAGTTCCCGGTTGGCGCGGAAGTCACGGGCGAAGTCAAGAATGCAACCGAGTTTGGCCTGTTCATCGGGCTCGACGGCGACGTCGATGGCATGGTCCACATGTCAGACATCGCCTGGGGCATTTCGGGCGAAGACGCATTGGCGCTTCACCGCAAGGGCGAAGAAGTCAAAGCGGTTGTGCTTGATGTCGATGTCGAAAAAGAGCGTATCTCGCTGGGTATGAAGCAGCTTGAAAAAGGCGCTCCCACCGAAGCGGGTGCAGCCGCTGCTGGCTCCCTTCGCAAGAACCAGACCGTTACGGTTACCGTTCTTGAAGTGCGCGATGGCGGGCTCGAAGTGCAGGTTGGCGATGATGGCGCGACCGGGTTCATCAAACGCTCTGACCTTGGCCGTGACCGCGACGAACAACGCCCTGACCGGTTCCAGGTTGGCGCGAAAGTCGATGCGATGGTCATCGGGTTCGACCGTTCGAAAAAGCCGAACTTCTCGATCAAAGCTCGCCAGATCTCGGAAGAGAAAGAGGCAGTGGCCCAGTTCGGTTCATCCGATTCGGGTGCATCGCTCGGCGACATCCTGGGCGAAGCGCTCAAGAAGTCAGACGACTGAGCAAGCCGCCAATACGGCACTACCCGTATCGGACTAAGAAAAGGCCCGTTCTCCCAATCGGAGAGCGGGCCTTTCCTACTGGGGCTGGATCGCCTACATAGCTCGCCATGCTTACAGTTCATCAATTCCCCTGCCTCAGCGACAATTACGGCTTTCTGCTGCATGACCCTGTGAGCGGAGAAACCGCTGCGATCGACACACCCGATGCGGCTGAATACCTCAAACAGGCAGACGCCAAAGGGTGGACCATCACCCATATCTGGAACACGCACTGGCACCCCGATCATGCGGGCGGCAATGGCGACATCGTCAAAGCCACCGGCGCGCGCGTCATTGCCCCGCGCGAGGTCGAAAAGCTCTCTGCTATCGACCACGTCGTTGAGCATGGCGACACCGTAAAATTGGGTGATTTCACCGCCGATGTGATCGATGTGTCGGGTCACACCAATGGCCATGTCGCGTTCCACATTGCGGATGCCAGCATCGCTTTTGTGGGCGATGCCGTGTTCGCGCTGGGCTGCGGGCGAATGTTCGAAGGGGAACCCAAACAGTTCTGGTCAAGCCTCGACCGTATCCGCCAATGGCCAAGCGAAACCACGCTCTATTGCGCGCATGAATACACCGAAGCGAACGCCAAATTCGCCATCCACGCGGATCCGGACAACACCGCTTTGCAGGATTATGTCGCGCACATCACTGCCAAGCGGGCCAAAGGCGAGCCGACCGTCCCGACCGTCCTCTCGCGTGAGCTTGCAACCAATCCGTTCCTGCGCGCCGATGATCCGGTGCTGGCGGCGAAATGGGGCGGCGATGCCCCGCATGAGACCTTTGCCGCGCTGCGTTCGGGTAAGGACAACTTCTAAACCGCGATGCAGGCCTTACAGGTTCAATCGCTGTCGAGCGATCTTAGCGGTGCCGCGCTGATTGATGCTCCCATCCCAGTGCGCCAGCCCGGCGAAGTGTTGGTAAGCATCAAAGCGGCCTCGCTGAATTACCCCGACCTCTTGATGACGCGCGGGCAATATCAGTTCAAACCGCCCCTCCCCTTCATCAGCGGGCTCGAAGCCGCCGGAGAAGTGATCGAAGCCGGCGCACGCAGCCTGTTCAAGCCCGGTGACAAGGTTATGGGCGGCAACAAGACGGGCGCCTTTGCCGAACACGTCAGCCTGCCGGAACGCGGCCTTTCGCTTATGCCAGAGAGCGTGAGCTTTCACGCGGCCGCCGCGATGGGCGCGGCCTACTCAACCGCCTACACCGCGCTGGTCGAGCTGTGCGGGCTTAAACCCGGCCAATGGGTGCTGGTTCACGGCGCCAGCGGAGGCGTGGGTCTTGCAGCGGTCGATCTGGCCAAGGCGCTGGGCGCAAAAGTGATCGCAGCCACAGGCGTTGAGGCCAAGCGCGAGCGGATTGCGCAAAGCTACGATCCTGATGCGGTGATCCTGGCAGACGGGCGATTTCGCGAGGCAGTTGCGGACATCACCGGCGGGGCGCTGTGCGATGTCGTGTTCGACCCTGTGGGAGGCGATGTGTTTGACGAATCCACGCGCTGTGTTGCCTTTGGCGGAAAGCTTGCCGTGATCGGCTTTACCAGCGGGCGGATCGCCGATTTGGCGACCAATATTCCGCTGATCAAAGGGTTCTCAATCGTAGGCGTGCGCGCGGGCGAATATGCCCGGCGGTTTCCAGAGCGCGGTGCAGCGATCAATGCAGCGATTGCTGATCTGGCGAAAGCGGGACAGATCACCCCCGCGATTGACCGGGTGCTGCCCCTATCACGCTGGCGCGAGGGATTTGCTGCGATGGACCGGCGCGAGCTGGTAGGCAAAGTGGTGTTTGAACCGGGTTCTTGAAGAGCTGAGAGGCTAAGCTCTGCCCCGCGCCGAGCCCTTCAAAGAAAGCGTGCGATCAGCGGATCAAAGCGATCCGATAACCTCATCCGCCAGAACGGCGTCAGCCGCCTTGTCGTGGCGCTCTGCGATCAGCTTGCGCGATGCGGCAGACGCCGCCTCAACCGCTTTGGCGCGCACTTCGGCAATGGCATCGCGTTCTGCGGCTGCGATCTTGTCTTCGGCCATGCGCTCACGGCGTTTCACCATGTCAGCACTGTCGGTCTTGGCTTTGGAGATGATCGCTTCGGCTTCACGCTTGGCGCTGTCCATCATTGCCTCGGCGTCTTGTTCGGCGCCTGCGATTTTGGCTGCATATTCGTCGCGCAAAACCTCGGCTTCGGCGCGGAGGCTTTTCGCCTCGTCAAGCTGATGCTTGATCGCTTCGATCCGGCTATCGAGCCCGCCTGTGATCATGCCTGGAACTTTCTTCCAGATAAAAATCGCAATCAGCACGCCCATGGAAAGCGATACCCACTGATACGCAGCAAGGCCAAAGGCCACCGGTTCAGACGCAGCAGCAGGCGCAGCGGCGGCGAGCAGGAGCAGGGAATTATCCATTCAAAGCCTCTTTCACCGCTTTGGTCGCGTTCGCTTTGGTCACTTTGGCCCCGGCAAGCTTACTCACAATATCTTGCGCGGCCTCTGCAGCGACGCCTTCGATCTCGCTCATTGCATTGCTGCGCGCAATAGCGATGCGCGCTTCTGCCTCAGCAAATTGCGCATCCAGGCCCGCTTGCGCTTTGGCAAGGACGCTTTCGGAATTGGCAGACGCTTTCGCTTTTGCATCTGCAATCAGACCTTGTGCAGCGGCACGGTTTTCGTTTTCGCGCTGACGCCATGCCTCTTCCTGCTCATCCGCTGCATCACGAGCGGATTGCGCCGCTGCCAAATCATCGGCGATCTGCTTGTCACGCAAAGTCACCGTGTCGAGCACTTTGGGCACCATCCCGCGCCCGACGACGAAGAAAGTGATGCCGAAGAAAACCAATAGCCAGAATATCTGACTGGAATAGGTTTCAAGCAGCTGGGCTATTTGAGGCATTGAAAGGACGCTCCGCGCGGGGGCGGTCAAATGCGCAATCGCGTACAGGGCAAAGCCAACAATACGCGATTGCGCCAAACCAGTTTAGGCGACGAAGATCAGGATCATCGACACAACAAAGGCGAGCAGGCCGAGAAGTTCGGCAGCCGCAAAGCCGATGAACAAACGGCCTTGCTGGCCATCAGCCGCGCCCGGATTGCGCAGCGCGCTTTCGAGAAACGAACCGAACACATTGCCCACACCGATGGCGGCCATACCAGCACCGATTGCAGCAAGACCTGCGCCGATGAGCTTTGCAGCTTCTACTTCCATTTGAAAACTCCTTAAAAAAACTTGAAAAAAACGTGAGTGAAAATCAGTGAAGATGCTCTGCGTCGTTGATGTAGAGCGATGTCAGCAGAGCGAAAACATAGGCCTGAATCCCGGCCACCAGAATCTCGAGCGCGCTGATACCGATCATCAGAGCAAAGCTGGGCACGCCGACCAAAACGCCGAAACCTGCGCCCGCATTGGTGCTGTTGATGACGAAACTGGCGAGCACTTTCAAAAGCACGTGGCCTGCCATCATCGCCACAAACAGCCGCAAAGCGAGGCTGAACGGGCGCACGAGAAATGAAATAAGCTCAATAGGGAAAATGATCGGGATCATCGGCAGCGGCGTGCCGTGGGGCACGAACAGGCTGAAAAACTTGATGCCGTGCTTCCAAAAGCCGACAATCAGCACGATGGAGAAACTGATAACCGCAAACACGCCGGTTACGGTAAAGTGGCTGGTGAACGTGAACGGGTGAACGCCAACAAGCCCCAAGGGCAGTAGCCCAAGCAGATTTCCAAACAGGATGAACATGAAAAGCGTGAAGACATAAGGCACATATTTGCGACCTTGTTTGCCGATATTCGCCTCAAGCATGTCATCGATAAAGCCAGTGAAATATTCCACCGCCATCTGCCAGCGCCCCGGCACCAGCTGACGCTTCATCCCGCCTGCGACAAACACCACGAGCAAAACGGTCGTGATCGCCATCCACAAGGTTGAGTTTGTGAATGCGATGTTGAGACCTGTTGAACCCAATTCCCACGTGTCCGAGCCGAGCAACGGCTCGATCTCGAATTGTTTCATCGGATCGACTTTGCCTTCTTCGGCTGCCACGTCAGATCAGTCCTTATTGCATCGTTTATAGCGACGCACCCTTGCGTAAAATCGAGCCATGCCAGCAACAATTGGCGGCGGGAACATCAGCCCCCGTCACCTTTCGGTGTTTCGGCATCACTCTCAGGGCGCGCGTTTGCGCTGAGAATAACATTTCTGAAAGCGACCACTATTCCAAGGAACAGCCCCACCAACAGACCCCATGGATTGGTGTTCGTCAGATGGCCGATGCCATATCCGATCACCACTCCACCAAGAAGCCCACCGATAAGATCTGCCAAAACGCGGCTGCCGCTGCGATAATTCGCATCAGAACCCTGCACGCTTGGCTGGTTGCGTTTGTCTTCGCGCTCGCGGGCAGCTTTAAGCCGTTCCTCAAGCGCATCAATTCGCGCATCCTCAGCGATGGTTTCTCGTGCGGGTTTCTTGTCGCTCATCCGCTCATTCCTAGTTGGGAGATTGCACAAGCACAACAAACAGCCCCGCAAGAGGCGCGCACCCCTTAGAATCGGGCGTATGGCAAGTCAATGGCAGTGGACACAAGCGCGCGGCAATTATCGCGAGGTGTGTTGAATAGAATGCAAGTAAGCGGGCGCCCGATACCGTTTCGGAGCACACACATATCCCGTTATGGGACGCGCAAAAACCTAAGCCCTCACCCTTTTACGGGCAGCGTTGATCGCGCAAAGGCGGTTCGTTTGTACGCGTTTGCCAGGTGCGGTCAGGGGCCTGATACTTTTCCCCCGGAACCGTGCGCAAAATGGCCTGGCACCCAGACGCAAGCGCGTAAGCTTCCAATGTGGCGCTGTTTTCCTGCGCCTTGCGCTGATAGACCGCACGGCGCTTGATATTGATGTCATCCACCAGCCGCTGAAGCGCGGGCGTGGGATCGCCGACAATGCCAAGATATCCATCAACCTGTTCCCCAACGGTGCCCGCTGCGCGCGCGGCGGCATAGGCCGGATCACGCTGAGCGCTGGCAGGCATTGCAATCGCGCTGAGCGCCAAGGCCCCTGCTGCGAATGCCAAAGTGGTGGTGCGAAATATCATCATTGGGCTTTCCTGAACGCAATCCTTGGCTGAAACGTAAATCTTGGCCAAAAACTAAACCTTGGACTTAAAAAATGTCCTCATTTTCCTCAATCGTCTCGTCTGCATCTTCTGCAAGACGATAAATCACTTCCTGCCGAATGTTGATATTGAGATCGATGACGATGGGTTCATCGGGCGCATCAATATTGATGCATCCGCCCAAAACCGCGCTCAAACCCAGCGCCATGATCGGCGCCCATCCGGTATACTTCATTGCCCCGCCACCCTTTATTTTCTGCTTACGCCCGAGATCATTGGCGCAAGGCTTAGGCCGGGTCAATTTTGAGATGGTCATAGGCTTTCCTCGCTTTCGCCAGCTTGAACGGATGGTTCAGCCGGTCGTCTGATATCAGGCAGAACCGGCTCGGGCGCTGCTGGCGGGTTGTTGTTGTTATTGGGGTTAAGCACTTGCAGCCGCCCATCAGATCCCGGCAGCGACCCGCGATTGGCAGGATCGCCGACAAAGGCAGGATCCCAGAAAGATCGCACCATCGTAGCCAGATCATAAAAGTTTTCAGAGCGCACATTCACATTGAAGCGGATCGGCAGTTTGGCCAGGCGGCGAGTGATGAAGTTGCTTTGCGCGCCATCGCCCTGGCTTACCCCGTCAAAGGTCATATTGGTGATGATCTCGCCTGCCAGATCGCCGTTAAGCCCGATGCTCATCTGCGAGTAATCAAGGCTGCGCAGCGACTGAAAAGCGTAATTGCCCATCGCGCCCAGATCTTCATAAGTCAGTTCCCCGACATAGGCGATATTGCCGCCCGGCGGGCGTGATATAAGCAAGCCCCCTTCGATCTGGCCATTGCCGTCAGCGTCAAACACCACAGGGATGGTGCCATCAAACGCCCCCGACGCGTTCAGATTGGTCAGCTCCAGCTGAGAAATAAACTTGGACGCATCAAGCCCGACAATCTCAAATACAAAGCGCTGCTCGCCGCTGCCGCCATAGCTGAGCCGGGCCGGGCGCAGAATCAATTCGCCGCCCATAAAAGGCCAGCGCCCGTCCCGCACGTCCACCAATTCGCCATTGGTAAGCGAATAGCGAATCCGGCCTGCCAGCACCTCAATGCCCGGATTGACAGAGGCGATAGTGATTTGCTGATCGGGCGCAGTCGTCAGCGCCAACAGATCGGTGAACACAATCTCGCCGCTTAATCCTTCAACCGGGCCAAAGGCGGCGGCAAAATCAAAATCATTGGTGCTAAATTCGCCGGAACTGGTCACTGCATCCGGGGCCCAGTTGATTGTCCCGCTGCCGGCAACGGTCCCATCGGCAAAGGCGATCACACCTTCTGTAAGATAGGTGAGATCGTCAGGTTCCAGCCCCCTGCCAAATGTGACACCCGGCACATCGAGCAAAGCCTGCCCCGCCCCGCTGCCCAGATCATGCGCGACCTGAACCGCGGTTATCAATTGGCTCGAACCGGGATGGCGCAGATCAGCCGATGCGCGAATATCGCCGCCCTGCAAAGTCAGCTGCGCGCCCTCGGCGATTAGCGGGTTGAAGCGCGGGGCGCCGTCCGTGCGTTCACTGACGGTTAGGGCCGCCTCATCTACTATCAAGGCGCTGTCGGTATACCGCCACTTGCCCGCAATATCGGTAAAGCCGAGCGGCACAGGATCAATCGCAGCGCTGCCCTGTGCAAACTCACCGCGAACAAACGCGCCATCCTCGCGGTTATTGTCTGAGCCGCCTATAAAATCGCCCGTCAGGCTGGCGGCCATCAAATCAACACCGCTGGTGGGATTGCCGATGCGCACCGCGACATCGCTCAATTCGAACGGCGCGGGATATCTGAGCGCCGTTTGGCTGCTGGTAAGGGTGATCGGCGATCCGGCCAGTTCCCCGCGCAGATCGAGCCCTTCGGTCACCGCGGCGAGCTTCAAAGCGCCGGAATAGGTGACGATCGCGCGCGCTCCCAGTTCAGGACACAGCGTCAGGCTTTGCGCTTTCAAGGACAGATCATAAAGCGTCAGCGCGCCGAACTGCGCGCTCGTGCATTGTTCGCCGAGTGCGATGGCACCTTGGCGCGAAACCGTGCCCGATAGCGGCAGAGTGAGCTGATTGATCGTCCCGCCAGGAACATCGCCGCTGGCTTTCACAATGCCGGTAAAACGCATCGCGCCGTCCCGGCTCTGGCGCAGCTCGAACCGGGGCACCGCAACGCGATTGGCTCCGTCTGTATAATCGGCCATCGCCATCCGGTACGTCAGCGCCCCTCGCCCGCGTTGCTGCATGCGGCCGGTGATCTGCGGCAAACCGGCACCCCCTGTGATAAAGTTTCCGGTGAGCGAGCCAGTCCGCGCAGACCCAGCAGGAGACCAACTGACTCGCGAAAGCGCCAGCAAAGGCACGCCCGATGCGCTCACCACGCGCCCTTCGGGCACTATCAGCGCATAACCATTGCCGCTTTGCCGCACAGTCACATTGGCCGCGAGCGATGCGCCCCTTGCCTGGCTGTCGAGATTGCGTGTGGCTTTGGTCAGCAGCGGCTCCAGCATTGTGCCTGCCAGCCCTCCTTTGGCATCAGCGACCAGCGCGCTTGCCGTGGTGCCGGGGGTCAGATTGCGCCCTTTGATATCAGCGTTCCATTCGGTGTCGCCGCTGGCAAAGGCGCTGCGGAGCGATCCATCGGCGCTGACAGATTGCATACCGCCATAGGGTGTTATGAGCGTTTGAACTGCGATATCATGCGCCAGATTGGCTCCGTCCGCGTCCAGCCCCAATTGCGCAGTGCCCTTGACCGCTCCGCCCGATATTCCGGCATAGCCCAATTGCTGCGCGGCGATGACAAACCGGCCATCAAGCTTGGAAAAATCCTCCACCGTGGACAGCTCAGCGGCAATATCGGCAGAGCCAAGTTTTGCGCCCTCGCAATCCGCATCGCGCACCCGCAATGGCCCGGAAAATTGCGGCAGGCCTGCATCAATCGTGAGATCGCCATAAAGGGTCGCCTTGTCGGCTTTGCAGCTTTGCGTGCCAAAGCCGGGCGCGGTCGCGGCCAGCTTTCCCGCAAAGCCATCATCCAGCATGCCCTCGCCTTCAAGCTTCAGCCCGATCCTGCCATAATCGCTTTCAATTACGCCGCGCGCATCGACAATCGCGACATCAAGCGCGGGCAAGCCCCCTTCCCCTTCGCCATAGATAGCAGGGTCAAGCGCTCCAAAGCTGAGAACGCCATCGCGCAAAGTGCCATAAATCCGCGGATTGATCGCGGTGATGCGGCCGATTTGCGGCGCGCCCCAGCCATAATCGACCTCCGCCACAATCCGCTCAATCGTCAGATCTGGGCTGGCTTCATCACCAATGACAAAGTTTTCGATAATCTGGCGCTGCGGCCCGATTGAGACGATGTCATATGCGGCCTCAAGCTCGCTTCCTGCAAGCGCATCGTCGATCAAATTGCCTGCAATTCGCTCGCGGCTGAACCAGAACACCACGCCTGCAATCACGACAAATGCAAGGATTGCAATCGCCACGCGCCCCAGCCACCAAAAGCGCCCGCCATTGCGGCGCGGTTCGGAATTCGGAATGTCGCGATCCATATTGCGGCAAACCTTGCGCATATCGCGCGCCAAAGGCAATGAAGCATGCACGTTTTTGGCGGAAAGGATCATTTTGGCTCAGGCGGAGGATCATTTTGATTTTGGTGATGAGCCTGCCGCAAAGGCTCAAACCGAGCCGGCTAAAACCGCATCAGATGCCGGAAAAACCGCAGGATTGGGCCACCGCGCACGGCTGCGCGAACGGTTGCTGAAAGGCGGGGCAGAAGCGCTCGCCGATTATGAAGTGCTCGAATATTTGCTGTTTGCGGGCATCCGTCAGGGCGATACCAAACCTCTCGCCAAGGAACTGCTCAAACAATTTGGCACACTTGCAGGCGTGCTCAATGCTGATCCGCATGCCTTGAAACGGGTAAAAGGCGTGGGCGAAACCACCGCTGGCGCATTAAAAGCTGTCAATGTGGCCGCCCGCCGGATGGCTCGCAGCGAAGTCACGCAAAAGCCCGTTCTATCAAGCTGGCAGGCGCTGATTGATTATCTCGCGATTGATATGGCGCATCTGACGGTTGAGCGGGTGCGCATCCTTTATCTCGACACCAAGAACCGCCTGATCGACGACCATCACGCCGCCGAAGGATCAATTGATGAGGCATCTATCCATCCGCGCGAGGTTATCCGACGCGCCATGGATGTGGGCGCAAGCGCGCTTATCATGGTGCACAACCACCCCAGCGGCAATCCCGAGCCAAGCCGCGCGGATATTCAGATCACGCAGAAACTGGCTGAGGCAGGCCGGTTGCTGGGTGTGACTGTCCACGATCACGTCATTATCGGGCGCGAAGGGCATGTCTCACTGCGCGCAAAGGGCCTGATCTAAGCTGATTTAGAGCTTTTCGGTGATAAGCCGGACACCCGAATGCTGCGCAAAAAAGCTCCACAACCAATTGATGACAACCGTCACACGGTTGCGCGCGCCTGTCAGAAACCCGACATGAACCAGACCCCAAAGCCACCAGGCGCTAGAGCCCGAAAGGTGGAAGCGCCCAAAATCTGCGACTGCCGATTTGCGGCCAATGGTCGCAAGGCTGCCCTGATGTTTGTAAGCAAAGGGATCGGGCGCGCGCTTGCCCAGCAATTCGCGTTCGACGACTTTGGCAACATGCAGACCTGCCTGCTTGGCCGCCGGAGCAAGGCCGGGGACCGGATTGCCATCCCATGCCCGGCTGCCAGCCGTGTCGCCAATCGCAAAGATATCATCCGAGGCAGCCTCGCCCATTTTGACGCGCAAATGCTCATCCACTTCCACTCGTCCTGATCGGTCGCTTTCCACTCCCAGCCAGCGCGCAGCAGGCGATGCTGCAACGCCAGCTGCCCACAAAACCGTTTCGGTTTCGATCCGGCCCGCTTCGCCAATTTGCACATGGGTTTCGGCAATCTCTGTCACTCTGCTGCCGAGGCGGATTTCGACGCCCAGTGCTTTGAGCGATGCCGAAGCCTTTTCCGAGAGGTCTTCGGGAAAAGCGGGCAATATCCGCTCACCCGATTGCACCAGAATTACGCGCGCCGAAGCGGGGTCCACAGCGCGAAATTCGCGCGCGACATTGATCTTGGCCAGTTCCGCAATCGCACCTGCCAGTTCGACCCCAGTGGGCCCGGCACCGACAATCACGAAAGTCAGCAAGCGCTTGATCCTTTCAGGGTCATTGCTGGCTTCGGCCTCTTCAAAAGCGTTAAGGATCGCTCCGCGCACCGCCACGCCATCTTCGATGGTTTTGAGACCCGGCGCAAATGCGCCCCATTCATCCTTGCCGAAATAGCTGTGCGTTGCGCCCGTGGCGATTACCAGCTTGTCAAAACCGATCACCTGGCCATCGCCCATTGCGATTGATTTTGCTGCTGCATCCACCCCTGCCACTTCGCCTTTGAGCACGCGCACATTGCCATCTGCGCGGAACAGGCTGCGAATGGGGGTTGCGATATCGGCGGGGTTCAAAGTGGCGGTCGCGATCTGATAAAGCAAAGGCTGGAACAGATGATAATTGCGCTTGTCGATCAATGTGATGCGCACAGGCAATCGTTTCAGCCTGCTAACCGCTGCCAATCCGCCAAATCCTGCGCCCACCACCACAATATGCGGCCATGTATCCGGAATATCGGCATAATCGCGATCAAACAGGATGTTGCGCTCCATCCAGCCCCAGATCAACCGGTCGATAGAGAGCAGCCCTGCCCCTTTCGCTTCGTAAATGGCCAACAACAGGAACGGGAAAAAGGTCACATTGGGATGCGCGCCTGCGACCATGAACAGGCCGATGAGGAAAAACAGCGCGTATGATACAAGTCCGGCCCCGATCCCGGCGATCAAAAGCCCCGCAAAAAGAATCGCGAGCCCATCGGGAAAACCGGCAAAAATGGTGATCGGCAGCCATGTTTGGATGCTGACCGGGGGTTCGATGATATCAGCATAAGCGAGCAGCGCTGCGCCAAGCCACAGCCGCGTTATCGCCATGATTACAAGCGAAACATTATCGCGCAGCCACTCACCTGCTGCAACAACCGGACGCGCGAACGGCAAAGCGCTTTGCTTCAGTCCCGATGCCAAGACTCGGTCAAGCGAGAACGCGGCAGGGCCGTGCACCGCATACCATAGCAAAATAGCAATGATGATGAGATTAGTAGTGGTCGGCACATAAACCGCCTGCGCAATGATTGTCAGCGCCGCCATGGCAATCGCGGCAGGCCGAGTGAACAGGCCCAACAGCAAAAACGCCGGCGCGATCAGTTCAATCGTCAGACCTGTCGCCGCCGCATTTTGTGCGCTCATCCAGGTGACGGGATATTCATTGGCGGCGAGATAGACCGCCTGATCCCAGTCGCTGATTTTTACCAGCCCTGACCGCAAGAACCACAGAGCAACAAAGAACCGGATCGCGGCATCGGTGAACGGCCAGAACAGCTCCGTCCCGCCCGCATACCATTTGGCCCAGCGGCGCAAAGTCACCCGGATGAAGGGCGACAAACGCTCTTCCTGTAATATAGGCGGCACAGAACCAGCAGCCGGTAAACGAGCGCTCACCATATCGAAATCCTCCTGCCAGCGGGTTCGGAGGATCTAGAGATAAGTTACAGCTGGTTTGACAAAGCTTGCACGGCTCAGTCCAAAACAGCAGCCCGCGCGGGTGCGGTCCAACCTAAATATCAAAACCCCATTGGCGATAAACGGCGCGCAGACTGGGATCGCGTGCCAGCCCATCATCGATATCAGACTGCCCGCCCCGGTCCCCTTTGGCAAGGCGAATGATACCGCGCAGCAGCACCGATGCGGCCTGATTGGGGCTAAGCTCCAGCGCCGCGTCGACATCGCTCAAGGCTTTTTCATACATGCCATTGCGCAGGAACATCATCGCCCTGCTGTCGATGGCATTGGCGGTGTTGTCAGCGTTTTCTACCGCTTTGGTGCAGGCCGATACGCCATCATCCATGCCGATCTGCCATACGCCCATATACCAGCATTGCTGATTAAGCAGATAGGGATTATTGGGTTTATCGATCAACAGGTCCGAAATGCGCAGCAAACCCTGCTGCGGGTTCCCTTCAAGCGCTTCCACTTCGGCCAGAGCAACCGCAAGTTCCTCACGCACATTCTCATCGCCGTCTTCATATTCCAGAATTTCGCGAGCTTCATCGAGTTCGCCCAGCAATGAGAGCGTTTCAGCCAGCGCAATCGCCCGCGATGGGGTCGGATCAAGCGCATAGGCTTCTTGCAGATCGGCTTTCTGGCTTTTCTGATCGCCAAGCATTGCATGAACCGTCGAACGCTGGCCAAAAAACTCCGCCGTCGGCTCCAGCTCGACGACTTTGTCCATATCTTTCAGTGAACCGGCAAAATCAAACGTGTCGAACCGGAATGCCGCACGCAGAATGTACGGGTTCATTTCGTCCGGATCGTTTTCGATCATCTTTGCATAGGCTTTGGCCAAGGACTCCAGCGCGCTGCGATCTTTCTGGGTCGCATAACGCCAGATACGCGGTGCATCATCGGGCGCGATCAGCAGCGGCTTCTGGCGGACGAGTGCCGCTGCTTTGCGGCGTTCTTCGCGGAACGCCTCTGGCGCGGTTTCCCCGCCCAGGCTGGTCAGTTTTTCAAGCGCAGTCAATCGCATGCCGTTGAGCGCGATTGTGCGCTCATAATGCTTGCCTGCAATTGTGACATCAATCGGCTGAGCATCACGCAGTTCATACCCGCCCGGTGCATCAGGCAGCGTGAGGTCGATTGACATCTGCACGCTGCTCGGCGCGCCATTGCGCACTGGGATTTCGCGCCATTCGCGCCGGGTCCGATTCGGGGAAAAGCGCATAGCTTCGGCAAACATGCCAATCGATGCTTCCCCGCGAGGCCCATCAAATTCGAACGAAGGCGACGACACGCCCTTTATCACCATGGTCGCTTCGCTGTCATCTTCCCCGGGGATGATATCAAACTCGACCATGGCCAATTCATTGCTCATCCCGCGCGACATTGCACGTTTGCGCTCTTCGGTGATTTTCTCCGCCGCTGCGGTAAATTGGGCCGCGGCTGGGCCGTAAAACTTTGCGGTCATGGTGACCAAAGTGGGCACATCAACACCGGCCGAGGCATCGACCGTGATGGTATTGGAAACCTCAGGCGTGCGCGGCAGAACCTGCTCTATGCGCTCAATATCACCGCCGCTTGCCCGGATCGGCAGCGCGTATTCGAAATTCGGCACATTGCCGACGACATTGATGTTCGCGCCCAGCGACGTGCCATCAAGGTAATACAGATTACCGCCAATGCTCGCGCGCACCAGCACGTGATCGAACGCGCCGGGCAAAGGCAGCGACACAGGCACCAGATTGCCTCTGCGCGAGGATACCAGAACGGGTTCTGCGGCAATTCCCAGCTCATCAAGAAGAGCGAGCAGGATCACCGTCTTGGCTTTGCAATCGCCGTATTTCTTATCCCAGGTCGTGGCCACATCCTGCGGAAGGTAATTCCCGCCATCCAGCCCGTTGAGCAGATAGCGGATGTCTTCCTGCACCAGTTCGAGCGCCGCGACCGCGCGTTCCAGATCGGCGGAATATTGGGTGCGAATATCCTCCACCTTCGCGCTCAAATCATCTAATCCCGCCAGCGCGCCATCGGTTTCGTAATAGGGCGCCATCACGCTTGATACATCGGACCATGCCTGAAAAGTGCCCAATTGCAGGATCGTGCCTGCTTGATACCGCAGCGGCGCATCGCTGGGAATGTCGTCTGCTTTCTCAAGCGGCAATGTCACCTCAAGCGTGGTGAAGCCGCCCTCGTCATCGGTTGCGGGCACGTCAAAGTTTGGCCCTGCCTTATATTGAACGCCCAAACCCTTGGGCCAAGATGCGCGCACGCGGGCAAAATCGGCTTCTTGCGTGTTGCCTGAACCGCTACCGGGAAACCCGCCATTTTCCTGCTTGCGCCACAGATAAGACTGGCTTTGCACCTGATCGCCCAAAGCCTGATCGGACGTCGTCACCGAATATCGCAGGCGCAATTCATCGCCGACTTGCAATCCGGGCACTGCCATGGTCGCGGTGAGCGATCCATCGAGGATGCGCTGTTCGAGCATCCTTTCGCGGCGCAGCACCTCCATTTCCTCGCCCGCCGCGATCAGGTCGATCACTTCGCCATCACGCAAGATTGCAACTTCGTGGACGATCAGATCGCCCTTATCGGGTAGCCACTGGGCCTTTAGCGTGCCGACATTGGACAGATCGGCAAGGCTGGAGATTTTGTAGACGAGATCTTTGTATTCCCACAAACGCCCTTCGATAATGCGCAGCTGCGTGTCGTTCACCAGCATTGAATTGCCGGGATCGCGATCAATCGTATCGAGAAAGGCAGGCTCAATCCAATCGGGCGCGGGCTCATAAATCGGTTCATCGCCCGCGAGCGACGCCGAAGACCACGCCAATGCGGCAACGCAAATACCTGCGCGCCAGGTTCGAATTATCATGAATAAGCCCCAGAAATCAAAGTGTAGAATTGCAGTTTATAAGTGAAACTAGGCGAGTCAAACGGTTTTGGATATCACTCCAAAGGAGAAAAACGTCCATATCCGGTGCCAATTGGGATATTCGAACGTGCCCGTTTTCGGGGACAAGGCAGCTTATGACACCCCGCACACTCTTGCCAAGCGCGCCTGCGGACCATAGCCGCACGCCAAGCGCATTGATGCGCACCACCGCAAAGGAAAGCTGAGCCCATGGTCCCGCGTTATGCCCGCCCCGAAATGTCCGCCCTGTGGGAGCCGGAGGCGAAATTTCGCATCTGGTTCGAAATAGAGGCGCATGCGACGCAAAAGCTCGCCGACCTTGGCGTGGTGCCCGAAAGCGCGGCGAAAGCGCTGTGGGATTGGTGGGCGACCAATCCGGCCATCGATGTCGCCGCGATCGACGCCATCGAAGCGGTGACAAAGCACGATGTGATCGCCTTTCTCACCTGGGTCGCAGAACAAGTCGGCGATGAAGCCCGCTTTATGCATCAGGGCATGACCAGCTCTGATGTGCTCGATACGACGCTGTCAGTGCAATTGGCGCGCGCATCCGACATATTGCTGGCCGATCTTGATGGGCTGCTGGCCGCGATCAAGACCCGCGCTGAGGAACACAAATTCACCCCCACAATCGGGCGCAGCCACGGCATCCACGCAGAGCCAGTGACATTCGGGCTGAAACTGGCACAGGCCTATGCCGAATTTGACCGCTGCCGGGCGCGGCTGGTGGCAGCGCGCGCGGAAATTGCGACGTGCGCCGTGTCGGGCGCGGTGGGCACTTTTGCCAATATCGATCCATCGGTTGAAGAATACGTCGCCGATCAGCTGGGCCTTACCCCTGAACCCATCAGCACTCAGGTGATCCCGCGCGACCGCCACGCAATGTATTTCGCCACTTTGGCGGTGATTGCGGGCTCGATTGAGCGGTTGGCGGTGGAAATCCGCCATTTGCAGCGCACCGAAGTGCTGGAAGCCGAGGAGTATTTCTCAAAGGGGCAAAAGGGTTCATCGGCCATGCCGCACAAACGCAATCCGGTGCTGACCGAAAACCTCACTGGCCAGGCGCGCATGATCCGCAGCTATGCGATGCCCGCGCTGGAAAATGTCGCGCTGTGGCATGAACGCGATATCTCGCATTCCTCGGTCGAGCGGTATATCGGCCCCGATGCGACAATTGCGCTCGATTTCAGCCTTGCGCGGCTCACGGGTGTGGTGGAAAAATTGCTGGTCTATCCTGAGCGAATGCAAGCCAATCTTGATAGCATGGGCGGGCTTGTCCATTCGCAGCGCGTGCTGCTTGCGCTCACTCAGGCCGGGGTCAGCCGCGAGAATGCCTATGCCATCGTGCAGCGCAACGCGATGAAAGTGTGGGAAAGTTCGGGCAAACTGTCGCTGCTTGATCTGCTGAAAGCCGATGGCGAGGTAACCAACGTGTTGAGCGAGGCTGAGCTGGAGGAGAAATTCGACCTCGCCTACCATTTCAAACATGTCGAGACGATCTTTGCCCGGGTGTTTGGCTAAGCTCACTCTACTCAGCCTGGCTTTAACTGCTTGACTGGACTCAAAGAGTCTAATCAGACTTGGCCTGCCTAACTGGACTTAGCGCGCAAAAAGCCTAGGCTGAGCGCGACCGAAGCAATTCAAAACAGGGGTTCACCTCGTGCAAATCGTGCGCACTCTTATCTGGGTTTTGGTGACAGTGTTCGTCGCTATCTTCGTGCTGATCAATTATGGAGAGCCGCAGCGGGTCAAATTCTGGCCTTCTACTGACCCTGTCGGGTTCGATTGGCCGGTTGGCGTCATTGCGCTGGTTTTCTGGCTGCTTGGTGTGGTGCCGTTCTGGATCTATCATCGCGGCGTCAAATGGAGCCTTAATCGGCGCATTCGTAGCCTCGAAAGCTCAATCAAATCCAATGCCTTATCGCGCAGACCTGATATTGCACCTGAGGTAAATTCACCAGTGGATAAGCTTGTGGAAACCGCCGGGAGCGATGGGGGATTGTCACCCGGCCAAGGCGCCTCGACATGAGCAATCCGATTTATCTCGCGCTGGATGTGCCGCAGGTTGATCCCGCGCTCGCGCTTCTCAAAAAGGTGAAGTCGCATATTGGCGGAGTAAAGCTGGGGCTGGAATTTTTCTGCGCGCATGGCGGACACGGCGTGCACGAAATTGCGCATATGGGCCTCCCCATTTTTCTCGATCTCAAATTTCACGACATCCCCAACACGGTCGCCGCTGCCATGATGGCGGTGCATGTCTATGAACCTGCCATCGTCACGGTCCACGCATCGGGCGGGCGCGCGATGATGGAGGATGCCAAGGCCGCCGCCGCCGAAGGGTGCAAAGTTGTCGCGGTGACCACGCTCACCAGCCTCGACAGCAATGACCTCACTGATACGGGCATTTACGGCAGCGCTGAAACGCAAGTGATGCGCTTGGCCGAATTGGCGGAGAAAGCGGGCCTCGATGGGATTGTGTGTTCGGGCCGCGAAGTGGGCAAAGTGCACAAGCAATGGAAAGACGGTTTCTTCGTCGTTCCCGGCCTTCGTCCATCAGGCTCAGGAACTGGCGATCAAAAACGCGTCGTCACCCCCCGATCTGCCCGCGACAATGGCGCCAGCGTGCTGGTGATCGGCCGTCCAATCAGCCGAGCGGATGATCCGGTCGCGGCAGCCCGCGCGATTGAAGCGACGCTTTAACTTTTTGAGTTTTAAGACCTATGCAAATCAAAATCTGCGGGCTGAAAACCCCGCTTGCCATCAACACCGCTATTGATGCGGGTGCGACTCATATTGGCCTGGTTCACTTTGCGCAAAGCCCGCGCCACGTGGCGCTCGATATGGCGGCAACCTTGCGCGGGATGATCGCAGGAAGGGCGAAAACCGTTCTGCTGCTCGTGAATGCCTCGGTTGAGGAAACGGGGCACGCGATCGACACCGTCAAACCCGACATCGTTCAGTTTCATGGCCGCGAAACGCCCGAATGGACCGGATTGGTGCGCGAAAAAGGCAGGGTCGAAGTGTGGAAAGCGCTGGGCGTGCGCGATGCAGAAACGCTGGCGAAATCTGCCCGCTTTGAAGGCAAAGTTGACCGTTTGCTGTTCGATGCCCCAGCGCCAAAACCCAAAGATGGCAGGCAAGCTCTGCCCGGCGGCAATGGCGCCGCGTTTCGCTGGGATCTGTTGAAGGAATTTGAGCACACCGTGCCATGGGGCCTTGCAGGCGGGCTAACCCCTGAAAACGTCGCCGAAGCTATTGATCTGACAGGCGCTGATCTGGTCGATACATCATCGGGCGTGGAAACCGGCCCCGGCATCAAGGACGTGGACAAGATCAAGGCCTTCTGTCAGGCGGCGCTGCAATCATGAACAAACAACCCAATTCCTTCCGCAATCAGCCCGATGACCGCGGGCATTTTGGCGAATTTGGCGGACGCTATGTCGCTGAAACGCTGATGCCGCTGATCCTTGATCTGGAACGCGAATATCGCGCCGCGCAGGCTGATCCGGCCTTTCAGGCCGAATTTGACGACCTTCTGGAACATTATGTGGGCCGCCCTTCCCCGCTCTATTACGCCGAGCGGCTGACCGAGGAACTGCGCAAGGATACCGAAGCAGGAATGGGCGCGCAGGTCTGGTTTAAACGCGACGAGCTCAATCACACCGGCGCGCACAAGATCAACAATTGCATCGGGCAAATCCTGCTCGCGATCCGCATGGGCAAAACGCGGATCATCGCCGAGACCGGCGCAGGCCAGCACGGCGTTGCGACCGCTACGGTGTGCGCGCGGTTCGGCCTGCCTTGTGTCATCTATATGGGCGCAGAAGATGTCGCGCGCCAATCGCCCAATGTGTTCCGCATGAAACTGCTGGGTGCAGAAGTCGTCCCCGTCACCAGCGGCGGCGCGACTTTGAAAGATGCGATGAATGAAGGGCTGCGCGATTGGGTCGCGAATGTTCACGACACCTTCTATATCATCGGCACCGCCGCAGGGCCGCACCCCTACCCCGAACTCGTGCGCAATTTTCAAAGCGTTATCGGCACCGAAGCGCGCGCGCAATTGCTCGCCCGCACTGGCCGCCTGCCCGACCTGCTGATTGCATGCATTGGCGGGGGATCAAACGCTTTGGGCCTGTTCCATCCGTTCTTGGACGATACGGAGGTCAAAATGCTCGGCGTTGAGGCGGCAGGCCACGGTCTTGATGGCGATGAGCACGCGGCAAGTCTCTTGGGCGGAGCGCCCGGCGTGCTGCACGGCAACAAGACCTACCTCTTACAAGACGAAGACGGTCAGATCACCGAAGGCCACTCGATCAGCGCAGGGCTAGACTATCCCGGCATCGGCCCCGAACACGCCTGGCTGAAAGAAAGTGGGCGGGTTGAATACACTGCGGTTACTGATGATGAGGCCCTCGAAGGCTTCCAACTGCTCTGCCGCACCGAAGGGATTATCCCTGCGCTGGAGCCGTCCCATGCGCTCGCAGCTGTTGCCAAGCGGGCACCGTCGATGCGCGAGGACGAGATCATCTGCATGAACCTGTGCGGGCGCGGCGATAAGGACATTTTCACCGTGGCCGAGAGGCTTGGGGTGGAGATGTGAAGTGCGATTGGCGGTTGCTGATTGCTGCCCTTTCGGTCCTATCGTCCTTCGCGATGGGCTACTTGTACAGTTTGGCACTCATTACGCGTGTCGTCGATTGGGAGAGAAATGGAGACCCTTGCCGACGCGCGAGAGAGGACGGCATTCACTTTGGCTTTTGCCAGCCGGTAGCTCCAGAATTTGAAAGGTATCTTGCGATTGCTTGGATTGGCTTCACGATTTTAGCTCTCGGGCTAATTGTTTGGGCAATGATACGACCCAAAAAGCCCTCTCACCTTCAGGGGAGAGGGTTGGGAGAGGGGTAATGCGCGACCCTCGCCTCACGAACAGGGCAAAAGAAATGCGCAAGGTCATGCCAGAGCCCGAACGTCGGATGTGGCATCAGTTGAGAGCCGAGCGGTTCCAAGGGATCAAGTTTCGCAGGCAAAAGGTGATTGGGAACTATATCGCTGATTTTGTCTCAAACGCGCCCAAGTTGGTGGTTGAAATTGATGGTGACACTCATGCAGGCCAACAAAACTACGACGCGGCAAGAACACAATATTTGAACGATCAGGGATACACGGTGATCAGATTTTCAAACCTTGAAGTGATGGACAATATGGATGGTGTTTTGACCCGTTTGGGCGAAGTTGTGGCTGATTTGCAGGCAAGTCCCCCTCCCCCAACCCCCTCCCCTGAAGGTGAGGGGGCTTTGTGATGACCCGCCTCCAATCCGCCTTCTCCAAACCCCACCCAGCCTTCGTCGCGTTCATCACCGCTGGCGATGGCGACACGGCGGCCAATCTTGACGCGCTCGTCGCAGGGGGAGCTGACGTTATCGAGCTAGGTATGCCCTTCACCGATCCGATGGCGGACGGGCCTGCTATTCAGGCTGCTAACCTGCGCTCGCTTGGCGCCGGGACCACCACGGAGGACGTGTTCAAAATTGCGGGTGATTTTGCTCAGCGACACCCTGATGTCCCGTTGATCTTGATGGGATATGCCAATCCGATGATCCGCCGCGGTGCGCCTTGGTTTACGAAACGATGCTACCGGGCGGGCGTAGATGGCGTCATTTGCGTGGATATGCCGCCAGAGGAGAACGCAGAGCTCGCCGAAGAACTTGACGGGCATGACGTTGCATGGATCCCGCTGGCAACCCCGACCACGACGGATGAGCGCCTTCCCGCCGTGCTCACCAATGCAGATGGATTTCTCTATTACGTCTCCGTCGCCGGTATCACAGGGCTGCAACAAGCCGCGCAAAGCTCTATTGCCGATGCTGTCAAACGTCTTAAAGCGGCCACTGATCTTCCCGTCGCGGTCGGGTTCGGAGTACGCACGCCAGAGCAAGCCGCGCAGATCGCCAAAGTTGCAGATGGTGTGGTTGTTGGCTCTGCCCTCGTTGACTTGGTGGGCGAATATGGCGCAGATGCTCCGGCTAAGTTACAAGAGCTGACGGCAAACATGGTCGCTGCAATCAGGGAAGCAAAAACATGAGCTGGTTCAATCGGGTTCGCAATTCGCTCGGCTTTTCCGATGAGAAGAAGAGCACGGAAAAAGACCTTTGGATCAAATGTTCCAATTGCAAGGAAATGCTGTTTGTCGCCGAATATGAGGAGAACCTCTCGGTCTGCCACAAATGCGAACATCACGGGCGCATTGGCGCAGATGCGCGGCTTGGCCTGCTGCTTGATCCCGGTTTTGACCTGCTCCCGCAGCCGCAGGTGACCGAGGATCCGCTTAAGTTCAAAGATTCCAAGAAATACACTGACCGGCTCAAAATCGCGCGGGCAAAGAACCCGCATGATGATGCCTTTGTGGTGGGATCGGGCGCGATTGAGGGCAATCCGGCCGTCGTGGGCGTGCAGGATTTCGGCTTTATGGGCGGCTCCATGGGCATGGCGGTTGGCATGGCCTTTTGCGCCGGGGCCGAACGAGCTTTGGCGCGCAAGGCCGCCTATGTCGTGGTAACAGCGGCAGGCGGTGCGCGCATGCAAGAGGGTATTTTATCGCTCATGCAAATGCCGCGGGCCACGGTGATGACGCGCCGATTAAAGGCAGCAGGCCTGCCTTACATTGTCGTGCTGACCGATCCGACCACGGGCGGCGTGACGGCCAGCTATGCGATGCTGGGCGATGTCCAGATCGCAGAGCCGGGCGCGCTTATCGGCTTTGCCGGGCAGCGCGTCATTCAGGACACGATCCGCGAACAACTACCCGAAGGGTTCCAACGCGCGGAATATCTGCACAAGCACGGCATGGTTGATATGGTGGTGCACCGGCGCGACCTGAAAACCACCTTGGCGCAGGTGCTCGATTACATGCGGCCCTCAGCGGCAGCGTAAGGCGCTCGCCTCTAACCATGCGAGATATGGGCCGTTCGGATGATCCGCGCGTTCAGGCGCAGCTTGATCGCCTGTCGGGATTGAGCATCCAGCGCGATGTTCTGGGGCTTGATGCGGTGCGCGAATTGCTGGCGCGGCTTGGCAATCCGCATAAAAGGTTGCCGCCGGTTTTTCATGTTGCAGGCACCAATGGCAAGGGATCGACCTGCGCATTCCTGCGCGCGATGCTTGAGGCGCAGGGTTACCGGGTCCACGTAACCACTTCGCCGCATTTGGTGCGGTATAATGAGCGTTTCCGGGTAGCGGGCAAGCTGATCGAAGATGCGCGGCTGGCTGAACTGCTCGAAGAGGTCTTCGATGCAGCAGAGGGGCTTGGGTGCAGTTTCTTTGAGATAACCATCGCGGCGGCCTTTACCGAATTTGCCCGCGTGCCTGCCGATGCCTGCGTGGTTGAAGTGGGCCTTGGCGGGCGGCTCGATGCTACCAATGTGCTTGAGCCTGATGTTCTGGCGGCCTGCGGCATTGCGGCTTTGGGGATTGATCACGAGAAATTCCTGCTCGCGCCTGAAGACGGAGTGCCAAAAGAGCCGATGGCGCGGATCGCGTTTGAGAAAGCGGGGATTGCGAAGAAGGGCGTGCCTTTGGTGACTCTTTATCATCCTGAGCCGGAGTTTGATCCCCCGCTCAAGGAAATTCCTGATGGGCCACCAGAGATCGATTACGAATTGCTCGATAATGCTCCGGAGTATCAGCCGGTGGTCAATCCAACGATCGAAGATGCTGCACTTAAGGTAGGCGCGCCTCTTATCCGAAATATTGGGCAAACGGGGTGGGCTATCAAAGAGCGCCCGAATAACAAAATCGGTGTTCGCTATGTCGATCACCAGAACTACGAAGCTAAGCAAAAGTCTCATGTGCTTCCCGCGCCAAGCCTTGTTGGAGAACATCAAGTAAAAAACGCAGGATTAGCCATTGCGATGCTACGCCATCAACACAGAGTGAAGGTCTCGATGGAAGCAATAGGAAGAGGAATACAGGCAGCGGTTTGGCCAGCAAGGCTCCAAAAATTGAAACCCGGACCATTGACAGGCAAGCGCGAGGTATGGCTCGACGGTGCACACAATCCTTCTGCGGCGCGGACGTTCTGGATGCATGTACACTCGGTTATGTTTCTCGACCACTTTAGCAAAACAAGTCAGATACGCCCGCTACATCTCATTGTTGGAATGCTTCAGAATAAAGACGCAGCGGGATTTTTGGGATCCTATGCTAGATCCGAAGACAGCTTGCTTGAAACCATCACCGTCGTTCCAGTGCCAGGGCATGACAGCCACTCAGCATCCGAGTTTGGTTCAAGAGCGTCATCGGCCAATGGATTGCAGGAAGCGTTCGAAAGACTTCCGAATGACAGCCTCCCCATCTTGATCGCAGGCTCGCTCTACCTCGCTGGCGAGGCGCTCAAGTTGAATGATGAAATCCCGGATTAACGCACGCTGGTTGCAAAGCGGCCGCCCAGGTTGGCGCGGAACGCGCCCACCATCGGGTGGGCGGGCGCGGGCTCGTTGCATTCGCAGCAAGCCGTTTCAAGTCCCGCGCCCCGCACTCCCCAGTGCATCATCGACCAGCCCTGCGCGCATCATCCATGCAAACAACACGATCCCCGGCAGCGCCAAAACGGTCGTCAGCAGATAGAACTGCACATAGCCCAGCCCCTCAATCAGCGCGCCAGCGCCTGTTCCCGTAAGCAATCGCCCCACAATGCTCGCGCCCGCTGAGATCAGCGCATATTGCGCGGCGGTGAAGCGCAAGTCGCACAAAACCGAGAAATACGCGACCACCACCACGCCGCCAAATCCGCTGGCGAAATTCTCAAACCCTATCGCGCCAGCAAGGCCGAGATTGGAGTGCCCTGCCCCCGCCAATGCGGCAAAGCTGACATTCGAAACCGCCATCAGGATCAATGCCAGTAAGACAGAGCGCTTTAATCCCAGCCGCGCATAGATCACGCCGCCCGCGAATATGCCGATGATATAGGCCCAGAACCCCACGCCCACATCGTACAAAGCGATTTCGTCATTGGAGTATCCAAGATGCTCAAACAGCAGGCGAAATGTCAGGTTTGCCAGCGTATCGCCGATTTTGTGGACAAGGATAAAGGCGAGCACCAGCCACGCGCCGTGCCGGGCGAAGAACTCCGCAAATGGCCCTGCGACCGATTGCCAGATCTCCCCCAGCCCGCGCCGTGCATTCATTGCCTTTCGCCTTGCGGGTTCGCCCATAATTAACGCGGTGAGCATGGCGGGCAGAGCAAAGCCCGCACACGCCAGATAGGCCGCTTCCCACCCATACCGCGCCGCCACCACCAGCGCGATGGCGCCAGCGCCAGCAGAGCCTACGCGCCAGCCATATTGGTTCATCCCTGCGCCTGTGCCCATTTGGTCTGGGCGCAATATTTCGATCCGGTAGGCATCAATCACAATATCAAAGGTCGCCCCTGCAATTCCGACCAGCACCGCTGCTATGATGGTGGCCGTCAAGCTATCTGCCGGATCAACCAGCGCAAGGTTCACCACCGCTGCGATCACCAAAGTGCCCGCCAGCACCATCCACGAAACCCGCTGACCCAGCGCGCCCAGAACCGGCAAGCGCACTCCGTCCACGATCCATGCCCAGAACACTTTGAGATTGTAGACCAGGAAAGCGAGGCTGAAAGCCGCGACCGTTTTCACATCGATCCCGTCCTGCGCGAGCCGCGTCGTCAGCGTCGCGCCAATCATCGCATAGGGAAAGCCCGAAGAAACACCCACCGCAAAGGCGGCCAGCACTTCCTTTTCAAAATAGGCTGCGCCCGCGCTCCAAAAGGTGCGCTGCTCGCTCAAAAGTTATGCTGCCGGTTGAGAAGCGACAGGATCAGGCGTGACAATGCCCGCTTTCGCTCCGGCGCGGCTTTCGCGCATCCATTCCAGCGCGCACAAGACCACGGCAATCACACCAATGAGAGCGGTAAAGATGAAAACGAAGTAATATCCGCGATCCTCGATCATCTGGCCAAGCGCCCCTCTGCCAAGAGTGCCGATCAGCAGCGTTAGGGATGACAGCAGAGCGAATTGCACAGCCGCGTATTTCTTGGCCACAATCGAGCTGAGCCAGGCAATATAGGCAGCACCTGCTATCCCAATGGCGAGGTTTTCCCAGAAGATTGTGAAAGCCAGTTTTGCCAAACCTTCAGAAGGCGGCGACGCGGTGAAGAAGATAAAGCCCAGACCGCTCGCCATGCTTTCCACCGCCCAGCTAAATCCAATTGCATCGCTGGCCGCTTGCATCATCGCGCCGCCTTGGGCGAGCTCTGCATAGAGCAGGTTGGTGGCTGCAGCGACAGCCGCGCCAAATGTCAGCATGAACATCCGCCCGAATACGGTGATAAGCCAACCGCCCACTGCAAGACCCAGAATAATCGCAAAGATCCCAAGGATCTTGGACGCAAACGCGACATCTTCTCCCGTGTAACCCAGCTCCCCAAGGTAAAACGGATAGGCGAACACACCCCATACAGAATCGGTGATGCGGTAAGTGAGAACAAGCGCCAAGATCAGCACCAGCGACCAGCCCATGCGGCTCACAAATTCAACCAATGGCAGCACAAGCGCGCGGTAAAGATGATCGGTGAAAGTCGCAGACCTAACCTCTCCGGGTGCCTCAACCGCGAGGATAACATTGGTCCCGTCGCGCTTTTGCTTGGCCACCCATGCCGCGACAAAAGCGGGCAGAACGATGGTCGCGAGCACAATCAGAGGGCCATAGGTGGTGGTAAACAGTGTCACATCGGGGCGGTCTTCGGGCACCGATGTCATGGAACGGTACATGAAAACAACCACCGTGATGATGGCCCAGCCCCACAATACGCCCACGGTCAAAAGCGCGCGGTTGCGGGTTTTCTCATTCACTTCGCCAACCGCATTAAGCTGAGCAAATTCCTCATCGCTTGCCGCAATGGCAGTGGTCTTGTCAGAAACTTTAACATCAGGCGCAAACAGTCCTGCAAAACCGATAACCAGCATAAGGCCGCCCATAATCACATATGTTTGAGGCCAGCCGACATGTTCCGCCAAAATCAGACCAAATGCGCCGCCTACCAATGCGGCAAGGCGGAACCCCATTTGCGTGATGGTGGAAAGAATATCGAGCGTTGCGACCTCGTCAGCGACATCAATTCGCCAAGCGTTGATGGCAATATCCTGCGTGGCGCTGGCGAAAGCTCCAATCGCAGCCAATAGGCTGAACCAGCCCAAAGATGTGGCGGGGTTTAGCGTGCTCATCGTGACAAGCGCAGCGCCGACAACAAGCTGCATCGGCACCATCCACTGCTTACGCTTACCCAGCTTGCTCAGGCCGGGTATGTTCACTTTATCGAGCAGCGGGGACCACAAGAATTGAAAGGCATACATCAGCCCCACGAGCGAGAAAACGCCCATCGTTTCAAGATCGACCTCAGCCTCGCTCAACCAGGCATAAAGAGTACCCAAAAACAGCGCAGGCGGCAGCCCTTGGGCGAAGCCGAACAGGACCATGAAACCGCTCTTGGGACTGCGCAGCGAACGCAGCAATGTGCCCCAGCCCGGCTTTGCCTGATTATCTGCCGCTGCCTCTGTCAAATCTCGATCCCTTTTGCGTTTTACCCGTTTCGTGGCACACTAGCGGGGGATGAGAGGAATAGGAACGCCAGAGTGACAGCGATATGAATGCGTCCACAGCCGCGCCCCTGCCGGATGGGTCCAAAACCCCCGGAGGCTCGAAAAGTACCCGTGGCCCCAAGACCGGGCAGGCCCTGCGTCCAACACCCGGACAATTGGCGCTCGCCAAGATCATCGAGAGCGGCGAGACACGCACGGCCGACGCCATCGGAACCCTGCCCGCATCGCTTTACACCTCGCCAGATCACTTTGCGCGCGAGAAAGCGGCTTTGTTTGATCGGATGCCGCAGGTGCTGTGCCCATCGGCTTTGCTGCCCGAACCGGGCATGGCAGCCGCGCACAGCGATACCGGGCGGCCATTGCTGATCACGCGCGATGCCGCTGGAGCCGCGCATGTGTTCCTCAATGTCTGCCAGCATCGCGGCACCCGGCTGGTCGAAGGGGAGGATGTGCAGTGCACCAAGCGCCTAGTGTGCCCTTATCACGCCTGGACCTATACCCTTGATGGCAAGCTGCTTGCTCTGCCCCGGCCAGAGACATTCGCAGGGCTGGATAAATCGGAACACGGCCTTACCGAATTGCCATCACGTGAGGCAGGCGGACTGATCTGGTTTTCGCCATCGCCCGATGCCGATTTCACACATGCAGACATTTTGGGCGAAGATTTTGCCGCGTTCGGAATGCAAGACGCGCATCTGTTCCGCCGCAAAACGCATTGTGTGAACGGCAATTGGAAGCTCATCATGGATGCGTTTCTGGAAAGCTATCATGTCACCCGCCTGCATGCAGACACAATCGGGCCGTTTTTCAAAGACGGCGTGACCGCAGGCGACCAGATCGGGCCGCATCAGCGCAGCCTTGTCGGACGTGCCGAGGAGATGAATGCGAGCGACCTCACCTGTATGGCCGCTTTGCGTAAAACTGCGACGTTTGCCTATCAGCTGGTGCCTGCAACAATCATCGTGCCCAGCCCTGATTACATCAACATCATGGTGCTGATGCCGCAATCGGTGGGGCACACTATCGTCGAGGACTTCATGCTGATCCCCGAAGCGCCCGCAAGCGACAAAGCGCGCGACCATTGGGAACGCAGCTGGGCGCTGCTTGATGGCGGGGTGTTTGCATCAGAAGATTTCCGCGCAGCAGAGCTTGGCCAGGAAGGGCTTTCCTCCGGCGCGATTGAACATATTACGCTTGGCACGCTGGAGGCAGGGATCACGCGGTTTCATGCCGGCATCGCCGATCTCTTGCGGGACCACGCTTAAGCGCTTAGGCGCACCGGGATATGCCAACCAATCCTGACCGCCGCTCTGATCGCCCCGAAGGTGATCGCATCGCCAAATTGCTTGCGCGCGCTGGTGTTGCCAGCCGGCGAGAGATTGAGCGCATGATTGAGGCCGGGCGCATTACGCTGGACGGTGATCTGGTGAAAACGCCCGCAACGTTTCTTCGTGATTTGCGCGGAGTGCGGGTCGATGGAAAACCGCTTGCCCCCGAGCCCGAGGCAACGCGGCTATACACTTTTCACAAGCCCACCGGGCTTATTACCGCAGAGCGTGATCCTGCCGGACGGCCCACAATCTATGCCGCGCTCACCAATGCCCTGCCCAAGGATACGCCGCGGCTGATGCCGATTGGCAGGCTCGATCTCAACACCGAAGGGTTATTGCTGCTGACCAATGATGGCGGGCTGAAACGTCAGATGGAGCTGCCCTCCACCGGTATTCCGCGCACATACCGCGCGCGCGCGTTTGGTGATGTGCATCAAAGCCAGCTGGAAGACCTTGCCGATGGCGTGGAGATTGACGGGGTGCGTTACGGCCCGATTGATGCCAATCTTGAACGCTCAGGAGGCGGCAGCGGCGGCGGCGGGAGCAGCGCCAAAAATCAATGGATCGAAATGACCATCACCGAAGGCAAGAACCGAGAAGTTCGCAAAGTGCTCGAACATCTGGGGCTGAAAGTGAACCGGCTGATCCGCACCGCTTATGGCCCGTTTGAACTGGGCGATCTGCCGCGCGGCCAGGCAGCGATCATTCGCAAAGGCGATCTGGCGCGCTTTCAGGCAGCGCTGAAGCGCCAGAAGTGAGGATGCAATGAGGATGCAATGAGGATGCAATGAGGATTATTGCGGGCAATTGGCGCGGGCGCAAACTCACCGCGCCCAAAGGTGTTGCCACCCGGCCCACAGCCGACCGCACGCGCGAGACGCTGTTTTCCATGCTGACCAGCCGGCTGGGAAGTTTTGAAGACCTGCGCGTCGCAGACCTGTTTGCAGGGTCTGGCGCTCTGGGATTTGAAGCCTTGTCACGCGGCGCGGCGCAGTGCCTGTTTGTCGAACAGGACCGCGCAGCGCTTGATGCGATCAAAGCCAATGTGGACGCGCTGGATTCGCGCGCGCAAACGCGGATAGAGGCAGCCTCTGTCACTCGGCTTGGCCCGGCGCGCGAGCCGTACGATCTGCTGCTGCTTGATCCGCCCTATTTTACAGGCGCAGGCGCGGTGGCGCTTGACCGGTTGCAGCGCCTTGGCTGGATTAATGAAGCGACATGGATCGCGCTTGAAACCGCCGCCAAGGAAGACGTGATGGTCAAGGGCTTAGATATCGACAAAGAGCGCCGGGTCGGTAAGGCCAAGCTGACGCTTATGCGTCTTGCGCTTGGTCACACCGACCCGGCTGCCTCGCCCCAATGACCACCCATTTTGGGCAAGGCTATCCGGTTAAGGATTAGATTTCCGGTTGAGGTTCCGGCATAGGTTCTGCTTGGGGTTCTGCTTGGGGCTCAGCTTCCGGCATCACCTGCGCTTCAGGCTCTGGCTGGGCAGCGGGCGGCGGCGGGGCCGCAGCTTCCCCTTCGACCGCAGCGGCGCGCGCTTCGATCATTTGCCAGGCATTGGCGCGGTCTTCTTCGCCCATGGCGGTAAGCGAGACTTTGTTGTCATCGGTGATCCGCCAGAACAATTCCTGACGCTCTGCGGGAAGTGACCAGTAGTAATCCTGAGTTTCGGCAGGCCATCCTGAAAAAGCAGCCTGCTGATCGGCGGGCCAGCCATCATAGATCATCTGCTGTTCGTCCGTCATCGCGGAGGCAGTTTCGGTGACAACTTCGCCTTGTTCGATAGCGGCTTCATCCTGCACCATGGCAGCGACGAGGGTGGGATTGCCCATAGTCAGCGCTGCAAAACTGCCGCTGACCAGGTAGAGTGAATGGGTACGCATGAGGGTGTTCTCCAATGGAATTAGTGCGTTTTCTCCCAAGCGCGACGAACACTGCGTTTGCCCGGTTTTTGCGATCCCCTGATGACCGGGCGCATTCTTTATGCGCAGGCAACCTCGCGCTGGCCAGAGCCGCGCCGCCCCGGCACCGCGCCCATGGCACATCCCGGCGAGAGGCGTTGGAAAAGCGGGATAAATCGAAAATGGCTGCGAGTGATGACTGCGCCAGATCGGTGACGATGCCGGATAAAGCTGTGCAATGCGCCCTTGCTTGACGGGGCTTCGTTCTCTACCTGTTCACATACAGACCCATGGAAAACACCCTCCCCCAAACCGCCGACGGCCCTCCCCCGCCGCAAGGCAGCGTGCCTGCTTATGCCGCGCGGCTGAACCCGCCGCAGCGCGAAGCTGTGCTGACAACAGAAGGTCCGGTTTTGATGCTGGCGGGCGCAGGCACAGGCAAGACGGCGGCGCTGACAGCGCGCCTGGCGCATCTGGTCGCAACCGGGCGCGCTTGGCCCAGCCAGATATTGTGCGTCACTTTCACCAATAAAGCCGCGCGCGAAATGCGCGAACGCGTGGCGGGGCATTTGGACCCGTCCGGTGGCTCTGGCGGTGACGGCCCAAACGGTGCTGGAATGCCGTGGCTAGGCACATTCCATTCGATCTGCGCCAAGATGCTGCGCCGCCATGCGGAACTCGCGGGCCTCCAATCCAATTTCACGATTATCGACACCGATGATCAATTGCGGCTGTTAAAGCAGCTCATCAATGACAATGATCTGGATGAAAAACGCTGGCCCGCGCGCCAATTGGCGGGGCTGATTGATCGCTGGAAAAACCGGGGGCTGAACCCCGGTGATCTCGATGCAGCCGAAAATGAAGCCTACGCCAATGGCCGCGGCGCAGCCATGTATCAGCTGTATCAGGACCGGATAAAAGCTTTGAACGCCTGCGATTTTGGCGATCTGATGCTGCACATTCTCAACATCTTTCGCGCGCATACAGATGTGCTTGCCGGGTATCAGGACCGGTTCAAATACATTCTGGTGGACGAATATCAGGACACCAATGCAGTCCAATATCTGTGGCTGCGCCTGCTGGCTCAAACGCGCAAGAATATCTGCGTGGTGGGCGATGATGATCAGTCGATCTATTCCTGGCGCGGGGCCGAAGTTGCCAATATCCTGCGGTTTGAAAAAGATTTTCCCGGCGCGCATGTCGTGCGGCTGGAACAAAACTACCGCTCCACCTCGCATATTCTGGGGGCGGCATCCGGCCTCATCCGCGCTAATTCTGAGCGCCATGAAAAATCGCTTTGGACGCAGGCGACCGCTGGCGACAAAGTGCGCGTGATCGGCGTGTGGGACGCGCCCGAAGAAGCGCGCCGCGTGGGCGAAGAGATTGAGCGATTGGAAGGGGAAGGCGCGCCGCTCGATCAGGTCGCCATTTTGGTGCGCGCGCAATATCAGACCCGCGAATTTGAAGACCGCTTTATCCAGATCGGCGTCAATTACCGGATCATTGGCGGTTTCCGTTTTTATGAACGCGCCGAAATTCGCGATGCGCTGGCCTATCTGCGGGTGATTGCCCAGCCGCAGGATGATCTGGCGTTTGAACGGATCTATAATCAGCCCAAGCGCGGGCTTGGCGCGAAAGCCTTGGAAAAAATGCACCAGCATGCGCGCCGCACCGGGTTGCCGCTTGCTGCCGCTTCGCTGGAACTGGCGGACAGCGACGAATTGCCCAAGCGCGCGGCGAACACCATTGGCGGATTGATGCGCAGCTTTCTAAGCTGGCGGCAGGCGGCAGAGGAGATGACGCCAGCGGATCTGCTCCGTTTGGTGCTGGATGAAAGCGGGTATAGCGACATGCTCGCAAACGATCGCTCTCCTGAAAGCGCGGGCCGGGCCGAAAACCTCTCCGAACTCGCCCGCGCGATGGAAGAATATGAAACGCTGGGCGACTTTTTGGAGCATGTCAGCCTGGTCATGGACAATGATCGCGGCGACGCTGAAGAAACCGTCACCATCATGACGATGCACGCGGCCAAAGGCTTGGAATTTGACCATGTCTTTTGCGTGGGCTGGGAAGAAGGTGTGTTCCCCTCGCAGCGCGCGATTGACGAAGGGGGCCTCGCCAGCCTCGAAGAAGAACGCCGCCTTGGCTATGTCGCGATCACTCGCGCGCGGCGGCGCTGCATCATCCTGCACGCTGCCAACCGGCGCATTTACGGTCAATGGATCAGCTCGATCCCTTCGCGTTTTATCGAGGAATTGCCGGACGAACATATCGAGGCGGAAACCACGATGACGGGCGGTGCCAGCCTGTGGCAGGCAAACTGGTCGGAAAACGAAGACCCGTTCGCTCATGTCGCCGCCCAGCGCCCGGCTGCTGCTCAAACGCGCGGGCCCGGATGGCAGCGCGCGGTGGCATCGGGTTATGAGACGAAACAGGTGCGCGTGCGCGAACAGGGCCGATCCGCCGCCAGCTTCGCCAGCCCCCCGCGCCCCGACATCCGCATCGGCGCGATGGTGGAACACGCGAAATTCGGCACAGGCTGCGTGGTGGACCAGGAAGGCAACAAGCTCGAAATCGAATTTGAAGGCGTCGGCACCAAACGCGTGATCGACAGCTTTGTGACCGTGGTGGAGTAAGCGGCAATCAGGGCAATTCCCAATTGCATGTTTTGGCAACTTCACCAATTGCCGCCTTGGCACCAGTTGTATCAAAAATTGCTGTTGCCGGCGATTCATTGTAAGGAACAGTCTGCAAAACCAAACGGTCTGTCTCGACAAGAGCCTTCAAAAAACTGATACTATTCGGTGCAAATGTCGCATCGTTGTCGGTCGATATTGACCACCGCTGTCGTTTCGCGGCTGATTTCCCAATTCGCACCTCAACATATTTGAAGGCATCATACACGCTGCGGCTATCGTCTCCAAGGTAATCATGCCAGATCACGTAAACTTCAGTGGAATTTGATTGGCATCGGGCCTTCAGTTCCACTCGTTCTCCGAAGCGAGCTTGCCCTTGATCCGCAGTCAAGGACGCAACCGTGGTTTGACTATCATCGAGTGGATTGGTTCGGGACCCCACCAACCATTTTCCACGTTGGTCGCCCATTTCCGACAAGGGTGCCAGAACTGCATCACTCTCGTCGGGTGTGTCATCACCGTCTCGTTCGGTTGATCCGTTTTAGCTTTCTGCGAGCGAATCGCCAAGTATCGACAGAAAAATGAGCAGAGCAATTAGGGCCGCGCATCCAATTCCAAGCAGCTTTCCAAAATTGGTCATTCTTCTAACTCCCGAGAAACGAGACATAAATTGTATCGTTCAGCGGTTAATTTAACCTTCTCAAAAGTATACGAAATTGCATTTCGATGCGCTGGTATTGGGCCTGCTTGCCTGACTGCCCCCGCTCACCCCTCACTCTCACCCCGTCACCGCAACCCAGATGCCTGCGAAAAAGCTTGTGCCGCCCAGTGTCCCAAAGGCGTGCCAGATGGGATAGCGGTAGGCCATGCCTTTGCGGCGGTAGAACACGGTGCCTGCGGTGTAGAACAGCCCGCCTGCGGCAATTGCCCATGTCGTAAAGGGCGGCAATTGCGCCCAGAAGCTTGGCAAAGCGAACAGCGCGAACCAGCCCATGCCCAGATACGATACCAGCGACCAGCGCGAGATCCATGTCCTTGCTCACCACTTTGAAAGCGACCCCCATCAGCGCTAATATCCAGATCAAGGTAAGCAGACCGTAAGCGTAAAATGTGCCTGCCGATATTAAGAGCGGGCTGAAAGTCCCTGCAATCACGGGATAAATCGCCGCATGATCCCAGCGGCGCAATCGCGCTCTTAAATCGTGGCGCGGGTGCAGGTGATAGGCGAAAGATATGCTGATCGAAAATATCGCGGCCAGCGCATAGACGCTAACCGCCACCAGCAGCGCTGCCGATCCGCTTTGCGCGGCGCGAAAGGCAAGAACCGCGCTTGCAATGGCAAATCCTGAAAGGCTGACCGCGTGGATGATCCCATCGGCTAAGCGTTCTGCCCGCGTGGTGCTGGGATAGGCCATGGCAAACTGCTTTATCGGTTAAAGGCCGCGCAGGCGGTGTGCTGCGCGAAAATGGCCCGGTCTAACCGCCAAATCCGACATCGAGAAAGCCCGGCTTTGGTCCGTTCCATTCGCCCGGCGCGACGGGTTCGTCATCCTCATCGCGGCGGCGGCTGCGCGATTGGCGCGCAGGCTTTTCCTGTGCCCCTTCGCCTGATTTGTCATCCGAGGAAGCAGCGCGTTTGCGGCGGGGTTTGGGCGCGGTTTCGCCGTCCTCGTCACGTTTGCGATTGCGAGAGCGGGGTTTGCGCTCCTCGCGCTCCTCCCGGCTTTCCGCATCATCCCTTTGCGCGCGTTTCTTCTCGCCCGGATCGGCCAGTTCGACGCGCACATCGTCTTTGCCAAACACCTTGATCTTGGAGCCTGTCAGCTTCTCGACATTGTCGATTGCTTCAGCATCTTCCTTCGCCACAAAGGTGAAGGCGCGCCCTTTTGCCCCTGCCCGGCCCGTGCGGCCAATGCGGTGGACATAATCATCGGGGTGCCAGGGCGTGTCGAAATTGAAAACGTGAGAGACGCCTTTAATATCCAGCCCGCGCGCTGCGACGTCAGACGCGACAAGGATATTGACCTCGCCCGCTTTGAACCGCTCCAGCTCTTTCAAACGCGATCCCTGATCCATGTCGCCATGAATTTCGCTTGAGGCAAAGCCGTAGCCCTGAAGGCTCTTGTTCAGCTCGCGAACGGTCGTTTTGCGGTTGGCAAAGATAATCGCGGTATCGACCTGATCGTGAGCCAAAAGCCAGCGCAAAGTCTCGCGTTTCTTGCGCGCGTCAACGGGCACTTTGAACGCGGTGATATCTTTGTTCGTGGTGGCCGCGCGGGCGGTTTCAATCCGTTTGGGATTGGTGAGAAAGGTCTTGGCCAGCTTCTCAATCGGCGGCGGCATGGTCGCGGAAAACAGCATGGTCTGCCGGGTTTCGGGCAATTTGGAGCAGATGAATTCGATATCAGGGATAAAGCCCATATCGAGCATCCGGTCCGCTTCGTCGATCACCAGCAATTCGCATCCTGAAAGCAGGATCTTGCCGCGCTCAAACAAGTCCATCAACCGGCCTGGTGTCGCGATCAGCACGTCAACGCCTTCGTTCAGAGCTTTCAATTGGTCGCCCATCTGCACGCCGCCGATCAGCAGCGCCATTTTCAGATCGTGGTTCGCGCCGTATTTTTCAAAATTCTCCGCAACCTGTGCGGCCAATTCGCGGGTCGGCTCCAGGATAAGCGAGCGCGGCATCAAAGCCCGCCTGCGCCCGGAAGCCATCACGTCGATCATCGGCAGCACGAAACTCGCCGTTTTGCCGGTGCCCGTCTGCGCGATCCCGATCATGTCCTTCATCATCAGGATGGCGGGGATGGCTTCGGCCTGGATCGCGGTCGGCTCGGTATAGCCCGCAAGGTCCACGGCTTTCAGCAATTCAGGTGAGAGGCCGAGATCGGCAAATGTCATGCAGCGTGTTCAATCTTTGAAAAGGCGATCCCTTTGCAGGTTCTTTTGTATTAAGAAGCTGCGCCGATGATCGGTAAGAAGGCAGAAAGAATGTCTGCCGGGTATGCGCAGAGCAAGAAAGCCTCGCTCGCGACAGCGCCCCTTAGTCGTAAATTCAGCAAAAAGTCAAGAAATCGCCGTGTACGCGTATGGGCAGACCAGTGGGACAGCTGGCGCGCGGGCTTACTCGGTAACTGCGACCAATTGGCGCATCCGTTTCACTTCGCATTTCACCCCGTTGCGGGAATGCAGCCGGTCGCGTTTGACGCAAAGCTTGCCGTCCCTGTTTTTCTCAACATAGAAACCGGAATAGAAATCGCGCGCGCGGCAGGCTTTTTCGAGATTGATCGACATGATTTTCTGATTGCGCATAAACAGCAAAAGCCGATTGCCACTGCCTGTTTGCACGCCCGAAATCTTGTCCACCGCCACGCATTTATCGGTCTTGCGTTCGACATAGCGTGCATTGAGTGACCGGCGCGGCAGGCGCGAAAACAGGTCTCCGCCGCTGCTGCTGGTGCGCCGCGGCGAGATGCGGATGATAACGCGCTGTTCGATGCGGGTCTGGCGCCAGACGGCATGTTGACGGAACTGGCGAACCGGATCGCTGGCCTGTGTAAGTGTTTGCGGATCGGCCGATTTGGCCTGTGAGATGGCCTGTGAAATAGCCTGTGAGATGGCCTGTGATTTGATCTGCGCAGACGCTGCGCGCTGCTCGGATTTGTCGCCCGCATTCCCTTCAGCGGCTTCAATCGGCGCGCCCTCGCTTGCGCTCAGCTCGCCGCTAAGCCCCATGCCAATAGCTGGCACAAGCAGCACTGCGGGTGCAGCGATGGAGAACAGGCTTGGCATTGTGGTTCGGGTTCCCTCCTGAAGATCCCTTAGCCGCAATTTTCGCACGGCTGCATCGCCGCCCTAACATTGATGATTGAACAGCGGCTTAACTGCGCGCAGGCCTCGCGGTAAAAGGCTGGTCACGCGGTGTTATAATGTGGCATAGGCGCAACAATTATGGCGAGCCGCAATCCATCCGAAACTTCCCGCAGCAATGCAGCCTTTCTGGATGAGGCGGCAAAGGTGCTGGGCCCCAAGGGTTTGACGCGCGATCCTGATCTGGTTGAGCCATGGCTGACCGATTGGCGCGGGCGGTATAAGGGCCGCGCGCTTGCGCTGGCATCGCCTGCAAACACGCCCGAGGTTGCTGACATTGTCGCCCTGTGCGCCCGGCACCGGGTGGCGATTGTACCGCAAGGCGGCAATAGCGGCATGGTCGGCGGGGCAACGCCCGATGACAGCGGCGAAGCGCTCGTGCTGTCTTTGCGGCGGATGAATTCAATCCGCACCCTTGATCAGAATGCAGGCCAGGCGGTGGTGGATGCAGGCGTAATCCTCCAAACCTTTCAGGAAGCGGCAGAGGCGGCGGGCATGCGCTTTCCCTTAACGCTGGGCGGGCGCGGATCGGCGACCATTGGCGGACTGATTTCGACCAATGCGGGCGGCACTCAGGTGCTGCGCCACGGGACCATGCGCGCGCAGGTGCTGGGGATAGAAGCGGTGCTGGCCGATGGTCAGATTTACGAAGGGCTCACCGCGCTAAAGAAAGACAATCGCGGATTTGATCTGAAGCAATTGATGATCGGGTCAGAGGGGACATTGGGCATTGTCACAGCGGCAACCTTACGCCTGCTGCCGGCCCCCACTGCGCGGGCGACGGCGTGGGCGGGCCTGACCGGCATTAAAGAGGCGCGCACATTGCTTACCGCAATGCAGGCGGCGATGGGCGATACGCTCGAAGGGTTTGAAGTGGTGCCTGCCCATTGCCTCGATAGCGTGCTTGCTCATGTGCCGGGCAGCCGCTCTCCGCTTACCGGGCGGCACGAATGGAACGCGCTGATCGAATGCGTGGCGGCGCGCGGCGATGATGCCAGCCTTGGCGAAGCGCTTCAGCAGGCGTTGGCGCAGGCGATGGAACAAGGGCTGCTGGACGATGCCGCTTTTGCTGCGAGTGAGGCGCAAGCAGACGCTTTCTGGCACCTGCGCGATTCGATATCGGCGGCAGAGCGCGCTTTGGGTCCGGCGATGCAGCACGATATCTCTGTCCCTGTAGAGACAATGCCGGAATTCATCCTCGCCGCGATCCCCGCAATCGAAGCGGAATTTGCCGGCACGCGCGGCGTTGCCTTTGGTCATTTGGGCGATGGCAATGTGCATTTCCACATCCTTGCCCCTGCCAGCGCAGTGCGCGGCGAATGGGAGGAGACGCAGGGCAAAAAGATCAGCGCGCGCGTGCACGATCTGGTTACCCAGTGGGGCGGATCGATCAGCGCAGAACACGGCATTGGCCAGATGAAAGTGGATGAGCTTGGCCGCCTTGGCGATCCGGCCGCTTTGTCGATGATGCGGCGGGTAAAACACGCTCTTGATCCCGATGGCATTCTAAATCCGGGCAAGCTGGTGCCGCCTGCGCAGGCTTGATCTGCGCATAATCACAGCCGCGCTTGCACCATTTCGGATGAGCGCCTAAAGCCCTCTCCCATCCGGTGATCGGCGCGGGTTTACCCCCATGCCAACACACACCGAGACCAGTTTTTCACCTCTATTTTCGGAGACTACCCCATGGCCAGCGCGCCGCAGCCGCAACTTCCGCTGTTTTACAAAGACCTGCTTCCGCTAAACAGCCGCGATCATGGCGATTGGAAAGTCAGCGCTTTCAGCAACGCCGCTTTCCTTGCCGAAACGCACGCAATTCCGCTCACCGTCGATGAATTTGTCGATGCGCAGCGCAATTACCCCATCGTATTCACCGCTGGCGAAGATCCGTTGCCGATTGCGCTTATGGGTCTGAATGAAGGCGTGAATGTCTTTATTGGGGATGACGGACTGATGGTTTCGGACGTCTATGTCCCGGCCTATGTGCGCCGCTATCCGTTCCTGCTTGCCAAGCTGCAAAAAGACACAGACGATATGTCGCTGTGCTTTGACCCCAGCGCAGATGTCGTGAAAAAACAGGATGATGGCAATGTCCTGTTCGACAATGGCGAAGCGACCGAATACACCAAAGGCGTGCTCGAATTCTGCAAGAAGTTCGAAGAATCCGGCCAGCGCACCAAAGCGTTTCTGGAAGAGCTGAAAAAGCTCGACATTCTGATGGATGGCGAAATTGCGATTACCCGGTCAGACAATCCAGAAAAACCATTCGTCTATCGCGGCTTCAAAATGGTCGATGAGAATAAGCTGCGCGAATTGCCAGCCGAGACGGTTGAGGCGCTCAACAAAAATGGCATGCTGATGCTGATTACCGCGCATATGTTCTCGATGAACCTGATGCGCGTCATCTTTGAAAAGCAATCCGCACAAGGCAAAGTGCCTGAGCAGCAAACGATCAATTGATCGGCTTTCAGGCCTGCAAGCGATCGCGCCGCGAAAATGCTTGCAGGCCTCTTGAAGCCCCGCTTTGCGATACTTATTTTCAGGCCTGAGCGGTCCCCCCTCACTGACCGCTCTGGCGCTGCGCCTTCAGGTGCAGCCCTCCCTGAACCTAGGCCACCTCGTGCAACTTGCACGGGGTGGTTTTTTCATTCTATCAGAGTGTTAGAGGGAAAACTTAAGCCGCAGTGGCAAGAGTTATTCAGCCGCCTGCCGGGCCTGACCCTCACCGCCGAGGCGCGCCGCTTCCCCGCCCAATTCGCGCGCCAGACCGGCCAGCTTGGCTGCCAAAGGTTTCATCGCACCGGTCAGCTCGCTCAAGCGAGTGTCGAGATAGGCTGAACGGCACACTTCAATCTGCACCGCATGCAGGCCGCGCGTGGGCGATGCGTGGCGATCCAGCACATAGCCGCCGGAATAAGGCCGATTATGCGCCGCAGCGATGCCGCTTTCCTCAAGATAGCGCATAGCCCGCGCGATGAAGACATGATGGCACGATGCGCCAAACCTGTCTCCCAGAACAATTTGCGGCGCGGCATCATGCCCCACCGGCGCGCGCAAAGGCGGCATCGAATGCAGGTCAATCAGTAAAGCCGCGCCCCAGATATCGCGAATGCGCTGCAATTCCTGGCTCAAAAATTCGTGGTAAGGCCGGTGAATGCAATCAATCCGGCGATCGAGTTCGGGCCGGTCAATCTGCTGCCGCCATATCTCGCCAAATCCGGGCAAGCGGCGCGGGACCAGTCCCAAACCGCTGCGCGCGCGGCGATTGATCCCGCCAGAATGCGCGCCTGCGGTGTGAGAGCCATAATGCGATTTGCGCCGGGCGGGATCACGCTTTGCCCCCGCGATCATATCCCAATCAACATCTTCGGGCGCGCGGTTCAGATCGAGCATCGCGCGCGGGGCATGCGCCACCAGCAGCCCTGCGCCCGTGGCCTTGGCAATCTCAACCCCCAGCGCATCGACATGGCGATCCTCAAGCCGCAATTGGCCCAGCTCCTCATCACGCATATTGGCCAGCACTGATGGCGGATAAGCGCGCCCGGCATGCGGCACCGCGATCACAATCGGCAGCGGCATGCTGGTGGGCGCGATATAGGTGAACGCTGCTCCCAAAGACGCGCCATCTGCGCCGCCACCCACCTGACCGCCCTGCACTTTCGCCAATTCGCGGCGATACGATGCCGGATGAGCAGAAGTGGGCCGCGCGGCAGACGGCGGGGAGTTTTCGGGGTTGGATGGATTGTCAGCCATTTGCCGGATGTGCTGCCCCGTTTGAGCCCCCAAGTCAAAGCCGCAATGCGCGCTAAACTGTGCAATCTTTACACTTTCACGCGCGGCCATCTCAAAGTGCGACACTTGGCGTTTGAGAGAAAGATTTCTTAACAGCCGCGTGCTAATGGCTCTCGCATGACGCAAACTTCCAATCCCCGCATCCTGTTGGCCGAAGATGATGAGGCCATGCGCACCTATCTGGTGCGTGCGCTTACCAATGCTGGATATGATGTCAGCTCGGTTGACCGCGGCACCGATGCGGTGCCTATGTTGGAGGCGGAAGAGTTTGATTTGCTATTGTCCGACATTGTGATGCCGGAAATGGATGGGATTGAACTGGCGCAGCGCTGCGCGGAAATTTCGCCGCGCACAAAGGTGATGTTCATCACCGGATTTGCCGCTGTGTCGCTGCGCGCAAGCCGCGAACAGCCCCATGCCAAAGTGCTTTCGAAACCGTTTCACCTGCGCGATCTGGTGCTCGAAGTGCAGCGCGTTTTCGAAGAGCAGCGCGAAGCGAGCGTTTAGGCTCTTGCGCTTGCGCGCCAGCTTCGCTAGTTGCGCGCTTCGCTTTGGGCCAGCCAATTGGGATGACCAGTTGGTACAACCGAAGCATTTCGACGATAGTGCGGGCGTATAGCTCAGTGGTAGAGCACTGTATTGACATTGCAGGGGTCGGAAGTTCAACTCTTCCTACGCCCACCATCGTTGACGGTTTTCTGATAGATTGATCCCCGCAAGGGGCCCCATGCCGGAGATACGGTGCTGGATATGCGGTTCCGTCATGGACCGCTTTCCTACACGCCTGCGGCTGGGGTAAAGCGCCCCTCGCAATGCAAGCCGCCTGCCCTCTCCTCTTCGCGCCGATCCGCTGCCTTCAAGCAGGCGCATGCGGTGCGTTTTTGGTGGCAGAGTTTTGTTCGCCAGGACCGTGTAACATGCGGTCCATGTCTCCGGCCATGTCTCGGGCCATGTCTCGGTCCATGTCTTCTGAAGTGTCTGGGGCCTACACGAGTAATAGCCCGCACCATCTTGAACCTTCGCGCACCTCTGCTAGAGCGCGCACAGGGATCACATCAGACATCACTGTTGTGCACAATCACTCTTGTGGGATGAGCAGTTAGCTATGCAGAAAATTCAGGTCAAAAATCCGGTTGTCGAACTCGACGGCGACGAGATGACAAAGATCATCTGGCAATGGATCCGCGAAAGGCTGATCCTCCCTTATCTCGATATTGACCTGAAATATTACGATCTCTCCATCGAAAAGCGCGATGAAACAGACGACCAAATCACTGTGGATGCGGCCAATGCGATCAAGGAATTCGGCGTTGGTGTGAAATGCGCGACCATCACCCCTGATGAAGCGCGGGTGGAGGAATTCAGCCTCAAGAAGATGTGGCGTTCGCCCAATGGCACCATTCGCAACATCCTTGGCGGCGTGGTGTTTCGCGAACCCATCGTGATCGACAACGTGCCCCGCCTGGTGCCGGGCTGGACCGATCCGATTGTGGTTGGCCGCCATGCCTTTGGCGACCAATACCGCGCCACCGACACGCTGATCCCCGGCGCGGGAAAGCTGCGCTTGGTGTTCGAAGGCGAGGATGGCGAGAAAATCGACCTTGATGTGTTCGAGTTCGAGACCGCCGGTGTCGCCATGGCGATGTATAACCTTGACGATCTCGATCCGTGCCTTTGCGCGCGCTTCGATGAATTACGGGCTTGATCGCAAATGGCCAGTCTATCTGTCGACCAAGAACACCATCATGAAGAAGTATGATGGCCGCTTCAAAGACCTGTTCGAAGAAGTGTACGAAGCGGAATTTGCAGACAAGTTCAAAGAAGCCGGGATCCACTACGAACACCGCCTGATCGACGATATGGTCGCCTCTGCGCTCAAATGGTCAGGCAAGTTTGTGTGGGCGTGCAAGAACTATGACGGCGATGTGCAGTCCGATACGGTTGCGCAAGGGTTTGGCTCACTGGGCCTGATGACATCCGTGCTGATGACACCCGATGGCAAAACCGTCGAAGCCGAAGCAGCGCATGGCACTGTCACCCGGCACTATCGCCAGCACGAACAGGGCAAGGCAACCTCGACCAATCCCATCGCCTCCATCTTCGCATGGACGCGCGGATTGATGTATCGCGGCAAATTCGATGAGACACCCGAAGTGGTGAAATTCGCCGAGACACTGGAACGCGTCTGCATCGAGACAGTCGAAAAAGGCTCCATGACCAAGGATCTGGCCTTGCTGATCGGTCCGGGGCAAAACTGGCTGACGACAGAGCAGTTCTTCGAAGCGATTGTGACCAATCTTGAAAAGGAAATGCAAAAGGCAGGGTGATAACCCGCTTTCCTACCTGATAATCGGCGCGTATAGGGTGCCGGGATAAAAGGGGCGGCCATTCCTTTGGGATGGGCCGCCCTTTTCGGTTCAAACCGCATCTGTTCTGGCGCAATCGCGCGCAAGCACAGGTGACTTGGCCCTAAAGGAGCGCTAATTCCGAATTATGGCAGGCGATCTCTCCTTTTCCCCGGTAATGCAGGATGCGCTGGTGATCCTGGGCGCGGCAGGGATTGTCATTCCCGTCTTTGCCCGGTTCCGCGTCACGCCGATTATCGGTTTCATCCTGATCGGCGTGCTTGTTGGCCCCTTTGGCCTTGGCAAGCTGGTCAGCGATATCGAATGGCTGCAATATGTGACCATATCAGACCCTGACAGGCTGACCCCGTTTGCCGATTTCGGGATCATCCTGTTGCTGTTTGCCATCGGGTTGGAGCTGTCCTTCAACCGCCTCTGGCAATTGCGCAAATACGTGTTCGGCCTTGGCTCGCTGGAATTGCTGATCATCGGCACATCGGGCGCGGCGTTCCTGTTCTATGCAAGCGGGATGGATGGCACTGCGGCGCTTTCGTTGGGGTTTGCGCTGGCGTTCTCCTCCACCGCCATTGTGCTGCCGATATCGGGCACCAAAAGCCCGGTTGGCCGCGCGGCATTGTCGATGCTGCTGTTCGAAGACATCATGATCGTGCCGATTGTCTTCATCCTTGGCGCGCTTGCTCCCAATGCATCGGCAGAGGGGGTTTCAGGCCTTACCAACACGCTGATCCAGGGGGGATTGGTGGTTCTGGTCCTGCTGGTTCTGGGCCGTTATGCCCTGCCTCACCTCTTCTCGCAGGCCGCGCGCACCAAAAGCCCTGAGCTGTTTCTGGCTGCCACTTTGCTGGTGGTGATCGGAGCCAGCCTGGCCACCGCTGCCACGGGCCTGTCGCCGATTGTGGGCGCGCTGATCGCCGGACTGCTGATCGCAGAGACAGAGTATCACGGCGAGGTGGAAACGATCATCGAACCGTTCAAAGGCCTAGCGCTGGGCGTGTTCCTCATCACTATCGGGATGAGCATTGACCTCCTCCAGATCTGGGAAATGCTCGGCCCCCTAATGGTCGCGGTGGTCGGCGTGCTGACTTTCAAGGCGATTGTTACCGGTGTGCTTTTACGCCTGATGGGCGCGCGCCGTAGCACGGCGGCGGAAACGGGCGTGTTGATGGCAAGCCCTTCAGAAACAACGCTCATCGTGCTGGCAGCGGCCACCAGTGCGCTGGTGCTTGACCGGGAAACCGCACAATTCTGGCAGATCGTGACGGCGATTGGCCTTACGATCACGCCGCTGCTTGCAAAGCTTGGAAGGGTGATCGCGCGCCGGATCGAAAACGTGCCCGAATTGCCTGAAGAAGACACCGACGCATCACGCACCATCATCATTGGAGGCGGCCGGGTTGGCCGCTTGGTCGCTGATATGATGGGCGCGCATGACAAAGCCTATGTGATCCTCGATTCCGATCCCGATCTGATCGCGCGAGGTCAAACGCGATGGCTACCGCGCCACATTCGGCGATGCAGTGCGCGGGGACGCACTTTCACGGCTTGGCATTGAACAAGCGCCCGCTGTTGTCCTGACAATGGATGAACCCGTTCTGGCGCAGCGTCTGGTCACAAAGCTGCGCGGGGCCTATCCTGAGCTTCTGATCGTTGCGCGTGCACGCGACGGGGATCACGCCGCCGCGCTCTACCGCGCAGGGGCGAGCCATGCCGTGCCCGAAACACTAGAAAGCTCGCTCCAACTATCAGAGGCCGTGCTGGTCGATATCGGAGTGGCGATGGGGCCAGTGATCGCGTCCATCCACGCCAAGCGCGACGAATATCGTGAGACGTTGGAGCGTGATGGCGGTTTAAGCGAAAAGCCAAAACTGCGCAGCGCGGGTGAGGAAAGCACCGCGTAACAGCGCGGCGCTCTCGGCCTTCGGTTAATCCTACCCCACCAAAGCCGCTTTCACCGCCGCGATGGCCGCATCCGCTTTGCCGCCATCGGGACCGCCGCCTTGCGCCATATCGGGCCGTCCGCCCCCGCCCTTGCCGCCCAGCGCTTCGACCCCGGCGCGCACCAGATCGACCGCGCTGGTGCTTCCCGTCAGATCATCGGTCACTGCAACCGCAATGCTCGCCTTGCCATCATTGACAGCGACAATCGCTGCCACCCCAGAACCGAGGCGCTGCTTCGCCTCATCCAGCAGCGGCCGCAATTCCTTGGGGCTTAGGCCTTCGATCGCCTGGCCGGAAAACTTAACCCCGCCCACGTCCTCATCGGAAGCAGATGCGCCGCCCCCATCGCTGCCACCGCCGCCGCCAAGCGCCAGAGCTTTCTTCGCTTCCGCCAGCTCTTTCTCGAGCCGTTTGCGTTCTTCAAGCAAGGCGGTGATCCGCGCTGGAACCTCATCGGGAGCCGCCCGAATGGCGCTCGCAGCTGCTTTTAGCGCATCCTCGCGGGCCACCAGCCACTGGCGCGCGGCATCTCCGGTCAATGCCTCAATGCGGCGCACGCCCGATGACACGGCGCTTTCCGAAATGATGCGGAACAAAGCGATATCGCCCGTCGCGCTCACATGCGTGCCGCCGCACAATTCCACTGAGAACTCGCGACCTTCATCGCCTGCGCGGCCCATGGCCAAAACGCGCACTTCATCGCCGTATTTTTCGCCAAACAAAGCCAAAGCGCCCGCTTCGACCGCGTCATCCGGGCTCATCAAGCGGGTTGAAACGGGCTGATTGGCGCGGATTTCCTCGTTCACGTCCGCCTCAATCGCAGCGATATCGTCATCGGTTAAAGCGGAAGGATGGGAAAAATCGAAACGCAAACGGTCCTGCGCCACCAGCGATCCCTTTTGGGTCACATGTCCGCCAAGCCGATTGCGCAAGGCGGCATGGACAAGATGCGTGGCGGAATGGTTAGCGCGAATACGGTCCCGTCTGCCCGCATCAATATCAAGCTGGACATTGTCGCCCACCGCAATCTCACCCGCCTCAATCACAGCATGATGCGCGTGGAGCCGGCCGAGCGGTTTTGATGTATCGGTGACTTTCGCCGTCAGTCCTGCGGGGCTTGTGATGGTGCCGGTATCGCCCGCCTGCCCGCCGCTTTCGCCGTAAAACGGCGTTTGGTTTGTGATAATCGTCACTTCATCGCCTGCGCCAGCGCGATCAGTTTCTGCCCCGTCCTTGACCAGAGCTGACACCTTACCGCTCCCCTGCACTGCGGTGTAGCCGGTGAATTCGCTGGAGCCTTCGCGTTCCGCGATATCGAACCAGACCTCACCCGAAGCCGCTTCGCCTGACCCTTTCCATGCGGCACGCGCTGCCTCTTTCTGGCGCGCCATGGCAGCATCGAAGCCGGTTTTATCCACCCCAATCCCGCGAGCGCGCAACGCGTCTTCGGTCAAATCATAGGGAAAGCCGTAAGTGTCGTAGAGCTTGAATGCGGTTTCGCCTTCAAGCTCGCCGCCTTCGCTGAGCGACACGGTTGCCTCGTCGAGCAATTTGAGCCCCTTATCGAGCGTTTTGCGGAACTGCGTTTCCTCGCGCAGCAACACTTCTTCGATAAGCGCCTGACCGCGCGGTAATTCGGGAAAGGCCTGACCCATTTCCGTGACCAGCTGGCCTACCAATTTGTGCATCAGCGGAGCATCGGCGCCCAGCAAATGAGCATGACGCATCGCCCGGCGCATGATCCGGCGAAGGACATAGCCGCGGCCTTCATTTGACGGGAGCACGCCGTCCGCCATCAGAAAGCTGGATGAGCGCAAGTGATCCGCGATGATACGGTGGCTTGCGATCTGTTCCGAGGATGCCGCTTCGCCGGTAATGGCCTGCGATGCGGCGATCAGCGCTTTGAATGTGTCGGTGTCGTAATTGTCATGCACGCCCTGCATGACGGCGGCGACCCGTTCGAGCCCCATGCCCGTGTCGATCGACGGGCTGGGCAAATCGCGGCGCGTGCCATCGGCGCTTTGGTCGAATTGCATGAAAACGAGGTTCCAGATCTCAACGAAGCGGTCGCCATCTTCGTCCGGGCTGCCGGGAGGGCCGCCGGGTATGTGTTCGCCGTGATCGTAGAATATCTCTGAGCACGGGCCGCACGGGCCTGTATCACCCATTGACCAGAAATTGTCATTCGTGGAGATGCGGATGATGCGGTCTTCGGGGAGGCCCGCGATTTTGCGCCACAGATCGAAGGCTTCATCATCGGTGTGGTAAACAGTCGCAGTGAGTTTATCAGGCGACAGCCCCCATTCGCGGGTGAGCAGCGTCCAGGCGTTTTCAATCGCTTGTTCCTTGAAGTAGTCGCCGAACGAGAAATTGCCGAGCATTTCAAAGAATGTGTGATGCCGCGCGGTGTAGCCGACATTGTCGAGATCATTGTGCTTACCGCCTGCGCGCACGCATTTCTGCGAAGATGTCGCGCGCGGCGAAGGGGGTGTTTCAAGGCCCGTGAACACATTCTTGAACGGCACCATGCCAGCATTGACGAACATCAGCGTCGGATCGTTGTGGGGCACCAGAGGTGCGCTTGGCACAATGGCGTGATCGTCTCTGCCGAAGAACTCAAGAAATGAGCGGCGGATATCGTTGGTGGAAGTTAGAGTGCTCGAAGACATGCATCGGCAGTTAGGCAATCCAAGCCGGGCCGACAAGCCATTGCGGTCAATTCGGCACAATCGGCACGGACTACGCTGTTACCGGATGCGCAATGGCGAGCCGCTGCCCCCGCCGCAGCACCCGACACTGCCGCCGTTGCCGCCGCAACTACCGCCACCACTATCGCGAATGGGCGCGCCAAACGGAAAACCGGCCCATACCCGCAAAGGACATGAACCGGTGTTCCATTTTCCCGGACAATCGAGCGGCGCAATTTACGCCAAGACTTACGCCAGAGGGCTAAAGCGCCCTGCCCGAGCCAGCGATACGCCAGCTATCCGCTTGAAGATCAGCTGTCAGGCTCCGCGTCCGGGCCTGTCATCATCTCTTCGGCGACTTCATCGGTGCGGCCACGGATAGCGGCTTCCAATTTGTCGCAAACTTCGGGGTTTTCGGTGAGATAGGTTTTCGAATTTTCCCGGCCCTGACCGATGCGAACGCTGTCATAGGAGTACCAGCTGCCTGATTTCTCCACGAGGCCCGCTTTCACACCCAGATCGAGTATCTCACCCTTTTTGGAGATGCCCTGGCCATACATGATGTCAAATTCGACCTGCTTGAACGGCGGCGCCACCTTGTTTTTCACCACTTTGACGCGGGTGGAATTGCCGATCACTTCGTCGCGGTCCTTGATCTGGCCAGTGCGGCGAATGTCGAGGCGTACAGATGCGTAGAATTTCAGTGCATTGCCGCCCGTGGTTGTTTCCGGGTTGCCATACATCACTCCGATTTTCATGCGCAGCTGGTTGATGAAAATCACCATGCATTTCGACCGGTTGATTGACCCTGTCAGCTTACGCAGCGATTGCGACATCAGCCGGGCCTGAAGGCCAACATGACTGTCGCCCATTTCGCCTTCGATCTCTGCACGCGGAACCAAAGCCGCCACCGAATCGACCACCAGCACATCAATCGCATTGGAGCGCACCAGCGTATCGGTGATCTCAAGCGCCTGTTCGCCTGTATCGGGCTGCGAGACGATCAGTTCATCAATATCCACGCCCAGTTTCTTGGCATAGACCGGATCAAGCGCGTGTTCCGCATCGACGAAAGCCGCCGTGCCGCCTGCTTTTTGCGCCTCCGCAATAACATGCAGTGCAAGCGTGGTTTTACCGGAGCTTTCAGGGCCATAAACCTCAATCACGCGGCCTTTGGGCAGGCCGCCTATTCCAAGGGCAATATCAAGGCCGAGCGATCCGGTTGAAATCGCTTCAACCTCCATCGCCTCTTTCGAGCCCAGCTTCATCGCTGACCCCTTGCCGAAAGCCCGATCTATCTGCGAGAGCGCAGCATCGAGCGCTTTTTGACGGTCCACGCCTTTTTCCTTTTCCACCAGCTTAAGTTTCGCAGACATCGCACGGCCTCCTTAGGTTCACCAGAGCCATTAAGAGATTTTATTGGCCCCCTCTGTGGATACACTATGTACCGCGTTTGTTCCAAAAGAACAAGAGGGGAACGTATTTTTATTTCCAACACAGCGAATATCGCCTCAACGGCAGCGGTTGAAAGCGATCTAACCTATTGCGAAACAATACCTTTATGCGTCCTTGGCGGCTTGCAGCACCGCGCCGACTTTATCGCCAATCGCCGCAACGCTGAACGGTTTGGCGATGAAATGCATATCGGGAATGTCGATATCCTTGCGCAATTGTTCCTCGGCATAGCCGGACATGAACAGGATCGGCATGTCAGGCAGCCGCTCGCGGATGGCGCGAACCATGGCGGGGCCGTCCATTCCGGGCATCACGACATCGCTGACAACGAGGTCAAACGCTTTGCCTTCTCCGATCGCGGCCAGCCCTTCTTCGCCGCCGGGGCATGCGGTGACTTCGTATCCTGCGCGGGTCAAAGCGCGTTCCGCGACCGCGCGGACCATGTCCTCATCTTCCACCAGCAGGATCGATCCGCCGACTGACCAATCGGATGACGGGGCAGGCGCTTTGGCCTCTTTGCGTTTGGGAACCTCGCCGCGGTGGACGGGGAAATAGACGGTAAAGCGCGCGCCTGTTGGCTGGCCGTTCTTGTCCATCACATTGTCGGCAAAGATAAAGCCGCCCGATTGCTTGACGATGCCATAGGCGGTCGACAGGCCCAGCCCCGTGCCTTTGCCCTGTTCCTTCGTGGTGAAAAAGGGTTCGAACAATTTGGGCAGCACATGCGGGGGTATCCCGCCGCCTGTATCCTGCACCAACAGCACGGTGTAATCCGCCGCTGGCAGCACTTCGGAGCCGAGCTTCATCACCTCTTTGGCTTGCATGGACCGCGTGAACAGCGAGATGCGCCCGTCCCCGCGCCCGGTTTCCTGAATCGCATCGCGCGCATTGACAGCCAGGTTCATGATCACCTGTTCAAGCTGCTGAGGATCGGCACGCACCGCACCCAGATCGCGGTCATGCTGGACATAATAGGTGATCTGTTCGCCCAGCAGCCGCTTGATCAGCGGGCTTACCTCGCTCACCACATCGGGCAATTGCAGGATTTCCGGCCGCAGGGTCTGCTGACGCGAAAAGGCGAGCAATTGGCGGGTCAAGGACGCGGCGCGGTTGGAGTTCGCGCGGATCTGCTGGATGTCATCATAATCGCTGTCGCCCGGCGTGTGCCGCAGCAGCATCAGATCGCAGGTGCCAATAATCGCGGTCAGGACATTGTTGAAATCATGCGCAACGCCGCCTGCCAATTGGCCGACCGCCTGCATCTTGGTGGCCTGTGCGACCTGGCGTTTGAGCTGATTTTCCTCCGACGAGATCGGTCAAGCTGACAAGCACCGCTGCCTCGCCCAATCCGCGCACACCTGCCAGCGAAAGCGAGACCGGTTCATCGGGCCGCGCGGACAGACGCACCGCCATATCGCCGCTGGTCGCTGGCCCGCGGCCATGGCGGCGCACGGCATCGGACAGCGCCGCTTTATCTTCGCGCACCACCAAATCAGTAGGGAAAGATGGCAGCCCGCGCCCTTCGCGTTCGACCACGCGCAGAAATGCCTGATTGCCAAACAGGAACCGGCCATCGCGGTCTGTCATTGCAAGGCCCAGCGGCAATTGCGCAAGCAGCGCGTCAAGCTGCGATACGCCCGCTTGTGCTGATCCATCCCAGCCGCTGCCAATGCCCACACCGCTATCGACCACCAGCATCAATGTGGTCGTGTCATCCGGGCCAGCTTCGCCCGCTGATACGGGCCGGGTTTCCAGATCCACCAGCGGCACATCGATCAGCGTTTGCGGAGTGCCGCCCCGCCCTTCGCGCGTGAAGAACAGACGCTCTCTTTCATCAGAGCGCAGGAAAGAGACAAAATCCTGCCCTGCCAATGTCGCATTCGGATCGCCCGCAGCGCGTTCGGCAAAGCCGCTGCTGACGGATCGCACAATGCCATCAGCGCCAGTGATCGCGGTCTCAATCCCTGCCCGGCTGAGCATTTTGCCAAAAGCGCCGCGCAGATCGAGTTCGGCCAAAGTCTCTTCGCTTGAGGAAAGCAGTTTGGTGAACCGCCAGATCAGGTGATCCTCTCCCCGGCCGGCGCGGTGCGCAATCGCGCTCCACAAAGACAGATCGGCGGGGTTTTCGATCTCCTCAACGCCTGCCGATCCATCGCGCCAGGCTTCTCTGGCCGCTTTGGTGATCGCCTCCAGCCCTGCGCGTTCGAGCGGGAGAGCCGGCGGCGCGTTTTCGATGCCAAAGCTCTGCGCAAACGCATCATTGGCGCAGACCAGCCTGTTGGCCCTGTCGGTGATGGCGATGGCTTCTCCCGATTTCTCGCTCATCGCCTCTATCGCAGCGATAGTGACTGACCAGTCGGCGGCGCCTGCCTCGATTGGCTGAGGGGCGACGCGCATATGTTCGAGCGCAAATACTCCGCCAACAAGGATGACTAACGCAAAAGCAAACACCAGCGTCATCGCGAGGCTGGCGGTGACGACGTAAATCAGCCCTGCACTTGCCAGGATTGCGGCAAGAAAGCCTGCGACCAGAGTGCGGCCCATGACAGGCACAGGCTGAACTATACCATGGGCCAATCCAAGGCCGAGCCCCGGCTGAGCGGGTGCAGAAGATGCAGAGGGGATGGAAGACAATTTGCTCACGCGCGCCTGCTTGCTTGCGAAGGATGTTCAAACGGAAAGCTGCCCGGCTGATCCCTTCTTCGGATTGGCGATTGTCTTACTGAGAGTTGCGACGGCGGTCGAGCCGGGTTTCCATTTCTGCCAGACGTTTTGCCCGCCTGCGTGCAACCAGCACGCGCCATCCCGCGCTCGAAATCAGGTAACCCAGCGAAGATGTGACAACTGCCAGAACGACAAAGCCAAGCACGGTCGTGCCCGCAAGCTCAAAGAAATCGGTGAGCCAGCTCCACGTGTCGCTGTTCAATTCCTCCTCGGCGACGGCGTCAAATTCGATGAACAATGCGCCCACGCGGTTGGCAACGACTATCCAGAAAGGAAAAGTGAACGGGTTGGTGATGAAAGTGACCAAGGCTGCCAGCGGCACATTGGCGCGCATCGGCAAAGCCAGAAATGCAGAAAGGAATATCTGGCCCACCGGAATGATAAAGGCGGAAAACAATCCCAAAGCGACCCCGCGCGGGACTGAGCGGCGAGTGAAACGCCACAATTCAGGCGAGAGAAAACGGTGCGCAATGGGCGCGAGATATTTGTTGTTCGCCAATTGCTCACGCGATGGCATGAACCGGCGGATCGTATCCGCACCCCAGGTCTTGGAGCCTGCTTTCGAGCGTCTGGGAGCGCCGGGTTTTTGCATCAGGACATCAGCGTTTTCATGCATGCGATATGGGTAGCGCATCCCTTATGACCAGTGGGTGAATCGCGCTATTTATATTTTGCGATAAACCTCACCCTTTTTCGCGCATCAACCGTGCCTTGTCGCGTTTCCAGTCGCGTTCCTTGGTGGTGGCACGTTTGTCATGCGCCTGCTTGCCTTTGGCGAGTGCCAGTTCAACTTTCGCGCGGCCCTGCCCGTTGAAATACACCGATAAAGGCACCAGCGTCATGCCTTTGCGCTCAACCGCGCCGAACATCTTGCCAATCTCGCGTGCGTTCAGCAGCAATTTGCGCGGACGGCGCGGTTCGTGGTTCTGGCGGTTGCCGTGGCTGTATTCCGGGATGTTTGAATTGATCAGCCACACCTCGCCGCCTTTTACCTCGGCATAGCTTTCCGCAATCGTCGCCTCGCCCGCGCGCAGAGCTTTCACTTCTGTCCCCTGCAAAGCGATCCCGGCCTCAAACTTATCCTCGATATGATAATCAAAGCGCGCACGGCGATTTTCCGCGACGGTTTTGATCTTATCGAAAGTCTTGGGTTTGGGGCGTGCCATGATGAAACGCGACATAGGGATTTTGGCGCAATTGGCAAACCATGCGCGCGTTAGCTATTGATTTTACGAGTTTGTTCTTGAAACTGACACACAATTTGGCTCTACTTTGGGCTTGGGGCTATTTTCTAAGGGGTTTTACAAATGCGTTCGTCTGTTGTCGCTCTGTTGTGTGCGATGTCTTTGCCTGTGCTGTCGCTGCCAGTGGGCGCTGCGGCTGAGGATGATGCCAGCGCCGCCGCGTTGCAAATGCCCCCGCTCGAAGAATATGGCAAATTGCCCGATGTAGAGCGTACTGCGCTGTCACCATCGGGGAACCGGCATGCTCTGGTGGCGACCGTTCAGGGCCAGCGCGTGCTGCTTGCGGTTGAAAACCAGACCGACCCGATCAAAATCGTCAAAGTCGGCGATATGAAAATCCGCTCCATCCGCTGGATTGGCGAAGATCGCATTTTGATGGTGACCAGCCAGACTCAGGATCTCGGGCGCAATTTCACCACCGATAAAGCCGAATTCGACATCGCGACCGTCATCCCAATTCCTGCAGATCAAGAAAGCGCTTTGATCTTTGGCAATGTGAAAAAGGTCTACAACTCGATCATAGGAATTCACGGCATCCGCAAAATTGGCGGCACGCATTATGGCTTTTTCGGCGCATTGGAATTCAAGAAGGATCGCCGTGGGGGATCAAACACCTCGCGCTATTTTTTCGATCATGGCCGCCCGCATCTTTACAAGGTCAACCTCGAAACACTCGAAGCGACAAAAATGCAAAACGCTGCCCGTACCAATGAAGGGCGCGACTGGTTGATCGATGAAAAGGGCGAAATCGCGTTTCGGCGCGATGTCAATTACACTACAGGCGCTTGGTCCATCACCAATGCGCAAGGCAAAACGGTCGCCAAAGGTCAGCAGGAGCGCGCATCCATCGGCCTTCGCGGGCTGACCAATGACGGAAGCCGCGCGATCTACCGCGTCACTGTCGATGATGAAGACGCGCGCGGCAATTGGTTTACTATCGGTCAGGATGGCGGCACCCCCACCCCGTTCCTTGAAGGCATTGAGTGTGAGACCATTCTCTATGATCCCGCAACGGGCCGAATGATGGGTTACACCGTGGGCGAGGACGACAATGAACGCCACATCTTCACCGACAAAACCTTGCAGGAACGCGCCGAGCGGGTGCGCAAGGCGTTTGCATCGTTTGAATCATGGATGTCAGGCTGGACCAGCGATCTTTCCGATGTGATCGTGCGCACCAGCGGCAATGGCGATTCCGGTACCTATTACGCGGTCGATCTGGGCACATCGCGCGCCAATGCCATCGCTTATGAAAGGCTGGCGGTTGAACCCAAGCATGTCGGCAAAATCAGCACGTTTGAATACACCGCCTCAGATGGGCTGGAATTGGACGGCATTTTGACATTGCCGCCCGGCCGCGAAGCGAAAAACCTGCCCGTTGTCATGCTGCCCCATGGCGGACCGCATTCTTATGACACGCCAACCTTTGATTGGTGGGCGCAGGCATTTGCATCACGCGGTTATGCGGTGTTCCAACCCAATTTCAGAGGGTCAACCAATCGCACTGTGGCCTTTCGCCGCGCGGGATATGGCGAATGGGGCCGTAAGATGCAGACGGACAAATCAGACGGCCTGAATGCGCTCGCCGAAGCCGGAATTGTCGATCCCAGCCGCGCATGCATCGTGGGGGCCAGCTATGGCGGATATGCTGCCCTTGCTGGTGTCACGCTGCAACAAGGCATTTATCGCTGCGCAGTCGCGGTCGCGCCGGTCAGCGACATCAACGATATGTACCGCGAAGATTACCGCGCATCGGGCCGGGATCGCACCACCAAAATCGCGCTGCGTGAACAATTGGGCGATCCATCGCGCTGGAAAGAGGCATCCCCGCTCCAATTTGCTGATCGGGCCGATGCCCCCATCATGCTGATCCATGGCGAGGATGACACTGTGGTGCCCTATAGCCATTCGTCGAAAATGGCGGACAAGCTGAAAGACCACAAAAAGCCGTATGAAATGGTCACGCTGGAAGGCGAGGACCATTGGCTTTCGCTATCAGCCACCCGGCAGCAAATGCTGAAAAAAGCGGTCGGCTTTGTCGAAAAGCACAATCCGGCGGATTAAACACCAGTGCCTTGACGCTAAATCAGCCCGGCATGGGCGAGCGCTTCGTCAACCGCTTTGCGCGATGCATCGCTGCTGGGCACAAGCGGCAGGCGCACTTCGTCCGTGATCCCGTCAAACACCCTGCTGAGCGCATATTTTACCGGGCCGGGCGAGCTGTCTGAAAACATCGCATAATGCAGCGGGTACAAAAGGTCGTTCAATCGCCGCGCCTCCACCAGATCATTATCGCTGCACGCGGCCTGAAATTGCGCGCACAAAGCGGGCGCAACATTGGCCGTCACCGAAATGCAACCCTTGCCGCCTGCCGCGTTAAACGGCAGCGCCAGTTCGTCATTGCCCGATAGCTGGCAAAATTCATGCCCGATCCCGCGCCGGTGATCGGCTACGCGTGACAGATCCTCGCTCGCATCTTTAATCGCGATGATCCGGTCGGGGTAACGGTTGGCGAGCTCAATCGTGGTGGCAGGCGCAATATCGGTAACGGTGCGGCCCGGCACATTATAAAGCACGATGGGCAGCTCGCATTGCTCTGCCAAATAGCTGAAATGCGCGATCAGCCCCGCCTGGCTTGGCCGGTTGTAATACGGCGCGACGCACAATCCGGCAGCCGCGCCCGCTTTCTTTGAAAAAACCATGTGCATGGCCGCGTTGCGCGTATCATTGCTGCCGCAGCCCGCAATCACCGGCACCCGGCCCGCAGCCTGTTCGACGCATACCTCAATAACTCTGTGGTGTTCTGCATTGGAAAGGGTTGAAGCCTCTCCCGTTGTGCCGCATGGAACAAGCGCAGCGCTGCCCTGCTCTATTTGCCAATCCACCAGCGCGCGAAAGGTTTTCTCGTCAAATTCTCCCTCGCGAAAAGGTGTCACAAGAGCGGGTATGGACCCTGCAAACATTGTTTTATTCCAATCAGCAGTTTTAGTTTCTCACATCACCCATCAAGCGTTTCGCCCGATGCGTCGTTCAGCGCTTGATAAGGAGCCTTTTTGCATAATGTCCAGCATGGCTAACACATTGCATTCTTATCCCAAGACTTTCGCCGTTCTGATCGCTGCCGGGGCTGCTGCTCTTGCCGCGCCCTGCACGGCCCAATTTGCAAGCTCTGATGGGGCCCAGCAAAACAGCGGCAGGCAGATGGTCGCCAAACAGCCAGGCGAAGTCGCCGCCGGGATTTCGCGCTGGGAACGCCTGCAAAAAAGCCGCACCGCCAGTTTTGGCGAATATGCCAGCCTTGCGCTCGAATTTCCGACTTTCCCGCGTATGGAGATAATCCGGCTGCGCGCGGAAAAAGCCCTAGATAACGAAGCGCCCAGTTCTGCTTTGCTGCTGCAATATTTTGATCGCAATCCGCCGCTGACCAACACAGCGCGTGCAAGATATGCGCTGGCCTTGGCAGGAGCCGGACGGCCAGAGGCGCTGGAGACGGCGCGCGCTGCATGGCGCGGGGGCACGATGGCTTCATCAAGCGAGGCCTATTTGCAAAGCCTTTACGGCGCGCAACTCTCAAACGAGGACCACACTGCGCGCATGGATGCGCTGTTGTGGCAAAAGAACGGCGCGGCAGCGACCCGTCAGATGATGAATATCGGGGCTGAAGATCGCCCGCTCGCTATGGCGCGGCTCGCTCTGGTGAATGGGTCCACGCCAGCGGCCGCCGGCGTGCCCGTACCGCAAAGCGCGATGCGCGATGCAGGTTATGTCTATAACCTTGCCAGCAATCAGCGCGCGCGCCGCCAGACAGGCGCGATGATACAGACGCTTGCGAACCGGGTGCCATTTGATGCGCCTGCATTGGAAGCCGAAGAATTGGTCGAAGAAATGCTGACCGCTGCCAAGGCCGCCAGCGTTTCCGACACAGTGCGCATTGCGAGCAAAATCGACGATCTGTTTGCGCCGGGCACGGATATTTCCAAGGGTTCGTTCAAACTGCGCGACACCTACACCGATCTGATGTGGAAAGGCGGCACCAACGCTTTGTGGCGGCAGGGCGATGGCCGCGCGGCGGCGCCCTTGTTCGAACGCTATGGCAAGGGTGCGCGCACGCCTTTGACCAAATCAAAGGGCTTTTACTGGGCAGGCCGCGCCGCACGTCAGGCAGGCATGCGCGATGAGGCGAACCGCTATTTCGAAATGGCGGCGGAATATCCGCATTATTACTATGGCCAGCTGTCCATCGGCGCTTTGGGCCGGCAAATGCCCGAATTTGCGCCTCTGCCTGAAATGCGGATTTCTCCTGAAGTCAGAGCGGAATTTGACAGCCGCCCGCTCACCATGGCGATCCGCGCTATGGCGGCGAACCGGCGCGATTGGCGGACCGAGCGGCGCTTTTTCCAGGCCATCGGATCTTCTGCAAAAACGGCTGAAGACCTGATGCTCACCCATCAGCTTGCAACCGAACTTGGCATGCCGGAAATGTCGGTCGTGATCGGGATGGAAGCGGGCGCATCAGGGTTTAAGGGGTTTGAGCGGATCGGCTTTCCCACTTATCCCACGCCGCGCGTTAACGACTGGACCATGGTCCACGCGATCAGCCGTCAGGAAAGCGAATTTGACCGGACCCGCACCAGCCATGCAGGCGCTCGCGGAGTTATGCAACTCATGCCGGGCACTGCGCGCGAACAGGCGGGCAAGCTGGGGCTACGCTATATGTCGGCGAGCCTTTATTCCGACCCGTCCTACAATATCAGGCTGGGTGATGGGTATTTTGCCCGGATGATGGATTATTACGGCGGCGCTTATCCGCTGGCTGTTGGTGCCTATAATGCCGGGCCGGGCCGCGTGAACCAGTGGCTGCGCCTAAACGGTGATCCGCGCAAGGGCGAGATTGACTGGGTGACATGGGTGGAGAAAATCCCCGCCAATTTCGAAACGCGCTATTACATCATGCGCGTGATCGGCAATGGGGTGACCTACAGCCATATGTACCCGCAAGAAGCGGGCCTGCCGCGCCGGGTCGAAACCTTTCTGCCGTAACGCAAAATGGCGACGAAGCCCGGCCCGCCCATCTCGCCTGCGGGAATGGCCGCGTTAAAGGCGCGCTATGACCATTTGCTCGGCACCGAGCGCCCGGAAATCGTCGAGATTGTCAGCTGGGCCGCGGGCAATGGCGACCGAAGCGAGAACGGCGATTACCTTTATGGCCGCAAACGCATGCGCGAAATTGACCGCGAGCTGGGATATCTGGCGCGCCGGATGAAGCTGTGCCGTGTGGTCGATCCGGCGAACCAGCCTGACAAAACGCGCGTGTTCTTTGGCGCAAGGGTGGAATTGGCGGATGAGGATGATGCGCGCCAGATTGTGCAGCTTGTCGGTGATGATGAACAGGATGCCAGCAAAGGGCGGATCGGATGGAAATCGCCCATGGCAAAGGCGCTAAAAGGCGCAAGTATCGGGGATTTGCGCACAGTAAGACTTCCCGCAGGTGCGAAAGAATGGGAAGTGATGGCGATCCACTATGAATAGAGCCGCTACCCTTGCCCTTATCCTCACCGCTTTGGTGGTCGCAGCCCCTGTCGCCGCGAAGGATTCGCTGGGCGTGTATTCCAATTGGGCCGCGTTTCGTGATCCGGAGACGCCGCGGTGTTACGCCATCGCCAAGCCTCGCAATGCCAAAAAGGCAGGCAGCTTCGCCAGCATTGGCACATGGCCCCGCCGCAATATCCGCAATCAGCTGCATATCCGGCTGTCAGCAGCGGCGCGCGGAGGCACATCGGCGCGGCTTCGGATCGGCAGCGAAACTTTTGAACTTGCCACAAATGGGCGCAATGCCTGGGCCAAGGATGCGCGCATGGATGCCGCCATCACTGCCGCTGTGCGGTCTGCATCAAATATGAGCCTTTCGGTCACTGCCGCCAATGGCAGGCGCTTTACCGATCGCTACAGCCTCCAAGGGGTCGCGACTGCGATGGATGCCAGCGTCGTGGGCTGCGCCAAGCGGTAAGGCCTGCGCTGGCTAGTCAAACCATGCGCGCGCGCCTATATGCGCGGGCACACACCATGCCAGACACAACACTCATGACCATTCCGGGCGCCGATAACCCGGTCCCTGCCCCGCGCGATATCACTCCGCGCGAAGATGGGCGCGTGGATCTGATTGGCCTTGCCCGCCCGCGTATTCGCGAACTTTTTGCAGAGGCTGGCCTTGATGCGCGGCAGGCCAAATTGCGTTCCAAGCAGGTGTTTCACTGGCTCTACCACCGGGGCGTGACTGATTTTGACGCGATGACCGATATCGCAAAAACGATGCGCCCATGGCTGAAAGAGCGCTTTGTCATTGGCCGGCCCAATGTGGTCGAAGCGCAGCATTCATCCGACGGGACGCGCAAATGGCTGCTCCAAACCGATGATGGCCACGATTTTGAAATGGTCTTTATCCCTGATGAGACACGCGGAACCCTGTGCGTGTCCAGCCAGGTTGGCTGCACACTCAATTGCACGTTTTGCGCCACGGGCACGATGCGGCTTGTGCGCAATCTGACGCCGGGTGAGATTGTGGGTCAGGTGATGCTCGCGCGTGATGCCTTGGGCGAATGGCCCAAAGGCGCGATGGATTTTGGCGACGAAGAGACTGCCGCGCATTACACCTCCGATGGCCGCCTGCTCACCAATATCGTGATGATGGGCATGGGCGAGCCGCTGTATAACTTTGACCATGTGCGCGACGCGCTGCATCTGGTGATGGATGGCGATGGGCTGGGTCTGTCGAAGCGGCGCATTACCTTGTCCACCAGCGGCGTTGTCCCGATGATGGAGCGCTGCGGCGAAGAGATAGGCGTCAATCTGGCGGTTTCGCTCCACGCGGTGACCAAGCCTGTGCGTGATGAGATTGTGCCGCTTAATCGCAAATACGGCATCGAAGAATTGCTGCAGGCTTGCGCCGCTTACCCCGGCGCGTCCAATGCACGGCGGATCACGTTTGAATATGTGATGCTCAAAGACAAAAACGACAGCGATGAGGATGCGCATGAATTGGTGCGCCTGCTCAAACAGTTTGATCTGCCCGCCAAAGTGAACCTTATCCCGTTCAACCCGTGGCCGGGGGCTGATTATGAGTGCTCCGCCCCTGAACGGATCAAATCCTTCAGCGATATCGTATTCGAAGGCGGCATCAGCGCGCCTGTGCGCACCCCGCGCGGGCGCGATATTGATGCAGCTTGCGGCCAGCTGAAAACGGCAGCCGAAAAGAAAAGCCGCGCGCAAAGAGACCGCGAGGCGGCTGCAAAGGCAGCAATCAACGCGGAAATTTCGAACATATAACGACTTTAAATCAAAGGGTTATACGCTGCATTCGGCGGGGACGACCAAAAAATGAAGTCGTCTCTGTTCCTTTTGTAACGCAAACCACAAATCAGCCGAACTACTCAGTGTTACATGTGATCAAAATCACACTCCAAATTAAACAAGGAACACTGAAAATGAAAAAGACAATGATTGCTATCGCCACCGCCGCTCTCGCAGTTCTTTCAACCAATGCAGCAGCTGCTAATATTTCAATACCTCCCCCAAGCCAAACCATTACTTATAGTGTTGAGGTAAACACACCGGTTCAAACTTCGATTGAAACTGCCGAATTGCGCGGCAAGCGTTACAGCAGCCTGCGCCACAAGCGGATCGCAAAGCTCAAGCACAAAGGTTTTCACAGCAGAAAACTTCATGGGCATCACAAAGGCTTTCGCGTTCAAAAGAAAACGCATCTTAAGCACCATGATCACTTTGCGCATGACCGCAACTTTCATCATCACAATCTCAAAGCGAAGCATTTCAAGCGCAAAAGCGTAAAACGCTTCAAATACTGACTCGCAAAAAACCCATAAGACAGACGCCCGGAACCTGTGTTTCGGGCGTTAGCTTGTCACGGGGCGCTTTGTCCCTTCCCCCATAAGGGCTAGAGCAAAACGGATGATGATCGATCCAGCCACCTATGAATTCTACCAATCGCGCGCCCCGCATTTTTCGCTGAGTTCGGCGATCAGCCATTCGCGGCATCTCGACACATTTCTGGATCGTTTATCACCCGGTGCCCGCGTGCTTGAACTGGGCTGCGGCGCGGGGCGTGATGCGCACCGGATAAAGCAGCGCGGGTTCGACCTTGATGCCACAGACGGCATTCCTGCGATGATTGCCAAAGCGAATGAGCGCCACGATGTGGCCGCGCGGCTCATGCGGTTTGATGAATTGGCCGCCGATGCAGATTATGATGCGGTGTGGGCGCATGCTTGCCTGCTGCACTGTCCCCGCGCGCAATTGCCCGATATTCTTGGCCGGATCTGGAAATCACTGCGCCCGGATGGCTGGCATTATGCCAGTTTCAAGCTTGGCACCGGCGAAGGGCGCGACTTGCTGGGCCGGCTACACAATTTCCCCGATGCGAAATGGGTGCGGCGCGCCTATACAGATGCAGGTTTTGCCATAAAATCGGAGCATATCTTCGCTGGCAAAGGTTCAGATGGCACTCAGCGCGACTGGATCGCCATCACGGTTCAAAAGGAAGCTTGATCGGTGCGCCTTTCCTACGGCCCGGTTATGTGCTGCAAGAGCGTTATGGCATTCGCATTATCCCTCTCACTTTCGCCTGTTAAGCGCCGCGTGGCTGGTGACTTTTTCTTTCCAGGACCGTGTAACATGCGGTCCATGTCTCAGACTAAGGCCTTCGAACCTGAACAAGAGGCCGCAGCGTGAAAGCGCGAGATCGAGGCGATCTGCACCGGCACAGCGCGCCCCTTCAACGGGGCAGAGCTGAGCGCGATTGCGAAACGGGCGCGCAAAGGCGCAGTGCAAGTGCTCGCCGATGGCTTTGCCCCTGATGAACAGGCCGACAAGCGCGTGCATGGCGGGCCTGACAAGGCGGTCCATGTCTATCCGCTCGATCACCACGATGACTGGCGCGCTGAGCTGGAGGATGCAGCCGCAATAGCGCTGCTGGATGAACCGGGGGCGTTCGGATCGAACCTGGCGCTGCGCGGGATCACAGAAAACGCGGTGCATATCGGCGACCGCTTTCGCCTTGGCACTGCGCTGCTTGAGGTAAGCCAGCCGCGCCAGCCATGCTGGAAGGTTGATCACCGCTTTGGCGTGAAAGGCATGACAGCGCGGATCGTGAAGACAGGCAGGTCAGGCTGGTACATGCGTGTGCTGGAGGCTGGCGAGGCTGAGGCAGGCGATGTGATGGAGCGGGCCGAGCTGGGTGATGAGGCGTGGAGCGTTGAGCGCGTGTTCGGCGCGCTGATCGCAGGCAAGGCTGCCGCTGAAGAACTGGAAGCGCTCGCGCGCCTTGCTCCCCTCGCCCAGGTCATGCGCGATGCGGCAGCCAAGCGGCTTAAGGCGGTGCGGACATGAGCGCCGCTGCTGCCCAGCCTACTCTGCCGGCCGTGCTCGTCACCGGAGGCGCAACCCGCATCGGGGCCGCCATCGCGCGCGGCTTTGCCGAGGCAGGCTGGCATGTGGTGATCCACTACAAGAGCTCTGCTGAACCCGCTCAGGCACTGGCGGACACCTTGCCATCGGCTGAAGTCGCGCAGTGCGATCTCACCGATGACGCGGCGGCTGTTCGCATGATCGAAGGGCTCGCAGACGCGCTGCCCAATTGGCGGTGCCTGGTGAACTCGGCATCGGTGTTCGACTATGACGATGCGCGCCGGCTTGATCCGGCCATGAACCGGGAAGCGATGCAGATCAACGCGCTAGCCCCTGCGCGCATGGCGCAGGCCTTCCTCGCTGCCGCGCAAGGTGTCGGTGTGCGAAGCGTGATCCAGATCACCGATATGAAGATCGCCAATCCCAATCCCGACTTCTTTAGCTATACGATGTCAAAACACGCTCTGGCCTCTACCATAGCCATGCTATCCATGGGCGCGGCGGGCAAGGACGACCGGGTCTATGGCATCGCGCCAGGCGCGATCCTGGCAAGCCACGATCAAAGCGAAGAGGAAACCGACATCTCGCACACGCTCAACCTGCTTGGCCGCAAGACAGGCGCAGACGAGATCGCGGATGCTGCGCTGTTCCTCAGCACTGGCGTGATGAAGAGCGGGCAGACCCTGTTCATCGATAGCGGCCAGCACGCAATGCATCAGGATCGCGATGTCATCTACCTCGCCCGCGCGCTTGCAGGATTGCAGGTATGAAACGCCATTCGCTCATCACGAGGGTTTGGCACTGGATCAACGCGGCGGCGCTGCTTGTGCTGTTCATGTCGGGCCTTGGCATCTCAAACGCGCATCGGCACCTGTATTGGGGCGATTATGGCTATGACCCAGCAGATGCGTGGATGAGCGTGATGCGCTTTCCGGGATGGATCACGCTGCCTTCAACCTACAATCTGGCTGCATCGCGCGATTGGCATAGCATCGCGGCATGGGTGTTCGGGATCGCCTTGTTGGTGATGTGGACCGCGATGCTGGTGAACCGGCACTTTACGCGTGACATCATGGCAAGCGCGCGCGACTGGTCGCCGCGTCAATGGTGGGCAGTGCTGCGGTCGGATCCGCGCAAAGCCAAGGCACTGGATGGGGCCAAGTACAATTCGGTTCAAAAGCTGCTCTATGGCGCAGTCCTGGGCATCGGCCTGCCATTGATGATCGCAACAGGGCTGGCGATCAGTCCCGGCTTTGAACCTGCTGCCCCGTGGCTGGTTGATCTGCTGGGCGGGCGGCAAAGCGCGCGCTCGCTGCACTTCATCGCTGCTTGGGGGCTTGCAGGCTTCGCAGCGCTGCACATCACTATGGTGCTGGTGGCCGGGCCATGGCGGCTGGTGCGAGGCATGATCACAGGCGGGGCAATGCGGACTGGCAATAAGGGCTACTTTGATGAGTGAAACGGGCGGTAAAGGCATCCCGCGCAGAGGATTGCTGGCAGGCTTGGCCGCGCTGGGAACAGGGGCGTGCTCTGATCTGGGCAAGACGGATGCTGCCGGCCGCATGTTCGATGCTGCTGAAGACTGGCACCGTGCAGCTCACCGTACACTGGCCGGGAAGCAAGCGCTCGCACGTGAATATGAACTTGAGGACCGGTCACCCGATGTCAAAGGCAATGGATCAGTCACAGTCGACAGTGATCTCTACCGAGACCAGTTGACCAAAGGGTTTGCCGATTGGCGGCTTTCGGTCGGAGGCCTGGTCGAGGAGCCTTTGCGGCTGTCGCTTGACGAGCTTAAGGCCCTGCCCCAGCGCACACAGATCACGCGGCACGATTGTGTTGAAGGGTGGAGCGCTATTGCCGAATGGACGGGGCCGCAGCTTGGCACCTTGCTTGATGCGGCGCGGGTCAAGCGCGAGGCAGCGTTCATCGTCTTTCGCTGCGCAGATGTGCTGTACGGAGAACCCTACTACGAAAGCGTCGATCTGGTCGATGCCTATCACCCGCAAACGATCATCGCCCATGCTCTGAATGGCGCCCCCCTGCCCGAGAAAAACGGCGCTCCCCTGCGCATGCGGATAGAGCGGCAATTGGGCTACAAGCATGCCAAGTATCTGACCGGGATTGAGGCTGTTTCAGACCTCGCAGATATCGGCAAAGGCAAAGGCGGGTATTGGGAAGATGAATACGGTTACCAATGGTATGCGGGGATTTAGGCGGGGTATTTGCGCTCCATCGCGTTCCAGCAAATAGCAATGACCTCTTCCAAAATGGAAAGGTCAATATCGGCAAGCTTGTTCACATACACACAGCTTGCCCCCGTCTTGTGCTTGCCCATCTTGGCCAGCAATTGATCGACCCGCTCTCCGGTTGCCTCATCGCAATACCGGCCCATCAGGTAGAGCGAATGCTTGGCCTTGCGCGGACTGAACCCTGAGCGCGCGGCATCACCTTCGCGTCCGCTATCATATTTGTAGTGATAGCTGCCAAAACCAATGATGGACGGCCCCCACATATGCGCTTTCTCTCCGGTTACCCGCTCAAACAGTTCAAGAAGGATCCGCGCATCGTCGCGTTTTGAGACCGGCTCAACCGCTGCAATAAAGTCCTCAACCGCGACATCGGTTGGTTTGGTTTTAAGCTCCGCCATTTTATCCCCTCGCTTTTGTCAATTCCCCTGTAACGGATCGAGCATTTCTTTAGAACACCGTTCGACAGGTTCAGGAGACAAGTATGAGCAAGGCCCTTCTAAGACGATTTTTGTCCTCTGGCGTAAAGCAGGGGCGATTGGGCGTCGTGTTTGCTGATGGCAGCGCAGAGACATTCGGAGAGCCAGCCAAAGGCTTTCCCGAAATCGTTCTACGTCTGACCGATAGCAAAGTACCGCGCGATATCATCATGGATCCGCGCCTTGGCGCTGCCGAGGCATTTATGGATGGCCGACTGGTGATTGAGGAAGGCGATGTGATGGGCCTCGTTACGCTGCTGCGTGCAAACAATGGATGGGACCAAGGCGGCGATATCGGCCCGCCCAGCCTCTCGCGGCGGCTCATAGGTAAAGCCAGCTTTGCAATCGAACGGGTCAACAACCGTGTCTCCTCCAAAAATAACGTCGCGCACCACTATGATATCGGCAACGAGTTTTATGCGCTGATGCTCGATCCGGAGCATTGGCAATATAGCTGCGGCTATTGGCCTGATGGCGTCGAAACTCTCGGCGAGGCGCAAACGGCAAAACTTGCGCATATCGCGGCAAAGTTAGCTGTTCGGCCCGGTAATAGCATTCTGGACATTGGGTGCGGATGGGGCGGCATGTCAATCTTCCTGGCCAAAAACTACGATGTGAATGTCACCGGGATCACCCTGTCCGAAGAACAAGCGGATCTTGCCCGCCAAAAGGTGCGCGATGCGGGCCTTGCCGATAAGGTGAGCATTGAACTCGTCGATTATCGCGACTTTGCTGCTGCCAGGCGCAAGTTTGATCGGATTGTCTCGGTGGGCATGTTTGAACATGTCGGCCAGCCGCAATTCGATGCTTTCTTTGAAGCTTGCGCAAACCTGCTCCGCGACGACGGCACCATGCTGCTGCACACAATTGGGCGGATGGGATCGCCGGGATCAACCGATGCCTTCACCCGCAAATACATATTCCCCGGCGGCTATATCCCCGCGCTTTCGGAGACGGTTGCCTCGTCAGAGAAGTTTCGTCTGATTGCCACCGATGTCGAAACGCTAAGGCTGCACTACGGCAAGACCCTGCGCTGCTGGTATGCCAATTGTATGGCGAACAAGGATCAGATGATTGCCATGTATGACGAGCGGTTTTTCCGCATGTGGACGTTCTATCTGGCAGGCGCTGCGACCGTTTTTGAATATGGCAGCATGTGCAATTACCAAATCCAGTTAGCGCGCAGCCGCCACGCTTTGCCGATAACACGCGGCTATATTGAGGCGGAGGAAAAGCGGTTGCTCGCCAAGTAACGGTCGGCCTTAATTGCTCTTGGGCGCCTCGCCTTTTTGGCTTGAGCGATAGGCTGGCCCAAACCCAAGCAAAGCTGCCCCAATGAACGGCGCGGCCACAACTGAAAGGCGGATGCCGGTCCAGCTGTCTGGGCTGGCAATCGTTACGCCTGCGGTTGCGGCAAGGCCTGCGCAGATGAGCAGCACGCCAAGCACCACGCGCACTTTGGGCACAGTGCGCCCACCTCTGATCGCGGTAAAAGTGCGCTCATGCCGGGCGAAAATCGCTATCATTGGCAGCAGTGCAAGGATGTAGATGCCGAGCCACATCGGGCGCGTTGCCCACCATTCCCCGGTGCCGGGAACGCTATCGAGACCCGCGCCGCCGAATCCGAGCCACACCACCGTCATCACCAGCACAAACGCAGTGAGATGCCACAGATAGACGGTCATGATCATGCCATTCATCAGGACAGTCGCGGTCCAAACGGTCAGATTGTCTAACATTTTCTTGCCCAATGGCTCCAACGCAAGCACCAGACCTACCTGCGCCGCCCCCAATGCAAATAGCGCGAGCGTTGGCGGCAGCGAATTGGAGAAACCGCCTGGCGCAGACACCATCGAAACAGGATAGAAGCCGTATACAGTGATCAAAACCAGCACCGCGGCACTCAAACCGAACCACGCAAACGCAAAGCCGCGATTGTCAAAATGGCCTTCGCGCCAAGCATAACCCAGCTGATGGATGGCCAAAAACACCCACATGAAATTGGTGAAGTTGATGTAAGGCACACCTGCGGTGAATGTCAGCCAATCGACCGCCATCGCAATAGGAATATAGACGGCGAAACTCAGCCAGCCGAACCGGTCCCACGCTTTGCGGGTGAGCGGCGTGCAGGCAGTGACCAGCAGATACACCGCAAGGAACCAGACAGGGATCAAGGCAGCCTCTGTCGCGTCGCGGATTTGCTGGCGATCAAGCCCAACCTGCGTCATCACAACCGCCAGCACAGCCCACAAAAGCAGCACCGGAAAAGTCGGCGCGATCAGCCGCTGCACGCGGCTCGCTAGCCAGTCGCGATAGACACCTGTCTGGCCCGGTTCAGCTTTACGCAAGGTAGCGTCCCAGCTGACCCCGTTCGAATAGCCGCCGACCAGAAAGAACACCGGCATCACCTGAAAAGCCCAGGTCAACCAATGCGTCCAATTGGCGACCGACAGCAGATCACCGCGCTGCAACGCGCCCGTTTCATCGACGTACAGCCCCGCCATGAGCCAGTGCCCGAACACCACCGCCAAAATCGAGACAGCGCGCAGGAAATCAACCCAGCGATTGCGCTCTGGCGGGGCCATTTGCGCCAGCTCGCGCGCTTTCGACCACATTTTCAGCATTGCCAGCCTCCCCTGATGCGCTTCCATATCTTGGAATGGTTAAGCCCTTACGCAAGTCTTTTGGCCGCAAAACCGCTGAAACCGTTGCCGCTGGCTCTCCCCCTGCTAGCCGCGCTGCGCATCCGTTTTTCTCCCCTTTCAAGGTTTTTAGGTATGTCAGACATCAAGCGCGTCGTTCTCGCCTATTCGGGCGGTCTTGATACCTCGGTTATCGCCAAATGGTTGAGCGTCGAGCGCGGATTGGAAGTCGTGACATTCACTGCCGATCTCGGCCAAGGCGAAGAGATTGAGCCAGCGCGCGACAAGGCTCGCGCCATGGGCATTCCTGATAAGCACATCTATATCGAGGATCTGCGCGAAGAGTTCGTGCGCGATTTCGTTTTTCCGATGATGCGCGCCAATGCCCGGTATGAAGGCGATTATCTGCTCGGCACCTCGATCGCGCGCCCACTCATCTCCAAGCGTTTGGTTGAGATCGCGCATGAAACGGGCGCGGATGCGATTGCGCACGGGGCTACAGGTAAAGGCAATGATCAGGTCCGCTTTGAGCTGTCCGCTTATGCGCTTGACCCGTCGATCAAAGTGATCGCTCCTTGGCGCGAATGGGATTTGACCAGCCGCACCGCGCTGATCGAATGGGCCGAAGCGCATCAGATCGCCGTTCCGCAGGACAAGCGCGGCGAGGCACCGTTTTCTACCGATGCGAACCTGCTGCACACCTCGTCTGAGGGCAAAGTGCTCGAAGATCCGTGGGAAGAGACCCCTGATTACGTCTATTCGCGCACCGATCACCCAGAAGATGCCCCCAACACGCCTGAGTATATCGAGATCGGCTTTGAGCGCGGTGATGGCGTCTCTTTGAACGGCGCGGCGATGTCGCCAGCACAGCTTTTGACTGCTCTCAATGAGCTCGGCCGCAAGCATGGGATTGGGCGGCTTGATCTGGTCGAAAACCGCTTTGTCGGGATGAAGTCGCGCGGCATGTACGAAACACCGGGCGGTGAAATCTATGCGCGCGCGCATCGCGGGATTGAGCAGATCACGCTGGATGGCGGGGCTGCCCACCTCAAAGACGAGCTGATGCCCAAGTACGCGCAGCTGATCTACAACGGCTTCTGGTTCGCGCCTGAACGCGAGATGCTGCAGGCCGCGATTGACCGGTCGCAGGCCCAAGTCAGCGGCACAGTGCGCCTTAAACTCTACAAAGGCGTTGCCGGCATTGTCGGGCGCAAATCTGACCAGTCGCTTTATTCCGAGGCGCATGTGACTTTTGAGGACGATGCCGGCGCATACGATCAACACGATGCGGAAGGGTTCATCAAATTGAACGCCCTGCGGCTCAAACTGCTCGCCCAGCGCGATCGCGGCTGAGTTTTTCGAGTCGCGGCGATGCCTGCGACACCTTTGCGCTGACCAACGCAAGTTTCGAAAAGCGGTACTGGCCATTTCATTCCCAACGGAGTGAACGCTCTGGCGAAAAACGCCGCTCGCCAAACCCATTTGCGATAAGCCGTTCAGTTGTCCACTCTCCTCCACAAGCGATTCTGCCAAAAGTGGACAACTTGCGTTTTCGAGGCTTGTCGAAATCCGATTCCACGCGCAGTCTACAACTGTTCTTGAGGCAAAAGAGTTCGGAACAATCGGTCGCAAGACCTTGATTGAATCGGATGACTTTGAATTAAGAATACGGTGGTTACTGTCCACGCACTGTTCGAGAGACGGATTAACGACAGCGGAGGTTTTTCGGAACTGATGCTCGGATTAAGACGGATCGTTTGAGGATAGCGCGAAGTGTATCACCGTTAAGGCCAAAACGCTTGTCGGCGATTGAGGGGGCTTTGCTGGGTCAAACCAGCGCTGGATCAAACCAGAACAGCAACCGTTTGAAAGAGCAGACGCATAAGCGATTTGACCTCGGTTTGAAGGATAAGAGACGGACGAATTATGACAGCTTCGGCTGGAATGAGACGGGACCGAACTTGACCAGAAAAGCCGGATGCCGGTGCGAGCGCCGGTGAGGAAACCTGACGCCAGTTACTCCCCCGGGAGCGACGCGTTAGGCAGATACGCCGGGCGCCAAGTGCACTTCAACGGCGAAGCACCCAAGCCAGCTTGCTGGCAAAGGAGCGGAGCCGAAGCGACCACGCGCTGGTGAGAATGGGGTCGGCAGCAATGCCGGCCCCATTTGCTTTGGGCGCGCGGCTTTAGACCCAAGCAATCAGCGCCTCGCGGTCCTCACACCGCCGCAAATTCGCCGACCCTTCCGCGCCCTTCACCGCAAGTTTACGCCTGCAATCGCTACTACGCCTGCCACCGTAGCCGCTTATCTCATGCAACAATTATGGCCTTTTTGCCGCAGACTATCGGCCAATTGCGGCGCACTGGCTTGCTGGCAATTGCAACCGGTCAGTGTGCTTGGCTATAACGGCGCAGATGGGAGTAGGAAAACGCAATTTGCCGCTTATGCGTGCCGCCTTGCAGTGCGCACCACTTTTGCGGGCCGTTCTGGCCGCAACGCTTGCAGCAGCTTTGACGATCAGCCCGGCTCATGCGGTGCAGGAAGCAGCGCCGGCCACGGCGCCGGATGCCGAGCTGACCACCCAGCCTTCCTTCACCGACAGCTTTGCCCCCTATGAGAACGACGACGCGCCTGACCTGCGCATTCCCACTGATGCAGTCGATCTCACCAGTTTCAAGCCCAAGCGCGAAAAGCGCCCCAAAGTGCAGGGCGGCAGAGTTGTGCGCAGCCTTGGCACCGGGGTCGCCTCCTATTACGGGCGGCGCTTTCACGGGCGGCTGACGGCCAATGGCGAACGCTTCAACATGCGCGCCATGACGGCGGCACACAAGACACTGCCGTTTGGCACCAAGGTCCGCGTTACCAACCCGCGCAATGGCCGCGCCGTTGTGGTGCGAGATCAACGACAGGGGACCGTTTATCAGAGGCCGAACGATAGACCTGTCGCGCGGTGCAGCTGAGAAGATCGGGATGATCTCCACCGGCCATGCGCGGGTAAAGCTCGATATTGTCAGATAAGCTCGCCTTTCCAGCGCCATGCTGATCTAACCGCCTAACCTACCACTCCTGATAGCCCATTCCCAGATTGCTGGTCGTGCCGGTGATCCGAACCCGCACATGCGCTCGGGCGGTTGCCGACGTGTTGCGCAGCCAGGCCGCTTCGCCTTGCGCGAAATCGGCCTTGAACCTGTCACCCGGAGCGACTGTCGCCACCAGTGTTCTGGTGCCATCTTCCGAAGCGAAAACCTCGACACTAACATCGCCCTTGTTCTGGCCCTTAACACTGAATGCGCCAGGCTGTTTCCCGCCAAGAACGAATGTCTCCTTCGCATCGATGTAGACATTCGATGAAATCGCAGCCGATGCTATCGGCGCGGCGATAACTGCGGTAATAATCGCGCCTGCCAATGCAATCCCTATATGCGTTCGGGAGGGGAGTAGGAAAGCCATAATCAGTGTCTCCAGTTGTCGCTTATCCCACGCGCCAAGCTACGCAGTATGCTTCAGTGCGGATGCAAACGGACAGTTCGCTTGCTGTCCCACGTCAGACCAAGGTTGCAGTTTTGACTGGCAATCAGCGCGCAAGCATGGGACATGTGTTAACCAGAGAAGCACCCACCCAAACCGCACGCGAAAGGCTGCATTTCACGCGTGCTTTCAGGAGCCTACAGCAATCGCCACTCGCCATCCCACAGCCCAGCGAAGGGCGATTGCGCCTCAGCGGTCGGCTGACAAGGCGCAGTTTGCAATCGATCGCCAATGGCCCATCATCGACACCTGTCTGGTCGCGGCCGTCATTGCCGCGGTGCTGTTCAACCTCCAGATCGGATCGCTGACCCCGCTTGTCATCATCGCGTGCATCGGATCGTTCGCGGCGCTGCGGTGGGAGCGGCTCTACCCCATGGTCGCGCAGTGCTGGCCGCTGCTTGCCCTGCCCGCCTTTGTCACGCTTTCGGCGGCCTGGTCGCCTGTGCCATCTACCACGCTCTACTACGGCGCAGTCTACACGCTGACCGTCATCGCTGGCGTGATGCTGGGCGGCGGGATGCGCGCGCGCTCCTTCGTCATTGGCATGTTCGCAGCTTTCGCTTTCTACTCCATTATGAGCCTCGCTTTTGGCCGCATGGTCCACTGGGGCGATGGCGCTGGCGATGCCTTTGCCGGCCTTGCAGGGTCCAAGAACTCGTTTGGCGACTTCACCGGGCTTGCCGTGATCTCGACGGTTGCAGCAGGCGCGCTGTTCACGATCGAGCGGCGCTGGGTGCTCGCCGCGTTCTGCGCCGCGCTGATGCCGATCCTCGCGCTCAACCTGTACATGGCCAAGGCGACCTCCGCGCTTGTCTCCACCGCGCTTGCCGCAGGGTGCCTCATCGCGTTTCTCGCCTCACGCAGGCTTGAGATCCAGGCGCGTTCGGGCATTCTCATTGCCGCTGTGCTGGTCGTGCTTGGCGCGATTGCGACCATGGACTTCTGGCTGCCTCCGCTGTTCGACCTGTTCCTTGACGCGAGCGGCAAAGACCGCGGGCTGACCGGCCGGGTTGACCTGTGGGCGCATGGCCGCACCATCATGCGCGATGCCCCGGTGCTAGGCATCGGGTACAACGCGTTCTGGCTGCACGGCAACCTTGATGCAGAGCATCTGTGGCGCATGATGGGCATCTCAACCCGGATGGGCTTCAACTTCCACAACACCTTCATGGAGATCCGCGTGCACACCGGCTGGGTCGGCCTCGCGCTGTTCGTCGGTGTTTGGCTGTATGCCGCGCTGCGCGTCTTCCTGCGCGCTCTGCTCAGCCCCGCAATCCCGCTTGTCATGGCCGCTGCAATCGTCATCTTCTTCTCCATGAAGCTGCAATTTGAGGTCATCGGGTTTGAGACCATGCACTTCTCCACCATCATCGGCTTTGCCGTGCTCGCCATGGGGATGCGCAGCGCGGGCAAGGCCACCATTCCAGCGCCATCCCGGCGATAGGGGGCACCTATGGGCATTCTTGGCACAGCCAAACGCAGCGTCTTTCGCACCATCGCATCCAATCGCACCGCTTTGCCCGTGCGCGCCATGCACAAGGCTGCGACCTTCATCGATGATGCGGTCAACAACCGCGGGTCCGAGTTCCATGAGAACGGCGAGGCAGACCTGCTCAAACGCCTTTCTCCGGCCAATCTCACCACAGTGTTCGACGTCGGAGCCAATGTCGGCGAATACACCCGCGCCGCGCTTGCCGCTTTCCCATCTGCCACTGTGCACGCTTTCGAAGTTGCTCCTGAAACCGCAGCCGAGTTCGCCGCCAATCTTGCCCCCGCCATCGCTGACAAGCGCGTGCTCCTCCACCCTTACGGCTTGTCCGACCAGGCCGGCACGATGGACATGTACTACTACCCCGACAACAACCAGCTCACATCCTATTCCAAGCGTCACCCAGAGCATCGTTCGGTCAAGTTCACAGCCGATATCAGCACGTTAGACACCTATTGCGACACCCATTCGATTGACGCCATCGACTTCCTCAAGATCGACATTGAAGGGCATGAGTTCAAAGTCATCCAGGGGGCGAAACGCGTGTTTGCCAAGGGAGGAGTTGCAGCGCTCCAGTTCGAGTTTGGCGCGTTCAACACAGGGTCCAAGTTCATCATCCGCGATTACTACGAGCTGCTGCCTGACTACTGGATTGGCAAGGTCTTCCCCCGCAATGTCGACTTTCGCAAGTACAGCTGGACGATGGAGGAGTTCAGTTTCTGCAACTATGTGGCGGTTCACAAGTCGCGTCCTGATCTGCGCGATCTGCTGAGCTAGAGGCCTCTCCAGCGCCAGGTTCGGCTTTCCACCACTCGCGCTCACCCGCTTCAAAGGCGAGCAATTCAGCCCATTCTATCGCATCTGTCCGCTCGGTGCTGGTCGCGCGCTGAGCGGGGCGCATGGCGGTTTCGGGGCGGGCTGCTTCCATCGCGGACAGCCGCGCCTCCAGCGATCCGGGGCCTGTATCCGCCTCTTCCAGTGTGTCCTCCAGACTGTCAGTTTCTGGAGACATGGCCCGAGACATGGACCGCATGTTACACTGTCCTAAGGGTAAATTCTCGCCCTTCTCAGAGCCTCCCTCACCGCCGCTATCATTCGCCTCTTTCTGCGCCGCAACGGCCGCGCTGTCAGCGCATGTGGGCAGCACAATCTCGGTAAGGTCCAGCTCCACGCTCTCACGCTCCCGCCGCGCGCGGGCGCTTGCACCTGTCAACGCGCCCTCATCCGAGCCATCACTGGCGCCCTCAAACGCCGCGACCACCGCGTCAAATTCGCCCACCAGCTGCGCGACATCCTCGCTTTGCGCTTTCTTGTCGAGCCGCGCGAGATGCGCCAGCAGCAGCCGCGCATCATAGCGCCTGCGCGTCGCCACCACTTCGCCGTGGTAATAGACCTGCTCCTCCACCCCGTGCATCGCGCGGCTGGCAAGCAAGTCCTCCGCCCGCTCGCGCGCAATCACCAGCGCTGCATCAACGCCCAGCCGAAACGCCCGGCACGTGCGCCGCAGCCGATAGATCGTCTGATGCGACACAGACGCCGCCCGCGCCGCAATCCGCACTTCGCCCGTCTCCGCCAGGTTCATCAAAAACACCCCCTGCCGGGCGCGCGTAAACTGGCTCTGCTGCGGCCGAGCCGTGTCCTCAGGAAGCGCCTCAATCAAAGCCGGCAAAGACGGCGCGCGATGGCGCGGGGGGTAAGTGGGTGTGTTGGACATTGTTGGCTCCTTGGAAGTTTGGGAGCCGAACCAGTTATACGGTTTTGGGGGAGTAGGAAAATGGGGGTTGTGGGAGGTCGAGCTGCGGCCCCACTCCGCTCGTCCTGAGCCTGTCGAAGGACCGCACTTCTCTATGAGTCCGAGAGCAGAAGAAAGAACAGTCCGTTGGCAAACTCAGGACGAGCGTGGTTCAGACCCAAGCCATCACCCAAGCCATCAGCGTCATCCCCGACCCCTAGTCATTCCCGCGCAGGGCTCTCCTGAGCCTGCCGAAGGGCGGGGATCCAGCGTGATGGGCTCGGCGTGCGAGGGGTTTCGCGCAGAGAGCGCAAAGGAAAGGGAGACGCGGAGGAAGGGGTGAGCGAAGAAGCTTCGCCTCCGCGCCGACCGTCACCCCGGCGAAGGCCGGGCTCTAGAGCGGTAAGCACTGAAAGAAGAAGCTGGGTCGCGGCCTACGCCGGGATGACGAGGTTGTGTCTATTGGGAGGAGGGCCTCCAAGCCAAACCCACCCCCAACCCCTCCCGCCCGCGTGAGGGGAGCGAGGAGTCGCAGCGAAGCAGAGACGGCCGAAGGCCACCTCGCGAGCCGCTAGGCGAGCACAAACTGCCATTCGATGGCAGTCAGAAATAAGGGTGTCCTTTAAGAAAGGTCGTGCGATGCCATACACTCATTCCTCATTAAGACTGCACCGCCCAATGCCTCTCGAAGCGAATGGCTCGAAAGTTTTTCGGGTGCCGATCTGATCTGCGCGATTTGTTGGCATTGCAAAACACCTAACCACCCAAGGCAAAGCGTTAACCACAAATCAAACTCCCGCTCCTATTGCCCGAAGCAAAGGCATTAAATCAGGGGCTCAACTACCATGTTCTGGCAACGCTTTTCCCGCATTGGGCTGGTAATCAATATCAAATCGCTGCTTGTCGTCATTCTGGCAATTGCGTCCACTTGGGCCTGCCTGCGGCTCAATTTGGTAGCCGATTACCCGCTCACGATCATTTCGACCGCGGTGATCTTCCCGATCGTGTTTTCTATTGGTCACGCATACAAGCGCCGAGAATCTGCGCTGGATGATTACGGCACGATCAAAGCGCATGGCCGCGCGCTCTATTTCGCTGCACGCGATTGGCTGCCTGATGACGGCAGCGGCGCCAAAGAAGAACGTCTTCGCCATATCGAGCGCGCCTTGGCCGAATTGCTTCGGTCATGCCGCGCGATGTTCAAAAGCGACCGTGTCGATATGCCGCAGACAGAACGCGCGGTTTACGCTGCATTTTCTGACCTTTCCGGCTTTGTAAAACGGATGCGCAGCGAAGGGCTGGCAAGCGGAGAATGCAGCCGGTGCAATCAATACGTCTCCAAAATGATCGTCGCGTTTGAAAGCGTCAAACATATCTACCAATACCGCACACCGCGCACTTTGCGCGCATTCAGCGATGTCTTCATTGTGCTTTTACCGCTGATTTATGGACCGTTTTTCGCGTTTTGTGCCATCGAGTATCAGGCCCCCGTTTTGACTTATGTGATGCCGGTTTTATTTGCGGTGATCCTGACGGGATTGGACAATATCCAAACCCATCTGGAAGATCCCTTTGACCAGATCGGCCCCGATGATGTGGCCATCAATGCAGAGAAATTTGTCGAGCTTTTGGCATGCGGCGAAGATGATGAGGTATGCGATGATGCGCGCGGGCTTCAGAGCAAATTGGGCGATGCGATCGGCAGCAAAGCGGCGGCTTGAGGTTTCGCTCCGATCCGTCATCCTCCGGCCCCGGCCTACGCCGGGGCAGGCTCGTTCCCGTGTTGCGCTTTCAATAGAGGTTTCAGATATTTGCCCGTAAAGCTGCGGGGCTCGCGAACGATCTCCTCGGGAACGCCCTCCGCCACAATCTCGCCGCCGCGCACGCCGCCTTCCGGGCCCAGGTCCACGATCCAGTCGGCGGTTTTGATCACATCAAGGTTGTGCTCGATCACCACGACCGAATTGCCTTGGTCCACCAGCCTGTGCAGCACTTCGAGGAGTTTGCGCACATCTTCAAAGTGAAGCCCGGTGGTTGGCTCATCGAGGATATAAAGCGTCTGCCCGGTGGAGCGTTTCGCGAGTTCCTTCGCAAGTTTCACCCGCTGCGCTTCGCCGCCTGACAGGGTGGTCGCTTGCTGGCCGACTTTGACATAGCCCAGCCCCACCTCGTTCAGCATCCGCATTTTGTCGCGGATCGGGGGGACGGCCTTGAAGAACTCTTCCGCATCCTCAATCGTCATATCGAGCACATCGGCGATGGAGAGCCCTTTGAATTTCACTTCCAAAGTTTCGCGATTATAGCGCTTTCCGCCGCATTCTTCACAGGTTACATAAACATCGGGGAGGAAGTGCATCTCGATCTTGATGAGCCCATCGCCCGTGCATTTCTCGCAGCGGCCGCCTTTCACGTTAAAGCTGAAGCGGCCCGGCTTGTATCCTCGCGCCTGGGCCTCGGGCAGGCCTGCGAACCAGTCGCGGATATTGGTGAACGCGCCGGTGTATGTGGCCGGGTTGGAGCGCGGGGTGCGGCCAATGGGGGATTGGTCGATCTCGATCACCTTGTCGCAATATTCGAGGCCCGTGACCGCCTCATGCTTGCCCGCGATAATGCGCGCGCCGTTGAGCGTGCGCGCGGCGGCGGCATAGAGCGTGTCGATGGTGAAGGAGGATTTGCCCGAGCCTGACACGCCCGTGATGCAGGTGAATGTGCCCAGCGGGATGGAGGCTGTGACATTGTTGAGATTGTTGGCGGCCGCGCCTTTGACAGTCAGCTTGTGGCCATTGCCTTTGCGCCGCTTTTTGGGGACCGAAATCTCCCGCCGTCCGGTCAGATAATCAGCGGTGAGCGATTTCTTGGAGCGCAGGATCTGTTTGAGCGTCCCCTGCGCCACCACCTCGCCCCCGCGAACGCCGGCACCGGGTCCAAGGTCCACCACATGGTCGGCCTGGCGGATCGCATCCTCGTCATGCTCGACCACAATCACGGTGTTGCCCAGATCGCGCAGGCGCTTCAATGTTTCCAGCAGGCGGTCATTGTCGCGCTGGTGCAGGCCGATGCTGGGTTCATCAAGCACATAGAGCACGCCCGACAAACCGCTGCCGATCTGGCTCGCAAGCCGGATGCGCTGGCTTTCCCCGCCCGACAAAGTGCCGCTGGTGCGGTCAAGGTTCAGGTAATCGAGGCCGACATTGTCGAGGAAACCCAGCCGTTCATTGATCTCTTTCAGAATGGCCTTGGCGATCTGGCTTTGCTGATCGGTCAGCTTGTCATCCAGGCCAAGGAACCACGCTTTCGCATCCGACACGCTCATCGCGACGGGTTCTGCAATGTCCGTGCCCGCCACTTTCACCGCCAAGGCTTTCTCATTCAGCCGTTTGCCCCCGCACGCCTCGCACGCTTGCGAGGTCTGGAACTTGCCCAGTTCCTCCTGCATCCACGCGCTTTCGGTTTGCATCATGCGCCGGTTGAGATTGCCGATCACGCCTTCGAACGGCTTGTTCACGGTGTAGCTTTTGCGCCCATCCTTAAACGTCAGCTGCACCGGCATCCCGCCTGTGCCGTGCAGGATAATCATGCGCTGATCGGGCTCCAGATCGCGCCACGGGGTCGTCACAGTGAAATCATACGCCTTGGCGAGCGAAGTCAGCACCTGCATGTAATAAGGCGAAGGCGGGTTCGATTTCGCCCACGGAGCAATCGCGCCCTGTTTCAAAGTCAGCGCTTCATTGGGCACCACCAGCTGCTCATCAAACAGCTGTTTTTCACCAATCCCGTCGCAGGTCGGGCATGCACCCTGAGGCGAGTTGAAGGAGAACAGGCGCGGTTCGATCTCTTCAATGGTGAAGCCTGATACCGGGCAGGCGAATTTCTCCGAAAACACGATCCGGTTTTCTGGCACTCCAGCGCCTTTGAGATTCCCTCCCTTTTCCGCTCGTGCTGAGCTTGTCGAAGCACCGTCCTTCTTTTTGGAGCTGTCGGCAGAAGTGAAGGACGGCCCTTCGACAGGCTCAGGGCGAGCGGTTTTTTGGCTTTCGGCCATGGCCTCAGCCACCGTCCCATCCGCCAAATCCACATAAGCCAGCCCGTCCGCCAGCTTCAAAGCTGTCTCAAAGGAATCCGCCAGCCGCGTCTCCAGCCCGGCTTTCACCGCGAGCCTGTCCACCACAACCTCGATATCGTGCTTAAATTTCTTATCGAGCGCGGGCGCTTCTTCAATTGGGTAAAGCTCCCCGTCGATCCGCACGCGGGTAAAGCCTGCCTTTTGCCATTCGGCCATTTCCTTGCGGTATTCGCCCTTGCGCCCCCGCACGACCGGCGCGAGAAGATAGGCGCGCGTGCCCTCAGGCAGCTCCATCACCCGGTCTACCATTTGAGAAACGCTTTGCGCCTCAATCGGTTTGCCGGTCGCAGGCGAATAGGGCACGCCCACCCTCGCCCAGAGCAATCGCATATAATCGTAAATCTCAGTGACCGTCGCCACAGTAGAGCGCGGATTGCGGCTGGTCGTCTTCTGCTCGATGGAGATCGCCGGCGAAAGCCCGTCAATATGCTCGACATCGGGCTTTTGCATCATTTCAAGAAACTGCCGCGCATAAGCGGAAAGCGATTCCACATACCGCCGCTGCCCCTCAGCATAGATCGTATCGAACGCGAGAGAGGATTTACCCGAGCCCGAAAGCCCCGTCACAACAATCAAGGCATCGCGCGGAAGATCGATATCAATGCCTTTGAGATTATGCTCACGGGCACCACGAACGGAGATTTTGGTTAGGGACATGGGCGCTGTGTTCCGGAAATGTTCACATAAGTAAAGGGGCGTAGGCGTGGACGCGGTCACGTGTCCACCACTTGGATGTAAGCGGTCTGTTTTACAATGATTGGGAAACCGCAAAGCTCCCGCCAATCTCGCCTACCCCTACCCCCTCCCGCACGCGGGAGGGGCAGCAAGACTTAGAGAGCGTAAGCGAACTTAGTCGCAGCGGGGTGGGTATTCGGCGAGACTACCCGCCCACGGCTGACACAATAAGACTCAGAAGCCCCGAAAGCTTCATCACCAAAAGAAAAAGGCCGAAAGCAGACCATTTACCAAGCTGTTTGCCAAACTCTGCCTCAAGGCCTTTGAAAAACTCAGGAGAGATCTTGCGCATCTTATCAAGGCTCTGAGCGAGGCCCTTCCCCTGTTTAGCCACCTCTCCTTTCGTGGGCTGCGGCTTGTCCAAGTCCGCTTGCAGCGCAAGCAAGCGGTTATCGATAGCTTTCAATTGCTCCTCAATTTTGCCAACCGCGTCCACTGGAAATGTCAGATCATCAACCGGACCGACATCTTCAAATGCGCCGGAATTGTGACCAATGGCTGGCCGATCCATTTCATCGAGTGCATAAAGTGAGGCCTCCCGCGTCTCTTGGAGGGCTGCCTTAAGCTTTGGAATATCTTCAGCGGCAATCGTTTGGTTAGAGGTCTCGACGGCAGTCAACCGGTCCAGGATAGACTGGAGGTCAAGCTGGCCGCCCTGAGGCTCGAACGCCCCCGTGACTTTGCTAGCTTGTTGGTTTTGATTGGACAGTCTTAGAGCATCAACGAACGCGGTGATGTCTGCGTTTACTTCGCGCGGTTCGCGTCTCCACCATTCGTCGTCTTGATCGATGATCCAGCGGTAGAACTTCTCATCCGCTTCGTCGTCGAAATCGGCGAAAGCATGAGGCAGGCCCTCAAGGCGACCGTAATACCACTCGCGCCATATCGCGAAACCATGCTCTGGGCGCGAGAGCCATTGGGCTGCCCGACCCCAACTTTCTCGAAACCAATCTGGTTTTTTCCGCCAAAGCCTAGAGCGGGAGATTTTGTAGTGCGCCTCATCGATGTTCAGGGCTGCTCGGTCACCTTCAGTACTATCCCAGATATCGTCTGCCGCATAACTGGCTTCCCTAGCTGCAGACGCAGCAAATTGGACGGCGTCTGCGCCAGCGCGCGCGCGACCTTCTAAGACCTCGTCTCCCTGGAAACGATCGCTCACATGGCTAGTTACCACGACTGCGCTCATGGCGGAATCGGAGGCGTTGACTACCGCGTTTGTGGCGGCGAACTCCACCTCTCCTGGCGCAAATGAGTCTTCGTTCATACTTGATTGCGACAACCGCAAAGACCGACCGGCTCCCTCAGCTGCGGCAATGGCCCGCACATCGCCGAGCTTTGGCGCGCTATGCACAGCAGCAGCAACGGAAATAGATCGAAGGACATTCTGAACAAATGCCGGATCAACATTGTCATCGCGCCAATTTGATGGATCAAACGAAAGCGGAAGTACGCGCAAAGCACTGCGCAACGAGATTACGTCTCCAAAGTCAGGCTGTTGGTCTCTGAACCAAGCAAAAAGGTCCTCCCACTTCGGATAATCATTTTCCATCATCTACCTCATCGCCGCTTATCCCGCACACGGCAAGTCCCCTCACCCCTTCCTCCGCCACGCAAGCGAGCGCGCATTCAGCTCCCGCAAATCCGCCTCGCCGCGCGCAACGGCCTCGCCCAAAGCCACGGCCCGCTCCAGCACCTGCAGCGGCGCATTCCGGTAGGCCGGCGCTTTTACAAAATCGCGCCACTTGCCCCCGCAGGAATTGTCGAGCAACACGCGCATAAAGCAGTGATCTGCGCTGATCGGCCAGCTGCGTGTCTTTGCCAGATTGGGCAGGGTTTCACGGGTGAGCGCGAACCATCGCCGGGTCAGAGCATCGCGGCGGCCAGAATCGTTGCCCGTGCCATTGGGCGCATCATTATGCGCATCATCGCTTGGATTGCTGCCTAGATCGCTGAAGAGGTCATTTTGCCGGGTCATTGCGAAGAATCCGCTTCGTAGCTGACGTTAGGGAAACCAGCCAAGAACTTCACATGAACTTGCATATTTCGCATGCCCTTCCCAGCAAGCCCTATAGAAAACCTGTAGTCGTGAAACCCGCAGAAAACCGTACTCTCATAGTCCTCTTTGCGAGTCTTTGCTGTCGCCTTTCGGGTCGCACCTTAGGTACTTCAGACCTGTTTAAAGAGCCCGATTGCGGGCGGAATTGGCCTTCGAAAATTGGACACGTCGCGCTGGTTCTGCCCGCTTGCGGTGCGCTCGATTGCGTGATGGCCAGAATGGCAACCCGCTATCCCTTAACGATCAGAGCGCGCGCTCCCGCATCGCCGGTCCACTGCGCTTCTACTCCCCACACATCACCGATGATTTGCGGCGACAACGCGGCACCGGGCGGCCCGGCAATCGCAAGGCGTCCTTTATCGAGCACAATCACATGATCGGCATGGTTCATCGCCAAGGCCAGATCGTGCAGCACCATCACGGCGCCCGTATCCCCGCCCCCCGTGCCACCTTTCACGCAGGATTTGAGATGCGCGAGCAGATTGAGCTGGTGCGCCAGATCAAGGCTGGCGAGCGGTTCATCGGCGAGGATAAATTGCGGCTGGCCCGCCAGCACCCGCGCGAGCAGAACCCGCGCGCGTTCTCCGCCCGATAGCTGATGCGCGCGGCGGCGGCGCAAATCTGCGCAATCGAGCGCGGTTAAAGCGGCCTCCACCGCCTCCGCTCCCGCAGGTGAGCGCGCATCGCCATGCGGCATCCGGCCAAGCTTCACCAGAGCCTCGACAGTCACATCCCACGCGATCTCGGCTGATTGGGGCAGATATCCCAGTGCGCGCGCGCGGGCCTGCGCCGAATAATCGGGCAGCGCTTTGCCGCCAAATTGCACCTCGCCCTGGGATGGCTCCAACAGCCCAGCACACGCCATCAACAGCGAGGATTTGCCCGCGCCATTGGGGCCGACAATCGCGGTGATGGTGCCGGGGGTGAACTCGGCAGAGATATCCTCCAGCACGCGCTTACCCCCGCGCATCAGCGACAGCTTGCGGACCGAAAGCGGCGCGCTCATAGCTGCCCCCGGCGCATGCGGATCAGCAGCCACAAGAAAAACGGCGCGCCGATCAGCGACAGGGCAATGCCCAGCCGCAGCTCTGTCACCAAAGGCAGCACTCGCACCGCGCAATCGGCTATCAGGACAAGCGCTGCGCCCGCAAGCGCGCTGGGCACGATCAGGCTGGAAGGCATACGGTCGGTTAACGGGCGCACCAGATGCGGGACGATCAGCCCGACAAATCCGACAATGCCCGCCACCGCGACCCCTGCCCCCACAGTCAACCCCACGCCCAAAACCAGCAATACGAGCAGGCGCGCAGGGTTCACGCCCATGGAGCGCGCGGCATCCTCTCCCAAAGTCAGCGCATCGAGCGGGCGCGCCGTCAGCATCAGCGCAGCGATGCCCGCCAGCGTTAAGGGGGCGGCGATCCAGACCTCGGCCCAGGATCTGTCGGTTAAAGCCCCGTTGAGCCACAGCACGATTTGGCTCATCGCAAAGGCATTGGGCGCAAGCGTTATGGCAAGCGCGGTGAGCGCGCCTGCGAGGCTGGCAATCATCAATCCGGCCAGTGTGAACAGCGCAAGTCCGCCGCCCGCGCCCGATGATGTTCGTCCCGCTATTGCGGCTAGCAGCGCCATACCGGTGGCCGCGCCGATTAAGGCAGAGGCGGGCAGTCCGTATGCGGCCCATCCGGCGGGGAGGAGCGAGACAGCCCCGCCCGCAATTCCGGCTCCGGCCCACAGCCACATCACCGCGCCCAATGCCGCCATCGGCGCAATGCCGAACAGGCCCGGATCAGCCAGCGGATTGCGCAAATATCCCTGCATCGCGGCCCCTGCTGCTCCCAATCCTGCGCCCAGCGTCAAAGCCAGCACCGCGCGCGGCAGGCGCAGCTCCATCAGGATGAGCGCAGCATTCGCGCCGCTATCGCCGGTATGGAACGGATCAATCCACACTCTGCCCGCCAACAGCGACAGCGGCACCAGCACGGCCAGCAGCAGGCCGAGCATCAGGCACAGCGTCACATTAGTGCGCATGGCGGCTCTCATCATGGATCATGTCGCCGGGCGGGTTGAGCGCGAAATCCAGCCTGATCTGTTCCAGCCGCTCCCACGCTTTGGGCATGCTGGGGCCGCCGCAATAAAACAGCTCTGGCCCAAACCGGGCGATGCGGGTGTTATCAAGCTCCCCGAGCAGCGGATGCGTTTGCCCCGCAGCATCGCCTGCCACCAGCAGCAGGTCGGGCGGATTGGCCAATATCGCTTCCAAAGTCACGTGGTCGGCCTGACCCAGCCCCATTTGCGCCGCATGATTGGCAAGCGCGAACCGGGCCAGATGCTCCCATACAAGCGATGTTTCGCCCGCTACGATCTGCCCCGGTTGCCATACCATGGCGCTAACCTGCGAAGGATCGCCGCGCGGCTCCGCGCCAAAGGATGGAACAGCGCGCATGATGCGTGCCTCTAACGCTTTGCCCGCGCGGGTTTGCCCCGAAAGCTGTGCCAGCCGCTTAATCTGCGTCAGGCTTTCATCGAGGGTGGCCGGGCTGCCAAAGGTTTCCACGCGCAATCCCAGCTGCTCCAAAGCGGCCTTGGTTGATGGCGCGATAAAAGTGCTGGCAGCGACCAGATCGGGTTTGAGCGCGAGGATTTCCTCCGCCGTCCCTCCGGTGACGCCGTAGCGCGCGGCTACATCTGGCGCGATGGAGCTGGATGCGGGATCGCGGCTGTAATGCGACAGGGCAAGCACTTGGTCAGGACCGGCAAGCTCGACGAGAATGGCATCAAGGCACGGATTGAGGCTGACGATTGTGGGTTTATCGCCGGGCGGATTGCCCGCAGGCGCGGCGGTTTGCGGCGGGCTGCATGCCGCCAAAAAAGCCGCGAAAAGGCCCGCAAAAAGGGCGACAATCGCCTTTCGCCAGGCGAATTGCGCCGCTGATTGAGTTCGATATCCCGTCACGTTGCGGGGCAGCGTTACGCATGGTGACGCTGACAGGCAAGCAGAGCTGGCCCGGTTTACCAAACCCGTTCAACCAAGCCCCGTCCGCCAAACCCAATTAACAATCTGATGCGCCTTGTTTGCTTTTTGTACAGGTTGCATATGTTAACTCGGAGACTGCCCGGTTTCACGCTACGCGCAGCTGCGCGCCTCCGGGTGCAAGCAACACTTCAAATTCAGGACACAGAAATCCGTTTATCGGCCCCAAATTTCCAAACGCAATGACCAAAGCCCGCATCTTTGAACGCGCCAATCTGGGGATCGAAAGCGCCCCGCTCAAAGCGCCCTTTGTGGCGCCTGCGCCCGGTGATGCGGCCCCGCGCGAAACGGATGAAGCAGGCCTTGAGGAAAACGCGCAGCCTGCAAAGCCTGCTCCTGATCTTGCCGCTGGCCCTACCTCTGGCCCCCCAACCGATAGCGCCGCATCCGAGCATCCCACTTTGCGTCAGCAATTCGAAGCGGTGCCTTTCAAGAAACGCGCTTTATTGCTTGCTGCGGTCATCGCGGTGCCTGCCATGGCCGCACCGGGTGATTTTGGCGCGCTGCCTGCCGATGCGCCAACCGCCAATGATGATTTTGCCACGCGCGAAATCGTGAAGGCCGCATTGCCGTTTGAGCGGCCCGGACAAAGCTTTCCCGGATCAGCGTTCTATTATCTGGGCGATCCGCCCAAGGACAAATTGCTCGCCCTGCCGACAACCGATGCATTCGACACTGGCGCAGAAGGCGCGCGCAAGCTTGGCTCTGCGATTGATGCAGGGCCAGCGGCGCGGCCATTCTTTTCCTCCAGCACAGGCCCTGCGCATTTGCGCGCGCTTGACTGTATGGCGCAGGCCATATGGTACGAAGCGGCAAGCGAGCGTGAGGCTGGCCAGCGCGCCGTTGCGCAAGTGGTGCTGAACCGCGTTGCGCATCCAAGCTGGCCCGGCAGCGTGTGCGGAGTGGTCTATGAAGGGTCGACGCGCTCCACCGGGTGCCAGTTCAGCTTTACCTGCGATGGCAGCCTGTCACGCCGGGCACGCGGCGCAAGCTGGGACAGAGCGCGCAGATTGGCATCGGAAGCTTTGTCTGGCAGCGTTTATGCCCCGATTGGCCATGCGACCCATTACCACACGCTTTGGGTTAATCCCTATTGGGCCAGCTCGCTCGATCATGTCGGCACAATTGGGGCGCACCGCTTCTATCGCAACCGCGGCACTGCGGGCGAGAAAGCGGCCTTTACAGGCAGCTATGCCGGGGTCGAACCGGCTGTAAGCGGCCGCACAGCGCCGCGTCCTTCGGGCACGGCGGCAGCAGGCATGGTATCTGGGACGGAGCCCGGATATGTGCCCGGCATACCCGGTACCGAAGGCGCGCCTGCGGCTACCGAGAATGCACCTGCACCAACTGCCGCCGCATCGGGCACCCCGCCCGCTCCTGCAGCAACACCCAAAGCGCCCCAGACGCAGCTGTCTGATCCGGCGTTAAAGGGCTCAGGTTCGGTCAAATCAGATTTTACCAATGCGGGCCAGTGGAAGAAACGCCCCGGCGACAAGCCCGATCCGCAGCAGGATTAAGCGTCCCTCTCAGCGGCCCCTTTCAGCAGGCCCTTTCAACTCGCAAAGCCTTATACTTAAGCATCTGGTAACTGTGTTTTCACACAAAATATTAGCGGGCTCGGCGCTATCCAAAGGCTTGATTTTCAAGCACCTGTGCTCTGCGCCCCCACCCGGCCCCTAACGCCGCGAAAAGGTGCTGCGCCAAACGCGGATAGCGCCCCAAATGACCATTCATTTCGCTCCTGCAAAGGGCAAACCCAGCGCTTTGGTTTGCCATCCCATCATGGTGAGCGGGGTGGCGGACAAGCGGATTGGCAGCGCGAGGAACGCCGGCACTCATGACCGGGTCAAGTTGGGCAAACCCGCCAATGATAATCGCAAGTCAAGCCTGGTGCGCAAACCCGGCGCGGGAACCATCCCTGTGGATGCGGGGTCAGACAAAGTGATTGAGGCCGCCTTGCGCCATTTTGGCCAGCACGGCCTTGGCGCAGCACGGGCGGCACGCATCCGGGCAAAGCAGGCGTTTTTCGAAGGCGACCGCAAAGCCTATGACTGGTGGACCGCAATCACCTATGCGCTTGACCGGCGGATGATCGCAGATGCGCCCCAAAATACGCACCCGAATGGCCTCCCGAATGGCCAAAGGTTAATGAAACCAGCCAATTCCGACGATGAAACCCGCGAAGTACCACCGGGAAACGCGGGTTAACCCCTTCATATCATGCGCTCTTGTTGAATGTGGGCGGGCGTTAACTCGGGCTTGACCACTTTGCTTTAAGCATCTTCGCCATGGGCGCGATCGGGCTAATACGAAAATTAAGGACGCTGCAAACCCAGCGCACGCGCACCGATAAGGTGTCTGCGCGGGTTCGGCGTTTGCTCGTGCGCACGCTCTACACCCAACCGCTCAGCCTGGCGGTGGGTGCCTTCACGACTATCAGCGCCGCTGTCATCGCCGCGTGGGTATCGCAATCGTCCGAATTGTACGCCGCCAGCCTGATCCTGTTTCTGATTGGCGCCGCGCGCGTTGGCTGCGCTTTTGGCCTGTCGCCCGACAAAGTCGCCAATTCCACCACCATGCTCGAACTCGTCTACGAAATTGGCGCGTTCAGCTATGCTCTCGCACTGGGATGCACCGCCGCCTATACGGTGCTGATCGGGGCTGAGGCCGAGGTGGTCGTGCTGTTGGTGGCCAATGCGCTGTGCTACGGCGTGGGCGTGTCGGCCCGCAATGCTGGCCGGTTGACCATTGCGATGGGGCAATTGTGCCTTGCCGCCCTGCCCATTGCGCTCGCCTGTCTGGTCAGCGGGAAAGTCGCCTATGTCGCTTTGGGTGTGACGATTTTCGGCCTTATCGCAGGTATGCTTTCGATTGCAGTCAACATTTTCAAGGTCTTGCGCGATTCCATCGCCTCGGCTGAAACCAGCGCCCAACTGGCCGATAAAATGCAAGTGCTCGCCCGCACCGATGTCGTAACCGGCCTGTCGAACCGCGCAGGCCTCAATCATTCCATGGTCGAAACGATGATGTCGCTGGATGATGAAAGCCAGCTGGCGCTGATCTGGATCGATTTGGACAGATTTAAGGAAGTCAACGATCTCTTGGGCCATCCCATCGGCGATAGAGTGCTGACCGAGGTTGCCCGCCGTCTGCGCGATGTGTGCCCAGCGACCAGCACAGTTTCGCGGTTTGGCGGGGACGAATTTGTCGTGTTCAGCCCGATCACCGACCGCAAGAATGCCGAATTGCTCGCTTCTGAAATTCATGCAGAGATCATGCGGCCCATGCGGCTGGATGGCGAACGGCTCGAAGTGCGCGCATCTTTGGGCGTTGCGCTGCTGCCAGAGGATGGCAATGACACCGATTCCCTCATGCAATGCGCGGATCTGGCGCTGTATCATGCCAAAGTGGGCGGACGCGCGCAGACCTGCTTCTTTGACAAAAGCATGACACGCGATCTGGTACGCCGGCGGGAAATCGAGGATGAACTGCGCGCCGCCTTGCAGCGCGATGAGCTGTCTATTTTCTATCAACCCATCGTTGATCTTGAGACGGGTCAAATCCGCTGTTTCGAAGCGCTGGTGCGCTGGTTCCACCCGGAAAAGGGCGAGCTGCGCCCCGATGAATTCATCCCCGTGGCCGAAGAAACAGGCGTTATCGTTACGCTGGGCAATTGGATCACGGCGCAGGCCGCGCGCACGGCGGCGACCTGGCCTGAAGACATTACCGTTGCGGTCAATCTGTCACCGCTGCAAATCCGCGCGCCCGGCGCGGCGCTGGGTATCCGCAATGCCCTGCGCGAGGCAAAGCTTGATCCGACCCGCATGGTTCTCGAAGTGACCGAGAGCCTGTTTATCGAAGACAATCACGCGACCGCCAGTTTCATCGAGGAATTGTCGGATATCGGCATTCAATTCGCGCTCGATGACTTTGGCACCGGCTATTCATCGCTGGCGCATATCAACACATTCCCGCTGTCCAAGATTAAGGTGGATCGCAGCTTTGTATCCGGCCCCCATGTGGGCAAGAAAAGCGATGCTATCATTCGCGCTGTCGCTGAAATGGGCAACACGCTCGATATGGAAATTGTCGCCGAAGGGTTGGAGACAATTGAGCAAGTGCGCACCGTGAAAGAGGCGGGCTGCACTTTGGGACAGGGGTATTATTTCAGCCGCGCCGTTCCCGATTATCTGGCGACGATGCTGCTGGCGCAGGAACGCGAAGGCGACACGCCCAAAGTTGTCGGCGCGGATTGATCCGCGTTTTCATCCGCGCATTTTTGGCGCGCCCTATCCCGGTCCAGTTTCCGTAACGGTATTGTCGCCCGCAGCGCTTCACCCCGAGCCCATATTGCAATTGCGAACTATGTGCAGAAAAACCCGTAAACTAAGGGCTTTTGTGCATTGCAATCGGCTCCGCACCCGCCTAACCCTGCACCCGCTTTAAGGTGTCATTGCCGCTTGGGACGGGGCAAATCACCGCGCTGGCGCTTGTGTTACATTTGCCCGCTCAAAAGCAGAACCTGAAATTGCCGTCCCATGGGATCTGGGAAGGACAATCCATTTATGGCCCGCACTAAAATTGCGCTTATCGGTTCTGGTATGATCGGTGGCACCCTTGCCCACCTCGCTGCGAAGAAAGAAATGGGCGACGTCGTCCTGTTCGACATCGCCGAAGGTATGCCGCAGGGTAAAGCTCTCGATCTGTCGCAATGCGGCCCCATCGAAGGGTTCGATGCCAAAATCACCGGCTCGAATGATTACGCCGATATTGCGGGCGCGGATGTCGTCATCGTGACCGCTGGCGTGCCGCGTAAGCCCGGGATGAGCCGCGATGACCTGCTCGGCATCAATTTGAAAGTGATGAAATCGGTTGGTGAAGGCATCAAGAACAATTGCCCCGACGCGTTTGTGATCTGCATCACCAATCCGCTCGACGCGATGGTTTGGGCTTTGCGCGAATTTTCCGGCCTGCCCCACAACAAGGTTGTCGGCATGGCAGGCGTTCTCGACAGCGCACGATTTGCGACATTCCTTGCTTGGGAGTTTGATTGTTCGGTGAAAGACGTAAACGCCTTTGTGCTTGGCGGTCACGGCGACACAATGGTGCCGGTCCTGTCATATTCCACGATCAACGGCATCCCGGTAAAGGATATGGCCAAGATCAAAGGCATTTCGGAGGATCGCCTCGATGAAATCGTCAAGCGGACCCGCGCAGGCGGCGGCGAGATTGTGAAACTGCTCGGCAATGGCTCAGCCTATTACGCGCCCGCCACCAGCGCGATTTCCATGGCCGAGGCATATCTGGGCGATCAGAAACGCATCCTGCCATCTGCCAGCTATGTGACAGGCAAATACGGCGTTGACGGCATGTATGTCGGCGTTCCCACCGTCATCGGCGCAGGCGGCACTGAAGACGTGGTCGAGATTGAATTGACCGACGAAGAGAAGGCGAACCTGAAAGTGAGCACCGACGCGGTCGAGGAATTGCTCGAGGCGTGTAAGGGGCTTGATAGCTCGCTTGCGTAGTTTCTGCTCATACAAAGCGTCAATCGCAGCAGTGCTGACCCTAGCGGCCAGCACTGCTGCGCTCGCTCAAGAAAGACCGTTCATTGAAGCAACGCCTGGCCATTTCTCTGAGGCGTTTGATACCTGCGAAGAAGCAAAAACGGGCAAGGCGTTCGACACCGATAAGATTACCCAGCAAGGTTGGCGCAATCGCGGTGGTCCATCAATGTTTGGCAAACTACCGAACGGGGCGAGCATAACCATAGGCGATAGCCAGAGCGGAGAAAACGATAGCTGTGTAATCATCGGCTGGGTCAACGAAGTGTCCAGTATCGACGAGGCGAGATCAAGAATTGCAAACAAGCTAGCGTTGACTTTGGAGGAGGATCCATCCGGCGCAATAATAGCTACGCGCGATGGTTGGCACTATGCTTTTCTGAGTTTCACAAAGCCGGAAGTTACTGACCAAACGCGCATGATCATCTTAATTTCTGCTTCAAAGCCATTCTAGAATTTTGCTGGGATTTACTGTTGTCCATCGAAGTTAAAACCAACACCAAAGCCACCCGCAGCTGACAATGCGCGCGCCCCTTGCCCTTCTGGCGGTAACGCCTGCTTTGCTCACCGCGCCTGCCCATGCGCGCGAGGTGGATCGGCAGGAGGTGGCTGAGCGTTTCGATACCGAAGCGGAGCAGGAGCAGCGGCTCTATTGCCGGGACACGCAGGTTTTCAGTGTCGAGCCGGGCGTATCTTACCGCGCCTGTGTCGATTGGCGCGCGCAGAACCGCACTCGCATCATCCGTTCCTATGCGGCGCTGGACGGGCCGGAAGTCGATGACGCCGCCAATCTCGATATTGCGCGCACCTGTTTCGACATCGCCGTAGCGCGCGAAAACGATCCACATCGCGAAAGCTTTCAAAAGGACATCTTCCTTGCTGCGGCTCGCACCAATTTTGCGGTCTGTGCAGCGCAGCGTTCGCTTAGCAAAGCCGGTCAATATTCGCTGCGGGTTTATGAAACCGGCGTATGGCTGGGAGGGCGGTAATGCGCGTTTTTGCACCCTGTGCTGCCGCTTTTGCGGTGTTGGCATCACCTTTTGCCGCGCCCGCTGCCGCGCATGATACGCCGCTTGCTTTGGTTGAGGGGTTGCAGGATCACTTGCTCGACTGCCCCGCTGCCAATGGCTATCAACCTGGTGCCGATCTGCTTAGCGATGGCTGGAGTGCGCGCGAGGGGACTGACCCCGTTTTGGCGCGGAAAGCCGCCGAATTCGCCGATCCTGACACAAGCGACAAAAGCAATGTCAACATCTTCACCAAACGGGTGCAAGGGTTGGAGCTTATCCAATTTATGGGCCTGCGCACGGTAAGCGGTGATGAGGCCGGAGGCGAAGGCTTTGCCGAAAACCTCGATGCGCCCGATCCAATTGATGCAGGCGCGCGTGCGGATACGCAGGCAGAAGACCAATCAGCGGGGCAATCCGCGACCTTCCTGTGCGTCACGATGATCCCCGACCTGCCCTTTATGCCCACTGGCAAATTGCTCAGCGCGGTGTTTGGCAAGGAAGTTGACGTTGGCGCCGAAAACACGCCCGGCAACAGCCGCGATGGGGTGTGGATTTGGGACGATCTATCGCCCACGCATCTGCGTACAATCGCGCGCTTTACCAACGCGCATACGGGCCAAACCGACCTGCCTGATGATGTGTTTTACCCCGGCTTTTACCTGTTAAGCCTGCGCAAATTCACCGCTGAATATCCCGATCCGGAAACCAGGCCTTATCCGGTGAAGGATGTGCTTGCGCTGGTTCAAAACACCTGCTTCGCTCTGCCTGATCCGGCAAAGGCTCTAGAACATTTCTATTCGCTTGGCTGGTACGGCATCGGCAAATCCAGCCACCCCGGCGCGCATGGATCGCGCGCCTGGCAAAAAAATCAGGCGGCTGGCTATGACGCAGATGCCCCCGATTTCATCACAGTGATGCAGCAGGATGTCGCTGGCGAAACGCTGTATGCTGTCATCGCTCTTGCCCAAAAAGATGGCGCGAGCGTCCAGTCATGCAGCATCGTGGATTATGACGAGGCGCGCACTTTGGATGCCTCAGACATTGGCACGTTTTTTGGCGCTCCGGTCCCGGAAGCGGCCCAGGTGCATGGCCAAACAGCGCTTCAGATCGACCTCGATAACGCAGACAAGCGCGGCAAAAACGGGGCCGACCAGCTTACGATTAAATATTTCCGGCCTACGGAAAACAACCCGCTATCCGGCATTCAATTTCACACCAGCTATAAAGAAGGTGATGCACCATGAGCATTCTCATCAACAAAGACACCAAAGTCATCACGCAAGGGATGACCGGGAACACCGGTACATTCCACACGCAGCAAGCGATCGACTACGGCACCCAGATGGTGGCGGGCGTGACCCCTGGCAAAGGCGGAAGCGAGCATATCGGCGTGCCGCAATTTAACACCGTGCGCGAAGCGAAGGCGGCGACCGGCGCAACCGCAAGCTGCATCTATGTGCCGCCGCCGTTTGCCGCCGATGCAATCTGCGAAGCGATTGATGCTGAGATTGAGCTTATCATCTGCATCACCGAAGGCATCCCCGTGCTCGACATGGTGCGCGCCAAGGCTGCGCTCACCGGCAGCAATTCGCGCCTGATCGGGCCGAACTGCCCCGGCGTTCTCACTCCCGATGAATGCAAAATCGGCATCATGCCCGGCTCTATCTTCAAGAAAGGCAGCGTCGGCGTGGTCTCGCGCTCGGGCACTTTGACCTATGAGGCGGTGCACCAGACCACCATGGTGGGCCTTGGCCAGACCACAGCTGTTGGCATTGGCGGTGATCCGGTGAACGGCACCAACTTTATCGACGTGCTCGACCTGTATCTTGATGATCCCGAAACCAAGTCGATGATCATGATCGGCGAAATTGGCGGATCAGCCGAAGAGGAAGCGGCGGAATTCTTAAAGCAAGAAGCCGCCAAGGGCCGCTCCAAACCCACCGTCGGCTTTATCGCAGGCCGCACGGCGCCTCCGGGCCGCCGTATGGGCCATGCAGGCGCGATTGTGTCGGGCGGCAAAGGCGGCGCGGATGATAAAATCGCCGCGATGGAAGATGCCGGCATCCGCGTATCGCCCTCGCCATCAGAATTGGGCACGACGCTCGATGCGATGCTGAAAGAGATGGCCTGAATTTAAGGGGATACCCCGCATTTGCGCGGGGTATCCCTGCTCTCTTCCCCAGAGGCAATTGACATGAACACACAATCCCCCCGTTTCCTCCCCGAAATGTCCGATCAGGAAGGCCCGCAGCCCGGCCCTTCGTGGGGCAATCCGAAATGGCTCGATTCCGTCTCTGGCGCTGGTGAAGATCTCGCGGCTGCGATGGACCCCACGCAAATGCGGGTTCTGGTTGAGAAAGCGGCGAAAAAGGCGGGCAAACCGCTCGATCAGGATGCGCTGCAGCACGCCGCCGATATCTCGAACAAGGCGATGACGCTGGTGCGGCTCTACCGGGTGCGCGGACATATGGCCTCCAATCTCGATCCCCTTGGCCTTTCGGCGGAGCGGGAAGAGCCCGAAGACCTGAGCCTCGAATTTCACGGCCTTGCAGGGATGGAAGCCGAAGAGGTTTATGTCAGCGATGTGCTCGGCCTCGAATGGACGACAATTGGCGCGCTCTATAGCCGCCTGCGCGAAGTGTATTGCGGCAATGTCGGCCTTGAATACATGCACATTGCCGACACCGAAGAACGCCGGTTCTTGCAGGACAAATTTGAAAGCCCCGGCGATACGATCCAGTTTACGCCGGAGGGCAAAAAAGCGATCCTGGCTGCGGTTTTGCGCGGTGAGGGATACGAAGAGTTTCTCGGCAAGAAATATGTCGGCACCAAGAGATTTGGCCTCGATGGCGGGGAATCGATGATTCCAGCCCTGGAGGCTGTCATCAAGCATGGCGGTTCAGCAGGCGTGCGCGAAATCATTTACGGCATGGCGCATCGCGGGCGCTTGAACGTGCTCGCCAATGTGATGGCCAAACCGTATAAAGTGATCTTCCACGAATTTTCGGGCGGCACCGCCAACCCCGAAGATGTGGGCGGATCGGGCGATGTGAAATATCACCTCGGCACCAGCACTGACCGCGAATTTGACGGCATTTCGGTGCATATGTCTTTGACCCCCAACCCCTCGCACCTGGAAACGGTGAACCCCGTTGTGCTTGGCAAAAGCCGCGCGCAGCAGGCTATCCGCGATGATCTGGACGATAAGCAAAGCGTCCTGCCCGTCCTCATCCACGGCGATGCAGCGTTCGCTGGCCAGGGTGTGGTTTGGGAAAGCCTCTCGCTATCCGGTGTGCCCGGTTACGATACGGGCGGCTGCATCCACTTTATCATCAACAACCAGATCGGCTTTACGACCTCGCCCAAATTCGCGCGGTCCTCGCCCTACCCATCTGATGTGGCCAAAGGCGTGATGGCCCCGATCCTGCACGTCAACGGCGATGATCCCGAAGCGGTGACATTCGCGTGCAAGCTGGCGGTTGAATACCGCCAGAAATTTGGCCGCGATGTTGTGATCGATATGTGGTGCTACCGAAGGTTCGGACACAATGAAGGTGATGAACCCAAATTCACCCAGCCGCTCATGTATGAAGTGATCGGCAAACACCCCAAAGTCTCCCGCGTGTATGAAGAGCGCCTGATCGAAGAAGGCGTCATCGACGAAGGCCACCGCGAAAGCGTGGCTGCGGAATTTGCCGCGCAGCTTGAGGATGAATTTGAAGCCGCCAAAAGCTATTCCGCCAATGAAGCGGACTGGTTTGGCGGGCGCTGGGCGGGCCTTAACAAACCCGCCGATGATGAAACCGCGCGGCGCAATGTCGAAACCGCGATTGAGCCCAAGACGTTTGATGCTTTGGGCCGAACCTTAACCGACGTTCCTGAAAATGTGAATATTCACAGAACCTTGAGCCGCGTTCTTAAAGCTAAGGGCGAGATGTTCTCAAGCGGCGAAGGCTTTGATTGGGCCACCGCCGAAGCGCTCGCATTCGGCAGCCTTGTGATGGAAGGCTATAATGTCCGTCTGTCGGGTCAAGACAGCGGGCGCGGGACGTTCTCACAGCGCCATGCCGTATGGGTCGACCAGACAACCGAACACAAATATGTGCCCCTCACCACCCTGCCGCATGGCAAATTTGAGGTCTATGACAGCACTCTGTCCGAATACGGTGTGCTGGGGTTTGAATACGGCTTTGCCATGGCAGACCCCAAAAGCCTCGTCCTGTGGGAAGCGCAATTTGGCGACTTTGCCAATGGCGCGCAGATCATGATCGACCAGTATATCGCCAGCGGTGAAGCAAAATGGCTGCGCGCCAACGGCCTTGTCATGCTACTCCCCCACGGGTTTGAAGGACAGGGGCCAGAGCACTCGTCTGCCCGGCTGGAACGGTTCCTGCAATTGTGCGCGAATGACAATATTCAGGTCTGCAACATCACCACGCCGGCCAATTACTTCCACGTTCTGCGCCGCCAGATGCTGCGCAATTTCCGCAAGCCTTTGGTGATTATGACGCCCAAATCGCTGCTGCGGCACCCGCTGGCGAAATCTGCGCGCGAAGAATTTCAGGGTGATTGGCAGTTTAAGCGGATCAAATCGGACATCACCGATATTGCCGATGATAAAGTCAAACGCCTCGTGCTGTGTTCGGGCAAGGTCTATTACGACCTCTACGAAAAGCGCGAAGCCGAAGGTTTGAAAGATGTGTCCATCGTGCGGATTGAACAGCTTTACCCCTTCCCCGGTGATCCGCTGGCGATCCGGCTTGAACGGATGAAGAACCTCAAGGACGTCGTGTGGTGTCAGGAAGAACCTCGCAATAATGGCGCTTGGTTCTTTGTCGACAATCAGATCGAGGCATCGCTCACCAAGGCAGGCCATACTGGCATGCGCCCGATTTATGCAGGCCGCGATGCATCGGCATCGCCTGCCACTGGCCTTGCGAAACGTCACACCGAGCAGCAAGAGGCGCTTGTCGCCGATGCGCTTGGGCTTTCGAAATAATTCTTCAGATAAGGCTTAAGGACCAAACACATGGCCACTGAAATCACAGTTCCCGCTCTCGGCGAATCCGTCACCGAAGGCTCTATTGGCGAATGGCTCAAACAGCCCGGCGACGCGGTTGCCGTGGATGAACCGATCGTTTCGCTTGAAACTGACAAGGTCGCGGTCGATGTGCCCTCCACTGTCGCTGGCGTGTTGTCTGAACACCGCGCCGAAGTGGGCGATACAGTTGAAGTGGGCGCGGTTATCGCGGTTGTTGAAGCGGGCGCGGCGGCAAAACCTGCCGCTGCCAAAGCGGACACGCCTGCACCTGCGGCAAGCGAGGCCGCTGCAGATTCGTCGCAAACGCTTTCCCCCGCCGTGCGGCGCGCGGTGCTTGAACACGGGGTTGATCCATCCACCATCAAGGGCACTGGCAAAGGCGGGCGGATCACCAAGGAAGACGTGCTCGAAGCGGCCAAAGCAAAAAGCGACAGCCCGGCGCCTGCGCCCGCAGCCTCTCCCGCATCGGCCCCGGCCCCCGCAGCCGCAGGCGCCCCAGCTGGTGAACGCCGCGAAGAACGCGTCAAAATGACCCGTATGCGCCAGACCATCGCCAAGCGTTTGAAAGGCGCTCAGGAAGAGGCTGCTCTGCTCACGACTTTTAACGATGTCGATATGAGCGCGGTCATCGAAGCGCGCACAAAATACAAAGACCTGTTCGCAAAGAAGCACGATATCCGTCTGGGCTTTATGGGCTTTTTTGCAAAAGCAGCCTGCCTCGCGCTGAAAGATGTGCCGTCGGTCAACGCCTATATTGAGGGCGATGAGATCGTGTACCACGACTATGTCGATATCTCGGTCGCGGTCAGCGCGCCCAATGGCCTCGTCGTCCCAGTGATCCGCGATTGTCAGGACAAAGGCTTTGCCCGCATCGAGAAAGACATCGCCGATTTTGGCGCGCGCGCGAAAGAAGGCACGCTGACCATGGCCGATATGCAGGGCGGCACCTTCACCATCTCCAATGGCGGCGTGTTCGGTAGTCTTATGTCCACACCGATCATCAACCCGCCGCAATCGGCCGTGCTGGGCCTCCACCGCATCGAAGACCGCCCCGTCGCGGTAAACGGCGAAGTGGTGATCCGCCCGATGATGTATATCGCCCTGTCTTACGACCATCGCCTGATCGACGGGCGCGAGGCTGTGACAGCGCTCAAAATCATCAAGGAAGCAATCGAAGATCCCACGCGGATGCTGATTGATCTTTAACCCTCACTCCGCTCGTGCTGAGCATATCGAAGCACTGCTCTTCACTTTTGAGCGGAACACCCCAAGTGAAGGACAATCCTTCGACAAGCTCAGGATGAGCGGAGTTATTAATGGCTGAATACGATTACGATTGCCTTGTTATTGGCGCTGGCCCCGGCGGGTATGTTGCCGCCATTCGCGCGGCGCAATTGGGGCTGAAAACCGCTTGCGTGGAAAGCCGCGAGAGTTTGGGCGGCACTTGCCTCAATGTCGGCTGCATCCCTTCAAAAGCGCTTCTCCACGGCTCGGAATTGTTCGAGGAAGCCGAGGGTGGACACTTCGCCACTTGGGGTATCACAGCCAAGCCTAAGCTCGACCTTTCTGCAATGATGGCGGAGAAAACTAAAGCTGTCGGCGAATTAACAGGCGGCATCGAGTTTCTCTTCAAAAAGAACAAAGTGACCTGGATCAAGGGCCACGCCGCCTTCGAAGATGCGCACACTGTCAAAGTGAGCCCTTCGACAGGCTCAGGACAGGCGGACAAAGTCACCGCCAAAGACATCATCATCGCCACAGGCTCAAGCGTTACTCCCCTGCCCGGCGTCGAAGTCGATAACGCCGCCAAACGCATCGTTGACAGCACTGGCGCGCTCGAATTCGAAGAAGTGCCAGAACATCTCGTCGTGATCGGCGGCGGGGTGATCGGCCTTGAGCTCGGATCTGTCTGGCGGCGTTTGGGTGCGAAAGTCACTGTCATCGAATTCCTCGACCAGCTGCTCCCCGGAATGGACGCGGATGTGCGCAAGGAAGCGGGCCGCATCTTCAAGAAACAGGGCATGGAGCTGATGCTCAGTCACAAGGTCACTGGCGCTAAGGCGAGCAAAACCGGTGTGTCGCTAACGGTTGAGAAATCCGAAGGCGGTGACGAACAAACAATCAAGGCAAGCCACGTGCTCGTCTCAATCGGTAGGCGCCCCAACACCGATGGTCTTGCGCTCGATAAAATCGGTATCGAAACCAACAAGCGCGGCCAGATCGAAGTGAACCACGATTTCAGCACCGGCGTAGACGGCGTATGGGCCATTGGCGACTGTGTCCCCGGCCCCATGCTCGCTCACAAGGCTGAGGATGAAGGCATTGCATGTGCTGAAAACATCGCGGGCGAAACCGGCATCATCAATCACGCGGTGATACCCGGCGTTGTTTACACCATGCCCGAATTTGCCGATGTCGGCCTTACCGAAGCGGCTGCGAAAGAAGCGGGCCACAAAGTCAAAGTCGGCAAATTCCCCATGATGGCAAACAGCCGCTCCAAAGCGAACCGCGACACGACAGGCTTTGTCAAAGTCGTCGCCGATGCGGAAACCGACAAAGTTCTGGGCGTGCATATCGTCGCAAGCCTGGCTGGCACAATGATCGCGCAGGCAGCCCAAGCGATGGAATTCGGCGCAACGTCAGAAGACATAGCCTACACCTGCCACGCGCACCCCACTCACGCCGAAGCCTTGAAAGAGGCGGCAATGGCGGTGACGGGCAAGCCTATACATATGTGATCTGGGGAGTTCGAGATGGCCCGTTCAGCCGCGATTATCGGAGCGGGCCAGATCGGACATACAGCATCGCTTGCCTTTCGTGAGGCAGGCTGGGACGTGTGTGTCCTTGCCCGCAGCGCGCCTGCTTGGACGGCTGCTGATATCGCCCATCAGCGTTATTCAGCAGGCGAAGACCCCGCGCCAAATGCTGATGTTGTGCTCGACACTATCGCCTTTGATGATCGGGACAGCGCCCGATATGATCCTGGTAAAGTGGGCCGATACATCGCTGTCTCTTCTGCAAGCGTCTATTGCGACAGCGAAGGGCGCACATTGGACGAGGCCGCGCAAAACGGTTTTCCCAAATTCGAAGGGCCCATCAACGAGGATCAATCCACGGTCCCACCGGGAGCAGACACATACTCCACTCGCAAAGTTCGCATGGAGAACAAAGCGTTTGATGTGTTCGGAAACCGGGCGACAATCTTGCGCCCCTGTGCAGTCTATGGGCCTTACTCACGGCATCCGCGCGAATGGTGGTTTGTCAAAAGATTGTTAGACGGCCGCAGCCGCATTCCGCTGGCTTTTCATGGTGAGAGTCAGTTTCACACAACTTGTGTGCAGAAAATGGCCTCCTTCGCGCTGGCCGCAGCGCAAGGCGATCATGGCGGCGTCTTCAACATCGCCGATGATTTCGCGCCTAGCACCGCGCATATCGGCAGTAATGTTGCCGCAGAAATGAATGCCAGTTGCGAGCTCGTACCGATGGACGGTGCGCCTGTAGGAACAGTGGGGCGATCCCCTTGGTCTGTGCCTTCACCGTTTGTGTTGAGCTGCCGAAAGGCTGCCAGCATAGGATGGGATAAGTTCGCTCTCTATCCCGGAGATAACGATCCCATTGGATGGCTTTCTAACCTCAAGCCCGATGACTGGCGCACCGCCTTCCCGCATCTCGCCGGCTATCCGTGGGACTTGTTCGATTATGAGGCAGAGGACCGGTATTTCGCAGCCCAGTGAATTTCCTGAGCCCCGGACGAGTGAGTGCTGACGAGGTGAAGATATATGTGTGCTTGCATCCCTTGAGCACCATGCTACGTGTGTTATCGAATTGATACACCAACACACGTAAGGATCTTTATGCCGCTCACTCAATCGCTCGCCCGCTGTCTTGCACCGCTCGCTATCACCGCACTTTGCGCCGCTGCGCCTATGTCTGCGGTGAACGCGCAAAGCGGCGAAGAATTAGCCGCGATTGTAGAACCCGATGCACAAAGCGGCGTTTATATGGGCGCGGTGCTTGTCGCTGATGCCGATGGCGTGCAGTTGGATCAGGCATGGGGCTCTGCCGACCTTGAATGGGATATCGCAAACACCACCGAGACGAAGTTTCGCATCGGGTCAGTCACTAAGCAATTCACCGCGGTTTCCATTTTGCTGCTGCAAGAGCGCGGCTTGCTAAATGTCGATGATCCGGTTTCCAAACATATCCCAGACACTCCCGAAGCGTGGACCGGGATTACCTTGCGCGATTTGCTTGGGCACACATCGGGCATTCCCAATCTCACATCACTTGAGCAGTTCGGAACACAGAAATTTTTGCCCACTTCGCAAGATGATCTTATCGAAATGTTTGCGGATCTCCCGCTCGAATTCGAGCCGAATTCCAAATGGAGCTATTCCAACTCAAACTACGTCCTGCTGACGCGTGTGGTCGAAAACGTAGCCAAGCAAAGCTATTCTGAATTTGTGACGGCCAATTTGTTCGAACCGCTTGAGATGCAGTCCACCGGAATTGATCGGAGCGCGCAAATTCTACCAAACCGAGCGTCAGGATACACGCCTTCGGAAAACGGCGTGGTGAATGCTGAATATATGAACATGGCCATCCCTGCGGGCGCTGGCGCGCTTTATTCGACCACCGGCGACTTGCTCAAATGGCAGCGCGGTCTGTTTGGCGGCGCAGTGCTAAACGAAGAAAGCATGGCGCAGCTGACAATGCCGGGCGAATTTGAGGCGGCGGCAGGCGCAAAGTACGCCATGGGGCTGCTTGTTACGGACGGACCAAATGGCCGGATGATCTGGCACGGCGGCGGGATCGAAGGCTTTAACGCGTTTCTCGGCCATGCCCCAGCCACCCAGACAACAGTGGTGGTGCTTGCCAATTTGAACGGCGGATCGGCTGCAAAGCTTGGCATGGGATTGTTGAAAGCCGCCAGCGCTGAATGAGCGCACCGCCCTGCCTTCGCTGGCTGCTAAGTATCCCAGGCGCCTGTTCGACTGCAAAACTGAGGATCGGTTTTTCGCAGCCCGGTGATCGTCCTTCGCTTTAGGCGATATCTCCTTGCACCGCTGCGCCGCGCGCTTCAAAGGCGCAAGCTATGGCTCAACACACTATCATGCGCGCGCTGGCGAAATATCATGTCTGGCTGGGGTGGCTGGTCGGCGTGCCGATTGTCATGTGGCTGGCGAGCGGTCTGTTTATGACGCTCAAACCGATTGAAGAGGTGCGCGGGGAGCATTTGCGGCTGCCCGCTGCCGGTGCAGCTCTGGTGATCGAAGGCAGCGCTTTGGCGACGCAGGACGCGCAGCTTAAAGATATGCGCGTGACCATGCAGGATGGCCGCGCGGTGGCGATTTTGACAACGCTCGACGGGATCACCACCCGCGTTGATCTAGAAAACGGCACGCCCCTCCCCGCCCTTGACGCAGCGGCTGCACGGGCACTTGCGGCCAAGCGGATCAAGGGCGGCGACGCTGTGCGCGCGGTGACTTTCTTTGAAGCGGATGATGTGCCGTTTGATTTCCGCCGGCCTATCCCTGTGTGGCAGGTCGCGCTTGAGGATAGCACCCATGTCTATATCGGCCGCAATACCGGCCAGGTTGAGGCTGTGCGCACCCAGTGGTGGCGGTGGTTTGATCTCGCTTGGGGTTTGCACATTATGGATTTTGATGAGCGCGAGACGACGAGCCATCCGATCCTGATCCTGTTTGCAGGGCTTTCGCTTACCGGGGCGATTATCGGGTGCATCCTGATGTTCCGCCGCCGCAAAACCCGCCCTGAGCAGATGGCCAAATGAACGAGGCGATCCTTACCCCGATCCTCGACTGGCTCGATATTGTCGGCATTGCGATCTTTGCGCTGTCGGGCGCTTTGGTTGCCGCACGAGAGCGTCAGACATTTGTGACCATGGCGTTCTTTGCGCTGGTCACAGGGGTTGGCGGCGGGACGGTGCGCGATCTGCTGATTGATGCGCCGGTGTTCTGGATGACCGACCCGTGGGTCGCGCCTGTGTGCCTTGGCATGGCTCTGGTGGCGTGGTTTACGCCGGTCAAGCTGTGGGAAGGCAAGCTGCTCGATTATGCGGACGGAGTTGGGCTGGCCGCTTATGCTGTGCTGGGCAGTGCAAAGGCGATTGCTTACGGCGTGCCGCCTGTGCCCGCCATCCTAATGGGGATTATCACGGGCTGTGTTGGCGGGGTCATTCGCGATGTGGTCGCCGGGCGGCCTTCAATCATTATGCAGCCTGAATTGTATGTGACAGCGGCGGCGTTAAGCTCGGCTTTGACAGTTATCGGCATGGCATTTGCGCAAGCGATAGGGCTGATTGATGCAGCGATCTGGAGCGGCGCTTTTGTCGCAGGCTTTGCGCTGCGGGCGGCTGCGATCCGGTTTAACTGGTCGCTGCCAAGCTATGGGCGCGGCCAAGTTTAGGCAGCAAAGTATAGACGCATCCGGACCTGCAAAACTGAACGGCGAACCAACCTGCCATCATAGGCAAATCAGTCCGCCGCCAGGCACTCCGCCGCAGAGGACACTTGCGGCGAAACTTGGGTTACTGCGAGCAGCGCCGCTTAATTGCCCCAATTGGTTCCTTGTGAATTGCCCAGATCACCATCCACCGTTTCAGGAATAGTCTCGCCCGGTATCGGTCCGCCGGGATAGGCTGGCTGCGGCCCAGCAGCTTCAAAGCGGCCATTCAGCGGCTCACGCGGGTCGCCCCGGTCCACCAGAGCAATGCGCGCATTGGCATAGCGATCATCGCTCAACTGGCCCTCGGCGCGGGTCGAATAGGAACCGTCATAGGGCGCGCTCTCACGGTTCTGGAAAGCTTGGGTGCGAAACCCGTCGCGGTAATCGAGCGCTTCGATCCGACCATCATTGGAAATGCGGCAGGTGAACGGCTCGCCATTGGCAACAGTCCCGCGCACGTTCCAGCCATTGCCGCTGCGTTCGACCCCGCTGATATCACCCAAAGCTGCATCGCGGCTGACGGCGTTGCTGCACGTATCAATCGCGCCATCAATGCCAATGGGTGCGGCGGAACGGCGCTGATCTTGGGGGTCTTGGGGCACTTGCTGTTGCTGTTGCTGTTGCTGTTGCGGCAAACGCTCAGCTGCGCCGCGCCCGCGATAGGTTTCGACATCGACCCCGCGAGAGCGCAGATATTCCAGCTCGCGCTGTTGTTCGCGGTTTTGTTCGCGCAGATCGCGCAATTCGCGGTCCTGCTGGTTTTCGCGTTCCCAATCATTATGCCGATCGCGGCGGCGTTCATATCGGTCGCGGCGGTCGCGGTTGTTGTTCGCCGCGCTCGCAATGGCGGCAATCCCGCCGATAATTGCAACCCCGGCCAGCACATCACCCGCCCGCACGCCGCGCCTGTGGCCCCGGCGCCAACCGCGCCTGCCCCACCGGCCCCAGCGGCGATATTCGCTCGCCTCGCTGGCACTATCGCCCGGCAATGGCTGATGAAATTCGGTGTAAAGCGTGTTGTGTTTGGCGGTGGTATCAACCGGCAATTGCGCCGCGTGCGCCGGTGTCACAGTCATGGAGGCGGCAGCCAAAAGCCCGGCCATTGCCCCGATACGATAGTTGTGAGCCATAAGCTCCCTCCTGTTGATCGATGCGAGCGGCCACCACGCGCTCTATGTTGCACACACCCGTGTAGCATAAAGACTGAGCCTTTGCTGAACCGTATGCGCGCGGCCCTGTTTTTTCCCTTTATACCCGCACGCAAAAATGCGCCCCGAGCCTTGTAAGAAAGACCCGAGGCGCACCTCATACCCTTTGGTGGGAGGGGGTATTAGCGAAGACCGCGAATGCCGCGAAATTCTACAAAGGGGCGGCCGCGACCATCAAAGTAGCAAGTGAACCGGCCCCGGTCGAAATCACGGCGATCATATCCGCGCGCGCCTTCGACCTGGATGCGGCCTTTCACGCGGAAACCATTGCGAGTGCGGTCTACATCGCGGATCTGTGTCACATCGGCAAAGCGGTATCCGCCAAATTTGCGCGCTTGGCGTTCGGCCACTCGGACACAGCGCTCCACCGCGCGGCGGCCGTTAAAGCGGTTGCCATTAAAGCGCTGGTTGTAATGGCGGTTGTTGTGATTGCGATCATAACGGCGATCGCGGTAATGCCCGCGGCGGTTGCGATCACCGTCAAAAGCTCCGGCAAGCGCGGCAATCCCGCCGATAATAACAGCGCCCGCGATCACATCGCCTGCGTCTATTCCCCGGTCCCGGTGGCGATCATCCGCCATGGCAGGGGTCGCACTTGCCAGGGCCATCGCGCCAGCCGCGACAGTCCCGAGCGTGCCTTTGGCGAGGGTTTTTGTCAGTTTCGTCATTGGGTTCTATCCTCGGGTTTTACGAGTGGCGGAAGAATTTCCGTTCACTGTGAGAACCTTTTAGATGAACGATTCTGAGATGGGCCTGAGCGAGCCTTGCAGGCGATGTTCAGGTAAACACGCATTTTCCTGAACATACAGGTGCCGCAATACCCCCTGCGCAGGTGTTTAGTGAACAAAACCCAAGGAGCAGCCGGAGGGCCACTGCGGCCCTAATCCTCCAAGGCGGCCAGCACATCTCTGGTGAAAGCAGCGATATCGAACCGGGTGCCCACCATATCCTCTCCGCGCCGCACGATCACGACATTGCGGCTCGGCACGATGACAAGATACTGCCCGCGATTTCCGCGCGCGAGAAAAGCGTCATCGGGAATGCCATCATGCGCATCGGGCCGGCCTGGATGCTTGAATGTCCACCACCCGGCGCCATAGCCAAAATTGCCGGTTTCCGGCTGCGGGCCGCTCATCGCTGAAACATAGTCGCCCCACCCTTCGGGCAGCAGGCGCTCTCCGCTGGGCAGCACACCGTCGTTCAAATAGAGTTGGCCTAGCTTCGCAAGATCAGGCGCGGTCGTCCACACTTGGCTGGAGAGGACATAATTGCCTCTGATATCGGTTTCCGCGACCGTGTTCGTCATCCCGATTTTGCCGAAAGTTTCCGCCGGGGGATAGAATTCAAGATGCCCCTCAACCGCTTTCACCGCCATCAGCGTATCATTGTTGGCATAGCGAAATTGGGTGCCCGGCTTGGCGATCACTGGCCAATTGGTCGCGCGTTCATCAACCGTGGTCCCTCCCCAATACAGCGGATCGGTGCGGTTGCCGGTGGTGTCGGAATACCGCCCCGATGCCATGCGCAAAGCGTGATCGATGGTGATAGCGCCGCGCGGATCGGTTGAGCCGCCGCGTAGCCAGTAATTGATGCCAACCGGATCCTCGACCGCATATTCCCCCGATTGGACAGCCACACCCACAAGGGTCGCGGCGATGCTTTTGGCGACCGACCATGTGCGCTGGGGGGTATCGGGGCCAAAGCCGCCGGCATATTTCTCGCCCAGCGGCATACCACCTTGCGTGACGAAAACGGCGGTGGTGCGGCCTTCTCCATATGTTTTGCCAAGCGCATTCGAAAAGATCGGAGCAAGATCGGCTGTTGGCGGAACCAAGGCGTATTCTGATGCGCCTCGCTCGCCGTCCGCATTGTCCAAAGCGCTTTTAGGATTGCTTGCGTCCTCGGGCGCGCCCAAAGGCAGCACCGAACAGCCCGTACCCTCGCCATAATAGACCGCCAGCCTATCCGGCATATCTTGCGCCCATTCGACCTGCACATGCGCAATCCGGCCCGAGGGCCGCCTTACGATCTCATATTTCAGATCACGGACGATATCATCAAGCGGCGCCTGAATTCCGGTCAATTCCCAATCGTGAATGCTTTCCAGTGACCGCTCACCACCAGCAGCCTCGGTATGCGCCATCGCGCTGCATAGGAACAACGCCTTATATCCCGCCGCCAATGCGCGGTCATATCTGGCATCAAGGCGGTCCTGCTGCGATTGCGCCTCGGCGCAAGAAGCAGACAAAGCGAGTGCAGCGGCGGCTGCGATTACGGTGAGTGGTCTCATGCAAGCGACACTAGGGCGCACACCGCAAAAGAAAAGGGCCGGCGGATTGTACCGCCAGCCCTAAATCTTGTGCCCCAGCTTTCGCCGGAGTGATGAAGGATCCGTTACGCGGCCGCTTCCGCCTCGGCGTATTCGTCCACTTCGCTCATGTCGGGGCCGCTGTCCTGGCCTTTGGCATCGACGTCACGCTCGACAAATTCGATGATCGCCAGAGCCGACGCATCGCTTTCGCGGTAGCCTGCCTTGATGATGCGGGTGTAGCCGCCATCACGGTCGCTGTAACGCTCAGCCAGAACGTCGAACAGTTTTTTGAGCTGAGTTTCATCCTGCAAGCGGCCCATGGCGATCCGGCGGTTCGAAAGCCCGCCGCGCTTTGCCAAAGTCACCAGCTTTTCGACATAAGGACGCAGCTCTTTCGCTTTCGCCTGTGTGGTGCTGATCTGCTCATGCTTGATAAGAGCGGCCGCCATATTGCGGAACAAAGCCTTGCGATGGCCCGATTTGCGGCTGAGTTTCCGCTGTGAAATTCCATGACGCATTGTGTTTTCCTTCGTTCGTTATGGGCCCGTATCAGGTAGCCCGTAGCTGGCGGCGCTTTCTCAAAGTGAGCGGCGCGCCGCCGAAACCCGTTTTAACCCAGCAGCTCTTGCTCCAGCTTCTTGGCCATTTCTTCAATGTTCTCAGGCGGCCATCCGGGGATGTCCATGCCCAAACGCAGACCCATGCTGGAAAGCACTTCCTTGATCTCGTTCAGCGACTTGCGGCCAAAGTTTGGCGTGCGCAGCATTTCGGCTTCGGTCTTTTGGACCAAATCGCCGATATAGATGATGTTGTCGTTCTTGAGGCAGTTTGCACTGCGGACGGACAATTCCAGCTCATCGACCTTTTTGAGAAGGTAACGGTTGAGCTGGTTCGCATCGTCTTCCTGCGGTTGCGCTGCCTGGCCGATCATCGCCGATTGCGGCTGCGGGATGCCATCTTCGAAATGGACGAACAAAGTCAGCTGATCCTGAAGAATGCGAGCAGCATAAGCGACCGCATCATCCGGCGTGACAGTGCCATCGGTTTCGATCGTCAGCGACAGTTTGTCATAGTCGAGTTCCTGACCAACGCGGGCGTTTTCGACCTTATAGCTGACCTGGCGGACAGGCGAATACAGCGAGATCCACCGGGATCAGACCAATCGGCGCATCCGCCGGGCGGTTCTGCACGGCAGGCGCATACCCTTTGCCAACGTCAGCGGTCAGCTCCATGTTGAGCGTCGCGCCTTCGTCGAGATGGCAAAGGACCAGATCCTTGTTCATCACTTCGATGTCGCCAGTGACAGCAATATCGCCCGCTTTCACGGTTGCCGGGCCAGTTACGGACAGCTGAAGGCGCTTGGGCCCCTCGCCTTCCATTTTCAGCGCGATCTGTTTCACGTTGAGGACCATATCGGTCACGTCTTCGCGCACACCGGCCAATGATGAAAATTCGTGCAGCACGTTTTCAATCTTGATCGACGTGATCGCGGCGCCCTGCAATGAGGAAAGCAGCACCCGGCGCAGCGCATTGCCAAGCGTCAGGCCAAAGCCACGTTCAAGCGGTTCAGCGACAAATGTCGTCTTGCGCTGCTTGTCGCCGCCTTCCTTGACTTCGAGAGCGTTGGGTTTCTTCAGTTCCTGCCAGTTCTTCGTGTTGACGGACATGGATTTCCCCTAATTCGCTTAATTCTAAGCGGTTCAAATTTCTGAGCGAGATGCCGGGCAGTTTAGGTTCACAACTGCCTGCCAGACCCGCCCTTGCGAGTGCACGATGCCATCACAGCTTCGTGCACCAATTGCGGATCAAACGCGGCGACGCTTGGATGGCCGCACACCATTGTGCGGGATCGGCGTCACATCGCGTATGGATGTAATATTGAAGCCCACCGCTGCAAGTCCGCGCAGCGCGCTTTCGCGGCCAGAGCCCGGACCTTTCACTTCGACTTCAAGAGTGCGCACACCGTGTTCAGCGGCTTTTTTGCCCGCATCATCGGCGGCCACCTGAGCGGCATAAGGGGTCGATTTACGGCTACCCTTAAAACCCATCATGCCAGCAGAGGACCAGCTGATCGCATTGCCCTGTGCATCGGTGATGGTGATCATTGTGTTGTTAAAGCTGGCATTGATGTGCGCAACGCCGCTCGAGATATTCTTTCGGTCGCGGCGTCTTACTTTACTGCCGGGTTCGCGTGCCATTGTTCCAGTTCCTTATCTGTGCGCAAGAAGGCAAAAGCGGTCGGGGACCAGCCCCAAAAGCTTACTTCTTCTTGCCTGCAATCGGCTTGGCCTTACCCTTGCGGGTGCGGGCGTTGGTGTGCGTGCGCTGTCCGCGAACGGGCAGGCCATTGCGATGACGCAGGCCGCGATAGGAACGCAGATCCATCAAACGCTTGATATTCATCGCGGTGTCGCGGCGAAGATCACCTTCGACCTGATGGTCGCTGTCAATCGTTTCGCGAATGCGCAACACTTCTTCGTCGGTCAGATCCTGAACGCGGGCAGAATGCGCAATGCCAAGCTTGTCGGCGATTTCAACAGCCGTTGTCCGGCCAATTCCGTGAATATAGGTGAGCGCGATAATAACGCGCTTGTTTGTGGGGATATTTACCCCGGCAATACGAGCCACTTAATACTTCTCCATGCTCCACGGGGTTTATGGCCAGTATGGCCAACGCCCCCATCTCAACGCTTTCATTCGGATTGACCAACCGCCCTGACGATATCAGCGCGGCACCGATCTGTTGACAAAGCAGTCTTGCAAGACACACTGTGCAGTGAAACGGCGAAAGTCCGGGTGGAGCGCATCGAGCACATCCGGCCGGACTTAAAAGACAATCTTGAATGAAGCGCGCGCTTACGGCGATTCGCCCGGACAGTCAACCGCTTGCAAGCGATTCCTTTCCGCCGAGTGGAAATCAGCCCAATTGCGCCAAGTCCGGGCAGACTATTACAAGGCGTCTCTTGGGTCGAAAAGCCCAGCGCCAATGCTGGTTTTGGAAGACCAGAGATTTAAGTTACAATGCAATTATGCGCATCAGCCCCTCGCTTTCACACGGATACACAATTTAAGAAAAAACAGAGTTCCGATTAACCAAACTCTGGCAAACAGGACAAATGGCAAAGCATTGCGCGCCAAATCTGTATTTATTATTCGTGCGAGCAATGTCGCTCGCATGCGCTCTGGTTTTGACCTTTTTCGCAAGTCTTATCGCCGCCGCAGATCCCGCATCTGCCGGGCGCATAGAGGCTGGTACCTTCATCGCGCATGACACGCTGGGCACGAACCGAACCCCGGATTTCGTTGCGTTTCAACAGGCTTTTGATGTCCCGCCGGTGGTCATCGTCATCTCCAATTCTAATGGGGGGCAGTCTGCAAGTGTTCGGGTGACGAACATTACGACGGCGGGTTTCGATGAACTCATAGTCGAACCTGATAACTGGGATGGCCGCCATCTCGCGATGCTGACCCAATATATCGCGATAGAGCCCGGGCGGCATGTCCTTCCAGACGGAACCGTTATCGAAGCGGGCCGCTCGTCTGTTTCGGCGGTCCAGTTCGGACCTGGCTTTACCGGTGGTTCGGCAAGCTGGGCCAATGTGAATTTTTCATCCCCCCTCGCCTCGGCCGCCACGGTCATCCACCAATTGCAAACTGCAAACAGCGAGACCCGCGATGTTGCGCAGCTCACTTCTCGCCCGCACATCACGTCCATCGCACAAAACCCAAGTGCCGCCGGGTTTCAGGTCGCGATCGAGCGCAACCAGGCCAATTCCGGCCCCTTCCCCAGCACTGAGACAATCGGCTGGATCGCTTTTCCCGCTGGAGCCACAGGGTCTTTTCCCGACATCAATGGCACTACGATCAATTGGAGCGCAGTAACGAGCGGTTTCTTCCTGAGAGGCTGGGATCAAAATTGCCAAAGCACACCGATTGGGCTGACTGCTGCAAATCCGGTAGCGGTTGCCAAAAAACTATCGCGCAACAACGCCGATGGCGGATGGCTGCGAAACTGCGCCGTTGGCAGCAACTTTACAACATTGCGAGTGGATGAAGACACCGATCAGGACGGCGAACGCAGCATTGCTGCTGGTGATGCCGAACGCGTGGGCATTATCGCTTTCAGCCAAGCGTTCCACGCCAATCTGGCCGCCTCGCTTGCGGTGACCAAAGTGCGCACCAGCACCGATGATGGCACCGGCGGCGCGTTTGCAACGCCGGATGCGGTTGTAACCTATTCGATTACCGTGACCAATTCGGGCAACGCCCCGCCCAATCTTGGGAGCGTGCTTGTGACCGAGGAATTGCCGGGAGAGCTTGATCTGGTGATTGATGATTTTGCAGGGCCGGGATCAGGCCCGATTGTCTTTACCGATGGCGCCCCGCCCACCGGAATGGCCTGCACCTTTGTCGCTTTCAACAACACGGGCGACTGCTTTGCGTTTTCACAAGACGGCGCCGATTTCTCCTATGTGCCTTCTGATAGCGGCAACGGGACCGATCCCAATGTCCGCTTTATCAGAGTGCAGCCAGCGGGCTTTATGGCAGGCAATAATGGCAGCGGGCCTACGCAATTCACTTTGGGCCTGCGCGCGCGTATTCGTTAAGATCTGCGCGCAAGGTAGCCAGCTTACCCGTCTGACAGATCGCCAAAAGCATCTTTCACCGATGGGCCGCTGTTGTCCGGCGCCTCTTCTGATGCGCCATCACCGGCATCCTCTGCCGTTTCGGGCTTCGGCTTTGGCGCTGCTGGTTTTGCCCGCGGCCCGCTGACCCGGCCCAGTTTCTCCGCTAAGCCAGCCAATTGCAGGCTCATCACCCCATCGACCGACTTCGCAATATCCGCAACCTCATAACGCATTTCGCCACCGACATTGTATTCCCAAACGATACGCGTGCCCTCGTCCACTTCGCTGATCGCGATGGTTAGGATGCCCGTCACAGGCTCGCTTTGCAGAGGCCCCAAGGCGCCCGTCATGCGCAGCGCGCTTTCAGGATAGGCCTGGATGACGCGCATATGTTCCACACTGCCTTCGAGAGTGAAGCGGTCTGGTTCGTCAATTTCGGGGATTTTCTCGCAAAAGCATCCGCCGGCCTGCGGGGTGAGCGTGAGATTGGCGGCATCGGCTGACCATGTGTGCTCAGAACTCCACCAATCCGCAGGCGTTATCAGCGCCAGCCACACCTGTTTGGGCGTTGCATCCACAACGGCCTCATCGCGCGTGGTAAAACCGTTATCGCTGGTCCGGCTTACCTCGGCAGACAGCGGAGCGGCGGCAAGGCACAGCGCCGCGGCGGCGAATCCTGCGCTTGTTCGAATGGTGCGATTTGGCGCGGTCCGATATGGCATGGTCTAGCATCCTCCGATTGAAGGCCATCTCTACGCGAAGCGCTTTGCAGGGGTAAAGAGCCAAAGCGCACGGAGCGCACGAAGCGCCTCGGGCTTCAGCCAAGAATGGCGTCGACCGCCTGCGCGACCTCTTTGATGCCCGCCATGCCATCGACACGGCTCACAATGCCGCGCGCTTCATAGCCGGGCAGGATCGGCGCGGTTTCATCGCGATAAACGCCCATGCGTTTGCGCACGGTTTCCTCGTTATCATCAGGCCTGCGCTTGAATTCTGTTGCCCCGCACGTGTCGCACACGCCCTCTTTCGAAGGCGGATTGGCGGTATCATGATAAAGCGCGCCGCAGCCGGCGCACGAAAAGCGACCGCAAATGCGTTCCACCAGAGCGTCTTCATCCACGCCCAGCTCGATCACATGGTCAAGCGTGCGGCCATTCTTGGCGAGGATACGGTCGAGATCGCCGGCTTGGGCAGCGGTGCGCGGATAGCCATCAAAGATCGCGCCCTGATCTTCCGCCATAGCGGCAAGGTTTTCATCAATCAGCGACGAGACGATCTCATCCGAGACCAGCTCACCGCGATCCATGACCGCTTTTGCCTCTAACCCGACGGGGGTTTGCGCTTTCACAGCGGCCCGCAGCATATCGCCTGTGGAAAGCTGTTTCATTCCGTGGCGCTCAACGAGCCCCGCGCTTTGCGTCCCCTTACCAGCCCCCGGAGGACCAAGAAGAATGATGTTCACCAACGCTTCCCCTATTATCGCGAGCGTATTCGCTGCGCGCGTTGTTCACTTGACCTTACGGTGTGTGCGTTACCGCATCCGGCCTTTCAACTTAGCTTTCTTGATAAGATCGCCATATTGATGCGCGAGCAAATGCGATTGCACCTGGCTGAGTGTATCAACCGTAACGTTGACCACAATCAACAAACTGGTGCCGCCCAGAAACAGCGGAATGCCCGTTTGCGCGATCATATATTCAGGAATAACGCAGACCGCCGTCAGGTAAATCGCGCCCACAACGGTGATGCGGGTCAGCACATATTCAAGGTAATCCGCCGTGCGCTTACCCGGACGAATGCCGGGGATGAAGCCGCCGTTTTTCTTGAGGTTATCGGCGGTCTCTTCTGGGTTGAAGACAACCGCGGTGTAGAAGAAACAGAAGAAGATAATCCCGATCGCATAGAGCGCCATATAGATTGGCTGACCATGCGCAAGATATTGGTTGAGCGTCACAATCGCGCCGCCAAACGAGCTTTCCGTGTCAACAGAATTGCCCGCAAATTGCGAAATCGTCAGCGGCAAAAGCAGCAGCGAGCTTGCAAAAATGGGCGGAATAACGCCGGCAGTATTAAGCTTAAGCGGCAAGTGCGAACTGTCCGCCTGCATCATCCCGCGCTGTGTTGCACGCTTGGGATATTGGATCAGCAAGCGCCGCTGAGCGCGTTCAACAAAGCTGATGAGCAGGATCAGCACCACAACCATCACGATGAAGCTGATGATGATGGTGGGGGAGATCGAGCCGGTGCGCCCGCCCTCAAACAGGTTGGTCGCAAAGGTCGGGAACTGCGCGACAATACCCGCCATAATGATAAGCGAGACACCATTGCCGATCCCGCGAGAAGTGATCTGCTCACCCAGCCACAAAAGGAACATCGTGCCGCCGACAAGGCTGATAACCGCACCAACACGGAACATATAACCGGGCTGCACAACCGCCGCGATGCCATTGGCAGCGCCAAAGCTCTCAAGCCCTTGCGCGAGGAAATACCCCTGGATCGCGCACAGGAACACCGTGCCATAGCGCGTATATTGGTTGAGCTTTTGCCGCCCCGTCGCGCCCTCTTTTTTCAGCGCGGCCAGCGTCGGGTGAAGCGCGGATGCCATCTGCACCACAATCGAGGCGGTGATGTAAGGCATCACGCCCAGCGCAATCAGGCTCATCCGCTCAAGCGAGCCGCCCGAAAACGTGTTGAACAGGTCCAGAATGCCCCCTCGCCCAAGATCGGCAAGGTTTTGCAATGCCGCCGGGTTAACGCCGGGCAGCGGGACAAAGCTCAAGAAACGGAACACAATCAGCGCACCGATGGTGAACCAGATGCGCTGGCGCAATTCGGTTGCCTGAGCAAAGTTGCCCAGGTTCATATTGCTGGCGATGTTGTCGGCGCGAGATGCCATAATGCTCTATCGATCCATGTTGTCTGCTGGTGCGGTGTTCACCGAAACTCAGCACAGACACGGTAAATAGGGAGGCCAAGGGGTTTTGTCGAACCCCTTGGCCTCCCTTTTATCCGATTATTCGCCCTTGGCGGCTTTTGCAGCTTTGACCTCGGCATTGATTGGCGCGGTCACTTCGACGCTGCCGCCGGCCTTTTCGACCGCAGCAATGGCGCCCTTGGTCGCGCCTGCAACGATGAATTTCGCCTTGGCTGAAATCTCACCCTTGCCGAGCAACCGAACACCATCTTTGCCGCCGCGAACAAGGCCGCATTCACGAAGAGCTTCTTCGGTGATGTCTTTTTTGCCATCGAGCTTTTTCGCATCAATCCATTTCTGGACCATGCCGATATTCACTTCAGCGAAATCCTTGCCGAAGGGATTGTTAAACCCGCGCTTTGGCAGGCGCATGTGAAGCGGCATCTGGCCGCCTTCAAAGCCTTTGATCGCGACACCAGAACGGGACTTCTGACCCTTCTGACCGCGCGCGGCAGTTTTGCCTTTGCCAGAGCCAATGCCCCGGCCCACACGCATACGGCCCTTACGGGCGCCTTCATTGTCACGGATATCTGTAAGTTTCATAGGTTGCACTCGCTTTCGCTTTCCAGGCCCCTTCACAGGGGTTCGCGCTTGATAAAAAGAGCATATTGCTCCGATGGAAGCGCGCGCCTAGCGGGCGATCACGCATAATGCAAGCGGCATACGGCCTTTTGCGAGCGCCGCCTCAGATAAACTGAGCATCTGGCAGTATCCTTTTTTCGGGAAACCACAGCTTGCCTTCAAAGGGCTGGTTGAGCATCGCAATTCTCAAAGCGGGATTAAAGATCACCGACCACGCCGACAGGAACGATGATGTCCGGCAAAGCCACGCGCAACGCGACAGCATCAGACAATTCAGGATCGCATCACGTGCCACCGCCTGATTGCCGCTCTGGAGGTCATTGATATGAAGCGGTTTAGTGCCCGTGCTACGGATTGAATCGTCAAGCGATGTGACCGGTAATCCCGCCACTCCTGCATGCGCAGAATCGACAAATCGCGCATCATCGCTCGCAACAAAAATATTCTGAACGCCGTCCTGCGTCTCCGCATATCGCGCCACTCGATCAAGGACATCATTTACGGCCTGCTGCGGGGCTTCGGCATGTTTGTCAGTGCCGCGATAGTGAATTGCAAGCGTACCCTGTCCGACCCCATGCGCGCTAGCCAACGCTGCGACCTCTGCTTCAATATCGGCGCGGATACCGAAATGGCGATGGAACAGATCGTGCGCGGCTTTGATGTCGAGCGACTTGTAGCTTTTCTGCGGGATCGCCGATTTATGAGTTATCCGAACTGCTCCGGCCAAGGTGTCTGGTGGAGGTCCGATCGAATGGCTTTGGGTAAAGTACCGCGAAAACCAGTCCGCATCGTCACCGGGGTCGCGGTAATTTTCAGAGATGAGCGCAACTCGCAAACGCTTTGCCTCACGGTCTGCAAGATTGGCAAGCATCAGGCACACATTAAGCTGGGCGAACAATCCTTCTTTCGGATTGTCATATTCAACCGCAAAGATCTCGGAGCGTTTGTCCTTCAACGCAGTCAATATCGGCCGATGGGTTTGCCGACGCGTGCGTTCGCGCGCAAAAGGCCGAATCGAAAACATCCGCTGAAATTAACCCGAAGCCGAGCCAATCCCAACGGATGCCAACGATTTATCCAGCTTCATGAAAGCTGATGAAAGGTTTAGTCCACGACCTCAACCAGATGCGGGATTTTCGCGATTGCGCCGCGCACCTCTGGGGTGTCCTGACGTGTCACGACCTTGTGCATCTTGTTAAGCCCAAGACCGATGAGGATCTTGCGCTGGCTTTCGGGACGACGGATCGGCGAACCGATCTGTTTGATTTTTACGGTAGCCATCGTGTCTTACTCCACAAGCGCTGCGGCGTCGGCTTCTGCCTCGGCCTTGTCTGCGCCGCCGCGGCCCAACAGGTCAGCGACTTTCTTGCCCCGGCGCTGAGCCACCGACTTCGGCGAAGTCTGCGCGGTCAAAGCGTCGAATGTGGCGCGGATCATGTTATACGGGTTGGACGAACCGACCGATTTGGTCACCACGTCTGCAACGCCCAGGCTTTCAAACACAGCACGCATCGGACCACCGGCGATGATACCGGTACCCGGAGGCGCCGTGCGCACGGTCACTTTACCAGCGCCAAAACGGCCATTGGCATCGTGATGCAATGTGCGGCCCTCTTTCAGGGCAACGCGGATCATCTTCTTGCGAGCTGCAGCGGTTGCTTTGGTGATAGCCTCAGGCACTTCGCGTGCCTTACCCTTGCCAAAGCCAACGCGGCCTTGCCCGTCGCCAACAACGACCAGAGCGGCAAAGCCAAAGCGCTTACCGCCTTTGACCGTTTTGGAGACGCGGTTGATGTGGACCAGCTTTTCGATGATGCCATCATCTTCTTCCTCGCGCCGGCCGCGATTGCCATCACGGCCTCCGCGACCACGTCCGCGCCCGCCGCCATCACGATTGCTACCCCGACCGCGGTTCCCGCCGCGGCCCTGTTGCTGGCCGCCAGCTTGTTCAGCTGGAGCCGCTTCTGCTGCGGGCGCTGCTTCTGCCGCAGGCGCTGCTTCGGGAGCAGGTGCTGCTTCAGGAGTTGCAGTTTCAGCGGGTGCTGCTGTTTCTTCGGTGTTTTTCTCGTCAGCCATCATCAGAACTCCAGCCCGCCTTCGCGGGCGGCATCGGCCAGCGCTTTCACGCGGCCATGAAACAGGAACCCGCCGCGATCAAACACGACAGTCGTAACGCCAGCCTTCTTGGCAGCAGCAGCGATGTCTTTGCCGACTTGCACTGCAGCATCCATATTCGCGCCGGACGATTTACCGCCCAAAGTGGACGCAGCAGCCACGGTCTTGCCCTCGGCATCGTTGATGACCTGAGCGTAGATGTGGCGGCCGGTGCGGTGGACCGACAAACGCGGTTTATCACCCGCGCGCGCCCGAAGCGCTGTGCGCACACGCCTGCGGCGACGTTCAAAAAGAGAAAGCTTTGCCATCTTACTTCTTCTTCCCTTCCTTGCGGAAGACATACTCACCGCGATATTTGATACCCTTGCCCTTGTAAGGCTCAGGCTTACGCCATTCGCGGATCTCGGCGGCAAACTGACCAACGGCCTGTTTGTCGATGCCGGAAATTTCAACAGTGGTCTGATCGGGTGTCTTCACCTCAAGACCTTCGGGCACAGTCAGATCAACATCGTGGCTGTAACCAAGCTCAAGCTTGAGCGTCTTGCCCTGCGCTTTGGCACGGTAACCAACGCCGGAGATTTCGAGCGTCTTCGAAAAGCCCTCGGTCACCCCTTCAACCAGATTTGACACCAGCGTGCGCTGCATGCCCCAGAAGGAACGCGCTTGCTTGCTGTCATTGGCCGGCTTGACCTGGATCTCATCACCTTCGACTTTGTAATCGATAAGGTCAGACAGCCCCATGGTCAAAGTGCCCTTGGGCCCTTTCACGCTCAGCGTGCCATTGTCGATCGAAGCGGTAACACCGCCCGGGATCGCAACAGCTTTCTTACCAATGCGGCTCATCAGAATACCTCCGCGAGCACTTCGCCGCCGACCTTGTTTTCGCGCGCTTCGTTGTCCGAAAGAACACCGCGCGGGGTCGAGACGATGGTGATGCCAAGGCCGTTGCGCACAGTCGGCAGTTCTTTCGAACCCGAATAGACGCGGCGGCCCGGCTTGGAAACGCGAGCGACATGCTTGATCGCAGGCTCGCCTTCGAAATATTTCAGCTCAATCCGCAAGGCAGGGTGCTTGCCGCTCTCATCTTCGGAATAGCCACGGATGTAGCCTTCGCGAGTGAGCACTTCGAGCACATTTGCACGCAGCTTGGACGCAGGGGAGAGGACGGAGTCCTTTTTCGCCTGCTGGCCGTTGCGGATGCGGGTGAGCATATCACCCAGAGGATCGGTCATAGCCATATCTTAATTCCTCACCAGCTCGACTTGGTCAGGCCTGGGATCAGACCTTTGTTGCCGAGATCGCGCAATTCAATCCGGTTGATGCCGAACTTGCGGTAATAGCCGCGCGGGCGGCCGGTGGTGGCGCAGCGATTGCGCACGCGGGTCGGGTTTGCATTGCGCGGCAGTTCAGCCATTTTGAGGCGCGCCAACAAACGCTCGGCCTCATCCAGCGATTTGTCATTGGCAATCGCTTTCAGCTTCTCATACTTCGCTGCATATTGCTTAACGAGCTTCTTGCGGCGCTCGTTTTTGTTAATCGAACTCAGTTTCGCCATGGACTTAAGCTCTCTTCTCTTGAGTTGTCTTCATCATCATTGCTCGCAAGGCCGCCATCAGGCTGCCTGCTTCTCCTCATCATGCATGCCCTGGAACGGGAAGCCGAATTGCAGGAGAAGCTCGCGGGCTTCTTCGTCGGTTTGGGCGGTGGTGGTCACAATAATGTCCATCCCGCGCACCTTGTCGATCTGGTCATAGCTGATCTCAGGGAACACGATCTGTTCCTTCAGACCCATTGCATAATTGCCGCGCCCATCAAACGATTTGGGGTTGAGCCCGCGAAAATCGCGAATACGGGGCATGGCAACAGTGATCAGACGATCCATGAATTCAAACATCCGATCGCGGCGCAGGGTTACCTTGCAACCGATCGGCATGCCTTCGCGCAGCTTGAACTGAGCAATGGATTTCTTCGCCTTTGTGATCACGGGCTTTTGGCCAGCAATCAAAGCCATTTCAGCAGCAGCCGTCGCGACCTTTTTCTTGTCCTGGCTCGCTTCGCCCACACCCATGTTAAGGGTCACTTTTTCAAGCTTGGGCACTTGGAGCCGGTTGGTGTAACCGAATTTCTCGGTCATCGCCTTGACGATTTGGTCCTCATATTTGGACTTCATCCGGGGTGTGTAATCAGCCATCGATCGTTTCCCCGCTTTTCACAGCGACGCGCACTTTTTTGCCGTCTTTTTCTTCAATCCGCACACGTGTGGGCTTGCCATCCTTTGGATCAGCGAGCGCAACTTTGCTCATGTGCATGGGCGCCGGAAAACGGTCGATACCGCTTTGCGGGTTTGCCTGGCTCGGCTTGCGGTGACGCGTTGCGACATTGATGCCTTCAACGATCAGCTTGCCATCCTTCGGCATGATCTGCTGGACAGTGCCGGTGCGGCCCTTGTCCTTGCCGGACAGCACAACAACGCTGTCCCCTTTTTTAATCTTGGCAGCCATTGTCAGAGCACCTCCGGCGCAAGCGAAATAATCTTCATAAAGCCGCGGCCGCGCAGCTCGCGGACCACTGGGCCAAAGATACGTGTGCCGATCGGCTCTTCGCTTTTGTTCACAAGAACCGCAGCGTTGCTGTCAAAGCGAATAACGCTGCCATCTGAGCGGCGAACGTCTTTCTTGGTGCGCACGATCACCGCGCGGTGAACGTCGCCTTTTTTGACTTTAGCGCGCGGTTGAGCCTCTTTCACAGAGACCACGATCACGTCGCCCACGGAGGCAAACCGACGCTTTGACCCGCCCAGCACTTTAATGCACTGGACGCGCTTTGCGCCGCTATTGTCCGCGACGTCGAGATTGGATTGCATCTGGATCATGGATCCGTCTTCCTTCTCTTGGCTTGCTGAGACACCCGATACCGTCCGGGGCCCAGCAGTTCCTGATTACGTCTTACTCAGCGCCGGTCGGCGTTGCTTCTGCAACGTCCAGATCGGCCTCGATTGCCTGCACTCCGCCGGCCACGACACGGTCCTTAACGGCCCATGTCTTGGTTTTGGAGATCGGCTTTGTCTCTTCGATCCGAACGACATCACCCAAGGTGTATTCGTTCTTCTCGTCATGCGCGTGATACTTTTTCGAGCGGCGGATGATTTTCCCGTAAAGCGGGTGTTTCACTTTCCGCTCGACATTCACGGTTACGGTTTTGTCGGTTTTGTCGGATGTGACAGTCCCGATGAGAATACGTTTCGGCATTGTCTACTCCTTACGCCCCAGTTGCTTTTGCCGCTGCGCTGGCAGCGCGCTCGTTCTGGAGCGTTTTGATCTGAGCGATGTTGCGGCGAACCTGTTTGATCCGGGCGACACCTTCCAACTGGTTGGTCGCAGCCTGAAACCGCAGATTATATTGCTCACGCTTGAGCTCGGTCAGCTCAATTGCGAGCTGATCGTCTGTCTTGGTGCGAAGATCGGCGATATCAGCCATTATTTACCTCCTCCAAGATGCGAGGTGTCACCTAAACGGGCCACAACTTTGGTTTTGATGGGAAGTTTCATCGCCGCACGCTCAAAAGCGAGCGCAGCCAGCGGGCCATCGACACCGTCGAGTTCAAACAGGATACGGCCTGGCTTCACGCGCGCTGCCCAGTATTCGACCGAGCCTTTGCCTTTACCCTGACGAACTTCGGCAGGCTTTTTCGACACAGGCACGTCGGGAAAGACGCGGATCCACAAACGACCCTGACGGCGCATAGCGCGCGTGATTGCCCGGCGAGCAGCTTCGATCTGACGCGCGGTCAAACGATCGGGTTCCATGGCTTTCAGGCCATACGAGCCAAAGTTCAAAGTCGTACCGCCTTTGGCGTCGCCTTTGATTCGGCCCTTAAAAGCCTTGCGATATTTGGTTTTCTTCGGTTGCAGCATGTTCTGTCTCTCTTAGCGAGCCCCCTCAGCGAGCGGGGCGAACGCCCGAAGTTTGCGATTCCATCATCAAACGATCTTGCGCCGTCGGATCATGACCCAGGATCTCACCTTTGAAGACCCAGACCTTGATACCGATGATGCCATAAGCGGTCAGCGCTTCGGCTTCGGCGTAGTCGATATTTGCGCGCAGAGTGTGCAGCGGCACACGGCCTTCGCGGTATTGTTCAACGCGGGCGATCTCAGCGCCGCCCAAACGGCCGCCGCACACGATCTTGATGCCTTCAGCACCCAGACGCATCGCGGATTGCATCGCGCGTTTCATCGCCCGGCGGAAAGCCACGCGGCGGATCAGCTGATCAGCGATCCCTTGCGCAACAAGCTTCGCATCCACTTCGGGTTTGCGAATTTCGACGATGTTCAGCTTCACTTCGCTCGATGTCATGGTCGACAATTTGGCGCGCAGCTTTTCAATGTCTGCACCCTTCTTGCCGATGATCACACCGGGACGAGCCGCATAGATCGACACCCGGCACAATTTGGCTGGACGCTCAATCACAACTTTCGAAATTGCTGCCTGGGGCAGGTTTTTCGTGATGTAATTGCGGATCTTGATATCTTCTTCGAGAAGCCCTGCATAGTCACGCCCTTCAGCGTACCAGCGGCTATCCCATGTGCGGTTGATCTGAAGACGCAGACCAATTGGATTACTCTTCTGACCCATCTTATGCGTCCTCTTCGTCGTGTTCGCGAACGACAATCCGCAGTTTGCTGAATGGCTTCAGAATGCGGGTCGATTTACCACGGCCGCGCGTGTGAAAGCGCTTCATCGTGATCGATTTGCCAACCGAAGCTTCGGCCACAACCAGAGCATCGACATCCAGATCGTGATTGTTTTCAGCATTGGCGATGGCCGAGGCGAGAACTTTGCTCGCATCGCGCGCCATGGCTTTTTTCGAAAACGAGAGGATGTTCAACGCCTCTTCGGCTTTCTTGCCGCGAATGAGCTGCGCCACAAGGTTCAGCTTTTGTGCTGACCCGCGGATTTGCGTGCCAACGGCCAGAGCCTCATTTTCCGCAACGCGGCGTGGAGATTTTTCCTTGCCCATCAGCGCTTGCCCTTCTTGTCAGCCGCGTGACCCGGGAAAGTGCGTGTTGGCGAAAATTCGCCAAGCTTATGGCCAACCATCTCTTCCGACACGGACACAGGAATAAACTTGTGGCCGTTATAGACGTTGAACGTAAGCCCAACGAATTGCGGGAGAATGGTTGAACGACGCGACCAGGTCTTGATCGGCTTGGTGTTGTTTGCGTCCTGTGCCTCTTCGGCCTTCTTGAGAAGGCTGAGTTCGACAAACGGACCTTTCCAGACGGAACGTGCCATCGTGCCTTACCTCTTCTTCTTAGCGTGGCGCGAACGGATGATCATTTTGTCCGTCTGCTTGTTCTTGCGAGTGCGAGCGCCCTTCGTGGGCTTGCCCCATGGCGTAACCGGATGACGACCACCAGAAGTCCGCCCTTCACCACCACCATGCGGGTGATCGACAGGGTTTTTGGCAACACCGCGCGTCAGCGGGCGGCGGCCCTTCCAGCGAGTGCGGCCAGCTTTACCAAAGTTCTGGTTCTGGTTGTCAGGGTTAGACACCGCGCCAACCGTGCCCATGCAATCAGAGCGCAGGTAACGCTGCTCGCCTGAGTTCAGGCGCACAATCACCATCCCGCGATCACGGCCAACCAGTTGAACATAAGCGCCAGCGCTGCGAGCGATTTGACCGCCCTTGCCCGGCTTCATCTCAACATTGTGGCAGATCGTGCCAACCGGCATCTGACCCAAAAGCATGGCATTGCCAGGCTTCGTATCGGTTTTCTCACCAGCAACCACCGTGTCGCCAACAGCCAGACGCTGCGGGCAGATGATGTAGGCCAGCTCGCCATCTTCATACTTGAGCAAAGCGATGAAAGCCGTGCGGTTGGGATCGTATTCGATCCGTTCAACCGTTGCTGGCACATCCCACTTGCGACGTTTGAAGTCGATGAAGCGGTATTTCTGCTTGTGACCGCCAGCAATGCCGCGCGATGTCACGTGGCCTTTGTTGTTGCGGCCACCCGTTTTGCGCTTGCCCTCGGTCAGCGACTTAACCGGGCCGCCTTTGTGAAGGCCCGATTTGTCGACCAGGATCAGGCCGCGCCGCGCAGGGCTCGTCGGTTTATAATTCTTGAGTGCCATCAGCCTACACCCTCAGTGATGTCGATCATTTCGCCCTCAGCGAGCGTCACAATCGCTTTTTTGAAGTCCGAGCGCTTATAGGGCTTACCCCGCCAGCGCTTCGTTTTGCCCTTGGTGACAATCGTGTTCACCTTGGTGACTTTCTTGTCGTAGATCGCCTCAACCGCCTCTTTGATCTGCGGTTTCGTCGCATCATTGGCGACTTTGAAAACAACTGCGTTGCTTTCGGACGCCATGGTCGATTTTTCGGTGATGTGGGGCGCGAGGATCACGTCGTAGTGCTTCGCAGCCACTTCGGTCTTTTTAGCCATTACTTAGCCCCTCCCGGAAGGGCGAAACGCGCCTCCAGCTTGGCAACCGCGTCTTTGGTCAAAACCAAAGTGTCGTGGTTGAGGATGTCGTAGACGTTCGCGCCAGCAGCCGGCATCACATTGATGCCGATGAGGTTACCAGCAGCGCGGCTGAAACCATCGTCAACGCTTTCGCCGTCGATCACGAGCACCTTGCCATTCAGACCGCCTTTATCGAGCTGGCCTTTCAACGCTTTGGTCTTGGCGTCTTTCAGCTCGAGGCTGTCGACAACCACAAGACCGTCTTTCGCTTTGCTCGACAGAGCCATTTTCAGGCCCAAAGCGCGGATTTTCTTATTGAGCGACTGCTCAAAATCACGCTTGCGAGCGCCATGCGCTTTACCGCCGCCGATAAAGATCGGAGCAGAACGCGCACCGTGACGAGCGCCGCCTGAACCCTTTTGCGCGCCAAACTTTTTACCCGTGCGGGCAACGTCGGAACGCTCGCGTGTCGGGCGAGCCGTCGCGCGGCGATTTTCGAGCTGCCATGTGACAACCCGGTGCAGGATATCAGCGCGCGGCTCAACACCAAACACAGCATCGCTGAGCTCGATATCGCCGGACGCTTTCCCGTCGATTTTCTGGACCTTCACCTTCATGGCTTAGTCTTCCTTCTTCTCTTCTGCAGCCGGAGCATCAGCTTCCGGAGCAGGAGTGTCAGCAGCCGCTTCCACTGCGGTTTCTTCAACCGGAGTTTCCTGAGCAGGCTCGTCATTGGCAGGCGTGCCGGTTTCGACAATCGCACCCGGGAACGGAGCACCTTCAGGCGCAGGCAATTTGACCGCGTCACGAACGAGCAGCCAGCCATTCTTTGCACCAGGGACAGAACCCTTGATGAAAAGAAGACCACGATCCGCATCGGTGCGAACCACTTCGAGGTTCATCTGCGTGCGCTGGCGATCACCCATGTGACCGGCCATCTTCTTGCCTTTGAACACGCGCCCCGGATCCTGACGGTTACCCGTGGACCCGTGCGAGCGGTGAGAGATCGAAACGCCGTGCGTCGCGCGAAGACCGCCAAAGCCCCAACGCTTCATGGCGCCAGCAAAGCCTTTACCCTGCGTGTGCCCGGTGATGTCGACTTTTTGCCCAGCGATGAAGTGGTCAGCGCTGATGAGCGAGCCAACCGGCATCAAGCCATCTTCGCCTTCAACCCGGAATTCCGCCACGCGCTTTTTGAGGCCGACGCCGGCTTTCCCAAAATGCTCTCGCTGCGGCTTTGCCACGTTTTTCTGTTTTGCTTCGCCTGCACCAAGCTGAACGGCAAAGTAGCCATCCGTATCTTCGGTGCGGTGCGAGACAACCTGGCAATCTTCCAATGCCAGAACGGTAACCGGCACATGCCGTCCGTCCTCTTGGAAGAGGCGGGTCATCCCTACCTTTTTCGCGATCACGCCAGTGCGCATCGTCTTTACTCCTTACAGAGGCACCCAAGGGACCATCCCAAAGGTGCGTATTTGCCTTGCGGCCAACCCAAATTTTTATGCTGCTCGCCCCGTCCGGGCTGATGCTCGTGCAGCCAGTTGGCCGTTTGAGCGAGACGGGAGACGCAGCCCGGCACAAAACCGGCGGTATCTCTATGTCGCGATCCCAGTCAAAGCTGGGATCACTGGCCATTTAACGTCCGGCCTAAACGATGGAGACCCCCACCTTCGCGGGGGTTTCGATCAAACAGGCTTAAGCCAGTTTGATCTCAACGTTCACGCCAGCGGCCAGATCAAGCTTCATCAGCGCATCGACCGTCTGGGCGTTTGGCTGAACAATGTCCAGCAAACGTTTGTATGTGCGCACCTCGAACTGCTCACGCGACTTCTTGTCGATGTGCGGGCCGCGGTTCACGGTGAACTTCTCAATCCGCGTCGGCATAGGAATGGGACCACGAATAAGAGCACCCGTGCGACGCGCCGTTTCTGCAATCTCGCCAGTTGCCTGATCGAGAACGCGGTGGTCGAACGCCTTAAGGCGAATCCGGATATTCTGTGCTTCCATTACCTACTACCAATGCGAAAGAGCCAAAGGCAGGTTGCCCCGCCTCAAAAACAAAAGGCCGGCCCCGTATCAGTTACCGTCAACGGGCGGCCTTAGAAAATTGCGTGTGAGAGAACGAATCCTCTTACCTGAGGCGCGCGTATACGTTTGGCTCAGGATTCTGGCAACCCCAAAACGCCCGCAATTTTCGCGCAAATCTCAAGCGGCCCACAAGACCGCACAAAGCGGCAAAACAGGCCTCACATAAAAAGGGGCCCGGCGCTCATATAAGCGCCGAGCCCCTTTGAAATTCTCGCCTCAAAAGAGGCAATCACTTACTTCGTGATTTTGGCAACCACGCCCGAACCCACGGTCCGGCCGCCTTCGCGGATAGCGAAACGCAGGCCTTCATCCATGGCGATCGGTGCGATCAACTTAACGTCGATGGTCACGTTATCGCCCGGCATCACCATTTCGGTGCCTTCGGGAAGGATCACTTCGCCGGTGACGTCGGTGGTGCGGAAGTAGAATTGCGGACGGTAGTTCGCAAAGAACGGCGTATGACGGCCGCCCTCGTCTTTCGACAGAACATAAACTTCTGCCGAAAACTCGGTGTGCGGGCTAACCGAACCAGGCTTACAAAGAACCTGACCACGCTCAACATCTTCACGGCCAACACCGCGGATCAGCGCGCCGATATTGTCGCCAGCTTCACCCGAATCGAGCAGCTTGCGGAACATTTCAACGCCGGTCACGGTCGTTTTGGTGGTGTCTTTGATGCCAACGATTTCAACTTCGTCGCCAACGTTCACAACGCCCGTCTCAACACGGCCGGTTACAACCGTACCGCGACCAGAGATTGAGAACACGTCCTCAATCGGCATCAGGAAGTCCTGATCGACCGGACGGTCGGGCTGCGGGATGTAGCTGTCGACAGCTTCCATAAGAGCTTTGATCGAGTTTTCACCGATTTCAGGATCACGGCCTTCAAGCGCGGCCAGAGCCGAACCTTTAACGATAGGAATATCGTCACCGTCAAAACCATATTCGCTGAGCAGCTCGCGAACTTCGAGTTCGACCAGCTCGAGGATTTCCTCGTCGTCAACCTGATCGACTTTGTTCATGTAAACAACCAGCTGCGGCACGCCGACCTGACGGGCAAGCAGGATGTGCTCACGCGTTTGGGGCATCGGGCCGTCAGCAGCATTCACCACCAGAATTGCGCCGTCCATTTGTGCAGCGCCAGTGATCATGTTTTTCACATAGTCAGCGTGGCCGGGGCAATCGACGTGTGCGTAGTGGCGCGCATCGGTTTCGTACTCAACGTGAGCGGTCGAGATGGTGATCCCGCGCTCGCGCTCTTCAGGCGCTTTGTCGATGTTGCCGAAATCAACGGCTGCGCCCTGAACCTTGGTGATAGCCGCGGTCAACGTGGTCTTGCCGTGGTCAACGTGACCGATGGTGCCGATGTTGCAGTGCGGCTTGTTCCGCTCAAACTTTTCCTTAGCCATTTCTCATCTATACCTTTTCGTGCTGAATTTCATTTTTTGCGGGAGAAAGGGCGGCCCCGCTGAATCAGGCGCCGCACCTAGCCTTGCTTGCGCGCTTACGCAAGCTTCTCCTTAACCTCTTGTGCAACAGTCGCCGGCACTTCCTCGTAATGAGAGAACTGCATCGTGTATTGCGCGCGCCCTTGGGTGAAGGAACGCAGCTCGTTCACATAGCCGAACATGTTGGCAAGCGGCACGGTTGCTTCAACTGCCTGAGCATTTCCGCGGCTGTCAGTGCCCTGAATTTGCCCGCGGCGGCTGTTGAGATCGCCGATCACGTCGCCGAGATAATCCTCAGGAGTCACAACTTCAACCTTCATCACCGGTTCAAGCAATTTGATCCCGCCGCGATCAGCAGCTTCGCGCATCGCGCCTTTGCCGCAGATCTCGAACGCCACGGTGGACGAATCGACATCGTGATACGCACCATCGGTGACGTGGATCGTGAAGTCGATGATCGGGAAGCCGATGAGATGGCCGCTATCGGCCTGCTCACGAATACCCTTTTCGAGGCTGGGAATGTAATCACGCGGAATGTTGCCGCCTTTGATACTTTCTTCAAAGACAACGCCCTGCCCGCGCTCACCCGGTGAGAAGGTCGCTTTGGCACGCGCAAACTGGCCCGTACCGCCCGACTGTTTCTTGTGAGTGTAATCGACCTCGATCTCGCGACCGAGCGATTCCCGATACGCCACTTGCGGCGCACCAACATTCGCCTCGACCTTGAATTCGCGTTTCATGCGGTCAACCAGAATGTCGAGGTGAAGCTCGCCCATTCCTTTGATGATGGTCTGGCCGCTTTCGTGGTCGGTTGTGACACGGAAGCTTGGATCCTCTGCCGCAAGACGATTGAGCGCAACGCCCATCTTTTCCTGGTCAGCTTTTGTTTTCGGCTCCACGGAAAGCTCGATAACAGGATCGGGGAATTCCATCCGCTCCAAAACGATCGGCGCGGACGGATCGCACAGAGTGTCGCCCGTGGTGGTGGCCTTCATCCCGGCGAGCGCGACGATGTCGCCAGCCCATGCCTCTTCAATGTCCTTACGGTCATTGGAGTGCATTTCGAGAATACGGCCGATTTTTTCCTTCTTGTCCTTCACCGAGTTCAGGACAGTGCCTTTCGCCAAGTGCCCCGAATAGATGCGGGTAAAGGTGAGCGAGCCGACAAACGGATCGTTCATGACTTTAAAGGCAAGCGCAGAGAACGGCACGTCATCGCTTGATGCGCGCTCGTCTTCATCTTCGCTGTCAGGCTTGACGCCTTTAATCGCTTCCACATCGAGCGGGCTCGGCATGTAATCGACCACCGCGTCGAGCAGAGGCTGAACGCCCTTGTTCTTGAACGCAGAGCCGCACAGCACTGGCACAAAGCTTTGGTTGAGAGTGCCTTTGCGGATGAGCTTTTTGAGGGTTGGCCCATCAGGCTCCTGCCCTTCGAGATAGGCCTCCATGACATCGTCGTCCTGCTCAACAGCAAGCTCGATAAGCTTCTCACGGTATTCAGCCGCTTCATCCGCCATGTCGGCAGGAATATCGCCATAGACGTATTCCGCACCCAGATCCTCTTTCTCCCAAGTGATCGAACGCTGATTGACGAGGTCAACCAGGCCGATCAGGCTCGATTCAATGCCGATAGGAAGATACAAGACAGCAGGGGTCGCACCGAGGCGCTCGACGATGGAATTCACGCAATATTTAAAGTCAGCGCCGGTGCGATCCAATTTGTTAATGAAGCACATCCGAGGGACTTTATACTTGTCCGCTTGCCGCCAAACCGTCTCAGATTGCGGCTCAACACCTGCAACGCCATCAAAACAAGCGACCGCGCCGTCGAGCACTCGCAGGGATCTTTCAACTTCAATGGTGAAGTCGACGTGGCCTGGGGTGTCGATGATGTTGATGCGGTGTTCGGGAGTTTTGCGCAATTCTTTCGGATCGCTTTTCGGATCCATTGTCGCATCTTCCGGGTTCCAGAAACACGTTGTCGCCGCGGAAGTGATTGTAATTCCACGCTCTTGTTCCTGCTCCATCCAATCCATCGTCGCCGCGCCATCGTGCACTTCGCCGATTTTGTAGGACTTTCCCGTGTAATAAAGGATGCGCTCAGTCGTAGTCGTCTTACCGGCGTCGATATGCGCCATAATGCCGATATTGCGATAGCGCTCCAGCGGATATTCGCGAGCCATATGCCTGTTCCTTAAAGAGTTTCTGCGGGGCCAACCTCAAACGGTTCGCGCCTCATATAGTTGCAAATGTGACAAGCGGAAGTCCAACACCCCCGCCCGTCCACATTTCTTACCAGCGATAATGCGAGAACGCGCGGTTGGCATCAGCCATCCGGTGTGTGTCCTCACGCTTTTTCACCGCGTTGCCGCGGTTGTTGGCGGCATCCATCAGCTCACCCGACAGGCGCGCCGACATAGTCGTCTCCGGACGACCGCGCGCCGCCGAAATCAGCCAGCGAATTGCCAGAGCCTGCGCGCGTTCAGGACGCACTTCGACGGGCACCTGATACGTTGCACCGCCCACCCGGCGCGAGCGAACCTCAACCTGCGGCGAGACATTGCTCAGCGCATCGTGGAACAATTGCACCGGATCCGCTTTCGCTTTGGTCTCAACGGTATCAAGCGCTGAGTACACAATGCCTTCTGCGACGGCCTTTTTGCCATCCAGCATCAGGTTGTTCATGAATTTCGACAGAACCTGATCTCCAAACTTGGGATCAGGCAGGATTTCCCGCTTAGGCGGCTGACGACGACGTGACATATTTCAAAACTCCAGACTCGTGAGCGCAGCGAACTCTTAAAACGTCATCCCAGCGAAAGCTGGGATCGCTATCCAATTGCGCTCGGTCTTACTTACTTGCCTCTTGAGGTCGGTTTTGGCTGCGACCGGTCCCAGCTTTCGCTGGGATGACGGGAGCATTCCATCTCCATCCGTTATTTAGGCCGCTTGGCACCATACTTAGACCGGCTCTGCTTGCGGTCCTTGACCCCTTGCGTATCGAGCACGCCGCGCAGCACGTGGTAACGCACACCGGGAAGGTCGCGCACACGCCCGCCGCGGATCAGCACAACCGAGTGCTCCTGCAGGTTGTGCCCTTCGCCCGGAATGTAGGAGATCACCTCACGCTGGTTGGTGAGACGCACCTTCGCGACCTTGCGAAGCGCCGAGTTCGGCTTTTTCGGGGTCGTCGTGTAGACGCGGGTGCAAACGCCGCGCTTTTGCGGGTTGGCTTCCATCGCAGGGACTTTGGACTTAGCCTTCTGCGGAGTGCGGCCCTTGCGGACCAGCTGGTTGATCGTTGGCATTTTTTCTCGCTTCGCTCGTTGCGCGCCCCTTCCGGGCGCAAAACCGGTTCCCACTTTTGCTGAAGGGAGCGCGGCGGTAGCCGCAAACCTCAGCGCATGGCCGAAACCAAACTCACTTCTTGCCGCAAAAAGCGCATATGCGCCCTTCACTAAATCGGTGCGTTAGGCTGGAAGATGAAGAAAGCAGAGCCGCGCTGGCCGCCAAGGTGATCTCCTGCAAAAAGCAGAAGGCCAGGCAAAGAGGCCGTGCGATCCTGAAACACTCCACCCAAAGCCTGCAAGCCCCGGATTACTTTGCCGGCCGCCACCCCCGCCGTCATCCCAGCGAAAGCTGGGATCGTGTCCGGCGAAGAACAGACGGGAACCGCCAATGTTCAGTTCAATATCGTTTCGAGGCGTAGCGCCCTGCGTTGTGGGGGCGCTGGCCTCAAGTGAGGGCGCGCTTAGAGGGGTTTTGGTGGGGGGTCAAGGGTGAGTCAGAGAACAAGGGACAGAGCGCAAGTAGCCAAACCAGCTACTCCAAGATAAAGTGACATGCGCAGCCACTCAAACTTCTCGACACAAATTTTTGCGATTTCAACGTTATGTGCAGCTCGTTCTGCAAGAATCTCATCAATTCCTAAGGCCGAGACGCGGTCCGCGAACGCGTTCTCGGCATCGATTTTTGCGATCGACCCAAAATACATGATACCCTTCTTGTCGCCAGCCAACCTTGGTGTAATCACCCTAAAGCTATGAAACCCTGAACATATCAAAAATACTAATGAGATAAAAAGAGCAACAATCGAACAAGAGTGCTCTCGCCAGCATAAACCTTCAACGCGAGATAAATTGAAAAGCGATGCACTGGAGATCACTGCGAAAGACCATACAGCTTTGAAGTCAGCACGCTCAATATAGCGGTGAATGTAATCACTCTGGTGTGACAAAAACTGGAGTTGCTCTTTCGAGAAATCGTCAGGGGATGCCATTCTCAAATGGTCCACCTACCGATGTAGGGAAAGTACAAGTAAGGCTGATTATCTCTTCGATAAAAAAATCCAGAATCGATAGGCTGTGTCTGCTCGACCCACTTGTGATACCAATCATCTGGAAGTTGGCGAGCAAGGCGTTCTCCAACAAGAAACTCACCTTCTTTTGCTTTCGCCAACATCTTTGCGGTGATATTCGCCGTGGTCCCAACTGCGACCACAGAATTGAAGCTCCGCGGTACACCTAATCGAGCGATTGTTACCTCCCCAATATCGGCACAAATTCTAAATCTAAAAGGTTCAATTCCTAGCCGATCAAGAGTTGGATTCAGCAACTCATACGCGGTACGAAATATCGTCAGCGATGCAGTCACAACGCGCCGTGTAGCATCGACACCATCTGCATCCTCGAAGTACGCCATTAAACCATCGCCGGTGTTTTTCTCGACTACACCGCCATGGTCCTGAGTTATCCTCGTCAGCTCTGCAATGAAAAAAGCCAGGCTTTTCATCGAAACAGATTGCTCTTCCTCAGTACACATTAGCCGACTAGAAAAGCCTGATATATCTAGGAACATAACTGCAACCGTAATGTGTCGACCATCGTTGATCCGAATGCTCTCTACGCTCGGTATCGTGCGGGCCGACTTGATTTCTCGATTAAGCGCAATCTGCTGAAGAGAGTCACTCACTCTCAGCGCTTGCTTTCGAATGTATGTTGAACTTAGTCCAGTAAACGTAGCCATGGGAACTAAGTAGAACTATTTTCGCGTTTATTACTAGGCCACAGGGGACGTAATCCACTCTAATACTTGGCAGATCGGCAACACGGCGCAAAGCGCCGCGAGGGCGATCGCTCGCCTGCAGCAGGGTCGCAGCGCAACGGAGACCGTCTAAAGAGGGTGATGGCGCGGATGCGCCATCGCAAACAATAAACACCCCCTCCCTGAACAAGGGAGAGAATTAAGAGGTGAGTTCGAGGCGTTAGCCTCGTCCGCGCCAATGCTCGCTGCATGCGCAGCTCACGCGCATCCTCGATCCCCCCTCCCGCAGGCGGGAGGGGGATAATGCGCCTCTTACCCTTCCCGATTGGCGCGTGGATTCGGCCATGGATTGCCGCGTCGCTGCGCTCCTCGCAATGACGGGTCATAAGCGTGGTGAGTGGGGAGAGGAGGAGTTTTTGTTTTGCGCTCGCCCATCCGGGCGAGCATCCTCGGTGCTGTTTCAAAGCCGGGCTTCGTCCGGCTTTGAGCACCTGCGGGCGCGCGGTCGCGCTTGCGGGCCTGCGGCCCGAGCCATTCCCGGCCTTGCTACAAAGCGCCCAGACGCTTGGTGCCAGCCATCAACTTGGTCGCGGAGCACGGCGCGCAGCCGCCGCAAGCGCGACCGCGCGCCCGCAGCGCCGTAGGCGCGAGGATTTCGCACCCCGGATGGGGTGCGGACAACAAAAATCCGCGGAGCACGGCGCGCAGCGCCGCAAGCGCGACCGCGCGCCCGGAGGGGTGGCGCCGAAGGCGTCGGGCCCCCGGAGGATAGCCAAGCGCGCGGATGCGCGCGCCGGCGCTTGAGGCCAAAACGAAAACACAAAACCCCTCCCCCCGTACCTACTCCCCCGCATCGCGCCCGTCCCCACACACCCCTTCGCAAAACAAAAACCATTTTCCTACACGCGCAAAACCTGCTCAATGCCTTGGTCCTCTGCTTCAAGCCTAAAGGACATCCCCCATGCTTCACCAACGCCATGACCCGACAAAGCCGCTGCCGCCTGCGCCTCCCGGCTATGGGTCGCCCATGCTCAACCCCTACGGGCAGGGACCGCGGGACAAGCCTGCGCGCGATTGGCTTGCGCATTTGGAGGCGGGGCGCATTGGGACGCAGGTGCCGGCTGATCCAGAGGTGGTCGCCCGGCGGATGGCGAATGAGGCTGCCCTGCGCTGGGTTATGGCGCGGTGAGCAATCTTCCCGTCCGCGCCAATCCCGTCCCCTCGCGCAAACTGGCGAGGCAAGCCACCAGCCGCGTCGCTTTCGAAAGCGATCCGCTTGCACCCGATGATCCGCTGCTGGCTTTTGAGCCTTACTTGCACAAAGCGCCGCGCTCCAATTCGATCACGCCGGATTTGCAGCGCACTTTCATCGCGCATCTGGCCGCAACCGGGGTTGTGACAAGCGCGGCCCGGAAAATCGGGCGGTCGATGGAGGCTTTGTACAAGCTCAAGCAACAGCCCGGCGCGCAAGGCTTTGCCCGCGCGTGGGACCGGGCGGTGCAGATGGGGGTCGAGCGGCTGGAGGACACCGCTTTGGCCCGCGCGATTGAGGGGTCGGAGCGCAAGCTGTATCGCAATGGCGAGCTGGTGGGGACCGAGCGGTTCCACAATGAGGCTTTGGTGATGTTCTTCCTGCGCAACCGGCTGGCAGAGCGGTACTCACCCCAGGCGCATATTGCGCCGGGTCATCCGGTGTATGAACGCATCCGGCGCGAGATCGAGGAAGAGCAGCGGCGCGAGGCGAACGACCCCGCCGCGATCAAGGCCGTGCGCGACAGCATCGACCGCAAGATCGAGGCGGTGCGGCTGGAGATTGAACGGCGCAAACAGGCGGAAGGTTAGGCAGGCGGAACGTTAGGATGCTTCTGGACCATCCCCGCGGAGCATCCCATACCAATACACATCGCACAGGCCGATATGGGTGACTTCATGCGCGCGCAAATGCGCCTCGCGGGTGAAGCCCAATTGCTCGATCAGGCGGATAGAGGCCGCGTTGCGCGTGTCGACTTCGGCGGTGAGCTTGCGCGCATTGGTGGCGCTCCACAAATGCTCGATCAGAGCGGCTGAGCATTCGCGCGCCACTCCCTCGCGCTGGCGGTCCAGCCGCACGATATAGCCGATTTCGAAGACGCCCCCGTGGGTTTCGTCCGATCCAGCCGCTGCCTCTTGCGCCGGCACCGCGACAAATCGGCCTGCTACATCCCCGCCTTCATCCACCGCGATCCAGCTGAGCCCCGGCCAATCGGGCGCGGCGAGCCAGTCCCACAATTGCTCAGGGCTTTCAAACGGAGGGTGCGAGAGATAGCGGCACTGCTCAGCGTCCGAAAGCGTCGGGTAAAGCGCGCCCTCATCCCCCCGCTGCAACGGGCGCATGGTAAAGCGGGGGGTGGTAAGGGTCGGGACGCCAGCCATCTGTCCCCTATCCACTGCCGCGCGCGCTTCCGCAAGCCTGCTGCGATCCCACACAAGATGCGCGGTTCAAAGGCCGCTATCACCGGCGGGCGCGTGCCCTTCCCCGGTGCCCGAATCGAATAGTTGATTGTTTGAATTTGGCAGAACCTTTTTAATTCTGAAGCAATACAAATAGATTATCCCATTACTTCATATCAGTTCTTCCAATATTCAATAAAGCTTGCAGAAGTTTCAGTCATTGCGAGGGGCGCAGCCCCGCGGCAATCCAGAGCTGCCGCGCGCTTTGCTTTGGATTGCTTCGCTCCGCTCGCAATGACAGACCTCTATGTCTTCAATGAGCGGGAATGAGGCGAACGTGAACGCTGTAGAGAAGGGCCCGTGCGGTCACGATGCTGATTCCAGACAAATTGATTCATAAGTCCGGCCTTGCGCGACTCGTTGCAACGGTCAAATGAGGACTTCTGGGAGTGAAAGCGGACGCCTGATGTTCACCATCTACCCTCACTGGCTTTCGGATTGAAAGCCGCCAAAAACCCTAGACCGCCAAGCACAAGTTCGATGGCAGCCTCGCGTAACGGTTGGATGGTCACAAAATCTAAGCCTTCAATCCAGACCCCGCCGAGCCTGCTCAATCCCACAGAAATGAAAACAATCGCAGCAATGAGGCTGCGCTGACTTAGGGACAAATGAATGTAACCGCCGAACAGCAGGACTAGGGCTATGCCAATCTCACCGCCGCCAATCATGGCGCGCATTGCTGTGCGTGCCGATGGTTCACCGAGGTCGATAGCGTAATATTGCAGAATTTCTGGCTGAATGAGAGTGACTAACCCTAGTACTAAAAAAATGCAGCCAGAAACGGAAGGATAGTGGCGGCTGATACCATTGCGGAAGCCGTTTGTCATAGAAACCGCCTTGTCTGGCGCTTGTAGTCCAAATACTCTTCACCGTATTGCTGCTCTAACCATGGTTCCTCGAAGATGGGAGCGAGCAAATACAAGATGGCCCAGAACGCCAATAATATCCAGACAAGCAGCGTGTTGGCGAGCAAGCCCCAGCCAATCATGCCAACCCATGTAGCAACGTAGACAGGATTACGGCTTGCGCTGAACCAGCCTCGGGTCTTGAGGCCATGCTTTTCGCCAAAGGCATTGCGCCAGCCCATCTGGAAAGTGACCCAGAAAGCAAGCGAGAACCCAATCACCACCAATAAAGTGCCAATCGAATATTGCGGGAAGGAGGACGCGGGAGGCACAGGCTCGAAAAATAGAAGCGAAAGCGCCGCCAGTGGATAAAGAAACAGGCGAAACAGCGTCATGAAGGTTCGGTGCTGCCAACCCTCTTTTGACGGTGGCGGGAAGAACTTGAATTTACGACTCAAGGCCGCAAATGCAGACAGGATGACTATCGCGGAAATGGCGCAGGCCGATACGCCAAATAATATCCAAGGCGTTGACGAAGGAAGGTTGATCATCAGTGTTGCTCCTATAGCCAACGCCGTGTCTGCTTGCGATATGCGGCAAAGGCATTTCCGAACTTCTTTTCAAGAACACGCTCTTCTGGAATGATCTGAAAGACGGTCATGGAAAGTGCATAAAGCAATGCCCCGCCAAGCGCGGCGATGTTCTGTAAGGCGAAGGCTAAACCAAGTAGGACGAACAGCATGCCGAGATACATCGGGTTTCTCGTGAAGCGATACAGACCTGTTGTTACCAGCCGCTCCGCCTTTTCGGGTTCAATCGGATTTACCGTTGTCCCCGCCCTTGTGAATGATCTTACAGACAATAGCAGCACTAGCGAGCCAGCCAGAACCAACGGCACCGATAGCCAAAAGAATACTGCGGACTGGATAGTTAGGAATGGGATGTTCACCGCTAAAAAGTAACTCGCAATGCCACAAATGGCGAATTGCAAGAGCGGCGGGCAATAGAGCCTTTTGGTGTCTTTGGCAGGACTGCTTTGCGAAGATTTGCTCATCGTTTCACTCACTTGAAAATGATTCGATGTAGGTGATACAGTCTACAGCGACTGTAGAGGCAAGAGAGAAATGCATGTTCTTATGAAACCAATGACAATTGGCCGTCTATCTAACGCCGCAAACGTAAAAGTGACCACCATTCGCTACTATGAAAGCGTAGGCTTGATGGGCACTCCAGAGCGCAGCGCGAGCGGTCAAAGAATATACGGTAGCGTTGATGTGGAGCGCCTGTCATTTGTCAGGCATGCCCGTGACCTTGGTTTCTCGATGGAAGCAATCAAAGATTTGATTGGATTGCAGACCGAGCCCGATCAAGACTGTTTAGCTGTAGACACAATCGCTCAGAAGCAACTTCTTGAAGTGCAAAAGCGGCTTACTCAGCTTGAAGCCTTAGAGCGTGAGTTAAAACGCATGATCGAGAATTGCCAAGGCGGCAAAGTTGGTGGGTGCCAAGTCATGGCTGCGATCAATGACCACTCTGAATGCGAGGCCGACAGACACGAACGTTTGAAGTCACTCTAAAACGAGAATTTTCCGGCGTCCGCCTTTGGATCGCCAACCGAATGACGGCTTTCGGAAACGTATGGCGAGAAATCGGTCAAATCGTCAAAATGTGGAACCAGCTTCTTTCGCGCGTGTGAGTCAAATTTTTGGAGTGAGGTACCAAGGCCACTTTAGGGTCAGTATGCATAACAGCACATCACGTTAACGGCACACCCAAGCCCAAAAACCCGCGCCTACCCCGCCGCCGCTTGCAAGCTCTCCACCAAAGCTTCTGCCACATTGTCATCCACATCGCGCCGCCAGCACACATAGGCGGGAAAATCGAAATCGGGCGCTTTGTCGATGCGGGTTAGCTCGCCTGTTTCCACCAAAGGCTCTGCCAAGCGTTCTGGCACATAGCCTGCCATGCTGTTTGCGATCAGCCAGCGCGCGGATCTTTGTCCCAGATCGAGCACCAGCCCTGCCTCTGGCGCTATCCCTAACCGCGAGGCTATTTCCAGCCCCAGATTGCGGCCCCAATCGATCCGCACAAAATCCTCTTTCCATGCCGCCGGGTCGCCTGCTGTCACCAGCACCAGCCTGTCATCAAACAGTTTCTGCGCGGCAATATCGCGGCGAAAGACCGGATCGTGAACCACGATCACATCCAGCTCGCCCTCGGCGATGTCGCGGTTGAGCCGCGCCCATGCCCCTGCTGTGACCCGCAAAGCCAGATTGGGGATCGCGCCGCGCACATCGTCGAGCCAGCGCAAAAGCAATCGGTCCCACAGGAAATACTGCCCGCCAAAGCTGAGCGAATGGTCAAACCGCTCTGGCAGGGCGACCTCGTGCCGGGCGAGTTCCCATGCGCGCACCGCCTGGCGTGCAGGGGCCAAAAACCGCTCACCCGCCGATGTCAGCTGGCACCCGCGCTTGTCCCTGATGAACAGCGCGGTGCCCAATCGGTATTCAAGCTGCTTGATCCGTTCGGTCACGCTGGAGGGGCTGGCATTCACGCGCGCAGCAGCGCCCGCAAAGCTACCCGTGGCGGCCGCAGCGAGGAAGGTTTGAAAGGCTGTGATGTCCATTCACTTTGGATAATCCAAATTTATAATTCAGACAATCGCGTTTCTCTAAATTATTTTTCGCACCTAGAGAGGCTGCAACACACAGCCACTTTGACCAGGGAGCACAACAATGAAAACTTTCCTTATCGCCTCCACCCTCGCCCTCGCCTCGCTTACCGCGCCGAACATCGCGCTGGCGAACACCACAGAGACCGCGCCCGTGACAAGCGAAATCGTCGTATCGGGCGAGTTCCAGAAAGACTGGCAGCGCGGCAATACGCTCGAAGCTGAAGGTCTGCGCGATCTGCAAAAATCGCAGCGTAATCTGGTCAAATACAGCGCCGCTGTCGTGAATGCGCAGGATTTGCGCGACACATCGCAAAGCCGGGCCGACAATGCGCGGGCAACCTTTGACAGCCTGATCGCTCGCCCCAGCCCTGTCAGCGCGTCCGAAGCCGCGAAATGGGCCGAGCAACTGGACAGCGCCGCATCAGACTGGCGCAAATTTGAAGAGCGCCGCGACGATGCGGCCAAGGATCTGGCCAAAGCGCAAAAGCGCGCTGCCTCTGCGCAGGCTGCCGTCGATAAAGCGCAAGGCAAAGTCGATAAGGGCCGCATCATGATGGCCGATGCCGAGCGGGCGAGCACGCTGATCGCCTCGGCACAGTAAAAAGGGCTGCTGCATATGCAACGCGGATCAGCATTTAGGCAGCCAGGCAGCGGGACAGGGCGGGGAAACCTGTTTCCCGCTGCCGCTTTTGCGCGCTCTGCGCCGGGGGAAAGTCATTCTCCGGCGCTGTTTTTAACTCTAAGGCTGGCCCGCCGTCTGGCCTTGTTTATGGCGCTTCGCCTGACGCTGTATCTGGCCCTTTCATCGGCGATTTTGCTTGCATTCTGGCCTGCCGCTGCATCCGCACAAGGCCGCGCGCAGCAGGACAATCTGGGCGATGCCGCGCTGGATGCCGTGACCCAGCCGATGGCCGATCTGAACCTGCGCAGCAAGGATATCCCTCTCATCCTGCGCATTGCTGAGGCCGCGCCCTATGATCTTGAAGCCCTGCCCGATTGCAAAGCGGTGTTTGGCGAGATTGCGCGGCTGGACGAAGTGCTTGGCCCCGATGCTGACAGCGCGCCGGATGAAGCGGGCCTTTTGCGCAAGGGATTAAACCAGGGCGGCAAAATGCTGGGCGGGCTGATCCCGTTTCGCGGGATAGTGCGGCAAATCTCCGGCGCGAATGCTCAGGCGAAGAAATGGGAAGCGGCGATCAATGCAGGCTTTGCCCGGCGCAGTTTCCTCAAAGGCTATCTGGCGGGCAAGCAATGCGAGGCGGCTTTGGGTGCGGGTGCGGGTGCGGGTGCGGGCGCGGATACGGGCGCGGATGACGCGCCGGGCTCCGCGCGCGAATTGCTGGGCTTGGCAGGCGAGGAGGATGATGAGGACAGCGAAGCGGGCGAGTAAAGCCCGCTTGGGCGATGCCTCAGCCGGTCAAAAACGCGACCAGCGCTTTCACCTTTTTGCTGCGCCATTGCGGTGTTGGGGCGACCAGCCAATAGGCGCGGCGGCTTTCCTGCGGCGCATCGAGCGCGGTTAACGCCCCGCTTTCCAGCGCATTGGCAACCAGCGGCATCGGCAGCACCGTTTTGCCCATACCCGATAAGGCAGACGACAACGCCTGCCCTGCAGAGCCGGCTTTGATGCACGGCTTTACGTCTTCGGGTAAAGCGGCACCGGGCCAGTCAATCCACGCCTCTCGCGCATCGGGCGCGGTTACGGTCACCCGCTCAGCCGGGGCGAGTTGCACACCTTCCAGATCGCCCGGTCCATCAACCAGCCGGATCGCAAGATCGAGATTGGCCTCGGTAAAATCGGCATTTTCATCCGCCACAAACGAATACAAAACGCCCGGCGTGCCAGACTGAAATTCAGCAAGGCGCGGCGCGAGCCATTCGGCGTAAAATTCGCGCGGGGCGGCAATGGTATAGCGATCCGAGGATTGCCCCGCCTGCATGGCCTGCACGCTTTCTTCAAAGCGCAGAAACCCTTCGCGCAAAGGATCAAGGCCGGCCGCGCCTTCCGGTGTCAGCTCCAGCCCCTTGGACGTGCGGCGAAACAGGACAACGCCCAGATGATCTTCCAAAGCGCGGATTTGCTGGCCGACAGCAGCGGGCGTCACTGCAAGCTCATCCGCTGCGCGCGTGAATGACAAATGCCGCGCGGCAGCGTCGTAAACCCGCAAAGCGTTCAAAGGCAGATGGGTGCGTTTCATAGCAGCGCGGGGCCTAACCGCTTGGGCGGTGCGCTGCAAGATTGTTGGTTTGTTGTTTGGTGAGTCTTTGGTTTGCGAAGGCGCATCCGCGCCTTGATCCTCGGTGCTGTTTCAAAGCCGGGCTTCATCCGGCTTTGAGCACCTGCGGGCGGCCGGTCGGCCTTTGGCTCGCCTACGGCTCGCGGGGTTTTTTGTTTGGTCCCTCAAGCGCCGGGCGCGGGCCATCCGGCCCGCTTGGCTCCGCCGCATAAGCGCCGACGGGCGGTCGCCCTTGCGGGCCGCTGGCCGCGCCCCGAACCATTCCCGGCCAGCAATTAGAGCGCCCATACGCTTGGTGCCAACCATCGGCTTGGTGGCGGAGCACGGCGGCGCAGCCGCCGCAAGGGCGACCGCCCGCCCGCAGCGGGTCCGTAGCGTAGCGGAGGACGTCTAGCGAGGACGCGCGCCCGGATGGGCGTGCGCAAAACAAAAACACAAAACCCCTCCCCCGGCGCTTACTTCCCCGCATCGCGCCCAGACGCTAGGTGCAACCTCGCGGGTCTCATACCCAGACTAGCTGAGGAGTCTTTGGTTTGCGAAAGCCCGTATGGGCCCCGCCCAACTCAAGCCGCGGAGGATGGCCCTTCGGCGGTTTCGGGGGCGGCTAGTGGGAAGAAGGGGATGCGCACTTCAACAGGGGTGCCGTCTTTGCGGAAGAACGTGTAAAACCCTTCCATCGATCCATGCGCCGTCGTCAGCGGGCAGCCGGACACATAATCGTGGCTTTCGCCCGGTTCGAGCAGCGGCTGTTCGCCCACCACACCTTCGCCATCGACATGGTTGACCATGCCGCGCGCATCGGTGATCCGCCAGTGACGTGTGCGCAATTGCAGCGCTTCATAGCCGTTGTTTTCAATGCGGATGTGATACACCCAGAACCACTTACCCGCATCAGGATGCGATTGTTCCGGCAGGAAATTGACCGCGACACGCACGGTCACGCCTTCGGTGGTGGCGGCGTGTTGGAACAGTTCTTTCATACAAGATCCAAGGTAACGATTCTGGTTGCAGTCACAAGAGCCTAAACGCCCTTAATCCCGGCTGTATCCCGGAAAACTTGCGATTGTGAGAAATTGTATAAATGCTGCTCGCGTATAAACACGCAATGCTGCTGAAAAATCAGATTGATAGTAAACCAAGCCCCTATTCTTGCAGCCTAATGGCTAATAGGTTTCAAGTCCCAAGGGCGCATAGGGGCCAAGAATAAGCTGCTCGAATATTCCAATACCCCCCGGTTTTTCGCCGGTTTCGCCGGCTTTGACCGCGCAGATCATCTGGACGTGGCGGTTTTCCAATGCCGCAGGGTCCAGCGTCTCAAGCTCATAATCCTCGCGCTCGGTTGCAAGCTCGCCGTGATAAGTGCCGTGGCCCCAGACCGGGTGAGTGTAGCCAAGGCCTTTCATCTGGAACCTGCGTAGCGGGGTCAGCGTGATGCGCTGCGGCGCGCCTTCGACATCAAGGTCCAGCACAGCGCCTCTAGGCCAGCGGGTGTCGGGGGCCAGTTCGCAGGTCAACGCGCCCGTCCCTTCCGCGATTGCGCCGGGCAATCCGCCATCGGCAACATAGGCTGCGCGCGTGTTCCACGCAGTGCCGTCAGCATCGGCATTCACATGAAAGAACAGCGATCCTGATTGAAGGTTTACAGGTGTCCATTGCCAGAAGAAATTGGGCGCCATAACCCCTGGGATCGGCTGCTCATCACGCGCGCCAATCGGGCGCACGCCCCAACTTCTGTCGCGCGTGCCCAGCGTGCCCGCTGCCAGTTCCTCGCGTTTGCCATCCAGCGAAATCCAGCCAGTATAGCGCCCGTTCTGCGTCATCCGGGTGTAATCCATAAAAGCGCGCGGGCCGATCCGGTGGATAAAGCGCGGCTCTTCAATCGGGGCAGCGCGCGCATCGAAGATAAACTCGCCCGCGATCCCCTCGCATTCGTCAATCGTCACTTTCAATCGCTGAAGCGGCTGGATCACTTCGATGGCAATCGGCCCCACTTTCAGCGCCATCCGCTCCATCCCCAGAACGCAGCTGGCATGGAGGCTATATTGAGCGGTGCCCCGGATAAAACTGAAATGCGCATCAGCAATGTCGAGATGCGGATACACCCCGAATGCAAGCGCAAAAAAGCCGCTGCCATCAGGGGCATATCCGTTGAAGAAATAGCGATCGTAAAAATTGCGATCCGTCCCCGCATAGGCAACCGGTTCGGGCGTTTGGTGGATGGGGTAATCATCGCCGCGCGATAGAACCATGTCAGCTTTGCTCCTTTAATGCAGCCAGCGAATTGTGCTCAAGCGCCAGCGCGCATGCGCCGCGCGCCATGGACAGGAAATTGGCATCGCCGCGCTCGGTCCGTTCAACAAAGGCCGCGCTGAACACCGCTGTGCTCACCCCGTGCAGCGCTCCGATGGCGTAATCGCGCGCGATGCCGCTGCGTGTGAGATGCACACCGTATGCGGCCATTTGTTCGCGGTACAGATCCAGCAATTCGTCTTCATGCGCGCGGCGCAGATCATCGCCAAAACCTGCACCCATCAGATATCCGACATCCGTCATTGCATGGCCCGCCGTTACCGTCTGCCAGTCGAGCACCGCGATGGGCTGCGCGCCGCCTTTGATATCGAACAGCATATTGTCCAGCCGCAGATCGCCATGGATAAGGCATTGGGGCGCGCCGGATGAAAGCGGCAGGCGAATGTCCGACAATTTGGGCAGCGCGGCGATGGCATCGCACAGCGCCATAAATTCTGGCTCAAAACTACCCGCATATCGTTCACGAAAGACGCTGTGTGCCTGCGGGTATAATGCGTCGATTTGCTGGGACACCTGCTCCGGTGTTTTCAGCCACGCGGCGTTTGTCATAGCGTCCTTGTGCCAGCTCGATCCGTGGATTGCGGCGGCCTGGCAGATCGCCGCGCGCGCCTCTGCAAGGCTGCATCCTTCCAATTGATTGCCAATGCGCGCCGGTCCCAAATCTTCGAACAGGATGATACATTCGCTGCCATCACCTGTTACCTCGGCAAAGGCGGTTTTCGGCGTGCGCACAGCCAAATCATCTGCAATCTCGCGGTAAAAGAGCACTTCTTTGCGGTACAGTCCCATCATCGCAGCAGTGGCGCGGCTGGTTGGATTGGCGGCGGCGAATTTGCCTGCAAGAGTGCTTGATGAACCATCGGCGTGAAGCAATTCAAACCGCACGCTGTCGCCGACCTGCCCGGTGCCGATGGGCTGAAACGTGACGCTTTGGACCGGGCTTTCGGGCTGATCGGCAAAGCCCTGCGCCAAAACGGTGTTCAGCCAATCGGCGGTGACGGCATCGGGGCTTTTCGGGAAATGGTCCACCGCGCGCCTCCTTACGCTTTGGTCAATTCTTCCTCGATCTGGCCAAGGCGTTCCTTGCCGAAGAACATTTCGGTTTTGCCGCCTTTTTCGCCCACAAAAACGGTGGGAATCCCAAAAGCCCCGCGCGCCACCGCGTGATCGGTGTTGGCCGCAAGGCCCTGCTTGACTTCGTCTGTCTGGCTGCGCGCAAACAAGTCGGCTGCGTCAAATCCGGCGGCATCCACCGCTTTGCCCAGCACATCGGGATCGGTCACATCGGCTGCATCTTCCCAGATCGCGGGCAGCATTGCCTCCACAAACTGAACCCCGCGCCCGTCCTGATCGGCGGCGAAAAGCATGCGCTGCAATGTGATCGAATTGAACGGGAATTTGGGGTTGAGCCGGTATTTCGTCAGCTTGTGCGCTTCGATAAAGCGCTGCATTTCGAGGATATCGTATTCGACCTTTCCCGCGACATCCTTGTTCCGGATCATCGGCGGAGCATTGCCCGTGAGCTTGTGCATCCCGGCGAGGAAAACAGGCGTGATATCAAGCTCAGCCCCCGTGCGCCGAACGAGATCGCGCAGCGGCCACCAGATAAGATAGCCATTGGGGCTGACAAAATCGAAAATCAGCTCGGCGCGGTTTGTCATGATGTATCCCTCCCTCTTGGGCAGAGGGGTGGCATAGCGGCCTGCAACTCACAAGCCGAAAAGCATCAATGCGGCGCGAGGCCCGTTTCCAGACCCGTGCGATCTTCCAGCGCGTATTTGTCAACCAAATCGGCGCTCGCCCGGTTCAGCCCCACGATCCGCACATGGCGGCCATTGCGGCGCATCCGGTCAACCGCTTTTTCCAAGGCTCCGATGGCGGAAATATCCCAGAAATGCGCGTTTGCCACATCGATGATGACATCATCGGCCGGGTCTTCCTCTTCGCTTTCGGGGCCAAGCATGTTCTGGAACTTGTCAGAGCTTGCAAAGAATATCTCGCCTGTCACGTGATACACCGCCGAATGCGGGCGGCGCACGCGTTCCACTGTGAAAAGCGAGCGGACTTTGTTGGCGAAGAATATGCCCGACATGAACACGCCGACAACCACGCCAATCGCCAGATTATGCGTCCACACCACCACCACAACGGTGGCGATCATCACCAGCGAGCTCGACGGCGGATGGATGCGCAGATTGGGAATCGAATTCCAGCTGAACGTCCCTATGCTCACCATAATCATCACCGCGACGAGCGCCGGCATAGGCACTTGGCCGACATAGCTGCCAAGCACTGTCAGCAGGAACAGCAAAAACGCGCCTGCGGTAAAGGTCGACAAACGCCCCCTGCCCCCTGATGCGATGTTGATAACCGATTGCCCGATCATCGCGCAGCCGCCCATCCCGCCAAAGCAAGCGGCAACGATGTTGGCAACGCCTTGGCCTGCGCTCTCGCGCTGTTTGTTGCTGTCGGTGTGCGTCATATCGTCAACGATTTGCGCGGTCAGCAGGCTTTCCAGCAGACCGATCGCAGCCATCGCCAGCGCATAGGGCGCAATGATCTGCAGCGTTTCCAGCGTCAACGGCACATTCGGCAAAGCAAAGGATGGCAGGCCGTCGGGCAATTTGCCCTCACCCGCCACATTGTTGACAGGCAGGTTCCAGAACACGGCCGCCGCTGTCAGCAGGATGATCGCGACCAGCGGACTTGGCACAACCTTGGTGATGCGGGGAAAGCCGTAAATGATCGCAAGGCCAGCTGCGACCATGATATAGGTTTCCAGGCCGACCCCTTCATTCCACGGATTTAATTGCGGAATTTGTGCGATGAAAATCAGGATGGCAAGCGCGTTGACAAACCCTGTGATCACACTGCGCGAAACAAATTGCATCAGCAGATCAAGCCGCAGAACCGCTGCAATCCCTTGGAAAATTCCCATCAAAATGGTCGCGGCAAACAGGTATTCCACCCCGTGTTCGCGCACCAATGGCCCCACCACCACGGCCACCGCGGCGGTCGCGGCGGAAATCATGCCGGGCCGCCCGCCTGTCAGCGCGATAATCATCGCAATTGCAACGCTGGCATAAAGGCCAACCGACGGGTCCACCCCTGCGATCAGCGCAAAGCCGATTGCCTCGGGGATCAGCGCCAGCGCCACCACGATGCCTGCCAGAATATCGGCGCGCGGCTGGGCGAGCCAATCGCGTTTGAATGTCGCTGCAAAAGAGCGGTCTTGGACCATGGGGCGTTTCCTGAAAATGGGCAGCGCGGGTTTGGATGGATCAAAACCGCTTTAAGAGAGTGCGCGACGCGCCTAGGGATTTATGCTGCAATGCACAAGTGCGCGGGGCCATCCGCGCCAGCCAGCGTACCCCGTGCGCACGCCCGCATAGTCACCGCGCAGCAGATCGTGACAATCGCTTTCGCGGACCGTAAGGCCTTCGTTTCGGGGTCTTATACGGGAGTTTGTCACATGCGCCATTCCGCCACTCGTCCTTCTGGGACACGCCATTCAGGCACACGTCTTTCTGGCACACGCCGCTTTGCAGCCGTCTTGCTAACGGGTTCTTTCCTAGCCAGCGCCAGCGCGGCCTTGGCCGATGATCACACAGCCGCAGATAAAGAGGCATGGGATATCGAGGCGCCCAAGGGGGCAAAGATCAAACAAGTCCCCATCCAAACCGATGAAGGCACGTGGATGGATGTCGATGTGTCGCCTGATGGGCAGACAATCGCGTTCACCATGCTGGGAGATATCTACACCGTTCCCATCACCGGCGGCAGCGCGCGGCGCATTGCCAAGGGCATGGCATGGGAAGTGCATCCGCGCTTTTCCCCCGATGGCACGCGCATCGCGTTCACATCTGACCGGGGCGGCGGCAACAATATCTGGATTATGAATGCGGACGGGTCTGAGAAACGCCAGCTGACCAAGGAAAGCTTCCGCCTGCTCAATCAGCCCACATGGTCGCCCGATGGCCGGTTTATCGCAGCGAAGAAGCATTTCACCACGCAGCGTTCGCTCGGCACGGGTGAGATCTGGATGTATCACGTATCGGGCGGCGGCGGCGTGCAGGTGGTCGAACGGCGCGACACATCGCTGCAAAAGGAACTGGGCGAACCCATTTTCGCCCCCGATGGCAAAGCAATTTATTACACCCGCAACACAACCGGCGGGAACACCTTTATCTATGCGCAGGATTCCAATGCAGGCATCTTTGCAATTGAGAAACACGACCTTGAAACAGGCGAAGTGACCACAGCGGTAGATGGTTATGGCGGCGCGGTGCGCCCTGCCCCTTCGCCTGATGGTAAACAGATCGCCTTTGTCCGGCGCGACAAGGATAGCTCGCAATTGTGGACGAAGGATATCGCATCGGGGCGCGAGCGGATGATTTACGATGCGCTTGATCTGGATGTGCAAGAGACATGGGCGGTTACCGGCGTCTATCCCAATATGGATTGGACGCCTGACAGCGCGTCTATTGTGTTTTGGGCCGGCGGTAAGCTTAACCGGGTGGACCGGGACGGAGCAAACCATGCGGTCATCCCTTTCACCGTGAAAGACACGCGCGGCATCGCCGATGCGCCGCATCCGGTGATCGAGGTGTCGCCTGACAGGTTCACCACCAAGATGGCCAAATTCGGCACGCTATCGCCCGATGGCAATACGGTTGTGTTTGAAACGCTGGGCAAATTGCACACCAAATCGGCGCGCGGGCGCGATGGCGCGCGTCCGATGACAGGTGATGCAAGCGATGCGGTTGAACTGTATCCCGCCTACAGCCGCGATGGATCACGCCTCGCCTTTATCCGGTGGAGCGATGAGGGGCTTGGCGAAATTGTGGTGGCCGATGCCAATGGCCAGAACGCGCGCACGGTTTCGCCCATGCCGGGCCATTATGCCAGCCTTGCATGGTCTCCCGATGGCCAGATGATCGCGTATGAAAAGCGCACCGGCGGATACCTTACCGCGCCAGAGCAATCGGAAAATCCGGGCATTTACCTCCAGCCGGTAAGCGGCGGCGATCCGGTGATGGTATCGCGTTCAGGATCAAGCCCGCAATTTGGCGCAGGCGGTGACCGGGTGTTTATGGTCGCAAGATCGGGCGAGAAACTGGCGCTCAAATCGGCTGATCTCGATGGCGAAAAGATGCGCACCCATGCAACCGGCAGCCTCGTCAATGATTTCCGCATCGCGCCTGATGGCAAGACGATTGCGTTCCGCCAGAATTACGAAGTGTTCGCCATGCCGATGATAACGGGGGGCAAACCTGTCGATGTGAACGAGGCGAAAGGCCCCATCCCCATCACCAAGGTTTCTGATGGCGGAGCGGATTTTATCGGCTGGGCGCGCGGGGGTGAGACCCTGTTCTGGTCGCTTGGGCCAAACCTTAAACAGGCGCAGGTCAGCGATTTCTTTGCCTCCGCACCCAAAGGCAAGGGTGACAAGGGCGGCTACGAGACGCCCGGCAGCGCCATTACGATGGCGGTCACAGTCAATAAAGCGGCTCCCAGCGCAACGCTGGTTATCACAGGGGCCAAAGTGCTCACGATGGCAGCAGGCCTCGATAAAGAAGACGCAGGCGTAATTGATAACGGCGTGATCGTGATTGAGGGTGACCGGATCGCCGCGATTGGCGCGGCGGGCGATGTGAATATCCCCCAAGGCGCGACCATGATCGATGCCAGCGGCAAAGTGGTGATGCCCGGATTTGTCGATGCGCACCATCACGGCCCGCACGGCACGGGCGAGCTTATCCCGCAGCAGAACTGGAGCCTTATTCAGGATCTCGCTTTGGGCACAACGACCACGCACAACCCGTCAAGCGACGCGAGCCTGATCTTTGCCTCCGCAGAGCGGCAGATGGCGGGCACTCTGCTTGCCCCCCGCATCTTTTCCACCGGAGAGATCGTCTACGGCGCGAAAGCGCCAAGCGTCTATGCGCGGATCGACACATACGAAGAGGCGCTTGCCCATGTTCGCCGGATCAAGGCGCAAGGCGGCATCTCGATCAAGAATTACAACCAGCCACGCCGCGAACAGCGCCAGATGGTGGCGCGCGCTTCGGCGGCAGAAAACATGCTGGTGGTGGCCGAGGGCGGATCGCTGTTCGGGATGGATATGAACCTCATCGCCGATGGCAATTCGACGATGGAGCACAATGTGCCGGGCGATGTCTTTTACGAAGACGTGCTGCAATTCTTTGGCCAATCGAACACCAATTATACGCCCACTTTGGCAGTGACCTATGGCGGGCTGGCGGGCGACCCCTATTGGCGGCAGGCAACCGATGTGTTCGATCATCCGCTGATGATCCACACCCCGCCCAAAGTGCTGCTCGCGGCGACCGGACGCCGCGTGAAAGCGCCCGATTGGGCGTTCGTCGATGACAATGCCGCGCGCGAGGCGAAGAAGATTTCAGATCGCGGGATCAAGGTATCGATCGGCGCGCACGGCCAGCAACCCGGCATTGGCGCGCATTGGGAAATATGGAGCTTCGCCCGCGGCGGATTTAGCGCGGTAGAAGCGCTGAAAACCGCGACGATCTACCCCGCCCAATCGCTCGGCATGGAAAAGGATGTCGGCAGCCTTGAGGTAGGCAAGCTGGCTGATCTGATTGTGCTTTCCGCTGATCCCACCGCCAATGTGCGCGACAGCGACAAAATCGAAAGCGTGATGCTGGGCGGGCGCATGTATGATGCGAAAACCATGGCAGAGGTCGCAACCGGCACTGGCGGCAGGCGCGCTTATTGGTGGGAAAGCGGCCAGGGCGGCAATGCTGGCGGATCAACGCGCGCCACGCATGACGGCGCAGGCCACAATCACGGCGACGGAGACGGCGAAGGGGGCAGCCACTCTTATTGAGCGGAGCGGGTGGTTGGCGGATGGTTGGTGGGGGCGGCTATTCCGCACCCATCGCCCTCCTCTCCGCTTTGGCCTATCCAGCCCCGGTCAAATCCCCGCCGCGCCGAGCGCCTGGTCCATATCCTCGATCACATCGGCCACATCCTCCAGCCCCACATTGATCCGCAGGAGCCCTTCGGTAACGCCCATTTGCGCGCGCGCGTCTTCTTCCATGCCTGCATGAGTTGTGCTGGCGGGGTGGCACATCAGGCTGCGCGTATCGCCGATATTGTTGGAGATATCGACCAGTTCCAACGCATCGAGCAGCGCAAAGGCGCGCTCGCGCGTGCCCACGTCAAAGGCAAAGATTGGCCCTGTTGCCTCCATCTGATCCAGCGCCAATTGGTGGCGCGGATGGCTGGGAAGACCGGGATGCAGCATGCGCCCGCCTGTCTTTTCAATGCGAGGCTCTAAAAATTCGCCCAGCTTCACGGCATTGCCGCTTTGCCGCCGGGCGCGCAGGTCCAGCGTCTCCAGCCCCTTATGCACCACCCATGCGTTGAACGGCGACAGGTTTGGCCCAGTATTGCGCTGGAACGGCAGCAGAGTTTCGTTGATCCATTCCTCAGACCCGCAAATCGCGCCGGCCAGCACGCGGCCCTGCCCGTCCATCAGCTTGGTCGCGCTATACGCCACCACATCCGCGCCAAATTCCATCGGTCGCTGCAAAGCGGGCGAGGCGAACGCATTATCGACCACAGTGGTGATGCCGTGGGCGCGCGCCAGATCGCAGACAAATTGCAGGTCCACGATGTCGAGCGTCGGATTGGCAGGTGTTTCGAAAAAGAAAACCTTGGTGTTGGGCCGGATCGCCGCTTCCCATGCGGCGTTGTCCGCGCTGTCGATCACGGTGGTTTCAATGCCGAAGCGGGGCAGCAGATTATCGACCAGCCAGCGGCACGATCCAAATGCGGCGCGCGCGGCCACGCAGTGATCGCCTGCGGACAATTGGCACAGGAGCGATGCGGTCATCGCCGCCATCCCGCTGGCCTGAGCGCGGCATGCATCTGCCCCTTCCATAAGAGCAATGCGTTCTTCCAGCATCCCAACCGTGGGGTTCTGGAGGCGCGAATAGGTCATACCGTCGGCATCACCCGCAAAGCGGTCTGCCACGGTTTGCGCATCGTCATAGGTATAGCCTGATGTGAGGAACAAAGCCTCGCTCGTCTCACCATGTTCGGATCGCCAAGTGCCGCCGCGCACGGCCTGCGTTTGCGGACGCCATTTGCGCGTTGCGGCGCGGTTCATGCCTGTGGTTTTTTTCATATGCCCGTGGTTTTCTTCATATGGATGCCGCGCTTAACGCTCTCACAGATCGCTAGCAAGCAGACCTTCGCGCGCTGTGCCTTCGTGCCCGACTGCATCGAGCATCAAAGTGCCTTCCATGAGAGTGAGCAGGAACCGCGCGCCGCCGGCGGGATCGGGATCGTCAGCGGGCATTTGCCCTTCCAGCCAAAGGAGCTGTTTCGCAATCATCGCCTCTGCTGCATCGCGATATCCGGGCAGCCCGCGCGCGCTCCCTGCGACGATCTCCCACCAGATCGCCATAAATGGCTGCATCATGGGGTGGCGGCCCTGCTCGATCACCCGCGCAAAGCACTCGCCACGGGTTTTCGGCCGGTCCGCGCCCATCGCAGCATCGAGAGCGGCGGAATAAATGCCCGCAATATGATCGAGCAATTCGGTGATCAGCGTTTCTTTATTGCCGAAATGATAGATCAGCATCCGGTCAGACGTGCCCGCCGCTTTTGCCAGCGGGCGCAGGCTTGCCTCCCCCAATCCATGATTAAGCACATGCGCAGCCATCAGCGGCAGCAGCGTCTCTTTGGACAGTTTGGCTTTCTGGGTGGCTTTTGGAGCAGGCATGATCACTTTTCTATTGTAGCAATCGCTACATTGGATTAACAAGGCACGTAGCAGTCGCTACACAAATGGAGCCAGACCGATGAACGCTTTGCAAATCCTCTTCTTCGTCATCATCAGCGCGGGCACGCTTGCAGGCGCGTATATTCTGATCGCCAAACCGGTAAAGGGCAATGCGGCACTCGCAGGACTGCTTGGCCTTGTTTTTGCAGCCTACACCTTTGTCCAGATCGCGCGAGAGGGCGCGGTGATGTTCTTCACCAACCATTCGGCCAATCTTACCGGGCTCCAAGTGTGGTGGGATCTGGTGATGTGCGTTGTGATTGCGTTCTTCTTCATCGCCCCGCGCGCCCGCGATCAGGGGATGAATGTGATTGGCTGGGCGCTGTTTGTTGGCACCACGGCCAGCATTGGCCTTCTCGCCATGTGCGCGCGGCTCTTCTGGCTGGAGGCCCGTGCTGACCAGACGGGAGGCGCATAGGGCGCTGAATTGACTTGATGGCGCAGGCCCGCTTTGCTTTAGCGTGCCTCGCCATGTCTCAGGCTGATCCTTCCCCTGCCATCCTCGCCGAAACGAGCGGCCCGCCGCCCCGCCCCGCTGATCCCTGGCTGTGGTGTCTGGCGGTCCCAGCGGTGTTCGCAGCGATTGCTGGCATTGGTTTGGGGATACCGTCTGCGCCTTATTTTGATGAAGTGCATTATCTGCCCGCCGCGCGCGAATTGCTCGCGATTGGATCACTGCATGGGGCGCGCTATCTCAATCCTGAACATCCCTTGCTGGGTAAGGAATTGATCGCGCTGGGGATGTATCTCTTTGGCGACAATCCTCTGGGCTGGCGGATTATGCCGCTGATCTTTGGGGCGATCACTGTCGGCGCTGGCATGCGCGCATTGTGGCACGCGAGCTATGATCGGTTTGCCGTGATCGCGTTTGGGGTGCTTCTGGTGACAGGATTTCACCTGTTCATCCACGCACGCATTGCGATGCTCGATATCTTTATGGCCGCCTTTCTCAGCCTTGCTGCGTGGCAATTTGCCGCCGCCATGCGCGAGCCAGAGACGGGACGCTGGCGGCTGGCGCTTTGCGGGGTTGCGATTGGATGCGCTTTGGCAAGCAAATGGAATGCGGTGCCGCTTGCCATGGTGCCGGGACTTACGTTTTTCGCCGCACGCCTGTCTGCAGGCCGCCGCCGCCTCATCATCAGCACGCGCGGTATTCCGGTGCCGGGCATATCTTTGGCAGAGGCATTCGTGTGGCTCGGCATTGTGCCATTGAGTGTGTACGCGCTGACTTTTGCGCCGGGTTATTGGATGGGCGAATATCTGCGCCCTTCGATGCTATCAGAGCGCGGACTTATCGGGCTGCATCAAGAGATATTATCGCTTCAGCAGCAGGTGCTTACTCCTCATACCTATCAAAGCACATGGGATCAGTGGGTGCTCAATACGCGCGGGATCTGGTACTTTTACGAATTCGCCGATGGCGCGCAGCGCGGCATTTTGCTGATCGGCAATCCGGTAACGATGCTGCTGGGATTGCCCGCTTTGGCGTGGTGCCTTGGCACAGGCGTGGTGCGCGCCGATTGGGCGAAACTGGGCGCAGTGGTCAGCTTTTCAGTAAGCCTGGGCCTGTGGCTGATCGCGCCAAAGCCTGTGCAGTTCTATTACCATTATATGATGCCAAGCGTGTTTTTGCTGGCCGCGCTTGCTTTGTGTTTAAGCGAGATGCGCAAGGGTGGCTGGGGCAAATGGAGTTACGGCGTACTGGCCGCAAGCGCCGGGATATTTGCGCTGTTCTATAAGGTGCTCGCCGCAGCGCCGCTGGACGGCCCGATGAGCTTTGAGAAATGGACATGGATTGCGGGGTGGAGGTGAAGATTTCCTCATCGTCATTGCGAGGAGCGAAGCGACGACGCAATCCACGGCCTAGCCGTTCAAATCAAAGAACAAATCTCGCCATGTTGGGTTTGCACTATCAATCAATGCGACTTTCTTCTTGCGCGATCCGCCCTTGATCTGTTTTTCGCGAGCAATGGCAAGTTCCATAGTCGAATGAAATTCAAACCAAACCAAGCGCTTGCAACCGTACTTTTTCGTGAAACCGTGGATCAAACCTTCGCGGTGCTGCCAAGCGCGCTTTGCAAGGTCAGAAGTAACCCCGGTGTAAAGCGTCCCGCTTTTATGGTTCGCCATAATGTAGACGGCTGGCTGGAAGTCTGAAAATGGGTCCATGGATTGCTTCGCTCCGCTCGCAATGACGAAATTCCAACTTCATTACCCAAACCGGCCCCAGACAAACCGGCTCGACAGCGCGTAATTCCACACCGATCCCAATACGATGCCCGCCAAGGCCGCCATCGCCCAGTGCACGCCGCTGCTTTCCAGAAATGTCGCCGCTGCCACATTGGCAAAGCCGCCCACCGCGCAAGTTGCCACAAATCCCGCCCAGCCGCGCAGCACCGCGCCAAATCCGCGCAGGCGTTTATCACGGTAGGTCAGCCAATTGTTGAGCCAGAAGTTAAAGCTCATCGCGGTCAGCACAGCGGCGGCCTGTGCGCCTGTGAATGCCTCTTCAAATACGAACAACAGGCTCGTTAATACGGCAAAATGCACCAGCACGCCTGCCGCGCCGACTGTGCCGAACAGGGCAAAGCGTGTTGGAATGATATCCCCCAATATCCGGTCATAAAGGCCGGCCATAAAATCGAACAGAACCGCGCGATCAAGCTTGCTTTGCCCCTCGCGCCGGGCTGCGAAATTCAGCGGAAATTCGCGCACACGCATCTTTGGTTTGGATGTGGCGAGCAGATCGAGCAGGATTTTAAAGCCGATACCGGACAATCGCGGCACCAGATCGCGCGCGGTCTTGGCAGGCAGCATGAAGTATCCGCTCATCGGATCGGTCAGCTTGGCGCCCGTGATCCGGCGCGCAATGCCATTGGCGAAACCGGATAATCGCTCGCGTTCGGGATTGTCCCAGTCATCGGTGCTTGCCCCATCTGCAAAGCGGCTTGCCACGCAGATATCCGCCTCGCCCGATTGCAGCACGTCCAGCATTTGCGGCAGCAGCGCCGGATCATGCTGGTGATCGGCATCCATCACTGCGACGTAATCTGCCGCAGTTGCGCAAAACCCCTCAATCGCGGCGCTGGCAAGGCCGCGCCTGCCGATACGCTGGATGACCCGCACCCGCCGGTCCGACGCGGCCAGAGCGCGGCCTTCATCCGCAGTGCCATCTTTGCTGTCATCATCGATGATAAGGACTTCCCAGCCATCTGACCCAAGCGCGGTTTCAATACGCTGGACTAAAGGCGCAAGGTTTCCCGCTTCATTTAGCGTGGGCAAAATTATGGCGAGATTGAGCGACATAAACGGCGCTCACAAACGCTCCAAGACCGCATCGCCGATTGCCGCAGTGCCGTGCGTCCCGCCCAGATCGCCGCCGCGAATGCCATCGGTCAATGCGCGTTCCACTGCTGCCTCAACCCGCGCGGCTTCTTCGGCCATGCCAAAGGAATGGCGCAGCATCATCGCGAGCGAAAGGATGGTCGCCATCGGGTTTGCTTTGCCCTCGCCCGCAATATCGGGCGCGCTGCCGTGGATGGGTTCGTACATGCCGAATGTGCCATGCGCGGTCTGACGCGCGCCCATGCTGGCGCTGGGGAGCAGACCGATCGAACCGACCGCCGCGCTGGCCAAATCGGACAGAATATCGCCGAACAGGTTGCCCGTCAGCATGACAGAGAATTGCGCGGGGTTTGTGATGATCTGCATCGCGGCATTGTCGACATACATGTGCGACAATGCGACATCGGGATATTGCGCGGCTTGACTGGTCACGATGTCGCGCCAGACCTGACTGGTTTCCAGCACATTGGCTTTGTCAACGCTGGTAAGGCCCGCGCCCGCTGCCTGCGCCGCTTTGAAAGCAACATCAGCAATGCGGCGCACTTCGGGCGCGGAATAGGACATCATGTCCCACCCTTCCCGCTCGCCCGTGTCAGTGTCGCGAATGCCTTTATCACCGAAATAGACATCGCCCGTCAGCTCACGCACGATCAGCAAGTCCAGCGCCCCAGCGACTTCGTGTTTCAAGGGTGAGAGATGCTCCAGCCCGGCAAAAACCTTCGCCGGGCGCAAATTGGCGAACAGCTCCAAGTGCTTGCGCAGGCCCAGCACCGCCTGTTCAGGGCGCAAATGCCGCTCCAGCGCATCGCAGGTCGGATCGCCCACCGCACCAAACAGCACCGCATCCGCCTCGCGCGCCATCATCAAGGTTTCATCCGGCAGCGGATGGCCGTGCTTTTGGTAGGCCGCGCCGCCCACATCGCCTTCGAACAGGGTCAGGCCGGGCAGGCTCAGCGCCTCCAGCACCCGCACCGCCTCACGGCACACTTCAGGGCCGATCCCGTCGCCTGCCAGAACTGCTATTTTCATGTCGATCTTACCCCGCCATTCGCGCCAGCCGCTCTCCTAAAGCGGTGCGCGCGGCCATAACAGTCCGGGTTCTGTCTGCAAGCAGGTAGTGGCCAATGGGTTTATGAAGCTGGCGGAACGCTTCGAATTGCGCGTCAAAATCGCTCTCCATATCCGGGCGCTCGCCGCCATATCCCATTTCGCGCAACAGCATGGTTTCATAGGCGACCATCACCGCCAGCCACCCGCGCGCCGATGGCGCATGACAAATCGCGGTGAGCAGCGCATCGAGCGCTTCGTAAAGACCCGGATAGGCCTGACGTTCGGGCAAAGCGGACGTGGTGATCGCGCAGGCCCAGGTGATCGCGGCAGCGGGCAATGGCTCGCTCATCCACGGGCCAACGCTTTCCTCCAGCTCCACTTTGGCAAAAGGCAATTGCGATGCGGAGCGCGCGCGCAGTTCCAGCGCCACGCGGTTGCCGGGGATCATAACGGGCCGCATCTGCCGCCCGCGTCCGCCTGCGATAAAGCCAGCGACGAGGCCGTGTTCAGCCGTGAGCAACCGCGCAATGCACGCGGTTTCCCCGTGAGTTCGCGATGACACCAGGATTGCAGGGGCGGAAAAGTTCACGCCGCTGCCCCGCCGTTATTTCTTTGAAAGTTTCGCCTCAAGCTCAGCCACTTTCGCTTCGAGCGCGTCGGCCTGTTCGCGCGCTTTTTGCGCCATGGCTTTGACCGTGTCGAATTCTTCGCGGCTGACAAAATCCATGCCGCCCATGGCCTCGCGCATTTTCTCACGAGCATTTTCGCGCGCCTCCCGGCCCATGCCGGCCATGGTGCCAGCAGCGGAATTGGCGAGTTTGACGAAGTCGGCGATGATCGGGTTTTCGCTTTGCATGACGCGCTATTTGGCGATGCAGGGGGGATTGGGCAAGGGGGTTTTTATCTTATATTCGCTTCGCGCGTTCTTGTTTGGGCTCGCTAACGCTCGGGGCCGGACCGCCCCGCCTCCCCGCCCGTCCACCATATCCTATGGAACCCTTGGTGGACGGGCGGGGAGGCGGGGCGGTCCGGCTAAGGATTGCACGGATGTGCAGTCCGCACCCAACAAAGACTCAGGGGTTGCCAGACTAACGACAAAACACCCTATAATTCCACTCCGACCGCTGCGCCGCTTTCGCTGGTGCTGCCATCTGCGGGGTTCAGCTCGATCATGGTGTAATTGAGGAAGCCTGCAAAACAGGTCCATGCCAGATATGGCAGCAGCATCAGCGCCGCCGCTTTGCGCACGCGGGCAAAGACGACCATCACCGCAATCAGGCTGACCGCCATATATCCGACCACATACAGCCCCGTCTGCATATCCTGCATGCCGAAAAACACCGGGGTCCATGCCAGATTGCCGATAAAGTGCAGCGCAAAGACAATGATCGCCAGCGCCCGCCCGCTGGCGCCCCATGCGCTGACCACCAGTGCAAGCGCGAAACCGATCATCGCATAAAGGATCGACCAGGCGATGGGGAACGCGATGTTGGGCGGGTAAAAGTCCGGTTTGTTCAGGTTTTGAAACCACGCGGTTTGCGGGCTGCCCAATTGCGCGGAAAGAAAGCCGAGCAGGATGATAAGAGGGATCAAAAACAGCGACCACCGCATCAGGCTGGCGCGTAATTGCGATTTGGATGCAAGAGTGTTCATCACGACCTCAAATATTGCCCCTATGCGTGCCCGCTGGCGATTTTGTAACGCGCTGATGGCCTTAAAGTCATGCTCGACTGTCCAAGGCCCACTACGCGATTCGCCTGATTGACACCGCGCGTTGCCCTACACCAGCAGGGCATCAGCGCCAATTGCCGCCCACCAGCTTATCGCCAGCCGGATGTGCTTAGCGGTCAAAACTGCGGCTTTGCGTTAAAAAACAGGCGGTTTTACAAAAGTTCACGAAGACCATGTGCCTTTTGCAATCAATGTGATAGCGTCGCCACATTCTTGCCGTGATTCGGGGCGCGCCCTGGCAAGATTGCAAATCCATCGCGCCTCAAGTTGATATATGAGTTTCGATAAGGGGCTCATTTTCGGGGAAATTTACAGATGAAAAAAACCAACTTTGCATCCATGCTCGCCGTCACTGGCGGTCTCGCACTTGCAACTGCTGCTTGCTCGGCTCCTGCTGAAGAAGCTGGTGAAACTGCTGCTGACGAAACTTCTGTTGAAGAGACTGCATGCGGCGCTGATTGCGGCGCTTGCGGCGCTGATTGCGGCGCTTGCGGCGCTGATTGCGGCGCTTGCGGCGCTTGCGGTGCTGAAGGTTGCGCTGCTGAAGGTTGCGCCGCTGAAGGCTGTGCTGCTTGCGCCGCTGAAGGTTGCGAAGCTGCTGAGTAATCAGACAGCAGGCCAGTTTGATCTGGTCTGACACAATTCGGCCGATGGCAGCGTCTGCTGTTGTCGGCCGTTTTGTATCCGCCTTAATTTGCAGGCGTTTTTGCCCTGTAACTTTTGCTCCAACTGATTAGAACTTCTCCCCATGACACCGGAACAAGCCGCCCTCACCGTCATCGAGACCATCACGCAGATGGCGCAGGAGCAAAAGCCGCTGATGCTGCGCGTTGTGCCCGAAGAAGGCGCGAAGTTTTGGCAGCATTACCCCAAAGGCGATGCCCGCAGCAAAAAGTGCCAATCGCGCTGGTATTACCATGTCCATGCCGACAACAGCCGCGATGAAAACGAGCATGGCCATTTCCACTTGTTCATGCATCGCAAGCAATTGCCTGGCGGCCTTGAGCCCAAGGTATGGCCGCCGCAGGGCGAGGATGCAAAAGCGCATGTCACGCATCTGATTGGCCTGTCGATAGACACCAATGGCATTCCCAAAAGCTGGTTTGCCGTAAACCGCTATGTCACCAACGAATTTCTCTATCCGGCTGATGTGATGATCGAGCATTTGCCCGATTTCAACGTCGATGACACCAAAGCCGATGATCTGGTCAACCGCTTTGTTACCGCCATGGTTGCGCTATACCGCGATGAAATTGCTGAGCTGTTGCGAACCCGCGATGCGCGTCAGGCGGAGCTGGTGGCAGAGCATGGTGAGAAGGGTTACGAAAAGGCCAGCGGCGCAGAAGTGCTGGGCGTTATCCCGATTGATCTGGATGCAAAAATTGGCGGGATGGAATTGGAGTAGCTCGTCATTGCGAGCCGTAGGCGAAGCAATCCAGGGACCATAGCCCAAGGGTCTGATTTGATTGTCGATCTCAACCGTTGGGGCCATGGATTGCCGCGCCCGGATTGCATCCGGGCTCGCAATGACGAACTAGGCCCTGTTGGCACTGATCAAAAACTCCACATTGCCTTGTGGCCCTGTAATCGGGCTTGTCACGATGCCTTGGGTATCCCAGCCAAGTCCCTCTAACCACTCGCGAACTTCGCCGCAGACGCGCTGATGCAATGCGCTGTCACGCACCACGCCGCCTTTGCCAACTTCGTTGCGAGCCACCTCGAATTGCGGTTTGATAAGCGCGACCAGCCGGCATTCCCGCGCGGCGAGCTCCAGCGGTCGCTCCAGCACTTTGGACAACGCGATAAAGCTCGCATCGCACACCACCAAATTGCAGCTTTGCGTGATGTGATCGCGCGTCAGGATGCGCGCGCTCGTTTGTTCCAGCACAGTGACGCGCGGGTCTTCGCGCAATTTCCAAGCGAGCTGATTGGTGCCGCTGTCCACGGCAAAGACATGGGCCGCGCCCCCTTGCAGCAACACATCGGTAAATCCGCCTGTCGAACTGCCGATATCCATCGCCGCCGCCCCTGCCGGATCAATCGCAAAGTGTTCCAGAGCATGCGCCAGTTTAATCCCGCCCCGGCTGACCCACGGGTGATCGCGCCCGCGCACATCCAGCGGCATATCCTGCGCGATCTGCTGGCCGGGCTTTGCTACCTTTTCTTCGCCTGCAAACACCACACCCGCCATAATCAGCGCCTGAGCGCGGGTTCGGCTTTCAACAAGGCCGCGCTCGACCAAGAGCTGATCGGCGCGCATCTTTTTGGCTTTTACAGGTTTTTTGGGGGGATCGGTCGAATTGGTCATGGACGATGCAGGCGATAGCTTGCATTGAGCGAGCATGAAAGTGATCCAGTTGAAAACCGTGACCGCGCTGATGATGAGCTTGTCGGCCTGCGCCTGCATCCCCTCGGTCGAAGCGCCCGTGCAAACCGCAACGCCCGCCCCCGCCCCTGTGGCAGCGCCCGCACCTGCGCCCAGCCCCGCGCCTGCGCCCGCGCCCATTGTGAACGAGCGGACATACAACAATTACCTCGATGCGCCGCAAACGCCGGGGACTTGGAGTTACGAAAATCAAAGCAATGGCGGAATGGCATTGTATTCCGCGAGTGATGGCTCGGCTTTATTCATGCTGGAATGCGACCGCGTTGTCCCCGGCATCATGGTGTTCAGAAAGACAAATGGCCAAGGCCGGAGAGCCGCATCGATCACGACGGAAACGGCCACTCGATCGATTGCGATGCAAAGCAGAGGCGCTGGCCATGGCGCAATGCTAGACCCTAGCGATACCATTCTCGATGCCATGGCGATCACAAAAGGGCGCATTGCCGTTGGAGTGGAAGGTGAACGCACGCTCTACATCCCCGCATGGGTCGAAATCAGCCGCGTGATTGAGGATTGCCGGTAGCCTTTCATTTCAACTCAGAGGTGTGAAAGCTCGGACCTGTTAGGGTCCGCAAGCGCGACCGCGCGCCCGCAGCGGGCGCAGCTGTGCTGCGCGTCTAGCGAGGACGATTGCCCGGACGGGCAAGCGAAACAGCAAGACACACCGATTCTATCCGTTAATATCCACAGGGTTCTCCACCTAGTTTGCACAAGTCCCCCACAGCCAACGCGCAAAGCCGACAAGGTCGCGGCAAGAATTGCCGGACGCGCTTGGATTACAGCGATATCGGAGGGCCGTGAGTATGACGTGGGAAAAGATAAATACAAGACTTGCGCTGGCCTGCGCCATGATTCACAAATGATTGCAAGAGCCGCGGGGAACGCAGCTCTTGGCCCGCCGGTGAAACGGCCAGATTAAGGTAAGAGGTCTTGGCTAAATAGCGCGAAAGGAGGTGATCCGATGTCTCATGGTTCAGTAGCGAGGTCGGTGAAGATCCCTACGGAGCATATTCGGTAATCTCCTTACCGAGTGAGGTTTCGTGAGCGGCACTTTACGGCCGCTGACCATGAAAGGGCTGCGCGCCGAAGGGCGTTGCAGCCCTTTTCATTCTTGCCCCCCGCGCTCACTCCTTCTAACCGCTTTCCCATGAATTTCACTCGTATCCCGCATCCCTCGCCCACTTCCGACGCGGACCGCGCCGCAGCCATTGCCGATCCCGGCTTTGGCACCGCTTTTACAGATCACATGGTGGTGATCGATTATGACGAGGCCACAGGCGGCTGGCAGACACCCGTTATCGGCCCGCGCGAAGCCATCCCGCTCGATCCGGCGGCCAGCGTTTTGCATTATGCGCAGGAAGTGTTTGAGGGGATGAAAGCGTTCCCTCATGCCGATGGCGGGCTGGCGCTGTTCCGGCCAGAGGCGAATGCGCAGCGCTTTAATGCCAGCGCGCGCCGCATGGCGATGCCCGAAATTCCCGAAGACCTGTTTCTCGCCTGCGTGCGCGAAGCGGTCAGCGCGGATGCAGGCTGGATGCCGCAGGTTGATGGCGGATCGCTTTACATCCGCCCTTTCATGTTCGCATCCGAAGCGTTTTTGGGCGTGCGCCCTGCCAAGCAGTACAAATTTGTCGTGATCGTGTGCGCATCGGGCAGTTATTTCAAAGGCGGGGTAAACCCTGTCAAAATCTGGGTCGCACAAGGGTATGTCCGCGCAGCCACCGGCGGCACGGGCGCTGCGAAAACCGGCGGCAATTACGCCGCCAGCCTCGTGCCTCAGGCCCAAGCGACCAGGCAAGGCTGCGATCAGGTGGTGTTCCTCGATGCGGCTGAAAACAAATGGGTCGAAGAACTGGGCGGCATGAACCTGTTCTTCGTCCGCAAAGATGGCAGCGTCATCACCCCGCCGCTCACCGGCACAATCCTGCCCGGCATCACACGCGACAGCATGATCACAATGCTGCGCGAAGAAGGGCTGGACGTGCGCGAGGAGCCCTATTCGATCGGGCAATGGCGGACCGAGGCTGAAAGCGGCGAATTGCTCGAAACGCTCGCCTGCGGCACGGCTGCTGTTGTGACCCCGGTTGGCACCGTCGCTTCACCAGACGGCGAATTCACCATCGGCACGGGCGGGATCGGCCAAATGGCCCAAAAAATGCGGGAGCGGCTGGTTGATATTCAACATGGCCGCGCAGGCGACCGGCGCGGCTGGGTCACGAAAGTCTAACCGGTTATTTACCAGTTGCTTGTAATGCAACATGGATGACTACGCTTACCCCAACCTTTACTGTTGATCGTGATGAATTGCGACGTGAGGTGCATTACACCTTAACCGGCCTGTTCAAGATCGAAGACGTGTCGAAACTGTTCCCCGCGCTGATGAGCGCGTCACAGCCGTTCATCGAAGATCGCAAAGGCTTTCGGGTGCTGGGCGATCTCAGGGAATTTGTTGTCCAAACTCGCGAAATCAGCGAACAAATCCGCGTTTCGCAGGAAACCTCAGCCAAAGTGGGCGTCGATAAAATGGCGATTGTCTACTCTTCTGTCTTGCTGATGCAGCAGATACGCCGCGCGAGCGAGGCGCTGGATTGCCAGTTTTTCAAAGATAAGGGCGAAGCGCTGGCCTGGCTGCGCAGCTGACCTGACCTTAAGGACAAGCACCATGGCAAGTAATCAAGCTACGAGCACTCAAGCTCCCAAACCGGATGACATTTCGCTTACCCCGAAATCCTCGATCAACGTGGATTTTGATCTCAGGGAAGTGCATTTTAGCACGTCAGGCTTTTGGAAAACCGAAGACATGAAAGCATTCCTGCGCGATATGAGCGCCAAGGGGATGCCCCTGATCGGCGAAGGCAAGCCGATCTATGCGCTTGGTGATATGTCCGGTTTCGTCGCCCAGTCGCGCGCCACGGGTGATGCGATCACAAACCATCTTATGGCGGTGAAAGATGCCGGCCTAAAACGCATCGCCATTGTCGGCGCATCAGCCCTTGTCAAAGTGCAGTACAAACGCCTGAGCAAAGGCGTGGACGTTGAATTTTTCGCATCCAAACAAGATGGGTTGGCGTGGTTACGCGCCAACAGATGATAGCGATCTAGCACCGCCAGTCCGGCTGTTTACGGCAGGTTTTCGCGCAATTCCTCTACCCATACATCGGCCACCGCATCCGACGGCGCACGCCAATCGCCGCGCGGCGACAATGCCCCGTGCGAAGACACTTTGGGACCATTGGGCATCGCGCTGCGCTTAAACTGCGAAAAGGCAAAGAACCGCCACACAAATTTCTCCAGCCAATCGGCGATTTCCTCGAGCGTGTATTGGTTCTTGCGATGTTCGGGAAAGCCCGATGGCCAATCGCCCGCCCCCGCATCGCGCCATGCATGAAAGGCGAGAAACGCGATTTTTGACGGACTTTGGCCGTACCGGATCGTGTGGTGGAGGAAGAAGTCGTTGAGCTCATACGGGCCGATATGCGCCTCTGTATCCTGGATTGCGCCATCTTCGCCTGCTGGCACCAATTCGGGCGATATCACCGTGTCATACACCGCCATCAAAACTTCGCTGCAGATGGGAAGAAATTGCTCTGTCTGAACGGTCCAGCGGATAAGATAGCGGATCAGCGTTTTGGGTACGCCGGAATTGACGCCGTAATGGCTCATATGATCGCCCACGCCATAAGTGCACCAGCCCAAGGCGAGTTCGGACAAATCGCCCGTCCCCACGACAAAGCCTGAATGCTGGCCCGCAAGGCGGAACAGATAATCGGTGCGCAGCCCGGCCTGAACGTTTTCAAAGGTCACATCGTAAACTGGCTCACCCTTGGCAAAGGGGTGGCCCATATCGGTGAGCAGCTGCGTCGCGGCTGGTTTGATGTCGATCTCTTCAGCAGTGATGCCAAACGCTTCCATCAATTTCCACGCATTGGATTTGGTGCCATCAGAGGTTGCAAATCCGGGCATGGTGTAACCGCGAATGGTGGTGCGCGGCAGGCCCAGCCGGTCACACGCCTTGGCCGCGACGATCAGGGCATGGGTGCTGTCGAGCCCGCCTGAAATGCCGAGAATCAAGCTTTTCGCGCCTGTCGCATCGATCCGGCGCATCAGGGCATCGACCTGAATGTTGAACGCCTCATAACAATCTTCGTCGAGAGTTTTGGTATTGTTGGGCACAAAGGGGAACCGGCGAACCTTGCGGATCAAACCGATATCGCCCGCGTCTGCAGCATGTTCAAACACGATTTTGCGATAGGTGTCCTCGGGCCTGCCTGCCGCCTCTGCCGCATCACCCCATGTCTGATTGCGCATCCGTTCAGCGGCAATCTTGTCCAAATCCACATCGACGACGCACAATTCCGGTTCGCGATCAAAGCGCACGCTTTCAGCGAGCAATGCGCCCATTTCATACACAACGCCCTGCCCATCCCAGGCGAGGTCTGTCGTGCTTTCCCCGTGGCCGCTGGCGGAATAGACGTAAGCGCACATCGCGCGCGAGCTCATGGAACGGCAATGCATGTGCCGATCTTCAGCGCGCCCGATGGTGATGGGCGAGGCCGAAAGATTGCACAGGATCTGCGCCCCTGCGAGCGCCGCTTTGGTGCCGGGCGGATTGGGCGCCCAGAAATCCTCGCATATCTCAACGCCAAATGTGAAACCGGGCAGATTGGAGGCGGCAAATATCTGGTCCGTGCCAAACGGCACCTCTTCGCCCGCCACCGCGATCCACGCATCCTCAATACCGCGGCCATGCGTGAAATACCGCTTTTCATAAAATTCGCGGTAATTGGGCAAAAAGCTTTTGGGGATCACGCCCAGCAATTCACCGCCCGCAATGACCACCGCGCAATTGTACAGCTTACCGTTGCGGCGCAGCGGCGCGCCGATCACCAGCACCGGGGTCAATCCCTCGCTCGCCTCGGCTACCTCGGCAATTCCCGTCTCCACCCGGTCCAGCAGAGCGTTCTGCAAATGCAGATCATCAATCGCATAAGCGGACACAGTGAGCTCGGGGTAGACCAGCAGATCGACGTTCTGTTCGTGCGCCGCTTGCGCCTGTTTGATGATGCTGACCGTGTTGAACGGCACATCAGCCGGATGCACGCACGGGGTGGAAGTCGCCACCCGGACAAAGCCCTGGGTATGCAAATCGAAAAAGGGGTGCGTCTGATCGGTCATGCAAAGGGCTTTAGCCGCAAATTCTTACCGTTCCTAGCGCCCTCGCAAAGCTTTGCTTTCACCCTTGCGAGGAAAACCGCGCGCGCAGGTCAGCGCCTTTGCCTTGCGCGCAGGAAGGCGATCCCCCAAGTACCGCTCAACTGAAATTTGCCTTTTCAAAGGAGCCGCACATCATGGCCGATCCCACTTACACCCCGCCCGCCGTCTGGACCAATGACACCGAAAATGGCGGCCGCTTTGCATCAATCAATCGCCCCACGGCAGGCGCGCGAGAGGAAAAGGATTTGCCCAAGGGCGACAATCCCTTTCAACTGCATTCGCTCGCCACGCCCAATGGGGTGAAAGCCACGATCATGTTCGAAGAATTGCTGGAAGCCGGGCACACGGGCGCGGAATATGACGCGTTCACAGTGAACATTGGCGAAGGGGAGCAGTTTACCAGCGGCTTTGTCGGCATCAATCCGAACTCCAAAATTCCCGCCATGATCGACAATTCGGGCGATACACCCATTCGCGTGTTCGAATCGGGCGCAATCCTGGTGCATCTGGCGGAGAAATTTGGCGAATTCCTGCCCACAGACCCCGCCGCGCGCGCCGAGGTTTTGTCCTGGACTTTCTGGCAGGTCGCCAGCGGGCCTTTCATCGGCGGCGGTTTTGGCCATTTCTATGCCTATGCGCCTGAAAAATACGAATATCCGATCAACCGCTATGCGATGGAGACCAAGCGTATTTTCAGCGTTGCAGACCAACGCCTTGCGCAAAGCCGTTTTCTGGGCGGTGATGAATACACCATCGCAGATATCGCCAATTTCCCGTGGCTTGCCCCGTTTGTGTTCGGCGTGATTTATAACGAGGCGAAAACGTTCCTTTCGATTGATGAGTATAAAAACGTTGCCCGCTGGGTCCATGAGATCGCCGCACGACCCGGTGTGAAACGCGGGCGGATCGTCAACAAGGTGTGGGGCGATGAGGACACGCAATTGCGGACACGGCATTCGGCAGCTGATTTTGAAGGCAAGAAACTGGATTGATCTGGAAACTTCCTCGATTGCGAGGAGGTTTCCCCTTCACATATCAAAAAGGCGCGTTATATGACGCGCTTCTGCTGGGGCGTCGCCAAGTGGTAAGGCACCGCTTTTTGGTAGCGGCATTCGCAGGTTCGATCCCTGCCGCCCCAGCCATTTTTCCTTTATTCCTATTTTTCAGATACTTAAACTGAATTAGGTCACGCGCGTGTGCCATGCTTGTGGGCCAACAACGTGGATAATTGAGGACAAGGTAGCGGTCACTCTAAACCATATTGGCGCGGTGCTAGCTCCTCTTGCTCAGTCAGGTTCGGTTTTGGGCCGTTGTGTTCTAACTAATCTGCTGCGAGTATCTTACTTTGCCGAGCGCGCGGCGCGCGCCGCATCTAGTGAACAAAGCCAAAGGCAAGGAGCCTGCCATGCATAGAGATGAAGTTTTCACTGCAGGGGGGCAACCGACAGTAACCTATGTTCAGAGAGAACACGACGAGATTGAGCGGAACTTTCGCCGCGCCATTTCCACTCCAAATCAGATTGTTTCTCTTAGCGGCCCCACCAAGACAGGTAAGACTGTCCTTTGCCGCCACATTTTGCGCGACAAGCAGTTTGTCTGGATTGATGGGGGTCTCGTTGCCGACGCGAGCGACTTCTGGGACAGGGTCGCTGCTGAGCTAAACATCCCGTTTCAGGAAGAGACACAGAGTGGCAGCCAAACTGAGCTCGCTATTGAAGGGAGCGTTCCCCTCGTCACCACGGCGAGCGGTTCGCAGCTTTTCTCGAAGAACAAGAGCGAAACTCGAAGAATCGACTCGATGTCTGGTGCGCTGCGTTCTTTGATCGAAAGCAAAATTCACCTCGTGATTGATGACTTCCATTACATTCGAGATGATGATCGAACTCTCATAATGAGGAACCTTAAAGGTGCGGTATTCAACGGCCTCAAGGTGATACTGCTTTCAGTTACCCACCGGGTTTTCGAGGCCGCGAAGGCAGAGCCAGAATTGACAGGCAGGTTCACAGCGATTTCTCTTCCAGAGTGGGGCAAGGATGACCTGAAGTCGATTGCGCTGCAGGGACACGAGGCACTTAAGACTAGCTGCCCCGGCCCAATCCTTCAGCGCTTATTGGATGAAGCACAAGAGAGCCCATTCTTGATGCAAAAGTTTTGCTGGGAAATATGTTTTGATTTAGACATAGAGACCGCGAAGTTCATGGGACAGCATGAGATTCCTCGGGATTATGCGTTGGAAACGATGTTTCCGCGCCTTGCTCAAGACGCCGGACTTCCTGTTTACCAGAAGTTGGCCGCAGGACCGCAAAGTAGAAAAATACGCGAGAAACGACCGCTTAGGAACGGGGGCGCGGTAGATATATATCAAGCTGTGCTTCTTGCTATCGCGGAGACTGGCCCGAAATCTGTGATTTCATATGACGATTTACGGAACACACTATCTGGCCTCCTGATACCGGAGAAGATGCCTCAGAAACATGAGGTCACTTCTGCCCTTAAGCATCTTTCGAAGATATCTAAGGAAACGGGCTCTGGGAACGCAATCGATTGGGACGAAGACAACAGGGAGGTGTACATCACTGATCCCTACCTGCGGTTTTTTCTTCGATGGCAGGTCCGTGGAGGGCCAACTTCTGGGTCTATGCCTCTCACAAACACCTGACAAACAAAGCAGGGCATCAGGCAGGTGTATTGTTTGCATAAGACACCTTAGAACGGCTGTTCACGCGGCTGCGCAGGCTCGGCTCACGGTAGCGGGTGAGATATCAAAGTGACGCGCTGTTGCAGCAATGCTCGCGCCGTTCTCTTTCCGCCATCCCGCGACCTCTTGCGGGTCAATCTTCTGAGGCCTGCCAAGGCTTACCTTGCCCCGGTGTGTCCTGCCAGTTTCCTCAAGAGCCTTGCGCGCCCTCGCCCGCCCGTCGGCGGTGCGCTCAGCAATCCTGCGCTTCTCCATCTCAGCAACTTGAGCGAGCACCGCTAGGATCAACTCACCTACGCCCCGTCCAATAGGGCCAAGGCCGTGAACGTCCACAGTGACCCCTTGATCTATGAGGCTTCTCACGGTGCCCTGCACGTCCAACGCATCGCGTCCTAGACGGTCCACCGCATAAACGCACACAGTGTCCCCTTGGCGCACGTAGCTCAGCATCTTGGCAAAGCCGGGTCGCTGCGCTGCAGGAACGCCCCCGCTAACACCCTCGTCATTGAACTCCTGATCGAAGTTCCCGCCCATGGCATTGCGCTGGGCTTCGATGGATTGGTCTGAGGTGGATACGCGATAGTAGGCAATACGGCTCATGGGTAACTCCTTCAAAAGTTACCCTGATGATATGAGACATATCTCAAATGTCAATACCCTAACTTATGAGGCAATACAGCGAGGCCGTTTCACCCCCTCTCACAAGGTGTAAGTTTTGAGGGGGTAAGATCGGTTTACCTCAAAAAGGACTCGGCTGGACTCGGGAAGTTTCAACCATGTGGAACCATAGGTTTCGCGCTCCGCATCAAGAGGCCATGTGTCTGTTCTCAACAAAGGAGTGAAAGATGGAAAGCTATCAAGAAGAAGGCGATTTTGAGTTGGGTAGCGGAAAGCGCGCTAAGGCTGTCCACACACGGCTCGGTAAGTTCCTAGATCAGGATAACGCGGCAGTATGTCCCGGCGCAGCTACTGAACCCCACGAACGCATTGAGAGGTTCCTCGCGCGATTAAAGGCCAACCGTGCCCGGTAAGAATGCCGGGGTATTCGGCTCCCCTTTCGGCCCTTTGGATAATCTGCAGGGGACCGCGGGGAGCCGGGTAGCTTTTCTGGTAGGCATACCCCTACGGGGGGCAACCGCCATCGTCGTTAGCGTATATAGCGCTTCGGATTTTTTTCGCTGTAACCAATCAGGTTGGTGAGCGTTTCAGCAGCGAGCCTTTGGACAAAGTCCCACGCAGCGCGAACTCGATCCAGCGTGAATGCAGCGCCATTTGCGCGAACCAATCTCTCCGGTCCTCAAGCTGTTCAGCTGCAGCCGCAAAGGGATACTGCACAAAGGCATGGCGGTAGGGTGCGGAGCCGATTGTCTCCTCAGGAACCCTAATGGTCTCCCCGTGAAGCCCCCGATATTCACGATACTGTTTCACCGAACTGCTCCGCCTTTGTAGCGTGGATAAAACCGCTCATGTTCTCGCTTCTCCCGTTCTCGGTCTCGTCTCTTAATGCGCGCCGCTTCATCCTTCTTTCTCTTCTCTAGGACTGCTAGAGTTTCGGGGGGATTGGATCAGTAGTTGTGACCGCTTCGAGGACGTCCGGGCTGAACTTGTCGAACGCATCGCAGCCATGCTCAATAAGCTCGTTCATAACTTTGCGGTGAAGCGGCGGACCATTCTTCTTGTAAGCAATGGAATAGGCGCGGCTACAGTCCTTGCACTTTGCCCGGTGGCTGTTCGGGTCCGAACTCCGGTTCAAATAGAACTCGGAAAGCGGCTTTACCTCGCCGCATGTGGTGCAGCGTTTTGTTTTAATCGTCATATCGGGTGCTCCGGTGATGGTTAGCGCAAGGCTGCGATCATTAGGGCGGCTGCGAGGTTCGCTCGCAGGTTGAAGGCCAGTAGCGAGAGGCGCATCAAGTGCGGCTGCAAGTGCTCTGGGATATGCTCGAAAGGCATGGTGATCCTTCGCCAGCTTCTTAGGCTGGTCATCTGGGGGGTCTAAGGTTTCCAAAAGTGGCCTCTTTGACCCATGGTTTTCTGGGATTTTCAGGGGTGCGAAACGTCCCATGTCGCCAAGCAAGCAGGGGTAGGTGCTTAGGGGCGCGACACGGGACGCTACAGTATTAGTCTGTTCGAACCATTCTCATGCGTTGGCGGTCCTTCCAACGCTTATGCTCTGCAGCTTCAGGCGAACGGGCATTGAACCCGTGAATACCGTCTGACTTCAGAGAAGCGTTGAACTCCTCACGGCTCACTACACCCCATCCTCTCAGATTGAATTGGTGTGCGAGTTCGTCATGAGCAGCTGTAGGGTCCACTAACAGGCCGTAGGTGCGCGGCTGGGTGGAGCGAGAGCTGAATGGACCAATCAGTCCAACATAGCCTGTCTTGTGAAGAGCCTTTGAGATTGGAGACCAATGTGCAGGATCGGCCTTGCGGCCTCCCGCAGAGGCGGTCCCCCTGTGGGCTTTCTTGCGGCACGGAGTTGAACAGAAACGTGAATTAGAACGGGTGGAGCGGTAAGTTCCGCCACACTGTTCGCAGGTACGCTCGCGGCCCTTCTTCAGGTTTGAAGGGGCAACGGCGGTATCGGTAGGGATGGGATATCTCCCACTGCGGACACCAGAGCCTTTGCGGCCTGCAGGTCGTTCCAAAGGGCGCTATCGTGAGTGCTGCAGTTGGAGAATAGTTGTTCGATCAGGCTCATGGCTCTGGTCTCCTAGGTTGATGGGGTTTACTCGGGTTCTGGCTCTGGCTCTGGCTCTGGCTCAGGCTCTGGCTTGGAGCCAATCGCCGTATGGCTGACCATGCCGGGTTGGATGACTTTCGACTTCCATGCCGACGGAACTGCGCCGTCGGTTGCGATGGGTTCGAAGTCTGGCGGCGTAATGGGTGTGGTCATTGGATGTTCCTTGTATTGTGGGTTAGGTTTTGGAGCGGCCTAGACGGCTTCCAAAGGCAGGCTCGGCTTGCTCTCGCGAGACCGGGACCATGCTTGAAGGGATTGAGAGCGAAGGCTCTCCCAGTTCTCCGACGGGGTCCGAAGGGGGCTGAGGCTTGCGCTTGGCAGGCTCCATCGAAGTCACCTTGAACGGAAGCCCCACGATAGGCCGTTCCACTGGTTCACAGTGTGGGGGCTTTGGCGGGGTTGCCAATGGGGAACCTTCGGAGGGGCTGCGATAGCGTTTCCGCTTGGGCAGGTAAGAGCCGTTGCCGAGGTGCGAGTTTCTGCGCATTACGCCTTGCGCCGCTTAAGGTTAGCGATCTGCTGGGCCATGCGCTCCTTCTCTTCTTCTCGAAGGATTTCATCGGCGCGCTTCTCGGCTTCTTGGCGAAGCGCCTGCTTAGCGACCACGTCATGGATGCGGGCCGATGCGGTGGCTAGTGCCTTGTCCGCTCGCTTCTTTCCTTCGATACCTAGGGTGCCGTCAGAGTTCACGAGAAGCCGCTTGTGATGATCGAGACGGTCAATCTCCCCTTGCATCTTGTCGCGGGAGTTCTGTGAGTATCCGTGGATAGGCTCAGCAATCGGTTCACCGTTCTCGTCACGAGCTAGGCGAACATCCACAATCCGTTCCATCATCTCGACAAGGCCTGCCTTCTTGCGTTCAATGTCGCGGACCTCAGAAGCGATGGAGACAAGTTCCCGGTGGAAGTCGTTTGTGTCCGGGCTGGTGCCGATTGAGGAACGACGCTGACCTAGGTGTTGCTTCACCACAGCCGTGACCGCCTCACTCTCTTCCGTACCACGTTGCATGAGGCCGCGAGCTTCCGACTGCAGCTCAGGTGAGAGCGTGGTAAGCTTGGGCTTGAAGTTCGGATTGATCGTGTCCGACTGCACGTTTCCTCGGACCTCAAACGGGTCCATTGCGAGCAGCGCGCTAGCGTACTTCCGGTGTTCTGCGGGTATCGCCGGGGGCGCGCTGACTTGCAGGGATTTCGAGAAGCCAGTGACCACCGCGTTCATATCGCTTGCGGTGTTCGGGTTCTCGTTGGTTTGATTGTCTTCGCTCATTGAGCAACTTTCTGCCGGGATTGTCCCGGTCTCAGGGGTTGTGGGTGTGTCGAATGGACACGGCTAATCCTCGGTCACCCCGGCGGGGCTTCCGATGGATATCTGGTAGGGGGCTGAAGGAGGGCTGAGGGTTCACTGAAGCGTAGACCACACTCCAGACCACCCATCCTTGGCCAGTCTTAGGTGGCTCTTTCAGGACACTGTCAGTCTCTTACTGAAGAGCTATTGTAGGTATCTATGAAGGAGTGAGTGTAAGGGAAACTGAAAGGGAACTTTCAGAGCACTGAAAGGGTCACTGTATGTGCTCCAATTGAGAACCCAATGATCTCCTTCAGTTCCCCTTAAGAGCGCGCGCGGGGGCGTGAAGCAGGGTTTGCGATGCTCTCAAAAATGTTTCGTATCACCCGGAGTGAGGGTTTATTGAACTTCCCCGGCTCACGTCTCGAAAAAATGGTTCTTTTTCCGAGGGTCAGGGTTAATCGCAAGCCCTTGTATTTCTGCAGGTTTCTGTCTTCTCCATCTCGATGAAGTAAGACCGTGTCACGCGCCCAATCTGGGTACGCTCCACCATCGCCAGTTCCTTGGCCATGTCGAGGGTCAGGAGGTAGTCGGTTCTGGGGCGTCCTCCGGTTTTGATCCGGGTGGATGAAAAGTCCTCCCCGTCTAAGAAGCCGTAATCCTCGATCCGATTTTGCATCCATTTCTGGAATTGATCTGGACGGTGCCCCAGCCACTCATGCAGGCTCCGGGCGTCAATCATCTGATCCCCTTCGTGGTCGATGGGTGTCAGGGCTTGCTAGCGTCCCTTGTCGCGCCCCTCTGGACCCTACCTAGCTCCGTTGGCGACACGGGACGCTACACCTGCCAGAAACCCGCACAAATGCAGGGGTACAAATGGGCACTTTGGGAGAGGCTAGGTCCGCTCAAAACGGGATAGGTCAAGCCCCGGATAATCGATCATCCCAATCAGCTCCGCCTTCCGTTTCAGGGAAACGCCATCAGGGTTATATAGACCATAGGTTATGCCCCGTTCATGGCCCAGCACTTGCGCCCATTCGCTTTCCGGAACCCCTGCCCTCTCCATGCACTTGGTCACGTTCTTTCGGAAGCTATGGAAGGCCTTAGCCCTCTCAGTGTATCCCTTCGCCCGTTTGAAATACGAGAAGTCCCTCCCCGCGTCCGCGCCGGGCTTCTTGCTTGGCCCCTCTGCGTTGAACTTTGGCCACACTCGATCCTGCGGTTCACCTTCGATCTCTGCCAGCCACTCGATTTGCTTGTGCAAGGGAACCTGCCGGTTTCCTGCGGGTGTCTTTGCATCCACCACGTCAATGAAGCGAACGCCATCCTCCTCTTTGATTTGGGATAAGGTCAGGGAGGCAATCTCATCCAAGCGCATCCCCGTATGCAATGCGACCACCATGGCCTCGGTCAGGTCCACTCGCTTGGGAGGTGGGTCGAACAAATGCCGCAGCTCCTCCATTGTCCAAGGCACATAGGGGTGCTGATTTATCCCTTTCTTGATGCGCTGCTTGAACCCGTCAAACGGGTTGCGCCCTCCCACTATCTCCCTCTGGTCCGCCCACTTCCAGAGAGCCGAAAGGGTCGTCACGTGCCTGTTCAATGTCGAAGCGGATAGGCCGTTCTCATTGCCCCCGAACTCTCGAAGTAGCTCCGCCCATGATAGCTCTGCCGCCTTTGGTGACCGCGCCCAGCTAGGACGCAACCGCCGTAGCTCGTCCATGAACTCAGCAACCTCCCCGCGTTTCACGTCCCCAAGGTGTTTGTCCCCGATAAAACCCCCAAAGAGACGGAACGTCGCCTCTTTCTGTTGCCTTACGTTGGTGCCTTTAAGCCCCTGTTGGATTGCCCAAAGGTCCAGATATTTCTCAGCCAGTTCTGAGAACAATGGCTCATACTCTCGCCTGCGGGATACCTCCTTGCCTCGGCGGTCCTGTTTCGCATCATTCAGAGCGGCCAGCCGTGCCTCATCCTCTCTTGTCAGTTCGCGCGTCTGCGACCTCTCGGCAATCTTATCGATCTCGAACTCAATCCCCGTGATCTCAGGCTCCTCATCATTGTCCATGTCCACCACATACAAACCACCCGCAGCCGCCTTGCGGCCATCCTCATAAATGCTTCGCAGGTCTGCAGGAGTGTTAAAGGGGGCTGGTTGAGAGGCGTTCCATTCGGACCTTAGCCCAGCTTCCCACACTTCCGCCTCGGCTTTGGCGGAAGGCTTATCGAGCGCTTTCAGTGTCCGGTAGAGGTGTTCCCGGTCGTCGTATCGATCCTTCACTGAGACCGGGATACGCACTTTGGCCCGCCACTTATTGCCCCTGTTTTGTAGCGTTGCCATATTCACTCCGGTTTTCTGTGGGCCAGCTCTGTGGGCCAAGTATGTGGTCCATTAGGTGTTGAAATACAAGGGACTTTAGGAGTTCTGCGGGCTTGAACCCTCTCAATCTTTAGTCCCTGCCGCCCCAGCCAGAATTTTTCTGAATTGTTGTTTGACTAGGTTCTGCGGCTTTGGAACTTGTTAGCTTGTTCCTGCTTTTGGTATTGCAGGAGCGATCAAATGACATTTTCTTTCAAGATTTTCCCAGCAGCAGCATCTATGAAAGCTGCCATCATCATTGGTCTATATGCAGCAAGCTTTGGTGCATTCGAGGCTCCTGCAAGCGCGCAATCACAGCCTGCTGTCAAAATGTCTAAAAGCGGGATCTGCCACGCTAAAGGCAGCAGTTACTATTCGCGAACAAAGAATTTTAAGCCGTTCAAGAGTATGAAGGCATGTTTAGACGCCGGTGGCAGGCGACCGAAACGCTAAAACCTTCGTCATTGCGAGCGAAGCGAAGCAATCCATTGCCTGCTGTTGAATACACAAACCTCTCATCGTCCATAGATTGCCGCGTCGCCTTTCAGGCTCCTCGCAATGACGTGGAGCGCGTTTCTACCTCACATTCACATGTTCAAACGGGCAGTGCCTGCACTTGGAGCCGCAGCATGTGCCGCGCTTTTCGTGGGCGAGCCTGGTGAACACCATGTATCCCGTTTCAGGATCGATATAGCCCATCTCCCCGCGCGCGCAGGCGGCATCGTGGACGGCTTGGTAGGAAGGTTCGCTCATAGCTCGGCGTGCTAAAGCGGGATCGGCGCGCCAGATCAAGCTGACTTTTAGGGCTTACCCGCCATAGCGATGCATTGACCCGTAATCCATTCAGACGCGGGCGCGACCAAATACAGCACCAGGCCAGCAATATCCCTTGGCGTGCCAAGACGGCCTGCGGGCAGCTGCAATTGTTCCAGCAGCGGGCCAAAATCCTCATCCGACATATTGAGCGCCTTTTTCACCGTATCGGTCGGCACAAAACCGGGCATGATCGCATTCACCCGCGTCTTTGGCCCCAGCTCCATCGACAGCGTCTTGGTCATCATGTTCACGCCAGCTTTGGCAGCAGAATAGTGCGCGCTGCCGGGAAATGGTTCGAGCCCTGCGAGCGAGGAGATGTTCACCATCGCGCTGCCCTCACCCAAATGCGGCACGGCGGCCTGAACGCTGTAGAACACCGAAGACAGGTTCACCGCCAGCGTTTTGTCCCATTCATCAGGATCAAGCTCTGCCAAGGGCGCAGACACCAGCGATCCGCCCGCATTGTTAACCCAGATATCGATCCGCCCAAATTCCTCCACCGCGCGTGCGGCCAGCGCCAGCATATCGGCGCGGCTGGACACATCGGTTTTGTGCGTGATCGCGCGCGCTGCGCCGGGCGCATCATTGATGATCTTAGCCGTATGCTCGATCTGATCCATCGAGCGCGCCGCGCACACCACATTCGCGCCTGCCTCGGCCAGCAGCGTCGCGATCCCCTCGCCAATGCCGCGGCCCGCGCCCGTTACGATGGCGGTTTTGCCGGTAAGGTCGAACAAGTCTTGCATGGGCTCTCTCCGATCAATGTGAGGGAAGGATTGAGCCGTGCGGGCGCACTCGTCCACTAGCCGTTATGAGGAGCCAAGCACTTTTGCCGCCAGCTGCGTGCCCGAAATATACGCCCCTTCGACGCGGGGAGAATGGAGATAATCGCCTGCAATCCCAATCCGTGCCTCGGCATCATACCGCGCAGGCTCGCCTTTAATCGCGGCGGGCATGGCATAAAGCCAGCGATGCGCGGCGCAGTGAATGGGGCGCGCAGGCGCAGTGCCTGTTTGCGCGAAGAATTCGGCGAGCAAATGCGCCGCAGCCTCTTCCTTTGGCATATCAATGATGGCGCGCGATTTTTGAGGGCTTGCATGCAGCACCCATGTCTCTGCCCCTGCCCGGTCAGGCTTGGCAGAATTGCGCGCGGCCCAACTGATCGGCGCTTGCGGATCGCTTATGGCGTCGCTGATGGCGTCGCTGATGGCGGCGAGAGGCTCGTCAAAAGCGGCCATCACTGCCCAGCACGGCTCTGACACAACGCCTGCCGGAATAGCGGCAAGATCAGGCGCGGCATCGGCGAGCAGAGTGGCTGCCTGTTCTGCGGGAATGGCGATGAGGAGAATTGCGGCGGTGAACACATCATCGCCTGTAGCCACTCGCCAGCGGCCATCTTCGCGCACAACCCGCTCTGCCCGCACGCCCCAGCGCACATCGAGAGGCCCGGCCATTGCGCGGATCGGCCCGTTCATGCCCGGCGTGCCAACCCAAGCGGTATCCTTGCCGGTTTCCGCCGCTGCCCAGCGTTTGACCACGCCTTGCGTTTCCCATTCGCTGACCTGCGCAGCAAACCCATCATCGCGCGCGGTGAAAAACTGCGCGCCGTGATCAAAACTCACGGTTTCGCCTGCAATTTCCGCCCGGCGCGCAGCCATCCGCCCGCCCGGTCCGCGCCCTTTATCAAGCACGGTGACGTTATGCCCAGCGCCCGCCAGCTGGCCCGCGCAGGAAAGGCCCGCCATTCCGGCGCCGATGATCACAATATCGCTCATATCAGGTCCCTTATGGCGCGCTGCGATTGGGGCGCGCTTCGGCGAGGATCAGCGAGAAGCGATCCTTGCTATCGGTCCAGCGCTGCTGCGGTTCCCACCCGGATGCGAGCAGCAGCATATTGGCAGTGCGGCGGCTGAATTTGTGGCTGTTTTCGGTGTGGATCGTCTCTCCCTTGCGCATCGCAAAGCTGCGCCCCGACACAGCAAAGCTGATGCCCTTGTCCGCGACCAGATGCATTTCGATCCGCGCATAATCATCATTCCAGCGCGCCTCATGATGCAGCGCGCTTTGATCGATATCGCCTTCCAGCTCGCGATTGATGCGCGCGATTAGATTGGTGTTGAACTGGGCTGTGACACCTGCCGCATCATCATAGGCGGCAACCAGCACATCTTCATCCTTGATGAGGTCCATCCCAATCAAAAGCTGCGCGCCCGTGCCCAGCGTCTTCCGCATATTGCGCAGAAGATCGACCGCAGTGCGCGCGACCATATTGCCGATGGTGGAGCCGGGGAAAAAGCCCAGTTTGGGCATGGCAGCGCTCGCATCTGGCAGAGCAACCTGCCGCATAAAATCGGCCTCTACCGGATAGACCGGAAGGCCAGGAAACTTCGCCGCCAGATCGCGCGCGGCGGCTCTAAGAAAATCGCCCGAAATATCGAGCGGCACATAGGCCGCCGGATCAATCGCTTTGAGCAGCAAAGGCGTTTTCACCGACGAGCCTGAACCAAATTCCACCACCGCGCGGCCCTGTCCGATAAGCTCTGCAAATTCGCTACCGCGCTCGCTCAAAATCTGCGTTTCCGCCCGCGTCGGGTAATATTCGGGAAGCTGGGTGATATCCTCAAACAGCTGCGATCCGGCATCATCATAGAGCCATCGCGCAGGGATCGCCTTTTGCTCTTGGCCAAGGCCTGCCAGCACATCTTTGCGAAACGCGGTGTCTACGCCCGCTTCATCGCGTTCGACCAGCATCAGGCCGTCATTGTCTGCCATACGGTTATACGTCCTTTGCAAGCCTGAGGCCGGTAAATTGCCAGCGCTGATGCGGGTAGAAGAAATTGCGGTACGATGCGCGCGAAGACCCGCGCACCGTGGCGCAGCTTGCGCCTTTCAAGACGCACTGCCCGCTCATAAATTTGCCGTTATATTCGCCGACTGCCCCCTTGGCAGCTTCGAATTTCGGAAACGGCAGATAGGCAGAGCGGGTGAATTGCCAGCAATCGCCGAACAGGTCAGTGCCGCCTTTGGGCAGCGGAGGGGCAGCGCCATCCAGCTGATTGCCGCGCGCCGCATCATGCGCCTGCGCGCTGCCAGCGGCATCCTGTCCGCGCGCGATCGCTTCCCATTCAAATTCTGTAGGCAGGCGGTATCCCGCCCAGCTCGCAAAGGCATCTGCCTCGTAATACGAGATATGCGTGACGGGCGCATGGGCATCGCGCTTTTGCCAGCCTTGATGGGTGAAATGCTGGCCAGTGTCTTTATCCCCAGCGCCTCCTTCCGCCCCATTTTCCGCCCAGTAAAGCGGCGCGGTTATCCCGTGTTCGCGCACCCAGCCCCAGCCATCGGACAGCCAGAGCGCGGCGGACCGATAGCCGCCATCAGCGATAAATTCGGCCCATTCGCCATTGGTCACCAGCCTATCGGCCAGCGCAAAGGGTTCCAGCAGAACGCGGTGCTCAGGCCCTTCATTGTCAAAGGCGAACCCCTCCCCCTGATGGCCAATGCGCGCAACGCCGCCCGGATGCGAATGCCAGCCCATTTGGCTCAGCGGCTCAGAAGAAAGCGCCGGCGCACCATCCCACATGGCGGGGCCAAGCGGGTTCTGGAACAATGCGTGTTTGATATCGGTCAGCAGCAATTCAATATGCTGCTGTTCGTGCGCGATGCCCAGTTCGATCAGATCAGTGCAGCGCGGATCATCCAAGAGCCGCGCCATCGCAGCATCAATATGCGCGCGCCATTCGAAAATCTCATCAAGCGCCGGACGCGAAAGCATCCCGCGCGATCCGCGCGCAATCCGTGCGCCTTCCGCTTCGTAATAGGAATTGAACAGGAACGGATATTGATCGTTAAACAGGCGGTAACCCGGCGCATATTCGCGCAGCAGAAATGTCTCCCAAAACCATGTCGTGTGCGCCAGATGCCATTTCGCAGGCGAGGCATCCTCCATCGACTGAATGCTCGCATCGGCATCGCTTAACGGCTGGACCAGCGCCTGCGTTAAAGCGCGCGTGGCTGTAAAGCGTGCCGATAAAGATTGGTCATGGCCGCAAGAGGTTGCCTGTTGAGTGAGAGGCATGGGGTTCTCCGGAGCTTCTCCGTTCGCGCGCATCGGCCTGTCCTGCGGGCGAATCCCGAAACGGGACAGAGGCGCAGCGCGTCCGCAAAGCCATGCCGCAACTTGCAAGCAATTGAAAGGGTTCAGTATGTGGTGAGCAACTGGTGCCCATGCGCACAAGTAAGCCGCCGCTAAGCGGCCTCTAAGCAGCCATGCACACTTTGTTGCGGCCCGAATTCTTGGCATCATACAGCGCCTCATCCGCGCGGGCGAACAGGGTCAGCGATGTGTCATCATCCATCAAATCGGCATAGCCCATGCTGATCGTCACCGGCGGCACATCGCCCACCGCGCTTCCTGCCGCGATGGCCTGTCGCAGTCGTTCTGTCATGGTGCTGGCAAATTGGCGGCTTGCGCCTGGCACGATCCAAACGAATTCCTCCCCGCCCACGCGCCCCACCAGATCGCCATCGCGCGCCTGCTGCGAGGCAATGCGCGCCACGCGTTTGAGCACTTTGTCGCCTTGGGGGTGGCCATAGGTGTCGTTCACCGATTTGAAGTGATCGATGTCAAAGATCACCAGCACCAGCGAATGCTGTTTCTTGCGCGCCGCGACCACCAAATGATCCAGCTTTGCCATCACCCGGCGGCGATTGGCCAATCCCGTCAGCGCATCGGTATCGGCCAGATTGCGCGCGTGGTTGGCTTCCTTCACCGCAATCAGGCGCGATTTTTCCAGCTCGCGCACGCGTTCTTTTTCATCGGTCACATCGCGCAGAACTGCGACCACCCGGCTGATCGCGCCGCTGCGCCCGCGCAGATTGCACGCCTCCACCCGCAATGTGCGCATCCCGCCATCATAGCTGTGGATGTCAAAGCTTAGCGTATAAGGCCCATCGACATTGGCGCGTTTCGCCACATTGCCGATCAGATCCACATCATTGGCATAAAGCAGCGTTTCCGCATCGCCTTCGACCAGCGGATCGCTGTGGCGCACGCCAAACATTTCGCGCATTCCGGGTGACCATTGCTGCGCGCCGGTGATCGGATCATATTGCCAGATGCCCAGCCCTGCGATTTTTTCAGCCATGCCCATGGTGCGCAGCAATTCGCTCATCTTGCGCGCGCGTTCCCGCGCCAGCCTAGCGACCGTTTGCGTCTCGCGCCTTGCGGAAAACACCGTGACAAGCGCCACTGCCGCCACGCAAACCAGCGCAAGCGACAGGATGAGCAGCATGCCGGGACCAGCAAAAGGGGCGAGATCGATTTGCATCGCCCCAAGCTTTAGGAACTTACCCTTGTGAGCCTGCGCAGGTGTCCCTGCGGGCAACTACGTAGTTTACCCCCGAAACGGTGGTTTAGCGCAGCGTTCGATCAGGCCGCATCGGCGGCTGGCGCGCCCAGTTTTTCGCCCACTTCTGAATTGAGCGTTTCGGCAATCAGGAACGCCAGCTCAAGCGATTGTTCCGCATTTAAGCGCGGGTCGCAGTGGGTGCGATAGCGGTCGCCCAAAGCTTCATCGGTGATTTCAACCGCGCCGCCAGTGCATTCGGTCACGTCCTGGCCCGTCATCTCGATATGGATGCCGCCGGGATGAGTGCCTTCTGCGCGGTGGACGGCGAAGAACCCTTTCACTTCTGTCAGGATGCGGTCGAAGGGGCGCGTTTTGAAACCGCTATCCGATTTGATGACATTGCCATGCATCGGATCACAGCTCCACACCACCGGGTGCCCTTCGCGCTGAACCGCGCGCACAAGTTTGGACAGGCCGTCTTCCACCTTGTCATGGCCAAACCGGCTGATGAGAGTGATGCGCCCGGCCTCACGGTCGGGGTTCAATTGGTCGAGCAAGCGGATCAGGGCATCGGGTTCCAGCGAGGGTCCGCATTTCATGCCCAGCGGATTGCCGATGCCGCGCGCAAATTCGATATGCGCGCTGCCATCAAACCGGGTGCGATCGCCAATCCACAGCATATGCGCCGATGTCGCATACCAATCGCCTGTCAGCGAATCCTGCCGGGTCAAAGCCTGTTCGTAAGGCAGCAGCAGACTTTCATGGCTGGTGTAAAAACTGGTCCCCTGCAATTGCGGGACGGTGGCCGGATCGACCCCGCACGCTTCCATAAAATCAAGCGCTTCGCCTATGCGGCCCGCCGTTTGCGAGAATTTGTCTGCCCAGGGCGTGCGGCCCATGAAATCGAGCGTCCATTGATGCACCCGGCGCAAATTGGCATAACCGCCCCCTGCAAAAGCGCGCAGCAGGTTCAGCGTTGATGCCGCTTGGCTGTAAGCGCGCACCATGCGCATGGGATCGTTGCGGCGCTGTTCAGGAGTGAACTCTATCCCGTTGATATTGTCGCCAAAATAACTCGGCAAAGTCATGTCGCCAATGGTTTCGGTCGCTGCCGAGCGCGGCTTGGCAAACTGGCCCGCCATGCGTCCGACTTTGATCACCGGATGCTTGCTCGCAAATGTCAGCACCACCGCCATTTGCAGCAGCACGCGAAACGTATCACGGATATTGTTGGGGTGAAATTCGGCAAAGCTTTCCGCGCAGTCCCCCCCTTGCAGCAAGAACGCCTTGCCATGGGCAACCTCGGCCAGGTCCGATTTGAGCGCCCGCGCCTCACCTGCGAACACCAGCGGGGGATAGGCGGCGAGGATCTCTTCAGCCTCGGCCAGCTCAGCTGCATCTTCATAATGCGGCAGATGGCGCGCTTCGTGGGCTTTCCAGCTTTCAGGTGTCCATGTTTGAGCCATGGGAGTGGGTTCGCTTTCTCTAATTCGGGTGCGGCCTGTATTGGCGGCCTAGTGCAACAGGAGCGCGCGGCTACACGGCGCGGGTTCTATTTGTAAAGCGTATTGGCAGCGCACCGCAACTTTATTCCATTCAGATCACTGATCGAACGATCCGATCAGCGCCCTGGCGCAGCATCGGCAGTGGGCGGAGCAGACGGCGCGATACCATCTGCTGTCCCCTGCGCCAATTCCTGCCCTTCCGGGATCACTGCCAGTTTCAGCGGAGAACGCTGGGCGAAATACCGATCAGCCAGGAATTGCATGATCTGCGGGCTGGTCTGCGAATAATCCTGAAGCAAAGTGCGCAGCAGCGACACACGCTGGGGATCGGTGCTCGCGCCTTCCAGATTGTACAGCCAGAACTGATTGCCGGTCGAAGCGCGCCGCACCAATTGCGCCAGCGGCTCTGTCACGCGGGCCAATTCGTCCTGTGTCGGCGGATTGGCTGCCAGATCGCGCGCGATGCGGTCCGCTTCGGCAAAGAAGATCGGCACCAATTGAGGCTCCATCTGAGCGAGCGCGGTAATCCGGCCGCCGCCAGCAATATCGGTGGGCCAGCGCGAAAAGACCTGCGGCGAATAACTCGCGCCCAGCTTTTCACGCAAAGCCTCAAGCAGACGGTTGTTGAAAATCTGAGTGAGGATTTCGAGCTGGCGCGATTCGCGAATGGCTTTCATGCCTCCGCCCGACGGCCACGTGATAACTGCAGCCGCCTGATTGTCATCGCCGCGATGTTTCAGAACCGTGGGGCTGCTGGTGTCCTCAGGAAAGCCGGGAATGCGCGCGGCAATATCTGCCGCAATAGGTTCGCGCGCGGGCAGTGCGCCAAAGGTTTCGGCCAATTTTTGAACGATCGCATCGCGGTCAAATTCGCCAAAAATCAGCACTTCGATATTGCCCTGTTTAAGCAAAGGCTCCCACACTTCGCGAAAGCGTTCGGGCGTCACATCGCGCAAGGCATCCGGCCCCGGCGTTGCAAAGCGCGCATCGCGCCCGCTGGCGATATATTCCAGATCGCGGTTGAGGATGCCCGACGGGCTGGTGGCATAGGAATTGTAAGCCAATTCGCCCGCAGCCTTGGCGCGGATCACAGGGTCCGCATCCCAGCGCGGCATGCCCAGTTTTGCGGCGAACAGGTACAATTGATCCGCCACATCATCAGACCGGGTTTGCGCGGTAAAAGTGAACACCGCATCGCTGATCGCAAAATCAAACCCCAGCTTGCGCCCTGTGGCCAGCCGGTCAATCTCGTTCTGGCCAAGCTCGCCCAGCCCCGATCCCACCAGCGCCATATTGCCCAGCGGCGCATAGACCGCATTGCTTTCATCAAAAGCGCGGTAACCGGCACCAAAACGGACCTTTACCGTGACCCGGCCCGGCTCTGCATTGTTCGCCCACAGCAAAGCGCGTGTGCCGTTGGAGAAATTGACCTGCTCCACATCCAGAATGCCCAAAGGCTCAGCCGAGGTGACCTCGCCCGGCGTGCCGATGGCGGGCAATTCGTCAAACGATATGGTTTGCGCTGCCAGCCGCGCAGAACTGTCGCTGACCGCTGGCCGCGCAAGCGCCAGCCGCAGACTTGCCGCATCCGCTTCACCTGCTGCGGGCGTGACATAGACAGAGCGCATCACATCGCCGTCGAACAATTTCTGCGTGCGTTCGAGCACTTCTGCCGGGTTTAACCGCTGCTTCATTCCGCGAAACACATCCAGCACCACCTGAGGAGCGGCGACCGTTTCGCGGATATCGACAGCGTTGACGATATTGTCAGCCAGCTCTGATCCGGCCTGCACGCTTTCCTGTTCAACCTGATTGGCAAAAACCACGTCAAATTCGGCCACTTCGCGGTCGATCTCTTCCTGCGTTGGCGCGTTGGCCACCGCATCGGCGATCACTCCGCGCACATCGCGCAAAGCGGTCTGCCAGTCATCAGAAAGCGGCGCAAAAGATACAAATGTCGCATCGGTTGAACGCGAGATATCGTCCTGCTGCACCTGCGCATAAAGGTATGATCCCCCGGCACGCGCGCGCGTTTCCAGCCGCCTGTTGATGATCGCCTGCGCCACCGCATCAAGCAGCAGGCCTTCGTTATAGACAATCGTATCTTGAACGGGCCGCCACGGGCGCAGGATCGAATAGGTGAGATTGCGCGGCAAGTCCGCTTCCACTCCCACGGCAAGTTCGCCGATTGGCGTAGCGTCAGCGCCGTCGCTGCCCGCAGGGGGCACAGGATCGCCAAAATCGGGCGCGGTGCCTGCTTCGCCTGTGCCTTCCCAATCGCCAAACCATTGCTCAACCAGGCCCGCAAGCACTTCGGCAGGGGCATCGCCAGCGACGACGATGACGGTTTTTTCAGGACGGTACCAGCGGTCATAAAACGCCTGAACGCTGGCTCCTGTCGCCGCGTTCAATGTTTCCACCGTGCCGATGGGATTGCGCGTCGCCAGTCTTTGTCCGGCAAAGAAAGTGCGCCGCGACAGGTCTGCCACGCGCTCTGATGCGCCGCCGCGTTCACGCTTTTCCGCCAGCACAATCGGCAATTCCGCCGCGACATTGACATCGTTCAAAACGGGTTCGCGGATCATGCCGGAAAGCAGCTTGAAACTCTCAGACAATTTGGCCGGGTCGATATTGGGAATGTCGAGTTTGTACGCGGTGTGCGTGGGGCTGGTTTCCGCGTTCGCATCGCTGCCAAAGGTCGCGCCCAGACGCTGCCATGCGGCAATCGCTTCGGCGGGGCCGAGATATTTGCTTTCGCGGAACAGCATATGTTCCAGCAGGTGGGCAAATCCCTGTTCTTCGTCGCGTTCATGCAAAGAGCCTGCATCCACACGCACCCGGATCGAAACCTGTTGCGGAGGCACGCCATTGCGGCGCACGGCATAACGCAGGCCGTTGTCCATTTCGCCAAACAGCCATTGATCATCCACCGGAACATCGCTGCCGCGGTACAGCCACGGGGTTTCATCGCCGGTTTGAAGGCTGCGCGCCTCTGGCACGCCCTGGCCATAAACCTGGGGCTGAGCCGCTTCTTGAGCGTGGGCGGGGAGAGACAGCGCAAAAGGCGCTGCGAGCAATGCAAGGGCGGCTGTCGCCCGATTCAAAAGGTTCATGCCGGCCATATAGGCGAGGCGGGCCTGAAGGGATAGTGAATGTGTGCGCAAAGGCGAAATTGCGACAAGCGCCATTGCCGCGAGGCCCCACGCGCACTAGATTGTTGGCATGTTCATCGAAACCGAAACCACGCCCAACCCGTCCAGCCTCAAATTCATGCCGGGCCGCACCGTCATGCCCAGCGGCACACGCGAATTCCCCTCACCCGAAGCGGCAGAGGCAAGCCCGCTGGCTCAGGCCATTTTTGACACAGGCGAAGTTGTCAACGTGTTCTTTGGCTGGGATTTTGTGACGGTAACGGCGGCACCGGGCAGCGACTGGAGCGCGCTGAAACCGCAAGTCGTTGCAATCCTGCTCGATCATTTCGTATCCGAGGCGCCCCTGTTTGCAGGCGGCAGCGCCGATGGCATTCAAGTGCCCGCCGAAGACGAGCAGATGGCCGTCGAAGACAGCGAAGAGGATGCCGAAACCATCGCGGCCATTCATGAATTGCTTGAAACCCGCGTGCGCCCGGCGGTTGCAGGCGATGGCGGAGATATCGCCTATCGCGGGTTTAAGGACGGGGTCGTCTACCTTACCTTGCAAGGCGCATGTGCGGGCTGCCCATCCAGCACTGCAACGCTGAAACACGGCATCGAAGGTTTGTTGAAACATTATGTGCCGCAAGTTGTTGAAGTGAGAGCAGCCTAACTCATTTCAAACACAGGATTTCCATGACCACGCAATTCCACGACACCGTGCTTTCCAACGCCGCGCTCGATCAGCTTTTCAACGAAGCGCGCACCTATAATGACTGGCTGGACAAGCCTGTTTCGGATGAACAGTGCCGCGCGATCTGGGATCTGATGAAGATGGCGCCCACTTCTGCCAATATGCAGCCCGCGCGTATTGTGTGGGTGAAATCGGATGAGCAAAAAGCCAAGCTTGCCGACTGCGCGATGGATGGCAACAAAGACAAAATCAAAGCTGCGCCGGTCACCGCGATCATCGGCTATGACATCGATTTTCACGAAGAGCTTCCCTGGCTGTTCCCGCATACCGATGCCAAAAGCTGGTTTGAAGGCGATGAAGAGGGGCGCAAGGAAGGCGCGTTTCGCAATTCCTCTTTGCAAGGCGCGTATCTGATCTTGGCCGCGCGCGCTGTGGGGCTGGATTGCGGACCGATGTCAGGCTTTGATGCTGATGCGGTGAATGCTGCGTTCTTTTCCGATGAACCGCGCCACCGGGTGAATTTCATCTGCTCTATCGGCTATGGCGATCCGGAAAGCATTTTTGATCGCTCGCCTCGCCCCGATTTTGAGACGTTCAACACCGTCGTGTAGTTCGGGTGTCAGCGCAGGCTAAGGTGGGGGTGCAGACGCATCCGCGCTTGCAGCCGCCGCCGCCTTGATGCATCGGGCTTCTCGATGCGGACACTTGCCATCGAAACCGCCAGTGAAGCGTGCTCTGTTGCCCTGTTCAGCAGCGAAGGTCTGGTCGCGCACGATCACCGCGTGCTGGGCCGCGGCCATGCCGAAGCTTTGGTGCCGATGATCGCCGCGCTGCCCGGTAAAGGGCGTGCGCAGCGTATCCTTGTCTCGCTTGGGCCCGGCAGTTTTACCGGCACCCGCATCGGCATCGCGGCCGCACGCGCATTGGGCTTTGCCTGGGGCGCCCAGGTGCTGGGCTATCCCACGCTTTCCTTGCTGGCGGCGGGCGCGTCGGGGGAAAAGTGCGGCGCGCTGACCGTGTGCATGAATGGCGGGCATGGGGAATGGTTCGTGCAGAACTTTGATGGCGAGAGCCGAGCTGAAACCGAAGCGCAGTCCCTACGTCCTGAGGCGGCTGCGCAAACACGGGTGCACGAAACCATTGTCGGCAACCGCGCCGATGATTGTGCAAAGCTGTTCACCCCTCACAAACGGGCAATCCACGCCCTGCCCGATGCGCGTCACGCGGATCTGCTAAGCGATGAGGTGCTGACCGCCAATCTCGCGCCCGTTTATGGCCGCGCGCCCGATGCGACCCCGCAAAAACCCGCCCCCCAGTCGCCTGCCCAGTCGCCTCCCCAGCCCGCCGGCAAAGCCGCCCAATGATGACGCGCACCGCCCAAGTCGGTCACATCATGACGGTGATGGAAGCCGCCTTTGATCCCGCATTTGGCGAGGCATGGAATAGCCGGCAGGTCGCAGATGCCCTGTCGCTGCACAGCACGCATGCGCTGTTGATTGATGCGCGCGGCACCGCAATCACCGATGGAGAAACTGATCAAGACGCGGCGGGCTTTGTCCTGTCGCGCCATGCGGCGGATGAAGAAGAATTGCTGCTGATTGCAGTCCTGCCAGGCCTTCGCCGCACAGGCCTGGGTGATGCGCTGATGCAGGCCTTTTTTGCCGCTTCAAAAGCGCGCGGCGCTGCCCGCGTCTTCCTCGAAATGCGGCGTGGTAATCCGGCGGAGCACTTATATCTCAAGGCCGGATTTCAGCCTATTGGTGAGCGCTCCCAATATTACCGTATGTCCAATGGCTCCAGAATAGATGCTATTACTTTTGCAAAGTCACTATGATTATCTCTATTCATCGCTTTTTCGACAGATAAACATCCGGTTTCATTCGTTATCATATTGCAATGAGTGCATTCGTGGTTCATGCGCTATTTATCGGAAAAATCCGAGTAGATAACTAAAGAGGAACTCATGCAAGATTTGGAAATGGAGATGAAAGAAACGCTTATCACGCTCACCAGCGATATCGTCGCGGCTCATGTCAGCAATAATGACGTGACCGTAAACGATGTGCCTGAGCTGATTACCAGCGTTTACGGCGCCCTGTCCCATTTGGGAAATGGTCAAGCCGAAGAAGAAGTGCTGCCAGAACCGGCAGTGTCTATTCGTGCTTCGGTAAAGCCGGATTATCTGGTGTGCCTCGAAGATGGCAAAAAGCTGAAAATGCTCAAACGCTATCTGCGCACCAATTATGATATGAGCCCGGAGGAATATCGCGCACGCTGGAGCCTGCCTGCCGATTATCCGATGGTGGCGCCAAACTATGCGGAAAAACGCCGCGATCTCGCAAAGAAAATCGGCCTTGGCCGTAAACCGGGGAGCGGACGCGGACGCAATAAAGGCTGAGCGTTCTCACTCATTAAACACAACGCTGAAGGGGCGGTGGGCGCAGCCCGCTCCTTTGGCGTCGTGGCACGGTTTTGCACATCCCCTCCCCCTGCTCGATCACCATCCCTTGAGCAGCGCGCCCGGTCTGGCTAAGGACAGTTGCCAAGGGAGCGTTATGCTGGCCTGCACGGCCACGCTGTGAAATGGAGCTTGTGAGTTGAGCCAGAAAATTGACCTTGAACAATTATGCGCAGAAAAAGGCCTGCGCATCACAGAACAACGCCGTGTTATTGCCAAGGTCTTGTCTGACAGCGATGACCACCCCGATGTCGAATTGCTGCACAGCCGCGCATCAGCGGTTGATCCCAAAATCTCTATCGCCACTGTCTATCGCACCGTTCGCCTGTTTGAAGAGGCGGGCATTCTGGATCGCCACGATTTCGGCGATGGCCGCTCGCGCTATGAACCCGTGCCAGAGGCGCATCACGATCATCTGATCGATGTGGAAACCGGCAGAGTCGTCGAATTCGTTGATCCCGAAGTGGAGAGCCTCCAGCGTCAAATCGCGGAACGGCTGGGTTACCGGCTGGTCGATCACCGCATGGAATTGTACGGCGTGCGCCTCTCGCGTGAGGATTAAGGGGTGTCATCCTCCCCCACCCCAACTGGCGACAAACCGCTGACTGCATCCGCTGCACAGGCCCGCGATTGGGAATTGCGGGTCGCCGCTGCCCGCGGGGAAGCCACCCCGATTTCATTTGGCGGATGGCTGCGTTTGTCGGTGCGGGTTGCCGCGCTTGCCGTGCTGATGCTGATCTTTGTGCCGCTGCATTTTGCTTACCGTATCTTTGCCTATGGCTCGCCTTTTCCCATGCTGTTCCTGCGGTATGCCGCGCGCGTTTCAGGCGCGCGGGTTGAGACGATTGGCACCCATCTCAAACGCGATGTGTTTTATGTGTCGAACCACGTCTCCTGGATCGATATTCTCTCGCTCGCAGGGGCAAGCGGCACCGCGTTCGTCGCCAAGGCAGAGCTGGAACAATCTCCGCTGGTCGGCTGGCTTGCCTCGCTGAACCGCACCGTTTTCGTAAAGCGCGAACACCGTCTGGGCGTGGCAGATCAGATCAATCTGCTAAAAGAGGCACTGGCGGACAATTGGTCGGTCACTGTCTTTCCTGAGGGGACGACAACCGATGGCCGATCGCTGCTGCCGTTCAAAACCAGCATGCTCAGCGTTCTTGAACCGCCCCCGCCCGGCGTTCTGGTTCAGCCGGTTCTGCTCGATTATGGCGATATCGCCGAATGGATCGGATGGATTGGCGAAGAAGGTGGATTGAACAACGCCAAACGTGTGCTGGCGCGCAAGGGTACATTCAAACTGCGCGTCAATTTCCTTGAACCCTTCAGCCCCGAAGATTTTCGCGGTCGGAAAGCCATTGGCAAAGAAGCGCGCCGCCGGATCGAGGAGGCATTGATTGATGCGCTAGGCGGGCCGCTGCGCGACTTTGCCCACACCGTGCCGCCGATCCGATACGAAGCGCCGCCCAGCCCTAAAGTGCCCGACGATACGCAGGTTTGACCTGCGATGCGCTGAATTACAGCCCCGCGCGCACCAGCCAATCGTGGAACAGCCGCACAGGCCGCGTCTCAAGCGCGGTGGGCTTGCACACAAACCAGTAGCTATACGGGCTCTCGACGTCCTTTTTCGATAACTCCGTCAACCGGTTATCGGCTGCGCGGCGCATGTGATCATCATGCATGATCGCAATGCCCAGCCCCTGCGCTGCCGCCTCCAGCATCAATTGCCCGGAATCGTAATGGTCAATCGCAGAAGGCTCCATATCCTCCAGCTGATGCGCGGCTTTCCACGCGACAAAGCTTTCGGGCAATTCGTTATGAATAAGGAAGGTCTGTTTGGCGAGGCTCTGCGCGTTCACATGATCGCCAACCGTGCGCGCCACGTCCTTTGAACAGATCGCATGGACGAGATTATGGTCAAGCCGCACCGCATGCAAACCCGATGCAGGCCCGCGTGACAGGATGATCGCTGCATCCAGAGTATCTCCTACGCGGTCTTCCAGATGCGGCCCTGTGTCGATATCAATGTGGAGCAAAGGATGGCGTTTGCGCAATTCGCCAAGACGCGGGAACAGGCGCTGGCTGCCAAACAGCGGCAAAACGCCCAGCCGCAATCGCAGCAGCGAGATGTTGTCTGATTGGCTTTCCACCGCGCGCGCAAGCGCTTCCATGTGCGGGTTCACCGCTTCGTAAAACGCCTGACCCTCATCGGTGAGCTGCATGGATTGGCGCGCGCGGGTGAACAGTTTTTTGCCAACGAATTCCTCCAGATTGGTGATCCGGCGCGACAAAGCTGAAGGCGACAGGCCAATCTCCTCAGCCGCTGCACGGGCTGATCCCAAACGGACAGTGCGCATAAACGCTTCGAGCGCGCGCAAGGGGGAAGACGACGTGACGGCATGATTTTGCTCCTTTGACGAAAGAGCTACGGTTGTCGAGACTGATGGATGCAAAAAATCGAAGGAAAATGTGCGCGCGGCAGCGCTAAATGCAATTATTGCAAGTCATTCTCAACTGAAGGCGCGTGCAATCGCAGGCGCTTCACATGCGTTTCGTTGCCCGCTGTCACCTCGATCCGCCAGCCCGAAGGATGCTCCAATATCCGGCCCACTTGCGGCACCTGTTCTGCCAGCACGAATGCAAGCCCGCCCAAAGTGTCCACCGATTCAGTCACTTCGGCAAGGCGCGGATCGACTGTTTCAGCAACATCTTCCAATTCGGCGCGGGCTGCGCAGTCCCACATCCCCTCGCCTATGGGCACAATAAGAGCCTCGGGCGTCTCATCGTGTTCATCCTCAATCTCGCCGACGATTTCTTCGACAAGGTCTTCGATGGTGATGATGCCGTCTGTTCCGGAAAACTCATCAAGCACGATGGCCAGATGCACCCGGCGGCTGCGCATATCGGCAAGCACATCGAGCGCCCCGCGCGACTGCGGCACATAGAGCGGCTGGCGCATCAGCACCGTCCAATCCCTGGGCGGCGTTTTGCCCCCTGCAAGGAAGGGAAACACATCCTTGATATGGATCATGCCGATCACATCATCCAGCGTTTCGCGGTACACCGGAATGCGCGAATGGCCATGCTGCGAGAAGGTCGCGACCAGTTCATCCCAGCTGATCGAGGCATCCACTGCGACAATCTCGCCACGCGGGATCGCCACATCATCGGCGTCATGATCGGAAAAGTGCAACAGATTGCGCAGCATCTGCCGCTCAACCGCCAGCAGATCGCCATTGCCCGCCCCGCTGCCATCATCGGGCGCGGTGTTGCCGTTTTCGTCCTCGTGCTCGTCAATCGCCTCTTCGAGCTGCGCGCGCAAAGACCGATCGCCATCGTCGAGCTTTAGCAATTTGCGAAATGCGGACAACAGCCCGCTGCTACTCTCCGCTTCTCCGGCGGTGGATTGGGAATCGGGCATTGCCCCTACTGATCACTCCTATGCAGATCTGTCGTTATATGGGTCTGGAATACCCAGTTTTGCAAGAGCGCTTATCTCCAAAGCTTCCATTGCTTCGGCTTCTGCCTCGCTGGTCACATGGTCATAGCCTGCCAGATGCAGCAATCCGTGGATGATGAGATGGGCTGCGTGGTTTTCAAGCGGGATGGATTTGTCTGCCGCCTCGCGCTTGCAGGTCTCAAACGCGAGCGCGATATCGCCGAGCATTTCGGGCGGCCCATCGGCAGCGAGACCCAGCAGCGCCTCGCGCTCCAGCATGGGGAAGCTCAGCACATTTGTCGGCTTGTCGCGCTCACGCCATTCGCGGTTGAGAGCATGGACTTCAGCATCGGAGGTGAACAGCAGGCTGGTGGACAGGCGCTGATTGGCAAGTTCGGGCGCGACACCGCACACGGCCTCACTGGCACGCTTTGCCAACGCCTCCCACTCGCCCGCCGGCCAGCCTTCGATATCGGTTTCCAGCTCCATCAAGTGGCCTCAGACGCTATCAAGCGATTACAGAGGCTTAGATAAGACATGGACCGCATGTTACACGGTCCTGGCAGTAAAAAATCACCCCGCCGCGCGGTGCGCTGTCCGACCGACGAAGGGCGAACGACGGGACATGTCAAAGGGCGCATACCGAGAAACAACATAACCCAGCCCCCTATCCCAAAAATGCCGGTGTAGGAAAGCGTAACAGGTCTGCCGATCTACGCCTTCGTATTGGCGCAATCATTCTGACTATCCTGATGAAAGACAGATAACGCCGCCAGCTACAAGAGCAGTTCCGGCCAGTTTCCGCTTGGTCACTTTTTCACGCAGAGCAAACGCGCTGAATAAGGCTGCAAAAAGGATGCTGGTCTCTCGCAAAGCAGATACGCCTCCCATAGCCGTTTGCTCCATTGCCCATACCGCCACGCAATAGGAAAGTGTTGAGAGGGCCCCTGCAACAGCGATAGAAATCCCACTCCTCCCCCTCGGAAATGCGGGCAGTCTCCGGCGAATGACGATAAAAGCCAGAGGTATAAGAGAGCACGCAACAACCGCTTGCCACGCCGCATAGCCAAGCGCGTTTTCGGATCGGCGCACACCAAGCCCATCGACCACCATATAGCTCGCAATAAATGCGCCAGCTGCGAATGCGGAGAAGATCGCTTGCCTGTTTGCATCCGTCTTACCAAGGGCGAGCGCGAATATACCCAAAGACACAAGGGCAATGCCCACCAAGGCGATGTTGCTTGGCAGTTCACTAGCAAAGATAGCCGCACCAATTGTGACCAGAAGTGGAGCGCTGCCACGAGCAATCGGGTACACTTGCGCCAGATCGCCGTGGTCATATGCGCGAATGAGAAACAAGCAGTATCCAATCTGCAAGCTCGCTGAGAATGCGATGAACGGCAAGCTTTCCAATGCTGGGAGGCCAAACATGATTGCGAAAGGAATAGCCGCGATCCCTCCGAAGATTGAGATAACCGCAATCGACCAGAGCCGATCGTCATTGCCCTTCACAAGAGCGTTCCAGCCAGCATGAATGATTGCCGATGCGAGCAGCAAAGCAATAATTGTGGGGGACATGTTTAGCGCGGCATCCCACTTGCGGGATTGCTTGCCGCCCTACCCCTCATACGCCTCGACAATGCGGCCAACGATCGGGTGGCGCACCACGTCTTTTGCGCCAAATCGGATCGTACCGAAGCCGTCTGTGTGCTCCAGTTTTTCCACTGCATCGGCAAGGCCGCTCATGCGGTCCCCGCCGGGGATATCGACCTGGCGCGGATCGCCGCACACCACCATCCGGCTGTTCTGGCCAAAGCGGGTGAGGAACATCTTCATCTGTTCGCGCGTGGTGTTCTGCGCCTCATCTAGGATCACGAACGCATCGGCGAGCGTGCGCCCCCGCATAAACGCAATCGGCGCAATCTCAATCTCGCCGCTTTCGATCCGGCGCTCCACCTGTTCGGGCGGCATGCAATCATACAGCGCATCGTAAAGCGGGCGCAGATAGGGATCGACTTTGTCTTTCATATCGCCGGGAAGGAAACCCAGCTTCTCGCCAGCTTCCACCGCCGGGCGGGACAGGATCAGGCGCTGGACGCTGCCCGTCATCAGCTGGTTCACCGCCTGCGCGACCGCGAGATACGTCTTGCCCGTGCCCGCCGGGCCCAGCGCAAAGATGATGTCATCGCGCACAAGGCTGCGCATATAGGTGATCTGCGTGGCAGAGCGCGGCACAATCGTTTTGCGCCTGGTGCGGATCATGATGGGCGGTTCTTTATCATCGCCCGAAATGATGCCTTCCAATGTCGGCTCGTTCGACATAGCAATCAGGCTTTCAATCGCGCCCGCATCCAGATCCTGCCCCTGCGCCAGCCGGTCATACATGGTCGTCAGCGTATCGCGAGCGCGCGCGACATTGTCTTCGTCCCCTTCGATCAGCAATTTATCGCCGCGCGCGTGGATCATCACGGATAGCCGGTTTTCCACCTGCACAAGATTGGCATCAAATTCGCCAAACAGCGCGCCCAGATGGGCCTGATTTTCAAAGCTCAGCTCAGCTTTCGCGCGCCCTGCTTCTGCCTTGATAACAGCGGCGCTTTGCGCGGCGTCTTTTTCGGCGAGGATGGGATCGGGCAAAACTGCCGGATCAATCGAGCGGGTTGGTCTGCGGCCCATAAGTTCCTTTGCGTCTGGCCCTGTTGTCGAGTCGGAAAGGTAAGCGCCCCCGTGCGCAAAGCAAGCTTGGGCGGGGGTTATGGTGGTGGAAAGTCACGCGGCTGTCATAGCGGCCAGGACTGCGGGTGGGGCCGAAAGCGCTATCGAACAACGCCCCGCATCGCGTTTGGCCCGGCCTCGACCATGTCCACCTCGACCATATCGCCAATTGCGCTTTCCCCGCCTTCTTCCTCGGCAAACCACACGCTGGTGAGCCAGGGCGATTTGCCGAGCCATTGGCCGGGCAGCTTGCCTTTGCGTTCAATCAGGATGGTGCAGCTTTTCCCTTCAAGCGCATCGTTGAACGCGCGCTGGTCGCGGTTGAGGCGGACTTGCAGACGGGCGAGGCGATCATCCATCACCTCGCGCGGCAATTGGTTATCCATGGTCGCCGCCGGAGTTCCGGGGCGCGGGGAATATTTAAAGCTGAAGGCTTGTGAATACCGCACTTCGTCGACCAGCGCCAAAGTGTCTTCAAATTCCGCCTCGGTCTCTCCCGGAAATCCAACGATAAAATCGCCTGACAGCGCAATATCGGGGCGCGCCTCGCGGAAGCGTTCGAGCAGGCGCAGATAACTCTCCGCTGTGTGCGCTCGGTTCATCGCTTTGAGCACCCGGTCATTGCCCGATTGCACGGGCAAATGCAGATACGGCATCAATTTCGCCACATCACCATGCGCGGCGATCAGATCGTCTTCCATGTCATTGGGGTGGCTGGTGGTGTATCGAATACGTTCCAACCCATCCAATGGAGCGAGCGCGCGGATCAGGCCTGCAAGGCCAACCGCCCGGCCCTTGTCATCCTCACCCGCCCATGCGTTCACATTCTGGCCGAGCAACGTGATCTCGCGCGCGCCTGCCTCAATCAGCTTGCGAGCTTCATCAATCAGATCACTGAAAGGCCGAGATATTTCTGCGCCGCGTGTATAGGGCACCACGCAATAGGTGCAGAATTTATCGCACCCTTCCTGCACGGTGAGAAAGGCTGAAGGCGCGCGGCGTTTGCGCCCCGGCAGCGCGCCGAATTTGGCAATCGCAGGCATGTCTGTGTCGGTCGCGCGCTCGCCCTTCACCGCTTTGTCGAGCATATCGGGCAAGCGGTGATAGGCCTGCGGGCCGACGACCATGGAAACGGCAGGCGCGCGCGCCATGATCTCTTCGCCCTCTGCCTGAGCGACACATCCCGCCACCGCTATCATCGGGGCTTTTTCCTGAGTCTTACCCTTGGTCAGCCGGCCAATATCGGAGTAAATCTTCTCCGCTGCCTTTTCGCGGATATGGCAGGTGTTGAGCACCACCAGATCCGCATCCTCGCCATCGGCTGCGGGTTTGATGCCTTTCGCATCGAGCAATTCGCCCATGCGCTCACCATCATAGACGTTCATCTGGCAGCCAAAGCTTTTGACGCGGTACGTCTTGGGCGTCTCGCCGGGAGCGGTTCTAGGTTCGGTTGTCGGTTTCATTGTGCAGCGCACCTAGCGGGGAACGCGCGCGGGTTCAATTGGCGTCATCACCCTTGGCCCGCCGCGCGATATGCACGCATGGCGTTACCGGGCCGCGCTGTATGCCCGGATGCAGTTTATCGTCGGGGCCGCATTCAACCGCCGGCTTGGTAACAGCATTGGCTTTCACGATTTCAAGCGCGCCTTCATCCTCATAGGCGGCGATCCACACCAGACAATCGGCCAGCGGGCGGATCTTGTGCTTGGAAAGCGCATCTTTTTGAGGTGAGCAATTCAGCTCATACACATCGGCGGCAGGCGCTGCGTCAAACTTGGCGAGCCGCCGCAACACTTCGCCGCGTTCGTTAAAGACGGTGCGGCGGATGTCGTTTTGCATATCCTCGCCGCCGTAAAAGGGGGAGGTGTTGAACATGAACGCGCGCACTTCGGGATATTTGATCGAAACCTCGGTGGCGAGCGCCCCGCCCAGCGAATGGCCTGTTACCACCCACGGGACATTGTCGGTGAACCGTGCCGCCTCGGCTTCATAGGTCCGCACTGCGATGTCGATCTGATCATTGCGAAGCGTGCCGTAGAATATGTCGGTCAGCTCGCCAAAATCGGTCCCGCGAAATGCGAGAATGCGCGCTTTTGGCTCGCTGTCCCCGCTGCGTTCAAACTGTTCGAACAGCTCATAACCGAAGCCTTTATCGAGATAGCTTTCCATAATCGGCGAGCGCCCAATCGGCCTGAGGCGCGGGCCTGTATCGGCAAACACATCATCATCGCCCCGGTAAGCCTGCGTTGCCGCGACCACATAGGGGTAGGCTTCTACTGCCCCTTCCCGCACAAATTCGCACCACCCGCCGGGTTCAAGGCGGCAGGGCGAGCGGGATTGGGAGATGTCGGGATAGGTTGCGCAGGCGGAGAGGGTGAGGAGCAGAGCAAATAAGAAAAACGCTCGCCCTGAGCCTGTCGAAGGGCCGTACTTCACTTTGGGAACCTCGCTCTCAAAAAGAAGGACAATGCTTCGACAAGCTCAGCATGAGCGGGCTTGTGGGTGGTTACGCCACGCTCGCCTTAACAATCTTACCCGGAGCTTGCGGCGGCTCACCCTTCGGCAGCGCATGGACGTGCTCCATGCCGCTCGTCACTTGGCCCCAAACGGTGTATTGGCCGTCCAGAAACTCGGCATCTTCAAAGCAGATGAAGAATTGGCTGTTCGCGCTGTCTGGCATTTGCGAACGCGCCATCGAACACGTGCCCTCGGTGTGGGGTTCTGCGTTGAACTCAGCTTTCAGATCAGGCTTGTCCGATCCGCCCATGCCGGTGCCGGTGGGATCGCCGCCTTGCGCCATAAAGCCGGGGATCACGCGGTGGAACACGACGCCGTCATAGAACCCTTCGCCGGCGAGTTCGGTGATGCGCGCGACATGGCCTGGTGCCAGATCGGGGCGCAGTTTGATGACAACATCCTTCCCCTCGCCATCGCCTGTGTCGAGAGTGAATGTGAGTGTATCGGCCATATTGTTTCTCCAACTTCAAAAAATCCGCTCATGCTGAGCTTGTCGAAGCATCGTTCTTTTTCTTGTATGTGGGAAAAAGAAAGGACGGCCCTTCGACAAGCTCAGGGCGAACGGGGTTAATGTGTGACGGCTCTTAAGCAGTAAACACGCGCATGTCACCCACCCACGACGCCCTCAATCCCCTGCGGTAAGCGGTTGCTTTTGATGCGATGCTGCGTAAACCCGCATCCATGGTCGATCCTTCCGCTCTTGATGACGACGCGCTCACCATGGAAGCGGAGGCAGTGCGCCCGGATGACCGGGTCGATGATGAGCGTCATGATGAGGAAAACCGGCTTAAACCTGAATATGTGAACGCGGTGCGCGATGCCCTGGATGCAGGGGATAAGGCGCAGGTTTATGACCGGGTTGAACCGCTGCACCCCGCCGACATCGCCGACCTTCTCGAATTGCTGGAAAAGGATGAGCGGTCGCAGCTCGCCGCATCGATCACCGATCTGATGAGCTCGGATGTGGTCGCGGAGCTGAACGACCACGTGCGCGAGGATATGATGGAGGCCTTGGCCCCTGTCGATGTCGCCGCGATTACCGAACAGCTTGAAACCGATGATGCGGTGCAGCTGCTCGAAGATCTCGACGAGGTCGATCAGCGCGCCATCATCGCCGAACTGGAGCCGGAGACGCAGGCCGCGGTGGAAAGCGCGCTCGCCTATCCGGAAGAAACCGCTGGCCGGTTGATGAACCGCCACGTGATGGCGGTGCCCGAGCATTTGACCGTGGGCGATCTGATTGATTACCTTCGCGAAGAAGGCGATCTAACTCACGATTTCTTTGAGGTTTTCGTGATTGATGCTGCCCATCATCCGGTGGGCACATGCGCTTTGAACTGGATCCTCACCACCCCGCGCAGCGTCGCTCTCACCGATGTGATGAAACGCGACCAGACCTTGATCCCTGTCACGATGGATCAGGAAGAAGTCGCCAAGATGTTCCAGAAATACGCACTGATTTCAGCCGCAGTGGTCGATGAAAGCGGGCGTTTGGTGGGGCAGATGACCGTCGATGATGTCGTCCACATCATCTCCGAAGAAGCGGGCGAGGATGCGCTTTTGCTTTCAGGTGCAGGCGATGGCGACATTAACGAGCCGATCAAGGAAGCGTATTCCAGCCGGGTGCGCTGGCTGATCGCGAACCTTGGCACCGCCGTCGTCGCCTCTGCCATTATCGCGTTTTTCGGCGCTGCGATTGAGCAGCTGGTTGCGCTTGCCGTGCTGATGCCGATTGTTGCGAGCATTGGCGGCAATGCAGGCACGCAGACCATGGCCGTGGCCGTGCGCGCGATTGCGACCAATCAGCTCACCCGGTCGAACACCTGGCGCACGGTCTGGCGCGAATTGCGCGTTGCGGTCCTCAACGGGATTACTGTGGCGGTTTTGATCGGGATTGCCGCGGGGCTGATTTATTCGCCGATGATGGGCGCGGTGATTGCCGCAGCGATGGTTATCAATATCGCGGTGGCGGGCCTAGCCGGCGTGCTGGTGCCGGTGGTGTTTGAACGGCTGGATCAAGACCCGGCGCTTGCGTCTTCCGTGTTTGTGACGATGATCACCGACTCCATGGGCTTTTTCGCGTTTCTGGGGCTCGCGGTGCTGAGCGGGATGGTTTCGCTTTAAGCGCGCGCATTTTATCGACAAGCCTGACGGGCATCTGCTTGTCCGCACTCATTCAATCGCTACATTTGCCCCATGCCCACTCACCTGACCAAGATCGCGTTCGGCGCGACCAGCTATGCCGATATTGAAAGCTGGTATCGCGGGAACACGCGCAGTCCTTATCTGACGACCAAATACCGCCCGACCAAATGGGAGGACTGCATTGGCGGATCGCTTTATTGGATCCACCAGCACGCCATTGTCGCGCGCTCCGTCATCAACGGGTTTTCGCAAACCGATAGCGGGCGCTGGCTGATAGAGCTTGAACCGGAACTCATCCGAGTAGACCCCCGCCCCAAACGCGCCCACCAAGGCTGGCGATACCTGAAAGGCGATCCCCCGCGCGATCTTGCACCGGACGAAGATATCGGCGACGCGCTTCCGGGCAAACTGGCGGGCAAGCTGGAACGGTTGGGGTTGATTTAGGGCCAACGGACCAGTCGCCACTTACAGTCATCCCAGCGAAAGCTGGGATCGCCCACCACTATCTTGAAATCTCTCAAAGGCGTTGCTTTGCCGATAGCGATCCCAGCTTTCGCTGGGATGACGGAGGTTTAGGAGATCAAAAAGCGATACGTCGGAGGAAAGGTGCCTGGTCGGCATACCCCCCACAGACTGGCGCAGCTAAGGAACTGGTGAAAGCCAAAGCTTGCCAGTATCCATCTCGTAGCCTTTCGTATGGACAGACACAAAAGCAAGCGACCCTTTTGCTTGCGCCACTGTTCCGCAAAGGGTGTTTGCGATCGGTGTTTCGACATTGGTTTTGCCATCATTCGTTGAAACAACAGCAATTGGAACGCTCATGCCGGTTATGACCGCACGCGCTGAGCCATTGGCCTGAAAACTCAGTTCCTGACTGGCTCCGGGTAGCAAGGCCAGAGCGTTCTCCAGACGTTTCGGATCGTCAAAAGGGAAGTCCACACCATATGTTAAAGTGGCAGTGCCCTCCCTGTCAGCTTGAACCATTCGTTTGGCCCAACCACTTATGGCGCGGTTATTAAACTGCTTCTCACAAGTGCTTTGTTCCGAGGCTCGCTGAATTCCGGACGTATCGTCGCATCCGGCAAGACCAAACAGCAAGACAAGCAAAGAGAAGGCCTTTGCCGGGTTTTGAGAACCATTTATGTTTTTGATCTTTTGCTCCGTAAATGCCCAAAGACTTTCCATTCGCCATCACCCCAGCCCCGGCGCCCCAAACCACACCCAAACCGCAACACCAATCGCCGCCGCCAGCGCTGCAAAGGCCCGCGCGCCTGGTTTGCCGATGCCTTCGACCTCGGCTGGCACTGTTTTCTCGCCGCTCACCATGGGGCCGATCAGGTCGTCCATTCGCACGAAGCCGTAAAAGGCAATCGCGCTTAAGTGCAGCGCCACCATTCCCGCGATGACCCAGTAAAACCATTCATGCGTGTCGGTGAGGAAATCGGCGGTGCTGATGCTCACCAGATCATTCAATGGCCCGGTTGCGCCGTCATAAGGATCGCCTGCAAACAGCCCCATGCTCACTTGCGCCAGCATCACGCCGAGCAGCGCCAGAACCGACAAAGCCCCCAAAGGCGAATGGCCGATATTGCGCTTCACATCCCAGCGGCCCCTCAAATAATCAAGCACTGCCCCCGGCCCGCGCACAAACTGCGAGAAGCGCGCCGTGCGCGTCCCGATGAAGCCCCAGATGATTCGGAAAATCAGCAAGCCAAGCAGAACATGGCCCAGCCGCATATGCCAGCCCCAATGCGAGTTATCGGCCGTCCACCACATGGCAGGCACCAGCAAAGCAAAGCTCCAATGGCACAGCCGCACGGGCCAGTCCCACAGGCAAATGGAGTGCGTTGTTGAAGACACGAATTACACCGTCAGGCGCGCGGGCGATCAATCATCATCGACGCGGAAATTGTCGTGGCACCCCTTGCAGCTTTTGCCCACCGTGCCGACCGCTGCGCCAACCGCGGCTGCATCGCCAGCATCGGCAAGGCTCGCCATTTCGCCAGCGGCTTCGACCAAAGCCTGTGCGGCGTCTTCAAACTCTTCGGGTTTTTCCCAGATGGTCGCCAAAGCTTCAGTGTCATAGCCATCGTCGACACTGGTTCCTGCGGGGAACAAACCCTTGGCCACCTCTGCACGCGCGCCGATATCTTCAGCCGATGTCTTGATGAAGGCGAGATCGGGATTGCCTGTTTCCAGTTCCTCGCGGATGGCTTTGAAGGCATCGCCGATCTTTTCAAAATTGTCTTGTCGTTCAGCGATGGCGGGCGGCGCATCGCCTGCTGCTGTGCCGTCACCATCCCCTGTTTCGGCCGTTTCCCCGCCGCATGCGGCGAGCACGGCAATCAAGGGTGTGGCAATCAAAAGGCGCGAGAAAGAACGAGTGGTCATGCGAATAGACTCCTTGCACAAAAGCGATAGTCAATCCTGCCCGTGATCCCCCAGCGCAGCATTCGGCGAGTTAACTACACCACAAAGCCGCGCTTTGCCAAGGGCTTGCCCAGAGCAGGCCCGTTATGATTTCGTCTGAGCCCCCGCTGATCGCAGCGCCGCCATCACCGATTGCACATCGTGTTTCGCATCCTCATCCGCTGGCAGGGCGTAGCGTTTATAGCTCTCATGCAATTCATCCATCCGCTCAGCAATGCGAACCGCGTTATAGCCATGGCTGACAACAAACCGCCGCCGCGCGGTGATCTGGGGCAGGATGATGTCGATATACTCTTCCACATCCATGCCGAGTTTCATAAATTGCTCCGGGCCAAGCGGCGTGAACACCCAGCCGGGAATGATAACGCCTGCATGCACATGGGCCGGCAGATCGCCGCGCAGGCTTTCGGTCATACCCAGCACGGCATGTTTCGCCGCAATATAGGCGGCGGTTCGCGGGACAGCGCAGAAAAAGCTGTTCTCGCTTGCCGTATTGAAAACCGCGGATGGGGAATCTTGCGCGATCAGGCGCGGAGCAAAAGCTTTGCAGCCGTGCCATATGCCCCAGAAATTGACATCGAAATGCGCGCGGGCAGCCTCAGGATCGACTTCCCATAACTTGCCATGCACGCCGCTTTGCCCGGCATTGTTGATGACCAGATCAACCCGCTGGAATGTGTCAAAAGCGCTTTGGGCAAGCGCCTCGACCTGCTTAAGGTCAGCCACATCGCAAACCTGCGCGGTGATGCCGTCAAGCTTACCCGCTGCGTCCAGTTTCGCACCGGGCAAATCGGCCACCATCACCCGCACGCCCTGCCCCGCCAGCCGCTTTGCCAAAGCCAATCCGATGCCGCTTGCCCCGCCAGTGATGACGGCGGTGCGAGGCGCAAATTCACTCATCTGTCTCTCCCTTGCTGGAAGAGACTAACCCTTGGGCGGCATGGGGACCAGAGCGGGCGTGTTTTTGCGGTATTGCTGGTAGGCGGGATCATCGCCCCAGCGCTCCTCCGCCTGCTTGCTTTGCAGGTTCACACCGCTGATTTTGGTGAGGAGCAAGGTGACAAACAGCGGAGAGATCACCGCCAGCCACGCAAGTCCCGACAGCAAAGGCACGGTCATCACAAGGATACCCGTCCACAAAGTGATCTCACCAAAGTAATTGGGATGGCGCGACCATTTCCACAGGCCCACATTGATGAAATCGCCTTTGTTCGATGGGTCCGCCTTAAACCGGCGTTTCTGTTCGTCCGCGATCACTTCCCAGGCAAATCCCAAGGCCCAGATCGCCGCGCCTGCCCAAAAGAACAGGCCAATGGGCGCGCGGGTTTCGGCGGTGATGGCGACCATCGCGGCGGCGGCGGTGAAAATCACCCACACCGCCTGCAATGTCCACGCGACCAGAAAGCGCGCCGGATGCGTCTTGATCTTGTCAAAGCGGGAATCCGCACCGCCGCTCGCATGGATGCGGATAAACAGGAATGTGCCCAGCCGCACTGTCCAGATGCCGACCATCGCCGCAATCACCATACCGCGCAGATCAAGCGGGGCCGATGCCCAGCAGGCAAAGGCGGTGACGGACAAATAGGTCACCGCGCCGATAGTGTCGTAAAACGTATCCGCCTTTGCGATGGCCGATGGGACAAAGGCGGCCCAGTTCACCGCAAACGCGATCAAAGCGCACAGGAATGTGAGCGGATAGCCATAGAGCGTGCCGCTGACGCTGCCGAGAAACCACGAAAACGCCAGACCGATGGCGGTGACAATTGCGGCGACAAGGATGCTTTTCATAAGCGCAACTACGTAGCGAACCGTTAGGAAGACGCAACTTCGCGCGTTTTGGCAGCGACGCGGCGCAGGGCGTTTACATAGGTTTCGGGCGATTGCGCGCCGGGGATCATGAATTTATCATTCACAATCATCGCAGGCACCCCGGTGATGTTTAAATCCCAAGCCTGGCGTTCTTCGGCGATCACGCGCGCTTCGAGGTCGGGATCATCGAGGGCCGCCTTGGCCGCTTCGCGGTGGAGGCCAGCTTTTGCCGCAAGATCAAGCAGCATATCACGGTCCGCCAAGCTGCGGCGGTGATTGAAGTGCGCTTTGAATAGCTCAAGTTTCAGCTGCGTCTGCGCTACCGGCCCCAATTGTTCGAGCGCGAAGGCGAGCAGCTTGTGACAATCGCGGGTGTTCCACATCATCGCAGGGGGCGCATCCGCCTCCCCTTCCCCCTCATAGGACAGCGACACCCCTGCATCCGCTGCAATTTGCTTCATCTGGTTGCGCATCGCTGTGCCTTCTTCGGCAGAGCGGCGATATTTGCGCTGCAAATGCGCTTCGGCTTCTTCGCCTTGTGCGGGCATGTCGGGGTTCAGCTCAAACGGGCGCCAGCGAATATCGGCGGTAATTTCGCCGTCCAATTGGGCCAGCGCCTTGGTCAATTGTCCATGCCCGATCACGCACCACGGGCAGACCACGTCGGAATAGATGTCGATGGTGAGGTTTTGGGGCATTCTTGCAGTCCTTACTTATCGAGCCACCATGTGACCAAAGTGTGCGCGATGGCAAAGGGGCGAGGGAAAATCATCAGATCGCTGCCCTTTTCGCCCGCGCTGCGCGCCTCTTCCAATTCGGCCCGCGTGAACCAGCGCGCGTCATCAAGCTCTGTTTCATCAATCGTCAGCGCGGGATCATCGGTTTTGGACGTGCAGCCAATCATCAGCTGGCTGGGGAAAGGCCATGGCTGGCTGGCGATATATTCGACGCTGTGCGCGCGCACGCCTGCTTCTTCCCAAATCTCGCGGGCGACCGCCTCTTCGATGGTTTCGCCCGGTTCGACAAATCCGGCGAGCGCTGAATACATGCGCGGCGGAAAGCGCGGCTGGCGGCCCAGCAGCAGCTTGTCCTCATGTTCAACCAGCATGATGGTGACAGGATCAGTGCGCGGAAAATGCTGCGCGCCGCAATTGTCGCAGGATCGCTGCCAGCCGCCTTTGGCAAGCTTTGTCAGCGCGCCGCATTGGGCGCAGTGCTGGTGGCGGGCATGCCAATCGCACAGCGACCGCGCCTCGCCGTAAATCGCCAGATCATCGGGCTGGAGAAGTTGCATCACTTGCCAGCTGCGCGGGTCGGCAGGCGCATTCGCGCCGCTGCCTTTGGGCACGGGGGCAAAGTGCGCTTTGTCATCGAGCAGGCCCAGAAACACCAGCTCAGCATCCTCGGCCACATCGGCCAGAGTGCCCCATTCCAGCGCGCCTGTTTCATCTATGGCAGGCATCAGGCCATCCAGCTTGAGCACGCGCGCGCGCCAATTCATCAACCCGCCCAGCGCATCTGCATCCACACGGATATTGTCCGCCCGGTCCATCGGCGATCCGGCAAAAGCAATCGGCGGAACCTGGCTCGCCCCCTGCACTCCGATGCCTGCCATTACGCCGCTTTGCTTGCCCGCAGAGCAGCCAGATCAGCTTCCACCGCGGCAAGATATTCATCGCGCACGGGGTAAGCATCGCTGGGCAGATATTGGGTGAACAATCCGGTGCGAAGGCCCAGTCCGAAATCGACCGCTGCCAAAGTGCCGGCCGCACCGCCCCAGCCAAAGGTGCCACCAACAGATCGGCCGCCTGCGCCGTGGCCCTGACCTTCCATCCATGATCCGCTCATATCGACCGTTTTGGGCACCAGATTGGATACGCCAACGCGCACAGCGAGTTCGCCCATGATCCGTTCATTGCCCAATTTGCCGTAACCCAGCACCATGCGCAGGAAACGGTCATAATCCTTGGGGCTGCAGACCAGATCGGCTCCGCCCATCGGCGCTGTTGGCATCTCGGAATAAATCGAATTGTTCGCCTGATCTATCGGAAGGATATTGTTGAGCAGGACACCGTAATTGTCGGTAAGCCTGCCGAGCTCGCTTTGCGGAACCTGGAAATAGGTGCTTTCCATGCCCATGGGATCAAAGAAGCGGGTTTGCAGAAAATCGGGAAAGCTCATCCCTGATACCACTTCGATCACCCGGCCCAGCAGATCGATACTGGCAGAATAGCTCCACTTCGTCGCGGGCTGATACATCAGCGGCAAGGACGCGAGCCGGTCGGCCCAGATTTCAAGACTGGGCGGCGGGGTGACCGTCGGAATGCCGGGGATCGGCAGCTTGGAAACGCGGCCAGAGATAATGCCCTTTTCCTGATAGGCTTTCAGCAACGCGCCTTTGCTGGTGATATTGTAACCAAGGCCCGATGTGTGCGTGAGCAATTGGCGAATGGTGATCGGTTTGTCAGCCGGAACCGTATCCTCCAGCGCGCCTTCGGGATCGACCAGCACCTGCATTTCGGCAAAGGCGGGGATGATATCGCCCAGCGGCTGATCGAGGCCAAGCTTGCCTTCATCAATCAGCATCATGATCGCCATGCCAGTGATCGGCTTGGTCATGGAATAGATGCGATAAAGCGAATTTTCATCGACTTCTGCGGGATTGTTGAGCGCCAGAGTGCCCCCGCCCACAGTGTGCGCGTGGTTTTCCTGACCCCAGCCGAATGTGAGGAACATGTTCGCGACTTTTTTCTCGGCGACATATTTCTTGGCCATCGCGGCGACATTGGGCCACGCCTCTGACACGTCATGCGCCAGCAGGCCGCGCCCGAACGGCAGCGATGCAAAAGCCGCACCCGCCCCCAGCAATCCGCCTGCGCGAAACAGCGCGCGGCGTGACATGTCAGGGGTGATTTGGGCGGGGTCAAAGCTGCGATAGGCCATCAGGTTTCTCCGGGAATTGTTTGGTTGCCGCCTGAATGGGGCCATTCACCTGAAGCGTCAATGAAAGGGTTGCAATTTGCAATGATGCGGCGCGCAGGCATGGGCGCGGCAGGCTTGAATGCACGAGGTGTGTTACCTATATAAGGCACATGCTTAATGTGATCTCCTGGCTGATTGGCTTTGTCTGCCTTGTTCTTGGCATCCCCATGCTGCTCCCCGTTGTGGGTTTGCTCTTGTGGGTTTTGCTTCCCATCAGTGCCCTTGGTATCGTGATCGGCGCGCTTTCATCGAGCAATAGCGGGCGCAATTTCTGCATTCTGGTTTTTGTGCTGATCGTGCTGCGCATGGCGATAACGGGCGGCACCTTTTAGAAACACCCTTTAGAAGCAGCCTTTACGCCATCGCCAGCCGCGCAGCCTTGGCAAACAGAGTGGGCAGGCCAGCCTGATCGATATCGCTGATGGGCCACCATACGCCCTTGCCCGGCGGCGCTGCACTCACCGCTATCCGCTCAACCGTCAATGTCAGATGCGCATGAGTAAAGGTGTGCCGCACTGCGCCCAGTGCCTCGCGCGCGCCTGCGATCGGCGGCGCGCCTGAGCCATCACCCCTCGCGCTCCATCCATCATCAGGAAGCGCGCGCATACCGCCCAGCATTCCCGCAGCTGGTCGGGTCACAAGCCACACTTCGCGCGCGCCATTTGCCGCTTCCCGCTCAATCCAGAAAGCCGTCCCGCGCCGTTCAGGCTTGGCCTTTTTGGGCGGTTTTACCGGCAGGCGTTCAGGATCGCCCGCCGCACGCGCGGCGCATAGATCGGTGAGCGGACATAGCAGGCATTTGGGCGCTTTGGATGTGCAAATGCTGGAGCCTAAATCCATCATGCTTTGCGCAAAATCGCCTGCACGTTCGTCTGGCGTAATCGTCTCTGCGGCGGCGCGAATGGCTTTGCGCCCGCCGGGTAAAGGGTCTGTGATGGCGAACAATCGCGCCGCCACCCGTTCAACATTGGCATCGACCACAACAGCGCGCCTGCCAAACGCAATCGCAGCAATCGCAGCGGCGGTGTATGCGCCAAGGCCGGGGAGTTTGCGCAATTCCTCCTCGGTTTCGGGAAAGCCGCCCATTGCCGCCACTTCGCGCGCGCATTTCACCAGATTGCGCGCCCGCGAATAATATCCCAGCCCCGCCCAGGCGGCCATAACCTCATCCTCGCTCGCTTTGGCAAGATCGAAGACAGTGGGCCAAACTGCTGTAAACTTCCCAAAATACGGCTTTACCGCAGCCACGGTCGTTTGTTGCAGCATCACCTCAGACAGCCACACGCGGTAGGCAAAGGCGGGATCATCAGGGCGCGGGCTACAGGGCGGCACGCGCCAGGGCAGATCGCGGGCATGCGCATCGTACCAGTGGAGCAGAGTGTCAGAGATGCTGGCAGTCACGCGGCCTCTATGGCATGAGCGTGCGCATAATGGGAACAGGCACTCCAAAACCATCAACCGGCAAGAAAGCGGGCGGCAAACGCCTGAGCAAAGCGGCCAAACAATACACCCGCCCGCGCGGCGGCGGGGCCAAGGCGATTGGCGATCTCACTCCCGAAATCGGGCGCACCGCGTTTCGCCGGTTTGGCTTTGTGCAAAGCTCTGTCGTGACCCGCTGGCCCGAAATCGTTGGCCCCGCCCATGCGCGCGTGTGCAGCCCAGAGGCGATCCGTTTCCCCCCGGCGAGAAATCCGAAGGCATCCTGCAATTGGTCGTCGCGCCTGCCCATGCGCCGCTGATCCAGCAAGTGACGGCTGAGATTATGGAGCGGGTCAATCGCTTCTTTGGTTACAAGGCGGTCGCGCGGGTCAAAATCCGTCAAGGCGCGGTTAAGCCCACGCATGCAGATAAGCCTGCCAAACCGCCGCCATCGCTCAAACCCATTCCCATGTCGCTGGGTGACAGTTTGCGCGATATTGGCGATCCTGAATTGCGCACAGTGCTGGAATCGCTGGCGCGCAGCATGGGCGATAAAGACACAAAGGACGAGATGTGACGACGAAATTGCTGGCCGCCTTCGCAGCCATCGCCGCGATAGCTTTACCGATAAGCGCAGGGCCGCTTGCCGCGCAAAGCTCTGACAGCGACCAAACCAATCAGCTGAGCGATCCGCGCAGTTCCTTTGCGGATAAAAATGGCCGCAGCTGGCATGCCGAGATTGAACCAACAGAGCGCGGTTACCTGATGGGCAATCCGGATGCGGATGCGGCGCTTATTGAGTTCATCAGCTACACCTGCAGCCACTGCGCGCATTTCTCTCAAGAGGCCGATGGCGCGATTGATCTGGCGCTGCTGGCTCCCGGTCATATGAGCGCAGAAATCCGCTCGGTCATTCGCAATTCGGCTGATCTTACGATTTCGCTGCTGGTGGCTTGCGGCGATCCCAAGGGGTTCAAAAACCGCCACCGGATCGTGATGGAGAAACAGGACGAATGGCTCCCCATGCTTTTTAGCGCCCCGCAATCGCAGAAACAGGCATGGTCGCGCGGTGATCGGGCGGGCCGCATCAGCATGGCAAGCGCTGTCGGATTGGACGATATGATGGCCGATAAAGGGCTCACGCGCACTCAGATAACCCGGTGCCTTTCCGATGATGCAGCGGCGCAGAAGCTGATCGATGCCAGCAATGCCGACCGCGCGGAATTCAAAGTGAACGCAACGCCCAGCTTTGCGCTGAATGGCGATCTGCTCAGCGGCGTGCATTCATGGGGTACCCTTTACCCGGTGCTTTCGGGGCAATATGCTGCTGACCAAACTGCCTCTGGCAATGCCAATAAGTGAGCGCAACACACAGATTTTTACACAAGCACTTGGCGCTGCCCCTTGGGTGCAGGCCCGCCTCCCGCTATTTTCATTGATCAAGACACAAGGATTCTCAAAACCATGGCTCTGACCAAAGGTTCTTCTTCGCCAATGTTCTCCCGCGCTTTGGCCTTTGCCGCGCCGCTGGCTCTTGCACTGGCCGCGTGTTCAGGCTCCGGTGAAGATGGCCCGCAGAACGGCGATCCCATCGCGGCAATCCCTGCGCCTGATGGCACAACGTGGCTCGATACGGTCACGGTGAGCGAATTTGACGGCTATATCCTTGGCAATCCTGATGCACCGATCAAATTGGTTGAATATGCCTCGCACACTTGCGGGGCCTGCGGTCAGTTTGCGGAGCAGGCCAAGGAAAAACTGAAAAGCGATTACATCGCGACCGGCGTCGTCAGCTTTGAACAGCGCAATCTGGTGCGTGATCCGATTGATCTTACGATTGCCACTTTGGTGCGCTGCGGGGCGAAGGAAAACATGCAGCCGCTCTCCGATCAGGCCTGGGCCGCGCTCAATGATACCTTTGCGGCGATCAACCAAAATGGCGCCGCATACGAAGCGGCCACCACTCAGCCGCTCGAACAGCGTTTCATCACCATTGCCGAGGCAGGCGGATTGATCGATTTCTTTGCCGCGCGCGGATTGTCATCCGATCAGGCGCGCACATGCCTTGCCGATAAAGCCAAGGTTGAAGCGATTGCCGACGCATCCGGCCAGCAGGCGGAGGAATTGAACATCAACGCCACGCCGACTTTCATCATCAATGGCCGCCAGGTCGAAGAACGCAGCTGGGCCGATATTGAACCCATGCTGCAACGCGCAGGCGCGCGGTAAAGCGGCGGGGAGTTAGCTGAGCCTATGCAGATAAGCCGCCTCAAGCTCTCTGGTTTCAAGAGCTTTGTCGAACCGGCTGAACTGCGCATTGAACCCGGCTTAACCGGCGTTGTCGGGCCCAATGGCTGCGGCAAATCGAACCTGCTCGAAGCCATCCGCTGGGTCATGGGGGAAACCTCGGCCAAATCCATGCGATCAGGCGGGATGGAAGATGTCATCTTTGCTGGCACATCCACCCGGCCCGAACGCGCCTTTGCCGAAGTTGTCCTGCACGCGGCTGACGATGATAACGAAGAACTGGTCGTAACCCGCCGGATTGAGCGCGGGGCAGGCAGCGCATACCGCGTCAACGGTCAGGATGTGCGCGCCAAAGATGTCGCGCTGACCTTTGCCGATGCTGCGACCGGCGCGCATTCGCCAGCGCTCGTCAGCCAAGGTAAAATCGCGCAGGTTATCGCAGCAAAACCTGCCGAGCGCCGCCAAATGCTGGAGGAAGCCGCCGGGATTTCGGGCCTGCACGTGCGGCGCAAGGATGCCGAAAGCAAGCTAAGGTCAACCGAGGCGAACCTGGCCCGGCTCGAAGATCTGATGGCAGGGCTGGATGCCCAGATGAATTCGCTACGGCGGCAGGCGAAACAGGCGGAGCGCTACAAGGCTCTAACCGCGCAAATTCAGACGGCAGAGGCGCGGCTGATCTATGCCCGGTGGCGCGATGCCGCAGATGCCGCAAAAGAAGCGCGCGATGCAGCCCAGGGGGCCGATGACCGTGTTGCCGCAGCGCAGAAAGCGGTGGATGAAGCGCAAGCGGCGCAAACCCGGCTGGCACTGGAATTGTCGCAAGCGCGCGAGACGCTGACCGATCGCCGCGATGATGCCAGCGCGCATGGGCACCGCATGGCCGCGCTGACAGAAAAGCTGGAGGCAGCGCAAACGCGGCTGGCCGATCTTGACCGGCAGAAAACCCGGCTTGAAGAAGACCGCGAGGCCGCTGATCGTCTGACTGCGGATGCGGCGGGCGCTTTGCAGAAATTGACGCAGGAATGCGAGCGGGGCGCGCTTGCCGTGGCGGACAATGAAAAAGCGCGCCCCGCCCTTGCCGCCAAATCCGAAGACAGCGAACGCGCCAGCCGGGCGGCTGAACTTGCTCTTGCCAAAGCGACCGCAGACCATGCAGGGGTTGAAGCAGAATGGCGCGTTGCCGAAGCCGCGATAGAACAGGCAGAGCGGCGGCATTCGCGCCTCAAAGCCGAAGAAGCCCGCATTGCCGAAGCGCGCGCCGGACTGGAAAGCGAAGCGCAATCCCAGCAGGCCATGATCGCCGCGCGCAAAGCGGCAGACGAAGCCTCGAACAATCTCGCCACCCTTCGCGAAGGGTTGGAAGAAGCACAGGCGCGCAAATCGCAATTGCAAACCGCCCGCGATGATGCAGCGACCAAACTGGCCGCCGCGCGCGCGGAACTGGCCGGGGTCCAGCGCGAACACGCAGCGCTTGCCCGCGACCGGGATGCGCGCGCAAAGGCGGCCAAATCGCGCGAAGGAATGGCGGCTGCGCTCGATACGGTACGCGTTGCCAAAGGGTACGAACGCGCGCTTGCGAGCGTGCTGGGCCGCGATGGCAAATCGCCTTTGGGCACGCCTTCGCCCGATCAGGATGGGCGGTTCTGGACTGGCAGAGATGCGCCAAAGCCTGTGGCGGACGCTTTACTCGGCCACATTACCCAGTGCCCCGATGAATTGCGCGCCCGGCTGGCTCTGGTGCACTGCGCAGAAACCGATGATGGCCGCGCGCTCGCTCCCGGTGAATGGCTGGTGACGAAAGCCGGGCAATTGCGGCGCTGGGATGGCTTTGTCGCGCGCGGCGAAGGATCAGCAGAGGCAGCCAAGCTGGAAGCGGCCAACCGGCTGGCGGAGCTTGAAGAGGTGCTGCCTAGCCTGCAATCGGCGGCCAATGCTGCGGGCGAGGCCGAAGCATCCAGCCGCGAGGAACTCAAAACCCTGCAAACCGATCTGGTCGCGCGCGAACGCGATATTGCAGGCGCGATTGAGGATGAACGCCGCGCGCTGCTGCAATTGGACCGCGCCGAAGCGCAGCGCGAACGCAATGCCGCGCGCCTTACTGAACTTGCCCAGTCCGCCGAGGAACTGGCTCAGCAATTGACCGCTGCCGAAAGTGAGCGGGCCGAGGCAGAGGACAAGCGCAAATCGCTCCCCTCCCCCGATACGGGCCGCGCGACACTCGAAGCGGCGCAGGCCAAACATGAAACCGCGCGCTTGGCGGTGCAATCGGCGATGGCCGAACTCGCCTCGCACGATCAGGCGCTGGCAGTGGCGCGCGAACGGTTAGCTGCACAAAAGGCGGATCAGGCCAATTGGCAGAAACGATCAGGCGAAGCGGCAATGCGCGTTGCTGAGGCCGGACGGCGGCTGGAAGAAATTGAGGAAGAACGCAGCGTCATCGCGGCCAAGCCCCAGTCGCTGATCGCGGAGATTGAACAGGGCGATGCAGTGCGCGAGCGGCTGGCACGCGATCTGGAACAGGCGCAGGAAACGATGGACACGTGCCAAACCGCCGCAAGCGAAGCCGACAGCGCGCTGGCCTCCACCAACGAAGCCCTGATCCAAACGCGCGAGGCCCGCGCCACTCTGGCAGCGCGCGCCGAAAGCCAGGAAGCGCGCCGCACGGAAATGGCGCGCATATCGGGCGAACGGTTCCAATGCCCCCCGCCCATGCTGGCCGGCAAACACGATTTCGACGAAGCGCAAGTGGGCGGATCATCCGAAGAATCCGCCGAGCTGGAAAAGCTCAATGCCAGCCGCGAACGCATTGGCCCTGTCAATCTGGTCGCCGCCGACGAACTCGCCCGGATCGAGGAAGAGCACGGCACCAGCACATCCGAACAGGCAGAACTGACCGAAGCGGTGAACCGTTTGCGCGGCTCTATCGGCAATTTGAACCGCGAAGGGCGCGAGCGGCTGCGCGCCGCGTTTGAAGAGGTGGACGGGCATTTTCGCGTGCTGTTCACCCGGCTTTTCCAAGGCGGGCAGGCGCATCTTGCTCTGGTCGACAGCGATGATCCTTTGGAAGCGGGCCTTGAGATTTACGCCCAGCCGCCGGGCAAACGCCTGCAATCGCTATCGCTGTTGTCAGGGGGCGAACAGGCGCTCACTGCAACCGCGCTGATCTTTGCCTTGTTCCTGACCAATCCCGCGCCGATTTGCGTGCTGGACGAGGTCGATGCGCCGCTTGATGATGCCAATGTCGAACGGTTTTGCGACCTGCTCGATTCCATGGTGAGCACCACAAAGACGCGCTATCTGATCGTCACGCACAACGCTGTCACGATGAGCCGCATGCACCGCCTGTTCGGTGTGACCATGGCGGAAAAAGGGGTTTCGCGCCTTGTCAGTGTGGATCTGGGCGAAGCGGAATTGATGGCGGCCGAGTAGCTTCCCGCGTTAGGCGTCGAGCGCGCTGTCCAGCCTGTCCCGGATGCTTTTCAATTGCGCGATCATTTCCGATTTGCTGCGCTTTGACCCGTCATCATCGCTGGCGCGGCGCAGTTCTGTGGCAGCGCGGCGATCGCCCGACCGGCGATCATCGGTCCGGCGATCCAGTTCCGATTTTCCGCTGGATCGCAGGACAGCCTCTGCGCCTTTCAGCGTGTAGCCCTCTTCGTTCACGAGGCGGTTGATCGTTTCAACCAGTTCGACATCGCTGGGCCGATAATAGCGCCGTCCGCCGCTGCGCTTTAACGGTTTGAGCAGAGTGAACTGCTGTTCCCAATACCGCAAAACGTGCGATTTGATGCCGAGCGCTTCGCTAACCTCGCCAATGGTGCGCAATGCGCCATCGTCTTTGCCATCGTCGAAATCAGCCATGATTTATAATTCCCCCTAATGAATTGAGGGCTATAGATCACATTCCTAATCTATTTTCCAGCCGCGATCCGCTCTTTTAACAATTGGCTGGCCCGAAATGTCATCACCCGGCGCGGGGTAATCGGCACTTCGACCCCTGTTTTCGGGTTGCGGCCAATGCGCTCATTCTTGTCGCGAAGGACAAAGCTGCCAAAGCCTGAAATTTTGACATTTTCACCATCGGCGAGCGAATCGCACATCTTGTCCAAAATGGCTTCAACCATGTCGAGCGATTCAGCCCGGCTAAAGCCCAGCTTGCGATTGATCGTCTCTGCCAAATCGGCGCGAGTAAGCGTGCCCATGGAACGCATATTGCACATCCTCCTGTATAGGTGCGACCCTTCGAAAAGCTGCTGGCACCGTAAGCAATCGGTGCCAATTTCGCAATGGACTGGATGCCAAATGCCAATGTTTCGTAAACAAACAGCCTAACGGCGGCCCTACATACGCTACATTCTGACGAGGCTTGCCCCCCAGGTGAAGCCGCCGCCCATCGCTTCGAGCATAACCAAATCGCCCGCTTTAATCCGCCCATCGCGCCGCGCTGTATCGAGCGCAAGCGGCACCGATGCGGCCGATGTGTTCGCATGATCCTGAACTGTCATCACGACTTTTTCCGCCGGAATTCCGAGCTTTTTCGCGGTCGCATCCAGAATGCGCGCATTGGCCTGATGGGGGACGACCCAGTCAATATCCTCAACCGAAATGCCAGCTTCTTCAATCACTTCGCGCAGCACACTGGCGAGATTGACGACCGCATGGCGAAACACTTCGCGCCCTTTCATCCGCAGATGACCAACCGTTTGCGTGGTTGATGGCCCGCCATCGACATAGAGCAGATCGTGCTGGGCACCATCGGCATGAAGCCGGGTTGCAAGGACACCAGCTGGCGCGTTTTCGCTGTCCGCCTCACCTTCCAAATCGTCACTTGCATGATCGGCATCGGGCGCTGTCAAAACCACGGCCCCTGCCCCATCGCCGAACAAGACGCAGGTTGTGCGGTCTTCCCAATCGAGAATGCGGCTGAAAGTTTCTGCGCCGATCACAAGCGCATTTTTCGCCATGCCAGTGCGCAGCAGCGAATCGGCAGTGGCCAGCGCATAAAGGAAGCCCGAACACACCGCCGCCACATCAAACGCGACCCCGCCATTGCAGCCGAGCGCGTTTTGCACCTTGGTCGCGGTGGCGGGAAACGTGTTGTCGGGCGTGGCGGTTGCCAGCACAATCAGGCCGATATCGGCAGGCGTTAATCCGGCATCATCGAGGGCCTTACGCGCAGCCTCTATCGCAAGGCTCGCGGTGGTCTCTCCCTCGCCTGCAATATGGCGTTGGCGGATGCCGGTGCGTTCGACGATCCATTCATCACTTGTATCAATCCGGGACGCCAATTCGGCGTTGGTGACGCAGGTTTTGGGCAAGGCTGAGCCTGTTCCGACCAGCCGAGACCCGCTCATGCCGCCGCTCCGGTATCATCTGATTCGGTTTGCGATGGCGGCGCTGCTTTGCTCCCATTGCGGCGCAAGGCATCCTCACCCAGCTCGCCCAGATCCTCAGCGATGCGCTGGGTCAGCTTGTTTTCGAGCAGCCGCGCAGCGACTGTCACCGCATGAGCCACGCCTTTTGCAGTCGCGCTGCCATGGCTTTTGACGACCACGCCGTTGAGCCCCAGAAACACAGCGCCGTTGTGATTGTTGGGGTCAAGATGATGGCGCAGCAGCTCTGTCGCGGGTTTGGACACCAAAAATCCGAATTTCGAACGCAGCGAACTGGTGAATGCCTGTTTGAGCAAATCGGTCACAAAGCGGGCCGATCCCTCAATCGCTTTCAATGCGATATTACCGGAGAAACCATCGGTGACGACCACATCGGTTTCGCCGCGATTGATCTTGTCGGATTCGACAAAGCCATCAAACTGCATGGCAAGGCCCCCATCCGCTTTATCCGATGCCGCCTGCAACATGGCCGCAGCATCGCGCAAAGCATCGGTGCCCTTAATCTCTTCCGTGCCGATATTAAGGAGGCGCACTTTGGGTTTGTCGAAACCGTTTACAATCCGCGAATAGGCCGCGCCCATCACCGCAAATTGCACCAGATTGCGCGCATCCGCTTCGGTGTTGGCGCCCAGATCGAGCATCACGACATCGTGCGATTTCAAAGTTGGCATCAAAGCCGCCAAGGCAGGCCGATCAATTCCCGGCATCGTGCGGAGCGCGATTTTGCTCATCGCCATCAGCGCGCCGGTATTGCCAGCACTGATCGCAGCGCCTGCGCGGCCTTCTTTCACGGCATTCACCGCAAGGCCCATGCTGGTGGTTTTCGCTCGCCGGATCGCGCGGCTGGGCAATTCGTCGCCGCCAACCACATCATCGCAGTGCAGGATTTCAGAAGCGCCGCGCATATTGGGATGCGCTTCTAAAGCGGATTTGATCCGCGTTTCATCGCCAACCAGCAGAAACTGGAAATTGTCGTGATTGCGGCGCGCAAGCGCTGCGCCTTCGACCATGACACGCACGCCTTCATCGCCGCCCATCGCATCAACAGCGATACGCGGCAGGCTCATGTCATAATTCTCCGTCTAACATCGCACCGGCTTAAACGCCGACAGCGACGACCTCACGCCCATTGTAATAGCCGCAATGCGGGCACAGATTGTGCGGCCGCTTCAGCTCACCACAGTTTGAGCATTCGTGGAATGCCTCAACTTTGAGCGAATCATGCGCGCGGCGGTTTCCGCGGCGGTGGGGCGATACTTTTCTCTTTGGGACAGCCATGGCGGCACCATTTCCTCAAATAAATTCGTGTGTTTGCGCCAGTGCGCGCTGCAATATCTGCGACAGCCCCTAAGGCAAAGGCGCGCGGCGCACAAGCAAATGTGTGAGCTGCATCCTTACCAAAAGCTGGCGGGAAGCCGCGCGCTATAGCGCAAAACTCGCGCGTTGCAAGCGGTGTTGCACCCGTATAGCGAGGGGTTTGAACAAACAGGGGTCTGACACATGATAATTCTGCCAGTGACTTTAACAACAGCGGCAGCTGCGGGGATTTTGAGCATCTGGCTGATGGTGCGCATTGGCGCAATCAGGCGGGCGGAAAAGATCTTTGTCGGCGATGAAGACAGCGAGCCGTTGATCCGCCGGATGCGGGCGCAAGCGAACTTTGTCGAAAACGCGCCGTTTGCGCTGATCCTTATCGCGGCGATTGAGCTGTCGGGCAAAGGCCAGCCGTGGCTCGCTTTTGTTGCGGCGGCATTTATTCTGGGCCGCGTGGCGCATGCGTTTGGAATGGACGGCGGCGCGCTGGGCATTGGCCGGATGATCGGGACGATTGTTTCGATGCTGACGCTGCTGGGCCTGGGCGTGGTCGCCGCGCTGATTGGCGCGGGGGTGATGTAAGGAGTTTTATCTGCGCTGGCCTATCTGGGCCGGCGCGCGGCCTTGCGGCAATCTGGTCGCCAATCCGTTCTTGGTCACAGCAGTCAAAGCGCGACTGCGCGCCCGCAGGTGCTCAAACCCGGACAAAGCCGGGGTTTGAAACAGCACCGAGGAGTTCGCCCGGATGGGCGAACACACTCAAGAAAGCGCCATATCGCTCACAAACGCATTCGTCTTGCGTTCCTGCCCAAATGTGCTGGTTGGGCCGTGGCCGGGGATGAACATGATGTCCTCGCCCAGCGGCCATAGGCGTTTGGTGATGCTGTCGATCAAATCCTGATGATTGCCGCGCGGAAAATCGGTGCGGCCGATGGAGCCTTGGAACAACACATCGCCCACAATCGCAAACTTGCTTGGCCCGTGGACGAACACGACATGGCCGGGCGTGTGGCCGGGGCAATGGATCACATCGAGCGTTAGCTCGCCCACGCTCACCGTGTCGCCATGTTCCAGCCAGCGCGTGGGAGTAAAGCTTTTCGCCTCCATCCCATAGCGCGCGCCGTCATCGTCCAATTGCTCGATCCAGAACAGGTCATCCTTGTGCGGCCCTTCGATGGGCAGCCCCAGCTCATCCGCCAGCATGCCTGCCTGCCCGCAATGATCGAGATGGCCGTGGGTGATGAGGATTTTCTCCAGCGTCACGCCCGCCTTTTCGACGCCCGCTTTCAGCTTATCAAGATCACCGCCCGGATCGGTGAGCGCGGCTTTCATGGTTTTGGTGCACCAGATCAGCGAGCAGTTCTGCTGCAAAGGCGTCACCGGCAAGATCGCGGCTTTCATGGGGGGTGTGGGATTGGTCATGAGTGAGGAGATGGCTTGGACGCTAGTTCAATGCAAGAGGGCGCACAATTCGGCCAACGTGTCAGCAGCCCGTCAACAAGGCCCAGTCAGGCGGCCTATGCCCGTGTAGGTCACGCCGTTTTCGCGAATGCGCGAGGTGATCTTATAGGCTTCCTTCGAAAAAGTGACCTCCATCCGGCCATTGATCGTGATGCCGCCATCTTCGGCATAGACACACGTCGCATCCGCACTGCCGCTATTTTGAGTGATGACGACATTGCGCGTCTGGCATTCGCCATAATCAAGCTCTTCGAGAACATAATCGAAAGTGATTTTGCTTGTCGCTTCGGTCAGACATCGCTGCGATTGCTCTGCATGGATCACTTCGTCCGTGCCTGATCGAATGGTGTGGTCCGTGACCCAGCGGCCCGGCGTCAGGTCGATCACTGTCCCATTCGCAGCCCCCAGGCCAAGCCCCGCGACGACGAGAACGCCTGCTGCTTTTGTATAAGGTGGCGACATTAGAGATACTCCTGAAGCGCGAGCGGGCTGCTTTGCAAGCCGATACGCTCCTCAGGTTAAACCCGCCCGCCCTTCCACACAACCTTGCCGATAATCTCAAGCTCCTCCACCGCGACCGTTACGGGCGGATAGGCAAGGTTCTGGCTGAGCAGCGACACGCGCCCTCCGCCTGCCGCGGCCAGGCGTTTTACCATCAGCGCTTCATCAAGGCGCACCACATAGATGCCATCGCGAAAGGCGTTTTGCGCGCGGTCCACCAGAATATCATCGCCATCCTGAAGCAGCGGCTCCATCGAATCGCCCTGCACCGTGATCGAGGACAATTGCGCGCGTTCCAGCCCCTGTTCGCTCAGCCAGCGATGCGAAAACTGAAACGTGTCAAACGCCTCTTCCTCGCCTGGCAATGCGCCCGGCCCAGCGGATGCACCAATATCAAGGCGCGGCACATCGACCCAGCCTTGCCGGGGCCGAGCGGCGCGCGCACTTGGCTGCAAAACTGTCCCAATATAGGATTTATCCTTTGTTAAGGCTGCCGAAGGCGATTCGGGTGCGCCCAGCTCGCGTTCCTCCACCCCAAAGAATTGCGCCAGCGTTCTACGATCGGTCTCGCCCAGCCTGCGCGGGCTACCCTTGGTGATAAATTGTTGGAGATACGAGGGGTTACGCCCCAAAAGCTCAGACAGGCTGGCAAGGCTGGCACCGCGTTCCTGCGACAATTGCAGCAAGCGAGCACGGACGGGATCGAGGTTGAGATTTTCATTTACCATAAGAATCTTCCTACATGAAGGATTTTTCCTAGACAAGTAGGAAATTGAGTGGAACATTACAGGAACACCAAGCGATTCGCCAGTCCGCATTCGGCGCATCGAGGTGACGCAACCAAGAGGGATCATCATGCTAGTCAGAGCCGTAGAGGCCTTCCTCACACATCACGATATGGCCGCCACAAAATTTGGACGGCTTGCCGCCAGCGATCCGCGCTTTGTGCTCGATCTGAGGCTCGGCCGCATCCCGCGCGCGGCAACCGAAGCGCGCATCAGGGGGTGGATGGCTGAATATGACGTCGCCGCAAACAAGGCCGCGCGTGCAGGCCTTGTCAGAGTCACTGCTGCGCAAATCCCCGCGCCCCGCGCCGATCATCAAAGCAGCCCCGTTCAATACAAATCCAGCCCCAAGGAAACCGCCCATGTTTGAAGCCAGCCTCACCGCATTCGCGCCCGATCACGCACTCTTGCCAGCGCCAGCCGCTGCGCTGCAGGGCACATTGCCGACGTTTCCGGCGGATTTCGAAACGAAATCGGCAGACTCAGATGCAGATGCAGAAAGTGCACAAACGATAGAACGCGCCCGCCGCTATCGCCCGCGCCGCACTTTGTCAGACCGGGTGCGCGAGGCGGTCTTGTCGCTCGCCGATGGCAAGGGCGATGTGCTCAGCCATGAAGAAACCGCCTGGGCTTCGATCACCTTTGCCGGCACACGGCACGAAGTGGTGCTGGAGTTCAAAGGGGCACAGGCTGTTGCTGCGGGCGAGGAATTCATCGCCGACCTGCCCGAGCACGAATTCACCATCCCCGCCCAATTGGTCGCCGAAGCAACGGTGAGCGAGGTCGATCACCGCTTTGGCGAAACCGAGCTGATGCGAGTGACGGCAGTGCTGCTGCTGCTGGAGGAGGTGTAAGGGCAGCAGTGCCCGCGCCCTAACCCCGCCTCACCACAAGGTTCCGGATCTCGCTCATATCTTCCATGGCGAACCGGATACCTTCGCGGCCCAAGCCGGATTCCTTGACCCCGCCATAGGGCATATTGTCCACCCGGTAACTGGGCACATCATTGATAACAACGCCGCCTACATCGAGCCTGTCCCACGCATCGTACATCTTGAACAGATCGCGCGTGAAAATGCCCGCCTGAAGGCCGAATTGTGATCGGTTCACTTCGTCCAGCGCCTCATCGAAGGTGTCAAATTTCATCAGGATCGCCAGCGGGCCGAATGCCTCTTCGTTCATCGCTTTGGCATCGCGGTGGACATTTTCGAGCAATGTCGCCTCCAGCATATTGCCGCGCGACAGACCGCCGCCTGTTAGCAAAGTGGCACCCCCTTCGACCGCTTCGTCAATCCAGCCTTTCAGCCGGGTTGCCTCGCCTTCGGATATCATCGGGCCGATAAAAGTGTCGCGGTCTTTCGGATCGCCTGCGATGAGGCTTTTGGTCTTGGCGACCAGCTTGGCTTTGAACGCATCAAAGACATCGGCGTGGATGATGATGCGCTGAACCCCGATGCACGATTGGCCCGACTGATAGAACGCGCCGAAAACAACCCGCTCTAACGCATCGTCAAGGTCCGCATCGTGATCGATCACGACGGCCGCATTGCCGCCCAGTTCCAGCACGACAGGTTTCTTGCCTGCTTTCGCTTTCAACGCCCAGCCAACGCCGGGTGATCCGGTGAAAGAGAGCAATTTAAGCCGCTCATCTTCGGTGAACAGGTCCGCACCGTCGCGGGCAGCGGGCAGGATGGAGAACGCCCCTTCGGGCAGCACATCGCATTCGGCCAGAACTTCACCCATGATAAGCGCGCCCAAAGGCGTTTTGGACGCAGGCTTCATCACAAACGGGCACCCAACCGCGATGGCAGGCGCGATTTTATGCGCGGCTAGATTGAGCGGAAAGTTAAACGGCGCAATAAAGCTGCACGGGCCGATGGGCACGCGTTTCCACATGGCTGTATAGCCCCTGGCACGCTCAGAGATATCGAGCGGCATCACTTCGCCATAATTGCGCACCGCCTCTTCGCCAGCAATGCGGAATGTGTCGATCAGGCGGGTGACCTCGCCTTCTGCATCCTTGATCGGCTTGCCCGCTTCAACGCACAAGGCGTAGGCCAGCTCGTCAAAGCGTTCCTTAAACCGCGCGACGCAGTGCATCAGCACGTCCTGCTTTTCATAGGACGCAAGGCGCGCCATCGGCTCTGCCGCATGCACCGCGCCTGCAATGGCTTCATCAATGATTTCAGGCGAAGCAAGGGCAGTGCGGAACGCGGTCTCGCCTGTGTATTTATCGGTGACTTCCAGATCGGTGTTGGGCTGGACAGCCTTGTTGTTGAGGTAAAGCGGGTAAGTATCCTTGAGTTTCATGGTCCAATCATTCTCCTGGCTTTACTATTTTCACATCTGTGAAGCGCGGGTCGGCCTGCAATATGTTCCGAACTATCTCCAAAAGATCGCGACGTGGAGGACCAAGGCGTATCCACCTTATCCTATCAGCCCAAAAATACATCGTCCCCTCCTCAGCCCCCATCGCGATCAGGCATTCCACTTTGCCAAGGTTGTCTTTTAGCTTAAATCGCCAGCCATAGTCTTTGTGGTTCTCTATCTCGGATACACTTGCATCGCTGCTGAGTTCTCCAGCCAACCATTCGGCGAGCTGGCGCCCCCCCGGCGCAGTCACATTGCCATTGCTATCGAATTGCCAGTCATCAAGAGCACTGGTGCGTGCAGAAACGACTAGCCTGCTCACAAGCCTGCGCTCAGTTCCTTGATATCGTGATTGAGGATCTGGTCGTTCTCGGTGTAGTCCACGGGGCAATCGATCACATGCACACCCGGCGTATCGCGCGTCTCAGCCAAAACATCGGTTAAGTGCGCTGCCGATGTCACGCGGTGGCCGTGCGCGCCGTAGCTTTCGGCATATTTCACGAAATCGGGATTGCCATAAGTCAGGCCGTAATCGGCAAAGCCCATATTCGCCTGTTTCCACCGGATCATCCCGTAAGCATCATCGCGCAGGATCAACACGGTGAGATTGAGGCCCAGCCGAACCGCCGTCTCCATCTCCTGGCTGTTCATCATAAAACCGCCATCGCCGCAGATCGCCATCACTTTGCGATCCGGATATTGCATCGCGCTCATCATGGCCGACGGCAACCCCGCGCCCATCGTCGCCAGCGCATTATCGAGCAGCACTGTATTGGGCAGGTAGGCTGTATAATTCCGCGCAAACCAGATTTTATAAACGCCATTGTCGAGGCAGATAATCCCGTCTTCGGGCATGGCGCGGCGCACCTCGCTCACAAGATGCGGCGGGAAGATCGGGAAGCGCTCATCTTCGGCGAGCGGCTGGGTGTGCTTGGCTTCTGCGCGGCGGTAACACAGCAGGCGGTCAAAGCTCCAATGGCTTTGCGCGGTGACGCTTTCCTTGATCTGCCAGATAGCGTTGGCGATGTCGCCGATTACTTCGATCTGAGGGAAATAAACAGGGTCCACTTCGGCGGTCTTGTTAGAAACATGGATGACTTTGGTGCCGCTTGCCTTAGGATCATCAAACGCATCTTGCATAAAAAACGGTGGTTTTTCAATCACATCATGGCCGACATTGATAATGCAATCAGCGTCTTCAATCGCGCGATGGCAGAAATCGCCCGATGATAGAGCCGCGCAGCCAAGGAAAAGCGGGTGGCGCTCATCAATCACGCCTTTGCCCATTTGCGTTGTCACAAACGGAATGCCGGTTTTCTCGATAAATTCGCCGAGCATCTTGCCCGTCATCGTGCGGTTGGCCCCTGCCCCGATCACAAGCACAGGCGATGTGGCCGCTTCCAAAGCTTCGACCGCCAGCCGAACCGCTTTCACCTCGGCAGACGGGCGGCGCGCGACGCTGCGCTGGATGGGGCGGGCACTGGTTTGTTCATCGGCAATGTCTTCGGGCAGTTCGAGATGCGTTGCGCCCGGCTTTTCCTCTTCGGCCAAACGGAACGCCTCGCGCACGCGGCTGGGAATGTTGTCGCCTGAATGCAGCTGATGGGTAAACTTGGTCAGCGGACCCATCATGTCGACCACGTCGAGGATCTGGAACCGGCCCTGCTTGGAATGCTTAATCGGTTTTTGCCCGGTAATCATCAGGATCGGCATCCCGCCAAGCTGCGCGTAGGCAGCCCCTGTCACAAGATTGGTCGCACCGGGCCCAAGCGTTGCAAGGCACACGCCCGTCTTGCCCGTATGCCGGCCGTAAGTCGCCGCCATAAACGCCGCGCCCTGTTCGTGCCGGGTCAGGATCAGCTTGATCTGTTTGGAATGCGAAAGGCTTTCGAGAAGATCGAGATTTTCTTCGCCCGGAACGCCAAAGATATATTCGACACCTTCCGCTTCGAGGCATTCAACGAAAAGGTCAGATGCTTTTTGGGTGTCGCTCATTGGGGATATCCTCCTGAATTCCGCTCGCCTGAGGAGCGGAGTGCCTGCATTGTGTTGGTATACGTTTCAATCACCCAACACGTTACAGGCCGCTAATATCCGCGAGCCGGGTCAAAAATCGGCGCAACGGGCTTTCCGCTGCGATACTTCGCCAGATTATCGAGAAACCGTTCGGCAGACCGGATGAACATCTTGTCCTGCGCGCGGCCAGACAGGTGCATCGAGATATGCGCATTGTCGAGCGTCCACAGCGGGTTATCGGCGGGCAGAGGTTCGGGCGTTGTCACATCGAGGAAAGCCGCCCCGATCACGTTCTCACGCAGCGCCGTTGTCAGCGCCCCCTGATCGACCACGGTGCCGCGCGCGATATTGACGAGCACTGCATCGGATTTCATCGCGGCCAGCTCCTCCGCGCCGATCATTCCATCGGTTTCCGGTGTCGCTGGCACGGCGAGGATTACCCAATCAAATTCGCCCAATCGCCCGCGCCATTCATCGGGTTTGAGCGTGCCTTCACCGCCGCTGCGGCGCACCACAGTCACAGCCACATCAAAGGCTTCCAATCGCGGCTGGATCAGCTTTCCAATCGCGCCATAGCCCAAAAGCAGCGCTTTTGATCCGGCCAGTTCGCGCTTGCCGGGGCTGTCCAATAGCCATTCGCGCCGCTCTGCCGCGCGCATGACATCGCGGTAACCCTTCGCGATATTGAGCATGCCCATCACCGTGTATTCCGCAATGGTCACAGCGTTAATGCCTGCACCATTGGTGACCGTGATGCCCCGGTCAATCAGCACATCCATGGGCAGAAAATCGAGGCCTGCGTAAATCGAATTGAGCCATTTGAGCGAAGTTGCCGCGCGCAATGTCGCGGCCATGGCTTCTTGTTCGTACATATCGAACCAGCCGATCTCAGCATCAGGCACCGCCTCCAGCGCTTCTTCCTTGGTCATAAACCAGCGCACATCGAGGTCATCAGGAAGGCGCGGTTCGAGGAGCGGGCGGATGAGGCCGGATATGGCTAGGATGGTCATCCCAATACCCTTAGGGCCGGAATGCGAGCCAAGCCACCCCCGCTAGAAAAGGCAATCCTGCCAGATCAACCAGTGCAATTGTTTTAAGCTGCTGCGGTGCGCCCGCCTGCCAATACAATCCTAGAAAACTCACCATGCTGATACCGACAATCAGCACTGCAAGCCTGCGCCCTTCCGGTACGAATGCAGCCCATAGACACGCAATGAACACCGCAAAAAACAAGGCTGCACGGTGATGCAAAAGCAGGAAAAGCGGGTTGTCGGCCGCAACGCCATACAAAGTTGTGATGGTCGCTGGCCGAAACAACGCCAGCGCAGGCATTGCATGGATCGCAGCAAGGATGAGCCATAATATAGGTTGCAACATGCAATCTATTTAACAGATTGCTAGGCAGGAGCAAGGCCGGCCGCTCTGCTACGCCCGCCTTGCCTCAGATCAGCTTCCATTCCCAGCTCAGCGGATCGCCGTCCATCACATCGACCCCTTTGGCGGCAAGATCATCGCGGATTGCGTCGGACGCTGCGAAATCCTTTTCGGCGCGCGCGGCTTTGCGAGCAGTCAGCGCCTGCTCGATTTCAGCCTCGTCTATCTCAGCCGCTTTGGGCCGGATGCGCAAATCCTTGCGAGTGAGGTCAAACAGACCCAGCCCAAGCACGGCGTCCATATGTTCGATCACGGCGCGCTTAATCCCGGCATCCACCTTTTTGGTGCCCAGAGCATCTTCCAAAGCGGTGAGCGCCACTGGGGTGCCCAGATCATCGCTGATCGCCTCGTCAAACTTCGCCAAAGACGCTGCGAATTTGGGATGTTCAGCTTGCGGCTGCGGCTCGGCATCTGCGAGCCGCTCCGCCTGCATCACCATGCGTTTAAGCCGCGTCAAAGCCGCCTCCAGCCCTTCCCAGCTGAATTCCAGCTCTGACCGATAATGCGCTTGCAGGCACATCATCCGATAGGCGAGCGGGTGATAGCCTTTGTCGATCAGCAATTGCAGCCGCAAAAATTCGCCGGAGGATTTGGACATCTTGCCGGACCGCTCAACCAGAAAGTTGTTGTGCATCCAGATATTGGCGCCCGAATTGCGCGCTTCTGACAAGCCCCCGCAACCGCAAAACGCCTGGTTTTGCGCGATTTCATTGGGGTGGTGGATCTCGCGGTGGTCGATCCCGCCAGTGTGAATGTCGAAAGGAAAGCCCAAGAGTTTCTCGCCCATCACGGAGCATTCCAGATGCCAACCCGGCGCGCCTTTGCCCCATGGGCTGTCCCATTCCATCTGCCGCGTTTCGCCCGCCGGAGTCTTGCGCCAGATTGCAAAGTCTTGCGGGTTACGTTTGCCCTCAACCGTGTCGATGCGGCCTTCGCCATCCTCGGTTACAGCACGCGCTAGCCGCCCGTAATCCTCAATCGTCGAGACATCGAAATACAAACCGCTATCCAATTCATAGCAGTGCTTGCCAGCAATCCCTGTAGCAAACTCCAGCATCTCTTCGATATAGTCGGTTGCGATGGACCACTTGGCAGGCTCACGGATATTGAGCGCTTTCACATCGGCCCAGTAAGCTTCAGTGTAGTGCTTGGCGATGTCCCAGATGGATTGGGCGCGCTCCGCCGCCATTTTCTCCATCTTGTCTTCGCCCTCATCCGCGTCATCGGTGAGGTGCCCGACATCAGTGATGTTGATGATATGCGTGAGTTTTAGCCCCTGATGGCTGAGCGTGCGCCCCAGTACATCGGCAAACACATAGGCGCGCATATTGCCGATATGGGGGTAATTGTAGACCGTCGGCCCGCACGTATAGACCCGCGCCTCACCATCATGGACGGGGTCAAAGGTTTCGATTTCGCGGGTGAGCGAGTTGAAGAGTTTGAGGTCAGTCATTTGCGATGCGCTTTGCCCAGCCAATGGCGGGCCGTCAATTCAATCGTCATTGCGAGCGGAGCGGATGCGCAGCAGGCCACAGGCCAACCAATCCAGAGCAAAGCGCTCGACCGCTCTGGATTGCCGCAGGGCTGCGCCCCTCGCAATGACGAAGTTAAAAGCCCACGAACTTAACTTGATCGTCCAGCGGAACGCGCTCCCGCTCAAACGCATTCACCGGAGCATCAGGATCACGATACCCAATCGCCATGCCGCAAAACAGCATATATCGGTCATGGTCGAGGCCCAGAAACCCTCGGATTACATTCGCATAATAGGCCATGAATTCCTGAAAGCAGCTGTCGAGCCCCTCTTCGCGCAGCAGCAGCGCCACCGTTTGCAGCCACATGCCGGTGTCAGACCATTGCGGCTCTTTCATCAGGCGCGGGAAATAGACGAACATGACAGCGGGCGCATCAAAGCTGGTGGCGTTGCGCCCCATGGCAGCCATCCGCGCGCCCTTGTCATCGCGCGCAATGCCGAGCGCTTCGAACATGCCTTTCGAAATGCCGTGAAGGCGGGACTTGTATACGTCCTCAGCCAGTGGCGCGTTCCAATCGTATTCAAGCTCTTGCGGCGGTGTGGACGTGATTTTCGCCTGCAAATCCGCAAGCGGCTGGCCAGTGAGGACAGTCGCTTCCCAAGGCTGATAATTGCACCCCGACGCCGCCCATCGCGCGGTATCCATGACGCGGCGGATCGTGTCGAGCTCCACGGGCTTATCCAGAAATTCGCGGACAGAGCGGCGGCTGGTGACGGCTTGGGTTACGTTCATTTCTGGTCCTGTGAAAGAATGGCATCAATGTTCCGGCGTACATGCAGATAGCGCAGTATCAAGACTTCATGTTCGTTGGCTTCGAACACTACCTGATAATTGCCGCGGCGCGATCTGCGCACGTTATCTCCCCACTCTTTACGCAGGCGATAAGATTGAGGGCGTTCAATTAGGGCTGCAGAAAAGCCAATAAGTTCCTCGACGAATGTCTCAGCGCGTTCCGGGTTATCTCGAGCAATCTGTTGGGCGATATCAAGTAAATCCGAACGGGCCGCTGGCGTGATAGTGAGATTCACGCTTTTTGCCGCTGCTGCTCTTCCACCACAATTTGCCGAGTGTAAGCGCGAACCTCTTCAAACACGTCTTCGGCCGACAAAGAGCCTTCCGCTCTGGCCTCGTCCAGCATTGCGCGGAAACGGGCATTTTCGGCCTCGCGCCGCTGCTCCTCATTGGTCCAATCGCGCAGAGCTTCACGCACAACCTCGCTCGTTGTTGCGTATTCCCCGCTCTCCACCGCAGCGCGCAATTTGGCGGCCATTTCTTCGGGCATGGTGACAGTGATGCGTTCGAGTTTGCTCATGCGTATGCAGATATCATACTTTGTGTGATCACGGCAAGATCGCGGTGCCGGGCACGCGGCGGCTGGTTACGGCTTGGGTTGCGTTCATTGTTCTTCGACTCCAATCAACGGCAAGAATTCGTCAAAGCTCTCGGCAAGTTCAACAACGCTTTCGTTGAGGTCCGAGTTGCACATGTCGTATGTAACGACCGGCATGCGACCCACAAAACGAAGGTCCAAAGCAATCGCTTCGCCGCCGCCATCTCCGCCGATGACAAACAGATCGGGAAAGTGTTCTTTCAGAGAACCTTCTTGCTCAAGGTCTATGACTGCCTTCACGGGATCCAGACAGACATTCCAAGGGGCAATGGGCATAGGCCCCTCCCCTCCATCGGAAAATTTGAGAAGATCAAGGTAACTCTCCGGCAATTGCTTCGGAGCCATCTCGATCAATCGCCTTATCGATTCTTCCGAAGCACCGGGACCACCAGCCCAGTCACGATTTGCAAGTATGCTCACCGCCGCCCCCTTGCGCCGCCCTTCTCATCCTCAAACAACTCCGCGAGCTGCTCCATGATCGTGCCGCCCAATTGCTCGACATCCATGATCGTCACCGCGCGTCTGTAATAGCGCGTCACATCGTGGCCGATGCCGATGGCGACGAGTTGCACGGGGCTGACGTTTTCGATCCATTCGATCACCCCGCGCAGGTGCGCTTCCAAGTACCCTGCCGAGTTCACCGACAATGTACTGTCATCCACTGGCGCACCGTCAGAGATCACCATCAGGATGCGGCGTTCTTCGGGGCGGTGGATCAGGCGGGAATGCGCCCATAGCAGCGCCTCGCCGTCGATGTTTTCTTTGAGCAATCCCTCGCGCATCATCAGGCCGAGATTGCGGCGCGCGCGCCGCCATGGCTCGTCAGCCTGTTTGTAGAGGATATGGCGAAGATCATTGAGCCGCCCCGGCCCCTGCGGTTTGCCATCGGCCAGCCAAGCCTCGCGCGATTGCCCGCCTTTCCATGCGCGCGTTGTAAAGCCGAGGATTTCGGTCTTCACTCCGCAGCGTTCCAGCGTGCGCGCAAGGATGTCGGCGCTGATCGCGGCGATGGAAATGGGCCGCCCGCGCATTGAGCCAGAATTGTCGATCAGCAGCGTGACGATGGTGTCTTTGAACTCAACATCGCGCTCAACCTTGTAACTCAAAGCCGTGCCGGGCGAGACGATTACGCGGCTTAGGCGCGCGGCATCCAGAACGCCTTCTTCCTGATCGAAGTCCCAGCTGCGGTTCTGCTGCGCCATCAATCGGCGTTGCAGGCGGTTCGCCAGACGCGTCACCACGCCTTGCAGCCCGGTCAGCTGGCTGTCGAGATAAGCGCGAAGGCGGTCCAGCTCCTCTGCATCGCACAATTCTGGCGCTGCGATCTCTTCGTCAAAGCGGGTGGTAAAGGCCTGATATTCCAAGCCATCGGGAATATCGGCGGCAGGGCGATTGGGGCGGACGGGGGCGTTAGAGGCATCGCCTTCCTCGCCCGGTTCGCCGTCCTGCATCTCCTCTTCGGCGGCCATTTCGCCGTCAGCATCGCCTTCGCCTTCACCCTCGGCCATTTCGCCTGCGGTTTCGGCGGATTGCGGATCGGCGTCGCCTTCCTGCTGTTCATCACCGGATTGTTCGTCTTCGGAACCGTCATCTTCGTCGCCGTCATCATTGTCGGCTTCGTCAGGGGCATCGGTGGGACGGGTAAGGTCCAGATCGCGCAGCAAATCGAGCGCGAGGTCCTGGAATGCTTGTTGGTCAGAGGCGCTGTCAACGAGGCTCTCAAGCCCTTCACCCACGGTCTCCTCGATCCAGTCGCGGACCATGGAAACACCCGCTTTGGCGGCATCGGGGATCGGCTGGCCGGTCAGCTTTTCGCGCAGCATCAGGGCAAGCGCGCCTTGCAAAGGCACCTCGTCCGCCTTTTGCGCGCGAACGATGGGATCGGTGGTGAGACGCACCGATTGCGCGGCATCCAGATTGTCTGCCATTCCGGCAAAACTGTTGGAGCCAAGCGCCTCGTACCGCACCAGTTCCACCGCATCATAACAGGCGCGAGCAACCGGTTCCGGCGGCGCGTTCACCGCGTGCAGCCCTGCGTCATGATGGCGCAATTTTAACGAGAAACTGTCCGCAAATCCGCGCGCTTCGCTTACTTGTTCCGCTGGCAAATCGCGCGCCGGCAATGGCACACGGAACCTGTTGCCCGATGCGCCCGGCACATCCGCGCTCCAGGCTACTTCCACCTCTTCATCGCGCGCAATAGCGCGGCTGGCGCCGGTGAGCGCTTGCTTGAACAGATCGAGAGGGGATTCTTCGGACATATGCTCGCTTTACAGGATGGATTGCCCGGTCTTTTCCCAGTCGGCGAGAAAACCCTCAATCCCCTTATCTGTCAGGACATGGTTGAACAGCGAGTGGATCACTTTGGGCGGCGCCGTCATCACATCGGCACCGATTTTCGCAGAGGCAAGCACATGGGTGACGTGGCGCACACTGGCCACAAGGATTTCGGTTTCAAACGCGTAGTTGTCATAGATCAGGCGAATATCCTCGATCAGGTCCATCCCGTCCGTGCCGTTGTCATCATGGCGGCCCACAAATGGAGAGATAAATGTCGCGCCTGCTTTCGCTGCCAGCAGCGCCTGATTGGCTGAGAAGCAGAGCGTCACATTGACCATTGTGCCTTCGGATGTGAGCGCTTTGCAGGTTTTGAGGCCGTCCACCGTCAGCGGCACTTTGATGCAGACATTGTCCGCGATTTTGCGCAGGATTTCCGCTTCTTTCATCATAGTCGCATGATCAAGAGCGACCACTTCGGCGCTGACCGGGCCATCGACAATCCCGCAGATTTCCTTGGTCACTTCCATAAAATCGCGGCCCGATTTGGCGATCAGCGACGGATTAGTGGTGACCCCATCGAGCAAGCCTGTTGCGGCCAGATCCTTGATCGGTTCAATCTCGGCTGTGTCGACAAAGAATTTCATGCGCGCTCGTCCCTGTAATCTTTCGTTTGATTCGGTGTCGGCAAGCGATGGCATAGCTACTGGTAAGAGGCCAGATGCGCCGATGGGTTCTTGTGCGATTGTGTGGAACCTCGCGGGCGCTTTCCCATTCTTGCTACCAGAACTTTTGCCAATAGCGCGGTGTTTGCGCCGCCGGAGATTTTCATGCGTTTGCTTGCCCCCTTTGCCGCCATGGCTGCTTTGCTTGGCGTCATTGCCGCCCCTGCCGCCGCCACCGAGGATGATTTCAACATCTGGGGCGGGCAGTTTATCTTCGTCGATCTGGACAAGGATGGCGATTGGTATGTGCGCGGCGAAGCGCAAGAACGCTTTACCGATGATGCAGACAGGCTCGGCCAGCTTTTGCTCCGCAGTTTTATCGGATATCGCATCAACAAGGATGTGAATATTGGCGGCGGTTATGCTTATATCCTGACCGATCCGATTGGCCCTGCCGAGGTGAACGAGCACCGCTTTTATCAGGAGCTCAATGTCACTGTGTTCAATCGCGACGGGGTGAAACTGACCTCGCGCAATCGGCTTGAGCAGCGCACTTTTGAGGAAAGCAATGTGACCGGATGGCGTTATCGCAATCTGGTGCAATTGACCGTGCCGGTAAGCGAGAACAACAATCTTGTGCTGTATTCAGAGCCATTTATCGGCCTCAACGATGTCGCCAATAATGGCGAAGGGCTGACCGTTTGGCGCAATTTTGCAGGCGTATCGGTGCCGATCACACAGCAGGTCACCTTAACGCCCGGCTATCTCAATCAATATGTGTTCCGCGATGGGGAAGACCGGGTGCAGCACATCGCCAATATCGGTATCACCGCGCGGTTCTAAGGTTTGCCAAGACGGGCTAGAATGCGCGGCCCGCGCCCAAAACGCCGATCAGCAGGGGATCGCCTGTCGCACCGGGATCGGCGCGGATGGCCGCTTCCTCGGTCCCTATTTCTTGCCAGATCGCTTCACTAAGACTGCCCGACAGGCGCGCGGCAATGCCGCCTGCATCCACCCCGGACACTTGATTGATAAGATCGCGCACCAGCGGTTCGTTCGCAATGGCAATCGCATCGCCCAATTCGGGCACCAGAGCCTCTACCAGGCCATCGCCAAATTCGCCGCGCAGGAACCCGGTTGCCGCTGTTGGCCCGCCGCCGATGATCGCGGCGGCGTTCTCAATACCGATTGTACGCACCGCATCCACCACCAGCGGGGCTGCTTTTTGCGAGCCCTTTACGGCGATATCGGCAAATGCATCCTCCAGCCGCGATTTGAACAGCGCTGATGTGAGCACTCCGGACAGCGACCGCCCCGAAAGGCCCAACAATTGATCCACGCCCAGCCGCGCAACCTGCTCATCCCAGAACCCGCCATCCGCGGTAAGGCGCGCAAAGGCGTTTTCGCTTGATAGCAGCAAAAGCCGGCGCACTGCATCAACCAGGCTGAAACCGGGCAGCGTTGAACAGGCTGGCACAGCCAATGCCGCTGCGCCCAAAAGCCCCGCTTTCAAAACCCCGCGCCGATGCGATGGATTGCGCAATGCCTGTGGCAATTCGTTCATAGTTTCCCCTCTCACCTTGCGAACAGGCCATGTGCCAACCCATAAGGGATGCAATCATGCAACGCGTCCGTCTTCTTGTCCTTAATGCAGCACTTGGCGTGCTCGATTACAAGGTGCCAGAAGGCAAAACCATTCCTGTAGGCAGCGTGGTGATCGCGCCGCTTGGCCCGCGCACGGTGACCGGGATCGTTTGGGACGAAGGGCGATTGCCCGGTGCAGAGGTGCCAGCGGAGAAATTGCGCGCGCTTCGTGAGATTATTGATGTGCCGCCGATTGCGGAACCCTTGCGGCGGCTGATTGAATGGACCGCGCATTATTACTGCGCCAATCTCGCCAGCGTCGCGCGCATGGTTTTGTCGAGCGGCGGCGCTTTGGGCGGGCCGACCACGACGACAGAGTACAGGCTGGTCAATGGCGCGATGCCCGACCGCATGACCCCGCAGCGCGAAGCGGCAATGGAATTGCTCAGCGGCGAACAGGGCATTTTGCGCGAGCTTTCCGAGATTGCTGGCGTGTCAGCAGGGGTGCTGCGCGGATTGGTGAACCAGGGCGTGATAGAGCCTGTCGAGGTTGCCATTGACCGCCCCTACCCGCCTGCCCAGCCCGATTTTCACCTACCCGAATTGTCCGATGATCAAGCGCGCGTCGCAGGCCGAATTGTCGAGGCGGTAAAAGCGCGCGATTTTGCTCCCTTCCTGCTTGATGGGGTCACGGGGTCGGGCAAGACAGAAACCTATTTCGAACCGGTGGCGCAGGCGATCCGCGCAGGGCGTCAGGTTCTCGTCCTGCTGCCGGAAATCGCGCTGACCGAAAATTTCCTCACCCGGTTTGAACAGCGCTTTGGCAGCGCCCCTGTCCTGTGGCATTCCTCGCTTAAATCGACAGAGCGCAGGCGGGCGTGGCGCGCGATTGCCAATGGTCCGGCAGATGGCGGCGCGCAAGTGATCGTCGGTGCGCGTTCAGCCTTGTTCCTGCCCTATGCCGATCTTGGCCTGATCGTGGTGGATGAAGCGCATGAGGTCAGCTTCAAGCAGGATGACGGCGTGCGCTATAATGCGCGCGATGTTTCCGTGATGCGCGCGCGGTTTGAGAAAATTCCGGTGGTGCTCGCCAGCGCGACGCCTGCTCTGGAAAGCCTGCATATGGCCAGCACAGGCATTTACGAAAAGCTTGATCTGCCCAGCCGATTTGGCGGTGCGCAATTGCCCGATATCCAACTGGTCGATCTGACGATTGAGAAACCGGGCAATGGCCAATGGCTGTCCAAACCGGTGATTAATGGGCTGGCAGCGCGGCTGGAAAAGGGCGAGCAATCTTTGCTGTTCCTCAACCGGCGCGGCTATGCTCCGCTGACTTTGTGCCGCAATTGCGGGCACCGTTTCCAATGCCCGCATTGCAGCGCGTGGCTGGTTGAACACCGGCTGTCTGCGCGGCTGTCCTGCCATCATTGCGGATTTGAAACGCAGGTGCCCAAAGAATGCCCGGAATGCTCAGAACCGGATTGCATGGTCGCCTGCGGCCCCGGTGTGGAACGCATCGCAGACGAGGTCGCAAAGCTCTTCCCCGAAGCGCGCATCGCGGTGGCCACATCGGACACATTGGGCAATCCGGAAAAAGCGGCTGAGTTCATCGCTAAGGCCGAAGCCAAAGCGATTGATATCATCGTCGGCACGCAATTGGTGACCAAGGGCTTCCACTTTCCAGAGCTGACATTGGTGGGCGTGGTTGATGCGGACCTTGGCCTTGAAGGGGGCGATTTGCGCGCGGCGGAACGCACTTACAGCCAGGTTGCCCAAGTTGCCGGGCGCGCCGGGCGCGGGGCGAAACCGGGCGAGGTCCTCATCCAGACGCGCCATCCCGATGCGCCCGTTATCGCTGCACTTGCCAATGGGGACCGCGACGCATTCTACGCGGCTGAAACTGATGCGCGCCGCGATGCAGGCGCGCCGCCATTCGGGCGCTGGGCCGCCATCATTATCTCTTCCGAAGACGATAAAGAAGCGCGCGAGGCCGCAAACCGGCTGGGCGACACGCGGCCAAAGCGGGAAGACCTTTATATCCTTGGCCCTGCCCCTGCCCCTATGGCTTTGCTGCGCGGAAGATACCGCTATCGCTTCCTTGTGAATGCAAAGCGCAGCGCGAATTTGCAGCAAGTGCTCAACCACTGGACTGGCAATATCCAGTTCGCCCCCGGCGTGCGCGTGGGGATTGATATTGATCCGTATTCCTTCGTGTGACGTAGCTGGATGACCATGGCCAAAAACCCGATCCTCGTGCCCGTTCTGGGCGATCAGCTTACCCGCACTTTGTCCTCTTTGAGAGGCCGCGCCAAGGATGACACGGTCATCCTGATGATGGAGGTTTGGGACGAGGCGACTTATGTCAAACATCACAAGCAGAAGATCGTCCTGATCTTTTCGGCCATGCGTCATTTCGCCGCTGAACTCAGCGATGCTGGGTGGAGCGTTGACTATGTCAAACTCGATGATCCCGATAATGCTGGCAGCTTTACAGGCGAGGTTGCACGCGCGGTAGAACGCCATTCCCCTCGCGAAATTCATGTGACCGAAGCCAGCGAATGGCGGGTTCAGCGCGCCATCGAGGAGTGGGCGGACAAGTTTCCCTGCCCTGCCCAAATCCTGCCCGATGACCGGTTCTTATGTGACCACGCAAAATTCCGCGACTGGGCAGAGGACCGCAAAGCTCTCACCATGGAGCATTTCTACCGCGAAATGCGCAAGGACACCGGGCTTCTCATGGAGGACGATGGCAAACCGGTTGGCGGCAAATGGAATTATGACGCGGAAAACCGCGAGGCATTGGAAGCGGACCTTTTCGTTCCCAAAGTCCCCAAATTCACGCACGACGATATCACGCGCGAAGTAATTGAATTGGTCGAGGCGAAATTTGCAGACCATTTCGGCCAGCTCGATCCGTTTGAATGGCCCGTCACCCGCGATGAGGCAGAGAAAGCCGCCGATGCATTCTTTGCCGAGCGGATCGAGAATTTCGGACCCTATCAGGACGCGATGGTCTTCGGGTCGGATGACCTTTATCACTCCATGCTTTCAACCAGCATCAATATCGGGCTGCTTGATCCGCTGGAGCTGTGCCAGCGCGCCGAGCAAGCGTATAATGACGGCAAAGCGCCATTGAATTCGGTCGAAGGGTTCATTCGCCAGATCATTGGCTGGCGCGAATATGTGCGCGGGTTTTACTGGCACTTTATGCCGGGGCTGCAAACCGACAATCAGCTGGAGGCGGCACGCCCCCTGCCCGAATTTTTCTGGACGGGCGATACCGATATGCGCTGCCTGTCTGATTGTATCCGATCAACCCATAACAACGCGCATGCGCACCATATCCAGCGGCTGATGGTGCTGGGCAATTTCTGTCTTCTCGCCGGGATTGATCCAGCCGATGTGCAGGACTGGTATCTGGCGGTTTATGCCGATGCGTTTGAGTGGGTGGAATTGCCCAATGTTTCGGGCATGATCTTGTATGCTGATGGCGGGAAACTCGCGACAAAACCCTATGCAGCAAGCGGCAATTACATCAACAAGATGTCCGATTACTGCAAAGAATGCCGCTATAAAGTGAGCCAGAAAACGGGCGAAGACGCCTGCCCGTTCAACCCGCTCTATTGGCATTTTATGGACCGCCACCGGGACAAGCTGTCCAGCAATCACCGCATTGGCCGCATTTATGCGACATGGGACCGGATGGGCGATGAAAAGAAGCGCGATTATCTTGAAAGCGCCGATGCGTTTCTGGAAAGCCTTGAACCGGCACAGCCCGGCTGGGCGCGAGCGCAAGGTGATGAGGAATAAGCGGAATTGAGTCGGCAACAGACTAACCGCTTATACTGCTAGACGAATGCCATTTTAGCCGCCTTTTGCATGCGACTCGGCGCAGCTTACAGCAGGAGCGAAACGCTTTGCCGCGCGCACCTGACAATCGGCTGACAGGGCGTAAATCCAGCATTCAGCCAAATCATCGGCTTTCCGGGAATTTCTTAAAATCTGCATGCGCAACACGCTTGTTTCCGCACTTAGGCTTATGTGGTAATATTCTTCGCGGAGCGCTCCTACTCTACCCACCTGAAAACAGTAGGAGTAACATCATGTCCTCGTTGCTTAACCGAACAGGAATTGGCCTGGTCGCAGCCGCTCTTTGCGGCCTGTGCGCGCCCGCCAATGCCGCAAACTTCCCATGCTTTGACGAAACCGCGATGCAATCGGCGCGCATCCACGACTTGCGGATTATGCTGATGGTCAATGCGCTGAAATGCCGCGCCGCCTCGCCTGCGACTTTGCGCAAATATGGCCAATTGCTCGATGCGCGCGGGCAGGAGCTGACCTATCACGGCGATCAGGTGATGGCCGATATGGTTGGCCGTTATGGAGATCGGCAGGGGCAATTGGCCTTTGACAGATACGAAACCCGGATCAGCAATTACCATTCGAACATCCAGCCCAGCCGCGAACAATGCGAGGATGTGAAATCCTTCATCAAACTGGCGGGCCGCGCGGATGATGATGAGATGGAAACCTTGTCCAAACTGGTGACCAATCGCGCGATCAATGCCTGCATCGTGCCAGAAGGCAATGCCGCGTTTTCCGCGCCCGCTCCTGCTCCGGTTTCAGGCGAACAAGCACCCGAAATTGTCGATGGCATCCCAACCTACACCGCGCAAAACGCTTTGCCGGCGAGCGCGCCTGAACCGCTGGAGACCGTCGCGGTTGAAGCCGCCGCTGAGCCAACCGCCTCAGCGCCCGAGGAAGAAGATCGTTTGGGACAGGCCATCACCGCGCTCGATGCGGCGGCGGCTGCCTTGCGCGATTTGCGCAGCGAAGGTCCGGTCACGCCTTAAACGCGGCGCCATCCGGCAAATTCTGAGAGGGAAAGCGGTGGGCTTTCTTCTCTCAGGCTTACCATCAGCCGATGGGCGCGCTTTCCGCTTCGGCATCTTCGCGTTTGACGACTTTATACTCGGTTTCGGAAAGGCCGTGTTTCCAATAGCTTGAGATATAAAGCTCACGCGGAGTCAAACCCAGATCATCCCGCAGAAATGCGCGCAATTGCCGCATCCCTGAAAATTCGCAGGCCGCCCATGCATAAAGCGATCCCGCAGGCCGCTTAACCGCGCGCACCGCATCCGCCAGCAGATCGGGCCGCGTGCCGGGCAGCGGATTGACGATATGGCGCAGCTCCACCCCTTCGGGTGCATCAATCGCCATCGCATCATCTTCATGCTGTATTTCAAGCACCGCAACGCCGCGCGCAGATCGGTCCATCGCTTCCAGATTGGCAGTGATCGCGGGAAGTGCCGCCATGTCGCCTGCCACCAGATAAAAGTCGAAACCAGCCTGTAAAGGCTTGGGCGCGCCCACCCCTCTTATCCTTATTGCGTCGCCCGGTTTCGCTTCCAGCGCCCATGTCGTCGCCGGGCCTGCCGCATTGCCGCCATGCAGCGCGAACAGCACGTCCAGTTCGCGCGGGCGCTGGCGGCGAATGGTGTAAGTGCGCATCAAGGGCTTGCGCCGCGTGTCGCTGGCGGGTTCAAGGATAAGCTTGAAGTATCCGCCTTCATGCTCCGCTGGAAACTGGTCAAGGTCAGCCCCGCCGATCGTCACCTGATGCATGCTGGGGGAAATGCGCTGGCTATCCAGCACGGTGAGATCGCAGAAAACCTGAGCCATGCCGTGTGAACTAATGCGAATGGCTCGCAATTCAAGCGGGCGCGCGAAATTTCTCGACATGACAGCGGCAGCGCGCGAAGGGTGGCGGAACGCTTAATCAAAGGACCGCGCCCTATGCTCACCATCCACCACCTGCGCATTTCGCAATCGGAACGTATTGTCTGGCTGTGTGAGGAGCTGGGGCTGGAATATGATCTCAAACTCTACAACCGCGATCCCGAAACACGCCTCGCCCCGCCTGAATTGAAAGCGATCCATCCGATGGAGATTGCGCCGGTTATTACTGATGCCAAAGACGGACAACGCCTGGTGCTGGGCGAAAGCGGCGCGATCATGGATTACATTGTGGGCAAATACGCGCCGGACACGCATCTGGTGCCCGGCCCTGACAGCCCCGATTTTGCGCGGCATCTGTATTGGTATCACTTTGCCAATGCGACTTTGATGACGAACGGCATGATGAGCATTGCGGTGAACGCGGTTGGCGCTGAGATGCCGCCGCCGCTGGCGAAAAGGATCACCAATGCCTGGGCCGCGATTGAGGCTGGCCTTGGTGAGGCGGATTATTTTGGAGGCGCGAATTTCTCCACCGCTGACATCATGCTCGGCTTTTCGCTGACCACGGCGCGCGCGTTCAACGATATGAGCATTGAAGGCATGCCGAACCTTAAAGCGTACCTCAAACGCATCGGCGCGCGCGATGCGTATCAGGCGGCGATGGCCAAGGCAGAGCCAGGCTTTCCGCCCAAGCTTGATTGAGGCGGCGCGGTGAAAGCTTACGAGCCCCTCAGCCGGTCCATCGCTGGCCATAAAGCGCTCATCACAGGCGCAGCCAGTGGCATGGGGCGGGCAACCGCGCATTTGTTTGCAAGCGAAGGGGCGCATGTCGCGGTGACCGATCTGGATGCGGCCAAATGCGAGGCGGTGTGCGCGGAGATTGAAGCGGCTGGCTATCCCGGCTCGGCCAAAAGCTGGGCGCTTGATGTGCTGAGCGCTGATACAATCGCGGCGCGTGTCCCCGAGATTGCCCGCGCTCTTGGCGGGCTGGATATCATTATCAACAATGCGGGCTTTTCGGTCCCCAGCACGATTGAGGATGACAGCTATCCAGACGCGTGGAGCAAAAGCCTCGATGGGATGCTCACCGCGCAGCAGCGCATTATCCGCGCGGCCATGCCATTTTTGCGGCAAAGCGCGCATCCGCGCATCGTCAACATTGCCTCGACCGAAGGGCTTGGCGCGACGCCCACCAATTCGCCCTATGTCGCGGCAAAGCATGGGGTGATCGGCCTTACGCGCGGGCTGGCGGTGGATTTGGGGCGCGATGGGATAACCGTCAATTGCATTTGCCCCGGCCCGATCCTGACCGGTATCACCGAAGCGATCCCCGATGAGCACAAGGAAATCTATGCCAAGCGCCGCGTGCCCCTGCGCCGATATGGCATTCCAGAGGAAGTCGCGAATATGACGCTGTCGCTTGTCCTGCCAGCGGCGAGCTATTTGACAGGCGCGGTGATCCCAGTGGATGGCGGGCTCACGATAAAGAACGCGTGAGCGCGGGCAAAAACACTTGAGCACGAGAGCGCCCGGCACGCCTCGCCCCTTATTCCCGCAGCTTTGGCCCATTCATGTCGTGACATTGCCATACAAGCCCCCTAGCGCTTGGGAGCAAGCCAAACCAAAGGATCCCCGTGCCCTCTTCAAACGTGTCTCCTGCTAACGTGCCTTCTCCTCGCGCCAGATCGCCGAAAGATCACGGCCTTGATCCCAAGCAATTGACGCGCGATCTCAACGCCTTTCGCGATCCGCGCACCGCGCGCAGCCTGATCGAAGTCGCAATCACTCTGATCCCGTTTATGGCGGTGTTTGCCGCGATGCTGTTTGCGGTTGAGGCAGGGTATTGGGCGGCGCTGGCGCTGTTCCCTTTGGCGGGGCTGCTGCTGCTGCGCCTGTTTATCATTCAGCACGATTGCGGGCATGGTGCGTTTTTTGCGACGCGCGCGGGCAATGACTGGATGGGCCGGTTGATGGGCGTGTTCACGCTCACGCCTTATGATCCGTGGAAACGCAGCCATGCGATCCATCACGCAGGCACGGGCAATCTGGATGCGCGCGGCGTTGGCGATGTCGATACGCTGACCGTGGCTGAGTATGAAAACCTGTCTGCGTTGGGGCGGTTTGGATACCGGCTATACCGCAATCCCATTGTGCTCTTGGGGCTTGGGCCGGCTTATCTGTTCCTGCTGCGCCACCGCCTGCCTATTGGCCTTATGAAAGCGGGATCGCTTTACTGGATCAGCGCGATGGCCACCAATGCGGTGACGGGCGCGATTTTGGTGGGGCTGATGTTTGCATTCGGCATTGGGGCCACTTTGGCGGTTTTTCTGCCCGTCCTGCTGTTCGCTGCCTCTGTCGGAGTGTGGCTGTTTTATATCCAGCACCAGTTTGAAGAAGCGCATTGGGACCGCAAAGATGCATGGTCCTTTCATGAGGCTGCTTTGCTGGGCAGCACGCATCTTGATCTGCCTGCGGGGCTGCGCTGGTTTACCGGCAATATCGGCATTCACCACGTCCACCACCTCGCCAGCCGCATCCCGTTTTATCGGCTGCCCGAGGCATTGAAATCCCATCCCGGCCTTGCGCAATTGAACCGCTATACAATTGGCCAGACAATCCGCCCGCTGATCCTGACATTATGGGATGAAAACCAGCGCAAATTGGTAAGCTTCAAGGAAGCCAAGCGCGCTGGGGCCTTAACTGGCAACTAGGCCGCGAATGCTTAGAACAGCTCCGGCTGATCGCGCGCGCCCTTTACGCCCTCGCGCCTCAGCAATTCGCGCTTTATCTCAGACCCATAGGCATACCCGCCTACCCCGCCGCTGGCTGGCACCACGCGGTGGCAGGGGATCAGCACGGCGATGGAGTTCGCGCCGTTTGCACTGCCCACTGCGCGGCTGGCTTTGGGATTGCCAAGCATCGCGGCCTGCTCGCCATAGCTGCGGGTTTCACCCGGCGGGATCGTGCGAAGCGCCTCCCAACACCTTTGTTGAAAGGCCGTGCCGCGCACATCCAGCGGGATATGCGAATTGTCGCTGCCCGGCTGTTCGACCGCTGCGACAACCTCATCAAACAAAGCGCGAAAATTCTCGCCCGCGCGCACAAGTTCCGCTTTTGGGAAACGCGCGGCCAAATGCTCTTCGCCTTCTCCAAAACTTAAGCAGCACACGCCTTTGTCAGTCGCGGCGACCAGCATTTCGCCCAAGGAGGTGCCAATAACATCCCAGTGAATGCGCGCGCCTGCGCCCCCAGTGCTTGCCTCTTTTGCAGCCATGCCCAATCGTCCTTCTACCTCAGCGTAAAACCGCGATGGCGCAGAATAGCCCGCTTCGTAAAGCGCGCCGCTTACTGTGGCGCCATCCGCCAGACATGCGCGCACCCGTTCCTGCCGCAAAGCGCGCGCGAAACCGGCAGGCGACAGGCCCACGGTGCGTTTGAACAGACGCTGGAAATGCGTCGGCGAATAGCCTGTAAGGTCCGCCAGTTCATCCAGCGTCTTTGCCCCGTCCGCCCGGATTGCGGCAATCGCGGCGAGCACGCAGGCTTCTTCTGCGGACTGCGTTTTGGGAGAGCAGCGTTTGCATGCGCGCAGGCCCGCCGCTTCGGCCTGCTGCCAATCGGGATAGAACCGCACATTCTTGCGCAAAGGCGCGCGCGCAGGGCAGCTGGGGCGGCAATAAATGCCGGTTGAATGAACGCCTGTCACAAACGCGCCATCAAAGCGGCGATCTTTGGCCAGCGCAATGCGCCAGCGATCATCATCGGTTAAAGGTGTTTCTGTCTGCATAGGGCGGGTGTTTAACGCAGCTGCCGCCCATGCGCATCCCGAAGCTTGCGCTCAATCATTCGCGCCTTTTGCAAGCGGCGGGACATGCCTGCGCACAAGCCGGGTTGCAGCCGCCGCGCCGCTGGGCCATGCACGCATCATGTTGCACCGTCTTGCCGCTTATCTGCTCGCCATTTTCGCCGCCCTTGCAGCCGTGCCCGCCGCCGCCGATCAGGCCGACGTGGATGCCGCAGCGCGCGGCGTTGTGCGGGTGGTGATCATTGGCAAAGACGGTGATGAGGTCATGCCCATCTCCCACGGCAGCGGATTTGCCGTCACGTCCAATATCATCGTCACCAATGCCCATGTCATCCGCGAGGCGATCCTTGATGACACATTGCGCATCGGGATTGTGCCAAGCGAGGAAGCGCGCGCGGGCGAACCCGGCGCATTTGGTAAAGCCATCGCGGTCAGCCCGCGCAATGATCTGGCGCTGATCGAGATTGCTGAGGGCAGCCTGCGCCTGCCCCCGCTTACATTCGCTGGCACCAGCAGCGGGGATATGGGCGAGGTATCGGCGGTGGGCTATCCGATGAATGTCGATCTGGCTCAAGGGTTGGAGATCAGCGATATTTTCAACGCTCAGCCACCTGTCAAAAGCCGGGGGTTCCTCTCGGGCGAGCGGCCATCGCGCCAGTTTGATACGATCCTGCACACCGCGCCCATTGCACGCGGCAATTCGGGCGGGCCGCTGCTGGATCGCTGCGGCAGAGTGATGGGGGTCAATTCGTTTGGCGCGGATTCCGATGGATCGGATGCCGAATTTTACTTTGCCGTATCCTTGCGCGAATTGCTGCCGTTCCTGCGCGAAAACAACATTGAACCGGCCACCAACGCCCTGCCCTGCCGCTCCATTGATGAACTCAATGCAGCAGAACTGGCGCGGTTCGAAGCAGAGCGCGCCGATGCGCAGGCGAAAATTGACGCACGCGAAGAGGCTTTGCGCGAAACCCGCCAGCAGGCCTGGATCAAAGCGCAGATGGACATCATGGATGAACGCGACAATGCGATTGCGATGACGATGCTATTGCTGATCGTTGGGCTTGCCGCTGCTTTTGCCGCCACGCAATTGCGCGGATCTGAGGCCACGCGCAAATTTTCGATCATGGCCGCAGGGCTTGCAGGGGCGGCGTTTATCGCCTGCGTGCTCGTGTGGCTATCGCGGCCAACCTCGGGCGATATCGAAGACCGGGTGGCAGCAATTCTGGACGCAGGCGATGCAGGTGAGGATGGTCCGCAAACGCCCGATCTTAACGCTGCGGGCGATGGCACGCTGATCTGCACTCTGGTGTCCGAACGCAGCCGCGTGACAGGTGCGCGCACCGATGATGTGGAGTTTGACTGGGCCGCCACAGGCTGCGTCAATGGCCGCACGCAATACGGCATGGACAGCGGCACATGGAGCCGGGTGTTCGTACCCAATGACGAAGCAGCCGTCTCGATCAATTCCTACGATCCGGAAACGCGCACATTCCGCACTGACCGCTATCTGCTGGGCCGGGCCGCCATGGCCGCTGCGCGCGAGGCGCGGCGCGGATATTCGCCGCCATCCTGCGGGGTGACCGATGCCGCCCGGCTTCTCGGCGAACAGCAAGCCGCCGTCATCGCCAAATTGCCCGAGCGCGAAAACGAACGGCTGGTCTATTCGTGCGAGCCAAAACAAACGGCCGGCAATCCGGCGGTTGCCGAGCTAGAAGAGTAATTTCAATAATTCTCCTTGAGTTTGTTTACAAATCAGGCATTTTTTAGGCATCAATAGGATCTGCGCATTTAGCGGTGCGAAAAGCTATGTCTTTCAGGGGGGCATAATGATTCAACGGATTTGGCTTGTTCTTGTCGCAGCGCTCGCGTTTTGGCCTGCCACGATTAACGCGAGCGAAGCGGATATTGATGCCGCCTCGCGCGGGGTGGTGCGCGTGATTACCTTCACCATCACGCCCAACCGGCGGTTTGTCCCCCTCGGCCACGGAACAGGCTTTGCCGTTGCCGAGGACAAGTTTGTCACCAATGCGCATGTGATCGAGAGGGCGGCGCGATATAACGATGTCTATGTCGGCATAATTCCGCCCAAAGGGGACGAGCCGACGCGCGTAAGGCTTGTCTCATACAGCCGCAATCGCGACCTCGCTTTGCTCGAAGTACCAAAAAGCCTGCGCCTTCCTCCCCTGACATTTGTCAGCAATTTCACTTCGGAAAATGCCAATGTTGTCGCGGCTGGTTTTCCCGGCGCGGTCGATGACACTTTGGGCGCTGGGCGTGAGCCGACGATAACGCGCGGGATCGTTTCTCAGCAGCGTGTGACGCGCGATGTCCGCATTGTGATGCACAGCGCCGCGATTGCGCGGGGCAATTCAGGCGGCCCGCTGCTCGATGAATGCGGGCGGATTGTCGGGGTCAACACATTCGGCGCCAATTCCATCGCCAGCGAAGGCGAGTTCTTTTTCGCGGTTTCAAACGCCGAAACGCTCGCATTTCTGCGCAACAATGATGTGTCGCCCAAAACGAGCGATCTGCCGTGCCGATCCCTTGCCGAGATCGAGGAAGAGGAAAAAGAGCGAAACGCAATCGAGCAGCGCAAAGCAGATGAAGAGCTGCGCGCCGCACAGGAAGCCGAAGCGCAAGAACGCGGGCGCATCGAACGGCAAATTCAGGAAGAGCGCGAAAACATGATGGCGCTTGCCGCGATATTGCTGGTGGTGGCCGCTGGTGGCGGCGCTCTTGCTTATCAGGCTTCGCAGGCCGAGGGCGGAAAGAACCGCGCAATTGTCTTTGGCGCGGTTGGCGGCCTTGCTGCGATTGGCGCAGTCTTTAGCTGGATAACCCGGCCCAGCATTGATGATGTGGATGATCGCCTAATGGCTCAAAGCGGTGACAATTGGAGCGACGAAGAAGGGATTAGCGGGCTGCAACCCGGCCAATTCACCTGCACACTCGATACCGAGCGCAGTCGCATAACCACCGCCCCCAAACGCACCGAAGAATTTGAATGGCGCGCCGATGGGTGCCGGGGCGAATCGCAATATCAGGCGGTGGATGGCGTTTGGCGCCGCGTGTTTGTGCCGCAGGAAGATTACATGGTCCGCGTCGCCACGATTGATCTGGCCAAAGGCGAATTTCGCAATGAGCGGTATCTGCTGCCCAAGACCGAATGGCAAAAAGCGCGCGATGCCCGCATGAGCTATTCCCCGCCCAGCTGCGGCGCGCCCGATGCTTCACAAAGACTGGCAGACATGCAGGAAGGGGTGCTCGCGCAGCTGCCTGACCAGCCCAATGAGCGGCTGGTTTACACGTGTGAGAGCAGATAGCGGATTGGGCGGCGCGCAGGCGTTACGCCGCTATCGCTTCGCCTGACAAAGTGATGCGGTGCATTTCGCGGCGGTAACCGGCGTAATCGTTGATCGCATTGTGCCAGCTTGTCCGGTTGTCCCAGATCGCCACTGTGCCCGGCTTCCATTGGAGGCGGCACTGGTTGGTATCGGTCAAAGCCGCATCGCACAGCGCGTTCAAAAGCGGCAGACTTTCCTCGCGCGTTTGGCCGACGAAATTGATCGTGAAAGCGGTGTTCACATAAAGCAGCTTGCGCCCCGTTTGCGGGTGGCGGATCACGACAGGGTGCACTGCGCCTGTCTTTAGGTTCTGCCCGCGCAAATGCTCACCCATGTCGGTTTGCGCATAAAGGCCGCCTTCTTTGTAGACATGGTCAGCGGTGTGAAACGCCTCCAACCCCTCAATCCGCGCTTTCAAGTCATCGGGTAGCGCATCATAGGCCGCACCCATATGCGCCCACATCGTATCGCCGCCTTTGGGAGGCAGCTCGCGCGCGACCAGCACAGACCCCATGGCCGGGATCTGATCGTAGGAATGATCGGTGTGCCACGCGCCGCCAATATTGGTGTTTTGCGCCGGCTCTTTCTTGACGACCGAGATTTCGTCATAATCGCCCTGCTGCGGGAAGTAATTGTTCACATCCATCCCGCCCCAGCGGCGGCCAAAGGTGATGTGATCTTCGGGCGTAAATTCCTGATTTCGAAAAACCGCAACGCCGTGTTCGTAAATTGCATGTTTGATTTGTTGCAGCTCTTCATCGCTGCAACTCGCCAGCGCAATCCCCTCGATCTCGACCCCGCATTCGGGTGCCAAAGCGGTCTTTTTCATCGTATATCCCCTCCGCGGCTTTTGCCATTTTGTGTCATTGTGATGCAGATTTCGCGCGGTGACAAGTTTTGCGCGGGCAGCGGGGCCGTTTTGGTGGGCGTGAACTTGTCCAGCCCGCTTGCGTCTTTTGCATTCCCTTGCTAGGCGCGCGCCAGATTTGGCACGCAGGCTTTATGTCTGCGCACAGCCAAAACGTAACTCGACCTTTTCATACGCTCCGGCAAAGGACAATCAACGCGTGGATAATTCCGCCGGTATTCAGGCAAGCCTGCCAGGGCGTTACGCCTCCGCCCTGTTCGAATTGGCATCCGAAAACGGAACCGTGACAGCGGTTGAGAGCGATCTTGATACGCTCGGCACCGCTTTGCGCGAATCCGATGATTTGCGCGCCGCGACAACCAATCCGCAATTGTCCCGCGCTGAGCAAGGACAAGCGGTGGCGGGGATCGCGTCGCATCTTAAATTGTCGGACCTGACAACGAAATTTCTGGGCGTGCTCGCCAGCAATCGCCGGCTGAGCGCACTGCCCGCCATGATCGGCGCGTTCAAAACGATTGCTGCGGGTCAACGCGGCGAAGTGACCGCCAGCGTCACCAGCGCGCACAAATTGTCGGCCAAGCAGCTATCCGCGCTTAAAGACAAACTGACCGCGCGCGAAGGGCGCACCGTCATGCTTACATCAGATGTTGATCCTGACCTTTTGGGCGGGCTCGTCGTTACCATTGGATCGCAGCGCATTGATGCCTCGATCCGCACTCGTCTCAACTCGCTATCCCAGGCAATGAAGGCCTAAAGGACTATTCATATGGAAATCCGCGCAGCAGAAATCTCCAAGGTCATCAAGGACCAGATCGCCAATTTCGGCAGTGAAGCCGAAGTCAGCGAAGTTGGCACCGTTTTGAGCGTGGGTGACGGGATCGCCCGTATTCACGGCCTCGATAAAGTGCAGGCTGGTGAAATGGTTGAGTTTGCCAATGGCGTGCAAGGCATGGCGCTGAACCTTGAGGCGGACAATGTCGGCGTCGTGATTTTCGGCTCGGATGCTGAGATTAAAGAAGGCGACACCGTCAAGCGGACCGAAACCATTGTGGACGTTCCGGTTGGTAAGGAATTGCTGGGCCGCGTGGTTGACGCGCTTGGCAATCCGATTGACGGCAAAGGCCCCATCGCAACAACCCAGCGCAGCCGCGTTGAAGTGAAAGCGCCCGGCATCATCCCGCGCGAATCGGTTAGCGAGCCTGTGCAAACCGGCCTCAAAGCGATTGACGCGCTGGTCCCTGTGGGCCGCGGTCAGCGCGAGCTTATCATTGGTGACCGTCAGACCGGCAAAACCGCTGTCGCAATTGACACCTTCATCAACCAGAAAAACGAACATCAAGGCGATGACGAAGGCAAAAAGCTTTACTGCGTCTATGTCGCGGTTGGCCAAAAGCGTTCGACCGTTGCCCAGATCGTGAAGCAGTTGGAAGAGAACGGCGCGATGGAATATTCCATCGTTGTCGCCGCGACCGCTTCTGAGCCTGCACCGCTGCAATATCTTGCGCCTTACACTGGCTGCGCGATGGGCGAATTTTTCCGCGACAATGGCATGCACGCCGTGATCGTTTATGACGATTTGTCTAAGCAAGCCGTTGCTTACCGCCAGATGTCGCTGCTGCTGCGCCGTCCTCCGGGCCGTGAAGCCTATCCGGGCGACGTTTTTTATCTCCACTCACGCCTGCTTGAGCGTGCGGCGAAAATGAACACATCCGAAGGCGGCGGTTCTTTGACGGCTCTGCCAATCATTGAAACGCAGGCGGGCGACGTGTCGGCCTATATCCCTACCAACGTGATTTCGATCACCGATGGTCAGATCTTCCTTGAAACGGACCTGTTCTATCAAGGCATCCGGCCTGCGATTAACGTCGGGCTCTCGGTGTCCCGCGTGGGCGGTGCTGCTCAGACGAAAGCGATGAAGAAAGTGTCTGGTTCAATGAAGCTGGACCTTGCGCAATATCGCGAAATGGCGGCGTTTGCGCAGTTTGGATCTGACCTCGATCCAGCGACGCAAAAACTGCTCAATCGCGGTGCGCGCCTCACTGACCTGCTGAAACAAGCCCAGTTCTCGCCCATGCCGTTTGAAGAGCAGACCGTGTCGATCTTTGCCGGCACCAATGGCTATATCGATGATGTCGCGGTGGAGCGTGTGGGCGAATATGAAGAGCAAATGCTTGCCTTCATCCGCAGCGAACACGGCGCGATCCTCGATGATATCCGTTCCAGCGGCAAGTTCGAAGGCGATGTGAAAGACCGCACCGTCGCCGCGCTCGACGCTTTTGCCAAGCAGTTTGCATAAGGACGGCTGACACGTGCCTTCACTTAAGGAACTGAAAGATCGGATCGGGTCGGTTAAGTCCACCCAGAAGATCACCAAGGCCAAGCAAATGGTCGCTGCGGCGAAGCTTCGCCGGGCGCAGGCTGCTGCCGAAGCGGGGCGTCCCTATGCGGAGCGCCTGTCTGCGGTGATGGCCAGCCTTGCGGGTAAAGTGTCCGGCGACAGCGCGCCCAAACTGCTCAGCGGAACCGGATCAGACCAGCGCCATCTGCTGGTGGTGGTCAACACCGATAAAGGCCTGTGCGGCGGTTTGAATTCAAACATCGTCAAAGCGGCGAAATTGAAAGCGCAGGAATTGATCGCGGCCGGCAAGCAGGTGGAGTTCTACCTCGTCGGCAAAAAGGGGCGCGCGCCGCTCAAGCGCGATTATGAAAGCCACATCACTGGCGGGTATGACACCACGGTCGTCAAAACCCCGGGCTTTGAAGAAGCCGACGCCATCGCGGCTGAGCTGGTTGAAATGTTCGATGCGGGCAAGTTTGACATCGCGCATCTTGTCTTCCCGACATTCAAATCGGCGCTGGCGCAAGATCCCACGATCAACCAGCTGATCCCCGTCCCCTCGCCTGAGGTAAGCGAAGACAGCGATGCCGTGGTCGAATATGAACCGGGCGAAGAGGAAATCCTTGAAGAATTGCTGCCGCGCTATGTCAAAACGCAATTGTTCGGCGCGCTGCTCGAACGCGAGGCATCCGAACACGGCGCATCAATGACAGCGATGGACAACGCGACGCGCAATGCGGGCGATCTCATCAACAAGCTGACCATCCAATACAACCGCAGCCGCCAGGCCGCGATCACCACCGAATTGATTGAAATTATTGCAGGGGCGGAGGCCCTTTGAAGCGACTAATTGTCTGCGCTTGTCTGGTATTGATCATGACCGGATGCGTAACGACAGACTTGGAGAAGATTGGACTAAACGAACAGATCGTACTGCAAGAAGAAATTGAAGCTTGGCCCCATCTTAGCCTTGGTAAGGAGCTTCCCGGGAGTAAGCCGATTTCGATCTCTAATCTTGAATGCGAAGAGACAAGGGTAGGGAAGTTTGCGCCAGCAGATACCTACTCTTGCAAGTTCGACGTAGAAATTAAACTGCGGTCTGGAGAGACGACAAAGCGTCGCTGGGCCGGGACATATCAGAAGAATAACGATGGCGACTGGGATTCAGTCATCATCACGTAGGAAGTGAGCAAGGAAACCAAAATGGCCACCGCACCCGTATTGAACCAGACCACCAATGGCACCATTGCCCAGGTCATCGGCGCTGTCGTTGACGTGCAGTTCCCCGGCGAACTGCCCGCAATTCTCACCGCCCTTGAAACGAAGAATGGCGATAAGACGCTCGTTCTCGAAGTGGCGCAGCACCTTGGTGAAAACACCGTCCGCACCATCGCGATGGACGCGACCGAGGGTCTTACTCGCGGCGGCGAAGTGATCAACACCGGCGCGCAGATCAGCGTGCCTGTTGGCCCCAAAACGCTTGGTCGGATCATGAACGTCGTTGGCGAAGCGATTGATGAACGCGGCCCTGTGGGCGCGGATATGAGCGCTCCGATCCACGCCGAAGCCCCTCCCTTTGTGGATCAGTCCACCGATGCCGCCATTCTGGTGACCGGCATTAAAGTGATCGACCTTCTCGCTCCTTATGCAAAAGGCGGCAAGATCGGCCTGTTCGGCGGCGCGGGCGTTGGTAAAACGGTTCTTATTCAGGAACTCATCAACAACATCGCTAAGGGACACGGCGGCGTGTCTGTGTTTGCCGGTGTGGGTGAGCGGACCCGTGAAGGTAACGATCTCTACCACGAGTTTCTTGATGCAGGCGTTATCGCCAAGAACGACGCTGGCGAAGCCATCAGCGAAGGTTCGAAAGTGGCGCTGGTGTTCGGTCAAATGAACGAGCCTCCCGGCGCGCGTGCCCGTGTGGCTCTGTCGGGTCTGACCATGGCGGAATATTTCCGCGATCAAGAAGGTCAGGACGTGCTGTTCTTCGTCGACAACATCTTCCGCTTTACACAGGCTGGTTCGGAAGTGTCCGCTCTGCTGGGCCGTATTCCTTCGGCGGTGGGCTATCAGCCGACCCTGTCGACCGATATGGGTAACCTGCAGGAACGCATCACCTCGACCACCAAGGGTTCGATCACCTCGGTTCAGGCCATTTACGTGCCTGCCGATGACTTGACCGACCCTGCGCCTGCGACCAGCTTTGCGCACCTTGACGCGACCACCACGCTGAACCGCGCGATTTCGGAGCTGGGCATTTACCCCGCTGTTGACCCGCTCGATTCCACCAGCCGTGTTCTCGAACCGCGCGTTGTGGGTCAGGATCACTATGACACCGCTCGCCGGGTTCAGGAAATCTTGCAGAAATACAAAAGCTTGCAGGACATCATTGCCATTCTCGGGATGGACGAACTGTCTGAGGAAGACAAACTGACCGTTGCGCGCGCTCGCAAAATTCAGAAATTCCTCTCCCAGCCTTTCCACGTGGCAGAAGTTTTCACCGGGATCTCCGGCATCTTTGTGCAGCTTGAAGACACGGTGAAATCGTTCAAAGCGGTTGTCGACGGCGAATACGATCATTTGCCAGAGCAAGCCTTCTACATGGTCGGCGGCATTGACGATGTGGTCAAAAAAGCCGGCGAAATGGCTGAGGACGCGTAAGGTAGTTTTATGCCCCTGCATTTTGAACTCGTAACCCCGGCAAAGCTTGTCCGGTCCGAAGACGTCCATATGGTTGTCGTGCCCGGCACAGACGGGGAATTTGGTGTGCTCGAAGGGCACGCGCCGTTCATGTCCACCATTCGCGACGGCGAAGTGCAGGTCTTCAAAACCGAAGGCGCTGCGCCCGAAATGATCGCAGTGAAAGGCGGATTTGCCGAAGTGGGCGATACCGGCCTCACGGTGCTCGCGGAGCATGTTGAGGGGTAAGTTGCTCCATAATTGAAACTCAGAAAAGGCGGCCTTGTTGGCCGCCTTTTTTGCGCAAGCGATCCCGAGTTGTTTTCCTTCACTCACAGGCTGGTGTTACGGGCCATGCCTTGGCCATCAGGCGCCTGTTTCCAAATGGCAATCGATCCGCGAAATTGGCATTGGTTTTTCCATGCAAGAACCGTGCAGCCCGTATTGCGTGGGGGCTATCCCTTTCTATCGGTCAAAGCGCCTTCACAAGCGCGCCTGACCCCGGCACAAGGGGTCCATATTATCGCGCAGGAGAGACCCCTTGAAACTCGTGTCCAAAATCGCTCTGGCAGCCGCCATGAGTATCACCGCATCCACCGCCGCCAATGCCGCCAATGCCGCCAAAGCAGGCGCGCAAACCGGCGAAGACAGCCAATCAGAGAAAGCCGATATGCAAACCGCAACAGATGATGGCGTGCCCGGCCCCGAACAAGATCCCTATATCTGGCTCGAAGAAGCGCGCAGCGATGAAGCGCTTGCCTGGGTTGAAGCGGAAAACGCGCTCACTCTGGCCGCGCTGGAGGCCGACCCGCGTTTCGAAACGCTCAAAGCCGAAGCGCTTGCCATTTATGACAGCGAAGACCGCATCCCTTATGTGAGCTTTCGCCCTGATGGCCTGTATAATTTCTGGCAGGATAAACAGAACCCCAAAGGCCTGCTGCGGCGGACCACTTTGGAAAGCTATCAAAGCGATGAGCCGGAATGGGAAGTGCTGCTGGATGTGGATGCGCTGGCCGAGGCGGATGGCAAGGAATGGGTCTATAAAGGCTCCACCTGCCTGCCGCCTGCGCTCAACCGCTGCATGATCGCGCTGTCCGATGGGGGCGAAGATGCGACTATTATGCGCGAATTTGACACCGCCACCCGCACTTTTGTCGATGACGGGTTTGAGCTTTCTGAGAAAAGCCAGGGCAGCGTCCAGTGGATGGACAAAGACACCATGCTGGTCAGCCGCGATTTTGGCGGAGGGACGCTGACCGACAGCGAATATCCCTTCACCACCCGGCTATGGAAGCGCGGCACCGATATTGCGGACGCAGCTGAGATCTTTCGCGGGGATGCATCGGATGTGTGGTCAGGCGCAAGCCTGCTGCGCGATGCCGCCAGCACGGTGCATGCCACCACAGCGTTTCGCGCTGTCAGTTTCCATGAAAGCGAGAATTACTGGCGCAATCCTGAAACGATGGAATGGGTGCGGCTTGATATGCCGCTTAAGGCTTCGATTTACGGGATTGTGGACGGGCATATTCTGTTCTCCACCGATGTCGATTGGACGGTGGGGGATCAAACATTCCCCGCAGACAGCCTGATTGCAGCCGATCTGGAAGAATGGAAAGCCGATCCTAATGCGGCGGCCAAAACGCTGGTTTGGGCCCCTGCAGAGCGCCAGACAAAACGCGGCGGCGCGGTGACAGCGGGCGCGCTCTATGTGGGCCTGCTCGATAATGTCGTTGGCAAAGTGCTGAAGTTCAACTTTGCAGATGGCGCATGGGTGAGCGAGGAAGTGAACCTGCCAGGCAATGCAACTGTGGGCATCGCGGCAAGCTCTAACCAGAGCGAGCAGATCATGTTCACCGTCACAGATTTTCTCAATCCCACCACGCTTTATTACACCGATGGCAGCGCCGATCCGGCAGTGCTGAAGACCTCACCTTCCTATTTTGAAGGCGCCGGCATGGAAGTTGAACAGCACGAAGCGGTGAGCAAAGACGGGACGCGCATTCCTTATTTCATCGTCAAACCCGCCGGCATGGCGATGGACGGCGAAACCGCTGTTCTGATGGGCGGATATGGCGGATTTCAGGTGCCTCGCCTGCCCGGATATCTGGGATCAACCGGCAAGATGTGGCTGGAACGCGGCGGCGCTTATGTGCTTGCCAACATTCGCGGCGGGGGTGAATTTGGGCCCGAATGGCACCAGAGCGCCATCCGCGAAAACAAACAGCGCACCTGGGATGACTTTATCGCAGTGGGTGAGGATCTGGTGAAACGCGGCTTCACCTCTCCGGACCATCTCGGCATTCAGGGCGGCTCGCAAGGCGGCTTGCTCGTCGGCACTGCCTTTACCCAGCGGCCCGACCTGTTTGGCGCAGCGATTGTGCAGATCCCGCTGTTCGATATGCTGCGCTATCACCTGATCGGACGCGGAGCATCGTGGATTGGCGAATATGGCGATCCGCGCATCCCTGAACAGCGCGCCTGGATCGAAGGGTATTCGCCCTATCAAAAGATCGTGGAGGGGGTGGATTACCCCATGCCATTCCTCTGGGCCTCCACCGCCGATGACCGGACGCACCCTGCCCATGCCCGCAAAGGAGCGGCGCGGCTTAAGGAATTGGGCCAGCCTTATTACTACTTTGAAGATATGACCGGCGGGCATTCCGGCGGGGTCGATAACGAACAACGCGCGAAGCTTCAGGCGCTGCAATATGTGTATCTGATGCAGCGTTTGATGGATACGCGTGAGGGCGGTTAACTTCCTCATATAACTGAATAAATTGTGAACCCCGGTGCGCTGAGCATCGGGGTTTTTCACATGCCTTGTAAAGCAAACCGACAGTTTTGCCTCGCTTCACCGCAGGGCTTGCACGGGGGGTAGGATCAACGCGATTTTAACCATCTTTGGAAGGGCGTGGTTAAGTGCCAAAGCGCGATCTCAAATGCATCAGAGGGGGCACAAGGAGAAAGCGAATGACGTATCCCAATCATATGTCGATGGCTGATGTCATCAAAAGCTACGGCCTGCCCAAAAGTCACAAGGTGCACTGGTCAAAGACTCGCAAAGCAGACGTAGTGCGCGCTGTGCATGAGCGTGCGATCAGTTTCCACGAAGCGCGTGAGCGGTATCTGCTGAGCCGCAGCGAGTTTGAACAGTGGGAACGCGATTGCGGGCTTGAGCATATCGACACCAGCATGGACGCTGGCTCCGAGGCCCCTGCCCGCACCGCCCAGCTGGCCGCGGTTTGAGGGTGTGTGCGGCTGCGCGGTTTATTCCGCCGCCGCAACCTCAATCAGCACTTCGTTGCGGCGCATCGGGCCTGGCACCATGGGCGCATCGTAAAAGGCGTATTCAAAATCGCCTTTGGGCAAAAGCTGCTGCGATGCGATCCATTCGCTCAGCAAAGCTTCCATATCGGCAAGGTCTGACGCGCTGCCATTGCCGCTAAAAGTGACCGCTGCGACGCGGCGTGCGGGCACTTCGCTGAGTGTGATATCAGCAGGCGGAGTGGGAAGCGTTGCCATGGTATATTTGGCCGGCATCACAAACCGCATGCGCCATGTGCCACTGCCTGTCTCACCCTGCAAAACCGGCGATGTCATCGCAATTTTCGCATCCTGATCGGCGCGATCCTGCAGCACAGGCGATGTCATCGCGATTTTGTCGCCGCCTTCGGGACGGTCTTCGCCAAAGATGTAAGCCGCCAGCCTCCTGAAACTGCGCGAGCTTGCCTCGCGCCGCGTGCCTGAATGGGTAACCTCGGCCACGATCATGGGTTCGTATTCGCGCAGCTCAAATGCGTCCTGCTCGGTAACGACGGTGTAGGCTGGCTTTTCAATGTCGCGATATTGTGCGTAAGCGACCGCCCCGCCCAATGCGGCAGCGCTCAATCCCAAACCGATCCACTTTTTGAAACTCACCGTGCGAAACCCTTTTGCTGCTGTTGCTCTATCAGCAGTCAGGCAGCGCTTTGGTTCCCGGATGAGGCTTTACCGCCGCGTGGGCGCGTGAAAATCGGGCGGTTTGCTCGCGACCCAATTGATGAATTTCGCCAGCGCAGGATGCGCGCGAATGGCATCTGGATCATCACCAATCCGCGCCAGTTCAGCATTGGTGAAATTGGTGTGGACGGCCTTGTGACAGATCGGATGCACGGGAACGGTCGCGCGCCCCTTTTTCGATTTTGGCACAGGATGATGCCACTGGATCAGCGTTTCAAACGGGCGCCCGCACAGCCAGCAGGACAAGCATTGGATATCGTCAGTGTCGGGCCGCAAACCAATGAACCCTCCAATGGCGGAACTTCCTGGGGAAGTGCGAGGAGCGATTCTCGTCTCTAATCTCTGGAGCGCTTAGCGTTGCCAGATCAAAGCCCGGCATCGTCGCCGCCACAATCGGTGCAACGTCCTTGTCGCGTTTCACCTCAGTCCAAAGCCCTTGAATGCGGATCGGTCCTGAAAAATGGAAAGGTTCAGGCTCATCATTTTTGTACCAGCGATATTGCGCGTGCCAATCGAGAACCAATTGGCCGGGGTTCTCACCCGCTTGAAACGACACGCGGTTGTTCTCAAAATGTGGCGCATCGTTTCCATAAAAGCACTCAAATTCAATCGGGTCTTCGCCCTCAACAAAAGTTTGCCCCGCAAGATCGGCGAAACTCGTCGCGCTCCAACCACTAGGTGTAAATACAATGCGCAGCGTTGGATACAGCGCGCCGTCACCACCCGATTCCTCGTCCACTTTGATATCGACTTCCAAAGTCGCGACAGAGTGCTCAGGTCCATAATCCCAATGCCTGCGCAAAAACGGCCCCCACTTTTTTGGAGCCCAAACGTGGGTCGCAATGCAAATATGCGCCTGTGTTGCTTTCGCAGTGACAGTCCTGCCTTCAACCTCAATAGTCGTTGGGGTAAAGTCCCAGATCACGCTGCAGTCTCACCCCTTCTTTGCCGCCGCTTTCTTCTTTTTCATCGTGTCGTGGAAACGATCCGCCCAGCCATCTTTGACCAATTGTTCCGCGCGCACCATGCGCAGCTCGCCAGCGGCCACATCGCGGCTGACGGTGGAGCCTGCAGCAACAATGGAATCAGCGCCGATATTGACAGGCGCGACCAAGGCTGAATTTGAGCCGATGAAAGCGCGTTCGCCGATCACGGTCTGATACTTGAAATAACCATCATAATTGCACGTAATTGTGCCCGCGCCGATATTGGCATTCGCACCGACTGTGGCATCGCCGATATAGGACAGGTGGCTCGCCTTTGCGCCGGGGCCAAGCGTTGCTTTCTTCATCTCGACAAAATTGCCGACAAAGCTGCCCTCTTCCATCACCGCGCCAGGGCGCAGGCGGGCAAAGGGGCCGGCCTGTGCGCCTTTGCCAAGCTGTGCACCTTCGATGTGCGAATACGCTTTGATATGGACGCCATCGGCCACGCTCACGCCGGGGCCAAACACCACATGCGGATCGATGGTCACATCGCGGCCAAGCACCGTGTCGTGGCTGAAAAACACGGTGTCTGGCGCGCGCAGGCTCGCGCCCTCGGCCATGGCCTCAATGCGGCGGGCGGCCTGCCAGCGGGTTTCAACCTCGGCGAGTTCTGCGCGGCTGTTGATCCCTGCGACTTCATCGGCATCGCATTCAACCACGACGACCTTGTCCCCGCGCGCAATCGCGCCTGTGGCGACATCGGGGAGGTAATATTCGGATTGGGCGTTGTTGTTATCCACCGCGTCGAGCAGAGGCCACATATCGTCAGAATGCGCGACCAGCAGGCCCGAATTGCACAGATTGACGCTGCGCTCTTCTGGCGAAGCATCTTTGAATTCGACCATTTTGGAAACAGCGCCCGCTTCATCCGCAATAATCCGGCCATAGGCGAGCGGATCGTCCGGCCTGAACCCCAGCACGGCAACCTTTGCGCGGCCCGTTAGCGCGTCGAGCAGCAGCTGAACCGTCGCGCCTTTCACCATGGGGACATCGCCAAACGTCACCAAAATATTGCCCGAAAATCCCGCCAATGCCTCCCTCGCCTGCAATGCGGCGTGCGCGGTGCCGTGCTGGGGGTCTTGCAAAGCGGTTACAACTTCGCGCCCTTCCAAAGCGGCATCGATCTGCTCGCGCCTGTCGCCCACCACCACAACGGTGCGGCTGGGCGACAGCGCGTCAAAACTATCGAGCAAATGCATCAGCATCGGCTTACCCGCGATCGGGTGGAGCACTTTGTGCAGGTCGCTTTTCATGCGCGTGCCTTTGCCAGCGGCAAGGATGATGGCGGCAAAATCGGTCATTCAGATGGGTTTCCGTCGATTGTAACTTAAACTGCACTCTATCGCGCAGCGCTCCTGCCAGCAAATGCTTGCGGTTTGAAGTCTGTTAGACCACGCAATTCGGCATGACAGATTTCCCTTACGATAGTGTTGGTTTTGACCTTGATGGCACGCTGCTCGATACGTTCCGCGATCTGGGCGAGGCGGTGAATTATGCGTTGTCGCTAGGCGCGTATGATCCGGTGCCTGTTGAAAGCTCCAAAGACCTGATCGGCGGCGGAGCAAAAGCGATGCTGGCTCAGGCAGTGCAATCACAAGGCGGTATTGCGGGCGGGCTGGAAGGCGATGATTTCCATGCGCTGTATAAATCCATGCTGCGCTATTACGCGGACAACAATGCGGTGCATTCCGCCCCCTACCCCCATGCGCGCGAAGTGGTAGCGGACCTTGCCGCGCGCGGGGTTAAAGTAGCCGTGGTGACCAACAAGTTTGAGAAATTCGCCCGCTCCATCCTTGCGCAGTTAGACTTTATCACCCCGTTTGAAACCGTGATAGGCGGCGACACGATGGGCAAAGGGGCGGATGGCAAATTCATCTCCAAACCGCATGGCGCCCCCGTGATCGAAGCGCAAAAGCGTATGGGCGGCGGCTCCATGCTGTTTATCGGCGATTCCACCTATGATGTGGCCGCCGCGCGCGCCGCCGGTGTTCCCGTAATTGCAGCCGCCTATGGCTATTGCGACAAAGCGCCTGATGATCTGGGCGCGGATGCGGTTATCGATTCGCTCGATCAGCTGATCGGAGCCGCGCTCAAGCTTGGCGAACCGGCCTAACCCTGCGGCATGGGACGGTGCGCATGTCCCCTGTTGCATCGCCAAAGCAAAAGTGCCACGCAGCGCACTGCAAAGTTTACGCGCGCGTAAAGCGTGCTCTCCCACAGGATACATTTTGAGAGGATCAGAATATGAGCATCGATTTCAAGGATAAGGTTGCAATCGTCACCGGCGCTGGCGGCGGTTTGGGCAAAGCCTATGCGCTGGAACTGGCTAAGCGCGGCGCGAAAGTCGTCGTCAATGACCTTGGCGGATCGCGCGATGGCACCGGCACTTCTGATGCGGCCGCTGAAGTGGTTGCCGAGATTGAAGCCGCTGGCGGCGAAGCGATGGCCAATGGCGGCAGCGTCACTGAATATGAACAGATGGAAAAAATGGTCGCCGATGCCAAGCAGAAATGGGGCGGCGTCCATATCCTCATCAACAATGCAGGCGTTCTGCGCGACAAGACCTTTGTCAAAATGACACCGGCCGATTTTGAATTTGTGCTCAAAGTCCACCTTACCGGATCAGCCTTTGTCACCAAGGCATGCTGGGAAACCTTCCGCGAACAAAGCTATGGCCGCGTATTGATGACGGCATCGTCCACGGGCCTGTTCGGCAATTTTGGCCAGGCCAATTATGGCGCTGCGAAACTGGGCCTTGCCGGCCTTACCAAGACGCTTCAGCTGGAAGGCGCGAAATACAATATCCGTGTGAACTCGCTGTCGCCGGTTGCCGGCACGCGCATGACCGAAGATCTCTTCCCCGAAGAAGCGTTCAAGCTGTTCGCACCTGAAAACGTGGTGCCCGCAGCGCTTTATCTGGTCAGCGAAGATGGCCCCACCAATGCTATCGTTGGCGCAGGCGCTGGCGGTTTCCATTCATCATGGGTCGTCATGAACGATGCCGTGTGGCTGCCCGATGGCGAACGCACCGTCGAAGGTTTCGCAGCGCGCTGGGATGATATCAATTCGTTCACCAATCTGGTCGCTCCGCAATCGGGCAGCGAGCAATCGGGCGCAATCCTAAAAGCCATGCAAGAAGTGACAGGCACAGGCCCGTCTAGCGCACGCGGATAAGCGAAACCGAAAACGCAAACGCGGGAACAGCCCGATGGATTACTGGTTGGCAGCCATAACAGGCGTGGTGATGGGGGCAGTGATGCTCGCCATATGCGCCCGGCTGTCATCCAGGATCCTTGCGGCGCAAGGCATGCTCGCCCTTACGGCCATGTTGTGGATCTATGTCGGCGTGCAGCTGGCCGATGGATCGATCACCGATATCGTGTTTGAAACGATTGTCGCGCTGTTGTTTGGCGGCGGAGCTTTGCTGGCGATGCGCCGCTGGCTTCCTTCCATCGGTGCCGCGATCCTGCTCCACGGCGTCTACGATGCGATTATCGGTCCGCATACCGGCGTTGCCGAATGGTACCCGCCGCTTTGCGCAGGATTTGACCTGATCGTGGGCGCGGGGCTGATCGGGATGCTGACCCACAAAGAACGGCTTGAGAGATCAAGCCGAATAGCGGCGTATTAAAACCGCTCAGTCCTGATCCACTGCTTTCACCAGACGGCGTTCTATCGGCGCGAGGACATTGGCGAGGTCTGATCCGCGTTTCAGCACTTGGCCGTGTTCACCAAACAGGGTCCACATGCCTTGTTTGTTGCGCAGGGATGGGCGTTTTTCAACGCGGGCTTGCGGGCGCTCTGATGCGCGGCGAAAAGCGGCAAAGACCGCCACGTTCCGGTCAAAATCCATCGCATAATCGCGCCATTCCCCTGCCGCGACCATGCGGCCATACAGATCGAGAATGCGCTGTAATTCCTTGCGTTCAAACCCAACCTGGCCTGCGCGGCTGCTTGGAAAAGCGACAATTTGACCTGCTGCGCCCTGATGCGGGTCCATCAATCACTGGTCCCGCTTTTTTTGACAGCGGCCACATCAATGCCCGCCTGGCCCGCATCTTTCAGCGCGGCGATCTCTGCTTTCATCGCGGCAAGGTCGCTTTCCAGTTTTTCGATGCAATCCACACGGTTGCCTTCTGCATCTTCGCAATTGGGCGTGCCGTAGGGGATGAAATCCTTGATCCATTCCTCTGCCGGGACGAGCGTTGATCGCGCTTTCAACCCAATCATGGTCGCGCCGGCTGGCACATTGTCCATCACCACCGCGCTTGCCCCGATGCGCGCGCGTTCGCCCACAGTGACAGGGCCGATGATCTGCGCGCCTGAACCCACAATCACATTGTCTTCGAGCGTGGGATGGCGTTTGCCGCCTTTGCCATTAGTCGGATTGGTCCCGCCAAGGGTAACGCATTGGTAAATCGTGACATTGTCGCCAATTTCGGCGGTTTCCCCGATCACTGTAAAGCCGTGATCGATGAAGAAATTGCGGCCAATGCTTGCGCCGGGGTGGATATCAATCCCGGTTAAAAAGCGCGCGGTGTGATTGACCGCGCGGGCAAGGAAAAACATGCCCGCTTCGAACAGCCAATGCGCAATGCGGTGCATGCCCAAGGCCCAGACACCGGGATAGAGCAGTATCTCCCAGCGCGAACGCGGCGCGGGATCGCGCGAATGGATGGAATCCAGATAGCTTTTGAGCCGGTCAAACATCACCGATACCTTTTCACCCTTCGCCGCTACTTTTCACCATTTCGGCCAAAACGCAAATTTGCGCTCTAAAACAGGCGCTTTTGCTCTGGTCCTTGCAGCGCTTCCAAGGCGGCGCGCCATACAGACATGGTGGCAGGCACCGCCCGTTCAAGGCTGATGCGATCAATCGTCGCAACCAGATGTTCAAGGCTTGCAAAACTGCGATCCGCGCGCGGCACCAGATATTCCGCCGCCCCCGGCGGCAAAGTCAGCGCGCGGGCATGGGCAAAAGCGCGGATCAAGTCTGCCGCCATGGCGTCATCAGGCTCGCCCAGCTCAAGGTGCAGCGATCCGCCCAGCCGCGATGCAAGATCGGGCAAAGCAATATGCCACGGCATACTATCTGCGATTAGCAGCAGCGGCTCGCCCGCTTTTGATCCGCCCTGCTGGCTGGCATTCCACAGGTGGAACAATTCGGTCTCATCTTCGCGCTCAGCGGGGTCCACAACATGCACCCCCTGCCCCGCCATCCAGCGGCCCAGCAGGCTTTTGCCGGATCGCGGCGGGCCGGACAGGATGGCGGTGTTGAACGGCCAGCTTGCCGGATCGCGCAAAGCATCAATCACATGCGCATTGGCATTGCCGATCACGATTGCGCGCGCTGCGTCTTTGCCATTGCCGCTCCATTCGAGCGGCAGCGCTATTTGAGCAGAAGATGGGGCAGGTTTTGCCATCGCGTGATCCGTCCTGCGGATTAGCGGCTAATGGCGAGCGCGTTTGCGCCTTGGGTAACGGTGAACCCGCGCGCGCGCAAAGCTGCGGCCAATTGATCGAGGCTGCCGTTAAACCGTACGCTCATGACAGAGGTGCCGCCCATGGCGGTGCTGGTGACGCTTACCCCGCCAACGCCGGGACTGCCGCGCACAGCGGATAAAGCGGCATCAAAGCTGGCGGCATCGGGCGAGGCAAATTGGACGGTATAGCTAGAGGCGGCAGCAGGCGGCGGCGTGGGGGTTTGGGTGCCATCACCGCTTTCGCCTGTGTTCTCGTCGCCGCTTTGCGCGCTGGCCCGTGCGGCGGCATCGCGCGCGCGGATGGCGCGGCCGATTTCTATGAGGCGCGCAATCGCAGGGTCAGCGCTGCCGCCACCTCCCAGGTTCAATGTGGGATCGGGTTGGAGCTTGCCGCCTGTCAGGGCTTCTTCGAAAATACCGTCCATCCGCTCAACCGCCTCGCCCAGCATATCGCCCAGTGCATCGGGGCTGTCAGCGGTCAGCTCAAAGCTTTCAAGCATGGTGTTGCTTGGCCCGTAACGCGCGGTAAATGTGCCCGCGATAGGGCCGCCGGGATATTCATGCTCCAACCGGGCATAGGCCATCAGCGCATCGGCGGCGGAATATTGATCAAGCGTGGAGCGCCACCATGCGCGGCTGCGTCTGCCGGTCTGGCCAAAGTTTAGCAGCAGCGAGATCGCCCCCTGCTCCCGATGGCCGGACATAATCAATGCGGCTGGTGCCCGGGTTGAAATCAGCCCAGGCGCGCTGCCAGGGATTGCGCGTTTCAAACGCGGTGTAGGTGCCAGCGGTCGCGGTGACCGGGATCAGCAGCATGGGCGCCGACGCGCGCGCGCGCGATCCGCGGCCCAGATAGCGCCCGGCGCGCTGACGATCAAAAATCACCCCCAATGTCGCGATATAGCGGCGCGGCCCCACCCGCTCGCGCTGGATCACGATAGAGGACACCAGCGATGACAGCTGCCCATCGGAAAGCGGCGGACCATTGACGCGCTTCCACGCCTGCCTTTGCGCATCGCGCCACGCATTGTCGCGCGCATCCTCAGCATCATCGCCGCGTTCATCGACTTTGATATTGCGCACCTCGATATCGGAGCTGGAGGCAGTGGGCGCAATCCCGCGCTCTCCGCCCACTTGCGCCAGCACGGCAGCATAGCCGCCGCCCATCAGCACAAGCGCCGCCACCGCGCCCATCAACCAGCGCGGCAGGCGCAAAGCGGCTTTGGAGGCCGGTGCATCAGGTGCAGACAAGGTGAATTGCGACGCCATTGGGGAAACCATCGTCCTATTGCCCAATGCGAAGTGGAATTCCAAGCGTGAAAGAGTAAAGCTGCACGAATGAACGGAAAGAACTCCCCTTACACCTACGAAGATGCAGGTGTCTCTATCGCTGCGGGCAATGCTTTGGTCAAAGCGATCGGGCCGCTGGTGAAAGCCACAGCGCGCCCCGGCGCCACCAGCGAACTGGGCGGATTTGGCGGGTTCTTTGATCCCAAAGCGGCTGGATATTCCGATCCGCTGCTGGTCGCGGCGAATGACGGTGTGGGGACCAAGCTGAAACTGGCGATTGAGCATGACCGGCACGGCACCGTCGGCATTGATCTGGTTGCGATGTGCGTCAATGATCTGATCGTTCAGGGCGCAGAGCCTCTGTTTTTCCTTGATTATTTCGCCACCGGAAAGCTGGAAAATGGTATTGCTGAGCGGGTGGTGGCAGGCATTGCAGCGGGGTGCAAACAGGCCGGATGCGCGCTCATCGGCGGGGAGACAGCCGAAATGCCGGGCATGTATGCCGCTGGTGATTACGACCTTGCAGGGTTCTGCGTCGGCGCGGTTGAACGCGGCGAGCAATTGACGGGCGAACAGGTTCAGCCCGGCGATGTGCTGCTGGGTCTTGCTTCGTCTGGTGTGCATTCCAATGGCTATTCGCTGGTGCGCCGTTTGGCTGAGGATTTCGCGTGGAAAATGGACCGCCCTGCCCTGTTTGATGCGGACAGGCTGCTGATCGATGCTCTGATTGAACCGACGCGAATCTATGTCGCCAGCCTGCTGCCGCTGATCCGCGAAGGCCTTGTCCATGGTCTGGCGCATATTACGGGCGGCGGGCTGCTTGAGAATATTCCGCGCATTCTGCCTGATGGCGCGCACGCGGTTATCGATGCCGATAGCTGGGAACAGCCGCGCCTTATGGCATTCCTGCAAGGGCAAGGCGCGATTGAGCCGGAGGAGATGGCGCGCACATTCAATTGCGGGGTCGGCATGGTGCTGGCTGTCGAAGCCAGCTCTGCAGGCACCGTCACGGAGCGCTTGGAAAAAGCAGGCGAAACCGTCCACCGGATCGGCGTGATTGAACCGGGCCAAACCGGCTGCAGCGTGCGCGGATCGGCAGGCACATGGTCTTCGCGGCAGGCCTTTGATGCGGTCCACCATGGCTAGTTCTCCGGTGCCACCTGTGCCGGTCGCGGTGTTCATATCGGGCACCGGCACCAATATGGCTGCGCTCCTTTATGCCAGCCGCCAGACGGGCGCAGCGTTTAAGATTGTGCTGGTCGCCAGCAATGTCGCCGATGCAGGCGGGCTGGCATTTGCCCAGCTTGAAGGGATCGACACCTTTGTCCATTCGCACAAAGGCTGCACCCGCGCCCAGCAGGATGCCGCGATGGAAGCCGCCGCGATCAAAGCGGGCGCGCAGGCTATTGTGCTTGCCGGATATATGCGCATTCTCTCGCCTGAATTTACCGAGCGCTGGCAGGGGCGTATCCTCAACATCCACCCATCGCTGCTGCCCAAATATAAGGGGCTGGACACCCACAAACGCGCGATAGAGGCAGGCGACGCCCATGCCGGCGCGAGCGTGCATGTCGTCACGCCGCAGCTGGACGCGGGCGAGGTTATCGCGCAGGCCAAAGTCGCGATTGCTCCCGATGACACGCCCGAAACTCTGGCGCGCCGGGTGCAATTGGCGGAACACCAGCTTTATCCGCGCGCGGTCAATGATTACCTGTCGCGCGGCAATGATCCGGCCTTTCTGCTGGACAAGGTGCGCAAACTTGCGCTGTCGCTGCCCGAAACATCCGAGCGCGAAAGTCATGGCTCCCCCGGTTTCCGCGTCGGCGGGGAGAAATCGGGCAAATTCTTTGCCTATTTCGCAGATCGGCACCACGGCAGCGATCATATCGCGGTGCTGGTCAAAACCAGCGGCATGGATGAGCTGATGAACCTTATCGAAAACCAGCCCGAGACTTACTTCAAGCCAGCCTTTTACGGGGCGAGCGGCTGGATCGGGATAGTTCTCAACAGCTCTGGCCCCGCTGCCGGGATCGATTGGGACCATGTGGAACAATGGCTTAGACGCAGCTGGCGCGCGATTGCTCCAAAACGGATGACAAAACTGCTTGATGCAGCTGACATGTTCTGATGAGTTGCTGGCCATAGGGGAATTACCCGGCCAGCGTTCAATCATTGGGCAATGGCCGCGATAAAGGGCGCAATCATGGGCAAGCCATCGACGCGGGAACATTTGCTGGCGCGCGGCAAATTGGCCGAGAAGGCAAGCGATTTCCTGGGCAAGGCCTGGAATCGCGGCTGGCTGCCTTCGCCAGATCTGGAACCCGGCGCGCTGTGGGCCGCTGCGGTAAAAGCGGCAAGCAAGGATGTCAGCGAATTTGCCGCCGATGCAGAAACGGGCAAGCGTTCGCCTGAAGACATCGACGATTTCCGCCTGCGGCTGGAAACATTGTGCGACGCGGTCAGCGCAGAAGCAGACCTGAACCCGCTGGGCCGCGCAATGGCTTATGGCCAGTTGACCCGCGCCATCGGGCAAAGGTTATCGCTGGGCGATCTGTGGCGGCGCGAACCTGATCTGCTCAAAACAAAGCTTGCACCGCCCATTCTGGTGATCGGCCATATGCGATCAGGCACCACGCGCATTCACAAATTGCTGGCCGCAGACCCGGCCCATTCGCACACCCGGTATTGCGATGCGTGGCACCCGGTGCCGCAGAAATTTGATCTGCGCCGGGTGAAAAGCAAAGCGGAACTGATGATGATGGAGGCGCTGAACCCGTGGCTGCAATCCATTCACCCGATGGCCAGCGGCGAAGTGGAAGAAGAACTGGCGTGGCTGGCGGGCGCTCTCAACCATTCGATTTACGAATCGCAGTGGCACATTCCCAGCTTTTCCGCCTTTAGCGAGCTTGCCGATCCCGCCTCTGTCTACCGGGAATTTGAACGGATTTTGCGCACCGATGCCGCGCACCGCGATTGCGCAGATCGCCCGCGCGTGATGAAAGCGCCGCAATTTTCCGAAGATCTGGCATGCCTGCTCAAACTGTTTCCTGATGCGCGCGTTGTCGTGGCCGACAGGGACCGTGATGCGGTGCTGCGCAGCGCGGTCTCTTTGGTGGCGAACCAGATGGCGATCCAGTCAGACAGCTGCGATATTGCGCGGATCACTGAGCTGTACGAACACAAGATCGCACTGCGCGACACTCGCCGGGAAGAGGCGCTGGCGCAATTTGACGGGCCCGTTACGCGGCTGAATTTCGATGATCTGTCAGATGATTGGGAAAGCGCAATTGCAAGCGCTTACAAGGATTTGGACATCACTCTTACCAAAGAAGCGAAAGCCGCAATGCACACCGCAATGCAATCAAGCGCGAGCGGCGCGCATCTTGGCCATGCGCGCCAGCTTGAAGGGTTTGGCGCTGAAATTTCCGAAGCGCGCCGCAGTGCTGCGTAAATAGTGCCGCTTAAAGAACCGGGCCGCTACCGGTTTAACAGGCCGCCTGCCCCGCCCCACAACGCTGCCCCTTTGGGCAGACGCTGAGAAGCGCGGGCAGGTAAGCCGCGGGCAGATTGGCCAAAGCGATTAGCCGACGATTTCGTCATCGCTGAAGAAGTACGCGATTTCGATTGCAGCGTTTTCTTCACTGTCCGAACCGTGGACGGTGTTCTCGCCGATGGAAAGCGCAAATTCCTTGCGGATGGTGCCGGCATCGGCTTCTTCGGGATTGGTTGCGCCCATGATGTCGCGATTGCGCTTTACTGCGTCTTCGCCTTCGAGAACCTGCACAACCACAGGCTCGCTCATCATGAATTCAACCAGTTCGCCAAAGAAGGGGCGCTCTTTATGCACGGCATAGAAACCTTCGGCTTGCTCTTTGCTCATGTGAATACGCTTTGATGCGACCACGCGCAGGCCTGCTTCTTCAAGCTTTGCAGTGACAGCGCCTGTTAGATTGCGGCGAGTGGCATCGGGTTTGATGATCGAAAAAGTGCGGGTGACCGCCATAGAAAATTCCTTGGATTGAGAGGGAACAATTAGGTTGCGCGCGCACCTAGTCGCCAGCGCGCCTTACGGCAAGCTTTAAGCGTAGCAGAGCGGCTGCGGCGGCGGTGCTGGCAGGCGGGTGCGATGGGTGCGAGTGGCCGCGCTTCTGGCCCCGCTATTGGGGCAGCTATTGTGACAGGCCGTCAGCCAAATTGAGCATGGCGGTGGTGGTCTCGCCCGTTTCGGTAGCGTTCAAAGTGAACTGCGCGCCTTGCTTTGTCGTGCCGCCGATCATCACGGTTTCGCCCGATGTCATCTCCATTTCGATGGCATATCCCGCCGCCTGCGCCTGCTGCTTGTAATGCTCGGCAACTTTGGCGGCCTTGTCCTCGATCTGCATGGTGATGCCGACAACCAGCCCTTCGGCCTGTTCGATCCGGGTGTTCTGGACGACTTTGGCATCAGGATAGAGCGAAAAGCCATCGGGCAATTCAACCGGGACATTTTCGCCCGTGCGAAGAGTGGTGGTGCCCTCCTCGGTTTCAATCGTCGCCGAGGTTTCGCCGGTTTCCCGGTCGATGGTGTATTCGCCCTCACCTCCATTACCATCTTTTAATGTGTCCGAGGTTTCAGAGCCGCAAGAAGCCAAAATCGCGCCCCCCACCACCAAGCTCATTATCGCTGTGCTACGCATGTATTTCCTCAACTGAACTAACGGCCAAATCAGGCGACCTTAACCCATTTTGCGCCGTCCTGCCGGAAAAAAGCGCGCTCCAATTGGTCGCGATCTTGCAAAGCTTTCCAGGTCTGCCGGGCAGCTTGCAAAGTCGCCTCATCAAACAGCAGAAATGCGCGGGCGAAACCGGTTGTTTCGCGGTAAGTGCCATCGGCGAAAATGACATGGCTCGCCCCGTTCGCCGCCTCGGTTTTGTCCGATAGCAAGATGGGTTGGCGATCACTTCCCGGATCGCCCGCCTCGCCATTGGCAAGAAAGCTGTCGGCCCCCGCACTCCACAAACTGTGCGAAATGGCCGCGCGCTGGGCCGCATCTGTGCTGACGACCAGCAACCGCTCATCCTGACCAAGCACCCGGCCCGCGATCAGGGCGGTGACCTTGTCAGCGGGATCGCGCGAAAGCTGCCAGAAATCGAGCTTCATGATTTATTCCGCTTACATCGTTCAGAGCAATAAAGCACATTATCCCAATCGCGCTCCCACTTTTTGCGCCAGGTAAAAGGCAGCCCGCAGGCCGCGCAAATCTTGCTTGGCAAATCAGATTTCTTGCGCATTTTGGGGATAGCGGGGTCTCCTTATACGGCTAGGCGGTCACTTTTCAAAACCGGCGACAAACCGGTCAAGCAGGCGCGCGCCATATCCCGTTGCGCCCTTATCCCAGCTGTGCCCGGGCTTGTCTGCCCACACCATGCCAGCAATATCAAGATGCGCCCACGGCGTGCCTTTCTTGATAAAGCGCTGGAGGAATTGCGCCGCCGTGATTGACCCAGCCGGGCGAGGGCCGACATTTTTGATGTCAGCAATCGGAGAATCGATCAGCTTGTCATAGGCCGGCCCCAGCGGAAGCCGCCAGAGCTTGTCCCCCGTGCCCGCGCCAGCGCTCAGCAATTGCTCGGCCAATGTGTCATCATTGGCAAACAGCCCGCCATGTTCGTGGCCAAGCGCGATAATCATTGCGCCGGTCAAAGTCGCAAGATCAACAATGCGCGCCGGATCATATTCCTCCTGCGTCCAATGCAGCGCATCGCACAGCACCAGCCGCCCCTCTGCATCGGTGTTCAGCACTTCGACTGTTTGACCGCTCATCGTAGTGACGACATCGCCGGGGCGCATCGCTTTGCCATCGGGCATGTTTTCGACGAGGCCCATTACAGCCACGACATTGGCCTTTGCCTTGCGCCCAACAATTGCCAGCATCCCGCCAGCGACCGCACCGGCACCGCCCATGTCCCACTTCATATCTTCCATGCCGGGCGGCGGTTTCAGCGAGATACCGCCTGTGTCAAAGGTAACTCCTTTGCCCACCAGCGCGGTCGGTTTCTCTCCGTCTGCGCCGCCATTCCAGCGGATTGCCAGAAGACGCGAGGGGCGCTCTGATCCCTGACCCACGCCGAGCAAAGCGCCCATGCCCAGCTCTTCCATCTGCGCATCGTCAAGCACAGTGATTTCGGCGCCCGTGCCTTCGAATGCGGTTTTGCACACGCTGACGAAGGTTTCGGGGTAGATGACATTGGCAGGCTCAGTCACGAGCATTTTGGTCAGCTCGACGCCTTTGGCGATTGCCTCGTTTGCGGCCCAGGCTTCCTCGGTGCCTGCTGGCGCGCCTGTCACATGCACATTTTCAAGAGTGGCGCGTTTATCCTTGGCAAGTTTGGTGCGGTACATATCATGGCGAAACGCGCGCAGGCGCAGGCCGAGAAGAACTGCCGCTGCCTCGTCGCCCGAAAGGTCCGCATGGCTGAGGTCGAGCACCATTTCAATTTCGCCCGATGTCAGATATTTCGCAGTGAGCGCAGCGCCCGCCCGCTCAACATTCAAACGGCGCTTTTCCGCGTCCACTTCTCCCGCGCCGGCGAGTGCGATTCGGCGCAAAGCATCCGATTGCATGGCAAACGCTTCAAACACCTGACCCGCGCCGCCTTTGAACCGGGATGCTTTCGCGCCATCAATGATCGCGGCATCAAGCCCCGACAAGGACGAGCCTGAATTGACGATCCGCGCCGTCAAGCGAACCTGCTGCGGAGGGGATTGGGTGAAGTGAATGCGCATGAATGCTCCTGCCATTGGATCAAAGAGGCCGTGAATCTCAACCGAGCGTTCGTATTGAACGCAATAGAGCGCCAAATTGGGCCTTGTGATGAGGGCCTTAGTATTGCCGTTGCGATTACGCACCAGCGGTGCAATAGGCAAGGGATGTCGGGAGGTTCCAAGGTCGCTGCCAAGCCAAAGCTGCACCGCAATCTGCATTGCATAGGCAATCGCGGGGGGATCGCCGCTTCCTTGGCGCTTATGTGCGCCTGGCCAGTACCGGCATTCGCGCAAGATTTGGCACCCGCAGATGATGCAAAAGTCAGCGATAGCGCGCGCCAGACGTTGACTATCAATGATCCCGCCGCAACCGCCGCTGCGGCCACACCAACGCAAGACCAAACCGCGCGCGTCATCGCGTTCGAGGCTGACCAGCTTGCTTATGACAATGTCGCAAACACCGTCACTGCGCGCGGCGATGTGGTGTTGCGGAGCGAAGACCGATCCGTGCGCGCAGATGAAGTCGTATGGAACCGCACAAGCGGGCAGATTTTCGCCAAGGGTTCAATCCGCCTTGTCGATGATCGCGGCAATCAGCTGTTTACCGAAGCGCTCGAATTAACCGACACTTTCGAAGCGGGCGCGATGTCTGATCTGCTCTTGGCCCTTCGCGCTGGTGGGCGTCTGGCCGCCCGGTCTGGTGAACGCGGCGAGGATGAGACGATTGTCCTCACTGATGCCGCATACACAGCCTGCGCTGTCACGGGCGAGGATGGATGCGACAAAGACCCCAGCTGGCGCATCACCGCCGACCGAGTGACGTATGACCCCGCTGATAGCAAAGTGCGCTTTCGCGGGGCGATGCTCGAATTGTTCGGCGCGCGCATCCTGCCGCTACCCGGCCTTTCGATCCGCACAGATGGCAGCGCGGTTTCCGGCTTTCTGGTGCCCGACGTCCGCGTTACCCAAGTTAACGGGGTTGAGCTTTCCGGGCGGTATTACTGGCGGCTGGCCGACAATCAGGATCTGACCGTTCGCGGCTATGTCTTTTCGCAAGTTGCGCCGATGGTCTCTGCGCAGTGGCGGCATTTGACCGATGATGGCGCTTATCAGATCACGGGCTACCTTACCGAAAGCAGCCGTGTCACCGATTTCACCGGAGTGCCGGACACGCAAAGCGATCCGCGCGGCTATCTGTTTGCCAATGGCCGGTACCAGTTCTCTCCCGAATGGAGCGCGACCGGATCGGTGCGGCTAACCAGCGATCGCACATTCCTGCGCCGTTATGACATCAGCCGCGATGACAGGCTACGATCCACTGTGAATGTGGAGCGGATTGATGAGAATTCGTATCTCTCCATCGCCGGATGGGCAACGCAAACCCTGCGGATTAACGCTGATCAAGGCCAGATCCCCGTCGCCATTCCTGCAATTGATTATCGCCGCCATATAAAAGACCCGCTTTTGGGCGGCCGGATAGAATTGCAAGCCAACACTCTCAGCCTGCTGCGCACCGATGGCCAGGATACACAGCGCGCATTTGCTGGCGCACGCTGGGATTTGCGCAGGCTCACAGGGCTCGGCCAGGTTATCACTGTCAGCGGCCTGGTGCGCGGCGATGTCTATCACACCAGCGACACGCTTTCGACAACGACCGAGATTTATCGCGGCAATGAAGGGTGGACAGGGCGCGCCATTGGTATCGCCGCGATTGATATCGAATGGCCTTTTGTGGGCGAGGCATTTGGCGGGACACAGGTTCTCACCCCTCGAATTCAAGTGGTGGCAAGCCCGCCGATAGAAAATCTAGCCGTGCCCAATGAAGATGCGCGCGCGATTGATCTGGAGGATTCCAACCTCTTCGCGCTCAATCGCTTTAACGGATATGACCGGGTTGAAGATGGATCGCGCATCACATGGGGAGTGGATTGGCGCTTGCAAAAACCGGGCTGGCGGGTTGATACCACGATTGGCCAATCGTACCGGGTGAAAGCCGCGCGCGAGATCTTTCCTGATGGCACCGGGCTGTCAGAACGGGTGTCTGATTTCGTTGGCCGCACGCAGGTCCGGTACCGCGACTTTGTGAAATTCACGCACCGTTTTCGCCTCGATAAGGACAATTTCGCTGTGCGTCGCAATGAAATCGACGCGACTGTCGGATCGCAGCGCACCTATGCCGAAATTGGCTATCTTCGCCTCAATCGAGACATTCAAACGGTCGAAGATTTGCAGGATCGCGAAGAATTTCGCGCCGCTGTGCGCGTGGCCTTTGGCCGCAATTGGTCCGCGTTTGGATCGGGCGTGTTTAACCTTACCAGCGCAGATGAAGATCCCACCTTTGCCCCTGATGGCTTTGAACCGATCCGAACTCGGCTTGGCGTCGCTTATCAGGATGATTGCATTGAATTCGGCCTTACATGGCGGCGCGATTTTATCACCGCAGGCGATGCGGCGCGCGGCAATACGTTCCAACTGTTCTTTGCCCTGCGCAATCTGGGCTTTGAACAGGCGCACTATCCGCATATTGTGCGCCACCGCGAATTGGCACTTTTGCTCAAACCCGTTAATGGAGCCACTTACGCGGCCAAAGGCGCACTCAGCGCGGGTTAAGGCATGCTTGGCTACCGGCGCGAGGTAAGAATACAAAGAAAACGCGCCGCGATGAGGGAAAACGGCGCGAAAACGAGAAACAGACGGGATTGTATCAGTGAATTTGAATGTGTTTTTTAAGTCGGTTTTATCGCGCAGTGTCTTGAGCAGTGCCGCTTTAGGCCTTGCAGTCATTGCGGCCGCACCAGCGCCGGTGGCCGCGCAAACAGCCGGCGTGCCTACGATGGACAATCCGCTGGGCATTCCTGAAAATGTGATGATATTCGAAACGGAAAACCCCAATCAGCGCAGCGCAACCGCTGTGGTGAACGGATATGTCATCACCGGAACCGATATTGAACAGCGCGTCGCGCTCGTCACTTCGGCTGCGCAAAATCAGGTGTCTGAACAGGAAATGGCGCGCCTCCGCCTGCAAGTTTTGCGCAATCTGATTGATGAAACGCTCAAAATTCAGGCTGCAGAAGCGCTTGAGATGCGAGTGGAGCGTGCAGAGGTCAATCAAACTTATGACCAACTTGCGGCGCAAAACTTTGGCGCAGAACCTGAGAAAATGGCTGAATATCTGAGCTCAATCGGGTCTTCCGCTAACGCGCTCAAACGCCAGATCGAAGGCGAGATCGCTTGGGAAAACCTGCTGCGCCGCAATGTCACGCCGTTTGTGAATGTCAGCCAGGAAGAGGTTGAGGAATATCTCAAACGGCTCGAAGAATCGCGCGGCACCGATGAATATCACCTCGGCGAAATCTACATGAACGCAACGCGCGAAAATCGCGAAGCGGTGCTGCAAAACATGACGCAGATCATGCAGCAATTGCAGCAAGGGGGCAGCTTTGTCGCTTATGCCCGGCAATTCTCCGAAGCGTCTACCGCCGCAGTCGGTGGTGATCTGGGCTGGGTACGGCTTGGTTTGCTACCAGCATCGCTCGCCAATGCTGCGCAAAATATGCAGCCGGGCCAATTAAACGGGCCGATTGAGATCCCCGGCGGTTTCTCAATCCTGTATCTGCGCAACAAGCGGCAGGTTCTGATGGCCAATCCCAATGATGCGCTGCTTAGCCTCAAACAAATCTCAATCGATCTTGAACCGGGCATCACGCAAGCCGATGCCGAGGCCAAAATCAGCCAGTTTTCCACCTTTGTCCAATCCTTACGCGGATGTGCCGATGCGGACAGCGCGCGCGAGGCCATTGGCGCGACCGTTGTCACCAATGACCAGATCAAGGCGGGCGGATTGCCTGAACAATTGCGCGCCATCATTCTGGGCTTGCAAGTCGGACAGACCACTCCGGCCTTTGGCAGCCCCGAAGAAGGTGTGCGTGTCTTGATGCTGTGCGGGCGCGATGATCCGCAAGATAACAGCGGGCCGACGTTCCAAACGGTGATGAACCAGATCGAAGAAGAGCGCATCAACAAGCGCGCGCAGCGTTATCTGCGTGATCTTCGCAATGATGCGTATATCGAATACAACTGAGTATGACTGGCACACCCCCGCTTGCGATTACTCTGGGTGATCCGGCGGGGATCGGGCCAGAGATTATTCTTGGCGCGTATTTGCGCTTGAAGGCGAAAGGAGCAGGTGCGCCCTGCCCTGCGCTCTTCGTGGTTGGCGGGGTCGAAGTGCTGCGCGATGCGGCAAGGCAGGTTGGTCTCGATTGCCCAATTGTGCCGATTGCAGAACCAGCCGAAGCGCCCATGGCGATCCATGCTGGTTTGCCAGTGATGGCGGGATTGGATGCGCCCTATACTCCCGGAAAACCTGTGTCGGGCGGCGCGAAGGTGGCGCTGGCATCGCTAACCTATGCGACCAAATTTGCGCTCTCAGGCCTCGCATCCGGGATAGTGACCGCGCCTGTGGCCAAGGCGCAATTGATGTCGGTAGGGTTTGCGTGTCCGGGGCAGACCGAATTTCTCGCAGAGGCTTGCGGTAAACCGTACCTCGATGCGGTGATGATGCTGGCAGGTCCGCAGCTGAAAGCGGTGCCGCTGACCGTGCATGTTGCTTTGGCCGAAGTGCCCACTTTGCTATCACCCGAATTGATCATCCACAAAGCCCGTGTGGTCGCCGCCGCTTTGCAGCGCGATTTTGCGATTGAAAAACCCCGGCTCGCAATAGCAGGGCTGAACCCCCATGCAGGCGAAAGCGGCCAGTTTGGCGATGAGGAAGTGCGCATCATCACGCCCGCAATTGACGCATTGAAAGCAGACGGGCTGGATGTCACCGGCCCTGTCCCCGGCGATGCGCTGTTTACTGCGCGCGCGCGCGAAACCTATGATGCGGCGCTTTGCATGTATCACGATCAGGCATTAATCCCTGTGAAAGCGCTCGATTTTGATGAAGGCGTCAATGTGACGCTGGGCCTGCCGATTGTGCGAACATCTCCCGATCACGGTACCGCGTTTGACATTGCGGGCACGGGTAAAGCTGATCCCAGTGCCATGGTGGCCGCAATTTGTATGGCTGATGCCTGCGCTGCGGCACGATCAGGCCTCACCGCGCGTGGATGATCTGCCGCCTATTCGAGAGGTCATCAAGCGCCACGGCCTGTCCGCCTCGAGAAAGCTGGGCCAGAATTTTCTGCTTGATGAGCAATTGCTTGACCGGATCGCTGCGATTCCAGGCGATCTTAGCGGCAAACGGGTGCTGGAAATCGGCCCGGGTCCGGGCGGTCTGACGCGCGCTTTATTGCGGGCGGGCGCGCGGGTTACGGCCATAGAAATGGATGCGCGCTGCCTGCCCGCTTTGGCGGAATTGGGTGATACCTTTCCCGGCCAGCTCAGTGTGATTGAAGGCGATGCGATGGCGCTCGATCATGGCGCCGTCATGGAGGGAGAGCCGTTCCATATTGCGTCGAACCTGCCCTATAATGTGGGCACGGCCCTGTTCGTGAATTGGCTGGGCGAAGACAGCTGGCCGCCGCAATGGCTTTCGCTCACGCTAATGTTTCAGCAGGAGGTTGCCCAGCGGATCACCTCTCATCCCGATACGTCTGCCTATGGCCGTCTTGCCGTGCTGGCCCAGTGGCGCGCGAAAGCCGCGCTTGCAATGAAAGTGCATCGCAGCGCCTTTACCCCGCCGCCCAAGGTCATGAGCGCGATTGTGCATGTAACCCCGTCCGGTGCGCCCTCAGGCGTTTCAGCCAAAGTGCTCGAGCGGCTGACCCAGGCAGCATTCGGCCAGCGCCGAAAAATGCTGCGGCAAAGCCTGAAAGGGGTGACAGGAGCGCTAGATGCGATGGCGCAGCTTGGCATTGACGAAACCCGGCGCGCTGAAACGGTCAGCGTTGCCGAATTTGTCGAATTGGCGCGCAAGCTTGGGCCGGTTTAGCCCGCCTTTTTAACCTGCCTTTTTGACCTGCCGCCATTGGTGCAAAAGCGGCTCGGTATAGCCCGATGGCTGCTCCACCCCCTTGAAAATCAGATCCTTGGCCGCGCTGAATGCAGGGCCGTCTTCATTCCCAATCAGCGGGATATAGGTCGGATCGCCTGCATTTTGCGCATCGACCTTCGCCGCCATCCGCGTGAGTGCATCCATCACTTGCGCTTCGGTGACGATACCGTGCAGCAACCAATTGGCCATATGTTGCGAGGATATCCGCAAGGTCGCGCGGTCCTCCATCAGGCCGACATCGTTGATATCCGGCACCTTGGAACAACCAACCCCGGCATCAATCCAGCGCACAACATATCCGAGCAGCCCTTGCGCATTGTTATCCAGCTCATCGCGCAGTTCATCCTCGGGCCAATTGGTGTTTTCAGCCAGAGGTATAGTCAAAAGAGCATCAAGGCTTGCGGGTTCGGGCAGAGTGGACTGAATATCAAATACATTTTCAGCGTGATAGTGCAATGCATGCAAAGTCGCAGCCGTTGGCGACGGCACCCATGCGGTGTTGGCCCCAGCGCGCAAATGGCCGATTTTCTGCTCCATCATATCGCCCATCAAATCGGGCGCGGCCCACATGCCTTTGCCGATTTGTGCGGTGCCCGACAGGCCATGCGCCAAACCGATAGCGACATTGCGCGCTTCATATGCGCCAAGCCAGTCTGATCCCTTCATCGCGCCTTTGCGCATCATGGGGCCAGCCCGCATAGAGGTGTGTATCTCATCGCCCGTGCGATCAAGAAAGCCAGTGTTGATAAACACAATCCGGTCGCGAACGGCATGAATGCAAGCGGCAAGGTTGGCGCTTGTGCGGCGCTCTTCATCCATCACGCCGACTTTGATCGTATGACGAGGAAGGGTGAGCAGATCTTCGACCGCGTCGAACAGATCATTGGTGAACGCACATTCTTCGGGCCCGTGCATTTTGGGCTTCACGATATAGATCGAGCGCTGACCACTTTTGGGGTTGGAATTGCCGTATTTGGCATGGCCTTCGACGTCGAGAGTGCTGATCGCCGAGGTGAAAACCGCATCCATGATGCCTTCGGGGATTTCCGAACCATCTGCCAGCAGGATTGCAGGATTGGTCATCAAATGCCCGACATTACGCACAAACATCACGCTGCGGCCTGTGAGGCTGTGCGGGGCGCCATCGCGATCAGTATAGGCCTTGTCTCCGTTCAATTGGCGAGTGAGCCTCTTTCCGCCTTTTTCAAAGCTTTCCTGCAGATCACCGCGAATAATGCCGAGCCAATTGGTGTAAGCGAGCAGTTTATCCTCTGCATCGACAGCGGCGACCGAATCTTCGCAATCGGCAATCGTTGTGAGCGCGGATTCTACGATGATGTCAGCAATGCCCGCTTTGTCGTCTTTGCCAACGGGATGGTCACGGTCGAAAACCACTTCGAGATGCAGTCCGTTGTTCTTGAACATTAAGCCCTTGGCAGTCTTGCCGACATACTGGCTTTCATCACGCAGTTTGCCATCATTCTCATTCGCCAGATCAGCCCAGCTCTGATCGACCAGAGGCAATGCCTCATCAAGGAATTGCCGCCCGCGCGCGATTACAGCGTTGCCGCGTGCGGTGTCATAGCCGCCGGGCTTTGCCGGCGGAGCATCCAGCGCATCGGTGCCATAAAATGCATCGTATAAACTGCCCCAGCGCGCATTGGCTGCGTTAAGCAGAAAACGCGCATTCAGGATCGGCACCACCAATTGCGGGCCAGCCATCAAGGCAATCTCGGCATCGACATTTTGCGTACCGATCTGAAAATCCTCAGGCTCTGGCACCAGATAGCCTATCTCCCCCAGAAAAGCCTGATATTCGGCCGCATCATGCGGTTTTCCAGCCCTTGCAATGTGCCAATCATCGATCTGCGCCTGGAGAGTTTCGCGCTTGGCAAGCAATTGAGCATTGCGCGGTGCAAACTGGGCAACCAGCGCGCCAAAACCTTGCCAGAAGGCATCCTTATCCCGGCCAAGCGGTCCAAGAACCTCAGTATCCAGAAAAGCCGCGAGCCGTTCGTCAACAGAAAGGCCGCCGCGCGAAATCATATTGGTCATAGGGGTCCTCATACAGTCCAAAATTAAAGAGCCTGGGGAGGAGAAAGCTTGGCCGCGCTATGAGACAGGCTTTGATTCGATGCAATGGGTTGGATCAAAGCTGTCTCGCGGCTAGACGGGTGGTCGTATGACAATCATGACAGCAAAAGATTTTAACGCAGGCGCAATGCTGGATCAGGTCCAGCAATGGAGCGCGATCAACACGGGCAGCGGGCATATTGAAGGGCTGGCCCGCCAGGCTGAGGCTCTCACCGATGCCTTTGCCATGCTTCCGGGCGAAGTGGAGCTGGTAGAGCCCGCCCCCGTCACCGCAATTGCAAGCGATGGCAGCGAATTTGCCAAGCAAAATGGCAAACATCTGGTGCTGCGCGTTCGCCCGGGCGCCAATCGGCGGATCATCCTTACTGGCCATATGGATACGGTTTTCCCCAAGGATCATGCGTTTCAGGATCAAAAATGGCTCGATGATGAGACGCTTAACGGTCCCGGCGTTGCCGATATGAAAGGCGGGATCGCGGTGATCTTGCACGCGCTGATGGCGTTCGAGAATAGCAGCGCCTCACAATCGCTGGGCTATGATGTGTTGATCAACTCGGACGAAGAGACTGGATCACTCGCCAGTTCAGCGCTGATTGCCGATATGGCGCGCGGCAAGCTGGCTGCGCTCACTTATGAACCGGCAGCCCTGCCAGATGGCACTTTGGCTCATGCACGCGGGGGCACGGGCAATTATGCAATCACGTTTACTGGCCAATCCGCCCATGCAGGCCGCAATCCGCAAGACGGGCGCAACGCCTTGGTCGCAGCAGCCGAGATGATTGTGAGGCTGAAAAAGATGGAGCGCGATGATATCACTATAAACCCGGCAAAACTCGAAGGGGGCGGACCCAACAATGTCGTGCCCGACCATGCCGTTTTGCGTTTCAATATCCGCCCCAAAAGCACCTCGGCAATGGAAGGGTTTGACAGCGATTTGAATAGCCTCATCGCCGCTATTGAAACGGAGCATGATGTAGCCATTGCCCGGCACGGCGGCGTCACTCGCCCGCCCAAACCCGTCGATGCACAGGCCCAGCGCCTGTTCGATCTCGTCAAGGAATGCGGGGCCGAATTGGGACAAGACATCAAGTGGAAATCAACAGGCGGTGTGTGCGATGGCAACAATATCGCCGCTTGCGGAGTGCCCGTGGTGGACACGATGGGCGTGCGTGGGGGCGCCATCCATTCCCCGCAAGAATTTATGATCGTGCCCAGCCTTGCCGAACGTGCAGCTTTGTCGGCGCGCGTGATAGAAAAATTGGCGCTAGGGGCGCTTGAAGGGGACCAGATATGAGCTTTCGTCTGCGCGCAGCCCAACCGGGTGATCTTGAGCACCTTTACGAAATGGCAAAGCTGACAGGCGGCGGCTTCACCAATCTGCCTGCCGATCGAAAAGCTTTGGGCGAAAAGCTGGAACGCGCTGCAAACGCATTTGCGCGCGAGGAAGACAGCCTTGCCGATGAGCAATTTGTGCTCGTGCTGGAAAACCGCGAAACAGGGGTTGTGCGCGGCACCTGTCAGTTGATGGCGATGGTGGGACAGCAATGGCCGTTTTATTCCTACAGGCTCAACACGCTCACCCAATACAGCCAGGAACTGGACCGAACGGTGCGCGCTGAATTGCTCAGCCTGACGACCGATCTTGAGGGATCGAGCGAAGTGGGCGGGTTGTTCCTTCACCCCAATGAGCGTGCCGGGGGTCTGGGCCTGCTGCTTGCCCGGTCGCGCTATTTGTTTGTCGCGATGCACCGCAAACGCTTTGCTGACAAAATCCTCGCAGAACTGCGCGGCATTATAGATGAACGCGGCGGGTCACCTTTTTGGGACGGGGTTGCCGGGCGCTTTTTCGGGATGAATTTTCAGGAAGCGGATTACTTCAATGCCATCAATGGCAACCAATTTATCGCTGACCTGATGCCCAAACATCCCGTATATGTCGCGATGCTAAGCGATGATGCCCGCAGCGTTATCGGCGTCCCCCACCCCACCGGACGCGCCGCGATGCGGATGCTCGAGAACGAAGGGTTTCGCTATGAAGGCTATGTCGATATTTTTGATGGCGGGCCGAGCATGATCGCGCGCACGGACGATGTGACAAGCGTCAAGAACAGCGTTTCGGCGACCCTCACTTCTATGGATGCAAGCGAGGGAGAACGCGCTATCTTGGCAACCGGCAAATTGGCCGATTTCAGAGCCTGCTACGGTGCCCGCACATTGGATGGTGATGGCGGCGTCGCGATTGATGCGCAGTCCGCCGATATTCTCGATGTCAGCAAAGGCGATACTGTGTGGAGTGTGGCTCGATGAGCGTCATGGAGATCAATTTCGACGGGATTGTCGGGCCCAGCCACAATTACGCAGGCCTCAGCCTCGGCAATCTGGCAAGTGCGAACCACAAGGGCGATCCGTCCTACCCCCGCGCCGCCGCGCTTCAGGGTGTCGCAAAAATGCGCGGAAATTTGGACCGTCTGGGCGTGCAAGGATTTCTCCTGCCGCTGCCTCGTCCCAACAGCGCCCTGCAATCCAGTCTAGCTCTCGATGATACGGCCCCGCCACAATTGCACGCAGCGCCTTGGTCAGCCTCAAGCATGTGGACGGCCAACGCCGCCACAGTTTCGCCCGCGCCTGACACGCGCGATGGGAAGTGCCATCTGACCCCAGCCAATCTTGTCACTATGCTTCACCGCGCTCAGGAATGGCCCGAAACCAAGAGGCAATTGGACATTGCGTTTGGCAATGCCGATCATTTCGAGGTCCACGATGCAGCACCGCCCAGCTTTGGCGATGAAGGCGCGGCAAACCATATGCGCCTTTGCGAAGGACACGCCAGCAAAGGCGTGGAAGTGTTCGTCTATGGCCGGCCCGGCGGCGCTTTTCCCGCGCGCCAACACGAGCAGGCCAGCCGCCTTGTTGCGCGCGCACACGGGCTTGATCCTGCGCGGTGTGTCTTCATCGAGCAAAACCCCGCAGCAATCGAAGCCGGCGCGTTTCACAATGATGTGGTCGCGGTTGCCAATGAACGGGTGCTGTTCACCCATGCCGAAGCGTTTGCCGATCAATCAGGCGCTTATGACGCCATGCGCGCTGCTTTTCCGGCCTTGGAAGTGGTCGAAGTTCCCAGCGCCGCTGTCAGTCTGAAAGAGGCCATCAAGACGTATCTGTTCAACGCGCAATTGCTCACTTTGCCCGATGGATCGATGGCCTTGATTGTGCCCGAAGAATGCCGCGAAAGCGCCAGCGTTTGGGCGTGGTGCGAAAGCATGCTGGCAACCAACGGCCCCATTCGCGATGTCATTCCTGTCGATGTCCGCCAATCCATGGCCAATGGCGGCGGGCCGGCCTGTCTGCGCTTGCGCGTGGTGTGCGATCCTGCGGCGGTTGATCCGCGCTTTCTGCTGGACGAGGCAAAGGCTGATCAGATCGAAGCCGTCATCGCGGCGACCTGGCCCGAACAGATCGACCCTGCCGACTTGGGTTCCGAGGCGCTGGCAAAGTCCGTTATTGCCGCACGCGCGGCGCTCCTGGAAGCGCTCGATCTGCACAGCCTTGCTTAATCAAGGTTAACCCGGTTGCGCGCGGGCGTCGCCTGGGTTTACACTTGTAAAGTTGTTAACCACTCGGCCCCGCGCATTTGCGCGCTTGGCATGGGCTTTGCTGTTTTAAATGCTAACGGAGACATTATGCTACGCAAAATCTCAAGGCTGTTCGTAATCAAGAATAGGTTCGAAGCCTTTGTGATTATCTTTGCGCTTGCATTGGGCGCGATGAACCGCGGGGCGAGCTACCTTACCGAATATCCAGGAATTGGTGGGCAATTGCTGTTCTGGGCTGCCAGCGGAGCCGTGTTTTTGGGCGGCGCAGCGATCTTGGATGGGCTAAAAGCACAAAAAGAGCTGGCGCAGCTTAAGGCGAATCTAATTGTACAGAAAGACTAAGTCTTAGCGCCCTGCAGCCAGATAATCGCCTAATCGCTTTTGCAGAAAACTAATGCCGTTTGGATGGTGCAAATATTCTTGCAGATCCATCATCTGTCAGCGCTGTCCTTCATCCCCAAACCGGATACGATCAATTTCGTAGACATTAAGTGGCAATGCAAGAAAATAGCTGTCGAGTGAGTTATGGCTCGCGCCGGGGTAGCATTTGGACCAAACGACCCGCCCAGACGCTAAAGTAAGACCAAGCTCCTCTTTCACTTCTCGTAATGCACATTCTGTCGGACATTCGCTTCCTTCTCGACCTCCGCCGGGCAAATCCCATTTGCCAGGGAACGGAATGTCGGGTTTGTCGTCGCGAAGGTAGGCGACAAGCTTTTCGTGGGTATGCAAAACGATCTTTGAGCCGGAGAAATTCATCTAGCTTCGTCCGCTTGAAAGCAAATCCATCATTCGCCTCGCGGGCCGCGGTCGGCAGTCAAAAGTCTCGCCAAATCTTCTTGTAGCGGTTTGCCGTCATCATCATAGCGCGGCAGCAGCACCAGATCATCAGCATTATCCAGCACAAGCGTCACTTGCTTGCGCCGCTGGTCCAGCCTTGCCCCTAACCAAACGGCTTGCAGACGAGTTTTCCCGCGAACAACAATTCTGCGGCCGCGCATCAAAGAGCGAAAGTCGATCGTCGAAGGCTTGGCCTGCTTCTCACCCAAATCGCCTTCAACGATGATAGGCCCATCTTTGACAGCTGTTGATGCTATTGCAGACGCTTGCTGATATTCAGATTCTGGCGCTTGGGGCAATGAAGCATTCAGCAATTCGCGCGCTGTCGCCTCGTCCAATTCGATGATAATCAAATCAGGATGCGTGGGATTAGACCGTCCGCGAGGCAATCCACCAATACCATTGCGGCTGGAAGTGTTGACCCCGGCTGATCCCAACAGCTGCAAATCTTCAAAGTAGGAGCTTTCACGGTCCAGATTGTGCAGCTGGTATGTTGGGCCGTCGCGCGTGACATAGGCTACATCCATAATGACGGCCATATCACGCTTATTCTTCGCACCCAGTTTGCGCGCTTTGCGCTGAAAATCGCGCGGCTGGAGGCAATCGACAGAACAGATATCATTCAAGCGGGCTAGATAAGCATCATAGCTTTCAGCGTGTACGCTCGAAAATGGGAGAATGCTGCATGGCGCAAGGGCGCTAAAGAGAAGCCGTTTCGGTGAAAAACGCAAAGCACACTCCTATAAACTGGTGGGGAGATCCTGTTGCTACGTTCTCCCCGGACGCCCGGAATCCGCTTCTGTTGCCCGGTGGGTCCAACCGCGCTTTAGCTTTGTAAATTCAGGCCGTTAGGCCGTCACATTACGCTGCAACTGCGAGTGCTTCGTTATCGTTTGCACTTATAGGTTTTGAACAGTTTTACGGGGTTTTCAGCCCGGGCAAAAACATCGCTTTTCAGCCCACGTCGATCCTAGTTCGCCCCCGTCAAAAACCCCGCAAAACGGGAGTTATGGTGGAGACGCCGGGTACTGCCCCCGGGTCCGTTGTGCCTATTGAACGCTGCACTTTATCGCCATAGCCCACAAAAAAGCGGGCAGGACCTATATAGGCCCTGCCCGCTTAATGTGAAGTGAAACCCGTGCACCGGGCAGTTTCGCCCGAACCAGTTACTTTTTCAGCGCATCGCGAATTTCGGTCAGCAGCTCGATTTCGGTCGGGCCTGCATCCTCTTCTTCTGCAGGCTTTTCATAGCGTTCCTGAATTTTCGTCGCATAACGCACCAGCATAAAGATGATGAAAGCGAGGATGATAAAGTTGATGATCGAAGTGACAAATGCGCCCCATGCCAGCACATTCGCGCCCGCTTCGCGCGCCGCTTCAAGGCTCATGCCAGGCTCGATCAATTCCGCACCCGAAAGCACGGTGTATTTACTGGAAAAGTCCACATCGCCAAAAATCATGCCCACAATCGGCATAATCATATCGTCTGTCAGCGAAGCCACGATAACCGCAAAAGCGCCCGCGATGATAACCGCGACGGCCAGTTCCATGACATTGCCCTTGGCAATAAAATCCTTGAATTCTGTAAGCATAGTGATCCCCGTATTGCATACCCGTGCTCGCGCAATTGTTGCGCGGTGACGTCCCCTTACCAAGCTTCTAGCGCGCTTGAAAGGGCGCGGCGGTGTGCTATATCCACAATACAGGAATTTACAGGCAGTGCCGAATGCTGGCGCGCCATTTGGAGGAAACACCATGAATTTGCGCACATTCGCACGCGGCGCCGTGATCGCCGCCGTCTCACTCACTTTGGCCGCCTGCGGGATCAACTCTGTCCCCGCGGCCGAGGAAGAAGCGAAAGCGAAATGGGCCGATGTCGAAGCGCAGTTTCAACGGCGGGCAAACCTTATTCCCAACCTCGCAGAAGTTGCCAAAGGTGCTGCGGAAAATGAGCGCAACATCCTCACCGAAGTGACCGAAGCGCGCGCCAAGGCGACCAGCGTTCAGGTATCGGCTGATGATCTGGGCGATGAGGCGAAAATGGAGGAATATGCCGCAGCGCAAGCGCAAATGAGCCAGGGCATTGGCCGTCTTCTCGCCAGCTTTGAAGCCTATCCGCAGATCACGTCAACGCAGGGATACATCACGCTGCAAAGCCAGCTTGAGGGTACCGAAAACCGGATTGCGGTCGCGTTGCGCGACTATAACGAGGCGGTGCGCAAGTATAACACCACCATCCGCACTTTCCCCGATACAATTGGCGCAAATGTCATCCACGGCGCAGAGCCGCTTGCGCCCTACACAGCGACGACTGAAGGCGCGGAAGAGGCGCCGGAGCTTGATTTGACATCAGACTAACGCCGCGTGCACGCTCCCATCTTTGCCCTGTTTTCAGCGTTAGCACTGACCGCTTGCGCTGCTGGCAATTCGGAAAGCGGGCGAGAAATACCTGCGCTCACGCTGTCAGGGCGCGTTGTTGATGAAGCGCGCATCTTGTCTCCCGAATTCGAAGACAAGCTGAGCGATAAGCTTGAACAATTGGAGAAAGAGACGCTCGTGCAAATGGTTGTCGCGACAACGCCTGATCTAAGAGGCCATACAATCGAACACTACTCGCTCGAACTGGCGAGAGATTGGGGCGTTGGCAGCGCAGAGCGAAACGATGGCGTGCTTTTGCTGGTAGCCCCCAATGAAAGACGCGTGCGCATCGAAGTGGGAAAGGGATTGGAAGCTTCGATCAAAGACGAAGAAGCAGCTCTGATTATTCAAGACGGTATTTTGCCAGCTTTTCGCGGGGGTAATTACGAAACCGGGATTGATGAAGGGGTCGATCTGTTGATCACAGAGATTACACCCGCCGGTTTGAGAGAAGCCGCGTGAAACGGATCGCTTTGCTCTTTGCTGCGCTATTTGCGCTCATCGCAGCGCCCCTTGCCGCGCAGGATTTCCCGCCGCTCACCGGACGCGTGGTTGATAATGCGGATATCATCCCGGCTGATCTCGAGGCGCAGCTGACCGCTCGGCTTGAAGCGCTTGAAACCCAGACGCAGCGTCAATTGGTGGTTGTAACTGTGCCCGATTTGCAGGGCTATGACGAGCAGACTTTCACCTATCAATTGGGCCGCGAATGGGGGATTGGTGATGCTGACCGCAATGATGGCGCGATCCTGCTGGTCGCACCATCAGAACGCCGCGTGCGAATTGAGGCAGGCTATGGTCTTGAAGGGACGCTGACTGATGCGGTGTCCTCGCTTATCATTCAAAACGAGATCCTCCCGCGCTTCCGCAGTGATGACTACCCCGGCGGTATCGCGGCGGGCGCCAATGCCATCATCGCCCAATTGCAGCTTGCCCCGGACGAGGCAGCGCGCATTGCTCAGGAAGCCAGCGCCTCGCAGCAATCGCGCGAAAGTTCTGGCGGAGTTCCGGTTGGCGCACTCATCTGGTTGGGCTTCATGTTCTTTTTCATCATCCTGCCCATGATGCGCGGTGGCAAGCGGCGGCGCAAATACAGAAAACGCCGCAAGGGGCCATGGGGCAAAAGACGCGATGATGACGATGATGATTGGGATGACGATGATGATGGCTGGGGCCGAACAGCGCGCGACATTATCCTTTGGGAAGTGGGCAGCGCAGTCGTTCGCGGCGCGATGGGCGGCGGTCGCGGCGGCAGCTGGGGCGGCGGAGGCGGCTTTGGCGGAGGCGGCGGTTTCTCTGGTGGTGGCGGATCATTCGGGGGCGGCGGCGCCTCGGGGGGATGGTAGCGCATGGCCTATTTGAATGAGGCTGAACACAAGATCGTCTCCGATGCCGTGGGCGAAGCGGAGCTGGGTACTTCGGGAGAAATCCTGACTGTTCTTGCTGACCGCTCGGATGGCTACACCGATGTCGCCTTGCTGTGGGCCGCAGCGCTCGCTTTTACCGCGATGAGCGTGTTTGCAGCCTTTCCTCAGCCTTTCCTCGGTTTTTATGATGGATTGTGGGGCGGCTGGGCGCATGATTGGAGCACGGGCGAAATTGCCAGCATGACGATTGCGCTGGGCCTGATCACCTTTGCCATCACTTGGGCTGTGCAAATGTGGCAGCCGCTCAAATTCGCGCTCATCCCTGCCCCTGCCAAAACGATGCGTGTGCATGCGCAGGCGATCAAGCATTTCAAAGTCGGCGCAGAACGGCGCACCCATGGCCGAACCGGCGTGCTTATCTACCTGTCCATGCGCGAACATCGGGCCGAGATTATCGCAGATGAACCCATTGCCGCATTGGTCCCAGCCGAAGTGTGGGGTGAGGCGATGGCGGAAATGCTCGATGAAATTCGCGCTGGGCGGATTGCGCAAGGCATGGCCGTGGGCGTGCGCGATGTCGGCTTTGTCTTGTCGCAGCATTTCCCGCGCGAGGAAGATGACGAAAACGAGCTTCCCGATCGCCTAATCGAGGTATAGGGCCGCGTTCAAACGAAAGGCGCCCATGGACAACACCCAAATGATCCGCGACCGCGATGCTGACTTGCCGGAGGAAACCCGGTGGGAAGGCAAATTCATCACCGCCAAAACGCGCGGCCGGTGGGAGTATGTCGGACGTGCGCGCGGCATTCGCGCCGCCGCCATTCTTGCAATTGACGAAGATGACGATGGCACACGCCATGTCATTCTGGTGAGCCAATACCGGGTACCGCTTTCCAAATTTTGCCTGGAAGTGCCCGCAGGCCTTGTCGGCGATACCGAGGGGCATGAGGGCGAAGAGGCTTTATCCGCCGCCGCGCGCGAGCTGGAGGAGGAAACTGGATACCGTGCAGGCTCCATTGAGGTGCTGGACGAGTTTTATTCCTCGCCCGGGATGGTGTCGGAGTGCTTTACCTTGCTGCGCGCCACGAACCTTTCAAAAGTCAGTGAAGGCGGCGGGTTGGAAGATGAGAACATCGTCGTGCATCGCATCGCGTTGACCGATGTTGCACGATTTGTGGCCGAATGGCGCAAAGCCGGGCACGGTGTTGATGTGCGCATCGCGCTGTTTTTGAATTATCTGAATTGCTGAATTTTGGGAGAACACGGCCAATGACTGAACGCTGTAAAGGCAAACTCGCACTCGTAACAGGCGGCGCGCAGGGGTTGGGCCGCGCACATTGCATTCGCCTGGCGCAAGAAGGCGCGCGGGTTCTTGCGACCGATATCAATGGCGAGGGCGCCGCAGAAACCGCCGCGATCATAAATGCCGAAATGGGCGATGGCACCGCGTTTGGCATTGCCCATGACGTCACCGATCCCGCCGCATGGGAAGCCGCAGTGGATGCCGCGCGCGAGCATTTGGGCGGGCTCAATGTGCTCGTCAACAATGCCGGCATCGGTGTTGCAGGCAATATCGAAACCTGCACGTTCGAGGACTGGAACCGCTGCTTTGACATCAACGTCAACTCAATCTTTCACGGCTGTCAAAAGGCCCTACCCCTGATGCGCGAACATGCGCCGGGCTCCATTGTGAACATTTCCAGCATTGCAGGCCTGATCGCCAGCGACACAATGCCCGCTTACAATGCTTCCAAAGCGAGCGTGTGGATGCTGTCCAAATCCATTGCGCTGCATTGTGCGAAAATGAACATGCAGATCCGCTGCAATTCGGTGCATCCGACCTTTGTCGATACGCCGATCCTTGATGGCACAGCCAAGGCAGCGCAGCTCGATAAGAATGTGCTGCTTGAAAAACTCGCTCGCCAAATTCCGCTCAAATTTGTGGGCGAACCCAATGATATCGCCAACGCGGTCGTTTATCTCGCAAGCGATGAAAGCCGGTTTATGACCGGCGCAGAAATCAAACTGGATGGCGGCATATCGGCGATGTAGGTTCGAAACGCATGCGAACCACGAAAAAGGGGCCCTGATGGCCCCTTCCCGGTTGTTTGAATGTGTCGGACGCGGCTGGCCCGCTAACCGGGGTCAGCTTTTGGATGCCGCGCCCGTCAATCAGCGATCAGACCGATGGCGAGATAAATCAGCGCGGCGGTTCCAAAGCTCACCAATGCGCCAAGGACAAAGCCGACCCGGATGATCGCGGTGTCGACGTCCGTTGCATTGGCAATGCCAGAACACACACCCATAATCTTGCCATTGGGCTTATCAAGGCGAAGGCCGCCGCCACGATTGTTGTTGGGAGTTAGATTGCTCATGCCATCACTCCTGTGAAAAACGGGTTGGCGGGGCTGGCGGGCACAATTGCTGTTGCCATGAACACGGCTGACAAGAGCACCGCGCTTCCCAAAGCGGCGATCTTTGCGCCTGCCTCAGTGGTGAAATTAAAAAACGAATACATGGGTTTGATTTCCTTAAGTGCGAGGGTGAGTGAGGTTAGCTCAGGCCATCAAAGCCGGGCTTGCAGGGATGATCGCATAGGCAAAGAACGAGGCTGAAACGATCACTGACAAAGCGGCAGAGGCGAGGCGAAATCCGGTGTCATTGCTAAACATAAATTGTCTCCGATTGGGGTGTTTGAAAATGGGTTCAGGCCATCAGGGCCGGGCTGGCGGGGATGATGGCGTAAGCAAAGAAGCTGGCCGAGATGACCACTGAAAGAGCGGCATTAACGAAGCGGTTGGAAGAGTTGGCAGCGTACATTTCGTGATCTCCTGTCTAAGTTATCTGATGCCCCGTTGCTGTTTGCTTGGGACACCCAACACTCTGCAGGAGCCGTGCCAAACTCGAAAAACCGCAGAATTCTGCGGTTTACATCCTGTTACGAGACTGACAGATTGTTCATGAATCCGAAAGGTTGGGAATTTTTCCCACCTATTGGGATTGGGGATTCGCATCTCGCGCCCGCTGGCCAAATTGCCGCGCCGTGCTAACCGAGAGGCGCGCTATGGCTTTGCAGAAAATCACTCTTGAAAACTTCCGCAATCACGCGGCGAGCCAGCTGGATGACACTGCGCATTTCAATTTGCTTGTCGGCGAAAATGGCGCAGGCAAAACCAATGTCCTCGAAGCGCTTTCGCTGCTCAGTCCGGGCCGGGGTTTGCGGCGGGCGAGTATTGGAGATTTTGCCAGGCAACGCGGCGATAGGGATGGCGGCCGAGAAGCCGTCTCCCACTTTTCTATCGGGGCAAGCCTGGTGGAACAGGGGCAGACCTCAGCAAGGATCGGCACTTACACTACGCCCGACAAACCCAATCGCCGCCTTGTGCGGATCAACGGCGCCGATGCGAGCGCCAGCGCCTTGTCCGAGTGGCATGCGGTATCGTGGCTGACCCCGGCGATGGACGGCCTGTTCACTGACAGCGCAGGCGCGCGGCGGCGATTTATGGACCGAATGGCACTGGCGATTGAGCCGGGACATGCAAAGGCGATCTCCAGCCTTGAGGCAGCCTTGCGCGAACGCAATCGCTTGTTGGAGGAGAGAACCGATACCCGCTGGCTTGATGCTATCGAGGCGCAAGTCGCGCAGCATGGCGCGCTTGTCACAGCGGCACGCGCTCGGTTGGTAGCGATGCTGGGTGATGAACTGTCCGCGCTGCCGCCCGAACCGTTTGCGCGGCCCGTTCTGCATTACCGTGCCGGCGGGCCTATGGATGCAGCAGATTTGCTCGCAGAGCTCGCCCGGGCCCGCCCGCGCGATCGCGCCGCTGGCCGCGCTTTGACCGGGCCCCACCGCGACGAGCTCGAAGTGGTGATGGCCTCATCAGGGCAAGCCGCCGCATCGTGTTCAACCGGTGAACAAAAAGCGATGCTGATTGCGATCACTCTGGCTCACGGTGTCTTGGCATCGTCGGGTCGGCCCAGCATTTTGCTGCTTGATGAAGTGGCAGCGCATCTCGATCCGGTGCGCCGCGCGGCGCTGTTCGCACGCCTGCGGCAAGGCAAAGCGCAGATCTGGATGACAGGAACCGAAATGGCGCCGTTCGACGCGATCAAAGACGAAGCGGCGATTTGGCGAGTGGCAGGCGGGGCGCTGGAACGGCTTTAGCTGTCCTCGGCTTCAGGCAAGGCGGCGGCGACTTCGTCCAAAGTCGATGTCACTAATGCCTCAATCCCCTCTTCTGTCGGATGGATACGGTCGCGTTGGAACAGGCTAGCATCCTCGTAAATATCATTCAGCCAGAAAGGGATAAGCGCCGCCCCATATTCCTGCGCCACATCGGCGTAAATGGCGTCAAACTCGGCCTGATATTCCGGGCCATAATTGGGCGGCGCGCGCATTCCCATGAGCAGCACGGGAATGTCGCGGGCCGCAAGCTCGTTCATCATTGCATCAAAATTGGCGCGTGTTTCGGCAGGCGATAGGCCGCGCAAAAGATCATTGCCGCCCAATTCCAGAATGAACAGGTCAGGCTTTTCCTCCTGACTGTCGAGCGTGAATTCGAGCCTTTCCAGCCCTGCTGCGCTGGTGTCGCCCGATACGCCCGCATTGGCGATAACCGCATTGATCCCCCGGCGTCGCAGCGCGTTTTCCAGCTTTGCGGGATAGCTTTGCTCAGGCTCAAGCCCGTAGCCCGCAAACAGACTGTCACCAAAGGCAAGGATGTGCTGCTCTGGCCCCATAACCGGGATTTCAGGCAATTCAGCGGTTTCAAGCGTTTCTGCCTCATCCGCGGGAGCCGTGGCAGTTTCCCCGCCACATGCAGCAAGCAACAACAGCCCTGCGAAACCAAAGCCCATGCTCAATCGTTTCTGCCAAAACGCCATTGCAGTCTACCAACCTTCCTATCCGGTCTTGTTTCAAGACCTTTCCTAACCCATCTGGTCTTTGTGACAAATCCTTCAAGCACCCTCGCCCGTTCTGATGCCGAATTCGCGATCCATGCGCGCGGCCTGACATTAACTCTCGGCAGCGCGGACGCGCCGGTGGACATCCTGCGCGGGATCGATCTCGACATTGCGCATGGCGAGGTTGTGGCTCTGTTGGGCCCTTCTGGATCAGGCAAAAGCTCGCTTATGGCCGTGCTGTCAGGGTTGGAACGCGCATCAGGCGGCACGCTGAATGTGGCTGGTGAAGATTTCACCCGATTGGACGAGGATGGCCTTGCGCGTGCGCGGCGCGGACGGATCGGGATTGTGCTTCAGGCCTTTCACTTGCTGCCCACTATGACAGCGACAGAAAATGTCGCGACCCCGATGGAACTTTACGGCAGCGAAGACGCTACGCCGCGCGCGGTTGCTGAGCTTAAAGCCGTCGGGCTTGGCCACCGGATCGAACATTATCCCACGCAGCTATCAGGTGGCGAACAACAGCGCGTCGCCATCGCCCGCGCCACCGCGCCCCGCCCCAGCCTGATTTTCGCCGATGAACCCACCGGCAATCTGGACGTCACAACGGGCGAGGAGATTGTCGAACTGCTGTTTGCGCGCCGCGCTGAAACAGGCGCGACTTTGCTTATCATCACGCATGATCGCAGCCTTGCTGAAAAATGCGAACGTGTGCTGACCATGGCCGACGGCGTGATCGTATCGGATGAACGCACCAAAACAAACGCAGCGCACGAGGCAGCTGAGTGAGCGCCACGGCGGGCCTTTCATGGGCAAAAGCATGGCGCATAGCCCGGCGCGATCTCAATGCGCGTTTTAAGGGGCTGCGGCTTCTGGTCGTGTGCATTTTTCTTGGCACCGGCGCGCTTGCGGCGATTGGTACGCTTACCGCCTCGATTGAGCGAGAACTTCAGTCGAGCGGCCAGACTATCCTTGGCGGAGACATCGAGGTCGAAGTCTGGCAGCGCGATCTGGATTCGGCGGAAAAAGCCGCTTTGGCTGAGTACGGCACCGTATCAGGCGGCACTCGCCTGCAAGCCATGGCGAGCGCGGAAGATGGCGCAGCGCCGGTTGAACTGAAAGCGGTCGATGACAAATGGCCGATGTTTGGCACGCTGACTTTGGCTGACGGGCGTAAGGTTGGCGCACCCACTGGAAATGCCGCCTGGGTCGCGCAAGGCGTGCTGGACCGGCTTGATCTGGCCGTCGGCGACAGTTTCACGATTGGCACCAGCACGCTGGTCGCATCGGGCGTGATCGAGGAAGAGCCTGATCGCCTGTCCGAAGGTTTCCAGCTTGGCCCCAGCGTGATTGTGGCAGAAAGCGTGCCCGGCAATGCCGGATTGCTCGCACCCGGATCGCTTTATCAAAGCAAGTACCGCGTCGCATTTGACAAAGCTGCAAGCGACCCCGACGATGTGCGGGAGGCGCTGGAACAGGCGTTTCCCAATGCCGGGTTTGATTTTCGCACCCGTGACCGCGCATCGCCCGGCGCAGACCGATTTGTGCGCCAGATGAGCGATTTTCTCACTCTAGTCGGACTGGCCGCTTTGGTGATTGCTGGGATCGGGATTGCAGGCGGGGTGTCCTCTTATCTCGATCAGCGCCGCGCCAGCATTGCCACTTTGAAAGTGCTTGGCGCATCTTCGCGCGATATTGTGCGCATTTACGCTTTGCAAATCGGCGTGGCCGCATTGGTCGGCAGCGCGTTGGGGCTCGCCGCCGGCGTGCTTGTCACCCCGCTGCTCAGCACCGCTTTGCAAGGTTTGCTGCCAGTCGAAAGCGGATTTGTGGTTGAGCCTGCACCTCTGCTGCTCGCAGGTGCCTATGGTGTGCTGGTGGCTTTTGCCTTTGCCGCTGCCCCATTATTGCGCGCGCGGTCGTTCCCAGCAATGGCGCTCATGCGCTCGCGCATTGTGCCGCTGGCGCGTGATCGGCGCGCTTTGCTGGCGACCGCAATGGGGATTGGCGCGATCTGTGCGCTTGCCATTGCGACGACCAAGCAACCGATCCTTTCTGCGAGCTTCCTTGCCGGTGCAGGCGGCGCTCTGGCGCTTCTCGCGGGGCTTGGTTTTGGCATTCAGTATCTCGCGCGCAAATTGCCGCGCCCTGCCAATCCGATTTTACGCAGCGCGCTTGCCAATATCCACCGTCCCGGTGCGCCGACCGGATCGCTGGTCACAGCGCTTGGCTTTGGGCTTGCCGCATTTGTCCTTTTGGCCGCCATTCAAACCGCGATTGACGGCAATATCGAAAGCCGCGTGCCGCAAGAAGCGCCCGATTATTTCGTGCTTGATGTGCCGCTTGAGGAGGAAGAACGCTTTTCCGAGATCGTCGGGTCGCGTTTTTCTGAAAGCACCATTCGCACCGTGCCCACACTGCGCGCCGCCGTGCTTGCCTATGGGCCAGCCGATGCGATGACGCGCGTCGCTGATCTTGACGAATTGCCCGAAGGGGCATGGATGCTCAATGGCGAACGCGGCGTGACTTATGGCGATACTCTGCCTGTCGGCAACACCTTGAGCGAGGGCGAATGGTGGGATGAAGGGCATTCAGGCGAACCGCTGGTTTCCATAGACCAGCAATTCGCCGATGCGGTGGATCTGGATGTGGGTGATATGCTCACCATCGGCATCCTTGGGACAGAGCGCGATGTGCGCATCGCCAATATCCGCGAGATTGACTGGGAAAGCATGGGGTTCAATTTCACGATGGTGTTCAGCGCCAACGCCATTTCCGATGTGCCGCACAAGCTTTCCGCCACCATCATGCTGCCCGAAAATGCCGACACGGCCAGCAAAGGCGAATTGCTGCGCGAATTGGTGCAGGCGCTTCCCTCAACCTCGGTGATCGAAGTGGGCGAGGTGTTGGTCGAAGCACGCAATCTGCTGCGCCAGGTGGGCCTGGCGACGCTTGCAGCGGCGTCGGTTGCTGTGCTCGCGGGGCTTGCTGTGTTGATGGGCGCGATTGCCGCAGCGCGGGCGGCGCGCACTTACGATACCGTGGTCCTGCGCGTTCTGGGTGCGAGCCGGCGGCAGATATTGACGCTGCAGCTGGCGGAATATGGTCTGCTCGCAGTGCTGCTTGCTCTGGTTGCGCTTGGCCTTGGTTCCGCGCTCGGCTGGGTTGTTATCACGCAGATGTTCGAATTTGACTGGCTGCCGGATTGGGGCGAAGTGCTGGGCGTGCTCGGGCTTGGCCTCGCCATGGTTCTGGCATTCGCAATAGGCGGATCACTACCGCTCCTGCGAGCAAAACCAGCGCAGGCATTGCGCGAGCTTTAGCGCCGCATGCACAAAGGGCGGAAGCATCACTGCCCCCGCCCCTTCGTGTATCAAACCTAGATCGAAAGATCAGGCGAACACATCTTCATCGTATGGATTTTTGGGATCAGGGCCAAAGCGGTTTGGACCTTTAGTTCCTTCAATGCACATAAAGACAAGCATAATCAGGCCGCCCAAATAAGGGATAAAACCAAGCAGAATAAACCAGCCCGACTTATCCTGATCGTGGAACCTGCGAACCTGGCACGAGATTGAGGGAATGAAAAAAGCGCCAAGATAAACCAGCACCAAAATACCCAGAACCACTGAGCCCAATGTGCTCCCGCCGCTGTCGTTAAACGCGCCGAGCATTGCAGCTAAGCCGCCGAGGACGACTAACACAATCGTCTGAAACAAAACAAACATCCAATATTCGGTTCGCCGCGAGCGGCCTTGAAAATCAAAGTACCGCTGCAGCGGCATAATCATCCAACCCATGAGAATCTCCCCCTTTGTGAGTTGCCTCTAAGCCACCACAGCATTGCGCGCATTACAAGGCCCAATAGCGAACAATCCTCGCCAGGCACACAAAAAGGCCCCGTGCATCGCTGCACGGAGCCTTCCTGAATCAGCTGGTAGTTATACGTCCAGATCAGAACCGGAAGCGCACAACGCCGCCATAAGTGCGCGGCTGGTTCGGGTAACCCGACACGGTGCCTGCCTGTGCAACGCCATCAAACACGGTCGTGATAAACTGATCGTCCAGCAGGTTGCGTGCAAACGCACCCACTTCAAAACCATTGTTCAGCTTCAGCGTCATGGATGTGTTCACCAGATTAACTTCGCGGCTGAAGATCTGGGTGTTGCCCAGGCCAGCGTTAAAGGTTGGCAGGCCGTTATTGATCGGCGTGTTGCTTTCATGGTTGTAGTCAACGCGCGTAATCAATTGCGTGCCGCTGTCCCATTCATGCGTGTAAGTCGCGCTTGTCGCAATCGCGATTTCAGGGATACCAGCAGGCGTAACCCCTGTCAGATCGCCCAGAACGCTTCCGGGGAAATCATCAAACAGCGGATCAAGATAGGTGAGCGCAAAGGTCAGCACCAAGCCATCTGTCGGAATGATCGTGGTATCGAACTCAAAACCCGAAACCGATTGCTGACCCGCATTTTGCAGCGCAAAGCCTGTGCCGGTAAAGGCGAGACTTTGGAAGCCTTCAATCGTCTGATCGAACAGCGCGAGGTTAAAGCCAACCCCTTCCCACTGCGCTTTCAGGCCGATTTCATAAACCTCTGCCTCTTCAGGCCCTGCAAAGCGAGAACCAGAGGACAGGTTGGGAATGGCCAGCCCTGCATCAAGAATTGGCGATGATGGTGCTGCAAAAGTCGACCCGCCCGGCCCTGCGACAAAATCGGCGCTGGAAGGGCGGCTGTCACGCGACAGGTTCACCGAGCTTGCTTTGAAGCCTGTGGCATAGCTGGCGTAGACATTGACTTCGTTGGACACCTGATAGGATGCGCGCAGAAGATATGTCAGCTCATCATCGCGTGTCCGCCCATCTTCAACAGCGTTGGGAATGGTCAGGAAAGGCGGCTGAAACTGAAAGCCCTGCAGACCGATCAGCGGGTTGATCGCTGGATCAAGCGCTGCGGCCAGCAAAGCATCCTGGTTTGCCTGAGGCAATGCCTGGAATTGGTCACGCGTTGTAACCCCGCCCATGGTTGCGCCAACGATAAAGGCATCAACCAGATTGACCTGGCCCAGTGGATCAGGGCTGAGCTGTGCCAAAGCGAAGTCTTTTGAATCGTCCGTGTAGTTAAATCCGCCAGTAAACACGAGCCCGTCAACCGGCTCAAAATCTACCGTACCAAAGATTGAGTAGGACGTGTTTTCCATGCTGAATGTTTCTTGGCTCAGCAGAGGAGTGAGAAAAATACTCTCCTGCGGCAGACCAAGGCCTGCCTCGACACCGTTAAAGACGCTGGGCGCACCGCTCAGAACGTCCGCAGGGTTACCGCCAGCCAGCAATTCGAACACATCGCGAATGTCTTCGCCATTCTGGATTGCGCTGTCCTGCGTGATCGTCTCATCGAAGTAGTAGCCGCCAAGAAGGAAGTTGATGGGGCCATCAAAATCCGATGTGATCCGGAATTCCTGCGTGAACGTGTCGACCGCCTGATCGCGCGTTTCGGTTGCAAGCGACGCGCTGGTGTAATCGATGTCCGACAGGAAGAAGTTGCGCAGTTCGCGATAGGCGGTGATTGAAGTGATCGAAATCGGACCAGCCTGATAATCCATCTGAACCGACGCGCCGTAGTTTTCCACCTGGTTGGTGGGCACAAAGTTCAGAAAAGCTTCGCGATTGAAGAATTCTTCAGGTGTGCCGATTTGGCCGCCCACCGCGTTGATCGCGCCGGTTACAGGGCCAGAAACAAGCGTGCCGACCTGGCAGCATACCTCATCAATTTCAGAGTAGTCGACAATCGCGCGGATCTTAAAATCGGGTGTAGGCTCAATCAAAAGCTGACCGCGCACGCCCCAGCGATCGCGGTTGTTTTGCTCTTCATCAAGGTTGACGATCGTGGAGTAACCATCGCGGCGCTGGTAGTTTCCATCGACCGAAAAGGCGATGTTATCCGTGAGCGGGCCAGTGATGTCACCTTTCAGAACGACCGTGTTGAAGTTGCCGTAAACAGCTTCGACATTGCCGCCAAAATCAAACTGCGGCTCACGCGTCACGACCGAGATCACACCAGCCGATGCGTTTTTGCCGAACAAAGTTGATTGCGGACCATTCAGCACTTCGATGCGCTGCACATTGGGAAGATCGCCCAAAGCAGCCGCAGAGCGCGAACGGAATACGCCGTCAATAAACACACCAACCGAAGGTTCGATGCCGAAATTGTTATCACCGTTACCAAAGCCGCGAATGATAAAGGTAGATGCTGACGAGGTTTGCAGCTGGCTTACTCGCAGCGACGGGGTGACCGTTTGAAGATCGAGAACATCGCGGATTTGCGCGTTTTCCAGCGTTTCACCGCTGGTCACGGAAACCGAAATCGGCGTTTCTTGGAGCGTCTGCTCACGCTTTGATGCGGTCACAATGATGACGTTGCTGCTTTCCGGCGCTTCAAGCTCCGGCTCATCAGCGTCGGTATCCTGAGCAAAAGCCACACTCGGGCTTAGCATCGCAAGAGCGGCAGAACCCGACAAAAGGGCAAAACGGTACGACCCGGCAGAGCCGGTGAAAATAGAACGCATGGAAGCTCCTCTCCTCAATCCTACAAAATCCGAGTGCATCCCCAGATGCTGTTTTCCCCGGATGGATTGCGAGATCTAATAGGCAAGTGTTACAAATGTAACAAGCGCGAAACCGGCGGCTTTACAAGGCAAAGTCGCGTGATGTTGCAAGTCTATCACACCCTGAAACGCGCGAATTCGAAGCTTTACGCTACTGTTTCGGCGGGTCCGGCCCAATTTGGCGTTCCTCCAAGCTTTCGGTGGGTGCAAATGACGTGATGCTTGCGAGCAAAGCCGCCCTGCGCTAGGCGCGCGGCATATTTTGCAGCGCACCATCAATCAGCGCCCCTACACCCGAAAGCAATTCAGTCATGTCCCAATCCCTTCGCAATGTCGCGATCATCGCGCACGTTGACCACGGCAAGACCACTTTGGTCGATCAGCTTTTCCGCCAATCTGGCACATTCCGTGAGAACCAGCGCGTTGAAGAGCGTGCGATGGATTCAGGCGATCTGGAAAAAGAGCGCGGGATCACCATCCTTGCCAAATGCACCAGCGTCGAATGGGAAGGCGCAGATGGGAACACCACCCGGATTAATATTGTCGACACCCCCGGTCACGCTGATTTCGGCGCAGAGGTGGAGCGCATTCTCAGCATGGTCGATGGCGTCATCCTGCTGGTCGACAGCGCAGAAGGCGCCATGCCGCAAACCAAGTTTGTAACTGGTAAAGCGCTTGCCCTTGGCCTGCGCCCGATTGTGGTTGTCAACAAGATCGACCGCCCCGATGGCCGCCCGCAAGAAGTGCTCGATGAAGTGTTCGATCTGTTTGCCTCTTTGGATGCCAATGACGAACAACTCGATTTTCCCTCGCTGTGGGCATCGGGCCGCGATGGCTATGCTAGCGATGATGAAACCGCTCGTGATGGCACGCTGGCGCCTTTGTTTGAATTGATCACTAGCCACGTTCCTGCCCCTGGTCTCGATACAGATGGCAAGTTCAGCTTCCTTGCTACCTTGCTCGATCGCGACAACTTCATGGGCCGCGTGCTGACAGGACGCGTTCAATCGGGCACAATCAATGTGAACGATCCGATCCATGCCATTGATATGGATGGAAATGTGGTCGAAGTGGGGCGCGCGACCAAGCTCATGAGTTTCGATGGCCTCGACCGTGTGCCGGTCGACACCGCCAGCGCGGGCGATATCATTGCGCTTGCAGGGTTGGAGAAAGCGACCGTCGCCAACACTATCTGTGACCCCAGCGTGACCGAACCAATCGCTGCGCAGCCCATCGATCCGCCAACGCTCGCCATGAGCTTTACCGTGAACGATAGCCCGCTGGCAGGGCGCGAGGGCAGCAAGGTGACCAGCCGCATGATCCGCGACCGCTTGAACCGCGAGGCGGAAACCAATGTCGCAATCCGCATCACCGAAAGCACCGATAAGGACAGCTTCGAAGTGGCTGGCCGCGGCGAATTGCAGCTGGGCGTGCTGATTGAAACCATGCGCCGCGAAGGGTTCGAGCTTGGCATTAGCCGCCCCAAAGTGTTGTTCCGCGAAGAAGACAGCCAGCGCATGGAACCCTATGAAACGGTCGTCATAGACGTGGATGACGAACATTCCGGCACCGTTGTCGAAAAAATGCAAAAGCGAAAAGCCGACCTTGCTGAAATGCGCCCCTCTGGCCAGGGCAAAACCCGCATCACTTTTTCCGCCCCATCGCGCGGGCTGATCGGGTATCACGGCGAGTTTCTGTCTGACACGCGCGGCACAGGCATCATGAACCGTCTGTTCGAAAAATACGGCCCCTATAAAGGCGCAATCGAGGGCCGCAGCAATGGCGTGCTGATTTCCAACGGAGACGGCGAATCCAACGCTTATGCGCTCAACATGCTCGAAGAGCGCGGCGAGATGTTCGTTGGCCCATCGCAGAAAGTCTATGAAGGCATGATTATCGGCGAGAACGCCAAGCCCGATGATCTGGAAGTGAACCCGATGAAAGCCAAGCAGCTTTCCAATGTTCGCTCCACGGGCAAGGATGACGCCATTCGTCTGACCCCGCCCCGCCGGATGACGTTGGAACAATCCATCGCCTATATCGACACAGATGAAATGGTCGAGGTGACGCCCGAAAGCATCCGCCTGCGAAAAACGCTGCTGTGTCCGCACGAACGCAAGAAAGCGAAGCGCAAGAAGGAAGGGTAAGGCACTCCCCCTGCCTTCCTCGCCTGAGCAAGGGGATTGGCGGCGGCTCTCTTGCCAGCAGCCGCTCTTCAATTTAGCGCTTGCGCACACACTCTTTTGGAGAGACGCGTTGCGCATCACCCTTGCCGCTCTTGCCTGCCTTTCGCTCGCTGTCACAGCACATCCTGCTGCCGCTCAAGATAGCGCCGAGGAAACCAAGGCTCCCCGCCCAATCGCTGAACAAATCGGCCCAGGCGGCCGCCCTGTTGGCGCGCCCTGGTCGCGCAGTCCGGTTATTGCGCAGAACGGCATGGCCGCAACCGCGCACCCGCTCGCTACGCAAATTGCACTCGATATCCTGAAAGATGGCGGCAATGCGGTGGACGCAGCGATTGCAGCGAACGCAGCGCTTGGGCTGATGGAACCGACTGGCAACGGGATTGGCGGCGATCTTTTTGCGATTATCTATGACCCAAAAACGGGTGAGCTTTACGGTCTTAATGGCTCTGGCCGGTCGCCATCGGGGCAGACATTGTCGCAATTGAAAGCAAAACTGGGTGCGCGGGGCAGCATTCCGCCCATGGGCGCGCTGCCTGTTACCATTCCGGGAACCGTTGATGCGTGGTTCACTATGCACGCCCGGTTTGGCTCCAAACCCATGAGCGAAATTCTGGCCCCCACGGTCCGCTATGCGCGCGAAGGGCACCCTGTCGCACCTGTCATCGCGATGTATCTCAACAGATCGCTGCGCGCCTATGAACGCCGGCTCGAAAGCATGGATTTTGAGTTCGACAATGCCCGCGCGACCTATTTTGCAGGCGGCGCACCGAAAGCTGGCGATGTCTTCACCAACCCCGATCTGGGCGCAACCTTGGAAACCATCGGGCGCGGTGGCCGCGATGCGTTCTATGATGGCCCTCTGGCCGAGGTGATGGTCGATTACCTCCAACGTCAGGGCAGCGCTTATACCCGTGCAGACTTTGCCGCTCACACCAGCGAATGGGTCGATGTCGCCTGCGCCGCCTATCACAAGGGTTATGAGCTGTGCGAATTGCCGCCGAACGGCCAAGGCTTCGCCGCGCTGCAAATGGTCAATATCCTCAAAAACGTGGATCTTACCCAGTGGGAGCGCGGCAGTCCGCAAGTGATCCATTACATCACTGAGGCAAAACGGCTCGCCCATGCCGATGTCGCCCGCTTCTATGCCGATCCTGACTTTGCAGGCTTCCCCATGGACTTGCTCAGCGAAGAGTATGGCAAAAAGCGCTTTGCCCTCATTGATCCTGACAAAGCGACCGCGAAATTCGATCCCGGCGATCCGGCGCCTGAACCCAAATTGGAAGGTCCGGGGGACACAACCTATATGACGGTCGTTGATGGCGAAGGCCTGATGGTCAGCCTGATCCAGTCCAATTATCGCGGCATGGGCGGCGGGTTGGTGCCCGATGGGCTGGGCTTTATGCTTCAGGATCGCGGCGAGTTGTTCAGCCTCGATCCCGCGCATCCCAATGCCTATGCGCCGTCAAAGCGGCCCTTTCACACGATCATCCCGGCTTTCGTCAAAAAGGATGGCAAGCCGTATATGACGCTTGGCCTGATGGGCGGCGGGATGCAGCCGCAGGGGCATGTGCAGGTGCTTATCAACATCGCCGATTATGGGATGAATGTGCAGGAAGCAGGCGACGCCGCGCGCATCAATCATGATGGCGGACGCCAGCCAACAGACAGTCTTTCAGGGCCGATTGACGATGATCTGGGCACACTGAATGTCGAACCCGGCATTCCCAAGGCCACGCGCGAGGCGCTGTCCGCCATGGGTCATAATGTCCGCCTGGTCACCAATGGCATCATGTTCGGCGGCTATCAGGCGATTATGCGCGACGCTGAAACAGGCGTAATGCAAGGCTCGACCGAAATGCGCAAAGACGGGCAAGCGCAAGGTTACTGAGCTTCACAGCATTTTTCCAAGCTTTGTAACCGCCGCCTTGAGGCTGACGAACTCCAGACAGTAACCCGCCGGCTTGATGCTGGCCTCTACCGTTTGGAGTCTTTGATATGTTTCGTCTTTTCGTGCTGATTGCAGCCATCGCGGCGCTTGTGGTTGGCGCTATGCAATTGTCTGCGCAAGCTTCAAACAATGGCTGGCAAACCTATAATGCCGCCGATTTCATGATGGCGCAAAAGAAAGGCAAGACCATTGTGGTCGATGTGTATGCCGACTGGTGCCCCACTTGCCGGGCACAGGCCCCCATCCTCGAAGAGCTTCGCACTGAAAAACAAAGCAAGGATGTGCTGTTTGTCAAAGTGAACTTTGATGATGAGAAAGCCTTTTTGCGCGCGCATCGCGTTCCCCGCCAATCAACCGTGCTGGTGTTTGAGGGGATGACAGAAAAAGCTCGCTCCATCGCGCAAACCGACAGGGCCAAGCTTCGGCGAGTGGTTCTGGACGCGCTTTGATCCTCTTGCAGTCTTAGCGCGCCGTGCTTTCCAGCCTCATCTTATCCTTCGCCGCGGGCCTTGTGACGATCCTTAACCCCTGCGTGCTGCCGCTTGTCCCGATCCTTGTCGCTTCGGCTCTGGGCAAAAGCAGGTACGGGCCGCTCGCGCTGGCGGGGGGATTGGTGACAAGCTTTACGCTGTTCGGTTTTACCGTCATCGCGTTCGGCTATTCGCTTGGCATCAATGAGCAGTTTGTGCGGTTGATGGCAGGAGCGCTGCTTGCAGGCGCAGGCGCTGTGCTGCTAGTGCCGCGGGCGCAAGCCGCTCTCAGCGCTGCTGCTGCTCCCATCGCCAATTTCGGCAATCAGCGTTTGGCGCAGATTAGCGGTGATGGCTGGCACGGACAATTTGCCGCCGGCTTGCTGCTCGGCATAGTGTGGGCGCCGTGCGTTGGCCCGACATTGGGCGCCGCGATTGCGGCGGCGAGCATTGGCGAAGACCTTGCCTCTAGCCTTGTGATTTTCCTCACCTTTGGCCTTGGCGTTGCGACATCCATTCTGGCCTTCGCCTATGGTTCGCGCAAAGCCTTGGGAGAACGGCGCAGCACCCTGCTTAACCTGGCAAGATATGGAAAGCCGCTATTCGGCCTCGCGCTGCTGCTGGTTGGGGTGATGGTCATGACAGGGTTCGACAAAGTGATCGAGACCGCATTGCTCGATGCGCTGCCGGACAGCGTAATTGCCTTTACGACCCGCTTCTAAACTTTGCCAATTGTGATGTTTGGTTCATAGTTGAACGCAGGAAGAGGGAGATCAGGCAATGAGCAATGCAGCAGAACCGCGTGTAACCGGGCTTGGCGGTGTGTTTTATGTGGCGCAGGATACGGCAGCGACGCGCGAATGGTATCGCGATGTGCTGGGCGTGGATGGCCCTTATGGTCCGCAACTGGCGTGGAGCGAAGAGCCAAAAGCTAACCCCTATTCGCTCATCAGCCATTTCAGCGATGATGAATATATCCAGCCGGGCAAAGGCGGGTTTATGATCAATCTGCGCGTCAACGATGTCGATGGCATGGTTGAAAAACTGAAAGCCAAAGGCGTCGATGTGCTGGGTAGCGCCGATGAAGGCTATGGCAAGTTCGCCTGGCTGCTTGATCCCAATGGGATCAAGATCGAGCTTTGGGAGCAAGTGGCCGAAGAATTACCCGGCGATGAAGGCTGAGGCGAGATGCACAACGCATTATGGGCCTCGCGAACGTGGTTAGCGCGCTGTTAACTATTTGTGCGTGATAGTGCCTAGCGATGGCTTTTAAAAAGACCTTCAAAGCAGGCATGATGGCCGCCGCGCTCATCACGTTGCAGGGATGCGGCGGGTTTATCCCGTTTGGTGACGGCTCTGATCGCGGGAGCGCATCGCAAAGACCCGGCTCTGACAGTGGCTCGGCCAGAAGCGGCGTTGGCCTCGGCACAGGCTCAGGATCAAGCGCAAGAGGGCCTTCGAGCGCGCCCGCGTGTATTTCAGAATTGAGCGCCACAGGCGCGCGGTTTTCCGCGCTGCCCGATACTTACGCAGCGCCCGGTTGCAACCAATTGGGAGCCGTGCGGCTCGATGCGTTGGCAGGTGATGGATCACAATTTGAGATAACAGGACTTGGCCCTGTCAAATGCGATGTGGCCAAGGCGTTTTCTGCCTGGGCACGGTTCGGAGTGGACCGGGCAGCGCGCCAGATCCTTGGCAGCCCGCTTGCCCGGATTGAAACGATGGGAAGCTATTCGTGCCGAAATGTGGCGGGGACCAATCGCCGGTCTGCTCATGCGCGCGCAGAAGCGATTGACGTATCCGGTTTTGTGCTGGCGGACGGGCGGCGGATCGTGCTGCGCCAGGACTGGAACAGCGGCACGGCGGCGGAACGCGAATTTTTGCGTATCGTCCACCGCAGCGCCTGCAAACGTTTTGGCACAGTGCTTGGCCCCGAATACAACCGAGCCCATGCCGATCACTTCCATTTTGAAGGGACCGGGCCGAAATTCTGCCGCTAATGGGAAAGTGCTGATCCCCTAAGCCTGAATTTCCCTTTTGAATGTCAGGCGAAAAGCGAATGTCAGATGAAGACAAAATGCCAGACAAAAAGTGGCCCCGGCACCACAGGGGGGAAGGATGCCGAGGCCATATCGCCCTTTTGAGGGGGACCCAGTTTGGTGAACTGTCGTCTGCTTGTCGTTGAACCTGTCATACACGAATGTGCAGGTCACGCTTTCACAATTGGCTCCAATTTGGCTTCGAGTTTGAGCCGCACAGCTTCCGCTGCATGACGCGCACCCAGCTTGTTCATCATATTGGCGCGGTGAATTTCCACGGTCCGCGGGCTGATATCGAGTTGCCGTGCGATGACTTTGTTGCTGCTCCCTTCAGCAAGCCAATCGAGCACTTCGCGTTCACGGCCCGAAAGGCTGGAGATCCGGTCACGCGCTTCGATCATGCGGCGACGGGCCACTCCGAACAATTCAGCTTCTTTTGAGATCCGATCAAGACAGCGCCCAAATCGTTCCGTTTCCAGCGGTAACGAGAGGTAATCGAGCGCGCCTGCTTTGATTGCTTCGACGATGCGGCCTGGTCTTGGCTGAGCATCGACCGCGATCAGCGGAAGCCATATGCCCAATCGGCTTAACCGATCCAGGCTCATCGCGACCCCGCCTTCTTCGGGAGTGTCACGGGCGATGATGATACCTTCTCGTGGGGGGTGAACCGACAATTCAGACAGATCACCGTAAACCTCTGAGTGGTGACCTAGCGAGAACCCGACCCTGGCCAGTTCAGCGCGATGCCGACTGGAGGAGTCTATGAAATGGAGGGTTGCTTTGCGTGACATGCATTTGGAATGAACCGAGTTTCACTCCAAGACACGCGACGTCTCAACCGATATCGAGTGATGGCCCGTTAACTATGCAACAAACCCCCGCGATCTAGAGACAAATAAATCTCCAAAATGAACCCTTTATTTGCTGCGAGTATTTTCTCAGCAGACTAACGGACGCAAGAACCCCTATTTCGTGTTCAAATCGTAATCAGGAAGCGAATCGAAAGCGGAGCGCAAAGCATCGCCCCAGCCCGATGAAATTGTGTCAAAATACTCGTCTTCGGCTGTGATGCGGTGTTCATGCACAGGTGCAAACTCATCTTTGCCAATCACCAACAGGTCCAAAGGCAGGCCAACAGACAGGTTTGCTTTCAATGTGGAATCGAATGACACCATCAGCAGTTTGACCGCGCTTTCAAAGCTCATATCCCGATTATAACCGCGCAGGATTATCGGCCGCCCGTACTTTGTTTCTCCGATCTGGAAGAAAGGCGTATCAAGGCTCGCCTCGATAAAATTGCCTTCGGGATAGACCATGAACAATCGCGGTTCCATCCCTTTGATCTGGCCTGCAACGATCATGGATGCGGTGAAGCGCTTTGAATTGTTGGCTTGTTGCACGTCGGAAATGGTCGAGCGCAAAAGCCGCCCGATTTCGGTGACGACGTTGAACATGGTCGATCCGTTCAGCAGCGTCGTCTCGCGATCTTCGGGCTGTTTGGTCCGCTCTTCCAGCTGGCTTACCACGGCCTGCGTGGTCGCAAGATTGCCCGCAGTCATCACCGCAATCATCCGTTCACCGGGCACTTGCCAGGAAAACATCTTGCGAAAAGTGGAGATGTTGTCGACGCCCGAATTGGTGCGGGTATCGCTCATAAGGACGAGGCCCTTTTCGACCACCATCCCAACGCAATAGGTCATTGCTTGTCCTGTTCTTTCTGCTGCTCAACCGTGACATCGACGCTCAGCATCTGCTCAATCGAGCCAAAGCTTATGCCTGTCACCGGCGCGGCATCGCGGTAATCGCAGCCCGTGGCAACCCGGACATAACGCGGATCAGGACTTATACCGTTGGAAATATCGAACCCGACCCAGCCCAGCCCATCAATATGCGCCTCGGCCCAGGCGTGGGTCGCGTCTTGCTCGACCCGGTCATTCATCATCAGGTACCCGCTTACATAGCGCGCAGGGATATCGGCTGCGCGCGCCGCGCCTAGAAAGATATGCGTGTGATCCTGACAAACACCGGTTTCATTCGCGACAGCATCCTCGGCTGTTGTTTTAACTCCCGTGGTACCAGTTTCATAAGCAACGCGTTCGCGGATCATGGCGGATAGAGCGTGGAGGTAATCGAGCTTCGCATCTGCTTCTGGCCCCGGAACATCGCGCATCAAAGCGCGCATTTTCGGCCCCGGCTTGGTCAGCTTGGTCTGGCCCAGAAATGTCCAAAGCGGCAGATGGCCTGAATGACGCCCGATCACGCCTGCCTTGTCGAGCGTTTCGACCATCCCGCTGCACGTCACATTCACAACCGAAGCACCCGGCTCTACCGCTATCAGCGTGACTGTGTTGAAATGCTGATCGTCATATTCCAGTTCAGCACGCGCGTTTTCGTATGTCATCGTCCAATCGATGATGTTTTGCCCCTGCGTTGCCTTGGGCGTCAGGCGCAGGCGTTGGAGCGCGTGGATTACCGGCTGACCAAATGTGTAGCGGGTGGAATGGCGGATCGACAATTTCATGGGGTCATTCCTTAGGCCAGAAACCGGTAATCTTCGGCAATGGCATCCGCGATCGCTGCGTTGTTGTTCATGAAATCAACGAGGAATTCGTGCAGGCCCCGCTCGAAAATATCGTCAACGGTGTGATCGGCCAGATGGATATCACCGTTCTGCATTAAGTCCTGACATTGGCCCGATATACCATGCAGGCGCGACAGAGCCGAAAGATGCGTGCTCACCGCAGACCGGCAAAAGGCAAGGCTGCGCGGGAAGCGATCATCCAGCACCAGAAATTCGACAATGCCGCGCGCTTCGATCTGGCCGGGATTTAGCCAGCTGTATGCCCGCGATCCGGCAACTGAGCGCAGAACCTGATCCCATTGCCCTGTATCCAGACTTGATCCGACATAAGAAAGCGAAGGCAAAAGCAGGAAATACTTCATGTCGAGAATGCGCGCCGTGCTTTCTCCGCGTTCGATGAAAGTGCCCGCGCGGGCGAAATGAAACGCCTCATCGCGCAGCATCGTGCCATCCAATGCGCCATGCACCAGCATCCCTGCGCGGCGGATAGTGGCGACCACATCGCCCACCGCGCTCTGGCTGACGGGGCGCGAGAGCAGCTTATCCAGCTTCATCCAGCTTTCATTGACCGCTTCCCAGACATCGCCTGAGATACTGGTTCGTGCCAGCCGCGCATTGGTGCGCACAGCGCCGAACATGGCACGTACATTGGCCGGGTTGGCATTGTCGCGCAGTACGAAATTCCACGCCTGCTGCCCATCATAGCTGTCATGCGCAGCCTCATACTGCGCCCGAAGCCCAAGCGTCGTGATGACAGAGCGCCATTCATCCTGCGCGGTTGCGCTGTCTCTGGTCAAAGCCATACGCAGGCCCGCCTCGATCAAGCGCGCAGTGTTCTCGGCCCGCTCAAGATAGCGGAACATCCAGAAGGATCCGTTTGCAGTCCGGCCTAGCATGGCATTTCCTTGGCCATCAGTCTTTGAGCACCCATGTATCTTTGGTGCCGCCGCCCTGACTGGAATTGACCACCAGCGATCCCTTTTTCAGAGCAACACGGGTCAGACCGCCCGGCGTGATGTCAATTCCATCGGGCGACACCAGCACAAATGGACGCAAATCGACATGGCGCGGGGCGAGCCCTTTCTTGGTGTAAATTGGGCATGTTGACAGCGCCAAAGTTGGCTGCGCGATGTAGTTTTGCGGATTGGCGGTCAGCTTGTCGCGAAATTCGCGGATTTCCTTTTTGGAAGCGGTTGGCCCGATCAGCATGCCATATCCACCAGAACCGTGAACTTCCTTGACCACCAGCTCTTCCAGATTGTCGAGCACATAGGCCAGACTGTCCTTATCCGCACAGCGCCAAGTCTGAACATTGGGCAGCAGGGGTTTTTCGCCTGTATAAAACTCAACGATTTCCGGCATGAAGGAATAAATCGCCTTGTCATCGCAGATGCCAGTGCCCGGCGCATTGGCAATGGTGATCTGGCCCGCGCGGTACACATCCATAATGCCGGGTACGCCCAGCACGCTGTCAGGTTCGAACGTCAGCGGATCAAGGTAATCATCATCGACCCGGCGATAGATCACATCAATTGGCTGATAACCGCGGGTTGTGCGCATTTGCACTTTGCCATCGACAACGCGCAGATCGCTGCCTTCGACCAGCTCTGCCCCCATCTGGTCAGCCAGAAAAGCGTGTTCGAAATAAGCGGAATTGTAGATGCCCGGCGTCAGCACAGCGACGCGCGGTTTGCCGCCTTTGCCATTCGCGCATCCCGGCGGCGCGCATGCGGCAAGCGAGCGAGCAAGGCGGCGCGGATAATTTGAGACCGTTTCCACCGGCACCCGGCTGAACAGATCGGGGAACATCCCCATCATCGTCTCACGGTTTTCCAGCATATACGACACACCCGAAGGCGTGCGGGCATTGTCTTCGAGCACAAACCATTCATCCGGCCCGGTGCGCACCAGATCTATTCCGACAATATGCGTGTAGATCCCGCCGGGCGGGGTAAAGCCGACCATATTGGACAGCCATGCCTCGTTATCGCGAAACAGCCGTTCGGGCACGCGGCCCGCGCGAATGATTTCCTGCCGGTGGTAAAGGTCGTAAAGGAACGAGTTAAGCGCTTTCACCCGCTGTTCGATCCCGCGAGTAAGCTTGCGCCATTCGCTTGCGGTGATGACGCGCGGCACCATGTCAAACGGGATCAGCCGCTCTTCGGCTTCATCCTCGCCATAGACATTGAAAGTGATGCCAGTGCGGCGGAAACTGTCATCCGCTTCGACGTTTTTGCGTTTCAGCCAGGCCGCGTCCTGTTCATCCAGCCAACCGCAATAATCGGAATAAGCAGAGCGGATCGCGCCGCCCGGCTCGTGCATCTCGTCAAAATTGCCGCTGCTGTCGATGCCTTTGCCGGCCATGATCCCCCGCATGTCTGAAATTAAATTCGGTGCGGACCCACGTTGTAACCAGCTTCGACCAAAAGGAAACCGCTCTTTCCTAATGCCCGGCTGGGCTCTCAAGTTCCCCAAGAACGGCATTAACCGCCTCGGGGTGGTACCTGTAACCGCTATGAGTGCAGTTCACGCGGATTGCGCGATCACGCTCGCCCGGCAATCCGGCTGCGCAATGCGGGGCAATTGCGCCATCGCGCGGGCTCCACAGAGCAATGGTTTCAACCGGCGGTTTTTGTGCAAGATGCGCCTCAATCGGCGGGTCATCCACGCGAAAGCCTGTGATGAATTGATAGATACGCCACAAATTGTTGGCCCGCGGACTGCCCGAAAACGGCGAACCCATAGTGATAACCTTGGACACTTTGTCAGGATGCCGCTTGGCCAGTTCGCGCGCAAAAATCCCGCCCAGGCTCCACCCAAGCAAAACGATCTTGGCCCCTGTCGCCGCATGCAGCTGGATAAGCCGGTTTTCGAGCAGCGCAAACCGCGCTTCGGTCGGGCCCCAGTTGAACCCTGCTCCCCATTGCTTTGCCGTGTGGCCGGCTCGCTCCAATTGCTGCGCAAGATAGCGCATCCGGCGCGGCGGGGTCGCGAAACCGGGCAGGATCATCACCGTTTGCGGATTGGCCGCGCGCGAAACTTTCAGATTGCGAAACGGGCGGCGTGCAGGTTCGACCAGCAGATCAAGCTCGCGCAGCAGGCTGATGAGCTGAGGCTTACCCGCTTCGTCGCCGAAAGCCGGCTCAAACGCGAGTGCAAGCCGCCGGCCGAGTTCGCTATCGGACCAAGTGGCCGCGATGCGGGTTTCGGAAAACTGCGAGAGAGACTTGTAACGGGACATTCAGCCACAGCTAAAGCAGCGCGCTGAATGCCCCGTGAAGTCGGTGTCAGGTAGGCTTAAGGTTCCGCCCTCACCCAATTCCAATCAGGAATCGCAATCGCCAATGCGTTCCTGCGTCATATCCATTTCGATGTCAGCATCACCCATTCCGGCCATATTGCCTTTCATCGTCATTTTCATTTCCGAACGGGTGGGCGACACATTGCCTTTCATGGTCATCTCCATCGTGCCCTCGCCCTGCGCACAGCTCATCGCCATGTCGAGATCACCGCCATCAATGGTGAAGCTTTTGGTAGTGCAGCCATCTTGACCCTCAGTCAGCGATTTCTCGAAGCCTTCTTCTGCCTTTTCCGGGGTCAGACAAAACTCTGTTGTCGTGCTCATGGCCGATTTCATCATTTCCTGCATTTCAGGCGGCGCACCGGTGATCTCGGCTTTAACGACGCTCATCGTCGCTTTGTATTTGCCTGGCTCGGGTTTTATATCATCGCCTGCTGCTGCAACCGCTGCGTTCACTTCTTCGGACGTGACTTCGCCATCGCCGTCCGCATCTGCATCGGTTGCGCCGCCGCCGCATGCTGAAAGTGCCAGCGCCAAGATGCTGATTGTCGCGAATTTCTTCATGTAATGTTCCCTCCATTGGCGAGATCCCGTGATGATCCGCTCTTCGGTAGGGACGCTAGGGGCACATAGCGCACTTCACAATGGCCGCTTTGCTCCTCATATCAGGTGCCATGTCAGAACTCGTCATCCGCCGCGGTCTTGAAGAACCGGAAACCGGCGAAGAATTCACCCCGCACCGCCCAGCCCGGCCTGAAAAGTCGATGCCGGGCAAACGGTTCGAGCTTGTCTCGGACTATCAACCGGCAGGCGATCAGCCCACCGCCATTACAGAGCTCGTCGCAGGCGCGCGCGAGGATGAAAAGACGCAGACCCTTTTGGGGGTCACAGGTTCGGGCAAGACATTCACCATGGCCAAAGTGATCGAGGAATTGCAGCGCCCTGCCCTGATCCTGGCGCCCAACAAGATCCTGGCCGCACAGCTTTACGGCGAGTTCAAAAGCTTTTTCCCGAACAATGCGGTCGAATATTTCGTCAGCTATTACGACTATTACCAGCCCGAAGCCTATGTGCCGCGCTCCGACACTTACATCGAAAAAGAATCCTCGGTGAACGAGGCGATTGACCGGATGCGCCATTCGGCCACGCGGTCCCTTCTGGAACGCGATGACGTGATTATCGTCGCTTCTGTTTCGTGCCTTTACGGTATCGGCTCTGTCGAGACCTATTCGGCGATGATTTTCGACATCAAAGTGGGCGATGTCGTCGATCAGCGCGAATTGATCCGCAAGCTTGTCTCGCTGCAATACAAGCGCAACGATGCCGCCTTTCAGCGCGGCACATTCAGAGTGCGAGGCGACAATCTGGAGATTTATCCCAGCCACTATGAAGACATGGCATGGCGCATCAGTTTCTTCGGCGACGACATCGAAGGGATCAGCGAATTTGATCCGCTGACAGGGCAGACGGGCGCTGCGCTGGAAACCGTGCGCGTCTATGCCAATTCGCACTATGTGACGCCCGGCCCGACGATGAAACAGGCGGCAGATGCGATCCGGTTTGAGCTTGCAGAGCGGCTGAAAGAGTTGGAGGCGGAAGGCAAATTGCTGGAACATCAGCGCCTTGAACAGCGGACCAATTTCGACCTTGAGATGATCGCGGCGACGGGAAGCTGCGCCGGGATTGAAAACTATTCCCGCTTTCTAACGGGCCGCATTCCAGGCGAACCGCCGCCAACTCTGTTTGAATATCTGCCCGAAAACGCCTTATTGTTCGTCGATGAAAGCCACCAGACCGTGCCCCAGATCGGCGCGATGTCGAAAGGCGATCACCGGCGCAAAATCACCTTGGCAGAGCACGGGTTCCGCCTGCCCAGTTGCATCGACAACCGCCCGCTTCGCTTCAATGAATGGGACGCGATGCGCCCGCAAACCTTTGCCGTCAGCGCCACGCCCGGCAATTGGGAAATGGAGCAAACGGGCGGCGTGTTTGCCGAACAGGTGATCCGCCCCACAGGCCTGATCGATCCGCCCGTTGAAATCCGCCCGGTCGAAGATCAGGTGCAGGATTGCATTCAGGAATGCCTTGCCACGGCCAAAAAAGGGTATCGAACTCTCGTCACCACTCTTACCAAACGCATGGCCGAAGACCTCACCGAGTTTATGCACGAGGCCGGTGTGCGAGTGCGCTATATGCATTCCGACGTCGAGACGCTGGAACGCATCGAGCTGATCCGCGATCTGCGCCTTGGCGTGTATGATGTGCTGATCGGGATCAACCTGCTGCGCGAGGGGCTCGATATTCCTGAATGCGGGCTGGTCGCTATTTTGGATGCGGACAAGGAAGGTTTCCTGCGTTCGGAAACATCTCTGGTCCAGACGATTGGCCGCGCCGCGCGCAATGTCGATGGCAAAGTCATCCTTTACGCAGACCGGATAACCGGCAGCATGGAACGCGCCATGGCCGAAACCGATCGCCGCCGCGAAAAGCAAAAGGCCTACAACAAAGAACACGGCATCACGCCAGCCACGATCAAACGCGACATTGCAGACATCGTCGCGCATTCAGCCGCGCAAGACGGCGTCACCGTTGATACAGGCGATGAGGAGGTCAACAATCTCGTCGGCCACAATCTGCGCGCCTATATCGAAGACCTCGAAAAGCGCATGCGCGATGCCGCTGCCAATCTCGAATTCGAAGAGGCCGGGCGATTGCGCGATGAAATCCGGCGGTTGGAGAATGATGAACTTGGCCTGCCAGATGGCGAGAAAAAAGCGCCTAAAGTCGGCCGCTCAGACGCGGGCCGCCCCGGCACGCGCAAGACCCGTTACGGCAAAAAGCGAACAAAGTTCATGGGCGGCAAGCCTTGAGCGCTTAACTCTTGAAGCAAGCCTGATTGAGTGCCAATCATCGCAGCCATGACCAAAACCATTCTCAGCGCTTTTTCCGCCGCTGCTATCGCCTATGCCGCCAGTCCAGCCTTTGCCGATGACCATGCAAATGGCGCGGGCAAAGCTGCTGCTGCCGCCACCATCACGCCGCAGGTGAAGACGCGCAACCTTACCGGTACATTTGGCGGTGTGCGAGTGCCCTACACCGCGACCATTGCCGAGACGATCCTTTCGGGCGATGGTGGCAAGCAAGAAGCCGTCATTGTCACCACTTCTTATGTAAAGACCCCGCGCGATGCTTCGCGGCCGGTGTTCTTCATTTATAATGGCGGCCCCGGCTCCGGGTCTGTTTGGTTGCAGATGGGCGCCTTTGGCCCCAAACGCGTCGCAATTCCCTCTGATGCCCGCGATGATGGCGCCCCGCCCTATCCGCTGCTCGACAATCCTGACAGTCTGCTCGATGTGGCTGATTTGGTGTTTATAGATCCGCCGGGAACAGGCTTTAGCTATCTTACACAGGGCACTGATAAAAAGAAGTATTACGGACTTCGCCAGGACGCGCGAGCGGTTGCCGAGGTTATCCGGCGGTGGATCAATGACAATGGCCGCTGGTCCAGCCCCAAATATCTGGGCGGGGAAAGCTATGGCACCACGCGCACCGCGATGGTTGTCGATGAACTGGAAGGTTCGACTTATAACGATGTCGGGCTGAACGGTCTCATCCTGATTTCAACCATCCTCGATTTTGCTGCACGCGAACCGACGCCGGGCAATGAAATGGCCTATATCGTGACGCTCCCCAATATGGCGGCAGCCGCGCACTATCATGGCAAAGCGCAAGGCGCCTCGGTTGAGGAAATTGTGCAGGAAGCGCGCGAGTTTGCCATCGGGCCGTTCGCCGCCGCGCTGCTCAAAGGGCAGGACTTGCCCGGCGACGAACGGGCCGCGGTGCGCGCGCGCATGGCGCAGTTAACCGGCCTGTCCGAAGAATATCTCGACCGCGCCAATCTGCGCGTTACCTCGCAGCGTTTCTACAAAGAACTGCTGCGCGATAGAGGGCTAACCATTGGCCGTTTGGATGCGCGGTATACTGGCAGCGATTATGACAATGCGGGCGAATTTCCCGATGCCGACCCCAGCTTTTACGGCATTGATGCAGGCTATACCGCCTCAGTCAATCAGTGGGCGCGCGAAGGATTGGGCTTTGAAACGGATCGCCCTTACAATTCGATCGGGCGCGAGCCGGGGGCGAACTGGGATTGGTCGCTGGGCGGGTCTGGCTGGCAGCGCAATGCCTATCTCAACGTCGCGCCATTTATCGGCAAGGCGATGCGGCAAAACTCGCAGCTTCGCGTTTTCAACGCGCAAGGTTGGTATGATTTTGCGACCCCGTTTTTTGGCGCGGAATATTCGCTCAACCGCATGGGTATCCCGCAGGACAGGGTGACTTATGAATATTACGATGCGGGCCACATGATGTATGTCCGCGATGAGGACCGCCGCAAACTCAGCCAGGATTTGCGCCGCTTTATCCGCGCGCGATGAAACGCTTTGCGCTGTGTTTGATGCTGGCCGCATCGGGGTGCAAGCCGCCCCCTGGTGATGCGGCGCTGGTGCGCGAAATGCCTGAGGCAGAGCCGGTCTTTGCTTCTGCTCCCCTGCCCTCACCTGATGTGGAAGGTGCGATCTGGGTATCCAGCCAGACAGCGGGCCGGATCATCTACGGTGTGCCTGAGGAGCCTGCTTTAATGGCGCTCGAATGCAGGGATGATGCGGGCGAAGCGATGATCGAGATCACTCGCATGGCCCCTGCTGATGAAGGCGCGCAGGCGCTGCTGGCGCTGGTTGGCAATGGCGCGATTGGGCGGATCGAAGTGGACGCGGTAGAGCTTGGCAAAAGCCGCCATTGGCGCGGGCGAGTGGCGGCAAGCGATCGCAATATCGAGCCGCTGATCGGTCCGCGCAAAGTCACCGCCACGATACCAGGGGCAGGCATGGTGGAGCTTAACGCAAGCCCGCGCCCCGGACAGCTTATTGCTGCGTGCGTCCGGCCTTTGACTGAAACGTCTGAAAATGACACGCCCGAGCTGGAAGCGCCTGAGCTTGAACCTGTGCCTGAGCTTGAGATTATGGCTGAGGTTGAGCCTGAGCCTGAGCTTCAGCCGCCTCAGCCTGACCTGCCCGAGTCTGACCAGCCCGAAACTCATACGCCTGAGCCTTCTCCACCAGAAGATCCTGAGTGAGAACCTGCGGCAATTGCTCGGCCTCTGCGCCCGGCTCATACCACAGGTAAAGCGGCACCCCTGCTGCGCCCTGCTGCGTCAGGAACATAGTGATGGCCTCATCGCTCTGCGTCCAATCGCCGACAATCGCGATGACGCCCGCATCCTTGAAAGCCTTTGCCGTGGCTTCGCGTTCTATCGCGATGCTCTCATTGACTTTGCAAGTGACGCACCAATCGGCAGTAAACCACACAAACACTGGCCGACCCGAAGCGCGCGCCTCAGCCAAAGCTTCGGGCGAGAATTTCTGCGGTTCCAACAGCGATTGCGCAATTTCGCCTGACGGCTTGGCATAAAGCGAGGGCATTGCAATGGCCGCAAACGCGGCGAATGGCGCTGCGATCAGAGCGAATGCGGGCCATGCCATCTTGCCGCGCCGCTGCAACTGGCCGGTCGCCCACAAGCCCAAAATCACGCCAAAGACAAGCAGCAGCGCTGCACCTGCGAAATATCTGCCGCCAATCTGCGTGACCAGCCAGACAAGCGCCAATGCAGTCAGTCCCATCGGGATTGCCATCACGCGGCGGAATGTGTCCATCCACGCGCCGGGCTTGGGCAGCATCCGGCGAAATGCGGGCACTAAACCGATCAGCAGAAACGGCAAAGCAAGGCCAAGCCCAAGCAGCGCAAAAAGCAACAGCGCTTGCCCCGCAGGCAGCAGCAGCGCTGCGCCCATGGCTGCGGCCATAAATGGCCCTGTGCACGGTGTGGCAGCGAAGGCGGCGAGCAATCCTGTTGCAAACGCGCCGCCTGCGCCTTTTCTCGGACTAGCACTTGATCCGAATGAGGGCAGCTCAAACAAGCCGCCAAAGTTTGCGGTGATCGCAGCGGCCAGCACGAGCAGCAGCACCACGACGCCGGGGCTTTGCAATTGAAACGCCCATCCCACCTGCTCGCCCGCCGCGCGCAAAGCCAGCATGGTGCCGCCCAGCGCAACGCAGGCCAGCACTACGCCTGCGGTATAAGCAAAACCTTCGATCCGCGCTTCGGCCTCACTTCCGCCAGCCCGCGCCAAGGCAATCGCTTTCAGGCTGAGGATGGGAAACACACAAGGCATGATGTTGAGGATAAGCCCGCCAACAAGAGCGCCCAAAATCAGCGTCCATAAGGGCGGCGTGCCCCCTTGCGCGCTGTTCATGTTCACAAGCACTGCACCGCCTACCGGCACCGTGCCGGGGACCGCGGTAAAAGCGACCCCGTCTCCGCTCCCAAACGAGACAATTCCCGATACAGCGCTGGGCGTTTCGCCGCCATATTCAGCAAGCGGAATGGTGGCCGTCAGCATATCGCCTGAACGCCGGAAAGTCTGAAACGGGGGGTAATCCACAAGCCGCGCATTGGCGATAAAGACATGCGGATCAGGCAGCTCGACGCTTTGCGGCAGGGGTATGGCGAGCCTTAGATTGCCGCTGCTCACTTCAAAGCGTGTGTCTGCGCTAAGCTGCGGCGCGATACTCGCGCGCCAGCGAGCAAAATCGCCGCCCTGGCGCGCTTGCAAAACCGCATCCTGAGGCACGCACACTTCGTCGGTGCAGGCGAGGTAATCGGCAAAGCCGCTTACTCCCGTTACGCCTTCGACATCCGCATCATCAGGCACGCGCACCGGGATCAGCACGGCATATTGCCCTTCGTAAATGTGGTTCATCAAATCGCCGATCATCAGGCGCTGGGGCACGGGGTAAAGCGCCTCTCCCATTTGCCAGCCCTCGGGCAGGTTCAGCTTCACCTGCATCCCCAGCCCCGCATCACCCGGATTGGACCAATATCCGTGCCATTCGGGTGCGCTTGGAGTGAACCGCAGCGCAAGCATCCATTCCTCACCCGCTTTGGGCAGGCCATCAGCATAAAGCGCAGCTGCGATATTCGCATCGCCAAAGCGCGCCTCTTTCGTAACTTCGGCTGGCTGCTCCTGAGCGCGCAGCGGCGCGGCGATAGGTAAGGACAGCGCCAGCGATGCACACAATGCAAAGCACCATGCAGCGAAGTAACGGATGAGAGGGGCGAACATTCTTGCGTCGGACACAGCGAAACCTCTAGGACGGTCTCACGCTATTCGCAATTGCCGCGCAGAAAGTGACACATGAGCAAAGCCGACACTGAAACCAAAGACCTGTTGATCCTCGGCGGGGGACTTGTGGGTATGGCGCTGGCTTTATCGGCAGCGAAAAAGGGCATGTCTTCCCATGTGATTGACCGCGCGGACCCGGCAGAGCTGACCGCCGAAGGATTTGATGACCGGGCCACGGCTATCTCCACGGCCAGCTGGCACCTGTTCACCAATATCGGCATTGCTGACGGAATGGAGGCATTTGCCTGCGATATTGCCAGCATTGCTGTCACCGATCAAAACCGCCCCGGCAGGCTCGATTTCGTGCCGGGCGAAGGCGAAGGCACTTTGGGGCGGATGTTCCCCAATCGCCGCCTGCGCCTTGCCCTGTTCGAAGCGGCAGCAGCCGAGCCGCTTATCAATTGGGTGGCCAAGGCTGACATCGTCGAACGCCAGCGCAGCGAATTTGGTGTGGCCGCAGTCCTTGCCGATGATCGCAAGCTGAAAGGCCGCTTGATGATCGCTGCCGAAGGGCGCGGATCGCCCACCCGCGATGAAGCCGGCATTGCCATTGCCAAGTGGGATTACCACCACCGCGCGATCATCGCCGGCCTCACCCATTCCAAACCGCACAGCAATGTCGCGTGGGAAATCTTCTATCCCGCCGGCCCGTTTGCGCTTCTGCCTTTGAATGATGATGCCGATGGAACGCATCGCTCTTCGCTGGTGTGGACCGTATCCGAAGCAGATGGCAAAGCCGTAATGAAACTGGGCGACCGCGCATTTCTAGCGGAAATACAAGAACGTATGGGCGATTGTTTGGGCACGGTGGAAACAGTGGGCACGCGTTCAAGCTGGCCTTTGGGTTTCCATCATACTGCCAAGATCACTGATGAACGCCTCGCATTGATCGGTGATGCCGCGCACGGCATCCACCCGATTGCAGGGCAGGGATTGAACCTTGGTCTGCGCGATGTGGGCGCTTTGGTCGAAGTGCTGGCGGATGGCGCGCGGATCGGGCTTGATCCGGGGGATGCGCAATTGCTCAAACGCTATGAGAATTGGCGCGGGCTCGACAGCTTTATGGTGGCGCTGGCAACCGATGGCCTTACGCGGATTTTCGGTGTTCCGGGCAAAACCGCATCCGCCGTGCGCCGCCTTGGTATGGCAGGCGTGCAGCGCGCCGCGCCGTTAAAGACGTTCTTTATGGACGAAGCGCGCGGTGTTTCTGGCGATTTGCCGCAATTGCTGCGCGGTTAGGCTTAAGCGGGTGAATTAGTTTTCACCGGCGCTATCCACCGGGCTTGGCTGGCGGACGACCTCGCCTGTGCCATCGCGCAGGCCCTGCTGATCAAGCACCGCTGCGGTTTCGATGTTTTCAAGCGCGATCATCACGTCGCGGAAGCTTTCCGCATCAGTGATCCACGCCTGGGCAGCCGCTGCGCCGGGCAGCGCCTTGATCTCGTCAATCGCGTTTTGATAGCGCCCCTGCTCCATCGCAAATCGCGCGCGTTCAAGGCGCCTTTCAGGCAAAGCAGACGGCGTGCTTTCGCGCCTGATCACAAACAATTGGCGAAATTCGCGGGAGATATTGCCGAATGAAAAACCGTCCTCGCTTTCGGTCAATTGCGGGGCCAGCCCGTCCAGCCGCAGGATCAGCTGGTCAAGCCTGATCCGCGGATTGCTGCGTGCAAAGGTGATAATCGTGCTGACCGCATTGGGCCGCTCATCACCGAAACGCAGCCGCAATTGATCCGCCAGATAGCCGAGCTCATCCCCCCGCTCGATCACCCGCCTCGTGGCAAAAGCGATCAGCAAAGCTTCAGCGCGCGCGGCGTTGCCTGATGCGGCCTGCGTTTGCAGATCAATGCGGGCGATGCGCTGTTCAGCAGCCGCAATGCGCTGGTCAAGTCCGCCCTGCTGTTCGGCAACGCGGGTGACGACTTCAACCGCCTCTTCGGCATTGTCCGCTTCAATTGCATCAGCCAATTCGCCGCCTGTGGGCGATGGCGATATCACCGCGCTGGGTGTTTGCGTTGGCGACGCTCCGCCAGCACCTGCAAGCGCGGCTGGCGTATCTGCGCCTTCGGCCGCGCCGCCGCCATCAAGATTGTACCAGACGACATATCCCACCAGCGCGCCGCCAATGACAAAAGCAAATACGCTGGCCAGAAAGGGCCATTTACGAGAGCCAGTTTTGCGGCGTGAGCCGTATTTCGATTCCATTATATCCCAGACCCTGCGACCGCTTTGTGCGCGGGGGCGCGCGGTCAATCTTACCGCTTATATGCACACGTCTCGCACCATTTCCAGCAATGCTGTGTCATTGGGCGCACCGGAAACGTGGATAGCGCGCCATTCGCTCTCGCCGTCTGCGCGCGCCGGCTGCGCAATCCGTTCTCCCATGGCCGCCAGAGTTATGCGGCTCCGGTCCAAGCCTAACCGCTTGCATTCAAGCATGAATTGCCGGGTCATCGCGGCTGAATGGAGAAGGACAATGGGCTCGCAATCCAGCAGGTCTGCGGCCTCCTTCGTCATGCTTTGCGGGGTTACGCTGTAAGTTTGAACTGGTTCGAATGTGACGCCGGCGGGCAGGGAAAGTTCGACATATTCGCTGCCAACCAGCCTTAAATACCGGATCGGCGCACGCACCTGATCGATGACGCGCTGCAATCCGCCCGTGCCTGACAGGGCGACGGTAAAGCCTGCCTCTGCGGCCACGCGCGCGGTTGCATCGCCCACGCAATGGACGGGCAGATGGGTCAGGTTTGCGAGGGCATCACCGCCATGGCGGATCGCATTGGCGCTGCCCAACAAGATCGCATCAAACTGGGCGGGATCGGGCATCGCCCATTCGGCAGGCTGAACCTGCGCCAGCGCGCAGCCATGCATGGAAAGACCGATGCTGCGCCCCAGCGCCACTGTCGCAGATAATCCCGGCTCTGGCCGAATGGCAAGCACGGGCCGCGCCGAGGGGGTAAAGCCCGGCTCGTTCATGCCCCGCCGAAATGCTGCGTGATCGCAGGGCCAGCGCGCGCCAACAAATCATCGGCCAGCCTCGCAATCGCGGTGTGATCGCCGGGAGCAAAACCTGCCTCACCTGCAATACGCTCGCTTCCATCCGGGCTGAACACGGCTGCGCGCATTGTCAGCCGCGCGGCATCGCCTGTGCACAAAACCGCGACCGGGGAATGGCATGTCCCGCCAAGCCGGGCGAGCAATGCGCGTTCGGCTTCCAATTCGGCGCGCGCCTGCCCATTGTCGAGCGCTGCCAAAAGCCCATGCGTTGCCGCATCATCCGCGCGCGCTTCGAGAACAATTACCCCTTGAGCCGCAGCCGGGATCCAGTCGCTTTCATCAAGAGCCACGCCCACATCGGTTTGACCGAGCCGTTCAAGACCCGCTGCGGCCAGAAAGGTCACATCCGCCTCACCCGTCGCCAGTTTACCCAGCCTGGTTGCCACGTTGCCGCGAAAAGTCACGACTTTGCAATCGGGGCGCAAGTTAAGCAATTGCGCAGCGCGGCGCGGCGCGCTTGTGCCCACGACGGCGCCTTTAGGGATGGCGGCGATGCTGTCTGCGCCCACCAGACAATCGCGCCTGTCAGCGCGCGGCAGGCATGCGGCAAAAGCGAATATATCGGGCCGCTCGGTCTCTACATCCTTGGCCGAATGAACCGACACATCAATGCGCCCCTCAGCCAGCCATTGATCCAGTTCCTTGGTCCAGAGCGCTTTCCCGCCAATTTCTGCCAGAGGCCGATCGAGCACTTTATCGCCGCTGGCTGTTACCGGCACCAGCTCTACCGCGTCCTCCTCCCAGCCATGGGCCGCGCATAGCCGGTCGCGGGTTTCATGCGCCTGCGCCATGGCAAGCGGGGAATTGCGCGTGCCCAGTCTCAGCCGGGGTGCGCTGTTCGTATTCTCATCGGGTGACATACTCATTGCGGGCATTGCGATAGCTGCGCACAATGCCCATTGAAAGAGCCATGAGCATTGCGTCCCCATCTCGGCCTGACAAACGCCCCCGGATCGTCCTTGGGGTGGAGACAAGCTGCGATGAAACAGCGGTTGCTTTGGTCGTCCATGATCGCACCATTATCGCGCAGCAAATCGCCTCGCAAAACGAGGAGCACGCACCTTATGGCGGGGTCGTTCCCGAAATCGCGGCGCGCGCGCATGCGGTAAAATTGGCCCCAATGATCGAAGCGGTGATGAACGAGGCTGAACTGGCATTGAGCGATGTCGATGCGATTGCTGCAACCGCGGGGCCGGGGCTGATCGGCGGGGTTATGGTCGGCCTTGTCAGTGCAAAGGCGCTCGCAATGGCATCGGACAAACCTCTGATCGCGATCAATCACCTTGAAGGTCATGCCTTGTCCCCCCGCCTTGCCGATGAGCGCCTCGAATTTCCCTATCTGCTGCTGCTCGTATCGGGCGGACATTGCCAGATTTTGAGCGTTGAAGGCGTTGGCGAATACCGCCGGCTTGCCACAACCATCGACGATGCTTTGGGCGAGGCATTTGACAAGACCGCCAAGATCCTCGGCCTTGGCTATCCCGGCGGGCCGGCGGTTGAACAATTGGCGATCAAAGGGGATGCATCGGCGGTTCCCCTGCCCCGCCCGCTAAAAGGATCGAAAGAACCGCACTTCTCCTTTGCAGGTTTGAAAAGCGCGGTGCTGCGCGCGTTTGAAAGCGGACAGCACTCACCCGCTGACATCGCGGCGAGTTTTCAATCGGCTGCGATTGATTGCCTGATAGACCGGCTCGAACACGCACTCAGCGTGTCCGGCCCGTGGCCCGCGCTCGTCGTTGCTGGCGGAGTGGCGGCGAACAAATCGGTTCGCGCATCGCTTGAGGCGCTCGCGGCCCAACACGCCATGCGCTTTACCGCGCCGCCGCTATCGCTGTGTACCGATAACGCAGCGATGATCGCATGGGCCGGGCTTGAGCGCTTGGCGATTGAGCCGGGCTTCAAAGGCGATCCGCTCGATCTTAAAGCGCGCCCGCGTTGGCCGCTCGACAAAGAAGCGGAAAAAGCTCGGGGCGCAGGGGTGAAAGCGTGAGCAAACACGAAACCATCGGCGTGATTGGCGCGGGCGCCTGGGGCACGGCCTTGGCGCAAATGCTCAGCTCAGACGGGCGCGATGTCGTGTTGTGGGCGTATGAGAGCGAAGTGGCCGATGCCATCAATAAGGCCCATGAAAACCCCGTATATTTGGCAGGCGCGCAGCTTTCCAAAACAATCCGCGCGGCGGATGACCTGACAGAGCTTGCCCCGCTTGATACGCTTTTGGCTGTCACACCTGCGCAGGCTTTGGGCAGTGTTCTTAAAAACTTTAGCGCGCAGCCGCGCGATCTCATCCTGTGTTCCAAAGGCATTGAGGCGGGAACCGGACGGCTGATGAATGATGTGGCGCGCGCGGCATGTCCTAATAGCGATATCGCGGTGCTGTCCGGCCCCACTTTCGCAATCGAAGTGGCACGCGGCTTGCCCACAGCCGTTACGCTCGCTTGCGGCGGAGGCGAGGCGCAGTGGGAACGGCTTAAACCCGCCATCGCGCGGCCAGCATTCCGGCCTTATTATTCCGACGATGTCACAGGCGCAGAAATTGGCGGCGCGGTGAAAAACGTGCTCGCGATTGCGTGCGGGCTAGTCGATGGGCTTGGCCTTGGCCAGAATGCGCGCGCGGCCCTGATTGCGCGCGGATACGCAGAAATGGAGCGGTTCGGCGCAGCGCTTGGCGCGCGCAGCGAAACGCTTGCCGGGCTTTGCGGCATGGGCGATTTGGTGCTGACCTGCTCCTCCACGTCCAGCCGCAATTTCTCGCTTGGTAAAGCCTTGGGCGAAGGCGGCAAAGCGGCTGATTTGATGGCAGACCGGACCACCGTTGCAGAAGGCGCGCACACCGCGCCCGTTCTGGCTGACCTTGCCCGGAAACGCGGCATCGCAATGCCGATTGTCGCTGCGGTTGATGCCATTTTGAAAGGCGAAGATCCGCGTAAAGCGGTCGCCAGCCTGCTTGCCCGCCCGTTGAAAGCGGAAAAGCCTGCGTGAAGAGCGTTCCGCCAACCGTGCCGCCCGCCCCCCACCACAGCCCGGCGGTGAGCCCGGCGGGGATAATTCCGATATGGCCGCATTGGCCAAAGGCGGACGGCAGAACACCATGGGCTTTGTCGTGCGCCTGCTCGCGCGCATTCCGTTTCTGATTATTGCCGCACGCTATTACGGGGAAGATGCGCTGGGGCGGTTTGCCTCTGCCTTTATTCTCATTGAGATCATCGGCCTTGTGTGTTCGCTTGGCGAAAAACGCGGACTGGCGCAAAGATTGCGGCTGGGCGGGAATGACGATCCGCAGGCAGAGACCAATCTGGTCTATGATGGGCTGCTTTTGGGGCTTGTTTTTTCGAGCGTCGCAGCCCTTGCGCTGCTGATTTTCCCGCAGGTGATGTTTCCCAATGGGATGAACTCGCCGCTCGATATGTGGATGATCGCGGCCATTCCCGCCTTTGCGCTGACGGAGATTGTGCTGGCAGCGCAGGCCTATCGCTATGACATCGCAACCACAGTGCGCGCGCGCGCGATTGTTGAACCGTGGGCGATATCAATTGCGGTGGGCGTGTTCCTGTTTTTCGATGCGACCCGCGATGCAGGGCTTGGCCTTGCCTATCTGTTTTCGGTGCTGGCGGGGCTGGTGACAGCGCTGTGGCCGTTTTTGCGCACCTATGGCTTGCCAAAAGGGTGGCGACCGAATGGTAAAGCCATGCTCAAACAATCATCGTCCGCTTTCCCGCTGGTGGGCGCGGACGCGGTGGAGCGCGGCACGCGGCTGCTGGATATCTTTATCCTTGGCCTGTTCGCTCCGCCTGCCGCCGTTGGCATCTATTACGTCGCCCAACAAATCGCGAGCTTGCCGCAAAAGCTGAAAACCTCATTTGAGCCGATCCTCTCGCCCGTCATCACCAAGAATTTGAAAACCGGCAATATGGCCGCAATCGCCAGCCAGGTGCGGCAAGTGGGCTTTTGGATTATCGCAATCCAATTGGGCATTGCGCTGGCGCTGGGCATACCGGGCGAAGGGGTGATGGGCCTGTGGGGCCCGGCCTATGTTGCAGGCACGGCAGCGCTGGCATTTCTGCTCGCGGCAGAGGTTGCCGCCAGCATGGCGGTCGTTTCAGAAAGTGTGCTCGTCTATATCGCGAAAAAGCGCAATCTGGCGATATCTGTCGGGATTTTGGCGTTGCAGGCCGCCTTGACCATCACCTTCATTCTAGTCGCCAAATCCTATGAGGTCGATGCAGGGTTCGAAGCTGCCATGCCCGCTGCCGCCTTGTTCTGCGCGCTGACAGTGTCGAGCCTGGTGAAAGCATTGGTGCTCAAAACCTTGCTGAAAGCGCCCGTATCCAACTGGCGCTGGGCGCTGGTCTATGCCGCAGCGCCCGCAGTGGTGGCCGGATATGCGTTCACGTTCCTGCCCGAATGGGTGGAACTGGCAATCGGCATTCCGGTGATCCTTGCGCTTTACGGCTATGTCATCTGGAAACGCGGATTTGGTGAGGAGGACAAGGTTCTCTTCCGGCCAAATTCTGCGAAGAAGCCTGCGCAACCTGCTGAATAGATGCGCTGAAATGCCGGGCGGGCCTGCTCCTTACAACTTCCTGATAGCTCCATTCACTCAGCATTCAGTGCCATGAGCCGAGCCTCATGACGGGTAAGAAAAGGGGTTAGGGTATGAATATCGCCGCACTTAAGGGCAGAGGTTTTGTCGGTATCGCAGCGCTCAGCGTGGCGCTTGCCGGATGCGCGGGCCAGCAGTCTGGTGACCTTGGCAATGCAGGCACGGCAAAAGGTGACGATAAGACAGATATTGCGGTGGCCCCGCCGCCTCCACCGCCGCCGCCGCCCCCACCGTCTGAGCCGGTTGTGGCCGAAAACCAAACAATCACCGTTACAGCGCGCAAGCGCACAGACGGATACGCAGCGCAAGCCTTACGCACTGCGCCCTCGCCCGGCATTTACGTGCCTCCAGTGGTCGTCCCCACCGATCCGGGCCGCGAACGCTATGACGGGGAGGAAGTCTCGCCTGTCAAACTCGTCGCGAGCGAGCCTGTCTCAACTTTCAGCGTCGATGTCGACACAGGCGCTTACACCAACACACGCCGCTTCCTAACAGATGGCGCAATGCCGCCTGCTGCCTCTGTCCGAACGGAGGAGATGATCAATTACTTCCGCTATGATTATGATCGGCCAAAAACGCGCGACGTACCCTTCAGCGTCACCACCGATGTCGCCAAAACGCCGTGGAATGACAAAAGCTATCTGATGCGCATTGGCCTGCGCGGCTATGACATTGACCGGACAGAGCGGCCACCTGCCAATCTGGTGTTTCTGATGGATGTGTCAGGTTCGATGGGGTCGCCTGATAAACTGCCCTTGGTCAAAACCGCTTTGGCCGGTCTTGCGGGCGAATTGGGCGAAAAGGACCGCGTTTCCATCGTTGTCTATGCAGGCGCTGCGGGCCTGGTGCTGGAACCCACCAATGACGTGAACGAAATCCGGCGCGCGCTCGATCAATTGCGCTCTGGCGGATCGACCGCTGGCGGGGCGGGTTTGCAGCTTGCCTACAATATTGCCGAGGACAATTTCATCAAAGGCGGCGTCAACCGCGTGCTCCTTGCGACCGATGGCGATTTTAATGTGGGCCAGACCGATAATGACGCGCTGATCGAAATGATCGAGAAAAAGCGCGATACCGGCATCACATTGACCACGCTTGGCTTTGGCAGGGGCAATTACAACGAAGCGATGATGGAGCAGATCGCCAATCACGGTAATGGCAATTACGCCTATATCGACAGCGCTTTGGAAGCCAAAAAGGTGCTGGGCGATGAGATGTCCTCAACCCTTTTTACCATCGCCAAGGACGTGAAAATCCAGGTGGAGTTTAACCCGGCGATTGTCAGTCAATACCGGCTTGTCGGCTATGAAAACCGCGCGCTTCGCGAGCAGGATTTTGACAATGACGCCATTGATGCAGGCGATATTGGCGCAGGCCATCAGGTGACCGCGATTTACGAGATTGTGCCCGCGGGAACCAAAGGCTGGATCGCCCCGCGCCGGTATGAGGACAATCAGGCCGAAGCGGCAACTAGCCGCATGACAGAGGCGGCGCATGTCAAATTGCGGTTCAAACTGCCGGGTGGCGACACATCGCGCCTGATTGACACCATCGTGCGCAGCGATGCGCTGGCCACCGCCAAAGCGCCGCGCGGAGACTTTGCCTTTGCCGCATCGGTGGCCGCCTTTGGCCAGATTTTGCGGGGCGATGAGCTGATGAACGGCTTTGACCACGCCGATGTCGGCGCGCTTGCGGGCAAGCAAAGCAATTATTGGCGGCAGGAATTCCTGCAATTGAACGCGCTCGCAGAAGGAATGAAAGGCGGCTGATCGCGGCCAGCGGCAACCGCCATCGCCCAACACAATAAGGCCCGCGTAGCAGTTATGCTGGCGCGGGCCTTTTGCTGCGCCGATGCGTCATCGCATGCGGGTTTTGGCCTGCGACTGCACCGCACCACTAGCGCACGGGACAAATCCGCTGCTACACCGCGTTCGCGACATCGATTCTGAGCGGAGAGTTTTCACCATGTCTACCATTTCCATAGTGCTGCTTATCCTTGGCGTGCTCCTGTTTTTCATTGCAGCGGGCATTTTGCTGGGCCTTGGCAAATCGACCGTTGTGGTCCGCGATGCGGGTCTCACTCGCGGCGATGTGCTGGATAAAGGCGCTGCGCCTGCTGCGCGCAATCAGGCGCTGATTGATGCCGCGCCTGCGGCTGTCACTCCGAGCGTTACTCCGCCTGCACCCAAGCCTGAGCCTAAGCCTGAGCTTAAGCCTGCTCCGGCTCCCACGGCCCAACCTGCACCTGCCCCTGCACCCACTCCGAAACCTGCGCCAAAAGCCGCGCCGAAAACCACAAGCGCGCCGGATGATCTCACCACGATCAAAGGGGTCGGACCAAAACTTGCCGGTATCCTCAACGATCAGGGAATCACCAGCTTTGCCCAGATTGCCGCTTGGAGCGATGCTGACATCGAACGCATCGATTCTATGCTGGGCCGGTTCCAGGGACGCATTACGCGCGATCACTGGGTTGAGCAGGCTAAGCTGTTGGCCGCAGACGATAAATCGGGGTTTGCAGCTAAGTTCGGACAGAACACGTAAATTTGCTGCGACAATGGTGTCCAATTTGTGTTACAGTTAACGTTGCACTTAAAGGAGGACGCTGATGGCTGCACGGATATTGGTCGCTGAAGATGAATTGATCACAGGTTTCGACCTGTGCGACACCGTTGCAGAGGCCGGTTACGAGGTCGAAGGGCCATATGCTGGAATCTCGTCAGCCATGCTCGCCTTTCAAAAGGAAAAGCCTGATCTTGCCATCCTGGATATTGCTCTTGATGATGGCATTGTGTTCCCGCTGGCTGAAAAGCTGGACGCTGAAAACATACCGATCATTTTCCATTCTGGCCGCGATGCCAAGGACGAGGTCGCCAAACGCTTTCCGTCGGCGACCACTTTGGCAAAACCCTGCCCTCCGACCGCAATTCTAAGCGCGGTTAGCCAAGTGCTTGAGGCTGAGCCTGCTGAGTGATCCACCACGCATGACCGGCGCATGCGAACTGCGCCGGGAATTGCTTGCTTAGCGGGACCGCACCTGCAAGAGTCCGTGCATAAATAGTTTCAGGAGAGACTAGTGCACGGCACTGCCCCCAAATCCGCTTCCCCCTCACACAGCGCTGCATCACGCGGCGATGGAGCTGATCGCAATCCGTCGGCGGGAATTGTCCCGTTCAATTGGGAAGACCCCTTCGATCTCGATAGCCAGCTATCCGAAGAAGAGCGCATGATCCGCGATGCCGCTCGCGGCTTTGTGCAAAGCGAATTGCAACCCCGCGTCATTGATGCTTACCGCGAAGAAACAGACGCGCCCGAACTGTTTCCGCTGATGGGACAAGCGGGCCTTTTGGGCGCGACCATCCCCGAAGAATTTGGCGGAGCTGGCGCTAATTACGTCTCTTATGGCCTCATCGCGCGCGAGATAGAGCGGGTCGATAGCGGATACCGGTCCATGGCGAGCGTCCAATCCAGCCTCGTGATGCATCCGATCTATGCCTATGGTTCGGACGAACAGCGCGCGAAATACCTGCCCGGCCTTGCATCTGGCGAATTGATCGGCTGTTTTGGCCTGACCGAACCCGATGCAGGCAGCGACCCGGCTGGCATGAAAACGACCGCGCGCAAAGACGGCGATGATTACATCATTTCTGGCGCGAAAACGTGGATTTCTAATTCGCCGTTCGCCGATGTCTTTGTGGTCTGGGCCAAATCCGAAGAGCATGGCGGCGGCATTCGCGGCTTTGTTCTGGAAAAAGGGATGGCGGGGCTGTCCGCGCCCAAGATCAAAGGCAAAATCTCCCTGCGAGCCTCCACCACAGGCGGGATTGTGATGGAGGATGTGCGCGTGCCCGCATCCGCTCTGCTGCCGCATGTGCAGGGATTGAAAGGGCCATTTGGCTGCCTCAATCGCGCGCGATATGGCATCAGTTGGGGCGCGATGGGGGCGGCCGAATTCTGCCTGCATGCCGCGCGCCAATATGGCCTTGATCGCCAGCAGTTTGGCCGCCCGCTTGCAGGCACCCAGCTGTATCAGCGCAAGCTTGCTGATATGATGAGCGATATTGCCCTCAGCCTTCAGGCGAGCCTGCGCGTGGGCAGATTGATGGATGAAGGCCGCTTTAGCCCCGATATGATCTCGATCGTCAAACGCAACAATGTGGGCAAAGCGCTCGAAATCGCGCGCCAATCGCGCGACATGCATGGCGGCAATGGCATTTCCGAAGAATATCAGGTGATCCGCCATGCGGTGAACCTTGAAACGGTCAACACATATGAAGGCACCGCCGATGTCCACGCGCTGATCCTTGGCCGGGGGATCACTGGGCTGGCGGCGTTTTAACTGGCTCTTTTTCTGGCGTTTTTGGGGCAGATAACGCCCCCTGTCCTACACGCCTGTGAAAGACTAAGAGTTGGCAAATAACGGGCACAATCTGCGGCCCCAATTGTTGGATACTTGAAAGTGACACTTCGCATCGCTCAAATTGAAGATAATCGAACAAAAACTGAGCTTTGTGCGAAACTCACTATTTTGCAAAACAGGGGGGTGAGCGGTCCACGGACCGGTCAGGAAATGGCAATCATATGAAGCTTTATGGCTATTACCGCAGCTCAACCTCCTACCGCTTGCGCATCGCGCTGGCGCTAAAGGGGCTCGAATACGAGAACGTGCCGGTGAACCTGCGCGATGGGGCGCAAAAGGACAAAGCGTTCACCGCGCGCAATCCGTTTGGCTCTGTCCCAATGCTGGAAGCCAAAGGGCGCGACCGCGCGCAATCCATGGCGCTGCTGGAATGGCTGGATGAAGCATACCCCGATGCCCCAGCTTTGCTACCGGCGGATATGGAAGAGCGTTACACCGCGCGCGAGCTGTCCTATGCGATTGCGACAGAGCTGCACGCGCCGCTCAACCTGCCGGTGCTCAAATATCTGAAAGAGCCATTGGGCCATTCGCAGCGCATCATCGATTACTGGTATCGCCACTGGCTGAAACGCACGCTGGACCCGGTTGAGGAACGGCTGAAACAGCTGGGCACTGGCAGCTTCCTGTTCGATGCGCCCGGCCTGTTTGAAACGGTGCTGATCCCGCAGATCTACAATGCACGAAGGTTCCATTATGACCTGACGCTGCATCCCCGCATCACCCGAATAGAGGCCGCGTGCCTTGCCCTGCCCGCCTTTCAGGGCGCGCATCCCGACAAGCAGACAGATGCGCAATAGCGCGCAGCAAAAGGACCGTTCATGAAGCTTGCAACACTCAACGATGGAACCCGCGATGGAAAGCTGGTGGTGGTCTCGAAAGACCTCACACGGTGCTGCGCAGCAGGCTATATCGCGCCAACTCTGCAAGCGGCATTGGATGATTGGGAGCATATCGCGCCGAAGCTTGAGCTGCTTAGCGTTGATGTCGAACACGAAGCCGTGCCGTGCGAACGCTTTCACGAACGCGAGGCGCATTCGCCTTTGCCGCGCGCATACCAATGGGCGGATGGCAGCGCCTATATCAACCATGTCGAACTGGTGCGTCAGGCCCGCGGCGCCGAAGTGCCGGAGAGTTTCTACTCTGATCCGCTGATGTATCAGGGCGGCTCGGACGCATTCCTGCCCCCGCGCGGCAATATCCCCCTGGGCGATGTCAGCTGGGGCTGCGATATGGAAGGCGAGATTGCCGTTGTCACGGATGACGTGCCAATGGGTGTGTCGGCTGATGACGCGGCAGGCCACATCAAGCTTGTCATGCTAGTCAATGATGTGTCACTGCGCGGCTTGATACCGGGCGAACTGGCGAAAGGGTTCGGCTTCTTCCAGTCCAAACCGCCGACAGCCTTCTCCCCCGTTGCGGTGACACCTGATGAATTGGGCGATGCGTGGAAAGGTAACCTCGTCCATCTGCCGTTGATGGTGGACTATAATGGGGAAGCATTCGGGCGCGCTGAAGCGGGCATTGATGCCACCTTCAATCTGGCAGAGCTGGTCGCGCATGCCGCCAAGACCCGCCCGCTTTGCGCAGGCACAATCGTTGGATCAGGAACAGTGTCGAACAAGGGTGCAGATGGCGGTCCGGGCACGCCCGTGGCGGATGGCGGGCTTGGCTATTCGTGCATTGCTGAGATCCGCATGATCGAGACGATCCGCGATGGCGAGGCGGCCACTCCTTTCATGAAACCGGGCGATGCTGTGCGGATCGAAATGCGCGATGCGGACAACCATTCGATCTTTGGCGCGATTGAGCAGAACGTGGTGGCGGTCTAAACCGCTTTCCTACTTGCAAGTGCCGCGATAGTGCGGCGGCGCTCTTTCACATCGCTGCGATGTCGCCGCGCATCAGAAGACCACAACCGAACGGATGCTTTCGCCTGAATGCATGAGGTCAAAGCCTTTGTTGATCTCTTCCAGTGTCAGCTGATGCGTAATCATGGGATCAATCGCGATCTTGCCGTTCATATACCAATCGACAATTTTGGGCACATCGGTGCGGCCTTTGGCCCCGCCAAAAGCTGTCCCGCGCCAATTGCGTCCTGTGACGAGTTGAAATGGGCGGGTCGCGATCTCTTTGCCCGCTTCGGCGACGCCAATGATGATCGAGGTGCCCCACCCCTTGTGACAGCATTCGAGCGCTTGGCGCATGACGTCGGTATTGCCGGTGCAATCGAAGGAGTAATCCGCGCCGCCGTCGAGCAATTCGACCAAATGCGCGACGACATCGGCTGTCTCTTTGGGGTTCACAAAGTCGGTCATCCCGAATTTCTCACCCCATTCGCGTTTGGCAGGGTTGATATCGACGCCAACGATCCGGTCAGCGCCCGCCATCTTCGCGCCTTGGATCACATTGAGGCCAATCCCGCCGAGGCCAAAGACAACGACATTGTCTCCGGGCTCAACCTTGGCCGTATTGGTGACAGCGCCCACGCCGGTCGTGACGCCGCAGCCGACATAACACGCGCTTTCAAACGGGGCATCGGTGCGGATCTTGGCAAGCGCGATTTCGGGAAGGACGATGAAATTCGAAAAGGTCGAGCATCCCATATAGTGATAGATCGTCTCACCCTTATAGCTCATCCGCGATGTTCCATCGGGCATAAGGCCGCGCCCCTGCGTGTCGCGGATAGCGCTGCACAGATTGGTCTTGCCCGAAAGGCACATTTTGCACTGCCGGCATTCAGGCGTGTAGAGCGGGATGACGTGATCATCGGGCGCGACCGAGGTGACGCCCAGCCCCACGTCGCGCACAATGCCTGCGCCTTCATGGCCCAGCACGCTAGGAAACAACCCCTCGCTGTCCAGCCCGTCGAGCGTATAGGCATCGGTGTGGCAGATACCGGTGGCCATAATCTCGACCAGCACCTCGCCGTGTTTGGGGCCTTCGAGGTCAAGCTCGACGATCTCAAGCGGTGTTTTGGCCTCGAAAGCGACGGCGGCTCTGGTCTTCATGGATCACTCCTCCCGGTGTTTGCGCATCGCTATGCGCAGCAATCAGGAGGCGCAAGGGCGGCAATCAGGTTTCGCCGAGTTTACGCCGCTTATCGCGCGATCCCTCGCGCCGTTCATCGAGCGCATCAACAAAGCAATGATTGACATCCCGGTGCTCTGCCTCATCCGCGCGCACGGCAATGATGACATCACGCAGCCGCGCATTGGCGGGCAATTGCCAGTAATCAATCGCGATTTGCGGTGCGGCAAGGTTCTCATGACGGCCTGCATCAACCTCTGCGAGATAGGAAGTGTAGCTGATGACCGCCTCTTCCTCGAAATAGCCAACAACCCGGTGCGCGGTGCGCGGGGCGAACAGGTATAGCCAGAAGTAGAAGTTGTAGAAGATAAGCTGGACAGCGACAATCAGAGCGCGCTCAAACCTGCTGGGTTGCGCGATCTCGATAAAAGTCATCAGATGCATCCGCTCATTCTCGGCTTCATCCAGCAAAGTGCGGATCCAGCCTTCGTCGTCGCGCATGCGGCGCAGCGCGCGAAGGTGCTGCCATAATCCGCCAACCATGCCCGGAACCGCGGCAACGGTCTCCAGCACAACAGCGCGGTGGCCATAGCGTTTGGCAAAGAGGGTATCGGCGAAAAAGCGCAGCAGTTTAACAAACGAAAACGCGATCTTATCGCTCGTCGTTTCCGGGGTAACGTGGCTGTTAATCACCGCATCTTTGTTGACTTCGCGGACCAGCGGGCGGGTATCGATGTGTTTCACGGAAAAGCACTCTCAAGTGACTTCGCCCCTTCTACTCAACCCCATTGTCGAGCGCCCTGACAAAGTCTCTGTCGGCAGTTCGCATATACGTATCCGCAGCTGCGATTACCCTAAGAATGCATGCAAGCACTGTTCGGTTCCCTGCAACAACTAGAAGCCCAAACTGTCAGATACTGCAGAATTTACAATCTTCCCCTGGTGCACATTGAGGCCCGGCGCAAGATAAGGATCATCCTCGCACGCGGCGATCCCTTTATTGGCTAACGCCAATCCAAAAGGCATGGTCGCATTGTTCAGCGCATAACTTGATGTATGCGGCACTGCGCCCGGCATATTGGCGACGCAATAATGGATGATGTCATCGACGATATAAGTGGGTTCGCCATGGGTTGTCGGTTTTGACGTTTCAAAACATCCACCCTGATCGATGGCCACATCAACCAGCACCGCACGGTGCTTCATCAGGCCCAGCATATCGCGCGTCACCAATCGCGGCGCGCTGGCGCCGGGAATAAGCACAGCGCCGATCACCACGTCTGCTTCGGTGATGGCGTGTTCGATCGTGCCCGCATTCGAATAACGCGTGACGGCGCGCCCCTGAAACATATCGTCAAGTTCGCGAATGCGCGGCAAGGAGCGGTCAAGGATTTCGACATTCGCGCCTAGCCCCACTGCCATGCGCGCGGCCTGCGTGCCGACAACCCCGCCGCCGATCACAACCACTTTGGCGGGCAGAACTCCGGGAACGCCGCCCATCAGAATACCGCGTCCGCCGTGGACCTTGTGGCTGGAATGTGCGCTCGCCTCGATTGACAAGCGGCCTGCAACTTCGCTCATGGGTGCTAGCAATGGCAACGATCCATCAGGCGCAGTCACCGTTTCATAGGCAACAGCGGAAACGCCGCTTTCCATAAGCCCGCGCGCCTGATCGGGATCAGGAGCGAGGTGGAGATAGGTGAAGAGGATTTGCCCTTCGCGAAGCTGCACCCATTCTGACGGCTGCGGCTCTTTGACTTTAACGATCATTTCAGCGCGGGCGAAAACCTCTTGCGCTGTATCAACGATTTCTGCGCCAATGGCGGCGTAATCCGCATCCGTCTTGCTGATACCCAGCCCCGCGCCCGTTTCAACCAGCACCGAATGCCCTGCGGCGATGTATTCCCGCACCGCCTCGGGGGTTAGGCCGACGCGAAATTCGCTCGATTTGATTTCTTTGGGGACACCGACCAGCATGGCTCTCTCCTTATCGCAGGTGACCGCGCTGATTTAGCGGTCGCGCAACAAAGTTACAATCCATTAAAATTTGTCGGTAGGGCTGGGCTTGTGTATTCTGGCGCGCGCCTTCACCCACAGCGCCTTTGGGTAGGTTAGCGGAGGTAAAGTCCGCAATCGCGCCTGCCTAAGCTAAGGCATACCAGCACTTTTCAGCCGAGCGGCATCCAACGCGAAAGCGCATTCATCAAAGTGCTGCGCGCGGCCATCGGCCTGATACGGCCATAGCGCGCACGGCGGGCGTTTTCATCGTGCAGGCACATGGTGCGACCCATGCAGTCTGGTCCGCTGGACCAAATCGTTGGTTTTTCCATTTTCGCGTCCCCGATTCTGCGTCTTGTTAGGGATGTTACGTAACACTGAATCTGTGGAAAACTAAGCATGGATTTGAACTAAGGCGAAATTTTACATCTTCGCCAGATTCCCAATCAACCCAAATGATTCAAAGCCGCGCAAGATTATGACGCGAATTCGCAGCCAATCATTTACGGTCGGTTCGCACTGCTCCTGCTGCGCGCACGTCAGCCAATGTTGGGTAACCATTCACCGCCATCAGCAAATCCGCCTCGGCCAGAATTGAATTGAGCACAAATGCCGCACCTTCAGCTCCGCCCAAAGCCAGGCCATAGGTGTAAGGCCGCCCTACCCCCACCGCTGCCGCGCCCAATGCTATTGCCTTGATGGCATCGGTGCCGGATCGGATACCGCTGTCAAACAAAACCGGCAGATCGCCTGCAGCTGCCACAACGTCAGCCAACAGATCAATCGTCGCTATCCCGCCATTGGCTTGCCGTCCGCCATGGTTGGAGCAATAAATCGCATCGGCCCCGTGATCGGCCGCTTTTCGAGCATCATCAGGATGACATATCCCTTTCAGCACTATCGGTAGATCAGTGACTGATTTGAACCAGGCGATATCGTCCCAGGTCAGCACTTGTCCAAATGTGCCTGCCCAGATCATGATGGCGGTCTCGGGGTCTTCTTCGGGGGGTTTGGGAAGAAGCTTGAGAAATTCTGGATCGGTAAAATAATTCTGCAAAACCTTGCCGCGCAATTGCGGAAAGTTGGACGCGTTCAAATCGCGCGGTCGCCAGCCTGTGACCCATGTATCCAAAGTGACCACCAGCGCTTTATAACCCGCCGCCTCTGCCCGTCGGATCATGCTTGTGGCCACATCCTTGTTTCTCGAAGTGTAAAGCTGGAACCATGCGGGCGTATCGGCGCAGGCCTGTTTCACATCCTCCAGCGGATCATTGGACAATGTTGAAGCGCAAAACGGGACGCCCGTGGCCGCAGACGCTTTCGCTGCGGCGATATCGCCATGGCGATCCTGCGATGCTTCGCCGTTCAGACCAATCGGCGCCATAAATAACGGGCTGTGATAGGTGTCGCCAAACAGCTCAATCGACAGATCGCGGCTTTCGCAATCAACCATCATTCTGGGGATCATGCCCCAATGGTGAAACGCGCTGGCATTGGTGTCCTGCGTGTACTCATCGCCGCAACCACCAGCGACGTAATTGGTCATCATGGGGCCCAGCGCTTCGTGTGCGCGCGCTTCCAATGTCGCAAAATCCACCGGATATTCGGGCAACACGCCTTTTAGACCGGCATTGTAAATCGCGTTCTGCATCGCGCCAAAATAGGTCATCGATCGCCTCTCCTGTTTGCGGCAAGGTTGAGCGCAACAGGCCAGCAAGGGCAAGCGGTTTTAGCTGACCAAGCGCTGCAATTGAGGGCGAACCTTGAGGAACAGGACGTACAAACGCTCAAGCAACTTGAGAACAAGCCCATTGCGCGCCGCAAGCCCCAAAGGACGAAGCAACGGAATTGAGCGCCACATGGCGGCGAAGGCAGCAGCGCCGCTCAACACTTTGCCATTTTCCTCAGCATGAAAGCGCGCCAGCAGGTCGGCCTGATTGACCGGACAGGATGGATCGCCATTTTCAGAGACATCGACAAAATCAATCGCGCTATTCCGATCAAGTCTGCGCATCAGGCTTATTTCGCGCTGGCACAGCGGGCACGCTCCATCGAACCAGACTTTGAGCCGCTTGGCATCGCGCGCCACGTCATTGGTCGTTTTGTCTTTGCCCTTCATAGCAAAGCGGATGTGCGCCTTACCCTTTCGAATTCAAGGCTTGCGCGCACGCAGCGCCGCCGCCAATATTGCGGCGCGCGGCGATGCAGGGGCGGTCCGGCGGTAAAGGGGCAATGATGCAAAGCATATTTGGCTGGATAAAACGCCATCCTTTTATCACAGCCTTCATCGCGATTATCGCGCTTTTGATAGCAGCCAGTTTTCTATTCACCGGTGAGCGTGACTACGAATACGAACGCGATGAGGTGTCACGCGGCGAAGTTATCCGCGTCGTCTCTGCCAGCGGGACATTGCGCGCTTTGAACACAATCAATGTTGGCGCAGAAGTTTCCGGCCAGATCACCGCAGTATATGTCGATTTCAATTCGCCTGTCGAAAAAGGGCAATTGCTTGCGCAAATTGACCCCACTCGTCCCCGCGCTCAGGTGACGCAGGCCCGCGCGCAGGTTGATCTGGCCCGCGCCAGCCTTGCCCAGGCCGAAGCTGCCATCATCCGCGCGCGCACTGATGTCGATGTGCAAACACGCGAATTTGATCGGCGCGCAGAGCTTGCGGAAAAAGGGTTTGTATCCAGCGCTGGCCGCGATCAGGCGGAAAATGCGCTGGTCGCGGCCAAGGCATCGCTCAGCACAGCTTTGGCTCAGGCGCAGAGCGCGCGCGCCCAGATCGCGCAAAGCCTTGCCAGCCTGCGCTCTGCCGAACTGGATCTGTCGCGCACTCGCATTATTGCGCCCACTGGCGGCGTGGTGATCGACAAGCTGGTGGAACCGGGCACCACGGTTGCCGCCAGTTTTCAAACGCCCAACCTGTTCACAATCGCGGCTGACACAAGCCGTATGCAAGTCGAAGCCGCCGTGGATGAGGCCGATATTGGCCAAGTGCGCGAAGGTCAGGATGTGCGCTTTACGGTCGATAGCTATCCCGATGAAATCTTCGTCGCAAAAGTGCAGCAAATCCGCCAATCGGCAACTCAGGGTCAAAGCGCGGTGAGTTATCTGGTGATCCTTGACGTTGATAACATCAACGGGCTGCTGCTCACCGGGATGACGGCGAATGTCGATATTATCACTGGCCAGAAAGACGATGTGCTGCGCGTGCCAGTCGCTGCGACGCGGTTTTTGCCGCTGGAAGCGGATCGGCCCACCGATGAGGACGACAAGGACAACGAGACGCGCGATAAAGTGACCGTCTGGCTGCCCGGCGAAGAGCCATACCAACCCACGCGGCAGGCCATCACCACAGGGCTTAAAGGTGAGGATTTTGTCGAAGTCAAAGACGGCTTGGCCGAGGGATCGCAAGTGCTGGTCCGATCACGCGATAAAAGCGATGATGGCGGTTAATCGTGGCCAATGCTTCACCCAGCAGCACGCAGCCGCTCGTTGAAACCCGCGGGCTCGTCAAAACCTACACTTTGGGCGGAGAGACCATTCACGCGGTCAATGACGTATCGCTGACAATAGAACGCGGTGAATATGTCGCGATCATGGGCGCAAGCGGATCGGGCAAATCCACATTCATGAACATGATTGGCTGCCTTGATGTGCCAAGCCAGGGCGACGTGCTGATTGATGGCATCCCGACCCGCGAAATGTCGAGCGATGCTCTGGCTGATTTGCGCAATGCCAAGATTGGATTTGTGTTTCAGCAATTCAACCTGCTTGCCCGGACATCGTCGATTGATAACGTTGCGGTGCCGCTCATCTATGCGGGGCTCGATACGAAAAGCCGCCGCGAGAAAGCCACGCAAAAGCTGGTCGAAATGGGCCTTGGCGAGCGGCTGCTTAACACGCCCGCCAAGCTGTCAGGCGGCCAGCAACAACGTGTGGCCATAGCAAGAGCGCTTGTGACCGAACCCTTATTGCTGCTGGCAGACGAGCCGACGGGCGCGCTCGATTCAAAGACTAGCGTAGATATTATGCAAGTGTTCGAGGATCTGAATGCAGCGGGCATCACTTTGATTGTAGTGACCCATGAAAGGGAGATTGCCGATCACGCCAAGCGCCGGATCGAGTTTCGCGATGGCAAAGTGATTGAGGATCGATTGGTTGAGAACCGCACGGTTGCAAGCGAGATCGCGGCATAATGGCAACCGCATCCCCTCCCCCGGTTGCAAAGCCGAAACGCAATCTCGTCTCCAGCTGGGCGGTGAATGTCGCGATTGCCTTGACCGCGCTGCGCACCAATTTACTGCGTTCAATCCTGACAATGCTTGGCGTGCTTATCGGGGTGTTTGCTGTCACTTTGGCTGTGGCGGTGGGCAGCGGCGCGCAAGAGACGATCACCAATGCGATAAACAGGTTTGGCTCAAACATGGCCATTGTTTTGCCGCGTCCGGATGATGGGGAAGAATCCGGCCCGCCAAGGCGCGTGCGGGAACGCGGGCGCCTCACCCAGCGCGATCTAAAAGCTATCGAGAACGAAGTGCCCAATATCCGCGCGCTGGCCCCACAATTGCTGCAACCCGTGGACCTAGTCGTCGCCGGAAGCGCCACATCGACCAGCGCGGTTGGCACCACGCCCGGCTATGGATTGGTGACCACGCATCCGGCTGATCGCGGACGCTACATAACGCAGTCCGATGTCCGCTCCGCCGCACGCGTCGTGGTTATCGGCCGCACCGTGGCGGAAGATTTGTTCGGCGAATTTGATCCTGTCGGCGAAAGCGTTCGGGTCAACGGTGTTCCCTTCGTCGTCATCGGATTGCTTGAGGAAAAGGGATCAACATTGGGTGATGACAGCGATGATACGCTTATCATGCCGATCTCTACAATGCGCCAGCGCTTCTCAGGTGACAGCCTGCCCGGCCCTGATGACTTGCAGGTTGCCTTCGTCGCTTTCAACGAAAGCGCATCGCTAACCCGCGGCAAGGATGATATCGTTGCAGTCTTGAGTGACCGATACCGCGTCGAAGATGGCGAACCGACCCCCTTCACCGTTCGCACGACCGAGGAATTTGTTGAGCAGAGCAATTTCATCACCGGTATTTTGCAATCGGTGCTTGTCTCCATCGCCTCGATCTCGTTGCTCGTCGGAGGGATCGGCATCATGAACATTATGCTTGTCAGCGTGACAGAGCGGACACGCGAGATTGGGCTGCGCATGGCCTTGGGCGCAAGGCGCAGCGATATTCGCAACCAATTTCTGGTTGAGGCGGCCGTGCTGTGCGTTTTGGGCGGCGGGGTTGGTCTGGCACTCGCTTGGGGCGCAGGCGCTGCGCTGACTGCCTTTGCCGAGTTTCCCGTGCCTGTCGGGATTGGCACAGCAATTGGCGCCATTGCATTTTCAGCCTTTTTGGGGCTTGTTTTTGGCGGCTATCCCGCTGTCAGAGCTTCGCGGCTATCTCCCATCGAGGCCCTACGGACTGAATAACGAACTGAATAGCGGACTGAATAGGAAACCAAACAATGCATCTTCCCCCGGCGGGTCGCCGTCAGTTTCTCGCAGCCACAGGATCAGCCTTTGCAGCATTGCTTGCCAGCGGGTGTATGACACGCGGTGCAGCGCTTGCTCCTGCCGCTGTGCGGTTTTCTGATTATGGGCCGCTGCAGCCCGATCCTGCGGGCATGCTCGATCTGCCAAAGGGATTTTCTTACAGGGTTCTCTCCCGCTTTGGCGATAGGATGGACGACGGCGGCACTGTGCCTGACAAAGCGGATGGAATGGGCTGTCTCGATATCGGCGCAGGGCCAGATGGTCGCCCGGAAATTGTCCTGGTGCGCAATCATGAACTCATCCCCACAGATGATGCAGGCGGGCCAATAGCAAAAGGGTTTGGCACACATAACGGCGCATACACGCCGGGCGGCACGACAAATATCGTTCTCGATGCCGAAACGCTTGCGGTCAAACGCCAGTTTCGCACATTGGGCGGGACGATCCGCAATTGTTCAGGCGGTGTCACCCCATGGGGCAGCTGGCTGACATGCGAGGAAGCCCCGACAGGCCCCGGCCAAAGATATGGCGACGGCCTTGCCATCAATCACGGCTGGACATTTGAAATACCGGGCAAAGCGAGCGGCCTGATCGACCCCATCCCCTTACGCGCCATGGGCCGCTTCAATCACGAAGCTGCGTGCGTCGATCCACTTACCGGCTTTGTCTATCAGACAGAAGACCGCGATGATGGCGTCCTCTATCGCTTCATCCCCAAAGTGCCAGGCCAATTGGCAGCAGGTGGCCGCTTACAAGCGATGGTGATCGAAGGCCTGCCAGACACGCGTAATTGGGACGCAGCCGCAATGCCGATCAGGCAAAGCTATCAGGTGAGCTGGGTGGATCTCGATAATGTCGAAGCGCCCGAAGATGATCTGCGTCTGCGTGCAGCGGCCAAGGGCGCTACGCTCATCGCGCGCGGCGAAGGCATTCATATGGGCGAAGATGATCTCTACTTTTGCTCAACCAGCGGCGGGGCCAAAAAGCTTGGGCAGATTTTTCAGCTTGTTCCAGGACGCGGCAATGGGCCAGACCGGGCCGAGCTGTTCTTCGAAAGTGAAAGCATCGACCAGTTCAATTTCGGCGACAATCTGTGCGCCGCGCCCAATGGCCATTTGCTCGTCTGCGAGGATGCCTACACCGAAGTGGTCGATAACCATGTGCGCGGTATCACGCCTGAGGGCTCTCCTTATGCTTTTGCGCGTCTCAACATGCAGACAGAGCTTGCCGGCGGGTGCTTTTCTCCCGATGGCAAGTGGTTCTTTGTGAACGCATATGCTCCGGCCCGAACACTCGCGATAACCGGACCTTGGGCTGTTTGACCGGCAATTTGACCGGTCCTGTGCGCCATTGATCAAAAAGCCTGCTGCTGCGCGTTGCGCGGGGATAACAAAGACTTTAGGCTGAAATTTCGCGCGGGCACCTCGCGCGCAGGGGAAGACGCATTGCGCGCGTTTTAAGGGGCTATTGAATGAACGTGGTCAAATTTTTCGTAGGTCTTTTTCTGGCGCTCGGACTTGCCAATCCTGCTTTGGCGCAAAGCGAAAGCGGTGATGAGCAGCCCGCTCTTTCTGAAAAAACGTTCGAAGCATTCAAACTGCGCAGCATCGGCCCTGCGTTTATGTCAGGCCGGATTGCAGATATCGCGATTGTGCAGGATGACCCGGCGACCTGGTATGTCGCGGTGGGATCTGGCGGCGTTTGGAAAACCGAAAATGCTGGCACAACTTGGACCTCGCTGTTCGATGGTCAAGGTTCGTATTCCATCGGCTCACTCGGCCTTGACCCCAGCGATCCCAGCCGCATCTGGGTGGGTACGGGCGAGAACAATGGCGGGCGGCACCTTGGCTATGGCGATGGGCTGTATTTGTCCGAAGATGGCGGCAAAACCTGGACGAAGAAAGGCCTCGAAACATCTGAACGGATTGGCAAAATCATTGTCCATCCTGAAGATTCCGACACAATCTGGGTCGCTGCACAAGGGCCGCTGTGGTCTGCGGGCGGCCAGCGCGGGGTCTATAAATCCACCGATGGCGGAGAAACCTGGGCCAACGTCCTTTCCTCGGGCGAGTTTACGGGCGCAGGCGATCTGATTATCGATCCGCGCAATCCTGATCGCCTTTATGCCGCCATGTGGCAACGCCAGCGCACCGTTGCCGCCTATGTGGGCGGCGGGCCGGAAAGCGGGCTTTGGCGCAGCGAGGATGGCGGCGAAACCTGGGACGAGCTGAAAACAGGTTTGCCCAAGGGCAATATGGGCAAAATCGGCCTCGCTATTTCCCCCATGCAGCCCGATGTCGTTTACGCAGCCATTGAATTGGACCGGCGCAAAGGCGGCGTTTTCCGGTCTGACAATCGCGGATCTAGCTGGGCCAAAATGTCCGATCAGGTAAGCGGCGGCACGGGGCCACATTACTATCAAGAGCTTTTCGCCAGCCCCCATTATTTCGACCGCATCTATCTTGTCTCCAACACCAGCCAGATATCCAATGACGGCGGCAAAAGCTGGTCCGGCCTCAACAACGAATTAAAGCATGTGGACGATCACGCCATCGCGTTTCGCCCGGATGATCCTGATTACATCATGTTCGGCTCTGATGGCGGGCTGTATGAAAGCTATGACCATACCAAGACATGGCGCTTTATCAGCAATCTGCCCGTCACCCAGTTTTACAAGGTTGCAGTGGATGATGCCGAGCCGTTCTATTTCGTCTATGGCGGGACGCAAGACAACAACTCGCAAGGCGGACCATCGCGCACTGATAATCGCCACGGCATTCGCAATGATGACTGGTTCATCACTCTGTTCGCAGACGGACACCAATCCGCGACCGAGCCGGGCAACCCTGATATCATGTATGCGCAGTGGCAGCAGGGCAATCTGGCGCGCGTTGACCGGATCACGGGCGAGGTGGTTCATATCCAGCCGCAGCCTGTCCCGGGCGATGATATCCCGCGGTTCAACTGGGATGCGCCCATTCTGGTCAGCCAGCACCAACCCACGCGCATTTATCACGCCTCGCAGCGGCTTTGGCGGTCAGATGATCGCGGCGATAGCTGGCGGGCTATCTCACCTGACCTGACGCGCAATCAGAACCGCCTGCGCCTGCCCGTACAAGGCCGCCAGCAAAGCTGGGATGCGGGTTGGGATATCTATGCGATGAGCCAATACAACACGATCGCCAATATCGGGGAAAGCCCGCTGAACGAAGATCTGCTGTATGTCGGCACTGACGATGGTCTGATCCAGATCACCGAAAATGGCGGCGAAACGTGGCGGCGCGTAGAGGTCGGCTCGATGCCCGGTGTTCCCTCCACCGCTTATGTGAATGACATTCGCGCCGATCTGTTTGACGAAAACACAGTGTATGCAGCGCTCGACAATCACAAATATGGCGACTTCAAACCGTATCTTTTGAAAAGCACGGATCTCGGGCGCACTTGGCGCAGCATTGCAAGCAATATCCCTGCGCGCCATCTGGTTTGGCGTGTTGTGCAAGACCACGAAAACCCGAACCTGTTGTTCGCCGCGACGGAATTTGCGCTGTTCTTCAGCCTTGATGGCGGCCGCAAATGGGTGAGGCTGTCTGGCGATGCGCCGACCATTTCTTTCCGCGATGTCACCATTCAAAGACGCGAGGACGATCTTGTCGCAGCCAGCTTTGGCCGGGGTTTCTATATTGTCGATGATATCTCGCCGCTGCGAACTTTGTCGCAAAGCAGTCTAAACTCCGAAGCCATGCTGTTCCCCGGGCGCGATGCGCTTTGGTATATCGAGCAGCACCCGCTCGCCTTTTCGGCAGGCGGCAGCCAGGGCCATGGATATTTTCGCGCGCCCAACCCGCCCTTTGGAGCAAACTTTACCTACTATCTGGCTGACAGCATTTCGTCGCTGAAAGAGGACCGTCAAAAACGCGAGAAACCCCGCGTGAAAGCTGGGCAAGATACGCCTTTGCCAGATTTCGGAACGCTCACTGAGGAGATTCAGGAAACCGCTCCTGCCATTTGGCTGACGGTGCGCGATGCAGATGGCAATGTGGTGCGGCGGATCAAAGGACCAGCCAAGAAAGGCTTTCACCGCGTCAATTGGAACCTGCGCTTTTCCGATATGAGCGAGGCAAGCGTTACGCCGGCTGGCGGTGACGAACCGTCGGGCTTTCTGGTTTCGCCCGGCCAATACACTGTGTCGATGGCGAAGCGGGTTCGCGGTCAGACGACGCAGCTTGTTGGGCCGCAGCCTTTCACGGTGAAACCCCTGCGTTCCGGCGCATTGCCGCGGCAGAGTGATGCCGATGAATTTTGGGCACAGATCGCAGCGTTTGACCGGTCGGTCACAGCCGCCGCGCGCACCATGGCTGATGCAAAGACAAAGCTTAATCTGCTGGCAGTGGCGACATCACGCGTTCAACGCGGCGATCCAACCACGTTCGACAATCGGCTGGAAACTATCCGCAGCGAAGTAGAAGCATTGGATGAACTGCTGAACGGCAATGCCGCGCGCAATGCGATTTACGAAAGAACTCAGCCAACCGTGCGCAGCCGATTGGGCAAAATCATGACCGGATTGTTCGGATCAACCTATGGCCCCACTCAGACGCACCGCGACCAATTGGCCTATGCCAGGTCAGATTTTGACCAGGTCCGCGCCCGGCTGATGACTTTAACAGATCAGACCATCCCGGCTTTCGAGGCCGACTTGCAAGCCGCAGGTGCGCCGTGGGTTCGGGGCAGCAAGATCCCGTAACCTTGCGCCTTTTGTCATCATGAAACCCCAACGCCTTTTCCGTCAGGTTCACTACTGGCTCTCGCTTGCCGTGCTGGTTCCAGCGCTGGCAATGATTGGCGCAGGGATAATGTTGATGCTGAAAAAAGAGATCGAATGGATCCAGCCCAGCACCACTCGCGGAGTTGTCGAGGCGCAATTGCCCGCCGCTTCGTTTGAGCAAATTCTCGACGCCGCCCGCCAGCACCCCGAAGCCGGTATTCAGGCATGGTCGGACATTGACCGCATCGACCTGCGGGTTGACCGGGGCATTGCCAAATTGCGCGCAAATTCAGGCTGGGAAGTGCAAGTTGACACGCACACGGCTGAAGTTTTGAAAGTGGCCTACAGGCGCTCTGACCTGATCGAAGCAATCCATGACGGCTCGTTCTTTTCCGATGAGATCAAGCTGTATGTGTTCCTTCCAACGGGCGTTTTGCTGCTGATTATGTGGGGCACCGGGGTCTATTTGTTCCTGCTGCCGCGTATGGCGAAATCAAGAAAGGCGAAACGCAGTAAAGGTACAGGCTGATTGCCGCTCATCACCTGCCGGATAAACGCAGCTTTGCGATCACTTACGGGTGAGAAAGGCGGCAGCGCGGCAGCCGACCCCATCACCGCACCACTGGAATTGCCCAATGCCGCAAATCACTGATCTGATCCTTGCCCCTGCGATGGGGTCGTTCTTTTATGACGATCAGGCCGCCATCAGAGCCGGCGCAGGCCAAGACGGTTTCAACTATACGGGCAAGCCAGTAACGCCGGGCTTCACCCACGTCCGGCAACCTGCCACTGCGCTGAGCATTGGGTTGGTGCTGGATGATGGCGCGGTTGCCTGGGGCGATATGGTCAGTGTCCAGTATTCCGGTGCAGCGGGGCGTGATCCGCTGTTCGATCCGGAGAAAATCGCACAAATCGTCGCGGCCGATATCACCCCGCACCTCATTGGCCGCGATCCAGCTACCGCCAGGGCCAATTGCGAAGCGGTTCTTGACCGGAACGAGAGCTTGCCGATTGCGATCAAATACGGCGTCAGTCAGGCCTTGCTCAGCGCGGCGGCTCTGGCGCAGCGATGCACAATGGCTGAGGTGGTTTGCGATATCTTCGATCGCTCCTTGCCAACCGCCCCCATCTCCATTTTCGCGCAAAGCGGTGATGATCGGCGATTAAATGTCGACAAGATGGTGTTGAAGAAGGTCGATATTCTCCCGCATGGGCTCATCAATTCAGCCGAAAAATTCGGCCCCAATGGCGCGACCTTTGTCGAATATGCCGAATGGGTCGCACACCGCGCAGACCAGCTGGGCGGCAGTGACTATCGCCCGGCGCTGCATTTTGACCTGTATGGCTGGGTTGGCCTTGGTTTCAGCGATGAGCCGGCCGAAGTCGCGCAGTTTATCGCGCGATGCGCGGACCGGGTTCCCGGCTTTGATCTGCAAATCGAAAGTCCGGTTGATTACGGCGACAGGCAAAAACAAATCGACAAGTTTGCCGAGATAGTCGCCGAAATGGATAGACTGGGCACGTCAGCAAAAGTCGTAGCAGACGAACACTGCAACACTTTGCGCGATATTCGCGATTTCTGCGATGCGAAAGCTGCGCATATCGTCCAGATTAAGACCCCGGACGTTGGCAGCGTGCTGGATACAGCCCATGCAATTCAATACGCCAAAAAAGCAGGCATTGGAGCATATTGCGGCGGAACCAGCGCGGAAACCGATCTTTCCGCAAGAGCATGTGTGCATGTGGCGCTGGCGATGCAGGCGGATATGATGCTGGCGAAGCCCGGTATGGGCGTTGATGAGGCAATCTGCATTGTCGGCAATGAACAAAGCCGTGCTTTAGCGACAATCAAACGCCAGGGATGACCGCCTCAAAAGCGCGGTAAGCTTGCATCACCGTCCGAAAAATTGGACACACAAAACTGTCATAAAACTTGTGCGCTACGCTCAAAACCCGTACCCAAACATCGGACAGATGAGGTAGATATGGAAAGAGGCGTACCAGTTCGGGCCATCAGCCGGGGTTTCGCCGTGCTATCAGCGGTTAGCCGCGATGGACCGATTACATTGATGGGCATTTCGCGCAGCGCTGATGTGCCTTATGCAACCGCATGCAGGGTTGTTCAAACCTTGATGCATGAAGGTTTGATCGAACGCGAAGTGGGGCGCAAGAAATACCGCGTCACATCGCTTGTCCAGTCGCTGGCGACAGGCTTCCAGCAGGAAGATGAGCTCGCCGCTCAAGCGCGTCCGCATATGGAAGAATTGTGCCAGAAAGTCGGCTGGCCGATCTCGCTCGCCACCCGGGTTGGAACGCGCATGATGGTGCGCGAATCCACTCACAAAATGACCTCGCTCACTTTCACGAATTATTACCCCGGCTTTACGCTTCCAATCTCCGAATGCGCGACCGGAAAAGCGTATCTTGCAAATTGTGAAGAAACGGAACGCGAGATGATTAAAGACGCGTTCGAGGCAACCGACAGCGAAGCGGCGCAAACCGGCCTTCTGCTTTTGTCCGACGGCGTGGCGCTGGGAAAAATCAAAGAAGCGGGATACGCCTTACAAGCGCGCAATCAGCATAATTTTGAACCGGGTAAAACCTCTTCATTGGCCGTCCCAATGTTCGATCAGGATCGCAAATTGGTGGGTTCGATGGCGCTCATTTATTTTGCTTCTGCGATCAAACCCAATGAAGCTGCTGGCGAATTTCTGCCAATGATGCAGGAAACCGCCGAGAAAATCAGTCAAGGCCTTGGCATTAAGCAATTCGCCTGAAGCGAACGGAAATTGCAATTACCCCGCTATACTGGCTGAATGCGTGCCGGCCAATCGCCCCAAAGTCGTGGCCGTCATAAGTCCATTGCCTGCCAGATACCCATCTGCGCCCGGCCCCGATATGCCGCGTGCAGCCCCTCCGCCCGCATAGAGATTGGGAAACGATTTGCGATCGGTGCGAAGGACGCGGGCGTTTTCATCCACTTCCAATCCGCCTTGAGTGTGAAACAGGGCTCCAGTGACTTTCACGGCGTAAAAAGGTGCCGCAAGCTTCGCTTTCCCCGCGAAACTCCGCCCAAATTCATCGGGCTCGCTGCTATCCACATGCATCCATGTGTCCTCGATTGTGGCTTGAAGCCCGGCGGGGTCTATTCCTGTCTGAGCGGCAAGATCGCCAATGTCATCTGCCACTTTCAAACAGCCAGCTGACATCGCCTGCTGGTAATCGTCAAACTGCTCCATGACTTTGTGGCGGCGCTCATCATAAATGCTCCAGGCGACATGGCTGTCTTGTTTTAAAACTTCGACAGCCTGTTCGGAATATCCTGCCGCTTCGTTGGAGAACCGCTTTCCTGCGCGGTTCACTTGCACGCCGCCCTCAACGATTAAAGGCCAAAGGATCGGAATGCCATATCCAGCCGCAAGGCCGGCATGACCTTGGTATGAAGCGATATCTGCCATCGCAGCGCCAAGCGCCCGGCCCCATTCAATCGCATGCCCTTTATTGCCGGGGTGACCGTGAAAAGTCGCATGCTCAAGTTCGGGAATTAGCTCAGATACCATGGCCTGATTGCCGGCAAATCCGCAGCAGGCAAGGATCAAAGCCCCGCAGCCGATCACGTCCTCAGAGCCATCGGGCCTTGTGCACCCCACTGCGATAACTTGCTCTTCCTGGTTTACGAACAGGCGGTTCACAGTGCTTTCGGTGAAAAAGTCGACACCTGCACTTTCGCATGCGGCATACAATGCGCCCATCAATTCACCCCCTGACCGGCTAGGCATTCCATGCATACGGCGCACTGAGTGTCCGGGGTATGTAAAGCCATCGACAAGGCTTAGATCGAGGCCGTGTTTTCCCGCTAGCCAGTCGATTGTTGCCGCCGATTCTGAAACGATGTTGCGCACCATCGCCGTATCAATCAGCCCTTTTGTTTTGGCGGCGATATCCCCTGCAAACAGATCCACGCTGTCTTCAACACCTGCACTCGTTTGAATAGCGCTGCCGCAAGCCGGGATCAGACCGGTCGACATGGACGTGGTGCCAAGCGGCTGGCGATCTTGTTCAACGACCAGCACATCAACCCCCGCATCGCGCACGGCCAGTGCAGCGCACAAGCCAGTGCCTCCTCCTCCAACGACAATGACAGGAATGTCCATTATCGTATCGACCGCATCGGTCTTTACAACTGCAATCGCATCCATTGTTCAGCTTGCTCCAAATGTAAGCACAGGCTTGATGACACGGTTATTCTTCATCGCCTCGAACGCATCGGCGATGTCTTCGAACGCAAATGTTTCGATCAGTTCATCAATCGGCAATCTCCCGCTTTCGAACAATTCGAACAGGTATGGCAGGAAAGTCTCGGGCACGCTGTCGCCTTCGATTATGCCGATGATATTGGTTGTCATGAATGGCAAACCGCCGGGGTGAGGCACGGGATCTTCAAACTCGCCAGGAATGGTCAGAACACCCAAAGATCCGCCGGGCCGCAAGCTGTGCAGCGATTGTTCGAACGTCGCCTGAGCGCCCGCCGTATCGAGCACAGCTGCGACCCCTTCGGGAACTACAGATCGGATTGAGGCTGCGATGTCGCCAGTAAAGGTATAATCCGCACCCATTTGACGGGCGACGTCGCATCTTTCCTGCACAAGATCGAAAGCAATGATCGGATCGCAGCCCACAATGCGCCCCGCCAATATCGCGGACAGACCCACCGCGCCGCAACCGATGACTGCCAGGGGAAAGCCTGCCTTCAAGCCCAATTGGTTGAACACAGCGCCAGCGCCCGTTTGCACCCCGCATCCAAATGGCGCGGCTTGTACAAAACTCATCGTATCCGGGATTTTGACAATGTTGCGCGCGGTCACAATTGCATGGGTGGCAAAGCAGCTTTGCTGAAAAAAGCGCCGCCGACAGGCTCGGATAGGGGCGCTCCATCAGGTCTGGTGTAGCTCGGCCTGCCCGCCGCGCGCGAACCTTCGATATTGAGCGCGATGCCATCGACACAATAAGCCGGCCTGCCTGACCCGCAAACGGAGCATTCTCCGCAAAACCCGAAAGTGGCAGCCACGCGGTCGCCGATGGCAAAATCGGTAACCTCGCTGCCTATTTCCGCGACGATACCAGCGCCCTCATGACCAAAAACGCGCGGATTGGCAGACCATTGGGCAATGCCGATATCAGTGTGGCAAATGCCTGCTGCCTTGACCTCAATCACCAATTCATCAGGTGCAGGATCATCGAGCATAAGCGGCTCAATAACGGGAGGCGCGCCCCCGCCATTTGATATCGCGGCGAGAACCTTGCGCGGCATTACGCAGCTCCATGGCGAGCTTGAAATTCAACAACGTCATTCATGCCGAGAAGCCGGGACATTTCGGTGAAATCAAACATTGCCCTATGGTCGGTGTTGGGATCGCCATTGGCAAGCGCCTCGTAAAAATTCTGCGCCGCATGCGCCGCGCTAAGGGGGCTCCTGCGGGGTAAATGACCAGCTTGGCACCCAATTCTTCATAACGCTGCGACGACAGGATTGGCGTCACACCACCATGCGCTGCGTTCAGCAATAACGGTTTATCAAGTGCGCTCGCTGCGACCGCGATTTCCTCTTCATTCTGAGGGCCTTCCAGGAAAAGAATATCAGCGCCAGCGGCACTGTATGCGTGCAACCGGTCAATGGCGGCCTCCAGCCCCTCGGTTCGCCGTGCATCCGTGCGCGCGATGATGAGCATATCGCCATCGGCGCGCGCATCCATGGCAACACGCACGCGCTGCTCCATTTCGGCGGCCGGAACGCTGGACGCTTTTCCCACATGACCGCAAATTTTGGGGAAACCCTGATCTTCAATCTGTATCGCTGCGATGCCAGCGCGCTGATACGCCCGTACTGCGCGATCAAGATTGGTGAGACTGCCAAATCCGGTATCCGCATCGGCGATTATCGGAGCATTTGCTTTGGCCGCAAACCGCGCAAAGATGGCTAGAAAATCGGACATGCTAGCAATGCCGACATCCGGTTCGCCCAATGCAGATGCCGCATTCCAGTAGCCGGAGGCGTAGAATGCTTTGAAACCCGCCTTCTTGGCCATCAAGAGGCTCATGTGATCATAAATGCCTGGGGCGGTTATGATCGACGATTGCGCAAGCTGCGCTTTCAAACTTTGTGCTGGGACATCAGAATTTGGCATGGTCACATCACTTACAATCGGCTTTCGCCCCTGCATTGTCTGGTCGAAGCGGCTATCCAACAAGCGGATGAACCACACGGTCCGGGTCGATTAAACCCCTATCAAACTCCAACTTCATGCTATCAAGCGACAAGGAGCTGGATCAGTTGGAAGACACAGTGATGGATGAAAGCATACCGAAGGAGCTAGGCGAGGAAATCACAGGCCGCGGCCGGGTTTATTTCGAGAACGTCGTGTTCGATAACATCCTTGACGCAATCCTGGAACTGTCAGCCGCCGTCTGGTCGCATCACGACCGTGTGCTTGTTCTTGAACAAATTCTCGAGAAAAAGGGCATTTCAGTTTCGGACGAAATCGAGGCGCACATGCCTGACCAAGCTGAGATCGAGCGCCGAGCAAGCGAGCGCGATGCTTTTGTCGATCAGATTTTTGGCGCATTCTTGCGCCGTCCTACGCACAATATTGGCCAGGCAGCAGCTGAACAGCCTGCCGGTGATAATCAGGAGTGAACACCATGGATCGCGGTACAATCGGCATCCTTCCCCGTCCCACGAAACTGGCGGATGAAAGCTATCTTGAGTTCGTAACCTCGTTCCGCAAATTCGCGATCCAGCGCGGCTTTCCCGTTATGGCCGCCAATGGTGAGGCGGAACTGGAGCGAGCGATCAAGGCGGGCGAAGTTGCCCGGCCAGACGATGGTTCAGACATTCCGCTGGATCAGGTAAAGCAAGTATTTGCCAAAGTGCCATTCACACCGACCTGGCAGCGCTTTGTCCGGTCCCAGCAGGAAATGATGTGGCGCGGCACGCGCAAAAGCCTGCTGCGCAAAGGGGACCAATTGCTCGAAGAAATGGAAGCGGCCGAAAAAGCCAATCCGGGCAATATCCATTATGATCCGGACTTTGAGCCGCCCAAATACACGCGCTGCGAAATTCATTGTCAGCCGGGAGGATACACCGACGATCCCATTGGCGGCCCGGTCTTCCACTATGGCACCAAGATTTTCTACGAAGGCTTTAACGATCAGGATGAGCTTCATATCGAGCTTGCCGAAAAAGCCACCAAACCTGCTGATGGCAAAATAGCCAATGTGCTCGATATCGGGTGCTCAATCGGACAAGCCACAACGGTGCTGAAAGACCTCTATCCCGATGCTGAGGTCTGGGGTCTTGATGTCGGTCTGCCGCTCATCAAATACGCCCATATGCGCGCGACCAATCGCGGCAAGGACGTGCATTTCAAACAGGCCTTGGCTGAGGATAGCGGATTTGCGGATGGCCAGTTTGATATGGTCTTGTCGTATATTCTATTCCACGAAGTGCCGGTCAAAAAGATGAAGGAAATCATCGCCGAGACTTTCCGAGTGCTTCGCCCTGGCGGGGTCTTTTCGATCTATGAATTCCCGAACAACAATGAAGCGATGAAAGTCAGCGATGGCCACCGCTTCATGATCGACAATGACAGCCGCGACAATTGCGAGCCGTATTCGCCGGCGTTCGTGGCATCTGATTTCAGAGGGATAATCGAAGCGGCTGGCTTTGTTGTGGAGCCTGGGCCTGCGCTTGCCAATCCATTCCTGCAATCGCTGATCGCGCGCAAGCCAGCCTAGTTGCGGGCTACACTCCCAATAAAGGAGTTGTTGCCGGATTATAGGCGAAGATGCCAAGCGCATCTTCGTCCTTGATCGGTGTATCCTTGAACATGTCAGGCTTGATCGCTTGCAAGCGTTCACCGCCCAGATTGCTTTCGCGCTGAAGCAGGCTGGCGCGTTCTATCCGGGTTGCGACATAGCAATCCAGCGCTGCGTCCACATCATTACAATGTGCAAAGGCGCGCCCCAAAATCACGCCATCTTCAATCGCGCAGCTGGCCCCCTGCCCCATATAAGGCAGCATCGGATGCGCAGCATCGCCCAACAGAACCGTGCGGCCCTTGCGCCAGTTTTCCAAGGGTTCACGAATGAAAAGGCCCCAACAGAAAAGCTCGTCTTCCGGAATTTTATCAATCAATTCATGAACATAATCAGGAAACCCGGAATATTTCTTTGTCAATTCCGCCTTGTCGGCTTTGACCGCCCAGCCTTCTTCAGCCCATCCATCTGCTTTAGATAGAGCCACGACATTGACCAATTCACCCCTGCGCACGGGATAACTCACAAGGTTGCGGCCTTCATTGAGGTGATTGATATTAACCGGCTCAATGGCCCGCGATGTGACTTTTTCAGCCGGGATCAAACCGCGATAAGCAATGTGCCCGCTAAATTGCGGATCGCCTGTTTCAAACAAGGCATCGCGCACAACAGATCGCAAACCATCAGCAGCAATCACGGCATCAGCATGGGCGGTGGAGCCATCGCTGAAAGTCAGCGTCGCTGCATCATCGCCGCTTTCGATGGCAGTAAGGTCTGCACCCATTTGGCAATCGCTTGCACCAAAAGCGTCAATCAGCGCCTTTAGCAAATCAGCGCGGTGCAATTGCAGATAGGGCGCGTGATACCGCTCGCGGGTTTTGCGCCGGTCTATCGCTTGCAGCAATTCGCCCGTACCCCCGTGGCACAATTGCTGTTCGAGCGGCTCGTTCGCCGTCTCTTCCAGCCATTGCCCCAGCCCCAAGGAACGCAATCCAAGCACTGCATTTGGAGACATGGAAATGCCTGCGCCAACTTCGCCAAAAGCGGGCGCACGTTCATATATACGGACCTGCTGTCCCGCTTTTTTAAGAGCGATCCCGGCAACAAGCCCGCCGATCCCGCCGCCAATTATTGCAATCATGCTCATAGCCCCAGCGCTCCCGGATTGAGGATGCCTTGGGGATCAAGCTGCTGTTTCAGCCCCTTGATAAAGGCCAAAGCCGCAGGCTCTTTCGTCTCGGCATAGGGATACATTCGGCCAAGTTGAAAATGCGTCGCCCCATGTTTGCGCATCAGCGCTATGATGTCGGCAATCATTGTGTTTGCAAGATCGCGGCCAGGCAGGTTTTCAGGATATTCAGGCAGATCAGGCATATATCCCGGCGTCATCCGCGCGTGATATTCATACCGGGTATCGGGCCAATAAAACACAGGCTCATACAGAAACCCGGCTCCTGCGATCCCTGCAAAAAACTCCGCTATCGTCATCCCGCAGTCCGCCATCTGGGGCGTATATCTTTGTTTCAGTTCGAGATATTCTGCGTGAAAGCTGTCCATTCCATCGGGCGAGAAAATGCCATGTACAGGCACCATGCGGCGCCCATCCGGGTGTGTGACTGGCAGACGCGGAAATGGGTCAGCGCGCATCATAAGCGGGATGGTGTTGACGATTTCACTGCCGCGTCTTGCATAGCTGCGCAGCGCTTTGACACGGCTTGCAATGTCTTTGGCATCGCGTCCTTCGATCACGAAATGTGCGGTGTAGCGGGCCTTGTCCATAAAGGCGCGCCCTCCCAAAGCGACCCGCGCCATCCGCCCAAGCGCCGCCAGGGGATTGCCAGCTGAAACGCCCACTTTCCAAAGCGATCGCACATCGTTCATCAGATCGGGTGGACCGGCATTCTGCCGCGCGAAATCGGCGTCCATTGCGGTAAACTCGCTGGCCAAACGGCGCCGGGATACTTCGCCAAATAACGCCGCCATGGCCGTAAAATCGTCAAACGCGAATGACAGCCCGGTCACGCATTCAGGACGCGGTTCAATCTCGATTGTCACTGCGGTTTTGATCCCCAAAGCGCCCGCATCGTTGCAAAAGATGCCCGTGAGATCCGGGCCGAAATGCCGGTTGAATGGCTCAGTTGCGTGTGATCCATCAGACCCGGTGCGAATGATATCGCCAGTTCCGGTCACGATCTCAAAGCTCTTGACCGTGTTCGCCGAAGCGCCCGCTTGCCCGGAACCGAAAGTAACCGACCCCTGACTGAGCGATCCGCCAAGCGTCGCAATCGCGCCGGACATCGGCCCCCAGAACCGCGCGCGCATCCCCGCCTTGGCCAATGCCGCATCGAGCGCGGCCCAAGAGCACCCCGCCCCTGCTGTCACGTAATCGCGCTGCGCCGAAACCTCGCCGATCCAGCCGAGCGAGCTGGTGTCGAGCACAATAGAATTGCTGCCCCTGGGCTGGAAAGCGTCGGTGTATGACATCCCTCCGCCGCGAGGATAAATGCCAATGTCCTGCGCCGCGCACAGCTTTACGAGCGCTGACACGTCTGCCGTTTGGCGCGGGCGAATAACGGCGAGGGGCAAGTCGCCTTGAAAGAACAAATCCTGAGATTGAAAGCGGCGCTCGGCATTGTCCAAAATGACACTATCAGCACCGAGAATTGCGGAGAGCTGCTCCAGAAACGGTGCGTTACCGGGTGAGGTTTGCATTTGAGCCTGCTTCATAACAGCACCCTATCAGCAAATCCTGGCCGGGAAACGAGGTGTGGTTCAAGCGCTATCCAATAGACGGTCACACCAGGAGCGGTCAGTGGCCCTGTATCAATGTTTGGCTAGGTGGTCCTAATGGCAACACTGTACCCAGCTCAAGGACAGGCGCAGGATGCGCGCGGCATTGGCAGCCGGCCGTGGTTCGTCGTCGCAGTTCTCTCCCTTGCCGGGATTGTCGCCTATATCGACCGGCAAATCATTACCTTGCTGGTAGAGCCTATCAAAGCGGATCTGGGTGTATCGGACGTGCAAATGGGCCTTTTGATGGGCATTTCATTTGCGCTTTTTTATGCAGTGCTCGCTATCCCGCTCGCCTGGGTGGCAGACCGGCATAACCGGAAATACGTGATTTTGATCGGCCTGGTCTGCTGGTCCATGGCGACATTTGCGAGCGGACTTGCAGGTGTGTTTGTCGCTCTTTTCATTGCGCGCATGTTCATTGGCGTCGGAGAGGCGACCTTATCGCCTGCCGGATTTTCGATCATCAGTGACTATTTCTCAAAAGAAAAACTTCCCGGGCCGATCAGCGTGTTTACAGGATGCGGTTTTGTGGGATCGGGCATTGCGCTGATCCTTGGGGGGTATCTCTACTCAACACTTGCGGAAATGGGGCCGACAGCCCTTCCCTTTGGCACGTTTGAACCCTGGCAGCTGACTTTCATGTGTGTGTCGCTGCTAAGCGTGCCGCTGTTTTTCCTGATGCTGCTGATCCGCGAACCGCAGCGCAAGGATAACGGGCAGGCCGTATCGCAAGAAAACGCCCCGCCACCGCTTGAAATTCTGAGTTTCGTTTTCAAGCATTGGAACGTGTTTTTGCCCCTGTTTGTGGGCTTTTCGTGCTTTGCCGCCGCGCAATATGGGCTGGGCGCTTGGGCTCCGAGTTACTTTATCAGAGTGCATGATTGGACCCAGCTTGATGTCGGGCAGATGTTTGGACCCGTTCTGATGGTGGCAGGGCCATTTGGCGTCATCGCGGGCGGATTTGCGGCTGAGGCGCTGCTTGCCCGAGGGGTCACAGATGCAACCTTGCGCCTGCCCCTGTTTGCCGCCCTGCTGGCTTTCCCCTTTGCAATCGCGTTCCCGCTGGTTTCTTCGCCTTTGGCCGCGCTTGCCCTGCTGGGTGTAGTGACCGTTTTGGGCACAATCCCGTTTGGAGCAGGGGTCGCGACATTCCCATTGGTCACGCCCAACCGGATGCGCGCGCAGATCATGGCGGTGTATTTGCTCATCGCCAATCTCCTTAGTTATTCCGCAGGCCCCTTGTTCATCGGATATCTGACAGACCGGGTTTTCGGCGACGAAAAGGCAATCAATCTGTCTCTCGCCATTGCCGTGCCGCTCACCATCGCGGTGGGCGCTATCCTAATCACTTTCGCCATTCGCCCTTACCGCGCGATGGTCCAATCCCAATCCAATGGAGAAACCTGACACCATGGCTTTGATCGACCTTATCCCTGAAACCACCTCTTTTATCGCAAAAGACAAACGCATCCTGATCGGCGGCGGCTGGACAGATGCCAGCAGCGATACACCGATTGGCGTCATCAATCCGTCTGATGGCACACAATTGAGCGCAATCGCCGATGCCAGCGAAGCAGACGTTGACCGGGCCGTCATGGCTGCACGCAAGGCATTTGACGAAGGGCCCTGGCCCACCATGAAGCCGGGTGAGCGGGCCGCGATGATCCACGCGCTTGCAGACATCATGGCCGCGCATCATGAAGAACTTGCTCAGCTTGAAACGCTCGACACGGGCAAGCCGATCAATTCTGCGCGCGGCGAGGTTTTTGCAGCGATTGGCGCCATCCGGTATTATGCTGGCTGGGCCGACAAGATCACCGGCACGACCCACAATATCAATATGCCCGGCGATCATCACGTCTACACTCTTAAAGAGCCTGTTGGCGTCGCTGCACTGGTGGTTCCGTGGAATTATCCCATTGTCATGGCAGCGATGAAACTGGGCCCATGCCTGGCCGCAGGCTGCACTGCCGTTCTGAAACCTGCCGAAGACACCTCGCTTACCGCTTTGCGTTTGGGCGAGCTTTTCCTTGAAGCCGGTCTGCCAGAAGGCGTGCTGAACATCGTCACGGGATACGGCGCAACCGCTGGCAATGCGTTGATCCATCACAAGGGGATCGACAAGATCGCTTTCACCGGGTCAACCGTGACGGGCAAAGTCATCGCCCATGCAGCGGCAGAGGGGCTGAAAAAAGTCAGTTTGGAACTGGGCGGCAAATCGCCCAATATCATTATGCCGGATGCCGATCTGGAAAAAGCCATTCCCGCATCTGCGATGAGTATCTTCTGGAACACCGGCCAAACCTGCACCGCAGCATCGCGCCTGTATGTCCACGAGGACATCAAGGATGAAGTCATTGCCGGCGTTGCCGAGGTTGGAAAATCCCTAAAACTGGGCGCGGGCCTTGATGAGGAGACCATGATCGGCCCAATCGTGTCGGAGAAACAATTCGACAAGGTTCAGGATTACATTGAACTCGGCGCGTCAGAAGGGGCAGAGATTGCCAGCGGCGGGAAACGTCACGGCAACAGCGGTTTCTTCATCGAACCCACTGTCATTGCCAACACCACAAACGATATGCGGGTTGTGCGCGAGGAAATCTTTGGCCCCGTCCTTGTTACCCAAACATTCAAAACCGAAGACGAGGCTATTGCGCTCGCCAATGACAGCGACTTTGGTCTTGCCGGATCTGTATGGACGGGCGATGTCGCCACCGCGCACCGCATGGCGCGCCGCATTCGCGCAGGCATTATCGGTATCAATAACGCATCCGGTGCGGATTGGGATGTGCCATTGGGCGGATACAAGCAATCAGGCGTAGGCCGCGAAAATGGCCGCGATGGGCTTGAACTCTACCTCCAGACCAAATCGGTCTTCACCACATTGTGAGCAGTGATGTGACTGACGAAACAATCCCTACCGAGGTGCAACGCATCGATGTTGGTGATGCGGAAATTCACGTTGAGACAACAGGCAGCGGGCCGGATTTGCTATTGGTAGCGGGCCTTGGCGGGCGCGGAGCATTTTGGGCCAATCAGGTCCAGCACTTTGCCAAGCATTTTCGGGTGATCACATTCGATCATCGCGGCTGCGGCAACTCAACGCCTGACAAGGTTGTTTACGGCGCTGAGCACATGGCCACCGATGTGCTCACCATGATGGATGCGATGGGCATAGAAAGCGCGTATCTGGTCGGCCATTCCACTGGCGGTGCGATTGGGCAGCATATCGCGCTTGGCGCGCCTGAACGTCTTAAAAAACTGGTTTTGTCATGCAGCTGGGCCGGGCCTGATACCTATCTGACCGAGCTGTTTCGAACTCGCCGTGAAATCCTCATCAGTTGCGGTCCGCTGGCTTACCTCACGACAGGCACATACCTCGCGATGCCGCCCAGCGTTCTGCAACCGCAAATGGCCGATCCGGCCAAAGGCGCTCGCAAATTTATGGAAGAACGGGTGGCGGCATTTCCAGGGCTCGAAGTTGAACTTAGCCGCATCAATGCGGTTTACACGCACGATTTGAGAAGCCGCCTTCATGAGATCGCCACTCCCACCTTTTGTATCGGAGCAATGGACGATTCCATAACACCGCCCGGTTTCACTCAGGAAATGGGCGAATTGATTGAAGGCGCAGAGACACATCTGCTTGAACGCGGCGGCCATTTTTGCCCCATCGCGGCGAGCGTTGATTATAATCCGCGCGTCCTTGAATTTCTAACCGCTTGATAAGAAGGGCATAATGCCATGGCATCAGACCCGGTTCATCCGCCAGTAGGCCACATCACAAAAGGTCGATCTGTGATCGTGGGGCCCGATGAAGGGCGCAGCCTGTGGCAACCCATGCCCTCGCGCGGCTATGTCAATGTGAACCTGACCGCTGACAATATGCCCTATGACACCTGGTCTAGCGGCATTCAGGTGATGCCGCCCGGCGGGATGGTGCGCGAACATGGACATAAGCAAAATCATGAGCTTGTCTTCGTCTATGAAGGCACGGGCGTGGTCGATATTGACGGCGAAGAAACCGAATTTGGGCCCGGCACGACAATCCTGTTTGCACGCAACTGCACGCACTGGATAAAGAACACAGGCGACACCGACATGAAAATGTTCTGGGTGTTCTTCCCGCCAGGCCTTGAGGACTGGTTCTACGCCATCGGCAAAGACCGAACGCCGGGCGATCCCATGCCAGAACCGTTCGACAGACCTGACGATGTGGCGGACGTGATGACAAAAATGAAATTCCTCCCGCCGCGCAGCGCAGGTTAGAATGATGCGAATTGTCCCCCAATCCGCCGTTGAGAAGCTTTTGCCAGTAAGCGCATGCGTCGATGTGATGCGCGATGCGATGATCGCGGTGAGCAAAGGCGATGTTACTCTGCCTATCCGGCAGTTTATGCCAGTACCCGGCGCAGCGGGTAAAATGGCGATCATGCCCGGATCATTGGGCACCGCTGGCGAAGCGGCGGACGCATCTTTCGGGATCAAGCTGGTGTGCAAATACGAACGGCCTCAGGATGATCCCTTGGGCACGCATGTCGGCATGGTGCTGCTGTTTGACAGCGAAAAAGGCGTGCCTTTGGCAATGATTGAAGGATCATCGCTCACCGCGATCCGCACATCCGCCGCGAGCGCTTTGGCAACGCAGCTGATGGCGCGCGAGGATGCAACGCGCCTCGCGATCCTCGGCAATGGCGAACAGGCGGCTCGCCATGTTGATGCGATGATGGCCGTGCGCCCCATTGCGCAGATTGATGTGTGGGGCAGAGACCCGGAACGCGCCCGCAAATTTGCAGAAGCAGTTGCGGCCCGGGTTGGTCTTCCAGTGCAATCGCATGCGTCTCCAACACAGGCAGTGGCCAAGGCCGACATCATCTGCACTACCACTTCGGCCAAACAGCCAATTCTGCATGGGGCCGACCTGCAACCGGGACAGCATATTAACCTTGTTGGCGCGGCAATTCCTACAAGCGCAGAAGTGGATAGCCTAGCTGTATCTCGCGCGCGATTTGTGGTCGACTATCGCCCCGCAGCCATGGCAGCCGCAGGTGAGTTGCTAAATGCAATCGAAAATGGAACTGTAACGCAATCCCACATCGCCGGAGAAATCGGAGAAGTGGCTGCCGGTAAAATTCCGGGCCGAACCAGCGCGGAGCAAATAACAATGTACAAATCGCTCGGTGTAGCCGCGCAAGATTTAGCCGCAGCATACGCAGTATGGCAATCCGCCGAAGCAGCAGGAGCGGGCTCCAGCGTGGACTTGCTGAGGTGATTATCTGCGCGCGCGGGATAAGGCGGACAACCGTTCTTTGTTTGCTGCCCTTGGCCTGCGCATGTACTAACCCAACGAACAGCACGCGGATGCAGGCAATCGCTGACCGGTGCAGTGACCACCTGTCTCAAGAATATCGGACTTCCGATCTGAGAATTGCTGCGGACAACCGCGAAATCCCGATCAGTGTGTTTTTTCCTGCTGCGCCCGGAGAATACCCCGTCATCGCATTTTCGCATGGAGCACTTGCAGCGCCTGATCGCTATGCTGCAATGCTCGGCCCGCTTGCTGCGAGCGGATTTGTCGTGATTGCACCGATGCATATCGACAGCGAAGATATGAATCTGGCTCAGCCCCCTTCACCCGCTTCCCAATGGGCCACGCGCAATACAGATATGCGCCTCGCATTGGACGTGCCCGCAAGCGTGAGCGAAACGATGAATGATCAGGGCATTACAACGTCAGGGGATAAAGCGATCGCTATGGGGCATAGCTTTGGCGCGCTTATGGCCCAATTTGCGGGCGGCGCGCAGCCGATTGGCGGTGGCTCAAAGCGTGACAGTTTGCGCGCTTCGAACGTTACCGGTGTGATTGCATGGTCACCGCCGGGGTTGATCCCAGGCAGGTTGGATGAGCAAACTTGGGCAAGCATGGCCGTCCCCTCACTCACAATCACGGGCACTAACGATGTTCTGCCGGGGTTTATCGACAATTGGGAGATGCACAAAGCTAGTTTTGACTACGCCCCCAAAGGCACTGCGCAATTGTGGGTCGGCTCTGGTATCGATCATTACTTCGGAGGTATTTTCGGGCGATTAAAAGATGAAGCCACTGCCGACAATGCCGCCCTTTTCAACCGAGCGCTTGCTCGCTCGCTTCGGTTTGCGCAAAGAAATTCAGGCGTAGAGAAGCCTTGCACGCTCGGTCCCGCATTGTCCGGGGAATCACATAAGGATAATTCAGAATGACGCCGCGTTTTGGTCGCTACTCAACGATCCTAGCTATCGCTTCAATTATGCTTTCAGGGTGCGCAGCGCCCAGCGCCACGGCTCAGCTTACCACGCTATCATCCATCGACCCTCTGTATTTGGATCTCGACAATCCGACGACAATTGCTGACCTTCCGCAAAGCACTAGCGTTTTGGATGTTGAGCGATACCGCCCTACATACAAGCTAACTTCGTGCCAGTCAGAACCCATCATGCGAGCAGAGCCAAGTTTACCAATGGCTGAAGCTATTCTGGCAGCACAGGATTATTCCGATAAGCACGATGGTCTTGGATTTATCGTTTTGCGCCGTGGAATGCTATTGCATGGCAGCTTCGCTGAAGGTGTGAGAAGCAACACTCCAAGCGCATCTGCCTCGATGATGAAATCGGTGATTGCGCTCTTGTATGGCATTGCAATTGATGATGGTGTGATTGCCTCTGTCGATGACCGTGTTGGCGACTACATCGAGGAATGGAATGACGATAAGCGCGGCGATATTACCCTTAGGCAACTGATGACGATGTCGGCCGGGCTCGGTCAATCCGACTTCACGAAAATCCTTTTTGCTCCCGATAATGCAACAGAGGCCTTGCAATTGGAGCGAGTGGCCGCCCCTGACCGTGAATTCGCTTACAACAATGCAATCACTAAAGTGCTTACGATAGTATTGGATCGCGAATTGGCCAAAGCGGGCAAAGGCGGAGTGCTATCGTTTCTTCAAAGCGAATTGTGGTGCCCGCTTGGAAACGGCGAGGCTCAAGTCTGGGTTGACCAGACAGGAAAAGCGCGCGGGTATGCAGGGCTGCATGCCAGCCTTCCTGACTATGCGCGAATTGGCGAGTTAATTCGCAATGGCGGTGAGGTTGGAGGCACTCAGATCGTACCCACTGAATGGATCGCAGAAATGTCTGAGCCATCCAAAGCCAACCCGCAATATGGCTTTCATGTTTGGCTAGGTCGCAAGCACACCCCAAAACGCGCATACAGCGCTGGAAATCCGATCAAGATCCCTCATTCGGAGCCATTTGAGGATGAAGATATCATCTACTTTGACGGCTTTGGCGGTCAGCGTGTGTATATCATACCGTCGGCGGAATTGGTTGTAGCACGTTTTGGCGAAGTCAATCTTCAATATGACGACTCGGTCATACCCAACTTACTGACCCGCGCCGCAGAGTGATCAACGCCGGTTGAAAAAGGCCTTTTTCGTTTCCTCCGAAGGATTGCCGACCTTCATATCCTTTTCAAGGACCGCCATTCCCCGCTGAACGCCTGGACGAGCTTCCACCTTATCGATCCATGCAGCGACATGCGGAAAATTCGCGATATCAACTCCGTGCAATTGCTGCTGGCGAGTGTCCATCCAAGGATAAGTCGCCATGTCCACAATGCCGAACTCCATGCCGGGTGTCATCCAATCATGCATAGCCAAGTGGCGATCTACTAGACCATAAAGTCGCTGCACTTCCCCGGAATAGCGCGCGATCGCATAGGGCACCTTCTCATCCGCATAGCCGCGGAAATGCCCGCATTGGCCAAACATCGGTCCAATATTGGCGCATTGAAAAAATAGCCATTGGCGAATGACCGATTGTTCCAGCGGACTATCGGACCAAAACCTTCCTGTCTTTTCGGCCAGATACAGTAAAATGGCCCCACTTTCGAACACGGTATGAGATTTTCCATCAAGGCCATCATGATCGACAATGGCGGGTACGCGATTGTTCGGGCTTATCGCGATAAACTCGTCCGTATGCTGCTCGCCTTGGAGTATGTTGATTGGCTTGACTGTGTAATCGAGGCCGAACTCTTCCAGCGCAATAGAAATCTTGTGCCCATTGGGCGTGGGCCAGAAATAGAAGTCAATCATTTGCTATTAGCCTTTTGGGTTTCCAGCACTTCGGCAACAGCCATTTGCAACCGCCCTGCCGAGACATCGCCGGTAAAATCAACATTGTAATGCGAAGTAACCGAAGGTCGCTGAACAGCTTCATCATACCATTCCGCCAAAGCGGGTCTGCCTTCGCGCCAATCAAAGTTGGGATAAAGTGGATCCTTGGCCTCATAGAATTCTGCCCGAAAACCGAGATAGCTGATCGCGTGTAGCGTGGCTGCGTGGCCAATATCGAAATGCCCCCAGCCCTTTGCAGCTTCGCTCTCCATCCAATCGAGTACACGGATAAACTTTGGCCACATTCGCTCAAACACAAACATGTTCCATTGACCGGGCTCCTGCCATTGCTCTGCGACCATCTGGACAGTTCCTTCAAAAACCGTATCGGCCATGGCGAGCCGCGTAATGGCATCCCACCGAGCGGGCCCAGGTTTTGGGTACATCTTTGCCGCTTTGGAATTGGCATCGAGATATTCACACACCGCTTGACTGCCAAAGATGACCTGCCCGGAATTAGTAGCAAGCGTTGGCACCTTGCTCAGCGGGTTGATTGCCGCAATCGAATAGGCCTCACCCTGATCCTCTCCATCCAGGTTCTTGAACGGGAACGTCGCCACAAAATCAATGTCATCCCACAATCCGCATTCGTGCGCTGTAACAAGGACCTTATGGATGAAGGTGTGAAAGGGTGAATAAAAAAGTTTCAATGAGCGCCCACCTTTTTGTGATCGGGTGATTGGGCTTTCGCAGACAATTCCCCTGCGTCCTCTTTCTGTTTCATCTTCTTGAATGTGTCGTATTCGTTGACCCCGCCCATTTCGCGTTTCGGCCAGCGAGTTGCGAAACCGCGCGGATAGCGGCTGTCATCGTCCCTGCGACCGTCTTCGGACCACAGTAAGGGGAACAGGTCACCTTCGGGCTTTTCGCCGTCAAGCATTTCGTCAAAACTGACGCCCGCAATGTTAAGGCAATCAGGGCGCGGAGCCCAACGTATATCATCGCCGAACACGCGTTCTGAGATAGCAACACGCCAATCATTTGTCGGATTGCCAGCCGAGTAATGCAGCACCCAAGGATGCACAATCAGCATGTCTCCAGGATCCATTTGCCACTTTAGAAATCTCAGCCCTTCTTCGCCTCGCCGGCTTTCGATCTCGGGATGCGGCACTCGGTCATCAGGTTTGATCATTTTGCGCGCATTGGGACTAAACAGCCAATAGGGCACGTCGTCGTTTTGAGTGCCAGCAAGCACCTCAAGGCAGTTTTCCTCAACAATTGGGGTCAACGGGATCCAAAGCGATGGGACCATCTTGCCTTCAACAGGAAAAGCCATCCGGTCACAATGCCACAAAGTCGCCGCATCCGATTGCGGCGGCTTGGCAAAGAATTCATCGAAGAAGAACCGGATTTCTTTTGATTGGAGAACCTTGCCCGCCGCCTCAGCTACTGGACCTTCAAACATCAGCTTGCGATAATCTGGCAGACAGCGCGCCATATATCGGCCAGGAATTGTGGGGAGCAGACCCACGTCCTTTTTCTCGACGATGACCTCGCGCGCCTCGCGCAGTAGAACATCAACCCATTCCTGGTTGAGCACCTTGCGGATGCACACCGCACCGTCGCGATTGTATGTGTCAATATCGTCTTGCGTGATCTCGCGAAGTGGCGATGTATTGAGCGGCATCAATATTCTCCTGTGTTCCTTGAAATCTAGAACCTGCAGCACCTCCTAGAAGAGCGCGCGCCAATTCTAACCACCGGACGGATAACCCAGATGCGGCTTACCGCACAGCGGAGACGCTGCCCAAATTTGGCCGCTCAGATGTTCAGCAAACCTAATGAGGATTTCGAGATCTATTCTTGGAGCACTCAATGAAAGAGTATCAGACCAAAGTTGTTGTCGCGGGCGCAGGCCCGGTTGGGACCGTCGCAGCTTACCTTCTTGCACAGCGAGGCATTGAGGTTGTGCTTGTTGAAGCGCAGGAGGATTGTGCCCTGGATTTGAGAGCGTCGACTTTCCACCCGCCCACTCTGGAAATGCTTGATGATTTCGGGATTACAGAAAAGCTGATCGAAATGGGCCTGAAAGCGCCTATCTATCATTTCAGAGAGCGCCAGTCGGGCGAAGTCATCGATTTTGACCTCAGCGAGTTGTCCGACCTTACACGCTTTCCCTATCGCGTTCAGTGCGAACAATATCACCTTTCGCGCATGCTTTCGGAAGCCGTTAGAAATGCCAATGGCGCAGAAGTGCTGTTCAATCACCGCGTTGTTGGTTTTGAGCAAGACCCGAAAAGTGTTGATGTTTTCGTCGAAAGCCCGACGGAAATCGTAAAGATCAATGCAGAATATCTCATCGGGGCTGATGGCTCTAATTCTATGGTGCGAAAATGGCTTGGAACGGGCTTTGACGGGTTCACCTATCCCGAGCGCTTCTTGTGCTACACCTCAAAAGTGCCGCTCGAAGAGCACTTGGGCAACCTTTCTTATGTGAATTACGTTTCTGATCCGCAGGAGTGGATGGTGCTGCTGCGAGTGCCCTCACTCTGGCGGATCCTTGTGCCGGCCAAAGACGAGATGTCAGATGCAGAACTGCGCGGCGATGCGAAGAAGAACGAAGTATTTGATAGGCTGATCGGTGATGGTGAAAGCGTCGAAACTTTTCACCGTACTATCTACCGGGTGCATCAGCGCGTCGCCAAAGAGTTTGTTGACGGCCGCGTCGCGATCATCGGCGATGCCGCACATTTGAACAATCCAATCGGCGGGTTTGGAATGAACAGCGGCATTCATGATGCTTTCAATCTGTGCGAACGTTTGGATGGTATCTTCAACTATGGGCTTGATCCAGCTGAAGCTTTGGGCCTGTTTGACCGTCAACGCCGTACCACGACACATGACTTTATCCAGGCTCAGACCATTAAGAACATGGAATATCTGTCCGACGGTCAAGGCAATCTACATGACAAGCGCAAGGCCGATCTGCTCGCCACCAAGGACAATCCAGAACGGCGGCGTGAATTTTTGAGGCGGCAAGCTATGATCCAATGTCTGGAGGATGAAAGGGCCATAGCGTGATGCCCGGCAAACCTCGCCCTAACCCAGATGCGCTCGGTCACCGGCGGTTGTTCGGAGTGCTTGGTCCATCAACCAATACAATCGTCCAGCCAGATTTTGATGACTTACGGGTACCAGGTGTCACCAATCATTACAGCCGTATTGTCGTTGATGATGCACAAGCGATTTCGGATGAGACGTTTATGGCGGGCACGCTTGAAATCAGCCGAAATACACTGGACGCGGTAAGAGGCGTCCTGACATGCAATCCCGATTATCTCGTCATGGGAATGAGCGCGGTCACTTTTTACGGCGGCGCGAAAGGCGCAGAAGAATGGCGAAGCAATATCGAGGATGCAGCAGGCCTGAAATTGTGCACCGGATCGCAATCCTTGATTGAGGCTTTCGCGGCGTATGGCGGCCACATCAAAAAAATCGCTGTAGTATCGCCTTACTACCCCAGCGCGAACGCGCAGGTTGCCCATTTCATGTCGGATCATGGTATCGAAGTGGTGCGCGATACTTGCCTGAAATGCCCGAGCTGGACTTCCATTGCACAAGTACCGACCCAGACATTGCGGGAGGAATTGCATAGCCTTGATGGCGATGACGTGGACGCACTTGTCCAAGTCGGCACGAATTTATCGATGACAAGGCTGGCAGCGGCGGCAGAGCTTTACCTTGGCAAGCCGGTAATTGCTATCAACACGGCGACTTATTGGAACGCGCTGCGCCAAAATGGCATTACCGACAAAGTTCACGGTTTTGGCCGTCTGCTTGAAGAATTCTAAGGACCATCACACAATGTTCGAATACGATTACGTTCCTATTTCAAAGCGTGCGCCACTCAAATGGCCAGGCGGCGCAAAGGTCGCGCTGATGTTCACCTTCAATTTGGAAACATGGGACATCGTCAAGGATACCGACAAACCCTATTACGCAGGCGGTCCCGCTTTGCTGCCTAACGCTCTCGCTGGACGTATACCGGATTACCCCAACTATTCCTGGCGTGAATATGGCCAGCGCGTTGGTGTTTGGCGAATGTTTGAGATGTTCGACGAAATGGGCGCTAAGGCCGGTTGTACGACCAATGCAGTCACGTTTGAGCGACGCAAAGCCATGACCGATGCTTGCCTTGAACGTGGCTGGGAACTGGTCGCGCATAATTATGAGCAGGGCGAATTGCTCACCGATTTTCATGATGATATCGCTGCCGAGCGCGACATTATCCAGCGATCGATTGCGATCTATGAAGAACATGTGGGGCGCAAACCCAAGGTGTGGTTGTCAAGTTCGCTACGCGGAACATTGAACACACCAACGATTTTGGTGGAAGAAGGGTTCAAAGCATATTGCGACATAATGAATGACGATCAGCCCTATATGATCCGCACAGATGCCGGGCCGATCGTGGCGACACCTTATTCAAATGTCATCAATGACTTCACCATCCTCACCCGAAACAATCGCACGACTGATGAATATCGCGATCTGTTGATCGAAGAACTATCAGTGCTGCATAAAGAAGGCGAGAAAACCGGTCGGATCATGAATGTTGGGCTGCATCCGCACGTATCGGGGCGCGCCTACACCATTCGGGCTTTGCGCGAATTTATCGAATACGCCCAAGGGCTCGATGGCATTTGGTGGGCGACGCGTGAGGAAATCGCAGATTGGTACGTCGAAAACCATGAAGCGCATTTTGCGGGTCAATTGAAGACTTGAGCACAGCAATAGACAAAGCGTATGCCTCGATTGCTGAAGGACAACTTCATTTGCGGCAACGCAAAGGTTCAGATCGCGCGGCCGCTTTGGCCATGCTCCATGCTTCTCCGTCGTCTTCACGGTCGCTTGAGCCCTTGATGGAAGCGATGGACGCAGACATATCGCTCTTCGCATTTGACACCCCTTGCAACGGGCAATCCTGCGCTCCTGCAATGAACACGCCTTCAATTGCAGATTTCGCCAATATGATCGTGCGTGGGTCGATCGCCTTAGAGTTGGATACGCTCGTTCTGTACGGAACACATACTGGCGCTCATATCGCGATTGAATGGACAATCGCCCGGCCTGATCAAGTCAAAGCACTGGTGCTTGACGGCGTTGCATTATTGGATGACGCAACCCGCGACGAATTTCGTACTCACTATGCCCCGCCACAGACCGTTCAATCCAACGGCGCGCAGTTTCATTGGGCTTGGAACTTCATTCGTGATCAAATGATCTTCTTTCCTCACTACAAGAAGGATGCCGATCATATGCGCATGGGCGGTTCGCTTGATCCGGCATTGCTCCATGACCTTACACTGGATGTGCTGAACAATCTCCAAACATATCACATGCCTTATGAGGCGGTTTTCAGCCATGAGGTGCGCCGCGCGCTCACGCAGATTGATGTGCCCACTCTTGTATTGAGCGATTGTGACAATGCACTTGATCCTTCCACTGCGCAGATCGCGGCGTTGGTGCCAAACGTCCGGACTGCGTCAAACTGCACAACGCCGACCGCAAAAGCGCGAGCTATTGAAAGCTTTATGAAAGAGCTGGGAATTGGATAGGCCTGTTTATCTGGTCGCAGGCGCAAGCTCGGGAATGGGCAAAGCAACTGCACTTTACCTTGCAAAGCACGGCTCACACGTGATCGTCGCATCACGACAAGGGGACGAATGCGCGAAAATTGCAGCAATGATAGGCGACAAAGGCGGTAGCGCAAGCGCCCGATCATTTGATGGCACCGATGCACAATCATGCGCTGATCTGGTTGACTGGATTGCAGCAGAATTCGGCACTCTCAACGGCGCATTCAATAATCTTGGCGATACTCTTGGTGATGGGCCGCTGCATGAGATGCCGCTTGATCGGTGGCGCGCCAGCATTGCTGTCAATCTGGATGCCGTGTTTTATCTGATGCGGCACCAAATCCCGCTTCTCATCAAAAGCGGCGGCGGAGCGATTGTGAACAACAGCTCCACAGGGGGCTTGCGCGGGACGCGCCATATGGCGGATTATTCCGCAGCGAAGTGGGGTTTGATAGGTCTTACCAAGTCAGCTTCGATTGAATACGCATCGCAAGGCCTACGTATCAATGCGATCGCGCCCGGCATTACAGAAACTGAAAAATTTGCTCAAATTGAAAAATCAGTTCCGCAGATTTTTGAGAAACTGCGTGCAGAAACACCGATTGGCAGGTTTGGCGCAATGGACGAGATAGCCGAAACGGTGCGCTGGCTGCTGGCCGATGCGCCTAGTTACCTAAATGGTTCAGTAATCCCCATTGACGGGGCCAGAACAGCCTAACTCAATAGACTGAGCACACCGTTTTCAACTCCAGATAATTCTCAAGCGCAGCCTGCCCGCTATCCCTGCCCCAGCCTGACTGTTTCATCCCGCCAATCGGCAGTGAAGGGTCATACATTGCGTGGCTATTGATCCACACGGTGCCTGCCTTGATACGATTGGCAAGCCGCATCGCATTGGAATGACTTTCGCTCCATATGCCTGCAGCCAGACCGTAATCGCTATCATTCGCCGCTGCGACGACCTCGTCGAGATCATCAAAAGGCGTCGCAACGAGGACAGGCCCAAATACTTCCTCGCGAACAATTTCCATGTCGGGATTAACATCGGTCAACACGGTTGGTGTCACAAAGCTTGAATTGGGGCCAGCGACATCCCCCCACAAAGCACGCTGGCCCCGGCCTTGCGGCCACCTGCAATAAAGTCGCCAACCTTCGCCGAATGCTCTTTCGACGCGAGCGGTCCCATTTGGGTGGACGGATCAAGGCCATGGCCAAGCTGGATACCAGCCGCGATGCTCGCGATTCCTTCCGTCACTTTGTCGAACAAAGTGCGGTGACAATAGAGCCGGGAACCCGCAATGCACACCTGCCCGCCATTAAAGAATATCGCATTGGCTGCCCCTGCAATCGCAGCATCAACATCGGCATCGTCCATGATGATCACTGGCGATTTGCCGCCAAGCTCAAGCGTCACTTTCTTGAGATTACCCTTGGCCGCATCCAAAATACGGCGCCCGGTTGCTGTTGACCCTGTAAAGGCAACCTTATCGACACCGTGATGTGCTGCGAGCGCCTGACCTGCTTCTGCGCCAAACCCGCATACAAGATTGATCACCCCATCTGGCAGACCGGCTTCGGCCATAAGTTCAACCAATCGGACGGCCGTGAGAGAGGTGTTTTCAGCTGGCTTCAACACAACAGTGCAGCCCGCCGCCAATGCTGGTGCGAGCTTCATTGCGGTCAATACCAGGGGCGAATTCCACGGAACAATCGCGCCTACCACGCCAATTGGCTCTTTTTGCGTGTAGGCAAAAACCTCTTTGCCTTCTGGCTGATAATTGATCGATGTCGGGATGGTTGCCCCTTCGATTTTTGTTGCAAGGCCAGCGAAGTAGCGAAATTGGTTCGCAGCGCCCGGTATCTCGGCCCAGCGCCCCACATACAGCGCCTTGCCCTGGTCAAGTGTTTCAAGCTCTGCCAGCTCATCAATGTTAGCCTCGATCAGATCGGCAATTTTCCAGAGCGTCTTGCTGCGTTGCAGCGGAGTCAAACCAGACCAGCGTCCATCATCAAATGCCCGCCGAGCGGCTGTGACAGCAGCATCTACATCATTGGCACCAGATCGCGGCAATTGGCCAAGGACCTCTCCTGTCGCAGGATCCAAAGTATCAAAGGTTGTGCCGGCCTGCGCAGCAGTCCATGAACCATCGATAAAGTTCGCTTGGGACGGCCGCGCCAGAAATGCTGCTGCAGCTTTGCCCGGATCTGGCTTGTTGATCGCAATGTCTGTCATGGTCGTGCCTTATCTTATCAAGTATGCTCACCGTATTGCCACGTTCATTACGCGTGACTGATGCTCAACAGCAACTCACCGAAGGGTGGACAAGAGCGTGGCTCGCTTAGCGTAACTAACGAGGCATCGCATAACCCTCCTTGGTAAATGCAAGCGGCCCAAGATCCGCGAAAAGAGAGTTTGCCAGATGACCTATGAGAAAACCTATCAGGCCAGCATCAACGATCCAGCAGCGTTTTGGCTGGATGCCGCAAAGGCGCTCGACTGGAGCACGCCCCCAACCAATGCGTTAGAACATAATGATGCCGCATGGTTCGCAGATGGGACGCTCAATCTGTGCCATAATGCGGTCGATCGGCACGTAGATGCAGGACGCGGCGATGACACAGCGCTTATTTTTGAGAGCCCTGTAACGGGCAATTCGCACACCTACACATTCGCCCAATTGCAAACCGAAGTCGCTAAAACCGCCGGCATGATCGCGCAGCTCGGCGCATCAATGGGCGACCGGGTCATCATCTACATGCCGATGATCCCGCAGGCGATCTTTGCCATGCTTGCCTGCGCGCGAATAGGCGCTGTGCATTCGGTGGTTTTTGGAGGGTTTTCTGCTGCAGAACTGGCAAAGCGCATAGATGATTGCCACCCTGTCCTCGTCCTCACAGCCTCTTGTGGCATAGAGAGTGCTCGGGTGATCCCCTATAAGCCCATTGTTGATGAAGCGCTGGCCTTGGCGCAGTGTGAGCGGCCCAAAGTCGCCTTATGGCAGCGTCAGCAATGCGAAGTCGAATTGTCGCATGATCGCGATGTTTATTGGCAAGCAGCTTTGGAAAGAGCGGGGCCGGCCGAATGCGTGCCAGTTCCATCGGATCATCCTCTTTACATCCTCTATACGTCAGGCACGACTGGGCAGCCCAAGGGCGTGGTCCGCGAGACGGGAGGATACGGCGTAGCGCTGGCCTGGTCGATGCCCAACATCTACGGCGCAAAGCCGGGTGAAACCTATTGGGCCGCATCTGATATCGGATGGGTCGTAGGGCACAGCTACATCGTTTACGGGCCATTGTTGAACGGCAATGCCACCGTCCTGTTTGAAGGAAAGCCGGTGGGCACACCCGATGCGGGCGTGTTTTGGGAAATAGTGACGAAGCACCGCGTGCGCACCTTGTTCACCGCTCCTACCGCAATTCGCGCTATTCGCGCAGCCGATCCTGACGGCGAATTGCTCGCCAAAGCAGCACCAGAATGCCTTCGCGCACTGTTTCTCGCCGGTGAGCGCGCTGATCCTGACACGGTAGAATGGATCGGTGCCCAGCTTAATCGGCCGGTCATAGATCACTGGTGGCAAACCGAATTAGGCTGGCCAGCATTGGCGACTTGCATTGGGCTTGGCAGTCAACCTGCCGCGATTGGTGCGGCAGGGTATCCCGTACCCGGATTTGCTTTTGACGTGCTGGATGAATCTGGGCGGCCGGTCCCATCTGAAACCACCGGCAATCTCATCATTCGCAAACCGTTGCCCCCCGGCAGCTTTCGAGAGTTGTGGCAGAATAAAGCTGGTTTCGAGGGATATTTCACCGCGTTTGAAGGTGAATACGCCACTGGCGACGCAGGCTTGAGGGGCGAGGACGGTTCGTATCGTGTAATGGGCCGCACCGATGATATCATCAATGTTGCAGGCCACCGGCTGTCTACTGGCCAAATCGAAGAGGTCGTCGCGGGATGCCACTGCGTTGTCGAGTGCGCAGTCATCGGCGGCAATGATGAACTGAAAGGCGAAGTACCCGTAGTTTTCTTTGTTGCATCGCCAGGCGGAACGAAAGACCCCGTAAACCAGATCACGCAGGCCGTGCGTAACCGGATCAGCCCGATTGCAGCACCGCGCGATTGCATTGCTCTTGATGCTCTACCCAAAACGCGATCCGGTAAAATCCTGCGCAACCTGTTGCGTGCGATCACCAATGGATCGGCATTTACGGTGCCCCAAACAATCGAAAATCCCAGCGTGGTGAACCACGTTCAAGAGAGATTTGCCGCTCGCCAAAAATAGCATGTGCTGTTTGAAGCCTGCTCAAAGAAAAGGCGGCGGAGCCAAACACTCCGCCGCCTTTCTTGTCCGCGGCTCAAGGCCCTAGAAGTCGACCGAAGCGCTTACCCCCATGGTCCGTCGTTCACCAAAGAACTGGCCATATGTATTGCCGAACGGCAGCAGCACGACAAAGGCATTGGAGGTGTAAGCCTCATCCAGCAGGTTACGCGCCCAGATGCGAACTGTATAGCGATCATCGAATGTGATCCCGGCGCTTGCGTTTACAAGGAAGCGGCTTGGAATGATCGACAGGTTCGCGCTGTCAGCAAAGAACTCGCTTTGCCAGCTGGCATCACCGCGAAGGAAATAGCTGTTGGATTGTCCAAATTCCCCTTCCCACTGCGCGCCAAGTGACGCCTGTGTCGGAGCCTGGCGTTCAACTTCATTGCCGCCAATATTGCCATTAGTGTTGCAAACGACATCGTCACAAGGCGCCGAAACGCCGGGAGTACCGCGGCTGAACCTGCTATCAACCGTGTCGTCGGAATAGGTGGCTTCGGTATGGCTAAATGTCGCATCAATGCTGAAATTTTCGCTCGCTTGCCAGCGCGTGAAAAGTTCGACCCCGTAGACTTCGGCATTGCCTAGATTCAGAGTTATTGACGGCACATTCGGATCGTCAGGATTATCAGGATCTTCGTCAGCCGCATTGACCTGAATGTCGCTCCAATCTGTGTAGAAGATCGACGCGTTGAAAATGAGATCACCGTTCATCAAGGTGCTTTTCACGCCAAGCTCGTAAGTCCAGTTTTCTTCTGGATCGAAGACAGAGTCCTCCACTTGGCGTGCCGTTACATTGAACCCGCCAGCCTTAGCTCCGCGTGCAACTGAGCCGAACACAAGCACATCAGGGTTCAATTCATAGTCAACGGTAAAGCGCGGGGTGAATTCCTTGAAAGTGTCATTCAACGTTACTGATCGGCGATTGTCGATCGCGGTAATTTCAGTTTCGGAATAACGCCCTTCAGCACCAAGCGTCAGGCGTCCATCGGCTGAAGTCCAGAAAAGCTCCGCAAACACGGAGGAGACATCAGTTTCAGTGTCTTCGTTGGCAAGCACAATATTAAACGGCCCGAACACATCGAAATTGGGTGCAGGCGTGCCGTTGAAGGGTGCAAAATTATTAGGATCGGTGATGGGCGCGATGTTGATCGAGGTGAAAGTGTTTTGATCACGTCCACTTGAGATGAAGCCACCAACTGCAAATCGGATTTGATCGTTATCAAATGTCAACCGTGCTTCGTGCGTGTCATAATCGATGCTGCCAACCGGCGTTTGTTGAAAGTTACACAAAGGCACAACGATGTTCACCAAGGTGCCGCAATTAATCGGGTCTGGTTCGCCGCTTGTTCCGATATTCACGTCACCGTTCACATTGCCAAATATGTAGTTGAACGTGAGAGTGTCTGTGAGTTCTGCGTTGATCTCGGCGCGGAAAATCCCAGTTTCCGCCTGGTTTGCAAAGCTGCGTGGATCGGTCAGGACCACATCAGCAGGATCGGGAAATTCGCCCACCAAAAGCGGAGAAAAGGCGCCAAACCGCAGCGCGCCGCCATTGGTGATCGGTGTCAAGGCGAGGCTGGCTTCCGGATCAAGGATCCCGCCCGTGTTATCGCCAAAATAGCGCGACGCGCGTGCTTCGTTTTGGGTGTCGAAATAGTTGTATGATGCTGAAATCGTAACGCCAGTGAAAGGCTCTGCGATTGCAGATACGGACAGGGCCTCATTTTCCCAACCGCCAACATTTCCCTGTGTGCTCGGACCTGGAATATCGAGATCGGCAAAAGGATGCGCATTCTCCCATGAGCCATCAAAGCTGGAGTAGTCATAGCTGGCCGCAAGCGCGAAATTGTCGGTCACAGAGAAATTGAGAAATGCGCCAAAATCATACCGCTCATCGGTCCCGACGGTCCCATCGATTGTGCCCGATATGTCGCCTGTCATTTCAGCTTTGCGCGGAATGTAGTTGATCGCACCAGAAAAAGCGTTGCGTCCATAGCGCGCGCTTTGCGGACCTTTGACGATCTCAACTCGCTGCAAATTGGTCGTGCCGATATCTACGGCCCAAGAACGCGGAATGTAAACGCCGTCAAAGAAAGTCGAAACATTGGATTCCAGCGCCGTCACCCTGGACGTTGCCTGACCGCGAATGGTCGGTTGAGCAAAACCGCCAGAGAAGTCTTCAAAGCTAAACCCTGGCGTGAAACGCGCAACGTCATCCAATTCCTGTAATCCGCGGCGCTCGATATCCTCTTCGGTAAATGCGGTGATCGCAATAGGAACATCTTGCAGGTTTTCTTCGCGAAACCGTGCAGTCACGATGATCACGTTACCGTTATCTTCATCAGCAGCCGGTTCTTCCCCGTCCTGAGCCAGAGCTGCGGTGCCAGCGCCACTCATGAGAGCCGCAACAACGCCCGTGGATGCGAGCAACCGGGTTGCCTTACGAAACTTTCTTGAAACCGACATCGTGATAACCTCCGTTTAATAACGCTACAGAGCATTGGTGACTGGTCGGACAAACAGTCCTCTAGCTAATTGCCCGCATTTATCCATTCGTCGGTTAGACGGAGCTGTTTGGCGCTAAACTTTATCAAGATTCACCATTGTTCAGACAGAATGTCTGACATGGCGTGGCCGCCTTTCGCTTCGCTCGAAGCGCATACGAAGTCCGCTGGCACACTGTTACCAGGCTGACGAACATGGCTGTCAGGCCTCAATTGTAGCGTAATCTGGTTCTTGAGGGTTTTGAGCGCGGAGCGGCAGGCTGCTATTTACTTGTGTCGCCATCTGCACCCTGAAGCGCTGCCATGACATTGCCGATGATCGCTCCCATAGTTGCCGCGCTTTTAGCCTGATATGCTTCGTCAGGCTGAAAGGTATCAATTGCTTCTGATGCGACAACACCTTGTTGATCAAGCAGGGTTTCCATAACCTGGACCCGGTCGTTCAACACCGCGACTTCGCGCATCAATGTAATGAGTGCGCGCCCCAAATTGTCAATCTGCCCCTCACCAAGCAGAGCGCCATCAGGAAGGTTGAAGCTTTTGGGATCTTCAGTCGTCATTACGCAGGCTTTCTACCTTGGACGACGTGCGGATATTGCCCCTCGGCCTTGACTTCAGTGAAGCCAGAATCCCTCGCAATCGCAGCAAAATCAAGCTGAGCGCTTTCACGCCAATGCGGCTCACCACCATACTTCGCGCCTCGGTCCGCTTTCCACACTGAAAGCTTGTCCAAGTCAGCATAGCGAGTGACATCGCTCATCAGCATATCACCGCCGGGCTCGAGAACGCGGTATGCTTCGGCAAACATTGTGCGAATAGCAAGCTCAGGCATTTCATGAAGCACGATATAACTGGCAACCAGATCAAAACTGTTGTCCGCAAAACCCGTCGCTTCGGCTCCGCGTTGGTAAAGTTTCCAGTTCCAACCATTCGCGTTGGCTGTGCGCCAGGCATGCTCCATCATTTCTGCAGCGTAATCGATCCCTGTGATTTGAGCGCTGGGATACATCTTTTGCAGAGCATAAGTGAAATGGCCCGAAGAACAGCCCATATCGAGGATGCTATCGTATTGATCGCGCGGAGCCATCGCTGCAACATTAAGCCGCTGTTGAAAAATCCCGCCCGGAAATGTCTGTCCGAGCATCTTGCGATGGATGAGCTCCCCATGGATGAAACCTTGATTGGCATTGTCAGTCCAACCACCGGTTGTGCGGTGAAAATTGACTCCGTCATAGTATTCGGGAAACCGCAGATCGGGGTCATATTCGATCGTCGCTGGCCCCTTCGAAGCATCCTCAATGACCGGTGCGAGATCCTTCTCAATCTCGGCAAAAGCCTCTGCCGAGACGCGGCCATGCATGCGGCCATGCCAGTCGCCAAGCAGACGCTGCGTCGCAAAAGCATCACTGTCAGCCAGAATTTCATCCATGGCTGCATGCCGTTCATCAAGATCATCAGGAAGTGCGGTGGGATCAGGCAGTTTGGCTGCAATCTCTGCATTGACCTGAGCGAAAATCGGGCCCGATGACTTAAGCATCTGGACGAGAAAATCCACCGATGCGCGGCCACGCTGGCGTAGTTCAGGAGCATTGATGTGCTGGTTCATGAGATCGTTCCTGTACGTTTTAAGTCAGCTGATTTCTGCACGTCTTCCTCGGTAAGATCATACCCAGAAAGGAGCCAGATCGCGATAAGATTGAAAATGGTAGGCAACCACGAAACTGCAAGCAAAAGCGCCGTGTTCACATTTTCGCCTTGCTCAGCGCCAAATGGCAAATCCTTGTCAAAACCAACAACGCTCAGCGCAACGCCTACGATGAGCGGTCCGATGGCTCCCGTCAGTTTCTCGACGAAGCTGTAAAGTGCGGTGAATGCGCCTTCCCGCCGGACACCAGTCCGATTGGCATCTTCATTGATGATATCGGTGAGCATGCTCATCGCCATTACGACATTGCCGCCAAACGCGATGCCCACAATCGATGCCCTTGCCAGGATCGACCATTCTGGTTCGCCGGGGACTGCCAATGACCAACTTAGCGCGTAAGCAATATTTGCTCCCGCTGCGAGGTAGTAGGCCGCCTTTTTCCCGTAGATCTTGGAAAATTTCACCATCACCGGCGCGAACAAAATGGTCGACACTGTCACAATAATGAAAAAGATACCCAGGGTCTGAAAATCACTTTTCAGGTACTGTACAAAGAAATACAGCATCGCTGCGCCAATGGTCTGCACACCCATCAATTGCGAAAATTTGACGGCAATCAATCGGACGAAATTCCGATTACCCAAGACCGCGCTGGATTCGCGTTTCAACTGCGAAAACTTGGTTTCGGGAATGCTCTCTTCGGGCTGTGTGAAACGCGCCTTGGCTGTGCTCAGATAAGCGCCGATCAAACTTGCAAGGATGATTCCGGCGCACACGACGCCTACGATCCGCCAGCTTTCGATATCATTGGCACCCAATCCATCCAATGCGATCTTGATACCCGAACCCGCTACCATTCCCCCCAGTGCTACAAACACAATGCGGTAAGCGTGGATCGAAGAACGCTCGTGGTAGTCATCCGTCATCTCTGCCGGCATCGACATATAAGGGATGTTGAAAAGAGTGTAGCCGAAGGCATAAACACAGAGCGCACCGAAAAGATAAAGCGCTGTAAGATACTGGTTGTCGAAAATAGGCGTCGTAAAGATCATTGCGAAACTGGCCGCGCTCAAAAACGCGCCCCACGGCAAAAACGGCCTGCGCCGCCCTTTGCTTGAATGGTGCTTGTCACTCCACATCCCGACAATAGGATCGGTAACGACATCAAACAGCTTGCTCACAAAAATCACTAAACCTGCAAGCCATAGGTCAATCCCAAGAATTGTGCCGGCAAAACCCAGAATTACGCCAGAGATGCCATTCATCAATATCGCGACACCGAATGCGCCAGATGCCCAGCCTATCTTCAGTCCAATCGGCAATTTTGCTGTGGGTTGGACAATCCCCTTCCCGATGCCGCTATCAGCTGCATTATCTGCGACGCTAGCGTTCATTGAACTTGCGCCTCTGCTGGCTTAACCTGTGCCAATGGCAGAGCTTCGCCACCCTTTTCGGCCAGATCACGGATGAGAAGATTGGGAATAAAACTGTTATCCCATTCAAGCTTTTCGGGCGGACGACCGCCCAATCGCAAAACTAACATTTTTTTGGACGGAATGATGGTCACAGTTTGATTGCCATTGCCATCGAACAAAACAATGTCCTTGTCTGCATAAGGCTCAGAATGCAGCACTTTGCCATATGGATTTGAAGGGTGTGCAAAACCGCGCCGCTCTAAATAGGGGCCAGCCAGCCAAAGCCCCAACCCGTAATGCGGGTTTTCGGTGGTCCCAGTGCGCATCTGATCGGCATATCCAATTGGCAGCAGTCGCTCGCCATCCCACACCCCGTCTTGCAGCACGAGCACACCCATCTTCAAAAAGTGCGTGCAGGCAGAAGCATACAGCAACCCGAATGGGCCATCCCGCCATCGCGATTGACCCAAACAAAGCCGCCCGCAGCGCCAATCGGTTCAAGCAGCGCGCGGCTTACATACTCGGAATACCGCATACCCGTTGCTCGCTCGATAAGCGGAGCGACAAGTTCCGAAGTCGCGTTCGAATATTCGTACCGCGTGCCCGGCTCATGCGTGAGCGGGTAATCGTGAATGATAACCTCATCATGGCGCGGATGAAGATAGGCTCGGTTGAGAACATCCTGCGGATCGCGCGCAAAGCCCTGTGGCAGAAGCCCCGATCGCATATCAAGCAAGTGACGAATTAAGATTTTCTCTCGCTGCTCATCACCTCGCCATTCCGTAATGAAATCGGCCACTGGTTGATCAAGCGACTGGATGTGCCCCTGCTGCAAAGCGCGGCCAACGATCAAAGCGGTGATGGGTTTTGAAAGAGACTTTGACACCATCGCAGTCGCGGCATCAAAATCGCCAAAATACGCCTCGCGCTCGATTGCGCCATTACGCCAGACGATAAGGGCCGAACTGCTCCGTTGTTCGGCGTACTGTGTTGCTTTATCCAATGCTGCAGGTGTTACTGTCGTCGCGGTTGTGAGCTGAAACTCCTGAGGGACCGATGCGCCCTTAACAGGCTCAAGCGGATCGTATGAACCCAATCCAGCTCCTCCGCTTCCACCCTCTGCAAGCCTCTGAAACCGGGCGAGGTAAATGGCCTCTTCTGCGGCACTGTAACGGCTTGGGGCATCGCCTGCTTCATTATCTGCAGGAACAGTGGCGCATGCGCACAAAGTCAGCACCGCGCCTGATAAAACGACAATCCGGGTCATAGTCTGAAAGATGAAATGGTTCATTGCATAACCTTATGGCGCAATGACTAAACCCGGCTATGATCTTTCGGGAGATGGGCCAGGCGCTTCTCCAACTGGCGGACATTTATCTGGGCAGTGAAATCACCGCCGTCCCATTCAGAACGGTATAACCTTGGTGCTCACAATCTCGACTTCGGGCGCGATAAATCCCTGTTTGACGCATTCTGCCTTGCACAGATCAGTTGAAAGATACCGCAGCAGGCCATCGCAAAATATGGTCCCTATCGCTTTGCCATCATCGCGGGCCATGGCGAGACGGATCGCGCCGATCAGGTTTGCACCGCTTGAAATGCCCACACCCAAGCCCAGCTCTGAACACAATTTCTGGGCCATCAAGATCGCATCGCCATCATCCACCGCAATGATATCGTCAAGCTGATCGAGGTTCACGATGTCGGGAATGAATTCATCCGAGATCCCCTGAATGCGGTGCGAGCCTACTTTATGGCCCGTTGTCAGGGTTGGCGACTGGGCAGGTTCCAGCGGGTGGATGGCGATGCTGTGGCCCTGGCTTTTGAGGTAGCTGCCAACCCCCATGACTGTCCCGCCGGTGCCGACCCCTGCGACAAAAGCGCCCAGTTCGGCCTGTTGGCCTGCGATTTGTGACCACAATTCAGGGCCGGTGCCGCTGTAGTGCGCGAGGACATTGTCGCTGTTTGAAAACTGGCGCGGCAGAAACGCGCCTTGTTCGCGGCCCATCTTTTCTGCCAGCGCGATGGAGCCCAGAAATCCGCCTTCCTCTTTGGAGACCAGCACCAGATCTGCGCCGTGGCTTTTGAGCAATGCCTTGCGCTCCTGGCTCATCCAATCGGGCATGAAAATCGTGATCGGATGACCTAGTGCTCGGGCCATTGCAGCCAGCGCTATTCCCGCGTTTCCGCTTGTTGCTTCGGCTATTCTTTGGCCTGGCTGCAGCGCACCTTTTTCACTTGCCCGCTTCAGGATCATCAAGGCCATTCTGTCTTTGATGCTGCCCGAATAATTGAACATTTCCGCTTTGGCAAAGATGGTCAAATCGCGCCCGCCGAAACGAATTTCGAGGCGGATTAGCGGGGTTTTGCCGACCAGTTTTTCCAGGCAATCCCAGCCCAATTTTGCGCTGGTGGAGGTTTGATCGAGCATTGCGTTTCCTTTATCAAGTACATGCGCAGTATCGCCTTTTGTGGTGTGGGAAATCATTGCGAAAAATTCTATCAATTTGCACCGACCTGTGATAATTTCTCCTACATGGACCAAATTTCGCAAAAATTTGATGCAAACGACCGTGCCATTCTCAACGCGCTTCAAGCTGATGCCTCGGTCTCGCTCGAAGCGCTCGCGGCTGATTTAAGCCTGTCGACCAATGCTTGCTGGCGGCGCGTCAAAAAGCTGGAGGCGGCAGGCGTAATCGAACGCCGCGTCGCGATTGTTTCGCCTGAGGCGGTTGGCCTGAATGTCACCGTGTTCGTCGCCGTCAAAACCGACGATCACAGCGGCGAATGGCTGGCCAAGTTTTCGAGCGCCACCGCCAATATCGCCGAAGTTGTCGAATTTTACCGGATGGCTGGCGACACTGACTACCTGCTCAAAATCCTCGTACGTGATGTCGCGGATTATGACCGGGTCTACAAACAGATCATTGCTGCTGTTCCTTTATCGGATGTATCGGCCAGTTTCGCGATGGAGCGGATCAAGTACGAAACCGCCGTGCCCATCGCCTGAATGCCCGCATCCCAATAATCGGCGACCGGATAATTTGTCCGGACAACTCTTTTCAAGCCGGATCGGGCGCTGTAGGCTTTCGCAGTCATGACAAAAGCCATCCCCCTTATCGCCGCCGCGCTGCTTCCAGCTGCCCCGATCGCTGCTCAAGAAACACCGCAGCCTTCGCCCTCTTCCTTATCTGGAGCTACCATTCCCGCCCCCGGCATCTGGACCAATAATGAAGACGTCTATTTCGCCGAGGAAGAAGGCCGCGAACAAGGCGAATGGGCAGGCTTTGAAATCAACGAAGCCAAACAATGGCGCCGCATTGACCCATTTGGCGCTGCCACAACCGAATGGACAGATACGCCCATCCCTGACCTTTCCCCGCGCGCAGATGGCGGCTGGCAAGTGGGCGCAAGCGAGCTGCGCAAGGCCCAGCCCATGATGTGCTGGATTGCGGTGCGCAAATTTGCAGGCAAGCCCGATGGCAGTGAAGATTGGACGTTTCAGCGCAATATGCCGATATTCGACCAAGGCGGGCGCATCCATATTGCCGGCGAAGATATTTCAGGCGAAAAGCTGGCCCCCGATGTCACCATTCGCGTGCGCAATGTGACCTGGGCCAAAGGCAGCGCAAACAAACCCGTGCGTGTCATTTACATCCACAAAGACGACCCCGTTCGCGCCGAAAGTTACAGCTGGGGCGCGCCCACATCGGACATTGTCGGGATCAATCTGCGCTGGGTCCAGGCCAGTTGCAGCGCTGCTCCCACCCAAATCGAAGGTATCTGAAACCATGCAATCCACACGCGCCATCATCAAGCAAACCGGCGGCCCCGAAGTGATCGAATGGATCACTGAAGACCACCCTGCCCCCGCCCCCGGCGAAGTGACCATTGAGCACGGCGCGGTGGGCCTTAATTACATCGACACCTATCATCGGCGCGGCATTTATCCCGCGCCCCTGCCCAGCGGTTTGGGACTGGAAGCAGCAGGGCGCATCACCGCATTGGGCAGCGGCGTATCAGACTTTGCCATTGGTGACCGCGTCGCAACATTTGGCCCATTGATCGGCGCATACGCCACGCACCGCAATATCGGCGCAGAGCATCTGTTCCGTCTGCCAGACAGCATTGATGACAAGACCGCCGCTGCAGCGATCCTGAAAGCCTGCACCACCGAATTTCTGGTTGAACGCTGCGGCAAGGTGCAATCAGGCTGGCCCGTACTGGTTCACGCTGCCGCCGGCGCGACCGGATTGCTGCTGTGCCAGTGGCTGAAAGCTATCGGCGCAGAAGTTATCGGCACCGTATCAACCGAAGCGAAAGCCGAAGCCGCGCGCGCAGCAGGCGCGCATCATATCATCCATTACAAGGAAGAAGACACCGCCGCACGCACGCGCGAGATTACTGGCGGGGACGGGGTTCGCGTGACCTTTGACGGGATTGGCCGTTCGACGTGGGAAACATCATTGGATGCGACAGGCAAAAGAGGCCTTGTCATCAATTACGGCAATGCCGATGCGCCTGTGGGCGAAGTGGATGTGGGCGTTCTGGCCTTGAAAGGATCGCTGTTCAACACGCGGCCCATGCTGTTCCATTATTACGAAGACCCAGCAGAGCGCGCAGCGGGCGCGGCGCGGGTTTGGCAGATGTTCGAAACAGGCGCATTGTCCGTCACGATTGGCCAAACCTATGCTTTGCAAGATGCCGCGCAGGCTCACCGCGATCTGCAATCGGGCAAGACCACGGGATCAACGGTGCTTTTGCCATGAAAAACGCTTTTGCCCTGATACTGCCCGCCGCGCTTGCTCTGTCTGCCTGCCAGCCATCTGATGGAAGACAAGCGCAATGGAGCGCTTTGCAGGAAAGCCGCGAGGCGGAACTGGCGCAGGCAGGCGCGCAGTGGCAGCGCGCCTATAATGCGGGCGATTGGGACGCTTTGCGTGCGCTTTACGCTGATGATGCGGTTTTGATGCCGCATAATGCGCCCAAATCAGCAGGCGCAGATACGATCATCACGTTCCTCCAAAGATTATCGCGCGCAGGCGGCAGCGCGGTTTTGCAATTTGAAAACGAAGAAGTGCTGACAGGTAGCGGCGCAGGCGAGGCTGACCTGGGGTTCGTCACGGCGAAATACCGGATGGATATTGCCATTCCGGGCAAGGAGCCGCGCGTTATCGCAGGCCGTTCGCTGCTGGTTTACAAATGGCAGGATGGAGGCTGGAAAATCTGGCGCGATATGGACAATTTCTCGCCCGAGGTAACCGCAGACATGTTTGAAAAGGCCGCCCCGCAATGACCCGGATCGCGCCTGTCAAAATCGAAGATCTGCCGCCAAAAACGCGCGAGGCTTTATCCTATGCGGAAGGTATTATGGGGTTTGCGCCCAATGATGTGCTGACCATGGCGCATTGGCCCGAATTGCTCGAAGCGATGGAAGGCCTGGTGCAAGTGATTTATAGGCCGGGCGAGCTTGATCCGGTGCTCAAACGCATGATCGCCACCATCACCAGCGGCGCGGCAGGGTGCCGGTATTGTCAGGCGCACACTGCGCATGGTGCGGTGCAGATGGCAGGCGGCGATGCGGACAAGATCGCGGCTGTGTGGGAATATCAGACCAGCGATCTGTTCGATGATAGCGAACGCGCCGCGCTCGATCTGGCGCTGGCAGCAGGAACCCAGCCCAATGGCGCAAGCGATGCCCATTTCCGCGAATTGGAAGCGCATTTTTCGCAGCGTCAGATCATGGAGATTATGGGTGTGATCGGCCTGTTTGGCTTTCTCAATCGCTGGAACGACACGCTCGCCACCGAGCTGGAAGACAAACCGCTGGAATTTGCCAGCGCGGCCTATTCCGCCGATGTGTGGGAACCCGGACGGCATAAACGGGATTGATGCCCCGCTTATTGCAATATCAGTTTTTCCAGGCAGCTCCACCAACCCAATCGCCCGCCACGCCGAGGAAATGGTCAACTTTCACCTCATCCCATACGCCTGCGGCGAAATAGGGATCACCTTCGAAAGTTGCGCGCGCTTCGTCTTCGGTTTCGGCCTTGATAATCAGCAGCGAACCAATGGTCTCGCCCGCTTCTTTTAACGGGCCGGCCACCGCGATATTATCCAGCACGGTTTCGATATAGGCAAGGTGATCGGCCAGCAGCCTTTCGCGCAGGCCCGCGCTGTTTGCGCCATCGCGGCATAGGAATGCGAACAAGGTCATGTGTGGCTCTCCCCTAGCAGGCTCTATTGGGCCGGAGGGGTGAAGACCTGCGGGCCGATTGCCTCTCCGATTTGCGCCGTCTGCCACGTCACGGTGTTGCTGACAATGCCATCATACAGCAAGGTAACGCTGCGCGCCTGCACCCAGCCAGTTTCGGGAAGCGCCATGAATTGATCGTAAATCCGTTCATGAAAGCCGCGCTTGCTGTCAAATGCCATATAGCGGATCAGCCCGCTGTCGCGGTCAAAGCCGAACAGGGTTTGCGCGCCGTTAGGATCGGTGATGCGGATCAGGTGGACCGGGTTTGCGCCAATGGCGCGGTCGGGCGCGCGGCTTAAAGTGAAACCGTCATCCAGCGCGGAACGGATTATGCCAAAGCCGAAATTGCTGGCCCAATAGGCATCGGCCTTATCCTTGGCCATGATGCCGTCCTGCGTCCAGGTGGTTGCACCATCATAGCCGACCTCAAACAGGGTGCGCGTGCCGCTTTTGGCGATGATGCGCACTTTGCCATCAGCGCCGTGGGAAACGGTGCGCCCCCGTTCAAATTCGCGCCACATGCGGTAATCATCGGCAGTGGATCGCACTGCACCTGTGGCTGGATCGAAGAACGTGGCAGTGCCGGTGAGTTGCAGAGTTTTGGGATCGAGGAATATCTCGCCGCCATGCGCGGCAATCGCGCGTTTGACCACTTCGCGCGGACCGGCCTCGTCTTGCTCGCTGGCGGATTGAGCTCTGGCGTCCTGAGCTCTAGTCGATTGCGGCGCTGCAAAGGCGGTGCCTATCATGGCGATTGAGGCCAACAGCACGCGGATCATCCCCCCACCTCAACCAATTCAACCAGCTCGCCCCCGGCTCCGATAGCGGTGGCGGCGCGGCGGCCCTTATACAGCGCTCCAGCGCGGGCATCAGGCGGCGCGATCCATTCGGCATCGCACGCATCAAGATCGCTCACCGCGAGTGTGACCAGCGCATTGCCCGGCGGCAGCATCCCATCATGGCGCGGGCGCGGGGCCGCATTATCGGGGTAATCGTCAACCTCAACGATTGGCATGCGCGCGTGCTGGACCATGCTGATGGTCGTTTGCGTGTCAGCAGGCAGGCCAAAGGCGTTGTTGATCATGCTGTACGGCAAAGTGTAATCCGCCCCGCGCGCAAGGCCAAGGCGGCTAGCATACCAATCGACACTGGCATTGCGGTCAGGCGTAGCGAGCACCACGATAAAGATACGGTCCACCGGCGAACGAGCGCGCGGCAGATCAGTGCCGGGCATATCGTTCAGTACCTGGTTGAGATAGACCATCTCCTCGCCCGTCCCCAGCACCTGCATGGGGATGAAAGCGGGTTCAATATTCTCAAGCTTTTTGGGCGGGCCGACAATGGTGAAGCCTGCATCTTCGGCCACCTTAGGCCAGTGCCACACATCTTCCACCGTGCATTCAAACGCGGCCCAGCCATAGGTGCGCGTGGGCTTGAAACCGGGGTGCTGCTCTTGTTCAACCAGCCGGAACCAGCACGGGCTGCCGCTTTTTGGGCGCAGCACCGCATAGGGCGATCCGGCATTGCCATCGCATCCCCAGCTTGCGGCGAGATCGGCGGGCAATGCGCCCTCCTCCACCAGTTCCAGCCCCAGGCAATCGCGATACCCTTTCAAGGCGGCGGCAAGATCGGGGACAGTCGATAGCCCGCCCATGATGGTGCCGTGCGCGATCTCTTGTTGCGAGGTCATGGCTTAAACTCCGGCGGGCGTTTCTCAACGAAAGCGGTGGTCCCTTCGAGGAAATCTGCACCCGTAAATGCATCGCCAAACACTTTGAGCGTTTCGGCATCATCCTCTGCTTGCCCATCCAGCACCCGGCGCACAAACCGCTTTGTCTCTCGGATCGAATGCGGGCTGGCGGACAATAAAGCGGTGATGAGCGCGCGCGGCGCATCGGTTTTCTCTTCGATGAGGCCAATGCGCAAAGCTTCCTCAGCGCCCAGCAGCATGCCTGTGTAAAGCATCCGCTTCGCCTGTCCCGGACCGACCAGATCGGTCAGCAGTTTCACATCGTGCAGCGGGTATACGAGGCCCAGTTTTGCAGGCGTAATACCGAACCGCGCTTTATCGCTTACGGCAACGCGCATATCGCAGGCCAGCGCCAATCCGCACCCGCCGCCAATGCAATCCCCGCCGATTAGCGCAATGCTGGGCAATGTGAGCCGCGCCAGCTCATATTGCACCCGGTTGATCGCCGCTTGGTTTGCCGCGCGCCAGACCGCATCATCCTTGTTCGCCAGCAGCTCTTTGATATCCGCGCCTGCACAGAACGCGCCCTCTGCCTGCGAGGATCGCAGCACCAGCAATCGCACCCCGTCTGCCGCGCATACCTGTGCAAGCAAAGCGGGCATCGCCTCCCACATCGCCATGTTGAAAGCGTTGCGTTTATCCGGCCGGTCAATCAGCAAATGCGCCACCGGCCCGTCTATTTCGAGGCGGAGATTGTCAGTTTCTTCGCTCACGCAGGGTTCTCCTGCATAAAGTGATCCGCGATTGCCCTGCGCGTTGTCACCCACACATCATCATGCGCGCGCACATGCTTGAAAAACTCTTCCAAAGCCCAGATGCGCCCCGGCCTCCCGATAATGCGCAAATGCAGCCCCAGGCTCATCATTTTGGGATTGCCCTCTTCGCCTTCGCGGTAAATCTGATCGAAATTCGCCTTGGCATAATCGAGCCATTGATGCGGGGTGAGCGCGGGATCAGTCCACATTTTCATATCATTGCTGTCGAGCTGATACGGCATGATGCACATGGGAGTGCCCGTGGTCTCCCGGTCCCAAAAGGGCACGTCGCCCGAATAATCATCCATGTGATAGGAATAGCCCTCTTCCTGCAACAAGCGCCGCGTGTTGTCGGTGAGCAGATAGCGCGATAGCCAGCCATAGGGCCGCACGCCGCATGTCTTTTCAATGCTTTGCGCAGCTTTTCGGATAAAGTCTCTCTCGGTCTCTTCATCCATTTTGAACTGGTGGACCCAGCGGTATCCGTGGCTGACGGGTTCATGGCCCAGCTCTACAATCGCCTCAGCAATCTCGGGATGGTTTTCCAGCGCCAGCGCGGCCACTGTCCAACTGGCCATGATGTCATAGCGTTTGAGCAATTTCACAATCCGCGGCGCGCCCGCTTTAATCCCGTAAAGATAATTGCTTTCATTGGAATAATTGCGGATTTTCGACTTAACGAAAACGCCCAGCTCATCGACCGGCTCCATGCCCCTATCGCCGCGAGCAATCGTCATCTCGCTGCCCTCTTCGACATTGACGACAACGCTGAGCGCCATCTTCGCGCCGCCGGGCAGGTCCATACGTTCTTCTTTAAGAGTCATGTTTCCTCACTCACGTTCGGTGCGGTCAGCATATCCATGCTGACCTCGGCTCCAGTCCAGTTTCTTTTCCTCACTCACGTTCGGTGCGGATTGCACATCCGTGCAATCCTAGGTGCCGGGGCCACCCGCTCCCTCCACCCTTCCACCCGGATCGTATCCCGGAGTATCATCCGGGTGGAAGGGTGGAGGGAGCGGGTGGCACGGCCCGCGAGCGTTAGCGAGCCCGCAAAATCAATGCATTTCTTCCCCGCCGCTCACATTCAGCGCTTCGCCGGTCACATAGAATGCCTCATCGCTTGCCAGCCACAGGCACGCTGCTGCCGTGTCGCTGGGCAGGCCGGGGCGTCCCATGGGGTTTTTGGCGCTCATATTGGCGAGGTAATCTTCGACCTTTTCAAAGCCCAACAGCTTTGAGAAATATTCGTTCTGCTGCGCGCCCAGCCCGGTTGTCACATGGTTGGGGCACACGGCATTCACCGTAATCCCGTGCGCGCCCAATTCGACAGCAGAAGCGCGGGTCAGGCCGACCATGCCGTGTTTGGACGAGACATAAGCGGGCAAATGGGGAAAGCCGGTTTTGGCCGCCTGGCTGGCGATATTGATGATCCGCCCGCCTGCTCCTGCATCTACCATCGTGCGCGCGGCTGCCTGCGTGCCGTAAAAGGCTCCCGACAGATTGACAGCGATCACTTGGTCCCACTCTTCGGCGGTGTCCACTTCGAGCAATGGCTTCATTTTGAAACCGATGCCTGCATTGTTCACAAACACATCCAGCGCCCCGAAGTGCTCTAAGGTCTTGGCCACAAGCGCCTGACAATCGGCAGCTTTTGAAACATCGCATGCGATCATGGCGACTTTCGCCCCGCGCCCGCGAAGCTCTTCGGCCACAGCCTCGGCCTCATCATCAATTGTCAGATCAGAGACAACGCAATTTGCGCCTTCATCGGCAAAGGCCTGTAAAATGCCCTGACCCAGCCCTTTTTGTTTACCCGATCCGGTGACGACAATCGTTTTGCCTGTGTATTTCCCTGCTTCTTGGCTCATGGATCACAGATCCTCGGTCAGAATAAATTGCGGCGCATCGGCGTAATCCTGAAACGGAGCCGCCTTCGCCTGAAACTCCTCATCCGACACATCGGCGATAAAGGCGTCCATATCGGTGATGTCGAGTACTTCGAAATAGGCGTAAGGCGGCGGCGTATCGGGATCGCCGAACAGGCCGGTTGCCTTGTGCACGGTGAAGCTTTTGACAGAAGGCAGCGCGCTGGCAGTCGGTATATCCTTATCCTTGGCCCATGCTTCATATTCGGCGATATCGGTGCCGGGTTTGAGATTGAACGGGACGATAATACGCATCGGCTTTAGGCTCCTCTTGTAGGCGCGCGATAGGCGCTGAGTTTGGCATCAATTTGGCAGGCAAGCGCGAACAGGCCCGCTTCATGTCCGCTTGCCGCGACGATTTGCACGCCCATGGGCAGGCCACCAGATGCAGTGCCCATCGGCAGGCTGATTGCGGGCAGTCCTGCAATATTGGCAAGGCAGGTGAAATCGGCCTGCGCGGCGGGTTCGGGCTCGGTGTGGGCAAAGGCCGTGTTGGGCACAGTGGGCATGATGAGAAAGCCGTGCGCTGCGATGACTTCGCGAACTTCATCGCGGGTTTGCGCGATGATCGCCTGATCTTGTTCCCAATCTTTGGCCGTGCGTTTTGGCCCGTAAGTCAGCAGCTTAGCGAGGGCTTTTGATACGGGAACTCCGGCCAGATCCTCAGCCATAAATTTCGACACGCCGATAAAGCCTGCAAAGCGGATGCGCGATTGCGGATGGCTTAGAGCGATTTGTGCAGGTGGATGATCGAGCCCAGCGATCACCGCTTCGAATGTGGTGGCAATGGGCAAAGCGGTCTCTACCCCGCTGTGGACCAGCACCGCGCCTGCGGCTTCGATATCGCCCTCGCCAAAATCGCTGATAGTGCGCGCGGCGCGCTCCAGAATATCAAGATCGCGCGCGAGCGGGCCGATGGCATCGAGCGATGGGTCTGCGGGGATTAGCCCATTCTGGCTCACGCGCGCAGTGGCGGGTTTGAACCCAAACACTCCGCAATGCGCCGCCGGGATGCGGACAGAGCCCATCGTATCGGTGCCCAAAGCTATGTCGCACAGCCCCGCCGCCACCGCCGCGCCGCTGCCGCCTGATGATCCGCCGGGGGAATGGCCATAAAGGTGGGGGTTGTGCGTGGGGCCGAAATGCGGGTTGTCAGTCTTTGCGCCAAGCGCGCCTTCTTCCATGTTGAGAATGCCGGTGATCGCTGCGCCTGCGCCGCGCATTTTTGCGACCACATCCGCATCTGCGTCCGCGCGGCGATCCTCCCACGCGCCAATCCCTGCGTGGAATGGCATGCCTTTGACCGCGATATTGGCTTTCACGCCCACCGTCATTCCGGCCAGATCGCCCTCGCCTCGCGGCCCGTCACTGCCAGAAGCGTCATCATCGCGGTGGAGAAAGGCGTTGTAGGGATCGCTCATTGCGCGTCTTAAACGCCCCGCTCATCAATCAGGCGCAGCGGTTTTTGGCGTTTGTCGATCTCGGTCACGGCTGCGGTTTCCCCCGCTCCGCAAAGCGAAATATCAACTTCCACGCCCAGCCCCTGTTTCAACGTCGCGCCCAGTTCTTCGGCGCTGGTGCCGCCATGGCTTTCCAGCGTCACGCGCATGCTATCGCGCCCTTTTGCATCGCGGGTTAAGTGGCAGACATATTCGCCGGTCAGGTCCGAGCGGTTTTCGATGATGGCGCCGATGGCGTGCGGGAAGACGTTGATCCCGCGCAGTTTCACCATATTGTCCGACCTGCCGCGAAAGCCGGCAATGCGCTTGAACGCGATCTCGCCCCGGCCATCCAGTTCATGCGTTATGTCGTGCGTGTTGAAACGGATGCAGGGCGCGATGTCATCCTTGTAAAGGCAAGTGACGACCATATCGCCAGTTTCGCCCTGCGCAACAGGCGCGCCATCATCGACGCCCAGCAATTCGAGATATTGCGCATCTTCCCACACATACATCCCGTCTCGTTCCGGCCCCTCGCCCGCGATGGAACCTGTATCGCCCACGCCGTACCAGTCATACGCTTTTGCCCCGTGCCAGGCCTGCTCGGTTGCAGCGCGGTCTTCTGTGCCCAGATGGCCGATAATCATGCGGATATCGATTGTGTCAAACAGCCCCAGTTCCTCGGCTGTGCTTGCCAGTTTGCGAATATAATCGACAAAGCCAACCACGGCTGTGACCCCGAAATCGGCCATCAGCTGCACCTGATTGATGCTGCGCGTCTCAATCCCGGTGCCTGCGGACAGAAAGATCGAATTGGTGAATTTGGTGACGGATTCGCGGATGTAATGCCCGCCATTGATCATGCCGTGGCCATAGACCGAATGGACCACGTCTTCGCTGTCCAGCCCCATCCAGCGGTACATCCGCCCGACCAGCAAATTGCCCACTTCGCGGCCCTTTGGTCCGAACATCAGCACTTGCGGTTTGCCCGTCGTGCCGCTGGTCGTGTGAAAGACCACCGGATCGCGTGCGCTGGCGGGTTTCATCCCGTGAAAATCGCCATAAGGCGGATGCTCGGCGATGGAGGCCATCAGATCGGTTTTGTCGTAAACGGGCAGCTTGGTGATATCCTCAAGCCCCGCAATATCGCCCGGCTCAATCCCCTTTTCGCCCCACAATCGCTGGTAAAACGGAACCTGCCAGCCGCGCACCATCAGGCGTTTGAACTGCGCATCCTGAAGCGCGAACAGCTCATCGCGGCTCATGGATTTATAGCGGTCCACAAATGCCTGGCCCACGGGGTAATCCGCCAGCATCTGTTTGGCATCGAAAGCTTCGAAGTAAGTCGGATAAGTCATAGAGAATTCGCAAAGTAAGAGAGAGGGTCATCGAAAATTCTGCGGTCAGCCTCGCCGCCTGCCAGCTTGCCGCAAAGCGCGTATTTGGCGGCTGATTGGTCAGCATTCATCGGGTTTGCAATGCTGCCGAGATTGGCTGTGATAATGCGTTCCAGTGTCTCGCCAGCCTTGGTGGTAAGGACAAGGCGTTGAGGCGCCATGGCGTTGCCATCGGGATTGTCATCAAGCGTGACGGAAACCTTGGCCGCGAGCGCAACCAATTCAGCGGCATGCAGCGCGTCATCATCAAACAGCGCCGGGTCAATAATCCCGTCGCGCAGCATCAAGGGCGCAAGGATCGGCAGGCAAAGCCGTGCATAGGAAGCCGTCATATCCGGCTTGTAAGGGCGGCCAACCAGCCGTTCAATCAAGGGGGGCGCAAACAATTGAAGGCTTGCGACATCGCTCAGGCGCAGACCCCCGCGGTAAAGCGCATCCAGCTCTCCCAATGCGCCATGGCTTGCGCGGCCCGAGGGGAACGGTTTGATTGCCACTTCGGATATGCGCCAGGTTTTGCCAAGACCCGCCACATATCGCGACAGATCGAGCGGTTCGAACAGTTTGGAATAGCCAAATGGCCCCTCGAGCGCGTCGTGCGGGCCGTCCAATCCGTTTTCGACCATCGCCACTGCAGTGATGGCAGCGCGCGCGGCATTGGCGATTTGTAAAGGAAGCGCGATGGATGCCTCGACATGCGCTTGCATCGTGCCGCTCGCAAACGAATAGGCCAGCCCCATCACATCAGCATATTTGTCGCGGGGTATCCCGGTCAGCCGCGCTGCGGCCAAAGCCGCGCCGATGGCGCCTGCGGTTGCAGGGCGAAAGAATGCCATGGGGCCTGTTGCAGCGACACCAAGACCGCTCGCAATGTCCACACCCACAGCCAGCGCATTAAGAACAATTTCAGGGTTCATCCCGCCATTGTCATCACACTGCGCCATCACGGCTGCGGTTACGACCGACAAGGCATGGACCACAGCGCCTTCGTGCACCGCATCCCATTCAAGACAGTGTATCGCAAATCCATTGAAGAATGCAGCGGAGGCCGCAGGCACTTCGCCGCCGCATAACAGCCGCGCTTCGGGATCGCTTCCAAATCCCGCCAAGGCGCTGCGCACCTTTTGTGCTTCGGCAGATTGAGCGCCTGCCGCACCGCCTGCCAAAGTGTCGGCCAATAACCGCAAGGTATCCGCTCGCACGCTGTCAGGTAACACGTGATCGCCAGCGGCAAAATCAAGGATGGCCTGCGTCGCGCTCAAGACAGCCACCTTGCAAGCAGCGCATCGAGCTCGCTCGCATCATCACCGCGCAAAGCGATGCCTATCGCAGCGTCCGCTTCGCAGTCATCCAAACCGCCCCACGCCGCCAGATCGCGCATTTTGCCTTCCAATTGATAGGTGGAAACAGGGCTTTCGGGATCACCCAAAGTATCAATGATCTCAAACCCGTTCACGCGGGCGCCAAAATGATCGGGATAGCGCGCGGTGATCCACGGATTTTCGCTGACGGTTACCTGGCTGCGCAAATCCGCAAGCGCGGCAATGGCATCCGGCGTAAAATCTTCAGGTTTCGCATCGCGGCCATCGGCGATGACGGCAATGGAATGTTGCAGCGAAAACTTGGCTTCCAATTCGCTCGCTGGATTGGGCCGGTCGCAAAAAGTTAGCGCATCGGCAAAGGTTTCAACGGTAAAGGGCGCAGACAATTCGCCCGCTTCGCGCAATTGCAGCGCTGCATCAATCGCGGGATGCGCATGGCGGCAGGCGGCAAAGGGTTTGAAACTGACCGTTTCGATCAACCAGTCATCATCACGGCCAGCAAGCGATTTGGGATCTCGCGTCATCGCGGCATACAGACCCTGCGGCCCTTCCAAAATGGCCGCAGGCCCGCGCGCGCCCGCAGCGGCATGCAAAGCGGCATCGCGCCCTGTCCTTGCCGCGTGATAGATATGCCATTGCTTGGTCGAAACATCGCCTGCATGGCGCATATGCCACAGCCCGCCCGATACCGATCCGGCATTGCCCAGCGCATCTGTGTACCTGTTCGCATCAAACCCAAGCAGCGATCCCATCGCCGCTGCTGATCCAAACACACCCGCGCTCGTGGTGGGATGCCAGTGGGCATAATGATGCGCATCCAGCGATGCGCCAATGGCAATCATCGCTTCATATCCGCGCACGGCAGCTTCGAGCCTGAGGGCCATGGACGCGGGTTTAACGCTTAAAGCGGCGGGCCACACGGCGGGGCCGGGATGCAGCAAAGCGGTGCGGTGCACGTCATCCATTTCCAGCACATTGCCAAGATAGCAGGCACGCTGCCATTCCGGCGCGTCAATCCCGGCAGCAACCTTTGCCGCATCGCTGCCCAGCGCCCCTGCGACGCAGGCCAGCCAATCAAGCAGATGCAGCCGCGCACGGGCGATTTCTTTTTGCCCAATTCCGCGCGATAAGCGCTGCGAGAGTTGCGGGATCAACGGATCGCTCATACATCAACCCATAAATCTCGCTTCGGGAATAGGAGAGACCCTTGGCCAAGGCCGCCGCGCCCAAACTTGCAAAACTGCCGCGTTATATGCAGGTGGCTGGCCAATTGCGCGAAGCGATTGCGGCAGGCGATTATGCCGATGGCAAACCTTTCCCCACCGAAACGGCTTTGTGCGCGAAATATGATGTCAGCCGCTTTACCGTTCGCGAAGCTTTGAAAAGGCTTGAAAGCGAAGGGTTGATCGCTCGAAAGCGCGGTTCGGGCACCACGGTTCATCCCGCCTCCAAGCGCGGAGGAGCTTTGCATCAGCCGCTGTCCAATGTGGGTGAGCTTTTGCAATATGCGCAGGGCAGCGAAGTGGTCTATGAAGAGCGCGATCGCGGAGCTTTGCAGGATGCGGTGGCGGAACAGATCGGCGAAGACACCAAAGGCATCTGGCGCAGATTTCGCGGGGTGCGCAGGCAGTCGGCGGGGGCCAAACCGATTGCGGTCACTGATGTCTATTTTCACGAAAGACTGGCCGATACGGTGGACGAGCTGGATTTGGGCGCGGGCACTTTGTTCAGTCAGATCGAACGCATTGCGGGCGTTACAATTGGCCGGGTGACGCAGGATATTCAGGCGATCTGTGCTGACAGCCGGGTCGCGGGCTTTCTTGAGATTGACGAAGGTGAGCCGGTGCTGCGGATCATTCGCTGCTATCTCAACACCGATGCCAAGATTTACGAAATTTCGGTCAGCCATCATCCCGGCGACCGGTTCGCTTATGCGATGCATATCGACCTCGACCGCTGAGGCTCTCATTTTTTTGCCAGTTCGGGCACGGGGCCGGGGGTCCATTGCTCCCCCGCAAAACGGATCGGCGGGGCGATGTGATGCGCGCCGTCTGCGCTTTTCGCGATCAGGCCGCGCTCTTTGATATGCGGCTCGTCCAAAGCTTCACGAAAATTGAGAACGGGGGAGAATGCGACGTCTTTGTCGGCAAACCATTTCACCCATTCATCGCGGGTGCGAGCGGCAAAAGTTTCAGCGAGAAACGCGATAAGCTCGCCCTGCTCGCCCGCTTCGCGTTCTGCATGCGAGATCAAATCCTCGCGCCCCAATGCGGTGAGCAGATTGCGCGCAAATTTAATTTCGCGCCCGCCCAGAGAGACGTGCTTGCCATCGGACGTGGTGTAGACCTGATAGAAACCAGCCCCGCCCAGCGATCTTTGTCGCGCTGATACGGGGCTGGGTCCTCCTGCAATTGCACTGCCTGCGGTGTGCGCGCACCAGGGGAGCAGGCTGTCAAACATGGCGGTGTCGATATAGGCGCCCTCGCCTGTCCGGTCCCTCCCGATCAAAGCCATCAGCGTGGCCGACAATGCGGTAAGCCCGGCGGCAAGATCAGCGCTCGGCGCGCCGGGCACAACGGGCGTGCCATCAGGGCCATCATTGACGCTGAGAAACCCGGCGAGCGCTTGCACTGCCATATCATGCGCGGGATGATGAGCGAGCGCGCCGTCCTGACCGAAAGCCGAGATCGAGCAATAGACGATGTCCGGCTTGACCGCTTTAACCGCGTCATAATCAAAGCCCAGCCGCTTCATCACGCCGGGACGAAACCCTTCGACGAACACATCGGCAATGGCGCACAATTCCATCAGCGCGGCTTTGCCTTCGTCCGATTTGAGATCGAGCGTGACTGATTGCTTGCCGCGATTGAGATTGGCGAACCAGACCGAATGGCCCGCCTCAAACGGCGCTTGTTCGCGCGCAGGATCGCCCGCTTTGGGTTCAACCTTGATCACCCGTGCGCCTTGGTCGGCCATCATGACGGTCATCATGGGACCGGGCAGAAACTGCGTCAGATCGACAACGGTGATCCCTGAAAGCTTGCCCATGATCGGTTAGATAATCCCGCCAGCGCGCAATTGCGCAATATCATCAGCGTTGTAACCCAGCTCTTCCAAAAGCGCATCGCTGTCCGCGCCCAATTCCGGGGCAAGCCGATTGGGCACACGCTGCCCGTCCAGCTTGATCGGGCTGGCGAGGATTTCAATCGGGCCTTTCGTAGGATGCTCCACAGTATCGCGCATACCTGTGGTGCGCAGCCACGGATTATCGAGCGCCGCGCCAAGCTCATAGACAGGCGCAACAGGCACAAATCCTGCCAAGAGATCCTGCCAATGCGCCATCGGTTTCTGCGAAAACTCTGCATCAAGCAGCCGCGTCAAGTCATCGCGGTTCGCCAGCCTGTCTGCATTGGTGGCAAAGCGCGCATCATCGCGCAGATCATCGCGGCCCATCCGATCAACCAGAATATCCCAAAACTTGGGCAATTGGCACATCACAAACATCCAGCCATCGGCGGCTTTGAACATCTGGCTGGGCGTGGCGGACGGATGAGCAGAGCGCGGCGTGCGGCCCGTCTCATCACCTTCATTCATATACCACAGCGCGGGATAGCTGGTCTGATGGACCGCGGCTGATAGCAAATCGGTGTCCACATCGCGGCCTTTGCCTGTGCGCTGCGCATCAACCAGCGCCGCGAGCAAGCCGATGGCGAAAATGGTGCCGGTCATAAAGTCGACCATGGACAGCCCCATACGCTGGGGTTCGCCGCCGGGTTCGCCTGTGACCGAACAATACCCTGCCTCTGCCTGCATCAGATAATCATATCCGGGCCATTTCGCCCGGTCATTATCGCGGCCATAAGCGGACAGATGCGCACAAACGAGAGCGGGGTTGAGGTCTTTCAGCGCCGCATAATCCAGCCCCAGCTTCGCCGGTAAATCGCCGCGCATATTGTTCGCCACCACGTGAGCCGTCGCGGCCAATTCGCGAAAAATACGCTGACCATCATCGCTGCGCAGATCCAGCGCAATGGATTTCTTGTTGAGATTAAACGATTGGAAATACAGGCTTTCCTGATCGGAAAGGAAATGCGGGCCCACCATACGCGCGGTGTCGCCGCCGCCTTTACCACCTTTTCGCGGGGGCTCGATCTTGATGACCTCTGCGCCCATCTGCGCCAGATGCATGGTGCCGTAAGGACCAGCGCCGTATTGTTCGGCGCTGATGACTCGAAAACCCTTCAGGGGAAGATGCATGACGATACCAGTTCTGGGCCAGACCGATTAGATCTGGTTTTCTTTCAGGTGCTGTTTGGCGATAATCATCCGCTGCATTTCATTTGTTCCTTCCCCGATGCACATCAGCATGCTGTCGCGGTAATAGCGTTCAATGTCGTATTCCTTGGAATAGGAATAGCCGCCATAAATCCGCATCGCTTCCTGGCTGTTTTCCACTGCGGCTTCAGAAGCGTAGTATTTCGCAATACCCGCTTCCTTGTCGCAGCGTTCGCCTTTGTCATAAGCGATAGAGGCATCAAGCGTTAAAAGCCGGGCTGCCCGCGCCTTGGTTACCATCTCGCCCAATTTCAGCTGGATTGCCTGATGCTGCGCGATGGGTTTGCCCATGGTTTCGCGCTGCTGGGCGTATTCGGTGGCAAGCCGCAAAGCCCCCTCAGCCAGACCAACCCCGCGCGCGGCCACATTGATGCGGCCAAGTTCCAGCCCGCCAGTTGCCTGGAAGAACCCTTGTCCTTCTACGCCGCCGATCAGCTGATCTGCAGGCACGACATAGTCTTCCATGATGAGTTCGGCAGAATCGATCGCCTTGTAACCCAGCTTGTCAAATTTCTTGCCGGTCGTCAGACCCTCGCGCTTGTCAGCGATAAACAGGCTCATGCCTTTATAACGCGGGTCCGCATCGGGATCGGTCTTTACCAGCATGGCAAAGCAATCACCATTGAGCGCGTTGGAAATCCACGTCTTGGTCCCGTTCAGCACATAATCGCCATCGGCATTCTTGGTTGCAACCGTGCGGATTGATTGCAGATCGGTGCCGGCATTCGGCTCTGTCAAAGCAAGCCCGCCGCGCAGTTCGCCGCTCGCCATTTTGGGCAGCCATTTCATCTTCTGCTCAATCGTGCCGAACCGTTCAACAGCCGCCGCCATGATAAGGTGCGAATTGAATATCCCCGTGATCGCCATCCAATAGGACGAAATGCGCATCACGATTTTGGCATAAGTGGTCGCAGGAAGGCCAAGGCCGCCATATTCCTGACCGATAGTGGCACCAAACAGGCCCATCTCAGCCATTTGATGCACCAGCTTTTCGGGCCAGATATCGCCGTGATCGTGGTGCTGAACAACAGGGATAACCTCGCGTTCCAGCCACCTGTCAATCGCATCCATAAAGGCGCGTTCTTCATCCGGATCGATAGTGCGGATTTGATCGTCGAGTACTGCGGCGGTTGCCATGATGATTGTCCCTTTGTCTAAAATATCGGTGCTGTATGCGGCGTTTATTCGTCGAGACCGCCAAAGCCCCGGCGCCACACCAGAACGGTGCGTTTATAATGGCTGACCATTTCGCCGTGCTGATTTTTGGCAATGGTCTTGAATGTCACAATGCCCTGTTCGGGGCGGCTTTTGCTTTCGCGTGTTTCAAGCACTTCGCTTTCGCAATACAGCGTGTCGCCCACAAACAGCGGCTTGGTCATGCGCACTTCGTCCCAGCCCAGATTGGCAATGGCTTTGCCGCTGGTGTCAGAAACGCTCATGCCGGTCATCAGCGCGATGGTGAACGGGCTCACCACGAGCGGCTTGCCAAATTCGGTGTCTTTCGAAAGCTCGTAATCAAAATGCGCGGGATGCGTGTTCATGGTGAGCAGCGTGAACCAAACATTGTCCGCATCCGTGATCGTGCGTCCGGGACGATGCTCATAAATATGGCCGACTACGAAATCCTCAAAATACCGGCCCTGCACTTCGCGAAAACGCCCGGGGGCAACTTCGATGACACCATCACGCATGTTGTGTTCCTTCTGCCCGCGCGATGACCGCGCGATATCTCTTGATGAATGGCGCTTCTAACATGCGCCCGTTAAACCGAATGGCCCGGCCCCCTCCCGCTTCATACGCAGCAAGCGCTTCGCGGGCTTCGGCAATTTCAGCCTCGCTTGGGGCGAAAGCGGCGTTGATTGCAGGCAATTGCCGGGGATGGATCGCTGCTTTGGCGGTAAAGCCAGCGGCCTTGGCAGCCGCGCATTCAGCCTCAAGGCCCGCTTCGTCGTCAAGCGCGATAAAGGGCACATCAATTGCGGGTTTGCGCGCCTCTGCGCAGGCAAGGATAACGCTTTGCCGCGCCATCAGCAGCGGGTCCCAGGCGAGTTCGACGCCCAGTTCGCCAGAAAAATCGCCCCCGCCAAACATCACCGCCTGGACCTGTGCGTGCTGCGCGATTTCCAGCGCGTGGCGCAATCCTTTGGGTGTTTCAATCAGCGGGATGAGCGCAGGGCAATGCTCACCCAGCGCGCCAGCGACCACATCCAGTTCCGCAGCGGTTTCCACCATCGGCACCAATAGCGTTTCGGGCAGCGTTTTGGGCAAATCATCCAGCACACTGAGCGCAGCCAAATCTCGCACACCGGCGGCGCTCGTCACTGCATTGATACGGATCGCCCAGCCATCAGGCGCAGCGGCCACTTCGCCAAGGGCGGCATCGCGCGCGCTCGTTTTGTCCTCGGCGGCAACGGCATCTTCCAAATCAATCACGGTCAGCTGCGCGCCTGCCGCTTTCGCCTTGGCGAAACGATCGGGCCGGGAACCGGGCACAAACAAAAGGCTGGCAGCTGAAAACACGGGCGTTGGGTTCGCTTTCAAAAATTTCGGACACAAGTGCCATTAATGAGGCTTCACAATTTGTCCGGACAAATATAAAGTCAAGCAAGAAATAGTAATTTGTCCGGACAAATTTTGTTCCCATCCCGATTTGGAGAATTTTCATGGCCCTATTTGCGCCCAAGTTTACGTCATTTTTCGCAGCAGCAGGGATGGCCGCCAGCGCAATGACCCTTTCCAGCGGGGCAAGCGCGCAAATGCTGGACCCCAATGTCCCCGAAGAAGCGCTCGAAATTTCCAAGCGGCTGCAATGCGGCGTGTCAGCCGATGAGCCTGCGGTTTACCACTGGTCGGGCAATATTTACGGTCGCAGCCCCGGCGTGCGCGATAAATTGCTGTTCTGGGGCGAAGGGATGAACATCCGCCGCTGTGTCGAGGTGGAAGACCCGGTGCGCGGCAAAGGCTGGCGATTGATCAGCCGCGAGGTCATGCTGATGCTTGACCCGAAAACCCGCGAAGTCGTCAACACATGGGAAAACCCTTACACAGGCGAGACGGTCGATGTGATGCAAATCCACAATGACCCGGTCAATGGCCGCCCCAATTTCCCCAAAAGCGCCGATGGCAAGCCGTTCACTTTGTCGACCATGAAGGAAGCGGGCGAGTATGTCTTTATCCCGTTCGAAGTGCCTTTGTTTTACACCAATCCGCTGGCAGGCGGGTATCAGGATTATGTCGGCAACAAATATCACGCGATGGAAATCTTTGATTTTGCCGCGTTGAAAAGCGACTTGTTCGATGCCTCCAAACCCACTGCGTATCCGATGATAAGTTGGGTGCGCATTTCGCCTTGGGCACCGTGGATGGAAATGGGCGGACGGCCGGGCCAGATGGTGTTTAACGCCATGGGCCGCAAATTGCCGGGCGGTTTTGAGGAGCTGCCCGAAGTGCTGAAAACCGAAATTCGCGCCAATTATCCGATCTATGAACAGGCCCCGCCCAAGGATGACACTCGCCGCAATGAAACCACCTGGACGAAATTCAAATTGCTGAAAGACCAAGCAGCTGAAGCGGCCGGCGATGACGCAGCCGCGCCTTCTGGTGAGGAGTAAGGCTTGAGCTAGGCTTGGGCTGGCGAGCGGCTTTGATGACGACGCGGCGCGCGTTTCTGGCGGGCAGCTCTGCGGCGATTATCGCGGGCGCTGCTCCGCGCACCGCGTGGGGCCGGACCGAAGCTGATGTCCTTATCATCGGCGCAGGATTGGCGGGCCTGAATGCCGCGCGGCTATGCGAGGATGCAGGGCTTTCGGCCGTGGTCCTCGAAGGAGAGAGCCGCATTGGCGGGAGGCTCCACACGCTCGATGATCTGCCAGGCACTCCCGATGCAGGCGGGATACAGGTCGGCGCGGGATACGCCCGGCTGCACCGGATTGCGGGCGATCTTGGCGTGGGCTTGTCGAGCGATGCAGGCGCAGGCGCTGGCCGGGTGCAAGCACCGGGCAATCTGTATTGGGTCAATGGTGAGCGCTACACCGCTGATGAATGGACCGCGCGGGGGTCAGGCCCGCTGGCTGACCCGTTAGCAGGCCCTGCCCTCACCGCCGAACCTGCGCGGCTATTGCTCAAATTCGCGGGCGGTCTGCCGCGATTTGGCGCCCCATCCGATTGGCTCACCGCTGAGCCTGCGTCTGATGTCTCGGTGAAGATGGCGCTTGCGAAAGCCGGTGCCAGCCCAGAGGCACTCCGCCTGATCGAAGCCAATTTCAACGGCAATTCGCTGGCCAGCATGTCGCAGCTTCATCTGGCGCGCAGCTTTGCGATTTTTCGCGCGGGCGCTGGCCCTGTGTCCACCATTAAAGGCGGCGCGCAGCGATTGCCCGAAGCGATGGCGGAAGCGCTCAATAACGGCGTGCGGCTCACCAGCCGGGTCAAACGGATTGTGCAGGAACCCGGCGCGGTCACCGTGACACTGGCGGATGACGAGGGCCCGGGCGCGAAAACCCGCACCATCACCGCCCGCCATGTGATCTGCACCATACCCTTTGCCGCGCTCAGCCCCGAAATGATCGACGCCCCGCTCAGCGCCTCGCTCGCTTTCAGCATGGCGCATCTGCCCTATACCCGCGCCAGTTTCGCATATCTTTCCGCATCAGAGCCGTTCTGGCGCGATGATCCTTATCCGGACACTTTGTGGAGCGATGATCCGCTGATTGGCCGGGTGTTTATCCTGTCGGATGGCACTGGCAGCGGGGCCGGAAACGCGCTGCCCATGGTCAAATTGTGGACGACCGGCGCAGGGGCAGACATGCTTGACCGAATGCCGCGCGATCTGGCCGAGGCTGAAATTACCAAGCGGCTTGCCAAAATGCGCCCGTCATCGGCGGGCAAGCTTAAGCTGGAGCGTTTGTTCAGCTGGCAGCGCGAGAGGGGTGCGCGCGGAATTTATCACCATCTCGGCACCGGCATGGCGGCACATCACGCGCGCGCATGCCAGACCCTTGGCACCAATCTGCATTTTGCCGGCGAACATCTGGCGATCCAAAGCAGCGGCATGGAAGGCGCACTGGAAAGCGGCGAACGCGCGGCCAAACGGGTGTTGGCTTTGCAGGCGTAAAAAGGGCGGGCCAAAAAGAAGGAGCCCAAAAAAGAGCGGGGAAACCTAAGCCGCCCCGCCCCTTTTGCCGGTCATACCTGCGTGATTAGAACTGCAAGCGCAGAACCGCACCAAACCTTCGGCCCAAACGGTTGTTGAACTGGAAACCGCGCGATTGTCCCGCTGAACTCAGCGTAAAGCCGTTTTCGATGTTCACCCCATTGACCACCAGACTGCCATTGCCGCCGGTGGGATCAATAAAGCGCAGCACGCCCAGCGGTGCATCTTCATTGGTGAGATTGCGCGCATAAAGCGCAAGGCTGACATTATCGCCGTATTTCAGCGTGATGCGTGCATCCAGCTCAAACGCTTCCCCGGTTTCTGCCAGGTTTTGCACCTGCGCAAATCGGCTGGAGAGGTAATTGCCGTTCACCGAGAAGACGGTCGATATGGTGTCGGTAAAGAACGCTTCGTAATCGCCATAGAATGACACCTGATGGCGCGCCTGACGCGGCAGGCTTTGCCCGGTCAGATCAGGATCGCCAAACACCGCGCCCTGCGTCGCTTCGGAACCGGAGGTGAAATTGGTATCTGTCCACGCATAGCTGCCGCCCAGCGTCACACCGGGCAAAGCTGACGGGGTCCAGATCGTGTCGATCTCCACTCCGAAAATATCAACATCACCAAGGTTCGCGGTGACCGATCCCGTCGGGCTGGCCGCGCCAAGTGCGGCGAGGTTTTCGGTCAGCTGGTAATCCTGCAAAGCGGAATAATAGGCCGCGATGTTGAAAATGAGATTTCCGCCTGCAAAAGCGTTTTTCGAACCCAGCTCATATTGCCACACCGATTCTTCATCGAATGTGCCAAAGCCAAACTGGAACCCTTGCGCGCCGTTAAAGCCGCCCGGCTTTGTCCCGCGTGCAGCGCTGGCATAAAGCAGGTTGTCAGGGGTCGCTTCAAAATCGAGGATGAAACGCGGCGTGATGGCATCAAAGGTGCCTTCGACATCAAACGGTGATCCATCATTCAGCGTCGACAAAGCGCCTGTCGCAAAATCAAACACACGCAGGCGCTGGGTTTCCTCAGCCCAGCGCAATTCTGCTGTCGCGGTCAGGCGGTCAGTCAGATCGTAAGCAACCGAGCCGAACACCGAAAAGTTTTCGATCTGAAGCTCTTCGGGGTCTTCAGGGCCAATGTCGAAACCGCCGCCCAGATTGATAATCGTAAAGGCCGGCACACCCAAAGCGGCTGCGATCTGTGCGATTGTCGCCTGGCCCGATGCTTCCACCCCGGCCTGGCGTTCGGGCGTGAATGCGCCAAGCAAGCTTTCATCGCGTTCTTCATTGCGGAAATAATACCCGCCTACGCGCCAGCGAAATGGCTTGTCCTGCGGGGAATCCAGCCGAACCTCTGCGACATAGGTCGTTTGCAGATCATCATCGGTGGTGGTGAAATCAAACGGAAGCAATACGACGCCGGTTGCGCCGGGAAAGATGAACGGCGCAGGAAATGGCCCTGCGACAATCGCGGTGCCGAATGATCCGGGCTGGCCATCGCTGTCGAGTTCATCGCGAAATTCCTCGCGCGTGTAACCGACGGTTGAAAACAGCGTGTAATCGCCCAGTTCAAATTCATTGTTGAGCGAGACGAAAAACTCCTCGCGTTCAATTCCGCCGCCTTCGCCAAGAGTGTTAGTGATCTGCGGAAAGCTGCTGGGATTGGGCGCGGAAACGGGGACGACGCCTTGGAAGAACGGCTGCACGCCGCCGAGATCCGTACCGCCGGGCACATTCACATTCAGCCCGCCAAATCCGAACAGGCCAATGGGGAAATGGCCATCGTCATCCTCGTTATAGGCAACGCGCAATTTGCTGGTCCAGCCCGGTGTGGGGCGAAATTCCAAAGTACCGCCGATGCTGAAAGAGCTTTCATTGCCTAAAGACGGGTTGATGTTTTCAGGGCGGTCAAACTCGCTTTCGAAATCGTAATAGCGCGCTGACACTGAGAAGAAGAGCTTGTCATCAATGATCGGTCCGCGAACATTGCCGAGCACTTCGTACAGACTATCCTCGCCAATCTCGACGCTTAGCTGGCCGCCAAAATCATTGGTCGGCTGACGCGTGGTGATGTTGATCGCGCCCGAATAGGTGTTGCGGCCAAACAGCGCGGATTGCGGGCCCTTGATAATCTCGATCGTGTCGATATCGCCAAAGTTCAGGCTGCGAATGGACTGGGTGACGTTCACATTATCGATAAAGACCGAAACGCCGGAATCGCCCAGAATGTTCGCTTGTCCGCGAATGATCGGCCGGTCAAACTGGCGACCAAACGGCGTATCGAACACAAAGCCGGGCGTGCGCCGCGACAGATCTTCAATATCGCGGATGCCCTGTTCGAACAGATCTTCTGACGTGAATGCGGTGACCGCAACCGGCACATCCTGAATGCTCTCTTCGGTTTTGCGCGCGGTGACGATAATGACATTGTCATTGGTGGTTTGCGCGCTGTCATCATCCGGCGCGGCATCGCTGGTTTGAGCGAGCAATGCGCCCGGTGTCATCACAGTAGCGGCAAGCAATGCACCGCGAAGCAGTCTTTTCATGATTTCCCTCCTTCATGTGCGCCGCAATCCCATTGTCAGCGCATGTCCGTCCCTGTCCCTAATCCTGCACTTGCCGAAAAATTTGTCCAGACAAATTTCTGCACAAGTTTTGATTGCGGCGAAAAGTGCGCTCTCAAAGCAACGGTTTCACATTACCCAAAAAGGCCGTGATCAGCAGCAGCACGTAAACCGCCCACACCCAGATGCGCGTGCGGTCCATCGTTCGGCGCAGGGGTATTTCGGTTTCGTCGCTCGACCCCTCTTCAAGCACCGCCATCAGCTGCGCGCCGACAGGTTTGAACGTCACATCAATCATGATCGCCGCCACAAAGATAAAGCCGAACATCAGCGCTTTCCAAGCCAGCCATTCGGGCGCGAGCGGCTCGCCCACAATCAGGCTTTGCCCGCCCAACCAGAGGTAAAAACCGCCAATGAGCCAGCGCAGCCAGCCTTCGATTTTGCGATTGCGCGCAGCGCGCGGGGTTTGATCGTGAAAATGCGAATCCCAGACAAGCGCCAGCCAAAACAGCCCCACCAACCATGCGCCGATCAGCAGAGCGGTAGGCACATCCCACCAATTGCCAAGATCCACCACACTCAGCGACAAAGGCACCATCAGCGCCCAAGCGCTGCGCGGGACCATATCCACCTCCACCAGCAATTTGAGCAGGGCAATGCGCTGGTCGAGCGTGTAAACAGTGCGGCGGCGGAAATGCTGGCCCAACACAAACACGCCCACATCCGCGCCCAGCCAAAGCACGAACAACAGCAAATGCGCGTAAACCAGTGTGGGGTAAGCGAGATCAGGTAACGACACGGGGCTCTCCTTAGGAAAGATCGAAAGCAAAACTGTTGCAAGAAAAACGCATCTGGCAGCAGATTCGTTCAATTTGTCCGGACAAATTGCACTTCCCGGCTTGACAGGCAAGTATTTGTCCGGACAAATCCCGTTACCAACGCATGGGATCGCTTGGCAAGCTTGCCCAGTTCATTTCCTAAAAGGATATCCAGCAATGCATCTCTCTCGTTTCAAGGCTCTCGCGCTATCTACAGGCGTATCGCTTGGCGCGCTCATCGCATTCCCCTCTTCCGCGATCGCACAGGACACGTCTGGCGCGCAGGAAGAGGATGATAATGTAATCGTCGTCACCGCGCAGCGCCGCGCTGAAAACCTCCAAGATGTGCCTGCATCGGTTTCGGCGCTGAACGCGGCGCAGCTGGAAAGCCGCCAGATCAATGATGCAAACGATCTGACATCGCAGATCCCCGGCGTGGTGATTACCACCGGCACCGGCACGTCTTCATCCGCGCGGATCTTTTTCCGCGGCGTTGGTGAAGACGAATCGCGCGGCGCGGTTGACCCTGCGGTCGGCATCTACATCGACAATGTCTATCTTGGCCGCACTGTCGGCTCGCTTGTCGATCTGCTTGATGTTGAACAGGTCGAAGTGCTTCGCGGACCGCAAGGCACTTTGTATGGCCGCAACACCAATGGCGGCGCGATCAAGTTTACCTCGGTTCGCCCGCAATTGGGGGAAACCACTTTCTCCGCTGATTTTGGCTACGGCAATTTTGACCGGATCATGGCGCGCGGCACTGTCAATGTCGGCTCGGATGATATCGCAGGCCGAGTGACGGGCCTGTATAAACGCCGCGACGGGTTCCACACTCTGAACCCCAACGGCGATTTCGCTGGCGAGGCGGGCTCCGAAGTGGGCGAAGAGGAAGTGATCGCGTTTCGCGGCAGCCTGTTCGGCCAGCTCGATGACAATTGGACCGCGCTGGCGATCTTCGATTACACCGCAGACAACAGCGATCCGGTGCCAAGCTCGCTTGCCGCCAGCAGCACCAATCCGGCAGTCACAACCGATGTCGATCAGGACATTTTCACAGTCGAACCCGCAGCGGGCGTCACCTGTTCCGGCTTCACCCCTGTCAATTTCCAGCCCATCGGCTGTGTGACCAATTTCGACAGCTCGGTTGAAGCCTATGGCGCATCGATCCAGCTGACGGGTGAATATGACAATTTCTCGGTAACCTCGATCACCGCATTGCGCGCGCTGAGCGATGATCTGTCGAGCTTTATCAGCTTTCCGTTCTTCCAGCAGACCGAGCAGGACCAGTTCAGCCAGGAAGTGCTGGTGAACACCAATTTTGACGGACCTTTCAACCTTACGACTGGCGCATTTTACTACAATGAAAGCGTCAATCTGAATTACACTTTCGTCTTCCCTTTCCAGAATGAGGTGGAAACCGAAAGCTTCTCGCTGTTCGGCCAAGCAACCTTTGATGTGACCGATGCGTTGACGCTGACTGGCGGGCTTCGCTGGACCACCGAAGATCGCGAATTTGAAGGCAATGCAGGCGGGCCGCTCGCCGGATTTGGCAGCGGGATCACAGGCGAAACTAGCACTGACAACATCACCTGGACAGGAAAAGTCGATTACGAGCTGACCGATGATATCCTGCTTTATGCGTCCTATTCGACAGGCTTCAAATCACCCGGCTTCTCGCCCGATTGCTTTAGCCCCGTCGCGTGTTTCCGCGGCGTTAATGAAGAACAGCTCGACAGCATCGAAGTTGGCTATCGCACACAGTTCTGGGATGATCGCGGCACATTCAACGCGACCTATTTCTACAACGATTATCAAGATCTGCAGATCAGCGGAACTCTGCCCACAGGCGGCTTTACCCGGATCAATGCCGGCGAAGCGCGCATTCAGGGGATTGAGATCGAAGGGCGGCTAGAGCCTGTTGATGGCTTGCAAATCTACGGCAATGCCAGCTTCCTTGATGCGGAATACCAGTCGCTCAATTTCGATCAGGCTGGCTTGCTTTCAGGCAGCACCACCACAGTGCCCGGCCTTGCCTGCGGCGCGATTGGCGCAGCTCCCGGAACGGCGGCTTACGAACAGGCGATCATCGATTGTGCATTGGGCCTTGATCTGAAAAACGCACCTGACTTCAAAGCATTGCTGGGCTTTGTTTACGAAGCGCCTGTGGGCAATGGCGAGGTGTTCTTTGGCGGCGATGGATCATGGGAAGATGATACGTTCGGCCTGGTCGCCAACGTTCCCGGCACTGAGCAGGAACCCGGCTTTCGCCTCGATGCGCGGATCGGATACCGCGCGGATAACTGGCGCGTCACCATCTGGGGCAAGAACCTGACCGACCGCGAATATTTCCGCGCCAACACCTTTGCTGGCGGTTCGCAAAATCAGGTGTTTGCCGCGCCGCCGCTGACATTTGGAATTGATGTGGGCGTCTCATTTGAGTGATCGCCTGACCCTTGGCTCCCTCCTGCGCCGGCCCAAAGTGGCCGGCGCATTTTTGCTTGGCTTGGCGCTGTTGGGCGCGGGCCTCGTCAGTGCCGCTTTGCCCGCCCCGGCTGCGGCGCAAGATGCTGCCCGGCCCGAACCCCAAGCGGCACAGTTCGGGGTTCAGCCATGGAGCGAGACCGTTATCAGCGTTGCCGAATTTGATCCGGTGACACGGCTGTTCCGCGTGGGGGGCGGATGGCATCTGCGCTCAAGCGGCGAGGTTTCTCGCAGTGAGCTTGATTACTGGGCCTTACCGCCAGCGGCCAGCGCCCGGTTCGAACGCTGGTGCGCACCGCAAGCGCAAACAGGCTGCATCCGTTTTGTACAATTCAGCGGCGTTGAACAAAAACCCATTCGCATTGCCGCACGCGCGTGGGATACAGGCGGCATCTATTCGCTGATGGTCCGGTCTGACGATATTCCCAAACTGTTCGACACCGCGATCAAGCTGGGCTGGTGGGCGGAAAGCCAGCCGATCCGTTTCCAATTTGGCACATCAGACCTGCGCAATGTGGTGCTGCAAGGCCCGCATGGCATCAATATCGCCGTCTATGAACGCATCACGCCCGATTTCACCGCTTTTCCCGTGGGCGCGATCAGCCAGGGGTTCAATTCCATGCGCATGGTCCGCGACAAAGCGGCCGCGCGCAGCTTTTACGAAGATACGCTTGCGTTTGGCGTGCTCTTCGATGTGGATAGCGAACCTGATGCCCCTGCCCGTTCCAATTTCGGTATTCCTCTTAACCTAACCCCCGACATCGCCCGCAGCGCTGCGGCGTTGCAGCCCGTGCCCGGCGATGAGACAGGCCGGGTCGAAGTGATGCAGATCGCAGGCTTTACCGGCGATGATTTGTCCAGCCGCGCCTCTCCGCCCAATCTGGGCATTCTATCGGTGCGCTATCCCGTGGCGGATCTTGCTGCCTACCGCGCAATGCTTTCCGCCAAAGGCATTGCATTTGCCTACGAAGCGGCGGATGTTGTGATCGGCGAGATCGGCACGGTGGATATGCTTGCCGTGCGTGATCCCGATGGCAATTTGACGGAGTTCTACAGCGCCAATGACTGACGAAACTTCGCCTCTCAAACAAGCAGAAAGGGGCGAATTTTCGCTCGGCTGGAAAGTTCTGCTTGCATCCACCCTGGGCGTGATGTGCGGCGCATCGCCGATCCCGTTCAACATTATCGGATTTACGCCGGGGCCTCTGCGCGCTGAATTCGGCTGGACCCAAACCGAGATTCTGCTGCCAATCACCATTTTCGGAGTGATCGCCAGCTTGCTCGCGCCCGTATTCGGCTGGATGGCAGACCGTTTCGGCGTGCGCCCCGTGGCGCTGTGGTCGCTGTTTGCATTCGGGCTCGCCTTTGCAGCGATCTCGCTCACTCCCACCACCGATGCGCGCTCCACGCTTTATGCCTATTACGGGCTGTGGGTCGTGGTCGGTTTTGTCGGCATTGGATCAACGCCTGTCACGTGGAGCCGCGCGATCAATCTGTGGTTTTATGAAAATCGCGGGCTGGCCCTTGGTATCCTGTTGATGGGCACCAGTCTTGCTGCGATGATCGTACCCAAAGTCGCGGTGTGGGCGATTGAAAGTTATGGTTGGCGCTCCATGTTCGCGCTTGTCGCGCTGTTCCCGCTCTCAGCTTTGATTGTCACGTTCGCATTGTTCCGCGAACCGCGCGCTGACGAACGCCCCAAAGCCATTGAAAGCGATACAGGCGGGCTGACGGGCAAAACACTGGGCGGCGCGCTTACCGATTACCGATTCTACGTCATCTGGCTCAGCATTGCGCTGATTGCCGGGGCATTTGGCGGGGCGTTTATCAATCTGCCCACCATGCTGGGCCTGCGCGGCATTGAAAGCCAGAGCGCGGCCAGTGTCATGGGCGTTCTTGGCATTGGCATATTTGCAGGCCGGTTGATTACGGGCGCCTTGCTGGACCGGTTCTGGCAGGGCTTTGTCGCGTTTCCGCTGCTGTGCCTGCCTGCGATTTCTGCATGGCTGCTGCTGGGCGACAGTCTGGCTTTTCCCATAGCCGCGCTCGCAGGGTTCCTGCTGGGCTTTGCGGCGGGCGCGGAAAGCGATTTGATTGCCTATCTAACAGGCCGTTATTTCGGCATGGCGCATTACGGCAAAATATACGGCATGCTCTATATGCCCTTTGGCCTGTTCTCAGCCGCATCGCCGATAATCTATGCGCAAGTGTTTGATCGCACAGGCAGTTATGATGCCATCCTTGAAGTGTCGATTTTTGCCTTCATCGCAGGCGGCGCGCTATTGCTGCTTCTGGGCCGCTATCCCGATGATTTTCCCGAAGCGGAAACCCCTTCCAACCCCCAAATGGAGCCCGCCTGATGGCCACTCTTGCCGCCACCCCCACCGATCTTGCCGATAGCCTTCGCGCGAGCGGCGCAGATGTGCTCACCGACGGCGCAAGCCTCGAATTTTACGCGCACGATATCTACGATCGCGGTGCGGACCTCGCCGCTGTGGTGCGCCCCCGTGACAAGCACCAATTGGCCGCTGCGGTTAAAGCGGCAACAGATGCCGGGCACCCGGTTGCCCCGCGCGGCGGGGGGATGAGCTATACGGGCGGATACACCCAGACGCGCGCGGGCGCGGTGCTGTTTGACCTTGCCGAAATGAACCGTGTCATCGAAGTCGATGATGTTTCCATGACAGTCACGGTGGAGGCGGGCTGCACCTGGGCCGCGCTTAAAGAGCGGCTGTCGCATCACCATTTGCGCACGCCCATGTGGGGCACATTGTCAGGCCTGAAGGCCAGCATTGGCGGCGGGATGAGCCAGAACGGCATCTTCTGGGGCACAGGCCGCTATGGCTCTGCCGTGCAAAGCTGCACTGCGCTGGAAGTGGTGCTGGCCGATGGCACTTTAATGAATACGGGCAAGAAACACACGCGCCCTTACGGCCCTGATCTCACCGGCATGTTTCTGGGCGATACCGGCGCGCTGGGGATCAAGGCGACCGTGACGCTCAAACTGATCCCGGAAGCTGATTGCCACGCTTACGCGAGCTTTGCTTTCGATGATGCACAAAGCTGGTTCGCAGCCTCCAGCGCGATTGAGCGGCAAGGAATTGCGACCGAGTGCTTTGGCTTTGACCCCTACCTCAACGCCATTCGGATGAAACGCGACAGCCTGACGAGCGATGCCAAGCAATTGGTCGGCATGATGAAAAAGCAGGCCGGCAGCGGAGGCGGCGTTCTGAAAGCCTTGAGAGAAGGCGCAAAGGTTGTCGCAGCGGGCCGCGATTTTCTAAAAGACGCTAATTTCTCGATGCATGTCCTTGCCGAAGGACGCATTCAGGCGGCGGCTGATGCGGATATTGAGATTGCGCGCGGCATCGTAAAACGGTGCGGCGGGCGCGAGGTGGAAAACACCATTCCCAAGATCATCCGCGCCAATCCGTTTGGGCCCTTGAATTCAATCCTTGGCCCCGATGGAGAACGCTGGGCGCCCATTCACGGGCTGGTATCGCATGGGCAATCGCCCGCCTGCTTTGCCGCGTTTGAAAAACTGTTTGCCGATCACGCTGCCGAAATGGAGGCGCTGGGCGTGCATTACGGCACTCTGATCGCGGCGGTTGGCGGTGCGGGCATGGTGATTGAACCGTGCCTGTATTGGCCCGATGCGCGCAATCCCTTGATCGAGGATACGATTGAAGCGGCGCATCTTAAAAAACTGCCCAAAGGCGCGCCCAATGCCGATGCATGGGCGCTGACGCAAAAGCTGAAGCAAGCGATTGTCGATATCTTCTACGATCACGATGCGGCGCATTTCCAGATCGGGCGGACTTATCGTTATCGCGGCAGCCTGCATCCGCGCGCCGATGCTTTGCTGAAAGCGGCGAAAGCTGAACTGGACCCCAAAAACATGATGAACCCCGGCTCGCTCGGACTGTAGTGAGGGATTGAAGGGGCCGCCATGACCACACCGCAACCTTACGCCGCTGTCGCCATGCAATTGACCGCGCGCGCGGTCGAGCAGCTGGACAATGACGCGGCGCGCCGCGCTATGCTTGATCATATTGCCGCGATCGAAGGGCAGATCCGCGCCTCGTCGATATTCATTGCGCAATATGCGGGCGCGCCTGTCAAACTGGCAGTGCTGCCCGAATATCTGTTCACGTCCTATCCGGGGCGCATATCGATTGAGGATTTCGCCGCCAAGGCTGCGTGGGATGTCGACGGGCCGGAATACACAGCGCTTGGCGAAGTCGCACAGCGGCTAGGCCTGTTCATCGCGGGCAATGCCTATGAACGCGATGGCGCTTTTCCCGATTTCTATTTTCAGACAAGCTTTGTCGTCGCGCCAAGCGGCGATACGGTTTTGCGCTATCGCCGCTTGCTGTCGATGTTTGCCCCTTCCCCGCATGATGTGTGGGAGGATTATCTGGACCGCTACGGGATCGAAGGGGTCTTTCCCGTCGCCAGCACCGATATTGGCCGGATTGCAGCGGTGGCGAGTGAGGAAATCCTCTATCCTGAAATTGCGCGCGTTCTGGCAATGCGCGGGGCCGAAGTGTTCGCCCATTCCTCCAGCGAAATCGGATCACCGCTCGCCACGCCCAAAGATATCGCCAAACAGGCGCGCGCGTTTGAGAATATGGCTTATGTCGTATCCGCGAACACCGCCGGGATTGCCGGCACCGGCCTGCCGCTGGCCAGTGCGGATGGGAACAGCCGGATGGTGGATTATCGCGGCAAGCTGATGTCGCAGGCAGGCGACGGGGAAACCTTTACCGCGTTTGGCACGGTTGATCTGGCCGCCTTGCGTGCAGCGCGGCGCGCGCCTGCGATGATCAATTCCCTCGCCCGTCAGCGCCCCGGCCTGTTCGCCGATGCCTATGCCGCGAGCGCTGAGGCGTTTCACCGCGCCAATGGCATGATGCAAGACGGCGCGCCTGTGATCCCCCCGCGCGATTACTTCAAGCGCGCGCAGGAAGAAGTGATCGCCCGGCTGGATAGCGCCGGGTTGATCTGATGAAACACCGTAATGTGCGCGGGAAAATCCGCTATTCCTCGATGAAGCCGGGCATGGAGGGACAGGAAAGGGGGCGCGAATGGTTCAATTTCTCGCACCACGCCGATGGCTCTGTCATCATGAGCGCACAATGCGAGATTGAGGAACCCGATCCCACTGTTCTTCGCAATATCACGTGCCATATCGGCCCGGACGGCAAACCGCAAAATCTGCTGGTGCATCTGACGTTGGGTGATGAATTTCTGGGCTCTGGCTGGATGCACTATGATGCAGGCGCGGATCAGATCACTTGCGAAAGCTTTGGCCCCGGCATCGGCCGCAATTCAGAAAGCCGCGCGGCGGGCGATTTTGACGCCTTTGGCACGCATCCGATTGCGGGCGATGGCTTTACCACCCGGCTGATGGATCTGGCGCGCGGGCCCCATAAGCGGCGGCTGAAATTCTATCTCCCCTCGCCCGATCATCGCGGAGCAACCGCGCCGCAGATCGCTTATCTTGAAATGACGATGGAATATGTCGGCGAAGAACAGCGCACAGTGGAAGCGGGCACTTTTGCCTGCCGCCATTTCCGCTATGTCGATGAAAGCGATGAAGGCATGGGCGGCACGCGCCACCCTGATTTCGATATGTGGGTGACCGCCGATGATGACCATGTGCTCGTCTATGGTTCAATCGATGGGTATATGATGAACCGGTACGAACTGGTGGAACTGGCGCGTTAGCGCTCAACCTGCTCAATCGCGTCTGCGGGGAAATCCGCAAGATATGTCGCATCGCCTACTTTGCCGATCATGTCTTCGCGCAAGGGTGCCTCAGGGTAAACACGCACGCTGTAATCGCCCGCGCTGGGATTTTGGCGCAGCGGCAGGATCGTTTCCTGATAGGTCTTGGAATACCAGAACGCGCGCGCATTCTCGATACAGGGAAAGCGCACTGTGATCGTGGTCGCGCGCGGGTCTTGGGTGCCCTCAAAGGTTTCAAGCGAGCGCGGAATGTTGAGGTAATAGCCGCCCAGTTCCTCATAGATTTTGCTGTCGGCGATGGCTTTGCCATATGCGGCCATACGCGCCCGGTCGAGCGTCAGCCCGGTAACGACCATCACCACGGGCTGATCGCAAGTGGTCTGCGGCGGCGGTGGTGCTTCGCCCGCTGCTACGCCTTGCAAGGCCAGTGCTAAACTCAGTGCGATCATGGTCCCTCGATCCTTTTCTCATCGCACAAGGTGCGCATCCATGGCTCGTCGTCTTTGAACCATTGCCACGTGCGCGCGCGGTTTTGTGCGCCGGGAAACAGCCCGATCATCTCGACATAGCAAGCGCCAGGGACATCCAGCCGGTTGAGCCGCAGCATGATCGTGTGTTCATGCGTTTGCCAGCCATATCCGGAAAACCGATCCGTGTTCCAGATCAGTCTGTCTCCTTCCAGCCTTCCGCCAAATTCGTACACCGCCTCGCGCCCATCGGCCCAGCTCAACCAATTGTGCTGGATATAATGCCAATCGCCGGCATCAGGAAATTCGCAGTGGGTTTTGACCCGGCGTTCATCGGTGAGAGTGCCATCGAGATCAAAATCGCGGTACATCCCGTCCCACCAGCCTTCATGCAGCAGCATGGCGGGCATTATCGCTTCCAAAGCGGCGCGATTGCTCATGCCGATTGCCCTTCGCGGTAGGCATCAATGGGCAGCGCCTGGCCGGTTTGCGCGATCATCGCGCGGCGGCGCAGGAAACGCAGCATTCCTTCATCGCCCATACGGCTTGGCCCTAATCCTGATGCTTTGCGCGAATGGTTGGTCGCGTCCGAAACCATGCTGGTGAGCGCCCCGTCCTGAAGGCTGATCGCGCCCGCTTCCAGCCGCATGCCAACCTGCGCAGCTTCATCCAATGATCCGGCCAGCACGGCGGCAGCCAATCCGTAAGCGGTGTCATTCGCCTGCCTGGTGGCATCGTCTACATCGTCAAAGATAGTGACAGGCAGAACCGGGCCAAAGGTTTCCTCAACGATGACGGCCATGTCTGGCGTGACATCGGTTAGGACCGTGGGGCGCAAATACTGCCCGCCATCCAATGTCTCCACTTTGCCGCCTGCCAGAATGCGCGCGCCTTTGGCGACAGCGTCATCAATTTGGGCCTGCACTTTGCCTGCCTGATCGGGGAAAATGAACGGGCCGATATGGCCTGACTTGGGATCGGGATACGTGATCTCAACGCGCTTGGCGGCCTTGGCCAATTCATCGAGGAACGGTTCTGCGATGGCGCGCGCCACATAAATCCGCTCAATCGACTGACACGCCTGCCCCGTCGCCACGATCGAACTGCGCAGGGCGATATTGGCTGCCCATCCAGGATCAGCGCTGGCGGTGATGATCATCGGGTCTTTCCCGCCCAATTCCAGATTGGCCGGAATGAGCTGGCGCGCGGCGGCTTCGGCAACTTTTTGCCCCGTCGTGGTGGAACCGGTGAAGCAGATGTAATCCACTTCCTCGATCAAGGCCTGCCCGACATCCGCCCCGCCCATGACATAGGCAAGCGGCAATTCAGGCACCTTGGCCAGGACGGTCCGCATCGGCTCTACAAATCGCGGGGTAACTTCGGACGGTTTCACCAAAGCTGCACAGCCCGCCATCAAAGCCGGCACGGCATCAATATGGCTGAGGATGACCGGGAAATTCCACGGGGCAATCGCGCCGAACAGCGGATATGCGGAATAATCGGGCGTAATTTCAAAACCGGGCGTGGCAGAGGGGGTCGCCGCCCGGTCCAGCCCCGCGATCAATTCAGGCCCGCGCGCAGCCCAGCGGCGGATGCTGCGCGACAATCCCTCAACCTCAATCCACGCGACCGCATGACGTCCCGTATCAATCGCAAGCGCTTCGGCAATCTGCGGCGCGGCGGCCTCTACCGCATCGGCAAAGCGAAGCATGATCGCAGCGCGGCCCTCAGCGCCCATGGCTTCCCATGCAGGTTGCATTTTGTCGAGGCGCACGGCCTGCGCATTGACGTCTTGGCGCGTGCTGGTGGCGAATTCATAATCCGCCTCGCCAGTGCGCGGGTTGCGGGCATGCATTGTTGTCATTGCTGGCTTTCCCATTCGGCCACAATTTCACCGCCGCTCGCGATCCAAGCCGCCTCGCGCGCGGTGAAATCGGCCAGCAATTTCTCAAGCGCGCCAATGCGGTAAGGCAGACCCATGATATAAGGCGTTAAGTGGATAGGCAGCATCCGCCCGCCGCCTTTTGTGTAATCCCGTCCACCTTCTGAGCCTCGGGCCTCAGCGGCCAGCCAATCGAAACTGTCGCGCATCATCTGCGCCCAGCCTTCTGCTGAATGCTGCTGCGTGGCGACAATCATGCGGTCGGATAATTCGGTGTTCAGTGGCATATTCACCAGCCCGTTTTTGAACCGGTACGGCAATTCATCATTCACCCAGTCGCAGGTGTATTGGACGCCGTGCTCTGCCAAAATATCGGCAGTGTGCCAGCTTTGCGAACGGGCGATGGAGAGCCAGCCTTTGGGTCGCGCCCCGCTTGCCTCCTCCAGCCGTGACAGGCTGTCTGCGATCAGAGCGCGCTCTTCGGCTTCTGGCAGATCGGATGTGATTGTTCCGTTCATATCAGCGGAATGCGCGATGATTTCATGGCCATCTGCGATCACCGCTTCGATCAATTCAGGATAGCGTTCAGCCACCGCAGCATTAACCGCAAAACTCGCGCGAACGCCCGCCGCTTTGAACGCATCGAGCATGCGGAACACGCCCACCCGGTTGCCGTAATCGCGCACTGTATAATGGCGGTAATCGGGGTACGGCGTGACCATATGGCCCGGCGCGCGAAAGGGTTTATCCTCGGGCGTTATGGGGAACCATTCCAGGCTGACGCACAGCCACACCGCGACCGATTTGCCATCGGGCCACTGAATGGCTGGGCGATTGTGCATGTTCGACCAGTCGTAGAACTGATGGTCATACCCTTCGCGGCGATGGGGATAGGTCGTGTAATTTTCCGGAAGGCTCATACTTTGATTTTCCCTCCACCGCACATGCTGAGCCTGCCCGAGGGTTGCTCTTCACTACTTGCGGCGATGCAAAAAAAGTACGGTCCTTCGACAAGCTCAGGACGAGCGGGATTTTTCCAAAGAGGCTCATTGCGCTGCCCTCCCCTGCTGAAGCCGCCACGCATCGACAATTTCGCCCGCGCGCGCTTTCCAGCAGCGCGGGTCTGCCGCGATGTGCTCCAGCGCCTCTTCAAACGGGCCAATGCGGTGCGGTTGTCCGATCAGATATGCATGCAGCGGCACACACATGACCGTGCCAGAACCGGTAGCTTCGCCCTCGTCAGCCAATCGGTCAAATTGCTGGATCAGACAATCGGCATATTCGCGGCCCGACATCCCGTAGACGTTGAAACCGTAATGGTCGTTCACTTCAAGACTGTAGGGGATCGAGGCGAGATTGCCTTTCGCCACTTTCACCGCCTGCACCTGATCATCATGATACAGATCGCAGGTGTAGTGAAAATCATATTCCGCCAGCAAATCCAGCGTGCGCGCCGTGTGCGTTAAAGCAGGCGCGAGCCAGCCGCGAATGCGCTGCCCGGTGGCGCGGTCAACCGTTGCGATGGAATCCTCAATGATCGCGCGCTCCTGCGCTTCGGTCATGCCATAGGAATAGCGCGTGTTGTAAATGCCGTGACTGAAAAACTCCCACCCGCGCGCTGCGCCGTCCGCGATGACTTCGGGGTGATGATCGCACAGAGCCACCGACAGGCTGACGCTGCCGGGAAAGCCGTGCCGGCTCATCACATCGGCCATGCGCCAATGGCTGACGCGGTTGGAATGGTCGCGGTAGGAATAGCCCGCGACATCGGGATGCGCTTTGGCCCAGGGTTTGCGGTGCGGGCCAATAGGCGGGTCGATCTCGTAATATTCGAGGTTTGGCGCCACCCAGACGGCGCAGGTTTTGCCGCCGGGCCATTCAAGTTTTGGCCGCCCCCGGTAGGGCGCGTAATCGTAAAGATCGGGATCAGGCGCGCCTTCTTGCATGGCTCAGCGCGCCTCCAGCCAGTCTATCACCGTTTGCACGGGTTCAACATCGGCATATTTCAATTGCAGATCGGTAAGGTTGGCAAAGTGATAGCTTTCATGCTTGTCCGCGCAGGTCTCAATCGGAACAATCGTGCGGTATCCATAGCTGAGTGCATCCACCGCCGTTGCGCGCACGCATCCGCTGGTCGAACCGCCTGTGACCACCACCGTATCGACTTTGTGGAATGTCAGATAGCTTGCGAGCGGGCTTTCGAAAAAGCTGGATGGCATACGCTTGGTGTATTGGAGGTCGTTTTCATCAACCTCGCAGCGCGGGTCGTATTGATGGCGCTCGCTGTTATATTTGATGTTCTGCAAACTGTCGGGCGTGTCTGTGCGCGTGCCCCACACCCCTGCATCGCCCGCATCGCTTTTATAGGCGACCCGGCTCCAGATCACCGGCATGCCTTTCTCGCGCGCGAGGCGGCTGATTGTATTAATATATTCAATCTGGCGCGGATCGGTTTCATACGCGGTCTTGAACAGATCGGTGCGGGTGTAGGCCTGCTGCACATCGACATTCACAATCGCGAGTTTCTCGCCAAAGCCGAATTTCTTGCGCGCGGGGTTCGCCATGACGCTTTCAAACAATTCGCGCGCGGTCTTGCCCTCTTCGATCATTTTGGTGCCGACGAGATCAGCCATATATATGCCCTTCGATTCTGCTTTGACGCGGACCATAAACGCCCTTAAGGCCGTGTCGAGTAAAATTTGTCCGGACAACTTTGAGGCTTCCTTGAGCGCACAAATCACCCGTCACATCGTATCGATACCCAGCACTGGCAGGCGCGTCCATTATCGCCGATGCGGTGCAGGCCCGATGCTTTTGATGGTGCATCAAAGCCCGCGTTCCAGCGCTGAATACGAAGCGCTGATGCAGCAATGGTCCGCGCATTTCACGTGCATTGCGCCAGATTCTCCGGGGTTCGGACAAAGTGAAGCGCTGCCGGGCAATCCTGATATTAATGATTTTGCCGATGGATTGATCGAATTTCTAGATGCGCTGGGAGTGGATTGCTGCCCGGCTTATGGCTTTCATTCGGGCGGGATCATTCTGGTGACCGCGTTAAAACGGCATCCGAGCCGCTTCGATAGCCTTGCGATTGGCGGCTATGCGATCTGGACCGATGAGGAAATGCGCATCTTTGGGGAGAAATATCTGCCCGAATTTCACCCTTCGGATTATGGCGAACACCTCACCTGGCTGTGGAACCGGATGCTGGAGCAAAGCTGGGTTTTCCCATGGTTCGACACGCGCGAGGAAGCGCGATTGTCTGTCGCGCATGCCGATATTACGCGGGTTAATCAGGCGGTTTCTGAAATGCTCGATGCGGGCAATGATTACCGCGCGGGATACGGCGCAGTGCTGCGCGCGCCGCGCGATATTCCCGATAAAAGCGCGCAGGTGCCGCCGTGCCTGATCACCGCTTATGATGGCGATCCTTTGCAGGAACACATTGACAGGCTTGGCGATATGCCTGCCGGGTGGAGCGCGAAGAAGGTGGCAACGCCTGCCGATCACTGGTCTGAGAGCCTCGCCTTTCTCCAATCGCATCCCGCCTCTGCTTCGGCAGATGGGCTGAACGGCAATGCAGATGAAGGCTGGCTGGCGCTGGATACAGGGTTGATCCATTGGAAAGGCACACGCGGCGGCACTCTGGTGCTGCACGGGCCTGCCAGCGAAATGGCCGAGCCTGAAGCGGGCGCGCTCGCGATTGATGTGCCCGGCCACGGCCAGTCCGATCCCGTCGCCGATATAGGTGCGGTCATCCTGGCTGCGGCAGATGCTTTGAATGCAAGCGAGATTGTTTGGCCCGAAATCCCCGCAGGCGATCCCCATCAGCTTTACCCCGATCTTAGCCCGGACCGGTTTGGCCAGCACTTACAGCGCAGCTGGGCCATAGCGCGGGCAGAGGCATTTTTTGCCCCGTGGTATGAAGCCAATGCCGCCCATGCGACCCCGCTCGAACCCAGCGCTCTGGCCCTCAACACCTTACAACAGCGCGCCACCGCCCGCATAAGAGCGGGAGCCGAAGCGCGCCGCTGGCACGAATATTTGCAGACCAAGAAGGAAAGCTGACGATGACAACCTATGCCGAATTTGCCGCCAATATGCCGCTGCTCGCTCGCCATGAAGGCGTTTGGGATGGCACCTACACCTATTTCAACGCCAAGGATGAAATGATTGATCAGCACGCCAGCCGGCTGATGTGCCGCATGACGGGCAAGGATGACATTCCCTATCACCAAACCAATTTCTACACCTGGCCGGATGGCAAAACAGAAACGCGCGATTTTCCCGCCACTTACCGCGATGGGCGCATCTGGTGGGACAATGACCTGATCCAGGGATGGGCATCGGAAGTGGCGCTGGATGAATATAACCGCACAATGATGCTTTATTGGCAGCGCACAGGCGATCCCTCGCTTTACCTCTATGAGCAAATCCAGATATCCGATGACGGTCAGAACCGCTGCCGGACATGGCACTGGATCCGCGATGGAATGCTTGAAACACGCACGGCCATTCAGGAGACATTCGTGACCAAAGACTGGCGCGCGATTGATGCTGAAATGAAAGCCAGCGCCTGAACGAATAGGCGAACCAAGGGACTTATGGCAAAGACACTGCTGGATAAAATCTGGGATGAGCACACGGTCAATCACGCCGAAGGTGGCTCATCCCTGATTGCGATTGACCGGGTGTTTCTGCACGAACGCACGGGCGCAGCGGCGCTGAAACGCATGGCCGAAATGGGCCGCAAAGTGCTCGATCCGGCGCGCGTTTTTGCGGTGATGGATCACATTGTCGATACGCGTATTGGGCGCGGCGATGATACGCTGATGCCGGGGGGCAGCGGATTTATAACCGAAACCCGCGCTGCCTGCAAAGCGGCCGGCATCCGATTGTTCGATGTGAATGACCGCGATCAGGGCATCGTCCATATCATCAGCGGCGAACAAGGCGTGGTGCTGCCCGGCCTCACTCTGGTTGCGCCTGACAGCCACACTTGCACGCAAGGCGCGTTTGGCGCGCTCGCATGGGGCATTGGATCATCCGAAGCCGAACACGCGATGGTGACAGGCACGTTGCGGTTGGAAAAACCCAAGACCATGCAGGTCCGTTTCGAAGGCGAGTTGGCAATCGGCGTGACGGCAAAGGATATGATCCTAACCCTGATCGCGCAGCACGGCGCAGGCGGCGGGGCGGGCCATGTGGTCGAATTTGCAGGCGATGCCGTGCGTGCTCTGGCGATGGAAGCGCGCATGACCCTTTGCAATATGGCAACCGAGTTCAGCGCGATGACAGGCATTATCGCGCCCGATGAAAAGACATTCGAATATCTGGCGGGCCGCCCTTTTGCGCCCGGTGATTTTGCTGATCCTTATTGGGCAGGCCTTTCCAGCGATGACGGCGCGGCATTCGATGCTGAGATCGTGATTGATGCAGCGGCAATCGCGCCCATGGTCAGCTGGGGCACCAGCCCTGAACAGACCATCCCCATCGGCGATCCAGTGCCGCAAGGACCGGCGCGCGCGCATGAATATATGGGGCTTGCGCCGGGCGATGGATTGGCAGGCACACCGCTTGATGCGGCATTCATCGGGTCGTGCACAAACAGCCGCATTTCCGATTTGCGCCGCGCCGCCGCCATCCTTGAAGGCCGCCGGATTGCCCCTTCGATCAAGAAAGCTCTGGTCGTGCCGGGATCGCTGGCGGTCAAACGGCAGGCAGAGGAAGAAGGGCTCGACACCATTTTTACCGCTGCCGGATTTGAATGGCGCATGAGCGGGTGCAGCTTGTGCTTTTATGCAGGCGGCGAAGGTTTCCCCGAAGGTTCGCGGACCATATCAAGCACCAATCGCAATTTCGAAGGGCGCCAGGGCCCCGGCATCCGCACGCATATCGCGTCGCCCGAAACCGTCGCGGCAAGCGCGCTGGCAGGCGCGATTGCTGACCCGCGGGAATATGCCAAATGAGCGCCTTCCCACAGCCCTTCACCGCTCTTGCTGCACCCTTGATGCGCGACAATGTCGACACCGACACGATCATTCCCAGCCGCGAAATGCGCACCACCGGGCGCGATGGATTGGCCGATGGCATGTTTGCGCCGTGGCGCTACACCAATGCCGATGCGCGCAGCGAAAACCCGGACTTCGTCCTCAACCAGCCTGCCCACAGGGGCGCGCAATTGCTGCTGGCGGGCGCCAATTTCGGCTGCGGGTCCAGCCGCGAACACGCCGTATGGGCTTTGGCCGAATACGGCATCCGCGCAATTATCGCGGAAAGCTTCGCCCCGATCTTTTACGGCAATTGCGTGCGCAACTTTATCCTGCCTGTCACTTTACCGCGTGATGTGATTGAAAACCTTGCCAATTGCGAAGTGACAATCGACCTTGCCGCGCAGCAAGTAACCTGCAGCAACGCCGTCCATCCTTTCGACATTGATGCCGAAGCCAAGCAGATGCTGGGCGAAGGTCTTGATGCGATTGACCTCACTCTTACTCAGGCGGACGCTATCGAAACATGGCTGAGCGCGGACAGACCCGCGCGGCCATGGGTGTATCTGGAGCAGACATAAATGACCGATATCCTCATATCCGAAGTGGGCCCGCGCGACGGCCTGCAAAGCATTGACCGGGTGATGCCGCTTGATGCGAAAAAGCGCTGGATCGCAGCCGAAGCCGCTGCCGGAGTAAAAGAGATCGAAGTGGGCAGTTTTGTCCCTGCCAAGCTGCTGCCGCAAATGGCGGACACAGCGGAGCTGGTTGCGTTTGCCAAAACCATCGAGGGGCTGAATGTCGTAACCTTGGTGCCCAATGCCAAAGGCGCTGAATTCGCTGCGAAAGCGGGAGTGGATGGGATGAGCATCCCCTTCTCGATGAGCGAGACGCATTCGGTCAAGAATGTGCGCAAGGATCACCCCGCCATGCTCGCAGAAATCGCCGCTGCCGCGTCAATCGCCAAGGATCATGGCATCCACTTTGCCGTCGGGCTTTCCACCGCATTCGGCTGCACCATGGAAGGCGCGGTCGCAGACGATCAGGTGGTGCGTCTGGCAGAAAAAGCCGCCGAGGCAGGCGCAATGGAATTCAGCCTGTCGGACACAACAGGCTATGCTGACCCTGCGCAAGTGCGCCGATTGACGCGCAAAGTGAAGCAGGCGGTGGGCGATGACATGCTCACCACTTTGCACCTGCACAACACGCGCGGGCTTGGCCTTGCGAATGTGGTTGCCGGGCTGGAGGAAGGGATCAGCACCTTTGATGCCTCGCTGGGCGGGCTTGGCGGGTGCCCATTTGCGCCGGGTGCGAGCGGCAACCTGGTGACAGAGGATCTGGTGCTGATGCTCAATGCGATGGGCTGCAAGACCGGCATTGACCTTGATGCCCTATTGAGGGTGCGCGCCATCATCGAAGACGCGCTGCCGGGCGAGCCGATGTACGGATTTACGCCCGATGCTGGCCCCATGAAAGATTATGCACAAAGGATCGCCGCATGAGCGAGAGCGCTACTCAAACTGCCACTCCCCAGCCGCTTGCCGGGATCAAGGTTGTTGAATTCACCCATATGGTCATGGGGCCAACCGTGGGCCACATCCTTGCAGGACTTGGCGCGCAAATTGTCCGGGTGGAACCCATTGGCGGGGACCGAACGCGGCGCTTGCTCGGTTCCGGATCAGGCTATTTCCCGATGTACAACAGAGGCAAGCAATCGATTTGCCTTAACCTCAAATCGGCAGAAGGTTTAAGCGTTGCCAAAGACTTAATCGCCAAAGCTGATGTGCTGGTTGAAAACTTTCGCCCCGGCGCGCTTGACCGGCTGGGCCTGAGTTATGAGGAATGCGCAAAGAGCAATGAACGCCTCATCTACACGAGCGAAAAAGGCTTTCTGCCCGGCCCTTATGAAAACCGCACCGCATTGGACGAGGTCGCACAGATGATGGGGGGCTTGCCTATATGACCGGACAGCCGGGCAAACCCACGCGCGCAGGTGCGAGCGTTATTGATGTGACAGGCGGCATGTTCGGCGTGATCGGCATTCTCGCCGCTTTGGAACAGCGCCACCGCACCGGGCGCGGCCAGAAAGTCACCGCCAGCCTGTTTGAAACCACCATCTACCTCGTGGGCCAGCACATGGCGCAATATGCCGTCACTGGATCGCCCGCTGCCCCCATGCCCGCGCGCGTGTCTGCCTGGGCGGTTTATGATGTGTTCGAAACCAAAGACGAACCCGTCTTTATCGGCGTTGTCACCGATGCTCTGTGGGAGAAGTTTTGCAAGCTGTTCGCTCTCGATGATCTATGGGCGAACGAGGACTGGCGCGAAAACAATGCCCGCGTGATGGCGCGCGATCAGATCATCCCGCAAATCCGCGCGCTGATCGGCACGATGACAGCCGCTGAAGTGATTGCGAAACTGGACGGTTCAGGCCTGCCTTTCGCCCCCATCGGCAAGCCAGAGGATATGTTTGACGATCCGCATTTGGCGCAAGGCGGGCTTGAGGATGTGACGCTGGATAACGGCACGCAGGTGCGCCTGCCCACCATTCCTCTGGAAATGGATGGCAAGCGGATTGGCTCTGCCCAGTCGCTGCCCAAGCCGGGTGAAGATGCCCGCGCTGTGCTGGAGGCGCTGGGTTATGACGCGGGCAAAATTGATGCGCTGCTGGATGCAGGCGCTGTGGGACAGGCAGGCGAAGAGGGTTAGTTTGGGCTGCCCGCTTCGTCCGTGTCACCCCGCCCGTCTCAACCCGCGCCCCCTTCGATCCGGTGCACCTGTTCCAGATATTTGCGCCGTGTCATGGGCATCATCGCCAGCGGGATAATCGCAAAGATAATCGGTACACACGCCACTGCCAGGCGCAATTCACCTTCGCCAAAGACCTGGCTGGAAAGCTCGCCCACCACGATCGGCCCCAGCGATCCAAACCAGCTGATCGCAAAGTAATACAATGCCACAATCTGCCCGCGCACCTGCGCAGGGGTGATAACCAGCAAAGCAGTCACGCCGATGGCAGACACAATGCCAATTCCGATCGTATTGATGCACAGCACCGCAAAGGCTGACCATGCATCAGGCATAAACATGGGCAATGCAGCGGTCGGCACCATGATGAAAAACCCGATATACATCATCCGCAAAGCCGCATCGGGCACGCCCTTTGCTGTCCAGCGGTCTGATATGGTGCCCATCAACATCATGTTGAGCGGGCCGATAATCAGCAAAGCGGTGCCATTGACATAGGCATATGTCTGCGGGGACCAGCCCCATGTCCGCTCAAAGACGGGGGCGAGAAACCCTTGCGAATAGGCAATCGCTGTCATGCAGCACACCACCATGACAAAACCGAAATAGAGCGCGAAATTGTCGAGGATATATCTCGCCGCATCGCCAATGCCATTGCCGCCAATCACCTCTTCGCTGGCCGGTGCGGGGCGGCGCACGGGTTCTTTGATAAAGAGAAACAAAGCGGCGAAAAACAATCCCGGCAAGCCCACGACGATCAGCGTAAAGCGCCATGGCTCCACTTCGCCAAACAGCGGCAGGGTTTGATTGCCGCTCGCCGCGGTCCACGCAATGATTGCGCCGGAAAGCAGGGACGCGAGCCCTGCACCAATGGGCAAAGCGCTGGAATAAAAGGCAATCGGCTTGCCGCGTTTTTCGGGCGGGAAACTGTCACCGATCATCGAGAATGTCGCAGGGCTAAGCGTTGCCTCACCCACGCCCACACCCATGCGCGCGGTGAACAGCTGGACGAAATTCTTGGCCATGCCCGTTGCCACTGTGGCCGCTGACCACAAGGCCATGCCAATCGCGACAATCCATGTGCGCCGCCCGCGATCAATCAGCCAGCCCATGAAAATGCCGACAAAACCATACACCCAGGTGAAGGCTGAAAGCAGCCAGCCAATCGCGCGGTCCGACAGGCCAAATTCGGCCTTTATCGGCTCAATCAGCAGGCCCAGAATATACCGGTCAATAAAGCTGAAAATATAGGCCATCGTCAGCAAAAGCACGAGCAGCCAGCCCGCCACTGCGCTTGGGTATGGTTTTTCAGCCGGAGCCGGTGCCGAGCTTGAGCCCCCACCCGCGCTCATGCGTCTGTTTCCGGGAAATTGTAGATCACCACCAGATTGTCATCAAAATCGGCAATACCAATTTCGCGCCCCACTCTGCCATCAGGAGTTTTGAGCACTTCTTCGTCATAAACGGTCAGGCCCAAGCCCCGCGCGCCTGCCATTACACCGTCGGGATCCTGCGTCTCCAGCACAATCGCGCTGCGACGCGGATGGGGGACGGGTTCAAGCGAAATGCCTGTCACCTCTGTCAGCGCCATAACGCGGCGCTGACCGGGCAGGTTCAGCGTGACAAAGCCCAGCTTTGCCTCGTCAGGAATATCAAAGACGGGGCGCGAATAGCTGTTCGGGTTGTCGCCCAGGCGGTATTCAACTTCAAATTGCAGCACCCCTTCGTAAAAGGTCAGCGCACGGTCCAAGTCCGCCACTGTGAAATTGGCGCGTTGAAAACGGACAGGCGGTTTATCGGTCATAACCATTCCTCTGGTTCGCCGCGAACAGAGCAGCATTGAACGCCGACATTGGCGCCGAAATACAAATTGGCGAGCGCGCGCGGCATTCTTTCAAAGCCGTCTTCGATATCCTGCACGGGCTTCAATCGGCCATCAGTGATCCAGCCGGACAATTCGTCCATAACCTCGCCCCAGCGGTCGACATGATTATAGACGAAAAAGCCGCGCATCACGCTGTCGGTCGCGCGCAGGCGGGTGTAATTGGACAATTTGAACGGATCATCGCGGGTGTATTCGCTGATCGATCCGCATAATACGATCCGCGCATTCATGCGCAGGCGTTCAAGGCACGCCTCCAGCGTTTCCCCGCCAACATTGTCGAAATACAGATCAATCCCGTCGGGGCGCAATTCATCGAGCATCGCTTCGATATCATCAGACTTGTAATCAATCGCCGATGCGCATCCGTGTTCGCGGATAAAGGCGCATTTTTCCGCCCCTCCCGCCATGCCCACGACATCGCAGCCCGCAACATTTGCAGCGATCTGGCTGACCATCGATCCGACCCCGCCAGCCGCGCCCGAAAGCACCATCCGGTCGCCTTCCTTTGGATCACCGCAAGCGAACAGTCCCGCATGGGCGGACAGCCCCGTCATCCCCAAAACCCCTGCGCCCAATGCTGCGGGCAGGCCGTTTTTGGGCATGCGGTAAAACTTTTCCTGCGGCGTCATCCGGCTGACCTTGTATGTCTGCCAGCCCATCTGCCCTTGCACCATTTCCCCTTCGCGCCAATCGGGGTGGCGGGATTTAACGATCTGGGCAACGCCGCGTCCGTGGATCACATCGCCCGGCGTCAAAGTCGCATCGCCCGTGCGCGCAGTGCCTTGCATGTAGAACCGCATAACTGGCGCAAGGCCCAGATAATGGGTGCGCAGCAGAACCTCGCCTTCGCTCGGTTCGGGCACGGCCTTTGAATGCCAGGCAAAATCTTGCGGAACCACATTGCCATCGGGCCTTTGCGCGATGCGCCATTGGTAATTGGCGTCATCGTCAATGCCGTGACTGTCATGCGCATCGAATGCGGCCAAAGAGCTGTTAACGCTCATCAATCGCGGATCCGAACGACCTCGTTCACTTCAAAGAAATTACCGTCCAAGTCCCAGAAGCTTGCGCCGACCATATCTTTTTGCCTGCCATCTGCGCCTGTGACTGTCCATTCCAGCGGCTCTGCGTGAATGCGCGATCCGGCCGCCCGCGCGCGTTCAACCGCAGCATGCGTGTCTTTGGACGCGACCACGAATATCGGTGTTCCAAACGGGATTTCGGTGGGAAGCTGCGCCGGGATATCATCGCGCACCGGGTCCACCCATTGCAAGAGCCCGATCATGCCGATCTCATCATGTTCTGCCTGCATGATGACCAGCCGGGTCAAATCGCCCTTTTTGCCTGCCGCGAGCTGATTGCCGGACAGAGTGAACGGCGTGTCCATCCACCGGCGCATACCCAGCACATTTTCGTACCACTGCGCGGCGGCTTCGGCATCGCGCACCATCACAGTGGTGCGTTTGATCACATCGGTCATGCCAGTGCCTGCGCAATGCTGGGCGCTTCGATAAGCAGCACCTGACAATCCGCGATCCCTTCGCGCAGTTTTTTGGCCTCGCCATATTCTGCACTGTTCCAGAAAGCCTTGGCCGCATCTTTGTCGGGCCATTCTGAGATGACCATGGACGCGCCATTGCCAAAGTCCCCTTCGAGCAATTCTGCCCCCGGTCCGCGCAGCACGTATCGCCCGCCAAATTTCGCGACCAATTCGCCAGCTTTCGCTCCATAGCCCTGGATAAAGGCATCGCGGTCAGCGATTTTGGCGGTTACGATCATGTAAGCTGGCATGGGAATTAGTCCTTTGAAACTAAGGTTGGTTGCGCTGCAAAAGCACGCGCGCCTCATACGCGCAAAGGTGCGAGCGGCAGCGGTGGAGCGTGATGTATTCGCCGGGTTTAGAGCCCCAGACAGGGTTCATTTCGGCATCAAAGCCGCGTTCCGATGTGCCGTGGACTGATCCGCGATAAAACCCATCTGCACCAATGCGGATTGTGGTTTGGCGGCGTTTTGAAAACAGCGAGCATGTTTTAGGATCAACGAGGCCTTGCCAAATGCCCGCATCACTCCTCGTCCAAACCTGCTCGCACCCCTCACCCAGAACCGGCTGCATATCGGCCATGCCAAGCCCGCTCAGAATTTCGGGCCTTTGCCACGGATCGGCGAATTTGGCCGCGTTGGCAGGGGCAAAACTGCGCTGGACAACGCTTTGTCCATCGGCGGAAAGGGTCAGCTGATGAAAGCGCTGTCGGTAAAGCTTTTGCGTCTCGCCCGTATTGAGCTGGCTGTAAAACCACACGCCATCTGCGCCATCGACCCGCACGTTTATGCGGCGATCTATGATCGTCTCATCGAGGTTATCCGGCGCGGTGGCGTAATGGCCGATCATAAACGCGGCAAGTTCGCCCACCACATCCTTTGCCCCGGCAGCTTTGCTATTGGACTGCGCACTGGCTGAAAGGGCCGTCAAAGCCAGCACGCCCGCGCAAGGCAGGGCCAGAGCGCGCTTTATCACCGCCCGTTCTTCCAGCGGGTCTTTTCGCGCAGATACCGGCCTGCATCCTTAGTGTCTGTCGGTTGATAATCAGCCAGCAGATTGGGGCCATAAGGGCTGCGATATTGTTCGAAGATCGGCATCACCAGCTCGCTGTGCACAATCGGTTGCCGGTGGCGCGCGCGGAAACTGGCAATGGGAATGCGGCCATAGACCAGCGTTTCGAAATCGGTTTCGGAGCGTTCAATAAACTCGCCATCCGGCCCAACGATCCCGGCGTAACCTGGATTGGAATCGGCAAGGTAATACTTGTTTTCAGGCGAGGCGGAATTGTTCGCGATCGTCGAATAAACGCGGTTGTACATGGAGGTCGCGCGGATATCCAATTCGCTATAATTGCCCGTCGCTGTGCGCAGCATGATCTCTGCGCCTTTCATCGCAAAAGCGCGGAACAATTCAGGCTCCAATTGCGATGAACTGGTGATCAGATTGCCCAATGGCGTGCGCACAACAGGCAGCACCGCATCCCAGCCATAACGCTCAACATATTCATCGAGCACATCGTAAATGGTGGTGGTGAACAGCTCGCGCCCGCCGGGGAAAAACCCTTTCAGATTGCGCGCTTTCCAGTCCTTGGCGACAATCTCGCCCTTGTCGTTCATCACCGTCGTGATCGACAACAGGCGTTCGGGCCATTCGGGATCGCGGACATAGGAGCCAAACACCAGCCAGCTGCCATATTCGCGCGCTTTGGCGGCCAGCATTTCGCTTTCTTCGCCCGGCAGTTCAATTGCGATTTTGCGCGCGTCGTTCAAATCCCAGACATGGCGATATCCGGTGATCGGAAATTCATGAAAGCAGATGAGGTCTTTTGCCCCTGAAAATCCGTTTGCGGTGTCGATCACATCGCACATATGCTGCACATTGGCGCGGCGGGTCTGGCGGATATTGCCAAGCTCAACCGGGACCACGCGGGTTTGGGCGACCGCGATGGAAATCGTGTCTTTCTTTAACGGGACCGTCGCATAAGTCCCGTCAGAGCGCATCTGCACCGGATCGCCCGGATTTCCCGTCGCGGCTGCTGCGGGCGCCGCAAATGCGGTCCAGTCAAATGTCGCCGCTGCTGCTGCACCCGCGCCCGCACCCAGCAAAGCGCGCCGATCAATTCCGCGGCTCACGAATGCGGCCCGGTAAAAGTGTGCTTATCGCTTTTCAAATCGCGCATGTTCCCTCCCCTTAATCGCATCCGAATTTATTCGCGCGCCAGCTTCTCCACGATTTCCATGATCGGCGGGTCTTGCGCTTCCATCGCTTCGACCTGTTGCTGGAACCCGCGCATGATGCGCGACACGTAAGCCCGCGTGGATAGCCCGCGTTCCTCGCCCGCCTGCCTGTCAGGGGCATAGTTTTCGATATCCTCGCGGCTGATCGTGCCTTTTGTATCGAGCAGCCGTTCCACCGTATCTTGCCGGTCACGCAAAGCAGACACTTCTGCGGCCAGCGCAAAGACAGTGGAATACAGCCGGTCCAGCGCGGGATCGTCAAAATATTCGGGGCGTTTGCCTTTGGCTCTGCGGCCGGAAAGGGCGACCCAATCTATCGGATCGCTCATGCTGCCACCGCCTGAGTTTCGGGTTTCCATGCGCCATAAGCGTTCCAGATGGCCGCGCGGCCAAAATCCTCTTCGCCGTCATCGGGCGATGGCGGGAAAATCTCCGGATCGACCACCGCGCGCACGCCTGCGACAAATTGCGCATCACGCGGGAAACCAGCGCCTGCCATCACCTCTTTCAAATCCTGGCCGTGCATGGCGGACCAGAACGGTTCGTTGTTGTTGAACGCATCCCAATCGCGCATAAACTGTTCAAACAAAGGCATTTCATCTGAATATTGCGGCTGTTCGATATGCAGGATCAGCCCGCCTGGCACCAGCACACGGTGCGCCTCGCCGAGCAGTTTGGGCATGGCCTGCGATGACAATTCGTGCAGGAACATCGTGGTTTGCACCCAGTCAAACGATCCATCATCAAAGCGCGACAAATCCTCGCCCGATGCCTGAATAAACTTGATGTTCGTCACGCCCATGGATGCGGCGCGCGCAGCGGCATATCGCAATGTGGCTGCCGCTGTATCAATCGCGATCAATTCTGCATCGGGAAAAGCCTGGGCGATGGGCACAGCGTTGTGGCCAACCGTGCAGCCGATATCCAGAATACGCTTGGGCTGCCAATTGGGCCGTTCTTTCTTTGCCCATTCCACCACCGCCTGACCGCCGCCATCGTTCAATCCGCCCAGCGCGCCGCCGACCGTTGCAAACAGGCCAATATCGTAATTCGCGCCCATGGTGACATCGCCTGCGCGCTCTTCGGAATGGTATCCGCCGGGCTGGCAATGGATATCAACCGCAGTTTGGTAATGCGGCTGCTGAACAGCGGGATCGAGTTCGAGCAGGCCGGATTTCTCGTTATATTCTGCTGCCTTGGCGTCCAGCTCATCAAGCTGGCGCAGCACCGCTTGCCGTCCGAAATGCTGGCGCATCTCCATCGAATTGCGTTTCAGCGCGGACCAGATCCGGTGCCAATCATTCAGGTTCATCCCATCGCGAATTTCATAGCGATGCTCAGGATCGCGCCCATGTTCGGCGCGAAATTTGGGCAAGACCTGCTTTTCATAAGCCAGCTTGTTCCCAGTGCCGACAGAGCCAGACAGGAAGCGGTTGAAATGCGTCAGGAAATTAAACCGAGCCGCCTCATCATGGCTCGTTTTTGGCATCATCGGATGCCGGGTCAAAGCGGTGTAAGGAGGGGGAGATCGGATGCCATGATTGTTGCTTTCAAAAGTTGTCCGGACAAATTTGCCCATGCGAGGGTATGATGTCAATCGCAAAGGCGCACTGACCTGTTAAACCGCGCCAGATGGGCCGATATCTTGAGGTTCGTCAATATCGGCAAGCCATTCCGGCGGGCACTGCGCCGCATGCGCATCCTTCAGAAGCGCCCCTGCCCCCCTATCGCCTTGCAACTGAGCCAAGGCGCCAAAATGCCCCCGTCCAAAACAGGCAGGCGGCATATTGGTGACGCCATCGCTGGAGGCGACGACGCCGTTTTCGCCAAGGGTTCGCGCGGTTTCGGCCAAGCGTTCGAAATGCGCGGCGGGGACATACGGCATATCGGCAAGCGCGATCAGGAGCGCCCCTGCGCCGCGCTCCATGGCAAGCGAAGCGGCGAGCGCGGCCGATGTGCCCATGCCGCGCGCTGCATCTGGATTGACGGCAATCTCAAATCCCGCCGCGCGCCATATCTGCTCGCATGGATGCTCCTTGCCCGGTGCGATGATCCATTTATGCGCCGCCTCAATGGCTGCCAGCTTCTGCGCCGCGTGCGCGCCCAGCATTGTGCCGTTAATGGGCGCGGTAAGCTTGTCCTTTTCGCCAAATCGCCGCGATTGGCCCGCGGCCAATATCGCAATGGCCAATTTGGCAGGCTCAGCCATGATCGCGGCCAAAATCGGCGCGCTGATAGGCCAGCATGATCTCGCTTAAGGCAGACAGCGCCAATGTTTGCGGATCGCGCGAGGAATGGAACAGACCAAGAGGTGCGTGGATGGTGTCAATCTGGCTTTGGTCAACGCCCGCTTGGATGAGCGCACTCTTGCGAAATTCATGCGCTTTGCGCCCGCCCATCGCGCCGATATAGAAATGGGGCAGCGCAAGCGCGGCCTTTATCAGATCAATCTCCCAATCATGATCGTGAAACAGAAAAGTGATCGCCGTCCACGGATCACTTGTGAGCAAATGGGTATCGGTGGTGCGGGTCAGGGGCCGCGCGGTAATGGATTGGCGGGTCAAAGCGCGCTCAATCCGGTCATCAGGCGTCAGCACCTCGACATCGCATTGCATTGACCGGGAGAGTGCAGCCAATGCCTCTACCCCTGCCCCATGCCCGACAATCAGCAAGCGCAATGCGGGCCAATGGCAAAATGTGCCCGTTACCGTACGCTTCGTGTGATCGAAAGCGGGGGCGGAGAACCCTGTGGCGAATTGGGCGCCGCGTGCCGTGATCTCAATCGAGAACGGTTCGCGCCGCATCGCCGCTTTGCATGCAGAGCGGACCAAACTTTCATCGCTTAAAGGCTGAAAATGCAGATCAAGCCCGCCGCCGCAGGGCAATTTGATATCAAGGTAAGGCGAACCCGCCCCGAACCGCACCATGCGCGGCTCGCCCCGTGTGATCACAGAGCGCGCTTCGGCCACAACTGCGTTTTCTATGCAGCCGCCTGACAATGATCCTGCAAAACTGCCATCCTCGCTTACGCCCATATGCGTGCCGGGATTGCGCATTGAGGAACCTTCAACCGCGCATACGGTCACCAAAGCGGTGCGTTTGCCGCTGCGCGCTTGTTCCGCAAGAAACTGGAAGACGGCGGGCGTATCCACGATGGCGGCGGCAGAGCCTAATCGGCAAGGCTGGCGAGGTAAGCGATGATCGCCGCGCGCCGCTCAGCATCAGAAACCGCGCCTGCTGCCATGCTTGTGCCCGGCACTCTGCCCGCAGGATCGGCCAGAAACGCATCCAATTGCGCCTCGTCCCAAGTGATGTTTGATTGGGTAAGCGCGTCCGAATACGCAAAATCATCGAGCGATGCCGCGCGTCTGCCCAGCACGCCGTAAAGGTTGGGGCCGCTTGCCGACGCTTCGCCTTTGCCCGCTGTGTGACAGGCCGAACAAGCAGCAAATGCAGCTTTGCCTGCTGAAACAATATCGGCAGGCGGCTGGACGGCGACGGCAGGTGAGCCGGGTTCGCGCACCACGATCTGTTCAACCGGCGGCTGCTCGGATGATCCGCACCCGCCCAGAAAAAGCGCGCCCAGGGCCAGGCAGGCGATGCCTTGCTTCGTCATTTTATCCCCCTGCCCGTTCATGCAAATTGCTTGGCAATGGGAAGCTCGCGAATGCGCGTGCCTGCCGCGGCAAAGATCGCATTGGTCAATGCAGGCGCAGCAGGCGGAACCCCCGGCTCCCCCGCCCCGCCAATGGGCACATCGCCGCTATTGATGATCGCAACCTCGATATCGGGGCATTCATTGATGCGCAGCATTTTGTAATCGTGAAAATTGCTCTGCTTCACCGCGCCGCCTGCCAGATCCAGTTCGCCATACATCGCTGCGGTCAGTGCAAAGACGATCCCGCCTTCGATCTGGTTGCGGAAACCATCGGGGTTCATGACATAGCCCGCATCGCACGCCGCCCACACATTGTTGAGCTTGGGCTTGCCCGCCGACATATCAACTTCAATCACTTGGGCCGCAATAGTGCCAAAGGATTCCACAATCGCGATGCCTTTGGCAGTGCCGTCTGCCGCTGGCTGACCCCAACCGCTCATCGCCATCGCTTTTTCCAGCACCGCTTTATGCCGGGGCGCATCGCCCAGCATGGCGAGGCGATATTGCGCCGGATCAGCGCCGGCTGCATGGGCCGCTTCGTCAATAAAGCTCTCGATAAAAAAGCCGTGCTGCGAATGGTCAACCGATCGCCATGCAGCAAAGGGCAGATACAATTCCGCCTCTGCCACGCGCACCGATGTGTTGGGAATGCTGTATATGCCCGGTACGCTCGCCTCTGCCGGGTCATGGCGCTGAGTGAAGATATTGTCGTAACTCACCAGTTTGCCCGCCTCATCAAGGCCTGCCTTAAACCGGGAGATATCGGCGGGGCGATACATCGAGGTGCGCGTGTCTTCCTCGCGCGACCAGAGCATTTTGATGGGATAGCCAGCCGCCTTGGCAACGCGAACGGCCATGGCGACATATTCGCTTGTCAATCGGCGGCCAAATGCCCCGCCCAGCATGGGGTGATGAATGGTGATGTCATCCTTGCCAAGGCCCACGGCAGAAGCAACCTCGCTGCGCGCCATCAGCGGCACCTGCGTGCTGGTCCAGACGTCGCATGCGCCATCGCGAAACCATGCGGTGCAATTGATCGGCTCCATCGGGGCATGGGCAAGATACGGCACCCGGTATTCCGCCTCAATCGCGGTGGCCGCATCACCATAAGCGGAGGCAAAATCGCCTTTGCCAGCGACCTGATCGCCGCCTTCATCGCCCGCTTTGTCAAGCGCGGCCGCAAAAGCGGCAAATTGATCTTCGCTCGATTTGATCGCGCTTTCAGATGCGCTCCATTCGATATCAATCGTGCCAATCGCCTGTTCGGCCTGCCAATAGCTATCCGCAATGACTGTGACGAAATTGCCCATATTGAGGATTTGCAGAACGCCGGGCATCTTTTTTGCCCGTTCGGCATCCATGCTGACCACATCGGTGCCAGGCGCAGGCGGCCTGCGGATCGCGGCGTAGGATAGGTCCAGCCCGTCAGGCACGGCATCGATCCCGAATTCGGCCGTGCCGTTCACTTTGGCAGGGATATCGGTGCGGGCCATGCTTTTGCCCATCAAACGGTATTGCGATTTGTCCTTAAGCCTGGGCGAATGATCCATTGGCTGCTCAGCAGCGGCGGCGGCAAACTGCGCATATGGCGCTTTATTTCCCGATGCTGTGTGGATCAGCATGCTATCGCGCGTTGCAATTTCTTCGGCGGGCACACCCCACGCATCGGCTGCTGCACCCACCAGCATTTTGCGCGCCGCAGCACCCGCAATGCGCATCTGATACTGGCCGGTTGTGCGGATAGACGACGAACCGCCGGTAATCATCGCATCAGCCAGTTTACCAATCTGCGTGAACAGGCCGTCCAATGTCGGCTCAAGCCAATCGGCAGCGTTCATGGTGGACGGCGCAACAAACAGGCGCGCGGTATCATTGACGACATAATTGCCATCAGCGGGCGCCTGCATGACATTGACCATGCTCCAATCCGCGTCCAGTTCATCGGCAAGCATCTGGCCCAGCACCGAATGCACGCCTTGGCCCATCTCGCAGTGCGGAACGATCGCGGTGATGACATTGTCCGCGCCGATTTTCACCCAGCTGTTGACCAGTTCCTCGCCCGCGCCTGCGGCCACCAATGGCTTTAACTTGCCCACCGGATTGCCGGGCCGAATGCCGACACCGATCAGCAATCCGCCGCCTGCCAGCACGCCTGCACCAATAAACCCGCGCCGGGTCCATTTGGCCGCGCGGCTGCGCTGCGGCTTGGTTTCGTTTTCAGCTGCGCCCGCGCTCATGCCTCTGCTCCGTCTGTGCGGGCAGGCTGGAGACCAGCGGCAACCTTAATCGCGCGGCGGATGCGAGTGTATGTACCGCAGCGGCAGATATTGCCGGACATCGCCGCGTCGATATCCTCATCGGTGGGGCTGGGATTGTCGCGCAGCAAAGCAGACGCGCTCATGATCTGGCCGGATTGGCAATATCCGCATTGCGGCACCTGCTCGCTTACCCAGGCTTGCTGCAGGCGGCTTAATTCGCCATCTGGCCCGGCAATGCCTTCAATCGTTGTCACTTCGCGCCCTTCGGCCTGCGCGATGGGAGTTGAGCAGCTGCGCACAGGCTTGCCATCAAGATGCACGGTGCACGCGCCGCATTGGGCAATCCCGCATCCAAACTTGGTGCCATTCAGGCCAAGCTGTTCGCGCACGACCCACAGGATCGGCATTGCCGGATCAGCCTCAGCCTCTACGCGTTCCCCGTTCAACACAAACTCAGCCATCATCACCTCTCAGTTGCATGATGCAATCTATCTTGGATAGCGCGCAATGGAAAGGCTTTGCGTATTGGCCGTGAACCAAATCAAAGCTTCGCGCGTTTCCTTTACATGTCCAGCAGCACCCAGCCCGGAAATTCCGAAAGCGAAAACCGCACCGACCTTGCCGAAGATCGAACCATCCTTGCCAATGAACGAACATTTGCGGGCTGGATGCGCACCGGGCTTGCAACAGTGGGCATCGGCCTTGCCTTCAACGCGGTGTTCACAAAGATTGAACCTGAATGGGTCGCGCGCTCCATCGCGTCTTTGTTTATCGCGGTGGGCATCATCATTTTTTATATCGCGCAGAAAAAATCATGCGAAGTGACACAGCGAATGCAATCGCATGAAATACAGCCGATAAAGACGATCAATATGCGGCTGATTGCGGGTCTGATGACACTGGCATCGGCAAGCCTGCTGATCGCAATCTGGTTTCTGATGTAGGGGGGCCATTGCTGCTGCGTAAATCGCGCGGCGCAGCATCTAAAAATGCCTGTCACGTGGCAGCCGGATTAGCCATGAGTTTTGAAAATATTTGGGAACACGCCATTGGATCCGACATTGATTGGGCACACAGCCGCCCATCCCTGCCCTTTTGAAAGGCCCTCAATGCCGCCGCAAACCAAACCGTCTTCTGCTGTTCAAACGGCTGGCAAAGCGCCGCTTGTGGCGATAACCATGGATGACCGCGCAATTGCCAAAAACGCGGAACAATCAGCGCCGCGGAGCCCGTGGCCAAAAGCACAGGCATCCGCCAAACTAAAACGCAAAAAGCCTGTTTCAACCCGCTCGTTCAAACGCCAGATGGTCGAGGCGCAGACCCCATTGAGGCGGTTCGCCTTCCGATTGTGCAAACGCGAAGACATGGCCGAAGACTTGATGCAGGAAACTATGTTGAAAGCGTGGCGCGCGCGCCATCAATTCAAACCGGGTAGCAGTTTTTTAAGCTGGGCTTTCACCATTTTGCGCAACACCTGGCTCAATCAAATCCGCCGGCAGAAGAAATTCGTCGCTGATTTTGATGAGCATGCGGCCGAAAACATCCTGTCCGCTCCGGCTGAACAAACCGCAACATTCGCGCTTGCTGATCTGCAACGCGCAATGTCGGAATTGCCCACCGATCAGCTTGAAGCGATGATGCTGGTGGGGCCTGGCGATCACAGTTACGAAGAAGCTGGCGAAATCCTGGGCTGCGCCGCTGGAACTGTGAAAAGCAGAGCATCACGCGCGCGCGCCACTTTGGGCGGCATCATCGATGATGGAAAAGTGAAGATGGCGATGGAAGACACAGAAGATGCAACCAACATCGCAGACACGTTCGTCGATGCAATCGAAACAATAGAACAAGGCGGCAATATCGAAGATGTCATCAATCTCGACCAATCCGCGTAATCCGGCGGCTTAATAACCCAGGCACGAAAAAGCCGCGCCCGATCAGGAGCGCGGCTTTTTTGTGCATGATTGCAGAATTAGGCTGCCGACAATGCATTGCGCGGGCCAAAGACGAGCCATGCGAGCACACCGATAACCGGCAAAGCAAAGATCACAATCGACCAGATCAGTTTGGCAGCGACCGAAGATCCTGACGTCCAAACGCTGAACAGCGCCCAGATGTTAAGTGCCAGTACGAGAAATCCGATAATTCCATATTCCATGATAAATTCCTTAGAGTTTGATTGGGGCTTTAGAGCGTAAATGCTGGTTTAGTCGGCCATCGCTTCCATCCGCTCGATAAAGCGGGCATCCGCTGCCAATTCTTGCTCAATGCTGGTGAGGAGAAGTCGCTCGGTTGATGACAATTGGCCGTTGTCGAGCGCCTGTGCGACTTTCTCACGCAGCCGCTCTTCGCCATCGTCAATCGTGTCGATCGCGGCTTTTTCATCGCTCAGGATCAGCGAAGCGATCGACATCAGGTTCCGGTGGACCGACCCCATCAGCATTCCTTCTTCTTCCGGAGCCCCGCCAGCTGCGCGAATGGCAGTTTGAAGCTGGTCTGCCATCGCAGCGCGCTCATTTGCCCGCGCTTCGAATGCGTTCTTGAAACTAGCGCGATCAACCGTGCTGGCGGCCTTGATGTAGCCTTCGCGCGAAGCCGCGACAAAATTGAGAACAGATTGCAAAGTGGTGATGCTTGATTGTGTCATTGTTTGTCCCTTTCTATCTACATCTCGCTTACAGATGGGGGATCAAACCGTTCCAAAGTCGTCGAAATAAGATTCTGTATTGAAAAGCAAAAGCGGTGAAGGCCGTTTGTGCCTTCACCGCTTTCATAGCCGTTCGTTTCCAAACGCATTGCAGCCTGTTTTTATCAGTCGCTTGGCATCATTTGCACTGGTTCTTTAAAAGTGTGCGTTAGATACGGGAACGGAATTTCGATGCCTTCTTTATCAAGCGCGGTTTTGATTGCATGGATCATAACGTCGCGGCTTTCATGCTTGTCGCGGTTGGTTGATCCGCTCCACCAGCGCACACGGAAATCGACGGAGCTTGAATTGAATTCGGTCGCAAACACATCAACCGATTTGTCCGCATTGTTCGCGCCTGACGTTTCGACAGCCTTGCGAATGACGCGCGCTGCTTCGCCCAGGTCGGTGTCGTAAGAAACGCCCACGATCAGTTCATAGCGGCGCTGCTTTGTATCGGTCAGAATTTCGACCGGATTTTTGAACAAGACCGAATTGGGCACCACGGCAAGTTCGTTCGACAACTTGCGCACATGCGTTTCGCGCAGGGATATCTGTTCGACTTTCCCCTCTACGCCCTCGCATTCGATGTAATCGCCAATCCGCATCTTTTCGCGCAGCATCAACAAGATGCCAGCCATAAAGTTTTCAAACACATCTTTGAATGCAAAACCAACAGCGACTGTACCAACGCCCAGACCGGCGACGATGCTGCTGAGTGTAAGATTTGGCAAAAGGACTGTGGCGGAAATCATCAGACCAATCGCCCAAATGAAGATGCGCACGATCAGTTCAACCAGCTCACGCAGAGAGGGGCGCATTTCCACCCCGCGCGTAATTCTGTCTGCGATCTTGGTCGCAAATTTGGCGATGGCCCAAGTGATAACCAACAAGACAATCGCGATCACGATATTGGGAAGCATAGCGACAACGCCGCGCCCCATTTCGGTAAGTTGATCGGTCAGAATGCTGATGGGTTCAATGGCGAGGTTGGTTTGTTTTTTCATGCCTCACTTACCCGCTCGCAGCGCACATCGTTCCAAATGCGCATGGGCCAGAAGCCGGGATCGCAGAAAATTTAGCTCAAAGACGTGACCTTTTTGGAACGATCGGCAGGTCTCCTTTGTAAGATCGGCAAGAAGCGGCGCAATGAACTCCGCTTTGGTCAAACTCTTATGTTCAAACACAAATCCACGAGGATATTATGACACTTTCAACGCTCAAGGACGTTTACATCGATCAGCTTCAAGACCTTTATAGTGCGGACAAGCAATCGCTCGAAGCAACCCGAAAACTTCAAGAAGCTGCAACCAATCCCGATCTCAAATCCGCGCTTGAAAACGGTGTGGCAGGCATTCGTGAGGGCATCGACACACTCGATACCATGATCAAATCGCACGACGCGAAGCCGGACGGCGAATTTTGCAAAGGCATGGAAGGTCTTGTCAAAGAAGCGCGCGCACACGTTTTGGATCCTGATTTCAGCGACGATGATGTTCGCGATGCGATGATCATCACGCAGTATCAGCGCATGATCCACTATGGTCTTGCGGGCTATGGCTGCCTCGTCGCTTTCGCAAAGCGCCTCGGCTTGCACAGCGATGCGTCGAAATTGCAAGTTTGCCTCGACAACACTTATGGCGGCGACCGCGAAATGACACGAATTGCGACGGGTGACGTCAACAAGGCTGCAGCTGCTTAAATGATCTGATTGCAACGCTTTAATTGAAAGCTTGTTATCATCGAAGGGCCGGATCACGTTCAATGCGTGGTCCGGCTTTTCTTATGTCGCATCTGATTGCGAAGTTTCAGGGTCAAGAATGTCGCTCGTAGAAAGCCATTCCTGCAAAGCATTCAGTTTCGGAGTTTCGAAACGGCGCAATCTGCGGCCTGATTGCGATGCGGATTCAATCGTTTGAATCAATGACTTTGACGAGGCTGGCAATTGCCCAAATTCATCAACGCCTTTCCCCAGGTGTTCAGCCAGCAGATCATTGCGATAGGCTCTGATCATCGCTTCTACTCGGACGCGGTCCTCAGCCGCCGCAGCGTCCACACACACGTCGCATTCGCTGTCGGTACCCATTGACCGATTGCTAAGATTGGAAGAGCCGATCCGCAGGAACCGATCATCCCCAATCATCACTTTAGCATGCACGTAAATGTCGGTGCCGTTTTCAGTGACGGGATGAAAGGCGCGAAACCTGTCGGCATGATCGATTTGGCGAAGCGCTTCGATTAAGCGCGCGCGCGATGGGTCCATCATTTGACTTTCGAGCCAGCCATCCGATGTAGCTGGCAGCACCATGATGATTTCAGGCGGGTCATCCTCGCGCAGTCGCCCAGCCAAAGCCCTAGCAATGCGTTTGGACGTGAAATACTGATTTTCGATATAAAGTGACGTCTTTACAGACGCTATGACGTCGCAATACAACGCCTCAATCTCGCGCACAGGAGCATGATCGTCAGTCTCGCCCCGTGTCCGTGCGATCGCAACAGGTACATTGCGCAATGTCGATGGTGCGCTCTTGGCCGCGCTTTGCGCGACGGCCTTCGCAGTCAGCGTTATAGCCGGCTCGCCCGTTGCGTCATGCCATCGCTTTTCAGCCAATTCCGCCAATTTTTGCGCCACTTCTCCCGTCAGTCGTGCTGACACATCATGCCAAGGCCCTGCATCATGATCTCCGGGTTGCTTTCGCTTCTCCTCGTAGTCCCGGTGTTCGCGCGTGTCCCAGCGATCCTCGGTAATGTCGATACCGCCACAAAAGGCTGTATGATTATCAACCACGACAAGCTTCTCATGCTGCGCCGCGCCTACGGCATGCGCTCCATCTAGCGCAAAATGCACCCGTGGATGTGGCAGCCATGCGGCGACTTTAAGCAACGTCTTACCGCGTTTGGCGAGTTTAAGCGCACCGACATCCCACTGCAGAATGTAGATCTCTAGATCGGAATTTTGACGTACAAGCCAATCGAGATATTCGCCCACCTCCAGCGGACCTTCCACTTCCCCTTGAGTATCGAACATCTTGACCCGCGCATCGAAATCCCAGCCGATCAGAATGATACGCTCTTTTGCATTTTGCATGGCAGAGCGGACTGAACGAAAATAGTTCTCGCCATCAACCAGCAGATCAAACGTGTCTGCATGCGCAATTTTCCAGCAATTTGCCCCAGGCGTGAACACAGTCATGTTTTGAGCTTATGCGTAAGCAGGCTGGCAACCGGAATGAGCGTCATCATCACAAAAGTCATTTTTGATCGGAGCATCTGGGCCCTTATAGATTGAAAATCGGTCAGCAATGCCTCATCCATCATACCGGGGCTAAACTAAGAGATAGCTCAAATCTTTCATAACGACGATGCTCGCGCGCCACATATCGCAAAGATTGGCGCAGCTTTTTGGGATGCCGCAGCTTTGGTCATTCTTGTCTATGTAACGCCCGTTATACTTGATCAACGGCATTGGCGTCGGCAACCGCAAGATAGCGCAGCATCGCGGTTTCCACCCGAGTGAGATCGCGTGCACTTTCGTTTATGTCATCCAACAGCTTTTTCCGATCTGACCAGTCTGTGTTGTTTAGGTCGATAATGGCCGGGTGGATATAGCTCTTTCGCGCAATCGCAGGCGTGTTGCGAAGTCTGCGCGATGCTGCAGCGCTCATCGCCTTGATTGTGATGGTTTCTTCGCTGACCGCTTTGTTGAATGCGGCCAGCGATCCGGACCATGTGCGAAACACTTTGGCGGTGACATCGGGTTCGCCAGCTGCGTCTTTAAGCCATTCATTCACCTGTTCAGACCGGACCGGATAAATCTCCTTGTCCTCACCGATATAGCGAAAAACTGTGTGGCCAGGCAAATCGTCTATCCGATCAAGCACTTTGAGCAATCGCACATCCTTTATTTGCCTGCGCACTCTTTTGCCGCCTTTCGCGGTGTAGTCGAGCCGGATTGTCTGGTCGGATATCGCAATATGGCGACGCTTAAGGGTAGATGCGCCAACCGCGTCGCTGTCCCTGTTCGGATTACCGATCCGCAACGGTGCATCATCCAACAGTCTGACCAGCGCCGCAATCACCAGATCGCGATCCGCCTTGCCATGGTTTCGAAATGTTCGGCGCACTTTGCGCCTGATGCGCGGCAAGTGCGCGCCAAAGCTCACCAGATTGCGAAACTTCGTCCATTCTCGAAATGCGCGCCATGCCGGGTGATACCGGTATTGCTTGCGCCCTGCTTCATCGATGCCAGTTGCCTGCAAATGCCCATCAGGATCAGCGCAAATCCATACATCGCGCCATGCTGGGGAATGCCCAATGCGTTGAGCCGCGCGATCTCTTCCTTGCGAGTGATCGCGTGGCCCTTGGGGCAGATATAGGCAACTTCCTTATCAGAAAGGTGGCGGCCAATTCCCTCTTCGTCATCTTTGACAAATCTGAGGTGGTCGGGCGGCGTGTTGGGTTCAGGGGTTGCTTGCAACCGTTGAAAGTTGGCAGCAATCGTCATGGAACCAGGCGCCTGGACATAAAAATCGGCAGTCGCAATTACGCTTTGCGTACTTCGGAATGGCTTTTGAACACTTCCTGCCCGTCGTCTTGTTCAATCTTGTAAGAAGGGCAGTCATCGCTCGCGTCGCGCGTAACCGAATTGCCATCAATTTTCAGCGTTCGTTTCTGGGTGTACCGCGCTGCGACTTTACCGCTTGCTGACCCATTGCCCCAGTCCCACTCTACTTTCGTACCTTCGCTATAGCCTGTCATATCGTGCTCCTTTGCTGCAGCCGGGATCGCTGGTGCTGAATGTATTGTTCCTGCAAAAGAAAAGCGGATTTGGCAGCTTTGGTTCCAAAATTGAACAGAGCACAGTCGCTGGCGCAAGGAACAGGCCGATCTCCTGAAATGCGATCGCGGTAAGGCTCATCGAACAGCCTGCGCAAGCAAGCTCACTCAGGCAGGGAGGCAGGCGCGTAGATACAATCGGGTGTTATGCTCCAAACACACCTGCCGCATGGAAGTGTGTTTGGAGCAAGAACCGTTTTTCAGCGAAGGCGCCCCAAAGGGTCGATCAAGATGCGGATGATACGACCATGTCGCGCTGAAGCGTTCTGCCCGCAAGAAGGTAATGCAACGCCGCCCAGCCATAAATGCAGCTGAAAATGACAATGGACCACTGAAGCCCGCGCGCCTCCGCGCTGGAACAGGCTTCCATGGCTTCCAGCTGTGTACCGCCGAGCGCCGTCTTTGCCTCAGCCCCAAGCGAGAGCAGCGGCTTGCACGTCTCAAGCGTAAGCCCAAGCGCTTGCCCATCGAGGAACATCGTCTTCAAATATGTCGAGAGCACGCCGATGACAGGCGGGCCAAGGCCGTAGCCGAGCAAATTGACCACAAACAAAGTGATCGCAACCGATGTTGCGCGCATCCTGCTGTCAACTACTCCGCCTGATACAGCATACATTGGCCCGAGGTAGAAATAGTGGATCATCGCGGCAATCATCAATGCGGGCACCGCCAACCATAGATTGGGCATGAGGAAACCAAATGCGTAGAGCGGCACGGATAGCCCCATGCCAATAGCTGGCAGCCACGAAAGTGCATTGGGGTATCTTTGGGAAATCCTGTCAGCCAGCCACCCGGAGCTGAACACGCCAATTGCCGCCATAATTCCCAAGACAACTCCGTAGAGCAAAGAGGCCTGCTGAATCGTAAGCCCGTGCGTACGAAGCAGGAATGAAGTGGTGAACTGCGCCACGCCATAACCAACGAAAGAAGCAAGCGTCGCACCGAACACGATGTGGCGATAGGCTGGCTTCTTGGCCAGAACAGCCAACGCCTCCTTAAAGCTAGCTTTTTCCAACCCCTGAAGCGCGGCAGGATCGGTATAGCCGCGCGGCGGCTCTTTAATGCTGCGCCATACGATCAGTCCCAATAGCAATCCTGGCAAGCCAACCACGACGAAGGCAACCCGCCAGCCTTCTACTTGTGACCAATCCAGGTCACCAAACAGAAACCCGATACCCATCGCACTGACCCAGGCGCCGTATTGTGCGCCATCCAACCCGGCAAGCTGACCGCCAAAAACCGAGGCGAGCATTCCGCCGAGCGGAACGCCCAATGCGTAGACGGAGACCGCCGTTGCACGCCGGGATGGCGCGAAATAGTCCGCAATCAGAGATTGCGCAGGCGGTGTGCATCCTGCCTCCCCGATGCTGACGCCAATTCTGAACAGAAACAGCATCATAAAAGACATCGCAAATCCGCACAGAGCCGTGAACAGGCTCCAGATTGCAACGGCAGATGCGATGATCAGCACACGGTTATATCGTTCGGCGCCGCGCGCGATTGGGATGCCGATAAAGGTATAAAGCACTGCAAAAGCTGGTCCGCCGAGCAAGCCCATCTGCCAATCTTCCAGCCCAAAAGTAAGCTTGATTGGCTCCGTCAGGATATTGATGATCGTCCGATCAATGAAATTGAAGATATAGACGATGAGCAGCGCGATCAGGACATAGGCGCGGTAACCTGGCGTGCCAAAACCTTCAGATGCTGAACTCGTGTTTGTTGGCGCCTGCACCGTCGCTCCAGCCATCACATTCCCCTAACAATCCTATTGCGCTGCGTTCCAATGGGTTTCAATTGGAACGCAGCGCAACTTTTTATATCTTGTCGCACCTTCTGCGCATTTGAGCCCGGGGTAAAGCCCGATGATTGAGCTCGGCTCTTTCCGTCCCAAGAATTCGGCTCTGAATGATCTACTCGGCGGTGTCAGCCTGACGCACACACGTCTCCGTTAGAGAGAACGCGTGCGACCCTACCTCAGCTCAGTCCATGAGCGATTGCTGCTTCGCACGGGCGGCGGAGCGGTTAGTTTTGAAAGCTTCTCGATCGGGGAGGTGGCGGCGGGACTTTAGGTGCTTGTGGATCGTGCCATGCACTGGAGCGGACTTCCACAGAGATTTCTTCCTCCGAAACCACTGCATCGCCCGGCCTTTTCGTCAAAACGGTAAGATTGAATTGTCTACCCGCTAGATTAACCAGCAACCAATCTTCCGCCAGTGCTGCTTTCCAAGCTCAATCATTGCCGCCTTGTAAGAAAGCAATCCGTCGTTGGCGATCTTGTCGGTAGACCCATGGTTTTTCAGCGCCTTCTTCATAGCCTTGCGAGCGGTCTTTCTCTCTCTTTTTGCTGACAGGCCTCTAAAAAACTCCTCCGCCTTAGGCGAACGCTCGCCACACTTGGCGCATTCCGCCGTTGATATTCACTACCATCTCATCGAGGTGCTGGAACTATTGCCGAAAGCCGCACATCTGGCTGACACGCCGTCTCCTCATATCCGCTGCGAGTAAGGGGCGGAAGCGGTAGCACTAAAACCACGCAGTCTCGGGGCAAACCCAATCCTTTCCTCGAACAAAGTGTCTTCGGCGTTTCTAGGCGAAAGCGGAAAGTGAACGCACGCCATTACGATCAACCAGAAAACCTCGAGTGAGGAGTTGAAACGTTGAAAGCCCCGTCTAGTTTGCGGCGCGTGAGCATCATTCTGCCCTAACTTCACGATCTTACAGTCAGTCTGACAAAGCCTGACGGAGCTGCCTGTCTAACGCGAAATCGTCTTCGGAAGACTTAGTGCGCCCTCCCCTAGTCGGCGATGTGGTGATGAGGTGATGAGGTGATGAGGCCATGAGGTCTTGCCACTCGGCCGAAGCAGCAGGGCAGTCGATCTTGTTAGTCAATTGATCAGAGCGATACCGGTCGGACTTGACGTAATTGTGGACGTCGGCAGCGTTTAATCCAAATCTCCGTCGGCTCTTTATCCTGCGAAATCGCTCTATTGCGCGCTTATGCCTTTGGTTCGGCGAAATGGATAAGCCGGCTTGGCTCTTGATTTATGCCCCATCGTTGGCCGGTAGCACGACCATTCACAAATGCAGCATATGGCCCTTAACGCTCGAACGAGGTTGTCCCTCTATCAGGAGCAGTCAATTAGAGAGAGCCCCGGCAATATATCAAGTCTATCGCTGAACTGCTCAACTAAATAATCTGTCACGGAAATGTATAGCAACTCACCATAACTTTTTTGGTAGAAATGCTCCGATCTAATCATCGTACAGCCGCTGTCGATCGCAAACCTGGCGGCTGCGTCCGCGTCTGCCTCTATGGGAGAGATTTCTCTTCGAACTACGAATAAACTCTCACGCACAATTTCTTCCAGCTTCTTAAGCGGGTCAACGTCTTCAATTTCGATTGATTTCATGTAGTCGCCAAGCGGGGGAGCGATATAGATCAGCTGCCTTGCAATCGGTTCTTTGCTGCCACTGCGGCAGCGAATATACTTGAATGTCAACCATTTTTGGTTCGATCCATCAATTGGAGCCATTGCCTGCAATCGCGAAGGTAATGGCTCTACAAATCGCTCCAAAAACTTCCTTTCCAATCGTTCATGACTAGTGGTCAAGCATCTAGCCTTTGGCCGCGACCTGAAACCCAATTTGCCCGCGCTTGCAGGCTGAACGATCGTCCCAGCACCTTGTCTTTTGACTATCAGTCCTTCGTCTTGAAGCTCCTTAAGCCCCTCTCGCACCGTCATGCGGCAGACACCATGCTTAGCAGCCAACTCATGCTCTGTTGGAAGCCTTGATCCTGCCTCATAGCGGCCAGAGAGGATCCCCTCTCTCAAGCTATCCGCTATCAGCTGATAGTGCGGTTTATCGTCTCTATTCCTCACAAGCATGTAATATATATCTATAACCGAGATTGTCTTTTATCATCATATGTATTTTTAGCCCATGTGTGCTTCGAAGGCAACTTTCGCGGATAGTGAAGTCTTACCCTTTAGATTTTAGATCTATACATAATCCACTTCCGCTTAAAGCACAGGCAGATCAAAAACTTCAAATAATTGTCCGGGCAGCTTCAAGTCATACTCCAGTCAAGCTTTACCCTCATTAGTGGGCATATTCTCAGACTAAGAGTCTGGAAACATGATGCATTCAGACTACGTTGAGTTACCACCCCCATCGGTTCATATTTCAAACAGTGAGACGCTCATTTCACTGTTAGTGCCACGCGAAAGCCGAGCAACTGGCTGTGATAAATCGCATAGTCGCCGGCCTGCGCAGCGGCTCTGGTCCAGTCCGTTCCGGACACCCAGCTCGCCCCGCGCGGCACGCGTCGATCGCATTCGCCATTGTCCTCGGCCAGCCACGCACTGCCGTCTAGCGGAGCGTTTGATGCATCGCGGTGAAGGCAATCATCGGTCCATTCCCACACATTGCCCAGCATGTCATAAAGGCCCCAAGGGTTCGGCTTATACGTAGCGACAGGAGCGGTCCGCTCATAGCCATCATCACAGTCAAAGGTCGGCGCAAATGTGTGGGTCCGGCGCAGGTTTCTGTCCGCGACATTGGCATAGGTACAAGCATCACGATTGGCCGTGCCCCAGAACCACGGGCCCCGTGTTCCGGCCCGCGTCGCGTATTCATACTCAGCCGATGAAAGCAGGCGGTAAGGCTTGCCAGTTTTTGCCGCAAGCCACTCCGTATACGCCGTCGCATCGACATGGCTGACGCAGACCACAGGATGCGAATCGTTTTGCGGATAGCCCGCGCTTTCCCAACTGTTTGCCCGGTCATATCCCATGATCCGATAGGTCGACCACGTGTTGCAGCCATCCCCGGCCATCTTGTGCCCAGTCTCCGCCATAAACGCGCGGTATTGCCCGCGCGTTGTTTCGGTCCGTGCAACCGCTAGGCGATAGTCAAAGACAACTTCGCGTAGGTCCATATCGCCACGCTTACGATTGGCTTCATAAGGTTCCGCGCCGAGCGTCGCCGAGCCTGAAGGCAGTTCGACCATATCTGGGCATTCTTCGCAGTCGCTAAACGATGACGGCGCGACTGCTTCATTGGCGCTCGTATTCTGAGCAGATGCCGCGCCTGAAATCGGGAGCATCAGAGCAGCGAGCGCGAGAAGAGAGCCAGATAGCCTCATTTGGTTTCTGCTTCGAGATATTCGATCAGAGCCGCGCGCTCTTCGGCGTCCGCGATCCCGGCAAAAGCCATCTTGTTGCCAGGCACGAAATTGACAGGGGACTCGATCCACTCGTCAAGCGTCTCGGCATCCCAGATAATGTCCGTCGCGCCAAGCGCATCAGAAAAAACATAACCCTCTTTTGCGCCCGCCTTAGCGCCGAACAGACCGTAAAGATTTGGCCCTGTGAGGTGCGCAGCGCCTTCTTCCAAAGTGTGACAACTGCGGCATTTCAGAAAGGCAATCTGGCCCTTGTTTGGCTTTGCTGGAGCGGCAGTCTCTGCCCCGCCTACTGCATCTGCGACCGCTGCTGGGCCGTCACCAGAGTCAGACGAAGTGCCCGCATCCCCGCCGCATGCAGCAAGTGCGAGTGAGAAGGCGACCGCGGCCGCGAGTGACTGATATTTCATGAGACTTGCTTCCAATTCGTTAGTAATCTTCGAGAAGTTCAAGAGGCTGGCGGAACGTGTATCCATCGCGGTGGCAGAAAGCTCCGATGGACTCAGCACGCACTCCAACGGTGCGCGCATCGGGGTCGTTCACGCTAAAGGCGACCGAGCGTGTCTCACCCTTCTCGCGCAATGCGAAATAGATGAAATCGGGCCGGGTCTCGTAATAGTCGTATTCCTTTTCGCGCATGAAAATCTCATACGCCTTGCCATCGCTATCGCGCATCGCAGTGACTGTTCCGCCTTGGCTATGCAGCGAGAGTCCTTCGATCACCTGGCCTTCAAACTGATTATTGGCGAAGAAATAGAACGAGCAATTGAACGGCAGCGCGCGGCGCATCTCATAGGGCTTGTCACGCTGAGCACCGGCAAAATGGCTATCATCTGATACCCGGAAAGTGGCATCCACGCGCCAATACTTGTCGGGGGACAGCCACATGTCATGGACCGAATAACGGCGATCTTCCCCTTCACCAAAGACGCAGGCTTTGGGGGCCATGGAGCCTTCGAACTGGCTGGCGACGCGTTTCCATGTCACGTCGCAAGTGTCGATGAAGGATACGTCCTCCGGCACTAAACCAGCGAGCTTATCAGGCTCCTGATAGCCGCCAGCATAAGCTTCTGGCGATTTGAAAAAGCCCTGCTGCATCCGGACTTGCCGGGTCTCGCCATCGGTTGAGAAAATGACCAATCGTTGGCGGATAATCTGGCTGGGGTCGCTGTCGCGATATTCCTCGATGTAGAAAACATGCTCGCCAAACTGCGGAAGATCGACGCGCTTGTGCATCGTATGGATGCGGACAAACTCCTCACTCGCGCGCCCTTTATAACCTTCCATCTCCTGGAACCAGCGCTGCTCCTCATTGTCGAAGCGGCCCTCAAACCAATCGGTGAGCAGCAGCAGGTCGCGCGTCATGGGATCATTGTCAGCGGCGACGGCGGGCTGACCAGCGAGAAGGCCGCCGCCCAAGACTGATGTCAATGCCAGCTTGCCCAAACTGCTCCACCCCTTGCGCATAGCCGTTACACCCTCTGCAAAAGATCCGTCGCGGCGCGTTCGCCGGATTCGAATGCGCCTTCCATGCCGCGCTCCAGCAAGGCGGTGTGCTCACCGGCAAAATGAATATTGCCATGCGGATCGCGCATCTTGGCAGCGTAAGTCTGGATTTGGCCTGGACGCCAGAATACCCAGTCGCCGGCACCATGCGTGTCACGGTGGCAAGATTGAACCATTATCGGCTTCAGCGCACCTTTGGTGGATGGGCGAATACGCTCCAATTCGGCCAAAGTGTGGGCGTAAATCGCTTCATCGGACATAAGCTCATATTTGAACGCTTCATCGCCGTTGATGAAAGCGAGCGCTGAGGTCGGCTCATCACCTTCACCCCGCCGCAAGACCGCAAAACGTTCAAACGGCGCATCGGTCCACATGCTCGCTGGAAGATCGTCGTCTTCCCAGAAATTGCGTTCAATGAGGAAGTGAACTTGCATCGAGATGCCGTAATCGATCTCACGAATTGCACTGTCCATCCATGCAGGAAGACGTGGCGCAAATTTGACCGCGTTGAGGATTGGGTAGGGAATGGAACACACAACCTGCTTGGCACGGTATTTTGTACCGTCGTTGCAATTGACCTCGACCTTGTTGCCGTCATCATCAAACCCATAGACGGACTTTTCAAGCAGCACCGGATTGTTGAGCTTTTCCGCCATCGCATCAATGATCAGCGAGTTTCCGCCGCGCACCTGCTGGAATGCAGGCAAGTCAGGCCGCGCCTTCGCCATTGCACTGTTAAAGTCGTTTACTGCGTAACGGCGCAGTTCGTGCAGCGCAGATGTGTTGTCGATATTGTCCGTGTGAATAATTATATTCATCAACTCGATAGTCTGTTCGTCATACCCGCGTTGATTGCGCAGATAATCGCTGAATGGGACATCGTACTGTGCGTATTCGGGCTTGATCCAATCGTCGAGCGGCTTGCCCTTCAATGGATTGTTTCGGTTGGTCAGCTCCCACAGCAACCGGTCAGGAAGCAGTTCTCGATTTTCTTCCGCCAAAGTGTTGAGCGCATGCCCAGCCCATTCGTCACCCGTGAATTGTTGACCTTGAAGGTGATATAGTTTTTCCGAAGCGATAAAGCCTTGTTCAGGCTCAAACAGCTCTAGACCAAGCCGACGTGCTGTATCGAGCATTCGGGCGTAGTTGCCTCCGATCAGCTCGCCCGCGGCCTCCGGCTTTCCGGGAATATCCATGAGCGTGTAGACGCGTCCTCCAAGGCGGTTGCGCCCCTCAAGAACCAGGACATCAAGCCCCTGTTCTTGCAATAGGTTGGCCGCGTGAAGGCCTGACAGCCCAGCACCAACCACGATTGCGTCATAAATATGATTGCTAGAAGATGCCTTTGGAGCGTCAGCTTCGTCAGTGCATCCGGCAGCTGCGAGCACTCCAAATGCCGTTCCGCCGGCAACAAAGGTACGGCGATTGATTTTACTAAGAGCGTTGATGTGTTTCTTGCTGTCCGTACTTGCCACCAGGGTTCTCCCAAAACTCCGTAAACTCACATGTCTATCACACGGTGCGATCGCCAAACCGACCAATTCAAACGATCCCGATAAACGCAAACGCTTCTGAGATACGCCGACCAACAACGCATGGATGTATCATTTATGCAAGTCAATAGATACATATGTGAACATTTTCACATCCGAACGCGCAATCTTGAGACCAGATTATCAGTCAAGGTATCGGCTGGGCATTGTTCCGAACCAGATTTTACCAATTGCCCCACATCATATCGCCGGGAAAAACAAAAAAGGCGCATAGCGCTCAGCGCTTGATGGGGCGACCGCGTCAACTGCCACATCACATCGATACCGATTATCATATATGTACATGTTAAAGCCTCCGCATTATACATATTTGTTGACACGGCAGCGTTTTTGGAAATATTTGAAGCCAGCAATTGCCGAGATCAAACTGCTGGAGTTCGGCAAAAGTTAACGTATCGTCGCCCGAAAATCGGGGCAACGGCAATAGGGAGGAACGAATGCGCTTCACACTCAAAGCTTCTGCATCGATCTTGGCTGCAAGTATCGCAATGTCTGCGACGGCTGCTCACGCACAAGACACCGAAACTTCAGAAGATGCCCAATCGAACGGAAACAGTATTGTTGTTACGGCTCGCAAGTCTGAAGAGAGCATTCTCGATGTTCCGGTTGCAATCACTGCATTCGACGAAGCTGCAATCGAAGCGCAAGGTCTGATCAGCATCACCGACCTTCCGGCTGTCACACCAGGCTTCGTCTATGAGTCGCTTGCAACACTGCCAGGCCGCTTTGATAATTCCCCTCGCTTCCGGGGGTTGGCGTCAATACTGGTAACCCGCTACGCCAGACGGCATCGATTTTTGTTGACGGTATTTTCGTCGCTAACGGCGCTCAGGGCATCACCTTGAACGATGTTGCGCGCGTCGAAGTCATCAAAGGCCCTCAGTCCGCCTTCTTCGGCCGAAACACGTTCGGCGGTGCAGTTAATTACATTTCGAAAAAGCCGGGCGATGATCTTGAGGTCGATTACTCTGCCACCGTCGCAACTCGCGATCTTTATGATATCACCGCTGGCATCAACGTGCCTATTTCAGACAGTCTGAAAGTGCGCGTGTCGGGGCAATATCGCGACAAAGGCGGCCATTATGTGAATGCCACCAATGGCGAGGAAGTGGGTGATGAGGAAACGTGGTCAGTGACCGGTTCGGTGTTCTTCGAACCGTCAGACAATTTCGATGCAACCATTCGCGTGAACTATTTCGAGAACGAAGACGGCCAACCTGCAATCGGTTTTGTGGACTCTACTTTCCACAATTGCGGCCCATTCACGGTTGATGGAATAACTGGCACGGACAGCACCCTTTGCGGTGATGTGCCAATCTTGCAGCCTGCTCTGAACGGCGCACCGAACGATACAGTTCTAGATTTCTATCAGAACACACTCACTCAATTGAACGGCAATCCGCGTGACACCTATGGCTTGGATCGCCAAAGTTTGCGCGCGAGCCTCCAGTTTAACGTTCAGTTTCCAGGAACCGACGTAGTCTTCAGCTGGCTGTCCGGCCTTAACTATGATGAGGTCAACCTCTTCCAAGACGCCGATTACAGTCCTGATGATCAGTTCGTCAGCTATTCTGGGCGACAGTTCCGCGACTTCAGCCAGGAAATTCGCTTTTCTGGAAACTCGCTTGACGGGTTGATTGATTGGCAGGTCGGCGGGAACTATTTTGACCAACGCTTCACCAATAATGGCGAATTCATAGTTCCTGCTTTTGGACAGTTTGCATTCGGCGGTGGTGAGCCCGCTCAGGAGGAAGCCAACACAATTGGTGTATTTGGCAGCGTGCAGTTCAATCTGACCGATCAGCTGTCTTTGACCGCGGAAGGCCGTTATCAAATCGATGAGATCCGCAACGACAATGACCTTACGGACAACGTTGGAGCGTTCAACTCGACTTTCAAATCGTTTCTGCCGCGTGTCATCGTCAATTGGGAACCAACCCCTGACACACTAGTCTATGCCAGCTACTCTGAGGGTAACCTCGCTGGCGGTATCAACCGCGAAGTCGCTGAACTCTCACCCACTGAGCTCGCCCGCCTAGAAGCGATCCAGCCAGGCGCTCCAGACTTTTTCGACGAAGAATCTCTGAAGAACTATGAGATCGGTTTGAAGCACAATTTCGGCGGTAACGGATTTGTCTCGATCGCAGCATTCTATATGGATCGCGGAAATCAGACTGTTCGCCGCTCGGACTTGATCCTGCTCGACGATGCATCGCAAGATCAGATCAACTATTTCATCAACATCGGCGAATCCGAAATCACAGGCATTGAATTTGAAGGCAGCTATGAACTGGTCGAAGGCTTCACGATCAACGCCTCAGCCGCCTATATTGATGCCGAGGTGACGTCGTTCGATAACTCGGGCATATTCGGCGAAGTCTTCGGCTCCACTGACGCATCGGGAACCCAAGCGGAACGCTTCCCTCGCTTCAGCGGCGCATTTGGCGCTCAGTATATTGGTGAGCTTAACGATGATTGGGACTTCTTCGCCCGCGCTGATGGCTTTTACCAAGAATCCAGCTTCGCCAGCGAGATCAACCTCACAACCTCACCTGGAGGTTTCCGTTCAAACCTGCGCGCGGGTGTCGACAGTGAGAAGCTCCGCATCGAAGCGTTTGTGACCAATGTGACAAATGATGACACGCCGACCGGCGTTAGCCGCTTTCGCGATCTCTCGGCCAATACCCCACTGTTTGATTTCGGAACCTTCGGCTGGATTGTCGGCCTGCGCGACCGCCGCCAATTTGGCCTTCGGGTCAGCGGCAACTTCTAGGTCTCAGCGGTCAAAGACGTTTAGCTGTGCGCCGTCTGATCATAGGTGGCTTACAGCACAAAATTCGGTTCGGTAAGGTTTTGGGGGTAGCGTCTCACCCTCTTTTCGTAAGCCTACCCCCATACCGCCGCGCCGCGTAGTTCATAGGTCGAGGAACCCAATATGCTTGATCGCCGCACCATTTTGAGAGGCGCTGCAGTCGGTGCCGCAGGTGTTACCGCCCTTTCCAGCAGTGCATGCTCCGAAACCGGCAGCAGCGACGCCGCAAAAGACCGGCGCAGCATTGGCACTAATGATGTTATAGTTATTGGCGCAGGCCTATCTGGCCTAAATGCCTCCTTGTTGCTCGAAGAGTTGGGATACAGCGTCGCTGTGGTCGAAGGCCGCGACCGGATCGGTGGCAGGCTCTATACCATGGACGATGTGCCAGGCATGCCGGAAGCAGGCGGCAGCGGTATTGGCTCGAGCTACGGCCGCATCCTCGGCATGATGGACCGTCTCAATTTGGGCCGAACCAGTGAGCGTCCGCGCACCGTTCCAAGGGCTGATCAGACCCTTGTCGATCTGGGCGGTAACACGATCTCGCCGCAAGAATGGGCCAGCCATCCATCCAATCCGTTCCCCGCAGAGCTCAAAGAAAAGCTCCCGTGGCAGATCCAATACAGCTCCTACGCCAAGGACAATCCGCTCGCGAGCCCGGAGCAATTCGTTGAATCGCAATTCGCTCAATATGACGAGTCCGTCGCGGATTATTTCTTCAAGCAGGGCTTCAGCCGCGAAGCGATGGAGCTGCTTGCCGGGACCAATATGAGCTATGGCGACGGGGAAGGCCCATACGGCCTTTCCGTCTTGATGTTCTTCAACATCATCGCCTTTGGCAGCCAGAATTCGGGCGGCACACTGCCCGGCTCGCCCTTCGCCGTCGCAGGCGGCAACCAGCGCCTGCCCGAAGCCATGGCGAACGCGCTATCCAACAAGGTGCACCTTGATCGCAAGGTCGTCGGCCTGCGCAACAATGATGATGGCGCCGAGGTCCACTTCGCCGATGGCGAGGTCGCCAAGGCCAAGCGTGTGATCGTCACAATCCCGTTCTCCGCGCTCAACCTGATCGACTTCGACATTCCCGTGTCTGACAATCAGGCCCGCGCGATCCGCACATTGGGCTACACCAATGTGACCCATCTCCATTACGTTCCGAAGCGCAAGTTTTGGGAGGATGATGAGCTCGCACCGTCCATTTGGAGCAATGGGCCAATCGGGCGCTTCATGGCCCTTAACAACAATCCGGATGACCCGGAAGAAATCACAAGTTTCATCGCCTTTGCGAATGATCATGTAGCAAACCATCTCGACCGGCTTGGTGAAAAGGAGGCGGATGCGCATCTGCAGTCTTATCTCAAACAGACCCGGCCAAGCACCGAAGGCGCACTGGAATTTGTGAAGTTCTATTCGTGGCAGCTCGATCCATTCGCAGGCGGCGCTTATGCGGCATGGAAACCCGGGCAGTTGTCCACCTATGGCAGCGATGTCGGCCTGCCCGCTGGTAACTTCCACTTTGCTGGCGAGCACACCTCGCGATCATCGCGGGGCATGGAGGGCGCCATGGAATCGGGCGAACGTGCCGCCCTTGAAGCTGTCGAAGCCCTGCAAGCCTAAGTCGCAATCGAGGAGCAAACATGATGAAGTTCAAATCAGTTTTCCGCAGCGCGGCAGCCGCCGTTGCAGTCCTCTCGCTTGGCGCTTGTGCTACCGCAAACAGTCAGGAAACCAGCTCCGCTAGCGCGGCAACGTCCGCGGAAATGACGCAAGCACAGCATCTTGCAAAAATCATGGAATGGTGGCCCGGTGACTACAATAACGACCGTCAGCTTGTGCAGCTGGAAGCTGAGGGCAAACCGATCTGGCGCGTGGATGATACCGGCAAAGGCGGCCATATCGAGGTTACATCGCACTACCGCGTGGTCGACATGCCTGAATTTGGAGAGAATGTGCTCTATGTCGAAGAGACCAAGCACGGCGATCCAACCAACATCTTTCGTCAGCGCATTTACGAGCTGTATGTCGATGACGAAACCGATCAGGTCCGCGTCACCCTTTGGACCTTCAAGGACAAAGAGAAATACGTCGGCGCGTGGCGTGACCTGTCGCGCCTCAGCGGACTGACCAAAGAAGAAATGTCCTCCTTTGGCCGCAACTGCGATCTGGTGATGGCGCAGCAGGACGGGAAGTATCACCTCGCGATGAATGGCCAAGATTGTGCCTTTGGTGAAAACTATTTCAGCTATCAGGTGCTACTCGGAGCGGACTCATTCTGGTTCCGCGACAAGATCACTCGCTTGGCTGACGAGGTTGTTATCTCGCAAGCGGGCGAATTCACGTATCATGAGCTCGATCGCTTCTCGCCAGCGAAATGATGGGTCCACGCTCGCTTAAGGCGCTCAGCGCATCTGCCTTGGCCGCGTCGCTGTTACTGGCGGGCTGCGCGTCGCTCTCAGAGACTTCGCAGCTTAGTAACGCTTCCAAGATTTCCGAGGCAGGCGCGCTTGAAGTTGGTCTTTTGACTGATGCGTCAAGCTCGCTCGCTGAGATCACGAAGCTGAGCGATTGGATTTCGGCCAGTGCAGAATATGCAGAGGCGCTTGCAGCCGCGCAAAGGCGAGATGAGGGAGTAGCTCTGCTGATGAGCGCGCATAAGGCAAGCCTTGGTCTGGACCCGTCAGATGGCTTGAAGGCGAGCATTACGATCAACCAAAGCTTGGCCGCTATCGGTGCGCATGATCAAGCAGCAGTTGTTGATGCGGCAGCGCGAGAAACCGCTGCCTCCATCGAGAGCAAGACCACACGTCAGGACTCACTCGCCAAGCTAGCAACATCGGTGGCCGCATCCGGCGATCTTTCCAAAGCGCTCTTGCTGGTGTCCGCCCTGCCCCAAGATGAAAGCGATCTCGCTTCACTGAAGGCCCGCGCATACCGTGAAATTGCCGAGAAAGCCGCTGCGCAGGGCGAATTCGAAGTGGCTGAAGAGGCCATTTCAAGGATCACATTCGGCCTTACCTATTACCGCGCTGTCGCGCGTTCGGACGTCGCTTTCCACGCGATCACACAAGACGAAACTCAGCTCGCTCAAAGGCTGCTCAATGATGCAGAAGCATTGGCTCGCGCTGATGAAGACGGGTACTTTGCTGCCGGAGCGCTGAGAGACACAGCGAAGGGATGGGCTTTGCTGGGCGAAACAGAGAAGTCTGCGCAGCTGTTCGCAGAAGCGGTCGCGCTCACCGGAAGCGCCAAATCCCCGCAGCAAACAGCGCGCGCGATCAGCCGCATTGCCACTGTGATGGCAGATGTTGGCATGGGTGAGATGGCCGGCCCTTACATAGAGCTTTCAATTGCCACCAACCGCACTGAGCCGTCAGACGTGATGCGCAAATACTCTTTTTACGAGATTGCTGGATCCACAGCGTTCACTGGTGATTTCGCGGCGGCGCGAGGCCTCCTATCAGAAGTGCCAGACGAGACTTTCGGCTCTGCTGGCTCGCTGCGCGATGCTACCTTGCGCGATATTGCTTGGGGAGAGGCGCGCCACGGCAAGCTGGAACAGGCCGAAAAGACCGCCCGCGCGATTCAGAGCCCCCGCGAACGAGTTCAGGCACTGAGCCGGATCGTGAGGCTGATCCGGGACCCGCATATGAAGGCCTTCGCACGGTATTTATGATCAATGCCGACCATAAGATGAGCCTAAGTCTCGCCTCCCTGCCAGAGCTTGCGCTTGCTTGGCAGAGCGTTGCTGCATGTCGGAAAGGCACCGCGCAATGACCGCGATTTCCATCGCCAAGGGATACACCGACACCGCCATTGGTCAGGTCCACTGGCGCGTGTGGGAACCCGCGCAGCAAGCTGAACATGGCAGCAAGCCGGATGTGCTGTGCCTGCACCCCTCACCTTTTAGCGGACTGGCCTACCAAAACCTTGCCCCGCACTTGGCCTGCGACCGCCGCGTCATTGCCCCGGACTATCCCGGCTATGGCGGATCCGACACCACACAAACCCCGTCGGTGGAGCATTATGCAGAGCTGATGCTAGCGGTCGCAGACGACCTGGGACAAGGCGCACCGGTTGATCTCATCGGCTTTCATTCCGGTTGTTTCGTCGCTGCAGAAATCGCGCGCATGCGCCCGGATCGAGTCGCTCATCTTTGCATGGTGGACGTGCCAGCTTTCGCGCCAGAACAAACGGCAGACCTCATCGAGAGCCACAAGGACGCGTTTGTAATCACCGACGAACTCAGCTGCCTTGATGCGCAATGGGAACAGACGTTCAAAAGCCGTTTAGGACCGCAAGGGCGCACCCAAGCCTTCGCTATGTTCGCAGAGCAATTGCGCTGCGGCGAGCGGCGCAATGAAGCGGCCATCGCCGCATTCGCCTATCCGTGGTCCGAGCGTTTTCCGCAGATAGACAGCGACACTCTAGTTCTCGCGACGCAATCCATGTTGCTCGATGAAACCCGCAATTGCGCCAAGGCCATACCCGGCGTCACCTTGATTGAGAGGCTCGATATAACTCGCTCTGTATTGGACGCAGCCGCCCCGGCCACCGCGCAAGAAATTCGCGCCTATTTGGATGATGCTTCGTGAGTTTAGAAACTGCCCAATACGACGAGAACACGCAGCTCTATCCTTCATCGAGCAGAGCATGGTTCCTGGTCGCCATGCTCACCGCCGCCTATGTGCTTAGCTATGTCGACCGCTCAATCATTGGCCTGTTGATCGAACCGATCAAAGCGGACCTCAACCTGACCGATGAAGACATTGGCTATATCCTCGGCCCGGCATTTGCGATCATCTATGTCGGCGCGGGTTTGCCGCTTGGCTGGTTGGTCGACCGCAAACGGCGTACCTGGATTGTCGCCGCTGGCGTTCTGATCTGGTCGCTCGCAACCGCAGTCTCAGGGCTCGCGCGCAATTTCTGGCAACTGTTTCTAACCAGGATGACGGTGGGCGCTGGTGAAGCCGTGCTCAGCCCGTCTGCTATGTCGATGATTTCCGATAGCTTCCCGCCGGAAAAACGTGGAAAGCCGATTGCGATCTACACCGCCGCTCTATCCATAGGCGCAGCCGTTGCCTCACTGATCGGCGGCACCGTTCTTCTCTGGGCCAAGACGACGGACGACATTGTCGTCCCGCTCCTTGGATCGCTTGCACCGTGGCAATTGACGTTCATTGCCGTGGGCGCTCCGGGCATTATTCTCTCCCTTGTGTTCCTCGTGATCAGAGAGCCGCGGCGGCAGCTTTTGAAAATCACAGAGGGCGAAGAGGAACTCGGCAACGGCTTCCGCGACGCCCTCGGCTATGTCTGGCGCAACCTTGGGCCGTTTGCCGGCTTCGTTTCGCTTGCTTGCGCAATGACCATTTGCGCCTATTCCCAAGGGTTCTTGCCATCCGTATTCGAACGAACATGGGGCTGGCCAACAGAAACGTACGCCTTTGTAAACGCGCTGGTGATTTTGGCTGCTGGACCGCCAGCGGTATTCGCTGCGGGCTGGCTGTCTGACAAATGGGCGCAGGCTGGACGCAGGGACGCGCCGATCCTGTTGCTGATCATCGGTTTTTTGCTAATGGTTCCCACCGCAGTGCTGCCGATGTTCATGCCAAGCGGCGAGCTTGCATTTGTTTTCCTGTTCTTCAACACCTCAGGGATTGGCATTATTTCAGCAATGGGCGTCAACGCATTGCTGGCAATCACGCCATCGCAAGTGCGCGGACAGATTGTCGCGCTCTATTACATCGCGATCAGCATGACCGGCCTGTTGCTCGGTCCATCCACCGTAGGTTGGTTGTCGACGAACGTGTTTGGCGAGGACGAGCTGCGCCTCGCCTTTGCCACCACCAGCGCGATTTACGCCATCATTCCGGCGCTCTTCATCCCGGCAACGCTGGGCGCTTACCGCAAGCAGCTTGCCAAAATCATGGCCTCGGAAAACCCTGATGGGGCCGCAGAACAAACCGCTTAGGTTTTAGAAAGGACCACCTATGGCCGCCTTTATGATGATTGCTTGCAAGATCCACGATCGTGACAAATTCCGCGCGGGCTATGGACAAGCCGTCGCTCCGCTCGTCGCGCAATATGGCGGCGAATATCTGATCGTCGCGCCAGGTGCAGAGCTGCTGGAAGGCACTCTTGAGGGCTATGCCTCAGTCGCGATTTCAAAGTGGCCGGACAAGGCATCGGCCAAGATGTTCTGGGATTCGCCTGAATACGCAGAGGTCAAAAAGCTGCGCGAAGGCATCGCCGAAGCCGAAGTCTTGCTTGTCGAAGTCCCCGCCTAAACCCAGTTGCAGGAAGTCAATTATGGAAGATATTTTTGTCCCGAAAAGCAGCCCGGACGACGCGCTGGCTGGACCTTTGCACACGGTCACGTTGGTGACCCGCGACCGCGAAACGATGGAGCGGATTTTCACCGAGGGGTACGGGCTCGTATCAAACGGATGGGAAGACGCAGACGCGGAGACTTCAAGCTATCTCGGATTCGATGCTTCGGAAGCTATCTCAATCTGCGGCTTCACCAAATCAGGCGAAGGCGCAAACATTCAAATCCGCGTGATCCATATCGATGAGGACACCCCGCTGGTGCGGCCAGACTATTCAGGCCTTCATACAGGCGGCGCGACGATCAGCTTCCCGATCAACGACCTTAGGGCGCACGAAGTGCGGATGAATGCAATCGGCGTTGAATCCACAATCGGCGTCAAAGAGATGGAGTTTACCAGCCCAACCGGTGAAACCTACATCTCGGCCGAGATCGTCTATAAAGCGCCAGAAAACGTCTTTGTAATGGGCGTTACTCGCCCTGGCATCTTCGTTCCAACTGGCCCGATTGACCCCTCAACCGGCATGGGGGGAGCGTCCTATTCTGCGCGCTGTATCACTCAAGCCGACGCGGCCGTCGAGTTCTTCAACGACGTGCTCGGGTACGAAATCCGCAGAGATGTTGAGTTTACTGTTGGCGATCGCTCCGCGCTGCTCATGCCGGAGGGCACACAGGAGCGTTTCATTCAAGGCTTCGCGGCGGGCGCTGCGAGCGGATACGTTGTGCTTATGGACCATGGCGGCGCGACAAAAAACAGCCCAGCCCCATCCTACGGGCCGCCCAATCGAGGCATCGCTATGTGGTCTTTTGTGACCGCGAAGTTTGATGAAATCGTCAAACGCGCAAGTGCTTCAGGAACAACAATCGTCAAACCTGCAGCTGAACGCACAAGTCCGCTGCTGCACACGGCTCGTTCGATGATTCTACAGGATCCGGATGGCTTTCTGATTGAAATCATAGAGCGCTAGGCTGAAGCGCAACTCACCCATCACCCAGAACCACAATTGCAAATAGAGGCATCCTAGTGAAAAGAGAGGTGATGGATGATAAGGTAATCAAATCCGTTCGCCGGGTTTTCGAGATCTTCGAATTGTTCGACTCGGTGCGCCGACCCTTGCCAGCGAAGGATGTTTCCGATCGTTTAGGATATCCACTGGTGAGCACTCATGCGTTGCTGAAGAGCATTTACTTGATGGGCTATGTTGATTTCGACATGTCCAGTCGCAGCTATTACCCATCGCGCAGTCTGGCTGCGATTGTCGATTGGATTCCCGATTTTCTTGATCATGAAAAGCGTATCGTCTCCTACGCTAACGAACTGAATGAAAAAACTCGCGAAACGGTGAACATTAGCCGGCGCGTAGGAGCCAGGATTCGCGTCGTTCATGGGTTAGAGACAAAGTTTCCGATTGGGGTTGCCTCGCAGATCGGGACAATGATGCCGATACTCCATTCGCTAACTGGCCTAGCGGCAGTCGCCGGAATGGATCCGGCAGAGCGTGATTGGTTGATCGAACACGAACGAATCCTTGCGCCCAAGAATGTGATCGATGAAACGGTGCTCCATTCGATACTTGAAGACTTCTCGGAGAAGAAAGCAGCCATGCGATGCAATCTGCTTGTCGAAGGGATCGGTGCAATCTGCTTGCCGGTGAAACCCAGTCGTTCCAGCGAAGCATTGGTAGTTGGGCTGGCAGGTCCGAGCGAGCGCATCAGTGGAAACGAACAAGAATACCGTGAAGCTCTGCTCAATCTCGCGGTGAAACATAAGCTTGAGATCGCCGAAACTCGCTTGGCTTAACGCAGTCAATTCTCGATTGATGGATTTGTAATCTACTTTGCTTCGCAAGGGGGTGCGCCCGCACGCTTTCGCTGGACATGTAATGCATATATGTGTATTCCTGCCGCTCAGTTATTTACATATAAGTCGCCACAAGGCTTCGCGACTGGGACATGCAAAGGAGCGACCATGCCGGCACTGAAACGAGAGTTTCTCGACGGCCCTTTTGGCCAAACCCATGCTCGGATCGTTCGCAACGATGTCTCCGACCAGTGCCCTATTCTCCTGCTGCATATGTTCCCTCAGTCCAGCCGAATCTTTACGAAGGCTTTGGAACTGCTTGGTTCAAGCCGCACGGCTGCTGCTGCGGACTTTCCCGGCTTTGGTGAGTCCGATGGGCCGCCGGAACAACCCACAGTTCATGACTATGCCGCTGCCATGTGGCAAGCAGCCGAAGGCCTAGGCTTTTTGGCTGACGGAGAGAAAATAGACCTATTCGGCCTTCATGGCGGGGCAAAAATTGCCGTTGAAATGGCAGTGCAGCGTCCACACGACGTCGGCCATATCATCCTTGCCTCGGCAGCCTTACTCGACATTGAGAAAGTGGCCAAAATTCGGAACGCATTCGTGCACATTCCCTTGGACCAGCAAGGCCGGCGCTTCTCAGAATTTTGGCAAATGCTCATGCGCAACGCAGCGCCTGACACGTCGCTATCCCTATTGGCAGAGCAATTCGCCGAGATGGTCCGCGCCGGAGAACGCTACGCGTGGGGCAATCTCGCTCTCTTGGATTACAATGAAAAATTCCCAAGCTGCTTACGAGAGCTTCCGCATCAAATTGATCTGATCAATCCTGGCGACGATTTGTTTGAAGCAACCCGCGCAAGCAGACATCTTTTTTCAGGACAGTACGTCGAGAAGAAAGAATGGTCCTTGGGCTTCACACAAGAGAGGGCCGAAGAGTTTTCAGAACTGCTAATCGAGCTGTTGGACCGCCAGAATATGGCTGTTGCCGCTGAGTAGCACTTTGCGATGCAGTTGCAGAACTGAGCATCAGCGAGCATCGTAATAGGAATGCGGGCCATCTCGGCCGTCGACTTCGACCATTTCGATATTGAAGCTGTCTGGGGTGGCGAAGGCCGAAAATGTGTAAACGGTTGGATTCCCTTTGTAGACATAACGGGTCGGCGGGAACAAAGGTTCATAGCCAAGCTCTGCCGCTTGATTGATCGCGAGCTCAACATCGTCGTACAAAAATCCCAAATGGTCAATTCCGATTTGAATTGGTCCCGCGCGACTGGCTGGTGCCACTTCATCAGGTGTAAATCCGAAGACTGCGGGTTCAGAGAAGATCAAGGTCGCGTCGGCAACCCTCATGCTTGTCCCTTGCTCAGACCGTGTCAATGTCGATCCACGAAAAACGTCAACAAAGAATTTTTCGATCTTTGCAGCATCTGCTGTTAAAAATTGAATGTGGTCGATGGCAAATTCTGCGCCGTCGAAATCAAGCGAAGGGCGCTCTATAATGACAAGCTCGCTGCCATCTGGGCCAAGTACGCTAAATGCATCGGCGTTAGGTTCAAGTGGAAGAGTGACCTTCGTCTCAGACAATTGAACTCCCGCCTTCATCAGCGCGCTTCTAGCATCTTCGATCGATGGGGTTGCAAAAGCGAGCCATCTAACTCCGTAGTAGGGACGCAATTTGGCCGTTCCCGGCAAGACCAGATCAACGTCATTCCAACGCTCATTTCTTTCTGGAGGAAGGTCATCATATGGACCTGTCCTGGTGATCGTGAGCGTGGGATCGTGCCATTTCACAGATAGAAATCGAACTAGATCGAAGCGCTTGCCCGGATGCGCCATTTCTCTTGCGCCAAAATGCTCAACAAAAAACGAAACTGCAGACTCTTCGTCCGTCACGATGAAATGGATATCGTCGAGGTGAATTGGTTCGACGTCTGATGCTTCTTCGCGCGGGGAGCACGACATCAATAACACCAGTGCGCTCAAGAGCATCAGCGACCTTCTACTCATTGCCCTCCCAATTTCTATCCATGAAAACGGGAAAGTAGCTGAATTTGGACTTCTCATTAAAATCGAAACGTATCCCAAAAGCGTCTCTCCCCGACGGTTAGCTCTGGCCTAAGCAAATGTCTGCGCCCGACCTCAATGCACGCAAGACCCAGCGTGAGCAATCTTCACGCCGACAACGCGAGATTTTCATCGCAAAGAATGCACATCAAGACGCAAGTCTCAAATTCTTTGATTTTCCCTATTGATATATAGATAGTCTCTTACTAGATGGCCTTTCGAGACAGAGATTACTGTCCAATTTAGGGATTCGTTTGTCGGCAGATGCGGTCTGCTTGCGAGGCGAAGGCTCCAGATCAAAGGAATAAAAACGATGTTAGGCACTTTTTATCATGATCGCGGCGAAGTCCGGGTTGGCAACATGCCCGAACCACAATTGATCCAAGGCAATGACGCGATCGTTCGCGTAACTCTTGCTGGTATTTGTGGTGCCGATCTCGACTTCGTGAATAACGGTCCGGAGGCTGGTGTGGCGCAAGGAATGCGTCTTGGTCATGAATTCGTCGGTATTGTCGAAGCGGTCGGCAAAGATGTCACCAATGTTAAGATCGGTGACCGCGTGGTTGCATCGGCGATGTTCGTTGATGGCGAGTGCCACTTTTGCAAGCGTGACTTCAACTCATCCTGCGAACATGGCGGTCTTTTCGGCTCTCCCATGTTTGTTGAGCATGGCGGCAATGACATTCAAGGCGGTCAGTCTGAGTATGTCCGCGTCCCATACGCGAACTCGACGCTTTTCACTCTTCCTGAAGGCCTCGCAACAGGCTCAGAAGACGCCCGTGCTCTGCCACTTGCTGACAATTTCGCGACCGGATATCACGGCGCGCTCAACGCCAATATCCAGTCAGGCGGCACGGTCGTCGTGATTGGCGACGGCGCGGTTGGTCAAAGCGCAGTGCTGGCCAGCAGCAAGCTGTTCAACCCGGACCAAGTCATCCATGTTGGCCGTCACGACGGACGCCTCAATTTCAGCCGCACCAAGGCCGGAGCGACCCACACCGTCAACGGCAAGACCGGTGATCCCGTTGAATTCGTTAAGGACCTGACCGGAGGCTACGGTGCCCTGTCGATCATCGATACAGTGGGTAATCAGGCTTCATTGCAGCAGACACTCGATATGGCGCAGGCTGGCGCAAAGATCAGCGTGCTGGGCTTTGGTCACCTGTTCGCGCCGGTTGACCAGCCATACTCGGCATCTTTGTTCCGCAATCTCACCATCCACACCGGTGTGGTGAATGTGCCCGCTTATATGCGCACGCTTCTGCCGCTTGTGGAAGCTGGCAAGATCGACCCCAGCGTCATCTTCACCGACATCCTGCCGCTTGCAGATGCTGCGGAAGGTTACGACCGAATGCTGAAGCGTACTGATGGCACCATCAAGGTTGCTCTGAAAAACTAGCGCTTCGGACCAAGCCGGCACCAGTGCTTTAGGCGGTTTTAGGAGGGCCGCCTGAACCCCCACTGCCGCCAACATTCTCTCCCCCTGACTCCGCGTTGGAGGCGCGTGGACGCTGGTGTCGAATTCATCGACGCAAGAGGTCGCAATCACAAGAGCGTCCTGACAATGAACAAGGATCACACTCAACCAAATCACTGCACGCCCAAAAGGCATTAGACTCATAAAATTGTCACCTATCTATATATAGCTATTTTCGCCCCCCCCTCTCATTCCCAACTAAGAAAGCATTCCCCCTCATGACCAAACTGTTTGAAAACGGATCGCTCGGCGACATCCAGGTAAAGAACCGCGTCTTTATGGCACCTCTTACAAGAAACCGCGCACACAGTGACGGCACGCCGCATGAAATGGCTGTGAAATATTACTCGCAGCGCGCGAGCGCGGGCTTGATCGTCACCGAAGGCGCGCAGATCAGCTCGATGGGCCAGGGCTACATAGACACCCCTGGCATCTATAGTGAAAAGCAGAAAAAGGCCTGGGCCAAGATCAACCGCTCTGTGCACGCCGAAGGCGGGAAGATGGTTGTGCAGCTTTGGCATGTTGGCCGGATCAGCCACACCTCGCTGCTCCCGAACGGCGCGTATCCTGTTGCACCATCAGCAATTCAGGCGACCGCTGACACGTTCACTAAAACCGGCACTGAAAATGCTTCACCTCCTAAAGCCCTGACACTAGTGGGCATTAAAGGCGTGGTGAAAGAATATGTGAACGCGGCTCGCGTTGCGATGGAAGCTGGCTTTGATGGTGTCGAAGTGCACGCCGCCAATGGCTATCTTCTCAACCAGTTCATCTCAGCTCACACCAATGTGCGCGAAGATGAATATGGCGGCAGCCCTGAGAATCGCGCGCGCCTGCTCCTTGAAGTGGTAGACGCGGTGTCCAATGAAATTGGCGCTGGCAGGGTTGGTGTGCGTGTGTCCCCGACCGGCACCTTCAACGACTTTGCCGATCCCAACGCTTTCGAAAACTATAGCTACATTTATGCGGAACTGGGACACCGAACCCTCGCTTACTTGCACGTTGTTGAGAGTTTTCCTGGGCACCCTGTATCTGGCAGTGACGAAAAGCTACTTACCGATCTTCGGCGCGGCTTTAGCGGTAATTATATCGCCAATGGAAACTACGACAAGGTATCGGCGTCGGACGTTCTAGAAGAAGGGACCTTCGCGGTTTCGTTCGGAAGACCCTATATCGCAAATCCGGATCTCGTCGAACGGCTCCGCAAGAATGCTGAATTGAACGAAGTCGATGAAGCGACGCTATATGGCGGAGATGAAACGGGTTACTCCGACTACCCGACAATGGACGAAATCTACCTCCGCGCTCTTGCCGAAGTCTTGTGACATTTTTTCGCAGAGCTGAGTTCTCCACCCGGAAATGAACAGGAGATCGAGCGGCCTCGCACTGCACCGCTCGATCTTTCCTCAGGGCCGGTTGTCAAATCAAAACACTCAGGATCAATGCCATGCCACACTTTCGCGAAACGTTTATATTTGCGTTCTTCGGGTTTCTCTTCACGATGACCCTCATTGTGCCTTCAATCGTTGCGGCGCACTTGGAAAAGGCCGAACGGATCGAAGCCAACGACCGTTCATTCTCCACGATGGGTGTTGTACGCCCGATCCGGACAAGCTGAGATGGATAAACTAGTCAGAATTTCCCGAGAAGAAACAGTGTTCGCACTGGATGTGTTTTCTCGCAGCTCCAGTGCGGTAGGGACCGCGATCGCCGTGGGTAGCAGGCTGGTTTTACGGGCCACTTGCCAAACACGGTTGCGGGGCAGAATTAGTCCCATTTGTAGGGATTTCTGAGATGCAAACTATCCGACTATTGTAAAGAGATACTAGCGAAGCTCGAACCCGTCGCCAGCGACACCGTTTAAGTCGCTCGTTATCTTTAAACTGATTGCCTAGAATGCATTATTGAGTCGCTTGACACATTCGCAACTCACCCTATCTATATTCATATAGATTGAAATGGACATCATGACCGATACCAAGACAAAAATTCTCGACCTAGCAGAAGCGTTGACCCAGGCTCGTGGGTTCAACGGCTTCAGCTATATCGACCTTGCAAATGAGATTGGCGTCAAAACGGCTAGTATCCATTACCATTTCAAGCTGAAGGATGACCTCGCAGCGGGCTTGGTTGAGCGCATTCGCGAGCAACACGCTGAGGGCTTTGCAGCGATGGAAGCTGCGAATGACACTGTTGATGGTCGCTTACGAGCCGTGATCGCCTATTTCCAAGGCTACCTGTCAAAAGACCAATTCTGCATGTGCGGAATGATGGCCGCCGAATTGCAGTCCGTCAGCCCGCGCGTGGCCACGCTTGTCAAAGCATACTTCCGCGATTTCGAGGCCTGGCTCCGCCGCCAGTTCGAACTTGCTGGCAAGGAAGATGCTGACCAGCTCGCGATCGGCTTTCTGAGTGCGCTTGAGGGTTCTCTTTTGATCGCGCGCCTGAATGGCGACCCAGAAGTGATTGCCAATGCGCTGCAAGGATACTTCGAAAACTGACGCCGTCTTCATTTTTCCCTCAATCCCTATTGATATATAGATAGTCTTTTCTATTTTGAGATCACCGAGGCCAGTCGGCACCCTAATTCCGGCACCTCACAATCCCCAACGGCACAATTGCCAACCAATCGAAAGACCCAAAATCATGTCAGATACACCTGCCCCCAAAGTCACCAATCCGGAAGAAATCACTAGCTTTGCTGAATATGAAGCAGTGGTTAGCGCTCTGCTGCCATACATCGATGCTGCAAAGACGGGCGACGGTTCACTCAGTCGTTCAGCTTTTTTCGACCATGCGCGCATTGTCGGCTCTGTTGGCGGCGAAGTCTCTTATCCCGATGCCGACACGTTTGCCGCAGAAGTAAGCGAAATCGGTGCATCGCCCGACGTCCAGAGCCGCATTGCCTGGATCGACATCTCAGGCCCGGCAGCCGCTGCGAAAGTCGAATTCATCAACTGGGCAGGCCTGCGCTTCACCGACTTTTTCGTCCTCTACAAAACCGGTGATCAGTGGAAGATCAGCGGCAAAGTCTACGATTCTCACTCAAACAATTGAACCCGTTTCCCCCGAAGCCCCCCAAAAAATATTCTAAGAAAGAAAGTGAATACAATGACTAGTTTTCCAGTACACACTCAAGAAACCGCTCCTGAAGGCAGCAAGCCAATCCTCGCAGGCGCTCAAAAGGCCTATGGATTTGTCCCAAATCTAATGGCGACGTTGGCTGAGGCGCCTATCGCTGTTGAGGCATATGCAACGCTCGGAGGAATTTTCGACAAGAGCGACCTCACGCCGACCGAGCAGCAGGTCATCTTGATGACGAACAATCGCCTCAACGGCTGTGAATATTGCATGGCTGCGCACACTACGATTTCTGGCATGCAGAGCTTGGATGCAGACGTCATCATCGCTCTACGCGATGGCGCTCAGCTCGCCGATCAAAAGCTCGAAGCTCTGCGTATATTCGCTGCCCAGGTGAACATTCAGCGCGGCCACCTCGAAGACGCGCAGATCGAAGCCTTCCTTTCGGCTGGTTATACCAAGGGCAACCTCTTGGAAGTGATCGTCGGCACCAGCCTCAAGGTGATTTCGAATTACACCAACCACGTCGCTCACACCCCAGTTGACGCTGCGTTCCAGGCTAACGCATGGACAGCTGATCAACGCGCTGCCGCGTAATCAACAATCAAATTGGCCCGCTTCCTCAATAAAGGGGCGGGCCATTTTTTCAGTACCGCCCGTTCGACGTTTCAAGGGTCGACTCAATAATGACTATCGATCTCTAAGCACTGTTTGTCACAGGACTGATGACCTTTTTGGCCATAGATGCTGTTAGTCTAACGCGAACTCGTCTCCCCTAGACACACGGCGCCAAATCTCATTCTTCGTTTCCCCCATCCGCGCTCATGCTTTTTTGAGCAGACGCAGGTGCTGTCAGTCTAACTGCAACTTGTACTGATTCCAGCCAATCAGACTCTAAAGTGCTGAACAGCCTGACAAACCAGGGTGTCGCGTGAAGGGCTGATCCAACACATGACCGAGCAATATCGGACCTGACAGTTGATTGTAGAAGTTGACTCGGTGTTGCGGCGAATGACGGGGTGTTACCGAAGGTGCCACCCCGTCAACCCGCTTCTTAGAGTCTCGGCCGCAGAGAGTCGCCCTTGAGCTCGATACGGTGAGACCGCTGGATCAACCGATCCATGATGGCATCCGCAAGATGAGCCGTTGCCAAGTAGTCGTGCCATTCAGAAGGCGCGAGTTGCCCGCAGATGATCGTCGAACCGAGATCAGTGCGCGCCTCGAGAAGTTCGAATAGATCTTCTTTGGATTGCTCTGAAATCGGCGCGATCCCGAAATCATCCAAGATTAGCACCGATGGGCGGGCAAGTGCCTTTCGGATTCTCGAGATTGTGCCATCCAAATGACCCGTACGCATAAGCTCAAGCATAGGGTTTGTTCTAACATATTTGACGGTCACGCTATGCCTGATCAGCGCGTGGCCAATCGCGCATGCGAGCCAAGACTTACCTGTGCCCGATGCCCCAGTAAGCAATACGTTTTCTGTACGGCGGGTCCAATCAGGCAATAGGAGCGCTCGGACCTTTTGCTTGTCCAGTCCACGTTTGGAATCCCAATTGATATCTTCAGGTTGGGCCTCAAATCTGAATTTGGCCGCGCGCTTCAGACGGGCAAGCGCAGCCTTTCGGTTCTCCTCCTCTTGGGCAATGCACATTTGGAAGATAAACTCTTCACGGGTTAAGTCATCTGCGGACCGATTTGCGATTTGATCTTGGAAAGCTCGGGCCATTCCGTCCTGGCGCAGCCCAATGAGCATCTCATACACGTTGTCTGAGGTCATGACTCACCTCCATCGCGAAAATCGCCCTGGAAATATCGACTTCCACGGAGGTTGCGCTGCGGAGTGATCGAAATGAGTTCGTTCTCTTCCGAGAATGTTTGGCGCTCTCTGTTATTAAGCAGTAGGTTCTCAGCGTGCGCAAGATTGAGCGCCTCATTCCGGCGCGCCTGTTTGCAGGCTGCGATCTGTTCCCCGTCAGCGTTTGTGAGACAGATTGAGGTGATTGGATAGAGGAGTGTTTTGGTCTCATCGTAGTGACTGTAAGGAACGAAGATGAGATCAAAACGAGCAAATTCCAAAGCACCTGCTGAGCGGGTGGTGAAGGATATCAGGCGCAAAACGCGGCGTCAGTTTTCAGCGGAAGAGAAGATACGGATCGTGCTTGAGGGCCTGCGCGGCGATGACAGTATTGCCGAGCTGTGTCGCAAGGAGGGCATAGCCCAGAGCCTGTATTACACCTGGTCGAAGGAGTTCATGGAGGCAGGCAAGCGCAGGCTTGCTGGCGATACTTCGCGTGCGGCGACCACTGACGAGGTGAAGGACCTGCGCCGGGAAGCGCGTGATCTGAAGGAGGTTGTGGCTGAGCAGGCGCTGGAGTTGCGTCTGCTCAAAAAAGCACAATCGGGGATGGGGGAGACGAAGAATGAGATACCCCGCCTCTGAGAAGCTGGAGATCATCAGGCTGGTCGAGCGATCCCATCTACCAGTGAAGAAGACACTGGACATGCTGGGCGTTGCCCGTCCTACCTTCTATCGTTGGTACGACCTCTATCAGCGCTTCGGTGAAGCGGCGTTGGAGGATCAAAAGCCCGGACCACAGCGCGCATGGAACCGTGTCCCTGAGACCATCCAGCAGCAGATCGTCGATATGGCGTTGGAGTACAGCGAGCTATCGCCCAGAGAGCTGGCGGTGCGCTTCACCGACGAGAAGCGCTACTTCGTATCGGAGGCCACAGTCTACCGGCTGCTCAAAGCGCACGATCTGATTACCAGTCCGGCGTGCACTGTGATCAAAGCGGCTGATCAGTTCCACACGCAAACTACCCGCCCGAACGAGATGTGGCAGACGGACTTCACCTACTTCAAGATCATCGGATGGGGATGGATGTACCTCTCCACCGTGCTCGATGATTACTCGCGCTACATCATCGCCTGGAGGCTATGCACGACCATGAAGGCCGAAGACGTCACCGAGACGTTGGATATGGCTCTGCAAGCATCGGGCTGCGACCACGCCCACGTCAAGCACAGGCCAAGACTGCTATCCGACAATGGGCCGAGCTACATTGCTGAAGAACTAGCCGACTATCTCGGCAAGAACGGCATGGATCATGTGCGTGGTGCGCCGTTCCACCCGCAGACCCAGGGCAAGATCGAACGCTGGCACCAGACACTCAAGAACCGTGTTCTACTGGAGAACTACTTCCTGCCCGGCGATCTGGAATGTCAGATCAAGGCCTTCGTCGAGCATTACAACCATCAGCGCTACCATGAGAGCCTCGACAACGTCACACCTGCCGACGCCTACTTCGGCAGGGCCGCAACCATCATCCAACGAAGAGAAAGGATCAAACGACAGACGTTAAAACATCGGCGCTTGCTTCACCGAAAGCTAGCCGCCTAAAACACATCAACCAGATGAGACCATACACTCGCTAAGCCAAAACCCAAGCGAGTCTCAATTTATCTGACGACGGACAGCACTGACCAAGCCTCAGTCGTTCAGCGGAGTTACTACGCTCCGAGCCGCATTTTTTTCGGCGTCGTCCAAGCTATTGCATCGACACGCGGTTTTGTCATCCCCGCTCAATCGGCGTTCGGCGATTGTCCCCCTAGAAAAGATCTCTTGCGGCCAAGGCTACCAAAGTACTGGTACGAGGCTAGCTTCTTACCGACGGGCGGGAGCAGGAATGCGCCTCAGTCTTGGACATACGCGTGCAATCGGGGAAGACACAAAAGCAGACATACGGCGAGGCCCGCAGCTTTTCGAAGACTGGACCTCGGTTATTCGGAGATTTATGAAGATAGCAATTGGAGTCTGCCTTTCGAAGAGGCCCGCGTTGCTCTAAAGGTGAGGAATGAACTTACCTCTGACTCAAAAGAAAAAATCTTCGTTCTTTGAGGAGCGGACTGATCAATCAGAAGTAAAGGCTCGTATCGTGAGCAAGTACTTCTCGACTTGGGCGCAAGTGGTAATGCCTTCTGCGGCCAGAGGCGAAGGGAAGATCGCATACATCGATCTCTACGCTGGCCCCGGACGATACAAAGACGGTGCCGCATCAACGCCTCTTTTGGTGCTTGAGAATGCAATCGCGCATCCAAAAATGTCGCAGATGCTTGTCGCGTTATTCAATGACTCCGATGACAACAATACATCAACGCTCTCTAGCGAAATTGAGAAACTACCGGGGATCGACAACCTTCGTTTCAGGCCAACCGTTTCTTGCGGAGAGATTGATGACGATGCGGCGGATTACTTCAACCAGACTCGGCTGGTGCCCTCATTCTCATTCGTAGATCCGTTTGGTTACAAAGGTTTGTCGCTCAAGATTGTAAAGGGTGTGATCAAGGACTGGGGTTGCGACTGCGTCTTTTTCTTCAATTACAACCGAATAAACGCGGGCATCACCAATCCAAAAGTCCGTAAGCACATGGATGCGCTGTTCGGCGAAGAGAGAGCTGACGAGCTTAGAGAACGGATCCCTGGGCTACGACCAGATTTGAGGGAGGCAGCAATCCTTGAGGCCCTAGCGCACGAAATTCAGTCGTTAGGTGGTAAATTTGTCCTGCCGTTCACCTTCAAGAACAGCACTGGCTCTCGAACTACGCACAAGCTGATTTTCGTCTCAAAACACTTCAAAGGATATGAAGTGATGAAGGACATAATGGCATCCGAAAGTTCAACGACAGATGAAGGGGTGCCTTCTTTGACTTACTCTCCCGCTGATGCGTCGATGCCGCTGTTGTTTTCTCTGGTTCAACCGATCTCAAAGTTGCAAGAGACGCTAGTTGAACACTTTGCTGGTCAAACAATTGGACTGACTAAGATGTACGAGAGGCATAGCGTTGGGACGCCATACCTCAAGAAGCACTACAGGGTTGCGTTGAAGGCGCTCGAGGCGGAGGGTTTGATTACGGCAGAGTCTTCCAAGGGAAAGAGACGAGCAGGTACCTACCCGGATCATGTGCAAATCAGTTTCCCATAGATAGGATTGCTGTGTCGACGAACTCATCAATTGAATGGACTGAGGCAACCTGGAACCCAGTTGCGGGGTGCACGGTCGTGTCTCCCGGCTGCACAAATTGTTACGCGATGCGTATGGCGAGAAGGCTCGAAGCTATGGGCCAGCCAAAGTATTCCGGTACAACTCGATTGTCGGCAGGGAGAGCGAAGTGGAATGGGGTCGTGCGGCTTGATAGTGCATCATTAGCGCTCCCAGGAACCTGGAAAAGTGGCCGCATGATCTTTGTGAATTCAATGTCAGATCTCTTCCATGAAGAAGTGCCGCTGGAGTTCATTTCGGAGGTTTTCCGAGTGATGGCTGAGACCCCTCAACATACGTACCAATTGCTCACGAAGCGCTCCGAACGTCTCAAGGACCTAAGCTCGTCCATTGCTTGGCCGCAGAACGTTTGGATGGGCGTGAGCGTCGAGAATGCGGACTACACGTCGAGAATAGATGACTTGCGACGGTCCGCGGCCGCCGTGAAGTTTCTGAGCCTGGAGCCGCTACTTGGTCCTCTGAACAATCTCAACTTGGATGGAGTTGATTGGGTGATCGCGGGGGGCGAAAGCGGCCCCGGCGCGCGACCGATCGACCCTGCATGGGTACGCTCAATTCGTGATCAGTGCTTGAGCGAGCGAGTTGCATTTCATTTCAAGCAGTGGGGCGGCGTGAACAAGAAACGGACTGGTCGCTTGCTTGACGGCCGAACCTGGGACCAGTTTCCTCGTGGGCTTGATAGCGACCAAACGCACGTTCCCAGCTAGCCAAGCTGCCCGAGCCTAAGTCAGGGCGCCTCCCATCTCCCCCTTTCTGTGTTCTCCAGTCCAAAACCTGAAGGTCGGCAATCGGCCCAACTCTAGACACTGATCAACGGCCGGAACTGGGGGTGGGAGCGGACGGCCTCAAAAGCAGGCTTGGGCTCGCCCATCTACCAATCTTGCCTTGGTCAGAGGCGAGTTGCAGTCAGTCCGTCAATCCTCGAAGAAACAGACCTATTTGACCGAAACGGCCTTTTTCCAAGCCGGACGGTCCTGCAGTCTTTCGCAATACGCTTGCACGCGATCTGGGACGGGCAATTTACAAATCGCGTTTGCCAGAAATAGGCTGTATCCCACCGAGATATCAGCGGCTGAGAAGCGTTCTGCGGCGATGAATGACCTTGCGCTAAGATGATCATTGAGCATCTCAAAGGCCTTCTCAGCTTGAAGCTTCACATAAGCTTCAAAGCCTTCGGAAACTGCATATTTATCGACGCCCATCATCTGACCAAGATAGACAGCAAGATAGTGCGATAGGCCGCTTTCGGCCATGTGGAGCCAGGTCAGATAGTGCCCAAAATCACTCTCTTCAGGTCCGACGCTAAGGGACGATGGGCCGTGTTTTGCCAGAATGTATTCGAGAATAACGGTCGATTCCAAAATTAGCTGACCGCCATCATAGAAGGCTGGCACCTTACCCATGGGATTGATCTCCCGGTACACGTCAGACGCGAAATACTCCGAATCATAGCCAATCGTTTTCAGCTCGAAATCGAGCCCCATCTCCTCGAGCAACCAGAGTGGCCGCAAGGAACGAGAATTTGGAGTGTGAAACAAAATCAAGGACATGGGCGACCTACGATTGCGAACCAGGGAGCTGGACTATGACTTTGCCTTCGACTTTTCCGTCCGCGATATGCGTTGCCGCTGTCACCGCATCTTCGAAATCAAAGACCTGGCTGCTTGAAAGGTCAATTGCGCCCTCCTGCCAGTGCTTGACCAAATCCTGATGGGCCTCGAGCACTTGATCCGCGGTCCATCCAACCGGCATCGCGCCCAGCAGTGAGATGTTCTTCATCACCGTTTCTGGCAGGGCGATGCGCGCCCACTCGCCGCTCGCATAACCGATCACAATAAACCGGCCTTCGAAAGCGATCGCGTTGAAAGCGGCGCGAGCAGCTTTGCCCCCAACAGGATCGAAGACGACCGAGACGCCTTTGCCGCCTGTAAGCTCAAGCGCTGCCTCGGTGATGTCCTGCTCCCTTCTGTCGATGACGTCATCCGCGCCGATGCTCTTGCAGAAGGTGGCCTTTTGGGGTCCACCGGCGACAGCGATGACGCGAGCGCCCTTGGCCTTTGCCAATTGGACCGCTGCATTGCCTGAGCTGCCCGATGCACCCAGCACCAGCACCACATCGTCTTTCGTGATTTTCGCGCGCCGGACGAGTGCGGTCCATGCCGTTTGATAAGGTATATAAAGGCCCGCTGCCTCCACCCCATTCATTTCATCGGGGATCGGCAATAGGCCGGACAATACGCCATCACTGGTGGCACTTGCCCGCATCAAACACTCTTCGGCCAATCCACCGGCCTGCGCTTGAAACAGAGTTGGTCCAACAACGCGTGTGCCGATCAATGCTTCATCGACTCCTTCACCCGCGGCAACAACCTCGCCCGCTGCCTCTTGCGACGGTGTGAAAGAAAGCGGCGGCGTCAATGGGTAGTTGTCTCGGCTCATCAAGACATCGGGCAGGCCCAAGCCGCAGGCTTCGACTTTGACTTTGACCTGACCGAGGCCCGGGTCAAGAGGCTTGGCATCCTCTTGAAGCGCCCAAACGTCTTTTGGCTCTCCAAACGAGCTAACTACCCATCTACGCATATTGCACTCTCTCTTCTTGCCTGTTCGCAGCGGCTAGCGGCTCAATCGGTGGGCACTTCGTTCCAGCCTTCGCCAGGTTTCGCGTATTGCCCGATCTTGAACTTACCAAGCTGCGATGCGTGCACCTCGTCGGGGCCATCCGCGAGACGAATAAAGCGCTGCGTTGCAAGAATGCCTGCCAAAGGCACATCGTCGCTCACACCCATGCCTCCGAACATTTGGATCGCACGGTCCGCGACGGTTTGCGCCATTTGCGGGGCGACCACCTTGATCGCGCCGATCAAATCCTTGGCGTTCTTAGCCCCTTGCCGGTCAATCGCATCAGCCGCTTTCAACGTGAGCAAGCGGGCCTGTTCGATGTCGCAATAACTCTTGGCAATTTCCATCCGGATGCTCGAGCGATCCGAAAGCATCCGGCCAAAGGTTTTGCGCTCGGTCACGCGCTGACACATCAATTCAAGCGCAAGCTGGGCTGATCCGATCGAACGCATGCAGTGGTGAATGCGGCCAGGGCCAAGGCGCCCTTGCGCGATTTCAAAGCCGCGCCCTTCGCCAAGAATTATGTTCTCTTTGGGAATGCGCACATCCTTCAAATGCACTTCGCAATGCCCGCCGGGAGAATGGACATCACCGAACACGGTCTGTGCACGGATAACCTCTACGCCGGGCGTATCACGCGGAATGATGACCGTTGATTGCTGCGAATGGCGGGGATTTTCCGGATTGGTCTGCCCCATGATCAGCAAGACTTTAACCCGCGGGTCCATGATGCCTGAAATCCACCACTTCTTGCCATTGATGACATAGTCGTCGCCATCACTGCGGATTTCGGTGCGCACATTGGTCGCATCTGAGCAGGCGTGGTCAGGTTCGGTCATCATATATACCGACCGAATTTCACCTGCGAGCAGGGGCAGCAGCCATTGTTGTTTCTGGGCATCAGTGCCGAATTTGGCGAAAACCTCCATATTGCCGGTGTCGGGCGCGGAGCAGTTAAAGACCTCGCTGCACCAACCATTGCGGCCCATGATCTCTGCCAAGGGCGCATATTCGAGGTTCGTGAGGCCAGGGCTGTATTCGCCATATTCCTCAGGCAAGAAAAAGTTCCACAGGCCAGCTGCTTTCGCTTTTTCTTTGAGCGGTTCAAGGCCAGGCCAAGGCTTCCAGCGATTGGCAGGATCGTGGTTCCATGCAAGGACTTCGTGATCAACAGGAAGGATGTTGGCATCGACAAAGGCTTGCAATCTCGCGATTAAACCTTGCGTTTTCTCGCTATATTCAAAGAGCATAATAGAGGTGTCCTAGGGGGTGTCTGATTGGCGGCTGGCTTTTAAAGTGAGAGCCCGCCATCTGCGATGAGTGTGTGGCCTTGCACATAGGAGGCGAGCGGTGAGGCCAGGAACATGGCGGCGCCCGCCATATCTTCCGGAGTGCCCATGCGGCGAAGTGGGATCGAGCGCAAAGATGCCTCTTTGCGCTCCTCATTCTCGGTAGTGACGGCTGTCAGTTTCGTTGGCACCAATCCCGGTGCGAGCCCGTTCACCCGTATCCCGTCACGCGCCCATGACTGGCCGAGCGTTTTGGTTAGGCTGATCGCGGCAGCTTTAGAGGCGGCATAAGCGGGGTTGCCGATATTCGCCTTCAAACCGGAGATGGAGCTGACAATCACAATCGAGCCTTTGGCTTAGCTGAGCATCGATTTGAACTTGGTCGCCGTATGCATGACCGAGTTGATATTGATGTCCATCACATCATCCCAGCCCGGCTTGGCATATTCCGCCTGCTTGTACCGAACGAAGCCCTGCGACTGCACGAGCACATCCAGACTGTCGAAAGGCGGCTGGTAGGCGTCCAGCTCGTCGAAGTCCGCGACATTGATTTGTCCGTAATGCAAGCCCTCCAAGTCAGAGCCTTCCTCAGCCGAGTAGTCGCTTGCCTCTGCGCGCGTGCCCCAAACATGCACCTCGGCCCCGCGCGCGCGGAAACCATGGGCGATGCCATTCCCGATACCGCTTGAGCCGCCGACAACCAGCACGCGTTTTCCCGAAAAGTCCAAGTCACTCATATGCGTTTCCTTCTCAATTCTTCGCGATCAATCGGTGCGCGCGCCCGAACAGTGAAATTGTCATCGCATGGAGGCGATCGCCGGTTTCTTTGGGTGCCTTGCCAGCGCTTGCGCGAGCATGGGTGCCTTCCAATATTGCTCCCAACTTGAAACAAGCGAGCACACCGTACCAAGGGGCCGTGTCCAAACTGCGCGCCGAGTGTTTGCCATAATGGGCTATGAGTTCATCGAGGCTCGCGAAGCCGTCCCAAGGCTGGATATCGCCCACAACGGGTGTGTGATCATCCGCCCATGTGGCCATGACCCAACCAAGATCGATCAAAGGATCGCCAATGGTGGCCAATTCCCAATCGACAAATGCCGCAAGTTCGGCGCTGTCATGGGCAAACATCGTGTTGGCCAAATGGCAATCGCCATGGATGATGCCCGGCGCGAAATCCTGAGGGAGGTTGTCTTCCAGCCAGAGGCGAATTTTCTCAACATCGGGCAGCTCTTTAAAACCACTCCATTCGTCAAAAGTCGCGTAGCTTTCGAGCTGCTTCATCCAGCGGCCCGATTGCCGCTCCAGAAACCCGTCAGGCTTGCCAAACCCATCCAAACCCGCCGTTTTATAGTCCAGCGTCCCTAAGGCCGCCATTCCTTCGATATAAGAATAGCCCATGCGCTCGCGGATTTTTGGGTCGCTCGCGTGCAGCTGCGGCAAGCCATTGGCAGGATTAAAGCCGTCGACCGTTGCCATCAAATAGAAGCACGCGCCAAGCACCTCCTCATCGTCGCAGCTCGCGATGAATTCAGGATGCGGCACCCCAGTTCCGGCTAACGCTTCCAAGACGCGTGCCTCGCGTTTCATCGTGTCATTGGAGTTTTTGCGCAGATGGAGCGGCGGTCTGCGCAGAACAAACTCTTGGCTGCCACGGTCAAAGCGAAGGAGGATGTTCTGTGTCCCTCCCGCTAAAAGCTGCGGGTTATCAAGCGGTCCGCTTTCCAGTCCAATACCGTCCATCCAAGCTGTTAGAGCTCGCAGATCGACCGGTATCGACTCTTCGCCTGATTGATTCGGCATAATGCAACTGTATTAATCATCTGCATTATTGCAAGCTACAATTGCCTGTGGTCTATATGCGGCTGATATGAGCAAACTGTCTTCGAAAGTGCGCAGCCCTTCGGTTGAGAGGCTCAAGGCCGAGGCACAGCGCCTCTTTGCCAATCAAGGCATCGACGGCGTTACCGTGCGTGACATCGCCGCGGCCGCAGGACAAAAGAACCCTGCCGCTGTCGGTTATCACTTTGGTTCGAAGGAGGCGCTGATCCGCGAGCTTATCGTGGATGGTGCTAAAGTCATTGATGATCGCCGAAACGACCAACTTGATGTTTTGGAAGCAGACGGCGGCGATGTGGGCATTTCCCAGATCGTCGATATCCTGATCTATCCGTCCGTCAATTTGGCAGCACGCGGCGAGACGGATACATACAACCGCTTTCTCCGCATGCTCACCATGTCGCACCGCGACCTATTTGACGATGCTCTGGAAGGGCGCTGGAACTCAGGTTATCAGCGCTGTCTCAAACATCTGCGCGTGCTGATGCCGACAAAAAGCCGAACCATCCAAAACCAGCGCTTTGTCTTTCTGGAATCCTATCTTGGCGGGGTGCTTGGCGCGCGCGAGACAAGGCTAGATGATAAGAGCCGTGCTCACCCAACTTGGAACGACAAATCAACGCTAGCGCATTTCGCAGCTACGATTACCTGCATGCTGGAAATGGAGTAAAAACGGGACAACGGCTGAAATTGGGTCGAGAACGGACCAGCCGCTATTGGACGCAAAAGCGATTGAGCTGTCAGACTACTCATGGAACTGACCCTCAATCTGAAATTAGGCTGCTTCTGGGGGTGGAAGCTGACGTTGGGCAGAGATCGCTTAGCGTTTCGGGTTGCGCGTCATTAAGGCCGCTAGACTTTTGAAGGGTCTTTTCACCGCGTTAATTAAACCCGCGACAAAGCCAGCGCCGCGACCGTTGCTAGCTTCAGTTATGCGCCCACCGACTGACTGGAATTCGTCTTTGCCATTGAAGGTCAGCCCGGCTCTTCCATGCGCGTTTATGCGCTCTCGCGTGAGAAGTATCCCGCGCTGTTTCGCGGCCTGAGGAACTCGCATGCCCACCACTTTAACTTTCATTGGCCTGACTTCGTGCGCCACTTGCGCAGCATTGGCTTGCGCTTGTCTCATCGTCTTGGGCATCGGCTGACGCGGCACATCGATTGTTGTCGAACGATTTGAGACTGGACGGCGATCACGGCTAGGAGGCAGAGGGGGTGGTGCAGTGCTGGGAGGAGGAGGTATGATGGGTTTTGAGCGCACCAGCCCGCCAGACGCGTTCACATCCATGCTCATTCTGCTGGTGTCGACCTTGGGTTCTAATGGACTTGTAGCTCTGCTCAAAAGTGAGCTTGCCGCGCTCCGACGCGTGGCGAGTTCTGCACTGCGCCGCATTTGATCGCGGGAAACATTTACGCGGTGCTTTCGCTGTGGCTTGTTTCTTACCACCCGGCGTGGAACGATGGCGTGTGACTTGTTAGGCTTGTAAATAGACCCTCCGGCTTTCGGGCCTTGAGACTGGGTGCTGGAGATGCTGCCGCGCTTTTGTGCGTTTGCTTCGGCAGGAAGCGTGGTTGCCGCTACCAAGACAGACAGCGCAGAGCATGCAATTGTGAGGGTCCATTTCATGATTTCTCTCCGATCTAAGAATGGCAAGAAAGCGGATTAATTCTCATATTCTAACAGAACAAAGTCTTTGTTCATGAAGTCGCTAAGCCCGATGAGCCAATTCAAATCAGGGTGCGTTTTCTTACGATTTGCGATGATATCGACGGTAGCAAACTCCTTGAGCAGTGCCGGGCCGACGGCAACATCCCAAAGTCGAAGCCCCGCAATCGCACCAATAAATGGGTCGTTTTGTCCATCGGAGCTGCCGATCCAAAAGCCCGCCGACTGCGACGCCTTGGATGTTATTTCAGCAATTCCAACCGGGCTTCCATCCACAAGCATTGCAACAGAGGTCCCGTCATCGATGATGGCCACATGGTGCATTTTCCCATCGGTGAAATCGAACGCGGCAATCGCTGATTGTTCTCCGATCATAATACCCAACCCATCCCGATCACGCAGCAATGCAACGAGGTAAAGCGGGCCGTCCGGGCCAGCGTTGGATAGCACGACTGGGTCGTATCCGGGATCGGCAGTCCAATCTGGCTGAACCCAAAACTCAATCGTTGATCCGCCTTCCAGAACAAGACGCTCATCTGGGGGGAATTGCAGGGTTTCTGTGCCATCAAGTACCAACACATCAGGTGTGTATTGGGCGCTGAGAGGCGCGGCGATGCACGCTGCGAGGGCAAGCAGGAGCGTTTGTATCATTCGTGTCATGGTCCAACTCCATAGAGGAAATCGATGTAGCCGTTCTCGTAAGGTGCGAGGTCGAACGTCGTCGCGCCGAGTATCCGCGAAGGCTTTCCAGAGGCTGAGAATTTGAGGCGCAATGTCTCGGTTGCCCGGATGGTCGCGCAGCTTTGCAGGCCCTTGCCATAAGTGACGAGCGCTCCCACTCCTTTGACCCCGTGCGACATGGCTCTGGATCCATGGATGCGCTGCTTGAAGCATACGCGAACGAAGCCCGGCTTGTAGGTGTTGCGGCCAAAAGCAACGCGAATGTTCTCTTTCCTGCCCTGATATGTGGCGACCGGAATATTGATTACGAGGCCCGGGCGCGGGCGTTCCGGAATGACATTGGCAAATCCGCCATAATTGGCGGCGCGTTCCAACCGCTCTTCAATCGCCGCTTCCAGGCGCGGGCGAACACTGCTCCAGATTTCAGGCTCATTGGGGAAATATAGCGGATTGAGAAGGTCTGAGATCGGCCGCAGGTCAGCAAGGATTGGCACCGGGGTTCCGGTAGAAAAGCCATTCTGGTCAAAACTGCCCGTGCCGCCAACCGCTTCAAAACCAGCTTCGGAGCTTTCGTCGAGCTCTGACGAGCTGCGCGATTCTTCGATGAAACGCGAACCGCTTGCGCCAATTTCAAACCCGCCAATGGCAAGGCCAGCCTTAGCGTTGATATTCTGGCTCTGACCCTGCCATTTCTGCATGGTCTGCTGGTCAAAGCTCGCCCACATGCGCGCCTGCGAGCCGTAAGTGACTGCATACGGATAATGGGTGCCAAACTTGTCAATCAGGTCATCATAGCGGCCCATCCGATAAGCAAAATCCACTGCATCGATGAAATCATCGCTCAATTTGGCAAAGGGCCGGTCGAGTACGAGCGTGTAGAGCTTGTGCCGGGCGAACCCCATTGAAAGCGCGCGCTGCATACCGAATTGGCGACCCAGCGTACTGGACTTGGCAAAATCCGCGCCCGCACCAAGCGACCCCTTGGATTCGCCAGTCTTCTTGTCCTTCTTGGTAAACCCAATATTGAAACCAAACGAACTGGCCGCCGTGCGCTGAAAATCAAATTGCCGCGAGATCATTTCCCTGGAAGTCACGCTGCCTTGCACGCCATCGGGAATGTATTTGAGGCCAAGCGGCACAGTGCGCTTCTCAACGATAGCGAAATCGCGCGGATCAGCGGTTGCAAAAATGTCGGCCTTAGAATTGCGGTTAAGCTCGAAAGGATCCTGCCTGATCACATCATAGCCGCGTAAAGAGGCGCGGTAGTTGTCGAGATTATTGCCGATCAGAAAAACATCGGTGACATCGATATTCTGCGCGCGTGAGACAGTGGGTTGAGGGCGGTTGTAGCTGGACCCGTTCCAACGCAGCTCCGGCTTTCCGGTACGAGATACGGAAACTGATAAAGTCGCATTGCGCCAGCGCCCCCTGCCTTCGCGGTTTATGTATGTTTTGGTCGCACCCGATGGCTTCATAACATCGCGCATTGGGGTGGCGTCGGTCGCATGCAGCACAATCGGTTCGCGGCCCTGTGTCGCTCTGCGGATCGCGATCCTACTGCCATCGTCTGCCATACTGACATACATGAGGTCGGGCGTTGTAAAACTGGAATGCGTCAGGCGCGGATTGAGCTGTTGACCGTCTAGCCCTGCAAACAATTCACCTGCCGCTTTGGTTTCATCAAGCGCAAGTGCAGTGTCCTGAATCCAGATACCATCGAGCCTGTAGCGGCAATCCTCGGCAAGGTCTGTTTCGGTGGCGGTACCTTCGGGTATCGCAAACGAGGCAAATACACGTGCGGCTGTCGGGTCCTGCAATCCCGCATCACGCGAACGCACCCGGTCAGATGTGCTTGCGGTATCGGCCTGCAAACGCGTGGGTATTTTGCAGCCTTTAAACGCCTCAATGGGCCGGCCTTTGCGTTTAGCAGGGCCTTGAAACAATTCGTCAGAGGCAAGCGCGGGCACTGCCCCAGGCTGTGTTCCTTGTGCGGTTGCAACAGATGTAACGGGCGCGAACGTCGCTGCACCGATCATCAATCCGCATAGGATGTTACCCTTCATATTCACGCCCAATCTCCCCAACCTGGTGGCAAGACAAAGATGGCAGAATGGCTAGAGCGATATAGTGGGGTTTCTCCCCATTTGGCGGGCTAGTTCCTGTCAGGGATGTGAATGGAGGCCTTGCATCCGCCTCCTGGAACCGCCTCAATATTGAAGTGAAAGTCTGATTCTGCGCATATGTCTTGGACAATCGCAAGGCCCAGCCCCTCGCCATCAGAGGTGTTGCCTTTGCCACCGCGTTGCAAAGCACGCTCCAATTCCGCAGCGCTCATTCCAGGGCCATTGTCGCGCACTTCGATTTGCGTGCCGTCGGCCCGACAGCGCGCCGCGATCAGGATGCACGATGCGCCTGATGCGCTGCGCCCGTGTTTCAAAGCGTTAGCGACGAGATTGGACACAGCCCGCATCAACGCGACTGGGTCTGCCTCCACTTTCAATTCACTCGGCCTTAACCGCAGCTCCACATCGGTATTGCGCGCTTCCTCTGCAAACACATGATGGACATTCTTGAGCACCACATTCGCCACAAACTGTTCGCGGGCTCCTTCACCCGCAGCCAGCGCCGCATGAGGCCGATCACTGGCCACGCCCGCCAGGTAATCGAGCGCCGCATCAATTTCGCCTGATTGCTGATCGTCGAGCCCGCGCAGTTTGAACATCGCCGCGCGAAGAGCGCCCAAAGGCTGCCGGATGTCATGGCCCAGTTCCGATAGGCGCTGTCCGCGCAAATCGGCAAGCTCGCGCGCCTGCAAATACTCACGCTGGGAGCTGAGCAAACGGTCATTGAGTGCCAGCTTCTCCCGGGTTGCGGCCAGCTCTGCCTGCATCGCGCTGTCGCGCTCTTCGCGCAGCGCCATCAGCCTCAGCAAAATCACCGTCGCAAACGCAATGCATTCGGTAAACAGCGTGAAATGCCCATAATCCAGCGTGTTATCCAAATCGAATTGGCCGGGCCACACATGCGCGGCAAAGGCATAGGCAAACGAGGAAAAGACCAGCACCGCGCCGAAGATATAAATACGCGCGCCCACCAATTTACGCCGGATTGCGAAAACGCCTGTAGCGACAATCACCACCGTCGCGATGGGAGCGATCAGATAAGCCGCCACCATGAAAACGCGCTGCGTGTACAAAAACGGCGCAAGCACAGCGCACAATCCCGCAAGCCCTGCGTGGATCCCGAGAAACCTATAGAGTTTCGGTGCAGAACGCTCCAACCCGAACAACACGCGCGGAAAGTGAACGCCCGTCATTGCCATCAATAGCACCGAGGAAAGGTTCATCGGCTCGCTCAACCAAGGCGCATCAGGCCACAGCGCGCGCATTGCATAGCTATCCGCTACCGAGACATAGAAGATGCCCGCAAGAATATAGAGCGCAAATGACAGCCCCAGCCGCCAGCCAATCACGGGTATCATCAAGAGGGCAAAGAATATCATTGCCCCGAGCGCGCCGTTCATAGCGAAGTCCACCGCTAGTTCCGTAGTGTGCACCTCGCTCACGGCATCGGATGTGCCCATTGCGATTTTCAGAAAAGTGGACGTAGTTGAACGATATCCGAGCAGCAACTCAGCCGTTTCTCCCGGTGCGATGATCACGTCTTTCTGCAGAAAGCGGCTGGGTATCTCGCGCTGTGAGAATGGATCGCCTTGCTTATGTGATAGCAGGAGAACAGCCTGCCCATCGACGATCTGGTAGAGATCAAGTTCCTCCATGTACTGGCGCTTCATATCGACCCGCCATCTCTGGCGACTGGGACTGTCATTGCGCGCTTCCCATCGAAGCCAGATGCGGTCACGCGTGAGACCAAAGGCGAGATAGCGCGTGGTTAAAGGCGCAAAGCGGTCAAGTTGTTCCGAGGCCTCGCCCGCGCTCAGCCGCGCCGATGGATCGCGCCATGCAACAACATGAGGGTTGATCGACTGGTACACGGATGGATCATCCGTCAGCGCTAGCGCTGATTGCTCCTGCGCCGCACTTGGGACGGCAAGCAACGCGCTTAACAATAGGCATGCCAGCGCCATCCAGAGCCTAATCGCATTCTTCGCCATCATGATGTTCTGCGCCGCCTGGCCGCGATAGTCGATGGGGGCTGCTCCCCATTTGGCTCTCCGGTTTTCGATGGGCCTATAGCTGGCGGTGCAGAATCAAGAAAGCCCTCTTTGAGCGCGTAGGCCAGTAACTCCGCCACCGACCCCACACCCAGCTTTGCCATCAGGCTACCGCGGTGTTTTTCAACTGTCTTGATCGAAATGTGCAATCGATCAGCGATCGCTTGGCTGGTGTTGCCAAGTGCAATCAGAGACAGCACCTCGCGTTCTCTATGCGTAAGGCTTGGTCCCCCGCTCGCAGCTTTCAAGATGTCGCGCACATCGTCGGCAACAAAGCGATATCCGGCGAGCACCGTTTCAATACAACGGCCAAACTCATCTGTCTCGCTTGTCTTAAGAAGCAGTCCGTCAACGCCTAGATCGATCCATTCAGCAAGCAAGGTGTGCGAAGTAAAGCCGGTGCAGGTCACCACCTTAGTATCAGGGCACCACCGGCGCACGTCAGCAAAGACCTCGACCCCGTTAGCCATCGGCATCGCTGCATCGAGGATCAATAAATCAGGCTTGTGCCGCCGCGCTTCAGCAATGGCCTCTAAGCCGTCTTTAGCGGTTGCGATCACATGCACATTGCGCATCTCCTCCAGCATGTCCGCAATAGCCTTGCGCATGAAGGTGTGATCATCGGCAATGATGGCGGTGATTGCCAATTGGCGTCCCTGATTTCCCAAGCTTTTGAACTTCACCGATCCTATGCGTGACAAGTGAAAGGGACAAGTGCCGCGTCTGAGGCAAAGTCCAATTCCGACTAGAGCAGTAGGCTCGCTGACTGCGCACTGTACGCTTGGACAAACTGAACGAGCCGCAAGTTCAACGAATTGGCCGTGGTCAGCAACTGGATCGGAAGCGGACTGTCGGCTTTGAGCACAGGATAGCTGAAGAGTGGACTGACCGCCCGGCCGAAGTGCCCTAGTTTAAATGCTCATAGAACGGACATTGGCCGGAACTGCCAACTTGCTGAGGATTTCATTGCAAATTGCGGGCCTTCGCACTAACCTACGCAGGCATTTGAGATTGCTATAGTAATCACCAAGGGACGCACCGCTGCTACGGTTGCGTCCCTTTTGCATTCGAGTAAGGCCTGACTGATCTCGCTAGCGTGCTTGAGGGCCGCGCGCCAGTGAGCAATGAGGACGGCCACGTTCCGGCCCAGACCCTCGACATCCGTTTCGGTAAGATAGGCAATTGGAGGAAGGCGAAACTAAAGGCCCATCGCAGAGCGATGGGTCCGGGCGGCACACCGTTATTGTCCGCTAGGGCAGGTTCAGCGCTGCGCTAGATTGAAAAGCTCCACGCTGAACCTGCCTCCGGAACCGAGTCAACCAAAACGACATTCTGGAGTCACACGAACTCGGAGAACTGAGTCAAGAGAATTGGCGTCAATACTTGTCTCCAATTGACGAAGATGCCCCTACCCCCCTCGGCTCTCAAGTCATCAGATTTTGCCACTCAGCCAATGCGGTTGAACGGGCAGTCTTACAAATTTGGCGATCGATTGGGTGACGTTGCGAGTTGAAATGGTTGTGGATGTTGGCGTGAACAGACGCGAACTTTTGTAGTGGTGTCATGCGCCGGAACCACTGCATGACACGTTCTATTCGTCGAAACGGAAGGTGGCTGTTCTCGACTCGATTGTTCTTCCGCCTCCCCTTTTCGCGCCGCTCCAAAATACCCAGTTCTTCAAGGGCAGCCGGATACTATCGAAGCCCATCAGTAACGACGCCAGCTGAGCTTCCGCGGTCCTCCAATGCCTTCTTCATGAACCTGAGAGCGGCCTTCTTGTCGCGTTCCTTGGTGACGTAGCTCTCGAGAACTTCGCTTTCTTGATCGACGGCCCGCCACAGATAGTGAGTTTTCCCGTTGATCTTCACAAACATCTCATCACGGTGCCTGCGCCATTAACGAAGGCAGCGCATCCGACTGATCCGCTGACGCTTGATGTCTGCTGCAAACAGCGATCCAAAACGGTACCACCAGAACCGCACCGTTTCATGGCAGATGTCGATCTCGCGCTCGAACATGAGGTCCTCCACGTTCCGCAAGCTCAACGAAGAGCGGACGTACATCATCACGACTAGGCGAATGACCTCAGGTGACGAGTTGAAACGGCGAAACGGACTTGGCGGTTTGGCTCTCGACTTGCGGCTCATCGCGGTCCGGTAACACAACAAATCGAAAATGCCTCGTTAGTCTGACAACACCATCCCGAATTTGTCTTTGCGTATCCAAGAGCGCGCGATCATGAAGCATTTGCCGGATCCAGAAGCGCTCGTTGCCGAAAACGAACCGGTGACTGATGAAAACGTGCGTAAAATTGCTTCTCGAAATTGCCGCGCGAACCGAATCCGCAGCCTCGTGCGATAGCCTCAACGTTATCAGCGGTTTCGATCAGTTTCGATGCAGCCGTTGCCAATCTTCGGTCGAGCACATGGGCCCAAATGCTGTTTCCGATCTCCTTGCGGAAGATACGATTCAAATTGGCCCGCGAAGACAGGCTGTGTTCGCAAACATCGGCGATTGAGAAGCGACGGGCGAGGTTCAATTCTATAAAGTTCAGCGCCCGCAGTGCTGGCGGGCTTATGGCGCCGACATGGGCTGATCTGCGATTGGGAGTTTCGCTGTACCTGCGAACCGCCAGCGATAAGAAAGAACGGAGTAACTCGTCGACATGCTGCCTCCCCACTGGAAAGCCGCTGAGCGCCTGGCTTGCGATATCGAGGCCCAGATGGGCGATTGTCGGAGCATCGTCTCCCAAGGCCAATCGCCATTGCAATTCTTCGGGCCGATCAGCGAAGATCATGGCCGCAGCCTGCTCCATCACGCGAGGCTCAAAATAGAAGCAAACTCCCTCGATCTTGCCCGCCCATTCAATCGACCATTCTGCGCCCGGTGGGTCGAATGCGACCATACCTTTGCGATAGTTGAAGGATCTTCTGTCGAGCTTGCCAGACACTTCGGTAAGCTCAATCGACCGGGTCGGGATGAAGACCTCGAACAGGTCGCGCAGGACTTTCTCGCCGCTGCCAATGCTCGTGTCGACGACAGCGATGGTAGTTGGCCATGCGCCATCGATCGTGACGATCAATGGCTGCTTTACACCGGTTGACGCCAATGCAGAACTCGTGCGCTCCAGACGCTCGACTATCGGCTCATTTGCGCCGTCCGGACTTCCTTTTCCCACCCGATGCTCCCAATTGGCTCATCAAATTGAGCGTATTTGCGTTATGTCAGCGTGTAATATGTCCGGACAAATTGCGCAATAGTGAGGGGAAGCGCTCGTGAACATCAGATTTTTAGGCAGTGTTTCCGCATTGGCAGTTCTTACAGCAGGAACAGCAATGCCCGCGATGGCGCAGGATGCTGATACAGCAGATGCAGCGAATGAAGACGACTCGCGCGTTATTATCGTCACCGCTCGAAAACGTGAAGAGACGCTTCAAGATGCGCCATTGGCCATCACGGCATTCTCGGAAGCAGAGCTTCAGGCAGCAGGCTTGGATGACATCACCGACTTTTCCAAGGCAACGCCTGGTCTTTTTGTTGAATCGTTCAATTCAGGCGTCAACAACAATGCGAGGGTCGATACGACCCCGCGTTTCCGCGGCATTTTCCTGGATAGCGGTAGTCGTCTGCAGCAGACCGCCGCTGTGTTCTTGGACGGGGTGGCCGTGTTCGGCGGTATCCAGACAATTGGTGTGAACGAGCTCCAGCGGGTTGAAGTTACCAAAGGTCCGCAATCCGCATTGTATGGTCGCAACACGTTTGCCGGTGCGATCAACTATGTGACCAAAGACCCAAGCGAGGAACTGAGGTTTGATCTCGACGCGACTGTTGCTACGCGCGACGAATATCGGATTGCTGCAGGTGTTGAGGGGGCCATAATCCCCGGCGTTCTGTCGTTTAGGCTTGCAGGCCGATATGACGATGTCGCTGGTCATTATGACAATTTTGCTGCGCCTGGCGAAAGGCTTGGTGATGAATCGCAATGGAATATCAACGGCACCTTGCTTTTCACCCCCAGTGACCGATTCCGCTTGAAAGTGCGCGGCTCTTACAGGGAACTTAATGACGGTGTTGCCGCACTGATCGGGGGCGCCTTTGGCCCAGCGACGCACAATTTCGGCGGTTTCTTGCTGGACGCCAATTGTAATCCGATCGCAGGTGCTCCAACTGTTCAGCCCAGTTCAAATACGCAATGCAGCCCGGGTGTAGCGCGGACAGGCGCGAACAATCCGCTTGGCGAAGCAGAACCGTTTTTCGGGCGCACGAATTCCATTTTCCGCGGTACGATCGACGGTGGAGATATTCCCGCAAGCGAAATCGGGATCAACACCGACTTCTCGCTGATCGAAGCATTCCGAAACAACGTAATGAACGATCCGCGCTTTGATCCGGCCACAAATGTGCTGGCGAATGGATTGACCTTCAGTCCATTTGAGAAAGACGATTTCGGCCTCGACCTCGAAGAGATTCGGTTTAGCGCAAATCTCGAATATGAATTAAGCGACGACATCACTTTCGTTGCTCTGGGTGGATACAGCGACGAGGCATTCGGCTTGTTCACCGAACTGGACCTTACCCCAGATAACTCCTTCACCACGTTCACGGGCCGAGATATTGTTGATTGGTCGGTTGAAGCGCGACTTCGCGGTACAGCGTTCGAGGACCGCCTCTCATGGTCTGTGGGGGGCAGCTATATCGATGTGGAAGTGCGGGAGCTGGGTTCGATTGCCAGCAATCTGTTCTTCCCAATCGTGTTTGGCGACGGTTTTAGATCAACGCCTTTCGTGTCTGGTGCAGAGACATGGGGTCTGTTTGGGTCGCTAGAATACGAATTGACAGACACGATCAGCGTGTCGCTTGAGGGGCGCTATCAAGAAGATACGATCATCAGCGAAACGGTCAATGAATCGGTGCCAGGGCTTTCCCCTGCGACGATCACAAACTTCCTGCCGCGCGCCACTGTGCGCTGGGAACCTTCAGCTGACACCACGTTCTACGTGACGTACAGCCAAGGCAACTTGCCGGGTGGGTTCAATCCTGAAGTGGCAGAGCTCGACGATGCTGCTCTTCAGGATGTTCTTTCCCGGTCACCCACGGCGTCATCAGTATTTGGCGAAGAAAAACTCGAAAACTACGAGTTTGGCTGGAAGCAGGCGTTCGATGGAGGCGATGGCTTTATCAACCTCGCCGCATTCTACATGAAACGCTCTGATGAGATTTTCGTCGCACTTGAGACCGCGCCGGATAACCGACCCGGTGCAGCAAACCCTCGCCGCACGGTTACTTTCTCAGGCAATGGTGCCACCACGGACATCCTCGGCATTGAGATCGATGCGAGTTGGCGAGTTTCGGACGCGTTCACAATCGGCGGCTCATTCGCATACATCGATTCCGAAATTACTTCTTTCCCCGAGGCGGGCGGTACAGACAGGTTTGGATTGGTCTTCGGCCCTAACGAAAGCCCCGTTGGCCAACAGGCGCCAGAATTTCCGCCACTTAGCTTCTCTTTCAACTCAACCTTGGAGCAACCGCTTAGCCTTGGTCCCTTTGACACGTGGTATCTTCGACAAGACATGTTCTATACTGGCAAGTACTACACCAGCAATGCGAACCTGACAGAGGTTGAGCAGGCCATCGACCTGAACCTGCGTACTGGAGTTAAGAGTGCGAACACGACTATCGAAGTTTTCGTAACCAATTTGCTCGAAGAAGACGCGCCTGTCTCTGTCCAGACCTTCGCAGATACGAGCTTTGATGTTCGAACAGCTCCAGGTGGCTTTTTTAACTTCAACGCGATTGGCAATCGTATTGGTCTGAGAGATCGTCGACAGTTTGGATTGCGCTTGCTCCAATCTTTTTGACCTCTGCCGCAATGAGCTTCTCATCCGACAGCAACCGGCCAGCTAAGTGCTCGCAGGCAGGTTGCATCTGATGAGGGTCTCTCAAACCAACATAACGCGCAGGCACGTTCTAGCCGCGTCTACAGGAGTCTTCGTGGCAATCACAGGATGCACAGGATCGCCTACAACCAAAGGTCTAGTTCAAACAAAAGACGGCGGTGGCCAGATCTTTGTTCTGGTCCATGGTGCCTGGCACGGTGGATGGTGCTGGGAATATGTAAAAGAGGCGCTTGAGGGAGAAGGGCACCGCGTATTCGCACCGACCCTCACCGGTCTAGCCGAGCGCAGCCATCTCCTCGATGCGTCGGTTGGCCTTGATACGCATGTCCAAGACATCATCTCGCTTATTGAGAGCGAAGATTTAAACGACATAGTGTTGGTCGGCCATTCTTATGGCGGGATGGTCATAACCGGTGTCGCCGATCGGCTGAAGCATCGCATCAATCACATTGTCTATCTTGATGCGGGCACGCCGAATGACAGCGGGCAGAGCTTTTTGGACTATGGACCGGACTCTAATCCGGAGAGCGTTGCAGTGGCTCTGGAACAATTACGCGCGCTTGCACCCGACGGGATTGCAATGTTGCCATTGCCGCCCATTGCGTTTGGCATCCCGCCAGAGAATGCCGAAGCCACCGCATGGGTGGAGGGGAACCTAACACCGCATCCCCTCAAAACTTGGACTGATCCGCTCACATTGGAAAATGGCGGCTCTACAGGCCTCGCAAGAACATTCATTTTGTGCACCTCGCCACCGCTCGAGAATTCCAGCATTGGAGCAGCTGCCCGGTTAATCCGAGAGGATCCCAGCTGGCATTACATGGAATTAGAAACGGGCCATGATGCTATGATACTTGCGCCCGAAGAGATCGCAGGCATTCTCGTAAATGTGGGCAGCTAAACCACTTGGCGAAAGCCCCACTGAATACCGAAAAGCGATCGGCTTTTCCCTCGGGCTCCCCGAATTCGCCCAATGACGAAATCGCGTTTTCGGATCATTGCCTCAGACCTGCGAAAGGCGATTACGGCTGGTAAGCTGAAACCGGGCTCCAAGCTCCCGACTGAGAGCCAATTGTGTGAACAGTATGATGTTAGCCGCGGCACGTTGCGCAGTGCGCTCGCGATCCTGAGATCTGAAGGACTTATTGATCCAAGGCAGGGCGCCGGTACGACGGTGAGCTCCATAGTCAAGCGCAAGGGGAAGATGCGCCAACCTACTGGCAGCTACGATGATATTCTTGCCTATGCGACCGGTCGACAAAGGTCGTTTCAAATCTTGCCACCGCAGCAATTGCCCGAAGACATCCAGCAGTTGGCCGGGATCAAGTCGACATCGAAGTGGATTGCACTTTCCGGTCAAAATGTTTCGGATGATCGATCGACCCTGGTCGAGGCGACTATCGCCTGGATCCCAAGACAGCACAGCAAGAATGTCGATAAGCTCGATTTGGCGAGCGACACATTGTTTCGGCAAATTGCTGATTTGGAAGGATTCAAAACTGCCAATATCACTCAATTCATACAATCGGTGCAGCCAGAACTCTGCCCTGCAAACATCCTTTCTCAAAAGCCAACTAATCCGGTTCTTCGCGTCGTTCGCTGCTGTAGAAACGAGATCGACGAAGTTTTCGAAATCTCCGCAAATTACCACTATGATATGCGGTTCTCGTTCACGACAAACTTCGAAATCTTGTCAGGGAAACCGTCTTGAACAAGTAAATTGGAGGCATGACACGAAACAGTCACAAGGAAGGGCCGAGTATACCTTCAATCCTAACGTCTGTGTTTGGGTCATGAGCCGAATGTCCGCCACTAGTCGGTTGGCTGCTGTCAGTCTCAATGCAACTAGTCTCTGATTGGCGCAGGCATCCCTTACCCGATGTCAGTTCAAGCCATAAGGTTTTGCCACTCAACCAAGGCGGCTGAGCGGGCGGCTTTGTAAGTTTGTCTATCGATTAGATGGCGTTGGACGTTGAAATGGTTGTGGACGTTGGCGCAAACTGAGGCGAACTTTTGTAGCGACTTCATCTGCCGAATTCTAAGCATAGCTCTTTCTCGTTGTCGGAAAGTCAGTTGGCTGTTTTCCACCCTGTTGTTGGCCCAGCGTGCCACTTCCTGCTTCTCAGTGTTACCGAGTTTTCGCATCGCAGCTTTGTGAGAATTCAAGCCATCGGTGGTGATTGCATTGGGCGTACCGAGCCGCTTCAGCGCTTTCCTCATGAAGCGCAAGGCCGCCTTCTTATCACGCGCCTTGGTGACGTAGCTTTCTGGGATCTCGCCTTCCTGATCCGCCGCACGCCAAAGGTAGTGCAGCTCTCCGCCAATTCTAACATTGACCTCGTCGAGGTGCCACTTCCAATGCCTAAAACCCCGCATCCGGCTGACCCGCTGGCGCTGAACATCTGCTGCGAACATCGGGCCGAACCTGATCCGCCACTGCCAGACCGTCTCATGGCAGATGTCGATCCCACGCTCGGCCAGCAGATCCTCGAAGTTCCGCAGCGAGAGTGGAAAGCGGACATACATCATCACGACCAAGCGGATTATCTCAGGCGAACAGTTGAAGCGTTTAGGCGGTGTGCGGCGTCTGGGCATCAAACGGTCCCATTCAAGCCACCTCATTCCGCAACAGGTACAATTAGTCTGACAACGCCCTCTCGGGCACAAGCTGCAATTAGAATTCCCGACTTCTGGGATTGCTGATTGTGTCCCACCGTGTGTCACAGCTGTGACTCAGGCGGGAGCAGACACTAAGAATTTTCGGATTTCCGCGGTTATTCGCAAGATTTGGCGGAGAGACAGGGATTCGAACCCTGGGTACCCGTAAGGGCACAGTAGTTTTCGAGACTACCCCGTTCGACCACTCCGGCATCTCTCCTAACCGAGGTCTTCACTGCTCTGCACAGTCATGCGCAGGGCCGATTAAGAAGCGCGGCGGTTAGCGCGTCCGCGCAATCTTGCCAAGACCTCAAATGCTCTGAAAAGTGGGTATATCTTGGACAGCAATCGCCAAGATGCTTGTTTTGCGCGCATAACGGGCCATATTTCTGCAGTATGGACCGTGCAGAATTCTTTTCAACACAGGCGGGGCGAACGCTGAACGCCCCCAGGCAAACTCGCACGCATTTTGGTATTGGCGATGTGGTTCGTCACCGAATGTTCGATTTTCGCGGCGTGGTGTTTGATATCGATCCTGTCTTTGCCAACTCGGAAGACTGGTATCAATCGATCCCAGAAGATATCCGTCCCCCGCGCGATCAGCCATTTTATCACCTTCTCGCTGAGAACGAAGATGAAAGCTATGTCGCTTATGTCAGCCAAGGAAACTTGCTCTCTGACGCAGAAGGCGGACCTGTCGATCATCCAACGGTTCCGCAATTGTTTGAGCGGTTCAAGGATGGCCGTTACAGAATGCGGCGCGCGCTGACGCACTAGGCTCACTATTTCGTGCTCGCCAAACCGCAAGCTCACTCCTACCTGCCGCGGCGACATTCGATAACCAAACGCTAACGGCTTGCTGCGTAATATGATTGCGCATGCAGTTTCGAAATCATCATGGCCATGGAAATCTGCGCCATAGGCTAGACCTTGCGCTTTCCCGTGAGCTGGAAGATGGCGAGCAAGTTGTCTGGCGCGGGATGCAATTGGCCCGGATCGAGGCCAAGCTGTTCAGCATATATTTTTTTGCAGTTCCGTGGACTGCATTTGCGCTTTTCTGGACGGCGATGGCCTTTGCCGGCGTCTCTAGCATAAATGATGGATCGGGCATCGGATTGCTGTCCTACGCATTCCCTTTGTTTGGTGTGCCGTTCATTGCGGTCGGGATCGGAATGCTGTCTGTCCCATTCCTACCTTTTTGGCAGGGCGGCAAAGTCCTCTATGTCGTCACGACCAGACGGGTCTTGAAATTGCAGCTTGGCAGGAAATTATCAGTTCAGTCAGTCCCGCGCGATCGGATTGGCCAGAGCGAACGCAGCGAGCGCCCCGATGGCACTGGTACGCTCAGATTGCCGATTGCGATCGGGCTCGACAGCGATGGCGACCGCACCATTGAACATTTCAATTTGGGCACCGTGTCTGACATTATGGGCGCGCACCGTGCGTTAAGCCAATTGCCGCCGAGCTATTCGTACACGCATTCAGCTCTTCAATCTCCAGCCTGATCGAAGCACCGCATACACTCCAAAGGCGATAACAAGATTGAACACGCCAATCCCAATTGCCGCAATCCAAACGGCGGTATCGCTGCCAATGTCGCTTTGCCCCAAAAAGCCATAGCGAAAGCCCGAAATGACGTAAAAGAACGGGTTGGCCCGGCTGATGGCCTGGAAAGCGGGCGCCAGATTGTCGAGCACGTAGAACGTCCCCGAGAGCAAAGATAAGGGCGCAATGACAAAATTGGTGATCGCGGCATTGTGATCGAATTTCTCTGCCCACACCGATGTCGCAAGCCCAAGCAGCGCAAGCATCATAGCGCCCATCAGGCCGAACCAGAGGACCGCCCAGACATGCGCAACGCCAAGGTCAACGCCCGGCCACAGCGCCATGGCGAGCGCAACCGTGCAGCCCACCGCAATTGCGCGTGTTATCGCGGCCAGGACTATCCCTGCCATCAGCTCACCCGGTGACAGCGGCGGCATTAACAAATCGATGATCGTGCCCTGAATCTTTCCCGACAGCAGCGAAAAGGAGGAATTGGCAAACGCATTTTGCATCATACCCATTACAATCAGCCCCGGCGCGACAAAGCTTGCGAAGGAAACATCCAGCACTTCGCGCCCGCCTCGCCCCAAAGCGACAGTGAAAATCACCAAAAACAGCAAGGTTGTGACCGCAGGAGCCCAAATCGTTTGCGTCTGCACCTTGAGAAACCGCCGCACCTCCTTCATATAGAGGGCAAGGACACCAACACGATTGATGCCTGTTATCACCGGTTCACCGCGCGGAGGGAAGCTGGCGAGAGGGGACAATGTGCTGCTGTCAGGATTGCGCTCTGGATCGGTCAGAGAATTGGGTGAGACTTGATCGGCCATAGCCGCTCGCCTAGTGCTTTGCAGGAACAGAGGCAAGCGAGCAAAACTTGCACCTGCACTCTCAGGCGCACCGGATACGGCCACGCGCCGAAAACAAGGATTGATGAGGCTTTATGAGTTGGACTGATGAGCGCATCGCGACGCTCCAGAAGATGTGGGAAGGTGGCTCAACTGCCAGCCAGATCGCTGAGGAACTGGGCGGCGTCAGCCGCAATGCTGTGATTGGCAAAGCGCACCGCTTGGGGCTGAAATCGCGCCCCTCCCCGGTCAAGGCAAGCGACAAAAAGAAGGCAGCCAAGAAGACTGCGAAGCCGGCCAGCACCGGCAAAAAGGCGCCAAGCCCGCCCAATGCTGGCAAGGCAGCTGCGAAACCCGCAGCGCCTGCCAAACCGGCCGCGGCCAGTGGCAAGGCGGCAGAGCCTGCCAAGCCAGCCTATGATGGCCCGTCCCAGCCGCTTCCCAACCCTTCTTCTGATTTGCCCAAGATCGTCTCGGTTGGCCCCGGCGGCTTCCTGCGGCAAGGGCCCGGCGATCAGCAACCGCCGATCCCGCCTGCGCCGCCGCGCCGCTTGGTCCCGGCCAAGCCCAGCCCCGAAATCGCGGACAAGACCAGCCTGCTCGATCTGTCGGACAAGGTCTGCCGTTGGCCCATGGGCCACCCTGGTGAACCCGATTTCCACTTTTGCGGAACGCCGGTGAATCCCGGCTTTCCCTATTGCGTTGAACATTGCGGCAGAGCCTATCAGGCACAATTGCCCCGCGGCGCGCGCCGTCCCCCTCCCCCGCTGCCATTTGGCGGGCCAAGGGTCCGGTAACTTTTGCTTGCTATGTCTTTCCCTCGTCACTCAGATCAAACGCTATAATCGTTTTACGAGGGAAAGATGAGCGAACCGAGCGCTGAAAACGGCTTTGATAGGTTAGATCGTAAGATCGGCACTATGTGGTCACGGTTTTGGGGTTTAATCCTCGCCGGTGCAGCCGCGTTGCTCACCTATACGGCCGTTACCGAAGAGACCTTTTCGGTGGCTGGATCGTGGCCTATGCTGTTGATCGCAGGCGGTTTGGCTTTGTGGGCGCTGGCTTGCTTTCGTTCAAAAGAAAGCATGCTCAGCCTGCTTTCCGACGTTAGCTCGAACAAGAAGCCCTGAACCGGTGAGCCATCCCTAACGGGATATTCTGCGTGACTTGGGCCGTTGCCTTTGCCCGGTTCCGTGCGCTCGCGAGACAGTCTTGCGCTTGCTTGACGCCCCTTTGATCGCGATTACACGGTATCCTGGAACACCCCCGCTTTGATGTCTTGCCGCTGTATTGGCGAATGGACGATCAATTGAATGCAAACAAAGGAACGCGCCTATGGCCATCACATTGTATGACGCTCTTGTCCCCAGCTACCGCCAGATCCTTGGCGGGGTGCGCGCCCAGATTGACAAGGCTGAACAATTCGCTGCCGATCAGGGCATGCCTGCAAGCGAGCTGATCGAAGCAAAGCTGGCCGATGATATGTGGCCGCTGCCGTACCATGTACGATCGTGCTGGGTGCATTCCAAACTGGCGCTGGAGCTGGCGCCGACGGGCGAATTTACCCCCGACTTCACCGATTTGCCGCAGAATTGGGACGCGATGCGCGCGATGATTGACGATGCGCTTGCCGGAATATCTGCCGTTTCGTCTGATGACTTGGAAGCATCCGCGCAAAACCCAACCGCGTTTATCCTGGGCGGCAAGACCCTGATGCAATTCACCATGCAGGATTTCCTGCTGAGCTTTTCGCAGCCCAATTTCTATTTTCATGCCACAACTTTTTACGACATCCTGCGCATGAAAGGGCTACCGCTGACCAAACGCGATTATCTGTTTGCACCGCGTGTTATTGGGAGCTGATATGTTCTTTTCGAAGTCCGCCATTGCTGTATCCACCACTGTCTTGGCGTTAGGCCTGCCAAGCGCTGCGCTGGCCGATGTGCCCGATCCTGTGCGCGCAATGATTGATGCCGCGGTTGCGACAGGCGATGCTGATAAGGTCGCCGCCGTGGTCGAAATTGCCAAATCAACCAATCCCGATGACACCGCCGAAATTGACGCTTTGGTGGCCGATTTCACCGCGCAGCAGGCCGAAATTGCCGCTGCCGAAGCCGCCGCAGAAAAAGAAGCCATCCGCAATGCTGGCATCTTCGACAATTGGTCAGGTCAGGGCCAATTGGGCGCGTTCCGATCAACCGGCAATGCGTCAAACACTGGCGTAACCGCAGGTCTTTCGCTTGAACGCGTGGGTATCAAATGGCGGCACAAGCTGACGGGTCTCGTGGATTACCAGGAAAGCGGCGGCGTGACGACGCGCGAACAATTCCTTGCTGCTTATGAGGCCAATTACGACATTTCTGATCGCTTGTTCGCCTATGGCCTTGGTCAGTGGGAACGCGACACGTTTCAAGGCTTTTCAGCGCGCTATTCAGTGTCCGGCGGTCTGGGTTACCGGGTGATCGATAACGACAATATGCAGCTTTCACTCAAAGCAGGCCCGGCCTATCGCCGCACCGAATTTGTGAATGGCACCAGCGATAACGCATTGGCCGGGCTTGCGGCGCTCGATTTTGACTGGAAAATCTCGGACAATCTGACGCTAACGGAAGATGCCGCCGCATTTATCCAGTCGGGCAACAGCACCTATACCAGCACCACCGGGATCACTGCGGCGCTGGGCGGCGGGCTGTCTGCGAGCGCATCCTACACGATTGAGCATGACACCAATCCGCCGCTTGGCGCGGTGCAAACCGATACGCTCAGCCGGATCACTTTGATCTACGATTTCTGATCCAGCGCCGATTTGCGCTCCTCTAACGGTCCTTTTTGGCAAACCAGATCGTGTGGCGCGGCCCTTTGTTTCCGGGCCGCGCGCGCACTTCGCGTGCCTCCACCATCAGGCCGGTTTCTTTCAAACGCCGCGTAAATTGCGGATCGGGCGCGGCTGACCAAATCGCTAGAATGCCGCCCGGCGCCAGCGCATCGCGCGCTTTGGCAAGGCCCGTGCGCGAATAGAGCCGATCATTCGCGCCGCGCACCACGCCGTCAGGGCCATTGTCCACATCGAGCAGAATGGCATCGTACCCCTCGCCTGCACGGGAACCGGCCCCGGCCCGCTCAATCAGGCCTGCGACATCGCACAGTTCCACTATGCCGCGCGGATCATTCAGCGTGTCGCCGGTCAGCTCAGCCAGCGGTCCTTTGGCCCAATCCAGAATTTCGGGCACGATTTCGGCCACCACCGCGCGCCCGCGTTCGGGCAATCGGCGCAGGGCCTCGCGGTAAGTAAAGCCCATTCCGTACCCGCCAATCAGGATATGCGGTGCAGGCGCATCCAATTGTTCCAAGGTAAGCTTTGCCAATTGCTCCTCGGAATACCGCATCCGTGTGCCCATCAGTTCATCGCGGCCCAGCATGATGATGAAATCACGGCCATGGCTGACAAGCGTCAGAATATCGCCGCCGGGGATTTGCGCTGTTGCCAAAGTCTCTCGGGGGAGCATGGTGTTCTCCAAACTGTTTGTGCAAGCATTCTATACAAGCAAAAGGCCGCTCAGGATTACTCCCAAGCGGCCTTTTCATAAAAGGGCGACTACGCTCAGTCTTTGAGGAAGTCGGGCATGGATGCCGGGCCGTCACCGCCCCCGCCGCCATTGTCGCCGCCGCCATCACGGCCGCCGCCGCCACCGCGCGGACCGCGACCACCGCCACGGCCACCACGGCGATCACCGCCGCGCCCGCCGCCGCCGCCGCCGCGCGGTTTGTTTTCGCGCGGTGGGCGGGTGTCCTCGAGCTCTTCACCGGTTTCCTGATCAACAACGCGCATCGACAGGCGAACTTTGCCGCGGTTGTCGATCTCGAGCACTTTGACTTTCACTTCCTGACCTTCGGAAACAACATCAGTGGGCTTTTCAACCCGCTCGTTCTTCATTTCCGAAACGTGGACCAGACCGTCTTTGCCGCCCATGAAGTTCACGAAAGCGCCAAAATCGACAATGTTGACGACTTTGCCGTTGTAGATTTTGCCAACCTCGGCTTCTTCCACAATGCCTTCGATCCACTTTTTGGCCGCTTCGATCTCATCAGCGTTTGAAGAGCTGATCTTGATCGTGCCTTCATCGTCAATGTCGACTTTCGCACCGGTTTCCGCGACGATTTCGCGAATAACCTTGCCGCCTGTGCCGATTATGTCGCGGATCTTGGATTTGTCGATCTGCATGGTCTCGATACGCGGCGCATGCTTGGAAACTTCACCGCGCGAGCTGCTAAGCGCTTCGGTCATTTTGCCCAAAATGTGCGCGCGGCCAGCTTTCGCCTGCTCAAGCGCCTGAGTCATGATTTCCTGCGTGATGCCGGCAACCTTGATGTCCATTTGCAGCGAAGTGATGCCTTCTTCGGAGCCTGCGACTTTAAAGTCCATGTCGCCCAAGTGATCTTCATCACCCAGAATGTCAGACAGAACGGTAAAGTCATCGCCTTCAAGGATAAGGCCCATAGCAATACCCGACACCGGACGCTTCAGCGGGACGCCTGCATCCATCATCGAAAGGCTACCGCCGCACACTGTCGCCATTGAGGACGAGCCGTTGCTTTCGGTGATGTCTGACAAGACGCGGATGGTGTACGGGAAGTCCTCAACCGTCGGCAGCACCGGGTGAAGCGCGCGATAGGCAAGCTTACCATGACCGGTTTCGCGGCGGCTGGTAAAGCCAAAGCGGCCCACTTCGCCGACCGAATAGGGCGGGAAGTTATAGTGCAGCATAAAGTTGTTATACGACAGCCCTTCGAGCCCGTCGATCATCTGCTCTGCGTCTTTGGTGCCAAGCGTGGTGGTGCAGATCGCCTGCGTCTCACCGCGCGTAAACAGCGCCGAACCGTGAGTGCGCGGCAGCAGGCCGACCATGGCCTCAATCGGGCGCACTTCGTCGGTTTTGCGGCCATCAATGCGCTGACCATCCTTGAGGATCGCCTTGCGCACAATATCGCTTTCCAGCTTTTTGACGAGCTTTAGGCGGCCCATATATTCCGCCGGATCGCTTTCTGCGAGGTCAGCGTAATGCTCCCGCGCTTTCTCGCGCGCAGCGTTCACTGCATCCTGACGGGCAGATTTGTCAGTGATTTTGTAGGCAGCGGCCAGATCATCACCGATAACTCCGCGCAGCTCTTCAAGAGCAGCGGTCTTGTCTTCCACCGGATCGAGCGTCCACGGATCTTTCGCAGCCTGTTCAGCCAGATCGATGATCGCGCCGATAACCTTGCGGCTTTCTTCGTGAGCGAACATGACCGCGCCGAGCATTTGCTCTTCGGTCAGCTCTTTTGCCTCGGATTCCACCATCATCACAGCGTCTTGCGTCGCTGCAACAACCAGATCGAGATTGCCCTCATCACCCAGCGCATCTGCAACTGTTGGGTTGAGGACATACTCGCCCTCATTATTGAAGCCGACGCGCGCAGCGCCGATGGGGCCCATGAACGGCAGGCCGGAAATGGTGAGCGCAGCAGAAGCTGCGATCATCGCAACGATATCGGGCTCGGTCTCGCCATCATAGGATAGAACCTGGCAAATTACGTTGATTTCGTTGTAGAAACCTTCGGGAAACAGCGGGCGGCACGGACGGTCGATCAAACGCGATGTCAGCGTTTCTTTTTCGGTCGCGCGGCCTTCGCGCTTGAAGAAGCCGCCCGGAATGCGTCCTGCGGCTGAGAATTTTTCTTGATAATGCACGGTGAGCGGGAAGAAATCCTGGCCCTCTTTCACCGATTTGGCAGCGGTTACTGCGCACAGCACCACGGTCTCGCCATAAGTGGCCAAAACAGCGCCGTCTGCCTGACGGGCAATCTGACCTGTTTCGAGGGTGAGGGTTTTGCCGCCCCACTCCAGCGATACGGTTTTCTTATCGAACATGTATTTTCCTTTTGAACCCGCCCGGCCTGATTGCACGCGCGGGGCCTGTCTTGTCTGGTCGCATCGCGGGCGCAGAAACCGGAAACCCACTTTCTGCTGCGATACTTCCAGTACCGGGTGTACCGTCCCGGTCCGGTCTGGGGCTGTTGAAACGATGCCCCAAGGCCAGGCCGCCGAATTGCGTGCCTTTGCCTGATGGGATCGCGGTGTAGCGAGATTGCTCACACCCCGATAGCAAAAGCGGCCCGATCAAGGGGCCGCTTCCACAGTTTGCTTATTTGCGCAGACCCAGTTTCTGGATCAGTGCGTTGTACCGCTCAACATCCTTGTTCTTAAGGTATGCAAGCAGATTGCGACGTTTGTTGACCATCATCAGAAGGCCGCGGCGCGAATGGTTGTCTTTGTGGTTGCCTTTGAAGTGTTCGGTGAGGTTGCGGATACGCTCTGTAAGGATCGCGACCTGAACTTCCGGCGAACCGGTATCGCCGTCTTGTTGGGCGTGTTCTTTGATAATTTCTTGTTTGCGCTCGGGCGAAACGGACATAATTTCTCTTTCTACTCAGCGACATCGGGAAGGTTGAACCCCCTGACGACCTTGGCCGTCCCATCCATCAGCTCAACCAGCGCAATCGGACGATTGTCCAGCATCGCACAATAGAGCCCGGAAGATTGGGGCATTTCAGACAAGACCCGGCCCTGTTGGACCGCCTGCGCGTCTGTCTGATTGAGGGAAAGGGCCGGGATGTCGTCCAGCCCCGCCTCTAACGGCAGAAGGAGGTCAGTAACCCGCGCCCCATTAGCAATTTCGTTGAGCTTGTCCAGCGAAATCGCTTGGGTTTCGGTGAATGGCCCTGCCTTTGTGCGCCTTAGATAAGTGACATGGCCGCAAGTTCCAAGAGCGCGGGCGATATCGCGGGCAAGGCTGCGGATATAAGTGCCTTTGGATACGTGGGCGGTGAGGGTCACACGATCCTCCCCAGCATGGGGAGGGGGACCAGACGCAGTCTGGTGGAGGGGCAGGTCGCATCCATCCGAAGGTTCCCCTCCACCCCGAGCTTCGCTCGCGGTCCCCCTCCCCGTATCGGGGAGGATCGTGAGAGCGAATATCTCGACTGCACGCCTCTTCAGCTCCACCTGCTCCCCTGCCCGCGCCAAGTCATAGGCCCGCTTGCCATCCACTTTGAGCGCCGAAAACGCAGGCGGCACCTGCTCAATTGGTCCTGTGAATTGAGGCAAGACCGCCTCCACCTCTGCCAAGCTGGGTCGCACATCTGAGCGCTTCACAACCTCGCCTTCAGTATCGAGCGTGTCGGTCTCCTCGCCAAACCGGACCGTAAACTCGTAAATCTTCGAGGCATCCAGCATCCGCCCGGCAAGTTTGGTCGCCTCTCCCAGAGCTATCGGCAAAACCCCTTCGGCCAACGGATCAAGCGTCCCGCCATGGCCCACTTTGGTCTTGGCATAGCCGCCTTGGCGCAGATTGCGTTTGACCGCCGCGACGCCCTGGGTTGAACCAAGCCCGCGCGGCTTATCGAGGATTAGCCAGCCATGGGGGGGCGATTTCTTGTTCTCGCTCACAGCCTTATCCTGCTGCGCTCGCATCACCGGACAATGCCCGGCTGAAATGTCTGCGGCACAAAGCGACATAGCGGTCATTTCCGCCGATTTCGGTCTGCTCCCCTTCGGCCACCGCACGGCCAGCGTCGTCGACGCGCAAATTCATCGTCGCCTTGCGTCCGCAATGGCACACCGCTTTCAGCTCAACCAAAGCATCCGCAATGCCCAGCAGAACGGCAGAACCGGGAAACAGTGCGCCCTGAAAATCGGTGCGCAGTCCATAGCACAGCACCGGAATGCCGCTTTCATCCGCCAGCTTTGCCAATTGCCATACCTGCGCCTCAGACAAGAATTGCGCTTCATCAAGCAGCACACAATCCAGCGCCTGTTCGCTGTGCGCGGCGGCAATGCGCGCGCCAAGATCGGTGTCTGCCCTATATGTGTGTGCGTCCGCCTTAAGCCCGATGCGGCTGCTCACCTTTGCACCCGATCGCGTGTCGATCTGCGCTGTCCACACCATGGTGCGCATACCGCGTTCCCGGTAATTGAAATCCGCCTGCAACAACGAAGAGGATTTGCCCGCATTCATGCTGGCATAGTAGAAATAGAGTTTCGCCATGACGCCTGCCTAACCGCCCCGCCCTTGCCGCGCCAGAAGCAGATGCGCATTAATCCCCCTGACAGGCGGCCTGCGCAATGCTAGCCAACGCGCTTTCGAACTTCAGACGGGGATCAAGTTTATGGCATCGGCCGCACCAGACGCGACAAACGCGCAAGGTATGACAGGCATTTTGGGGTGGGTTGAACGATCCGGCAATAAACTGCCCGATCCGGTGTTTCTGTTCTTTTACCTGATTATCGCGCTCGTTCTGATTTCGGTTTTGTGCGCGATGCTGGGCGTGTCCGCTCTCCACCCCACCAGCCTGGATGAAACCACCGGCACCGCCGAAGTTATCACTGCGGTCAGCCTGTTATCGCCTGAAAACATTCAAAGGCTCTGGGTCGAAATGCCCAAGACCTTCACCCATTTCCACCCGCTGGGCTATGTTCTGGTGGTGATGCTGGGCGCAGGCGTGGCGGAGCGTTCGGGCTTTTTCGCCGCTGGCATGGCGAGCGCGGTTAAATCCGCGCCGACATCGTTGCTGACCCCTGTTGTTGCGCTTGTGGCGATGATTGGCAATCACGCAGCCGATGCAGGCTATGTGGTGCTTATCCCGCTGGCAGGCATTCTGTTTGCCGCTGCGGGCCGTCATCCGATGGCAGGCATCGCGGCGGCTTTTGCCGGGGTTTCTGGCGGATTTTCGGCCAATATCTCGCCGGGTCAGCTGGATGCGCTGCTGTTCGGCATTACCGAAGAAGCCGTCGCGGCCTCTGCGCTGGATCCGGCATGGACGGCCAATCTGGCCGGAAACTGGTATTTCATCGCGGCGATGACATTCCTGTATCTGCCGATCATCTGGTATGTGACAGACAAAGTGATCGAACCCAAACTGGGCGCATGGACGGGCGGCGCATCTGCTGGCGGTGATGACACAGACCCGTCTACACAGGACGCCGCCCTAGCCGGCAAAGGCCTGCGCGCTGCGGGACTGGCGGCGCTGGTGGTTGTGGGGCTGTGGGTGTTCATGGTCTTTGGCCCTGGCACGCCGCTTGTGAACGAGGCGGCTTGCGAAGGGATTGATCCGGCCGATTGTTCGATCCATGCGCAGCTTCGCCCGCTGTACCAATCGCTGGTTGCGGCATTCTTCCTGCTCTTCCTGCTAACCGGCTGGGCTTATGGCCGCGCAACCGGCTCGATCAAAAACCACCGGGATCTGGTCGCGATGATGGCCGAAAGCATGAAGGATATGGGCTATTACCTCGTCCTCGCTTTTGCCGCGGCGCATTTTGTCGCGATGTTCAGTTGGTCAAATCTTGGCCTTATCACAGCGGTTCACGGGGCAGGTGCGATTGAGTCGACCGGATTGCCGCTGCCTTTGGTGCTGGGATTGATGGTGCTGTTTTCGGGTTTTCTGAACCTGTTCGTCGGCTCTGCTTCTGCCAAATGGGCACTGCTTGCCCCTATCCTTGTGCCGATGCTGATGCTGCTGGGGATCAGCCCCGAAGGCGCAACGGCGGCTTACCGGGTGGGCGACAGCGCGACCAATATCATCACCCCGCTAATGGTGTATTTCCCGCTGATCCTGGTGTTTGCGCGCCGCTGGCAGCCTGATTTTGGCCTCGGGTCGCTTACCGCAATGATGATCCCCTATTCGATCTGGCTGCTGATTTCGGGCACTGTGCTGATTGTGCTGTGGTTCTATCTCGGCATTCCATTGGGACCTGATGCGCCTGTCGGATATGCGCTGCCGGGCTCTGCGGGGTGAAACTTATCGCGGGGCTGGCACGTATTCCTGTTAAAGGACTTGTGACTATGCCCCCGATGCGCCTCATGCTGTTTGCCCTGCTTGCACCCTTTGCGCTGCTCGCCAACAGCTCTGCGCCGCGCACATATACGCTCGATCCCAGCGCGAGCGCGGTTTCAGCCAAAGTCCCCTTTTTTGGCCTTTCGAGCAAAACCGCGCGTTTCCCCAAGATGTCAGGCCGAGTCACCATCGTACCGGGCGCACCTGAGCGCGCGCGGGTCAGTGTCACCTTCGACGCGACCGCATTGGAAGCGCCTGATAAAACCACGCTGGACCGGCTACGCGGTCAGAAATTCTTCTGGGTTGAGAAATATCCGGCCATCCGGTTTGTCGGAAAATCGCTCACACTCTCATCGCCGACCAAAGGTACGGTGACCGGCGAATTGACCGCGCGCGGAGTGACCAAAACTCAGACCCTTGCGGTGACATTTGACCGCGATCCGGCCCGCGCGGCCAAGGGGCAGGCGGTGAGCTTTACCGGCACGATGACAATCGACCGGCGCGATTACGGGATGACAGCGTATCAGTTGATCGTTGGCAAAAAGGTCAAGATCACCTTGAAAGCGCGAATGACGCCGAACTGACAATCGCGCGCTTTGGCGGCGTTGGGAGAGGCTACTATAAACCCTCGCCCCGCCTGTCATGATGAGGCATTGGCTTGCAAAAGGCGCACTGCAAGTGTCAGCCAGTCTCGTCCCCATCCAAATCGCGCGCCACTTTGGGATCATTCAGCAGCTCTTCGATGCGGTCCGCTTCGGCAAAGCTTTCATCCTTGCGGAAGGTAAGCTTTGGCGCGAATTTCAGGCCCAGACGTTTGGCGGTTTCGCGCTGAAGAAACGCGGTGTTCTGGCGTAAAGCGTTCACCACATCATCCTCCCCGATGCCGAGTAGCGGTTTCACATAAGCGGTCGCATTGCGCAGATCGGGCGTCATGCGCACTTCTGTCACGGCGATATTGGACGCGCTCACGACGTCATCATGCACTTCCTGCCGCGCGAGCAATTCTGACAGAATATGCCGCACTCTCTCGCCCACTTTCAAGACGCGGACCGATTGCTGCTCAGCGGTGAATTCTTGGCGTGGCATCTTTTATGTGTCCATCTTTGAAAGAATATTCTTCAGCGAATTCATATTGCGCGCGGTCCCTTTGCATTTGAGCCGGCGCTCCAAAACCTTGTTCGACAGATCCGATACGCCGACCCCGTGCACGTAATCAAGAAACAGCACGCGGTCACCCAGAGCAAGCCGCTCGCTCCCCTTGCTGCGGTGTTCTTCGATCAGAGCGTCCACTGCGCTTTGTTCTGGTTGCTGGCTCAGGAAGATGGAGTGGACCATCTTGTCACTGCCATGGCCAGGGCCGGTGCCATGAAACGGGTTTTCTTCAATCGCCGCCTCAACCTCTTCGCGGCTGCGCACCATTACGCAGGATTTGAAGCCGAAGGAGGACGCGATCAGATCTTCCAATTGGAGCTCGATCAAAGAGGGATCATTGGCGCTGTCAAAGATGACATTGCCGCTCGCCGCCACTGTGGTCACATCGCCAAATCCTGCATTGGCAAAAGCCGCCTTTACATCGACCATTTTGACGCGGTTGCCGCCAATATTGATACTGCCGAGAAGCGCGAGGAAACGCTGCATCATCCCATGCCCGTCTCATCAGGTGATGGCCGCATCGTCGGGATTGCGGTTGAGGTTGCGCGGGCCAAGACCTGGCCCTCTTCGCTTTGCAATTCCGCTTCGAGAAAGATCACTCGCCGCCCGCCACGCACCACCCGGCCCTTGCCGATAATGGTAGCGCCGCGCGGGATAAGCCCCAGCAATTGCATGGAAATTTCAAGATTAAGCGGCGCCTGCTCCCCGCCCGTCGCCGCGACATAAGCATAGCCCATCACATCATCGAGGTAGCCTGCAACCAATCCGCCCTGAACCCCGCCGCGCCACGTGGTCATCTGATCCTTGACCGTAAAGCGCATGGTAGCTGTGGCCGTCTCCTCTTCGAACGACACAAATTCTGCGCCGAGCGTATCGGAATGCGGGGAGCCCATGACGCTATCAATAGCGAGGCCGGGAAAGCCGTTTTTATCGTCGCTCATGTGGCATCTTCTGGAACAGGGGTGGGCAAAGCCGTGGAAGTCGCGCGCGCGAGCATTTTGCCGCTGACTTCGTCATATAATTCACCTTCGAGGAAAGCGACGCGCCGCCCTGTCTTTACCACGCGCCCTTTGGCGATGATCGGGGAAAGCGGGACCATGGCAAGGAAAGTCAGGTTCATATCGAGATTGAGCGGCAGCTTCATGCCATCCTCATGCCCCTCGCTAGAAGCGAGCAAAGCACCGCCCATCACTTCATCGAGGAACCCTGCGATTAGTCCGCCCTGCACCGCGCCGCGCGGAGAGGCGAAGCTGGCCGGCGGGGTGAACCGGGTGGTGAGTTCGCATTTACCTGCATCGAAAGCGACAAATTCGCTGCCCATAAGCTCAGCAGAGGGTGAACGTTGGCCTTCCCAGAATTTGGTCATTCAAAACCCCTTTACCCCCCTATTTGCGGGAAAGGCAGCAATACTTAGCTCGCATAAGCGGGCCCAATCGCTGGCAAAAGGGGCCTTTCAGCCCATTCTCACTCCCGCACCTCCCGCAAGCGGGAGGGGACTTCGATTACCCAACCTCAATCGTGCGCTCACGCTCTTCAACCTCAAACACCTCCAAGCTGTCGCCCGGTTTGATGTCGTTCGTATCTTCCAGCACAACGCCGCATTCTAGGCCCGAGCGGACCTCGTCCACATCGTCCTTGAACCGCCGCAAGGATGCGATGGTGGTGGCCGATACGATGACATCCTCGCGCGTGAGGCGTGCGAACAGGCCTTTGCGGATAACGCCTTCGGTGACGAGCAGGCCAGCGGCCTTGTCCTTCTTGCCCGATTTGAACACCTCTTTGACCTCAGCGCGGCCAACCACGGTTTCAATCCGTTCTGGGCCAAGCTCGCCGGCCATTTCTTTGGCGACTTCTTCGGTGAGGTGATAGATCACATCGTAATACATCATGCGCACATCATCGCGCTTGACCAGATCGCGCGCCTTGGGATTGGGCCGCACATTAAAGCCGATGATCGGAGCATTTGATGCTGCTGCCAGCGTCACATCGCTTTCGGTGATCGCGCCAACGCCTGCATGCAGCACGCGGACTTTGATATCATCGGTTGAAATGTTGTGGAGCGCGGTGACAATCGCCTCAACGCTGCCTTGCACGTCCGCTTTGACCAGGACCGGCCATTCGATGACGTTGGAGGCAAGGCCTGCGAACATCGTATCAAAGCTGGTCGGGGCAAGCGCCGTGCGCTGCTCGGTCGCTTTTTCCTGACGATAGGAGGCAACTTCGCGGGCGCGCTGTTCGTTTTCAACCACGGTCAGCTGATCGCCGGCCGATGGCACGCCGCCAAGGCCCAGAACTTCGACAGGGGTCGATGGTCCGGCTTTCTTGATCTGCTTGCCCTGATCGTTAACGATGGCGCGCACACGGCCGCTTTCGGTGCCAACGACAAAGGTATCACCGCGTTGCAAAGTCCCGCGCGTGATCAGCACGGTAGCAACAGGGCCGCGGCCTTTGTCCAATTGCGCCTCAATTACGGTCGCATCGGCGTCGCGGTCCGGGTTCGCTTTCAATTCGAGCAGTTCAGCCTGCAAAGCGATCTTTTCGAGCAGTTCATCAAGGCCCGTTTTCTTGATCGCGGAAATTTCAACATCCTGCACTTCGCCAGACAGTTTCTCAACGATCACCTCGTGCTCGAGCAAGCGGTTGCGGACATTGTCCGGATTGGCCTCGGGCTTGTCCATTTTGTTGATCGCAACGATCATGGGCACGCCAGCCGATTTGGTGTGATTGATCGCCTCAATCGTCTGCGGCATGATGCCATCATCGGCAGCAACAACCAGCACGACGATATCGGTGACATTCGCCCCGCGCGCGCGCATTTCGGTGAAGGCTGCGTGGCCGGGCGTATCAAGGAACGTGATAGTCTGCTTGTCCTTGGTGGTCACCTGATAGCTGCCAATATGCTGCGTGATCCCGCCGGCTTCGCCTTTGGTGACATTGGCACCGCGCAGTGCATCCAGCAGCGAGGTTTTGCCGTGATCGACATGGCCCATGATCGTGACGACCGGCGGACGCGGTTTCAGCGTTTCTTCGGGATCGACATCCTCTTCGGCAACGATATCGATATCGGCTTCTGAGACTTTCTCGATATTGTGGCCAAATTGTTCGACCAGCAATTCTGCCGTGTCCTGATCAATGGTCTGGTTGACCGTCACCATCATGTCGAGATTGAACAGCTCTTTCACGAGATCTGCGCCTTTCTCGCCCATGCGTTTGGCCAGTTCGCCAACGGTGATCGCTTCGGGCACGATCACATCGCGCACTTGCTTTTCACGCGGCTTGGATGATCCGCCGCCTTGCATCCGGCGCTCTTTTTCGCGCGCGCGTTTCAGCGCTGCAAGACTGCGCGCACGGCGGCCTTCATCCTCGTTGAGTGCGCGCGATACGGTCAGCTTGCCAGAACGGCGTTTGTCATTGCTGCCACCTGTATCCTTGGAGGGGCGCTTGTCTTCTTTCTTTTTCTTTTCAGGCTTTTTGGTCTCTGGCCGGGCAATCGGTGTGAACTTGCGCGCGGCAGGAGCAGCAGCGGGTTTTTCCGCCGGAGCATCAGCGCTGGCTTTCGCTTCGGCTTCTTCAGCTTCAGCAGCAGCAGCGGCTTCTTCTTTGGCGCGTTTCTGCGCGTCGGCTTCAGCCTTTTTGTTGTCTTCTGCCCGGCGCTTTTCTTCTTCGGCAGCTTTGCGCGCATTAGCATCTTCGCGCTTGCGATCCTCGGCGAGCTGCTGAAGGCGCTGTTCTTCCGCCTCGCGCTGCATACGGGCAACGCGTTCCTGCGGAGTTTCGCCAGCGGGCGCTTTTTTGGCAGGCGCAGGCTTTTTGGCCGCCGGAGCAGGCGCGGGGGCTGGCGCGGGCGCGGGTTCAGGCGCTGGAGCGGGCGCGGCTTCGGGCGCGGGGGTTTCGCCCGGCTTGGTGAGCTTGCGCCGCCGCTTCACTTCCACAGCCACCTTATTGGTGCGGCCATGGCTAAAGGTCTGCTTGACCTCGCCAGCATCAACCGCGCGTTTAAGGCCCAGTGGTTTGCGTGTGCGTTTTTCTGGTTCGTCGCTCATTATGTGCTCAAAAGCCCTTCAAATATAACAATTTGCCCCCGCCGATCATTCAGCGGGCGTGGCGCATGATGCGCCCGTGTTCGATCCTTCAAAAGCGGGCATATCGCCGCTTGTAAACTTCGCCAGACGATCAATCGCCTGACCCACCCGGCCTGCTGCGCGCATGTCGCCCGCATGGCCTGCAACGCCCAGATGGACGGTGTTCTTGCGGCCCAATGCCACAGACAGGCTGGCCCGGTCCAGTGGCAAGGTTGCCCCGCGCTTGCCGGAACCTTCCGCATCGCTGCCCACGCGCCATGCCTGATCAAGCCGTTTGCGCCCATCTTCGCTGGCATCACAGGCGTGAGCAAGCAGCGCAATGCGCCCGGTTCGGGCCTGTTCTTCGATCCGGGCCGAGCCCAGAACCAAAGTGCCCGCGCGCCATTCCAGACCAAGCCTTGCGGTCAGGCTGCGGCGCAATGCGGCATTGACGCGGTCCGGCAAATCGTCAGGGATCGTCAAGCTGGCGTCTTTTGGCCCGCCTTTGAAGGCGCGCATCAACGCCCGTTTAAGGTGGCCATCAGCCATCGCCGCTTCAAGTGCCTTTCTGTCAGGCGCAATCCATGCCCCGCGTCCCGGCGCTTTGCCGGATGGGTCGGGCAGCACATGGCATTCGCCCTTTTCATCAATCGGCGAAATGGCGAGCCGCACCAGATCGGCGCGCAGGCCGGTCTTACCCGACAGCACACAGCGCCTCTCGCTCGCAGAAGCGCGAGTGCCTTTTGTCTCAGCGATGGCGGACGTTACGCGCTCATTGGGTGGAGTCCGCATTGGCGGCCTCCTCAGCGGGAGCGCTTGCGGGCTCCTCATCTTCGAACCAGTGCGCGCGGGCAGCCATGATGATCTCGTTGCCCTGCTCTTCGGTCAAACCGTATTCGCCCAGCACGCCGCCTTTGTCCTGCTCACGCTGCGGGCGGCGCATTGGCGGGCCATCGGGATTGTTGTTGCGGCGCTTGGGCGCTTCGCGTTTCTTGGCGATCAATTCATCGGTCGCAAGATCGGCCAGATCATCGAGAGTTTTGATCCCCGCTTTGCCCAGCACCACCAGCATCGCTTCGGTAAGGTGCGGCATGGTTGCAAGGTCATCTTCAACGCCCAGTTCGCGCCGGACTGTCCGGTGGCCCTCTTCAGCGCGCTCAATCGCCTCGCTTGCGCGGCTTTGCAATTCTTCGGCCAGCTCTTCATCGAAACCTTCGATGGCGGCCAGTTCCGCCAATTCGACATAGGCAACCTCTTCGAGCATCGCGAAGCCTTCTGCCACCAGCAACTGCGACAGGGTTTCATCCACGTCGAGCTCTTCTTCAAACATCTTGGAACGCTCGGCAAATTCCTTGGAGCGTTTTTCCGAAGCTTCCTCTTCGGTCATGATGTCGATCTGATTGCTCGTCAGCTGGCTTGCCAGCCTGACGTTCTGACCGCGCCGGCCAATGGCAAGCGAAAGCTGATCATCAGGAACCACCACTTCGATGCGGCCATCGTCTTCATCAAGGACAACCCGCGCAACCGTGGCAGGCTGCAATGCGTTGACGATAAAGGTCGCTGCGTCATCCGACCATGGGATGATGTCGATCTTTTCGCCCTGCAATTCCTGGACGACTGCCTGAACGCGGCTGCCTTTCATCCCCACGCAGGCCCCAACCGGATCAATGCTGGAATCGTGAGAGATAACACCGATTTTTGCCCGGCTTCCCGGATCGCGAGCCGCAGCTTTAATCTCGATAATGCCGTCGTAAATTTCGGGCACTTCCTGCGCGAACAATTTGCGCATGAAATCAGGCGCAGCGCGGCTCAGGAAGATTTGCGGACCGCGATTGTTGCGCTCAACCTTGGTGATAAGAGCGCGCACCCGTTCACCCACACGTGCAGCTTCGCGAGGGATTTGCTGATCGCGGCGGATCACCCCTTCGGCGCGGCCAAGGTTTACAATGACATGGCCGAATTCGACCGATTTGATGACACCGGTGATAATCTCGCCTGCCCGGTCCTTAAACTCTTCAAACTGGCGCTCACGCTCTGCATCGCGGACCTTTTGGAAGATCACCTGTTTGGCGGACTGCGCGTCAATGCGGCCCAGATCAACCGGCGGCAACGGATCAACGATAAAATCGCCAATCGCGGCGCCATTCTGCAATTTTTGCGCGGCTTTCAGGTCAACCTGCTTGAAGTAATCCTCAACCTCTTCGACCACTTCAACCACGCGCCACAAGGTCAGATCGCCCGTTTGCGGATCAAGCTTTGCACGAATGTCGTTCTCCGCGCCATAACGGTTGCGCGCGGATTTCTGGATCGCTTCTTCCATGGCTTCGATAACGATCGATTTGTCGATCATTTTCTCGGATGCCACCGAGTTTGCAATTGCTAGCAATTCTGCCTTGTTGGCGGAAATGGCACTGGCCATCAGTTGTCTGCCTTTTCTTGAGTGTCTTCTTCGATTGTATCAGCGCCGCTTGTATCAAGCGGCTTTGTCGCAGCGATCAGCCGGTCGGTCAAAACCAGTTTGGCGCTGTGAATAAGATTTTGCGGCAGCGTCACCGCGCCCGTCTTGGCATCATCCAGCGAAACCACGCCGTCTTTTATGCCGTGCAATTCGCCTTTGAACACGCGCTTATCGCTGGCCTCGCCCGTCCAGCCCTTTTGCATAACGATGCGCGCTTCGTGACCGGACCATTGGGCAAAGTCTTTTTCGCGGGTCAACGGGCGATCAATACCGGGTGATGATACCTCCAGATGATACGCGCCTTCAACCAGCATTTCGCCCGCTTCTTCGCGCGTGTCGATCAGCTCAGAGACGCGGCGCGACAATTCAGCGCATTGTTCGATCACCAGTTGGCCCGTTGCAGGGTCTTCGGCCATTATCTGTAAAGCCTGCCCGCCCTCACCCGCTTCGGACTGCATCATCTGCACGCGCACCAGATCAAAGCCCAAAGCTTTCGCTTCAGGCTCCACCAGTTCAATCAAGCGCGTAAGATCGGTCACAGGCACCTTCGTAGAAACACAATGCGACACCAGTGATACAAAAGCAATTGATGGCCGGCCCCTTACGGCGCCAGCGTTACAGAATTTGTATCGACAATGTCGGGATGACGCTCAATTAGAAGCATCCTACGAAGTTTGCAAGCCTTTCAAGAGCGAAAGCAAAACAAACCGGCAAGCCAGTGAGGCTATCCTGCGCCAGAGACCCAGGCGCGCACCTCTGCTCGCAGGCTTTGCCGTTTATCGGCAGCATAGTTATCGTGCAGGCGCCGGACAGCCAGAATATCCGCGTCCCTCAAAGGCGTTTCGAATTTCAGACCAATCAGCTTGCCCGTATCGCTTTCTGATTGTCTGACAACGGTGCCAAACTGATCTATATCGCGAAAATCAGGGACAGCCAGTTCCAGAATGGCGCTTTCGCCGTTGCGCAAGGGCTTTTCAACTCCAAGCTGTGCGCCCGTCCGGGACAGATCAAGAAGCACGCAGCGCCTAGTATCATACATGGTTTGCAAGCGCGCGGGCAGCGACAACCGCAAGCGCGCCGCGCCGCGCCGCCCGGTAAAGGGCTGACCAGATGATGTGCTTTCCGGTTCGCAATCGGGATTGGCTGACCCAGGCATAGTTGCAGGGCCATAAAGCGTAATGGTTAGCGCAGCCCGGCAAGCGGATAAGCGTTTCTACGTGGACCAGCGAGGCCCGCGAGCCTGGCCTTAGCGCACCAAACCTTATTCACTGCCCCAGCCATCGCCTCTGCGACCTGCGCGAGCGCTTTGTTCAGCACCGTCAGCTTCGCCGCCAGAACCATAGCCCCAGCCGTCTTTTGCCAATTCCCTGTCGCGGTTCGCTTCAACCGCCGCCTGCATCTGGCGTTCATTAGCCTCAATCGCTTTTTCGGCCATGCCTTCTATAGATGTGGGAGCAACGTAAGTTGCGCCCAGCGTCATCATCAGGCCAAAACCAAACATGCACAGGACAAATAGACCAACGATGACCCGAACCGTGTTGGTCATATTGTCCAGCAAATCAAAAAGAAGTCGCACGGATATTCCCCAGTCTTACGTATCACCACAATACCCTGGGAAATTTGCTACACCGCGATGTGTAAACAAGCGGTTAGGAACCGGCCGTGACCCCCAAAAACAAAATCCCGGTTGATTGTGAACGCTAATCTTCGCTGGCTTCTTCCATCAGGCCATGCTTCTTGATCGCGTGACGCAGCTGATCGTAGGAAAGCCCCAATGCCTTCGCGGTCTGGCGTTGGTTCCAGCGATGCTTACCCAATGCGTGTTCGACTATTGCGCGTTCATGCCCTTCCACCGCAGCGCGCAGGTCATCGATCTGCTCAAAATCCAAAGCCGCTGGAGGCGCTTGGGCCGAATTGTCAACGCTGAGTGCACTCGCCGCAGAAGCATGTTCAGAACGCCTGTGCGATGGAGCAGCCGGTTTCCATGGGCTGTCAAACGGGTCAAATTGGACATGCGCAATAGGGCTATCAAAATCATCCCAGCGATAGACCGCGCGCTCGACCACATTTCTTAATTCGCGCACATTGCCGGGCCAGGCGTAATCCTCAAGCTGAGCGTTGACGTGGGGTGCAAATCCCGGCCAGCCGTGCCAATCAAGCTCTGCCGCCATGCGCCGCCCGAAATATTCGGCCAGCACTGCCACATCCCCTTCGCGCACGCGCAAAGGCGGCAAGGTGATGACTTCAAAGCTTAATCGGTCAAGCAGGTCCGCGCGAAATTCGCCGCTTTTGGCCAAAGCGGGCAAATCATCATTGGTGGCCGCAACAATGCGCACATCAACGCGAACCGGGCGCGATGCGCCGATCCGTGTGACCTCGCCATATTCAACCGCCCGCAGCAAGCGCTCCTGCGCGCCCATCGACAATGTGCCCAGTTCATCAAGGAACAATGTCCCCTGATCAGCTTCTTCAAACCGGCCCGCGCGCGCTTTGGTCGCGCCTGTGAACGCGCCCGCTTCATGGCCGAACAATTCGGCCTCAATCAAAGTTTCAGGCAAAGCCGCGCAATTCATCGTGACCAAGGGCTCACCCCAGCGCGCGGACAGGCGGTGAAGACGTTCTGCAATCAATTCCTTGCCGGTCCCGCGCTCGCCGATAACTAGCACGGGCCGGCTCATCGGGGCAGCGCGGCTGGCGCGCTCAACCGCATCAAGGAACGCGCCAGATTGGCCAATAAACTGGTTTTCGCGCTCCATTCTTCACCCCAATTCGCGTTACACACCAACCTATAGTGAAAAACCCCAATGCTTGGCAATGGAAACCAATATGATGACCGAGGGTTGGCTCAAAACTGGCGGAATTCAGGGGTTTTTCAAGTTTGGCACGCCGGTTGCACAGTGGTGGGAGAAGCCCGCAAGGGCGCAACCATTCAACCAAGGGGCCATTCCATGCAAACTCGCACGACACAAGACACTGGACCAAATACAGCAAAGCCAGCCAGCTTTTGGTCGAGCAAATTGGGCGCCGCATCGCTTGCCAGCATTGCCGCGATGTCCGCGATGGTGATCCTGTCCTCGCAAGTTCATGCCGAAGCCATGCCGGGCAGTGCCGATGCCGCCTTGTTCCACCAGCAAGCGGACACCCCCGCACTGATCGAAATCGCGTAAGCGAGCGCTGCAATGACCAAACCGTCCACCCCCAACCCCACAGGGCCGAAGCGCGATGCCAAAGGTGACCCCGCATCTTTCGCATCAAGCGACACCGCTTCGGCCCACCCCACCAGCACTGAACTGACCCCGTTCAAACGCTCTTCAAGATTGGATGACGAAATAGAAGCCTTGCGCACCAGCCCCACTCCGACGCAATCTAACAGGGCATATTCACGCGAGTCCCGCGAAACTGAAAAGCGCGAGACCCGCACCAACCCGTTTCTAGATGGAGTAGCCTTTATGGGCATTTTTAGCCGCACTCGCGATATTATCGCTGCCAATTTCAACGACATGCTGGATAAAGCGGATGATCCTTCGAAGATGATCCGGATGATCATCCTCGAAATGGAGGAAACACTCGTTGAAGTTCGCGCAAGTGCGGCGCGCACCATTGCTGACCAGAAAGAAATGCATCGCCATGTGGTGAAGCTGGATAAGCTGGAGGCTGACTGGGCCGATAAAGCGCAGCTTGCCCTGTCCAAAGAACGCGAAGATCTGGCCCGCGCGGCTCTGGTTGAAAAGAAAAAGGCCAGCGGCATGGGCGATCAATTGCGCGCCGAAATCGCGGTGCTTGATGATGCTTTGCGCGCTTACGAAGAAGACATCCAGAAATTGCAACATCGCCTGCGCGAGGCACGCAGCCGCCAGACGCAAATCGCGGCGCGGCTGGAAAGCGCGGAAAACCGCGTGAAACTGCGCACGTTGATGAGCACGGAACGCACCGATGAAGCGTTGTCGAAATTCGACCAGCTCGAACGCCGGGTCGATTATGCCGAAGGCCGCGCCGATGCGATGGGTATTGCTGAGGGTAAAACGCCGTCACTTTCCGACGAAATCGCCGCTCTCGAAGGGGCCGATGCGATTGATGATGAACTTGCCGCGATGAAAAAAGCGCTCGGCAAACCTGATGCGAAAGGAGAGTAAATCATGAGTGAAGCAATCATCGTAATTCCAGCGATTTTCATCGGCCTTCCTTGGCTAATCCTGCACTATGTCACCAAATGGAAAACTGGCGGCTCCATCACGACCGATGACGAAGTGCTGCTGGAAGAACTCTATAACCTCGCCAAACGCCTTGATGAGCGGATGGACACTGTCGAGCGGCTCGTTGCCGTAGACGACCCTACCTATAGCCCCGTCAAGCGCCTACAGGCCGATCAGGAAAGTGACAACCAGCAACTGCGCGAACTTGAGCAGATGATGGCCGAAAAGAAAGGAACCAGCGCGTGAACACCCCTCGCACCACTCTTTACCGCGACAAACACCATGCAAAGTTTCTCGGCATTTGTGCAGGGATTGCAGAATACACCGGGGTTAGCCGGTTTTGGGTTCGCGTCGGCATGGTCGCTCTGTCTTTTGCGACGTCTTTCGCAACTATCCCGGCCTACATTATTGCCGCGTTCATTTTGAAAGATAAGCCGCCGCACCTTTACACTGACAAAGCGGAAGCAAAATACTGGCAAGGTGTGCGTCAAAGTCCGAAACGCACCGCCCGCGAAATCCGTGCCCGGTTCCGCGATATCGACCGCAGGCTGGCCGATGTGGAGACGCATTACGTCAACACCAACACTCGTCTGACCGCCGAAATCGAGCGGCTGCGGTAATCGGCCAAGGTTTAGGAGACATTTTATGGAAGGTTGGATGATTGGCGCTGGCATCATGCTCCTTACTTTCGGAGGATCAGCCATCTGGGGCGTGGTTCACACCATCCTCGATCACCGCAAGGAAATGGCCGAGCTGAAATTCAAGCACGCCGGCGAAAGCCACCAGCTCACATCTGAAAATTCAGAGCTGAAAGAAACAATCGACCACATGAAAGACCGCATCGCAGTGCTCGAAAGGATCGCCACCGATCCCGCCGAACGCACCGCGCGGGAAATCGAAAACTTACGGTAATCACACGAACTTGAGGGACTGAACCGATGGGAATTGAATATTTTGGTGTGATGATACCGATACTGGGTATTTTATTGGGTTTCTTTGGAGTTTGGACGAACCACAAAGAAAAGCTCGCTAAGGTTCAATCAGAATCGTTAGCCAACAACACCGCTGAAAAGGCTGCTCAATACGCCGCGCAAGTCGGCAAGCTCGAAGACCGTGTCCAGGTGCTCGAACGCATCGTCACCGATCGCGGATATGATGTCGCAACGCAAATCGAGGCTTTGCGCGATATCAAAGAAGTCGAAGAAAGCGGCTCTGGCATACCTCTCAATATCGGCTCAACGGAGAAAGCGTGATGGATTTTGGTAGCCCTGAATTTGTCATGGGGATTATCGCTCTGAGCATGGGCGGGTGGATCATCAACAACTGGATCCGCGCTCGTCATGGCTATGCCCTTGAAGACGAATGGGGCGGCAAAACAGAAAAGACCGACACCCAAGAAAACCAGCGCCTGAAGGCTGAAAATCGCGAACTGAATGACAAGCTCGATTCCATGCAGGACCGGATGGTTGTGCTCGAGAAGATCGTGACGGACCGTGGTTATAGTCTTTCAGATGAAATCGAAGCCCTGCGCGATGTGCCAGCCAAGCAAACCGATAACGGCGTGCCTTTGAACCTCAATAAGAAGGAAACTCAGTCATGAGCGGCGTGGATGCAGCAGCAACCATTATTCCGCACCTTCCCTGGATTATCGCCGGTGCGCTCGCGGTGGGTGCGGCGGGAACCTTTGGGTGGATCCACACCACCCGGCTAAAGATAAAGCACGGCTATCCGCTCGAAGGCATGTGGGGCCAATCCTTGAAGCCCACAACCGATAACGAAGCAAAGCAGCGCATCACTCTGCTTACGCAGGAAAACGCCGAATTGCGCGCGGAAGTCGGATCGATAAAAGACCGGCTCGCCAATGTCGAGCGGATCGTGACCGATGGCGGCTACACGCTCAGCAGTGAAATTGATGCGCTCAGAGTTTCCGTGCGCGACCGCGCTCTGGAACACCGCAAGGATGAAGGCAGCGCGTAATGTTTGGACCTGACACCCAATTGATGTTCGACGCGATCCAGATGGTCGGCTTGGCAGTGGCTCTTACAGGCGGCGCGGTTTTTATCGCGATGAAGCGCGGCAAATCCAAAGCGAGCCGCAAAGCTATTGATAGCGCGGCCAATGCTGATCTCGAAGCCAATACTGATCTCGAAGAACGCGTGCGCGTGCTCGAACGCATCGCGACGGACCGATCAATTGGCTTGGCCGATGAAATTGAAGCTTTGCGCGATGAACACAGGCAAGGGAGTTTGAACTGATGGGTTGGGAATTTGTCGTTGTTATTGCCATCCTCATTTGGGGCGGAGTTCAGGTGGCCAAAGCGCGCGCCGGGATTGTTACGGATGAAGATGGCAATGAGAGCCTGGCTCAGGTGCAGCCAGCCGACAACCAGCACGCAATCGAAGACGCGCGCCGCGAGATTGAAGCCCTGCGCGAACGGGTCAAAGTGCTCGAACGCATAGCAACCGATAACAACACGCTCGATGCCCGCGAACAGGCCCGCATCGCGAGCGAGATCGAAGCTTTGCGCGACAAAGACCCGGAACAGGCAATCGCGAGAGATCCAGCGTAATGTATTGGCTGTTCATCCCCCTGCTTGTTTTTGTCGCGCTCTATTTTCGCGAGCGTGGGCGCAGCAATCGGCTGATCGACCGGATCGAGCATCTAGAGCATGCGCTGTATCAGACCGCCAGCGACAACGATGAGGCGGTTGAAGCAGAAGAGCTCGCAGCTTTGCGTGAACGGGTGCAAGTGCTCGAACGCATCGCGACATCTGAAAACAGTGCAGAAGCACGCAAAGCCCAGCGCATTGCTGCTGAAATTGAATCCCTGCGCGGCGATATTGCCCGGCGCTCTTCCACCAAGACGGAGGACATAGACAAATGATGGACCCGGTTATCACAATCTCTGCCGCCAGCTTGCTGGGACTGGCTTTGCTGTCGGTTTGTCTGCTGCGCGCTTGGCAGGGTTGGCTTGACCTGAAGCGCGAAGAGATGGCGCGTGATGGACATGCCTCAGGCCGCGAGATCGAACGCAATACCGGGGTGGGAGCCGCGCGGATCGAGCTTGCTGACCTCAAAGAGCGCATCAAAAAACTCGAAGCGATTGCCAGCGGGGTTGAGCTTTAATTCTTAAGCCGCCAAGCTAGGCAAATGCATTTGCGCCCCCTACATGGCGGCGCATGCGAACTCTTGAAGACATCTTCGAAGAATATGATTTTCTCGAAGGCGATGAACGATACCGCCTGCTGATCGAGCTTGGCCGCGATCTGGAAGATATGCCCGATGCGCTTAAAACCGATGCGACTTTGGTGCGCGGGTGTTCGGCGGCTGTATGGGTATACCCGGCCGAGCAAACCGACAAACTCCACTTCCTCGCAGACAGCAATGCCGCGATCACCAAAGGGATCGTCGCGCTGGTTATCGCAGCCGTCCAAGATAGGCCCGCAGACGAAGTGGCAGAAATGGACGTGGTTGCTGCGCTCAAACCGTTTGATTTGAAAAGCCAGCTATCAAGCAATCGCACCCAAGGCGTGCCCAATATGATTGCGCTGGTGAAAGAACATGCTGCGCGGCTGGCGGCAGACTAAGGCAAGTCTGTATCCTGGCAACTTGCCCAAGCAATTGTTTGCCTAGAGAATTTTTTCCATTCTAAACTCGCCGCTATTGTCGGAATGTCTCCAAGTGCCTGTGATTGACAACCCATCATCTGCGGCCAATCCATCATATTGAACTTCGCGCATATAATCTTCGCTTTCGGATTTATAGCGCTTTGAAAAGCTTATAGATCGGCCATCTACAGCGCCTTTGAGCTCGGCCTTTATGTCCCCATTGCCGCTCAAGTGGGGTTCAACAACGATGCCAGTCACCCGGTCACCATTGACTGCGAGCCTGGCTTTAAAAGGCCATTCCCCGATATCTTGTGAAGCGAAGAATTTGAAGGTCCCGGTCCACCGACCGCTAATATTGTGCGGGTCTGTCATCTGATTTCACCCGCTTGCGCTTTCGCGCACCACGGCCACACCTGCCTCACGCTGCTGTTTCAGCTCTTTCTTCAAGACCTGCGGATCGCGCGCGAAGACGAAACCAAAGCTGACCCCGCCTTCTTTGCCGATAGTGGCGTGATGCAGCTTGTGCGCCTGCACTAGGCGTTTCGCATATCCCTTTTTCGGGACCCATTTCCAATAGCGCTGATGCACCAGTCCATCATGAACGAGCGTGTAGATCACACCGTACAACGTGATGCCGACAGCAAACCACCACAGCCAATCCCAATAGAGCGAGCCGTAGATATACATCGCTGCATTGATCGTGCCGAAGACGACGGCGAACAGATCGTTCTTCTCAAACACATGATCGTGCGGTTCGTGATGGTCGCGGTGCCACCCCCAGCCCCAGCCATGCATGATGTATTTGTGCGCCCACCACGCAAACAGCTCCATCCCGATAAGGGAGGACATTACAGTGAGGAACACTTCAAACCACGTCATGCTGCGGCCTCTTTACTCGCATCGGCAGAGCTTTCCAAGACAGCTCCCACCCCTGCCCTTTTCGCAGCGGGAAGAGCCCACCAAGGTACATCGGGTTTGCGGTGATGTTCGAGGTGATAGCCAAAATGGAAACAGGTGAAGAGGCTCGCCAAAACGCCAAAATCATTGCTGCGCGCATTGTGCTTGTCAGCAAAGGGGTGCCCCTCTGCCTGATGGTGCGGGCGGTAGGTGCCGAAATAGAACAGCTGGAGCGAGGACAACAGCGCTGGCGCTCCATACAGCACGAAAATTTTCAGGAACGAAATATCAAAGACAAACAGATAGATCGCCACCACTGTGTGCACGAACACTAAGGATTGCCACCCGAAATAGCGTTTGAAGAACGTCCAATACCATCTGAGAAAATGCCCCGGATTGCTCTCGTCAAAATCGGGATCGCCTGCATGGCCTGACAATTTGTGATGCGTGAAATGGGCATCGCGCAAAGTGCGCCAGTTAAACCCGGCATATAGCATCAAAAGAACAGCGCCGATCGCGGCATTGATCCGCGGCCTGCCCGGCGCAAGGGTGCCATGCATCGCATCATGACAGACAATGAAAACTCCCACTGAAAGCCATATCTGCAAGGTCGCCATGAGAAGTGCGAATGGCCAGCTCGACCAGCTCAGCTCGAACACGAACATCGCGTAAAAGTGAATGCCCAACCAAGAGCCCGCGATCATAGCGGCCAGCGCCAGTCCAAGCACGCGCTGGGTGCTGCGAGGCGGGAGAGTGAAACCTTGGGTCATCTGCTGGATATACGCATACCGTGCCAGTAAGGGTGCGTACAGAGCGGCATTTGCCTTAGCGCTGGATCATTCGCCTTCGGGGAAGAAAAACTCGCGCAGATGTTCGCCGATGCGCGCCGGGCGCAATGTCTCTGCATCAATGCAGCACCAGCTTGATTGAACCTCGGCCAGCACATCCTCGCCGCGGCGGATCACCGTGTGATAAAATGCGCGCGCACCATTATACCGTTCCAGCACGGTTTGCGCGATCACATCATCGTCAAGAAAGGCTGGCTTGCGGTAGGTAATTTCATGCTTCAACGCGACCCAGGCTTTGGACGCGACATCATCGGCAGGAGCCAGTTTGTTCCAATGCGAAAGCACCGCATCCTGCACCCAGTTTAGATAACGTGCATTGTTCACATGCCCCATGAAATCAATGTCTTCAGGGATGATGTTAATCGGGTGTATATGGGACGCGGCGGGCATGCGGATTACATATTCCCAAACACCTTAAAATCCAACCCGCATAGGGTGGGTATTGGAGCGGATTTAAGCCCAATCGTGGCCAAAATGACGCGGGTTCCGTTAGGGCATGGCAAGGCATCATTTCTTGCGCGTCCACGCTTGCTTCAAATCACAAGAGAATCTGCCACGCGGTCAATTCTGATCGCCAAGCCTTGCAAGGCTAGCGGCACCGGATTAGCGCAATGCCATGACTAAGCAGCCACGCACACTTTACGAAAAAATCTGGGATGCTCACATCGTGGAAACCCGCGATGATGGCACATCCTTGATCTATATTGACAGGCATCTGGTGCATGAGGTGACCAGTCCGCAAGCGTTCGACGCACTGCGCCTTGCGGGCCGCCCCGTGCGCCGCCCGGAACTCACGCTTGCTGTTCCCGATCACAACCTGCCCACGACCGCACGGCGAAATGCTTCAGGCGCGCGGGTGCCGATCGCTGACCCGCAAAGCGCGCTGCAATTGGAAGCGCTTGAACGCAATGCGCCTGCCTTTGGCATTCGCTATATCGGTGATGCTGACGCAGAGCAGGGAATTGTGCACGTGGTTGGGCCGGAGCAGGGCTTTTCGCTGCCCGGAACCACAATAGTATGCGGGGATTCGCACACGGCATCGCATGGCGGCCTTGGCGCGCTCGCTTTTGGTATCGGCACAAGCGAAGTTGAGCATGTGCTCGCCACACAAACTTTGCTGCTGCAAAAGTCCAAATCCATGGAAGTGCGCGTTGAAGGAACGCTTGGCCCCGGCGTTACAGCCAAAGATCTTATCCTTCATATCATTGGCGAGATCGGCGCTGCTGGCGGCACAGGCTATGTCATCGAATATCGCGGACCGGTGTTTGAACAAATGAGCGTCGAGCAGCGTCTGACCGTGTGCAATATGAGTATTGAGGCCGGCGCGCGTGCTGGGTTGATCGCACCCGATGAAACCGTATTTGCTTATCTCAAAGGCCGCCCCATGGCCCCGCAAGGTGCCGACTGGGAAGAGGCAGTGGCGTATTGGAAAACGCTACACTCCGATCCTGGTGCCGTTTTCGACAAATCGGTGGTTATCGATGCGGCGCAGATTGCGCCGACTGTGACATGGGGCACCAGTCCCGAAGATGTCGTGCCGGTTGGCGGGGCGGTCCCTTCGCCGTCCAGCTTTGCGGACGAAACCAAGCAAACTGCTGCGCAAAAAAGCCTCGACTATATGGGGCTTGAAGCAGGCACGCCCGTCACTGAAATCGCAATTGAAAACATCTTTATCGGCAGTTGCACCAACAGCCGTATCGAAGATCTTCGCAGCGCAGCCGAAGTGCTTAAGGGTCGCAAAAAGGCAGACACTGTCCGCTGGGCGATTGTAGTGCCGGGATCGGGACTGGTGAAACGTCAGGCTGAAGAGGAAGGTCTGGATAAAATCTTCACCGAAGCAGGTTTTGAATGGCGCGAGCCGGGCTGCTCGGCATGTCTTGGCATGAACCCTGATAAAATTCCCGCAGGCGAACGCTGCGCCTCAACTTCAAACCGCAATTTTGTAGGCCGGCAGGGGCCAGGCGCGCGCACACATCTGGTGTCTCCCGCCATGGCCGCCGCAGCCGCTGTTGCAGGCAGGCTGACCGATGTGCGCACACTTTAACCGCATGCCGCCTTGTATTCGGAATAAACGCACCGCATTGAGAATGGCATGACTGACAAAACCTCTGACGACGAACCCCAATCCTCAAACAAATCCACCACGGCCCGCAACGCGGCTATAGGTGCGGCTGCGACCATTGGATCCGCTGCGATTGCTGCTGCTTTGCTTTACGTGAACCGGCGCTCCAAAAAGGCGGGCGCGGAGGAACCGCCCAAAACCGTGCCATCCGGCGAGAAACCCGAGACTGATTGATGGAACCGCTTTCAACCGTATCAGGCAACGCCATCCCCTTTGGCGCCAAGAACATCGACACAGATGTCATCATCGCGTCGAAATGGCTCAAAACGATCACGCGCGAAGGGCTTGGCAAAGGCGCGTTTGAAACCATTCGCGCCAATGATCCTGATAATGTGTTCGATGATCCAGCTTTTGCAGGCGCGCCAATCCTGATTGCAGGCGACAATTTCGGTTGCGGCTCAAGCCGCGAACACGCGGCCTGGGCGATTGGCGATATGGGCATCCGCGTGGTTGTCGCACCCAGCTTTTCCGACATTTTCTCAGGCAATGCGGTGAAAAACGGCATCCTTCCCGTGGTGCTCAATCAATCGGCGATTGACCGTCTGATGGAAGTGGCAAAAGCTGGCGATCCGATCCATATCGACCTAGAGGCGCAGACCGTTACGACCCAATTTCAGGACCGCTTTTGCTTTGAAATCGACCCTTTTCGCAAACACTGCCTGCTTGGCGGGCTTGATGAGGTTGCACTCACCATGGAACGCGGGCAAGCGATCAGCGCATATGAAATGCGCCGAGCATCCAGTCAAAGCTGGATGACGCGCGGCACCGCGATCTGAAATTCCACTGGGAGAGACATCAATGAAAGCCATCCGCACGCATGAAATTGGCGGGCCTGAAACACTCACGCTTGATGAGATAGAGGCCCCCTCCCCCGGCAAAGGCGAAGTGCTGGTGACGGTCAAAGCGTGCGCGATCAATTATCCTGACACATTGATGATCCGCGATTTGTACCAGTTCAAACCCGAACGCCCCTATTCCCCCGGCGGCGAAATTGCAGGCGTGGTCGAAGCCGTTGGCGATGGGGTCACCAGCTGCAAGCCCGGCGACCGGGTTATCGGCATGCTTGGCAATGGCGGTCTTCGCGAAAAAGCGATTGTGCCTGATGGCAGGCTTTTCCCGATCCCCGAAGGCGTGCCTTTTGAAAAAGCCGCTTCGCTTTTGATGACCTATGGCACCACCATTCACGGCTTTAAGGATCGCGGACACATTAAGGAAGGCGATGTCGTGCTTATCCTTGGCGCGGCCGGCGGAGTTGGACTTTCAGCAGTGGAACTTGCAAAAGCCTATGGCGCGCGCGTTGTGGCGGCGGTTTCCTCTGAGGCCAAAGCAGACATTGCACGCAAGGCTGGCGCAGATGATGTGGTGATTTATCCGCGCGAGGACATGGACAAAGCCGCATCCAAAGAGCTCGCCGGTGCCTTCAAAGCCGCCTGCGGGCCCAATGGCGCAAACATCGTCTATGACATTGTCGGCGGCCAATATTCTGAACCTGCCTTGCGCTCCATCGCGTGGGAAGGGAAGTTTCTCGTTGTTGGTTTCCCCGCCGGTATCGCGAAAATGCCGCTCAATCTCACTCTGCTTAAATCCTGCGACATTTGCGGCGTGTTCTGGGGCGCGTTCACCGCACGCGAACCTGCAAAGTTTGTCGAACAAGTGAAAGAGCTGTTTGCCCTTATGAAGGATGGCAAAATCGATCCGCTGGTGTCCGAAACCTTCCCGCTGGAACGCGCGGGCGATGCGATTGCCAAGCTGGAAAACCGCGAGGCAGTGGGCAAACTGGTTGTCACGATGGATTGATAGAGCTCATGCGTTTGACCGGGGCGTGTGATATCGGCGTTTGACGCTTGCCGCGCGCCCATCCGGTCCCTATCTCCCCAGCAATACTCATCGGAGGGACAGATGACAGATTTTAACGACCGCCAACGCGCCGAAGAGGCGAAATTTGCACTCGACAGCGAAACCGCGTTCAAAGTCGCAGCGCGCCGCAATCGCTTGCTTGGCGAATGGGCAGCAGCAGAAATGAACCTCACCGAAGAAGAGGCCGACGCTTATAAAAAAGCGGTTGTGCAGGCCGATTTTGAAGAAGCAGGCGATGAAGACGTCATCCGCAAGCTTTTGGGCGATCTTACCGCTGCCGATACCAATATCTCCGATGCCGATATCCGCGCAAAGCTGGAAGAATTCGCCATCGAAGCGCGCCGACAATTGCTAGGCGATAGCTGATCCGATGCCGATGAGAGGCGACGATATCATCGCTGCGATCCAGGCGGAATTGCCCGGCGCGGCAGTTGAATTGACCGATCTGGCGGGCGATAACGATCATTGGGCAGCGGTGGTCACAGCTCCGCAATTTGCGGGCAAAACACGCATTGCTCAGCACAAAATGGTCTATGCCGCCTTTGGTGACAAGATGGGCGGGGAATTGCACGCCTTGCAAGTTTCCACGCGCGTTCCCACGTAACACCCAATGCATATTCCTGTTCAAAAATTGAAAGAGGCCTCTTTTATGGCTGACACCGACGCCCGCATTTCAAGCCTTGTAAGCGACAACGATGTTGTCCTGTTTATGAAAGGCACACCTTTGTTTCCGCAATGCGGCTTTTCCAGCCGCGCGGTAGCGATCCTCGATCATTGCGGGGTGGCCTATGAAAGCGTCGACGTTTTGCAGGATATGGAAATCCGTCAGGGCATCAAAACATTCTCAGACTGGCCGACGATCCCGCAGCTTTACGTGAAAGGCGAATTTGTCGGCGGATCAGACATTATGATGGAAATGTTTGAAGCGGGGGAATTGAAGCAGATGATGGACGCATCTGGCGTCAAAAAAGCCGAAACATAAATTCGCGCACCACTCGCACACAAAAAAACCGCCTTGCAGACCAACGCAAGGCGGTTTTTTTATATCGGGGAGACTGAACCTAGAGACCAGGAGAAGGTTCGTCTCTGCTCGAAGACCATTCGGAGCTGTTATAGACTATGCATTGAGCGTGCCAAAAATGGCCGCCCGCGCATTTGTGCGGGTTTCGGTGGTTAAGACCCATTTACCATAGTGCCAAATGTAAACTGGACCGACACAGCCAGCCTTTGGGCAGAGCGATGTTACGCCGAATGGATCGGCCAGCCTCTTGGCAAGCGGGCCAGCACCGGGCAACACAGGGCGCATGACAGCTTCCGCAACCGCTCCAGAATCGCCCGAAGCCATCCCGGCTGCCACCATCATCATCTTTCGCGCATCCGCTGAAGGTGGTCCGCCCGAAATCCTGATGACGGTGCGATCGCGCACTATGTCTTTTGCTGGCGGCATGGCGGTGTTTCCCGGTGGACGGGTCGATGCGGCAGATTTTGCCTTGGGCGAAACCGTGTCCGCCGCAGATGCCAGCGCACCGCCCCCGGACGAAGCCGCGCATCAGATCGCGGCGGTCCGCGAAACGCTCGAAGAAACTGGCCTCGCCTTGGGATTGACCGGCGATATCACCGCCGACAAGGCTGCAAAGGCGCGAGTAATGCTCGAAGATGTTGGGGCTCTCGCGCCTGTTTTGGAAGCATTTGATTGGCAATTGGACCTGCCCCAGATCGTCCCCTTTGCGCGGTGGTTCCCCAAAAACGAAAAGCTCAGCCGCATTTACGACACGCGCTTTTATCTGGCCAATCTGGGCACGGGCGATGTGGATGTCTCCATCAATTCAGAAAACACCAAGCTGTTCTGGGTCAGCGCACAAGGCGCGCTCGATCTTGCTGCCAAAGGCGACATCAAACTGATCTTTCCCACGCGCCGCAATCTGGAACGCCTTGCCCTGTTTGCGAGTTTTGACGAAGCCCGCGCTCAAGCAGAGGCGATCCCGGTAAAAACCATTGTCCCGAAAATTGATACAAGCGGCGGCAAAACCATGCTCACGATAATGCAGGACGCTGGCTATCCTGTGACCGCGGAATCGTTGGAAACAGTTGCACGGGGGTAACCGGGGCAACAACGCTATGTCAGGTCTGGCCCGATCCAGTGCGTGATCAGGTAAGTTGGCGCGCCCAACGAGCGTAAGCTCGAACCACCTACAACGAGGGCGTGGTTATTTGAACGAAGTGAAAATGGCGCGCCCTGCAGGACTCGAACCTGCTGCCTCAAGATTAGAAGTCTCGCGCTCTATCCAGATGAGCTAAGGGCGCGCGCCGCAACGCCAATAGCGCGCTTTCGCAAGCATTCAAATGCCGCTAAGGCGCGCAGCTATGGACAAGAGCGATCCAGCCTTAGAATTTGATACCGATCCGGGTGATGGGATCGCTGCGACATCGCGCGCGCCTGTCACTTTCAAATATTATGAGTTTGTCATGGCGGCTTTCGTTGCCATCCTGCTGCTTTCCAATATCATCGGCGCTGCAAAGACGACGTTTATCCCTGTGCCTTTTTGGCCCGAAGGCATGTGGCCCGCGCCCGATGGCTTGCTGATCTACGGCGCGGGGATCTTGTTCTTCCCGCTTGGCTACGTGATCGGCGATGTCCTCACTGAAATTTACGGATTTGCCCGCGCTCGCCGAGTGATCTGGACCGGCTTTGCCGCCATGATCTTCCTCGCCTTTATGAGCTATGTCGTGGTCGCGCTGCCGCCGTTTGATGGCTGGTCGTGCGCGGCAAGCGGGTTTGACGGCCAAGGCCCGCTGGTGACGCGTGACGGGGCGCAAATGTCCACGGGGCAGATCTGTCAGGAAACCTATGTGTCAGTTTTCGGCAATGCCTGGCGCATCGTCGTTGCTTCTATAGTCGCATTCTGGGCTGGCGAATTCGTCAATTCCTATGTCATGGCCAAGATGAAAGTCTGGACCAAAGGCAAAGCCTTGTGGAGCCGCACAATCGGCTCGACCGTGGTGGGGCAAGGCGTGGATAGCCTTATCTTTTACCCCATCGCGTTTTACGGCATCTGGACCACGGAACTGGTTGTCACTGTGATGATCACCAATTGGGCGCTGAAAGTTATCTGGGAAGCCGCTCTAACCCCTGTCACCTATTTCGTGGTGGGCCGGTTGAAGAAAGCCGAAGGGGTCGATCTGTTTGATATGGAAACCGATTTTTCGCCTTTTTCGAGCAAAACGTAAGCGCGCGAGGCGCCGCAAGCATCAGTCTTCCGGAGCAATCCCAAGCTACTCGTCGGCCACGATATCCACGCGCCAATCAAGGCCAAGCCGCGCTGATAGCAGCTTCATATCTTTTTCAACCGGCGCTCCGAACAATGCCTCGTGGCTTTGCGCAAGGCGCAGCACCAGATCGCCCTTTTTGACGCGCAAGCGGCTGACCTGCAAAGACCGCCTGGAGCGCGCACCCAATCGGCGCGCAAGCCTGATCGCCAGCCCCCAGCAGATCGCCTCTTCCAACACATCCTTGCTGGCAAGAGCGCGCACCTCGTCGGGCAGATCCAGCTGGTTGCCATTGGCGGCAATCGCAGCGGCCAGCATGGCGCGCCCTTCCCCGTCAATCGCAATCCAGCGTTTGTGCAAAGCCCAATCCATCGCCTGATGCATCCGAATGTTCGGCTCTATCTGCATGCTGGCAAGCGCCAGCATTGTCGCCGCCAGCCGCAGCCTTTCGCCGCCTTTGCCTTCGGCTGGCGCGGCGCGCACTGTCCAACCGGCCATTTGGGCTGCAAGCATAGCGGGCGCGCCGCGCTGGCTGGCGAACACCGAAATTCCCGCGAGGAGCGGATCTTGCGCTTTCGCCTCTGGCGGCAGGCCATCAAACAGCAACCCTTCGCGCAGGCCCCAGGACGAAAAGGTGATCCGATCCGGCCCCAACCGCGCGAGCAAAGCGCGCAGCAATATCGCGGCATCGGGCAGTTTTTCGGCGCGCATAGACGAAATGCGCGCCCGCGCTTTCAGGCTGTCTTTGTCCTCTTTTGCGAGCGCCTGCGCCAAAGCTTCTGCGGCTTTGCGCGATCCGCCAAATCCGTGAGGATCACTCAAAGGGTGGCCCTGTTCCTGCATCGCGTAAACCGCCATTGCACGCCAAGTGCCCCCCACCAGATACAGATGCGCGGCATCTTGCTTGCCGTCACCTGCATTATCCCAGCCGCTTTTCTTGAGCGCTTTTTCAAGGCTTGAAAGCATGTCTTTAGGGTTATCGCCGCGGTGGTCAGGCAAGCGCAATGTGCCCAATGGCAATGTCTGGGCAGAAATGGCTTTGCCGCCTGATATTGCAGCCAGCTCCAGACTGCCCCCGCCAAGATCAGCAACAATGCCGTCTGCTTTGGGAAAGGCCCCCAAAACGCCCGATGCGCTGATTTTGCCTTCTTCCTCTCCAGAAAGAATGCGCGGATTCAGCCCTAACTCTTTTAGACCTTTGACGAATTCCGGGCCATTGGACGCATCGCGCACGGCAGCGGTTGCCACGCATTCAATGGTGTTCACTCCCAAATCGCTCAGCATCAAGACAAAGCGTGAAAGACCGCGCATCGCCAGCGCGACCGCCTCATCGGCCAGCGCGCCAGTTCGCCCAATATCCCGGCCCAGTTTCGCCGTGACTTTTTCGTTGAGCAGCACTGTGGGCGCGCGCATCGTTCCGCCATACACCACCAGCCGCACTGTATTGGAACCGATGTCGATAATTGCGCGCTCTGGCAAAAGTCCTGAAAAGGCCCCTTCGCGATCCCCTCGCCGTCTTTTCAAGCTCATATATCGCTGCCTAGCTCGACCCGCCTTTGCGCAACGACAATTTGGGGACACCCCCAGCCTCCGAAGCGCCGCCGCGGCCCGATAGAGATGGGTTTGTCATAAAGTATCGATGACAATTGAAAGGCTTGCCCTGCGTTTCAGCGCGTGAATAGGTTCCATCGGAATTCAGCCACCAGCTTTGTTCGGTATCAAGCATATTGGCGAGCAAAACCTGCTGCAAAATCTGATCGTGCACGGTGCGGTTCTGGATAGGAATAAGCGATTCCACCCGGCGATCCAGATTGCGGCCCATCAAATCGGCAGAGGAAATAAACACCGCCGCTGCCGAACTGGGCATCGCATGGCCATTGGCAAAAGCATAAATGCGGCTGTGTTCCAGAAACCGTCCGATGATCGACTTCACCCGGATATTTTCGGAAAGACCCGGCACGCCGGGGCGAAGGCAGCAAATGCCGCGGCACACCAATTCGATTTTTACGCCTGCATTGCTGGCGGCATACAGCATGTCGATAATTCCGGAATCGGTGATCTGATTGGCTTTCATCCAGATCGCTGCGGGCTTGCCTTTGCCTGCATTGTCGATCTCTTTTTCGATGCGGCGATACAATTCGGCGCGCAGATCAAGCGGCGCGATGCTGATCAATTCGAGCCCGTGCGGTTCAACATAACCAGTGACGAAATTCATCATCTTGGCTGCATCCCGGCCCAGTTTGGGATCGGCGGTAAAGAAGGACAGATCGGTGTAAATCTTGGCAGTGACGGGGTGATAATTGCCAGTGCCGAAATGGCAATATGTGCGAAAACTGGAATCCTCGCGGCGCACAACCATCGCGACTTTTGCGTGGGTTTTCCAATCGGTGAAACCATAGATCACTTGCACTCCCGCGCGTTCAAGCTTGGTCGCCCATTTGAGGTTCTGCTCCTCATCAAAGCGCGCTTTTAATTCGACCACAGCGGTGACCGATTTGCCGTTTTCAGCCGCTTCGATCAGCGCATTGATAACCGCTGATTGCGTGCCTGCGCGATAGAGCGTCTGTTTGATCGCAACCACATCGGGATCGGCTGCGGCCTGCCGGATAAAGTCGACCACCACCTCGAAACTTTCATAGGGGTGCTGGATGATGATGTCTTTTTCGCCAATCGCGGAAAACAGATCGCCGTCATGCTCGCGCACGCGTTCGGGATAGCGCGGGGAATAGCTGTCGAATTTGAGGTCGGGGCGATCTTCGCTGACAATTTCGGCAAGGCCATCAACCCCGATCATCCCATCGGTTTTGATCACGGCCGCCTCGTGAACACCCAATTGTTCCAACAGGATTTTTTCCGCCTCTGGGTGAAAATCCTCTTCGAGTTCAAGCTGGATCACCTGCCCCCTGCGGCGGCGCTGGATCGCGCTGCGGAACGTGCGCACCAGATCTTCGGCTTCTTCCTCAATCTCGATATCGCTGTCGCGCAGCACGCGAAACAGGCCATCGCCTTCGATTGTGAAGCCGGGAAACAATTTGTGCGCATAACGCTGAATAAGGCTGGCGATAGAGATGTAGATCGCTTCATCGGGTCCGCCAATATCGCTGGGCACGCGGACGAAGCGGGGCAGCGCGCTGGGGATGAGGATCATCTCGATGATCTCTTCGCTGTCCGCATCGCGGGTAAGCGTGAACAACAGGCCCCTCCCTTCGTTTTGCACGAACGGGAAAGGGTGCGCCGGATCGAGCGCCTGCGGGGTTATGACGGGCAGGATTTCTTCAAGAAAGAACGCCTTAAGCCAATCGTGGGCCTTGGGTTGCAAACGTTCTTCATCGGTGACGTGGATATCAGCCTTACCCAGCCTGTTATGCAAATCACGCCAGATTTGCTGCTGAGCATCGGACAATTCGCTCAATTTTTCACGAATGGCTTTGAGCTGCTGTGATGGAGTGCGACCGTCAATCGAAGGTTTGCCAATCCCGCGTTGCACCTGGCCAACCAGCCCGGCCACACGGATCATCATAAACTCATCGAGATTGCTTCCCGAAATGGACAGAAACCGCAGCCGTTCAAGCAGCGGATATTGTTCATTGCGCGCTTCTGCCAGAACGCGCTCATTAAACGAAAGCCAGGACAATTCGCGATTGAAATACATCGCCTCTAATGCAGATGACGCGGCGCGAGGGGTTTCGGCGTTTTTCTTCTTGGCCACAGATTTGCTCACACCAAAGAGCGGCTGTCTGCGATTTGCGTGATCCCGCGCTTGCCATTGGCATCGCGGCCCAATTGCACAATCACATCAATCACGCTGGCAGCATAGGCAATGGTATCAGACCGGGTAAGCCCAATGCCTGTTTGCATCACCATCAGCGACAATTGTTCCAAAGCGCCTCGCAGTGAATTGGCGTGGATCGTCGAAAAACTGCCGGGATGGCCGGTGTTGATCGCGCGCAGGAACGAGACGCTCTCTGCCCCGCGCAATTCGCCCAGCACAATGCGATCAGGACGCAGGCGCAGGGCAGCTTGCAACAATTCGTTCGCAGTGACCTTTGCTTCGCCAAGTTCGCCTTTAACAGCGACAAGGCCAACCGAATTGTCGCCGGGATATTTCAATTCGGGCGTATCTTCGACCATGATGACACGTTCTGCCTGCGGAATTTCGCCGAGCATTGCGTTCAAGAAAGTCGTCTTACCCGTACTGGTGCCGCCCGATATCAGAATTGTGCGGCGGTTCTGGATAGCTTTGCGCAAATAGCCGATCGGCTCCATCTGCGGATCAGGCATCGCAATTTCGGTTTCGCTGGTAAGCGGGCCCGCGTCATAGGCATCCAATGGCAGGTCAAGCCTGCGATGGCGGCGGATCGCCATCACCCAGTGTTTCCGGCTAGCAGGGGGTCCGCAAAACTGGATCCGGGCACCGCCCTCTTTTCCCGTGGCAGGCAAAGTCGCCCCAAGCAAAGGATGTTCGCGGTTGATCCCTTGATGGCTGACACGCGCAACCTGTTCGGCAAGACGCTGGACCAGACGGTCATCAATTTCGGGAGTTTCAATACGCTTGATGCCGGGGTCTGAGGCATCTTCGATCCAAACCTCACCGGGGCCATTGACCATGATCTCTGTCACTGTGTCGCGGTCAAGCCATCGTTTGAACGGGGCGAGATAGGCATCGAGATAGACACTGCGCTCTTCGGGCACAGGCGCTGTATCGCCGATCGCCTCTGAAGGGGTGCCGCTGGTCAAAGGGTGAATGTCTGCTGTCATGGTGTCAGTTGCGCATCGCTGGCGTGATCAATTGCTCACCGTGCTGAAATCAAGGTCGCGCGCGGCAAACACCCGCACCGGTTCACCCATGGCAACGCGGATTGTTGGCGGGATTTGGCCGTCCTGCTGCAAAGCTGTGCTGGCCGCGTTCTGCCCGCCTGCCACAACAAGGCCCGCCCCGCCCGATGCAATCGTACCGGCCGCACCGATTAGCGAAAGAAGGAGGCCAGACCCGAACCTCTGAAAGAAATGCGTATCCACTTCGCCGGCAAGGCCGGTGGTCCCGTCAAATCCGACAGCGGGGGATGCGATCTTGATTGTTACGCCATCGGGCCGGGTCAGATCTGTCCAGATGACATAAGCGCGTTTCTGCCCGTTTTGCACGCCCGATTGGTATTGGCCGACAAGGCGCGAGGAACGCGGGATCAAAACCTTTGTCCCATCAAAGCTGCGCACATCCTGGCTCACCACAGCGCGCACAAATCCGGGCACATCGGTGTTAATCGCGGTTTCCAAAATGGCCGGGATCAAGGTGCCTTTGGTGACAGTCGTGGATTGATTGATCGTGCGCGTCGCTTGCGCAGGTCCGCCGCCCACGCCGCCAATGCGGCTGGCAAACTCGCCCGCCGGGCCGCCGGCTGCTGTTGGTGCGGCGGTTGTCGATGTCGGAGCTGGTGCGCCTGCTCCTTCGACAAGGCGCGGCGCGTTGGCTGAGCGGGACGCATCAAAAATCAATTGCGGGCTGGCATAGGGATTGGCCACAGGAACAGCCGAAGCCCCCGGCGCGCGCGAGATAACCGGCGCTGGCGCACCCACAGGCGCGACGGGCGGCTGGATCGGTTCCGGTTTCACCACAACGGGCGCAGCCGCAGGGGTGACAGGCGCAGGAGCCGTTTCGCCAGCGCTTGCTCCGGTGGCTTCATCAGCCCCCTGCTGGGCTGCGTTCATGGCCCAAAATGTCGTCGCGCCAAGCAGGCCGACAATCGCAACGCCCAAAGCCGGACCCCATTTGTCGCCGCCCGCTTTGCGCTGGGTGACAGCGGGAAAGGCGCTGCGGCTGGCAAGGTCGATAACTTCTGCGGTCTCGCCCTCACGCGGGTCGCCGCCTGACGAACCATCGGATGAACCGCCCTTTTTGGCCGGAAGTCGCATGGCAAGGCGCATTATCTCGTCTCCATCACAAAGGCGGTTTGCAAAAGCATCATTCGGCCCCTCATGATCCGCGCCGGCGTTTCTTGCGGCGTTTTTCGTCGCGCGCGGACACCTGGACAGCGCTGGTATTCGTCAAAGTCGCGCTGTCGCGGCCAGATCGCAGGATCACTTGCGCAGGCACCTGATCGACAACAATTGTCTCTCCGCGCACCGTGTAATTCACAGGCCCCTCATCACCTTCATCATTGGTGACAAGGATCACGGGAACCGATGCATCTTTGGGCCAGGTGAGAAACAGCGCCTCGCCATTGTCATATGCGCGCGCGGGCAGCAGATCTTTATCGCCGTCGCCGTCCCATGCGAAATTTAGCTGCGCGGGATCGACCACGGCATAAGGGTCGCTGGCCGCAGCCAATTCAGCGGCATTGGCCTGTTCCTGCTTTGCCGCTTCAATCGCGGCAAGCCGCGCTTCTTCCTTGGCTTGCTCAAGCTTTGGATAGCGAAACTGCATCACATAAAGCGGGCGATTTCGCGATGATGCGACCAGATCGAACAGATAGGTCCGCTTGTTCGTCACCACTGTCATATTGGTGCGCGCATTTGTCGCCAGCGGTTTTACAAACAGGATCGATTGCGCCTTATTGGGCTGAACCTGCCAGGCAGAGCTGTCGCCAATCGCGACATTCTCAATCGCTTCGTCTTCGGCGAATTTGATCGTGGTTTGCACTTTCACCCGGCCATTGATCGTGACCACGGCAGCCTCGTCATAAACCAGTGTACGCAGGCGCGGATCATTGGCCGCCGCAGGATTGGCCGCCAGCAGGCTGAACGCTGCCAAACCCAATAGAGGATGGCGTAAAAGGGTGATGCGCCGCTTCATCGCGGGGTCTCCGGTTTTGGGGCGGCCCCACTTTTTGCGCCGCTGATGGATGTTGAACGGAACCGGTTGCCGATCCCGCGAGTGCGCGAAGCGCTGGGCGATAGGGGCGCTGCCTGCCCGCTGCCGCCTGATGTGGCGTAAACCTTGGTCTCTCGCATTGTGCTGGTACCCGCAGACCCTGCATCATTGGCCGCAATCCCGGTTGCAGGCGCGCGCACATCAATGCGGCGCTGGCCCGCCGTTGTGGCCGCCACACTGGCGGTGCGCGCAGCTCTGTCAGGGGCCAGCATCTGGGTGCTTGCAGCCGCCGGGCGCGCCGTATCATATGCAGCGCGCTCCTCTTTTGAGGGGACCAGGCCAAAGACCTGCCAACTGGAAACCATAGTGGCCGCGACTTTCAAGCTCATAAACATGAGCGCGCAATGCACCGCGCCAACAAGGAAAAACGCCATTGCGGCCTGCTGGTCAATCTCGTTTGGCACAGCGACCAAAGCGGCAAGAATGGGCACAGCCATTTCAAGCATGATCGACCCGCCAAGCACCGCAAACAAAGGCGCAAGCGCGAGCATGGTCATGCCTTTGAGCCAGCCGGTAAACAGCCCGCGCGTGCCATTGAACAGCGCCAGCACAACAAAGATCGGCCCCACCGCCAGCAGCAGAGCCAGCCCAATGCGCGCCGTGACCAGCAAGCCCACTGTACCGAGCAAAAGCAACATGGCGCCCAGCCACATCATTCCTTCGGGCGAAAACGTATTGATGTCTGTTGCATCACCGCTCGCTTCTTGAATGGCGAGAAACACCACATCAAGCTTGGCCGCAAAAGTGGCAGTGGCGGAACCATCGGTGCCGGTTAGCACGCCTGCGATTTCATCGGGCCCTTCGACAAAGATATTATAGAAGACGCTGGAAAACGCGACGTAACTTGTCGCAAATGTCAGCACCAGACCCATGGTCATGATCTTGGGAACCAGCGCTCTGACCGATAGGTTGGACCGGCCCAGCATCAGGCTGATGCCGAAAAAGGCGATGAAGAAGACCAGCATCATTGTCAGCGCCAAGGCCATCTGCCCATCGCTGCCGAACAGCCGCCCAAATGCCTGCTCGCTCACCTGGCTGGCGATGCAATCCACCGCCGTTAGCGCGGCGGCGACGCCTGCACCCATTTCTTCAGCAACAAGATCGCAGCTTGTTGCCATTATTCTGCCGCCTGCGGGATCGGCTGGCCGTGCTGGTCCAGCCCCAGCGAACCATCAGGCCATGCTGTGTTGGTCAGCGCGGGATACCAGGCGCTTGGCTCATCACCAACGGCCTCTCTCAAAAGATCAAGCTGACGCACCGAGGCCTCACGGCCGGAAAGCACCGTCAGCACTTCGGGCGCGCCTGACAGATCGAGGCGCACAACTACGCTCGCATCGGGTTGGCGCACAAGGAAACAACGCGAATGGGCAGGCAAAGTGCGAATGAGCGCAAGTTCGTGATCGGTCAGGCCAAACCCGTCGCAATAATCTTCGGGCCGCGCGCGGCTGTTAGGCATGAACACCATGGTCGCGGTCTGCTCAACCAGAGCGGTCGAAATCCGGCTTTCCAAAGCATCGCGCGCTGATTGCGTCGCAAAGCCCACCAGCGCATTGCGTTTGCGCAAGGTCTTCAGCCAATCGCGGATGCGGGCAGCGAACACCTCATCATCCAACGCTTTCCACCCTTCATCGATCAGGATCATGGTGGGTTGGCCATCCAGCCGCTCATCAATGCGGTGGAACAGATACATCATGACAGGCGTGCGCAAACGCGGATTTTCAAGCAGCGCAGTCATATCAAATCCAAGCACGCGGGTGTCGAGATCGAGCAGATCAGCCTCGTTATCGAACAGCCATGCATGTTCGCCGTCATCACCCGATTGCGATCCGATCCACGCTGCCAATCGGTCAGCCAGATCACCCGGCTGCGGACGGCGTGCGCCGGCCAGCAATTCCTTGAAATGGCGCAGACGTCGCAAACGGCTGTCATTGGCATAGGCCGCGTCAACAGCGGCAGAGATCAGCGCGAATTCTTCCGGCCCGTCCGCATTCAGCAGCACGCCCAGCCAATCGCGCAAGAATGCCTTGTTTGCAGGCGTGTCGGGCAGCGCGAGCGGGTTAAAGCCTGTGGGCGCGCCAGCGGCGATCTTGTCATAGCGCCCGCCAATGCCGCGAATGAACAGCTCTGCCCCGCGATCCTTGTCGAACAGGATGGTGCGCGGTTTGAATTTTTGCGCCTGAGCGGCGAGGAAATTCATCACCACGGTCTTACCCGAACCGGACGGGCCAATGACCGAGAAATTACCCAGATCGCCGTGGTGGAAATTGAAGAAGAAAGGGGTGGCGCTGGTGGTTTCCAGCAAAGTCACCGCATCGCCCCAATGATTGCCGCTGGCTTGGCCCAAGGCGAAACCGTGAAAGCTGCCAAAGCCTGACATATTGGCCGAGGATATCAGCGCGCGGCGCACGATATATTCCTCATTGCCGGGGAATTGCGCCCAGAAAGCGGGCTCCAGATTGGTGTCTTCTCGCACCGCAATCGCGCCCGTATCTGCCAAAGCGGCTGCACATGACGCGCATGCATCATCGAGCCGGTTAAGCGATGTCTCTCGCACCAGCACCGTCAGATGGTGATCGCCAAATCCAACTGCGCCATTGCCCAAGGCATCGCGGGCAGCCATCATGTCCGCGCGCTCAGCGGCCGCCTCTTCATCGACAGAGCGCGATCGGCGCAGCGCGAGGTCGATGCGTTCACGCGATGTCGTGCGCTCAGTGGGCGCATAGCTTTCGGTGACGATCATCTCATAAGGCAAGCGCAACAGCGGATCGAGCAAACCCGGCGATGTCGCCTCAGGATAATCTTTAAGGCCCAAAATCGCGGAGAAATCGGGATCAGCAGATCCGCGCAATTCCATCGCATCCAGCCCAAAACTCGCCCGCCTATAGGGCAGCATATCGCCGATATCGGTGTCCGCATGCGGGCGCCTGACAGGACGCATCTCACCATTGTAGAGTGCTGACAGCAATTCCAGCATTTCAGAATTGGTGCCGTTATCGTGCGATGAATAGTCTGCAAGAACGCTCGCGCCATAAGCGGACAAGGATGCCGTCAACCCGGTGATCGCCGCTTTGAGGCTGCGCACATCCTTGGGATCCGCTTCGAGCGCATCCTGGCCTGCGCGTGCAAAGAACTTGCTCGCCTTTTCTACCAAACCCGCTTTGCCGCGCGCGGGGCGGCGGATGAGAGTAACGAACTGGTCATTGATGAACAATGATCCGCCCGCCAGCCGCTCTTTCCAGCGCGCATCGATATGGCGCGAGAGCGGATCGGGAAATTCGCCATCCAGCTCAACCTCGACCCGGCGGCGGATGACGTGATGATAAAGGACAAAGCGCGCATCCAATGTGGACCGCAGCATCACCTCACGCGTGGCGGCATGCGCGTTGAGCGCTTCGGAATCCTCGGTTTCAAACAAAAGACCCGGCACCTGGATCGCGGACATAACCGAGCCATCGCGCAAAAGCACAGTGCTTTCATCGATCAGCCGTTCATACGGCAGACGCTCGCCCACACGCGCTTCTTTTGCGCTCCAGGCAGCCGGTCCGATCCATTTCACCATATCAACCAGCCCTCCTTCAGGCGGGTCTTTGCTTGTGCTCCTTTAAGGAGCGTAAGAATTGCAGCCCCAGCGTTTGTAATTGGGCACACGCGGGCATTTGGAAACTTTCGTGATCCACAGATCAAAGATGCGCGGTTCGCGCAAAGATGCGAAATAGCCGATCGCGTGCATCACAATTGGCACTGGTATGATCCAGAAACTCTTGAGGATCAGAAACGCAATCGTCGTCACCATCAGATTGATGATAAAGAAATTCATCGTCACGCCGGCAAACATTTGCGGGCGAGTGAGTGCGCGGTGCACGGGATGACGGTTCAATTCGCTCATGATGCGCGGCCTAGCATAATATGGTTAACCCACTCCTGCCTGAATGCCCGCAACGATTGTGGTCGCGCCAAACAGAATGAACACGCCGACAATCACCGTGGCGCCGAAACGCCAGTTCATCCGGCCTGTCAGCATCATAAATCCAATCGCTGCCACTGCCATCACCGCGACAGTGGTGGCGACAGTGCCCAGCAAAGTGCCCTGCAACCACAACAGCGCAGAATTGATCGGACCAGATCCAGCCGGATCTGCGCCCTGCCCGGTTGCCTGAGCAAAGGCGATGCCGGGCATGGCCAGCAGTGTCATAAAAGCGGCTATACGAGCCGAAAAACGGGAAACCAGGTTCATATTGCTGTCCATAATCCTATCAATTGACGCGCGAATGATTGGCCAAACGGCCCATGATTGCCGCGACATAGTTTCTTGTCTCACGAATATTGGGAACACCGCCTGCACGAATTACCCGGCCCGGCCCTGCGTTATAGGCGGCCAAAGCGTGTTCCAGATTGCCATCAAAGCGGTTCAGTTGTTCGCGCAGATAACGCGCCCCGCCCTCTAGGTTCTGCATGGGATCATCGGGGTTCACGCCGAGATATTTGGCAGTGCCCGGCATCAATTGTGCAAGCCCCCGCGCACCAGCCTGCGACACCGCGTTTTCGCGCCAGCGGCTTTCTTGCCATACCAGCGCCTCAATCAGGCTGGGGCTGAGTGCATAGCGCGCGGACAATTCTTCGACCTTGGCGACATACCTCGCAGGCACGCCCGCTTTGTGGGCGGCCGTGTTGGAGATCGCGATGTCAGGGACAATCAGAGCGCCGATATTGACGCCGATGTCATCAGAAGGTGCAGCGCCAGCAGTGGGAGCCGCCATTTCCCCTGCGGGCAGCGCGACAACGCCAGCCGTCCCGCCAGCAACCCAGCGGGCACCATCAGAATCCAGTTCCATCACATCAGCCTGCGCCGCAGCGCCTGTCAAAGCGAATGTAAAGGCTACCGCAGCACAGCATGCGCGCGCTAGAATCATGTCTGGGCCTCCCAGCATTTGGTCCCTCGTGCTGCCATGTCTAGCCTAAGTGACAGACAGGTGACAGTAGGGGGAGCCTAGACATAATTCTTTAAGGGTGTTTGCACACCATCGGCAAAGGACAACGCTTTGCCTCAAAAAATGTGCGCCTGATCCGAAGATCAAGCGCCACACGGGTTTATCGCTGAACCGAAGCTTTCACCATCCGCAGTTCGCCGCGCTCCAGCATGGACAGAGCTTTGCGTGCGAGTTTACGCGAATTCACTTCTCCATCGGCGGTTTCGAGCGATTGTTCCGTGCGGCTTTGCAAAGCGGCTTTGAACAGGTTTCGCGCCATCGCATCATCGCCGCGATGGGCATAGGCGACACCCAGATTGATAAGCACTGCCGGGTCGTCAGAATGCCGCGCACGCACTCGTTCCAAAGCGACGATCGCTTCATCACCATTTCCAGCGGCAAGCGCTTCTGCCTGGAAATCGGCGGATTTAACTTCAGCAGGGGCATCCTGCGCGGCGCTGCTTTGCGTTTCGGCGGGCTCTGCGACGGCCTGTGTGGCCAAAATAGCGGCCAGGAACGGGGTCAGCATGATTTATCTCCTTCAATGCGATCATCATGCGCGCGGCTGAGAGAAATTGCAATAAAAATGTCATATATACGTATTTATGTCATTTTACGTTTTATCATTCTGATATTACCCTATTTTTTATGGATCAAATTACGACACTGGTGTGACTAGCCGATTAAGAAAGCGATACGCCTTGGAGCGCTTCGGCTTTTTTTCACTCATGTGACAGTCCTTACGTATTCACCGCGAGGCTGCAAAAATTCTGTCACTTACCGTCCCTAGCGGAGGCCCCAGCGAAGTTTTTCGCGCTTTTTGATTCTCGGTTTTTTTGAGGGGACCGCTCGCTGTGAATACTCTTCAACGTCATCTCGTACTTGGTTGCAGTCTTGTTGTTTTGGCCGGTTGCGGCGCGGACGAAATCGTCTCGCCCGGCACCAGCGGCGATATCATCATCAACAATCCATCGCCCACACCCACCCCAACTCCGACCGCTACGCCGACACAGGCACAGGTCACTCCCGCATCGGGCTGCCCCACTATCAGCACGCCCGCAGGCCTTACCGATGCCGGCACCATCAGCGGCCCCACTGGTGAATATCGCGTGTGCGTTTTGCCTTCGACATTTACGGTCGACGACAATCTGCCGGCGATTGACGGTCTTCTTTATCAGATCGAAAACCGCGTGAACGTGGGCACTGACCAAGGCTTTAACAGCACGGGCACCGATGTAACCTTGTCCATCGAACCGGGCGTGATCCTGTTCGCACAGGCGGAAAGCTTCTTCGTCGTCAATCGCGGCAATGCCATTGCCGCGGACGGCACCGAAACCAACCCAATCATCTGGACCAGCCGCGACAATGTGATCGGTGTCAGCAATGACAACAGCCAGGCGCAATGGGGCGGCGTTGTTTTGCTTGGCCGGGCACGCGTCTCGGATTGTTCAACTCAGGTATTCAACACCACCCCCGGCAATTTCGCCACCAACCCTACCTGCGAACAGCAGCTCGAAGGAACCGTGGTTGCAACGCCATTTGGCGGAGCGGATGATGCCGACAGCTCCGGTTCGTTCACTTACAATCAGATCCGTTATTCAGGGTTTGAGCTTCAGCAATCGAACGAATTGCAATCACTAACCACCGGCGGTGTCGGCAGCGGCACGACGATCAACAATGTCTTCTCGTTCAACAGCTCTGACGATGGCCTCGAATTTTTCGGCGGCCAGTTTGATGCGAGCAATATTGCCGTGATCGGCGCATCAGACGATTCACTCGATGTGGACACGGGCGCACGCGTCAATCTGGAAACGGTTGTGGTGGCGCAGCGCTCCAATACGGGCGACAGCTTGATCGAACTCGATTCCCCCGATGATCTGGGCGATGGCACGCCAGGCAATGCTCAGCCGCAAACGCAGCTTCAGGTGAACAATTTCACCTTTGTGCAGCGCTCTTCGGCTTCATCGCAAATCGTGCGGGCGCGCGGCGGTGCGGCGCTGGCGCTTTCGAACGGCGTGCTTGATGCCGATGACAACGGGTCTGGCCTGTGTTTCCGCGTTGATGAGCAACCGACGCAGGATGCCATTATCGGGCTGAACTCACTGGTTGGTGATTGCGATGGGACACGTCCGGTTCGCGGTGCCAACAATGATGCGGCAAGCGATACAGCGCTCGCCGGATTGTTCGATGCCAACAGCGACCTGGCTTTCACGATCTCGCTTACCGGCGTGTTTGTGAACGGGGCAAATGAAGGCGCCGTGGCCGCGTTTGATGCCACCGCGCGTTCAAGCTTCTTTAGCGCTTCGACATTTGTGGGCGGGGTTGAAAGCGACATCACAGTCGATTTCGGCGACTGGACCTGCAATTCGGCCACGGCCGATTTCGGCAGCGCTGGCGGTGCCTGCACTTCACTGCCGGTCAGCTAATCATCGCATCTGCGTTCAGGGGAGGTGCAGCGGCATTTCGCGCACCTCCCTTGATTGTTCAATACAAGCCGCAAATTCGGCTGTTCCCAATACCAAGGCCTAGTCATGAGGGGGTCTCACATTATGTCCATCGGCAAGCGTCTGGCAGGATTGCTGCTTCTCAGCACAGCTCTGTCCGTTCCGTCTGTTCTTCACGCACAGGACGCTTCGGCGGCAGATCCGCAGGAAGAAAGCAGCGGCGATCTGGACGGAGAAGCCCTTGATGATGCGCAATCTGATGACACGCTGAACGAACCCGATGTTTCGGTTCCGGGCGGCGGGATCATCGTCACAGGCCGCCGCAATCGCAATCCTGAACGCTCCTCAACCCAAGTGCTTACCGTGCTTTCCGAAGAGGATATCGCGCGCACGGGCGAAGGCGATATTGCGGGCGCGTTGAGCCGCGTGACGGGCCTCGCTGTGGTGGGCGATGGCCGGGTGTTTGTGCGCGGGCTTGGTGACCGTTATTCGCTCGCGCTGCTTAACGGCTTGCCTTTGCCCAGCCCTGAACCTTTGAGCCGGGTTGTCCCGCTCGACATCTTCCCGACCAATGTCGTGTCCTCATCGCTGGTGCAGAAGACCTATTCGGCCAATTACCCCGGCGAATTTGGCGGCGGCGTGATCAACCTTACAACCAAGGCTGTGCCGGTTGAGGATTTCCTGTCGGTCAGCTTCGGCGTCAGCGGCGACACTGAGACCACTTTTCAAAACGGTCTCACCTATTTCGGATCAGACCTCGATTCCTTCGGGTTCGACAATGGCAACCGCGATATCCCGACCAATTTGCAAGCCTTCATCGATAGCGGCGAACGCATCGGCACAGTCGATATCGCAACCGCCGAAGGGATCGCCGGAGAGCTGTTCCCGACCAATCTCGTCACTCTGCAACGCGTCAGCGATCAGCGCCCCAACTTCTCCGGCTCGATCACCGGCGGCGCGTCGTTAGAGCTTGGCGATGACACCTATCTGGGCATCCTTGCCACCGCCTCGCTCAAGAACAGCCTGCGCAATCGCAGCGTTTTGTCGCAAAGCGGCAGCAGCGATCTGTCCGAAGTGTTTGAAACCAGCACCACTTTTATCACCGATGAAAACGCGCTGTTCAACGCGCTGCTCGGCTTTGGTCTCGATTTCGGCCCGCACACTGTGCGCTGGACCAATCTGTATATCCGCGACACTTTGAAGACCGCCCGGCTCGAGGAAGCGTTTGATCCCTTCCCCGGACTTAACGGGTTTGACTTCATCAATCAGCAAACCGCTTTCTTTGAACGCCAGCTGATTGACACCCAATTGGTGACCGAGCTCGATTTCGACAATTTCGAAATCGACCTTCGCGCTGGATACGCCCGCACTGACCGCGAGGCGCCGTTCAACACCACATTCAGCTACACCCGCACCAACATCCCTTCCAGCCCATTTGGCGATGAGTTTGTTGCCTATTTCAACCAGCTTTCCGATGCCGGTATTTCGACCGCATCGTTTGATGATCTGACCGAAGAGAACCGCTTTCTGGGCGCTGATCTCTCCTATGCGCTCACTGATACGTTCGAAGTCACCATTGGCGGCGCTTACAACGACACTGACCGGCGCTCCTCCAGCCGCGAGTTTCGCCCGTTTATCACGCCGGACACATCGAACCCTGATCTTGCCGGGCTTGACGAGAATGTCGCCGTGGCGCTTGGCCTTCGCCGTCCGGGTGACATCATCAATGGCGCGACCCTTGCCGGCTTCAATGTCACTTTGACAGAGGCCACCCCCTTCCCCGTCTTCGATGCGGCGCTTGAAATCTACGCTGGCTATGGCCTGTTCCGCTGGGTTCCCACCGACACGCTGACGCTGGAAGCCGGCGTGCGCTATGAGGATGCAGCCCAGACGGTTGATCTCGATCAGTCCGTCTTCAACAGCCCAATCGCAGGGGCGACTGCAACCAACCTTGGCAATGACTACTTCCTGCCCGGAGGCACCGTCACCTATTCTCCGATTGATGAGCTGCAATTGCGCCTGTCAGCGTCTCAAACCATCGCTCGCCCGCAATTCCGCGAGCTAGTGGAGCAGACCTATTTCGATCCCGCATCCAACCGCCGTTTCCGCGGCAACCCATTCCTTACCGACAGCGAGCTGACTAACCTTGAAGCGCGCGCTGAATACTATATCAGCGGCACCGACCGGGTCAGCCTTGCCGGGTTCTACAAGGAAATTCAGAACCCTATTGAGAATACTTTGGTCTCTGCCTCAGGCCAGATCCTCACCAGTTTTGCCAATGCGCCGTCGGCTGAACTGTTCGGGGCAGAGCTTGATCTGGTTTACGGCATTGATCTGTATGATCTTGGCGGCAGCTTCTTTGAAACGAAGCAGATCATGATCATCGCCAACTACACATACACCCAATCCTCAATCTCGGTTGGTGATGGCGATATCGCACCTGTGCCGGGGAACGAGAACCAGGCAGCAAACCAGCTGTTTGACGATGGCGCGGCTTTGGTTGGGCAATCCGATCATCTTGCCAATATCTCCATTGGGCTGGAAGACACTGAGAAAACGCAGCAATTCACGTTCTTCATCAATTACGCCTCGGAACGGATCACGCTACGCGGCGGCGCGCTGCCCGATGTGGTCGAAGACCCCGGCTTCACTCTCGATTTCGTCGCCCGGTCAGAGCTGACCCTTGGCGGTTTGCCGCTGGAGCTTTCTTTCGAAGCGCGCAATCTGTTTGGACGGGACAATTTCGAGTTTCAGGAGCTCAATGGCAACCGGATTGAGATCAACACATTCGATGTTGGAACCTCCTTCTCACTGGGGCTCAAGACGGAGTTCTAATCGGCCTGTCTGGTATTAGGCTTGGCGCCATAGGCTCTGACCAATCGAGTAGGAAAGCGGTTTGTTTACCGCTCTGCTGCGCGCTTGCCTCACCCCTGCACGCTCACCTGATCCATCGCGGGCATTCCCATGGCCATGGCAGTGGGCGCTTTGGGCCGGTAGGGCGCTTCCAAAGGCGCGATCTCCTCTGGCGTCAGCGCCATATCGAGTGCGGCGACAGCTGCATCGATATGATGCGGTTTGGATGCGCCGATGATCGGGGCGGCAACGCTTGGCCTTGTGAAGTGCCACGCTAAAGCCAGGCTCGCCATGGCATCGCCGCGCTGGTTGGACAGGGCCTCTAGCGCGCCGATCACCGCGTCATCAGCGGCGTCTTCGGGGTAGATGACCTTGCCAAAGCCATCGGTTTTGCTGCGCACCGTCTCTTCACCAACAGGCCGCGCCAGTCGTCCGCGCGCCAGCGGGCTCCACGGGATGACACCGACGCCTTGATCTTGGCACAAAGGCAGCATTTCGCGCTCTTCTTCGCGGTATAAGAGGTTCAGCTGGTTCTGCATGGATATGAACCGGGTCCACCCATTCGCGCGGGCGGTTTCCTGCGCTTTTGCAAACTGCCAAGCATACATCGAAGATGCGCCGATATAGCGCGCTTTGCCCGCTTTCACGATGTCATTGAGCGCTTCCATCGTTTCCTCGATGGGCGTTTCATCATCCCAGCGGTGGATCTGGAACAGGTCGATATATTCCATGCCCAGCCGCCCAAGGCTGTCATCAACGGCCTGCATCAAGGATTTGCGCGATAACCCGCCTGCATTGGGGGCGTTGCGCCACGGGATAAACGCTTTGGTCGCCACCACAATCTCATCGCGGTTCGCCATTTCGGAAAGCAGCTTACCCGTAATCACCTCGGACGTGCCGCCCGCATAACCATTGGCTGTGTCGAAGAAGTTGATCCCCGCCTCAAGCGCTTGCTTGAAAAACGGGCGGCTCTCCTCCTCATCGAGCAGCCAATCGCCGTGCCAGCCTTTGGTCTTGTCGCCATAGGTCATGCAGCCCAGGCACAGGCGCGATATCGAGAGGCCAGAATTACCGAGGCGCGTGAACTTCATGGAATATGCTCCGATTATTACGCAATGAGGTTATAATATTTCGCAGCGAAGTTGACAAAGTTGACACCGTGTCACCCAGCTTTTTTCGACCTATGCCTTTGTTTTTATTTCTAACTTATTCAAAATAGCGAAGTTGACACTTTTCCAACTTTTTTCTCGTTTTGCCGGCCCTACAGGCGTGCCACTTAGGCCGGTTTTCGTATTGTAGGAAAGCCAATATCGTCACTGCAAGCCAGAGGCGAAGCCATGACGCGTGGGCGCTCAACTCAAAGTCAGACCGCCATCGACCACCAATGTCTGCCCGGTGATATAGGCGCTTAAGGGCGAGGCGAGAAAAAGCGCTGCCCCCGCCATATCTTCGGGCGTGCCGACGCGGCGCAGAGGTATGGATTTCAGCGTCGCCTCCAATCGCTCCGGATGCTCGGTGGTGACAGCGGTCAGCTTGGTCGGGACCAGCCCCGGCGCGATGCCGTTGACGCGAATACCGTCCCTCGCCCACGCTTCGCCCAATGTCTTCACCAGCCCGACAGCGCCATGTTTCGATGCGGCATAAGCAGGCGTGCCCATGGTCGATTTGAACCCTGCAACGGAGCTGACCACAATCATCGTGCCGCCCGTATCGGCAAGGCCGGAATGAAACGCGCGTGCGACATCCATGACGGAGTTTAGATTGACGTCGATGACATCATCCCAGCCTTTGCGCTGAAACTCTTCGCGACCATAGCGCACCGTGCCTTGGCTTTGGATAAGGACATGCGGCTCCAGCATGGCATCAGGCAGGCCATCCACCGCATCGCGGTCCATCACGTTGAGCTGATGATAAGTAAGCCCGGTAAGGTCGCTGTCCTCGGCCTCCAAGTAGTCGCCCTCATCAGGCCGAGTACCCGTAACATGGACTTCGGCCCCAGCGGCGCGAAAGCTCTGCGCAATTCCATTGCCAATGCCGGACGAGCCGCCAATGATGAGGGCGCGCTTTTCGGTGAAATCGATGGGGTTGGTCATTGTTGCTCTTCCTTCGCGGCAACAAGAGAGGGTTGCGATGGGTTTGTAAAGCGGTCGTTTGTGTCAGCTATTGGTGTGTGGCTGTGGTGTTGATTGTGGCGGGAATTGGGGTGGGAGCGGACGCTATCGATGCGCTCGAAATAACGTCCTTTGAGCTTCATTTACGAAGCGGTCGTCCCAATCTAGTTCACGTCGGGAAGCTGGGAGATACTGACGCCGAGCCTCGGCATCGTAAAAGAGCGTTCCATGTATCCCCATCGCGTCACGCTTGAGTAAAGGTCTTTGCCAGATTGGTGCGAGAATTCGGGAGGCTTCGTCTTCCCCAACCCGCTCTAAAAAGTCGTCGGCAATCTCTATGTCCCGCCCATCGGGAAAGAGTAGCCCGAACTCTTCTTCTGTCGCCTGAAAGATGCTGAAGGTTGCGTTGGCAGCGCCATCAATGATTTGAACGTTTCTCATTCTGAAGCTTTGACCTGAAATACGAACGTCCGCAATTGGGCCGTGAGCCGTCAGTCCGCTTTTGCGCATACTCAACGCAAAGAATGTAAACGCTTTGCCTCCACCCCTTGATCCCCTCCCCGCTGGGGAGAGGAGATGCGGCTTCAAATCTCCCGTGAGATCACTTCCTTCATGATCTCGCTTGTTCCGCCATAGATGCGCTGCACGCGCGCGTCGCGCCAAAGCCTCGCAATCGCGTATTCGTTCATATAGCCCGCGCCGCCGTGTAGTTGGAGGCAGGCATCGACCATTTCCCATTGCATTTCGGTGTGCCACAATTTGGCAGAGGACGCTTCGCCCGTTGTGAGTTCCCCTTTCAGATGCCGCGAAATGGCCCAGTCGAGATGCGCCCAGCCCACCTGCAATTTGGCTTGCAGATCAGCCAGCGTGAATTTGGTGTTCTGGAATTCGAACACGCTCTTGCCGAACGCCTTGCGATCCTTGGTGAAATTGACCGCTTCATCAAACGCGCGCTGCGCGCCGCCTTGGGCGGATACCGCGATGGAGAGGCGTTCTTGCGGCAGCTCTTCCATAAGGTGGATAAAGCCTGCGTTCTCGCCGCCCAGAATATTGGTTTTGGGCACGCGCACATCCTGAAAAAACAGCTCGGATGTGTCGGCGGAATGCTGGCCGATCTTGTCGAGATTGCGCCCCTTTTCAAATCCGGGTGTGTCTGCATCAACAAGTATAAGCGATGTGCCTTTTGCGCCTGCATTGGGATCGGTTTTCGCCACCACAATCACCACATCGGCGTTCTGCCCATTGGTGATGTAGGTTTTCGAACCATTGATAACGAGGTGGTTGCCATCTTCTTTCGCGGTGGTCTTGATCCCCTGAAGGTCTGACCCCGCACCCGGCTCTGTCATCGCAATTGCGGTGATCGTGTCGCCCGAAATCATGCCGGGGAGGTATTTTTCCTTCTGCTCCGGGCTGCCAAGGCGTTCGAAGTAGTTGACCGTGATATCGTTTTGCAGCGTAAATCCAGCCGCTGTGCCCATATAGGAAAGCTCTTCGGCAAGCACGCAGTTAAAGCCGAAATCGAGGCCCAGCCCGCCATTTTCCTCTGCAACCGTGGGGCAGAGCATGCCCGCCTCGCCCAAAGCTTTCCACGCGGTGCGCGGGACAATGCCCTCCTCCTCGTGTTGATCGAGGAACGGCTCCATATGTTCGCCCAGAACCTTGCGAACCGTGTCGCGGAACGCTTCGTGGTCTTCGTTATAGGCCGTGCGGTGGGCTGTATCGAGCATGCGGAGATCCCTCTTCCAGATAAGTTGTTTTCTGGAACCGAGTGGAGCGCATGTTTACGGGGGCGTCAAGCGCGAAAGATGCAAGTGCGCCGGGTACGGTTTACGGACGGTCGGCTTTCGACCCATTTACTGACATTCTAGCGAGCTGATCTATGCGCCTATACATTTGGACAAAATCATTGAATGGCCGCTAGGATTAAAATAGAGGAGGACCATGTTCGCCCCACTTCAAGGTAACGATCCCACTGTCCTGCAAGTCACCGCAACAATGGTCGCCGGGTTTGGGGCCGCAGCAGTAATTTTACAAAATACCGAAGCGATCTGGCAGAATTTTGTTATCGCCTTCATGGCTGCAGATTGGGTTGGTGGAATTGTCGCCAATGCCGCCGAAAGTACGCGCAAATGGTGGCGCAATAGGCCCAGATACCGGCTATACTTTTACGTCGTGCATGCACTAGAACTACCAGTTATTTGGTGGCTTGCTGGTTGGGGGGTGCTGTTTCAGATAATGGCTTTGGCTTTACTGGCAAAACTCGCTGTGTTCGCGCTTGGCGGCAAAGAACCTTGACAGCAGATCGCCGCACCCAATCCCATGAACGGATGTCCGCTTCCGCGCCTACACTTAGCATTCGCTCAGCATCAGCATATCCAAAACCCGGTCGCGAGACCTAGACATCACCCTACAAATGCGCGTTCGATCACAAACTGCCCCGGCTTGTTGTTCGCGCCTTCTTCAAAACCGCGCTTCTCCAAGTCAGCAGCGTGATCTTTGATCATGGCCATCGAACCGCACAGCATCACCCGGTCTTCATCAGGCACGAATTTCTGCGGACCTTTTGATTGTTCGAACAGCCGGCCATCGTCGATCAGCGCCTGAATGCGGCCCTGTGTGCGGAAATCTTCACGCGTTACGGTGGGCACATAGATGAAGCGTTCGCGGTCTTCATCTTCGAGCAGCGGATCGCCTTCGAGCTTTGCTTCCATCATTTCGCGGTACGCCAGATCGTTCACCTGACGCACCGAATGCACCACGATGATTTCTTCAAACATGGTGTACACTTCTGGATCGCGCGCAAGGCTGAGGAACGGAGCCAGACCCGTGCCGGTCGATAGCATAAACAGGCGTTTGCCCGGCAGCAGCGCATCGGTAACCAGAGTGCCCGTGGGCTTTTTGCCAAGGTAAATCGGATCGCCAACCTTGATATGCTGAAGCCGCGAAGTCAGCGGGCCATCTTCCACTTTGATGGAGAGAAATTCCAGTTCCTCATCATAGCTGGGCGAGGCGACCGAATAGGCGCGCAGCAATGGCTTGCCATTGTCCTGCGGCAGACCGATCATCACAAACTCGCCAGAGCGAAAGCGGAAGCTGGCAGGCCGGGTCATTTTCAGAGTGAAAAGCGTGTCGTTCCAATGGTGTACATGCGTCACCGTCTCAACGCTCAATGCAGCGCTTTCGGTGAATTGGTCGCGATCGAGTACGGGCTGGTTCACTTGGGCTTACCTTTGGGTGTTATTTCTCAATTGGCAGCGCAAATGGACCCATGCGCGCCGCTCTTCAAGGTAGATTAGTGATATGGGGTGAAAGCGCGCCTTGCTCCGTTAGGGAGAGAGGGAGGATGCAAAGCGCGCTTTCACACGGTGCGTCAGTTCCAACCGGCTCGGTCAAAAACCTGCACCGCTTGGGTTTGGTTTTGGCCCAATGCCGACAGGTTGAGAGTGTCAGGGGTAAATTCGCCCAGCCCCTCGACGGCCGAATTGGCCTTTGTTCCCGTGGCAGCGGGGTATTCATTATTGCCATCAGCAAAATAGCTCTGAGCGCTTGGCGACGTGAGATATTCGAGGAAGCGGATGGCGTTTTCCCGGTTGGGCGCGGTTTTGACAAGGCCTGCGCCGCTGACATTCACATGCGTTCCGGTGGAACTTTGATTGGGGAAAATCACGCCGATCTGATCGAGCAATCCGGCTTTCTCCTCATCGCCTGCAAACCGGGCAAGGTAATATGTGTTGACCAGAGAAATGCCGCATTCCCCGCTTGCCACCGCTTCGATATTGGCGGTGTCATTGCCTTGCGGGTCGCGCTTGAAATTGGCGACCACGCCTTTGGCCCAGTCCTCTGCTGCATCCGCGCCCTGATGCGCGATCACGCTGGCGAGCAGCGAGATATTGTAGATGTTGGAGGATGAACGCATGCAGATGTCGCCTTTAAAGGCAGGGTCCGCCAGATCGGCATAATCGGCAAGACCTTCGGGCGTGCCTGCGGCTTTGTTGTAAATGATCACGCGCGCGCGGGTGGAAAGGCCGAACCACAGCCCATCGGGGTGGCGCAGATATCCGGGCAGGCGCTCTTCAAGCACAGCGCTTTCGGCAGCGGCAAGCACGCCCGCCTCTTGCGCACGCCACAGGCGGCCCGCATCAACCGTGACGAGCAGATCAGCCTGGCTGAATTCCCCCTCGCTAGCGATACGTTCGATCAAAGCGTCAGCATCGGCCTCGATCCGGTTCACTTTGATCCCGGTTTCGCGAGTGAAATCTTCATACAGAGCCAGATCGGTGTCGTAATGGCGCGAGGAATAAAGGTTCACCTCGCCCGTGATCTCAGCCGCTTCGCCAGACTGGGCATCACCATCGGTTTCGCTTGGGGAGCAGGCAGCGAGCGAAAGCGCGCAAAGGCCAGCGATGCCGGCAATGCGAGCGTTGAATGTCTTGTGCATGGAACGTCCTTGTCTTCTTAATTGCGAATGACTTGCATTATTATTTACCGCCCTGCAAGCTCTATTTGCGCTCAAATGCGCGCAGGCTGCCCGCATCAGGCACCAGCCGGTATCGCATCGCGGGATCAACATCCGCGCGGGTTTCAACCGTGATTTCCTGTTCCTGCCCATCCACCAGCACCACCCGCGTTGCCGCGCCCAGCGGATGACAATCGCGCACGTATAACCCTTTTGCATCATCAGCCAAACGCACCGCATCGGCATAAATGAGCAAGTCAAATTCATCGCCTTGCGGCACCGCGCCGGCCAGACATTCGCCTTCAAACGTGCCAAAATCGCATTCAACCCCCGCTCCTGCGCGCCAACCGGTGACAATCTGCGCGCCGCCGAAAATTGCGCCGACTGCGGGCGTTGCGGGGTGTTCGTGCAATTGTGACGGCGTGCCGAATTGCACAATCCGCCCCTCCTCCATCACCGCGATGTGATCGGCCATGTCGAGCGCTTCGACAGGGTCATGCGTGACGAGCAGAACGGTTGTGCCGCTCGCTTTCAAAATGGTGCGGCAATCGCGGCGCAGACGGCGGCGAAGGACAATATCGACGCTCGCAAAGGGTTCATCCATTAACAGTACAGGCGGCTCGGGCGCCATAGCCCGCGCCAAGGCGGCGCGCTGCTGCTGCCCTCCCGAAAGCTGATGCGGATAGCGTTTACCCAGCCCATCAAGCCCCACGCGCCCCAGCCATTCCTCCGCCTCACCGCGCCTCGCGCGCGGCAAACCAAAACCGACATTGCCGGCCAAAGTCATATGCGGAAACAGCGCGCCATCCTGAAACATCAGACCGACAGGGCGCTCTTCAGGTGGGGGGCTGCGCGCTTCATCCGCCAGCACGTCTCCGTCCCACACAATCGCGCCTGTCTGCACGGGCAAAAGACCGGCCGCCAATCCCAGCAAGGTTGACTTCCCGCAGCCCGACGCGCCAAGCAGGCACGTAATCTCACCCGATGGCGCGGTAAGCTCAATATCCTCAAGCGCTGCTAGCGGGCCGTAAGCATGGGCAATATGGCGAAATTCAAGCGACATGATGGGCGGCGTATGTGTCCTTTGGGGCATTGTTCTGAGCGGCAGGCGCGGTGATGCGCCGCTTTAGGCAAGAGAGTATGGCCGGGGCAAGCCTTGCTGGCGAAACGCCGCAATCGCCCTTACCCGTCCCATCACCGCGCGCCAATGCAGCCCGGCCCCGCCTTGCAATAGACGGGTGGGCCATCAGCGCTGCGCTTATCGCTGCTCTGGCCGCTGTGCCGATTATCGCCATTTTGCTTGCTGTTCCGTTTGCTCTGCCAGGAGGCGAAAGCGCCGCAATCAGCCATCTGGCAAGCACCGTTTTGCCTCAATACATCGCCAACACCGCCGCTTTAATGGCGATTGCAGGGGGGATTGCGGTGGTGGTGGGGGCGGGCTGTGCCTGGCTGGTGAGCGCGGCAGATTTTCCGGGGCGGCGCATATTGTCGTGGGCGCTGGTCCTGCCGCTGGCTGTGCCATCCTATATCGCGGCCTATCTCTATGCCGATCTGCTCGATTTTGCAGGCCCTGTGCAAAGCGGCCTGCGCGCGCTGACCGGCTGGGGCGTGGGGGATTATGATTTTCCGCAAATCCGCTCGCTTTGGGGCGGCGGAGTGATCCTTGGGCTGGTGCTGTATCCTTACGTCTACCTGCTCGCCCGCGCATCTTTTGCCGCGCAAAGCATCACCCAGTTTCAGGCCGCGCGCAGCCTTGGCGCAAAGCCTTTGGCGGCTTTTACCCGCATTGCCCTGCCCGGTGCGCGCCCGGCGATTGCCGGGGGATTGGCGCTGGTCTTGATGGAAGTGCTCGCCGATTTCGGGGTCGCGGATTACTTTGCGATCCCCACATTTTCCACCGGCATTTTCCGCAGCTGGCTGGCCATGGGCGACAAACAGGCGGCGATGGGGTTGGCCGCAATCATGCTGGTGTTTGTGATCGCACTGGTCGCATTCGAAGCGATCACCCGGCGCGGGCGCAGCGACAGCCGCGATGGACCAGGCGGCGCGCGGCCGGGTGCACTGGTGACGCTTTCGCCGGTGGGCAAAGCGCTTGCATGTGCCGCCTGCCTGATCCCCGTGCTGCTGGGGTTTGCAGTGCCCGCTATCACGTTATCCGCCATGGCGATAACCGACCCCGCGATCGCCGCCGCGCGCGATCTGGGCGCTTATGCACGCGGCAGCGCGTGGCTTGGCATGGCGAGCGCGCTGATATGCTGCGCGGCGGCATTGGTGCTGGTGTTTGCCAAAACGCGTTCAGCGGGCATATTCGGGCGCAGCGCCATTAGGGTGGCGACTTTGGGATATGCCTTGCCCGGCGCGCTTCTGGCGGTGGGCTTGCTCGCGCCATTGGGAGCGTTCGACCAAAGCCTGACGCGCGCTTTGCGCGATGGCACGTCCTATACAGGCGGGCTGATCTTAACCGGCACCAGCCTTATTTTGATCTATGCTTTATCGGTCCGGTTTCTCACTGTCGCTTACAACGCGCTCGACAGCGGGATGGCGAAAATCCCGCCCAGCCTTGATGCTGCCGCGCGGTCTTTGGGTGCGCGCCCTGCCCGTGTGTTGGCGCGCATTTATGTGCCTTTGCTCAGCCCCAGCCTTGCCGCTGCCGCCGCGCTGGTGCTGATCGACACTTTGCGCGAATTGCCCGCAACGCTGATCCTGCGCCCGTTCAATCTGGAAACGCTCGCCACCCGCACTTACAGGCTGGCGAGCGATGAACGGCTGGTGGAAGCATCAGTGCCAGCGCTCATCCTGCTGGCGGCGGGATTGCTGCCTGTCCTGCTGCTTAACCGGACAAGTGGGCGCAGCAGCTAACCCGCAATACTGCCTCAAATTGGTCCAATCCAGCCAAGTGTCAGGCAAAATTGTCATCCATGCTTGTCCAATGCGCGTGGCTCGTCCAAAAGGCTGAACTTATGGCGCGTTTCCCTTTTTCAGCCATCGTCGGTCAGGACGAGATGAAGCAGGCTTTGCTAATCGCTGCGGTCGATCCGGGCATTGGCGGGGTCATGGTGTTTGGCGATCGCGGCACGGGCAAATCCACCGCTGCGCGGGCGCTTGCTGCATTGCTGCCGCCAATCACCGCGATCAAGGATTGCGTTTATGGCTGCTCGGCGGACGATCAGGCGCTCTATCCCGATGTGTGCGGCACTGGTCCTTTGCGCAAACGTGCGGTCCCTTTCATCGACATGCCACTGGGCGCGACCGAGGATAGGGTGATCGGCTCGCTTGATCTGGAACGCGCGCTGCGATCAGGCGAAAAAGGTTTTGAGCCGGGCCTTCTCGCCAAGGCGCATCGCGGGTTTTTATACATTGATGAGATTAACCTGCTCGAAGATCACTTGGTCGATTTGCTGCTGGATGTGGCGGCATCGGGCGAAAATGTGGTGGAGCGCGAAGGGCTTTCGGTGCGGCACCCGGCCAAATTCGTGTTGATCGGCAGCGGCAATCCTGAAGAAGGCGAATTGCGCCCGCAATTGCTTGACCGGTTCGGATTGTCGGTTGATGTGCGTACCCCGCCCGAGATTGAAACGCGCATCGCGATTATGAAACGCGTGGCCCGCAATGAAAGCGATCCGGCAGGCTTTGCAGACGAATGGGCCGGTGAAGATACAAAAATCCTCAAGCAGATCGCGCGCGGCAAAACCAAACTTGCCAAACTTGAACCGGGTGAGGACATTTTGCGCGATTGTGCAGAATTGTGTCTGGCCGTGGGCGCAGATGGCCTGCGCGGAGAGCTTACCTTGATGCGGGCAGCGCGCGCTTTTGCTGCGCTTTCGAATGCGAAATCGGTGCGGCGCGAGCATCTTATAGCGATTGCGCCGCTGGCCCTGCGCCACCGTTTGCGCCGCGATGTTCTGGATGAGACGGGGTCAACGGTGCGCATCACTCGCGCGCTTGATGAACTGTTCGGATGACACAGCGGGGCGCATCGAACCTTGAGCTTGATGCGCCTTTGACGGACGCGGCCCTCGATGCGCCCTTGGGGGACGCGGCGCGCGATGCGCGATTGGCAGCTCGGCTGTTTATCAGCAGCCCCCACCTGCTTGGCGGTATGGTTCTGCGCGGTGCTGGCCCCGCGCGCGATGCATTGCTCAGCGCGCTGGGTGACACGGTGCCGCGCCGCCGCTTGCCCGCTCATATTGATGATGCACGCCTAATGGGCGGCGTGGATATCGCCGCCAGCCTTGCTGCGGGAAAGCCGGTGCAGCAAACCGGATTGCTCGAAGAAGCTCATGCGGCAGGCACCGCGCTGGTGCTGCCCATGGCCGAACGCTGCGAAAGCGCGCTGGCAGGCCGGCTGGCGCAGGCACTGGATGCAGGAACAGCCGCGTTGATCGCGCTCGATGACAGCGTGGATGACGAGGATGCCCCGCCCGATTGTTTGAGCCAAAGGCTGGCGTTTCACTGCGATCTGTCCGCCTCGCGAAGCCGGGAAGGGATTGCCCTGCCCTCGCCTCCGAAAACCACTCTTTCTGCGGTGTCCGCGCTCGCGCAGGATGATTTGCAAGCGCTGGCCGCCACCGCTGCTGCTTTGGGTGTGGCAGGCATCCGTCCGCTGATTTTCGCAGGGCATGCAGCGCGCGCGCATGCAGCCTTGGCCGGGCGCACAAAAGCAGGGGAAGCAGACCTTGCCGCAGCCGTCCGCCTGGTGCTGGCCCCGCGAGCGACGCAAATTCCGCAAGCAGACACGCCCCCGCCAGAGCAATCACCCGAACCTCCCCCTCCCCCTGAACCGGGCGACCGGGAAGAAAGCAACGCTGATCCGGCCCATTCGGACACACCGCCCGATGATATGCTGATCGAGGCCGCGCTTGCCGCGATCCCGGCTGATTTGCTGGCGCAATTGGCCAAAGGCAATGCGCCGCGCCGTTTGGGCGGCAGCGGGTCGGGGCAAAAGAAGAAATCGGGCCTGCGCGGAAAGCCATTGGGCGCGCGTCCGGGGATGCCGCGCGGCGGTGCGCGGCTTGCTCTGATCGACACGCTTCGCGCGGCGGTCCCGTGGCAGGAGGCGCGCAGGCGCGAAGGAGATCGCGGGGACAGAGGCGAAGTCAAAGCGAGCGCTTCCGCCATTCAGGTGCGCAAGGATGACTTGCGCATTCGCCGCTTTGAAGAGAAATCCGCGCGCGTCACCATCTTTGCCGTCGATGCCTCTGGCTCTGCCGCCGCCGCCCGGCTGGCTGAGGCGAAAGGCGCAGTTGAGCTGATGCTTGGCCAAGCTTACGTCACCCGGTCAGAGGTCGCGCTGGTCGCTTTTCGCGGGGAAAGCGCGGATTTGCTGCTGCCCCCCACCCGCTCGCTCACTCGCGCCCGGCGCGCTTTGGCCGAATTGCCCGGCGGCGGCGGAACGCCGCTTGCCATGGGACTAAACGCCGCGCGCGAAGCAGCCGAGGCGGTGATCGCGCGCGGACGCACGGCCAGCCTGATCGTGCTCACCGATGGCCGCGCCAATATCGCTGCTGATGGCACGCCGGGGCGCAAACAGGCGGGCGAAGATGCCGAGGCAGCTGCCAAAGCGATTGCGCGCGCCGGAATAGACGCGCTGGTTGTTGATATCGCGCCAAGGCCGGGACGCGAAGGGCCAGCCCTGGCAGAAGCGATGCAGGCCCGGTTCCTCGCTTTGCCCCGCGCCGATGCAAAAGCGCTGCATGCTGCGATTGATGCGTCAACCTCGGCACGAGAACGGGTATGAGCCGCGCTTTATCCTGGAGCCGTGAAGGGCTGATCTGGCCGCACCGCGAGACAAGCGCTTTTATCGATGCAAGCGCCGCGCGCTGGCATGTGCAAAGCATGGGCGATCCCGCGCATCCGCCCATATTATTGCTGCATGGGACCGGCGCATCGGTGCATTCCTGGCGCGGAATTATGCCAATGCTGGCTGAAAATTCGCGCGTCACCGCGCCCGACCTGCCTCGCCATGGCTTTACATCGGGCCACGGCCCGCACGACATGTCATTGCCCCGCATGGCAAGCGCGATTGCTGATCTTTTGGAAACGCTGGAGGTCAAACCCGCCGCGATTATCGGGCATTCGGCGGGCGCGGCGTTGGCGCTGCAATTGGCGCTCGATCACGGATACACTGGCCCGGTGATCGGACTTAATTCAGCCCTGCGCCCCTTTCCCGGCCCCGCCGCGCAAGTTTTTCCCGCACTGGCCAAGCTATTGTTCGTCAACCCGCTGGTGCCGCGCATATTTTCGGGCGCTGCATCCTTGCCGGGCGAAGCGGACCGGTTCCTTGCCCGCGCAACCGGCTCTGCCATCGATGAGGCCGGGCTGAAATGCTACGCCGAATTGCTGCGCAATCCGCGCCACACCAAAGGCGCGCTTGCCATGATGGCAAATTGGGATCTGCCCACTTTGCGCACCCGAATGGCGGATATCGCCAACCGCGTAACGCTGATCCATTCGGACAAGGACAAAGCCATCCCGCTCGATTGGGCGCGCGAGGCGAATGAATATCTGCCGCATTCCGCCTTGCATGTGATCGAAGGTCTCGGCCACCTTGCACACGAGGAAGCGCCTGAGCAGGTGATGAGCCTGATTGAGCCGGTCTTGGAGCCGCTGCGGCAATCGCAGCGTCAAACAGTGCCATGAATTTCGGTTGGATCGAAATTGTGCTGTTCTACGGCTTTGCGATTGGGTTTGCCGCATGGCAATATTGGAAAACCGACCGCGAATTGAAAGCGACCCGCGCGCGGCGGCTTGAAGAAGAGGAAGCAAAGGCGCGCGAAGACGAGAGCGCGCCTGAATAATCAGCCTATTTGCGCGATCGCGGCATCCGGTAAGGCAGCATGGCCTGCACAACCGGATTGCTGAACCGGCGCATATCCAGGCTTTCCTGAACCGCAACGACCTCTTCGCCGTAGAGCTTTGATGCCAGTTCTGACCGGGCATAGAAAGGCGTGTCTTCCCAAGTCCGGCGCACCTGCGCGACGCCAATCTCTGAGCGAGTGCGCCGATCAATGCGCCACTTGCTTTTCGAAAGCGGCGCAATCGGCGGCAATTCCACCTCGCTTGGCACACCTTCGGCGTTAAAGCGCATGGCGCTGGCAAACAGCGATCCATCGGTGCGCTCACCTTCATAGCAGACAACCGCGCCGCGTTTCATATGCGCGCGCGACCAATGCCAGATGCGAAAGCCATCCTCCAGCGGTTCTGCCCCGCGATTGTGGTCGAAATATCCTTTGCCGCTCCACGAAAAACCGGGCTGTTTCATCTCCACTTCGATCCGCGCGCGCGGAGCCATGCAATGCCAGACATGGTGTTTGGCAGCATCGAGCGTGAAGGATGTGGGATTGAGCGCTTCGGGGATCACTCGCACGCGCCCGCACACGCGCCGCCCGCCGGGGATGAACAGCCGCTTGTCGCGCTCTTCAATGTCGATCACCAATTCGTTGCCATCCCAGCGCATCGCGCTTGGCCCGATCTGCAAATTGGACGCATCGCGCGTAACGCTGGCAGAGGGCCGCTCGGTCATAACCCAGCGCTGGTTCGGGCCATACAGCGCGACATTCAGGCATGCATGATTGAGCGGATCGCCCCGTCCCGATTTCTTGTAATAGGGCGAAAAAACGCTGCCCAGAAAGCCGATAATCGTCAGCCCGTATTGCCCGTCATCACTGATGGCATCGACATACCACCATGTGTAGCCGCCGGGCGGAATTGCTTTGTCGAAGCGCGGTCCTGTTGAATGGTGTTCGCTGCCAGAATGCCGGATAAGGCGGCCATCGGGACGCCGGCGGATGGATGCGTCGCTCCGCCTGCGCAGTAAAGCCGTTTCATCCGCGTGCGCGGGCCCTGGCGTTGGAAAGAAGCGGCCCAGCCGTGCGACGCTCTGCCGTAAAGCGCTCCGCCCGTGGCTGGGAACAGGCTCTCCCAGTCCTGCGGTGTCGCCAGCGAATATTCCGCTTGATCCTCGAGTGTCAGGCCGCATCGTTGGAGCGTGTTCCTCATGGCTTTTGTGCATAGGTCTCTCTCCTGTTGGGTGTATTCGTGGCTGTCGCCATTGGCGGGTGCGTTGACGATGATCTGAAAGCGTTCCGCCCCATCCTCGCCCGCTTTGCGCGATCCGGCGGGCCGCCCTTCGCCATGCGCGGCGCTGCGATCCATCGCGCACAGATATGCGGTGGGCTCGCTGGGGGTTTGCCCGCTCGCAATCTCGCGAAATTCGCGGGCGTAATCGGGTGAGAAAAAGACGTTGTGATGCTGAAGCGGAAAGCCCGATGTCTTGCCGTATCCGTACCACACCAGCGCGGACAAAGAGCGTTTCTTGGGCGGCAGAGCGGGGACAGCCTTTGCGGCCGCTTTGCCAAATCGGCCCGTGCCAAGCGCGGATGGATCGGCGTTGGCGATAACCATATCGGCGGCGATCTGTTCGCCATTGGCAAGCTCCACCCCGCACGCAGAGCCTCCTTTGCTGAGGATATGCGTGACGGCTTGCCCGGTTTTGATTGTCGCGCCTTTGCCCTCAGCCAGAGTGCGCAGCGCCCCGGCCAAAGCGTGAATGCCGCCATCAATCACCCAGACCCCGCGCGCTTCTGTATGCGCGATCAGCATCAATGTGGCAGGCGAGCGGTAAGGCGATGATCCGCAATAGGTCGCATAACGGCCAAACAATTGTTGCAAGCGCGGATCGGCAAAATGCTGGCCCAAAGCTTTCCAGTAATTATCAAACGGGCGCATCGCCATCATCGCATCAAGCCGCCACAGCCCGATCCGCCACATCATAGGGAACGGGGTGCTGGCCGCTTTGCCGCGCAGGAATGGCTCATCCAGCACATCGAAAATGCGCCGCGCTTCGTGGCGAAAATTGCGATAGCCTGCGGCTGCTTTTGCGCCTGCGAAATCGCCAATGGCCTCTTCTGAGCGGATGGGGTCAGCAAACAGATCGAGCCGGTCTTTTGGTCCCCCGCTTCCCTCATGGGCCCAGGCATGGCGCGCAATCACTTCGGCCTGACGCACGTCGAGATGATCGGACAGCCGCGCCCCGCATTCGCGAAAGATGCCGTCAAACACATCGCGCATGGTGAAAACGGTAGGGCCGCCAGCAACTTTTGCGCCTGCGACATCAACCTCGCGGGCTTTACCGCCGACCCATGTTTCTTTTTCGAAAACCGTCACATCAAAGCCGCGCGAGGCAAGCAATGCGGCGCTGGAAAGCCCGCCAATCCCTGCTCCGATAATTGCGACTTTCTCGCTCACCGAATCTCTCCACAGTGCCGCGTGCGGCGACAATCTTATTGACCTTACTATCACAACTGTCCAATCATTTGGACATATTATGTGTAATTTCGGCTCAGCATGACGTCTCCCCGCCCGTTTAAGGTCCGCATGGTGGCCCGGCGCAATCGGCTGTTTGCCCATCCGCGCTTTCAATATTGGGCCGCGCGCATTCCGGGGGTAAGCCGCATTGCAAGAGCGCGCGCCGGCGCGATGTTCGATGTGGTGGTGGGCTTTTCCTATTATCAGGTGCTGCGCGCCGTGGTGGATGCCGGTCTGCTTGACGTGCTGCGCGGTGGCCCGCTGGATGCAAAGACAGTGGCGCAGCGCATTGACCTGAGCGAAGAGGCAGCGCTCACTTTGCTGCGGGCGGCCCGGTCCTTGATGCTGTCGCAGGAAGTGCTGCCCGATCAATGGATGCTGGGCGAACAGGGCGCGGTGCTGGATGCCGATCCTGGGACGCAGGCAATGGTGCGCCATCACCGGCTGCTTTACGCTGACGGCGCAGATCCGCTTGCCATGCTGCGCGCCGATCGCGCGGAGCCCACGCAATTGTCGCAGTTCTGGTCTTACGCAGGCGCCCTGCGCGGATCGGCAGAGCGCGGGGAAGACACGCATGAATATTCGCAGCTGATGGCATCATCGCAGAAATTCGTGGCGGATCAGGTGCTCGCCTCGTTTTCCTTTCCGCGCACGGGCAAGCATCTGGACGTTGGCGGCGGGCACGGCGCGTTCATCACCCGCGTCGGCGCGGTGTATCCCGATCTGCAATTTGGCCTGTTTGATTTGCCGCAAGTTGTGGAAAACGGCGCGCGCGAAGCAGGCGCCGTGCTTGGCGGAGAAAGGATCACTGCGCATCCCGGCAATTTCTTCAGCGACCCCATTCCCACCGGATATGACCTCGTCTCTTTGGTGCGAATTCTGCACGATCACGATGATGGCCCGGCGCAATCCATCCTCAACGCAATCCACAAAAGCCTGGCCCCCGGCGCGCGCCTGATGATCGCAGAGCCGATGGCACAGGTGCCCGGGGCAGAGGCTATGGGAGAGGCATTTTTCGGCTTTTATCTGTGGGCCATGGGCTCCGGCCGCCCTCGCAGCGCTGACGAGATTACGCGGATGCTCAAAACCGCCGGATTTGCGCGCATTCAGACCGTCGCAACCGCGCAACCGGTCATCGCCAGCATCATTGTCGCCGTAGCCTGACGGTAAATGTGTCCGTTTGGTTTGACACTTTAGATTGTGGGGCGTACTTAACACATTGAAAGGTGCCATTCAGCTTGCATGAGTCGCAACAAATGCGGCCCACCCGATGCAGAATGCGCCATAAACAGGAGCGAATGCCCAGCATGGACACACTGGCCGTCATACTTGAGGAACCAAAGCGCTTGGCGCTGCGGACGCTCGAGCTTGCGCCGGTTGGCTCTGGTGATGTGGTGGTCGACATCCAGTGGAGCGGTGTAAGCTCGGGCACGGAACGGCTGCTTTGGACTGGCAAGATGCCGCAATTTCCCGGCATGGGTTACCCGCTTGTCCCCGGATATGAGAGCATTGGCCGCGTGGTTGATGCAGGCGTGGATGTGCGCGGCCGGATTGGTGATTGGGTGTTTGTGCCCGGCGCCAATTGCTATCAGGGCGCGCGCGGATTGTTCGGCGGCACAGCCAGCAAGGTCGTGATCCCCTCTGCCAAGGCATTTCCCATCCCTGAAGACATTGGCGAAGCGGGCGTCTTGTGCGCTTTATCCGCCACCGCGCTGCACGCGATTGCTGGCGGCAATGCGCCTGATCTGATTATCGGGCACGGCGTTCTGGGCCGTTTGCTCGCCCGGCTGACCATCGCAATGGGCGCGCCTGCCCCCATCGTATGGGAAACGCAGGAACACCGGCGCTCTGGCGCAGAAGGTTATCACGTGATCGCGCCCGAAGATGACGCGCACCGCGATTACCGCGCGATTTACGACGCAAGCGGCGATGCGGCTATCTTGGACACTTTGATCGGCAGACTTGATAAAGGCGGCGAAGTGACACTGGCAGGCTTTTACGCAGGCCGTGTGGATTTCGGCTTTGCCGCAGCCTTTATGAAAGAAGCGCGCCTGCGCATTTCTGCGGAATGGCAGCCCGCTGATCTCGCCGCCACGCGCGATCTGATCGAGGCGGGCTCGCTCAATCTGGGCGGTCTCATCACCACGCGCCGTCCGGCGAGCCAAGCGGATGAAGCTTACCCGCAGGCCTTTACCGATCCCGATTGCCTTAAAATGATACTCGATTGGAGCGATAACGCATGACCATGCTGGAATCCCAAGCAGAAGCACTGCGAGAAGAAGCCGCTCAAGAGCCCGATCCAGTCCACACGGGCGAAGCGACGAGCGAAACGCAAGTCATTGCGATCTATGGCAAAGGCGGTTCGGGCAAAAGTTTTGCGCTGTCCAATCTCAGCTATATGATGGCGCAGCAGGGCAAGCGCGTTCTGCTGATCGGTTGCGACCCCAAATCGGACACGACCTCGCTTTTGTTTGGCGGCAAATCCTGCCCCACCATTATCGAGACATCGTCCAAGAAAAAGCTCGCAGGCGAAGAGGTTACCATCGAGGATGTGTGCTTCCAGCGTGACGGCGTGTTCGCGATGGAGCTTGGCGGGCCAGAAGTTGGCCGGGGCTGCGGCGGACGCGGGATTATTCACGGCTTTGAATTGCTTGAGAAATTGGGCTTTCACGAATGGGGCTTTGACTATGTCCTGCTCGATTTCCTCGGCGATGTGGTGTGCGGCGGGTTCGGCCTGCCGATTGCGCGCGACATGTGCCAGAAAGTGATCGTGGTCGGCTCGAACGATCTGCAATCGCTCTATGTCGCCAACAATGTGTGCCACGCGGTTGAATATTTCCGCAAAATGGGCGGCAATGTCGGCGTTGCCGGCATGATCGTGAACAAGGATGACGGCACAGGCGAAGCGCAGGCCTTTGCCGAAGCGGTCGATATTCCCGTGCTGACAGCAATTCCTGCGGATGAAGATATTCGCCGCAAATCAGCCAATTACCAGATTATCGGAAAGCCAGGCGGCGAATGGGCGAGTCTGTTTGAGACTTTAGCCGAAAACGTCGCATCGGCTCCGCCGCGCCAGCCCTCTCCCTTGGACCAGGATGGCCTGCTCGACCTGTTCAGCCCGGAAGAAACGGGCGGAAATGTTGAGCTGATCCCGGCCACCCAGGCCGATATGCGCGGCGGTATCTTTGAAGAAAAGCCATCACTCGAAGTGATCTACGACGAGGTTTGATGGCTGACGGTCCCGCCTCGAACGCGAAACGCGCCCCTGACACGCTGGACCTTGGTTCGGCCCAAAGCGGTTCGGCCGAAGGCGGCTGCTCAAGCAAAGCGACCATGAAGGACGCGGCGCGCAAGGCTGGCAAAAGCGATATCCTCGATCAATATGCGGCTGATTATCCGGTCGATCCGGAACGCGGGCCGCACGATCAACCGCAGAGCATGTGCCCCGCCTTTGGCTCGCTTCGTGTGGGCCTGCGGATGAAGCGCACCGCGACCGTGCTCTCGGGCAGCGCGTGCTGTGTTTACGGCCTCACTTTCACCTCGCACTTTTACGGTGCGCGCCGCACGGTAGGCTATGTGCCGTTTTCATCTGAGACGCTGGTCACAGGAAAACTGTTTGAGGACATCAAGGAAGCGGTCGAAGATCTCGCCGATCCTGAGCTTTACGATACCATCGTGGTGACAAATCTGTGCGTTCCCACGGCCAGCGGTGTGCCTTTGCGCTTGCTGCCAGACCAGATCGACGGGGTGCGCATTATCGGCATTGATGTGCCTGGCTTTGGCATCCCAACCCATGCAGAGGCGAAAGACGTGCTGGCTGGCGCGATGCTGAAATATGCGCGCGAGGAGGTGGCCGCTGGTCCCGTCGCTGCTCCTAGCGAACGCTCGGACAAGCCATCGATCACGCTGCTTGGCGAAATGTTCCCGGCCGATCCGGTGGTGATCGGGCAAATGCTCGAACCACTTGGCCTGTCGGCTGGTCCGGTCGTGCCGACGCGCGAATGGCGCGAATTGTATTCCGCGCTCGATTGCGCAGCGGTGGCTGCGATCCACCCGTTCTACACCGCCAGCATTCGCGAATTTGAAACCGCTGGCCGCCCGGTCATCGGCTCTGCGCCCGTTGGCGCGGATGGCACAGCGGCGTGGCTGCAATCGGTTGGCGAGACGCTGGGCCTTGCCCAAGACAAAGTCGACAGCGTCAAAAACGCGATGATCGGCGCATGCAAAGGCGCATTGGCGCAGATGCCGATCAAAGGCCGGATCACCGTTTCGGGCTATGAAGGCTCTGAATTGCTGGTCGCGCGGCTGCTCATCGAAAGCGGCGCAGATGTGCCCTATGTCGGCAGCGCGTGCCCGCAAACGAAGTGGTCTGCCGCTGACCGCGAATGGCTTGAAGCGCGCGGCACCCATGTCAATTTCCGCGCCAGCCTCGAAGACGATATTGCCGCGGTTGATGAATTCAAACCCGATCTGGCGGTCGGCACCACCCCCGTGGTGCAGCATGCGAAGGCGAAAGCCATTCCTTCGCTTTACTTCACCAATTTGATCTCGGCGCGCCCCCTTATGGGTCCGGCAGGCGCCGGGAGCCTCGCGCAGGTTATCAACGGCGCGATTGGCAACAAAGACCGCTTTGATAAAATGCGCGAGTTTTTCAAAGGCGTCGGCACCGATCACGCCGCCGGCGTTTGGGAAGATGTGCCGGTGGACCGGCCCAAATTCCGCAAGAAATACGCAGCCTTAAACGAAGCGGCGCGCAAAGCGTCAGAGGCGGTGGGCACATGACCCTTGTCCTCGATCATGATCGCGCTGGCGGATACTGGGGCGCAACTTACGTCTTTACCGCCGTCAAAGGCTTGCAGGTCATCATCGACGGCCCCGTCGGCTGCGAAAACCTGCCAGTCACATCCGTGCTGCATTACACAGACGCCCTTCCCCCGCACGAATTGCCGATTGTGGTAACAGGCCTCGGCGAAGAGGAGCTGGGCAAAACCGGCACCGAAGGCGCAATGAAACGCGCTTGGAAAGCGCTCGATACAGAATTGCCTGCCGTAGTGGTCACCGGCTCCATTGCCGAAATGATTGGCGGCGGCGTGACGCCCGAAGGCACGAATATCAAGCGCTTCCTGCCGCGCACCATTGATGAAGATCAGTGGGAAAGCGCCGACCGTGCACTGACATGGCTGTGGACCGAGTTTGGCCCCAAAAAAGCGGTTAAGCCCAAGCCTCGCAAAGACGGTGAAAAGCCGCGCGTCAACATCATCGGCCCGTCTTATGGCATGTTCAACATGCCCTCAGACCTTGCGGAAATCCGCCGTCTGGTCGAGGGGATTGGCGCTGAAATTGGCATGGTCTTCCCGCTTGGAAGCCATCTTGCCGACATCCGCCAGCTTGGCACAGCGGATGCCAATGTCTGCATGTACCGCGAATTTGGCCGCAATCTGTGCGAGACGTTGGAGCGGCCCTATTTCCAGGCCCCTATCGGCCTCACGTCCACCACCAAATTCCTGCGCGCTTTGGGCGAAGAGCTGGGCCTTGATCCAGAACCGTTTATCGAGCGTGAAAAGCACACCACGATCAAACCTTTGTGGGATTTGTGGCGTTCTGTGACGCAGGATTTCTTTGGCACGGCCAGCTTTGGCATTGTCGCAAATGAAACCTATGCGCGCGGCATTCGCAATTTTCTCGAAGGCGATATGGGCCTGCCCTGCAGTTTCGATTTTGCAAGGGTCGCGGGGGTTAAAACCGCCAATGACGACGTGCGCGCCGCAATCCATGCAAACCCGCCACTGGTGGTCTTTGGCAGCTATAACGAACGCATGTATATGGCCGAGGCTGCCAGTGCATCAGGCGGGCAAGGGTTTGGACCTCAAGGCCAATTTATCCCTGCAAGCTTCCCCGGCGCTGCGATCCGCCGCCACACTGGCACACCGTTTATGGGATATGCTGGCGCAACCTATCTGGTGCAGGAAGTGTGCAATGCGCTGTTCGATGCCTTGTTCCATATCCTGCCGCTGGGCACCGAAATGGACCGCGCAAAGGCCACGCCAGCGCGCATCGAACAAGAAGTATCTTGGACTAGAGACGCGAAAGCACAGCTTGACGCATTGGTCGAAGCCCAGCCCGTTCTGGTGCGGATTTCTGCGGCCAAACGCATGCGCGATGCTGCTGAAACCCTAGCCCGAGGGCGCGGCAAAACCGAAGTGACACTGGACTGCCTGGCTGCTTTTGCAAAAGCGCCGCAATTGGAAGGAGAAAGCGCATGATCGCTGCCCTTCACGCGCCGACTCTATCGCAGCCGCAGCTTTGCGCGCGCGCTCACGCCAACCATTTGAATAACCGAATTTGCCTGGGGATCGGGCACATCCAATCCACGTGGGGGATCACGCGGGGATGTCGACCGGAGGCTTTGCCTTCACTCCAACAGCAAAGAACGGAGATTATCAATGAATGATCCGGATCGCGTCGGGGTTCACCTGACGTCGGAAGAAGCGCAGGAAATCCACAAGGGTTTCATGGGCACTTTTGGCCTCTACGTGGCCATCGCGCTTGTCGCACACGCTCTCGTGTATTTCGATAAGCCCTGGTTCCCACTTTAATCAGCGCTTTGTTGCGCCGGATGCGCTGGGCTTTGCCCGTGTCTGCCGGCTCACTTGCAACTGACAACTTTTAAGGAATTTTCTCATGTGGAGAATTTGGCTCTATTTCGATATCCGCCGGGCACTGGTTGGCCTGCATGTCGCACTCGCAGTGTTGGCATTCACCATCCACTTCATCCTGCTCAGCACGGACAAGTACAACTGGCTCGATGATTCCCAAATCAAGGGCGCTGGTCCTGCTGTGACAACAGCAGCAGCCGCAGCTCCGTCGGAACTTCCGACGAACAGCTAAAGCAGACCATAATGTGAGGGGGCAGGTTCGCCTGCCTGCCTCCTAACATTGGCTACAAATTTCTAGAACCCGCCTTTCGGGCGGGAAGGATGGACCTATGGCGCTCCTTAGTTTTGAGCGGAAATACCGCGTGCGCGGTGGCACATTGATCGGCGGCGACCTTTTTGATTTCTGGGTTGGCCCGTTTTATGTCGGCTTCTTTGGAGTGACGGCGGCCATCAGCGCTCTTCTTGGCACGATGCTGATTTTTGCAGCCGCTGCCGAAGGCCCCACTTTAAACCCCTGGCTGATTGATATTCAGCCGCCCCCGATTGACGCAGGTCTGGCCATCGCTCCGATGGCTGAAGGCGGATACTGGCAAATCATCACGATCTGCGCGGTTGTCGCGTTTGGTTCGTGGGTTGGCCGTCAGGCCGAAATCAGCCGCAAGCTGGGCATGGGCTATCATATCCCGATCGCCTTTTCGGTGGCCGTGTTTGCCTATGTGACACTCAATGTGATCCGGCCGTTCTGGATGGGCGCATGGGGACACGGGTTTCCCTACGGCATTTGGAGCCACCTCGATTGGGTTTCGAACACCGGATATATGTTTGTGAATTTCCACTATAATCCGGTTCATATGCTGGCGATCACGTTCTTCTTTACGAACTGCCTCGCGCTGGCATTGCATGGCGGTCTGGTGCTGTCGGCAGTGAACCCGTCAGAAGGCACAGATGTCAAAACACCGGAATATGAAGACACCTATTTCCGCGATTTCATCGGCTATTCGGTCGGCACATTGGGGATTCACCGCGTTGGCCTGTTCCTCGCTTTGAGCGCCGGGTTCTGGAGCGCGGTCTGCATCGTGATTTCAGGCACGCTGGTCACAGGAAGCTGGGTCGATTGGTGGGACTGGTGGAAAGAAATTCCGGTCTGGTCGTGAGGAGTAAATAAGCAATGGCTACATATCAAAACATCTTCACCCAGATTCAGGTCAAGGCCGCACCCGAAGCGGGCGTGCCGCATATTGACGGCAGCGAGCCGCGTATTCCGATCACGGGATACAGCTATTGGATGGGCAAATTTGGACAAGCGCAGCTTGGTCCGATCTATCTGGGTTGGCTTGGCCTAATGTCCTTCGCCTTTGGCGGCGCAGCGATCATGATCATCGGCCTGAATATGGCAGCGGACGTCAATTGGAGCCCGCAAGGTTTCATGCGCGAGTTTTTCTGGCTCTCGCTTGATCCTCCTGGCCCTGAATATGGCTTTAGCCCGTTTGTGCCCCTGAATGAGGGCGGCTGGTTCATCATGACCGGCGCGTTCCTGTCGATCTCGGTTCTGTGCTGGCTGGCGCGGACGTATTACCGGGCGAAAGCTTTGGGCATGGGGCTGCATATCTTCTGGGCGTTTTCGTCGGCTGTATGGCTGTTTGCAGTGCTGGGCTTTATCCGCCCGCTTCTGATGGGCAGCTGGGCCGAAGCGGTGCCTTATGGCATTTTCCCGCATCTGGATTGGACGAACAATTTCTCGCTGATTTACGGCAATCTGTTCTACAATCCTTTCCACGCGCTCTCGATTGTCTTCCTGTATGGATCGGCGATCCTGTTCGCGATGCACGGGGCAACGATCCTTGCTGTGGGCCGGTATGGCGGCGAACGTGAGATCGAGCAGATCACCGATCGCGGCACAGCGTCTGAACGCGCCGGCCTGTTCTGGCGCTGGACCATGGGCTTTAACGCCACGATGGAATCGATCCACCGCTGGGCCTGGTGGTTTGCAGTGCTGACGACGCTGACAGGCGGCATTGGCATTCTGCTGACCGGCACAGTGGTCGATAACTGGTATGTCTGGGCGCAAGAGCATTATTACGCGCCCAAATAATGCAGCTTACCTGATGGCCTGATGCGGCCAAGGGGGTGATGCGGATCTTCCCCTGAACCGCAAAAGGCCTTCCCCGAAGCCCGGCCTCTCTTGATTGAGATGCCGGGCTTTTTCGTGGGCGGAATTGAGGATGGTGAAGGTTTGGTGTGTGCGGGATCACAGCGGGAGCGGCGACCGGCTGGGCCTTAAACGGGAGCGGGAAATGTTCTGGGGCCTTGGCATTCGCCATCAGAAAAGCCCGGTGCGCCCTTACTCAGCCTGGCCCCAACCCAGCTCCAAACAGGCCTGACCTACTGAACCCGTTCAGTCCTCTGCGGCTTCCGCCTGCGCAGCCGCACGTTCGCGCAGCTTGATATCCATGATGTGCACCGGAAAAGACAGCGCCAGCGGCAGCGCGGTCCAGTACCATTCTGCCCCGACCATCGCGGCGCGCAGACCAAGCACGATCAACGCCGCCGGTCCAAGCAGCCCCAAAATCGGGCCCCAATCCCAGCAGCGTGTGCGCAGCCATAAAGCCTCGGCCGCCAGCACGCCCAGCACAATGTCCGCGCTGTGTCCGGCGCTGAACAACCAGTGGATGGCGCTGTCAGTCATGGATGGGCTTTGTTTTCAAAGACGCTCCCCGCCCGAAAGCTCGCACGCCCGGCGCCGGATTAAGACGGGTTTCAGCCAAATGGCGCGTTGAGATCGACCACCGCCCAATTGAGCGCCGCAGCCACGCTGACCCATGCCAGATACGGCACCAAAGCCAGGCTGGAAATGCGCGAATAGCGGCCGCAATAAACGATCAATCCGATGATCGAGAGCCACAAGACGCTCACTTCGGCCATGGCCCAATCCGGGCGCTGCATCCGGAAAAACAGCAGGCTCCAGATGATGTTGAGACAGCCATTCATCGCAAACAGCACCACAATGCGCTGCGCCACGCGCGCCGTTGGCGCAGCGCGCCAGGCGGTTATGGCGGACACAGTGATCAGCGCAAACACCGCCGTCCACACCATGCCGAATATCGGATCAGCCGGCGTCCAGGATGGCTTTGCAAGGCTCTGATACCAGGGGCCAGTATCGGTCATAAATGCGCCCATGGCCGCCACCGCAAGAGCCGCGATAGTGGCCAGAACAATCGGGATAACACGCGTTGCGCGAACAGCCATATTCATGATCTTGTCGCCTCTCTTAAGCCCAGCAGATGGGCGGTATCCTTCAGGAATATCTTCACATGCGCCATGGGTTTGGATCGCACGAGCTTCTTGTTCATATAGGCCTGCCAGGTGAGGTGCTGGACATCTTTGTCATCGCACATGCTGACAAACCTCTCGCGGCGCTTGTCGCTGGAATACCAGAAATATTGCATCATGCCCAAAATCCAGAAAACGCGGCCATGGTCTTTCATGAATCGTTTGCGCGCACTGCGCAGCGCTTTGGCTTCGCCTGTGGCAAGGAACTGGCTGGCAGCTTCGGCAACATAGCGCCCGCCGGTCATGGCGTAATAAATACCCTCGCCCGATGCCGGAGCGACGATCCCTGCTGCATCGCCCGCCACGATCACATCGCGGCCATTATCCCAGCGCTTCAAGGGTTTGAGCGGTATCGGTGCGCCTTCGCGGCGAACGGTTTCGCACCGGGCAAGGCCCAGATCATCGCGCATGGTCGATACCGCGCCGCGCAGGGAAAAGCCCTTGTTCGCGCTGCCAACGCCAATGCTGGCCGTGTCGCCATGCGGAAAGACCCAGGCATAAAAATCGGGCGAAAGGCGTCCCTGATAGAACACATCGCAGCGCGCTGCATCGAACGCTTCGGTGTCATTGTCAGGGGATTTGATGATCTCGTGATACGCGAACACGCATTTCATGCGCTCAGCCCCGTCAAGGCATTGTTTCGCGACAGAGGATCGTGCGCCATCTGCGCCAATGATGCAGCGCGCGCGAATGCGTTCAATCGGGCCGCCGCGCTGCGTGCGGTAAGTAACAATGGGATGCTCTGCGTCATCGCGCTCGACTTTTTCGAAAGTGCCCGGCAGCCGATCCACACCCGAGCGGCGCGCGCGTTCGCGCAGCCATTCGTCAAATTCATCGCGGTCAACCATGCCGACATAGCCGATCTCGCCCACGGGCATGTCGACCGCCCGGCCCGATGGCGCGATCATCCGGGCAGAGCGCGCGCGTGCGACCAGCAGGCTTTGCGGGATGTCGAAATCTTCCATCATCCGGGGAGGCACGGCGCCGCCGCACGGCTTGATCCGGCCGCCGCGTTCAAGGAGGCATACCGAGTGGCCGGCCTGCGCCAAATCGTTTGCGGCCGTGGCCCCTGCTGGCCCGCCGCCAATGATGACTGCGTCGTAAATTGTCTCGCTCATGCGAAAGCCTCCGCTTCTTGATTGACCCCATCGCGCGTGGTCCGCCGCCCAGCGGCAACCCCCAGCGCAAGCACCGCGGCAAGCACGAACAGCGCCGCCTCAATGGAAAAGATGATCTGGAACGCAGCTGAATTGTTGCCGGTGATAGCCAGCGCGATGTCGCGCCCCCCTGCCCCCAGCAATCCGCCAAGGCCAAAGGCAATCGCCTGGCTGGCGCCCCATACGCCCATGCGCACCCCTTCGCGCGTTGTCTTGCCCGCGCCTGCCAGACCCATCATGGAACCGATGGCAGCAACCGCGAAAATGCCATTGCCCAGACCCAGCGCAAACACATTGATCGCAAGCGGCCAGCCCGGCCCTACAGCAGACGCCAGCGCCAATCCGCACAAGGCCGCAGCGGACATAAGGCATCCGCCAATGATCCAAAGCCGCAAATTGGATGTCAGCTTGCCTTTGAACGCGCTGCCGCCAATCCCTGCGACAATCATGCCTAGCAAAATGCCGCCTTGATGCTGGCCGCCCAGCTGAGTGGATTCGCCCGGTGTCATCGCAAACACCAGCCCGGCAAACGGTTCAAGGATCAGATCCTGCATGCTGAATGCGATCATCGATACGAAGATGAAGACTGTGAAGCGGCGCGCGGCTGTTTCATTCCATATCTCGGACAAAGCCCTGCGAAAATCGGGCGCGGGCTCGCTCTTTTTGGTTTCTGCAAAAACGATGTGCCCCGTATCCAGCCGGAATGTGGCCAAAGCCGTGATGCACAATACGACCACAGCCAGCCCGCTTGCCACTGACATCAGCCGGGCAGGCGAATAGGGATCGAGCAATTGGCCCACAGTGATGGCGGAAATGACGATCCCTGCAACCATCATGATCCATGTCGTCGCCGCTGCGGCTGCGCGTCTTTGCGGGGCAACGCCGGAGGCAAGCAGCGCCAGCGCCGATGTACCCGCCATGCCAACGCCAATGCCGATTGCGGTGTAGGCAGCAATGGCCAGAGCTATGCTGGTGGCAAAGTCGGCCTTCATCATGGGGGTCGCATAAGAGGCGAGCAGCGCGCCCGCGGCCAGAACCATCATGCCGCCCATAATCCACGGCGTGCGCTTGCGCCCCTGGTCAGAGCCGTGCCCCCATAGCGGGCGGGACAGCTGCACCCCGTAATGCCAACCGACCAATCCCGCCGGAATGGCCGCAATCAGCCCGTATTCCACCACCATCAAGCGGTTCAAAACGGTGGTCGACAACATGACCAGCGCGCCAAGCGATGCCTGCACCAGGCCAATGCGCGCAATGGCAAACCAGCCAAAGCCTGCCGCAGATGAGTCCTTAGATGCGCCAATAGATGCGCTGGCAGATCCACCAGTGCGTGCGAGCGAAGCCATCAGATATAGCCCCCCAGCCCAAACGCCGCCGCCAGCATGCCCAGCACATACAAGGTCACACCGACCCCGTTATACCACGGCGCGTATTTGGCCGGATCGCTGAGCAGGCGCGGCATGGCTGCGATCTGCGCAGCGAGCACACCGGCAACAATCAGCGCCGAGAGCGAGTATCCCCACAAGGCCAACAGCGCGATCACGGCAAGCTGCGTCAGCGCCATAGTTACGCAGGCAAGCCGCGCCGCACCGCCCACACCCATCGTAACGGGAAGCGATTTGAGCCCGGTTGCACGGTCCCCTTCGACCGCTTTAAAATCATTGAGCGTCATGATGCCGTGCGCCCCGATGCTGTACAGCGTCAGCACGATCAGCACATACGCAGATGGCAACGCGCCCAGCAGCACAGCCGCGCCTGTGAACCAGCTCAACCCTTCATACGTGAAGCCGACCACGGCAGGCCCTGTCCACCCGCTTGTCTTGAAACGAAATGGCGGCGCGGAATACGCCCATGCAAGCGCAAGCCCGACCAGCCCGGCGACAAACACCCACGGCCCCAGCAGCCAAGCCACAATTGCAGAAATGCCCGTGCCGATCAGCGCGATATACAGGCCCCAGCGGCCCGCTATGCGGCCAGAGGGGATCGGGCGATCGGGTTCGTTGATCGCGTCCACTTCGCGGTCGAACCAATCATTGACCGCCTGGCTTGTCCCGCACACCAGCGGCCCGGCCAGCAAAATGCCGCCTGCGACAAACCACAAGCGGCCATCCAGCCCCGCCCCTGATGAAATAGCCCCGCACATGAATGCCCACATGGGCGGAAACCAGGTGATTGGCCGCAAAAGCTGCACAACATCGCGAAGCGCCGGAAGCGGCGCGGCGCGAGTCGAAACGGCCTGTTTTTCCATGCAGGCAAGTTACGGGTGACAATACAAAGCGTCAAATTATTTTGACACTCTTATCCCGACATAGGCCGCTTTTGCGCCGAAATGTCCCATCAGGAGGCAAATTACACCCCTTGTGGTGACATGAATGTGTCCAATTTTTCGGAATGAAGGGGCAGATTGGGGCCGGCCTTGCCGCCAATTACACCCTGCTTGCAGGGGCCTTGCCCCCGGCTTGAGCGTTACAGCGGTGCTTATTCAGGATCGCTGGCGAGATTGCCGAGGCCGTAGCGGTGCAGCTTGGAATACAGGCTCTGACGCGAAAGGCCGAGGATTTCGGCGGCCGATGCGCGGTTGTCAGAGGTGTAAGAGAGCGCTGCCTCAATGCACAATCGCTCAATCAAATCAGTGCTTTCGCGCACAATATCCTTAAGCGGCATCCGTCCGACCAAATCAGTCAGCTGATCCACTGAACGGGGCAAATCCTGCGATCCGGGTGGCAGATCGCGCAAACGGCGGCCAATCGGGCGGATAACAAAAGCGTAAAGCGGATCTTCGCCTCCGCTGCGAACCGCAGACAATTCCACCGGCTCACCATCAATTTCATCGCCTGCCCGCAGCACAGTGCTGACATTGCGAGCTGCGCCGTGCTGGCTGATCTGGTTTTCGATCAGATCAAGGTCAATGCCGGGTCTGCCAATAGTTTCAGATAGATGCTGGCCGCGCAATTGGTCAAAACTGGCCGCGTGGACCAGTTCAACAAAGGCCTGATTGGCGCTGACAATCTCCATATTTGCATTCGCCACCACGAAAGCATCAGGCATATTTTCAACAAGGTCTGCGACCGGCGATGGCTCAGCCATGCCGCCTTCGCCGTGGGGAACCAGCCGAACAAGCAGAAATTGCCCGCGATCCTGAGTGAAACCGGCCATGGATGCCGCGACTTCGCGCGCCCCTTTCGCCAGGGTGATCGTTGCAGGGCCGATGGAATCGGCAGCCAAAGCCGCGCCCACCATGGCTTGCAAGGGATCGCGCGATGCACGGTCGATCAGGCTGAGCAGTTTCTTGCCCGGCAAACTGCCCAACCGCGCGCCGACAAGGCTGTGCGCAGCAGGGTTTGCCTCCCTTATGCGCAGGCTCGATGCCTCAACAATCATCACTGGCTCTGCCGAAAGATCGAACAGCATGCGATAGCGCGATTCCAGTTGACGCATTGTCAAATAATCACGCTCAAGTGATTGTTGCACTTGCAAAAGTCGCTGCTGCAATTTGCCCGCATCGCGCAGATCGCGGCCAAAGGCGATGAAATGATCGCCATCATTGACGCTTAAAACGGCATAGCGGATCGGCACATCGCCGCTGCGTGAGGGATGGTTGACCTGACGCCAATGCTGCACTTCGCCCCGGCGCGCGGCAGCCAGCATTTCCATGATCTTGGGCTGGCTTTCGATTGTGACCGTTTCGATCCAGTTTTCGCCTGCCCATTCGCCAAACTCGGGAAATTCCTTGGGATCAAAGGCTGCATCAAGGATCGTGCCGGTGTCATCCAGAACGAGAGTGACATCGCCTGCCACCATCGCCAGTTTCATGGCGGCTTCGGAATCGAGCGTGTCGAATAGGTTGGCGGCATCGCCAAACGGGTTCTTGCCTTCGAGCGAATGTTTGCGGGAGAGCATGGGCATTGCGGATTACCGTAAAGTAAGCGCTTTGCGCGCGGGAGATGCTTCAACCAGGTTTTCCGCCAATTTCAGCGCTCCATGCGCATCTTTTGCGGTTCCATCTGCGCGGACCTCATCAACCAGGCCCGGATTGGCATTGACCATGTTTCCGCCGATCAGGACCGTGATGTCCGGATTGGCAGAAATGCCGCGTATTGTCTTGATAAGACTGGCAATCACCGACACGGAAAAATCGCGCGTGATCGTAATGCACACAAGGTCAAACGGTTTGCGCGACATCCGATCGAGCAATTCGCGCCGTTGGGGTTTGATTATCAGCTCGCTGAGCCAGCCATGTTTGGCGAAAATTTCCTCCAGCATCTGCGCCCCAAATGCGTGTGTATCCCCCGGCATGGGCGAAAACAGCGCGGTGCCGGGAATAACCGATTGCGAACGCCTGCCCGGAGTGCGCGCAGACAATTCGCGCATCACTTCCTGAAGGCGCCAAAGACCCATGGTCACATCGACAAAATCGCATTCATCCGTGCACCACATCTCACCCAGATGGCGCGCGGCAGGTGCCAGCACATCGACACAGATCGTGTCGAAACTGATGCCGTCCTTGATAAGTCCGTCAATGTGATCGAGCAGATCGCCCGCTTCCAAATGAAGCGGAAGTGCTGCAAAATCAGCAGCTTTCACAGATAAAGAGAGTTTTTCCGCAGAGCGCGCATCGGCATCGCCGTCAACCACTTTGGGCGCCGAATGCACCATCATCAGTCGCGGAATAAGCTCGCTTTCGATCACATCATTGATCGGATCTTGCGAGAGCATATCAGCCAATGCCCCCGCGCCGAAATTCGCTGCGGTGTCAGCCGGCTTGGATTTTCCGCGCCCCAACGAACGGTCCATGACTTTGCGCAAGGCCGCTGTCGCAGCGCCTGCCGGCTGGATGTTTCGTGAGCCTGCGCCCTTGGATGCTGTCATAACGACCCTCCCAGGCCTCCGGGTGGTTCAGCCCGGTCCGTGACGCGAGTTCGCGTCAACGCCGAGGGTCTCTTCCAAACCTTCCGAGTCCAACGCTCGACAAGACAAGCCATAGGCCACAATCGCGTCTGCTGCAATGTCTGCGTCAATCACGCTCCAGTGTGTAACTTTATTATTACGTCAATAAGAGTTGACACTTTCCGGGCGAAGGGCGTAATTCCTGATTCTGACAGGAAGGGTAAACGCTTAATGACTCGGACGGATCACGTATCCCCAGTCCAACCAGGCCCGGTCGAACCCACGGCAGCAGCCCGGTCGAGCGAGAGAGAGGCAGCGCGCGGCGCGCTTTACACGCCAGCTGAACGCCAGCGGCGCGATGAAACGCGCTGGACGATGGTCCAAGGCCTGCTCGCTCCCTTCCAATTTCTGGTCTTCCTCATCAGCCTCGCGCTGGTCATCCGCACGCTGGCAACAGGCGAAGGCGCGTTTGCCGCTGACATCTCCATCGTCGTAAAGACGCTGGTGCTTTACGCGATCATGGTCACCGGCTCGATCTGGGAAAAGGTCGTGTTTGGCAAATGGCTTTTTGCCCGCGCATTCTTTTGGGAAGATATGTTTTCGATGGCGGTGCTGGCATTGCACACGCTTTATCTGGTGATGCTCTTTGGCGGCATTGGCTCGGTTGAGCAGCGCTTGTTTGTCGCTTTGGCCGCTTATGCGACCTATGTGATCAATGCAGGGCAGTTCCTGTGGAAGCTGCGGATGGCGCGGCTTGAGGCTCCGATGGCTCAGGCGGTGCCCGCATGAATGTGGCTGCCACTCTTACCGGTTGCGATACGCTGGAGGCCCCGCGCACTGAACGTCCGGTCCTGCGCGAACGCGGACAGCGCGAGGTGTTCTGCGGGCTCACGGGCATCGTTTGGCTTCACCGCAAGATGCAGGATGCGTTCTTTCTTGTGGTTGGATCGCGCACATGTGCGCACCTCCTCCAATCAGCCGCGGGCGTGATGATCTTTGCAGAACCCCGCTTTGCCACCGCGATCATGGAAGAGCGCGATTTGGCCGGCATGGTCGATGCGCAGGACGAGCTTGACCGGGTGGTTGACCGCTTGCTGGCGCGCCGTCCCGATATCAAATCACTGTTCCTTGTCGGATCTTGCCCATCTGAAGTTATCAAGCTTGATCTGGCAAAAGCAGCCGAGCGACTTGGTGCGCGGCATATGCCGGATGTGCGCATTCTCAATTATTCGGGCAGCGGGATCGAGACGACTTTTACGCAGGGCGAAGATGCCTGCCTTGCTGCGCTGGTCCCTGAAATGCCTACGCTGGCGGCGGATAGCGCGCAAGAACTCTTGATAGTCGGTGCATTGCCCGACATCGTTGAGGACCAATTCCTGCGTCTGTTCGATCAGCTTGGCATTGACCGTGTCGGCGTTCTGCCCGCGCGCAATGCCCGCGATCTGCCGTCAGTGGGGCCAAATACCCGTTATCTGCTCGCCCAGCCTTTCCTGTCCGATACGGCCATGGCTTTGGAGGGGCGCGGTGCGACCCGCCTTGATGCTCTGTTCCCGTTTGGCGCTGAGGGAACCGAAGACTGGCTTCGCGCAGCTGCCGACGCCTTCGGAATTGACCCTGCCCATTTTGAAACGGTGATCGCGCCGGGACGTGAGCGGGCCAAACGCGCCATCGCGCATTCTCTGGAAGCTCTCGAAGGCAAACGCATCAGTTTCTTGCCGGATTCCCAATTGGAAGTGCCGCTCGCGCGGTTCCTCAGCTCAGAGCTGAACATGCAGCCTATCGAGGTTGGCACGCCGTACCTTCACCGCACGCATTGCGCACGCGAGCTTGACCTGCTGCCGCCAAACACGCGCATCAGCGAAGGCCAGCACGTTGACAACCAATTGGACCGGGTGCGCGCTGACAAACCTGATCTGACCGTTTGCGGCCTTGGCCTTGCCAATCCGCTGGAGGCGGAAGGGTTTTCAACCAAATGGGCGATCGAGCTCGTCTTCTCGCCCATTCACGGCTTTGATCAGGCAGGCGATCTTGCAGAACTTTTCGCCCGGCCCCTGCGCCGCCGCGACAGGCTGGAGGTGTAGCAGATGCAGCTTTCGGTCTGGACATATGAAGGCCCGCCCCATGTCGGCGCGATGCGCGTGGCCACCGCGATGGAGAAGCTGCACTATGTGCTGCACGCTCCGCAGGGTGACACCTATGCGGATCTGCTTTTCACCATGATCGAACGGCGCGGCAAACGCCCGCCTGTCACTTACACCACATTCGAAGCGCGCGATCTGGGCAAAGACACTGCCGAATTGTTTCAAACCGCCGCGCGCGAAGCTGCGGAGCGTTTCAAACCGCAGGCGATGATTGTGGGCGCATCGTGCACCGCAGAACTTATCCAGGATGATCCCGCTGGCCTTGCCGAAGCGATGGACCTGCCCTGCCCTGCGATCCCGCTGGAATTGCCGAGCTATCAGCGCAAGGAAAACTGGGGCGCTGCCGAAACCTTCTACCAGATCGTGCGCGGGCTGGCTGACAAGGACGTGACGCCCGAACCACGCGAAGGCAGGAAAGCGCGCGCCAATATCCTTGGCCCGACCGCGCTTGGCTTCCGCCACCGCGATGATCTGGTTGAGATCAAGAAGATTCTCGAACAACTGGATGTCGAAGTGAACCTGGTCGCCCCATTGGGCGCGACCCCGCATGACATCACCCGCATCGGCAATGCCGATTTCAACATCTCCCTTTATCCCGAAATAGCAGATGAAGCGGCCCGCTGGCTTGAGCGCACGTTCAAACAGCCCACGGTCCGCTCAATCCCTATCGGCGTGGGCGCCACACGCGCTTTCATTGCCGACGTCGCCGAGCTGGCAAGTGCAGATCCCACGCTTGCCCTCGGCGACACCCATTCCCGCATGCCATGGTGGAGCCGAAGCGTCGATTCGACCTATCTCACCGGCAAACGCGTTTTCATCTTTGGTGATGCAACCCACGCCGTTGCAGCGGCGCGTATTGCGCGTGATGAGCTGGGCTTCGAGGTCTGCGGGCTCGGCTGTTACAACCGCGAATTTGCCCGCGAAATCCGCGAAGCTGCCAAGCTTTACGGTGTCGAACCGCTGATCACTGACGATCATCTCGCGGTCGAAGAAGCGATCATCGAAGCCGCGCCGGAAATGGTGCTGGGCACGCAGATGGAACGCCACATCGCCAAACGACTGGGCATGCCGTGTGCGGTGATATCCTCGCCTGTCCATGTGCAGGATTTCCCCGCGCGCCATTCCCCGCAAATGGGCTTTGAAGGCGCAAATGTCATCTTTGATACGTGGGTCCATCCGCTGGTGATGGGGCTGGAAGAACACCTGCTCACCATGTTCCGCGAGGATTTTGAGTTTTCCGATGAAGCCGGCGCATCGCATCACGCTGCGCATTCACCGCGCGCGCATATGCCTGCTGCGGCTCCGGCGGCGGCAGAGGCCGATCCCATACCCGAACCCGAAGTGACCGCGTTTGATGGGGCCGTCTGGACCGACGAAGCCAGCCGCGAGCTGAAGAAAATACCGTTTTTCGTGCGCGGGAAAGCCCGCCGCAACACCGAAGCGTTCGCTGCCCAGAACAGCCGGGCACCCATTGATCTCGACACGCTTTACGATGCGAAAGCGCATTATGCCCGGTAGTGCGCGCCCCGCACCGCCTGCCCTGCGCAGCAAAGCGCCCGTCCGGGTCGCGATCATCACGCTCGACAATCATCTAAAAGGTGCAGCCGAGCGTGCCGGTGATCAGCTCGCGCGCGACAATATCGACCTCACTTTGCACGCCGCTGCGGATTGGGACCGCGACAGCGTCCATCTGGACGAGGCCAAAGCCGCGATTGCCGAGGCGGATATTGTCATTGCGACCATGCTGTTCCTTGACGATCATGTGCGCGCAATCCTGCCCGCCTTGGAAGAACGGCGCGAACATTGCGATGCCATGCTGGGGCTTATGTCGGCTGGCGAAGTGGTGAAGCTGACGCGGCTGGGCGGATACCGGATGGATGCGCCGGCCAAAGGGCCGCTGGCACTGCTCAAAAAGCTGCGCGGATCGAAGAAACAGGGCGCATCATCGGGCGCGGGCCAGATGAAAATGCTGCGCCGCCTGCCCAAAATTCTCAAATTCATTCCCGGGACCGCGCAAGACGTTCGCGCCTATTTCCTGACTTTGCAATATTGGCTGGCTGGCTCTGACGAGAACGTCGTCGCAATGGTGCGCGCGCTGATTGATCGGTATGCGGGCGGAGAGCGCATGGCACGCCGCGGCATCACCAAAGCCGATGCGCCGCGCGAATATCCCGAAACCGGCGTCTATCACCCCCGCACCCGTCAACGCATTTCCGAAGGGTTACGGCTGCTGCCTTCGCCCAAAGGAAAGAACGGCACGGTCGGGCTGATCCTGCTTCGCTCTTATCTGCTGGGCCATGATAGCGGCCACTATGACGGTGTGATCGAAGCGTTTGAAGCGGCCGGGCTGAATGTCGTGCCGGTCTTTGCGAGCGGCCTTGATGCGCGCCCTGCGATCGATGCGTTTTTCTACGACAAACACGGCAAGCCCAGCGTGGATGCGATTGTAAACCTAACCGGTTTCTCGCTAGTGGGCGGGCCTGCTTACAACGATGCAGAAGCCGCGCGCGAAGTATTGGGCGATATGGATGTGCCTTATCTGGCTGCCCATGCGCTGGAGTTTCAGACGATCGAGGAATGGCGAGGCCGCTCGCAAGGTCTGCTCCCGATTGAAGCGACAATGATGGTGGCGCTGCCCGAACTTGACGGCGGAACAGTGCCGAGTGTGTTTGGCGGGCGTACGAACACATCCGATGGCCCGGTTCGCACAATGACAGCCGATCCTGAGCGCGCCGGCGCTTTGGCCAAGCGTGTGACCAAGCTGATCGAATTGCGCCGCTCCGACCGCGCCGCGCGCAAGCTGGCCGTGGTACTGTTCAATTTCCCGCCCAATGCAGGCGCAACCGGGTCTGCGGCGTTTCTAGCGGTGTTCGAATCGCTTCATGCAACGCTCAAACGCCTCGCCAGCGAGGGATACAGCGTCGAGTTTCCGGAAAGCGTCGATGCGCTTCGCGATGCTTTGCTCAAAGGCAATGCCGAACGATACGGCGCAGATGCCAATGTCGCCGCGCGCATTCCAGCGGATGAACACGTCCGGCGCGAAGTGCACCTTGAAGAGATCGAAGCGCATTGGGGCCCTGCGCCGGGTAAAGCGCAATCAGACGGCAGCAATATTCACGTGCTCGGCGCGCATTTCGGTAATGTCTTTGTGGGTGTGCAGCCTGCCTTTGGGTATGAAGGCGATCCGATGCGGCTCTTGTTCGAAGGCCGCTTTGCCCCCACCCATGCGTTCAGCGCGTTCTACCGCTGGATCCGCGAGGATTTCGGCGCGCATTCGGTGCTGCATTTCGGCACCCATGGCGCGCTCGAATTCATGCCCGGCAAGCAAGCGGGCATGTCAGGTGATTGCTGGCCCGAACGGTTGATCGGCGATCTGCCCAATTATTATCTCTATGCGGCCAACAACCCCTCCGAAGGGATGCTCGCCAAACGCCGCTCGGCTGCCACTCTCGTCAGCTATATGACACCGCCTCTGGCGCAGGCGGGCCTGTATAAAGGCCTTACCGAGCTGAAAGAGAGCGTAGAGCGCTGGCGCATGTCGGATAGCGCGGCAGAGCGCGCCGATCTTGCTGAACTCATTACAGATCAATGTGATGCGCTCGATATTGAATGCGCGGATATTTCTGCGCTTGGTGCGCAGCTTTACGAGCTTGAGCAAACGCTGATCCCGCATGGTCTGCATGTGCTCGGGCAAAACCCGCAAGGCGAAAGCCGCGAGGATATGCTCGATGCGATGGTGGAAGCAGCCCAAACCGCTGGCGAAAGCGCGGACCGCGATGCCCTGTCGGCCAAACTTGATGCGAGTGACGAGCTTGGATCGCTGATCCATGCGCTGGATGGCGGCTATGTCCAGCCTGCCCCCGGCGGCGATATTGTCGCCAATCCCGACGTGCTGCCAACGGGCCGCAATGTCCACGGGTTCGATCCTTTCCGCGTGCCTTCCGCTTATGCCTGTATGCAGGGCCGCGATCAGGCTGAAAAGCTGATTGAGCGCCATATCGAAAGCGGCGATCCCTTCCCCGAAAGCATCGCGATGGTGCTGTGGGGCACTGACAATATGAAAACCGAAGGCGTCCAGATTGCGCAGGCGATGACGCTGATCGGGGCAAAACCGCGCCGCGATGCTTATGGCAGGCTGTGCGGGGCAGAGCTGATTTCGCTGGTGGAGCTGGGCCGTCCGCGCATTGATGTGGTGATGACCCTGTCGGGCATTTTCCGCGATCTTTTGCCTTTGCAAACGCGCATGCTGGCAGAGGCGAGCTTGCTGGCTGCCAAAGCGGATGAGCCGGTGACACAAAACTTCGTGCGCAAACACAGCCTCGCTCACGCTGAAAAACATGGCTGCGATATTGAAACCGCCGCTTTACGCGTCTTCTCCAATGCCGAAGGGTCATACGGCGCAAACGTCAATCAGATGATCGACGGCGGCGCATGGGCAGACCCTGATGAACTCGCCAATGCGTTTGAGGTCAACAAAGGCTATGCTTACGGTGTCAGCGGCACACCTGTGCAGCAGCGCGACCTGCTTCAAAGCGCACTGGGCACCGTCGATTTCACCTATCAGAACCTCGAGAGCATCGAGCTGGGCATCAATGATGTCGATCAATATGTCGACGGGCTTGGCGGGGTCAGCCGTTCGGTTGCCAAAGCCAAAGGCGAAGACGCGCCTGTCTACATCCTTGATGCGACGCGCGGCTCGAACGCCAAAGTGCGCACGTTATCCGAACAGATCGACCTTGAAGCGCGCACCCGCACGCTCAATCCCAAATGGTTTGAAGGGATGCTCGATCACGGATTTGAAGGCGTGCGCGCGATTGAAGGCCATGTGACGAGCACGCTGGGATGGTCTGCCACTACGGGGCAGGTGAAACCGTGGGTGTACGAACAGATCAGCGAGACATTCGTGCTCGATGAAGACATGCGCCGCCGCCTCTCGCAGCTCAATCCAAAAGCATCCGCGCGCGTTGCAGGCCGCCTGCTGGAAGCGTGTGACCGCCAATTGTGGACACCCGATGATGAAACACTCGCCGCGCTGCGCGAGGCCAATGACGAACTCGAAGACCGCCTCGAAGGCGTGTTTGCGAGCGAAGGATAAGCAGAGGGATCGCTTGAGACTATGAACTTACAAACACCAAAATCCAGCTTCGGCAAAGCTGACGGAGAAGGATCGGTCCAGGTCCAGCTTGACCCTGCCGATCAGATCAAAGGCGCGAAAGTGTTCGCCGTTTATGGCAAAGGAGGGATCGGCAAATCGACCACCTCTTCGAACCTTTCAGCCGCTTTCAGCAAGCTTGGCCACCGCGTCCTGCAAATCGGCTGCGATCCCAAGCATGACAGCACGTTTACGCTGACCAAAAAGCTGATGCCGACCGTGATCGATGTGCTAGAGACGGTTGAGTTTCACTCAGAAGAACTGCGCCCCGACGATTACATGTTCGAAGGGTATAACGGCGTAATGTGCGTTGAAGCGGGCGGTCCGCCAGCGGGCACGGGCTGCGGCGGTTATGTTGTGGGCCAGACGGTCAAACTGCTCAAGCAGCATCACCTGCTCGAAGACACTGATGTGGTGATCTTCGATGTGCTGGGCGATGTCGTGTGCGGCGGGTTTGCCGCGCCTTTGCAGCACGCAGAGCGCGCTCTCATCGTCGCTGCCAATGATTTTGACAGCATCTTTGCCATGAACCGCATCGTTCAGGCCATCGGGGCAAAATCCAAGAATTACGATGTGCGCCTTGCAGGGGTTGTCGCGAACCGTTCACGCGAAACCGACGAGATTGACCGCTTCTGCGAAGAGATTGGGATGCCGCGGCTGGCGCATTTCCGCGATGTCGATGCGATCCGCCGCTCGCGCCTTAAGAAATGCACTTTGTTCGAGATGGAAGATGCGCCCGACGTGATCCAGGCTCAGGATGAATATCTGCGCCTTGCCGCCATGCTGTGGGCAGGCGTTGAGCCGTCAACAGCCGCGCCGATGAAAGACCGCGACATTTTCGACTTTCTGGGGTTTGAATAATGGCCAGCCGCGTATCAGACACACCTTATACCGAGCGCCGCGAAAAGCTTGCGACCTATTTCGACAGCACGGCAAAGCAGGCCTGGATTGACCTTACCTCTGACACCAAAGTCAGCGGCATTCGCGCAACCGTGCGTGCAGGGCGCGAGGAAATGCGCGAAACTTTGATGGGCTGGCTGCCGCGCGATTTGCGCCGCACACGCGTGCTGGATGCAGGCTGCGGAACGGGCGCTTTGGCTGTGAAAGCAGCGTGCCGGGGCGCAGACGTAACCGCCGTGGATGTCGCAGGCGGCCTTGTCGATGTGGCACGCGGGCGCGCGCAGGGGTTTGTGGGCCATGGCAAAGTGCGCTGGCGCACAGGCGATATGCTTGATGCCGGCTTTGGCACGTTTGAGCACACGGTCGCGATGGACTCGCTCATTCACTATGCGCCTGCTGATCTGGTCGATTCCATTGCCGAGCTGGCGCAGCGCACCACGCGTTCGATCCTGTTCACATTCGCCCCGCACACAAAGCTGCTGGGCGCGATGCATTCGGTGGGCAAGGTCTTCCCCAAAAGCGACCGCTCGCCCGCTATTGTGCCTGTGGCAGAAACAGAGCTGCGCGCGCGGCTTTCGGCTATTCCAGGTTGGTCAATCGGCCGCTCGCAGCGCATCTCGAGCGGATTTTACAAAAGCCAGGCGCTGGAAATGGTCCGCCACGGATGACCACGCCTGTTCGCCCTCCCTCCCCTTTGACGCAGCTTAGCATGCGCTGGCTCCCGTTTGCCGATGCGGCAAGCGCGGATTTGCCGCTGGAGCGATTGTTGCGCCTCGCGCTGTTTCAGGTGAGCGTTGGGATGGCGGCAGTTCTGCTTAACGGCACGCTGAACCGGGTGATGATTGTCGAATTGTCGGTGCCCGCATGGATTGTCGCGCTGCTGATCGCGGTGCCATTGCTGGTTGCGCCTTTCCGAGCGCTGATCGGGCACAAATCGGACACGCACCGCTCGGTGCTCGGCTGGCGGCGAGTGCCCTATATCTGGATGGGCACAATGCTGCAATTTGGCGGGCTGGCGATTATGCCATTTGCGCTGTTATTGCTCGAAGATCCGGCCAAACAAAGCGTGGGCGTCGTCGCGGCAGCAGCGGCGTTCTTGATGACGGGCGCTGGGTTTCACACCACGCAAACCGCCGGATTGGCGCTGGCCAATGATCTTGCTCCCGAAGACAAGCGCCCGCGCGCGGTTGCGCTGCTTTATGTGATGCTGCTGGTCGGCATGATGCTTTCGGCATTTGTGATCGGAGGCTTGCTGATCGATTTCAGCCCGACCCGGCTGGTGCAAGTCATTCAGGGCGCTGCGGTGCTGACTATGGCGCTTAATGTGGTCGCTTTGTGGAAACAGGAAGCGCGCAACAAAGCCGCCACTGCGCCGGACCGCGAAACGCCGGATTTTGGCCGCTTGTGGCGCGCATTTGTGCGCGATGGCCGCAATGCACGGCTGCTGACGGCGATCGGAATTGGCGCTGCGGGGTTTGCGATGCAGGATGCTTTGCTTGAACCGTATGGCGGGGAAATCCTGGGCCTGTCCGTGGGCGCAACCACTGGGCTGACGGGCGCTTGGGCACTGGGCGCGCTTGGCGGGTTCCTGGTATCGGGCCGCTGGCTTGCGCGCGGCGGTGATCCTTTGCGCATAGCGGGCGCGGGGCTGGTTCTGGGCGTGGCGGCGTTTTTGCTGGTGCTGTTTGCAGCGCCGTTCAATTCTTCCGCGCTATTGTTTGCAGGCTCCATCGTCATTGGCCTTGGGCTCGGTCTGTTTTCGGTTGGCACTCTGATCGAAGCGATGAATTTGGCCAAAGCAGAGACATCGGGCCTTGCGCTGGGCGCATGGGGCGCGGTGCAGGCGACATGCGCCGGCGCAGGCATTGCCCTTGGCGGGGCGATCCGCGACATCAGCGCAGCAATTGCGCTGTCAGGCGATCTGTCTGCTGCGGTGGCGACCCGCGCGACCGGGTACAGCGCCGTCTATCTCATCGAAATTCTGCTGCTTTTGGCAGCGCTCGCCGCGATCGGGCCGCTTGTTGGCCGGCATCGCAATTCCACCACCGATAACGGGGAAAGCGCCGGTCAGCCGTTTGGCCTGCGCGAATTCCCAACATGATGCGGCCCAAGGGATCAGCCGCCCTACCTCAAGGAAGGACCGTACTATGAGAACCGCCTATATCGTGGGAACTTTCGATGTCGCAGAGCTGACATTTTTCCTGTTTTTCTTCTTCTTTATCGGCCTTGTGCTGTATCTTGCGCGCGAAAGCCGGCGCGAGGGCTATCCGCTCGAAGACGAAAAGACAGGCCGCATTGAAAGCGTGCCGCTGCTCAATGTGGGCGACAAAAAAGTGTTCAAGCTGCCGCATGGCCGCGGGGTTTACGTGCCCGAAGATCAGCCGCGCGATGAGCTGAGCAAAATTGCCAATATCCCTGCCAAACAAACATTCAGCGGCGGCGGCGCTCCTTTTGTGCCGACGGGCAATCCGATGAAAGATGGTATGGGCCCGGCGGCCTTTACCGAGCGTGCGGATTATCCCGACCTTACATTTGATGGCCGCCCGCGCATTGTACCGATTGGCGTGAGCCATGAGATCGAAATTGCGCCGGGTGATCCCGATGTGATCGGCTGGCCTGTGGTGGCAGCGGACAAGAAAGTCGCTGGCAAAGTCACCGATATCTGGGTCGATCAGTCCGAGCATCTGATCCGCTATCTCGAAGTGGAAACCAATGCAGGTGACAAAGTGCTTGCGCCCATGTTCGTCGCCTGTGTCGGCGGCAAAGGTCTGCTCACCGGGATCTGGCCTGACAAAGCCGATGAGATCGAGATCGATGCCATCACCGCTGATCAATTCGCCGATGTTCCGCGTCTGGCCACTCCGGGGCAGATCACTCGCCTCGAGGAAGACAAGATCATGGCCTATTTCGGCGGCGGATACATGTATGCAACCGCTGAGAGGGCTGAACCGTGGATCTAACCTTAAAAACCAGCGGCGATGCTGATGGGCGCAGTCATGCGCCTGCCAGCGCGCAGCTGAATGAGCCTGAAGGCTTTGCGAAAGAAGCAGGCCCCACCGCGCATGGCGACCCGATGGGAACGCCCGCGGCTGATGAGCGGGTCTTGTGGAAAGGACGGCCCGATCCCGCAGTGCTTGCGCGGTCGGCTTTTCACACGCGCAAAGTCGCGGTGTACTTCGCAGTGCTTTCAGGGCTCGCTTTTGCGTTTGGTTCTTTCGAAAAAGCGATGATCGTGGTGGGGCTTGGCGCGCTGGGCGTTGCAGTGCTGACGGGGATTGCGCATCTGAGCGCGCGCACAAGCCTGTATATCCTTACCGATGTGCGGCTGATCCTGCGCATTGGCATGGCGATTGAAACGCGCATCAATGTGCCGCTGAAACATATCGGCGCGGCGGATCTAAAAATGCGCGGCAAAGGTTTTGGCGATATTGCGGTGGACCTGAAAGGCGAACGGCTGCTTGGCTATTTCCTGCTGTGGCCGCATGTGCGCCCGTTCCATTTCTCGCGCCCGCAACCAATGCTGCGCGGTGTGGCGGATGCTGAGAGCGTGGCGCAAACCCTGGCTGAGGCGCGCGCGCATTATGGCGCGATTGATCGCAATATCAGCGGCGCGCCGGGCGAAGCATCTGCATCCATCGGCGCAGAAACGCGGTCTCAGCCTGCCCGCGACCATCAATCTGGTCATGCGCCGCAGCGCGGCAATTCAGGCGGCATGGAAGGGGCACCGGCATGATCGTCAGAACCTTTGACGAAGACGATGACATTGCGGTCCACCGCGTGCCTTTGATGATGATCGGAGCGGTTGTCATCAGCTCAATCGCGCTCACCGCATCTGTCACTCTGGGCTATTTTGATCGCGAAGGCGTGCCTTCCGAAATCCGCGCTGCGCAAGGCACCAAGGAAATCGCGACCCGGTCCATCCAGTTTTACGATGCGCCCGGCGGGATTGTAAGGGTGGAAGATGCCAATAGCGGCATGGTGATCGGCGAATTTGATGCAGGCACTGGCGGATTTGTTCGGCAAACCGCGCGCGCTTTGGTCCATCAGCGCCGCATTCGCGGGATCGGGTCGGAAACGGGCTTTACCTTGGTCGAATGGGACAATGGCGCGCTCACTTTGGGCGATGATACGACTGGCAAAACCATCGAACTTGCCTCTTTCGGCGCAGACAATCGCGCCGTCTTTGCCGACATGCTGCACGCACAATCTGCGCGCACCGCTTTTTCACAACAAGGAGCCGAATAATGGCGAACACGATGGCTCAGGGATCAGCTATCACGGCGCGGCAATTTGAGATTGGCTGCACAATCACGGTCGAGCAAAGCTCGGAGCATTTTCACGCTCATGTCGATCTGCCCGCCGATATCGAGATGGAACCGGGCGACAAAGTGCGCGTGCACGGCGATCCGATTTCCATCCCCTTTGGTTCGCGCGAAGTGTTCGAGCGCACCGCAACCGTCACGCGCGCAGGCCCGCTTGTCCGCGCGCTGACGCGGCTGGCGGCCTATTTCGACCTCGCCGAATTGTACGAAGTCAGCTTTAACGCAGGGAGGATCAAATGAACGCATACAAGCCCATGACCAGCGAAGATGCGATGGCCCTTGCGACCACCGAAACCATGCTGACCCCCCGGTTCTACACCACCGATTACGACGCGCTTGATGCGATTGATGTGTCGACCGTGCGGGCGGAATGGGACCAGTTGATCGCCGATATGACGGCCGATCCCAACAAGTATCACTTTCGCCAAAAGGCTAATTTTGAAGGCGTGATCGAAGGGTTGGAGCCGGCTTTGCGCAAGGAGTTTACCGATTTTCTGGTGAGTTCGATGACGTCGGAATTTTCCGGCTGCGTGCTTTATGCCGAAATTGCCAAGCGCACCAAGAACCCCGATGTCAAACAGCTGTTCAAGCTGCTCGCGCGCGATGAAAGCCGCCATGCAGGTTTTATCAATGAAAGCCTGAAAGATGCAGGCATTGGCGTTGATCTGGGCTTTCTTACCCGGACCAAGAAATACACCTATTTCAAGCCGAAGTTTATCTGGTACGCGGTCTATCTGTCTGAGAAAATCGGCTATGCCCGCTATATCACGATCTACCGCCATCTGGCCGCCAATCCGCAGCACAAGTTTCACCCAATCTTCGACTGGTTCGAGGAATGGTGCAATGACGAATTTCGCCACGGCGAAGCGTTTGCGATGCTGATGCGCGCCGATCCCAAGCTGCTGGAGGGATCGAACAAGCTGTGGGTGCGGTTTTTCCTACTGTCGGTTTACGCCACAATGTATGTGCGCGATCATGACCGTCCCGTCTTTCACAAGGCGCTGGGCGTTGATCCGACCGAGTATGATTACAAGGTGTTTGAGATCACCAATCAGATCAGCCGCCAGGTTTTCCCGGTGGAGCTGGATATTGATGATCCCAAATTCCGCGCCCGGATGGAAAAGCTGCGCCTGGCCGCTGCCCGGATCGAAGATGGCAAGGAACAAGGCGGCATTGGCGGAATGGCCAAGCGCATAAGCGGGATTGCAGGCGCTGGATACAATTTTGCGCGGATGTATTTCCAGCGCACCAAATCCAACGCATTACCGCAATCAATCAGGCTCCAACCGGCATGGTGATTTTGGCGTGGTAAGTTGGAGCGGTCATATCCTGCCGTTTATCGTGGCAGTTGCGATCTGGTTTTTCGCCACCGGCTTGATTGCCTGGGCAGATAACCTTGGTCGCAGCACTTTTTCGCGCAGCCTTATCATTGGCGGCGCGGGCGGGATTGGCGGCTTGATTGTCATCCTGTTCGCTTCGCTGTCAGTATCGGTGAGCGCGGTCTACCTTGCCTTTATCGGCGCGCTGATGGTGTGGGGCTGGCATGAAATCGGCTTTTTAACGGGCGCATCGGCTGGCCCGCGGCGCACACGGGCCGAGCCCGATCTGCGCGGCGCGCGCCGGTTTGCGCAGGCAAGCGCCACTGTGCTGCATCACGAGGTTGCTTTGGCGCTGACAGCGCTGCTGCTTATCTCGCTATCGTGGAATGTGCCCAATCAGATCGGCGCCACCGTGTTTGTGCTATTGTTTGGCCTGCGCCTGTCTTCGAAGATCAACCTGTTTGTCGGCGTGCCCAATTCCACATCAGAAATGCTCCCGCCGCATCTTGATTATCTCAAGACCTATTTCGGCCCCAACCGGATGACCGGGCTTTTGGCCATCTCGATCCTCGCCATTGTGGCGCTGGCCGGCTGGTTCGGATCGCTCGCTTTGGCAGCGCCTGTGGGCTCCGCCGAAATGGTGGGAGCCAGCCTTTTGACGAGCCTGTGCCTATTGGGCGCGCTTGAACATATTTTTCTGGCTTTGCCATTCCGCGACGGGATGCTGTGGGGCTGGGCTTTTTCCAATCGCAAATCATCAACGCAGCGCGGTGCAAGCCAGTCGGCTGCATCCAATTCGCATCCAAACTAACACTTAGAATACCAAGCAGAGGGACACGCCATGGATTACGAAACCTATTTTGCGCAGGCCTTGGACAGTGTGCGCGAAGAAGGTCGCTACCGGGTCTTCACCGATATCAAGCGGCATCGCGGCAAGTTTCCGCACGCAACGCGCTTTGTTGGCGAAGACACGCAGGCAGTGACGGTGTGGTGTTCGAACGATTATCTGGGCATGGGCCAGCACCCTAGCGTGCTCGAAGCGATGCACGAAACGCTGGACGAATGCGGCGCGGGCGCAGGGGGCACGCGCAATATTTCGGGCACCAATCACTATCATGTCGAACTCGAAGCGGAACTGGCTGATCTGCACGGCAAAGAAAGCGCGCTGCTGTTCACTTCGGGCTATGTTTCAAACTGGGCGGGCCTTGGCACTTTGGCGGGCAAAATCCCCGGCTGCGTCGTCTTTTCCGATGCCTTGAACCATGCCAGCATGATCGAAGGCATTCGCCACAGCCGCGCGCCTTACAAAATCTGGAAACACAACGATCCAGAAGATTTAGACCGGATGCTGTCGGAATACGGCCCCGATGTGCCCAAGCTGGTCGCGTTTGAAAGCGTCTATTCGATGGATGGCGATATCGCGCCCATCGCCGACATTCTCGATGTTTGCGAAAAGCACGGGGCGATGTCCTATATCGATGAAGTGCACGCCGTTGGCCTTTACGGCCCGCATGGCGGCGGGATTGCCGAACGCGAAGGCCTGATGGACCGGATCGATGTAATCGAGGGCACTTTGGGCAAAGCGTTCGGCGTAATGGGCGGCTATATCGCGGCCAGCCGCAATCTGGTTGATTTCGTGCGCAGTTTTGCCAGCGGATTTATCTTCTCCACCGCGCTACCGCCTGCCGTGGCAGCGGGCGCAGCGGCGAGCATTCGCCACCTTAAAACCAGCAATACAGAGCGCGAACAACAGCGCGACAGGGTGGAACAAGTGCGCCGCCAGCTGGATATTATGGGCATTCCGCATCTGCCCAATCCCAGCCACATCATTCCTGTGATGGTGGGCGATGCCAAGAAATGCAAAATGATCAGCGACTGGCTGATGGATAATCACGGCATCTATGTGCAGCCGATCAATTATCCCACTGTGCCTGTGGGCACAGAACGGCTGCGGCTGACCCCTTCGCCCGTCCATGAAGATGGCGATATTGACCGCTTGGTCACAGCGCTGAGTGAAATCTGGTCCCGGTGCGAATTGGCGCGCGGCCAGATGGCGGCCTGATAACCTGCCTAAGGGTCAGGATATCGCCAGACTATGTGCAGTTTGGGCGAATAAGGGAGGAGCGGATATGCGAACCAGATTTTCCAATGGAATGGCCATTTTAGGCATATGCGCGCTTTCTGCCTGCGGCGGTCAGTCAGGTGAAGAGCCCCCCGCAAACTCCGGTGCAAACTCCGGTGCAACTGAGGCAGCTCCCACCGCGGCAACCGCGCCCGAGACGCCCGCGCCAGAGGCAGCTGTTGAGGCGGCTGCATTTGCTGATCTGACCGGCGATGCAGCGGCTGGCAAAACCGTTTTTACCAAGTGCATGTCGTGCCACATAATCGAGGACGGCGTGAACCGCGTGGGCCCGCATCTCTATGACATTGTGGGCCGCGAGGCAGGTTCAGTTGATGGGTTCAATTACACCGCCGCCAATGCAAATAGCGGCATCACGTGGACGCAAGAAACGCTGTTCGATTATCTCAAAGCGCCGCAGGATTACATCCCCGGCACACGCATGGCGTTCCCCGGCATCAAAGACGCGCAAGACCGCGCTGATCTGGTTGCCTATCTCAAAGCCAATGGCGAGGTTTGACCGGGCCAGTTTTTAGCTCGACCAGTGTTTAGCTCGAACTGAGTATAACTAAGCCTTGTAAGGATTGAGCGAGAACAAAAAAAGGGCGGCAAGGTTATCCCCTGCCGCCCCTTTTGCGTCTTGTAGAGCTGCTTTTTAGATGCCAGCTTCGGCGAACAGTTCTTCGAATGCTTTGCCAGCAAGGCCGGGATGCGTGACACCCTTTGCCGCTTCGAGATTGGCGTCCATGCCTTCGCCTTCAACGATGATCAGACCGATCATGCCAGCGGCGTAGTGCGGGTTGCATTTATAACCGTAAATGCCCGGTGCCGGGACGACATAGGACACTTCTTCATTGATCGCGCCCTGCCATCCGGTCACGCCGGCGGGGATCATTTCGTCGATTGATTGTGATTGGTGAGTAGGATCGGTCGGTTTGAACACGATCGTGTCACCCACTTTTGCGCGCAAAAGGCCGGGCTTGAACACCTGACGACCAGTGTCGGGATCACGCGTAAGCATTTCAACTTCGATGATTGTGCCATTGGCTTCAGCTGCAGGAACCGCTGCCGCTTCTTCAGCGGGTGCTGCTTCAGCGGTTTCTTCGGCAACAGGCGCTTCTGCTGCGGTGTCGTCAGCTGCAGGCGCTTCTTGTGCGCCGCCGCCGCATGCGGAAAGAGCGATAAGGCTGGTTGCAGCCACTGCGCCCAAAAGAACGTTATGCTTCATAGATAAATTCCCTTTTTGAAATACTCATGATCCCGCAAAAATCCCCTAACCGTTTTCGGACGCTAAGGAAAGCAGCACATTGAGTAGAAAAGCACGGGCAAAGGCTTTGTTCCCTCAGGCCCCAATCAAAAAGACAGCAGGCACCGCGTATCGCGCGCGCAAAACGACCAAATGTTTGCGTAAATCCATCACCTGTCTAAAGGGATGGCCATGGATAATCTGAACCCAAAACCCAAAACGCCGCGTCATGCCCGCATCGTGTTCTACCTGGCTTTGCTTTTGCCGGTGTATTTCGCGATCGCTGCCCTGGGGACCAAGTTTGGTTTGTGGAGCTGGCAGACGGGCCTGATGTCGCTGACTTTTGGAGCCGGGCTGTTTCTGGTGCCGATTGTCGCGGGCCTCGCGCTTATTTCGCTGTTGTTTGTGGTGTTCAAAGCCCCGCGAAAAGGGTGGATCTGGCCCGCGCTTGCTTTGGCCATTCCAGCTGCTTTCGTGGTCATGGGCCTGTCTGCGCAAGGAACAGCGGCGGGTAATCCCATTCATGATGTGGCGACGGATACGGGCAATCCGCCAGTGTTTTCAGAGCAAACCATGCAGGCGCGCAAGGAAGCCGATGCCAATCCGGTGAGCGATTATCAAACTCCGCTTGGCGAGATTTCGACCTATCAGGGCGTCGCCCCGCAGCTTGCCATTCAAAGCCATGCGCAGGTCATCACTGAAAACTACGCCGATCTTGCGCCGCTTCCGCTGGGCAGCGCAAGCGCGAAGGATGCGGTCGCTGCGGTGGCGGCTGCGATGGAGGATATCGGCCTATCGAACATCCGGTCCGAAGTGGATGAAGGCCGCGTGGAAGGGGTGGCGGAAACGTTCTGGTTTGGCTTTGAAGATGACGTTGTCGCGCGGGTAAGCGAAACGCAGATTGATTTTCGTTCGGTCAGCCGCGTCGGGCAAAGCGATCTGGGCGCGAATGCTGCCCGGATCAAAGCTTTGCGTGAGGCAACAGCGGCGCGCATTGGTCAGCGCTAGGGGCGCTCTCTATCAGCGCTAGGGCTGCTCCTTAAACGTCATCACCGCAAGCGCGCTGCGCTGGATCACGGTGAGCACGCATAAAACGGCATAAGCATAGGCGATCACACCAAACCATGCAGGCAGAGCGCACATGGCGATAAACACCGCGATGGTTTCGGCCCCTTCGGCAAGGCCAGTGGAATAGAAAAAGCTCTTTTGCCCATGCGCGCTGGCGGTCTCGCCGCGCTCTGCTGCGATCACTGCGAAAGCGAGAAAGCTCACCCCTGTCAGCACAAAGCTTGCAACCAATATCAGCGCGGGCAGAGTGTTGTCCGCGCTCAAAATGCCGAAGCCTGCAGGCACCGATACGTAAAAGGCAAAGTCGGCAACGATGTCGAAATACCCGCCAAGCGCGCTTGGCCCGCGCGCTCTTGCCACCGCGCCATCGAGGCCATCGCACAGCCGGTTGGCGATGATGAGCGCAAGAGCGAGCCACATTTCGCCCGCCGCCACCGCGCCCGCCCCGCCCAGCCCCAGCGCAAGCCCTGCAAAGGTGAGCGTGTTCGCGGTAACCCCCAAGCCCGCCAGCCAGCGCCCTGCGGCATTGAGCGGCGGGTCAATCAGCGGGCGAAATTTGGAATCGAACATCGCGCAGGCCTTAGCTGCCAAAGGTCACAATACCAATCCACGCGCCTGTCATGGCGCTGGCGATATTGCCCGCTATCCAGCTTTTGATGCCAAGTCCCGCCGCCTCTGCCCGGCGTTCTGGGCACAGCGTGCCGATGGTGGAAACCAGCAGGCCAATGCTTGCCAGATTGGCAAATCCGCACAGGGCATAGGTAACAATCAGCAATCCGCGCGGTGACAAAGTGCCGCCGGGCAATGCGGAAAGTTCGAGAAAAGCGACATATTCATTCAGGATCGCTTTGGTCCCCATCAGGCTACCAGCGGCCTGCGCTTCGGCCCATGGCACACCCAGCAGCCACATGAACGGCGCAAATATCCAGCCGAAAATGCGCTTGATCGATAGCGGTTCGCCATCAACCGGCGGGAATGCAGCCAGGATCTGATCGCCCAATGCCACCAGCGCAAACACCACGATGATGATCGCAATGACGCTGAGGAACAATTGCATGCCGTCCATCGTGCCTTTGACAATCGCATCAATGCTGGATGCATAGGCGAGGCTCGGCTCCTCATCTTCATCCGCTGCGGTTTTGGCCCCGTCACCCGGCACCATCAGCTTTGCAATCAGCAGAGCGGCGGGCAGAGAGACCAGTGAAGCGGAAATCAAATGCCCGGTTGCCCCTTCGCCCAGCACGCTTTGCAAAGTGCTGGCATAGAGCACCAGCACCGCGCCGCTGATGCTGGCCATGGTGAGCGTCATGACCTGAAACAGTTCTGCCCGGCTCATTTGCGCAAAATAGGCGCGGATCACCAGCGGGCTTTCCACCACGCCCAAAAACAGATTGGCCCCGCCCGAAAGGCCGACAACGCCGCTTACCCCCAATGTCCGTTGCAGCGCGAGCGAGAGGCCTTTCACAAGCCAGCGCAGCACGCCCCAATGCCACAACAATGCAGCAAGCGCGGAAAACACGATCACCAATGGCAGGATCTGAAAAGCGATAACAAGCGGCTGATCAGCCCCTTGCTTCACTTCAAACGGCAAAGGCGCACCGCCCAAATAGCCGAACATGTAGGATGAACCCGCCAGCGCCGCCTGCTCTACCGCGCGCACGCCTGCATTGGCCGCTTTCATCGCGTCCCAAACAAAGGGCACGCGCACAATCACCAGCGCCAGGGCCGCCTGCATCGCCAATGCGCCAACGATCCAGCGCCAGCGAGGGCGGCCTGCCCTATCCTCGCTCAGCCCCCAGGCAAGCAGGCACAACAGACCGATGCCGAAGAAACCGCGAAATTGATCGAACAGCTCCACAATGCGCGCGCCTTATCCGCGCATCCAGCTGTGATATTTCTCCACCAATGCCAGCAGCTTTTCTGGCTTGCGCGCTTTCTTCCATTCGCCTGCGGCGAATTTGTTGCCTTCTGCCATGGTGGGATAGGGATGGATGGTGCCAAGGATCTTGTTGAGGCCCAGACCGTGCTTCATCGCGAGCGTGTATTCCGCCAGCATTTCGCCTGCATTGTGGCCGACAATGGTGGCGCCCAGGATTTTGTCTTTGCCCGCTACGGTCAGCACTTTGACAAAGCCTTTCACTTCGTTTTCGGCAATCGCGCGGTCCAGATCATCGAGGTCATAGCGGGTCACATCATATTCGATGCCCTGCTCCTCGGCTTCTCTCTCGTTAATCCCAACGCGCGCGATCTCAGGATCGAGGAATGTAACAGCAGGGATGACGCGGTAATCGGCTTTGAACTTTTTGAACTGGCCAAACAGCGCGTTAACAGATGCGAACCAGGCCTGATGCGATGCGGTGTGGGTGAACTGAAACGGACCCGCGACATCGCCAGCGGCAAAGATATTGGGGAATTTTGTGGCGAGAAATTCATCGGTTACCACGGTTTTATTGGTGTCGATGCCCAGCTTTTCGAGGCCATAACCGCTTAGCCGGGCCGCCCGGCCCACCGCGACAATAAGCGCATCGAATGCGGCAGCAGTGCCGCCCGCATCACTTTCGGTGATGACTTTCCCGCCAGCGACTTTCACCGCTTTGTGCCCGGTAAGGACAGTAACCCCCGCCTCTTCCAAGGCCGTTTTGGCAAGCGCGGAAACCTCGGCGTCTTCGCGGCCCATGATCCGGTCAGCCATTTCGATCTGAGTGACATTTGATCCCAGCCGCGCGAGGCTTTGTGCGATCTCGCAGCCAATCGGACCGCCGCCAAGGATTGCGACACGCGCAGGCGGGCTGTCCATTTGCGCAAAGGCATCCCACATCGTGTCAGACGTGAGATAGCCGCTATCTGCGAGCCCATCGATCGGAGGGACAAATGGCGCAGCCCCTGCCGCGATCACGATAGAGCGGCTCGTCAGCCGCTGCGTTTCGCCATCAGCGCGCGCGATCTCTACCGTCCACGGATCAATGATAGTGGCGTATCCCATCACGCAGTCCACGCCCAGGCTTTCATACCGTTCCACGCTGTCATGCGGCTCAATGGTTTTGACCGCGTCCATCACGCGCGAAATGGTGTGTTTGAAGGGAACTTTGGGCTCGTGCGCTTCAAGCCCATACTTGTCCGCATTGCGCATTTGGGCAGCGACTTTCGCGCTTTTGATAAGCGCTTTGGACGGAACGCAGCCCGTATTCAGGCAATCGCCGCCCATCTTGTGCGCTTCAACCAGAGTCACTTTTGCTTTGACGGTGGAAGCAATCAGCGAAGATACCAGCCCCGCCGCGCCTGCGCCGATCACCACCATATTGCGGTCATAGGTTTTGGGCCGGGTAAAGCCTTTATAGACTTTGCGCCGTTTCAAAACGCCGATGATAAATTTCGCAATCCATGGAACAATGGCGAGCAGCACCAGCGACCCGATCATCACCGGAGACAAAATGCCATCCAAACTATCCAGCTTCGCCAATTGTGTGCCGGCATTCACATAAACCGCTGTGCCCAGCAGCATGCCCAATTGGCTGACCCAGATGAATGTCAGCGTTTTGATCCGCGTCAGCCCCATCACCAGATTGATGACGAAAAACGGGATCACAGGGATCATCCGCAATGTGAACAGGTAGAACGCGCCGTCGCGTTCAAGCCCTTCATTGATGGATTTGAGCCGCTCACCAAAGCGCCCCTCAATGCTGTCGCGCAGCACGTAACGCGATGAAAGAAAGGCCAAAGTCGCACCAATGGTCGACGCAAATGATACGAGGATCAGGCCCGTTACAAGCCCAAACAAAGCCCCCGCGATCAAAGTCAGGATGGCAGCGCCGGGCAAAGAGGCGGCGGTCACTGCGATATAGACGAGAAAGAACACCACCAGCACCAGGCCCGCATTTTCCGCGCGAAACGCCTCAACCTCGGCAATGGTGCTGGAAATACCTTCGGCCGACAGCCGCTCGTTCAATCCGAAATAGAAAAACGCCGCGATCATGGCCGCCAGCGCTGCGATAATGGCAATCTTCTTCATCGGCTAAAGCCCCTTATGCGCGGTTGGTTCGCTGCTTTTGATGGCTTTGTTACAGCCCGGTTTTTATGGTCGCGGCGTATCGCGCGATCCAGCGTTTGTCGATCCATGCTTTCAGCCGGGCAAGCCTGCGCCCCTTCGCCGCAAATTGTCCATAAGCGGCAATCGCCTCGCCTCGTCCGGTGGATAGCAGGTAAAGACTTGCCGGGCGCGGACGATAAGAACGGCGCGGGTTTTTGCCTGCAAGGATACGGCGCAGATTGGCCGCGAGGACCGGCCCTGTGTGCACCGCATGAACGCCCGAATGCGGCACCGCGCAATCCATCCGCGCAGCGACATCGCCAGCTGCGAAGATATGCGGATGCGAGGTTGATTGTTGATGTTGGCCGACAGCAATAAAGCCTTCCTCATCCACCGCGAGCCCTGCCGCGCGCGGCCAATCCGGCGCGCCTGATCCGATCGCCGCGATGATGATATCGCGCGGTTCGAGTGACTGTCCCTCAACCATAAGATCACCTGAAGAAAGGCTCGCGTCTCCATGGATCAATTGCATTTTTTGCGCTGCGAACTCTTCGCGCACCAAACGCCGGGCCGCGTATGACAAGCCCGGCAAAAGCCCATCGCTGCCAACGACCAATTGGATGTCGGGCGATTTTGAAACGCCTTTCGCATTGCGCAAGGCAAAGGCAAGTTCAAACCCCGCCGCCCCGCCGCCGATCACGGCGATCTTAAGCGGCTTGTTGACAGGCTCAGACAAGGCAGCGGCTGTTTTTTCGACAAAGCGGCCAATGGGACGCACATCAATCAAACGCGGATCATCGCCCAGAACTTTGGCCGCTTGCCCCACCCCGCCTGTATCGAACGAAGCGATATCAAATGTCAGCAGACCATGATCCAGCGTCAAGATAGAGCGCGCCTCTGGATCAAGCGCGGCGCAGCGATCCAGCACCAATTGTGCCCCCGCCGCCCGCGCAAGCCCGGCGAGGTCAACGCACGCATCATCGCGCTTGTGTTCGCCCGATATCCAGCCCGGAACCATGCCCGAATACCGCAAATATGGCTCAGGCGTGAGCAAAACCGCGCGGCTGCATGGCAAACCGTTTTTGGCCCAATCGGCCAGAACAGCCACATGCGAATGCCCGCCGCCCACCAGAATGATCGGGCTTTTGTCCCGGCTCATCTTAGCCGGCCCACAGGCCATGCTGGAACGTATAGGATTAGGGATTTATCGCAGGCTGTCATTGCGTGACCCGCGTGATACAATAATCCGACAATCGCAATGATAACTTTCCAAGTCACTTGCAGGAACCGCAAGCGCGGTTACTCGTTCAATTGTCAGCAAAAGGGCGGAATTGTTTTGATTTCGGCCTTACGCCCGCGGGGGGTCACGGGTGAACGCGCGAATGTGACTGCATATTTTTTGACGCTATTTGGACGGACCCGGCAGCTATGGCCAACACCATATCAAGCTCACAAGAGAGCTACGGAACGCGCATATCGCTCGTTAAGTTCTTCCGTCAATTCATTGATATCCTTAGGCCAGAGGCGAATTTCTACTGGTTAGCGCTGGTTTATGGCGTGGGCATCAGCCTGCTTTCGCTGGCCACACCGATTTCGGTGCAGATGCTGATTAACACAGTTGCCAACACTGCGCTCGCCGCGCCTTTGGTGGTGTTATCAGTGACATTGTTCGGGCTTTTGCTGCTGTTCGCTTTGATGAACGCCTTGCGCATTCATTTGATGGAGCTGTTTGCCCGGCGCTTTTACGCCCGCATGGTCGCCGAAATTTCGCTGATTTCGGTCTATGCGCAAAATCCGTTCTTCGTCGACAATCAGGATGGCTGGCTGTTCAACCGCTATTTTGACGTCATCAATGTGCAAAAGGCGCTGCCGGTTCTGTTCGTTGGCGGCTTTTCCGTCGTGTTGCAGGTCGCGGTGGGGTTTGTGCTGGTGTCTTTATACCACCCGCTGTTTCTGGTGTTCACGATTGTCATGTCGGCGCTGATCTGGGTTATCTGGCTGGTGTGGGGCAGCCGCGCTATTCGCACCGGGATCGACATGTCGCATGCCAAGCACGGGACCGCAGCATGGCTTGAAACCTTGGGCGAATCCAACGGGTTCTTCAAATCACAGCGGCGCATTGATTACGCGCTTGATCGCACCGATGAATACACCGCGCGGTATATTGGTGAGCGCAAGCGGCATTTCCGCCAGCATTTCGGCCAGACAATCGCGTTTTTGATCCTGTATGCAGCGGCAAGCGCATCCCTGCTTGGCCTTGGGGGTTGGCTGGTTTTGCAGGAGCAATTGTCGCTTGGCCAATTGGTTGCCGCTGAACTGGTGTTGTCCGTCGCGTTTTTTGGCGTCGCGCAATTGGGCACGTATCTCACGTATTTCTACGATCTGTGCGCAGCGGTTGAAGAATTGTCGCTGTTTTACGATGTGCAGCAGGAAGAAGCCAAAGGCGACAATCCCGTGCGCGGCGATGATCACACACTGGTGCTGCATTCGGTATCCAGCAAAGCGCGCCATGAAACCGCCGTGCTCGATTTTGAGATCCCCAGCGGCGCCATTGTCATGGCAGCGGCCAGCCATCACGGGGTGCAAAAAGCCTTTACCGATGTGCTCAAAATGCACGAAGTGCCCGATAACGGTTTTGCCTCGCTTGGCGGGATCGACCTCAACGATATCGAAGCGCACAATCTGCGCAAAGATGTGCATGTGCTGGAACGGCCCAGCTTTGTCGGCATGACGATCCGCGAATATCTCAATCTGTCCTGCCCCGATTCCGCCCCCAGCCGGATGATTGGCGCGCTTGAGACGGTGGGCCTCGACCGGACAATCGCGAATTTTGAAAAGGGGCTTGATACGCATATCGCGGCCACCGGATCGCCGCTATCCTCTGTGGAATTGCAGCAATTGAAGCTCGCCAATGCGCTGCTGGAACGCCCGCGTGTGCTGGTGCTGAGCCGGCTGTTTGATTTGCTGGATGAAGAACACCTGTCGCGCAGCATCGCGGAATTGCGCGATCAGGCCTATACGACGGTTGTCTATTTTTCCGGGCGGCGCATTGATCTGGGGTTTGAAACCTTCCTCTATCTGGAAGCACGCCAGCAGCGCTATTTCGACAATTTCGAGGATTTCTGCCTCGCTGTAAACAAACAATCACCGCACCGGCCCAAAGGCCCGCGCCCGCTATCGCCCAATATTGGCGCAGTGGCGGAATAGGCAGCGAGGAGACAGGCAATGGCTGCAATCGATGCTGATATGGCGCATTTCAAGACGCTGGATACAATCCGTATGCCGCGCATTTTCCGCACGATTTTCGTGTTGATCCTTGCCGCGGTTATCGCTGGTATTCTGTTTATGATTTACGTTCCCTGGGTCCAGACAACGGGCGGTCAGGGCAAAGTGACAACGCTCAATCCCAATGAGCGCCAGCAGGAGATCAATGCGCTTGTTGGCGGGCGGATTGAGGAATGGTTTGTGCGCGATGGCAGCCAGGTCAAAATGGGTGATCCAATCGCGCGCATTGCCGATATCGACCCGCAGCTGCTTCAACGATTGGAAGCGGAACGCGCGCAGGTTGAAATCCAGCTGAATGCTGCGCGCAACGCCCAGTCCACCGCCGAAATTGACTTGCGGCGGATGAATGAGCTGTTTGCATCGGGTCTGGTTGCCCGGCGCGATTATGAATTGGCGCAGATCAAGGTTGAAGAAATGCGCGGACGCGTCGCCGAAGCGCAGGCCAATCTCACGCGCACCGAAACGGCCTTGTCGCGCCAGTCGGAACAATTGGTCACCGCCCCGCGCGATGGCTTTATCCAAAGCGTGAATGCAGGCGATGCCGCCACCGTCGTCAGCGCGGGCGCGATCCTTGCGACATTTGTGCCCGAGACGACCGAGCGCGTGATCGAGATTTTCGTAGATGGCCGCGATGTGGGCTTGGTCGAGCCCGGCGATACCGCCCGCATCCAGTTTGAAGGCTGGCCGGTTTTGCAGGCAAGCGGCTGGCCCTCTGTTGCAGTGGGCACATTTGGCGGCATTGTCACATCGGTTGACCAGTCTGCCCAGCCTGATGGGCGGTTCCGCGTGCTGATATCGGAAGACACCAGCCAGCCCAATGCGTGGCCGGGCGATCAGTTTGCGCGCTTTGGTGCATCGGTTCAGGCATGGGTTCTGCTGGAGACTGTGCCGGTGGGCTATGAAATCTGGCGCCAGCTGAACAATTTCCCGCCTGAAAATCCGCAAACCGCGCCGGAACAGCCGGCCTGACCATGGCGTTCGTTCGCGCGTTAAAGGCAGCGGCCCTTTTTGCAGGTGCGTGGCTGATAGCCGCTGCCCCGACTGCCTCTTTGGCGCAGGATATCGAACCGTTTGAAGACCCGCTCGAATTGGCGTTGACGCAGGGCCCCTTGCTGCCCGATGAGGTGCTGCGCAGCTCTGCCCTTACCTTTCCCAGCATTTTGGCCAGCTTTGAACGCGAAGCGGCCGCGCGCAGCGATCAGCTCGCCGCTGATGGTGCGTTTGATCTGCTGCTCGAAGGCGAGGTTTATGACCGGGTGACGGGCACATTTTCGGGCGGCTATGGCGAAGTGAAAGCAACCCAGCAATTGCGCCCATACGGTGCAAAAGTGTTCGGTTCCTACCGCCTGTCTGATGGGCGTTTTCCCATTTATGAGAACATCTACAACACCAATCAAGCGGGCGAATTTAAGGTTGGCGCGCTGTTTTCGCTGCTGCGCGATCGGCGGATCGACAAGCGCCGCTTTGCGATAGAAGACACCCGGCTGGCCGCCAGTCAGGCGCGGCTCGATATCGTTCTGGTTCAACTGAATGTGCAGTTTGAAGCTTTGCGTGCCTATTGGCGCTGGGTCGCTGCGGGTGAACAGATCAGCGTTTATGAAGAATTGCTCGAAATCGCCGAAGCGCGCGCCATTGGCTTATCGCGGGAGATCAGTCTGGGCGCAGCGCCGCGCATTGCGCTGACTGAAAACCGGCAAAATGTGATCCGCCGCCGCACTCTGGTCGAAGAAGCGCAGCGCGATTTTACCACCGCTGCAAACAGCCTGTCTTACTATTTGCGCGGCAGCAACGGGCAATTGATCGTGCCCACTCGCAGCCAATTGCCCAGCCAAAGCCAGCTGCGCGCCCTGCCCGATATGCAATCGCTGCTGGAGGGGCGCCGCGATGATATTCTGGAAAGCCGGCCAGAGCTCGAAACTTTCCGCCTCGCGATTGAGCGCGCGACCAACAAAATTGCCCTGCGCCGCAATGACTTAAAGCCGCGTCTTGATGCGAGCGTTGAGCTGTCGCGCGATTTTGGCGCGGTTGGCGATGGCGGATCGACTTTCGATTCCACCGACACTGTGGTGGGCGTGACGTTCACAGTGCCGCTGCAACGGCGCGAGGCGCGCGGACGTCTGCAACGCGCAGAGGCCGAACTGCGCGAAGCGGAGCTCGATCAACGCCGCGTTGAAGACCAGATCCAGGTTGAGCTCGACAATATCCTAGCCAATCTCAACGCGGCTTTGCGCCTTGCCAGACTTGCCGATGAAGAAGTGCAAGCCGCAAGCGAAGTGGTTGCCGGCGAACGCAAGCGGTTCCGCCTTGGTGCAGGCGATTTCTTCCGCGTGAACCTGCAGGAAGAACGCGCCGCCGAAGCGGAAATCCGCGCGATCAAAGCCGAGCTAAATGGCAGGCTGGCCGCTGCGAGCTATTCGGCCGCGACGATGGACCTGTCTGAACTGGGACTGGAATAAAGCGCAAAACCCTACCGGTTCTGCCGCCCATCGATCAGCCGGTCCACCAGCGAAGGATCAGCCAAAGTCGATGTATCCCCCAGCGAGCCGAAATCATTCTCGGCAATTTTGCGCAAAATCCGCCGCATGATCTTACCCGAACGGGTTTTGGGAAGGCCATCAGTAAACTGGATATGATCGGGCGTTGCCACCGGGCCAATTTCCTTGCGCACATGGGCGCGCAATTCTTTGTAAAGCGCATCCGATCCCGCCACATCTGCATTCAAAGTGACATAGCAATAAATGCCCTGCCCTTTGATATCGTGCGGGTATCCGACCACCGCTGCCTCTGCCACCAATTCGTGCAGCACCAGCGCGCTTTCAATTTCTGCCGTGCCCATCCGGTGGCCTGAGACATTGATGACATCATCAACGCGGCCCGTGATCCAGTAATATCCATCTTCATCGCGGCGGCAGCCATCGCCGGTGAAATATTTGCCTTTATAGGTCGCAAAATAGGTCTGCTCGAAGCGGGCATGATCGCCGTAAACGGTGCGCGCCTGACCGGGCCAGCTGGAAGTGATGCACAGATTGCCGCTGGCCGCGCCGTCCAGCACGCCGCCTTCATTATCGACCAATTGAGGCTGTATCCCAAAAAACGGCAGGCCCGCGCTGCCCGGTTTCATATCGTGCGCATGAGGCAGTGTTGTAATCATATGGCCGCCCGTTTCGGTCTGCCACCAGGTATCGACAATCGGGCAGCGCCCTTCGCCCACAACATCATGATACCAGCGCCACGCTTCGGGATTGATCGGTTCGCCAACGGAACCCAGCAATCGCAGCGAGGATCGGTCGCGGCTGGTCACAAATTCATCGCCTTCGCGCATGAGCGCGCGGATCGCGGTGGGCGCGGTGTAGAGGATATTGACCTTGTGCCGGGCCACCACATCCCAGAACCGCCCATGGTCGGGATAATTGGGCACGCCTTCGAATACGACCTGCGCCGCCCCGCAGATGAGCGGCCCATAGGTGACATAAGAATGCCCCGTCACCCAACCGATATCGGCAGTGCACCAGAACACTTCGCCTGCGCGGTAATCGAACGTGTAGTGAAACGTGGTTGCCGCCCACACGCCGTACCCGCCCGTGGTGTGCAGCACCCCTTTGGGCGTTCCGGTGGAGCCTGACGTGTAGAGGATGAACAGCGGATCTTCAGCGGCCATTTCCTCACACGGGACATCTGCATCGCTGGCTGCATCATCCAGCCAATGGTCGCGGCCGGGCGCCATCGCGATCTCGCCGCCTGTGTGCTTCACCACCAGAACGCCTGTCACATCGGTGCCGTCAATTTCCAAAGCGGCATCCACATTCGCTTTCAAAGCAATGGGCTTGCCCCCGCGCACACCTTCGTCAGCGGTGATGACAAAGCGGCTGTCGCAATCAATGATGCGGCCTGCCAACGCCTCGGGCGAAAATCCGCCAAACACCACCGAATGCACCGCCCCAATGCGCGCGCAGGCGAGCATAGCAACGACGCCTTCGTTCACCATCGGCATGTAAAGCGTGACCCGGTCGCCTTTGGCAGCGCCCATGGATTTCAGCGCATTGGCCATGCGGATGACCGCTTGCAAAAGCTGCGCATAGGTCAGCATGCGGGTCGCGGCGGCGGGATCATCGGCTTCGAAAATCAGTGCAGGGTTATCCCCCCTGCCCGCTGCGACATGGCGATCCACCGCATTGTGGCACAGATTGAGCGTCCCATCTTCGAACCATGCAATATCGACAGGGTCATAGGACCAATTGCCCCCTTTGCTGGGCGCGCGGCTCCAATCGAGCCGTTTGGCCTGTTCCAGCCAAAACCCATCGGGATCGCTGATCGATTCTTCGTACATCTGCGCATATTGATCAGACGTGCACTGCGCGCCGCTGTCATCTGCTGGTCGGCTGACAAATCCGCCGGTGGCCTGTGCCATAATCGCTGCCTTTTGCTGGTGCTGTTTGTTGGGCTTGTGTGTGCCTGTGACGCGGCGCAATTTCCAGATGAATTTGCCGGATGAAACCGAACACCGCAATTGCGCTTGCACCCGGTTTGGGGCGCTTTAGTCTGCGCGGGATGGAACAGACCGATTTTGATACGTTCATGGCGCTCGATATTCGCGCAGGCACCGTGGTGAGCGCGGAGCCTTTTCCCGAAGCGCGAAAGCCGGCGATCAAGCTCGTGGTGGACTTTGGCGCGGAGATCGGGGTCAAAAAAAGCTCAGCCCAGATCACCGAACATTACACGCCCGAAGGGTTGGTGGGACGCAAAGTGATGGCGGTTGTCAATTTCCCGCCGCGCCAGATTGGCCCGTTTATGTCTGAGGTGTTGGTGCTTGGCTTTCCCGATGAGGATGGCGCGATTGTGCTGGCGGCACCGGGGGATGTGCCTGATGGGGCGCGATTGGCTTAGAACAGCTGGCTTAAACCAGATTGCCCAACGCAGCTTTCAAATCGCCGAGATAAGGCTCAAACGGTTTCCACGCGCCCTGCCCTTTGCGGTTTATCGGCTGGCGCACCTGCTCTGATGAAGCGGTGCGCACGGCGCGGTCGGTCTGGTGGAAATTGAGGCACGCCTCTTCAAACGGCACTTCAAGAAAATCGAGCATCCGCCGGGTCTGACCTTCCAGATCATCGAGCACATCCTCGTGCCGGACCCGCAGGACCTTGCCTGGAAGAACACGGTCCCAATGCTCCATCAGATCAACGTAATCGGCGTAATATCGGCCAATTTCAGTGAGACCGTATGTGAACTCCTGCCCCTCGGCGAATAGCTGTTTGAAGCCGGAGAAACAGCAGTCCATCGGATCGCGGCGCGCATCAATGATTTTGGCATTGGGCAGGATCAGGTGGATCAGACCGATATGCCGAAAATTGTTCGGCATTTTATCAATGAAGAACGGCGCGCCTTCGCGGTGGATTTGTGTGTTCTCGATGAAATCCGCGCCAAACTTTGCCAGCTGCCCGCTGTGAAGATCATGCAGAATTTCGGGATATTGCGATTGTCCCGCTTTCCTTCCGCGCAGCCGGTGAGCAAGCGCAAGGATATTGGGCAGCTCCAGAGTTCCGTCGATTTGTGAATGGCTTGCCAGGATCTGTTCGAGCAAAGTCGATCCCGCGCGCGGCAGGCCGAGGATAAAAATGGGATCGCCGCTCGTATGCCCTGCCCCTTTATGCTGATCGAACAGTTCGGGCGTGCACAGCTCTTTCTGGCGCGCCAGCTCATCCGTCATTGTTTGCGCGCTGTAGCGGGTCTGTGCGCGTTTCAGCGCGTTGCCATCATTGTAGTGCGCAAAGCTTGCTTCGTATTCGCCTGCATCCTCGAACGCTTTTGCGAGCGCGAAATTGAGATGCACCCGGTCCATAAACGCCAGATCACCGCGCGCGGCCTGGGCTTGCATGGCGGCGATTTCTGTGTCGCTGAAACGGTAGGTTTTGAGGTTCGCCAGCGCGTAATACCCGTCGCCATGATCGGGCTTTGCCGCAATCGCCGCGCGGTAACTGGCCTCTGCTTCTGCCCGCTCGCCTTTGGTTTTGAGCGCATGGCCGCGGCTTGTCAGACTGGCGGGATCATTGGGCAGTTTCTCAAGCACGCTATCAAACAGGGCAAGGCCGCGGTCATAATCGCCCGTTTGAATGCACTCAATCGCGAGACGGGATTGGAACAGCGGGTTAGCCGGGTCACGCGCATACAGCAATTCGGCCTGCTCGCGCGCCTCGGCCGATTTCTGGCGGCGGCGCAAAGCGTCAATGTAATCGAGCCGCAGCTGCACATCATCGGGCGAAAATTCGACCGCGCTTTCGAGCAGAAATTCCGCATCATCCAGAATGCCAAGCTCTATCCCGATCTTGGCAAGCAGCCGCATGCCTTCGACATTGCGCGGATTGGCGCGCAGGAAATGGCGGCAAATCTCTTCGGCGCGCACCAGCCGCCCTTCGGCCAGGTGATTGGTGACCGCGAGCAATTCGCGCGGCAACGCTGTAATCCGCGCGTGCTGCGCCTGCGCCGCCTGCGCTTCGCCTGTGCGGCCTGCTTCGCCGGCCAATCGCGCCTGCTCACGCCAGCTTGCCTCTAGCGCAGGATTGAACCGAGTGGCGCGAACAAACGCTGCCAAAGCAGCCCCTGCATCACCGCGCGCCAGGGCCAAATGCCCCTCTTCCTGCCAAGCGCGCCCATATTCAGGCATGGCGGAATGAAGCGCGCGAAGATGCGTCGCGGCATCGTCAAAGCGTTTCAGATACCGCGCGGCAACCGCTGCCATATACAGCGCTTCGCCATCGGCCCCATTATCCGCAAGCACCGCGCGCGCCGCTTTCAGCCCGGCCTCAAACCGGCCAGCTTGCAGCGCGGTTTGCGCCTGTTTCAGATGTTCTTCGCGCGTCATTGCACCCGCCTTAGACAGCAAAACGGCGGGAGTGAACCATTGCCACTCCCGCCGCTTTGTTTGCTAACCTTCAGACTTAGTAGTCAAAGGTAACGCGCATACCCACTGTCAAAGGACGGTTGGTGATGATGCGTTCGCGGTCATTGCCGAAGATGCCCGAGATTTCGGCGCGTTCGTCAGACAGGTTTTCGCCGAACACTTCGAACCGCCACTGTTCCGCTTTCACGCCGACAGCGAGGTCGAACGTGGTGTAGCTATCAAGCTCGATCTTGTTGATCTCGATAATGTCGGTGAACTTCGAACCCGAATAGGTCATTTGCGGCTGAATGTACGCCTCAAGACTGTCATTCAAATCCCACTCATACCGGACCCGCATATTGCCCTGGAAACCAGGAGCATAAGCGAGCTCTTCACCCTCAAGAACATCATTGGTCGGGATCAGGATTTCGGTGATCTCAGTGTCGAGGATCGAGAAAGCGCCAGAGAATGAAAAGCCCGGAAGCGAATACGGTGCGATCGTGAAATCGGCCTCAACCCCGTAAATTTCTGCATCGGCTGCATTGGATGAGAAGAACAGGTTGGTGATCGAGGGATCAAAGATCTGCGTTTGCAGGTTTTGAATGTCCACGAAGAAGGCCGAACCGTTGAAACGGAACTGACCATCCAAGAGGTCCATTTTCCAGCCAAGCTCGTAGTTTTGGACCTCATCGGTCTCAAGCTCAAACGGAACAACAAACCCGCCTGCACCCACAGCGCCGCCGGGACGGTTGAGGAAGCCGGGACGGAACCCTTCGGAATAGGTCGCATAGAACAGCAAATCGGGTGTCGGCGTCAAAGTCACCGTGCCTTTGAAGATGGTGCCGCTGGTTTCAGCAACATCGGGCGCGCGCAGTGCGTTGAACACTTGCTGAGCCTGCGCCGCTGACAATCCGGCCGCTTCGATATCGGCAAGGCTATCGTTCAGAGTGAATGTCTGACGCAAAGCTGCATTGCACGATCCGATGAATGTAAATTCGCCGTCGCCATCATACAGGTCAGAGATATTGGTGCCGAATGCGTTCGCATCGGTTGCCGCGCCAGAGTTACAGAACGACCCGTTGGCAGACCCTTCAAAGTCCACTTCGACATCGTAGTAACGTGCACCCAAAGTAACCGCGAGCAGATCGGGCACAACGTCCACATTCACTTCGCCAAAGATACCGAACTGTTCATCGGTGCGGCGAATATCGTTGCGGAAGATTGTGTCTGCCGGGAACGGGCCGGGATCAGAGAAGAACCCGGTTGTTTGCGGGAAGTTTTCTGCAAAAGCGCCAAATGGCTGCGCGATCACGTTGCCGGGATAGGCAAAGTCCACACGCTCTTCGAGGCTGAGGTCGGAATAGAACGCCCCGCCTTGGAATTGCACACGCCAGTCTTCAGGCGTGCTGAAACGCAATTCCTGCGTAAAAACCTGCGTTTTGGAGAAGGAGTTCACATACAGATTGGGCGCCTGACACGTGCCGCTGGGGTCTGCTGCACCCGGATAAGTCACCGACCCATCGCAGATGTAATAAGGCAGATATTGGCCAGCAAACAGATAGTCTGTGTAATCGGCGCGCTGATCGCTGCGGCGATCGGTGTACGCGCCGGTGTAAATCACATCGAGGAAGCCAAGCCGGCCTTCAACGGTCCAGCTGGTGTTGGAGAAATCATCTTCCAACCGGTCTTCTTCAAACCGTTCAATTTCCAGATCGCCCAGCCCATCCAGTTCAGGATCGGCGAAGAACACGCCGTCTGATTCGAGGCTTTGGCGCTGGTGCGAAATGCTGACGCTCCAGTCAGGGGTCACTTCCCACAGCGCGCTGACGCGGAAGCCGGCATAGGTTGTGTCGTTGAAATCGTCCTGCGCGCTGCCGGCATTGTCAGCAGCCAGGAAAGTGACATTCGACAGGTCAGCAGTGGATTGGAACCCGGCGCGCACGGCGGAAACCGGCACGCCGTTTTCGCGCACGAAGCCTTCGGGGCGGAACCGCGCGCTTTCGGTAAGATCGCGCATGCCGGGGATATTGTCGATATAGCCGCCCTGATCATCAAGATAGGCAACGCCGCGCAATGCAAAGCTGTCTGTCACAGGCACATTGACCATGATTTCGCCCTGATAGCTTGCCTCACCGCCTTTGGTGAAGGACACGCCAGCCGATGCGCTGGCATCAAAGCCGGACAGATCAGGTTTGTTGGTGATCAGACGCACAACGCCCGCTTGCGAGCTGGCACCAAACAAAGTGCCTTGCGGACCGGAAAGAACCTCAATCCGCTCCAAGTCAGCAGCATACACATCAAGATTGCGGCCCGGCTGCGAAAGCGGTTGATCGTTGAGATAAAGCGCGACGTTGGGCGCGAGGCCCGCGACCCCTGCAACCGTGATGTTCGGCGTGGTGGAAGCCAGACCGCGAATATAGATCGTGCTTTGCCCCGGACCATTGCCGCCCGCTGTCACGGTTGGGATCTGATCGAGGTAATCTTCAAACGTGTCGATGTTCAATTCGTCCAGCGCTTCTGCACCGATGGCAGAAACCGAAACCGGCACATCCTGCAAATCTTCGCTGCGGCGCTGAGCGGTCACGATGATTGAACCCACCCCGCCTTCGCGTTCTTCTGTGGCAGGTGCAGCCTGAGCGGTTTCCTGCGCAGATGCAGGCGAAACGATTGCGACCGCGAGTGCGCCAAGCGACGCCCCGCTTATATACTTCGACATTTTGTATGCCCCTTTGAGCTTTCAGGAGGGTCGCGATGCGGAAGTGCACCAGCGTTACCCCAAGAAACGGGCGCGCGCGAAATGAGATCAGCGCGCGAACCAGGGGTCGGTTAACAAGCTGCGGCAGGGCTGGCCACAGTCAGGCGGTAAGATTTGGGGAAGCTGTGCAAGCTTGTTGTAAAATAACCACACAATCAAATTGATCATGTTAATTTCGCAGAAGAAACAAGTCTACTTTTATCTTTTGCAGTGCAAAAATTTAAGTATTTATAATCGCGGAAACGAATGCAAATTTTCGCCAATTTTATTCAAGTGCATATCAAATTTTACTTATAATTCTGATCAGCTATATGTGGCCTACTCTGCGGGCGTTACTTTCCCGTCCCAATCTTCGCAGGCTTGCGATGTTGTGGGGACGCCGTGACGTTTGCGGATAATGTCGTAAATCACAGCTTTAACGATGGATGCGCCCATCAAGACCAGCACAAAGGAAAACGGCAAAGCGCCCAAAATCATGGTGATACGGATCGCTTCGACCCCGCCCAGGATCAGCATAGAGCCAACGATAAACGCCAAAGCCACACCCCAGAAGATGATGTGATATTTGCGCGACCCTTCGTCTTCGCCTGCTCCGTTGATTGTGTTGATGATGAGGATTGCGCTGTCAGCCGATGTGACGAGATATGTCATCAGCAGCACCACGACGAGCGCGGAGACGATCAGCATCATTTCCGGGCTAAGCATCAGAGCAAGCGTTGCGTAAAGCTGATCGGCCATGGCTGTGCCCAATATGCTGCCATCTGCCGCGCCGCTTAATTCCAGATCAATCGCCGTGCCGCCTGCCAGTGCCATCCAGATAAAGCACATCAGCGAAGGCACCAAAGCCACGCCGAGGATATATTCGCGCACCGTGCGCCCTTTGGAAATGCGCGCGATGAACATGCCGACAAACGGGGAAAAAGCGATCCACCAGGCCCAATAGGAAACCGACCACCCCAATTGCCAATCCACCAGCGCATCGCCAGCCGCAGTGCCATCGCGGGCAAACAGGGTAAGCGAAAGCGCGGGCAGATTGATGAAGTAATCCCAGATGCCCACCCCGAGGAGCTCAAGCGCATAAAGCCCCGATCCCAGAAAAGCGAACAGGGCAAGAAGCGCAAACGACAGCGTCATATTGATGTTGGACAGCCACTTGATCCCGCGCCCCACGCCGGAAAGCGCGCTCAATGTGGATGCGCCCACCAGCACGATCAGCGCCATGATGACAGCGGCGTTGGATGCAGCGCCTTCTGCTCCGATCAGCCATTCGCTGCCCGACAGGCGAAACAGCCCTGCGACGAATTGCTGCACGCCCAGCGACATCGTGTACGCAACGCCCAAAATGGTCGCGACCACGGCCACCACATCGACGACATGGCCGAAAAAGCCGGACATTGCCTTGCCAAACAAAGGCGCGAGCGCTGAGCGGATCGTCAATGGCAGCCCGCGCCGGTGCGCGACATAGCCGATCCCCAGCCCCACCAGCGCATAAGTGCACCACGCGCCAAAGCCCCAATGCAGAAATGTGTAGAGATAAGCAGGCCGGACATTCTCAGCCGATTGCGCTTCAACCGTGCCCGCGATCACGTCAGGATTGTTGACGAAATGGGCCAGCGGCTCGCCAATGGCAAAGGTTAGCATGCCTATGCCGATGCCAGCACCAAACAGCATGGCAAACCAGGAAAAGCGCGAAAATTCAGGCTGCTCGCCCGGCGCTCCAATGCGCAGCGATCCGATCTTGGGCACCAGCGCCAGCACAAGCGAAACCACGACCAAAGCCGCGACCAGATAGACATACCACCCGCTGAACTGCGCGATGATCGACGAATTGGCAGCAGCGAGCGTTTGCTCTGCGCTTGCACCAAACACATCCTCTGCGCTGGCCCCGAACAGAGTTTCCGACGCGGCCGAAAACAGCGCCCACAAGATGATGAGCGTCACAATGATCTTGGCAGGGATCGTTACCTCGCGGCTGAACCCATCGTAAAATCCGCGATCATGAGTGTCGATCGGCAAATCGACCATGGGAGGATCAATCGGCCAATCGCCTGATATGGATGCGTCAGCGCCGGATGCGTCAGCCGTGGATGCGTCAACTGGGTGTGCGTCAGCGGGATCGCTGGTCATGGATACTTTCGCCGTGGCGCTTATATCTTTGCCATTGCGCCAATATCGCACAGATAAACAAAGCGGGGCTGCCCTATAGCGGGCGAGCCACGATCAAGCCGGAAATTGCTAAGACCCCCATCCCTATAAGGATGCCCGCGTAATGCAAGCTTGACCGCGATAATCCCGCGCGCTGCGAGGCCTCACGCGGCCAGCAATTCGCTCGCTTCGTGATCCTGCCACCCTTTGCCCGGTATATAGCGCGCATCCACTTTGCCATCGGCCAGCGCAAACAGATGCAGCCAGCCATTGTCGAACAGATCGCGGACTTGCGGGTGCGCTTCGAGCACTTTGGAAAGCTCCTCACGCGGGGCCTCAATCATCACGGACAGCCGCACCGGATCATGCATCAGCGCATCGCCGTCATGCACGCTTTGCCACGGCAGACCGGGACGCAGACGCCCGCTATTGCCTTCGATCACACCAATACCGCCCACGACATTGTGAATAAGCTTGTTGCCCCCGCCAAACACATCGGGCGCAACCGACGAGCCGTAATATTGCAAGCTGATCCAGCTCGCGACGACAACCGGCGCTGTCATAATCAACTCGAGCGTGGAAAAGCCGCCATCCGCTTTCCAGTCATAATTGTGCAGAAACGCGCGGCCGGACAAATCCTTGCCAGCGGTCGCGCCGCGCGGGGCCGCGATAAAGGCAGCGCATCCCGCCAAACCCCATTCAGGGCGTACTTCGGCCCAGTTGCGCGCGCGCAGATCAATATCGCTCCAATGCGAGCCGGGCAGTTTGGGCGCGCGTTCGGTCCGCGCAATGGCAGTGGCTTCATCCAGCCATTCGCTCACTTCGTCCATCGCATCTTCGAGATTTGCAGGCAGATCATCATCATACACCGTCACCCTGTCGGTGGTCGTATCATGCAGACCTGCGACAAACCGGGTATCATCCGGCACGCAAATGCCGCGCAGCGCAAGGCCTGAGCGGGTTTCGGGATCGTTGAGCAAATCTGCCAGAATGCGCGCCGACACATCGCCTGCATGACCGCCGCACGCGCCGCAGTGATAAGCGCTTTCATGCGGGTTGTTGGTGGTGTTGCCGCCGTGACCCAGCAAAAGGACTATGCGCGCAAAATTGCCGGTCAGGCTCATCGCTTTCAAAATGCTTTGCGCGGTGTCGCATTTGGTTTCAGCAGACATATCGCCGATCACTTGCGGGGCCGGGCTTTGCGCCTGATTTTCCGACCGGCCAAGCGAGGATTTCATCAGCTTAACCGCGTAAAATGGACCCATGGATTCCACAAAAGCGAATGAGGAAACAGCCGCCTGACGGAACCTGCCCCATGCCCGCTTTGTCCGGGCCAGGATGCGCGTGTCAAAATCGGTTTCCGCATCGCCTTGGCTGGTGGTGTGCATTGCCGGGTTGAGCAGAACCGGCAGACGGTTTTCGATAACGTCGGACCCGTGCGGTTTGTGCGCCAGCGGAAGGCCGAAAAAGCCCGCAAAGCCCAGCGTCTCGATCCCGCCATCGACGCTTTCGAGCGCGCGGCGGAACACTTCGGAGCGCACATCAATGCAGAACGCGGCCTGCAACAAAGTGCCCGATTGGCGTTCGCATGTGCCTGTCAGCTGTTCTGCCAATTTGCGCTGATGCGCTCTATCAGCAGCATCTTGCAGAATGGCGAGAGCGGCCTGATCGCGGCTGGGGGCAACCGGTTCGCCGTGGGCTGCGGCAATCAATTCCCATTTATCCGCAACCTGCGGGAACTGGGCCAGCAGCGCCTCTTCCCAGATGAGCCGGATCGCCAGCATTCCTGCAAGCGTTTGATCGCCTGTGCCTGCCATTTCGGCCTGCCACAGCATCCAGCGCGCATGCTGCGACCACCCGCCAAGGGTCATATACAAACGGTGAAACGCGGTTTGCGCCGATTGCGCGCTTAATCCCAGCGCATCAGCGGCGGCAACAATCGCGCGTTCGGCTGTGTCAGGCGCTGCCGCGACATGGGCGCAAAACCCTGTCAGCCCTGCAATTTCCGGTGTCAGATCATGCACCGCAAAAGCGCGCCATGCGCTATAGGCCTCTTCGCCCGGCGCAGGGGACCACAGCGCCTGACCGCGATCAAACTGTCCTGCGGCCCAAATGCCAAAGGTTTTGTCGATCACAGAAGGCCAATCGGTGCCGCTGGCTTCGGCAGCAAGATCGGCAATCGTTGGCAATGCGGCATCTTCGGCCAGCCGATCAATCGCGGATGCTGCCAGTTTCAGCATAGCGGTTGAGCTTGGCTTTTGCGGCAGATCGCTGGCGTCCAAAGCGGCTTCCAGATCGGCATCGGTGATCGTGCCATCTGCAATCGCGCGTTCGTAAGCAGCCCCGGATTGCGTGATGCGCGCACCCGCCACACGGGCCAGCCGCGCCGATGCCGTCGCCAGATCTTCGCCCGACTGTCCGAGAAACGGATTGACCGCAACGGTCGCGTCCAGCGGGAACGCAGGCGGAATTGCTCGGGCAGCGGCTTCGGCTGCTCCGAGGATTTCTGACATGCGCGCCGGGGTGATTTGAGAATGCTTCAGGAACATGGGATCAATCTTTCGTGAAAAATCGGCAAGAAGGGGCTCGGCAAAAAATAGCTGCTCTTATTTCAAAGGCTTGGTCGCAAAACCGCCAATGGCGCGGTCGAGCAGAGCGTTAAGGTAAAGCCCATTGGCCAGGTGCACGCGCAATCCGGCAGTGGAGGGGTGATGCGCCCACAGGGGGAACAGCGCCTGTGCAAAAGCGACCAGCCCGAACGAGGCAACCGCCATCACGATCAGCGCCCATTCCAGCGGGCTTGGCACGGGCGCTGCGGGAAGGCCTGCACCCCACACCGCTTCTGCCACGACCTGAAACCCGAAATAACCAATCGCTGCGGCAATCGCGGTGCCAAAGGTGCGCTTTGCCAGTTTTTCAGGCGCTTCATCGGCAAGGCCCTGTGCGACCAGATATGCAACGCCGAAAATCAGGATCGCGCCAAGGGCATAGGCCTGCGGGCTTTTCGCGCCAAACATTAGCGCAAACAGGCTGGCAATGCCGCCATACAGCAGCAGCGCAAGGCCAAAGCTTTTGAGAACCGCCGCGATGCTGGGCACAGCCACAGGGCCAGGGCGGCGAATGCTGGCGACATCCTGCACCGCTCCGCCCGAAGACAGGAAAGCGTGCGCTTTATACAAAGAGTGCGCGATAATGTGCAGCAGCGCGAGCGTCCAAAGGCCCAGCCCGCATTGCAGCAGCATAAAGCCCATTTGCGACACAGTGGACCATGCAAGCGCGGTTTTGACAGCCGATTGGGTCAGCATAACCGCAGCGCCAAACAAAGCGGTGAACCCGCCAATCATGGCGAGCGCAGCCATCGCGCCCGAACTTTGCGAAACCAGCGCAGAGGCGGCAACCAAAAGGACGCCGCCTGAATTGATAATGCCGGCATGCAGCAGCGCAGAAACTGGCGTTGGCGCTTCCATCACCTCGGTCAGCCAGCCATGCAGCGGGAAGGATGCGGTTTTGAGCGCGGCGGCCAGGATGATGAACCCAACCGCGATATGACCCAGCGTGCCAAGGCCTTGGTTTGTCACGGCCATGCCCAAAGCGGCCAGATCAAGTGTCCCGAACGCGGCGATCAGCAAAGCTGCCGCAAGGATCAGCGCGGCATCGGCAGTGTGCCAGACAAGCGCGAATTTGGTGGCGGCGCGGCGCGCTTCTGCTCGGCCCGGATAAAACAGCAGCAAACGGCGCAAAGCGATGCCCACCGCAATGGTCGCTGCGATCATCACGGCAAAGCTGCCGGCCTGCGCAAACACCAGAACCGCAGCCAAAGTGGCCAGCATCAGCGCGTGGAACGAGCCCTCGCGCTCCTCACCGTCAATGTAAGTGCGGCTGTAGCGCATAACGATCCAGCCGATAAACCCGATCAGCAGCGCCATCGACGCGCTGACCAGATCGGCCCGCAGTGAAAGCGAAAAGGCCCCTTGGGTCAGGGTAGCGGGCAGCGCGCTGCCCACGGCCGTTTGGATCAGGCCCGCTGCCGTCAGCAAGCCAGCGATCAAAGCCGCGCTTTCAGACAGACGCGGGATAATGCCGGGGCGCTTGCCCGGACGGCCAAGCGCAATGGCAGCAGCGGCCAGCAGCACAAGCGGCGCGAGAAATGCGAGCGAGAAAAACGGTGTGATAACGGGCGAGATCATCGAAAGAGGCTCCTGCGGGTGGGGTTGGGTTGCAGATAGCCGGGGGATGATATAAATAAAAATTCATATATTGATCTTTATCGTTCTATTTTATAGAACTTTGGAGCATTGCCTTGCCCCTACCCTCACCCCCACCTTCAACCCCAAGCTCAGGATGTACTTTATCAACCTGCACCACCTCCGCCTGTTCAGAGCAGTCGCCAAAGAAGGGTCATTAACCGGCGCTGCCCGGCTCTTGAACATCTCGCAATCAGCGGTCTCCACCCAGATCAAAACGCTGGAGGGATCGTTCGGCCACGACTTGTTCGAACGGCGCGGGAGAGCGCTGCATCTGACCGAGGCAGGCCGCATTGCGCTTGACCATGCTGACGAGATTTTCCGCACCGCAGATCACCTCACCGCAACGCTGAACCGGGCAGAAGGCCAGCGCAAAGTGCTGCGGATTGGGGCGCTTGCTACGCTTTCGCGCAATTTCCAGATGCGCTTTATCGAACCGCTTGCCGGGCGCGATGATGTTGAGGTGATCTTGCGATCCGGCGCGCAAGAGGATTTGCTGCAGGGGCTTCAGGCCTTGTCGCTCGATGTAGTTCTGACCAACCTAGCGCCTGCCCGAGATGCTCAAAGCCCGTATCTGCTTCAGCGGATCGATGAACAGGATGTCAGCCTGGTCGGCACACCCGAACGCGCAAAAGCTGCGGGTCTGGATGAAGGTGAAAGCGGCGCGGAGACTGAGAGAATAGCCTCCATCTTGTCGTCATCCCCGCTGATCCTGCCAACACCCGAAACGTCTTTGCGCGCCAGTTTCGATGCTCTGCTAGCCCGGCTGGGAGTGGTGCCCAAAATCGCTGCCGAAGCCGATGACATGGCAATGATCCGCCTGCTCGCCCGCGCTGATCTTGGCCTGGCGGTCATCCCACCCATCGTGGTGCGCGATGAATTGGCCAGCGGAACTTTGCGCGAGTTTGCCAAATTGCCTGCAATCAGTGAGGTCTTTTACGCGGTCACGATCAAGCGGCAATTCACCAATCCGCTGCTTGAAACTGTGCTGAGCTAGAGGCCGTTTCATGCTCTCAGCTTCTGTAAAAGATTGCAAATTGGCGGCTTTTTCAACCCCCAAGCGCTGGATCAGAGCCATCACCCCATGTAGTTAGCATTTTACAAAGGTATTAAATCGATTGTGAGGGGACCAATCATGCGCGTTGCACTTGCTGATGACGAACAAGAGCTGCTCGACCAAATAGCAGCCATCGTGCTGTCTGCCGGGCACGAGGTGGAAACATTCAAGAACGGGCTTGAGCTGCAACGCGCGCTTCAACGCGAAACCTTTGATGTGGTGATGCTGGATTGGAATATGCCGGGCCAAACGGGGCTCGATATTCTGTACTGGGCATCAGAAAATCTCCCCTCTGCACCGCCTTTCATTATGATCACCAGTCGCGGTGAAAAAGATGACATTGTGCGCGGCCTCGAAGCAGGCGCTGTTGATTACATCACCAAGCCCGAAAGCGACGATATCATCCGCGCACGGCTTGAAGCGGCTGGGCGGCGGATTGGGGCAGATCGTCCCGAAACCGAAGTTCAGTACGGCAAATACACGCTTGATCGCAAAGCCAAGGAAATCGACTTTGATGGCAAAGCGGTTGCCGTTACGGCGAAGGAATTCGATCTTATCGATTTGCTGTTCCAAAATCTCGATCGGCCCCTGTCGCGCGGCTATCTGTTTTCGAGAGTTTGGGGCGGAAATATAGAGCTTGAGACACGAACAATCGACGTTCACGTCTCTCGCTTGCGCTCTAAACTGGAGCTGAAACCGGACAATGGATATGTCATTCGGACGGTTTTTGGTTTCGGTTATCGTATGGATGCGTATATCGATGAGGAAACTGCTAACGGGTAAGGCATGACACAACCTCAATATCGCTCTACCAGCCTGCTACGTTTTGTGGGTTTGGGCATGAGCTGTGCTTTATTGACGAGTTGTTCGGTCAAAACCCCGCCGCAAGTGCGATCCAGCGTCGGCGCGGCGCAAACCATTTCTCAAATCAACTTGATTGAACCTGCCGCAGAGCAGACCCAGCGGCTAAGAATGCACACCGCTATGTCCAGCGCGCTGCAAGCAAAAGGCGTGCGGGTTAGCAGGGATGCAAATGCAATCGGCGAAGTTGCGATTGCCCGAAGCGCCAGCACGGTAGGTCTGTATGCGAGCGAAGCTGGCGGGTCTGATGAGAATGCCCGCCCCATCGCTGACACGCGCGAACCGCACTGGCTGGACACTTGCGAAGCGTCCCGGATTAAAGCGAGCCTTGCGGTATTTAATCGCAGTTCCGGAGACCTGATTAAACGCTCTGAGGTTGAAACCACGACCTGCGTTGATGATTCCTTGCCGGTTGAGGAACTGGCTCGGTTGCTCGCCGCTGAACTTACCGGAAATTAGGCTTTAGCCTGCGTCAATCCCGCTGCACGGCAACGTGATCTGGAACCGTGTTCCTTGCGTGTTGCGGGTTTCGACATCGATCTCAGCATTGTGTTCATCGATCACTTTTTTGACATAAGCGAGCCCCAGCCCCGCGCTCGGCCCGGCCTCGGTATCGCGCGCACCGAAGCGGGCGAACGTATCCTTCACCCGCTCCGCTGGCAGGCCAGGCCCATTGTCCGCGACCCAGATGAGCAGGCTGTTGTCGCTTTGGCGTGACAGGCCAATCGACACGGTTTCATTGCGCGGTGAAAACTTGATCGCATTGCCAATCAGATTATCAATCGCGCGCGACATGGACGATGGGTCAACCTGGCAGAATTCCGGCTCGGCTGAAATGTCCGCTTCAAACGCGATTTTGCGCCGTTTGGCGAGCGGGTAGGCACGGTCCATGGCTTCATAAAGCAACGCGCCAAGATCGGTTTCCTGCGGTTTGACGCCCTCATATTCGAGCCGCGCAATCTGCACGAAATCATCAGTGAGTTTAAGCGTGCGGCGCGCCTGTTTCTCAATCCGCGTCAGCCGCTCTTTTTCCGGCAGAGCCTGCCCCGCAGCCCCCACCAAACCGACAATGGCCGCTTGCGGGGATCGCATATCGTGCGAAAGAAACTCAAGCATTTCGCGCCTTTGCCGCTCGCTCTGACGGATAGTGCTGATATCGCGCAAAGATACGATCTGGCCCCCTTCGCGCATGGCAGTTTCGGACGAAGCCAAAAGGAAAACCCGGCCATCCGCAAACTCAAGCTCTTGCTTTTCGCTATCCATGGCGGCGCCCTGCTCGATCAACAGCTGCGACAACGTAAGTCCCGTGCACGCGCCTTCCTTGCCAAACACCGATTCCGCTCTCGTATTCATCAACACAAGACCGCCATCAGCATCAAACACCAACATAGGATCGGGAGAACCCGACAGAACTCGCCGCAAAAACGACAAACGCTCGCGTGTTTCGCCGATCAGTCCGCGCACCTGACTGACCTGTTTGGCAATGGGATCAAAACCGCTGTTGTCAGCTGCATTGCTGTCCGCTTCAAGCCCGCCCATCGCAACCGCTTCTGTCTGGAGAAACCGGCTAACAGAGCTCAATCGACGCCACCCCCACACAGGGTACGCCAGCAATATTCCAAGGATTGCCGGGAACACAGGCAGCCACAGGTCAGCAAACAGCACCATCCCAAACGAAAGTGCAATCAGCACCGCGATCAGGCCAAGCGAGGCGCGCAAAGTCCAGCTTGGCGGAAATTGCCAGAAAACCAGAAAAAGGATCACGATGGCCGCGATCAACAAGGCTATCACGATTGCGGGGCGCACTTCGGTTATCAATTCGCCGCCCATCAGACCGCTAAGCAAACTCGCCTGCATTTCAACGCCAGCCTTGATCCCGCCCGCATAGGCGGAAACAGCATAGCGATCCCCCAGACCTTGCGCGGTTGCGCCGATCAGCACGATCTTGTCTTGCAATATGGCTTTGGGTGTTGCGCCCGTGATCACATCGGCTGCACTTGGGTCTTTGAACGAACCGGGCGGATGCATCGGGGCTATCGGTTCAACGCCCGTTTCCGGCAGATCCTGCGGATCGCCGCCAAGCGCTGCAAATGCGGTTTGCGCCAGATGATCGTGCGCGGCCTGCGTGGTCTCGAGTTCAAAATCGAACCGCCGAACAATCCCGTCAGGATCCGGCTCAACAAAGACATGCCCAACATCCAGCGCGCCCGCTTCAAATTGCGGCAGCGGCATCAATGGCTGGATCGCATCAAGCGTATTGGGCGCGCGCATCACCGAATGCGGCAAAATCACATTGCCTGCCTCAGCAATCGCCTGCGCAAGACGTGCATCGCTTTCAGGCGCGCTTGGATCGACAAACAGCACATCGAATATGATCAGCTTTGGCTCATAACCTGCCAATTGTTCGATCAGCTCGGCATGGCGCTCTCTATCCCACGGCCAATTTCCAATTTCCGTAACAGCCCGGTCGTCGATGGCGACCACAACGATATCGGGATCGGGCTCTGCCAGGCTGAGATGCGTGGCCAGGTCGAGTAGCCCGGCATCCACTTTTGCGGTCCAGTCCTGATGCCATGCAACCAGCACAAGTAAAAGCGTCGCCGCCAGCAGGACGAACCACTCACCAAATAGTCGAAACGTTCTTAAATGAATTGGCTATGCTCCACCAAAGCCCAGCCAAACTTATTCGCTGATTACCAGTTCTTGCACGGGGCCCCACACTTTTATGACATCACCTTCGTCAATTTGGAATGAAGCGACTTTCCATTGATAAGTGGCAGGCTCCAGTTTCGACACCAAAACAGCCGTATCGCGCAAGGCAACCTCATCGACCACCAGCACGCCGGGATCCTGAGCATTCCACAATTGGAACGCGTAGAACACCTCGCCATCGCCTTGCGTGCGCCAGGCAAATTTGAACGCGTCTTCAAGGCTGGAAGGTTCTGCTCCTGCTTCAACCCCTGCGCGTTTCCGGCGGAACGTTTGGACTTTGGAAAAACCTTCGAGCCCCACTTCGGATATCGCCCGCGAGCGGATAAAATACCGACCATCTTCAAGGTTTTCGAATTGCGCGGCGGTGTCGGCATTGATCGTTTCGGTCACCACATCCACAAAGCCCGCATCGGTTGATATCTGAGTGCGGTAGCCCACGGCCCCCTCGACAGGCTGAATGGCAAAGCTGGCGACCTCAGCGGTTTGGATTTTGCCCGGCTCCACCAGATCCGGCGCAGGCAGCAAACGCTCCTGCTCTCCCAACCCATCGGTTGCTGCGGAAAGGCCAAAGCCAGCCGCTGTGGGTTGCTCTGCATCGCCTGCTGCAACGACCACTTGCCCTTCGACCACTTCGGTCAGGCTAATGTCTTTATTGGGCATAAAGCCAACACGAAAGCCCGTGCCGCGCACCGCTGTCACGGCAATAGGTGTGCCCACGCGGTAGCGGCCATCGCCGTTGATTTTGGGCGCAATCACTTCGCTGCGACCTTCGAGCACGCGCAATTGCACATCGATCTGATCGTTGATCAGATAACGCCGCGCATCGACAATGCGCACGCGCGAGTTTGACGGGATCGCGACGCTCGAATTGCCGTCACCGGAAATAGAAACAAAACTGTTGCGGCCCGTCACAATCTCGACGTTCTCGCGCAGCAAAAGCCCGCGTTTTGCCGTCAGCTTACGCCGGCCTTGGACAAAACTGACATTGCCTGAAAAGCTCTCAACCGTCAGTTTGGCCGGGCGATGTTTAAGCAAACGCCGCGGAATACGCAGCTTTTTCCCAATCTGCATAAGACGCGGATTGCGCACCCGGTTAAGCCGCCGCACCTCTTCCAAAGCTGCGCTGTTAATCAGGTAATCCCCGGTCAATTCAAACAGGGTGTCCGCAGGCTTGACCGTGTAGCTGACATGCCCATCGGGTGCTGCAAGAACTTGGCTCGGCATGGCCACCAAGAGGCTTGTTGCCAACAGTTTCAAAACGGCTTTGCGCATGTCACGCTCCTTTTCTACGGTGCAGACTAGCAGCACGGCATCGCAAAATCATGTCCAAGGCGATTGTGAAATGTGTTTTTACAATCCGCGCGGCTTTCAGCTCTAACGGGCCGTATCTGGCCTCACCTTGGAAGCGACAGCAATCGCTTCTTGAGCCAATCTGGTGATCGCGGAAAAATCGCCGCTTTCCACGGCATCTTTAGGCGTAAGCCAGCTTCCGCCGCAGGCAACAACGCTGGGCAAAGCAAGGAACTCGCCAAGGTTGCTCGCCGAAACACCGCCAGTGGGCATAAAGCGCATTTCGCGAAACACCGAAGACAGAGCCTTTAGCATCGGCACACCGCCCGCCAGACTGGCTGGGAAGAACTTCACCTCTCGCAGTCCCATGGCAAAGGCGCGCTGCACTTCGCCTGCTGTCATCGTGCCGGGGTAGAACGGGATATTCTCCGACAGGCAATATTCTGCGATATTGTCGACCAGCCCTGGCGAAACGATAAATTCCGCTCCGCTCGATCGCACCGATTTCGCCTGATCAAGCGTTAGGACAGTGCCCGCGCCTACAATCAAGCCTTCGGTTTGCGCTAGAATGGCTTCCATGCCTTTTTGCGCATCCTGGCTGCGCATCACAACCTCAATCACGGTCAATCCACCTGCGCCCAAAGCCTTGGCAGTGGCAACCGCACGGGCGGCATCATTTTCGCCAATGAGCGGCACAATTGGCGCCGATCCCAATCGGTTTGACAATTTCTCTTTCATAAGGAGCCTTTTATCCCTTTTTTATTGCGCGCGCGCGCAGCCGCTTTATCGCAGACATCTCCTCCCCCAGTGCAATTGACGCGGCCATTTTGCAACCTTGATCGCCGCCTTCTTTTAGGAGAACATTTTTGACGACACGCCCTCCCATTCAGCAAAACCCGGATATCCGCTTTCTTGGAAAGCTTTTGGGTGATGTTATCCGCGACCATGCGGGCGAGCGCCTGTTTGAGCGGACCGAACATATTCGCTCTGCCAGCATCAATCGCCATCGCGGCGGGGAACTGGTTGATCTGGAATTGGATCAATTGTCGCTCGATGAAACGCTCGCCTTTGTGCGCGGATTTGGCCTGTTTTCCATGCTTGCCAATCTGGCCGAAGATCGCGACGGGATCATGGCGGATACCGGGCTTGATTTTGCGCAAGCCGTAGAACGATTGGGCGAACACGGAATTGACCGCGCTCAGATTGTCGAATTGCTGTCAAACGCGTTGATCGTGCCTGTGCTGACCGCGCATCCTACCGAAGTGCGCCGCAAAAGCGTGATCGATCACCGCACACGGATCGCTGATCTGATGAAACAGCGCGATGGCGAACTGGCGGCCGGCAAGGATGCAAGCGGAGTTGAAAACGCCATATTGCGCCAAATTGCCTTACTTTGGCGCACTCGCACATTGCGCCGGGATCGCCTCTATGTGACCGATGAAGTTGACAATGCGCTCGATTTTCTGGGCGGCGTGTTCCTGCCTGTCCTGCCCGAACTTTATCACCAGTGGGAAGACACTTTGGGCGAGCGGCCTGCCAGCTTCCTGCGGCTGGGCAGTTGGATCGGCGGAGACCGGGATGGCAATCCCAATGTAACCGCTGACAGCCTGCGATACGCGCTGGGCCGCGGGGCAGAGACAGTGCTGGGGTTCTATCTTGAACAATTGCACGACCTGGGGCGCGAATTGTCGATCTCCAGCGAATTGGCCGATATTGAGCCTGATATCCTTGCGCTTGCCGATGCCAGCGATGATCTGTCACCGCACCGGCTTGATGAACCCTATCGCCGCGCGATTATCGGGATCTATGCGCGCCTTTCGGCCACTTACGAAGAAATTTGCGGCAAGCCGCCTGCTCGCCTGCCGAACAGCCAGCAGCCCGCCTATAATCACCCCGATGACCTGGAAAGGGATCTGCGCGCCATCGCCCGCTCGCTTGAAAAACTGGGCGGCGCGACCCTTGCTTCCAGCGGAGCATTGGGCCGGCTGATCCGCGCGGTCAAAACCTTTGGCTTTCATTTGGCGACGCTGGACATGCGCCAGAACAGCTCTGTCCACGAGCGCGTTGTCGCTGAACTGCTCGCCAAATCTGGAGTAGAGACAGATTACCTCGCACTCGATGAAGACGCGCGCGTGGCTATCTTGCGCAAAGAGCTGGCGGGCCAGCGCCCGCTGCGCACGCCATGGGCCGAATACAGCGAGGAAACCGTCAAGGAGCTCGCCATCATCGATGCGGCTGCCACGGCGCATGCGCAATACGGCGCGAACTGCATTGTGCAATACATCGTTTCCATGGCCGAGACGGTCTCTGACCTGCTCGAAGTGCATGTGATGCTGCGCGAGGCTGGGCTGTACCAACCGGGCGAACAACCCAAATGCGCGATCATGGCGGTGCCTTTGTTCGAAACGATTGGCGATCTTGAAAACGCGCCGGGCGTCATGAAAGCCTATTTCGCGCTGCCCGAAATCGCCGCAATCACGGCCCAGCGCGGCGCGCAGGAAGTGATGATTGGTTATTCGGATTCGAACAAGGATGGCGGCTATCTCACGTCCAGTTGGATGCTCGCGCGCGCCAGCGAAGCGCTTGCTCCCGTCTTTGCTGAAGCAGGCGTTACCATGCAATTGTTCCACGGACGCGGCGGATCTGTTGGACGCGGGGGCGGATCAGCATTCGAAGCCATTCGGGGCCAGCCGCAAGGCACTGTCAATGGCCGCATCCGCATCACCGAACAGGGCGAGGTTATCGCTGCAAAATTTGGCACACCCGAAACCGCAGCCGCCAATCTCGAAGCGATGGCCAGCGCCAGCGTGCTCGCCACACTGGAGCCTGAACGAGTGCCCATGGCTGAATATGAACGCTTTGCAGGTGCGATGGACACGATCAGCACCAATGCGTTCAATGCCTATCGCGATCTGGTGTACGGCACGCCAAAATTCGTCGATTTCTTCCGTCAGCTCACCCCGATTGCAGAGATCGCAACACTGAAAATCGGATCGCGTCCAGCCAGCCGCAAAGCGTCTGATGCGATTGAGGATTTGCGCGCCATTCCCTGGGTGTTTTCCTGGAGCCAGGCGCGTGTCATGCTGCCCGGCTGGTATGGAGTGGGCCATGCGCTGGGCCAGTTTGAAGATAAGGGCCTGCTGCGCGAAATGGCGCAGACATGGCCGTTTTTCAAAAATGTCCTCGCCAATATGGAAATGGTTTTGGCAAAATCAGACATGGCGATTGCGGCGGAATATGCGCAATTGGTCGAAGATCAGGATTTGGCTCAGCCCATTTTTGCGCGGATCAAGGACGGCTGGCAAAACACGCACGATGCTCTGCTTGATGCGACCGGGCAAAGCTATCTGCTGGAAAAGTCGCCGAAGCTGGATGCGTCGATCCGTTTGCGCTTGCCCTATATTGAACCGCTCAACCTGCTTCAGCTGGAATTGTTGAAGCGCCACCGTGCCAATGAAAGCGATGCGCGGATTGCAGAGGGGATCAAGCTGTCGATCAACGCGATTGCCACTGCGCTTAGGAACAGCGGCTGACAAAACAAAAGCGGGCCAGCATCGCAATGCCGGCCCGCTTTACCCTGTTGCCATCAAAGCTTTGGTCAGATCAGAACTTGCCAAGCAGGTTCACAAAGAACCCATCGCTCGAATAGCTTTGATCGGTCAGATCGGTTGAGTAATCCGACAGGCTGTAACCCACACCGATTTTCGCATTGTTGCCGATATGGCGGTAAATCGCCGCCAATCCGCCCCAGCGATCATCGCCTGCAATGTCATTGGTGAGATAGCTGGTTTCAACGACCACATCCCATTCCTTCACAAGCCGCCAATCAAGCCGCAGCACACCCAATTGTGTGCTGCTGGAGACGAACTGGTCGCTTTCGCGGCCCAACGAAACGCTGCCTTCGCGCACCGCGTATTTCGCTCCCAAAGTCAGCGTTTTGGTGAGGTCAAGATTGCCATCGATTGAGAACACATGGCTGCGCTGTTTGGGCGCTGCCAATGTCCCGCCTGCTGTCACCTGACCCACAGGGCCAAGGTCTTGCAGGAAGGTGTAACGGGTGAGCAGGTTGAACCTGTCATGATGGATCGGCCGGTAAGCAAAGCCGACCGTCCCCTCGACATAATCAGCGAGCCGCACATCGTCGGTTTCGCTATCAGCCAGTGCAAAATTCAACCGGCCAAGCGCGCGCCAGTCAGGATGCACCTGAACAGAGGCGGTGTTTCGCACCAGCCAGACATCCTGATTGCGGTTTTCACCTTTTTCAAAACGCCCTTCGACATTGGTGGCAAACTGGAACTTCTCATCCGTATAACCAAGGCCAAGCGTGAATGCGCGGCGAGTGAACACGCCGGTTGAAACATCGTCAATCCGGCCATTTTCGAAACTGCCGGACAAGGACCAGTGCTCGGACGGATCCCAATTGAGGCCAAAGCTGCGCACCAGTGCGGGCGCGGGGCCAGCATGCTCAATACGGTTTTCGCCAAAGATCGACAAAGCGGTGTTGAACCGGTGCCGCGCGCCCAATGTCAGCGTGCCGCGATTGGCATTCGCCAGCGAGCTGAGCGGTTGCAGCCCCAGATCGGTGCGATCAGACAGCAGGGTATATCCAAGATACGCCTCTGACCCATTGCCATAACGATGCGCCAGTTCAACCGCTGCGCCCAGACCGCCATCGCCTTCGGAAACCTCAGCGCTGATAGTGGCGCGGTCGGTCACTTCGGCTTTGCCGCCGACACCGAAGCGGTTGTTGCGTTGACGAGCGGCATCGCGGTCCAAAGTCAGCTGGCCAAAGCCATAGACCGACCAGTTCTTATCCAGCGGATCATAACCGAGCTGCAAAGCTGCATCGGTGCGCGCGCCATTTTGTGCGCTGTTGCCGATAAGGCCTGCGGCCTGATCATCATGGCGCACACCAAGGCTGAGCGAAATCTCGCTATCCAGCGCCTGCGTTATATCGGCAGAGGCCACCGTGCGATCACCAATCCCATCGCTGTCGAGCATTTCGATCTCAGCAGCAAAACGCGTGGTCTCACCAATTTTCGCATCAAGCGCTGCGCCCCAACGGGTGGTGTCCGTTTGGGTCAATTGGCCATTGGCGCTGAAGCCTGCTTCGAAGTCTTCGTAAAAGGCCGTCAGCTTGCCAAGGTCTCCAGTGGACCCAGAGACTTCCGCAAAATCAACCGCAATCTCGCCGCGAAAGGCGTTCGCTTTAATGTCAGCGACGCCCGTTGCACCGATATTGGTGAAAGACAGGCCGCCATCGACCGAATTGTTCTGGCCAAAGCCAGGCCCTTCGGATTGAGCAAACTCTGCCTTGGCATAGGTGCCTGCATGCAGCCTTATGGTCGCATCGCCTGCGATCAGGGTCTGGTCCGCCGCATCGGTCGTCTCGCGCTGAGCGGTCGCGCCCAGTTTTACGACATCGCCAATCCAGCCTGAAACTCGTCCGCCAAGCGTATAGCCCGACACATCGCCGACAGTCGGTGTGAATTCATAACGCGCGACCAGCACGGGGACATTGCCCGGCGCAGAGCTTTGCCGCACCAGCGAACCGTCAGCCACATAAGATGACAGCGGATTGAGCAGGACAACGCGGCCCTGGAAATAATCGATGTCGTAATCTTCCTGCGGACGCAGATCGCGCCGCGAAAGGACAAGACCTGTATCCAGATCGCGAACTTCGACGCTCAGCCGTTCCGAACCCAGCGTAATATCGCGCCGATTGAGGAAATAGAGCGATCCGCCCGTCCCGCGAAATTCATCGCGGCCCGGAATGGTGCCAGGATCAGAAGCAAAAGCAGTGACCTGAAACTTGCGTTCGCCAAATTCGGTAGTGCTAAGCGAATTGTGATCGATGATCGCACCGAATGTCCCGCGGTTCAGCTGAGCGAGTTCCGCTTGTTCGATATCGGCAATGTAATTACCGATCAGCAGGCTGGAATCGTTCTTTTGCACTTTGAGATAGAACCGCCCTTGCGTCGGAGCATCTTCTACAAGCGTCGAATCGTCACCATAAGTGGTGTAGAATTCATCGGAATCGAGCCTGCGCAGCAATTGGCGCGGATCTTTGCGATCCAGATTGCTGAAGATATCTTCCAGCAGCGTCTCGCCTGTATCCAGCGCGCCCGTAATGGTCACACCGCTTTTCAATCGGCCCTTGGCATAAAAGGCCGCGCGCGATGCGACATTGTCGCCATCTGTTAGCGGATCGCCGCTCACTTCTACCGCAGTTGCCCCGCCATTGGTGGAGACGAAAGTCAGATCGCCCTGACCAACGATAAACCAATCGTCTTTTTCCGCTTCGACATCGCGGGTCGCGGTGAAATTGACAGCATCAGCAGTGCCGATGCGGACATTCACTTCATCCGTGCCGCGATCAACGATCTGCTGACTGACGAAGAAACCATCCTCATCAATTGGCACGGTCTGCCCTGCAACCTGCACCCGGTCATTGCCAGCAGGCGCATTGCCCGTGACAGTAACGGTTGTGCCGCGTTCCACGCTGATATTGCGGATCGCTGCTTCGTCTTGGGTGCCAAACAGCGGACGAACAGGTTCTACCGGATGATCGAACTGTTTTTCCAGCACTGTCAGCTCGTGCGGCTGTGTCTGGTCAAAACGGCCCTTTGCATCATAAGCGCGGAACACAAAGAACAGCTCAGCAAAGTCGATGCCCTCGGGCGTCCAGCGTGCAACGCCATCCTTATTGGCGGTTACAATGGCAAGCGGCTCTGAATCGACGCTTACACCCTGGCGGAAAATCCGCACCTCACCCTTTTCAATGAAAGTCGGGTAATTGGTGTAAGTGACAAAAGTCGCCTCGGTATCTTTGACAATCGCGCGTTCGCTATCGCGCAATGCGACAGCCAGCACCGGATCCACATGGATCTGATCGGTACGCACTTTGACCGAATAGGGATTTTCTGCCGTGCGCTCTTCGGGAGCATCCAGAGTGATCTGCATGCCTTCTTCGAGCACGAGCACTTCGGGCTGAACTTCCTGTTCAAGCGCGGGTTCCGCCACAAAGACATTGGCGCGGTTGCCCTGTTCACTGGCTTCGAGCGAAGCAAGAGTTGCAGCCGCGCTCGCATTTTCGCCAGCTTCCGGCTTTTCGTCATCTGCCAACTTGGCCGTATTCAAGGCCGCAGCAGGTGATGCTGCGGTCAGGCAGGCCGTGGTCGAAACGCCTGCCAACATGATCACTTTCAAAGCGGCCTTGTTCGCGGTGGGCGAGGTGAAGATGGTGTTAGATTTTTTCATTGTCTTCACTCCCCGCCCGCGCTGCTGAGGGCAGCACCATTGGCTGCGCGCACCATGTTGGTTTCGATGGTGGGTGGTGGCCCATCCCATTCATCGTCGGCAAAGGCAGCCTCGATCGCGGAACGCATCGTGCTCAGACGATCTGCGATCATCGCATCATTCTCACTCGCCCCCGCAGAATAGGTCACCTGGATCACCAGACGCTGTTCTTCGAGACGGGCCAGATCAGCCAGCTTGCCAGCAAAGGCAGGCTTTAGAACGACACCGCTTTCGAAGGCCCGATCATCAATCGCGATGGTGATGACGCGGCCTTTGACCACTCCGAAGTTCAACTCGCTGATCTTACCGCGTGTGAGGCGGATTGACTGCGGGTTGTCAGTGGACGGCGTGTAGCCATCCGGGATGGTGCGCGGATCAAGTTTGAGCACGAAGTTCGAACCGATCTGAGCATTTGGCACGGCTGCACAAGTGATGTGATAGCGACCAAATTCGTCAGTCGTGATCAGCTCACCATTGACCGTTGCGACACGCGCGCCCGGAATGCCCGGCTCGCCTTCGTCCTGATATCCATCGCCATCAAAGTCATCGAAGACTTTGCCGATGATCTCAGCACAATCGAAGATTGCACTTGCCGTGATTGTCACGACCGCCTGGGCCCGGTTGGACACCTCGGCATTGGAATTGCCGTTCTGTGCAACCGCTGTGTTGATCCGGTCACCTTCACTGACACCTGCCCCGATCACCGCGATGATCGAATAGACGCTGGTTGCATTGCCGGCGAGGAATTGATCTTCCCAGCGCAGTTCGCGAACCGCTTCGGCGGGTTCCTCGGGCACATCATTCACCCGTGCAGATCCGGGCACATATTTGAAGCCTGGCGGAAGGATGTCGACGATATCGACATTGTCGCGGTCAGTGGCTTCAGTGTTGCGCACTGTGATCGTGTACGGAACCAGCTCGCCCACACTTGCCGTGCGCTTGGTGCTGGTTTTGGTCACCAACAGATCAGGCCGATCGGTGAAGGGATCAAGCGGGATGTGGTTGTTCACCACATTCGCATCGCCCTGCGCGATCAGGAAGCTGAGGAAGTAGGTCGTCGGCTCGCCCACTTGCGGTGCGCGCGAGTTTGGCACAACCGCTGCGGGATCACCAAGACCTGCAACATTCAACGAACCGTCTTCAGGTGCAATGATAGTCGATACGGGATCAGCAAACCCATTGGGCGCAGTCACCTGAAGCGCATATTCGGTGCGTCCCACAGGACAGGCCGGATCAGCGCCAGCGACAATGTCAAAGCGATAGAAGCCGTCAGGACCAGTGATCTGACCCGATTGGCTGGGATCGATATAGCAGACATCGGGCAGGATATTGCCAAACTGATCAACCAGATTGACGACCGCACCTGTCACTGGCTGACGCGAGATCGCATCGTAAACGACACCTGACGGGTCAATTGGCTGGTTCTGATCGGTAGTAGTGGTTCCGGCGGCGATCGTAATATCTTCGATCGAGCCAAACTGCGCGCCGCCATTGGGGCTGAAGAAGCGTACTTCATAGTCATCACCTGCAAGCAGGTCTTCGACTGTATAGAAACCATCCGCATCGGTTTGGACGGTGGCAACCACTTCGCCATTACGCACAACCTGCACGGTCCAACCGGTCTGCAGATCCTCTCCGCCTTCGAATGTGCGGTTGAGGTTTTCATCGAGGAAGACCACGCCGCTAATCCCGCCAGCTGTCGGTACGACATTCAGATTGACCGTCGCAGTGGTGCAATTGGTCGGGTTCAGAGCTTCGCAGATTTGATATTCGAAGCTGTAATCACCCTCTGGCGTGCCGCGTTCGACACCCACGATACCGGTGGCCGGATCGAAAGTGATACCGGGCGGCAGCGATGAACCAGGCGCAATTGTCAGGATCGCATTGTCGGGCCCCGCGGGCTGGCCATCAATTGTATCGCCATCAAAGACGTTGAGGACATTAGGCTGGTCAAACGAGCTGTCGATTTCAACTTCGCTGTCATCGGTCGCTTCAATCGGAGCCGCGATCACGGTTACCGTCGCGGTCGCCATGGTGCAATTGGTCGGATTGAGTGTCTCACAGATCTGATAATCAAAGCTGTAAGTGCCAGCAGGAGTGCCCGGATCAACCGAAATGCTGCCAGTGGCAGGATCGAATGTGAGCCCTGCAGGCACTGCCGATCCCGGTGCAACCGTAATCGTGACATTGTCCGTTGTGGCAGGTGCGCCGTTCAGCGTGTCACCGGTCAGAACATTGAGCACATCATCTGCACCATTCGCGCCGACGATATCGTTCACGCTCACATCTTCTGCGAGGATCTCAGATGCCTCGACTGGAACGGTAACCGTAGTGGTCGCGCAATTGGTCGGGTTGATCTCTTCGCAGATCTGATAGGTGATCTCGTAATTCCCAGCAGGGGTGCCGGGCGGCACATTCACCAGGCCAGTGGCCGGATCAAGCACAGGCACCAGCCCGCCATTCACCGGATCAGCAGGTGTTACGACTGTGATATCCACGGTGCTAAGGTCCGCTGGCACACCGTTCAGCGTGTCATTGGGCAGAACATCGATCACGCCATTGGCACCATCAGCGCCATTGGTGGGCGCTGCCACATCCGGATTGGCTTCAATCGGCGCGGCGATCACTTCAACAGTGGCTGTCGCGGTTGAGCAGTTCATCGGGTTGAGGATTTCGCAGATCGTATAATCAAATTCATACGTGCCAGCAGGCGTGCCCGGATCAACCGAGATATCGCCCGTTGCCGGATCGAATGTCAGACCTGCGGGGACGCTGGAGCCGGTCGCAACCGTGATGACGACATTACCCGTGGTCGCCGGATCGCCGTTCAGCGTATCGCCGGTAAGCACATTGAGCACATCATCGCCGCCATCAGCGCCATTGATACCGCCCACGCTGTCATCCACCGCCGCTATCGGAGCCGCATCGACAACCACTGTCGCCGTCGCAGTTGAGCAATTCATCGGGTTGAGGATTTCGCAGATCGTATAATCAAATTCATACGTGCCAGCAGGCGTGCCCGGATCAACCGAGACGCTCCCCGTCGCCGGATCAAATGTGAGCCCTGCAGGAACGCTGGTGCCGGTTGCCACAGTCAGCGTGACCGTGGTCAGATCAACAGGATCACCATCAAGCGTGTCATCATCAAGCACATTCAGGACATCATTTTGCCCATCAAGGCCATTGATACCCGTCGCGCTGTCATCCACCGCAACGATCGGTACCGCATCAACCGTGACGGTTGCAGTTGCAGTTGAGCAATTGGTCGGCACTGCGATTTCGCAGATTGTGTAATCAAAGCTGTAAGTGCCAGTGGGTGTACCCGGATCAACCGAGACGCTGCCCGTTGCTGGATCGAATGTCAGACCAGCCGGGACAGTTGAACCTGTCGCCAGCGTGATGGTCACATTGCTGGTCGTCGCTGGAGCGCCATCGAGCGTATCGTCATCAAGGACATTGAGAACATCGGCCTCACCATCTTGCCCGTTAACACCAAGCCGCGTGTCATCAACCGCCAGAATAGGCGTCGCATCAACAGTGACCGTTGCGGTCGCAGTTGAACAATTCATCGGGTTGAGGATTTCGCAGATCGTGTAGTCAAACTGATACGTGCCGGCAGCCGTGCCCGGATCAACCGAGACATTGCCCGTCGCAGGATCAAATGTGAGCCCGGCCGGAACCGTTGAACCCGTGGCGACTGTAATCACAACCTCGCCTGTTGTTGCCGGATCGCCATTCAGAGTGTCGTCATCAAGGACGTTGAGCACATTGGCTTGGCCCACAGCGCCATCAATTCCTGATGCACTGTCATCAACTGCAAGAATAGGAGCGGCATCAACATCGATGGTTACTGTCGCGGTCGAGCAGTTCATCGGGTTGATCGTCTCGCAGATCGTGTAATCGAACGTGTACTGACCAGCAGGAGTGCCCGGATCAACCGAGACATTGCCCGTCGCCGGATCAAAAGTAAGGCCAGCCGGAACGGTGAAACCGGTCGCGACCGTAATCGTCACATCGGCAATATCTGCCGCTGCACCGTCGAGCATGTCGTCATCAAGGACATTGAGTACATTGGTCTGACCCGTCAGGCCATTAATGCCGGTTTCGCTGTCATCAACCGCCATGATCGATGCGGCCGTGACTTCGATGGTCACCGTCGCAGGTGCGCAGTTATCAGGATCATCCTCATCGCAGATTTCGTAATCGATAGTGTAGGTTCCAGCAGGGGTACCAGCGGGAACATCGACGAGCCCGGTCGCCGGATCAAGCACAGGAACCGACCCGCCATTGATCGGAGTGGCAGGGTTGACGATATTGATATCGATTTCGCCCAGCGTAGCAGTCGCGCCATTGAATTCATCATTGTCGAGCACATTGATGATGTCATCGCCGCCCATCGCGCCAACAACTGCCGCCGGATTGTCATCATCGGCATCAATCACCGCATTGGGGCGGTTCTGGAAGATATAGCCTGTCGCATCAGTGGACGCCGCAAGAACAACCGCACTGATCGTATTTTCAGCGGCGCTATCGCCAAAGGTACCGTTGTTGACTGTGCCGCCAACAGAACCTGCGGTTTCCGCGCGGTCATAGAAGGCAGGACTTTCGGTTTCGACAATCTGATAGCCGTTTGAATCGGATGGCGGCAGATTGGGGAACGTGTAATTGCCATTGCCATCAGTCGTGGCGGTAAAGCTGACCATATTTCCAAACGCATCATCACCGCTGAGCGTTACCGTGATGCCGGACTGGCCTTCGCCTGCGTCAATTATGTCGTTCTCATTGGCATCACCATAAACGGTGCCTGACAAGGACGAAGGCTGGATTTGCGTGTTGGCAGACCCATCATTGTTGCTGTTGTCAGGGTCTTCGCTGAGCGGATCGCCAAATCCATCAACACCTGGCGTAATTGTGGCAGTGTTGGTGGCGTTGGTCGGTGCGACATCACCGGAATACGGGGCCTCTGCCACGGCAAACACTGACAGGTCGACCGTGTTGGCAGCACCCGCCGGGAAATTGCCCGTAACTGTGCAAGTGATCGTGCCGGTGCCGGTGCAGTTGACACCAGTCACACTGGCCCCGCTGCCGCCGGGGATGGAGGTGCTGGGCGCAGGCGTTGCCGAATAGACGAAGCCTGTCGGCAGGACGTCCGTAATGATGACTTCAGTCGCGGTCGATGGGCCATTGTTGCGGAACTGGATCACATATTCGACCGGTTCGTTCACACTGCGAAGAAGCGCGCCATTGCGAACCTTGCTGACAATCTCAAGATCGGTTGACGGAAGAACAGTCGTGTTTTGCGACGCCGTGTTGTTGGGCAGTTGAGAATCTGCACCAGCGCCAGTCGTCGAGGTTTGCTCCGCCGCTGTAACTTCAGCCGCGTTGCCAAAGGTCACAACCCCCGAAGGCGGCGTGCCGCCCGTGGTAAAGGTCAGGCGGAAGATCACCTGATTGCCGGGGTCGAGGAAATTATCCGCCGTGCTGGTCGTATCGATCCGGCACAGCACATTGGCACCAGAAGGCGAGCAACCCGCGTTCGGAGCAGCCTGCAAAGACAGCCCGCTATTGGCAGCAACCGGGTTAATCGTGACGGTATCAAGCGTCATCGTCAGACCGGACGGCGGCGCAGGAATATCTGTCAGCAGGACATCAGTGGCGCGCGACGGGCCAAAGTTCGACACGCGAATGTCGTAATTCAACGTCTCGTCAAAACGCACCGGATCATCGGTTGCGGGATTGGTTTCAACCTTGGTGACGGCCAAATCAAAGGCTGGCGGGTCAACATCATGGACAAGATCAAAGAAATTGTTGCCGGCATTGGGATCATTGCCGCCATTGCTGTCCAGGCTGCTGGTCTCAACCGTCGCGCGGTTCGTGAACGAGGTTGAGCCAAATGGGAATTTAGGCAGAACTTCGACTTGAACCTGGCGGATTTCATTGCGGATGAACTGGTTGAGATTACACGTCACTGTACCGGTTGCGGGCACAACCGAGCAGCTTCCACCGGGTTTCGTAGTTGTGGGCGTGCCAATAATGTCAAACAAGGCAGGATCGATTACATCGGTGACAACCACGTCTTCGGCCGGGTTTGCGCCATCATTGCGCACACTGATCAAATATGTCGCTGGCACACCAACCCGCATGGGGTCAGGCGTCACACTTTTGTTGTTGATCGTCATGTCAGCGACAGGGCCAATCGTGTAATTGGCATCATCGCTGTTGTTGCTGTTGTCTGTTTCTGTCGTGTTGGACGAGAAAATTGTCGCGGTGTTCGTAAACGTGCCGCTGCCAAAGGGCCGCTCAACGCGCAGAACGAAAGTCTGCGGCGAACCCACGACCAGATTGTTGAAATTGATATCGACCCGGTTGTTGTTCGGCTGATAGCTGAAAGAAGGGGCGGTCGGGGTAGTAAAGCTTTCAAGCGTCACCCCCGTGGTAAGGCCGCCTGAATTGATAACGTTTGGAAGCAGATCACGAACGCGAACATTGGCCGCAGGATCGCCAGTGCGATTGCGGGCAACCAACTGGATGTAGAAGACATCAGTCGTATCGGGGATAGTCAAATTGCCAGTAAAGCCGCTCGATGGCGAGAGGCTGACCGATTTGTCGATCGTCAGATCAGCAGAGGAAGTCGTCGACGTTACACTACGCGAAGAGCAGTCATCGCCCGAAGGGCTGGCCGCTGACGACGGGGTATGCATGGAACCTGCGGTTGTATCAGTGCAGGCCTCGTTCGTGATGGCGCCATTTGTACCGGCATTCGCCTGAGTGATCAGCCGCAGTTCAATGTCTGACCCTACCGCCAAGGTGCCTGTCGTGTTTGTACGACAGGTAACCAAAGTGCCGCCCGCATTAGGCGCGGTTGTACAATCGAATTCCGCAGGACCACTGACGAAAGTTTCATTCGGACCCAATTGGTCGGTTATGATCAGAGGGCTGGCAGCGGAATAGCTGGCAATTGATGGACCATCATTGCGTACAAATATCCGTGAAGTAACGTTCGAGCCGGGCGCAACAGGGTTAGGAAACTTGCTCTTGGTGCGCAGGCGAAGATCAGCGTTGGGCTCTTCAACCTCAAACTGAACCGTATCGGTGTTGTTGCTCGCATCGGGATCGGGAAATCCAGCAACAGGCGTTAGAGTGGCAACGTTGTTGATCTGGCCGCCCGTGGCAGAAGCGCCGGTAACCGGAATATCAAAAACAGCCTGGCCCGGCGCATTCAACGAACCGGCGGTACACGTCACCGTCTGACCACTTTGCGTACAACCGGCAGGCAGCGCACCAATGGTGAGTGAAGAGTCAATGGTATCAGAAATCGTGACACCAGCCGGCACGGTCTGCGGACCCGTATTGCTGATCGTCAGCCGGATCGTTGCACTTTCACCAACGATGATTGTCGACGGCATGGACTTTTGCGCGGCAAGATCGCTGCCCGCCTCGACATTGGTCACAACGGTGTTGGAAGTGTTGTTCGACAAGTCAGGATCGAGCGTTGTCAGCTCTGTAATTTCGACGCTGGCGATGTTCGAGATTGTTCCAGCTGAATTCGATATAATCTGGCCGACAATCGAGATATCGGGATAAGGATTGCCCGGAGCGGGTGCCGCACCTGAATAGTCGCACGTAACCGTTTGGCCTGATCGCGAGCACGACCAGCCAGTGCCGCCTGCGCTTTGGAAATCAAAATCGGATGCGGCCGGGAGGTTGTCGACCACTCGCACAGCGGAGGTGGTCGAGGGGCCATCGTTTTGAACAGTCAATGTGTAAGTTAGCGTTCCACCAGCAATTACGTTGGGCGCGGACCCTGATTTGGCGACTGACAAATCGGCACCGTTACGAACCGTAGGCGTGATAGTAACAGAATCATTCCCGGAGTTGGGGTCGGTGATGCCTGCAGCAGAAATAGTAGCCGTCGTGGACGCAGCGCCGCTTGTAAGCGCTGTCGCGGTGTAACTGAATGTCTGCGGACTGTTTCTTACCAGGGTGGGCAGATTACAAGTGATGGTCTGCGAACCAACAGCGCCGCTGACCGAACAAAAGGCCGGCACATCGCCGGCAGTGACTTCGAAGTTTGAGGGTACATCAATCGTCACGACCGGATTGTTCACGGCCTGCGCGCTGTTATTGGCCGCAGTTATCGTGAACGTCGCATCAGCCGATTCCGCGACCGGATCAGGCGCAGAGACATAATCGGTTATCTGCAAATCCTGAGCGCTTGCGGCAGTGCCCATGGTCAAAGCCACAAACCCGATCAGCAACCATTTCAGATTAGCCAAAAGCTGTTCGGTCAGTCGTCCAAAATACCGCATTTTTGCGCACCCACATGAATAAACGCAGAGCCCCCTCAGAGCGCTGTCATCATTTTGCGCTAGAGCAGCATCCCTAACAAATCCTTGCTTAAATCTTACTTATACCCCGAATAGGTGCGCTAAGGCTTCGATTTCATAGGATTTTACAAGTTGCGCCGGTGGCACCAAAGGACTGAGAAATGCGCGCCCATAAAAGAGTTCGTTAATGGTGGGGTACGACTGTCCGCTACACTGAAAAGCTCACTTGCATAACTTACAACACTCTTATGGACAGCGTATTTTTACGGATCAAAGCGGCGATACATCTTAGCGAGACATTCCGAGGCATGAAGTTCGGACAACCCAATTGATGCCTGATTGTTTCGCCGCACAGCAGCGCAGGAAGAGATGTCTGTGTCCCAATGAGCCGCTGCGCTTCAGGCCGAACCTTTGCCGCCCATGATGCAGTCACTAACGACTTGCCCCTGCGATGGCGGCACAAGATCGCTGCAACCCGTCACAACGCAAAACGGCCGCGCTTCCCTTTAGAAGAAACGCGGCCGCTTTTAAGGCAATCTGCCGATCAATCGGGTCTGATCAGAAGCGCCAGTTCAGGGTCATACGACCTTGATTGTTAGTCAGCACACCGCGGCCAAGATCAGATGTGCCGCTTACGCTAACGCTCAGATCATTGCCCAAGGACAATTGCGCGCCAGCGTTGACGCTGACCCATTCCGGATCAAGCGCGTTGCTGATCGCGAAAGGCACATCGGATGCACCGATAAAGTGCGCTGTCACGATATCCGCATTGTCCGCCAGCTCACGTGCATATGCGACTGAGCCAAAGGCGCTCAACTGACCTTTACTGCCAATGCCCGTGTCCAGCGATCCCATCAGGCCAACTTTTGCACCTGCTGATGTGAACGTGCGATCCAGCACCGTCAGCCCGAACTGGCCTGCGCCAAATTCGGTGTAGCCGCCGATATTGTTGCGAACATAATCAAGGCTCGCCACTGGACCCATTTCAACACCTTTGGCGATGTCAAACGTGTAGCCCAGACGCATGCCTGAAAATGTTTGCGAGCCATCCGCTGCGCCATTGGCGTTGAGATATTGGCTGGCAAAATCGCCCTGCGCCGCCCGCTCTACACCGTAGGTTTGCTCGGAAAAGCCGACATACATATCGGCAAAGCCATTGCCGAACTGGTAGGCTGCAAAGCCCGCGCCTGCGACACTGGTATCATCGGGACGCTGCGATGCGCCGATATTGGTGCCGGAATTGCGGATGCTGGTCATTGCGAAACCGATACTAAAGCCATCGGACACTTCCATATCCGCGCCAAGCGTCAGCTCACCCGATTGAGTGAAAGCGGCTTCTTCGAATGCATTGGCACCCGTATTGCGGTCTGCACCGTTCAAGAACACGCCCGATACGGTAGAGAAAAAGCCCAGCTTGTTCTCTTCGCCCGGCGCTGTCCCTGCAATTGCAAAGGAAGCATTGCCCGCCGATGAGAAGCCCGCTGCCGCTTTGTTGGCGCCGCGCAAAGCCAGCGTGCGCTGACCCAATTGCCCGGTGAAACGCTGCGAGAAGCTGTTGGCGACCATGGATTGCCCGAACGCGCTGACCGGAGTCAGCGAATTCAATGTCGGCAAAAGGCTGTCAAAGCCAGCATTGTCGATGACATCGAACAGGCCAGCAAAGTTATCGCCCCGGCCAGAGAACCGCAGCGTATCCAGCGCTTGTCCGACACCTGTGAGATTGCCGGAAACCATATCGCCAATGCTGCGAGCATTGATCGTGACGATGACATCGCCGCCATCAATCCGGGTTTCAGCAAACAGGACAGGAGACCGAGTGAACAGGTTCACTTCCTGGAAATCACCCAGAATGGAATTGGCGCTGAGAACAACAGCCTCATCCCCAAAACGTGGGCGGCCCAGACCTCTGATAGCCAAAGTCCCTGACAGGCTTGCGTCCCCGCTGATATTCAGCAGATCAGACTTAATCCGGCGGCGCGAATAGGAGATATCAACCAGCAAAGCGCCCGATGAGGCTTGGATGTAATCGCCATCAATATTCAGTGTGCCCGTGCCGCGAAGTTTGCCCGGTGCCAAACCGCCTGCAAGGTTGAAGAACGCCTGCGTGTTAACAGTGCCCCCGCCTGACATAATGCCGCCAAACAGCGCAACGATGCCAGCATCCAGCGTCCCATCGATTTTCGATGTGCCATCGAACTGCTCGACACCAATAATGGATGAGAAGGAATAGGCGCTCGGCAGGATGAAGCTCGCATCGCCATTGTCGATCACAAGCTTATCAATCTCAACATCAAGATCGACCGTGGTGCGCCCGAAATTGTTGAGATGCACTTCGAAATATTGCGCAGGATTTTCAAACGCAGCGCCCGGTGTGCCATCGGTGTTTTGCGGGACAAACCCGGTTGAACCCGGCCCAAGCAGCACAGAGCTGTTGGGTGTGTCAGCGCCGAAATTGGGCGTGCCTTCGGGCGGCAGGAACGGCGAAGGCGCGGTGGAATTGCCCGAGATATCAATCCCGACAATCGTGCCGAGTTTGGGCCCTGCTTCATAAACGCCCGGCTCACTGCCCGACGGCAGACCGTTTACGAGCGTACCCGTGCCGTCATCGACAAAGAAGCCGGGATCGAGATCCTGCGTCCAGCGAGACGCATCGGACCACACGCCATTGCCCGCTTTGGCAGAGACATATTTGTATGCCGTGTTCTCTGAGATAAATTCAAAGAACGGATAGATCGGGTTGTAGAAGCTGATATCGCCATATCCTTCAGGAACGCTGAAGAAATCAAACCCGCCCGACAGGACCGCTGTGACAATCGGGAAATCATAAAGCTCATCTACAATCAATGGCGAACCACTGTCGCCGCCCGCTGTCGCAACTTCGTTTGGCAGCGCATCATCATCGAAATAGTCGATCGCGCGAACCGCCTCCAAACTGTCGCATACTGGACCGAATGGGTCGAACACACATCCATCCAGCTCTTCCTGAGTGCGATCGGGGTTGTCGAAATCGGTGAAGTAAAAGGCCTGCGTCTCGAACCCGAAATCGGATGTCGGCGCAAAAGCGGGGAACAGGCTATCGCCCAGATCGGCAGGCGATGCGATCGCGCCCAGCATATTTTCGCCAACGCGGCGCAGGAAGCCAATCCCTTCAGAACCGCCGCCCTCTACGCCATTGGCAACGCCAAAAGTGCCGTAGCCAACCTGAACAACATGAGTCAGCTCATCCAGCGGGGTCAGCAGAATGGGCATTGAGGGAATATCGGTGATCGGCGCGTCCACAGCGACCAGAGCGATATCAGCCCATGGGAAGGCCAAGCCGCCATTTTCCTGGTTGGAGGATGCGTGGATCACAACGTCCGTGCTCGTCGCGACGCCGCCTTCATTATAGCCAGCGCCAGTGCCAAGATACTCGAAAAAGCGTACCGAGCTATCAACGCCGGACGAGATCAGCACCGATGTGTCGCCCGTGCCGGGTGTGCCGTAAGCTTCTGATGGCCGGCTGTTCAAACAGTGCGCCGCTGTCAGCACTGTGCGCGGATTGATGACCGTGCCCGTGCAATTGAAGAAAATGCCGCCGGTGACATTGTCTTGAATAAAGAGCTGAACAACCGATGGCTGCGTGTTGTTGACATCAATGATACCGCCAACGCCAACATCATCGCGCGCGATAATTTCCGGGCTCGCAGGCACTGGGACCGCTTCATAATTTTCTGGAGTGGCGAATGTGGATGCCATCGAAAGGTCGGGCGCCATCACGGTGGACAGGCGCTGATTGATCTGAAAACCTTCAAACGTGCCGCGCGCTTCCAGTGCGACCGTTTCTTCGCTGTTTTCATTTTCTGATGCCATTGCTGGCACGGCGAGACCGCCTGCGAGCCCGATAACACCGACGCTCAGCAGTAATTTCATCTTTTGCATAGATAGCCCCTTGATTGGTCGAGCCCCTCTCGACTCGATGAAGCTACTCTGAACCTGAGCAAAACCACAAACATCACTCGCCCGCGTGGATAAGTTCGCAATAAAGTTGCGTCCACGCCCGCGCAGGCGCACGGTTTTTACTCAGTGTTTACTATAGCGCAAACTAATGTCCTGATTTGGGACGGTTTTTGTGCGAGGTCTGACAAGTAAAGATCGGCAGGGGCATCGCCCCGCAGGCCAGAGCGCTTAGTATGAGCCTTTCGCGGCCAACACCGCTGGCACAGTTTGCAGCAAGATACGCACATTGTCTGCGACACGGCCCTTGCGCACATAGACCACATCGAACGCGACGCGCCGGCGATAGGCAACATCGTTGCGGCCACTGATCTGCCACAGCCCGGTGATCCCGGGGCGCACGGCGCAATAATGCGCGAAATACCGTCCGTATTTCTTGATCTCGCCTTCAACAATCGGGCGCGGGCCGACCAGGCTCATATCGCCGATCAGGACGTTGAACAGCTGCGGCAACTCATCAAGGCTGCTTTTGCGCAGGAAATTCCCAATGCGGTGGACGCGCGGGTCATTCTTCAGCTTATGATCCTTGGCCCATTCAAACCGCGACGCCGCGCAGCTTTCAAGCAGGCGATCCAACCGCTCTTGCGCATCCACTTCCATGGTGCGGAATTTGTAGCAGTCAAATTTCTTACCGCCGCGCCCAATGCGCTGCTGTTTGAACAAGACAGGCCCTTTGGAAGAAATCATAATGCCAAGCGCGATCAACACCATTAAAGGTGCAGCCATCACCAGCAAGAAAAACGAGCCGACACGGTCGATGATCTTTGCTGACACAGGGTCATCAATAATGAAATCGCTCCGAGAGATAATCCTCGGGCGTTCATATTGTGCAAGTTTCCGCGCCTGACCGCCGGACATTGCCGAATCCCCTAAATCTGGTTGAACCTTAAAAAGGCGCTAACACCGGATTAGGAGCATTGAAACTGTTCTGATTCGCAAGGTCGAAGTTTGCCCCAGAATGTAACACTCAAGCGACATTGTCTTATACCGCAATCATCGCCTCAAAGTGGGACAAAATGGGCGCTATGAGAAAAGACTGACAAGCCCGTAGCCAACGCCGATCACCAGCGCCCAGCTGGCCGCAATTCCCGCCAGTAATATGAGCAATCGCGCCGAACGTTGATACTTACCGGCGCGCGCACGGCCAGCTTTCTGGTCTCCCACTTTCCTGCGGAGAAAAGCGGACGTCATTGTCGGTTCAAGCGTTACAGCAAGCAAATTGGCATCGTGCCTGCGACCACGAATAGCTGGCATCGTTTGTCTCCCGGTGCGGCTCGTTTTCGAGCTCAGCCGGTATATAAGCACGATCGTTAGCGAATTGCTACGCTAGAAGCTGTATCTGACCCCTGCCGAGATCGAATTTTGTATAAAGTCATTAAGGCCGGTGCGATCAAAGTACCGCCCCTCAAGCAGGAAGCTCCAGCGGCGATCCAGTCTGTAATCGACAAGGAAACCGGCATTCCACCGGCGACCATCGCGATCAGAATTGCCAAGATTGAGATCGGCGTAACCCAGCCGCCCGGTCAGAACGAGATTGCGCAGCAATTCATGTTCGATCTGCACTCGGCCTTCGGTGCGCAGCAAGCCGGTAAATTCCGGGTTGAGCGTTTCATCCACTTGCCTCAGCGCTGAAAATGCCACTGATGTGAGCGGCGTGACATTCCACAAGACATCCGCCTGGAATGCCAATCCCTCGATTGGGTTGAGAGTGGGATCATCGAAATTCTGCCGCAAATACCCGGCGCGCACATCCAGATACAATAGCTCGGTCACCTGCTGGCCGTATCCAGCTTCAAACCGGAAGCCGTCCGATGATCGGTCAATGAAATCGACGACCACGAATTCTTCGAACAGGGGTGCAAGTTCCGCGTCGCGCTTATCAATTTGGGCTTGCACATAGAAACGCTGATCGCGCGAGCGGGCAAAGGATGCCCGCACCGTGCCGCGATAGGTTTCAAAATCGCGAAAGCTTAAATCAAACAGAGTGCCGCCCACATTGACATCGCCCTGAAACGATACCGCTCGCAAACGCCCTTCTGCGCTGACCCGGAAAGGACCAAATTCCTTGGCCACCCCGCCAGTGGCTTGAACATTGGTGAACGACACAGGCTGCGCGGTGACCACATCGAACGCGTCTATATTGCGGCGCTGTTCGTTATTGCGTTCAAGCAGCACGCCCAGATTGTATTCAAACCCGGTGCCAATCCCTTGACGCGTGGTCGCATCTAGCCGGAACTGCTCTGCATTCTCGCTAGAGATATCGGTGAAACGGCGAAGGTCCGCTGACAGATTAACGCGCGTCTCGCCATCTTCGCGCCGATCGCGCAGCAGGATATTTGGCCGCAGCGATACGATCAGATCGTCGCGCTCATTGGTCTCGGTCGCAAAGACGTTGTCGTTATATTCAACGTCCAGATCAATCGACGGGAACATTTCAAACCCGCCAACAGGTATCGGCGTGCTGGAAAATTCCGGCGCATTGCGCTCGGCAACCGATTGCGCCTGACGGTCCGATTGCGCAGACGCGCTAGCGGTGGGCAAAGCTATTGCGGCCCCTGCCCCTGCAACGATTGCGGCGTTTTTTATAATGCTGGCAGCGCGCAGCCCGCCTGCGGCCTTCGCCGTATTGGCTTTCGCCCCATTGGCTTTCGCCATCGTCAATTTCCCCCTGATGTAAACTTGACCCTTAATTGACGTAATAGCCGCGGAATTTCTTCGTATAGGCATAGACATCACCGTCGCCCGTGCTGGCGAATTTCTTGATATTGACCTGGCTGAGCGCGAGCCCGGTGATCTTTGCCCCGGCCTCCAGCAGCATATCGACCACCGCTTCGACCGCGCGGATTGATGTTTTCTTCCACTGGGTAACCAGCAGCACGCGGTCCACGGCTGCTGCAATCACCCGGCCTTCTGCAATGGCCAGGATCGGTGCGGTATCGACCACAACCACATCATAGCGATTGCGCAATTCGTTGATCATTTCGCGGATTTTGTCATCCGTCATCGGATTGCCCGCTTCATCGGACCCGTCATTGCTGCCAAGCAAATCAAGACCAGTGCGCGGATCGGTGTAAATGCACGCATCCAGATCAGCCCGGCCATGCAGGTAATCATAGATATCGTGTTCGCTTTCATAATCGAGCAGCTCGCTCGATCCGCGGCGGCGCAAATCAGCATCCACCAATATGGTTTTCACGCCCACCATCGCAGTCGCCCGGCCAAGGCAAACAGAAGTGGTGGTCTTACCCTCTCCCGGCAGCGCTGATGTGATGGCGATGGCGCGCGGGCGTTTGCCCGGTGACAGTGTGAGGAAAGTCTGGATGGACCGGAAGCTTTCGGCAAACAAGGATTTGGGATTGTTCACCACATATTCCTGCGGCGGCTCCAGCGCCATGCGCCCTTTGATCGTGGAACGCAGAGTCGGGATTGCGCCGGCATAGCGCAGCCGCAAACGCCGTTCGACATCGCGTTTGGTCTGCACCCCGCGGCGCAGATATTCCGCGATAAAGATCGAAGCAAAGCCCAGCACAAACCCGGCCAGCATCGCCAAGACCAAAGTCAGCGGGTAATTGGGGCTCGATGGGCTGTTTGGAACCGATGCACGCGCGGCAAAGCTGGCATCTGGCAGCGCGCTGTCGCGCAGGGCGACATTTTCCTGCGAGCGTTCAAGGAAGCTTTGATAGATTGACGTGGCTGCCTGCGCTTTCTGCTCAAGCTCGCTAAGTCCAGCTTGCGCGCGGCTATTGGCGGTCAAAGTGCCCAGCGCCTGCTCCCTGCTCCCGGCAAGTGAGGACACCCGCGACTGCGCGGTTTGCACCTCGGCTTGCAGGCTGGAGATGACCCGGTTGATTTCCTGCTGGATGCGGGTCTGGATCTCAATCAATTCCGATTGGGTCTGGCGGCGTTCGGGATGCAATTCGCCATAACGCTCTGTCAAAACGGCCAATTGTGCGCCCACGCGCGCTTCTTGTTGGCGAAGGCTGGTGATCGTGCCCGACCCCAAAGCCGCGCCGACATCCGCACCGCCCCCGCCGCGCGCCAATTGTTCGCGTGCTGCGCTAAGCCGCCCCTGCTTTTCCGCCAGATCGGCCTGAGCAGAAGCGAGCTGCTGGTTGAGATTGGATACTTCCTGTTCGGCATTGCTGCCGCCATTTGCGCTAACGAGGCCGCGCGATGCACGGTAATTGTCGAGCTGGGTCTGCGCATCGATTGCATTGCGCTCAAGCTCGGTCAGGCGCTCTGAAATAAACGCCTGCGTCGCAGCGGACCGCTGCAATTTGTCATTCACTTGCGATTGCAGATACGCCTCTGCCAGAAGATTGGCAGCAGCCGCCACAAAGATATTGTCCGGACCCTTTGCCGAAATATCGATGACTTTGGTTGAGCCAGAACGCACAACACTGGTTGCGTTCCGGATGCGATTGCCCAGGCTTTCAATTTCAGCGGGCGTAAATTCATCCCCATCGGGCGATGCAAAGCGTTCCGCATACAATTGGCCCGCAATCTCGGAAACCAACGGCGAACCAATCAGGCGGATCTCGGTGTCAATTTCATCGGCATTGGGGATCAGCGAATTTTCATTCGGCCCCGATGTGCGCACCGGATCGGTTGCCGGTTCGATCAGCAGGCTGGCGCGCGCGGTGTATTCAGGCGTCACTGTCAGCAAATAGGCGACAGCCGCCAGCACAGCAGCCAGAATACAGCCGAGGAACAGCCACAGATTGCGGCGGAACACCTGCCACAAAAAGCTGGGATCGGGCAGCAAAGGTGTGCGCTGAGAGGCCTCTGAAGGGCCATCATCATCGTCTAGATCGTCTACTGGAACTTCAATTTTCACGTAGGTTTCCCGTTCGTGCCGACAATGACTTAAAACTCTAGAGCTTCTTCACTTGCGCCAATCCCTGTGTGACATGGTGGATTTGCCTTATCCACCCTTGAACATTCAAAAATTGCACCGGAACAAGCCGACCAGAGCCGCGTTTATTAGCTCTAGTCAGATTGAAGCGCGTTTCATAGGAAGCAGTCGACCTTTCGACACAGTTTTTCAGACGAAGCGTGCTATAAATGCAACCTTGCGCCCTACCACCCATATTTATCGTCGGCGCGCCGCGTTCGGGGACGACTATGCTGGCGGCCATGCTGGCTTCGCATCCCAATTTATCAGCCGGGCCGGAAACGCAGTTTTTCAGCAAATTGCCCACCCTTTCGCTTGAACAGGCGACGCGCGATCCTGATTGGCCGCGCGCGGGGGCCGGTCTGATTGCCTCGCTTACGCTGGCCGAACAGGATGTGAGCGCTCTGTTCGGGACAGACCGCGATCAATTGACCCGCTATCTGGCGCAGCGCGAACCGGGGATTGCCGCTTTGCTGGAAGCGCTGGTGGTGCCCTTTGCCCAGCGCCAGGGCAAATCGCGCTGGGTGGAAAAAACGCCCAATCATATCCAGCACCTGCCGACAATACGAAAGCTGTGGCCCGATGCGCGCATCATTCGCATCCTGCGCGATCCGCGCGATGTGGGGCTTTCCACGCGTAAATTGCCGACATTCAGCGACCATATCCTGCCCAATATCTATCTGTGGCAGCAATGGAATGCGGCAGCTGAGCCGTTTCTTGAAGCAGATGCGGGCTCTATCACGGTTCGGTATGAGGACATTGTCGATGATGCAGCAGGCGTGCTGCAATCGATCTGCGATCATATCGGGGAGGATTTTGACCCCGCGATGATCGAATTTGGCCAGTCTGCGCAAAGCGTATCCACCGCCAATGAAAGCTGGAAAGGGCAAGTGGCAGACGGGATGACAAGCGCACGCAAATATGCCTGGCGCGCGGATTTACCGACCGAAATCAGGCAGGTATGCGATATGGTTTGCCATGAATTGCTGATCCGGCACGGCTATGACCATGGCCCGGCCCCAGCACGCACGCGGACCGCATTTCGCATGTCGCGCGGATTTATCGAAGCGCATGAAAACGCCCTGATCGATCAGGCGTCGCGCGGCATCCGCTGGTTGCCAAGCGATGATCCAGAAACAGCCGACAGGATTGTCGATCACCCGCAATATGCCCGCTTTCGCCATCCGGTGATGCTGGCCAAGCTTGCCCTTGGTAAAATACAGGCCCAGTTGGAACGGCGCGGATAGCGCGGGACCTGTCAACCGACCTTATCGGCCACCTTCTGCGCCAATCGGCCCGCTTTATGCTGCGCGGTGATGGCAGCGCGTTTGACCCCGGACAGCTTTTTGCCCGAAGCGATTTCCTCCACCGCAATCCGGTAAGCGGGGTGATCAATCCATTCGCCGCAGAAATGAACGATGGCCGGTTCAACCATCCGCCCGTGCTTTTCAAATCGGGATTCGCCTTTTAAAATGTCGAGATGCACAGGCCCTGTCGCATTCAGCGGCGTGCGCATCAACCGGCCCCCATCATCGTACAGATCGGTCAGCCCCATTTTCGCGCAGGCAAGGCCAATCAGCGTTTCTTCGCCCGGCCCTGCGGCATCAAAATCGAGAATGCCAAGCTCGCTTTGCCGGTGGCGGATGGCTTCGGCTTCGCCAAACACCTGGGCCGCGATGTCGCCTTTGCGAAAGAAATACACCCCGCCATTGAATTTGGGAAAGCGCGCGCCGCCCACTTTTTCAAGCGCTGCGCCCACATCCTCCAGCCACAAATCTTTCTCGCCAGCGCTAAGGTAGGTGTTGACCACGGGCGAGAATTCCCATGCGCGGATAGCGTCCAATTGCGCGGTAAAATCGCGCGTGACCAGGCAATCGCTGTCGATGAACAAGGTTTCTTCAAATGGGGAATATTCGTAAATCCGCGTCTTGAGCACTGTCCCCGCTTCGGCAAAGCTTTCCATGCGGACCTGATGGTCAAACGGCGCGACCGGATCTGCCCGGTCGGTGACCAGACAGATCGGCAGATGGGGCACGTGCCGCTTTACCGATTGCGCCAGCGAAATCGCCTGGTCGACATATTTCTGCCGGCCATAAGCCATCGTAATCAGTCCCAATTTCGCGCTGCTGTGCATTTCGCGTTCGCAATCCTACAATGAAGCGCTTATTGCCAAGCGCGTGTGGAAACGATCTTTACCAGACATTTCTTCAATTTGCCTAAGCGTATTCACCAAGGTGTTTTGAGACAGAACAATGCGCGGCGTCTACCGATTAAAAGTGATCTATCAATGGCTGAGAGCCAAGATCCTGCTGGCCCGCGCGCTGCGGGCGGTCCAGCGGTTCCCTGTTGTGAGAGACAGAGACGCAGTACCGCACGGGCTTGATGCGCCGCTGGTTATCACACTCACATCCTATCCGCCGCGATTTAGCGATCTGGCAAAGACGCTGCGATCGCTGCTCGATCAAAAAATGCCTGCCGATGCGGTGCAATTGTGGATCGCGCATGAGGATATGGACGCGGTGCCGCATGATGTGCGCGCATTGGAAGCAGCCGGGCTCGAGATAAAGCCATGCACCAACACGCGCAGCTATAAAAAACTGATCCCTGCGCTCAATCAGCGGCCCGATTGTTTTTATGTGACCGCCGATGATGATGTCTATTATCCGCCGGACTGGCTGGCGGGCCTTGTGGGGCGCGCAAAGCAGCATCCCGGCGCGGTTGTCGCGGCCCGGTCTCACATGGCGCAGCGCGATGCAGCGGGCATGCTGGCGCCCTATGCCACGTGGGAACTGGCCGCATCGCAAACCGAAAACCGCGATGATGGCCGCGTGCTATTTCCCACAGGGGTCAGCGGCATCCTGTATCCGCCCGGCTGTTTTGCCGATGAAGTTCTGGATGAAGCGCTGTTCACGCAGCTGTGCCCAAGGGGCGATGACATCTGGTTTTTCTGGATGGCGCGCAAAGCGGGCACGCGGCATGTGCGCGTCCCGGGCCATTTCGACATCATTGATTGGCCCCATTCGCAAGATGTCGCGCTGGCCGCGCAAAACCTCTATTCCGATGGCAATGATGAGCAGATTCGCGCGATGGAAGCGCATTTTGGCCCCGTCCCTTACCTTGATCCATCCGCAGGCAAGCGCGCATGAGCACGCGGATCAGCTTCCTTGTCCCAACCTATAACCGCGCCGATTACATCGCCGAGGCTATCGGTTCGATCCTTGCCCAGATGGATGACACCGACGAAATTATCGTAGTCGATGATGGGTCCGATGATGACACATCGCAGGTGCTGGCGCAGTTTGGCACGGCGATCACGCATATGCGGCAAGAAAATGCTGGGAAATCGGTCGCTCTCAATCGAGCGATGCAGCAGGCGCGCGGCGAATATATCTGGATCTGCGATGATGACGATGTTTTGTGCCCCGAAGCGGTCACCACTTTGCACGGTCTGATTGAGCAGACGGGGGCAGATTATGTCTTTGGCCGCTATGCCAAATTCACGCATCGGTTCGGTGTGCGCGTGGATCTGGGCATGGCGCATTGGCCGCCTTTGGAGGAAGGTTCTCCCGCGCGTCATATCCTTGAGGATGCGTTTGTGATGCACAACGCTGCGCTCGCCCGGCGCAGCCTTTATGACGCCGCCGGGCCGTTTGATCCGGCCATGCTGCGCGCGCAGGATTACGATATGTTTGTGCGGATCGCGGTGCGCGGCAGCGCGGCCTTTACCGATGATCTGATTTTCGGGCAGCGCAAGCACGAAGGCGCGCGCGGGCCTTCTGCGATGCTGCATGATGCGGGCCAGTCAAACACGGTTTGGCAGGACTATGACGCGCGCATTTTTGAACGGGTTTACCGCGATGTGCCGCTGTCCTTTTTCGAAGGGATGTTCGCAAGCGCCAAGACTGAACTGGTTCAGCGCGCCGCCCTCCTCCAGCGCGCAACCATTATGGCGCGGCATGATCTGTGGGACCATGCCATCGCCGATTGGAAAGCCGCAGCCGCTCTATCCGATGCGCCTTTGACGGAAGTGGAAAACGGCATTTGCCGCAGGGCCATGGCGGGCAAGCATGGATTTGCAGGCGCGCTTGCGCCCGGTGCTGTGGCCGGACTATGCGCGCTTGGGCAAAACAGCCCGGCAGGGCGCGCGATCGTTCGCGAACTCATCGAAGGGTTGGTGTGGCGCCTGCGAGGTCCCGATGAAATCCAGCGTCAGCAGGCGTGGCAATTGATCGGGCAATTGCACGGATATGGTGATCTGGCGCAGGCGATATTGCGCCGGGTGCTGCGCCGTTCAAACCCCGCACGCACCGATCAGGCCGTCACTGAATTGTCCGAGATTACGCTGTTGACCTGAAGCGGTTCTGATTGCGGCTTCGCGTTCAGATGCTGCGCCAAACGCAAAGCGAGCGCAACGATGGTTTGAGTGGGATTGGCATGGCCGCCGCTCGCAAAAACCGATCCGCCGACGACCGACAAATTGGCAGTTCCATGCACTTGCAGATTGGCATCCACGACGCCGTCTTTCGGGCTATCGCTCATCCTTGTGCCGCCAAGCTGGTGCAAACTATCCCTGCGGACGGCCACATCAATCCGGTCCGGCGTGATCCCTTCGGCGGGCCGCATCTGGCCAAGACCTGATTGCGCGATAAAGCCGCCAAACGCCTGCATAGTCTTGTAAACAGTGCGGCGATCGGTTTGGCCGATTGTCCAGTGAACCTTTGCGCGCGGCTGGCCCAGCGGATCAAGCTCATCCGCAAGCCCGATATGGCTCGCATGATCGACGGTTTGTTCCGTATCCATTTCGACCAGAACGCGCGCTTTGTCGTAATGCACGGTTTCGCCAAGCATGCGCCCCTTTGCAGCGGCCAGCCAGCCGCGCGGGGAATACCCTCTTTTGGGGACATAACGAAGGACAATGGACGCATTGCCCAGCTGGTTTGTGCGGGCAAAATCGGGATTGATCGCCATACCGGTTTCGGCAATCGCACGCCCTTTTTTGCGCACTATGCCAAACGCGCGCTGCAATGCGCCAAGTTGCTCAATATCCGCTTCGATCTCGCCTGCATCAAGGCGCAAATGCTGGCCAAAACCCCGCCCCAGCCACGGGGTAACGCCGGCCAAAACTTCCGGATTGGCGCGCTGCGCCGCGAGCAGCATACGGCATGCCTCAACGCAGCCTGTCGCGATTACGAAATGGCGCGCTTTCACCAGCACATTGCGGCCATCGCGCGTCACCAATTGCACCGCTTTCACTTCACGGTGGGTCGCCATGATCTGAGTGCAATGCGCGGCATGGATGATGGATCGTTTCGCGCCCTGAAACGCCGATTTGAGATGCGCGCCAAACCGGAGAGCTTCGCCCGGTTCAGGTTCTGCAAAGCGCCAGGTTGCAGGCACCAGCCGTCCGTCAGCCTGCGCCTTTTGTGCGATCATCGCGTCTCCCACGTCATCGCCGGGCAAACCCATCAATTGGGCCGCTTTATCGCACCAGGACAGAACCTCATCATGGCTGACCGGCCACCCCGTTTCGCTGATCCAGGGACGATCAGCAAAATCATAGGCATCCAGAGGAATGCAGCGCCCCGTCCAGCGAAGGCTCGCCCCGCCGATACCGCGCACACGCACTGCATCAATCTTCGACAATTCGCCTGTATTGATCGAATGGAATACGTGATGCGTGCGCACATCCGTGGCGACATTGCCGCTTTCAATTACGATGCAATCGCGGTCCAGATGCGCTGCAAGGCTTAACCCGGCAGGCCCGCCTCCGATAACCGCGATATCTGTAGTTATGACGCTTTCGTGGACATCATCGGCTGAAAGGATGGTCATTGCGTCAATCTATCAAAATCGTCCGATGTAAGGAGCGCGCGCGCTGCCATGATGTTTTCCTGCTGTCCCCTGAACCGATCAAGCAATATGTCCCGCACCGCAGTCGGTCTGCGCATCAAAAACCATGCTGTCCTGACACCGCCGCGGTATTTGCGGGTTTCTAAAGCCTCGCGGTGTATGACTTTCTCTTCAAGATGCCTGACATGTTTGGTTATCGCCGCTTTATCCCTGCCTGACAGATGCGGGCTGCGGCTGATTGTGCGCGATGCTGTCAAAAAGGCCCGCAAATGAGAGATTGAATGCTGCGCGCTTAATGAATTGGGGCGGACCAAAGCGTTGTATCCGCAGGCCTCGATCAAAGTGTAACGCGCGCCCAAGGCAAGCATTTGCGTATACAGCACGAAATCTTCGCCCAATCGGCAGCGATCATCAAATGCAAGATCGTGCTCCAACAGAAAAGCGCGGCGGATCACCGGCTTTAAAAAGCCCAGTTCTGTGCGATTGTCATTGCGGCGGCCCAAATTGCCCAGCACAAAGGTTTCGAAATCTATGCTGCAGGACCGGCCTGCTTCACCCGGCGCGGTGCTGGCCGCCGGAACTGCGTTGTGATCGTGTGTAAAATGCAGATTATCGGCGCACAAATCCCAGTTTTTCTGCGCCAGAATGGCTTTGAACCGCCCCGGCAAAAACGCATCATCGGAATCGAGCACAGCGACATAAGGCGCATCGGTTTGCGCCAAAGCGACATTGCGCGCAGCAGACGGGCCTTGATTGAAAGCCTGCTTGATCGTGATGAGCCGGGGGTCGCCCTCGCCCGCAGCTTTCGCGATATCCAGCGTCGCATCGCTGGAGCAGTCATCCACGACGAACACTTCGCGCGTTTCGGGCTGCATCAGAGCGCTTTTGACAGCGGTCGCAATCGTCTTTTCCGCGTTGAAAGCGGCGATAATCACCGCCACGCAAGGGTCTGTCGTTTCAATCTGTGACACGCATGTGGTCCCTGCTGCCTAAAAAGCGTGCGGCGTTGACATCCCCGCACACTTGCCCTTGTTGCAGCGCACAAAGACTGCAATCAAGCATTATCGCCTGAAAGGAGGCACATTTGCGACTGGGCTATCTGGTGCACAATCTGAATGATGCCGCGGTGGAGCGCCGGTGCCGGATGCTGGATGCAGGTGGGGCCGCCATTGCCCTTGCAGGATTTTGCCGCGACGAGGATATCGGCGCGGCAGCAAAAGCGCGCGGGGCGATGATGCTGGGCCGCTCGCACGATGCCGCTTTGGCGGCCCGCGCGATGATGACGATAAAGCACGCTTTTGCGAAAGCTCGGCTGCAAGAATTTTTCGATGATTGCGATGCGATTATCGCGCGCAATCTAGAGCAATTGGCGATTGCCATGCGCGTTTCAGATGGCCGTCCTGTGATTTATGAATGCCTTGATATTCACCGCGCGTTGCTAGGCAAAAGCATTTCGTCGCGCATAATTCAGGAGCTGGAGCTTGCTCTTCTGCGGCGATCAGAGCTGCTGATCACATCATCGCCCGCTTTCATCCGCAATCATTTTGCCAAGCGGCCCGTAAAAGGCGGCACCGTGCTGGTGGAAAACAAGCTGCTGCTCGATCCCATCGGCAGCACGCCTGCCAAGCCCGAGCGCCCGGCTGCAGGCGAACGCCCGATCACCATTGGCTGGTTCGGGATGCTGCGCTGCAAGCGGACTTTGGCGTTTCTCACCGATCTGGTGGCACGGTCTGATGGGAGGATCAAGGTGCTGATTGCGGGCAAACCTTCACCTGCTGAACTGCCCCATCTGGAACACGATGTCGCGGCGCAACCGGGCATAACTTTCACCGGCCCCTATGCCTATGACGACCTGCCTGATCTGTACGGGCAATGCGATTTTGCCTGGTCGATTGACTGGTTCGAAGAAGGGCTGAACAGCCAATGGCTGCTGCCAAACCGAATTTACGAAGCGATTGCTTACGGCGCGGTTCCCATTGCCCTTGCCGATGTTGAAGTGGGCCAGTGGCTGCGCGCAAAAGACGCAGGGATGGTGGTCGGACATGCAGACGAGGCGGCTGGCCAGCTGCTTGCCATGACCCCTGCTGATCTGGACGCGCTCCGCGCGCAAATAGCGGCGATTGATATTAATGCGGTGGTATGTTCGCTCCAGGAATGCCGCGAACTGGTACGCCTTATCGATGCTGCGGCCGACAGATGAGCGTGCTCGCGATCATCCCCTGCCTGAACGAGGCTGAGCATCTTGATGCGCTGCTTAGTCAGGTTCTGGCTGACACCACCTATGGGCAAGTGGTCGTTGCCGATGGGGGCAGCAGCGATGGCAGTCTCGATATCATCGCCGCGCACAGCCTGCGCGATCCCAGATTGCAAGTGCTGGACAATCCCGCCCGCATTCAAAGCGCCGGGATCAATCAGGCCGTGGCGCGGTTTGGCAGCTCGCATGAATGGTTGGTGCGTATTGATGCGCATTGCCTTTATCCCAGTGGTTACGGCGCGACCTTGCTGAAAATCGCGCAGGAAAAGCAGGCAGATGCAGTGGTCGTCCCGATGATCACCAAAGGCAAAGATGGCTGGCAGAAAGCCACTGCCATCGCGCAAAACAGCGTGCTGGGCACAGGCGGTTCAGCGCACCGCCATATGAGCGAGGGGCAATGGGTCGATCACGGCCACCATGCCTTGATGCGAGTGGATGCCTTTGCGCGGCTGGGCGGATATTGCGAGGCGATGCCATGCAATGAAGATGCGGAATTTGATGTGCGGCAAGGCGATGCTGGCCTGCGCATCTGGCTCGACCCGTCCGCTGCCATCACCTATTTCCCGCGCAAGTCTTTAGGCGCATTGGCACGTCAGTACTTTCGCTATGGCACGGGACGCGCGCGCACCGTTCGGCGGCATAAAGTGCGCATGAAACCGCGCCAGCTTGCGCCCGTGGCGATCTTTGCAGCTGTATGCGCAAGCCCGCTTGCCCTGCTGCACCCGATATTCGCGTTGCCCGCGCTTGGCTGGGCTTTGGCCTGCCTTGTTCTGGGCGCGGTCGCAGGCCTGAAAGCAGGGGGCAGCGGAATGGGCCTTTTCGCAGGCATTCCAGCGATGATCATGCATGTGAGCTGGGGCGCGGGATTTGTGAAAGAATGGCTTTGGAATTGGGGCCGCGATCGTCCCAGATATGGACTGCAACAGGAAACCACCCACGAAAGCGCTTAGTTCGGCTGACATACAGGGCGCACGGTCGTAGAGACGGCCATCCAGCGGTGTTGCGGCGCACAATATTGTTCTAGCAGCTCCGCGATGAAAACCACGGGTCAACGGGTTTGGCCAATCAAGGGGCAAAACAGGAAAACACCATGGCAGGGCGGATGGTCAGACTGCATGTCGGAGCGCATAAAACCGCATCGACCTATATTCAGGAAACCCTGCTGCTGAACCGCGCGCAAAGCGCGGCTGCGGGCGTTGCCTATTGGCCGCTTCACACCATTCGCGCCGCTTTGCGCCAAGTGCCCAGCCACGCAGCTGGCGCGGATAAATCCGGCTGGTCATTGCCCTGGACCAAGGCAAGCGAGCCCGAAGCGCCCGCGATTGCCCGGCTGCGTTCCATGCTGCTTGATGATTATGATGTGACGATTTCGGAAGAGAACATCCTTGGCAATGCTGATGATTGCTACAAAGGCGTGTTCTACCGCCGCGCGGCGCAAACGCTTGGTGTTTTGGGTGAATTGCTGAAAGATCGCCCGGTCGAAGTGCATTTGTGCGTGCGTTCCTATGCGCCGTTTCTTGCCTCGCTTTACGCTGAATCGCTGCGGCACGGCATGTTCACAACGCCGCAAAAGATGATGTCGGTCAACCAATCCTGCGCGGGCCAATGGCTCCAGATCATCGATGCCATCCGCGCAAACATCGCGCATGCGCAGATCATCGTGTGGCGATATGAGGATTTCGGCAGGCTTGAAGAGGATATCCTCACGCGGTTGAGCGGGGTTGAAGCGGACGAACTGCTTAAACCCTCCGCCGAAGATGTGCTGCCCAGCGCATCGGGCAAAGCGATTGAACAGATGATCGCGCAGGCGCCCGGCCTCACTCCCGATCAGCGCGTTTTCCGCATGCTTGCCCTGCAAGCTGAATATCCGCGCGGCAAAGCCAATTCTGGGCGGTTTATGCCGTGGTCTGAAGAAGATCAGGCGCGCCTGTCGGGCGAATATGAAGCCGATATGGCCGCAATTGCCGCGCGCGATGATGTGACGCTGCTGGGCTGAGCCATGACCGTTTCACGCTCCAAATTGCTGATTGGCGCTGGCTGGGTTTCGGCAGCCAGCATTGCGGTCAATTCGCTGGGCATTGTCAGCACGCTTATCCTTGCGCGGTTGCTCATGCCCGAAGATTTCGGGCTGGTCGCCATCGCCACTGCGCTGACGAGCATCATCGGTGTGGTTTCGGAATTTTCGCTTTCCAAAGCCCTGATCCAGCACCGCGATCCGAGCGAGAACCACTATCACACCGCTTTCACCATGAACGTGATCCGCGCGGTGATTATCGGTGCGGTCATTGCCGGTCTGGGCCACCCTTTGAGCGTCTTTTACGGCGATGAGCGGCTGGCTGAGATTTTATGGTTGCTCGGTTTTATCACTCTGGTGGGCGGTTTTATCAATCCCAAGCTCGTCGTGTTCGAACGCGAGCTTAGCTTTCGCCAATCGTTTATCATCCGCCTTGCCAGCAAGCTTGCCGGGTTCTGCGTCACCGTTTCCATCGCCTGGATATACCAAAGCTATTGGGCGCTTGTATTCGGCGTGCTCGCCACTGAAAGCGCGATTGTGATCGTGTCTTACGCGCTCATCCCGTTTCTGCCCAAAGCAAGCCTGCGCGAATATCGCGATCTGTTGTCTTTCTCAATCTGGCTGACTTTGGGCCGCTGGGTGCAGGCGCTCAATTGGCGCGCGCAGCCTTTGCTGTTTGGGTATATTCTGCCTGCCAGCCTGCTGGGCCAATATTCCGTCAGCCAGCGCCTGGTCAGCAAAACCATTGATCAGGCAACATCGCCGATTAAGGCGCTGCTGTTTCCCGCCTTTTCAAGGCTGCAGGATGAAAAGGCGCGGCTGCGGCTTGGTTATATGCGATCGCAAGGCGCATTGTGCCTGATCACCTTTCCCATGGCCGCAGGTTTCGCCGTTTTGGCGCAGGACATCGTGGTGCTGGCGATTGGCGAAAAATGGCTGCCCGCGGTTCCGCTGATGCAGATGATTGCGGTGATCCGGATCATCCAGTCATCGGACAATGTGAACTCCATCGCGATGGCCACCGCCCAAACAAAGCGTTTGTTCCACCGCGACATTCGCGCGTTCTTTATCCGCTGGCCGCTGGTTCTTGCGGGCCTGTATGCGGGATATAGCTCGGGCGGCGGCGATCCTTATTCGACGCTGATTGGCGGCATGATCGGTCAGATCGCCTCGGTTGTGATCAACACCGCGCTGAATGTGCGGTTGGTCTCGCGGATCAGCCCTGTATCGATGATGGATCACTGGTCCTATATCTGGCGGCCATTGACGGCGATCCTGGCGATGGCCGCGCTGGTTTACAGCGTCAATCTTGCGCTGCCAGCGACGGAAGGGTTCTGGACGCAGATCGCCGCTTTGGGTCTGCTCGTGGTGCTTGGCGCGGCGACTTACCCGCTTGTGCTGTACGGCCTGTGGGTTATGGGCGGCAAAGCCGGCACGGTTGAAAGCGAATGCGCTGGTATCGTCAAAAACCTTGCGGCAAAGGCGCTGCGCAAATTTTCGCCTAAGGAAGGCAAGGCATGAATTCCCCCAACACGCCCGCCGAAACCGGGCCCGCCCAAACGCGGCACACCGGTGATGCGCCAAAAGTTTCCGTCGTCATGTCGGTTTATAATGGCGAACAATATCTGGCCGATGCGATTGATACGGTGCTGGATCAGACTTTCACCGATTTCGAATTCATCATCATCAATGATGGGTCAAAGGATGGATCGCTGGCAATCATCGAGGATTATGCCCAGCGCGATGCCCGCATCCGAGTGATAGATCAGGAAAACACCGGGCTGACCATCGCCCTGTGCACCGGAGTGGATGCAGCGCGCGGGCAATATATCGCACGCATGGACGCTGATGATTATTCGATGCCGGAAAGGTTTGCAAAACAAGTCGCGCTGCTCGACAGCGATCCCGGCCTTGTCGCAGCCACGGGCGATGTCGAACATTTCTTTGACGATGGCACAATCAGCCATGTTGCCGAAATCAGGATCGATCCCAAACTGCTCAGGCTGTATAATTGCTTTTCGAACCGGATCGGCGGGCATGGGCAAGTGATGTTCCGGCGCGATGCCTATCACAAAGCGGGCGGATATGATCCGGCGTTTCGCATGGCGCAGGATTACGATTTGTGGACCCGTTTGTTGCAAGTCGGCGATTTCGGAATTGTGGACGAGATTATCTACCGCTTCCGCACCGGGCATGACAGCATTTCAAAACGCAGCAAGACCGAGCAGGCAAGCAATGCATTGCGCACCTGTCAACGCGAATATGAAGGGCTTACCGGCATCGCATTGAGCGACGATGTGGCGCTGGCCCTGCGCAATTTCTGGTGGAAGGTTCCAGCCAAGGAAACCACGCGCACCAATAACTTCGTGGTTTCCCAAGCGATGCTCAAAGCGGTTTCAGCCTTCTTCAACAAGTATCCCGAATTGCAAAATGAAGAATATGAAGTCCGCCGGGGCCTTGCCGCGCGGTGGTGGTGGCGCACCAAGGGATTGCCCAAACACAATGTGTTTTATGGGGCCGTCCTATTCTTCAATATCCTACGCTGGGCTGGCAGTGCGCTGTGGGCCAAAGCGCGTGGAAGAGCATAAGATGGCCCGCAAGTTATCCGTGGTGATGTGCGCCTATAATGACGAAGACTATGTCGGCGCAGCCATCGAAAGCGTGCTTGCGCAGACCTATGCCGATTTTGAATATATCATCGTCAATGATGGTTCGGCCGATGCGACTTTGGCGATCCTCGAAGACTATGCCGCCAAAGACAACCGCATTCAGATCATCAGCCGCGAAAATGGCGGCACCACCAAAGCAACCGTTACCGGAATGAATGCGGCCAGCGGCGATCTTGTCGCGCGCATGGATGCCGACGATCTGTGCCTGCCCGACAGGTTTGAACGCCAAGTGGCCGTGCTGGATGCCCGCCCCGAATGCGTCGCGGTGACTTCGCATTTTGAGCATTTCCACGATGATGGCACGATCAAAATGGTCTCTGACGACATCGGCCCCGAAGAATTGATTGGGCTGTATAATGGCTTTGCCAATCGGATTGGCGGGCATGGTCAGGTGATGTTCCGGCGCGGTGCCTATCTGCAGGCGGGCGGATATGATCCGCATTTCCGGTATTCGCAGGATTACGATCTGTGGTGCCGCCTTTTGCATCTGGGCCGCTTCGCCGTGATCGAGGATGTTCTGTACCGTTGGCGCGTTGGCTATGGCAGCACGACGGACAAGAACAAAGAACCGCAATTGCGATGCGCCACCGAAATTACCCGGCGCGAACACAAACGGCTGACTGGCCGCGACATCAGCCATGAAACCGCGCTGGCGATGATTGGCCTGTGGTGGGCGCGTAAGCCTGAAAAGACGCCCATGGCAGAAACGATCAAGGCAAGCCGAGCGATGAACCGGGCCGTCAAAAGCTACTTTGCGCAAAATCCCGATATCGCCCATTTCGAAAACGAAGCGCGCATGCACATCGCGCGCACCTGGAAATGGCGGGCGCCGCTTGCGGATAAAGGCAATCTCCCTCGCCGAGCGCTGTTATTGGGCCATGCCGCGTTTTGGCGAATGAGCGCTATGGGTAAGGGATCAAGATAGGGGCAGCCGATATGAAGCACCTGTTTATCTTATGCTATGGCCGCACAGGCTCAACAGTGGTGCAAGGCCTGTTGAACCGGCTGGATGGCTATTGCATTCGCGGCGAACGCAAAGGCGTTCTTGCCTCCCTTGCAAAAGCAGCTAGCTTTGCGTTTCGCGAAAAAGAATCCTTTTCGAAAAGCGACCTTAAAGGCGGAGTAATTTCACCGCATTTCGGCGTGTCAGAAACGCAGCCCGAGCGGTTTGCCAGCGATCTGGCTGCTTTATACACGCGCGACATGCTCACCCCGCCCGAAGGCACGCGGGTTTGCGGAACAAAAGATATTTCAATGTCGACAAACTGGATTACCGATAAGGAGTTTGATTTCGCCATTGATTTCATTTTCAATCAGTTTGCAGGCTCCCGGATCATTTTCCTGACACGCGACGTGAACGAAGTTGCCAAATCGGGCTGGTGGGCTGGCATGGATGAAAAGAAGGTGCGCGATAACATCACTCAAACCGATGCGCGTTTTGCCCGTGCTTGCGAGGCGCACCCTGATCGCACATTCACGCTCGACTATTCCGAATTCAAAGATGGAGTCGCTGGTTTTCGCCGCTTACTCACTTGGCTGGAAGAACCGATCGACGAGGCGGTGCTGGAAGAAATTTCAGCAAATCGCCTGATGCATCTGAAAGGCAATTGGAGCCCGAACAATCAGCCGCCTTTAACCATCCCCCAGCGGGCAAAGCGAAAAGCCAAACATATTGCCAAGCGCGTGTTCGCTCGCTTTCAAAGCTAAGCGCCTGCTACTTAACCCGCAGCGCACTGATGCCCCAGCGCACGACATTTGCAAGCAGCGTCAATTTGCGCCCCGTATCGCTCCACTTGATATGAAAGCGCCTCCACCACCATTTCGCTGCGATCCACCGGCGCGTTTCATACTCTTCGGACTTAAGCTCAGGGTGTTTGGCAAAAAATGCTGTAACGGCCCGCTCCATGGCAGTGGAAGACTGCGATATCTGGGCAGCGCTGATCTGGTTGATATCAGAATTTGACCAAAAAACGCGCAAGGCAAAAGCCGTGCTTTGATCAATTTCCTGCCCGGTCAATTGCGCATATTGACGCCGGGCAACGCGGCCCGATATTTCAGCCTGGCGCACGGCGTTGCGCGACGAGATACTCTCGTGACCTGTGCGATATCGGTAAAGAACCTCGGGCACCACTCCAAACGGACCCTTTGCGATCATACGGGTCCACAGATCATAATCTTCAGCCAGATTAAAATCCGGATTGTACCCGCCAACCGCCTGATACACTTCGCGGCTGTAGATCATCTGGCCATGCCCGCCGATCCGATTGGAAAATGCGAGGAAAAGCGGCAATGTGCGGGGGTCTTTTTCAAATTTGGCAATGTGGGATGGGCTTCCATCCTCGTAGAAGTGTTCAACATAGCATGTGACGGCGACCATTTGGGGGTTGGCTGCCAGCATCGCCATCTGCTTTTCAAACCGATGGGGCAGCGACACATCATCCACATCCATGCGGGCAATATATTTGCCTTTTGCCGCATCAACCCCGCGTCGAAGCGCAATTGTCAGCCCGGTGTTATCCTGATCGATGATGCGAATGCGCGTATCTTTGGCAGCGTAATCCTGCATGATGGCAAGCGAGCCGTCTTTCGACCCATCATTGATCAGGATCAGCTCAAAATCGGTGAATGTCTGACCAAGCATGCATTCGATAGCATCCGCGACAAATTCCTCTCCGTTATACACGGACAAGACGACCGAGAGACTAACGGGCTGTTCTTTCAAACTGGCAGGATCGGACACTTGCTAGGACTCCAGCAACATTGCATTGCGCGCATCGCCAGAAAAGCCAGAAAAGAATGCGCCGCGCTAATCAAGCGAATTTTGTGCGGAGTCTCATTTTACCGGGATACAAGGAACCCCGCCAAAGCAGACCAAAATGCCTCAATCCGAGACAAAAGTGCGGGGGTTTCCGCTGAAATGCTCGCAAAAATGGCATAAACACCCGATAATAGCTCACTATGGTTGCCCTGCCCTCGCCTTCTTTTGCCAAGCGTTTCGTTTGGATTGCCATCGCGCTTGCCGCTTTGTGCGCGGCGGCGGGGGCTGCTTGGGCGATGTTGCCGGGGTTTGCGGGCAATTACAAAACGATCCTCTCGGTTAAGCTTGACCGGGGTAGCCCATCTGGCGGTCGTATCCCGCTTGCCGATATCTCGGCGATGGCGGCAGATTTTGTGCCTGTAGGGGCAGAGCCGGGCGATGCGCAGCAGAGCGAGGCAATCACCAACACATCAGCCTGGAAGAAAAACGCCGCCCGCGCCTTTGGCACGCGCCCGATTGATGCGGCGAGCGCGTTCAGCTCCGGTCTTGCAGGCGCAGACCTATACCGCGCGGAAAGCTGCCTTGCGATTGCGGGCCTGTATGAGGCGGGCCAGTCACGCGATGATCAGCGCCCCGTGATGCAAGTGGTGCTCAACCGGGTGCGTCATCCCGCCTGGCCTAACAGCGTGTGCGGCGTGGTGTTTCAAGGGCAGGCGCGCGCAACCGGGTGCCAGTTCAGCTTTACCTGCGATGGATCGATGAGCAGGCGGCGCTATTCATCGGCGCAATATCAATCGGCCAAGACGCTGGCAGCAACGATGCTGCGGGGCACGCGCGATGCCCGGGTCGGTTGGTCAACGCATTATCACACGAACTGGGTGTATCCCTATTGGAGCGACAGCCTGGACAAGACCGCCGCTGTCAAAACGCACATCTTCTTCCGCTGGCCCGGCTGGTGGGGGACAAAAGCCGCCTTTACCTCTGCGCCTTCGGGCAAGGAGCCTGCAATCCCGGCTCTGGCGAGTTATGATATCTGGCACGATGGCGCGGCAAGCGACGAAGTGCTCGCCGAAGCCGAAGCGGCAGAAGAGGACGGCAAACCCACTGTGGCAGAAGCCTTTGCGGTGAATTTGGGAGAACCCGCCGCGCGCGCGCCTGCGCCCGGAAACTGGCAAAAACCGATCATCCGGCCCATTGCTGCAGGCACAAAACCGGGCCGCTGGGCGCTTGATGCAGTGGCCTTGTGCGAAGGCAAGCCAAGCTGCCGAGTGGTCGGGTGGAGCGCGGGGTCCGCCATGCCATCGGCGTTTGATCCGGCCAGCCTGCAACGCAATCCGCCCGATATCGTCTATCGCCAGGAACTGCGCAGCCGCACGCAGCAGGTCTATTGGGATTGCGGCAAATGGGCACGCGCGGGCAGCTCCAAATGTCTGGGATCACCCAGCAAGACCGCAGAAATTGCCCTTTTGATCCGCTGATTGAGCCTTTTGGGAACGCTCAGGTCGTAACAACTTCGACCGCGTCATCCTGAAGGCACACTGCCGATAGCGTGTCCGTTTTGTAAGCGCCCGTGTCGCACGCAATGCGGTTGTCATAAACTTCAACCTCATCGACCTGCGAATGGCCATGCACGACGACCTGCCCGTGCCAGCGGTCGGAGCCTGTAAATTCATCGCGGATCGACACCAGCGCCTCGCGCGGTTGTTTGGCAATTGGCACGCCGGGTTTTACTCCTGCATGGGCGAAAAAATACGAACCGCTCGAATAAGACGGCTCAAGCGATTTGAGAAATTCGATATGATTTTCCGGAATGCCCTCTTCCAACCGCTCGGCAAAATCAAACGGGTCTTCGGACAGTTTGGGCGCGCTGATGCCATAGCTGTCCAGCGTTCGCAGCCCGCCCATAGCGAGCCAGGCTTCCTGCGCTTCCCCATCGCCATTCAGGCTTTCGAGCAGCAAATGCTCATGAAAACCCAGCAGAGTGACCGCGCCCGATTCTTCGCGAAGGTCGCGCGCCAATTCAACGCAGCGCGCGCTTTCAGGGCCGTGATCGATCAGATCGCCCAGCAAAACCAGCGTCAAACGATCCGGCGAAGGCTCCAATGTCGGAAAATGACTGATAATTCCGGCTAGACACTCTATCAGCAGATCGTATCGGCCATGAACATCGCCAATCGCGTAAATCCGCTCCCCTTTCACCGGGCGAGGGGTGCGCGCCGTAAATTTGGGAAAAGCGTACATCGTGTTGTGTCTTACCAAAAAAGCGTATTTTGTCAGTGTCTAAGTTGACCTCCCCCACTAAACCTATGGAAACAGGGGAGAAACCGGACCGCTCGCCGGAGGTATCTATAGTTATAGCCTGCTATAATGCGGGCGAATTTCTTGTCTCTGCGGTCGAATCGGCCTTGGGACAGCGCGGTGTAACAATAGAAATTCTAATAGTTGATGACCGGTCGAGCGATAACAGTTTCGAACTTGCCCAAAAGCTCGCTCGCAGCGATCCGCGTATCCGGGTGTTCCAGACCGAAGCCAATGCAGGGCCCGGCGGTGCGCGCAATGTCGGGATCGCGCAGATGCGGGGGCAATGGTATGCGGTGCTGGATTGCGACGATGCGTTTGAACCTGACCGCTGCCGAACGCTGATTGATGCCGCGAATGCCGCCGGTGCGGATATGATCGCCGATGATTTGCAGGTGTTTGGCGGCAGCATGAAAACCACTCGCCATCTTGGGGAAACCTATGCCCCTCCTGCGGGCATCATCACATTGGACCAATATTTTACCGGCACGCGCATGTTTGGCGATGCGCCCAATCTGGGCTTTCTCAAACCGCTCATCCGGCGCAGCGCGCTTGCCGATCACGCGGTCACTTACCGTGATGATCTGCGCATTGGCGAAGATGATGAGCTGGTCATTCAATTGCTGCTGGCAGGCGCGATTTATGCCTATGCGCCGCGCCCGCTATACCGCTACCGCAAACACGATGCCTCTATCTCGCACCGGCTGTCCGCTGAGCACAGCGCGCTGATGGTAAGGTCTGAACAAGACATTCGCGCAAAAGTCGCCGCAGCCGGCAAAGACAGCGCCCAATACCAGGCGCGCTATGCCTCGATCCTTGATGCCGCCGCCTTTTCGGCCAGTGTTGACGCCCTGAAAGCAAAGCATTTTGCCGCCGCATTGGGAGCAATCATCCGCCGTCCTTCAGCTTTGCGTCATTATTCCATGCCGATAAAAGCGCGCCTTGCCCGGCTTTTGGGCGCAGGTTGAGGGGCAAGACCATCGGTTGCGCAAGGCGGTCTTGATGACTAACAGTCCGGGATGATTAACAGACCGGGATGACTTGCAAATCGGCAATCCCGTTTGGAGTGACGCCTATGACAATTCGCCAATCGCTGAGTGCCGCTGCCCTGATCGCTGGTTTGGCCAGCCTTACAGGTTGCGTGGGGTCCGCGCCCCCGCTCGCTTCCAACCCTTATGAGGCGAACGAATACCGGCTGGCGGCTGCTGATCAATTGCGCATCACTGTGTTTGGCGAACCCGCGCTTACCAAGAACTACGTCATCACAACCGCTGGCGACATCGCCTTTCCGCTGCTGGGCGATGTGCCCGCATCGGGCAAAACGGCAAGCGAATTTTCCAATTTCCTCACCAACAAACTCGCCGATGGGTATTTGAATGATCCGCGCGTCAATGTCGAAGTGCTCAATTTCCGCCCGATCTATGTGCTGGGCGAAGTGGGCCGTTCGGGCGAGTTTAAATACAAGCCTGAGCTGACCGCATTGCAAGCTGTGGCGCTGGCCGGTGGGTTCACTTACCGGGCGGACAGGCGGCGCGTGTTCATCCGCCGCGCAGGCGAAGAAACCGAATTTACCTACGAATTGGATCAAGGCCGCGCGATCTATCTGCGCCCCGGCGATACAATCCGCGTGGGCGAGCGGTATTTCTAAGAAACTGGCTCCAAAATGGAGGTGCGGCGCTGTGGCCGAGCGCGCCCGTTGTAACGCGCCTTTTTTAACGCTGCGCTTTTGACGCGCGATCGGCGAACAGATCGTGCTGTATCTCTGCCAGAGTTGACCAGATAAATTCGCGCGCGAACGCAAAAGGCCGAGTCAGCACGCCTTCGCTCCACCGCCATAACAGGCGTGACCGGTACAAAAGCTGCGGCTCTGGCTGCAAATCGGGCACTTGCACCGATGTCTGCTTGGCATGCCCCTGCTGCTCGCCGAATTCAGGGTAGAACACACTGTCAGCGACCGATTTTGCATGCTGCCACAGCCGCGCCATCCCGCTTTGCCGGGCATAATCATCCAGCATGTCATCACCCATCGCAGGATCATTGGCGCGGGCATAGGCAATTTCATGCGCATAGCTGATCCAGGGCTGGCGCGCTCTGATCGCTTTGCCGAACCCGGTTGCGGTCAACATAATGGCGTCGCGCTTTTCCAGCATCGGTATCGAAAACTGGCCCAGATCGCGCATCACCGCATGATCGAGCAGATCGTCGAGGTCTGACAAAGCAGGCGTGCCCGGCTGATGCAGCTTGTAATGCAGGTCCACAGTCGGGCCGGTTGTACCGGTGGGCAGATAAGGCGATTCGCCCAGGAATTCGTGCCACCACACGTCTTTTTCCGAAATTGGCGCGTCATATCCAGTCGACGTCAAAACCTTGGCCGCTTCACGGTAGTCGCGCGCGCGGACCAGCAAATCGATATCGTGAGCAAAGCGCGCATCCCACCTTTCATACACCTCATAAGCGCGCGCCGTGCCTTTGACGCAGACCACATCAATCCCATGCGTGTGAAAATTGCGCGCCAGCCGGACGGCGGCGGCGATGTGCGCCATGTTGTGAGCGAAACAATCGGTTCGGATCTGGCGAAAGCGGGCCGCGACCTGTTTAGGCGGTTCAATTCCTAGCGAATCGAGTGAATGGGCGATTAGGGGAAGAACCTTATTGCCGCGCGCGATTTTATGCAGTTCGTCCCAGTCAATCCCCTCCGGATCGACACTTATCTGTGAAGCGTTGCGAATCCCCGCCGAAAGGAGCCAAATTAAAGTTTGTTGAGCTTTGAAAGCCATCCAAAACCCTTTAATGCTGTGGCGGGAAAAGGAAACGCGAAGCCGCGTAAAAAATTCAAAACAGGGAACATGCACGGCTCAAGACTGTCCCATTATGGGATAGCTTTTGTTTCTGGGAAATTTACGATTGCGAAACCGTAAGTTTTTTGGAAACAAAAAAATTGAACGTGGGTTGCATAACAAAATTAACGAATTTGAACCTCTCTCGGCACGGAGCTGACTATGAAAAAGACGTATGAAAAACCGGCATTCCAGAAACTGGGCTCTTTCGAGACCATGACCAAAGCTGCTTCTAGCGGCGGTCAATTGGACGCCACCTTCCCGGTGACCACACCTTCGGAAGATCTCACCTTTTCGTGAGCCCAACAATCAGGTAAGACGAAAACGGCCGCATTTTGCGGCCGTTTTTGCAGGTGGCGTTGATGCAGGTTTGCGCATCAGCACTTCTGCGGTGACGACCTTTTTGACGGGCATGAAATGGCGATTGACGAAAGACAAGGGTACATCCGCGCAGAGCACGTGGTGGTTTGCGAAATTCAGGATGGCAGCGCGCTGCTCGATCTTGAAACGAGCACCTATTTCCAGCTTAACGGCACTGCCAATTTCATCTGGGAACAATTGGCCGATGGCCCGCTAACCGCTGCAAAGATCGCGTCGAAACTTTCCCAAACATATGACGTTGATGAGGCCACTGCACTGGCGGACGTTAAGATCATGCTGGAACAGTTTTCCAAAGCAGGCCTCATAACCGCGCGAGGATAAATGAAACTTCGCCGATATTGGGGTTTGGGAAGGCGACATTTTGCGTTGCTGTGCCGCGCGTTTTTCACTGTCATTTATTTCCGTATCGCGCTGATTTTCCTCAAATACAAACAATTGGCCAAATCCGTCAGCGTCGCGGGGCCTGATCCTTTGACCGCTTCCATGGGCAAACGCCCGTCAAGCGAAGCGATTGCCTGGTCGGTCAAGCACACATCGCGCATCGTGCCGTTTGCCAGTTGCCTGACACAAGCGCTGGCGGTGCAGCATATGCTTGGCCGATTTGGCGAAGAGAGCGTGATCCGCATCGGCGTGCGCACGACTGAAAAGGGCAAAATCATGGCCCATGCCTGGGTGATGCAGGATGATGCGATCCTGATTGGCGGGCCGCAATCCAATGTGGATCGCTATGTCGTCATGACCGATCTGAAGCCGGGTTGATAAAGCGGCCATGATTTCAGGCGACAGGGGCATATCGGCGCTGGGATGGTCAATGACAATGGGCGCTGACCTTGCACAGGCGCGCTGCACATCCGCCAATGCGGCTGCATGGCCGGCAGCCGCATTCAGCACGGACGGCAAAGCTGCGCGCGTGAAAGTTGCAGGCATTTGGCGGGCAGACGGTGCAGCCGATCTCTGCGCTCAGCTTGGCTTGGACGAGGCGGCAGGGCCAGCAAACGTCATCACAGCTGGATGGCAGGCGTGGGGCACAGCCCTTGCCGATCACCTTTCCCAAAATCTGACCGGTCCTTTTGCCATCGCTGTGTTCGATGCTGAGGCGCAAAGCCTGTATTGCGCGCGCGATACGCTGGGAGTGGAGCCGCTGTTTGTCGCCCGCACCCCCGGCCGGATCGCCGCTGCGCATTGTCCGCGCACCGCCCGGCGCGCCGCGCAGCTCGCCAGCACGCCCGACCGCGCCATGATCGCCGATTTCGTCGAAGGTGAGCTATCCAGCACCACCGCCTCGTTTCACGAAGGGCTGACGCGTGTTGCACCCGGCCATTGGCGGCTAATATCGCGCGATGCGGATCAATCTGAGGCGTATTGGTCGCTCAGTGCTATCCCCGAATGCGAACCTGCGCGCAGTCCCGCCGATCAGGTGCGCGATAAGCTTGCGCGCGAAATCATAGCGGGCGGCGGCACCGGTGAAGGTGTTGCTGTGCCGCTAAGCGGCGGGCTCGATTCCTCCGCAGTCGCCGCGATCACTGCGGATATTCGCGAAAGCACGCGCGATGTTACGACATTGTCGCTGACATATGACAAAAATCCCGGCTGGGTCGATGGTCCATATATCGCTGCAATGCGCGGATCGCTGGCGATGGATCACCGCAGCCTGCCAAGCACCGGTCACGACCCTTTCGCTGAGATAGACGAAGTGCTGCAGGCCATGGACGGCCCGTGCTTTGGTTACGGCGTTTCGGTCAGCACCAGCCTGTTTGCTTTTGCCAAGGCGCACGGATTGCGCACGGTTCTGCATGGCCATGGCGGGGATGAGATCATCTCGTATGGCGTTGGGCGTTTGAACGAACTCGCGCGCGGCGGCGAATGGCGCACTTTATGGCGCGAGGCCGAAGGCGCGGCGGGGCTATCCGGGCAATCAAAATGGGCGATTTTCAAACGATATCTGGTGCACAGGCCCAAATATCGCTGGCTCAAACAGCATTGGTCAGAGGTGTTTGCGCCCAAATCTGCCATGCCAGAGAAAAACGCCCAAACAGGGATACTGGGAGCCGCGCTTGCACCGCATAAATCCCGCACGGATGGCGATCAGCGGCCCTTGCAACAACGGCCCGAACATTCAGAGCGCGACCTGCACATCGCCGCGCTGGAGCATCCGGTGCAGCCGCATGCTTTGGAGACCATTGCGCTGACGGGGCGGTATTACGGCCTCAACATCGTCATGCCGTTTATGTCGCGTGAGCTGGCGCAATTGTGCGTGTCGTTGCCATCGCATTGGAAACTGCGCGGGGGATACACCCGGTTTGTGCTGCGCGAAGCCATCCGTCCGCTGGTGCCCGCCAGCATTGCAAACAGGCGCGACAAAAACGATTTTACGCAAGACTTTATCGGCGGCCTGATCGCCAGCCCGTTTGCCCGGCAATATGCCGATCCCGCCAGTCCCGCGCTCACCCAATATGTCAATTCGCAATGGTTGCACGAAAACTGGGCCAAAGTAGATCACCTTGGCCGCGATGTTTCCATTGCCACCGCGCGCGGTCTATGGCGTGCGGCAGTGCTGGGATATTGGCTCGCGATGGACCGTGATGCCGGAATTCTGGACAGCAGCGAAGGGCAAGCACCGCTTATATGACCGCCAAAAGCGCCTACCATTACGATGCCTTTGGCCTGTGCATCGCCAGCGATTTTCCGCTGCACGAATTGCGCGCGGCTCCGCCCGATTGCGTGCCCAATATCACCATTCTCAATCACCCGATTGGCCGGGCAATGCCGGCGCGCGAAGACGGCGTGCTGATGGATTACACCTGCCCTGATGGCGTGGTGATGGCCTGGCCCGAAGTGGCGGGGTTCCGGTTTGCGGATGACAGCACAATCTGGGCCGAGAAGCCTGATACGACCACCGATCGAATGTTCGCTTTCCCGCTGCTTGGTCCGGTTATGGCGTGGATGCTCAATGCGCGCGGGCTGTTCGTTCTGCACGCCAGCGCAGTGCGGGTTGAAGGGCGCACTATCGGCTTTTTGGGCGACAAGCTGGCGGGCAAATCGACCACGGCTGCTGCCTTTATTCGCGCAGGCCATCCGCTGGTGACCGATGATCTGCTGGCGGTGAAACTGGAAAAGGGCGCCCCACCCCGGTGCTATCCCGCTTTTGCCCAGCTCAAGCTTGAAGACAAAGCCGCCGCGGCAATCCAGATCGACGGAGCCGATGCGCAGCCGCTGGTTTATGACGGGTTCCCCAAACGCCAGCACAAATTGCCCGACATGATGACGTCGGCCACCAGCCTTGATTGCGTTGTAAAGCTGGTGCGCGGCGGCGACAGGCCGCAGCTGGTCCGGTCCGATATGGCTGAGGCAATCGAGACGATCACCCGGTTCAGCTATATGCCGCGATTTGGCAATGCGCCGTGGACGAAAGACGACAATCGCCGGCATTTCAGCCAGTCCGTCGGCCTTGCCGACAGCGTTTTGGTGGGCGCTTTGCATATTCCCGATGATCTGGCGCGGCTGGATGAAACGGTGGATCATGTCGCCCAGATCATGCGCAAATTGCCAGCATGATCCGCCGTTCGGTTCAGTTTCTGCGCTATATGATGGAGCTGACCAAAGGGCGGCTTGCCTATGCCATTGGGCTTAATTTCGTCTCCAGCTTTACCGAAGGGATTTCGCTGTTTCTGCTGATCCCGCTGGTGGCGCTGATTGATCCCGGCAATGCCGCGCGGTTTGACGATATCCCGGTGGTGGGAGCCATGTTGGCGCAGATAAACCCCTCGCTTGAAATGCTGCTTTTGGGATTTTTGGCGTTGATTGTGTTTCAGGCGGTGCTGGTGCGCGTGAAAACCGTGTATCTCGCCGCGATCATGCAGCGCGCGATTGATACGATGCGCACCCGCTTTTTCGCCAGCGTTGGCGCGGCGCGGTGGGATGTGGTGCAGCAAGCGCGCGTGTCAGACTTGCAAAACGTGCTGGTGCAAGAGGCAGGCCGCGCCAATCTGGCCGCCAGCAATCTCACCCGGCTGCTGCAATCGCTGATCCTGGCGGCGACTTATTTCCTGCTCGCCATGCTGGTGTCATGGCAAATGGCGCTGTTTGCCGCAGCCGCAGGAGTGGTGATGCTCGCCGTGCTGTTCCCGCTGCGCCGCAGGGCGACGCGATATGGCGAAGAGCTGAGCCGCCTTTACCGCGGCGAAAACCAGACATTGCTCGATTTTCTGACCGGCATCCGCGTGGCCAAAAGCTTTGTGGCAGAGCCGCGCTATGCCCGCGCCTTTACAGACAGGGTTTTGAAAGTGCGCGATAATCTTCTGGGCATCGGACAGCTTAACGCGACCAGCACGATGGCATTCCAGATCCTCAGCGCGGTTGCCGCTGTGCTGTTCATCTGGTTTGCCGTCAGATGGGCCCAGCTTGATCTTGGCCCGCTTATCATTCTGATCCTGATCTTTATCCGGCTCGCCCCGCGATTTGGCACCATTCAGGATTCCACGCAGGCGCTGCTGGGCAATATGGCGGCCTATGAAAACATCCGCGCGCAAATCGACTATTTTGAAAGCGCAGCAGAACCCCTCAGCGATGATGGCGCGCAGCCGCCTTCCTTTGCGCGCGCGATTGAGTTCAAAGACGTCTCGCTCACTTATCCAGGTGCAAGCGAGCCTGCCGTGCGCGGCGTTGATCTGGTGATCGAAAAAGGCAAATTTACGGCGCTGATCGGACCATCAGGCAGCGGGAAAAGCACGATTGCCGATATGCTGATGGGGCTTTTGCGGCCCAGTTTGGGCAGCATCACAGTGGATGGCACCGCGATCAATGATGCCAATCGCCGGTTGTGGCGCGGCGCTGTTGCCTTTGTCCCGCAAGAGGCTTTTTTGCTCAACGATACGGTCCGCTCCAATCTTGCAATTGCGGCCCCTGATGCCAGTGATGAAGCCATGTGGGATGCACTGACCCGCGCCAAAGCGAAAGGGTTTGTGGAACGGGCTAGCAGCGGCCTCGACACGGTCGTGGGGGAACGCGGCACCAAGTTATCAGGCGGCGAACGCCAGCGCATTGCCTTGGCGCGCGCGCTGCTGCGCGAACCATCTTTGCTGATCCTTGATGAGGCGACAAGCGCGCTTGACTGGGAAAACCAGAAAGCCATCGCAGCCGACATCGAAGCGATGCGCGGTGACATCACTATCGTGACGATTGCGCACCGCCCATCCATGATCCGTTTTGCCGATGAAGTGATTGCGATTGATGCGGGCAAAGTGGTGGAACGGGGCCGTTTCAAAGACCTCGCCGAACAGCCCGGATCTCGCCTGCGCGAAATGCTCGACGGGGAAAATGCAGGCGATGCGCCATGAATGCGGGCGATCCGCAAGGCCAGCGCCCGGTCATCACCATCATCAGCAAACAGCGCGTCGCAGGCGCGCTGAATGGATCATCGGCCTATCTGATCGCGATTGCGAGATCGCTGGATGAGGCAGGCTTTGATGTGGAGCTGATCCAGCCTTCGCCCGCAATCGCTGGGCGCACGCCTTACATGCGGATGCGGCCCGAAATGGCAGTGTTCAAACGCCACCGGGTGCGCGGCGCGGTGCGGATGGGCGATATCTGGGTGTTCGCCAATCCTTCCGTCTGGCTGGGGGCTGTTCGCGGCGTGATCTCGCGGGTGTTTGGCATGGCCGATAAGCCTGCGCCCTATGCCATCGCGACGCCTTGGACACAGGCAGACCGCGCATTCCTGCGCGCAAACATCTCGCCGCAGACCTGCGCGATTATTGCTGACTATATGTTTTGCGCGCCCGGTTTTGATGAGGTGCCCGGTCCCGAAGGGCCGCGCACGCCCAAGCCCACACCCACGCCCACCGCCATCGTGATGCACGATCTGTTCCACGCGCGCGGCGGCGGGGGCAAGGATTCGGTGGCGCTTGTCACGCGCGATGAAGAGATTGCCGCGCTTGGCCGGGCCGGCAGCGTCTTTGCGATCCAGCAGGATGAGCAGAAATTCCTCACTCAAAACGTGCCGCAAACCGCGCCCATTCTGGTGCCCATGCCCGCTTTCCCCGTGGATGCGCCGCAAGTGGGCAAGGCTGATAATGTGCTGTTTATCGGCAGCAACACCGCGCCCAATGTCGAAGGGCTGAAGGATTTTCTTGAGCACGCATGGCCCCAAGTGATCGCGCGCCGCCCCCATGCGCAATTGCACATCGCCGGCACTGTGAACCGCGCTTTTGCAGGCGCTGAATACCCTGCCACGCGGTTTCTGGGGATCGTCGATGATCTGGGCGCGCTTTACCGCGATGCAGGCGTTGTTATTTCGCCTTTGACTTTTGGATCGGGCCTCAAAATCAAGCTGGTTGAAGCGATGGCGATGGGCAAGGCGATGGTGGTATCGCCTGTCACGTTACAAGGGGTAGAAGAGGTGTGCGGCCCCGGCGTCACCCTTGCGCAAAATTCCGATCAAACAGCGGATGCGATTGCGCATTTGATGGAGGATGAGGCAGCCCGCGCCGATCTGGCAAGCCGCGCGCTGGGAATTGCGAAAAACCATTTTTCCGCCGCAGCCGTTCATGCAGACCTGCGCCAATGGGCGCAAGACCTCGATCAATCGCAGGATTGACGCGCGTCAAAACTGGGCGAATAGCTGACGCATTCGGCCACCATCATCGTTGGCAGGTCGCGCGGATCAAACGGGCCGACCCATTCGGTCAGCGTTTTTGAACCCCACAGCGACAGCATCAATTTCTGCGTGTTTTTGGGCAATGGCAGCCCTTCGCCGCGCGCTTCGTGCACCATTTCGCCATCGACATACCAGCGGATATATTCAGGCTGCCAGTCAAATCCGTAAGTGTGCGTTTCTTTTGTCGCGTCAAAATCGAGGCGGTGCAGATGTTCGCGTTTTTGGCCGTCGCGGTAATAGGTCATCAAAACCTCGCGCGGTTTTGCGCCCAGAATTTCGATGTCGATTTCGTCCCACGGCTTGCCAAAGGGGGGCCGGTATAGGTGAAGAACCCGCTGACGGTGCCCGATGCATGGGCGGCGCGCATGCGGACTTCGAAATAGCCGTGCCCGTAATTCTTGTCGCTCTGCACTTCGCCGCCGACAAACTGCGCAAGGTTCGTCTTGCGCGGTTCCAGCAGGAGTTTGAGCGATCCATCAAAGCGCGCCTGCGACCGCCGCCAGTCATTGACTGTCCATTTGCCATTGCGCCAGCCATGCGAGACATTCCAGCGCGGCTTGTTCAGGCTATCGAATGTGTCGACAAACGGTGTGCCGCCGCCTGTTAAACGCGGCGGGGTTTTGAGGATCGGCTGAGCGGCAGCTTCGGCTGGCTGCGAATTCGACTGAAAAATCAATGGCAGACCGGCCGCTGAAACAGCGCCCACGATAATTGCAGGGATGATGATTTTCTGTGCCAACATCACGCGCCACGCCTAACACAAGGCCCGCCGCGCTCAACACACAATCGCTCAAAGGTCAGCCAGAACGGGCCGGCCCCGCGATCAACCGGCTGCTTGGGTTTTTCCGGGCGCTGTATCGTCGCCCGCAGGAAAGCCGCCTGCACGGATCAGCATGCCCGGCACCCGGCCCGGCAATTTATCCGCCAGCCATCCGCCCGCCGCGATTGCCGCGTCCAGATCCAGGCCGGTTTCAAACCCGGCCCGCTCCAGCATGTAGAGCAAATCCTCAAACGGGATGTTGCCTGTCGCCGCAGGCGCAAACGGGCATCCGCCAATCCCGCCAAAACTGGCATCCAGAGTGGTCACGCCGGCCTCTATCGCGGCAAAGGCATTGGCGATCCCTGTGTTGCGGGTGTTGTGGAAATGAGCGCGCAGGGGCGTATCGCCTGTCACGGCGCGCACTTTGTCAAACAATTCGCGCACGGCCCACGGATCGCCCACGCCGATTGTGTCAGCCAGCGCAATCTCATCCGCGCCCGCATCCACTGCCATCTGCGCCAGCTGGGCGACATTTTCATGCGGCACCTCGCCTTCGAACGGACAACCAAAGGATGCGGCGATTGTCACCGATGAGCGTCTGCCATGTTCTTTTGCCAAAGCGACAATCGCAGCCGAGCTTTCGCCCGATTCCCGCCGGGTCTGGCCCTGATTTTTGCCGGCAAACGTGTCAGAGGCCACGCACACCGCGCCAAATTCATCCAGCCCCGCTGCCAAAGCGCGCTCTGCCCCGCGCAGATTGAGCACAAGGCCGATATATTCCACCCCGTCGCGGCGCGGCAGCATACCGCTCAGCGCATCCGCATCGGCCATTTGCGGCACGCGCTTTGGATTGACAAAGCTGGTGACTTCAACCCGTTTGACCCCGGCTGCAATGCCCAGATCAATCAGCTCCAGTTTCTCCTGCGTGGAGAACACACGCTGTTCATTCTGCAAGCCGTCGCGCGGGCTGACATCAAGGATGGTGATAGCGGGTTTCATAAGTTCAATCCTGACGGGAGAAATAGCTGTTGGCCGCGGCGCGGATGTGCACTTGCATGATGGTGTCTGCCAATTGCGCATCGCGGTTTTTAAGAGCGTCTATAAGTTCGCGGTGGTGTTCATTGCTGCGGCGAAGATCGGCAACAGAGTATTTATCAGCCGTGCGCGTGACAATCGCAGGCGCGATCAGATTGGCCAGAGTGGCGCTTAAGCGCGGGCTGTCGGCTGCATCCAGAATGGCGCGGTGAAACACGGTGTTTTCGGCAAGGAACCCTTCCACATCGGGTTCAGGCGCTGCATTCACCGCCACATCAATCCGGTCCACGCATTGCTGCAATCGGTCAAGGCATGCCGCATCGTGCCGGGTCGCGGCGCGCGCTGCGACCATCCCTTCGAGCAGTGCGCGCATGTGGAACAGGTCTTCGATATCGCGGCGCTTCCACACCGCCACAACCGCGCCCTGATTGGGGCGAATGACAACGAAATATTCCGCCGCCAACCTGCGCAATGCATCGCGCACTGGCGTTCGGCTGACCCCGCAGCGGCGCGAAAGGTCTTCTTCGCTCAATCGGTCGCCGGGTTTGAAATGGCCATCCAGAATAGCCGCGCCAATGGTGTCATAGGCACGGTCCGCCGCTTTCGAAAGCGTCGGCTTTACACGGTCATCATTGGCGGGAAGCTGGGTTGCCATAGCGAAGTGGAAAGGCCTCTCAGCCTATACCAGCCCCTTTTCCTGATGCTCTTTTAAAGTCGCCTCGTCCCAGCCGAGAAGCTCGCCATAAATCTGCGCGTTGTCCTGTCCCGGCGTGACAGGGGCAGACTTTCGAAAGCCTGAAAAGCTCTTGGAAAAACGGGGGAAAGCGTTTTGCATTTTCAGCTTGCCGCGCCCTTCGGTTTCAACCTCGATAATGGCCTCGCGCGCTTTGAAATGCGGGTCTTCCAGCATATCCTTGGCGGTGAAAACGCGCCCGGCAGGGATCGAATATTCGATCATCAGCGCCTCAACCTCGTCCATCGTCAAAGTGGCCGTCCAGGCGTTGATAATCTCATCAAGCTCCGTCTGGTTTTCGCCGCGCGCCAGATGCGTTTTATAACGCGCATCTTCGGCCATTTCGGGCTTGCCCATTGCCTGCGCAAGCCGAGCGAAAATCGCATCGCCATTGCCGCCAATCATGAACGGGCCATCCTTGCACGAATACACATTGGAAGGCGCAATGCCGGGCAGGATCGAACCGGATCTCTCGCGGATAAACCCGTTATAGTCATATTCGGGCACCAGCCCTTCCATGACTTGCAGCACCGCTTCGTACAATGCGGTGTCGATCACCTGACCTTCGCCCGTTTTGTCGCGGTGACGCAGAGCGGCAAGCACGCCCATCGTGCCATAGCTGGCGCACAAAGTGTCGCCGATGGAAATGCCCATGCGCGCAGGCGGACGATCCGGATCGCCCACAATGTAACGCCAGCCGCCCATCGCTTCGCCAATCCCGCCAAATCCGGCGCGCTTGGAATAGGGGCCTGTCTGACCATAGCCCGACATGCGCGCAATGATGAGGCCGGGATTGGTCTGGTGCAATGTCTCAGGCGCAAGGCCCCAGCGCTCCAAAGTGCCGGGCTTGAAATTCTCGATCAGCACATCGGCTTTATCAATCAGCGCCTTGGCGATTGCCTGGCCTTCTGCTTCGCGCAGATTGCACGTCACCGATTGTTTGTTGCGAGCGATGACTTCCCATTGCACCTTGGTTTCGCCTTGGCCCCAATTGCGCATGGGATCGCCTGTGCCCGGCGGCTCAATCTTGATAACATCCGCGCCCATATCGCCCAGCAATTGCCCGCAAAACGGCCCAGCGAGAAGCTGACCCATTTCGACCACGCGCAAACCTTCCAATGCGCCGGTTTTATCAGCCGTGCTCATTCTGCCGCCTCCGCATGATCGGTGTGCCATTCGGGCTGGATCGGGGCAGGAAGGCCCGTTTCTTCTTCGCAATTGGCGCGCAAAGCCTCGATGCCGGGGCCGTAATCAAACAGCGGCAATTCGCCGCGTTCCCCGCGCATTTTGGTGCGCAATGCCTCAGTTGCGCCCGCGTCAACCGTGCCTTCCTCATCGGCGATAACGCCGTAATCCTTCGCGCCTTCGGGTGTGACAAGGCCCTGGCGGATTTCGAGGCCAACCAGATCGGGATCGCGCTCCAGCGGATCGCCCCAGCCGCCGCCGCCCCAAGTGATAAAGTGCAGCAGATCGCCCGCTTTCACCGCGACATCTTCCACTTTATTGCCGACAATTTCGGAAGTGCCATCGCCGCGTTCGAGCACCTTTTTCGCGCGCGCGCCCGGATGGCCGCCATTCACGCCCCAAGGCGGCACGAACCAGCGATCATCGTGGATGGCAATGTCGCCATCCGCAAGGAAACGGTACGTCATATGGATGCCATTGCCGCCCCGGTGCAGGCCTGCCCCGCCGCTGTCTGGTTCGGTGGAATAGCGTTCGATCCGCAGCGGGAAATACCGCTCCAGAAATTCATTGGGCACATTGGTAAAGCCCGGCCACAGCGAATGCCCATCAGGCCCATCGCCCATGGGACGGCCCGGAATACCGCCAAATCCGATCTGGAACAGCTGGAACCAGTCGCGCTGGCCCGGCTGCCGCATATCCCACCCGGAATAGAAAACGTGCGGGGATGAACTAAAGCCAGCCGCGTTCAAAAATTCAGGCGTGCCCTGCCCCAGCAATCCGCCAAGGATATCGAAAATCCGCCCCAAAGCATGCGTGCGCCCAGACAAAGCAGCGGGGAATTGCGGTTTGAGCAGCGATCCTTCGGGAATGCGAACCTCGATCAGATCGTAGAACCCATCATTGAACAGGATCTGCGGGTCAAAGACCATGATCATGTAAATGCCAAAGAACATCTTGAACATGTTCTCGTTGAGATAGAAATTGATCGAGGCCGCCGATTGCGGATCGGTTCCGTCAAAATCGAGGATGACTTTATCGCCCTCGCGCCACATCGTGCATTTGATCTTGTAAGGGCCGTATCCCTTGCCATCATCGCAGATGTAATCTTCGAAACTCGCTTTGGCTTCGGGGATGGCTTGCCCGATCAGCGCTTTCATTGCGCGGTGATTGCGAGCGAGCAATTCCTGCGTGGCGGAATAATAGACATCATCGCCAAACCGCTCAGCCATTTCAATTACGCGATTGGACGCGACACGGCAGCTGGCGATGAGCGCGTTAAGATCAGCCTGGCACCAGTCTGGCTTGCGCGTCTGGTGCATCACCAGCTTCATCAGGTCTTCGTTATATTCGCCATTTTTCCAGATCTTCACAGGCGGAATGCGCACACCTTCCTGAAAGATGGATGTCGCGCCAATGGGCATGGAGCCGGGCACCATGCCGCCAATATCGGATTGGTGGCCAAACATGGATGTGTACGCGATCAGGCGGCCATCCTTGAACACCGGCAGCAGCACCAGCCAATCGTTTGAGTGGCTGATTGCGCCGCCGACAGAATAGGGATCGGACAGGAAGATCATATCGCCTTCCTCTACCGTGCCGTCATACCCATCGAGGAACGGGCCGATATAGCTGCCGAACTGGCCCACAATCATCTCGCCCGTGGGCGCAGCGATCAGCGGAAAGGCATCGCCCTGTTCGCGGATGCCAGGCGACATGGCGGTGCGCACAAGGGTCGCGTCCATTTCGATCCGGGCATTGCGAAGCGCGTTTTCGATAATGTCGAGAGTGACCGGATCAATGTCGATTTTTTCAAAAGGGGTGGTGTTTGATTGGATGATCTGTGCTGGCATCGTCTCAGCCCTTTTCGTTCAAGTTGATAAGGATATTGCCGACCGGGTCGACGCGCGCGGTGCAGCCATTTTCAACGAGAGTGGTCGAATCCATCTCGGTGATAATGGCGGGGCCGGGGATGATATCGCCCTGTTTCAGCTTTGCCCGGTCATAGATGACGGCGGCGCGCTCTTCCCCGTCCATCCATAAAGTGTGATCGCGGATTTTCGCCTCGGATGGATCGCCATTGCCTTTGGGAAGCTCGTTTGCGGGCAAATCAGGCGCGATGCCCAATGCGACAGCGCGCAGGTTCACGATTTCGTGCGGGGTATCCATGTTGAAAGTGAAAAGCCGCAAATGTTCCGCATCAAACCGGGCAAGCAGCCCTGCGATCCCGTCTGCTTCCAAAGTTGCGCGGTCAATCGTCAGCGGCACTTCGAAAGCCTGCCCTGCATAGCGCACATCGACTTCAAATTCAGAAGTGATCGCGCTTTCAGCCACCCCATCAGCGAGCAATTCGCCGCGGGTTTGATCTTCCATTTCCTTAAGAACGCCCATCAAATCGGCGACATGGGTGTCCTTGGCAAGCTTGCTGAAAGAGCGTGCGGTTTCCGTCCGCATCCGGGTGGTTGCATCGCCAAGCGCGCACAGCACGCCGGGGGAAACCGGGCTAATCGCGGGCCAGCTGCTCATCAATTTGGCAACGGCATTCACATGCAATGGCCCCGCGCCGCCAAATCCCATGACGGCAAAATCGCGCGGGTCATAACCCTGCTGAACCGAGATCATGCGCAATGCGCCGAACATGTTCTCATTCACAATGTCGATAATCCCGCGCGCGGCTTCCATCAGGCCCACGCCCAGCGCATCGGCAATGGTTTGCACCGCCTTTTTCGCGCCTTCACGGTCAAGCTGGAAAGAACCGCCCAAAAGATCTTCGGGCAGATATCCCAAGACCACATTGGCATCTGTCACCGTGGGCGCTTCGCCGCCTTTGCCATAAGCGACAGGGCCGGGCACTGCGCCTGCGCTTTCGGGGCCGACGCGCAAGGCACCTGTAAGTTCGGGCACGTGCGCAATGGAACCGCCGCCTGCGCCCACTGTCTTTACATCCAATGCCGAAGCCCGCACCGACAAGTGGCCCACTTCGGTGGTACGTTGCCGGCGCGGCTCCAGCCCCTCGATCAGCGCCACGTCAGTCGAGGTACCTCCCACATCCAGCGTGAGGATGTTTTTCACGCCTGCATTCTTGCCAACCCACAATGCCCCAGTGACGCCGCCAGCCGGGCCGGACATCAGGATATTGACGGGATGTTCTTCCGCCTTCTGGCTCGACATCAAACCGCCATCTGAACGAAGCAGCGACAAGCGCCCCTTGATCTCGCGCGCTTCCAATTGATCGCGCAGATTGGAGACATATTTGCTCACCACCGGGCGCACCGCCGCATTGGCGACAGTGGACAAAGTGCGCTCATATTCCTGCATTTCGGGTAGCACTTCGTGGGAAAGCGATACGGGAATGCCGGGCAATTCTTCAGCTGCAATCTCGCCAATGCGCGCCTCGTGGCGGCCATCGACATAGGCGTTGATGAGGCTGACGGTCAGCGCCTCGACGCCTTGGCCTTTCAGTTTTTGCAGCGCCGCACGCACCGCATCCTCGTCCAGTTCGCGCACCACTGCGCCGTCCGCGCCCATGCGTTCGGGCACTTCAACCGTGTCTTCAAGATGGGCAAGCGGTTGCGGTTTGGGCCACACGATCCACGCGGCAAGACCGCCGGGCACGAAACTGCGCGCGATCTGCATGACATCGCGGTACCCTTCGGTCACGATCAGGCCGACTTTCGCGCCTTTCCCTTCAAGCACAGCATTGGTCGCAACCGTGGTCCCGTGCAGGAAATATTCGATTTCAGAAGCCGCAACGCCCGCCTCAGCCGTGATCGCTTCAACGCCTGTCAGAATGCCTTCGGAACTGTCATGCGGGGTCGATGGCGTTTTGTGCCGCCAGAACGCGCCTGTGTCTTCGTTGAACAGCAGGAGGTCGGTGAATGTCCCCCCCACATCTACTCCGAGGCGATAGCTCATATTGGCGTTTGTCCTTTTGCAGTGGGCGGCCCTGCTGTTTGCTGTTGCGGGGCCGCCGTTTGGCGTTGTTTGGCGCAGTGCCTGTTAAGTGGATGCAAGCGCAACGTGTATACAAATAGCCACACATATCCGACTATCGACCAATGTAGAAGTTCGTGAGCCCAGTCAAATCCAGTGCCGATTGCGATGGCGATGTTCGTTCGAAGAATCTAAAGTGTTGTTTATATGTGTAAAATGTGATGAGTGACCGAGACCTACGCGAACCAGCGCAGATTACCCCTATGAAATTTGAGCACTGCCGCATGATTGACTTGTGAAAGATTGTATACAAAGTCACGAGCTCGGCGCAACGGTCTTTCGATAGGGATGCGAATAAAGGGCGCCGCCAAATCCAGCACCGCAACCGTGCCAATCAGGGAAAAAGACCACCATGCGCATTCGCAAAAGCCACCTTCTCGCCGCTGCTGCCCTGCCCGCCTTTGCCAGCCCCGCTTTTTTAAGCCCGGTGCTCGCTCAGGATGCAGCCGCAAACGAAGATGACAATGACAACGCTATCATCGTGACCGCGCGGCGCCAAAGCGAAAGCCTTGCCGAAGTGCCCGCATCCGTCACGGTGCTGTCTGCTGATGCCATTGAGAAAACCGGTATCCAGCGCGCGGATGATTTCGTCCAGCTTACTCCCGGCGTGACCATTGTGACAGGCACCGCAGAGGCAGGCGACACGCAGATCAATATTCGCGGCATTAACGGCGCGCGCGATGCGGAAAGTTCGGTCGCGCTGGTGGTTGACGGCATTTTGAAAACCAACACCGCGCAATTGAACCAGAACCAGGGCACTTTGCGTCAGGTCGAAATCCTCAAAGGCCCGCAAGGCGCGCTGTATGGCCGCAACGCAGCCGCAGGCGCGATTGTGATCCAGACGTTAAAGCCCGATGGTTTCCTTGAAGGCGGGATCGAGGTTTCTGCCGCCGAAGACAACACCTATGCCGCCAACGCTTATATCTCTGTGCCTGTGGGCGAGGATGCGGGCTTTGTCCTGTCAGGATCATATGCGACCAGCGACGGGTTTTTCTTCAACCGCTTTCTTAACGACAACGTGGTCGATGATAGCGAGACATGGTCTATCGATGGCCGCTTTGTCGCCAATCTGACGCCTGCGACCGAACTCGACGTAAAAGCGCGCTATGCCAGCCTTGATGGGGCATCGATCAATTTCAACGCGGCGTTTCACCTGCCCGGATTTGGCGGAGCGTTCTTTGAAGATGTGAACGAGCATCCATTTGATTTTTATTCCAATATCCGCCCCACCAACACGCAGGACACCTTCGAAGTGTCCGCCAAGATTGAGCATGATTTTGACGGCATGGTGCTCACCGCATGGGCGCTTTACAGCGATGTCGATCAATTGCTGACAGCGGATGGCACATCGGCAGATTTTGCGCGCTTTACTTTTCCCGGCGCAACGCAGGATTCGATCGATGCATCCAATTCCTGCTTTGCCACCACGGCTGGGTTGACCGGCTTTCCCGTCAATCCGCCCGGATTCATCGGCGCAACGCCGGTGCCGTTTATCTTTGATCCGGTAAACGGGTCCACTTTTGGGCCCTATAGCCCCACAACATGTGATGGGACGCAGCTGCAAACCCGCCAGCAAAGCGATATCAGCGGCGAAATCCGCCTGGCCTCTGACACAGATGGCCCGCTGCAATGGCAAGTGGGTGCGTATTATCTGCATATTGACCGCGAAACCGGCGTGTCGCTGGGCGCGGATCTGGGCAATGGGGTAAGCACAAGCCTGTTCAACGCAGCAGGGTCCGGCAATCCGACGACGCTGCTTTATAACGATGACTTTTCGACCGACGTCTATGCGGTGTTCGGATCGCTCGAATGGGAAATGAGCGAACGCGCCCAGCTGGGTCTGGCGCTGCGTTATGATATCGAGGATCGCTCGGTCACCAATCTGGTGCCCAATGTGCTCGACCCGATCACAGGCGCGCCGATCAATCCGGGGCTCGCCTTTGGCCCGATTGCCGATCAGTCGGAAAGCTTCAAGCAATTGCAGCCCAAGCTGACATTCCGCTACGCGCTAACAGACGATATCAATTTCTACGCCAATTGGGGCATCGGGTTCAAATCGGGCGGGTTCAACAATCAGGGCTCTGCCGCGATTGTTGACCAGAATTTCAACCAGTTCATTGGCACCAATGTCCTCATCACCGATCTGTTCGACAAGGAAACATCAAGCGCATTCGAAGCCGGTTTCAAAGGATCGCTGCTGGATGGCCGCGTCACGTTTGATCTGGCCGGATATTACACCGAAATCGACGATATGCAGTTCTTTGAATTCTTCGTTGGCACTTTCGGATTGCTGCGGGTCGTTTCCAACATTGATGAAGTGGAAGTGATCGGGGCGGAGCTGAACCTGACTGCCGAAATCGTGGATGGGTGGAGCGTGTTCGGATCGGCCAATGCCACCGGCAGCGAGATCAATGCGAATTCATCGCGGCCCATCACGGTTGGCAATGAAAGCCCCTACACAGCGGACTACACCATCAATCTGGGCACTCAGATCGACCAGCCCCTGACCGACACAATCAATTTTGTCGCGCGCGCTGATTACCGGATCACCGGGCCTACATGGTTCCACACGGTGCAGGATGATGTGAGCCCGACCTTGTTCAGCGGGCTGCTACCCGGCTCTGCGCTCGCTTTGCCAGCAGAAGTGGGCAATGCGGATTATTCGATCACCGAACGCGACACGTTTTCTATCCTCGATGTGCGCGTCGGGCTGGAGATCGACACGTTCCGCATCACCGCTTTTGTCGACAATCTGACAGACGAGAATTACCTTAACGAGGTTATTCCGGCGATTGAATTTGGCGGATCGTTTATTTCACCGGGCGGCCTGCGCCGGTTCGGGGTAGAGGTTGGCTATACCTTCTAACTGCGCTGCAAAACGCAGCCCTTCAGCGTCGCAAAACAAAAAAGCTAAAGGCCGGGATGCACCACCAGATGCATCCCGGCCTTTTCGTTTGCCGCCTCATAGAACTGTTTAGCTGCGATCGATTGAAAATCTACCAGCACCAAAAGCTGCGACAGCGAACATGCCCCCTGCGATTGCCAGGTTTTTGAGGAACGCTGTCATTTCAGCCTGCTGCGAAAAATCATTGTGAAAGATCACCGCAGTCAGGACCGTAAAGCCGCCCATAACCAGACCTGTCAGGCGGGCCTTGAAACCAAGTGCAAGCATCAATCCGCCCACAATCTCAAGCGCGATAGTGCCGAAATAGACCAATTCAGGCAGCGGCATACCGACGGATGAAATGTAGCCCACCGTCCCCTCCATCGATGAGAGCTTGTTAATCCCTGCTAGGACAAAAAGCGTTCCCAACAAAACGCGCCCTAAAAGAGCGAGCGCATCTTGCGCGGCATTAGGCGAAGTGACTGACATCGTCGTATTCTCCTTGATAACTGGTGTCATGGTGTGCCTCCCGGCAATGTGTGTTTTGCAATTAGGCTGATGCGGAAACTTCGCCCGCTGTTTGAATGGCAGCGGCAATCTTTGCATCACCGTCTGCGCCCATGACCCCATCGGCTGCGATCACTTCAACATCCTTGATCCCCAAAAAGCCCAGGAAAAAGGTGAGCCAGCTCGTCATGAAATCCATGTCAGAGCCAATTGGTGTGCCGCCAGACGCTGCAGCGATATAGGCCTTTTTGCCGGTCAGCAGGCCTTCTGGCCCGGTCGGCGAATATTTGAAAGTTGTGCCAGCACGGGCAACAAGATCGGCCCATGCCTTTACAACGGCAGGAACGCCGAAATTGTACACTGGCACACTTAAAACGATGGTGTCTGCCACTTGCAATTCAGCAATCAGCCTATCTGCAATCGCTGCAAGCTGGTTTTGCTCCGGTGTTCGCTCGCTGGCAGGGGTCAAGTTCGCATCGAACACAGCGGCATCGATGAAAGGTATGTCATTGACGCTGAGATCGCGCTTGGTGACTTCTGCGCCGCTGCCGATATTGGCAATCAGCGCATCGCCAATCCGGTTCGAAATGCTCTCAGAGCCTCGAATGCTGGCGGTGATATGGAGAATGTTCGACATTTTTCAGGTACCTTTCATAAGATCAGTCATAAGGGTGTAAGCAGGGGTCAGGCGGCATCCACCAGGACAAGTTCGCTATCGTCGAGCGCGGTTATGGTGACGCTTTCAAGGTCCGTCATCGCCACCCCGTCACGGGCGTTGGCCTCGATATTGTCCACGCGGACCCTGCCGGTGGACGGCACCAGATAAAGATGGCGATCGGCGCTGCGCGGGGTGTACGTTACGGTTTCGCCCGCTTTCAGGGTTGCTCCCAAAACGCTGGCGTCAGCGCGGATTGGCAAAGGGCCGGCAGCGTCTTTATCGTCATTATTGGAATGCGCACTGGCGAGAGGCACAAACTGGCCTGCCCGGTCACCTTTGGGAAACGGACGTGCGCCCCAGTCCGGCTTACCGCCGCGCTCATCGGGGATGATCCAGATTTGGAAGATTTGGGTGTCTTCATCTTCGAAATTAAACTCAGAATGCGCTATCCCGGTGCCTGCACTCATCACTTGCACATCGCCTGCAATCGTGCGGCCTTCATTGCCCTGATTGTCGCGGTGAGTGATCGCGCCTTTGCGAACATATGTGATGATTTCCATGTCGTTATGCGGATGAGTTGGAAAGCCCTGTCCCGCAGCGATGGTGTCATCATTCCAGACCCGCACCGCGCCCCATCCCATCCGAGACGGGTCGTGATAGTCATCAAATGAAAAATGGTGATGGGCATCGAGCCAACCGTGATTGGCAGAACCCAAAGCGTTAAGTGGGCGAAGTTCGATCATGGCTCTATCTCCTGTTTCGCAAACGCCGCTGTGAAAAGCGCTGCGTGTTGAGAGATGAGATAGGCGCGGAAACTATTTCGATATACTGCGATAAAATTTGCTAAAATGTTCATATTATCCGAACATACGAGCATGAGAATAGGCGAACCCAGTCTCGATCAGATGCGCATTTTTCTGGCCGTCGTGGACGAAGGAAGCTTTGGCGCAGCGGCTCGGCATATGGGACGCGCCATTTCCGCGATCAGTTACGGTGTGGCGCAAATGGAGGCGATGCTTGGCCTCAGCCTGTTTGACCGCGAGGGATCTCGAAAACCCGCGCTGACCGATGCTGGGCGCGGCATTCTGGCCGAAGTGCGCGCGGTGGTGGACCGCTCCGATGGCCTGATCGCCAAAACACAAGGCCTGCACCAAGGCCTTGAGGCGAGTGTCGGCCTCGCGATTGATGTCATGGTGCCAAGCGAAGCAAGCGCGCGCGTGCTGCGCACATTTCGCGAAGAATTTCCGACAGTTGCGCTGCGTTTGCAGGTGGAAGCTCTGGGCGCAGTGGCCGCCTGCCTGCTTGATGATGAACCCGCCAATATCGCGATCGCAGGGCCAGTCATCAGCGACAATGCCCAGCTTGAAAGGCGCGCGATTGGCGATGTTGACCTGATCCCGGTCGCATCCCCCGGCCATCCCCTGGCCCAAGCCGGCCTGCCCGCTGGCGCTACACGCGAACATTTGCAACTGGTCCTGTCAGACCGGTCCCGCTTGACGCAGGGGCGCGAATTTTCCGTGCTCAGCCCGTTAAGCTGGCGGCTCGGCGATCTTGGCGCGAAACACGCTTTGCTGCGGCAGGGGATCGGCTGGGGCAATATGCCGCGCTGGATGGTCGAGGCTGACTTGCAAAGCGGCACATTGGTGCAATTGGATCTACCGGAAAAGCCCGGTGCCGATTACCTGTTGAGCGCCTTGTGGCGGCGAGACACAGAGCCCGGCCCCGCCGCCAAGTGGCTGATAAAGGCGTTCGAAAACGCGCTGACGCCCTGATACCCTGACGCCCTTACTAGCGCCCAAACCTCAAGCAGGCGCTTGCATAAAGCCAAGATCGCTTGAAGCGAACCGGCCAATATTGGGCGAAACGCTGGGCAATTCGCTGTTTGATACGCCAAACCACCGCGCCAAAGTCGCCGAATATTGATCCACCGCCGTGCTGGGCAGCAGACGGCCTCTGCCCACCTGATCGGGCGTGTCCACAGAAACGCTGGGCGCGGTGCCGTAAAAACGGCCACCGTTCACCGCCCCGCCCATGATAAAGTGATGCGCCCCCCAGCCATGATCGGACCCATCGCCATTGGATGCGAGTGTTCGGCCAAAATCAGATGCGGTAAAAGTCGTCACCTGATCGGCCACGCCCAATTCCTGTGTCGCGCGGTAGAAGATGTCCATCCCGTTATCGAGCGTGGAGAGCAAACCTTCATGCGATCCCATCAGCCCGTCATGATGGTCAAACCCGCCCAGCGCCACCATGAACACTTGCCGCGTTACACCCAGCGAACTGCGCGCCGCAATCAGCGAGGCCACCGTGCGCAGCTGATCGTTAAAGCCATTGCCGCTACCAAAATCAGTGCTCAATGAAGCGTTTTCCAGCGCATCATTGACGAACTGGCCATATTGGATCGAACGGTCATTCACCATTGCATGATCGGCTGCCAGCACATTGCCGCTGCCTGATCGCAGGATAGTGTCCAAAGCGGTTGCCGCTTCGCGTGAGCGATACAGATTGCCCTGACGCAAAGGCCGGAACAACGTCGCTCCATTTGACCCGATGCGGTAAGGCACCGAATTCTGACCGCTCAAAAACACGGCATTGCCGCTCACATTGATCGCGGTGAACATCGCATTGGTGTTGGATGTTTGCGCCAGATCGCCCATGCGCCCGCCCCAGCCCGATGGCGCGCCTTCTGGCTGCGAGCTTTGCCAGGTGGATTGCTGATCGTTGTGCGAAAACAGCTTTGCAGGGATCGGCGCGCTGCCATTTTGAAACTGCGACAGGGTAAGCGGCGCCAAGAGCGGCCCCACATTCAGCAAAGGCGCCATATTGCCCTGGTCAAAGCGCTGCTTCAACAGCGGCATGCTGGGCGCCAGCGCATAGGTGATGTCATCTGTCAGCGTCTGGCCCTGCGGCGGGGTCAGCACGGTGTTCGCCAGCGATGCGCGCGGCAAAGCGATGCCGCCGCCCGCTTCGGACCCATCGCCGCCGCGAATGGTGGAATACCGCGCATAATTGGCCGCATCAAACGGGATCAGCGTGTTGCCCTGATCGTTCCCGCCATACAGGAAAATGCACACCAGCGCTTTGTACCCGCCGCTGTTTGAAAAGGCCGCAGCCTCCCCAATTCCGGCAAGGCCCATGGCGTAAGATGATGCAGCTCCCATCGCGGCAAGCTGGCTGGACCGGCGCATAAAGGCACGGCGCGACAATTCGGATTGTTTGCCAATAAACATGGTGAGCGGCCCTCTTATTTTTGGATCAGGTAATCGGTGGATGCCATTACGAGCAGCACAGCGGTGTGAACCCTCTGCAACCGGTCTTCGGCATCGCTGGCCGCATCAATGCTGATAGTGTCGAGCGCGCCAATAATCGTATCGCGCACATCATCGGATAATTGGTTGGCCGTCAGCAACAGATCCAACCGGTCCACCAAGGCTGCCGGATCATCGGCAATCGCGGTTTCAGCCGAATAATCGAGCGACAGATCACGCACTTGCCAATGCGATGTGTTGATCGCCAATTGAATGAAATTGACATAACCTGCGACCGTGGTTTCGTTCACCAGCTGAAATTCTGGCGCAACCAGATCATTGGCGGCTGCCTGCGATCCCACCGGAAAATAGGTCGGGCGGAAAAAGTTGAACACAGATGCCGGGCGCAGCGGCGATTGACCAAGGCCATAACTGTCATCTGACAGATTGCGCACTTCGAAATTGCCGCTGACAGAGCGCACGCCGAATGTGCGGTTCAACTGGACAAATCGCAGCATGGGTTCGCGCAATTTGCCAAAGCCGGGATCGCTGGCATTGCTGATATTGGTGGCTTCATCATCGAGCACGATGGCTTTGAACACCGCGCCCAAATCGCCGCGCTCGCCGCTGCCATTATTGGCAAAGACCGACGCGACGCGCCCCACATAAGCAGGGCTGGGATTGCTGGTGACCAGACGCTGGATCATCTGCTTGGCGAAAAACGGGCCGACATTGGCATGCTCAAACAGGTGATCGAGCGCCAGACGCAAAGTTTCCTCTGCCCCTGTGCCTGCCGGGATGGTGAGGCCAAGAAAGCTCTTTTCCTCATCGGAATGATAGCTGCTGTTGTCAGGATACGCCCAGCGCGTTGCATCGGCGGTCATCGGCTGGCGTGCATAATCAGGATCGGGCACTTGCCAAGTTCCACCAAAAGCCTGTGTCCGGCCAATGCCGGTAAAATCATAATCATACCCGGTGAAAACCTTGGCGATGCCGGTCACATCATCATTGTCATAGGTTTCTATGGGGTTGCCGCCGGACAATCGCTCGGTCCCGTCCGAATTGAGTTCGAACAGGCCGATGGAGAACAATTGCATGATCTCGCGGCCATAATTTTCATCGGGCACCCGGCCAGAAGACGGGTCCGCTTTGCGATTGCCGCGCGTGTTCAAAAACACGCCCATAGCTGGGTTCAGTGTGATCTCTTCGATGAGTTCACGGTAATTGCCAAAGGCATTGCGATTGAGCAGATCCCAATATTCGCCAATGGCAGGTGAGCGGTGCGCGATGCTGACGCTGTTGAAAGAGACGACGAAAAATTCGGACAAAGCCAGCGCCCAACGTTTGCGAACCGGGCTGGAACCCGAAAGCAATTGCGACCAGATCATGTAATCGCCGGGGAAACGCAGATTGTAATACTGGTTCGAATCCACCTGATCGAAACCGCGTTCGGCAAAATATTGCCGCGCGGTCTGGCTGTTTTGGGTGCGCATCTGCGCATCGAGCCAGGGTTCATAGCCTTGATCTTGCACTTGCTGGATTGCAGCGGTGCTGGCGGAAAGGCTGGCCTGAAGCAAAAAGCGCGCGGCTTCTGTATCGTTTTGCGGCCGCGCTACGGTCGGGGCCGGGGTTCCCCCGCCTCCGCCAGCAACTGCGCCGCCGCTTGCGGGGCTGCTGCCACCACCGCCGCCGCCGCATGCCGCCGTTCCCAAGGCAAGCGCGCTGACACCAGCGACTTTTCCGAGCGCTTTGGCGTTCGACGTTACCTGTGATGCGGGCTTCGCTGCGGACTGCGATGTGCCAGAGGTCTCTGGCTGTTCCGATTTTCGAGGTTCATTTCCCGTTTCAGGCTTTTTTGCGTTGTTCGTGCCTGAGGTCGATTTTTCTTTTGTTATAGTCGTCATTGCTGGTCCCTACGCCGCATTCCATCCCCTGCTGCATCGCCAACCTGACCAATAAATGTCGAAAGAAGATTAACTTGAAAGCAAGCATCCTTGAAAAGGGATGGAACGTGGCGAAATCCCGCCAAGTGGGTTTTGGGAGCGATCTAAAACGCGAAACGTAGCGAAGAAACGGCGGTAACTTCCTCAATATCCAGCATAGTGACGCCGTCTGCGGCGATTCTGGCATTGGCGTAATTGCCGCCAAGGTTAATCGAAAGACCGCGGGCAAGCGCGTAGGATGCGCCGACGGCTCCTGATATTTCGTCCGCGCCGTCCAATTGTCCGTAATGCCCTTCAACCGACATTTGCAGCGGGCCAAACTGGGTTTGCCCGCCTGCCGATACGAACCAGCGATCCGCGTCAACCAAAGCGCCATCCAGCCGTTCGTAGCCTACGCCCAGATCATACAGCGAGCTGCCATAAACAAATTCGCCGACCAGCCCCGCCCCGTCGCTGTTAAACCGGGTGATGCCATCGGGCGCGGTGTATTGCGCGCGGCGATAGCGCGCGGCAAAGCGCACATCGCGTTCGCCCAAAGGCCGCTGAAACTGCGCGCCAACCTCGAAATCGCCGTTCTGATCGACCACCGCTCCGATTATGCTGGGGCCAAACCGGCCAACATAGGCCCCGCCCCAATTATCGAGCTGGCCGTAAAAATCATCAAACGCCAAAAAGGAATTGCCCGCGCCGCGCTGGCGCCGGGTCAGCTCACGCACCTGGCCATTAACATTCCCGCCCAGAACGGTGCCAAAACTGGTGCCGATAAAGCCTGCGACATTGTCCGAATAATCATCGGGCACGCCCAGCGCATTGTCCGAATATTGCGCGAAGTAAGCGAGCCCCAGCGTCCATCTGTTCGCCAGCTGCGTTTCGGCTGACACCTGAACATTGGTGACAAAGCCAAAGGTGACCTCTTCATCATCAATCAATTCGTCAAAGTCAGCCGTGATATTGGCATCCGCCAGCCCGGTGACAGCGATGGTCACATCGCCCGCTTCGATCGACAAGGGTTCCTCGAATGAGGACAGATTGTCGTAATTGAGGTTCACGTCCTGCGCGGCGGCGGCTGCGGGCAAAACCGCGCACACAGCAGCGCTGGCAAAGGCTTTGGCCAGAAAGCTGGCTGGGAAAAGAGTGCGCGTCATTGCTCTTACGCCTTTTTACGGAACATGGTTTTGACGGCGTGGCGCGCGATCTGGCGACCGGCATTGTCGGCAGCTTCGTGATCGGCAAGCCAGTGGACACCGCCGTAAATCCGGCTCCACCCATTTTCATGGGCGGCCTGATCCAGACTGGTGAAATACCGCCTTTTGCCGGTCAAAGTGGGCCACAGCACCTGATCGGGGCTTTCATGACTGAAACTGACCGCATCGGTGCCAATCAGCAGCTTGATCATCTCAACCCCTACCGCACCAAAGGTCGAATGCCCCGATGTGTAAGCGGGGAAATTGGGCGTCGGGATCATGCTTTCCCAATTGGGCTGTTCGACAATACGCGGATCAGAGCTGCCAAACTTGCTGCAGCGGAATTTGATCGCGGTTTCCGGGCGCAGGATATCGTGGTGATATTTGCTGTCCCAGGCATTGATCGAGGCATCAGCCTGCACCGCGCCCATCAGCGCGAAATGGCGCGCATGATCGAGGAAGTCATACCCTCTGTCCTGCATCACCTGAAGCCCGATATAAAGGAAATGCCCCGGCGGCGTGATGCCCCACGGGCCATCTTCCCAGAACAGCGCAATTTCTGCCTGATCTTCGGTCCTTCGGGTGGAATCCTTGCCCCCCAACTGGCGCACAAGATCAAATTGCGCGGCAAATTCCGGGCTTTTCGGATCTAGGAAATCGGGCACGCGGAACTGCGCAGGGCTGGTCATTGTCCATGGCTTGATCGTGCCGTGACCGGGAAACAGGCCGCGCTCATACGCGCCGATCGCAGGGCCGGGTCCGGCGCTGTAGGAGGGGCCGGTTGGGGTCCATTTGAGCACATCGTCGCGGCGCGGATAGCGGCCATGGTAAAAGTTCACCCGGTGCGGCTCTGCCCCGTCATGGGTGCGCATTTTGTTGATCGCAAGGCCAACATGGCGCCCCCATTTGACGCCCAGATCCTTTGCTTCTCCATCGGGAAAGCGGCCCTTAAACGCGCGCCTTTCCCATAGGAATGGCTGCTGAAAACATTCCGATGCAGCCGTGGCAAAGGCCGTGCCATAAGCGATTTCGGGATCAGCGCCGCGCGGTGCCTCGCCAAAGTCATAGGGCATGTCGTACCGCCCCATAATCGCATTGGCCGCGGCAAATCCGGCCACCATAGGCGCTGCAAAGTTATACGCAGCGCGCGGCGGTGCAACCCGCTGATCGCGCACTTGCTGCATCACGATATCAACCCAGTGATAGACCGTGTTCGCATGTTTGGGATCAACGATATTGGTGAGATAGCTCGACCGGCTGCCCAAGGACGCCGTCGAACATCCGCCAAGCCCGGTGGCCGCGATGCCTGCTGCCGCCCCGGCGAGCATATTGCGCCGCGAAATCTGCATCAATTCCTCCTGCCGAGCATCGCCATCCATGCCCGATTTTTGCCTGTTTAGTGTCTGTCTCTATCGCCCCGCCGCGCCCGCCCTTTGTTAGAGGCGCACACCGCACACGCTATTAATCTGCGGGCTGCGTGTTAGCGGGAAAGTGTCGCCAATCGCTTAACCGCCTAACGCGCGTCCCCTTTTGCAACAGCGTTTTTGCGAAAGTTTACGCGCGCGATCATATTGCGCGGCTTCCAGAACTCTTTAAGCTTGACCCCGTGGACCTGTTTGTCATCCTCATCGCGCTGCACGTGGTCACCGGGCTGACCGGGTTGATTGCGTTCTGGGTGCCGATTGCGACGCGCAAAGGGGCCAGGAACCACCGGCTCGGCGGAAAATGGGCGTGTTACGGCTTTATGGGAGCGGGCGCGCTAGCTGTCGCAATGGCGCTGCTCACGCTCTACGCACCCGATAAACGCCACCCCGAAATCGCAGACCGCGATCTGTTCGAAGGGCTGTTTGTCTGGATGATGCTGTATCTTGGGATTTTGACGATTGGTTTTGCCGATTACGGGCTCAGCGTGGTCAAACATGCGCGCAATCGCAAAGCTTTGCGCCGGCCCCGCACCCAAATCGTGATCGGCGCTGTGGTGATATCGGGGCTTTACTGCGGATATTATGGCTTTCGCATTGGCGATGTGCTGATGATGGCCCTGTGCGCTCTTGGCGTGGCGGCAATGGCGATCCAGCAGCTTTTTATCTGGCGCCCTGCCGCGCCTTCCCCCACCGCTTATGTCGGTGAGCATTTCCGCGCGCTTATTGGGATGGGCATATCGGCTTACACCGCGTTTATGTCGGTCGGGCTGATCCGCTGGGTGCCGCAGCATGTGTTTAACCCGCTTGTGTGGGCCGGGCCAAGCGTGGTTGGAGTTGGCCTGATTATCTATTTCACCGCGCAGGGTAAGCGTAAGGGGAAAGCCAAGGTAGAAGACCCCGGGCGCGCTTCTAAAGCCGGGGTTAAGGCGCGCTCCACATCCGCATAAGATTGGCGATTGTCTTGTCCAAAGTCAGCAATTCCGGCGCCCCTTTCGGCAGACGCGCGCGCAGGCTAGCGCGCAGATTTTCCAGATCGAACAGCATCTCGCGCTGGGTGGGATCGGCAATCAGGCTCTCAATCCAGCCGACACACACTATGCGCGCGCCGCGCGTCACAGGGGTCACTTCGTGAATGGAGGAGCTGGGATAGAGCACCAATTCCCCCGGTTGACCTTTGACGGTGTAATCCATGCCAGCGGTGTGGATCACCAATTCGCCGCCTTCATAATCCTCGGGGGGGTTAGAAACAGAGTGAATGACATATCGGTCCGCATCCGCGCCGTACCTGCGCCCATCAGCGCATTATCAATATGCGATCCATAATGCCCGCCACCATGTGTCTTGCTGATGATGAGGTGCGAAAACCGGCGCGGATGACTTGCCGCAGAGAGCACGGAGTTCTGGTTCAAATGCTGCATAATAAGCGCTTGAACAGCATTGCCCGCTTTATCGGCCATCACGGCTTGTTGGTTTTGCTTCACGGCGCTCGCGGTTTTACCAGCGGTTTGTTTGCCATCGCGCCATTGCAATGCAGCAATCGCGGCGGTGATCTCAGCAAGTTTATCCGCATCCTGAATGGCGGTGAGGGTTAGGATCATGGGAAAGTGTGCACCGCTTTATGATAATGATTTGCATCAGCGCAAACGCGGCTTATGACACAATGACAGATGAAGCCAAAGATTATCCCCGGAGGACACAAAATGAAAGTCACCACCAAAACCTGGAAAACTCTTGGCCTTGCCACCGCGCTGGCTGGCGCGGGTCTTGCGGGATGTTCTGGGGAAGCAGGCGAAAGCGGTGAAGGCGGCGAAGCAGCCCAAACCGGCGAAGCGGGTGAGGCTGGCGAAAGCGGCGAAGGCGGAGAAGGTGGTGAAGGCGGCGAAGGCGGTGTTGCTGTGAGCGAAGCGGGCAGCGATCCGGTCGTCTATGGCTCTGCTCTCGCCATTGCAGAGGCGCATGTGATCGCCGCGCGCGATGCGTTCAAAGCGGGCGAAAGTGATGCAGCCGCTGAAATGTTCGGCCATCCTGTATCCGAAGTGCTGGCCGATCTTGATCCGACATTTAAGCAATTGGGCGTTGCAGATATGAAGCCGCTGTTCAACGCAGCCTCCCGGGGCATTCTGAACGGTGATGACGCTGCCAAAGTGGATGCGCATTATGACGGTATCATCGCCGCCCTTCGCGCAGCAGCTGACAAAGCGCCCGATAATGGCACCAGCGCGGCAATGGTCGCAGCAGGCGTGGCCGCTGACCAGATAGAGCGCGCCGCCAGCATGTATGGCGAAGCGGCCGAAGGAAAGATCTACGGCCCCTATCTGGATGGCTATGGTTTTTACAAATCCGCCAAGGCCGCTTTTGATGGGTCAGCAGGCGCAATCAAAGCCGAAGACCCGAAAGTCGCAGAAGCCATCAGCGCGGCTTTGGACACGCTTGCCAAAGCCTATCCGGGCGCGGCCCTTCCTGAAACTCTGGATGCCAATCCGGGCGAATTGCAGGGCGCTTCCTCCGCCGTCATGCTTGCCATCGGGTAAGCCCTTTCCAAGCGCGCGCGAAGGCGGCATAGGCGTGCCCCATGCACGATATTCGCCTGATCCGGGATGATCCCGATAGCTTTGATGCCAATCTCGTCCGGCGCGGGGGCGAGCCTGTGGCCGTACAAATCCTTGCGCTGGATGAAGAACGCCGCGCGCTCGCAACCCAGCTGCAAACCGCACAATCGCGCCGCAACGAAGCCTCCAAAGCCATCGGTAAAGCGATGGGCCAGGGCAATGCGGATGAGGCGGAAAGGCTGAAAGCCGAAGTTGCCGAGCTGAAACAGACAATGCCCGCACTGGAAGAGCGCGAACGCGCGGTGGCAGAGCAGCTTAAAGACGCGCTCGCCGTCATTCCAAACCTACCTTTTGATGATGTGCCGAGCGGCGCGGATGAAGCGGACAATGTTGAGGTTTCCAGTTGGGGCGAGAAACCTTCGTTCGATTTTGAACCCAAGGAACACGCCGATTTCGCGCCCGATCTGGGCATGGATTTTGAAACCGGAGCGCTGTTGTCTGGCGCGCGTTTCACATTCCTGCGCGGCGATATGGCGCGGCTGCACCGGGCGCTGGGTCAATTTATGCTCGACCTGCAAACCCGGCAGCACGGCTACACCGAATGCATGCCCCCCGTTCTGGTCAAGGACGAAGCGATGTATGGGACCGACAAGCTGCCGAAATTTGCGGAGGATAGTTTTCAGACTGCACCGCCTAGCTATCGAGAGAATGTCATCAACATCTTTCGTAAGGTTCTGGCAAACCCCAACTTAGTCGATCTGGCGAAAGAGGCTGAACCTAACTTCGTAGAAGAGTCTCTCGAACTGGTTGAGGGCCCTTTTCTCAATCGCCGCTGGCTTATCCCCACAGCCGAGGTCTCCCTGACCGCGTCCACCATGGGGCAAATCTTGGACGACAGCGCCCTGCCCATGCGCATGGCAGCGCTGACCCAATGCTTCCGCTCCGAAGCGGGCTCTGCGGGGCGAGATACGCGCGGGTTTATCCGTCAGCACCAGTTTGAAAAGTGCGAGCTTGTCTCCATCACCCGCCCCGAAGATAGCGCCGCTGAACACGAACGCATGCTCAAAGCAGCGCAGAGCGTGCTTGAGGCTTTGGGCCTGCCCTATCGCACCATGCTTTTGTGCACCGGCGATATGGGTTTTGGCGCGCGCAAGACCTATGATCTGGAAGTGTGGCTGCCGGGCCAAGGCGCCTATCGCGAGATCAGCTCATGCTCGAACACCGGCGATTTTCAAGCGCGCCGGATGAACACGCGGTATCGGCCAGAAGGCGGGAAGAAGACTGAGTTCGTGCACACTCTAAACGGCTCCGGCCTTGCGGTTGGGCGCACTTTGGTGGCGATCATTGAAAACTATCAGCAAGCAGATGGCAGCGTAACCGTTCCCGAAGCTTTGCATCCCTATATGGGCGGGGTCACGCGGCTCACTCCGCAATAAACCCGTTCGCCCTAACCCAACCCCCGCTCATGCTGAGCTTGTCGAAGCATCGCCCTTGTCTTCGGGGCGACATCGCAAAAGAAGGAAAGCGCTTTGACCAATTCAGGGACAAGCTCAGGGCGAGCGGATTGAGAGATTAAGACTATGAAAATCCTCGTAACAAACGACGACGGCATCCACGCGCCCGGCCTCGAAGTCTTGGAAGCCATCGCGGCTGAGTTGTCAGACGATGTCTGGGTGTGCGCGCCATCGGAGGAACAATCGGGTGCGGGTCATTCGCTCACGCTCAACCGCCCGGTGCGCCTCCAGCAATTTGGCCCGCGCCGCTTTGCCGTCACGGGCACGCCGACAGACAGCGTCATGATGGCCCTTCGCGAAGTGATGGACACCCCGCCCGATCTCATCCTGTCGGGCATCAATCGCGGGGCCAATCTGGGCGACGACATCACCTATTCGGGCACGGTGTCAGCCGCGATTGAAGGCGCGCTTGCAGGCATTCGCTCAATCGCTCTAAGCCAGGTTTATCGCGGCGGTGATAGCGCACCTGATGACCTGTTCGGCGCGGCAAAAGCGTGGGGCAAGCGCGTTATTGAACCTTTGATTGAAACGCCGTTTGAAAATCGCACGCTTATCAATGTCAATTTCCCCCTTGCGAGGCCAATGCGGTGAAAGGCATTCGCGCGGTCCGTCAGGGGTTTCACGATTATTCGCGCGGGAGCATTGTCGAAGGGCGCGATCCGCGCGGGCAACGCTATTTCTGGTTCGGCCTGCACGCCATCGAACACACGGCCGACCACGGCACCGATCTGGAAGCGATTGAGGACGGGTTTATCGCGGTCACTCCGCTGCAATTGGACCTGACGCACCATGCCAGCATCAACGCGCTATCAGAACGATTTGCCGGGTAGGCCGGGCGCTGTTATCGGTTAAGCCATGGACGGGTCCAAGACTGACAAATCGGGCGGGCTGACAGGCCGCGACAAACAGGCCTATCGCATCGCTCGCCGCCGGTTCAAACCGCTGCGCCGCGCGGTCAAACTGCCGGTATGGGGCGATCTCAGCATCCGGCTGGGCGCAGCGCTGATCCTTATCATGATCGTCGTGATGATCCATTGGTGGGACCGCGAAGGGCTGGTCGACAATGTCGATGGCCATGTCAGCTTTCTTGATGTCGTCTATTTCACAATGATTTCGATCACCACGACAGGGTTCGGCGATATCGCCCCCGTCAGCGACAAGGCGCGCCTGGTCGAAGCGGTGATTGTCACCCCCATCCGGTTTGCGGTGTTCTTCATTTTCGTGGGCACAGCGTATAACTTTATTATCAAGCGTTCTTGGGAGAAATGGCGCATGTCCAACATTCAGGACAATCTGGCCGATCATGTCGTGGTGCTGGGATATGGCGTATCGGGTTCGCAAAGCGTTGAGGAATTGATCCAGCGCGGCACCGATCCTGCCAATATCGTCGTGGTCGATCCCAGCGAGGACCGCCTGTCAGAAGCCGAAAAGCTGGGCGCCAATGTGATGGCAGCCGATGCGACGCGCGATGAAACTTTGCGCGCTGTGCGAATAGAGGAAGCGGGCAGCGTGCTGGTATCAGCGGGGCGCGATGACACATCCATCCTGATCGTGCTGACCGTGCGGCATCTTGCGCCCAAAGTGCCCATCAGCGTGGTCGTGCGCGCCAACGACAATGAATTGCTCGCCCGTCAGGCGGGCGCGAACAATGTCATCAATCCGGTGCGGTTTACAGGACTGCTGCTGGCTGGCAGCGCGCAAGGGGCGCATATTTCCGATTACCTTGCCGATCTCGCCTCAGTTTCAGGCCGGGTGCAATTGGTCGAACGCATTGTCGAAGAAGATGAATGCGGCGCTGCCATCACCGAATTGAAAAGCGGCGGACGCGGATTGCGCATTTATCGCAATGGCCGCGCCATCGGATATTGGGAAGATGAATGCCAGTGCCTGCAAAAAGGCGATGTCATCGTTGAAATTGTGCCGACCGAAAACGGCAATGGCAACCGCGATACAGGCGGGGTTGGCCTGCACGTCTAGGGCGTATTGCAAGGCGAGAGCCTTGGCCCGCGCCTGCCCTATTCTTCATCCGGGCTATCGGGAACATGGCGCAGAATATCGCCGGGTTCGCATTCCAGATAGTCGCAGATTTTTGACAGCGTTTCGAACTTCACGCCTTTTACCTTGCCCGATTTAAGCAATGACAGATTGGCATCGGTGATCCCGATATGGGCGGCCAGATCCTTTGATTTCACCTTGCGCGTGGCCAGCATGATGTCGAGAGTTACTTCGATAGCCATCAGACGTATTGCTTTGCCTCCTCCTTGGCGGCCTGACCTTCGCGCAAGGCCTGCCCCAATGCCAGCAAAACCACGCCGATCAACAGGTACAAAAAGTCCAAATCCACAAAAGAAAACGGGATCATGATGCCGTTATCCGCCCAAAAGCCGGCAATGCCGATCAAGGGAATGCCCACCGCCATCATCCGCGTGGTCAGATACAAAAGGATCATCCCAACCCCCAGACGTTTCAGCGCATTGCGCGCCGATGAAACCAGCAATTCGCCGCGCGCGGCCTGTCTTAAAAAGCGGTTCATGGAGAAAAACAGCAGCCACAAGGATGTAAGGGCAAGCGCATTGGTAGCGAGTATCGCGATGATAGTGGGCGCATTCATCGTCAGAACGCCGCCATCTTCATCAATAAACTCCATCAGCAATTCTGTATCGCCAAACAGGGCAGCGATACAGGCATAAGAAACTAGCATGCCGGCGATCACTGTCATCACCCCGGCCAACACACGCATAACCCGGTACAGCGCGGGGTTAGGGCTCAAATGGCTGCGGGTTGGCCGTTCGTCTTGCATGGCGTCTCTTTTCGAAAAATTGCCTGCCCGGCATACAGGCCAAGCGGTGTTTGTGTAATCTTTTCCCTTTTCAAAAACACTGCGCAAAGGCGAGGAAACATGCCTGCGGCTTAATGGCGCTGGGCAGGCCCTGCCTTGCATGAAAAAATACCACGCCAGCAAGACCTGCCGCGGACGCAAGACCGCGCGCGCTATCGGCATCAGCAATCGAGGTAATCTTGCCGGTCACGGATATAATCCTTGGCCGCGCGGTGTTCATCAGCATCCAGATCATCGCCCAACGCATCCAAGGCCGCATTGTCAGCGACGGCCCCTTTGCCCAGCAGGCTGGACACTGAATTGAGCGCGCCGCTGGTTTCCGCCTCGCGCTCGCCGCGCTGTTCGTAATCCAGCGCGACCGCCAATTGGCTGCACGACATCGCGTCAAAACGCGAGATTTGCCGGTCCGACAGGCTGACACAGCCAGCCAAAAGCACAGCCATGGATAAAGTGGCCACACAAAGAGGGGCCATCCTAAGCGGAGTTGGGGCAAGCGGGGGTATTGTCATTTTCATGGGTCATCTCCGTTTCATCGATCAGCCCGAAAGGCTGTTCGAAGCGGTCAAAAAGAACGCGGTGACAAGAGCGATCAGATGCACAATCAAAGCGATTAAACCCAATACAATCAGATATTTCGCATGTTTCATGCAGCGCCCTTCACTGGGTTGGAAAAAGATGCTGCTGGACAGATCCCTGGTGGGGGTACGGACCTGCCCAGCAACATCAAGACAAGTCAAAAGCGCAGTGTCGCACCGGCCAAGACTTGATCTGAGCGCAAGGAGCCGCTCAAATTTGTGCGGCGATATTCGACCCGCAAAGCTGCATTGCGGTTCACCGCAAATTCCGCGCCGCCGCCAAACATAAAGCCATCGCGGTTTTCGGTTTCTGTGGCGATGGCGGTATCAGCGTTGCCGCTGGCGAACCGATTGATGGAAAGGCGGGTGCGGCTGTATCCTGCGCGGCCATAAAAGAGCACGCGGTCCCCCAGAACAACGCCTGCGCGAACCGAAGCATCGGCAGACCATTTGGGGTCGATATTGACGGTGCCGCCGCCTGTTACATCGCCTGTGATGGTGCGGCCATTGGGGCTAAAGCCTGCCTCTGCGCCAAGCACAAACTGTTCAAACTGCGCGTCATATCCGATATACCCGCCATACGTGATGCCGCTTTTGCGCTCATCCAGCACTGCCGCATTCGCGCCTGTCAGAACGGTTTCATCCACGCTTTGGCGCGAATAGCCGCCTTGTGCGCCAATGCTGACGCCTTCGAAATTTTCCTCATCCTGCGCAAAGGCTGCGCTGGATGCGGTTAGCGCGGTGAGCGCTGCCACAGCGCTGATTGCAGTGATTGCGGATCGGGCCGCGAGTGTGAGGGGGAACGGGGAGTAGGAGGGGGTTAAGTGTTTCATTTTGTATTCCTTAGATTTGATTTGGGCGCAAAAATCCGCCGCGCAAATCGCTGCGCGCCAGATCCACATTGTGTGAAAGGAGCCGTTGGCCGGGCCCGGTTGCCGCTTTGGCCTAGACCATGCTGAGCCTGTTTAAGGGCGCAGACTTAGCCAAGACCAAGCGGGCGGGGTTTGGGTGGGTTGCGGGGTAGGGTCGGCTTTAGGCTCCAAATGTGATTGCAAGAATCGCATTATGGCCAGATTTGCCGAAAAGCAAATACTTTTTATTGTGGAATGATAATTTCGTATTGTTTTAGGAGAAAGAGAGAGGCGCGATTGGTGCGCCGCTCCCCGCTCGGCTTACCCCCTGAACCACACAAACACGCCGCCCATCGCCGCCATTCCGAGCAGGAAGTGGCCCGCATCAATCACAAACAGCATAAAGGATTTGCGCTGGAACAGATAATTGATGCCCATGGCAGGCACCATGATCCCGCCGGCAAAGCCCATGGCCATCATCATCACCACATGGGGCGCAGGGTTCACGCGGGCGAGCAGATGCCACAGCACCATCGCGATCAGCATTTCAAACAGAAAACACAGGCCAAAGATAATGGCGGGATTGCCGCCTTCCACTTCGGCATCGCTCATCCCTGCGGCTTTCTGCCAGGCTTTACCAAACAGCGCGCCGTACCAGATCATGCCGACAACAAAGAACGCGGCTGCCCCTGCCAGCACCGGCCATAATGCAAAATCACTCATAGTGTCCCCTCCTGCTCAATTGCTCTTTTGATGCAAGCCTAGCGGGGGATGCGCGACGTGGACAGGGGGTTAAGCCAGAAGTGCGCGGCGGGGGGGTGCCTAAGGGCGGGGGGAGCCTCTGTGGCGGGCCCCTGTTGGGGGGAACTAATGGCAGGCCCCAGTGAAGGGAACTGGCGGAAGGCAGGTGCGGCGGGATTTTCCTACATGGCCGGCGCGTGCTACTTTTGCTTCTGGGTCGTTTGTGCGCGGGGTTGGAGGAGCGGCTGGATAAAAGGCCCCATCCCCCCTGCCAAAACCTTTTTAAACCCCCATCCCCCGTATGTACTTAATCAGCGACTCGCCCCTGCAAAGCCTATGGCACCCAGCCAGCGAACCGTGTAATGGCCCGCGCAATGAACACGCCTTCAACCACTCTGCCCGATGCCAAAAAGGTTGGCATGGTTTCCCTCGGCTGCCCCAAAGCCCTGGTCGATTCCGAACGCATCCTAACCCGCCTAAGAGCCGATGGTTACGCGATGAGCCCCGACTATGAAGGCGCCGATGTGGTGCTGGTGAACACCTGCGGTTTTCTCGACAGCGCCAAGGAAGAAAGCCTTGCCGCAATCTGGGAAGCGATCGCCGAAAACGGCCGCGTCATTGTGACAGGGTGCATGGGCGAAGAGGCCGACACGATCCGCGCCGCCCACCCACAAGTGCTCGCAGTGACAGGGGCGCATCAATACGAACAGGTGGTCGAAGCGGTGCACACTCACGCCCCGCCAAGCCAGGGTCCGTTTGTCGATCTGATCCCCCAGCCGGACGAGGCAGGGATAAAGCTGACCCCGCGCCATTACAGCTATCTCAAGATTTCAGAGGGCTGCAATCATTCGTGCAGCTTTTGTATCATCCCTGATCTGCGCGGAAAACTGGCCAGCCGCCGGATTGATGCGGTCTTGCGCGAGGCGGAAAAGTTGGTCGCTGCCGGGACGCGCGAATTGCTGGTGATCTCCCAGGACACCTCAGCCTACGGCGTCGATACAAAGCATGATCCGCGAAGCTGGAAAGGCCGCGAAGTGCGCGCGCATATGACCGATCTCGCGCGTGAATTGGGCGGTCTGCGGACAGCAGATGGCATTCCGCCCTGGGTGCGATTGCACTATGTCTATCCCTACCCTCATGTCGACAAAGTGATCCCTTTGATGGCTGAAGGGCTGCTGACGCCTTATCTAGACATCCCGTTCCAGCATGCCGCGCCTGCTGTGCTCAAATCCATGCGCCGCCCCGCGAACGAAGCAAAGGTGCTCGCAAGGCTCAAAAAATGGCGCGAGATTTGTCCCGACATTGCCATCCGATCAAGCTTTGTCGTGGGCTTCCCCGGAGAGACTGAAGCGGATTTTGAGTATCTGCTCGAATGGCTGGAAGAAGCGCAATTGGACCGGGTGGGCGCATTCCGTTTCGAACCCGTCGAAGGGGCAGCCGCCAATGCTCTGCCCGATCCGGTGCCTGAGACGGTCAAAGAAAAACGCTATGCCCGGCTGATGGAATTGACCGAAAAGATCAGCGCGGCAAAGCTTACCGCCAAAGTGGGCAAGATATTGCCCGTCATCATCGATGAAGTCGGCGAACCGGACGAAGACGGCGATACAGGTGCCACCGGGCGCAGCCAGGCCGATGCGCCCGAAATCGACGGCGCTGTCTACCTGCGCAATGTCCCTGCAGCTCTAGAAACCGGCGCAATCGTGGATGTTGAGATCGAGGATGCCGACGCGCATGATTTGTTCGGCGTGATCCGCGCCTAGTCCAGCCCGTCCATCACCGAGCGGATATAGCGGGTCACTGCCTGCGGCTGATCATAAAGCAGAAAACTGCCGCCGCCCGGGATCATCACGGGCGCATCGAGGCCATAGCGTTCGCACATCGTTTCGACAAAAGCGCGCGGCGTTGTCCCGTCACGCTCTCCCAAAAGCAGGTGCAAAGGCAGCTCGCATTTTGCCAGCTCCGGTCCCCAGTCATGCGACCAGTTCATCATGGTATCGAGCATCCCGGTGGAGCCAGGCGAAAGACCATAGCGCGCTGCATGGCGGAACAGCTTGACGATTTCCGGGTCGCGCGCCGTTTCCAGCTCCCGCTCGCAATCCTTGTAGAAATCTTCGACGAAACGGTAAAACTGCCCGTTTCCCAGACTGGCCAGCATGGCGCGGATATAGGCGCGCGCAAAAGCCGGAGCGATCCGCGATGTGCGAATATGAATGCGCGGCTGCGTCTTGAGATGCTGAAAATCTTCGCGCTTTGAGAACGGGAAAAATGCCCCTGCCCCAATCCCTTTTGACAATCGCTGCGGCATCGCGTTGGCCATGCCGATCATGAATGGCATGCCTGCCTGGGTGGCAAGACCCGCAGCGCTTTCGATCTCAAGGATGTCCAGCAAGGCCGCAAAACGCTGAGCATGCGCGACCGGTGCAGCAGGGCCCGTGGGTGCGGGACTTGAATCGCCCAAACCAGGCCGCCACGGCGCGATGATACGCAGCCCCTGATCTATTGCCGCCTTATGCACCCGCAAGGGCATCATCGGGCCTTCAAGCGGGTGAAAATACAGCACCGGATCACCCGCAGGATCGCCGCATTGCTCCCAAGCGATCGTGATACCCTTGGCAATGTTGAAGATATTCGTGTTGAGCGACAATGCGTCATCATCGACCGATCCAACCGGGTTTAGCGAATGAATGAACCCGGCATAAAGCAGCAACAATTCCTCTTTCGAATTGATCTCCAGCTTGCGTTGCAGAGCTTTCAATTGGTTGCGCACCGTGCCCAAAGAACGCTCGCGGATTTCGGAGAATTCGCGCACGCTGCCGCCGATCACCAAATGCCGGGTCAACGCCAATTCGGTGGGAGTCATTGAAAATGCGCGGGCGAAAATGTCGCTGGTGGCTTCATCCCACCTCAGCTTAACTGCCGTCAGGACGATTTGCGATGAAACCTCGCCGTCGATCCGCCGCGCGGCAAACCAGCGCGGTGCCTTGGATACACCGCTGGAGAACAGCTTGAGAAAATGCGGCTCGTTTGTCGCCTTAAGCCCGCGCAGCAAAGCAATATCGGCTTTTTCGGTGACGGGATTGAACAACATATCTGGCAGAAACGCGCCAAACTTCAGATCATTGTCTGCGAATGTGCGCGCATCGAAATAGACAATTCGCAGATCGTCATCGAGCGCCAGATCGCAATCCATGATCGCGCCCGCTTCGGTTTGGATGGCGTTGAAATTGGTGGTTCTAAGCGGGTAGAGCTTATCCAGAATTCGCAGCGTGTTTTCGAAATGCTCGTCTGCGCCGTTATGCGTAAAATCGGAATGTTCGCTGGTTTCAACCAATAACGGCATCAGGCTCACGAATTGCTCTGGCTCTGCAACAGCGGCATACGCTTTCGCAATCACGGATTGCACATCTAGCTGATTGTCTGGATCGGTCACTGAATGGGGCTCGATTTGGCTAGAGGCAGATAACACTGCGCGGCGGGAATGCCATACGCGAAAACCGCGCCCATTCTAGACGGGCGCGGTTACTCAATCGTTTGAGGCGCAGATTACTTGATGCAGTATTTTCCCGAAGCTTTCAGCCCTGAAGGGCAAGATCCGCTTTTCACTTCGGCATAATCACCTTTGTCACCGACACAGTAATTGGCGCTGGCTTTAAAGCCTGTGGGGCATGATCCGATTTTGGTGATCGCGACCTGGCTGGATGATTTGCAGCTGCTGCCGCTTTGTTTGAACCCTTTGGGGCACGAGCCGTCCTTTGCGACCTCGCTAGACGATGATTGTGCGGATGCCGGAGCCACAAGAACAGGAGCAGTGCCGATAGCAAGTGCACCGGCGAGAAGAGCAATACGAAAACGCATGATATTTGTCCTTTTATGAAGAAATCGGAGGCGAAAGATGCAGCGGCCAATGAGCCTAGAAAAATCCAGCATCCACTGACCGCTGCAAAGTGTGAGCAAAGCGAAATGAAAAATTCACTTGGGTATGCGCCTTGCCCGCGGGTCGCCTCAAGAAATTGAAATTAGCCGGCAGGGCCGCGGCGGAATGTCAGGGCAACGGCGCTTTTACCGGTGCTTTTATCAAACCATTGGCAGTAAAAATCCGTGCCGGATTTGTCGGTGTGCAACGCGCCGAAATTGAACGTCGTGAAAGTGCGTCCGCGCTTGTCCATATACGCTTTGTAAGCGCTCGAACGGTCAGAATTGCTGCCAGACGCCGTGGGTGTGTAGCCGGTTGAATTGCCGGTGTGCAGCATGATTGCCTTCCCGCCATAATTGCCGACACTGGGGCCATTGGTGTTATTGAGCTGCTCGCCGCCGTCAAAAGACACGCATTGGATCGCATAAGCGTGTTTTTTGTATTTGTTCTTGTCAAATTCGACATAGAGCACATCGCCAACGCCCAAACCTTCAAACACACAGCCGCTCGTGGGCTGAACATTGCGGCGATCGAGGAGGCCGCTGCGCTCTTGAGTGCTGATACCCTGGCTGAAAGTATATTCGCCATCACGCGCAACGAATGCGTTTCCAAGGCCTACATTTGCGCATTGGGTTGCGCTTGCATATTTCGCAGGGGTTGGTCCCGCACTGCCCGCATGATCCGGCGCCCGCGCGGTGCATGGTGAGTTGGAATTGCTGCCGCGATTGGCATTGCAGCGCGAACCATTGGCCGATGCGCCGACACCGCTTGCGGAGACACCGCCGCCATTCACAACCGCATCGACGGTGCGCGCGGCTTCGCTGGCCTGGTCTGCTTTTTTCTTGGCTTTCTTGGCTGCCTTTTTGAGCTTGTCAAAAGGCCCCGCCGTCATTTCTGCTTGAGCCGGTGCAGCGGCAACGAAGCCGGTCGCAAGCGCGGCGCTGGCAATCGCCAGAACACTGATTTTCATGGATACAATCCCTTGTATTAGCGCCGGTCGGATCGTCTTTCGGGAAGCAAGACCGGCACTGCGTTGATGAGGATTGATCAATTAGGCCGGGCCATACCCGTCATGAATATCCCATATGGGACAGACAGGTTGGCCCCATGCGCTGTGCACTAAACCGTTGCAAAATGGGGCACTTGGGCACGCAAAGGTTAATTGGAGCAGCTGTATCTTCGCGATTTTCTTTTAGCTTTTGCGCAACCCTATCGCAATTGGGCGATTGGATGAAGTATGCCTCTTCAAATTCAATCTTCCATCGCTTTCGAAGCTGATCAGCCAACCGATGTTCTATTGCAATTCGAAGCTGCCCAATTGCCTGAGCAACAGCTGAGCAATCTGTCCACTCTTGTCACCCGGTCCGCGCATTTCGCTCGTATCGGTGCGCATGATAATATTGGCGAGAGGGCATGGTTGCGGTGCAATGGCCTGATCCAGATTGATTATGCCGCAACTGTCAAGATAGACCGGCAATGCGATGATCTCAGCGCGCTTGAGGGCCTGCCTCATCATCAATTGCCTGGCGAAGCGGTGCAATATCTGCTGGATTCCCGGTATTGCAGGGGCCAGGAATTTCAGGCGCTCGTCGCCTCGGAATTTGACGGGACTGAGGGCGGTGCGCGCATCGCTGCAATCCTGGCGTGGATTGACCAGCATTTCGAATATGTGCCCGGTTCGAGCAATGCCGATACAGATGCACGGCAGACCTTTATCGAGCGGCAAGGCATTTGCCGCGATTTCGCGCATGTGATGATCGCGCTGGCACGTGCCTCTGCTATCCCCGCGCGTTATGTTGCGTGTTATGCGCCGGGCGTAACCCCGCCCGATTTTCACGCCATCGCCGAAGTCTTTTTGGCCGATCCGGCCATTGCAGGAGGCGGAACATGGCAGATGGTTGACCCCACGGGCATGGCTGATCCTGCAAACACGGCGAAAATCGGGGTGGGCCGCGATGCCGCCGATGTCAGTTTCCTCACCTCCTTTGCTCCTATTAACTTCCTTAGCAGCAGCGTCGAGGTCACTCTGATTGATTAAGCGCAAATAACAGGCCTGTAGTGCGTCAATTTGGATTGCCGCTCCCTAAACAATTGGCTAGCAGCGTGACGCTACGCTCCGCTCATGTTTAGGGATCATAGATGACCCAGTTTGCCGCTGACAGGCTCCTTCTTTTCGGTGCAACCGGCGATTTGTCGCGCCGTAAGCTTTTGCCATCATTGTGTGCGCTTGATGCTGATGGATTGCTGCCCGAAGGGCTCAAGATCATTGGCACTGCACGAAGCGAACTCGACGATGCGGGCTTTCGCGATATGGCGCGCCAAGCGTTAGAGGCTCATCTCGAAGACGAGCGGCGCGGCGGGATGGCGGGGTTCCTCAACCGGCTGAGCTACCAGCAATTGGATGCCTCCACTGTCGAAGGGTTCGATGATCTTGCGGCAAAGGTCGGCGACTATTCGGAGCAGGGCCTCGCAATATTCCTCTCAACCGCGCCCAGCCTGTTTGAGCCTACGATCGAAGGCCTGCGCCATGCAGGTCTGGCGGGTGACAGGGTGCGGATGTGCCTCGAAAAACCGCTCGGCACTGATCTGGAAAGTTCGGCGGTTATCAATGATGCGGTTGCGGATGCTTTCCCCGAAGACCGCATCTTCAGGATTGACCATTATCTGGGCAAGGAGACGGTGCAAAACCTGCTGGCTCTTCGCTTTGCCAACATCCTGTTTGAACCCATCTGGAATGCGAACTTTATCGAGCATGTTCAGATCACTGTGGCAGAGACCGTCGGGCTGGAAGGCCGCGTCAGCTTTTATGATGATGCAGGCGCTTTGCGCGATATGGTCCAAAACCATATGCTCCAATTGCTCAGCCTTGTTGCGATGGAGCCGCCCACCAGCTTTGATGCGACCGCTGTGCGCGATGAGAAAGTGAAAGTGCTGCGCGCCTTGCGGCCTGTCATCGCAAACGAAACAGTTACCGGACAATACCGAGCAGGGGCAATCGGCGGACAGGCGGTACCCGGATATGACGAAGAACTGGGCAAAGCCTCCAACACGGAAACTTTCACCGCGATCAAGGCGCATGTTGAAAACTGGCGCTGGAAAGGCGTGCCCTTTTACCTTCGCACGGGCAAACGTCTGCCCGAACGCGTAACGGAAATTCTGGTCCAGTTTCGCTGCGTCCCCCACTCCATCTTTGGCGCAGGCGGCAGCGGCCTCAATCCCAATTCGCTGCTGATCGGCATTCAGCCGGAAGAGAACATTACCCTTTCGCTGATGGCGAAAGTTCCAGGGCTTGAAGCGACGGGCAATGCCCTGCGCGAGGTGCCATTGGAAATCACAATGCCCGACGCATTCGTGGGATCACATCGCAGGATTGCCTATGAACGCCTGCTGCTCGATCTCATAAAAGGCGATCAGACCCTGTTCGTGCGCCGCGATGAGGTTGAGGCGCAATGGGAATGGGTCGATGCGATCCGTGCTGCATGGAAAAATGCGGATATGACGCCAAAGACTTACACCGCAGGCAGCTGGGGGCCAAGCGCGGCGATTGCCTTGGCAGAACGCGACGGGGTCAGCTGGCATGAGTGAACTTAACGGCACCATCCACCGCGTGACACAGCGCGTGACCAGACGCTCCAAGCCGGGGCGCAGCGCCTATCTCGAATTGATGAAGCGCGAGGCGGATCGCCGGCCAGAGCGCGAAGCCGTGTCCTGCTCTGTTCTGGCCCATGCCTTTGCAGGCGCTCTGGAGGATCAGGACGCGCTAAAAGACAATCGCGGGCCCAATATCGGGATTGTCAGCGCGTATAACGACATGCTGAGCGCGCATCAGCCTTATGGCCGCTATCCTGACCGCATGAAGATCTACGCGCGCGAAGTGGGAGCCACGGCGCAAGTTGCAGGCGGAACACCTGCCATGTGTGACGGGGTAACGCAGGGCGAAGACGGGATGGAATTGTCCCTGTTCAGCCGCGACAATATCGCGATGGCGACCGGCGTTGCGCTGTCCCACCAGATGTATGATGGCGCGGCTTTTCTTGGCATTTGCGACAAGATTGTGCCGGGTCTGCTGATGGGCGCTTTGCGCTTTGGCCATTTGCCCGCGATCTTTGTGCCCTCCGGCCCCATGCCCAGCGGCATTTCCAACAGCCAGAAACAGGCAACCCGCCAGAAATTCGCATCGGGTGAAGTGGACCGCGATGCCTTGCTCGAAAGCGAGCTTGCCAGCTATCATTCGCCGGGCACCTGCACCTTTTTCGGCACGGCCAATTCCAATCAGATGATGATGGAGATGATGGGGCTGCATGTTCCGGGCAGCGCCTTTGTCCAGCCGGGCACAAAATTGCGCCAGGCATTGGACCGTGCCGCGGTGCACCGGCTTGCCGAATTGTCGGGCACCACCACCCGCACTCTTGCTCAGGTCGTTGATGAAAAAGCCATCGTGAATGCGGTGATCGGCCTGCTTGCTACCGGCGGATCGACCAATCATGCGATCCATATCCCCGCCATGGCGCGCGCGGCGGGCATTATCATCGACTGGAGCGATCTGGCCGAGCTTTCCAGCGTCGTGCCATTGCTTGCCCGCGTCTATCCCAATGGATCAGGCGATGTGAACCAGTTCCATCACGCGGGCGGCATGGGATATGTGATTGGCGAATTGCTTGAGGCTGGCCTTGCCCACCGCGATATCCTGACCGTGTGGGAGGACGGGTTTGAGGCTTACGCCGCCGAACCTGCCTGGCAGGACGATGCGCTTTTGTGGTCCCGCGTTGCTGAAAGCCGCGATGATACGATGGTCCGGCCTGCTGACGATCCATTCCAAAGCGATGGGGGGATGAAATTGCTAACCGGCAATCTGGGCCGGGCGTGCTTCAAATCCTCTGCTGTTGCCAAAGAGCGCTGGACAATCACAGCCCCCGCCCGCGTGTTTGAAACACAGGATGCCGTCACCGCCGCATTCAAGGCAGGCGAGCTTGACCGCGATGTTGTTGTCGTCGTCCGGTTTCAGGGGCCGCGCGCGAACGGAATGCCGGAACTGCACTCGCTTACCCCTGCCCTCGCGGTATTGCAGGACAAAGGCCACTCGGTCGCGCTGGTTACCGATGGGCGCATGTCAGGCGCATCAGGCAAAGTGCCAGCGGCAATCCATTGCACACCCGAAGCGCTTGGCGGCGGGCCGCTTTCGCGCATTGCAGATGGCGATATTGTGACCGTGTGCGCAGCAACCGGAGAGCTTTCCACCACAGCCGATCTTGATGAGCGAACCCCTGCACCCGATCCCGCGCCCGAATGGGGCGTGGGGCGCGAACTTTACCGGATGATGCAGTCGCACGCCGACGGCGCAGAACAGGGCGCATCGGCGATGCTGAAAGCGGCGGGGCTTTAATGAGCACCGATCTTGTCGCGGTTGACATTGGCGGCACGCATGCACGCTTTGCGATAGCCGCGATTGCGGGCGATGGCACCATTGAACTGGGCGAACCGGTAACACTGCACACCGAAGCGCATGCCAGCTTTCAAACCGCTTGGGAGCATTTCCGCGAGGAGAAGGGCGGCAGTCTGCCTGACAATGTCGCAATGGCGGTCGCAGGGCGGATCAAACCTGATATCATCCGCTTTACCAACAATCCCTGGATAATCCGTCCGCCATTGATGGCAGAAAAACTGGGCTGCACAGCGCATATGATTGTCAACGATTTCGAAGCTGTCGCCCATGCCGCAGCGCGCGCACCGGCTGACCAATTCCTGCATCTCACCGGGCCCGAAGGCGAATTGCCCGGCACCGGCACGATCAGCGTATTGGGGCCCGGCACCGGCCTTGGCGTTGCGCATTTCTGGCGAAGCGCGCCCGAACACTACCGCGTACAAGCGACCGAAGGCGGACACGGCGATTTCGCCCCGCTTGACGCCATCGAAGATGCGATCCTTGCCCGCTTGCGCAAGCGCCACAATCGGGTCTCCACCGAACGCGTGGTATCCGGGCCGGCGATCGTCGATATCTACCAGGCGCTTGCCGCGCTAGAGGGGCGCGCGGTCGCCGAATTGGACGATGTCGCGATCTGGACCGCAGGCACGAGCGGTGACGATAGCCTTGCTGCTGCTGCGGTTGACCGGTTCTGTCTGTCTTTGGGAGCCGTGGCAGGCGACATTGCTCTGGTACAAGGCGCAAACGGTGTGGTCATTGCAGGCGGGCTTGGCTACCGCATTCGCGAAACACTCCTGTCTTCAGGGTTCGCCTCACGTTTTCGCGCTAAGGGGCGGTTCGCAGGTTTGATGGGGACCATCCCTGTGAAACTTATCACGCACCCCCAACCCGGCCTATTGGGAGCCGCAGCCGCCTTTGCGCAGACGATTGACTCTGGCTGAACGCGTTAACTTTTGCCAAATCCGCGTCCCCCGAGGGGACTTGAACCATCGCGCCACTGGCGCAAAATGCGCAAAAGAGGCATAAGGCATGAATGAAAAAGGTGCAGACCCCCAACCGATTCACCGCTGCCATGGCTTTGGCTGCGTGCGTTTTTGCCTCTCCGTTGGCCGCACAGGATACTGCCACCAGCCTGCTTGGCGATGAAGCCGAGCTGATCGCCAACGAAGCATCCGACGCAATCCGGGCGATTGACCCTAATACCGGCGCTCCTTCGGCGATTATCGATCCCAGCCTGCCCACGCCTTACGGTGCAGACATCGCATCAAGCGAACAGCCCAACCGCACCATTGCGGCCCTGCCCCCCATCACTGGCGATGCCGCGATGCCTGCTGCGCCGCGCGGTCCCGCCACGCGCACTATCCCGGCGCGGCCTGCCACTTTGGCGAACAACACTGCGTCCTTGCCCATCGCGCCGCCGGTAACGCGCCCCTCACCAGCGCAGGCCTATGTCGAAGAGGCCGCGCCTACGCCAGTCATCGAAAGCGATGATCCATTCGTTATCAAAAGCATTCTGCCGATCAGCGGGTCCATCCGTTATGGCGAATGGTATTGGGACGAAACCCGCGCGCCGACCAAAGGCAAGCTCATCATCACGGTGGATCTCGATGCACGGATTATCTCGGTGTTCCGCGATGGCCATGAAATCGGCACTTCTGTTGCTCTGCTCGGAACGAAAAAGCATCCCACACCGCTGGGCGTGTTTCCGATCCTGACCAAAGAGATCGACAACGTTTCGGAAAAATACAACAATGCGCCGATGCCATACACATTGCGCCTGACATGGAGCGGTATCGCTATCCATGGCTCGCCCGTGCTCAACGGTTATGCCAGCCATGGCTGCATCGGTGTTCCCGATGATTTTGCCGAAAAGCTGTTCGCCATTGCAAAGCGCGGCGACAAGGTTGTGATTACCAAAGGCAATATCGTTGGCCTTGGTCACAAAATGCTCTGATCAAACGGTTTGAACCATTGAAAAGGCTCGCCTGATGGCGGGCCTTTTTTGTTTTGGGTGCGGACCAGACATCCGACTGATCCTTGGCCGGACCGCCCCGAGTCTTTGTTGAGTGCGGATTGCACATCCGTGCAATCCTTGGCCGGACCGCCCCGCCTCCCCGCCCGTCCACCATATCCTGTGGAACCCTTGGTGGACGGGCGGGGAGGCGGGGCGGTCCGGCGTGAGCGTTAGCGAACACAGACAAAAACACGCCCTAGCGAACACAAGAGCAAGCCAACGCAAACTAATGCAATGAACGCGGCGGTTCAGGGGTGAAACGCCAGCTGCGCATTTCAACGCCCACCTTCGCGACAAGCTCTGATCCCGGCACAGCCAGCACTCCGCCTAACGAAGCATTTTGGCCCTGCCATAACCGATCAAAGGCGCGGCCTGCTTCTGCCCGGCTGACGGCCCCGCCCAATTCACCAACAATCCGGCAAATCGTCTCCACTGCCACCGCGCGGGGGACATTGGCGTAATAGGTGAACGCTGCCGAACCATCGCCATCGCGGTGGACCATGTCTTCCCAGTCAATTTCGGCAAACCAACTCAAAGCCAGCCATGCCTCCCCCAGATTGGCGGCGCTTTGGGCGAGCTGCTCGGGAGCGAGCCATTCATTCTCGCTCAGATGCTTGCGCACTCGCACCCGGTCAAACTGAGCGTCTTTATTGGATGGGTCATTGACCGGCTTAATCCCGCACCGGGCAACGACATTTTCAAGTTCCGCTTTGCGCCAACGCAGCAGCGGGCGGATCAAAAGCAAATCATCAAAACCCGGCACATGCGAGGCGGCACGCACTCCTGCCAGTCCCGCCAGCCCGCTTCCGCGCGCAAGACGCATAAGCAGCGTTTCCGCCTGATCGTCAGCATGATGCGCGGTGGCAAGCGCGCCCAGTTCAGCCTTTTCTGCCCATGCACCAAGCGCCCGGTACCGTGCGTCGCGCGCGCGCGCTTGAAGATTGCCGGGAGAAAGTGTCACTTTAATCGGGGTAAAAGGCACATCCAGCGCGGCGCACAATTCGCCCACAAATGCGACTTCGCTGGCCGCTTCTGCTCGCAATCCGTGATCGACACTGGCGACCGCGATATCGCCATCCAACGCAGCATGCGCGAGGAGCACCAGAGCCAGGCTGTCCGGTCCGCCAGACACCGCCAACCCAAGCGGCCCGGCGCGCGCCTCTTTCGGCCAGACGAGGCTGAGCGCGCGCGAAAAGCGTTCGGCAAGGTCCGCGTCATTCAACCCGGTTAAATCAAGCGCGCCAAGTTGGAACGGTTCTGACATCGCCCGCAGTGCTGGAACAGCGCGGCGTTAAGAGCAAGTGACCTTTTGCCTATTGCTCTCATACTTGTCCGACAAACGCCCGGTTGCGACCGCCGGATAGGTTTCGGCAAACTCCGACAAGGCGATACAGGCGCGCGTCGTGTCACCCAAAGCGATCATGCTTTCGGCAAGGAACAACAGACTGTCGGGTGCGCGGCGCGCGGTTTTGTCGGCCTGATAATTGCGCAGGAACCACCGCGCTGCCTCTTGCGGCATACCATCATCAAGGAAAGCCCGGCCAAGCAGATTGCGGCCATAGGTTACCCGGAAATGGAGCGGGTATTCCTCAACATATTTGGTGAGCTGCTGGCGCGCTTCGGGGTAAAAGCCCGCGTTCCAAAGGCGGAAACCATAGGAATATTCATCATCGCCCGCATCTTCGGTTTGCGGTTTGGTGATGGCCTGCACCGCGGCAAGCCGCGCAGCGGACGGACCCGTCGCCGCTGGCGTTGGCGTTTCAGCCGGACGTGATTGCGCACCGGAACCAGTCGATCCCAAATCGCTTCCCGCACCCTGAGCGGAAAGATTGCTATCCACTGCGGTTGCTTCTTCTGACCCGCCACCTGTTAGCGGAGCGCTGGTGCCACCGGATTCGAGCGCGGTCACCCGATCATCCATCAAGGCGATGGCATTGGCCTGTTCCTCGCTAAGCGCTGTTAGCCGCTGCAATTGCAGCTCCATCGCATCAAGCCGGGCGAGAATATCTGTAACAGCCGTGGTCGATGGCGCGGAAACACCATCGGCAGTGCTGCCCTGCGCTGCGCCTGTTCCCGGGGAGATCTGGGGCTCAAAATAGCGCCCTGCACCGCCCGGAAATACATTGCGCTGCAAGGCGCGAACTTCCGCTTCGATCTTGCGCAAGCGCGCCTCGGAATTGTCCTGAGCCAGCGCGGGGACGGGCGCCGCAAGCACAGCCAGCACTGCAAAACATGCACCAATGCCGCTTTTGACCTGAGGTCGCTTCGTTAACGGCGCAATCACCGATGATTGCGTTTTGGGCGTTCCTAGTTTGAGCATGGCTTGCGTGGGCTCCCTATTCTTCGTGGCTGCATTCTTGATGGAATGACACAGCGCGCCTGAACCGTGGCCGAATCTTTGCGCGCCCTCGGCGGTCAAGTCGAGAGCGCGGCGGGCGAAATCCCAAGGAAATCGGGTTCAGTTTGGGGGTAACTGGCGCGATTGATCACAAATGATACCGGCCAGACGATCCCATTTCCGACACTTCCTAACCAGAATGGGCAATTAGCCCCTTGGCCTAACGAGCAGGCGGCGGTGCTTCTTCACTTGCCGGTGCGGCTGGTTCAGACGCGGGTTCGGATAGAGGCGCATCGGCTGGCTGAGACGGTGCAGCGGTTTGATCTGCGGCTGGCGGAGGCGCATCGGCGGATGGGTCGCCCTCTATCTCAGTCGGAGCCTCTTGCTGAGCCGGCGCATTTCCTGCGGCATTTGATGATGAGGCAGGTCGCGGGTTCGAGCGGACGGGCGGTGCCTGCCGCGCCGGAGACGAAGCGGTCCCGGTATTGGCGCCTTGGGCCTCTAGCGCCGTGTCGCCGACGGGGGCAAAACGCGCGATTAGATCGCGTGCCGTTACAGGCTCAACCAAAGTGACCTGCTCATCCGACAATTTGGGCACATCCTTGCCGTCGATTGTGATCGAAAGAAATTGCGGACGGCCAGTGTTCAGCTGAACATTGGGCACATTCTTAGGCACCCGGAATTCATCGCCGCGCGCCATCGTTGTCTCAAGCAGGACATCCCCGCCTTCAACAAAGAAACGCACCCAAATTTCGTCATCCAGAGCCGTGAACACGACTTGCCCGTTCGGATTAAACTCGGGCTGTGCGCCGCCATCGGCCGCAGCAAGAGCTTCCCCATCCCCTTCGCTGCTCGCCTCATCGCTTGCCAGCAAAGATCCAAGACCGGGGCCTGAGGCGTAATAGGTGTTGTAAAAGGCATAAACGCCCGCGGCGAGCACTATCGCGGCAAATGCGCCGAACCATGCAAGGCCAGCAGAGGGCAACTTGGCCGGATCACCCGGCTCCATGCCGCCGGTTTGAGCCGCGCGCCGTTCGTTTTCATCGACCATTTCTGCGCGGACGGCATCGGTTATTTCAACCTCGTCCAACCCGACTGCACGCGCATAATTGCGCGCAAACCCAATCGCATAAGCGCGCGCGGGCATATTTTCGAACGCTTCATTCTCAAGCGCTTCGAGATGGTGGACCGGTATGCGCGTTTCGGCTGCTACGAATTGGAGATCGAGACCCTTGGCAAGCCGTGCAGCGCGCAATTGTTCGCCCGGCCCCATCGGTCCGGTGGATGTTTCCGCTTCGCTCAAGTGCTCGGCTTCGCTGGTTTCTTGCTCGCTATCCATGACCCGGTTTCTCGTTCGCTCAACTCGTGGCTTCCCGCCCGCTAGCACAATGGCCGCGCGCTGTCTTTCATCCTGTCTGTCAAGTTTTGTGAACGCATGTCAACCGATGGTTGAAAAAGGTAGGCCTATTCAACCTCGATTGCGCGCTCGCCAGCCCATTGCATAAGGGCGCCGCGCAAATTGACTTGCGGGTCAGCGAGCCACCCTTCCATGGCGTTTTCGAGGTCGAACAGATTGACCTTGCACACCAATTCCTTGATCGGGCCAACAGCTGCGGGCGTGATCGAAAGGCGGCGAAATCCGATGCCGAGCAATGCCAAAGCTTCCAGCCGCCGCCCGCCCATCTCTCCGCAAACGCCGACAGACGTGTCGCTGCCTGCTGCCTCTTTCGTGACCCGGCGCAAGAACCGGATGATCGGCAAGCTCAGCCAATCATAGCGCTGCGCAAGTTCCGGGTTTGATCGGTCGGCGGCAAACAAAAACTGAGTAAGGTCATTGGTGCCAACCGACAAAAAGCTGAGTTTGGGCAAAAGCAGATCAAGCGTTTCTGCCAAAGCCGGGACTTCGAGCATCGCGCCGTAATGGATGGCATCGGGGCATTGTTTCTTTTTGGAGCGCAAAAAGGCGAGCTGTTCTTCGAACACGGCTTTCGCCGCGTCAAATTCCCACACTTCGGACACCATCGGAAACATCACGTGCAAACTGCGCCCCGCCCCTGCCTCAAGCAGCGCGCGCGCCTGCGCTTTCATCAGCCCTTGACGTTCAAGTGCCAGCCGCAAAGCGCGCCAGCCCATGGCCGGGTTTTCATCATTGCGGGCAATATCTGAGGCGAGATATGGCACCGCTTTGTCCCCGCCAATATCGACCGTTCTGAAAATAACAGGCTTGTCACCTGCGGCCTCCATCACATCGCGGTACAGCTTCATCTGGCGTTCGCGTTGGGGCAGCGTGGCGGAGACCAGAAACTGAAATTCGGTGCGGAACAATCCGACACCATCCGCACCCGTCATGGCCAAAGCGCTCATATCATCGCGCAGGCCTGCATTCATCATCACTTCGATCCGGTGCCCGCACAGCGTTTTTGGCTCAACATCGCGCAATTCGGCATAGGCCGCCTGTTTTTCGCGCGACCGGGCAAACCGCGCCGCGAACGCTTCGGAGATCGGGGCGGACGGGCGCACTGTTGCTGTGCCAGCGGTCGCGTCCAGCAAAACCTCGTCGCCTTCGCGCACGATCCCGCGCAAGCCATTGGTGCGGCCCAAAACCGGCACACCCATCGCGCGCGCAACGATAACGACATGCGCGGTAAGCGAGCCTTCTTCCAGGATCACGCCTTTCAAACGGCGTTTGTCATATTCAAGCAATTCAGCAGGGCCCAGATTGCGGGCAATCAGCACAGTGTCGCGGGGCAGCCCCTGCGATGCGGCAGTCGCGAGCTGGCCTGAAACAATCCGCAGCAAGCGATTGGCGAGATCTTCCAGATCATGCATCCGGTCGGCCAGCAAAGCATCGTCAATCTCGCGCATGCGCATCCGGGTGTGCTGCTGCACCCGTTCAATCGCGGCCTCGGCTGTCAGTCCGCTGTCGATCGCTTCGTTAATGCGGCGCGACCAACCTTCGTCATAAGCGAACATTTTGTAGGTTTCCAAAACCTCTTCGTGTTCGCCGCCAACGCCAAATTCTGCCTGTCCTGCCAGGTGGTCAATCTGGTCGCGCATCTTGTCAAAGGCGCGGTAAACGCGGGCGCGTTCCGCTTCTATATCATCGGCCATCACCTGCGTGATCTGGACGCGCGGCTGGTGAAAAACCGCTTGGCCGACGCCAAGTCCTTTTACCAAAGTCAGCCCGGTAAGCGATTGCTGACCCGTCTGCGCCCCGCCAAGATTGAGCACCTCTTCATCATCGACCAGTTCAGCATTGGCAATCAATTCGGACAGAACCATGGCCGTGGTCTGCAACGCTTCAATCTCGACTTCTTCGTACCGGCGCGGATCGACATGCTGGACGCACAGCACGCCCACCGCGCGCGCCCTGTAAACAATTGGGACGCCGGCAAAGGAGTGAAATTTCTCCTCGCCCGTTTCCGGCCGGTACTGAAAGTCTGGATGCGCTTTTGCTTCGGCAAGGTTCAGCGTTTCGACATTGTCTGCGATGACGCCCGTCAGCCCCTCACCAATCGCCATGCGGGTAACGTGCACCGCGCTTTGATTAAGGCCGCGCGTCGCGAACAGCTCCAGCATGCTCTCACGAAGAAGGTAGATCGAGCACACCTCAGATGAGAGGCTTTCGCCGATAATCTGCACCACACCGTCAAGCTTGCCCTGCGTGTGCATACGCGAAGCCATCACCTCGTGAAGGCGAGTAAGTATTTGTCGGGCGGAAGCAGCAGCACTCATGCGAATGCAAGCCTAGCTGTCAATTCAGCCAAAAGCAAAGCGGATTGCGCCATGGTAATCCGGTGAACGAACCCAAATTGATGGCGACCGGAGCCGCAGGCGAGCTAGTTTCGAGATAGCTCTTCTTTCAATCGCAATTTGCGTTTCTTGAGACTTTGTATTGTCGCTGCATCAGGCACCGGGCGGGCCATTTCATCGCGCAATTGCGCTTCGATGCCGGCATGCTTGGATTGGAGGGCATGGACGTGCGACGATACCATTGACGTGTCTCCTGTATAAGCGGGGGCTGCCCCCGGATGAGCGACTCGGCACATGAAATGCCGAACGGCCAACACGGATCAAACCACACACATCGTGTCTTGAAAAGGCCCAACACAGCGTGAAGGCGAGCCAACGTTGGAAATACGCGGTCAATCGTGGGCAATGCCTAGTGTCCCATATAGTGCCCCGGCGTTCTTGGCCGATCCCAACCGCCGATTTGCAGCCTGCCAGCACAGTGGTATGGCGCTTTATGAGCACCGGCCATAGAAGGCTTTGGGCCATGGAAGGCTTTGGGCCGCGAAAGCCTTGGGCCGCACTGCAAGCCACGTGATCTGCGATATTCGATAAGGGCGCAATTTTATGAATGAGGCTGAGCTTCGCAAACGGCTCGAATTGCTCCGGACAGAGCATGGCGATTTGGATGCCGCAATCGCCGCCTTGATTGATGCGGGCGCAAAGGATCAATTGCAGATTGCGCGATTGAAAAAACGCAAATTACGGCTGAAAGACCAAATCGCCATGATCGAAGACAATCTGGTCCCCGATATCATCGCATAGGCTTTGTGCGCTTTAGTGTGCGAAAACGGACATTGGGGTGGCGAATGGGGGTTCGCGCTTGGGGGGTTCGCGCATGGTTTTTGAATAGCGGCCCGCGCGTAAAGCCCACTTGTTCCACGGAATTTTTGTAAGCTTCGTCCACCGCATTTCGCACACTGCGAGGGGCAAAAACCGCAGCACTCAGGGGCGTTTATCCCTAACGCGCGATAAGGGTTTGCCCCCGTTCCTGTCCCGCTCAGGGACGGTCCCAGTTTGGGGCGGGATAAACCATGCCGGGTGCTGGCGAACAGGCGATCAAGCCATTAGCGTTTGGCTCCAACATGACCCGCACATCAAGCCTTTCCCGCCCGATAATTGAGGCCCTTTATACCGAAGCGCTCGTCCTCACCGACGATGTGCGTTCGGTGTTTGCATTGGGATCTGACAACCGTGACATGGGGGAGGATTGCATGGTGCGCCTCGCTCTATCGACCGAGGGGCTGAAGACCACCACTCGCATGATGCATGTGCTGGCATGGCTGCTGAACCAGCGGGCCTTTTTCTCCGGCGAGCTGAGCGAAAGTCAGGTGCGCAAGCATGGCGTGCTGCCATCGGATCGCAAAGCTGATCCAGAACAATTGCAGCGGCTGGAACCGGAAACCTGCGCGCTGATTGCAGAGACCGAGAAACTGCACCAGCGTATCGCGCGGCTGGATGAGGCATGGCGGCAGAATTTCGAAATGAATTCGCCCGCGCGCGCTTTTCAAGGGCGGCTTGAACGGCGACTTGCTGATCTGGGCTAGATCTGATTGGGCTGGGTCTGATTGGGGCTGGGTCTGATTGGTATAAAGCGCAGCGGATTTACGCCTTAAGGGCGCGAGCGTTTTCCTACTTGCGATGAGCGTTTTATAAAGGTGCGCTTTCGCTCTTTCACATTGTTGGTCTTGGGGCCTGTTTCAGGGCTTTGTTTTGGCGTTTATGCTGCGCAGCCCGGTGCGCTTATGCGCCGCCCAATCCCCGTTCAGGCTTGGCATTTTCGCAATATGAATAAGGTTACACTAACGGCACGAGTTTGCGGCTCTGCCTCTTGAATTTTGGGCGAAATTGGAATTTTGAACATTTTGCAAAACAGGGGGTAAGCGGTCCATGTCTCGCCCTATGCCCGCCCCTGTTAGGCAGCTGCCAAGGCCTTGTGCCAGCGCGCCAATCGCTCAGCGCGGGCATCATCGTCCATATCGGGCTCAAACTGGGCAAGCTTGCCCCGCATCGCATCCGCCGCCGCCGCAAGATCGGGATACAGCCCGCATCCCGCAGCAGCCAGCATCGCTGCGCCCAAAGCGGTCGTTTCGACAAAGTCAGGCCGTTCGACCGTTAGTCCGAGCATATTGGCAAGATCCTGCGCCATCCAGTCATTGGCAGCCATCCCGCCATCAATCCTGAGGGTAGCCCACTCAGCGCCGTCAGCAGCGAAAGCCTTTGCCAGATCATGCGTCTGATGCGCCATTGCCTCCAATGCAGCGCGCGCCAGTTCTGCCTTGCCGCTTGCAAAGCTGAGCCCGGTGATGACCCCGCGCGCATCGGCTCTCCAATGCGGTGCGCCAAGCCCTGCAAGCGCGGGAACGATCGTCACGCCGCCGCAATCGGGAATGGAGCGGGCAAGCTCTTCGGTCTGGCTCGCCACATCGACAATGCCAAGGGAATCGCGCAGCCATTGAACCAGCGATCCCGCAACGAAGACAGACCCTTCGATAGCGTATGTCCGCTTGCCCTTGATCTGGGTAAGAACCGTTGAAAGCAAGCGGTGATCGGATCGCGGCGGTGTTGTGCCCGCATTGGCAAGGACAAAGGCCCCGGTGCCGTAAGTCGCCTTGGTCTGGCCCGGTGCAAGGCAGGCCTGGCCGATAGTGGCCGCTTGCTGATCGCCGGCCATCCCCGTGATCGGTATGGCGCGGCCCAGCAGCCGGGCATTGGTCGTCGCAAGCGCGCCTGACATATCGACGACTTGCGGCAAGGCTGCATGGGGCACACCGACAAGCTCACAAAGCCCTTCGTCAAACCCGGTTCCAGCAAGCTCCATCAGCAAAGTGCGGCTGGCATTGCTTGCATCGGTGATATGCGATGCGCCGCCTGTAAGCTTGAAGACAAGCCAGCTTTCAACCGTGCCAAAGGCTAGCGTGCCTGCCTCTGCCGCCGCTTTCACCGCAGGCACATTGTCGAGCATCCAGCGCATTTTGGTGCCCGAGAAATAGGGATCAAGCAGCAGGCCGGTGCGGCTCTGGATATCCGCTTCGTGACCTGCTTCGCGCAGCTGAGCACAAAACCCTTCGGTTCGCCGATCCTGCCAGACAATCGCGCGTGTGAGCGGCTCCCCCGTAGCCTTGTCCCAAGCGACAACGGTTTCGCGCTGATTGGTGATGCCAATGGCAGCGATGCAAGCTGCCCCGCCGACTTGCGGGATCACTTCGCGCGCGCATGCCAGCGTCTTGTCCCATATCTCGGCTGCATCATGCTCAACCCAGCCTGATTGCGGGTAGTGCTGGGTCAGCTCTGCCTGTGCGCTCGCGGCCAGAACACCGTCGCTGGCAAAGACCATAGCCCGTGTCGAAGTGGTCCCTTCGTCCAAAACCAGGATGTAATCAGCCATTGTGTGTTCCCCGCGATGCAAATCTCATTCGACTTCTGCCGATATCAAATGCATACGCAAGCCCCATGAGCCGCATTCCCCCCAAGCCTTGGCCAACAGGCCTTGCAGAGCAGGTCGAGCCGCTGATTGCGCGCGTGCTTGCGCCTAACCCATCCCCGTACACGTTCACCGGCACGCAGACCTATGTTATTGGCGACCCGAATGGGCCTGATTGCGCGGTAATAGATCCGGGCCCGGATGACACTGCGCATATTGATGCAATCGAGAGCGCGGTGGCGGGACGGACGATCACCGCCATCATGTGCACCCACACACACCGCGATCATTCGCCTGCCGCTGCCCCCTTGGCTGAGCGGACGGGGGCGCCGGTCGCGGGATGTGCGCCCTTGGTGCTCGAAAGCGATCACCCCCGCGCAGATGAAGCATTCGATGCGACTTATGCGCCGACCCGCGTTCTTGAAGATGGCGAACAGATGCGCGGGACGGGATGGACGCTAACCGCAGTCGCGACGCCCGGGCACACTTCGAACCATCTGTGTTATGCGCTGGAAGAAAGCGGTTCGCTGTTCACAGGCGATCACGTAATGGGCTGGTCCACCAGCGTCGTAATCCCGCCCGATGGCGATATGGGCGATTACATGGCAAGCCTTGAAAAGCTGATGGCGCGCGAGGACCGCGTGTATCACTCAGCCCACGGCGAAGCGATCACCAAGCCCAAGCAATTGGTGCGCGGTATGATCGGTCACCGCCGACAACGGGAAAATCAGATTTTGCGGTTGTTGGGCGAGCAGGCGCGGCCCGTGAGTGGCTTTATCCCCGAGATGTATAAAGGGCTGGACGAACGCCTGATCCCCGCCGCCGAACTAAGCGTTACGGCGCATCTGATTGATCTAGAGCGAAGGTCGCTCGTTGCTGCGGATGGCGATGTTTGGCAGGTGGTGTGACTCTCACTGGGATCTGCCGAGCGTGAGCTGACCTTTATTGCGGTACAGATGCTATCAAAGGTTTGGGTTATTGGGATTGGATGCTCGACGCTGCCAGAACCCTCGAGCTATGCATACGGCATTGATCGCAATTGCCACCCAGAAAAAAGGCTCTAGCCATGAGGGCAAATCAGCATCGAATATTTCAAAGTGCAAACATAACGCGATTACGCCGCACAAAACGATAACATAGACCCAAGCATAGATTGAGTTGTGCGCGTCTTTATTCATCGGGAACGTCCTCCGCCATGTGTCAACAGTAGCAATGGCGAGAATAGTGCGCAATCAGGTCAAATCGGCTCTTTGCCCAAGTCGCCCTTCGCAAAACTCTCCGCCAGCGCGAATTTTTGTATCTTGCCTGATCCCGTCAGCGGAAATTCCTCCACCCATACCCAGTGCGCGGGCGTTTTTTGCGGGCTCAATCGCTCGCGAATAAACGCCTTAAGCTCATCATCCGATGGCCGCTCAGCCCCTTCGGCAATCCGCATAAAGCACGCGACAATCTCACCCCATTTCTCATCCGGCACACCTGCGCAAGCGACCTCGGCCAATGCGGGATGCTCGGCCAATGCGGCCTCGATTTCGGCGGGAAACAAGTTTTCGCCGCCGCGAATGATCATCTCTTTTACGCGGCCTGTAATCTTCACATAACCGCGCGCGCTTATGCTTCCCAGATCACCTGTGTGCAGCCAGCCCTCTGCATCAATGGTTTCGGCGGTGGCTTTGGGATTGTCGTTATAGCCGACCATCATATTGTAGCCGCGCATGCAAATCTCGCCCTGTTCGTCGGCTGCGCAAAGCTCGCCTGTCTGCGGGTGCTTTATCGCGACTTCCATGTGGCTACAGGGCTGGCCGATGGTCTCTGTAAGCTCCGCGCCCGTATCCGTGGGCCATGCAGCAGTGATAGCGGGCGAAGTTTCGGTTTGGCCGTAAACGATCAGGATGGGCACGCCGAAAACATCTTGCGATGCCTGATTGAGCGCCGGCTGCACCATTGCACCGCCGCTGATAATCTGTTCAACCACTTTGACATCGGTGCCTGCGGCTTTGGCGGCTTCTATCATCGCAAAGATCATGGTGGAGACTCCGCCAACAATCTCAGGCTTTTCGCGCGCAATCGCGGTGACGCAGGCGACAGGATCAAACACCGACACCAAAAGCAAACAGCCGCCATGCGCCAACACGCCCAGCACGCAGACGGCGCTGCCTGCGGTGTGGAACAAGGGGAACGGGCACATCACGGTCTTGCCCGCGCTTAAACCCCAGCGGTGAAACACGTCGTGATTGCTTTGGACAAGGCCGTGTTGATGCAGCAAAACCCCTTTGGGAAAGCCAGTGGTGCCCGATGTGTACTGGATCATCACAATGTCGCGCGGGTTGCTATCGCGCAATTCGCCATCGCCTTGCCCTGCGAAAAGTTCAGTGTGTTCTTCGATGTCGATAATATGCTGTGATGCGGCGAGACCCGCTGCAGCCTCATCAATGATTGGGCGAAGCGCTGCGCCGCGCACATGGCTTTGATAATACACCGCCTGCGATCCCGATTGGTCCAGCACATAGCGCACTTCGCGAACGGTAAAACTGGGATTGACAGTCACAATGGTCAGGCCCGCCAGCGCTGCGCCCAATTGCACCAGCACCCATTCAGGACAATTGCCCGCCATAATCGCGATGCGCGTGCCAGCGTTATGACGCGATGCCAGCGCTCTTCCGGCCCGCTCCGCATCTGCAAGCAATTGCGCGTAAGTCCATTCGCGCCCGATACTGCCATCTGCCAGCAGCTCTCGCAAAGCGAGCCCGTCGCTGGATGCGGCGGCCTGTTCGCGCAGCATCGCACCGATTGTCCGCTCCTCATACGGTGTGTCAGCCTGCGCCGGGCAATACGCCTCTTTCAAATCGAGTGTGTACATTTTTGCTTCTCCCCCTTGTGACTAACACAGATCACGGGCAAATCGCTCGCAAAATTGAACGCGCGCGCCTACATCGTGCGCAACAAAGTTAGCGGGGTATCCGAATGAGTGTTGAGAGCAAAATCCCCAGTGGGACCGATCTGCTCGCCGAGATTGATCGGCTGCGCAAAGAACGCAATGCGGTTATTCTGGCCCATTATTACCAGACACCCGACATTCAGGATATCGCCGATTTCGTGGGTGACAGTCTTGAATTGTCGCGCAAGGCGGCAGACACAGACGCGGATGTCATCGCCTTTTGCGGGGTGAAATTTATGGCAGATACCGCCAAAATCCTAAGCCCTGAGAAAACCGTGATCCTGCCCGATATGGATGCAGGTTGCAGCTTGGAAGACAGCTGCCCGCCAGAGAAATTCAAGGCTTTCCGCGAAGCCCATCCCGATCATATTGCGCTGACTTACATCAATTGTTCAACCGAAGTGAAAGCGCTGTCCGATGTGATCGTCACCAGTTCAAGCGCTGAGACAATCCTTGAGCAGATACCGCGGGACCAAAAGATCATCTTTGGTCCTGATCGCCATTTGGGCGGGTGGCTGGCGCGCAAGTTTGATCGCGAAATGTTGCTTTGGCCGGGCGTGTGCATTGTGCACGAAGCGTTTAGCGAGACAGAGCTTTTGAAACTGAAAGAGCTGCACCCCGGCGCTCCTGTAGCAGCCCATCCAGAATGCCCGCCGACGATCATTGACCACGCCGATCATGTCGGCTCGACCAGCTCGATTTTGACATTTGCCAAAAATTTTGAAGGTGACACGCTGATCGTCGCGACCGAGCCGCACATTATGCACCAGATGGAAAAGGCATTGCCGGAAAAGACCTTCATCGGTGCGCCTGGGGCAGATGGGAATTGCTCGTGTAATATCTGCCCATATATGGCGCTCAACACGATGGAAAAACTCTATGCTGCCTTGCGCGATCTCGAACCTCGGATTGAGATTGACGAAGATCTCCGGCTGAAAGCGAAAGCAAGCCTTGATCGAATGCTGGACATGGCCAGCGGGACGGTTGGCATGGGCGATCTTGGCAAGATGCCGTTTTCGGTCGACGGTGACTAAGCTGATGCACGCGAAATCGCTGATTACCGCTGCAATGGCGTTGTGCTTGAGCTTTGCAGCGCCTGCCCAATCCGAATCCCAGCAAGAGAAACCCGCCACCAGCAATTTTTCAATGGTGGGTTTCGAAATCGATTTGACCAACCCTGAAGGATACAGCGCGTCGATCGATAATGTGCTCGCCCAATGCGACCTTTACGAACTTTCAGGTGATGCCATTGCTTGCATGCAGCAAAAGGACAATGGCGGACAAGTGTGGTTGGGTCTGCGCGTTGAAAATGACGCAGCAGAAGTTATCACCGCCAACCCCGCATTTGTGGGCAAAAGCCGCTTTCCGGTTATTGTTGAAGGGCGCACATCTGATGCTGACTGGGAACCGTTTGAATATCAGTTGGCAGTCACTTTCAGCGATTTTGAAATTCCCTTGCTAGTCGAACTTGCTGACCCGCGCGAAGCTACCACTTTTTCCGAAAGCGGGCCGCAGCGCGCGGCCATGCTGGATTTGACAGCCTTTGTATTTCAGCCAGAAATCTTCGCTTCCCCCGACACATTTCTGCAAGTGCAGGCCGACAGCAAAACCGAGCCGCAACTGGCGTCCGACTTCTTTATTCCTTCAGGCCTGTTTGGCGAAAAGCCCAGCGCAAGAGCAAGCTTTGCAGGCACGATAGTGGAGGCTGAGCTGATGACGACCAAGGACGGTTCCAGCCATTGGCGCACATTGGTTGAGGTTTTGGGAGGGGCCACCATCAATGTAGTTTTCGACGATGATGCGATAGCCAAAGCGCCCGAAAAAGGCAATCTTATCGTGGGGGATTATTGGTTGAGCGCCAGAATTGTGAGCGGCTAACTGCGCCGCTCACTGCGTACTCGCGCAACGACAAGCGCAGAGCCTAGAAGTACCATACCCAACACGTCGAGCGGTGTAAGAACCTCTCCAAAAATACTCCAGCCGATGCCTGCAGCAATGACGGGCTGTGTCAGCAGAGCAAGCCCGATCACGAGCGGCGGGAAGTGTCCCAATGAATAGACCAGCAATCCCTGTCCGATCAGCTGGCTGGTAACAAACAGCACCAGCACGGGCGTCCAATCAGTTGGCCACACAGGCTCGCCCAAAACAAGAGCAAGCGCGAGCAGAACGGGGCAGGCAAAAAAGCTTACCCAGACCAAAAGGCTCCACGATCCAAAATGCTCGCGTGCAGCCTGCAAATTGACCAGATAAACTGCGTATAAAAGCCCAGCTGCCAGACAGAACAGGTCGCCTATCAGCGTGGTTTGAGAAATTGTCAGACTGCGCCCCATCAGGATTGCAGCGCCGCTGATTGCAAAAACGATCGCCAGCCATTCTGCGCCGCGTGGAAGGCTGCGGGCAATCAAGAAGCCCCAAAAAAGCAAAACAAATGATCCGCCATTGCCGAACAGGGTTGCGTTGCCCAGCCGCGTCATCCCGATCCCGATATGCCAGCTGGCCAGATCGAGAGCGAAGGCGATGGCGCCAATGGCAATAAATCCTAACGGCCGAGCCGGTATGCCGCCCAATTTTTGTCCGCTTATCTTGGCGAGCAGCATCAAGAATGGGAGCGCTAGAAACAACCGCCAAAATCCGGCGGACACGGGCCCAGTATCAGCGAGCCGCACCAGCCACGGCCCTAATGCCAATGCAGCATTTCCCACCAATAAAGCAGTCAAAAGCAACACCCCGCGCCCTTGTGATAGCTTTGATTTTGGGACGCGGGCTTTTTCCATACTTGCGCCCTAGCCACAGGCACGCCAAGTGAACAGCAGATAGATTTTGAAAGAGAACCCAATGCACGATTCCCTGTTTGAACCTTTAAAAATGGGCTCGCTGGAGGCCAAAAACCGCATCTTCATGGCCCCGCTTACACGCGGAAGAGCAGCCGATCCGATGTTTGAACCGAATGAATTGATGGCCACCTATTACCGCCAGCGTTCGAATGCCGGGATGATCCTGTCAGAGGCAACCGGTATCAGCCGCGAAGGGCTTGGCTGGCCTTCTGCACCCGGCATCTGGAGCGCGGAACAAACAGAAAGCTGGAAATTGGCAACCGACGCTGTGCACGCAGAAGGGGGGCTGTTCGTTTGCCAATTGTGGCATATGGGGCGCATCGTCCATCCCTATTTCCTTGATGGCGAACCGCCCTTTTCGGCAAGCGCGACCTGCGCCCCCGGCCATGCGCACACGCCCGAGGGGACCAAAGACTATGTGACAGCGCGCGCCATGACCCATGAGGACATCAAACGCACAATCGCTGATTATAAGCGCGCCGCAGAAAATGCGAAAATTGCAGGCTTTGACGGGGTGCAATTGCACGGCGCAAATGGCTACCTTGTGGATCAATTCCTCCGCGACAAAACCAATCTGCGCACCGATGAATATGGCGGCTCTGCCGAAAACCGCACTCGTTTTATGCGAGAAGCACTAGAAGCGATTGTTGATGTTTGGGGCGCAGACCGGGTTGGTATTCGCCTGTCACCCAATGGGGATAGCCAAGGAACCGATGACAGCGATCCAGCCAAGACATTTGGCGCTGCTGCCAAGGTTATCGAGGACATGGGCCTTGCCTTTCTTGAATTGCGCCAGCCTGGCCCAGATGGCACGTTCGGCCAGACGGACGTGCCCAAGCAAGACCCATTAATCCGCGAGATTTATTCGGGCGCTTTGATCCTAAATTCCGACTATTCGGCTGCCGAGGCTGAGGCGGATGTTTCTAGTGGGCGGTGCGATGCGGTCAGCTTTGGCAGACCCTATATCTCCAATCCCGATCTGGCTCACCGGATCAAAGTGGGTGCGGAATTTGCGCCCAATAAGGACGTGCCCAAAAGCTGGTATTTCCCGATCCCGCAGGGCTATGTCGATTATCCAACTCTAGCCGAAGAACAGGCCGCAAAGGCAGGCTAAACCCGCCTAGCGGCCATCACCCAGCGGCGGCGCAACGCTTGGCGTATCTGGTGCAACAGGCGGCGGTGTCGGCGAAGGAGCGCTGGGCGTCTGCGCCGGTGCGGCAGCGGGGACAGAATTGTCTGATGCTGGTTCATCATTGCCCGTTTGCGCAGCTGGTTGATCATCCGAAGCCGAAGCGTTTGAGCCACCGGAAGAAGACGGTGTATCTTCGCTGCCGCTCGCATCAGTTGACCGCGCGCCGTTTGGATCATCCTTGGCCGATGGGGATTGCGAGCTCAATTGTTCAAGCGGCAGCATATCATCGCTGATTGTGCCGCCAAGCACACTTCCGGTTGCTTCGTTTTCCGCCGCGGCATCCGTACCACCTTCAGGCGCGGTTTCTTCACCGCAGGCTGCGAGAAGCAAAAGCGGCACCGCAAAAGCTGTATGAAACTGTCTCATCATTCGGCCGTCTTTCGGGCATCACCCCCCAGCGCGTCAAGAAAGCTGTCAGCATGGGCGAATAAAGCGTCGTCCCAATCCTCGTTTGAGATCGGTTTGCCCAGCCGTGCCATGCTGGTGACCCCGAATTCTTCGATCCCGCACGGGACAATTCCGGAAAAATGGGAAAGGTCCGGATCAAGATTGATCGAAAATCCATGCATCGTTACCCAGCGGCGCACTCTAACACCAATCGCGCCAATCTTTGCCTCTCGCCCGTCAATGTCCTTGGTCCAAATGCCCACGCGGCCTTGCGCACGCCATGCCTCGACCCCGAAATCAGCGAGAGTGGCGATCACCCAGCCTTCGATTGCATGAACGAAACAGCGCACGTCTTTACCGCGCTGCGCCAGGTTGAGCATGAGATAGCCAACCCGCTGGCCCGGTCCATGATAGGTGTACCGCCCCCCCGCCCGGCTTTGACCACATCAAACTGCGGATTGAGAAGCTCTGCTGGATCTGCGCTGGTGCCTGCGGTGTAGATGGGCGGGTGCTCCAGCAACCACACCAGTTCTGAGGCATCGCCGGCACCGATTGCGGTGCTCCGCGCGTCCATTTCTTCCAACGCAAGCGTGTAAGGCACAAGCGCGGTTTCGCGCTGCCACTCTATCGCGCGTGCGGCGCACGGCTCGTTCTGACTGCTTGCAATACTTGCCATTGTCCCTGCGTGCAGGCATTGCAGCTGCTTATCAAGACTTGAATGTCTGTGGGGAGCACACCGCCATGAATTTCGACATGAGCGCGGCCTGGTCGCGGGGAATGGAATTGATCCGGGACAATTTTCAATTGCTGTCCATTGTAGCTGCGGTGTTTCTGCTGCTGCCATCTGTCGCGATCTATCTGATGTTCCCGGATCTGGCGATTTTGGCCGATCCCAATGCCGACCCGGAGGTGGTCAGCGAACAATTGCTTTCAATGATCGGCCCATTAATAGCCATCGGGCTTGCCGCATTTGTCGTTCAATTTGCAGGCTATGGCGCGATTATCGCGTTGATGGGCGATGACAGGCCGACAGTGGGCGAAGCGATTGTAAGGGGCTTTAAAATCGTGCCCAGCATGATCGCGGTCTTTATTCTGTTTATGCTCGCTTATCTGCTGGCCGCCATCATTGTCGCGGTGCCATTCAGCATTCTTAGTGGGGCCAGCGGGACACCGGCAATCGCAGCGCTTGCCGTGCTGCCAATCATCTTTGCTGTTGTTTACATTGCTGCGCGCATGTCGATGACCATGCCTGTGATGGTGCTTGAGAGCAATCTCAACCCGCTCACATCCGTCTGGCGCTCGGTTAAGCTCACCGGTCCCAACCAATGGATGATCCTGGTCTTTTGGGTGGTTCTGTTCATTGCCTATTTCGTCATCGCACTGCTGCTAGGCGCCGTGTTCGGTCTGTTGTCAGCCTTGGCGGGCACAGGCACCACTGCGATGCTGATCCTTGGCATTTTGAACGGAGTGATGGGGATGGCCATCGGGCTTATCATTTGCGGGATTTCTGTCGCAATGTACCGCCAGCTTGCCGGGATGAGCGATGAGGATATCACTTCGACATTTGGATAGCCGGGCAATAACGCGCACCATCAAAAACACCGATATGTGCAATGCCCGATTGAAAGCGTAAGCCCGCTGGCCTAGCGCGGCTGTTATGGCGCATTCTTCCCCTTCCCTCGATGGCGGTCCGGCCGGACCTTTTCCTTCCGGGGAGGAAGCCAAAGGCATATCCACTGCCCGTATGACGCTGCTGTTCAGCGTTATGCTCGTTACCGCTGCGGGCAACACCGCCATGCAATCGGTAATGCCATCGATTGGCACCGCGCTCGACGTCAACGATGTCTGGATCAGTCTGGCCTATAGCTGGTCCGCCTTGCTCTGGGTCGTGTGCGCCCCCATTTGGGCGCGCCGATCAGACAGGCGCGGGCGCAAAGCGATGATGGCGCTGGGGCTGGTCGGTTTTATCGTATCGATGGCCCTTTGCGGAGCGGTCTTGTGGGCTGGCTTTTCCGGCTGGTTGACCCCGCTGTGGGCGCTCATCGCCTTTGCGGCTGCGCGCAGTCTTTATGGCGGGTTCGGCAGCGCCGCTCCGCCAGCAGTGCAAGCTTACGTCGCATCGCGCACCCCGCGATCTGAGCGCACCAATGCGCTTTCTCTAATCGCCTCAAGCTTTGGCCTCGGCACTGTCATCGGGCCGGTATTGGCGCCTTTGATGGTGGTGTCTTTCCTTGGTCTGGGGCTGGTCGGGCCGTTTATGGGGTTTGCGCTTGTGGGACTGGTCGCGCTTGTCTTGCTGCGACTGCGCCTTCCCAATGACGAACCACAATTCGCAGCGCGCGGACAAGCAGCGCCCTATTCAAGCGCGTCTGAGGGCATGGAGCTTGATGAGGATGACAGCGCGCCATCGCCTACCCGGTTAAAATGGTCCGATCCGCGCCTTCGTCCCTGGGTAATGGCCGGTCTTATCGGCGGTCATGCCCATGCGATGGTGATGGGAATTGCCGGGTTTCTGGTGCTTGACCGGCTGGGCCTGCGCGGCGATCCCGAAGCGGGCGCGACCTATGTCAGCCTTGTGCTGGTGTTCGGAGCGGTCGCGACCCTGCTGGCGCAATGGGGGATTATCCCGCGCTTTAAAATGGGGCCGCGCATGGCAACCTTGTCGGGCGTGCTGGTCGCCGCTTTTGGAACGGCAGTTCTTGCCGCTTCGTGGAGCGTTTTTGGGCTGTCGCTGGGCTATGCCATTGCCTCTTTGGGCTTCGGGCTGTTCAGGCCCGGCACCACGGCGGGCACATCGCTTGCGGTCACACGGGCAGAGCAAGGGCAGGCATCGGGCGTCGTTGCCAGCGTTGCCGGTGCGAGCTTTATTTATGCACCGGCGCTGGGCGTTGCGCTCTATTCGCTGAATGATTGGCTTGGCTTTGGTCTGGTGATCGTTTTGTGCCTGATCGTTGCCATTCTGGGTTGGCGCGGATTGCAAGCTGATAGCGTGATGACTCGCGACAATTAACACGTCTGCTAACCCGCCTTCGTTCGGCAAGTACATTCGGAGCGCCGGGAAAAGCGCCTCCTATAGCAGGGCGAAAACCTTATCTTGCGGACGGCATAAATTGACGCCTTTTTCGGTTTCCACCAAGGGGCGTTCGATCAGCTTGGGTTCTGCCGCCATGACGTCAAGAACCGCATCGGCATCGGCGGTAAGCAGGCCGCGTTCTTCGGCGTCGGTGCCGCGCAGGCGCAGGCCTTCTTGCGGAGTCATTCCGGCATCGGCGAACAATTGCGCCAGTTTTTCGCGCGTGGGCGGGTGTTTGAGATATTCAATCACAGTCACCTCAACACCGGGCTGATCTTCTAAAATAGACAATGTTTTCCGTGATGTACCGCATTTGGGATTGTGCCAGATGGTTGCTTTCATAGTGCCTGATCTCCGCAAAATTGAACCGGGAGGCGAGTAGCCAGATATTGGCAAAAAAGCCACAGATCATCCTTTTCGAGAATAATTCGCAATTTCACTTGTTTTTGCAAATCGCTTGCAATAGCGGGTTTTGCGCAACAACGAAAAGCACGCTGGCACATCACACCCGCCAGCAATGAAAAGGATCATCATGTCACGTCGCCTCAGTTACGCAGTTCTTTGTCTCAGCACCGCTCTGGCCGCAGTTCCCGCCTATGCCGAGGAGGAAAATCAGGCAGCCAATCGCGAAGCAGGCGAAAATGACGGGCGCATTATCGTGACAGGCGATGTGCTCTATTCTGACCAGGTCAACGCGCTCAAAACGCCGACGCAGATCATCGACGTGCCCCAATCTCTGACAATCACCACGCAGGACGAAATCCTCAAACGCGGGTTCGACAGCATCGGCCAAATCGTCGATTACACGCCCGGCGTGAACAATTCCCAAGGCGAAGGGCACCGCGATGCCATCGTCTTTCGCGGGGTGCGGTCCACTGCCGACTTCTTCATCGATGGCGTGCGCGATGACGTGCAATATTATCGCGGGCTGTATAACCTAGAACAGGTCGAAATCCTGCGCGGTCCCAATGCCTTGCTGTTCGGGCGCGGCGGCACGGGCGGCATCCTCAACCGCGTGACCAAGAAGGGGACGCTGGGCGAAACCTTTGGCGGCGGGCAGCTTGCCGTGGACACATTCGGTGCATTCAGCGTTCAAGGCGATATCAACCTTTCGGCCAGTGACACCATCGCGCTGCGGGTGAATGCCGCTTATGAAAGCCTCGATAATCACCGCGATTTCTACGATGGCGAACGCATCGGCTTTAATCCCACTGCGCGCATTGCACTGGGCGAGGCGACAACACTGGATCTGTCCTATGAATATGCCAACCATGACCGTTTCATTGATCGCGGCATTCCCACCGGCATAGATGGCCGCCCGGTTGAAGAATTTGCCGACATCACCTTTGGCGATGAAGAATTGAACTTCACCGAATTGGAAGCGCATCTGCTGCGCGCCAATCTTGCGCATGAATTTTCAGAGAACCTCAAAGGCAATTTTTCCGCCTTTTACGGCGATTATGACAAGGTCTATTCAAACTTTTACGCATCGGGATACAACCAGCTGGCATCGCCCGATGTCGTGACCACCGATGGCTATATCGACACGACCGAGCGTCAGAACCTGATCCTGTCGGGCAATCTGGTGGGCGAATTTGAAACCGGCGCCATCAATCATACGCTGATCGTGGGCGGGGAATATATCAACACATCATCCGATCAGAACCGGATCAATCCGATCTGGGACCAGACCAATGATGATAACGAGGTGTTTACAATCGAACGCCCGCTCAATTTCAGAAATGGTATTGGCATCAACGCTTTGGGCAACCCAACCAGCGTCACGTTTGATCCCGCCGTCAGCCTGAATGATGACACACGCGTCGATATTGATGTGATCTCGCTTTATGTGCAGGACGAGATCAAATTGACTGATTGGCTGCGGGTCGTTGTGGGCGGACGCTTTGACAGTTTCGATATCACCGTCAACGACGTTCCCGGTGCAGAAATCCGCACCCGCCGCGATCAGGAATTCACCCCGCGCGGCGGCATCATCCTGAAGCCGCAAGAGAATATCTCGATCTATGCGAGTTATTCGGAAAGCTTCCTGCCGCGTTCGGGCGAACAGTTTGCCAATATCAATGGCGATAATGATGCGCTTGCGCCCGATACATTCACCAATCTGGAAGCGGGCATCAAATGGGATTTCGATCAGGGTTTCAGCCTGACCGCCGCCGTGTTTGATATCGAACAATCCTCGCCCCAGCCCAATGATGACAATCCCGAAACGCTTGATGTGATCGACAGCAACATTCAGGGTTTCGAAGTGCAATTGCAGGGCGAGATCACCGATGGCTGGTTCGTATCTGCAGGCTACAGCTTCCTTGATGGGGTGCAGGTGGATGCGCTGGGCAATGATGGTCTTCGCCCGCGCGAATTGCCTGAAAACATGTTCTCTATCTGGAACAATGTGCAGGTGACAGACAGGTTCGGCATTGGCCTTGGCCTGACGCACCAGTCGGAAAGCTTCATCACCAATGGCAATGTGACATACAGCGACGGCGATCTCGTCGACCCTACGGTCATCACTACCCGCGCGGTCCTGCCTGCCTATACGCGGATCGATGCCGCCGCCTATTACGACGTGAGCGACCGTTTCCGGCTGCAAGTGAATGTCGAAAACGTGACCGACACGCTCTACTTCCCCAATTCGCATTCCACCCATCAGGCGAGCGTTGGCGCTCCGCTGAATGCGCGCTTTGCGATTACCGGGCGGTTCTAATCGGAGGTTTGCGGTGAAGACGGTGCCGGTGCGTTGATCGCCGGCACCTCTTCGGCCGCATCAGCGGCGCTTGTTCCCGGCGCAGGGGGCGCATTGATTGCGTCAACCTCGCGCAGCACTCGTCCCGCTTTTTGCACCGCATCAACCAGCCGGGGATAGACCCCGCAGCGGCACATATTGGGGATCGCATCCACCACATCATCGCGGCTGGGCGCTGCATTGCGCTGAAGCAGCGCCGCCGCTGACATCACAATGCCCGGCGTGCAATATCCGCACTGGATCGCCTGCGCTTCGACCAGCGCCTGCTGCACCGGGTGCGAACGGTCCCGCGACAACCCTTCGATAGTGGTGACATAGCGCCCCTCGGCCTCTGCCAGAGTAATCCGGCATGATCGCAGCGCCGCACCATCGACCATCACCATGCACACCCCGCACGAACAATCGCCCCCACCGGCGCTTTTGGTGCCGGTCAGATTGAGCGCTTCGCGAAGCGCGTAAAGCAGCGGCATATCAGGATCAAGATCAAACTCGACCGGGCGATCATTAACCGTCAGTCGCGGCATGGCTGATTTCTATCGTAAGTGTCTGGCGCAGATTACTGGAGCAGACGCTTACGAACGCCAGCTGTCATCGATGCGGCTGACTTTGCGTTTCCACGCTTCGAAATCGAACACACCCGCACCGCCTTGCGCCTGCATCACGTGCAAATCGCGCTGATGCACATCAACGACATCCTGCGGCACGATATTGGCTTCGCCCTGGCTGAGAGTCGCGACCTGAATTTCGCAAGCCCGCTGCAAGGCCCACATTTTGACGAACATGCCCTGAATGCCTTTGTCCATCACAACAGGGCCGTGATTGCGCAGCATCAAAATGGTGTGGTTCCCAAGGTTCTTTACCAGCCGCTCGCCTTCTTCTTCGCGCACGGTCACGCCTTCGAAATCGTGATAGCCGATCTGATCCTGAAAATTGCAGGCGTAAAAATTGGTGGGCATCAACCCGTTTTTGTGGCTGCAAACGGCCATGGTTGCGGTGGTGTGGACATGGCAAATGGCATTCGCCCGCTCGCCCAGATGTTTGTGGAAATAGGCGTGCTGGGTAAAGCCGGCCTTGTTCACCATGTAAGGCGACCCGCCAACATTGTTGCCTTCGACGTCGATTTTCACCAGATTGCTGGCGGTCACTTCGTCATAAAGCAGGCCAAACGGGTTGATAAGGAACGTGTCGTCTTCGCCCGGCACTTTCAAAGAGATGTGGTTGTAGATCGATTCCGACCACCCAAGATGATCGAAAATGCGGTAACAAGCCGCCAGATCAAGGCGCGCCTGCCATTCCTCTTTGCTTACCTGCCCTTCGAGGCTGTCTGATTGTTTGAGCTGTGTTGCCATGGCGGGCTTCCTTCACGAATTTTTTGTTTTGAATATTGCACGCAGTATCGCAGCCTTCCCCACCTGCTGCAAGCATTCGTGATGAGAGGTGTTTTCAGGCGCCGGTATGATTGCTTTTGCCAAGCTGGCCGCAGCCGTATAGCGCAGGGAACAATCCATGGCCACTTCCTCCACCCCAACAGCCAAGCTAACTCAAGGGAGCATTCCCTCCCATCTCGTTGGGCAGACCCTGCCCGCGATCATCGGCGTCGCGGCGATCATGTCGATCGGGTTGGTGGATGCCTATTTTATCGGCCAGTTGGGCAGCGAGGCCTTGGCTGCGATTTCGTTTATCTTCCCTATTTCTGTGGCGCTGTCTTCGCTGGGCGTGGGCGTGATGGTGGGGATCAATTCGGTCGTTGCGCGCGCTCTTGGCGAAGGGGACGAGGACCGGGCAGCGCGGCGCGCCAATCTCGGATTGCTGTTTGCCGCAAGCGTGGGGCTGGCGATGGGCGCGCTGCTATTTGCGCTGTCTGAGCCGCTGTTCCGTTTGATGAATGCGCCCGATGATCTGATGCCGCTGATCCAGACCTATATGCGCCCATTCGCGCTGGGGTTCCCGCTGATCCTGGCGATCATGGGCTTTAACGGCGTTCTGCGCGGTCAGGGCGAAGCGCGCAAGACGAGCTACGTCAGCCTGACTTATGCGGCGGCCAACTGGGTTCTGGATCCCATCCTCATCACTGGCGCGTTTGGGTTTGAGGGATTTGGCATTGCCGGCGCGGCTTATGCGACGATTATCGGCTGGGGCGTGGGCGCTGTTATGGCGTTTGTGCTGGTCAAGAAAACGGACATCCCGATTGACCTGTCGCTTATCCAGAAAAGCAATCTTGGCGATTCGGCATCCGCCATTGCCAAGGTTGCAGGCCCTGCCGCGTTTTCCAATGCGATCAATCCGATCGGCCTTGCCATTCTCACCGCGCTTATCGCCAGCGCAGGACAAGACGCGGTGGCAGGATTTGGCGCGGCGGGCCGATTGCAGAGCTTTGCCACGGTTCCGCTGCTCGCTTTGTCGGGCGCGATTGGGTCGATTGTGGGGCAGAACTGGGGCGCGGACCAATACGACCGGGCACGCAAGGCGGCGCTGTATGCGGGATTGTTCTGCATCGTATGGGGCCTTGGCACAGCCGCGGTGCTGGTATCAGCGGGGGAGACATTTGCGCTGCTGTTCACCGACAAGCCCGCCGTGATCAAGGAGTTTGCGCTCTATCTGGAGATTGCCGCCTGGGGCTATGCGGGATTTGGCATCCTTATCGTGGCGAACGGCATTTTGAACGCAATCGATAAAGCCGCGTTCGCCCTTGCCCAATCCGCGATGCGGGTGTTCCTCGTGATGCTGCCGATTGCCTGGCTGCTGCAACCCAGCTGGGGCAGCGCAGCGATTTATTCGGCTGAACTGGCGGCCAATTGCCTTGGCGCGTTAACCGGCTCTGCGTTTGTGTGGTGGGTGCTGCTTCGGCGCAAATCTGCCTGATTTCGCCGCCCGGCCCCTCCTCCCGGAACTATGCCGAGGGCCTGTGATAGCGTTTCGTTAACCATCAGCAGGCATATGCAGGGGCGTAAATTGTAGCGTCGAACGGGGGCCTGTGCGCCATGGATGACCTGCTGGCGGACTTCGTCGCAGAAACACGCGAAATGCTGGAGGCAAGCGAGGGCGAGATTATCGCCTGGGAAGCCAATCCAGCCGACCGCGCGCGTCTCGACACCATTTTCCGGTTTGTCCATACGGTCAAAGGCAATTGCGGGTTTTTCGATTTTCCCCGCCTCGCCGCTCTCAGCCACGCTGCCGAAGATGCGCTTGCCGATTGCCGCGCAGACCGCCGGACAGCCGACACCGCTTTGGTATCCGCCGTGCTCGCGATCATCGACCGCATCGTGCAAATGGTCGATGCAATCGAAGCGGGCGAGGAATTTGCCGATGGCGGCGATGACGCGCTGATTGCCGCCTTGGAAAATGGCGGACACCCCGCCGTACACCCATCACAAGCGGCCGATCAGCCCAAGTCTGCACATGAACCGGCCAGCGCCCTTTTGGAAAACGACGCGCATCCCGGCGCAGACACTGACGGCCGCGAAACTGCGACGGCCAAACCACCCCAAGTCCAGCGCTCCATCCGGCTGCCCGTTGATCTGCTCGACCGGGTGATGAGCGGTGTGTCGGACATGGTGCTGGCGCGCAATGATCTGGCGCACCGTTTGCGCCAGGCAGGCACGCAGCCCACGATTGATGGACCGTTCGAACGCCTCACCACGATCCTGTCAGATGTTCGCGATGCGATCACCCGCATGCGGATGCAGCGGATTGAAACTCTGTTCGCAGCCTTGCCGCGTTTGGTGCGCGATTTATCGGGCGAACTTGGCAAACAGGTGATGATCGATCTGGAAGGCGGCGATGTCGAGCTTGACCGCGAAATGATCGAAACCATCCGCGATCCGCTGACGCACATTATTCGCAATGCCATCGATCATGGTCTGGAAAGCCCAGCGGACAGATTAGCCAAAGGCAAACGCGAGATCGGCCTTTTGTCCATTTCCGCGCATCAATCGGGCAATACAATTTCCATAGTCGTCAGCGATGACGGGCGCGGATTGGCAGAAGAAGCCATCGCCGATAAGGCTTTGGCAACGGATCTGATTGATGCCCGCCAACGCGAAACAATGCCGCGTGACAAAATTCTGCAACTGATATTCGAACCCGGCTTTTCAACGGCTCAGGCCGTCAGCTCGGTATCCGGGCGCGGCGTCGGCATGGATGTGGTGCGCGACAATCTGGAAAAGGTCGGCGGCAGCATCAAAGTGTCGAGCACTCCCGATGTTGGCACGCTGTTCACTTTGCAGGTTCCCCTCACTCTCAGCATTATCGCCGGGCTAACCGTTCAGGTCAGCGACCAGCGTTTTGCAATCCCGCAAAGCTATATCGAAGAGATCATTCACGCATCCTCAAAAGCGCTCGATTTCACCCGGCTGGGACAAACGGCCATGGTGACATTTCGCGGTCAGCGCGTGCCCTGTTTGATGCTGAGCGATGTGCTTGATCTGCCTGCAAGCGAGAAATCGCTGGGCGAATACACCATGGTGATGCTGCGGCTTGCCAGCGGGGATCAATTTGCGCTCGCAGTGGATGGCATTGCGCATCACGGCGATCTGGTGATTAAGCCGCTATCGCCTGCGATTATGAAATGCGGGCTGTATGCAGGTACAACCCTGTCGGATGATGGCCAGCCGATCCTGCTGCTGGATATGACCAATGTGGCAGCGCGCTATGATCTGGTTTCGGACGCCCGAACACGTGTTCGCAACACTGAAACAGACGAACAAAAAGATGCGGACACCGCGATCAATCGCGTGATGCTGTTTACCGATTGGCGCGGCCGCCGATGCGCGGTTCGATTGGAGCTGGTCCAGCGCATCGAAACTGCGCCAATACATGCAATCGATCAGTCTGGCGAAACGCCGCGTGCGGTCATTGATGGACTGATATTGCCGCTTATTGGCCTCCCTGATCCTATGCCAGCCCTTGAGAAATTGCGGCTGTTGCGGCTGAGCGATGGCGGATGCGAATTGCTTTATGCAGTGCGCGAAATTGACGATGCCCATGAAATGACGGGCGCGCTTACCCCCGTCCGCGAGGATCCCCTTACAGAAGCCATCACGCTTATCGATGACACCGCCGTATCGCTGATCGATGGCCACGAATTGTTCGCGCAATTTGGCCGGCCGCCCGATCATGCGGGCAAACCAACCTGCCGGCTGCCCGATGGCGAATGGGCGCGAACGATCCTTGGCCCCCTGATACAATCGGCCGGATATGAAGTGTCATCGCAAGACGGCTCGGATGTCACTATTGTTTTTGAAGATGATCCAGAATTCGAGGATGCTGGCGAGATCGCAGCAGATGGCGCGATCATTCGGCTGCGCAGCCAACCGCAACCGGTGGCCGCACAAACTGGCCCGGATAATCAGGACAGGACCATCTATCGCTATGACCGCGAAGGGGTTCTCAACGCTTTGAAACAGGTGAGAGGCGGCGCGAGGTAATCATGAAAGACTTGCTCGTAATGGCTCAGATCGCCGGGCGCCGATGCGCTTTGAATGCGCATGATGTGCAATCGGTGATTGAATTGGGCGATGTCACACCTGTTCCAGGCACCCCGCCATATATTGCCGGGATCACAGCTTTGCGCAGCCAGTCGCTCACCGTGATTGACAGCCGCGTGGCATTGGGTTTCGACCCGGCGCAGTGGACCCTCGATCACCGCGCGATTGTGGTCGCAGTAGACGGGTATTCTTATGCCCTTTGTGTCGATGGCATCGAGGATATCACCACTCAAGTCACCAGCGCCGAGCAAGTGCCGGGCGGTTTCGGCAAAGCATGGACGCAAGCGGCATCTGGAATGATCGAAACGATGGGTGGTCCTGCTTTGCTAATCAATCTGCCCAATTTGATTGAGCCCAGACTGATCGAGCCCACAGAAGACATCGGAGCTGCAGCTTAATTGATTGGTTACGGGTGTTTCGTATTGTTTCACGAAACATAACAGAGGTCTTCATGAAAACGTGCCTGATAGTAGATGATTCGCGGGTGATCCGAAAGGTTTCGAGGCATATTCTCGAAACCTTGGGTTTCAACGTAGACGAAGCCGAAAACGGCCAGCTCGGGCTTGACGCTTGTGACAAGCAGATGCCCGATGTGGTGCTGCTTGATTGGAATATGCCTGTTATGACCGGCATCGAATTCATCATCCAGCTGCGCCAACGTCCGGGCGGTGACAAACCAAAAGTTGTCTTTTGCACCACTGAAAACGATGTTGCCCACATCCGCGAAGCTATTTCTGCAGGCGCGGACGAATACGTGATGAAGCCGTTTGATCACGAAACGCTTCAGATCAAATTGCAGCTTGTTGGCTTTTCATGAACGCCCCGATTGCTTCTCTTCGCAAGGAGAGCTCCGACCAGTTTGACGATCATATCAGAGTGATGATCGTCGACGATTCCCTGACGGTTCGCACGATCTTCAAACGCATGTGTGAAAGCGCGCAGGGCCTTCACGTGGCTGCCACGGCAAGCAACGCAGAACGAGCGATTGCACAATTGCGCAATGGCGATGAGATTGGCCGGATTGATGTTGTGCTGCTCGATCTGGAAATGCCCGGAATGGGCGGGCTCGAAGCCTTGCCAATGATCCTGGACGCCGCTTCATCAGTGCAGGTTCTGGTGGTCTCCTCGCTTACTGAAGATGGAGCAGAGGCCACTCTCAAGGCCCTGTCCATGGGCGCAGCAGATACCATGCTCAAGCCTCGGCCTGGCGGGTTCAATGATGAATACCGCTCGCAGTTGCTGGCAAAAATTGCGGCCCTGGGCGGCAAGGATGATGGGTTCGACAGCTCGTCTGGCAGCCAGCGAAACGGTTCAGGCCCATTATCGCAATCGCTGCAGTCGTCCACGTTTCGGCCAGAAGTAGTTGCCATTGGCGCGTCGACAGGCGGCATCCATGCGCTCAATATCATGCTGAAGTCATTGACCCCGGATTTCACTATACCGATTGTTATTACACAGCATTTGCCGGCAAGTTTTATTCCCGTTTTCGCTCGGCAAATTGAACTCGCCTGCGATCGCCGCACTGTGATTGGCGAAGCTGGAACACCGATCAAATCGGGTGAAATTGTCGTCGCGCCAGGCCATGGCCACATGAATATCCGCCGCGAATACGGCCAGCTTGTGTGCGGTGTCTCTTCCGATCCTGTGCGCAGCGGCTGCATGCCCTCTGTCGATCCCATGCTCTCCAGCCTTTCCAAGGCATGCGACGGCAATGTGCTTGGCATCATCCTGTCCGGCATGGGCCGCGACGGGGCCGAAGGTGCGAGCGAACTGGTTGACAATGGCGGCATGGTGTTTGCTCAGGACGCAGACAGCAGCGCTGTTTGGGGAATGCCGGGAGCGGTCGCAAAAGCGGGTCTAACCAGCCTTGTGGCGCAGCCGGAAAAACTCGCCGAAGCCATGATCGCGCAGGCAAATCGCAGCGGCAATCGCTGATCGGACGCATGCGCGGATAATGGACGGAAGCAACGCCTCGCACCAGATTATTGCCGATCTTCTGGCGAGCGAAACCGGCCAGCACCTGACCGAAAGCCGCCGCTGGCGCGTGAGCTCCGCCTTATCAGGCGTGTTTCGCGAACATGGGATCAGCAATGTCGATCAATTGGTGTGTTTGCTCGATGACAAGCACAATGCCGCCTTGTCCAAACAAGTGGTCGAAGCGCTTTTGAACAATGAAACCTATTTCTTCCGAGACAAGCCAACATTTGACCAATTGCCCCAAAGTGTCCTCCCGGCGCTGGCGCAAAACCGGCAAGACACAAAAAGGCTTTCGATCTGGTGCGCGGGGTGCTCGACCGGACAGGAGGCCTATTCGCTCGCGATGGCGATCGCTGACAAATCAGAACTGTGGGATGGCTGGGCGATAGATATTCTGGGCACCGATGTGTCGCACCGCGCAATCTCAACCGCGCGCAAAGGTCTTTATAGCCAGTTCGAAATTCAACGCGGCCTGAGCGTGACAGAGATGCTTCGTCATTTTGAGGAAACACCAGAGGGTTGGCAGATAAATCAAAATGCGCGCTCGCTTACCGATTTTCGCGTCCATAACATTCTGACAGAACCGCCCGGCTGGCAGAAATTTGACCTTATCTTATGCCGCAATGTCATGCTCTATTTTGACCGCGACATGCGCTCGCGAGTGTTCGAACGGTTGCATTCCGCTTTGGCCTTGGACGGGTTTTTGATGCTGGGCGCGGGCGAAACCGTAGTCGGTCAAACCCGCGCATTTGACCCGGTTGAACAAAAGGCCAGCCTTTACAAGCCGCATTGAAGTGTCTGCGACTTCCTGGTGCGCCGCCCGCATTCACACATTCTTAGCCACTCCTCTTTATTAATTAATACAGATTAACTGGCCTTGTGCGGTCGGTGTTGCGCACCTTTGGGACCGATAAAGGAAAAGTGGTGGCCACAAAAAGCAAACCCTTGCGCCTCACGCCAACAGGATTGGTGGTGATGCCGTTTGCCGTGCTCACTTTTGTCTTCGCGCTCATCGCTCTTGTTGTGATTGCGAGCGATCAGATCGTTGTGATGTCCACATCTGCATTGCTGATTGCTGGCACGCTGCTTTACGCTTCCACCATCCTGCTGCTGGCTCGCAATGGTTTTGCGGGCGTGCGCGAACTCGAAGCGCTGGGTTCAACCGATGCGCTCAGCGCCCTGCCCAATCGCCGCGAACTCCATGCGTTTGTTGAGCAATGCTCGAAAGCAGACGAGGAAGTTGCGATTGCGATTGTCGATCTGGATGGCTTCAAACAAATCAACGACCATTATGGGCACGCCATTGGCGATGCGCTGATTCAGCAATGCGCCGGCCTGCTCAAAACCGTCATGGGCTCTGATGCGCGCTGTTACCGGCTGGGCGGGGACGAATTTGCAGTGGTCTTTTCCGGCAAGGTTGCTGGCACTATCCTTGAAGGACTATGCCGGACTTTCCTCGAGCGGCTGCACACTCCCTTCGAGGTGCGCGATCGCCGGATCACGGTTGGAGCAAGTATCGGGCTTGCGCGATCATCGCGTGAGCGCCTTGTCGCTTCGTCAGAAATGTTGCGGCGCGCTGATATCGCGATGGAAATGTCAAAACGCGGCGGAAAAATGCGCTGCACCTGGTTCAACGAAACCTTTGATCAAAGACGCGAAGCTGTTCGCGAGATCGAAGATGATCTGCGCGAAGGTTTGGCCGACGAGGAATTCGCGCTGGCTTACCAGCCGCTGGTGGACGCCGATACCAAAGACATCGTCGCTGTCGAAGCGCTGCTGCGCTGGAACCGCAAGGATGGCCGCCAGATCGGTCCCAATGTCTTTATCCCGGTCGCCGAGGAATCGGGTATCATCAACCCCATCGGGCTTTGGGTCTTGCGCAAGGCCATGGTGGATGCACTCAATTGGGGCGACATAACTTTATCGGTCAATATTTCCGCCGCGCAGCTTCGCAACCCGGAATTTCCTGTAAAGCTGGGCGAAATACTCGAAGAAACCGGCTTTGAACCCACGCAATTAGAGCTTGAGATCACCGAAACATGCCTGGTGCTTGACCCGGTCGTCGCGGAACGCAGCCTTGATGTCATTCGCGGATTTGGCGTGAAAATCAGCCTTGATGATTTCGGGACTGGTTACGCCTCGATCGGCTTCCTGCGCCAGTTTCGGTTTGAAAAACTCAAACTTGATCGCAGCCTTGTCGTCCAAGCGGGCGAAGACGATGGCAGCCGCGCCATGATGCTATCCAGCATTGCGGTTGCAAGAGCGCTTAAAATGGCCGTCACTGCCGAAGGCGTGGAAACCGCTGAACAAGCAGATATGGTTCGTCTGGCTGGATGCGATCAAATGCAGGGCTGGCTTTATTTCAAGGCAATGCCCGCCCGGGAGATTGACGTGTTGATCGAGGCCCAGAATGAAGCCAGCGGTGCCGTCGTCACAATGCTACCAGGAAAAGCGGCAGCAGGTTGAACGGGCTCTACGCGGCGCAATTTCCAATCAAGCCCAAGCGTGCATTTGCGCGTTAACCTGCGCCTTGGAATTATCCGGGATCGTTCGATTTGAGCGGAGCGAAAGCTGCGCGGCAAGCATTTATCAACCATTTTCGTTCATTAACGATGACCTAGGTAGAACTCGGGAATACTCGCATGAATATGGCAAGCCTTCAGGTTAACAGCGAGACAGAAGCAGGACCAGAATTCCTGCATTCCATTCATGACCAGCTCGAAGCAGACGTGGTTGACGAGCAGAGTCCTGAAGACGAAGAATCCGGCTTTTTCCTCGAACGATTCAACGTGTTTCGCAACTTGCGCATTGCCGCAAAAATTCGTGCGATCTTCGGTACTTTTTTCGCCGTGGGTTTCGCGATTGCTCTGGTTCTTGGTCTTGGACTGACAGAGCTTTGGTTTCGCTACAACACCTCTGCTCAGGTCCAAACAGCGGTCCAACTTGCGACGGAATTACGCGGCGCGACAGGGGAAATGCGTTACAACACTGCCCGATTTGTTTTTGAGGGTGAGCCCGAAGTTCTTAAAATTCGTCAGGAAAACTATGAAGCAGCACAAGAGAAGCTTGCCGACCTTGCTGCGATCATCTCCGAAACAGTGCCGGAAATGCAAAGCCAGATAGCAAGCGCTGCGGCTGATCTCGAAGCCTATGACGCAGCATTCGAGGGCGCGAGGACTAAAATAGAAGCAGAGGGCCGCAATGAGCGCACGGTTGCTTTGGCGTATGAGATTTCTGATGCCGGTGACCGATTGTTCGCAGAATCTGACATTATTGCTCAGGATTTGAAAATCAAATTCGAACAGGTCCAGAGCTCTGGCATCGCATACTTTTTTACCATGGTAGCGATTTCTGCAGTGCTCGCTTTGATTGCGACCACCATATTGCTTATCGGATTAAGTTATCTTTCGCGCGATGTGTCACGGAAAATCGGCGAAGTAACTGCCGGAATGACACAGCTCGCGCGCGGTGACGACAACTTTGTCATTAAGGGCCGCACCCGAAAAGATGAAATTGGCGAAATGGTGCGCGCGCTTTCCCTGTTCAAACGCGCAAACCGCCAGCTGGAGGTGTGGGCGCGTGAGCGTGCGGACCGGGCTGAGCTAGAGATCAACACGCAAAAAGAGCTGGCACGCGAACGCGAAGAATTGGATGCTCGCAAGGCGTCACTAATCTCAAAAGTCGCCGAGCAGTTTGAACAAACGGTCGGCGATGTCGTTGAAAGCGTCGCCAAAGCGTCAGGTGAATTGCAGACAACGGCAACCCGGATGGCCAGCACCGCTGATGAAGCCGGTGCTGGCGCGGTTTCCCTGTCAGAGAATATGGACGAGGCCAATGCAGGCGCTACGTCGGCTGCTGCTGCAAGCGATGAGTTTGCCTTGTCCATTGGCGAAATCAGCCGTCAGGCAGCCTCGTCAAGCGAGCTGGCCCGCCAGGCCGCCGATGCGACAGAGCAGGCCGATACAACCATCTCAGCTCTATCTGCGTCGGCAGACGAAGTTGGCCAGATTGTTGAATTGATCCAAACCATCGCCCAGCGCACCAACCTTCTGGCGCTCAACGCCTCGATCGAAGCCGCGCGCGGCGGCGAAGCGGGCCGCGGATTTGCGGTTGTTGCAAGCGAAGTCAAAGAGCTTGCCATGCAAACCAGCCGCGCCACCGATCAGGTTGGCGAGCAAATCCGCTCCATGCAGGAAACAACGGGCGCCAGCGTCAACGCACTTCGATCGATCGCAGGCCAGGTCAAAGAGCTCGAAAGCACTGCTATTTCAATCGCAAGCGCGGTGGATCAGCAATCGGTGGCGGGCCAGGATCTGGCGCAAAGCATCGACCTTGCTGCACGCCGTACCGAAGCCGTTTCCGGCCACATCGAAGATGTGCGCGCCTTGTCGCTATCCACCGGGGCCGCGGCGAGCCAAGTGCTCACCAGCGCAACTGAACTTGATGGACAGGCCAATTATCTGAGCGAACAGGTGGAAAACTTCCTCAAGAAAGTTCGAGAAGTATAACTCCTGCAAACTCAAATTGCTGGCCATTCAGCGACTTATAAATTTTTAAGACCCTTCCCATAGGTAAAGTCACTCAAACACGATCAACGCTGCAAGCCGGAGATCGGAACTAGGGGACGCTTACGTGACCGGCAAACAGCTGGATAACGCCATTGCAGCAACATATCTGCCTATGATCCGCGGATACTTCGCGACATTGGCACTGTATTATGCTGTCATCACCGCGACCAACTTCATGTTGGTATCTGGTACCGAGCTGTTGGTCTACGCCGGGATTTCATCGGTGACTTGCGGCCTTATCTGCCTGTCGATTTATCGCTTGCCCAGCCAGGCAAACACCCGCGCGATCACGTGTCAGACCATGCTCGTGAATGCGCTGGTGCTGGCCAATATCATTGTCGCCATATATCTTGAATTTGTCGAAGCCAAGCTGGCCTATTTCATCATCGCAACCACGTTATTTGCGTTGTCGAGCCTGACGCTCAGGCAGGCCTTTGTGACCTGCTCGGCGGCGCTGGGCGGGCTTGGCTGGCATATTGTCGCGAATGGGTCGGAACAATTGGTAACCTATGCGCTGGTCGGACTTGCCGCAGCGTTGAGTGCGACGGGTATCTCTCATCATTTGCGCAAGGCAATCGGCACGGCGGCCAAGGCAGAAATTGCAGCGCGCGAGGCGCATGCGAAGGCGGAAAAAAAGCTCGATCATGAAGTGTCGGCAAAGCTTGTGCTGAAGAAAGAATCCTTCTCAGACACTCTGACGGGCCTCGCCAATCGACGCGCTTTCTTCGATTCTTTTGAAACCTGCGTTGAGGGCGATACGCATGGCTGGGTCGTGCTGCTTGATCTTGATGGTTTTAAGCAGGTGAATGACAATTACGGCCACATGATGGGGGACGAATTGCTGAAAGCGGTGAGCTTTCGGCTGCGCGCATTTTGCGGCGAGGATGCTCTTGTAAGCCGGATCGGCGGCGATGAATTTGCGCTTATCTTCAATCGCCCCATGTCCGAAGAAGACATTCAGGAGCTGACCGGAAAGCTGCTTTCCAGGATCGGGCAGACCTATCCGATTGATGGACGTCTTATCCAGATTTCCGGATCAATCGGGTGCTGTCAGTTGAACGGGGAGCGTGATGCTGGCGATGTGATGAAGAATGCCGACTTTGCCTTGCTTCATGCCAAACGGAGCGGAAAGAACCGTTCGATCTCGTTCAATGATGAGCATGCCAAATCCTTCGCGGAACATTACAAAATTGAGCAAGCCTTGCGCAGCGCGAACTTTGCCGACGAGCTCGAACTTGTGTTCCAACCGCAATATGACCTGCGCACAAACACCATCGAGCGCGCAGAAGCTCTCGCCCGGTGGCACAGTCCGGTTTTAGGCTTGGTTGAACCAAACAATTTCATCAAAGTGGCGGAAGAATGCGGGTTGATGGCGAATATCTCGCTCACCGTAGTCAGCAAGGCCATCGCGCAATTGAGCCACTGGGACAACCGCGTGCCTGTTTCGGTCAACCTGTCGGCGGCAGATCTCAATTCGGATGACACCACGCAGGCCATTCTCGATCTGCTCAACCAGAATGAGACTGATGCTTCGCTGATCGAGTTTGAAGTCACCGAAACCGCGATGCTAGTCGATCTCGACAAGGCGAGCAAAAACGTGCGGCGGCTTGCAGCGCGCGGTCACGCCATCGCAATCGACGATTTTGGCACCGGCTATTCGAATTTCAGCAATCTGCGCGCTTTGCCGATTTCAAAGTTGAAGATCGACCGTTCCTTCGTTGAAAATCTGCACGATCCGATGACTGAAAAGATCCTGCGTTCGATGGTGGGCCTTGCACAGACTTTGGAAGTCCAATGCCTGCTCGAAGGCGTGGAGGATGAGCTTGGCATGACCATTGCCAAACGCACCGGCATGGAAATGGTGCAAGGATACATGGTTGGCCGCCCGGTGTCGGGAAATGCCCTCGCAATTCAGATGAACGAAGAAATCGCGCCGGATGATCCCAGCATGGCGCCCGCGCCAGCCGCTCGCACGGCGTAAATGGGGCAGGAGATGCGCGCGGGATTCCACAGCGCGTTCGCCCAGCGGCGATCCTCGCCCCCCTTTAGAGTATCCGCCGCACCATGCGGGCCGCTTCGCTTAACGCCCAACCTGCAAAACTGCGGCCATCGGTTTCGATCTGAACCACGCCTGTGATTGGTTGGATCTGATGGCTTTCATCGCCCTGCTGGCCTCGTTCTGCGACAAGGCGAACGCGGTAGAGCGCCTCGCGCGGTTTATACTCATCACCATCCTTGTTGACGGCAATTGGGCCGCCATTTTCGGATGCAAGAATGGGCTGATCCAGCCGCTCAATCGCGCTGGTTGAAACCTCGATCAGTTTCGCTTTGCGCGCGGCATCGGTGCCGTGCGAGGCGACAAAAGTTCCCATCGCCTCATTTTCAATCCGCCAGATGTCATCTTCGCTGATGAAAGCCTGAAGATCGTAATCAGCAGGGCTCAAAACATATGCGATAATCTCGGCCCCATCCAGCCAGCGCCCGGCATGCACGTGCGGCCCAAGGTCCGATACGGTGCCGGCAATCGGCGCGCGCAGAACCAGCTTTTCTGACCGTCTCTCAAGCCCTGCAAGCTTGCTTTTTTCGCGCGCCAGTTCCCGTTCGATGACTGCGCGATTGGACAGATCACGATCATCCGCCACCGCGCGGCCAAATTGCAGCTCAAGCTGGGCAACGCGCACTTTGGTCGCGGCTGTTTCGGATGAAAGCTGCGGCGCGGTGAGCTCAACGAGCGGCGCGCCCGCCTCAACGCGGTCTCCATTCTTGACCAGAATGCGTTCGACCCGCGCCGCTTCGCCAGCGACAACTGGGGATGCGCCAACAGGGGCCAGCACCGCATGGCCCGACACATGACGATCAAGCGGCAGAACCGCCAGAAGAACCCCTCCCAATGCCAGCAGCAGCCAGGCTTTTCCGCGCCGCGTTGCAAAGATGCGGCTGCGCATTTCGTGCCACACTTTCAGCTCTGAAAAGATGGGACGGCCCACAAACACAGCCATTTCCACCACCGCGAGGATCAGGCCAAGCGGTTCAAAAAAGACGCTGTAGACAAGGATGGCGATCCCGGTGAACAGGAACAGGCGGTAAATCCATGTCGCATAGGCGTAAACGATCATGCCCACATGTAAACGGCGCGGCACGCTTTCGGGCACGGGATCGCCGATGTTGAAGAAGACCTCGCGCAATTTCCATCGCCCCAGCGCAAAGGCGCGCGGTTGCAGATTGGGCACATTGAGCAGATCAGACAGCACATAGTACCCATCAAACCGCATGAACGGATTGAGATTGACGGCAAGGCTCATCACCCAGCTTGTGGTCGCAAGGATAAAGGCGACGCTGCGCAGCAAGCCATCGGGCAAAAGCACCCACGCCATCGTCGCGATGCTGGCCACCATCAGTTCAGCCGCAACCCCGGCACAATCAATCGCGAGCTTTTCCTTGCGCGATTTCAGCCGCCAGGCCGCAGTTGTATCGGTGTAAAGCACCGGCATCATCACCAGAAAGCTGACCCCCATGGTCGGCACCCGGCAGCCATAGCGGGTAGCGGTGTATGCATGGCCAAGCTCATGCAGGATTTTGACCGCGATCAGCCCAAAGCCATAAGCGATCAGGCCCTGCCAGCTGAAGAAATACAGGAATGATGCGATGAACACGTCCCATTGGCGCGACACCAGAAACAGGCTGAAAAGCGCGAGGCAGGCAAAGAATATGAGGCTGTAAGGCGACCAGAGCGGCCTGACGCGGTCAATCGTGCGCTCCAAAAACCGCGCGGGTTTAACCAGCGGCAATCGGATGAACAGATAATTGTCGAGCAGCCATTTCCATGCCGCTTTCTTGCCCGCATTGCGCTGGGCGGTGTAAGTGGTGACAGCGTCTTGCCCCACAGGCGCGATTGTCAGCCCGTTGGTTGCGGCAAATTCCACCACTTCATTAAACGCATCATCGGCCTCTTCCCCGTCCAGCCCCAGCGCGCGCAATTGGCCCGCAATCCCGTCCATCTTGCCCGATGCCCAGCGCGAGAGGATCGCAAATTCCACTTTGCCAAGTTGGAAGAACGCATGGCGAACCGGATCAAACAATGTCCAACTGGGCGCGCCTGTTACGAGCGGTGCTCCTGCCTCAATTCGCAATTCCTGCCGCAAGGCTGGGAGTGGCGGCGGCGGCGGCGCAGGAATGCCGGGCAGCTCGATCGGTATTGCAGCATCGGCCACCGCGCGCGCCCTAAATGCCGATAAATTGGCGGATGGCGGCAATCGGCCTGCGCAAGAGCGAATAGATAAACGGCACCCATTGGCCATAAATCTGCGCCGTACCGCGTGATCCGATGCGCGGATTGTCCCCATCCAGCCGGGCCGTCAAAGCAAATGCCAATGTCCCCTCTGGCGTCTGGCGCGCCTGATAGCTTGCCGTCTCCAGCGTCGCATCAATCGCCCAAAGCGGCTGCGCATCCAGCCACATTTTGACTTTGGCCCCTTTTTCCAGGTCCATCTGTTCAGCCGAGGGCAAATCAATGCGGATCATCGTTGCCGTTGGATCAACCACTTGCATAATCGGATCGCCAGTATTCACCGCGCGCCCTTCCCAATCGCGGCGATCACTGATCAAAGCCATCCCATCGCGCGGCGCGGTGATGGCCGATTGGCCGACGAGATCCTTGGCGTAGTCATATTCCGCCTCCGCCACTTCGAGTTCTGCGCGCATGATGGCAATGTCCGATGTCTCATCGCGCTCTCCAAAAGCCGAGCTGGTTGAGCGTTCAAGCCGAGAGCGCGCCACCAGCAGGCGTTCTTCTGCCAACTCCAATTCATTGGCCAGCCGCACATCATCGAACCGCAGCAGCACCTGTCCTTTTGTAACAGGCGCGTTGGGAGTGACTTCCACTGACGCAATCTGGCCTGCAAACGGAGCGGCCACGACAAACGGGCGCTCTGCCACGATTTCAGCCGGTGCAAGCGCGGTGAGCCGGACCGGGAATAACAGCGCGATTACCACTGCGGCGGCAATCCATTTCTTCTTTTTGCTATCCAGTGCGGGAAACCGGCGCACAGGCTTATTTCCGCTTAACGCGCGCCAGGCATGCGATCCGGTCTCTGCTATGCGAGCGAGGCGTTTCGCCTCCCCCTCCCTAAACGGCTCCTCGCGCGCGGCCAGCAACCCAGCGAAAGCTGCGCCATCATCGCTGAGCAATGGCTGCCAATGCACATTGGCATAGGGATAATCGGCCAGCGCCTCATCATCGCCAAACTGGGCGATATCGAATGCGCGCACTTTGCCAAGGCCGCGATCATCCTGCATCGCGCCAAGCAGCCGTTCCAGCGCCTGTATCAAAGGCGCATTGCGATCAATCGCCGCAAGCGAGGATGCGCAAGTGGCTTTGAACCCCTCGCCCATGATTTTTTGCTGGAAGATAAACATCTGCCCATAAGGCACTATCGCGCGCGCATCGTTCGCGATGCAGTATTGCAGTTCATTCACCGTGGATTGGCGGCGCATATCCGCTTCAAATTGCAACAGCGCGGCCAGACCCTGCGCATCGGGAATGCGCGGGGCGGGCGCTTCTGCCAAAACCGGCTTGGCGCTGGAAGGGTCAGCCTGGCTCGCTGCCATTGCTTTCCTCGGCTTTGGTCTCGGCAGCCTTTTCGCCAGCCTCATCTGCTGCCGGTTCCGCTTCCTCAGGCTTGTCCGGGTCTTCGAATGTGGCCGTGCCGCTCATTCCGGGCAGAACCAGCCCGTCACCGCGATTGATATCGGCGGTGATGCGGATGGTTTTGCTCACCGGATCGACCGCGGCTCCCAATTGCGTGACAGAGCCGGTTATTTCGTTGCCCGTCTCATCAATTGCAAAGCCAAAATCAGCGCCGGGCCGCAGCCATGTCAGCCAATTGCTCGGCACAATCAATTCCGCTTCCAGACTGCCGCCGCTTTGAATTTTCATCAGCGGCTGGCCGCTCGCCGCGATTTCACCCTTGCCTGCGATTTCTTCGACAACGCTGCCGGAAAAAGGCGCATAGACGGCGCAATCTTTTAGCTGGGCAGAAATGGCGCTTGCCTCAGCCTGAGCTTTGCTCAGATTGGCGCGCGATACGGCAACTTCGTTCTTGCCGACAGCTTCGTATGCGTCGAGTTCGACATTGTTGTCATAAGTGACCTTATAGGCCTGCGCAGAGGCGCGCGCCGCGTTCAATTGCGCCTGGATTGACGAACAATCAAACCGGGCAAGCAATGCGCCTTTGCGAAAGCTTTGCCCTTGGCCAAATGGCATGGACGTAATCTTGGCCGTCATGCGCGAGGCGATCACGGATTCCTCTTTCGCCTTGATCACGCCGCGTGCTGTCAATTCCGGTTCGGGCTCAGGTTCCACAGCCGCAGGCTCTTCGGAGGCGGCAATTGCCTCCTCTGCAGGCGCTTCTTCGGCCTGTGACCATTCGGTCTCGCCGCTATTGGCAAAAGCATAAGCGCCCAGCACCACAGCGGCGAGGACACCCCCGCCGATGAGGTACTTGGTCTTTGAAGTGTCAGCAGCCGGGACCGTTTCATCCGGCTGCGCATCATCGCTCATAATATCACTGCCCAGATAGCCGGACTGCATTTTCGCGGTCCTGCCACAATTGCGCAAGAGAAGCACGCAAAGTGGCCACATCTTCTTGGCCTGTTACATCGGGGCTAAATTCATCAATGCCCATGGAGGCGAACAGGTTCGCATAGGCGTTTTGCGCTTCGGCATAAGCGATGTCGTATTTCACTTCGGATACGAGCGTGTTCATTTCTTCGCGCAGCAAAGTCTGGCGGCTCATCGCGCCTGCCTTGTGACCGGACCGGATTTGGTCAAGAATTTTGTCCTGAACGCTCATCTGGCGCGATGCGGTATCGAGTTCGTTGTTGAGATGACCGAACCGCGCGCGCGCGACATGGACCTGTGTGATGACCGCCATGGTCAAGGCCATCTCGCGCTGTTCGAGCAAGGCATCCTGCGCTTTCACCGCTTTCTTATGCGCGGGCAGACGGAACAGGTTGAGCACATTCCAGCTGGCGCGGGCGCCGTAATTGATCCAGTTATTGTTGAACAGGAAATCGTTGGAATCGACATTGACGCCCAAAATCCCGCGGAAACTGGGCAATGCCGACAAAAGCGCTGCATCCATTTCGCGCGAATTGATCCGCTGACGGTAGCTTACCTCGCGCAGTTCGGGCCGGTTGAGCAAGGCTGTCATCATCATGTCTTCGCCGTCATATTTCACATCGGGAAGATTGGTGGAACGGTCTGGCAAGGAAAGCGTGAACTGCGTGCCGGGCCGCAGGTTCATCAAAGCTGCAAGCTGCGCCTTGGCCACCACAAGCTCGCGCTGAAGCTTGCGGATTTGCGCCTGAATTTCAAGCAATTCGCGCTGATAAGTGAGCGCGGTGAGCGGCGCTGACAAACGGCGCTCTGCCAGCCGCTCTGAATTTTCGAGCGTTGTGGTGACAGAGCCTTCCAGCTCTTGCAATTTGGTCAGCAAGCGTTCTGCGCTGACCGCGCGCCAATAGGATGACCGCACATCTTCGATAATCCGGTTGGCAACTTTGCGGCGGCGTTCCTGCGCAATCAGGACTTCATCCGCGCCCTGTTTTGCCCGCACATAGGACAGCCCGAAATCGAGCACATCCCAGCTAAGCGCGAGATCGGCTGTGAACAGGTCGCGTTCCTGCGATGTCGATGGCTCCAAAGATTGCCGCCGGGTAAGCAGCGACAAAGAGCTTGCGCCTGCAAAATTGTTGCGCCCGCCATATCCTGCGCTGGCCACCAATTGCGGCAGCATATCATAGCGCTGAAGATCAAGCTCACGGTCGCGCAGCGCGATTTCCATCAGCTCAACCTTGTAATCAAGGTTGTATTTGAGCGCCCTCGCCATCGCCTCGTACAGATCAACCTCGCCTGCAATCGGCTCTTGATCTACATCGACTTGCACATAATTGCGCTGGGCTGTCTCGCTCAGTTCTGCCCCCGTAAACGGCTCAGGTACAGTTGCGCAGGCACTCAGAAAAAGTGCCGAGACGCTCGTAAGTGCGATACCTTTTTTCATAACCTTACCACCGTGCCTTTATCTGAGTTTCGTCGTTGAATTTTCTTAACTGAAGGCTGCGAGCAATGCGCTCGCCTCGTCGTCTTTTTCCGAATTGACCTTGGCCATAAGCGCATCAAGCGTGTCCGCTTTCGCCGCTTGGTCGCCGCCGCCATTATCAAGCTGAATTTCGCCGGTCGCCCCTTGGATTACGACGGCTGTCTCGGCCGTTTCGCCATTTTCAAGAACAGCGCGAACGATCAATCGAATCGCTTCTGCATCAACCGGACGCTCTATGATCGCCAGACCGCGTGCATCCATGCGGATCCAGTCAGGCAGAGGCGATCCATCGCGGGTCACCAGCTGAAATTCGACAATGCGCGGCGCGTTTTCGGGGCCAATGTCGCGCATTTCGACATAGACCACACGGTCGCGCACAATGCTCTCGATCATAAACAGTTCATTGCCTGTCGTAAGCTGACGGACAGAGAACCCGGTGAGGCTTTCCGGAATGAAATCACCGAAGCGCGGGTCGAACAATCGGTCGACACCAAACCGGATATCGCGAATATCATCGATGTAACGCGTTACGTCACCGATCGGGCTGCCCTGCACATCCAGCGTGCCCAGCCCGCGCAGAGAATTGATGTTGTTAACGGCGGTCAGCAAAGGCTGATCGACATTCAATGTGCCTGTGCCGCGAAGATCGCGGAAACCATTTGCCGTATCAAGGATGACAAGCGGCGCTGCGATAAACTGATCATCTTGGTCAATCTCGCGGTTGGTCCGCTCCAAATCAGGGAAGCCGCCACTGGGATCCTGATTGATCAGGAACGAAATATCCGCGGTTGCCTGAACCACAGTGACAATCGCGGTTGATGCCACAAACCCGCCATTACCATCAGACGCAATGTAATTGATGGTCGCAATGCCATCGAATTCAGGCGGCGCGGTGAATGACAAAGTGCCATCGGGATTGATAACAACTTCGCCCACATCTGTTTCTGCAAAGAAGATATTGAGCGGATCGCCATCGGGATCGCTGGAATTGGCCAGCACATCCAAAATACGCTCGCCCCCGCTGATGACAGTGAATGCTTCGTCGTCATCAATCGGTGTTTCGGTGATGGGGTTGACCGTGACGGTGATCGTCGCGGTGGACGTGCCGCCATTGCCATCATCGATGGTGTAAGTGATCGTATCGGTGCCAAAGAAATCGGCATTGGGCGTATAGGTGATCGATCCGTCCGGATTGATCGTGACCGTGCCATTTTCAGCAGAAGCTTCAGTAACCGTCAGCGGATCGCCATCCGCATCGGTGTCGTTCACCAGTTCAGGAATGGTGACCGAACCGTCCTCGTCAACGCTGGTTACGTCATTGCCTGCAACAGGCGGATCATTAACCGGGTTCACCGTTACTGTGACCGTCACCGTATCAAACCCGCCCATGCCGTCGCTCACCTGATAGGTGATCGTGTCGGTGCCGTTAAAATCGGGATTGGGCGTATAGGTCAGCGTACCGTCGGGGTTGATGGTGACCGTGCCGTTGGGCGCATTGGCAGACACGATGGTAAGCGGATCGCCATCCACATCGCTGTCATTGGTGAGAGCGGGAATGGTGACAGGCGTGTCTTCATCGGTGGAGGCGGTATCATCAACACCGACAGGGGGGTCATTCACCGGCGCGACATTCACAGTGACAGTCGCGGTTGCCGTGCCGCCCATGCCATCATCAATGGTGTAGGTGATAGTGGTGGGGCCGTTGAAATCGGGATCGGGGGTAAACGTGATCGTCCCGTCAGGATTGATGGTGACCATGCCATCGGGCGATGTAGCATCTGTCACCGTTAGCGGATCGCCATCCAGATCGCTGTCATTGGCGAGCACGGGAATGGTAATGGGCTGATCTTCGGCCGTATTGACAGTGTCATCTTGTGCGACGGGTCCGTCATTCACGGGGTCAACCGTAACAGTAATCGTCGCGGTGTCTGTGCCGCCATTGCCATCACTGATGGTGTACGTGATGACATCGGTCCCATTAAAATCGGGATCGGGCGTGTAGGTTACGGTGCCGTCAGCGTTGATGACGACCGCTCCGTTGCCAGCGCTCGCATCGATCACTTCGAGCGGGTCGCCGTCCACATCGCTGTCATTCACAAGCGGCGGGATGGTAACGGGCGTATCCTCATCAGTGGTTGCTGTGTCATCCACTGCAACCGGCGGATCATTCACAGCGCCAACATCAACCGTTACGGTTGCGGTGGCTGTGCCGCCCATGCCATCATCAATGGTGTAGGTAATGGTGGCAGGTCCGGTAAAGTCCGGATCGGGCGTGAAAGTGATCGATCCATCGGGATTGATAGTAACGGTGCCATCGGGCGATGCCGCATCGGTCACCGCCAACGTATCGCCATCCACATCGCTATCATTGCTGAGCACGGGGATGGTGACAGGCGTGTCTTCGGGTGTTGCGGCGGTATCATCCATGGCAACAGGGGGGTCATTCACCGGGGTCACGGTGACAGTGACGCTCGCCGTGTCGGTCCCGCCCATGCCATCGCTGATGGTGTAAGTGATGGTGTCTGTGCCGCTGAAATCAGGGTCAGGCGTGTACGTCACTGTGCCATCGGGATTGATCGTGACGGTTCCATTGGGCGCGCTTGCACTGGTTACGGTGATCGGATCACCGTCGACATCGCTGTCATTGACCAGCACGGGAATAGTGACGGGGGTGTCTTCATCGGTGACGGCGCTGTCATCCTGCGCAACCGGCGGATCGTTCACCGGGTTCACAGTTACAGTCACCGTCGCATTGGCCGTGCCGCCATTGCCATCGCTGATCGTGTAGCTGATCGTATCGGTGCCATTGAAATCAGGGTTCGGCGTGTAATCAATCGTGCCATCGGGCAGGATCACCACCGTGCCATTGGGCGCGCTGGCGGTAACAACGCTCAGCGCATCGCCATCGGGATCGCTGTCATTGTCCAGCACGTCGATATTGACGAGCGTGTCCTCATCGGTTGTCGCTGCATCATTTTGAGCGACAGGCGCGGGATTGGTTATGCTCCAGGTGAACGTGGTGCTGACAGTGCCGCCATTGCCATCATCGGCTGTGATCGTCACGTCGTAGATACCGTCACCGCCAGGCCCGCCAATGGAGGCACCTGGATCAATCGTGCCGGTGATATTGCCGCCCGCATCAATCGAAAGCCCTGCTGGCAATCCGCTGGCGGTGAAAGACAGCATGTCACCGTCCACATCGTCAAAACTGCCGGACACATCGATATTGATGGGTTCAGCATCGGCATTCGCGCGCGGTGGCAGAGGCTGCGCAGTTGGGGCATCATTCGCAGCCCCCACTGTCACTGTGACAATCGCGGTTGATGTGCCGCCCTGCCCATCAGTGATCTGGTAAGTGATCGTATCGGTGCCGTTGAAATCAGGATCAGGCGCATAGGCCAAGGTTCCATCCGGGTTGATAGTCACTGTGCCATTGGGCGCGCTTGCCGATACGACCGTTAGTGCATCGTTATCGGGATCATTGTCATTCGCCAGCACATCGATAGAGGCAATAGGCGTATCTTCGGTTGTCGATGCGGTGTCATTCGCCGCGGCGGGGCCGGGATTGGTGACAGTCCAAACGAACATGATATCGGTCGTGCCGCCATTGCCATCATCGGCTGTGATAATGGCTGAATAGACGCCGCCATTGACCTGGCTTGCATCAGGATCAATTGTGCCGGTGATCAATCCTGTATTGGCATCAATGCTGAGCCCTGCGGGCAGATTGCTGATGCTGTAAGTCAGCGCATCGCCTTCGATATCGCTAAAGAATGCAGATGCATCAATCGCAATCACGTCGCCATCTTCATCAGCGCGGTCAGGGACATTGGTGGCAATCGGCGCGTCATTGACAGGATCAATCGTGATCGTTGCAACCGCCGTTGCCGGATCGCCATTGGCATCCTCAATCGTGTAGGTGACGGTCGCCGTGCCGACAAAGTTTGCATCGGGCGTAAAAGTGATCGTACCATCGGGATTGACCACTGCCACGCCGTTTGTCGCCGTTGCAGCAATCACTGTGATGGGCGTTGTCGGATCGCCATCAGGATCAATATCATTGGCAAGCACATCCATAGTGATGGGCGTGTCTTCGTCCGTCGTGAAATTGTCATTCACGGCCGTTGGCGGCTCGTTATTGATCGTCCAGGTGAATGTGGTGGAGGTGACCCCGCCATTGCCATCATCGGCTGTCACGGTGACACTGTAAATACCATCGCCACCTGGCCCGCCTGTTGATGCGGTCGGGTCTGTCGTTCCTGAAACCAGCCCCGTTGCAGGATCAAAGGTTAGCCCTGCTGGAAGGCCTGTGACATTGAAAGTCAGCGGATCGCCATCTGGATCGTTGAACGCAGGGGCAAGCGGGACGCTGATCGCCTCGTTATTGCCATCAACCAGATCGGGCAGACCCACCGTTACAGGCGCATCATTCACAGGGTTTACAGTGACTGTGACAGTCGCTGTCGATGTGCCGCCTTCGCCATCATCAATGGTGTAGACGATGGTGTCGGTGCCGTTGAAATCGCCATTGGGTGTGTAAGTGACGGTGCCATCGGCGTTGATGATGACTGTGCCGTTATTCGCGCTGGCCGCAGTAACGGTGAGAGTATCGCCATCAGGATCATTGTCATTGGCAAGGACGGGGATGGTAACCGGCACATCTTCATCGGTTGTCGCGGTGTCATCTGATGCGACAGGCGGCGGGTTGCCAATGGTCCAGACAAAGGTGGAACTGGCCGTGCCGCCATTGCCATCATCAGCGGTGACGGTGACGGTATAGAGGCCATTTGCACCGGGTCCGCCCTGGCTCGCTGAATTGTCGATTGTGCCCGTGATATTGCCATTGGTATCAATCGACAGGCCGGGGGGAAGCCCGGCCGCGGTAAAGGTGAGCGTATCGCCATCAATATCATCAAAATTGCCCGACACATCCAGCGCAATCGCATCGCCATCTTCATCGGTTTGATTGGTCAATTGCGGATCAGCAACAGGCGCATCATTTTGCGGGTTTACCGTCACGGTAACAGTGGCCGTGTCCGTCCCGCCTTCGCCATCGCTGATGGTGTAAGTGATCGTGTCCGTGCCGTTAAAGTCGGGATCAGGTGTGTAATTGATCGTCCCATCGGGATTGATCGACACGGTCCCGTTATTCGCTGATCCAGAAATGACCGTCAGATCATCGCCATCAGGATCGCTGTCATTGGCCAGAACATCAATATCGACCGGCGTATCTTCATCGGTTGCCGCGGTGTCATCCGCCGCATCTGGCGCGGGGTTCGTCACTGTCCAGCTAAACGTTGAGCTGACCGTGCCGCCATTGCCATCATCGGCGGTAACGGTAATCGAATAAATGCCATCACCGCCCGGCCCGCCCTGGCTGGCGGAATTGTCGATTGTGCCGGTGATCTCGCCCGTGGCAGGATCAATGCTGAGGCCCGGCGGAAGGCCGGTTGCCGCAAATGTCAAAGTGTCGCCATCGACATCGCTGAAATTGCCAGCGACCGGCAGGGATACGCTGTCTGCATCCACATTGTTCTGCGCGGTGATCGGCGCCGCAACAGGTGCATCGTTGACAGGATCGACCGTGACAGTGACCGTAGCGGTCGATGTTCCGCCTTCGCCATCGCTGATCGTATAGGTGATGGTGTCGGTGCCATTAAAATCGGGATCGGGCGTGTAAGTGACAGTGCCGTCCGCCTCAATCACAACCGTTCCATTGGCCGCAAGAGCGCTGGTAACCGCCAGATCATCGCCATCGGGATCGCTGTCATTAGCCAGCACGTCGATATTGACAGGCGTGTCCTCATCCGTCGCCGCGCTGTCATCAATTGCAACAGGAGCCGGGTTGGCCACTGTCCAGGTGAATGCGGATGTGACAGTCCCGCCATTGCCATCATCGGCTGTGACCGTGACAGTGTAGATACCATCGCCAGCAGGCCCGCCCTGGCTTGCTGAATTGTCGATAGTGCCGGTGATGTTGCCGTTTGCATCAATCGACAGGCCCGACGGCAGACCCGCCGCGCTGAATGTCAGTGTGTCGCCATCAACATCGCTAAAATTGCCTGACACATCCAGAGTGACAGGCGCATCGTCATTGTTGCTTTGCGGGGCAATGGGCGCGGCAACCGGCGCATCATTGTCAGGCGTTACCGTGATCGTCGCGGTGGAGGTAGAGAACCCGCCATTGCCATCACTGATCGTGTAAGTGATTGTATCTGTGCCGTTAAAATCGGGATCAGGCGTATAAGTGACGGTCCCATCGCCATTGATAACCACTGTGCCATTGGGGGCATTGGCCGCTGTAATGGTCAAAGGATCGCCATCGGCATCAGTATCGTTTCCGATCAGATCAACCGTAACAGGCGTGTCTTCATTGGTGGTGCCCATATCGGGATTTGCCACAGGCGGATCGTTGATCGGATTGACCGTGACATCGACAATCGCTGTCGCAGTGCCGCCATTACCATCGGAAATTTCATAAGTGATGGTGGTGTTACCGTTGAAATCAGGATTTGGCGTGAAAGTGATCGTGCCATCGGGGTTGATGACAACCGTGCCATCGGGCGATGCCGCGCTTGTTACAGTCAGCGGATCACCATCCACATCGCTGTCATTGCCCAGCACGCCGATCGTAACGGGAGTGTCTTCATCCGTCGTCACCGCATCATCAACCGCCACTGGCGGATCGTTGACCGGATTGACTGTCACCACCACCGCAGCGGTTGAAACACCGCCATTGCCGTCGCTTATTTCATACGTGATCGTATCGGTGCCGTTAAAATCAGCATTGGGCGTGTAAGTCAGCGTGCCGTCCGCTTCGATCACCACAGTCCCGTTGGGCGCGCTGGCCGATATAACGGTGAGCGGATCGCCATCAGGATCTGTGTCATTGCCCAGCACATCGACATTCACCGATGTCTCTTCATCGGTGGTCGCTGCATCATTGCTGGCCGTGGGCGCAGGATTGGTGACAGTCCAGCTGAATGTCTGGGAAACGGTGCCGCCATTGCCATCATCAGCCGTCAGCGTAACGGCATAAACACCGTCGCCCGCTGGTCCGCCCTGGCTTGCATCAATATCGAGAGTGCCCGAAATAATGCCAGTGGCCGGGTCAATTGTAAGGCCCGGAGGCAAACCCGTGGCCGAGATGGTGAGCGTATCGCCATCAACATCATCAAAAAAGCTATCCGTCGCGACAGAAACGGACTGGTTATCCTCATTCACCACATCGGGGATGGCCACTGCTGTTGGTGCGTCGTTTTCGCCGGTCACGGTGACAACCAAAGTCGCCGTTGCAACACCGCCCTGCCCATCGCTTACCGTGTAAGTGACAGTGGCATCGCCGTTAAAATCGGGATCGGGCGTGAAAGTGACTGTCCCATCGGCATTCACCACAACTGTGCCATTGTCGCTGTTGGCGCTGGTAATGGTCAACGGATCGCCATCAGGATCGCTGTCATTGGCCAGCACCGCCACGGTGACAGGCGTGTCCTCAGCCGTGGTGGCCGTATCATTTTGCGCGATGGGCGGGATGTTCTGGATCGAATAGACGAATTGTGTGCTGACCTGTTCGCCAGATGGATCGGTCGCTGTCACAGTGACAATAAACGGCCCGTTTTGCGAAGAATCCGCTGCCAGTGTGCCTGAGATTACGCCGGTAACCGGATCAATCGTCAAAGCCGGCGGCAGGCCTGTCGCTGTGAATGTCAACGCATCGCCATCGACATCGTTAAACGCGCTTGCCGTGGGGATTGAAACGGTCTGGCTGTCTTCGCCGTTTTGATTGGGCAGACCAACGGTTGTCGGCGCATCATTGACGGGCGCAACGACCACATCGACGCTGGCAGAGCTTTCCCCGCCCTCCCCATCGCTGATGGTATAGACAATCGTGTCCGTCCCGTTGAAATCAGGATTGGGTGTGTAAACCAGCGTGCCATCGGGATTGATTGTGACAGTGCCATTGCCCGCGCTGGCCGAAATCACGGTCAGATCATCGCCATCGGGATCTACATCATTGGCAAGCACGTCGATGTTGACAGGCGTGTCTTCATCGGTGGTCGCATTGTCATTGCTGGCAATGGGCGCAGGGTTTGCAACCGTCCATTCAAATGTCTGCGAAATGGTTCCGCCGCGTCCATCATCCGCCGTCACAGTGACCGAATAAACACCACCATTCACCTGGCTGGCGGAATTATCAATCGTGCCCGAAATGATGCCCGTCACAGGATCAATCGTCAGCCCGGCAGGCAGGCCCGTTGCCGAAAAGGACAGCGCGTCGCCATCAGGATCATTGAACGCCCCTGCAACCGGCAGATTGATCGCCTGATCATCCAGATTGCTCTGATCGCCGATGGAACCGCTTGTCATCGGCGTATCATTGATATCCGCCACAGTGACATTCACGGTCGCGATTGACGTTCCGCCATTCCCATCGGAAATTTCATAAGTGATGGTGTCAGTGCCGTTGAAATCCGGGTTCGGAGTGTACGTGACGGTTCCATCGGGATTGATCACAACCGTTCCGTTTTGCGCATCGGCAGACGTAACGGTCAGCGGATCACCATCAGGATCATTGTCATTGGCCAGCACGTCGATTGTAACGGGCGTATCTTCGTCAGTGGACGCGCTGTCATTGCTGGCAAGCGGGGGCGGGTTCGATACGTTGAACGTGATCGTTTCGGTCGTTGTCCCGCCATTGCCATCATCGACTGTGATGGTGGCTGTGTAGACGCCGCCATTGGTCTGGCTGGCATCAGGAGTGATCGTGCCCGATATCACACCTGTGACAGGATCAATCGACAGACCCGGCGGCAAATCGGCCGCACTAAAGGTGAGAGTATCGCCTTCGACATCGGTGAAGGAACCGGCGACCGGCACCGAAATCGTTTCGCCATCCTGCACATTTTCCGGCGGAATTGGCGTGGAAATGGGCGCATCATTCACCGCGCCCACAGTGACGACGACCTGAGCCTGCGATGTTCCACCTTCGCCGTCGCTGATTGTATAGGTGATCGTGGCGGTGCCGTTAAAGTTTGCAGGCGGCACAAAATTGATCTGATTGCCCACCAAGGTGGCCTGACCCACCGATGCAACTGCCGATATCACATTGATCACATCGCCATCAGGATCGCTATCATTGGGCAAGACATCGATAAGAACAGGCGTGTCTTCATTGGTACTCGCCGTGTCATCAACCGCGATAGGCACGGGATTGGTGATGGTCCAGCTGAAGGTTTGCGTTGCCGATAAACCGCCTGCATCGGTCGCCGTCACTTCGATGGAATACACCCCGCCAGCGCCGCCCTGGCTCGCTGAATTGTCGATAGTGCCGGTGATCTCGCCAGTGGCGGTGTCAATGGAAAGGCCGGGAGGAAGCCCGGCCGCGCTGTAAGTGAGCGATGCGTTATCGACATCGCTAAACCCGCCAGAGGTATTAACGCTGATCCCGCCATCTGCATCCACATTGGTTTGCGGCGGCAATGTCCCGGCTGCCACAGGTGCATCATTCACCGCGTCCACGGTAACGGTAACAGTGGCCGTCGATGTGCCGCCTTCGCCATCGCTGATAGTGTATGTCACGGTATCAGTGCCGTTAAAATCAGCATCAGGCGTATAGGTTATCGTGCCATCCGCATTGATGACCACGCTGCCATTGGGCGCGCTTGCCGATGTTACGGTCAGATCATCGCCGTCAGGATCTGCGTCATTGCCCAGCACGCCGACAGTGACGGGCGTGTCCTCATCAGTCGATGCGGTGTCATCATTGGCCGCAGGGCCAGGATTGGTGACAGTCCAGCTGAAATTCTGGGCCGCGCTCAGCCCGCCTGCATCCGTCGCCGTGACCACGATGCTATAAACACCCGCAGCGCCGCCTTGGCTCGCCGAATTGTCAATCGTGCCAGTGATCTCGCCAGTGGCCGTATTGATGGAAAGACCGGGCGGCAGACCGGCCGCGCTGTATGTCAGCGATGCATTGTCGACATCGCTAAACCCGGCAGAGGTATCAACGCTGATCCCGCTATCGGCATCCACATTGGTTTGCGGGGGAAGGTTACCCGCAGTCACGGGCGCATCATTGACCGCATTCACCACAATCGGGACAATGGCTGTATCTGTCCCGCCTCGTCCATCGCTGATTGTGTAAGTGATCGTATCCGTGCCGCTAAATTCGGCATTGGGCGTGTAATTCAGCGTACCATCGGGATTGATCGTGACCGTCCCATTGCTCGCATTCGCCGCCGTGACGGTAAGCACAGCGTCATCGACATCGCTATCATTGGCCAGCACATCGATATTGGTGATCGGCGTGTCTTCATCGGTGGTCTGCTGCGGATCATCCACCGCTATGGGCGGATCGTTAACCTCGACAACCTTGATCGTTGCGGTCGCGACATTCGATGTCAGCGCGGCATTTTCAAAGCTGATATCAATCAACCGATCAGCCTGACTGGGAAATTCGCCCACAGTCTCAAATGTGACAGCCTGAAGCGCCGCCTGATATTGTGCGGCAGTCGCAGGACCGCTCAAAATGATCTCGGTTGCCGTGCGCGTGTAGGCAATGCCGCCCGCCAAAGTGCCCGATGCCGCAGCTGAGCCATTGACCAGCAAGCCATCACCCGCCTGCGCATTGGTCAGCGTTATGCTCGCGCCTTCAACTTGGCCATTGGGATTGGTGATCGTGACATCGCTATCGACAATCGACACGCCAGCGCTGTTTTCAACATAGGTGCCCATATAGGCAGACCCTGCCGCCGTGCTGTTATTGCCATCCAGATCGAGCCTTGGGATCGAAACGGTTGTGCCGCCAGTGCCCAGATTGAAATCCGCATCGCCATCATGCCGGAAAAACGCGCCGCCAAATCCATTGGCAAGGTTGTATTCAATGGTGAAGCTGTTGGTATCGAGCCAGTTGAAACGAGCAGCGGAAGGTACACCGCCGCTCTCGTTCTGCGAGCCTGATGCGGTAACCTCGCCCGGAACCGAGGTGTCAAACAGGACATTGGAGCCATTGGCAGCCTCAAACGAGGACAAAGTATCGGTGTCGATCACCAGAAACTCGCGCGTCTCCGGCCCTCCAGCGCCGTCAATATCTGCGACAGTGAAATTCACATCAACATTGGCAGGTGCACCAGTGGCAGTGAAGAAGATGTCCCAGCGAACCTCAACCGTGCCTAGCCCAGCAGAACTGCCTTTGCGCAGGAACACGCCAAAATCATCGCCCGGCCCGCTGAATTGGACATCATCGCCGGCGGTCAAAGCCGTTACCGTCGCTCTGACACTGATTTGCTGGCCGTTGACCGTCGCGACATCAAACCAAACAGCAGAGGATCCAACCGCTGTCAGGCGCGTATTGTCCGCCACCTGATTGCCGTTTTCATCAAAGACATCAAAAGCGCCTGTGACAAATGCCGCTGGCGCCAGCAGGCCATACCAATCCTGTGCAACCAGAGTGGCAGCCTCAATCTGGCCTACCCGGTTTTCCAGCGTCCAATCCCCGCCGCGCAGGATATGGCCGGTATCATCCACCGATGCGGCAATATCTGCGCCCGTGATCGCGGCCAGATTGTTGAGCAAGGCCTGACCCGCCTCATCCGCCCCGACATCACAGCCATAAAGAAGGATGTCGCCATCGACCGAAAGCTTTGCACCGATTGATGCGAATACGCCTGCCAATTCGCCGGTCAACGCCGCGTTATCAATGCGTGTATCACCCAGCCAAAACATGCCATCTTCGCCGTGGCTGACGATGTGAATGGCTCCGATATCGCTTTGCCCGGCAAGAGCAGAAAGAACCTGATCCACCCCATCAGATCCGGCATCGATCAGAACGATCGTGCCGCGCCCTTGCCAGGTTTGGACCAGCTCCTGATAGTTTTCGATGCTGGTGTCGATGAAGATAAAGTCATTCGCCGCGCCTGCGGCGAGCGGCACCGCAAGGCTGTGGTCAAAGCCAAAATCCGCCGCATTTCCTCGCTCGGAACCGAAATACGCCGCTTCCCTTGCATCAACCGCATCATCCGCGCGATCACCATGCCCGCCGGCGTCTAGATCACCCAAATCAACCGGATCGCCAATCGCCCCCGATTTTGCGGGCAGTGCGGTGTAGGCCCCGTCGCGAGCAACCACGCTTTGCGGATCCATCGCAATCGGCCCCACCAAGGCGGACGTCATAGGAATATGATCGAGCGTCTGCGCGCTTTGTGCCGCATCGACGCTAAGCGCAGTGACTACGCCCGCACCGTCAAACATCATTCGAGGCTCAAGCGCCAAAAGATGAGACTTGCGCTTTGTTTTGCTTTTCACCGCAGACCCCTCAAACCGTTTAAAAATCGCCTAAGTAGAAGACGCATTTTCTGGCAATTGCTGCATCACCCAAGATTAGCACAAAGCCAAATCATGACCAGACGAGCTGTGTCCAAATGCCGACGAATTTCGTGAACAAGTCTTCTCAATCGCTTAAAAAAGCCATGGTTTTACAATAATTAACCAAGCGATATCTGCCTAACTCAGTGCAGGAACGGGATTTGATATCGATCCAACCGTTCAAATTGGAGGCAAAAGATCGGCGAAAAATCGGCAAGAGGGCCTGAACCGTTCGCGGCTCTTCATCGAACAATTTGAACCGCAAGCTCGCTAAAAAACTCTGTCCTTACAGGCGGCAAACTGGCCAAAGAAGCCCAGCCGCCGCGGCCCGGTGCAATGATCATCACCGGCCTTGCTCACATATATGTCCGCAGAACGAAAAAAGCCCCACTGTCACCAGTGAGGCATATCCTAAAATGGGTCTGCAAAATTGCTGGTTGCGGGAGTAGGATTTGAACCTACGACCTTCAGGTTATGAGGGCTATTCGCGACTCATACGTCGCCATACGTTCTATTGCCTTTAGTTACTTGTTTTCAGCATGTTAGATTGACTGTTGGAGCGGGTTAGTCCTGTGTCGCTCCGCACGGTTTCGCTACGGTTCGTTCCCTCCTGCTTCCTATTTGCTTCCGGATCGAGCCTCGAAACCAGAACTGGTAACAAGAGGTCCAATTGGCAAAGCTCACCAAAAGGCAAATCGAAGCGCTCGAACCATCTGGGAAAGACTATTTCGTCTGGGATAGCGAGCTGTCGGGACTTGGTATTCGTATCTTTCCAACCGGAAGAAAGCAATTTGTCCTGCAATATCGATTTGGCAAAACTTCTCGGCGGATGAGCTTGGGGCGCTTTGGGGCTATAACGCCCGACCAAGCAAGAGGCTTAGCACTGGAAGCACTGGTCAAGATCAGGAACGATGTGGACCCACAATATGAGAAACGTCAGCGCCGCGATGCCATCACCGTATCAGAGCTGGCACAGCGATTTGACGATGAACACATTGCCGTAAGGTTGAAGGCCAGTACGGCGAAGGAGTACCGGCGCAATCTCAAACTCTTCATCCTGCCGGCGATCGGGCACCTTCGCGTGATTGATGTGACCCGTGCCGATATTGCCAAGTATCACCATGATTGGCGTCATCGTCCCTATCAGGCTAATCGCAACATTGAGATCATTTCTAAGATGTTCAATCTGGCAGAGCTCTGGGGGCTTAGGCCTGATGGGACGAACCCTCGCAAGCATATCAAAAAGTACCCTGAGAAGAAGCGAGAGCGCTACTTCTCGGCTGGCGAACTTCAATCGCTAGGCCGCGTACTCGCTGATATGGAGGAAGAGCGGATCGAACTGCCTTCAGCCATCGCTGCGATTAGACTGCTTCTTTTCACCGGTTGTCGCCTCGGTGAAATTCTCAAACTGCGCTGGGAGCACGTCGACCTATCAAATTGCGCACTACAGCTGCCGGACTCAAAGACCGGAGCTAAGGTCGTACACCTAGGATCGGCTGCAATAGAGGTATTGAGTGAAATCGAGAGAATTGAGGGCAACCCGTTTGTAATCATTGGCCGGAACCCGGGTGCACACCTGACCGATCTCCAGCCGTTCTGGCAGCGACTTCGAGGCCGCGCCGGATTAAAGGATGCGCGGATCCACGATCTACGCCACACGTTTGCTTCCGTGGCAGTGAGCAACGGCCAAGGTCTCCCGATGATTGGAAAGCTGCTTGGCCATACCCAAGTCCAGACGACTGCGCGCTACGCTCACCTCGCTAACCAACCAGTTTTGCAAGCAGCCAATGATGTATCCGCGCTGATCAATGAGCAGCTTCGCAATACGAACTAGCGCTTCGGGATTGGCCGGTAGAGAAAATGCTCAATGGGCGTCGGCTTTGCTCCCCAATTTCGCTCATTCCGATGGTCGATCAGCTGTTCCCCGTCAGCGTTTGTGAGACAGATTGAGGTGATTGGATAGAGGAGTGTTTTGGTCTCATCGTAGTGACTGTAAGGAACGAAGATGAGATCAAAACGAGCAAATTCCAAAGCACCTGCTGAGCGGGTGGTGAAGGATATCAGGCGCAAAACGCGGCGTCAGTTTTCAGCGGAAGAGAAGATACGGATCGTGCTTGAGGGCCTGCGCGGCGATGACAGTATTGCCGAGCTGTGTCGCAAGGAGGGCATAGCCCAGAGCCTGTATTACACCTGGTCGAAGGAGTTCATGGAGGCAGGCAAGCGCAGGCTTGCTGGCGATACTTCGCGTGCGGCGACCACTGACGAGGTGAAGGACCTGCGCCGGGAAGCGCGTGATCTGAAGGAGGTTGTGGCTGAGCAGGCGCTGGAGTTGCGTCTGCTCAAAAAAAGCACAATCGGGGATGGGGGAGACGAAGAATGAGATACCCCGCCTCTGAGAAGCTGGAGATCATCAGGCTGGTCGAGCGATCCCATCTACCAGTGAAGAAGACACTGGACATGCTGGGCGTTGCCCGTCCTACCTTCTATCGTTGGTACGACCTCTATCAGCGCTTCGGTGAAGCGGCGTTGGAGGATCAAAAGCCCGGACCACAGCGCGCATGGAACCGTGTCCCTGAGACCATCCAGCAGCAGATCGTCGATATGGCGTTGGAGTACAGCGAGCTATCGCCCAGAGAGCTGGCGGTGCGCTTCACCGACGAGAAGCGCTACTTCGTGTCTGAAGCCACGGTTTACCGGCTGCTTAAGGCGCACGATCTGATCACCAGCCCTGCCTATACCGTGATCAAGGCTGCTGATCAGTTCCACACCCAGACAACACGTCCGAACGAGATGTGGCAGACAGACTTTACCTACTTCAAGATCATCGGATGGGGTTGGATGTATCTATCGACCGTGCTGGATGATTACTCGCGCTACATCATCGCCTGGAGGCTATGCACGACCATGAAGGCCGAAGACGTCACCGAGACGTTGGATATGGCTCTGCAAGCATCGGGCTGCGACCACGCCCACGTCAAGCACAGGCCAAGACTGCTATCCGACAATGGGCCGAGCTACATTGCTGAAGAACTAGCCGACTATCTCGGCAAGAACGGCATGGATCATGTGCGTGGTGCGCCGTTCCACCCGCAGACCCAGGGCAAGATCGAACGCTGGCACCAGACACTCAAGAACCGTGTTCTACTGGAGAACTACTTCCTGCCCGGCGATCTGGAATGTCAGATCAAGGCCTTCGTCGAGCATTACAACCATCAGCGCTACCATGAGAGCCTCGACAACGTCACACCTGCCGACGCCTACTTCGGCAGGGCCGCAACCATCATCCAACGAAGAGAAAGGATCAAACGACAGACGTTAAAACATCGGCGCTTGCTTCACCGAAAGCTAGCCGCCTAAAACACATCAACCAGATGAGACCATACACTCGCTAAGCCAAAACCCAAGCGAGTCTCAATTTATCTGACGACGGACATGCTCGAATTTTGTGATTGTCGGTTTCCAAGCCTTCGAAATGATCTTCAAGGCGTTGACCAATCCGGGAAGTTATGTCGGGTTCCTCTGGCAAGCCCATCAAATGCTCGCGAACAATTTCATCGAGAGCTGAGCCGATTGCTTGCGACAAACGTCTACGTTCGTTCGGGTCACCGATCATAACAGTCATTTGTCTTAGTTAGAATGTCTATGGCTTTTGAAGCAAGATAGCGTTGGACAATTCTGGGATATAGTGGGTGACCACGTTAAAGGCTTGGCAGATAAGAGCGCTGTCCGTTTACCAGTAGAGTCGGTGCAAAGCGGTCAGTCGGCAGTCGGCCCAAAGTCAGACTGCGGTTATCCTAAGCGCTTCTTTTCCTGCAAATTCTTCCCAGCGTCGGACGATGACGTCGCAATAAATGGGATCCAGCTCGATCAATCTTGCACTTAGTCCCAGCATATCGGCCGCGATCATCGTCGAGCCTGACCCGCCAAAAGGGTCTAAGACAACATCGCCTCTTTGCGCCGAATTCTTCAACATGGAACAGATGAGCTCTACCGGTTTCATCGTTGGATGATCAGACGAGAATTTGGGTTTGTCTGCTCGAATGATCGACGGCTCGATGGCTCGCGCAGTCAAGTTCTTGCCTTCAACGATGATCGTCTCGTTGCCCACGCGCACGCAAATTGAACCATCTTCATTCTCGGAGAAGATCCCACCGCCATACTCAGAAATCGTCGTCTGCTTACGGTCGCCGTGCCAGCTATGGGCTGCTCCAGGCTTCCAGCCATAGAGTATCGGATCGTGCTTCCACTGATAGTCTGAGCGCCCCAGCACCAACGAGTTCTTCTCCCAAACGAGGACACCAGAAAGCTTGAAGCCTGCCTCTTGGAAGGCTCGCCTAAAGTTCAATCCTTCCGTGTCCGAATGCGAGACATAGATTGAACCACCGGGCTCTAAAGATCCTGCCACGGACTCGAGGGAAGTGCGCAGGAGTTCCAAAAACTCATCGTCTTCGAGATCATCATTCTCAATGCGGCTTGCCCTGCTTTGGTAATTCACATTGTAGGGCGGGTCCGTCCAGCAGACGTTAGCGGATTCTCCTTCCATCAGGGTCTCATAGGTAAGAAGTTCGGTCGCATCGCCACAAATCAGCCGATGCTCGTCCAATTGCCAAACATCACCTAGCTTCGTGGTTGCTTCCTTTGGGTAATCTGGAACCTCGTCGGGCTCCTTCAAATAGTTGGACTCGATCGGCCCTAGCTCGCCCAATTCAGATTCTGAAAACCCAACGAGATTAACGGCAAAGCCGGCATCGCGCAGTTCGCCAAGTTCTGAGGCAAGCAAATGCTCATCCCAGCCTGCATTCTGCGCGAGCTTGTTGTCCGCGATCGCATAGGCTCGAATCTGCTCGTCACTCCAGCCCTCAGCGATCATCGCCGGCACTTGTTTGATGCCAAGCTCTTTCGCAGCTAGCACTCGCCCATGACCTGCAATAATCGTTCGATCTTTGGTGATCAGGATCGGGCTCGTCCATCCCCACTCCTCAATCGCTTTGGCGATTTGTCCGACCTGTTCTTCGCTATGGGTGCGTGCATTGTTCTCGAAAGCCTTGAGCGACTTAAGCTCAACTTTCAGAACATTTGATGCTGGCCAATGCTCAGTCATTGAACCAATCATCCTCAAGCTCTTCGGGCTCGTGGCTGTCCCGTACTCCCAGCCGTGCTCGTCCGGCCGGCGTAAACCCGAGCTCGCTCGCCGAGGATTGCAGATGCTGAGATTGCTTTGAGCGGACATAGTACCAAGGGCTTGGCATCGCCATGCCGTTGGGCGACCTGATGAGCTTAGGACCAGCCTCAAAGTTTTCGCTCGCTTCGCGAAAAGAAGCACAGGCGATCACATATTGAGCGAGAAGCGTTGTATCGATGTGTTGGAGCAATCCATAAGGTGCGTACTTCACGCAATGCGTCCAAGTCTTCTTCTGCTCCTTGGTGAGCCATGTAGGCGCGCGAGGCCGCCGCTGCTTGCCAGGCTCATGATGCGGTAGCTTTCTTTTCCCTGGGTTGCCTTCAACCAGTTTGAGGTGAACGGGCTTTGGTTTTCGGCCGTAAGGCATGGTCCTTGAGCTCCTTCATCTGCGTCTCATGAAGCTCGATTGAGGCCAGTAAGGCGAAAATGGTCAATCCGCGGCGTGGTCAAAGCGAAATGCCGAGTAAGCAGAGGTATATCCGCCAATGCGAAAACACTCTTAAGCGCGCGTTTCTGATCCGGAAAAGGGTGCGCCTGGATAAGAAAAATGGAGTCTTCCGAATCACTTAGACTCATGGGCCAGTTGCCAACCCCTATTCGCCATTTCGCGACCAGAGAAAATAAACACCCCCGCCGGTGTCCGCTTGAAAGGGGGTAAGGTTTTTGGCTCCCCCCGTCTCCTCAGACCTACCGAAATCAATCTCCCGCCTCGCCCCTCAAAAAGGGCAAGCGCGTTGCCACTTCACCAATGGAAGCGGATCGTTTCAGACGCTCGATTTTCCCCAACCTGTCCACAGGAGGCGATGCTTCTCTTTTTTTGTTTTGGGATTCACCATCAGGATTCTGCAGGTCAAATCGACTTGGCTGCCCAGTGCATTTCGAGGCGTGCCACGATCTTGGTTTTCCACCAGGGAAGACCCGATAGGTCCATGTTGCTCGTCCGCTCTTACCGTCAATTCGAACCAGTCGGGCTGCCTCGACCAAATGTCGAATTTTTCGAGTCACGGTCGAACGCTTCACGCCAGTTGATCGGGCGATTGTATCGATGGCCAAGAAGCATATCCCAGTTGTGTTTGCCGCTCGGCACATGATCAGGAATACGAGTTTGGTATTGCCGCAGATCCCAAAGTCTTCGAAGGCTAAATCGAGAAGCCTTTTCGGACAGCGTCTACCCTTCGCCATGGTTGGCTCCTGGCTTCATATCCCCGAGATCTTCAAAGCGGATGATCGCCTCACGCCGGTAAAGGACCTTGCTACCAACCTTCGTAAAGGTTGGGCCAATACCCTTATACCTCCAGCCCTCAAGCGTTCTAAGGTTGGTGCGCAACCGATCGGCGACCTCAGTTGGGGTCAGATATGCGGGTAAGTCTTCTCTGCTGTTGTTCACGTTCCGGCTCCTTGTGATTCGTGCCGGTACGCAAATAAGAGCAATCAAATCTGGACAGTCACTACTGGTTGTACAACTTTCTTTCCGCGTAAAAGTCGGCCTTCACTGTCGAAGGGGAGACAAACAGTCTATTCGCCACTGTTCGAAACGCTTGCGATTTCGAAGCACCTTTTTCAAGCTCAGCGCAGACGCTTTGGTATCTCAAATACTTCGGATGCCTGGCACGACTCTTCGGTCCTTCCGCCTGCCTGCGTTTAGTTTCTTGGGCCTTCTCAACAAAACCATCCCAAGCTTCTTTGAGACGGAGTTCTGACAATGTCTCGCCTACCAACATGGCTAATTCCAGAGCGTTTTCAGCTTTTCTTTCCTCAATAGTCAGCTCAGCCTGCTTCGAGTAGATAACGATCCTTCTAAGGTACCAGCCGTAAGATTCATGCTTCCTAAAATGGGCGTTGTAGGCGTCGAATTCGATCCCTCGCTCTGCCAAGTCCGTTTCAAGAGCATCAAGCTCCTCCCTCGCTAGCTCAATCAATCTTGCCCTTGTGCCCCATAGTTTTCCCACATCACGAAGCGCGCCTTCAAGCGCCTCGATAAGCTCTTGTGCCGTTTCTTTGTTATTCCACGGGATAGGAGCTGATTCCTGCCTTCTGGTGATTCCGGAACCAACGGCACGAGTGTTTCTCTTGGTCATTTAAAGACCTTACAAGCAGACGACCAGATTCACGAGCTTGGACAGCCGCTAGAAAAATAACGCCGTTTATGATAGGGGGTTGCTTCAAAGAGGCACTCGCCCAATGCCGGCAAACTCTGGAAAGCTTAGAGACATGCTTTTCCCACGATTGGGCGTATTTGACTGGTTCGGGATGCCCTTGAACCCGGTCGAGAGCCATTCTGCTCAGAGCGCGAGCGTAAATCCGCCGTTGACTGGATATGTCTGCCCGCTGATCCATGAACTCGCATCAGAGGCGAGGAAAAGCGCCATGTTGGCAATGTCATCGGGCTCGCCCGGACGCCGGACGATGTAGCGGGAGAACATCTTTTTCACCCGCTCAGCATCGGCCAATTGCGCTTCGATTGCCGGCGTGCGGGTGGCGGAAATTGCTATGCAATTTGCGTTGACCTGAAACCTTGCAGCGGTGCGGGCGACGCTGCGCATAAAGCCTGCTGCGCCGGCTTTTGCACCAGCATACATTTCAAGTCCTGCATCGCCATTGCGCGCAGCATCAGAGATGATCGTAATAATACGCCCCGGAGCGTTTCGCTCGATCAAATCAGGCATTACGGCAGCGGTGCAATTCATAACGCCATAAAGGTTGACGCCGATCGACTGGTTCCAAACTTCTGGCCCGGTTTCCCAAAACGGCTTCATCACATCTGCGGTCGGGTTTGCCCCCATATTGCCAGCATTGTTGATCAGCGTCCCAACCGGACCCAAGTCGGCTTTGACTTTTGCTACCATATCTTTGACCGCATCAAGATCGGTCACGTCGCTCTGAACCGTAATCGCTTTGCCGCCTTCTGCGCGGATTTCTTCGGCAACCGCCTCTGCCCGATCGAGATGGTAGTCGTTTACAGCAACGCCGCCGCTGTTGTGGGCCGACAGGTGAAGGGCGATCTGCCTGCCCACGCCTTGCCCTGCGCCCGTGACCAGTGAAACCCGGCCTGATTGATCGAGCATGTCTTTGTCCATTTGCTAAGATCCTCTCAAAGACGTCTTCGTCATTTACGACGCTGACACTATTCCATTTTCAATAAGGTGTTCGATCTCATTGGCGCTGTACCCGGCACCGCTGAGAATTGTTCTAGAGTCTTTACCCCTTGGCGGGGGCGCCTGCGGAGCAGCGCTGGTGTCGCGTGAAAATTCGGGCGCGGGCTTGGTCTGCAACACGTCGTCCACGCGGTGATAGACGTGCCGGTGCGCCATATGAGGGTGCTGTGCTGCTTCATCAGGGGCAAGGACAGGAGCAAAGCAGCTGTCCGTGCCTTCAAGAAGTGATTGCCAATGCGCGCGCGGCTGGCTTGCAAAAAGCCGAGTGAGTTCATCGCGGAGCTCAGGCCAAAGGGCCGGATTGAGCTGCCCTCTTGTAAAGCGCTCATCTGCACCGAGCCCAATCCGCTCTATAAGTTCGGCGTAGAATTGCGGCTCAAGCGGGGCGATATTGATCCAACCGCCATCAGCGCAAGGGTAGCTTTGACCGGCCCAGTGCGAGCTGTCGAAGCCTTGCGCATTTCTGGCAAAATCGCCGCCGCCGGACGCTATCATTGATAGAAGCAGATTGAGGAGGTTCGCCGATCCGTCGACGATTGCGGCATCGACGACTTGGCCCTGTCCACCTGATCTTACGCGCAGTATGCCGGACAGGATTCCGAGCGCCAGATAGAGCGCTCCGCCAGCGATATCGCCAAGCACTGTAGAAGGCGCCTGCGGAGCGCTGCCTGATGCTCCGGCGTACCAAAGCGCGCCTGACAGGGCTGTGTAGTTGCTATCATGTCCAGCCGCCTGGGCGAGCGGTCCGGTCTGCCCCCAACCAGTCATACGACCGTAAACCAGCGACGGATTGCGCTCCAAACACACGTCCGGGCCGAGGCCTAGCCGCTCCATTACGCCGGGCCGCATTCCTTCGATGAGCGCATCAGCATTTGAGATGAGTTTGAGCACGACTTGGGAAACGCCAGGTGCTTTGAGATCGAGCACAATCGAGCTTTTGCCGCGGTGGTATATCTGGTTAGGCCGCGCTTTGCCCATGTCTGAGGCGGGACGCTCAATAGCGATGACCTCCGCGCCTAAGTCGGCAAGCAACATGCCGCAAAACGGCCCCGGACCAATGCCCGAGATTTCAATGATTTTGACCCCGGCAAGAACACCCGTCATTTTAGCAATTGCCGCGCCATTACCCGGTATTTGTGGACTTCGGTTGGCCCTTCATAAATGCGAGCCAGCCTTTGGCCATCGAACCAATGGGCAAGCGGGCTCTCATAGGTGCCGCCCGCACCGCCGTGGATTTGGATCGCGCGGTCGATGACTTTGCCCACCATTTCGGTGCAGACCATCTTGATCATGCTCGCCTCTACCCGCGTGTCATGGCCTTGGTCGGCCTTTTCCGCGCAGGCATACATCATCAAACGGTTTTGTTGGATCTCAATCCAGCTGTCGACAATCATCGACTGGATAGCCTGTTTCTCGCTCAATGCGCTGCCAAAAGCGTTGCGCGTTTTGGCATAGTCCACCATCATTTCGTAACAGCGTTGAGCGATGCCCAAGGCGCGTGCGCCAACCTCGAAGCGGGCTGCAGAGAGTGCCTTTTGCGCCCCTTTGAAACCAGCGCCTTCACCGCCGATCAGTGAAAGCTCATCCACTTTGCAATCGTCAAAGATCAGCTGATGGGTTTTAAACTGGCCCAGCATTGGAATTTCACGAGCGGTAATACCCGGATTGTCCGTCTCGACGCCAAACATGGAAATCCCAGCGGCTCCTTTGCCCTTCTCGGTGCGAGCAACAACAAAGACATAATCAGCGTGAGCGAAGTTGCTGATCCAAATCTTGTCACCATTAATAACCCACCCACTCGCATCTGGGTCGCGCTTTGCGCTGGTGTTGACGGACATGGCCGGGTCGGCGCCGCCACTGGGTTCGGTCTGAGCAAAACAATGCCGCTTTTCGCCAGCAAGAAGCGGGTCAAGATACCGCTTCTTCTGCTCGCCTTCCAAACCGTAAAGATTGGTGAGCGTACTGCTTCCCCCGAATTGGAGCTCGGCCAGGCACTTACATTTCTCTTCAAAGATGGCGAGGTAGGTGACAATCGGCAACTCAATTCCGCCTAGCGATTTCGGTGCTGTCAGACCCCAAAGGCCAGCCGCTTTTGCAGCATCGCGTCCGGGCGCAAAGTCATCAGGGACAAGCGTTTCGCCCGCCAATATACGCCTTTCAAGCGGCACTTGATGATCTTTGACCAATCGCCGGACCAGATCAACAATCGCCGTCGTTTCCTCCGAAAATTGGTACATGCGCGGATTTCCTCACCCAATGGGACATTGCTCTTGACTCATCATCAAGCATGATACTTGTTGGCCGTCAAATATATTGTGAGCCGGGAAAAGGCCGCTGAGTATTAGGGATGCGACGCGGAATTGCACAGAGGTCGGCGACGCATTTGGGAGGGAACAATGCACCTTGGGATGCACTTTGACCGCGCGATTGCGGCCTTTGGAGACAGGGAAGCGATTATCGATGGAGCTGATCGGATAAGCTACGATCAGCTTGGCGAGAGCGCGACCCGGTTGGCCAACGCAATGTTGGCGGCTGGCTTAAAACAGGGAGACCGCGCGGCAATCCTGATGCCTAATTGCCATCAGGCGATTGCTGTCGATGGTGCGATAATGAAGAGCGGGATTGTGAAAGTGCCGCTCAATGCGCGTGTTTCGGCAGGCGAGCTTAAGGGCATGCTTGAGGACAGCGGAGCGTCGATCCTGTTCACCCACGCTGGTTTGGCTGAGCTTGCCAAGGCTAGCCTTGACGGTGTCGCCGGCGTCCGCAAAGTTGTGGTTGTTGGCGAGGTTGATCCCGGCCTCGGCTGGACCGATTTCAACACCTTCAAAAACACGGGAAGCACTGAACCGACCACCGCAGAGCTGGACGAGGACAGTCTTTACAAGCTTGCTTACACCTCCGGGACCTCCGGTGTCCTCAAAGCGGCAATGCTAACGCATGGCAATTGGATTTGTCTCACGCGGGCCTATCTCATCGCGCAGGGCCTCGATGCATTAGGGCCGAGGCTTTCCGCCTATGTCGCGCCGATCACACATGCTGCTGGCGGGCAGATATTGGCCAATATGTTGTCTGGTAGAAGCAACCTATTGCTCACCAAGTTTGAGCCCGCTGACTTCTTGCGGGTTGTCGAGGAATACAAGGTCACCGACGTGCTGCTGGTCCCGACGATGATCAACATGCTCCTCGAATGCCCCGATATTGCAACCCGCGATCTCTCCTCGCTTGCCAAGATCGTCTACGGGACTGCGCCAATGGCGCCTGAGCGCATCAAGCAAGCGCTTGCCGCATTCGGGCCAGTATTGTCGCAAGGCTATGGGCAAACAGAGTCCACCGCCGTCATTTCGAGCCTCGGACTGGAGGATCATCTCGCGGTCAATGATCCTTCCCTCGTCCATCGTCTTGCATCGGCTGGGAAGCCATCTTTCGACGTCGATATTCGCATAGTCGGCGAAGACGGCAATGATGTTCCTCCTGGTGAAATTGGCGAAATCATCGTGCGCGGCGACATGGTGATGAAAGGCTATTGGAACGCACCCGAGCTGACCGCCGATACGATCAAAGATGGCTGGCTCTACACTCGCGATATGGGCCGGATTGACGAGGACGGCTATCTGTATCTGGTCGACCGCAAATCCGACATGATCATTTCCGGCGGCTTCAACGTCTATCCAGCCGAAGTCGAGAACGCACTGATGGAACACCCAGCCGTTTTCGAAGCCGCTGTTGTCGGTGTTCCAGACGATAAATGGGGTGAGGCGGTCAAGGCGGTTGTCGTAAAAAAAGCTGACGTGGGCGAAGAAGAATTGGTCGCGCATTGCTCTCAGCGCCTCGCGCGTTTCAAGGCACCGCGCAGTGTTGATTTCGTCGATGCCCTCCCCAAAAGCGCGGTTGGCAAGACCCTGAGACGGGTCGTGAAAGAACGGTATTGGCAAGGCCAAGAGCGCCGCGTGCACTAAGCAGTTAGGGATCAACACAATGGCATTGGAACGCTCTTATTTTCGCATGGTCAATTGGGGCCTCTTATCTGCAATCTGTTTCTGGCTCTTTGGTGCCGCAGCCTTGGCACAAAGCCAGCCTAACGTGGAAACCAAATCCGGGGTGGTGTTGGGGCAGTCCAATGACGGGATAGAGTCCTTTCTGGGCATTCCCTTCGCGCCCTCAACCGCAGGGGAAAGACGGTTCATGCCGCCCGGTGCGCCGCCTGTCTGGAGCGAGCCATTGAAAGCCACCAGTTTCGGACCAGCATGCCCTAGCGTTGATCCCACGCGCGGCAATGTCAGGATTGAAAATTCGAGCGAAGAATGTCTCTCTTTAAACATCTGGAGGCCAGAGGGCGACGCGAGTGATCTTCCCGTAATGGTTTGGATACACGGCGGCGGGTATCAATTCGGCTCGGCGAGAACCGAAGTCATCAACGGCGAGCGGCTGGCGAGGCGCGGCAATCTGATTGTGGTGACAATTCAATACCGGCTTGGGATCTTGGGGTGGATGGATCTCACCCATCTGGGCGGGGACGCCTATCGCACCAGCGGTAACAATGGCGTGCTCGATCAAGTGGCTGCGCTGCGCTGGATTAACAACAATATCGCGGGCTTTGGCGGGAACCCTCAAAACGTGACAATCTTTGGCGAATCCGCAGGGGCCGTGTCGGTGGGGACGCTGCTCAATACCAAGCTCGCGCGCGGCCTGTTCGCAAGAGGGATCATCCAATCGGGCCATCCGTTTATTCTGACGACCAAGCAAGAATCCGCCTTCGTAACGCGCAGCATCATGGAAGAAGGCGGGATTAAAACAATCGCGGACCTGAAGGCATTGAGTGCTGAAGAGATCTTGGATCTTCAGACGTCGTATCTTTCAGGGGTTGGGCAAAAGTACACTTTGGGCTCGTTCCTCCCAAGTCTGGACGGAGAAATCTTGACCGAATTCTATAGGGAGAATTTGGCAGACCCTGATTTTGAGCCCTTGCCCGTGATTATCGGCTCCAACCGCGATGAGTTCCGCAATTGGGCGCATTTGAACGGCATAGCGAGACTGCCCTTCGACTTCTATCAGCCATGGCTCGATGCGCTAACGGATGGGCGTAGCGCCGCCGTTTATGATGCGTACAAATCCGAGCGTCCAAGCTTAACCGACGGCGAGTTTGGCATGGCGGTGATGGGAGATGCTCTATTCAGAATGCCAAGCATTCGTCTTGCAGAGAAGATGGGCGCAAAAGGGCATTCGGTGTGGATGTACTTGTTCGAGTTTGAAACGAATGTGCCCGGCAGCAAGGTGGGCAGCCCGCATGCAATGGATATACCGATCGTCTTCGGGAATCTGGAAGCGCCGCAAACCAGACAGCACCACATTCTGGTAACTGACGAGAACAGGCAGAGCCTACAACAATTCTCCGACCGGGTTCAGGATGCGTGGATAGCCTTTGCACACACCGGCGACCCAAGCACTGCGACCCTGGGTGACTGGCCAGCCTATGACGAGCAGACGCGTGCAACCATGGTGTTGAACTTGGAAAGCCGGGTTGAGAGCGATCCGGTAAGCGCTGAACGGACGATCTGGGATGGTGTGGCCTTTGATGGAGTGAGCCCAAGCGCACATCACTCTCAGCCCACGTCGCACCCCGACACAAAAGTAACGCTGGGTACCATTTTGGCAGTGATGGGGCCTATGCAGATAGCCATGTGGAGCGCTGGAATTGTGGCAGCTCTTCTGCTTGGAGCATGGGGATTAAGGAAGCTGGTGCAAAAGCGGAAGGTGGCTGGAAACTGAGGCCGCAAGAGCACAACCTTTCCGAAACGATCCGCACAATGCTCCTTGGGCTTCGTGCCTAAATACCCGATTTCACGAACAAACTATCCGGCGATCAAATATCTATTGCCTGGCCAACAAATATGTTTAGGCTCGCAATGGTCAGGCCCTCAATGAACATCAACAGATGTCTTGCGCCGGCTTTTGGGAGAGAAGTTTATGCGTGGAATTATCCTTTCGTCCGTGGCGCTTGCCGCCCTGGCTGTGCCGATGGCGGCACATGCACAAGACAATGATGAAGAACCCGCCGTCAGCGTTGATGAAAATGTAATTGTGGTCACAGCGCAGCGCCGCGCGCAGGATCTGCAAGACGTGCCGCTCTCGGTGACTGCATTTAGCGGGGAGACGCTGGAAGAGGCAAGGATCAATGACGTTATTGACCTGCAGACGTCGACACCCGGCTTTCAGGCATCGACAGCCAACCGGCCTGCAACCTCAAGCTCATTTTTCCTACGCGGCTTTGGTACCGCTGGAAGCGATCCCGGCATTGAAGCGGCCGTTGGTTTGATTATCGATGATGTTTATCGGGCGCGGTCCGGCAACGGTCTAGGCGACTTGGTCGATATCGCGGGTCTCGAAGTGCTGCGCGGTCCGCAAGGCACATTGTTTGGCAAAAACACAACCGCCGGCGTAATCAAGGTAACAACCCGGCGTCCCAACCTCAGTGATTTCGAAGGCTTTGGTGAGCTGACGGGCGGCAATCATGACCTTGTCCGTTTCCGAGGCGCGGCCAACTTGCCAATTGCTCAAGACAAAGCCGCATTGCGCTTCAGCTTCGGTTATCAAAGCCGCGACGGCTTCATCGACGATCCGCTGCGCGATACATCCTACAATGATCGCAATCGGTTCACCTTTTCTGGCAAGCTCCTTTGGGAGATTGCTCCGGGATTTGAAGCCTACATCATCGGCGATTATTCAGAAATCGATGAATCGTGCTGCCAGTCTGTACGCTTTAGCAATCCCGATAATCCATTGCCTGGTATCCTCGCCGGGCTCGCCGCGGCAAGAGGCGCGAGCTATCCAAACCCGCCAACTCCGACCGAGTTTACCACGTCGGTCAATCGTCCGGTCGTCAACACGAACCGGGATCGCGGTATCCAACTCCAGCTTAATATCGACTTGGGCGGCGCTGAACTTTCATCGGTAACCGCGTATCGTGATTTTGATGATTTTACTGTCAACGATGTGGACTTCTCCGGTGCGGATTTGCTCGGGCAACAAATCGACTTTGGGATCCGAACATTCACTCAGGAAATTCGCTTGCAAGGCGATGCGTTTGATGGCCGTCTCGACTGGCTCATCGGCGGGTTTTATTCGGATGAGCGAATTGAAACTGCAGGCAACATCTCGCTTGGGGGAGACCTGAACACCTGGGGGCAAATCCTTGGACTTCCGGCGATTTATCCAGCGCAAGAAGCTGCCTACGGTAATGTCGCAAGTCAGGATGCCACCAGTTTCTCGATCTTCACGCACAATATCTTCGAAATCGCGGATGGGCTGAACCTTACCGCAGGCCTGCGTTGGACGAACGAAGAGAAAGATGCGGTTCAAAATCCCTTCTTCGATAACTTTGCGTCCAATCTGCCGTTCACAGGTTTTGCACCAATCGGATTTTCGTCATTCGCTTACACTGAATCTCGCAGCGAGAGTGACTTTTCCGGTACTGCATCGCTTAGCTACCAGTTCACGCCGGATGTTATGGCTTACGCAAGCTATTCGCGCGGATTCAAAGCCGGTGGTATCGCGCTTGGCAGAGACTCCGCTGGACGGCAGTTTTCTGTCAATCCAGCATGCTCGGCCAACAATACGGTTGCACTAGCGGTTCCAGGACTAACAGTGTTTCAGTGTGATCCACTCGACCCAGAATTCGAGGATGAGACTGTTGATTCATACGAAATCGGTCTTCGTTCGGAATTCTGGGATCGCCGTATCAGGTTCAACCTGACCGCGTTTCGCGCCGACATCTCGGATCTCCAGCAAAACACCTTTACCGGCACGGGTTTCTTCGTCTCGAATGCAGGTAACGCCCGAAGCCAAGGGCTTGAGTTAGAGACGGCGGTAAGAGTTTCTCCAAACTTTAGCTTCGGAGGTAACATCAGTTATCTCGACACTGAGTTTGGCCCCAATGTACCTAGCGTTGCGGGCGGGGAACCCCCGCTGGCTGGGCAGGATTTGGGGGCAGCTCCAGAATGGAGTGGGGCCGTTTTCGCAAGGCTTGAAGTGCCGCTGTCTGATACCGTGGAATTCTATGCTCGGCCTGAGTATTACTTCCAGTCCTCGACCTTTACCAGCACACGCGTCGCTAGCGATGGCAGTGAGCTCAAGGCCGACGGATATGGCTTGCTGAATGTTTCCGCCGGCGTGAGCCTTAGCGAACAGTTCGAAGTTTCAGCGTTCTGCCGCAACTGCACGGACGAGGTCTATAACAGCTTGATATTCTCGTCAGTGTTTCAGCCGGGTAGCAAGGACGGTTTCCTTGGTAACCCAGCCGAATATGGCGTTTCGCTCAGGTTCGAATGGTAAGAAATGCCCACGCAGCTTTTCGAAAATCGCAGCACTTTTGACTAGCTCCTCACTGTGGCCCGGTTCCCGCTTTCCGGAACCGGGCCATTTCCTTGATAAGAGCTGCAGACAAAATTTGGCGAGCGCGCACCCAAATTACTCAGACCGCTAGCCACAATATTTGACTTAGGAGAGTCGCCATGAGCGATGTAAAAACAGCCAATGCTAGTGAGGGAACAGTGGGAGCGCCCACACCGCGCACGGTGGAATATTGGGCTTCCGAGAAACCGGGCGCATTGGCGCTGGTAGAGGGCGAGAAATCGCTAACTTACGGCGATTGGAATGCGCAAGCTGACAAGGTCGCCGGCGGTTTTGCCCGGCTCGGCGTTGAAGCGGGCGACGTTATCGTCACGCGCCTCCAGATACGGACGGAATGGGCCATCATTGCCTCGGCTGCAGCAAAGCTTGGCTGTTCGATCCTTGGTCTCAACTGGCGCCTGACGCCAAGTGAAGTGAATTACGTTCTCACCAATAGTGATGCGGGGGTGCTTGTTTGCGACGATACTGATCCGTCGGCATTGCTGCCCGCATTCGAGGGTGCAGCGCTCAAGCTCAAGGTCTCACTCGACGTTCCAGCCGATGAGTTTGTGTCCTACCAAGACCTGCTGGCTGATGATGCCCCTGCGCGCTTTTCAAAAGGAGAGGCACCTCTCATCATTTACACATCGGGCACAACAGGCCTGCCCAAGGGCGTGAATATGAGCCCGCGTGAAGGCGCGGATATGCAAAAGATCATGGAGTATTTCCAATCGCTTGCCGCTGCGCGTCCGCAAATTCCTGGTGATGTGGTCTTGATTTCTATGCCGATGCATCATGGCGCTGGTCCAGGGCTGGTGCGCGCAACCCTGAGCAATGGCAACACTGGGATTTTGCAAGGGCGCTTCGATCCCGAAGGCACTCTCCAATTGATGCAGCAACACAAGGTCACGTTCTGGACCGGCGTGCCGACTATGTACAAGCGGATCAATGGCCTGCCGGAAGAAACGCTGAACAAATACGATGTGTCTTCGCTCCGCTCGCTTGGTGTTGGTGCGGCCCCTGTTCCAGCATCGCTTAAGGAGTGGATCCGTTCGTTCTTCGGTGAGGTTTTGCACGAAAGCTATGGCGCGACCGAAGTAGGCATGATCAGCAATTTGGCTCCCGAGGAGCAAAAGCTCAAACCCGGATCATCAGGAAAGCCGCATAAGCACGTGCTGATCGAAATCCGCGACGAAGATGGCAATGTGCTTCCCGCAGGAGAAGCTGGCGAAATTTGGATCAATACGCCTGTCACCATCCGCAACTATGTAAACGCCGACTTGCTAAGCAGTGATACGCTGGATGATCGCGGCTATTTCCGTATCGGGGATGTGGCGATGCTGGATGAGGACGGCTACATCTACATCACCGACCGGGTCAAAGACATGATCATATCGGGCGGCGTGAACATTTATCCAGCCGAGATCGAGGCCGCCTTGATCCAGCATTCTGATATTCAAGACGTTGCCGTAATCGGTGTGCCAGACGAAGAATTTGGCGAGAAGGTGATGGCCTTTGTCGAGCTCAAGCCAGGCAAAAGCTTGGGCGAGGATGAAGTGCGAGACTTCGCAGAAGAGCATCTTGCGTCATACAAGAGACCGCGCGTTATCGAGTTTCGTGATGAATTGCCGCGCAACACGATGGGCAAGCTTTTGAAGAAAGATTTACGAGCCCCCTTCTGGGAAGGCCGTGAGCGCGCAGTATGACGCTCGTTAACGCATTTAGAGAGGCCTCCAGATGACGTATATTACAACCCAAACGCATGACCATATTCTCACCATAACGCTCGACCGTCAGGAATCGCGCAACGCTTTTAACCGGGCCATGGCCGAGGAGATGGAGCAGATCATCGACGATTACGAAGCCGATACCGAGCTTCGCTGCGCAATCATTTGCGCCAAGGGTCCGACCTTCTCTGCCGGGCAAGACTTGAAAGCGGCCTTGAAAGGCGAGATGGCCGCAACTCCAAATCGCGGTGGTTTTGGCATTATGAGCAAACCACCCGAAAAGCCGCTCATCGCAGCGGTTGATGGGCAAGCTTTGGCTGGCGGAATGGAGCTGACCTTGTGCTGCGACATCATTGTCGCATCGGAAGATTCCGTTTTTGGCCTTGCCGAGGCAAAGCGAGGGCTGGTGGCAATTGGTGGAGGGTGTTTCCGACTGCCTCACCGGATCCCGCATAACATCGCGATGGAAATGGTGATCACCGCTGAGCCCAGATCAGCGCAAGACATGCATCACTTTGGCTACGTCAACAGCGTCGTGAAATCAGATGGCGTGATGGACGAAGCCATGCGCTATGCCAAATTGGTTGCGCGCAATGGGCCGATTGCGGTCAAGGCTTCGAAGGCGCTGGCTTACCGTTCTGCGACCGATCAGTGGACCGACAAGCAGGCTTGGGAAGAACAGGGGCCCATAATCGAACCGATGATGAATTCAGCGGACCGCATCGAAGGTATGAAGGCATTCGCTGAGAAACGGGACCCTGTTTGGACAGGCAAGTGAGCGCCTCTGCACAGACGGCATCGGAAACACCCGCCGCGACGAGGCCATGGCTGACCGTGGCGATGCTTTGCGCTGTCTATGCCTGCAGCCAGCTCGACCGGCAGATCATGGGCATTTTGCTCGAGCCGATCAAACAGGATTTGGGCGCAACAGATACGCAGATGGGTTTTCTCGTCGGACTGGCCTTTGCCGTATTCTACACCTTCCTCGCCATCCCGATCGCTGTGGTTGCCGACAAGGGGTATCGCCGCAACATCATTGCCGCCTCCGTCATTGTCTGGAGCGCAATGACCGCGGTGTGCGGGATCGTGAACACCTATGCCCAGATGGCTTTCGCGCGAATGGGGGTGGCCGTCGGAGAAGCTGGATCGACCCCTGCCTCAATCTCGATTATCTCATCTTTGTTCGATGAAAAACGCCGTGCAACCGCGATGAGCGTCTTTGCCATGGGCGCAAGCCTTGGTGTGCTCCTTGCCTTCCTTGGGGGCGGCTATCTGCTTGATACCGTTGGCTGGCGGCAGACATTTATCATCGTCGCCATACCCGGCATCCTTCTTGGGGCGTTGGTGCTGTTTGTGGTGCGCGAACCGCCAGTGCCGCCGCAATCTTCACCTGATGACAAAGCCTCGGTTGGGCCAACTGTCCGGCACATGTTCAAACACAAGGCGATACGCCACATCTTGATCGGCAAGTCTCTGGGGGGTTTTGTCGGCTACGGAATGATCGTCTGGACGCCGGCATTTCTGGTTCGCACCCATGGTTTGAGCGGCACCGAGATCGGGCTGACCCTTGCGCTTTTTGCGGGAATTGGCGGAGCTATCGGTACGCTTATGTCAGGCCGCATAACCGACTATCTCGGGCAATTTGACGAGCGTTGGCGTGCCTGGGCGATGGCTATTGCCATGGTTATCGTGGTTCCATTCTCGATTTTTTGGTTCACGATTGATAGCTACTGGTTGGCGCTTTGCTTTTACGCAGTGCCTGCCTTGCTCGGCGGCTTCTACCTCGCGCCTTCCACCGCTCTTATTCAAAATCTGGTTCAACCCCGCATGCGCGCAGTGGCGTCCGCGATCTCCATGTTTCTGCTCAACATCATCGGCATGGGGCTGGGTCCGCAAGGCGTCGGGATTTTGAGCGATCTTCTGAAGCCCGCATATGGCTCGGACTCGCTGCGCTACACCTTGTGCATATTCTTGGCGGTGAACATCTGGGCCGCTGTGCATTTTTGGATTGCCGGAAATCATCTCAGCGCGCCCAGTGACAAAACGGAGCCAGCAGCAGCGTAGTGAAACCTGCAAGAACATATTTGCTAATGAACAAATAAATGACTTGAAGGCAGCTTGAGCCAATGCGAAGAGATGCCGCGTAACAAGGAGACAATCATGGATAGCGCTACGACCGCGTTGTTTTCCGCAGAGGGCACTGATGCTGCCGCAAATGTTCCATCGCTCTCGGGCGGGAAATGCAACGCTTGCGGCGCTGTGTTTTTCCCTATGCAGACCTATGGCTGTCAGGTGTGCGGATCAAAGGATCTTGCGCCTCAAAAGCTGACGGGTCGGGGCACGCTGATTTGCAGCGCTCCGGTATTCATGTCGATGAACCCTGCCCTGCCTGCGCCCTTTACTGTCGGCTCGATTGAGCTGGAAGATGGTCCCAAAGTGCGCACCATGCTGGCGGTTGAGCCTGGGACGCAGCTCACCCCGGGCGATGCGATGGAGGCGACACTCGTGCCGCAACCGCGCGAAGGCAAAGGAGAACATGATCTGCGATTTGCTCCAGCTGAGAAAGGGAACTGACCATGGCTAAACTGATCTCTGATCTTGCGCCGGTTTATGTCGTTGGCGTGGGTTTTCACCGCTACCAGCATGCCTCTGCTACCCCTTATGTTGAGCTTGGGCTAGAAGCCGTCCGGGGCGCGCTTTCTGATGCAGGAATTGAGTGGGAAGGCGTCGAGAGCTCTTATGTCGCCCACGCACTTTTAGGGATGGCTGTTGGACGCCCGATGCTTAGCCACCTTGGCGCATTGGGCAAACCGATTGTGCATGTCGAAAATGCGTCGGCCTCTGGTTCGACCGCGTTTCGTCACGCATGCATCGAAGTTGCAAGTGGCATCAGCGACGTCGCCCTTGCCGTTGGCGTAGACAAACCGCCCAAGAAAGGCGTGTTCCGCTCAAAGACGGGCATCGACAATCTGGCGGATGACGCGATTGCTCCGTTTACGCATTTTGCTCTGCTGAGCGATGAATACAGCCATCGCTATGGCATCGCTTCAGAAGACATCGCCCGGATCGCGGTTAAAAACCACGCCAATGGGGCGAAGAACCCCAATGCCCAACGGCAGAAGGTTCGCAGTTTGGATGATGTGGTCGGGGCCCCTCCCATTTCCGGCACGCTGACCGCCTTGCAATGCTGCCCTATTGGCGAAGGCGCAGCCGCTGTGATCGTCGCTTCGGAAGAAGGGATCAAACGCCTCGGAATAGATCCGACTCGGGCTATTCGCGTGGCATCATCGGCAGCGGGCAGTGAGAAGGCCAATCAAGGGCTCAACCCGGACACCGCGCTCAGCAATGAAACCATGATGCGCGCGATTGCAGAGGCTCAGATCACGCCACAGGATCTGGATGTGATCGAGCTTCATGATGCATTCGCCACAGAAGAACTGCTTTATGCCGAGGCAACGGGCATCTGCAATCCGGGTGAATTCATCCCGATGTTGAAGGACGGTCATTGGGACATTGGCGGCCAATGCGCGATCAGCCCCTCAGGCGGACTTATCGCAATGGGCCATCCGGTCGGTCCAACCGGTGTGGGACAGATTGGTGAGCTGACCATGCAACTACGCGGCGAAGCGGGCCAGCGTCAGCAGCCGGATGCAAAACATGGCCTTGCGCACATGGTTGGCGTCGGGGCGGTCTGTTACGTCCACGTCCTGTCGAACTAAACTGTCAGCGACCAGATTAAGGGAAATTTCTCGTGCTTATTGAACCACGCCTTCAAAGCGATCTTCTCAAAGACAAAGTGGCTATCGTCACGGGCGGTAGCCGCGGCATAGGCGGCGCAACATCTGAGATGCTTGCCGCCAATGGAGCCCATGTCGTGATTGCAGATGTCGATGCGAAAGCGGCCCAGAACGCAGTCGATGACATCAACGGTGCTTTTGGATCAGACAGCGCCAGCGCATTTGTCGGCGACCTGCTTGCGGAAGGCGCCTGTGACGAGCTTGTCCATGGGACAGCAAAGGAAAGAGGCCGTCTCGATATTGTCGTCAACAACGCTGGCTATGCGTGGGATGGCGGTATCCATTCCATGACCGACGAGCAATTTCAGGCGATGCTTGATATCCATCTTATCGTCCCGTTCCGTATTTCGCGCGCGTGTGCCCCGATATTCAAGGCAGCGGCTGAGAAAGAGGACGCGGGCGGAGCAGCCGATTACCGCAAGATGATCATGGTTTCCTCCATGGCCGGGCAATGGGGCCTGATGGGCGCAGGCAATTACGCCTCTGCGAAGGCCGGGATGCTGGGATTGATGCGCACGCTTGCTCAAGAATGGGGCCGCTACCGCGTCAATTCCAACGCGGTTGCTTTCGGAGTGATCCAAACCCGTTTTGGTCAACCGCAATCCGAAGACGAAGTCATCGAAGTGGACGGCCGGAAAATCCATGTCGGCATGACGGCAAAGCAAGCTGCGCGCATGGGGGTGAAAGTCGATCCAGACCACAAGCCCACACAAGAAGAAATCTACGCGACCAAGCCAAATCCGATGATCACGCTCGGTCGTTCCGGCTCCATCCGCGAGGCGGCGGAATCGATCTTCTGGCTCGCCTCACCGCTCTCGGATTATGTGACAGGACAGGTCCTAACGGTCAGCGGCGGCGCGCGCGGCGGAATGAGCTGATCACAGGTCGTCGTTTTCAGATGGTTGGCTTACGGAGCCAATCTGGCGCACATAGTGGCAATGAACTCTTCCCCCGCCGCATTCTGATCGAATGACTTATCAAGCGCCGCAAATGCCATCTGCCCGCGCAGGAATGAATAGATCACAGGGGCATGCGCGGCAGGATCAATATCTTTGCGGATGTTGCCCAACTCGATCCCCGTCCTGATCTCTGCTTCGATACCTTTCTTACCCTCGGAATTGAGCTTGGCGATGGTCTTACTCAATCCGGGGCTGACAAGAGCCTGCGCGATCAAAATCTGAAGGGTTCGAATTTCGACCCCATGGCCCGCAACATAGCTGCGCACCAGCGCAATCAATGTCGGCAGCCCGCGCTCGGTCGAAGAAATATCTACGGCGCTTTGTCTATAGGCCCCAACCACATGCTCTGCCACCTTAGCGAGAAGATCTTCTTTGCTGCCGAAGTAGTGGGCCGGAAGACCTCTGCTGTAGCCAGCACTTTCGGCGACGTCAGCGAGTGTAAAGCCGTCATAGCCTAGTTTACCAACAAGCTTCACGGCCTGATCGAGCATTTGGGTTTCTGCTTTTTCGCGTCGCTCAGCTTGTGTCCGGCGCTTTACCTCAGCCATGAATCGGTCTCATATTGTTTGTGATCTCGCCAACTAATTAGGCCAGAAGTCTGGCGTTCGAATAGGGACTTCTGAAGGCAGGAGTCAACGCAGTCCATTTCGAGAGATTGGAGTGAGAGCACTGAGCTATCGAACATACTGCGGCTTGAGGGCGCGAGCCGCGTTCCTCACGTAACGCACTAGCGGGGATGCCTTCGACACTAGCAGACCAGTTGCATTATCAATTTATTGATCGGCTGACAAACAAGTGTTACTCTTCGACCGTTCTGTAGTCGAACTGGCAAAGACCTACTTTCGGCACGCGGTTCCACAATCGAATGCAGCAAGGGAGTGCCGCAATGTCAGCTCATCAGATCACCCGAACACCATTTCCGCTAATCTCGATGGAGCAGGAAAAATTCAAGGCCACCTATGGCGGTTCCGAGGGTATCGTCGTGGTGTTCTGCACGCTGATCCGTTCAGAGGTGATATCTGACACTTGCTTGATAACGATGCACCCCATTGGCGGCACCGGGTGGCTGCCGATCATGAACGAATTTGTGCAGCAGGGCGTGCACGTGCTGGCATGCGACGGGCGTTATCGCGGCGCGGATTATGCGCTCAATATGGAAAAATGCGCGGTCGATCTTGGCTCTGCGGTCAAGCATGCCAAGGAAGTTCTGGGTTACAAGAAAGTGGTTCTACTGGGATGGAGCGGCGGTGGATCGCTCTCGGCGTATTATCAATCTCAGGCTGAAAACCCTACCGTCACCTCGAGCCCGTGTGGCGGCGGCGTTGACCTGACCGAAGCCGGCCTCGTTCCCGCCGATGGGGTGATCCAGATGGCCGCGCACGTCTCGCGTCATCACACGCTCACGCAATGGATGGACGCATCGATCATAGATGAAGCCGATCCCGACAAGCGCGATCCGTCGCTTGATCTTTATGGCGAGGAAGTGAAGCCGCCTTACTCGGCCGAGTTTCTCGAACGCTACCGCGCTGCGCAGATCGCCCGCAATCGCAAAATCACCGCTTGGGTAAAATACAAGCTCCAGGAATTGGCTGATAAGGGCCGCGAGAATGAGGAATTTGCTTTCACCACCCATGGCACGATGGCCGATCCAAGGTGGCTTGACCCGGCGGTCGATCCCAATGATCGAAAGCCCGGCTGGTGCTATTTGGGCGATCCCAAAATCGTCAACAACGGCCCCGTTGGCCTCGCGCGCTTCAGCACCCTGCGCAGCTGGCTATCGCAATGGAGCTATGATGATGCGCACGCTCATGGCCCGGCAAGCCTTGCCCATGTGACAAAGCCCGTTCTGGTGGTCGGCAACACGGCCGACGATGCCTGCACTCCCAGCCACACCCAAGCGATCTTTGACGGAGTGGGCCACGACAATAAGGAACTGCACCAGATCAAGGGTGCAACCCATTACTACGCCATGCAACCAGACAAAGCGAAAGAGGCCGCGAGCCTCGTGATGAACTGGTTGGAACGCCAGGATCTCCGCTGAACGCATGCAAGAAATATCTATGGAGACGCGCAAATGAGCAAGAACATCAAGGCCAATGGTCTCAACCATCTGGCGATTTCGACCAACAATATGAAAGAGCAGATCGAGTTCTACACCGATGTGCTGGGCTTTAGGCTTGTGGCGCTTTACTGGATGCACGGGGTTGAGGGATGCTGGCACGGCTTCCTTGAAATGAATGATAGCAGCCAGGTTGCCTTCGTTTTCAACCCTGCAAACAAGGACGCGAAGGTTGAATATGGCGTGACCAATCCGGGCCACACAGGCGGTCCTTCTGCGCCAGGCACGATGCAGCACCTCGCATTCAACGTCGACACCCTTGATGACCTCCTGAACATGCGCGACCGCATTCGTTCGCGTGGGTACAATGTGATGGGTCCGATGGACCACGGCATGTGTCACAGCATCTATTTTCAAGGACCTGAGGATACATGCCTTGAGGTCGCGACATTCGGCAATGCTGACTATCCGATTGGGCCGAAGGACTGGATTGATCCTGAAGTGCAAAAACTCGCCGGGATCAGCGACGAGGAATTGGCCAAGTTTACAAACCCTATTGAATTTGAAGGCCAAGGCGGAACAATCCCGAATCCAGGTTACAATCCCGACAGCTATAATCCGGACCGCCCCGCACAGCTCCTCCAAGGACTGTTCGCGATGCCTGATGAGCAATTCGCGATGATGCCAATGGAAAAGCGGCCCCCTTCCATGATGAGCGAGGAAGACCGCGCCGCGAAGCACGCGGGCTAGTGGCGTTTCACAAATCGGGATGGGTATCGTGAATACAGCAAGACTTAAGCATTACACCGGCACAGCCAAATTCCTGCACTGGGCGATTGCCCTTCTGATCATCACGATGCTGGTTTTTGGACAGGGTTTTGAGGACATCAACAACCCGGATGATATGGCTTTCTCTCTGAGAGGGCACTCGACGCTTGGCTTTACCGTCATAACCTTGCTGGTATTGCGCATATTGTGGCGCCTCGGAAACCCGCCGCCAGCACTGCCAGAGACGGTCGCGCCTACGCAGGCGGTGCTGTCGAAGCTCTCGCACCTGTTGCTCTATGCTCTGATGATCTATGTGCCGGCGACAGGCATCTACACCGCGGCTGCGCATAAATATGCCGTGCTGCCCTATGGCGCGTTCGACGTGCGGGAAGTGTTTGGCTTTCTGGGTGCCAGTGATTTTGACGGGCGGCGCTTCCTGCATGAGATCGGCACTTGGCTGCTGATCACTCTCTTAGCCGTCCACATCCTTGCCGCCTTTCTGCATCAATTTGTTCAAAAAGACGGGGTGCTGCGCCGCATGTGGTTCGGCGGAGGCAAGTAGGGCTGATTTCCTTGGGAGGGGAATGGAATGTTAAAAAATTGGATCCGCCTGCTGCTAGCTACCTTAGCCCTGATGGGGCTTTCCACCACGGCGCAAGCGCAAGAAAAACCCAATTTCCTGATCGTGGTGGCCGATGACCTGGGCTGGTCTGATCCCGGTTTCCTAGGCAGCCGGATCAGAACACCGACGCTAGATAACCTAGCGCAGCGCGGGATATTCATGTCGCATTTTTATGTCGCGCCAACCTGCTCTCCGACCCGCGCGATGCTGATGACAGGGGTGAGCAATCACGCGGCAGGCGTTGGCACTATGCACAATCTCCAAGCCGAAAATCAGATGGGGCATCTCGCTTATGGCGCCCAACTGCATGACGGTGTCGTTACCGTCGCAGAGATGCTCCGTACCCATGGCTACAGCACCATGATGAGCGGCAAATGGCATTTAGCCATTGATGAGGAACAACGGCCCCATCGCCGCGGATTTGCACGCAGTTTTGGCCTTGTCGAAGGCGGGGCAAGCCATTTCGCCGATGCGATGATGATCACGCCAATGGAAAACGTGACCTATCTCGAAAATGGTGAGCCAACCCAGCTGAAGAGCGATTGGTATTCGACCATTGGCTACACAGATAAGATCATCGAATATATCGATGATGCGGGCGATCAGCCGTTCTTTGCCTATCTCACCTACACCGCGCCGCACGATCCATTGCAAGTGCCCGACGAATGGCTGGATCGCTATGCAGGCGTGTTTGACGATGGCCCCGAGGCATCGCGCGAAGAACGGCGTCAGCGCCTGATTGAACTGGGGCACATTGGTGCCGATGCCGAAATGGCAGAGGCGCTCAACTTTCCTGCATGGCTCGATTCCCACCAAGCACCTTGGGCTGAAAGAAGCGATGAGGAGCGCCGCACCCATGCCAAACGCATGGAAATCTACGCCTCCATGGTCGAATTGCTCGATTCCGAACTGGGCCGGGTCATTTCGCGTCTCGAAGAGAACGGTCAGCTATCCAATACCTACATCATGTTCATGTCGGACAATGGCGCAGCGGTCACCACGCCGCTCGCGTACCGGGGCAACACGCGGGAATGGCTGCATGAGAATTTCGATCTCAGCCCCAAAGACATGGGGCAGATGGGGTCCTTCACGTCCATGGGACGCGATTGGGCGCATGCGAGCAACACACCGTTCAGCCGGTTCAAAGGCACCGTTGCGGAAGGCGGAGTGCGCTCTCCGTTGATTGTTGCCGGACCGGGAATGGAAAGCGGCGTAACGCGTACGATGCCTGCGCATGTCACCGATCTGGTGCCCACAGTTTATGAGCTGGCCGGTATCAATTCCGCTGACGACCCGCTGTATGAAGGCAAACTTCAACCGCAAGGAACATCAATTCTGCCGATTTTCGAAGGGGCGAGCTTCGATGAAACGCGCGTCTTTTTTAACGAGCTGTTTGGCAACCGCATGGCGCGAAAAGGGCGTTGGAAAGCGGTATGGCAGAGCCCACCCTCTGGAAGCGGTGAATGGGAATTGTACGATATCGTAGCTGATCCCAGCGCCATGAAGAACCTTGCCGAGGCGCATCCAGAAGTAGTCTCTGAACTGGTTGCGGCCTATGATGAGTTTGCTGAGGAAAACGGCGTTATTCCGCCGCATCCGCGCCGCAGCCTGCGATCCAATATCTGGTACGAAGGTGAGTGCAATTGGTGGTGCGAAGCGAAGTTCAGTTTTGTTAACACGCTGGCCAATCCCACTGGTCGCATGATCCTGCTCATAGGCATTCTTGGTGTCGTTGGCCTTATCCTTTTTCTCGCGTTCCGGTGGCTGCGGCGGCGCCGCAAGGTGGCGCGCCACGGAGCCTAAGAATGCCTGCCAAGCAATATGATGTCTTGATCGTCGGATGCGGTCCGGTCGGTGCAACTCTTGCAAATCTGCTGCGCGAGAGCGGACATTCGGTAGCGATCTTCGACCGGGACAAGGACGTGTTTCATTCCCCCCGCGCAATGATGTTCGATCCTGAAAGCTGCCGCATCTACCAACGCATGGGCATCATGGAGCGGATGTTTCCCGACGATGCCAAGCCGTTCCAGACCTTTCGCATGGTCAATCACAAACGCAAGAAGCTGGTGGAAATGGACTACAGCAAAGTCCCGCCAAGCTTTGGCCACTCAGGCGTTGGAACCATGTTCCACCAACCCACTTTGGAACGCTTGCTTCGCGAAGATTTCGAGCTGGGTGTGAGAGTGGATAGTTTGCTTGGCTATGAAGTTCTCAGCGTTGCATCGGGCTCTGGCCATGCGTCCCTGACAGCAAGGAACACGGAAACAGGCGAAGAAACCGAATTCACTGGCAAATACATCGTGGGGTCAGACGGCGGGGCGAGCCTGTGCCGCCGATCCATCGGCGCAAAGCGGATCGACTTTGACTATCGCCGCAAATGGATCGTCATTGACGTTGTTGTTCACGATCGGGCCTATTGGGAGGGGCTGGAAGACTTCTCAGAATTCATGTGCCGTCCAAACGGGGCAACGGTGTTCGTCAAAGGTTGCCGCGGTCATCTCCGTTTCGATTTTGAAATCGACGAGGAACTGGCCGATCAATTCACCCATGACGATGCGCGTGAGCACATCTCCAATTACATCGACACCTCCTCCATCGAGATACAGCGATGCGCGCCTTACAATTTCTATGCCGGAATGCCGGATATTTGGCGCAAAGGCAGGATATTGCTGGCTGGCGATGCAGCACACCAAACCTCACCCTTTGCCGGGCAAGGGCTCAATATGGGCCTTCGGGACGCCGCTCACCTCAGTTTCCTGTTCGATCTGATATTGGACGGCAAAGCCGATGACCGCATTCTCGACACCTATCACGAGGAACGCTGGCCGCATTGCGAGAAGGTCATCAACAGAGCCTCGCGGACGGGATTACAGCTGAGCACTACCAGCAAATGGGAGCAGGTGAAGCGCAACTTTGGTTTCTGGCTCATAAGGATGTTCCCAAAGCTTGCCGGAGTCGCCAACTCGGATGATCGCTACCCTGCCTATAGAGGCGGCCTAATAGGAACAGGACACCGCCTATGCGGGAGGCGATTGTGCCAACCCGAAGTTGTCGATGCTTCGGGTCAGCGCACACTGCTCGATGAGGTAATCGGGGACGGGTTTGTGCTCTTGCTGTCCCAACCGGCTGCGGGCGAGGCTATCTCTTGGTTCAAAGAAGAGTTTGGCGGATTTGTTGTCGTGATTGGCCAAGACTTTCAGGACGCAGATGGGAAGCTAGCCGAATTCACCGAAGGCAGCGCCGTTCTCGCTCGGCCCGACCGCTATATTTTTGGCGCAAACGAAAATGCGGACGAGTTGTGCGCGGCATTTCGCGCCCATCTCGCCCGTTTCCAAAACTAAACGATCAAAATTCCTTCGCAGCCTCTCTCGCTGCTTCCTTCGCTTTGGCCAACGCTTCATCGAGAGCTGGTCCCGGCATACCTGTTGGTTGAACCCGGATCAGGTTGATGTCGGTAAAGCCGAGGAAACGGAAAATATGATAGATATATGTGCTGGCAAAATCGGTCTTGGGCGCGTCCGATGCCAGCGGAAAACGGTCCTCATACGGGCTGCCGCTCGCCATGATGACTTGCAAAGGCCGGTCTGTGATTTGGCCGACATATTCAAACTTATTGTTGACCATCACCGTCACGCCAACTTGGGTCACAAGGTCGATCCAATGCTTAAGGCGGTAAGGAATTGAGAAGTTCCACATCGCTGTCGACAACACCACTTTGTCCGCCGATTTCAACCGCTCAATCTCTTGCATGACACCAGCCCATTCGCCTTGCGCCTCGATCCCTGAGCCTGTTGTCATCAGCTTCATGAGGTTTTCCATCTTCTGGTTCGCGCCTTGCATTCCAAGCGGGGCGAGCTCGCTTTCAAACAGCGGAAGATGTTCTATCTCGTCGCTAGAATTGGCCGCCTTGTAGCATTCCAGAAATTCATTCGCGACTTGGCTGGAGTAAGAGCTCTCCTTGCGCGGGCTGGCTTCGATGAAAAGTACTTTCGCCATGGGAACTGTCCTTCGTTTCTTAGAGTTGGCTTGGGTTGGCAATGCGCTGTTAAAGCGATTGCCCGTCATCCACTGTGAACGTTCCGCCTGTGACGTAACGAGACGCATCTGAGCAGAGGTACAGCGTCAGATCATCGAGTGCGTCAAAATCCATCAGGCGTCTCCGGTTCCAACCAGCAATCTGCCGCTCACCGCCCTCAGTGTCGAACCAATCACCCATTATCTCGGTCCGAATATAGCCGGGCTGGATGGTATTGACGTTGATCCCTTGGCGCACCCATTCGCGGGCAAATAGCCGGCCAAGATGCGCCACGCCCGCTTTGCTTGCGCCATAGGCCGCATCGCCCGGTGCATTCATTTGCGCGGTGATCGATCCGATCAGCACAATGCGCCCTTGGCTCGTATCGGAAGAATTCGCAGCAATCATCCGCTTTGCACCCTCGCGGGCAAGCAAGTAGACGCCAAGAAAATTGGTATCGAGAACCGTTCGAAGCCCATCAATGGGCACATCGGTTGACCGGCCATTCGCCGCCGTTCCCGCATTTGCGATGACCGTGTCCACTGTACCAAACGCCGCCTCGGCGGCGTCATAAGCCGCCACAACGGAGTCTTCATCAGTCACGTCGAGAGCGACTGCCAGGGACCTTCCTCCAGACTCCGCGATTTCACCTGAAAGCGCTTCGGTTCTGTCAGCCCTGCGCGCACCGAGAATGACGTTTGCGCCCGCTTTGGCAAGGATGCGAGCGAGATGCGCGCCGATGCCGGATGAAGCCCCGCTCAACATCAGGGTCCGATTTGTGAGGTTTGAGATCATCGGTTTTTTCCCACTGGTTTGACAAGGAATATTGGCCATCGACACGAGCCTAGAAGCCAGTTCCATTGATCTGCAGCTTAGCTTTACATTGTTGTTCAACCAACTAATTTCTTAGTGTACCAAGCTGCGCCCAGTGAGAGAGACCTGAACCGATCGCAGTTCTACAATGGTGCCGGAAGTTTGAGCTCGAATGCTACGGACAAGACTACAGCGGGGTAGAGCTCCAATCGAACGGGGCAAACCAGCTTTTCCGAGTTCGGGCGCCTTAAAAAGTGCAGGTCTGTGTCGCTAAAAGCCGCTACAATTCAGGCTAAAAGCCAATAGCAGTATGGCTTCGAGCAGCGATGCCCGATACCTCACCGCCTCTTGCTTCCTATATGCTTCCAGTTCAAACGACAAATGGCCCCGCTGGTAACAGCGGGGCCTTTTTGCATTGGGTTTTCAATGTGATGCTGGTTGCGGGAGTAGGATTTGAACCTACGACCTTCAGGTTATGAGCCTGACGAGCTACCGGACTGCTCCATCCCGCGCTACCTAGCTGCGCATCTGGCCGATATCCGGACCAGAGACGCCAAAAGGGCCAACCTAAATAGGCCAGCCCCTTTTGACTGCCTTGGCAGACGCTCAAGACAGGCTTTGACATATGAATGGGTTTTAAATCCCGCGCGCGTTTTGAAACGCTATCCAACAGGCTTCAATGCCTGGCGACGACCTACTCTTCCATGCCTTAAGACATAGTACCATCGGCGCTATCTGGTTTCACGGCCGAGTTCGAGATGGGATCGGGTGGGTCACAGACGCTATGGCCACCAAGCAATGGGGCCTGTCGGATATGCGGGTTAAATCGATGTGTGTGTTTGAACAACAAGTGTTGGTGTTCTTGGGCGTATCTGGCTTGGGTGATTCTCTCACCAATGCCAGCCTACCATCAGGCAGGACTGTCATTGACAGTGCGAACTCTCAAGCGCGAACAGAACTATTAGGACCAGTTAGCTACACGCATTACTGCGCTTCCACACCTGGCCTATCAACGTAGTGGTCTACTACGGTTCGATGATACCTTATCTCAAGGGAGGCTTCCCGCTTAGATGCTTTCAGCGGTTATCCCGTCCATACATAGCTACCCAGCGGCACGCCTGGCGGCATGACTGGTACACCAGAGGTATGTTCACCCCGGTCCTCTCGTACTAGGGGCAACTCCTTTCAAGTATCGACGCCCACGGCAGATAGGGACCAAACTGTCTCGCGACGTTCTGAACCCAGCTCACGTACCACTTTAATTGGCGAACAGCCAAACCCTTGGGACCTGCTCCAGCCCCAGGATGTGATGAGCCGACATCGAGGTGCCAAACGATTCCGTCGATATGAGCTCTTGGGAATCATCAGCCTGTTATCCCCGGCGTACCTTTTATCCGTTGAGCGATGGCCCTTCCACGAGGGACCACCGGATCACTATGACCGACTTTCGTCTCTGCTCGACCTGTCGGTCTCGCAGTCAGGCATGCTTATGCCATTGCACTCTCGCAGCCGGTTTCCAACCGGCCTGAGCATACCATCGCGCGCCTCCGTTACTCTTTAGGAGGCGACCGCCCCAGTCAAACTACCCGCCATAGAGGGTCCCACTACCGGATAACGGTAGTTGGTTAGACATCAGAAACAAACAGGGTGGTATTTCACAGGTTGGCTCCACAAGGACTGGCGCCCAAGTTTCAAAGCCTCCCACCTATTCTACACAATTTCTTCCTAATGCCACTCTAAAGCTGCAGTAAAGGTGCACGGGGTCTTTCCGTCTAACCGCGGGTACTCCGCATCTTCACGGAGAATTCAATTTCGCTGAGCATATCCTGGAGACAGTGGGGAAGTCGTTACGCCATTCGTGCAGGTCGGAACTTACCCGACAAGGAATTTCGCTACCTTAGGACCGTTATAGTTACGGCCGCCGTTTACTTGGGCTTCAATTCGGAGCTTGCACTCCTCCTCTTAACCTTCAAGCACCGGGCAGGCGTCAGACCCTATACGTCGTCTTGAAGCCGACTTAGCAGAGTCCTGTGTTTTTGATAAACAGTCGCTACCCCCTGGCCTGTGCCCCCTGTAAAGAGTTGCCTCAATACAGGGCCTCCTTCTTCCGAAGGTACGGAGGCAATTTGCCGAGTTCCTTCAGGATACTTCTCTCAAGCGCCTTGGTATACTCTACCTGACCACCTGTGTCGGTTTCGGGTACGGTTTATACGGAGAGGCTATTTCCAGGAACAACTTGGCAGCATGACCAATCCAATAAGGCCACACTACTTCCGCCATCCGTCACACATCTCCAAGCCCACGAATATTTACGTGGTTCCCATCGACTACCCCCTTCGGGCTCGTCTTAGGGGCCGGCTAACCCTGCTCCGATTAGCGTTGAGCAGGAACCCTTGGTCTTTCGGCGAGAGGGCATCTCACCCTCTTTATCGCTACTCATGTCAGCATTCGCACTTCCGATATCTCCACCGTCGGTTACCCTTCGGCTTCATCAACTTACGGAACGCTCCGCTACCGCTCATAGTAAACTATGAACCCTAAGCTTCGGTGCATTACTTTAGCCCCGTTACATCTTCGCCGCAGGAACCCTTATTTAGACCAGTGAGCTGTTACGCTTTCTTTAAAGGATGGCTGCTTCTAAGCCAACCTCCTGGTTGTTTTGGGATTCCCACATGCTTTCCCACTTAGTAATGACTTGGGGACCTTAGCTGTAGGTTAGGGCTGTTTCCCTTTTGACGACGGACCTTAGCACCCGCCGTCTGTCTGCCAGACAAGACTCGATGGTATTCGGAGTTTGGTTAGGTTTGGTACCGCTCGCGCAGCCCTAGCCCATCCAGTGCTCTACCCCCATCGGCATACATCTGACGCTCTACCTCAATAGATTTCGCGGAGAACCAGCTATTTCCCGGCTTGATTGGCCTTTCACCCCTAAACACAAGTCATCCGAGCATTTTTCAACATGCAACGGTTCGGTCCTCCAGTGCGTGTTACCGCACCTTCAACCTGCTCATGCCTAGATCGCCGGGGTTCGGGTCTAATCCAACATACTCAGTCGCCCTATTCAGACTCGCTTTCGCTTCGCCTACACCTAACGGCTTAAGCTTGCATGCTAGATTAAGTCACTGACCCATTATGCAAGAGGTACGCTGTCACCCCCTATGGGGCTCCAACTGCTTGTAAGCATCCGGTTTCAGGTACTGTTTCACTCCCCTCATCGGGGTGCTTTTCACCTTTCCCTCACGGTACTGTGTTCGCTATCGGTCATGTACGAGTATTTAGGCTTGGAGGGTGGTCCCCCCATGTTCAGACAGAATTTCACGTGTTCCGCCCTACTCAAGTCCTTTTCTAGTCTTTTCGCATACGGGACTGTCACCCACTATGGTCTCACTTTCCAGAGAGTTCTGCTAATAATAGAAAAGGCACTGGCCTGGTCCCGGTTCGCTCGCCACTACTACGGGAATCTCGGTTGATGTCTTTTCCTCCAGGTACTGAGATGTTTCAGTTCCCCGGGTTTGCTTCACCAAAGCTATATATTCACTAAGGTGATACCTTATCCACCTCTCTCAATCTCTCCGAAGAGAAAATGAAAGAAATGGTGAAGGTGGGTTTCCCCATTCGGAAATCGCCGGATCAAAGATTGCTCACATCTCCCCGACGCTTATCGCAGCGTGCCACGTCCTTCTTCGCCTGTACATGCCAAGGCATCCACCAAATGCTCTTACCTCACGCTTGAGAATCCACACCATCAACGACAGACCTGCATAAAGATCTGAAGTCTTGCGATGATGTAGAGAATTATCTCAGCCAGATAATCAATTTGATTGATTTTGTGATGCACTGATCGCGTTAGAATGGTCGGCTAGACCATCCGTGCAATCAATGCGCCACGGCATCGATTTAAAAACCCATTCACAATGTCAAATGATCGGCGGAAACCCGCCTGACCTGTCAGAAGACAGGATCTGTTTCTTTTCATCTATCAGATTAAATACCTGGTGGAGCCTATCGGGATCGAACCGATGACCCCCTGCTTGCAAAGCAGGTGCTCTCCCAGCTGAGCTAAGGCCCCTTAGGTGGTGAACAGCCATCGCGATTAAGCGATGGTAGGTCCGAGTGGATTTGAACCACCGACCTCACCCTTATCAGGGGTGCGCTCTAACCAACTGAGCTACGGACCTGCACCGATGAACCGGCTTGCATTCTCTTACAAGAAAGCATGGCCGATTGCGGCGCGAGCCAGCTCAGGCAAACAACGCAACAATACCGCAAAAGCGGCCGAAGCGCTGTATCTGATTGATGAAAGGACATGAGGACGACGGCAATGTTCTTTGGAACTTGCGAAGCACTTCCAAACGCGAGGTCTGGCGCTTTCGCTTGTATCCTTAGAAAGGAGGTGATCCAGCCGCAGGTTCCCCTACGGCTACCTTGTTACGACTTCACCCCAGTCGCTGATCCCACCGTGGCTAGCTGCCTCCTAAAAGGTTAGCGCACTATCTTCGGGTGAAACCAACTCCCATGGTGTGACGGGCGGTGTGTACAAGGCCTGGGAACGTATTCACCGCGGCATGCTGATCCGCGATTACTAGCGATTCCGCCTTCATGCTCTCGAGTTGCAGAGAACAATCCGAACTGAGACATCTTTTGGAGATTAGCTAACCCTTGCGGGATCGCTGCTCACTGTAGATGCCATTGTAGCACGTGTGTAGCCCAGCCTGTAAGGGCCATGAGGACTTGACGTCATCCCCACCTTCCTCCGGCTTATCACCGGCAGTTTCCTTAAAGTGCCCAACTAAATGATGGCAACTAAGGACGAGGGTTGCGCTCGTTGCGGGACTTAACCCAACATCTCACGACACGAGCTGACGACAGCCATGCAGCACCTGTCACTAGGTCCCCGAAGGGAAAAGATCTGTCTCCAGAAATCGTCCTAGGATGTCAAAGGCTGGTAAGGTTCTGCGCGTTGCTTCGAATTAAACCACATGCTCCACCGCTTGTGCAGGCCCCCGTCAATTCCTTTGAGTTTTAATCTTGCGACCGTACTCCCCAGGCGGATAACTTAATGCGTTAGCTGCGCCACCCAAGCTCTATGAGCCCGGACAGCTAGTTATCATCGTTTACGGCGTGGACTACCAGGGTATCTAATCCTGTTTGCTCCCCACGCTTTCGCACCTCAGCGTCAATAATTGTCCAGTCAGTCGCCTTCGCCACTGGTGTTCTTCCGAATATCTACGAATTTCACCTCTACACTCGGAATTCCACTGACCTCTCCAATATTCTAGCTTCCCAGTTTCAAGGGCAGTTCCGGAGTTGAGCTCCGGGATTTCACCCCTGACTTAAAAAGCCGCCTACGCGCGCTTTACGCCCAGTAATTCCGAACAACGCTAGCTCCCTCCGTATTACCGCGGCTGCTGGCACGGAGTTAGCCGGAGCTTATTCTCTAGGTACTGTCATTATCATCCCTAGTAAAAGAGCTTTACAACCCTAAGGCCTTCATCACTCACGCGGCATTGCTGGATCAGGCTTTCGCCCATTGTCCAATATTCCCCACTGCTGCCTCCCGTAGGAGTCTGGGCCGTGTCTCAGTCCCAGTGTGGCTGATCATCCTCTCAGACCAGCTATAGATCGTCGACTTGGTAGGCCGTTACCCCACCAACTATCTAATCTAACGCGGGCCCATCTAAAGGCGATAAATCTTTGGTCCGAAGACATTATCCGGTATTAGCTCAAATTTCTCTGAGTTATTCCGAACCTAAAGGCAGGTTCCCACGCGTTACGCACCCGTGCGCCACTAACCCCGAAGGGTTCGTTCGACTTGCATGTGTTAGGCATGCCGCCAGCGTTCGTTCTGAGCCAGGATCAAACTCTCAAGTTTGTGAGACTAACCTACCGGACACGAAGTAAACTTCGCCGTTCCGACAAGCCAGAATATCAAGGAGCCGATACCTGCACTGTCAAACGTAATGGATACGAATGAACATGTATCATCAATCCAGACTGTGGAGCCTGGAAGGATGTGGCATCGGCTTGAAATTAACCGGTTACTGGAGCCTTAATGCCTCCAGACCGGGCGCCGTCGCCCACATGTCCCTTCATCAAAAACCAACAATGTCAAAGAGCTCACCAAGCAGCAGAAGCGGACAGCAATGGTATCCCCGATTTACACCGGGGGACCGGCTATCCGTTTGATGTTGGCGACCAACGTTGGCGGGGCCGGTTAAACCGTCAGCGCCGCGTCGGTGGAGGTCATCTAGGCGCGACCTGAGATTCGGTCAACGCCTTTTTGCAATTTTATTTCAAACAACTTCAAAAACGCCAGATTTCCGGGGTTTATGTAGCCATCCGACCCGCTAGAGATGGGGTTGCTGCGCGCAATTGCAACCCCTGCCCGCGCAATCCCGACTGTAAAATTCAATTCCAAAGTAACCATAAGCCAAAGCTAGGCTTCGGATTGTTCATGATTTTGCGCTATGGGCAGCGCCATGAGCTCTGAAAACAGGCCTTCGGTCGCAGACCAAGCAAGCGAGATCGCGCGGCGCGGCATCTGCGAATCAAGCAGATGGCGGGTTTGCTTCGCGTGTGCGCCTTGCCGTGGCCTGGCGATATGGCGGTCAGGTCGCAGCGCAGATCATCACCTGGAGCTCTACCATCATGGTGGTGCGGCTGCTTGATCCGTCGGATTACGGCCTGTTCGCGATGAGCCAGGTGCTGATTACCGCCCTCGCCTTTATGAACGGGCAAAGCTTTGCGGCCTCTTTGGTGCGCGCGGCCAATGTCGGCCCGCGCGAAGTGAGCCAGGTATTTGGGCTTTTGCTCATGCTCAATATAACGCTTGCGACGCTTGTTTTCATCCTCGCGCCATTTTCTGCCGCCTATTTCGGCGAGCCGCAGGTTGCTGAGCTGCTGCGTATCCAGATGGTCATCTTCCTTATCGTCCCGTTCATGGCGCTGCCCGAGGCGATGTTGGCGCGCCAATTGCAATTCCGCCCGCAAGCGATTGCGAGCATGGCGGGCGCTGTCAGCGGCGCGGGCGTGGCGCTTGGCATGGCCTATTTTGGCTGGGGCGTTTGGGCGCTGGTCTATGCGCCCATTGCGCTGTTCGCGGTGCGCGCGATTATCGTATCCTTTGTCGCGCGCATTATTGCCTGGCCGCAATTCGATCTGCGCGGCGCGCGCGCGATCATCACCTTTGGCGGCACCCTGACCCTGTGCCAGCTGTTCTGGATCATTCAGAGCCAATCTGACATTTTCATCGCAGGCCGCGCGTTCGAAACCTATGAGCTGGGCCTTTATTCCGAGGCGCTATTTGTCGCGCTGATCGTGACCGGGCGGTTTTTGCCGCCGATTAACGAGGTGTCCTTCCCTGCCTATTCGGAGCTTCACAACAAAGGCCGCGCGCTGGCTCCCTATTTTGCCCGCGTGCAGCAGACCGTCGCGCTGGTGGTTGCTCCGATCTATATTGGGCTGTCTTTCACCGCGACCGAAGCGGTTGCCACTCTGTTTGGGCCCAAGTGGATGGGGATGGCCCCGCTGCTTGCCAATCTGGCGATCATCATGCCGGTATTTGCCGTGCAGATTGTGTGTGCGCCTTCGACCAATGCTATCGGCAAACCTTGGATTTACCTCACCACATCAATTTGCGGCGCGATTGCTTTTGCCACCTGCTTTGCTTTCGGCGTGGCTTATGGACCCGCTGGGCTGACCTATGCCTGGTGGATCGCTGCGCCCACATTGCTGGCGATTACGATGGCGCTTACATTGCCTGCCTTGAAATTGGGCGTGATGGATCTGTTTAAGGCCTGGCTGCCTGCGATTGTATCCGGCGCGATGATGGGCGGGGCGGTCTATCTGGCGCTTGGGGCGATGCCGCAATGGGCCCCCTGGTGGAGATTGCTCGCTATCGTGCCTGCCGGCGCGGCCGTCTATGGTGCCGCCTTATGGTTCATCTGGCCGCAGACCGTGCGCGACAGCTGGGAAATGCTGCGCCAGAAAAAACCTGCAGGTCCGATCGATCCATCGGGCGAATTGCCGAGCGCTCCGCTTTGAGCTGCCTGCCATTTGGGCAATCCTGCATTGTCTGATAGCTTTGCTTACAGCGCCGCACCAAGAATCAAGGCGCGTCTGGGATCGGATCATATGTCTTATAAGCACTTCGTCACTGCCGCAGTCTTGGCTCTTTCTTTGGCAAGCAGCCCTGCCTTCGCGGAAAACGCCGCCGCCGAAAGCAACGCCCCATTCATCCAGCCCGCGCCCAAACCCAAAGTGCCGGTTGCAGGGATCGACAAGGCGGAAATCACGCCGAACCTCGCCAATCCAGCCACCGAAATTCTCGACCTCGACGAAGAACGCAATCAGCGCCTCACTGTGCCTGTCATGATTGAAGGCAGCGGGCCTTTTGACTTTATGATCGACACCGGCAGCCAGGCAACGGCGGTCACTCACCAGATCAATGAAGGCCTCGCGCTCACGCCTTTGGGTACCGCCACGCTGGTCGGTATGGCCAGCCGGCGGCCCGTTAGCCTTGTCGAGGTCGACAGCATGACCGTCGGATCGCATGTGATCGAGGGGCTGGAGGCTCCCGTGCTTGATCGCCAGCATTTGGGAGCGGATGGCATTATCGGTCTTGATAGCCTCCAAGATTTCCGGGTTCTCATGGATTTTCGCGAAGAAACCATCGCGCTCGAAGATGTGGCGAGCAAAGGCAATTACCGCAAAGGCTTTGAGATTATCGTGCGGGCTCGGTCAAAGCTGGGCCAATTGCTCATCACCGATGCGATTGTCGAAGGCGTGCGCGCCACCGTTATCATCGATACAGGAGCGCAATTCAGCCTCGCCAACAACGCCTTGCGCGACAAGCTGCGCGCCAAACGCGCAACAGAAGTTGAGACGACCGATGTGAACGGGGTTTCGATGATTGGCCAATTGGCAATCGTGCGCACTTTGAAAATACAGGGATTGGCGCTGTCCAACGTTCCACTGACTTTTGCCGATGCGCCCGCATTCGAAGCGCTGGGATTGAAGGACAAGCCGGTCCTTTCGCTCGGCATGCAACATCTGAAAATGTTTGACCGGGTGGCGATTGATTTTTCCAACCAGCGGATCTTGTTCGATGTGCCCCGCGATGTCGCGCGTGAAATGCGGCGGGCCCGGCGAAGCTCGCGCAGTTTCTAAAAAACCTCCGCTCAAACCCAATACGGATAGCAGTCCCTTGCCCTAGGCCCCGCGCGCGCCCACATGGTGGAGCGCAATGCCGCCTGACAATCCCTCCTCCGACACCGCAAACACGCCGCCTGAGGCGGAGGGCTGGCACACGCTCAAACGGTTTCTTCCCTATCTATGGCCAAGCGATAATCCCGGCCTGAGGGTCCGAATTGCCATATCACTGGTGCTGGTGCTTGCGGCTAAGGGCGTGACGCTTGCCCTGCCCTTTGCTTACAAAGGCGCTGTCAATGCGATGGAGGGCAACCCTGCGGTTGCAGCGATAGATACAGGCGCCAGCGTCGCGCTCGCCTTGGTGTGCGCTTATGTGCTGGGCCGGTTCACCTCGCTATTGTTCGACAATCTGCGCAATATCGCGTTTGAGCGTGTGGGCCAGATGGCCACGCTGGCGCTTGCAGAAGATGTGTTCCACCGCCTGCACCGCCTGTCGCTTCGGTTCCATCTGACCCGCCGCACGGGCGAAGTGACCAAGATCATCGAACGCGGCACCAAAAGCATCGACATGATGCTCTATTTCCTGCTGTTCAACATTGCCCCCACCGCGATTGAGCTAATTGCAGTCGGCGTGATTTTCTACCTCAATTTCGGCTGGGAACTGGTGGCGGCAACTGGCCTGACCGTGGTCACCTATATTGCGGTTACCCGCTGGATCACCGAATGGCGCACAAAATTGCGGCGCGAAATGAATGATCTGGATGGCCAGGCGCTGCACCGCGCGGTGGATTCGCTGCTGAATTTTGAAACCGTCAAATATTTCGGCGCCGAACACCGCGAGGAAGAGCGCTATGGCACTGCCGCTCGCGCTTATGCAGCAGCGGCGATGAAATCCGAAAATTCGCTCGCGCTTTTGAACATTGCGCAGTCGCTTATCACCAATTCGCTGATGGCGGCTGCAATGGCTTACACCGTGTGGGGTTGGAGCAAGGGTGAGCTTACGGTGGGCGATCTGGTATTTGTGAACACCTATCTGATGCAGCTTTTCCGCCCGCTTGATCTGCTGGGCTGGGTTTACCGGACCATCCGGCAGGGGCTGGTTGATATGGGCGAGATGTTCCGCCTGATCGACACCGAGATTGAAGTGCATGACGCGCCGGGCGCGCCCGCTTTGGTTGTAAGCAGGCCGGGCCTTGCATTCGACAATGTGACTTTCGGCTATGAAAAAGAGCGCACCATCCTGCACGGTCTCAGCTTTGAAGTGCCTGCGGGATCGACGCTTGCCATTGTTGGGCCATCGGGGGCTGGCAAAAGCACCATCGGGCGATTGCTGTTCAGGTTCTACGATCCGACATCGGGCCGCATTCTGATTGATGGGCAGGATATTGCGCGGGTCCAGCAGGATAGCGTTCGCGCAGCTATCGGGATTGTCCCGCAGGACAGCGTCCTGTTCAACGACACTTTGCGCTACAACATCGCCTATGGCTCGGATGAAGCCACTGAGGCAGATGTTGAGCAAGCCGCGCGCGATGCATCGCTTATGCCGCTGATTGAACGGCTGCCCGATGGGTTTGATACCATGGTGGGCGAGCGCGGGCTGAAACTGTCAGGCGGGGAAAAACAGCGCGTTGCGATTGCGCGCACTTTGGTGAAGAATCCGCCGATCCTGCTGCTGGATGAAGCCACCAGCGCCCTCGACACCCGGACAGAACAGGAAATACTGGGCACTTTGCGCCGGATTGCACAGGGGCGCACGACGCTTGCCATTGCGCACCGATTGTCAACGATTGCCGATGCAGACCGCATTCTGGTGCTCGATCACGGTAAGCTTGCCGAAAGCGGAACGCATGATGATCTGCTCGCAGCGCGCGGGCTTTATGCTGAAATGTGGATGCAGCAAGCCAGCGAATCGCGAGAGACTGAAGCGACAGCCGAGCTGTAACCGCCGCGACTGGCCCCTATTTCACCACATTAGCGAAGTTGACAAAGTTGACACGGCGTCACCCGCCCTTTTTCAATCTTTATATTTACATTCCAGATGGTTATATCGGGAAAAGCGAAGGTGACACTTGTCCAACATGAAACGCACCAAATTTCGCGCAAAAGACCCGCCTCAGCTGACTGTTACAGCAGCGGGAAATCATGCTTTCGGGCATGGGAAGGCCAACGATTGGAAAGAACGCGGCAAGGTGTGCCAATTTTCCAATCTGTAGGAAAGGCGAGAAACGCTCGCCGGGCTAGCGACCTAATTTCGCGCGTCGTCTGAGATTGTCTGCAATGCGGCCATCGCATCATCGCGCCGGTCCCACGGCACAAACAGATGATCGTGGTGAAATCCTGCGATCACATTGCAGGCGATGCCTTCAGCCGAAAGCGCAGTCGCGACCGCTGCGGTTAAGCCCACCCCTTCGAGATCGGAATGCACTTGCAAAGTGATGCGGGCGAAATGAGGGGCAGGCTCGGTTGTCGCCTGAACGATAAACGTCGCGCCCTCCGCCTCGTTTATGACGGCAAAAGTCGCCCCTTCGCCCCTTTTGGTCGCAAAGGCATAGCGCGCAGCATCGAGCACTGGCTCCATCCCCGCAAGCATCGCCTGCAGGTCGCGGACAAAACCCGGCTGCATTAGAGGATAAACTTCGACAGATCGGTGTTGCCCGCCAGCCCTTCGAGCCGTTCGCGCACATAGGCGGCATCGACTGTCACCGTTTCGCCCTCATGATCCTCAGCGTTAAAGCTGATATCCTCAAGCAGTTTTTCCATCACCGTCTGAAGGCGGCGCGCACCGATATTTTCGACGCTTTCATTCACCGCCGCTGCAATCTTGGCGACCTCGCGCACGGCATCATCGGTGATCTCCAGCTCGACCTTTTCGGTGGCGATCAAAGCGCGATATTGTTCGACCAGGTTCGCCCGTGTGTCGGACAGGATTGCAACGAAATCTTCCTCGGTCAAAGCGCGCAGTTCAACACGAATGGGCAAGCGGCCCTGCAATTCGGGCAGCATGTCGGAAGGTTTGGCCACATGAAACGCGCCTGATCCGATAAACAGCACATGATCGGTTTTCATCGGGCCGTATTTGGTCGCAACCGTTGTACCTTCGATCAAAGGCAGCAGATCGCGCTGCACGCCTTCGCGGCTGACGCTGCCGCCGCGCACATCGCTGACCGCGATCTTGTCAATCTCATCCAAAAACACGATGCCGTTGGTTTCCGCATTATTCAGCGCGGTCTGGTTCACATCGTCATCATCGAGGCGCTTGTCCGCCTCTTCATCCACCAGTTTGTCCCATGCATCAGGCACGCGCAGCTTGCGCTTTTTGGTCGGCGTTTTGCCAAACGCTTTGCCCATCATGTCCGACAGGTCGATCATCTGCATATTGCCGCCCATATTGCCCATATCAAACGGAGCAGAGCTGGCTTCTGTCACTTCGATTTCGACCTCAACATCGTTCATCGCGTTTTGAACGATGCGCTGGCGGAAACTCTCGCGCGTGGCTTCGGATGCATTGTCGCCGACAAGCGCGTTGAGCAAGCGCTCCATCGCCGCTTCTGATGCAGCCTCGCGCACGGATTCGCGGCGGCGTTCTTTTTCCAGCCGGATCGCATCTTCGACCAAGTCGCGCGCAATCTGTTCTACATCGCGCCCGACATAGCCGACCTCGGTAAATTTGGTCGCTTCGACTTTGACAAAAGGCGCCTCGGCCAATTTGGCAAGCCTGCGGCTGATTTCGGTTTTGCCGCAGCCAGTGGGGCCAATCATCAGAATGTTTTTGGGCGTCACTTCATCGCGCAAATCATCGCCCAGCTTTTGCCGCCGCCAGCGATTGCGCAAGGCCACGGCCACTGCGCGCTTGGCATCTTTTTGGCCGATTATATGACTGTCGAGCGCGGTGACGATCTGTTTCGGCGTCAACGCATCAGGGGTAATCGTATCTGTCATGGAAGCTTTCGCAAGGAAGTTAGAATTAGACGGTTTCAAGCGTCAGATTGCCATTGGTAAAGACGCAGATATCGGCGGCGACCGCCATCGCTTTGCGCGCGATCTGTTCTGCATCTTCTTCGTAATCGGACAAAGCGCGCGCCGCTGCCAGCGCGTAATTCCCGCCCGATCCGATCGCTGCAATCCCGCCTTCGGGTTCAAGCACATCGCCATTGCCGGTGAGCACCAGCAGCGTTTCCTGATCGGCAACGATCATCAACGCTTCGAGATTGCGCAGATATTTGTCGGTGCGCCAATCCTTGGCGAGTTCCACCGCTGCGCGCAGCAATTGCCCCGAATATTGTTCCAGCTTGGCCTCTAACCGCTCAAACAGAGTGAATGCATCGGCCGTCGCGCCTGCAAATCCGGCGACGACTTTGCCGCCTTCTCCGATACGGCGCACTTTACGCGCGTTCGGTTTCATAACGGTGTTGCCCATCGAAACTTGCCCATCGCCGGCAATCACGGTTTTGTCCCCGCGCTTGATCCCGACAATGGTGGTGCCATGCCACTGGACCAGGCCGTGGCTGTCATTTGGTGTAGTCATGCTGTGCGATATGGGCGCTCACCCGCTGGGGTCAAGCAGAGGCGCTGATGGTTAAGGCCCGCCGCCCGGACCGCCGCCCACGCCGCCGACCTGGCCGATATTGCCGAACAGATCTTCGAGGAAGGAACGCTCGCGTCCCAAAGTGGGCGTTTTGTCGCCATCGGGCGTGAAATAAGCGACCTTGTCGACACCGCTGCGTTCAACCGAGGCAACATTGCCTGCTGCATCAAACTTTACCGCCAGAACGCCATGCGTTTGAATTTTCGGGCGCACAAATGGTTTGCGGCCCGTGACGCTGGATACATAATACCAGGTTGGCTCGCCATATTGGCTGGTGAATGTCGGGCGGCCCAAAGTCCCTTCGACAGAACGTTGATTGTCAATTCCGGGACGGACCGATTCCAGCAGCACATTATCGGTCACATAGCCGCGCGATTCGCGGATGGATGAACATCCCGAAACGCTTACCGCTGCGGCCAACGCCAAAATCGCGCATGCTGCTTTGTTCATTGTCACTCGCCGAAAATCCTTATGTCATTCCTTACAGCAGCCGCGCCGCTGATTGTGCGTGAAGCCTTATCGCGCGCTGCGCTGGCTGGCAATGTCCGCAATTAAGCGGTCTGTTGGCGAGGTGGCGATGCGCGATTGAATTGGCGATGAATGGGCCAGCTGCGCATCCCCAATTGCGCCTATCTGCCAAGGCTAAGCACTATTGCGGAACAGAATATGCGAGGTATTTGTTGCTCCATAAAACAGCCCCTTGCGGCCATTCTGATTTGAAAGCGTATCTAGTCCCATGTCGTTTCTGTCCCGCCTGCTTGGCACCGCTCCTGACCCGCGAGAGACCATCCGCCCGCTGTGGCACCGCGTGGTGGAATTGGCGCGTGAGCCATCATTTTATGCAACCTGCGGCGTGGCCGACAGCGTGGGCGGGCGGTTCGACTTGATCACCGCGGTCTTGTGCACGGTTATGGTGCGGATCGAAGCCTCCGAGATGCGGGCGGAAAGCGCGCTGCTGGCAGAACTCTTCGTCGAGGATATGGACGGCCAATTGCGCGAATTCGGCGTCAATGATGTGGTGGTGGGCAAACGCATCGGCAAATTGATGAGCGTTCTTGGCGGCAGGCTGGGCGCCTATCGCAGCGCCTTGGTGAACCGCGATGCTGAAAAGCTGACCGCCGCCGTGCAGCGCAATGTGACCTTTTCAGAAGGCACAGATGAAGACGAAGCCGCTGCCTGCGTCGCGGGCAAATTGCTCAGCCTGTCCGAACGGCTGGCAGCGCGCAGCGACGATGAATTAATGAAAGCGAGCGGAATTTGGTGAACGCGCCCCCGCCGCCAGGTAGCATAACGCCCGAACTTTCCCGGCCCGTGAAAGCGCGCCTGTTGCCGGGTGATCCTGTGCCGGTCACTGCGGATGAGACAGAACGAAGCGCGCTTGCCCAGCGATTTGGCATCGCCGCGATTAAACGGCTGGATGCAGAAATCGCTTTGGAAAAAACCGCCAAAGGGATTGCGGCCACCGGCCCGCTTAACGCGGCCATCACGCAGATATGCGCGGTATCAGGCGAGGAATTTGATGTCTCGATCACCGACACGCTCAACCTCTTATTCGTAGATAATGCGTTGCTGAACGCGCGTGATGCAGGCGAAGTCAATGAAGATGGCGCCATCGAAGTGGACCTGTTGGCGGACGATGCCGACGAGATTGGATATTCAGGCGAGACTATCGACCTTGGCGAAGCGGTTGCGCAATCACTGGGCCTCGCGATTGATCCCTATGCCGAAGGGCCTGGCGCTGACGCTGCAAGGGCTGCGGCGGGTCTGGCTGATGAAACCACGCCAACAGGGCCGCTGGCGAGCGCATTGAGTGCGGCGCTGAAAAAGGGGTGAACGCCGCGCCAAACAAAAAGCCCCGCAGATCGCTGCGAGGCTTTTGGGTGATTGGTCCGTTTAGGGCCGCATCAAAACGGGATATCGTCATCCAGATCATCATAGCCGCCGCTTTGGCCGCCGCCTGATCCGCCGCCATTGCCGCCGCCTGATCCGCCGCCTTGGTTCCAGCCGCCGCCGCCTTGGCCTCCTCCGCCTCCGCCGCCATAACCGCCGCCTCCGCCGGAGCGCTGGCCGCCGCCGCCGCCGCCGCCACCACCTGATGCGCCGTCGAGCATGGTCAGCGTGCCGTTATATCCGCGCAGCACAACTTCGGTGGAATAGCGATCATTGCCTTGCTGGTCCTGCCATTTGCGGGTTTGCAATTGCCCCTCGATAAAGACTTTCGCGCCTTTTTTGAGGTAGTTTTCAACGACATTCACCAGACCTTCGGAGAAAATCGCGACCGTGTGCCATTCGGTGCGTTCCTGCCGTTCGCCAGTATTGCGGTCTTTCCAGGTTTCCGATGTTGCAATGCGCAGATTGGCAACCTTGCCGCCGTTCTGGAAACTGCGGATCTCCGGGTCCGCGCCCAGATTGCCGATCAGCATAACCTTGTTGAGCGAGCCTGCCATGTTCTAAAATTCCCTTGCGCTGTATCCGATTCTTATCATCGTATTAGGACAGGGGGCCGCGCCGCGCTATTGGCGCGCGGTGTTTTCCACGTGATTGCGGAAAGTTTATTACCGCGAAGGATACCTCAAGCGGCCAAGAAAGCGCGTCAGGCTGGGCAATTCCACATCGCGGCTGGTGAGCTGATGTTTGAACTTTTCAAACTTCATCACGCCATCGATGCGGCGGTCGAGAAATTCGTATGTTTTCGTTTTGCCTTCGCTGTCATCATTGATGAAAACAGCCAAAGTCGCCGAGTAAATTCCGCCCAAAATCATCCGCTTGGTATAATGGTTGTAATCGGTCGAGGTGTCGCCTGCCAGCCGCCACATAATATCCGCCGTGTTCCAGCCCAATTGCAGCGAGCGCGGCGCGTTTTGCGGCATGGCCATGATCGCCAGAGCGCGGCGCACCGCCTCGTCAATATCGCTGACCGCTTCGAGGCGAAACGCAACCAAAGTGCGAATACGTTCACGAATTTTAAGCTCAGCCAGTTTTTCAGCCGGCCATTGCGCTTCCATTTTTTGATCGACCGAGACAATCCATGCCTCAATCATTTGCATCGCCCCGCCTTTGAACGCCAGCTTTGCTACATCCGCGTCTGCACCGGCCATATCGGCAGCAGCCAGCAGAGCGGTTTCATTCCAGCCATCAAAGATAGCAGAAGCGGCAATGTCAGGAGCCAGCGCCACGCGCAGCTCTTCCAAAGTCATGTCGGCAAAGTCGGGAGTGTCTGTCATACTAGAAAGAAGGCCCGTATTGCTTTGTGGTTCCCGTTTCTTTGCGTTCGGCATCGGCAGCGGCGAATTCCTGACGCAGCAGCAGATTGCCAGTTTGCAATTCCATATAGTCGCGCGCTGAGCGGCCGGAATTGTCATTGCGATCCGGATCTGCGCCTTCTTTCAGCAAGCGCGCCACCAAAGGAACGCTGCGCTGGTGAACGGCCGCAATCAGCGGGGTTTCCCCCTGACTATCGGCCACATCAATGCGCGCGCCGCCTTTGATAAGCTCTTCGACACCTTCAACAAAGTTCATGGTGGTGGCGAGCTGAATGGGGGTTTGCCCTTTATTGTTGCGCAAGTTCGCATCCGCTCCGCGCTGGATCAAAAACCGCACCCACAAGGCATCGCGCCGCTGCACGACGATATGCAAGCCGGAATCGCCCGAAGTGATGTCGCGTGTATTGATGATTGTCGTGCCCGGATCGTTGAGCATTTTGGTGACTGCATCGCCATCGCGGTCTTTCACCGCTTTCAAAAATTCATAGCCGGGAGAATACAGCTGGGCCGCGGCAGGCGGCATCGCAGCCCATGCCAGCGCCATGGAGACAAGTGCGACGAGCACGATCTTGGCATTCCTGCCTATCGACCCCATTTTGCGCAAAACAATAGACACAGCCGCTTGAACCTTTCCCGTTTCCTGTCAGATACAAATTGTCTGGATTGCCCCCAGATAACCTTTCTTCGCAGGGACGCAATTAGCAAAGCATGAATATGCAAGCCAAGCATTCTTATCATTCCGCCCGCAAACGTGCTCTGACCGCGCTGGCCGCATTAGGCGCGCTTGCTTTGAGCGGCTGCACGAGTGAGCCTGCTCCGCCTGAAGAACCCCCTTTGGCCGGCGCGACAATTGGCGGCGAATTTGAACTTGAAGGACCGGGCGGCAAAGCCGTGCGCTGGGCCGATTTCAAAGATCAGTACCGCATCATCTATTTCGGATACACATTCTGCCCCGACATCTGCCCTGCTGACGTGTCGCAAATGGTGCGCGGCCTGAAACTGGCGAGTGAGCGCAAGCCCGACCTCGAATATATGATTACGCCGATTTTCATCACAATCGATCCTGAACGCGACACACGCGCGGTGGTGGATGAATTTACCGCTGCATTCTCGGACGAGCTTGTCGGTCTGACGGGCACGGCTGAGCAGGTGAAAGCCGCTGCCGATGCATTCAAAGTATATTATGAACGCGGCGCGGATGTGAACGACACGTATTTGATGAACCATTCCAACATCGTCTATTTGTTCGATCCATCAGGAAAACCGCTCGCCACTTTACCAGTTGATGAAGGCGCCGAAGCCGTCGCAGATGAAATTGAAAAATGGGTGAGCTGAGAGAACGTTTTTGGGAGCTGCCGCTGGCACAGCTCACGCGCGCCGAATGGGAAGCCTTGTGCGATGGCTGCGGGCAATGCTGCACACACAAGATCGAGGATGCCGATACAGGCGCGATTGCGCACACCAATGTCGCGTGCAAGCTGCTCGACACTGGCACCGCGCAATGCTCTGATTATCGCAATCGCAAAGCGTTTGTGCCCGATTGCCTGCGATTGACGCTGGCGATTGTCGAAGATGTCCCGTGGCTGCCTGCGACCTGCGCCTATCGCATTCGCGCAAGCGGCCGCCCTTTGCCGCACTGGCATTACCTTATCAGCGGCGACCGCGATGACGCAGCGCGAGCAGGCGTGTCAGTGGCCGGGCGCGTGGTGAGCGAGACCGATGCAGGGCCGCTTGAACATCATATCGTGGAATGGGCCATGCCCCGGCTGGACGATGATGCGGAAGATGAAGTAGTCTGAGCAGACCAACCGCGCAAAGGGACACGCGCATGATCGACTGGCTGAAACGCGCTCCTGTTGATGCTGAGATATCGCTCAACGGGCAAACCATCCCGATTGTTCTGCGCCGCCACAACACCGCGCGCAGGCTGACTTTGCGTCTGGCGCCCGATGGCCGCGAGGTGCGCGTCACTCTGCCCCGCTGGGCACAGGCAAGAGAAGCGCTCGCTTTTGCCCATGCCCGCTCTGACTGGCTGGCAAAACAGCGCGCCCGCATCCCTGCCCGCGAAACCATTGGCCCCGGCGCGCGCTTCACCTATCGCGGGCGCAACCTCGCGATTGACTGGAGCGATGGCTATCGCCGCCGCCCGGTGCTTGGCGATGACACTGTGCAGATCGGCGGGCCGCTTGAAGGGCTGGACACAAGGCTGCGCCGCTGGCTGGAGCGCGAGGCGCTGGATGCGATTGAAGATGATATCGGGTTTTATTGCACGCGGGCAAAGCTTGACCGTGTCCCCATTGGCCTGTCGCGCGCGCAAAAAAGGTGGGGCAGCTGTTCTGATGGCGGGCAAAGCGGCACATGGCGCATCCGCATCAATTGGCGCTTGATCCAGGCGCCTGATTTTGTCCGCCGTTCGGTTGTCGCACACGAGGTTGCGCATCTTGTCCACTTTGATCACAGCCCGGCATTTCACCAATTGCTGGGCGAGGTGTTCGATGGCGATGTGGCAGAAGCCGATGCCTGGCTGAAGGATAAAGGCCGCTCGCTCTATGCCAGTTTTGGGTAGCTGAGTTTCGGCAGCCCCTACTGCCCATTAAAACTGCCGATCAAAACCGCCCCTTAAAACCGCTCTAGCCAGCCTGCGCCCGCGCTCCTATATTCTGCTCCATGGCTTTTGTTTCACGTTTTAATCCCAAGACCGGGATCGCGGATTTCTGGAGTGAATTTCGCAAACCCAACCCCTATCGCTGGCCCATGCTGGCGGTGTCTATCCTGCCTATTCTTGTGATCATCTATTGGGCCGCATCCGAAGAGGTCTACACCAATCCGGAACGCCCGCAGATCACTTATATCACCTCGTTCGATCCTGACAGAAGCGATGCCGAGATCGCTGCCTCCAACGCTGCCAACCAAGAGATTAAGGAGCTGCGCGAGGCGAATGCTGAAATGCTCGCTGAACGCAAGCGAGAAGCTTACAAAGCGCTGGGCCGGGCATCAGGTATGGATGTCGATGCGATTGAAGCCGAAGCCGAAGCCGAACGCGCCGCTGAAGAAGCCGCACAAATGGCCGCACAAAAAGCGCGGCAGGCAGAAGCTGCCAGCGATGAAGGCGAACCAGAGGGCGGTTCGCAATAGCCAGGGCAATGGCCAGTTTTGCCCCCACAGATCGCGATTGGATGGCAGCCGCATCCCGGCTGGCGGCCCGCGCGCGGCCAATTGCGCGGCCCAATCCGGGTGTTGCAGCTCTTGTGGTGAAAGAAGGCCGTCTGATTGCGCGCGGATGGACGCAGGCTGGCGGGCGGCCTCATGCGGAAAAGCACGCGCTGGGCGCATTACCCTTGGCCGGCGCACAGGGCGCGGATATCTATGTCACGCTGGAGCCTTGCGCGCACATTTCGGCTCGCGGGCCAGCATGCTGCGAAGTGGTGGCAAAGGCTGAGCCTGCACGCGTGATTATCGGGCAGATCGATCCCGACCCGCGCACCGCAGGCAAAGGGATTGCGGCTCTGGAAGCGGCGGGCATCGCGGCGCAGGTGCTGGATGATGAGGCATCTGCACGCAGTTTGGCGGGGTTTCTCACTAAGCAAAGGCTCGGGCGGCCCTATGTCACGCTGAAACTTGCCATGTCGCTGGATGGGTGCATCGCGCTTGCCGATGGGACCAGCCAATGGATCACGGGAGAGGCCGCGCGCGCGCATGTCCATGCGGTGCGCGCCAAAAACGATGCGATCCTTGTCGGCGGGGGAACCTGGCGGCAGGACCAGCCGCGCCTTGATGTGCGATTGCCCGGCCTTGCTGCGCGCAGTCCAGAGCGGATCGTGCTGACCAGCGGCACCGCAAAAGGCGCGCGCGTTATCGCTTCACCGGATGCGATCAGCGAATTGGCCGATGTGCATTACCTTTACATCGAAGGGGGCGCAGGGGCTGCTGCGAGTTTCCTGAAAGCGGATCTGGTGGATGAACTGCACCTCTACCGCGCGCCTATCATCATTGGCGATGGGCTGCGCGCAAGCGGCCCGCTTGGCCTTACCGATTTGACCGAGGCGCATGACCGCTGGCACCGCTCGCATCGCTCAACGCTTGGCAGCGACACGTTCGAGGTCTATTTGCGCCGCCGTAACCTTTAAGGAACCTGCTCAAGATGTTCACCGGCATTGTCACCGCCATCGGCACCGTCACTTCCAGCGATCAACGCGGCGATTTGCGCGTGCGGATTGCCGCGCCGCTTGACCCGGCACGCATTGATATTGGCGCATCGATTGCCTGTTCAGGGGCCTGCATGACAGTGGTGGATCGCGGCGGCAGCGCTGGCGACGCCTGGTTTGATGTCGATGTGTCCGGCGAAAGCGTCAGCCGCACGCGGGCCGGGATGTGGGAAAAAGACAGCCGCCTCAATATTGAACCATCGCTTCGCATGGGCGATGAATTGGGCGGGCATATCGTCACCGGCCATGTCGATGATATCGGCACAGTCGTGGTTGCAAGCCAGGTCGGAGATAGCTGGAAAATCGTCATCCGCGCGCGCGCAGAAATGGCGCCTTTTATTGCTGAAAAGGGATCAATCACGGTCGATGGCGTTTCGCTCACCGTCAATGATGTGCGCGACAAGCCTGATAGAACTTGCGATTTTGCGCTCAATATCATCCCGCATACAGGCGAAGTCACCACTTTGGGCGCGCTTAAAACGGGCGACGAGGTCAATCTGGAGATTGATGTTCTGGCGCGTTATCTGCGGCGAATGCAAGGGCTGACCGCCGCCGGTTAATCCGCGCTTTCGCGCTGTTTTCGCGCTGTTTTCGCGGCGTTATGGTTAACAAAGTGTTCCAAATTTGGATCGGATTTGAGCAAGCCATTAACGCACAAAACTGCTAATTCCCCTGCGCGAAGGCTCGATAGAAGCCTGCTGCGAAAATGATGCCGCCGCCTTTGCCAAATGGCGATAGCCTGCTTTCGCGCATGCCGATTTGAAGGGGAAAAAACGTGAACACCAAATTTCTGATCTCAACTGCAATGGCGGCCAGCACGTTCGCGCTGATGGCCACGCCGCAGGCTGCACTTGCGGATGATTGTCTGCTTGATCGCGACAATGATGGCCAGGTTGATATCGGCACGGCGGACAATGATGGCAGCGCCAATTCCGATGACGATGACGCATCGGTCGCGTGCGGCGTCGGGGCGGAGGCGACGGGATCGTTCGCAAGCGCTTTTGGCAGCAGCGCGAATGCGCAGGGCGATCGGTCCATTTCTGTCGGACGCATTTCCGATGCTACCGGATCCGATTCGTCAGCGGTCGGCCATTTCGCGACCGCCACTGCGGCGAACACGTCTGCCTTTGGCCAAGCGGCCAACGCCACCGCAGCGCAGGCAACCGCATTGGGTCAAAACACCAATGCCAGCGGCATCGGATCGCTGGCAGTTGGCAATGCTTCTGATGCCACAGGCGCTGGCGCCATCGCGATTGGCGGTGATGGGCCCGATGGCAACACCGAAGGCGCACAGGCGCTGGCGGATAACACGATTGCCATTGGCGCAGACAGTATGGCGAATGCGAACGGCGCGACAGTTATTGGCGCCAGCGCCTCTGCCACAGGGGCAGGCGGCACATCAATTGGCCAAGGCGCAAGCACGACGGGCAGCGGGGTTGCCCTCGGTCAGAATGCGACCTCTGTCAGCAACAACACGGCTCTTGGCAATGGGTCGGTCGCAACAGGAGCGGCAGCAACCGCCATCGGCGCGCTGGCCAACGCCACCGGCACATTTGGCACAGCGATTGGTCAGACTGCGAACGCCACGGGCAATTTCTCAACCGCTTTTGGTGTGAATTCGCAGGCTGATGGCGACAATTCAGCTGCCTTTGGCACCAGCGCGAGCGCAATCGGGGACCGGTCCACCACATTTGGCGATGGCGCGCTTGCTCAAGGAATAAGCAGCACAGCCTTGGGCCAGGACGCGCTTGCATCAATGGATAATGCGGTGGCGCTGGGTCAGGCAACCGAGGCAACCGGCATCAGCGCGATTGCAATCGGCGGCGACGGCGATGATGGCGATGCCAATGGCGCGATTGCCACAGGCCTTCAAAGCGCCGCTTTGGGCGCGGATGCCTTTGCCCAAAATGCCAATGCGCTTGCCGTTGGATCGGGCGCGCGCGGCACGGCAGAAAACTCCGCTGCATTGGGCACGGGAACGCAGGCCTCTGGCCTTTCCAGCGCCGCTTTGGGCCGCAATGCCTTTGCCACCGCGGCCAGCGCCACCGCCGTGGGCAACACCGCAGGGGCAACCGGCGGACGAGCCACAGCCGTTGGGCAAGACAGCCGCGCAACCGGCGCGCGCGCAACAGCCGTGGGTTTTGGCGCCAATGCAGGCGAGCGCGCCACATCCGTGGGCGAAAACAGCGTAGGCAGCGGCTTTGCCAGCACCGCTGTCGGGTTTGAAGCGGTCGCATCGAACACCCGCTCCACCGCAATTGGCGCGGGCGCGGCCACCAATCGTAACGATCAGGTGTCGCTGGGCGGCGCAGGATCAAGCGTGCGGATCGGCGATATCGATGCCTCCACCGATGCACAGCAGGGGCCGGTCGATGTCGTCACGATAGATCAGAACGGCACTTTGGGCCGCCAGCAGGCTGCAACCGCAGCATCCGTTGCCAATGTGCGCGTGTCGATGAACGCTTTAGCGCAGGTTACCGATGCGCAATTTGGCGCGCTGGAAAGCCGAGTGAACGGGCTCGACAGCCGGCTGACGGGCCTTGAATTTGCGCTGGAGGATGCCGAAGAAAGCCTTGCAGGCGGGATCGCAGCTGCCGCCGCATTGGGCAGCGCGATTGCCATGCCGGGCAAGGATTTCGTCATCGCAGGCAATGTCGCCACCTATCGCGGCGAACAGGGCTTTGCTCTCACCATGACAGGCCGCGCGAGCGACAATCTGGCGCTAACCGCTGGCGTTGCTGGCAATAGCGGCGAAGGCGAAGTGATCGCGCAGGCAGGGTTCGCGTTCGGGTTTTAACCGGGCAGGCCGGGGCGCATGGCAAATTCGCCAAAGCGCCCCGCCTGTTATCTTCGGTCAAACTCAAACCTGCAGGTGGCAGCACCTGAAGCGATGGTTTGCGGCCTGTTAAATCTGATGCTGGACGGTAAAGCGTCTATCCAAACGCGATCCCATTCGCAGAACAGTCCAAGCAGTTCTGGTGCGCCGTGACGGTCCAGGATTTCCTTAAATCCGCAAGCTCTAACCACGCTTACAAAGCTGCTCGCATCCTCCTCCTCAAAACCGATTGCAAAGCTGGGTCCGTAGAGGCGCGGCGCCGTCTCACGCGAATAGCGGCGCACGCTTTCAAAAGGATCCCGCGATGAGGCACTCATGAGCCACATCATCACCTTCGAGGTTCGCCTGCCCATGCTTGTGATAGGCTTAGAAACCTCAACCCTTGCACTTTGGACATCTGAGCAATGCGCAAGCAAGACGCGGTACAAAGCCAATGCGCTGGCCGCAAAAATGGTCAGGCTTTGCGTGGCTGGGTCATCGCAATATTTGCGCTCCGCTTGCATGATGACTGCGAGCCTTTGGTCGAAATCTTTGGCGTATTGGCGGGGAAGGGATTTGCGAAAATGGCGGATCGCCAGCCGATCAGAAAGGCTTAGACGATAGGCGAGATTGTGCCGCGTATAAGGCATGACTTTGATTTTCCAAGGACGCGAGGATTGCCATGCGAAGGCGGTCCGGGCCGTATCGCAAAGCGCTCCACCCTGCCACAAATGGCAGCGCAGCCTCCTCCTCCATCCTTAGCCGCTAGATCGGCATCGGCGCGATGAAGTTATCTTAGAACCGGGTAGATATCAATCCAGGTGCAAACGGCTTTAGGAAGGCGCACAAAGCGGGCCTGCCTCAAATCCGGCTCGCGTGATTTCATAGACGATATGGAGCACCCTTTTGCCCTGATAGCGGGCAAGCTCGGTGCGATCTGTGCGAACGGCGCCGATGTTCTCCAGCGCTATGCGTGATCGGTAGTTGGTCTCGCCCACGCGAAATTCGGCGCGCTCAACGCTTTCAAACGCATGGGTGAGCATCAGGCGTTTCATCTGCGCATTGATGCCTTTGCCCCAATAGAGCGGCGCGATGAAAGTCCAGCCGATCTCCACTGATCCGCCATCCTCTGGATCGTAGGCTTGAAACCGAGTGGAGCCGATGATTGCATCCTTGGCCCGATCAATCACGGCAAGCGCGCCGCCTTTGGCCAGAGCATCGGCAAAAAATTCAGCAAAAACATCCTCGCGCCAGCGGTCGTGCATGGGATGCTGTTCCCATACGGCGGGGTCTGACGCGATGGCGAACAGATCCCCCCAATCGTCCTGCACCAACGGACGCAGCGTAACGCGGTCCCCTGTAAGGGTGGGCTGGCGATCCATCGTGCTGGCCATTGCGCTGGCGTTTCCTTTCGCCCCGTCAATCAACCCGTTACAGCGGCAATCGCAGCGATAAACTTGTCGATATTGCCCATGGTCAACCCAGCAATGTTCACCCGGCCCGATGCGGCCATGTAAATCCCGTGCTCTTCGCGCAATTGCACGACCTGCTGCTTGGTCACAGGCAGCATGGAGAACAATCCGTTCTGACTGCCGAGCGGGGTAAGATCGACACTGCCCGCCATACCAGCATCAGCCAGCCGCGCGCGCACCTGACGCATGCGTTCGCGCATCTGGTCAAGTTCATCGGTCCATTGCGCCGTCATATCGGCATCGCGCAGGATCAGCCGAACAGCAGCCGCGCCGTGATCGGGCGGCATTGACCAGCTGGCCCGTGCCAGCGCGTTGGCGTTTGAAAATGCCTTGTCCAGAACATCCGCCTCATCCGCCATCACATAGAACGCGCCCACCCGGTCGCGGTACATGCCAAAGTTCTTGTCACAGCTGTAAGCGATGAACGCCTCGGGCACTTTAGCAAGGACAGAGCGTAGCCCGGCCGCATCTTCCTCCAGACCCCCGCCCAGCCCCTGATAAGCGGTGTCGATGATCGGAAAGATGCCGCTTTGCGCAATCGCATCGCCAATCGCGTCCCAGTCTTCAGCGGAATAATCAATGCCGGTGGGATTGTGACAGCAGCCATGAAGCAGGATGGCCTCGCCCTCGCGCGCGCCCCGAATTGCGGCCAGAACCGCATCGAGATTGGCCGTGCCATCGGGATTGGCATGATCAAACGCGGCAAGCTCGAGCTTAAGATCATTGATGATCTGCGCGTGATTGGGCCAGCTGGGCGTGCCCATATGCAGCCGGTTCACACCTGCTTTTTGCGCCAATGCGAGCGCAAGGCGAACAGCGCCCGTGCCGCCCGGCGTCTGCATCCCCGAAATGCGCCCGCCCATGGTCGGATCGCCGCCAAAGATATAGGGCATCAGCGCGGTGACAAACCCCATATCGCCCTCTGGTCCCAGATAGCTTTTGGAAGGCTGTTCATCGACCAGCTTTTGTTCAGCCGCTTTGATCGCGGCAAATACAGGCGTATCGCCTTGACCGGTGCGATAGACACCGACGCCAAGGTCAATCGTATCAGGGCGGGTATCAGCCGCGTGAAGCTTGATCAGCGCCAGCAGCGCATCGGGCGATTGGGGTTCAAGGTTGTTGAGCATAACGCGCGTGCCATGGCGCGCTTGGCCGCGCGCTGCAACCGCCTTTTGCTCGATAATTGCGACTTTGCCGTAACTGGCGACTTAAAATGGCAACCAGCGCTGCTTTTCAGAGAATTTCAGATAGCCGGCATTGATGCCAAGCCGTGCGCCCACGCCCATACGGATGGGGATGAGCACTTTATCACCCCGGCGCACATAGCTCGCGTGCAATCCGCCAATCAAATAGGCCTGCCCCTCGCCCGCAGCATAGCGTTTGAACAATTCCTGCGTGTCATAAAGGTTGTAGACAAGGATAAAGGTGTTCGCTGCATTCGCGCCCGCATCAAAGCCAACAGAGGGGCCCGTCCAGTACACTTTGCGCTGGCCTTCGACCTTGTGATGCAAAGTGCCCGAACCATAGCGCGCGCCAAAAACGAACGCACCGCCTGCTTCGCGCCCGACGATATAGCCATTGGGCTGGCCCTGATCTTTCAGCAGCCCCTGGATCATCCGGGCAAGCCCTTCTGCGCCTTTGCCAAACACGCCCTCGGCAGCGCCGATCAGGTCATCTTCGCCGTAAGTGCTGGCATCCTGCGCGCTCGCTGTCGGAATGGCAGGCGCGCTTTCGCCTGCGGCAATATCGGGGCCCGCCGCCGATGTCTGCGCAGAACCAGCCGCGCCGTAATCGGAATAGGGATCAAACACGCCTTCAAATCCGGGCTCGCTGGTGGGCTGGGATGGAACCGGCTGCTGGGCATTATCGCCAGGAACTGTGTAGGTGGGTGCTGTATAGGTCGGAGGCTGGGGCGCACGAACGGCACCCGGATCGGCCAGATCGGCGTCAATTGTTCGGCTCGCCGGGGTTCGCGCAGGCTGGCTGGCCGTCTGTCCCGCAGCCTGCGAAGCTGTTTGCGCCGCCGTTTGCGCCGCTGTTTCGGGGGCTGCAAAAATCTCGTCGGGGTCAAATGTCTCCACCCCTTGCGCGCTCGCGATTGTCCCGGTGCTGGCCAAAGCGAATGCCGCCAGCAGAGCAATGGCAAATCGGGAAAGAACATCGGGAGTGCGAACGAAAAACGAGAGCATGACAATACCTCTTGGCGGCAAAATGCAGCAATTGTGCTGGGCGCAAGCAGAATCGAACGCGCCTGTCCAAGCAATCGAAAAGGCGACAGACCGAATCGAAAACGCGTTGAATGGAATCGGATTAGAGCAAGTGACGTGAACCGCAGGCGAATTGGCGGGCGAGAACTGCGGGTTTCTATGCAGCGGCAGGCATCAGATGCGGCGCAGAGCGCAATTTTGTCGAAAGCCACCTTGCCGCCCGCCAGAACCATGACTATAGCCCACGCCTCGCAGCCAAAATGCGGCGCGGAGACGTGGGTGAGTGGCTGAAACCAGTTCCCTGCTAAGGAACCATACCTGGTAACGGGTATCGAGGGTTCGAATCCCTCCGTCTCCGCCATTTTCTCAAAATCACAGGTCAAATCTTCGCCATGGGAAATGGTGATTTTTGCTGGCGCTGCGCTGTAACCCTAAGGGCTGCGTTAACCTTCCTTGCCTAAGGCGTTTTCAAGGGGGCGCATCGGGTCAATGCAAGCACAGATATTGGGACTGATAACGCCGATTATGGCGCTGTTTTTTGCCGCAACATTTGTAGTTTTATGGCGGGTTGGCCGGTTGCAGCGGCACGTGCTGGGATTTGGCATTGCCTATGCCCTGTCAGCGATAGGCTTTTTGCTCACTCATTTTCTGCCGGTCGATGCCATTTACGTCTTCCACGCGAGCCAGTTTTTCTACGCGCTTGGGTCGATAGTGATGATAGCATCGGTGTGCGAACGCGCCGGGCAAAATTCGCATTTGGTGAGCTTAGTCTGCGTCTACATCATCACCGCTCTGGTTCTAGGCGTGGCGATCAGCTTTTCCAATGATGTGAGCGCGCGGCTGATTATCGTCAACACAGGTTATGGCGTGATGTTCACGATTGGCGTTGCGACCCTGCTCGCCGCCCCGCGCCGCACGCTGGTTGATGCCGCGATCATCGCTGTGATGGTGTATCAGGCGGCGGACTTTTTCATCCGACCCAACCTTACATTGCTGTTCGAAGGGGCAATCCCGGCGCAAGTTTACCGGGAATCTTTGTATTATTCGTTGATCGGCCTTGGCCTTGCTCTGAAAGGGATTGCGACAGCCATGGTGCTGATCGGGGCCTCTATCGCGGAATGGACCGCAGCGCTGCGCGCCAGCAGCGAACGCGATACGCTGACAGGGTTGCAGGATCGCAGGGCTTTCGAAGAAACCATGCGCAATCTGCTGCCCAAAGCGCAGATCGAAAGGCGCCCGCTAAGCTTGGTGGTGGCCGATATCGACCACTTCAAACAAGTGAATGACATTTGGGGCCATCAGGCTGGCGATCAGGCGATCTCGAGCTTTGGCGACCTTATCCAAAATATGGTGCGCGGATGCGACAATGCAGGCCGGATTGGCGGCGAGGAATTTTGCATCGCGGTGTGGAATTGCGAAAACGCGCCCGCTGCCCGGCTCGCTGAACGCATCAGACTGGCCTTTGCCAGCCTCACTCATGACGGGCTGAACGATGACATCCGGCTGACGGCGAGTTTCGGTATTGCCACAGCGCGCGAAGGAGAAAGTTATGAAAGCCTGTTTGGCCGCGCAGATGCAGCGCTCTACAAGGCCAAAGCAACGGGCCGCGACCGCGTGAGCAATGCCGAAGATCAGCGCAAGGATGTGGTGACCGATCCCCCTGCTCCCGCCCCTTCGCCTGCCCTGCTGCAAAGCGATCTGGCGCAAAGCAAACTGGCGTAAAGCAAATCGGTATTGCTCAGACCGGACGCGGGGCCAAGCGGCGCGTTAGATCAGCTCTTCAATCGGGGTGTAAGGCACGTCGAACCCGAAATATCCGGGGCTGAACACTTTCAGCCCTGCATCGCTGCGCCACAAAGGATCGCAGCGAAAGCCCACCACGCTCACGCGCTGCCCGCGCTTGAAATCGGGATTGTTGAGCCCGTCATAGCTTTCCATATCGATCACGCTGATCAGATCGGGACAGGTGGCTGCAACCTTCCCATCGCGGCGCGCGATCAGATGTTCGTTGATATATTCGGTCGCAAAGCTTTGACCTGCAAAATCGCCGGTGCCCGCCAATGTCAGATCGCCTTTCAAAAACCCGTCTTCATCGCGCCAATTGAAATCGCTGACTGTGCCGGTGAACAGCAGATAGCCATCCCCTGCGGCAATCGCGGCGGCTATCGGATCGCTGCCGTCTGCCTTGGCTATGCGCACCGCTGCGCCCAGTTTGCGCGCCAGCGTGAGGCTGTCTTTCACCAGCACTCCATCGGTTTTGGCCTGCGCGCCCGTGATCGGCGAATCCGCCACGCCGCATTCCTGGCTGGCTTCGGCGACGGCGCGCAAGACATCCTCTGCCCGGCTGGGATCACCCAGCTCTTTCACCACCATTTTATCGCCAAAAGGCGTTGCTGCGCCAATGGGGGTAAGCGGCACTCCGGCGACTTTCACCGAGTGCTGGTTAATCTCTGGCACGGCGCGGCCCACCGTATCGGCATCGAGAGCCGGAACATCCAGCCGCGCGGCGGTAGAAAGCGCCTCGGCCAAACTCAAGGGGCCAATCTCACCCAGGATCACGCCTGAGAATTTGGTGCCGAAATGCTCTTCGAGCGCGGTAAAGGCACCTTGAACCGGCAGTTCAATTCGGTTTTCAGCCGCCTCCAATTTCGCCGCCATTGCATCGCTCATCGGGGCAAGACTGGCAAGGCCATAGGGGCACGCAACGCGGTCTTCATCAGCCAAATCGGCCACACTCAAGACGTTGAATGTGTGACCTGCAGCAAGGTCTGCTGCAATAAGCTCACGCGCTGCGGCTAAGCTCCCGCCGCCGCCCGTGCCAAGATAGGATGAGCCGACCAAAGCATCTTCCAAGTCTTGCGCGGAAAGCGCCTTTGCAGCGCCCGAACTCGCCGTTCCTCCGGCTCCATCACCGCTCACGTCGCTGCACGCCGCCAGCGCCCCGCCGACGACCATCAGCCCGCCCATAAATTGCCGCCTTGGTATCATCACGCATTCCCCCATCTGAAACAAAAAAGGGGCGAGCCTTTTCAGCCCGCCCCTCTTGTAAGTGACTTGATCAGCGAACCCGCCTTACATCGTCGCTGTTGCGCCGAGGAAGAAATATGTGCCCACCGGGCTGACCGGATAGGCTTGCTCGGTTGTGTAAGGATCGCGGCCGAACAGATTGTTCACACCGCCATAGACGGTGAACTGGTCGGTGGCTTCGTAATTGAACGAGATATCGTGAATGAACACATCGCTCCCCACGCCATTTTCACGCGTGAACTGGAAGTTTGGTCCATCACCGATGGCCTCGATCTCAGCAGAGCGCAGTGCCATCGCGTCAAGATAAGTGACGCCGTAAGTCACGCTCAGACCGTTCCAATCCCATGTCAGTGAACCGCGTCCGGCCCATTCGGGACGCTGCAATTCGCCAAGCTCTGGATCGACCGAAGTCAGATCGCTGGGGTCGAAGAAATCATCGAGTTTTTCAACCCATGTGCCGCCAGCATTGATCGTGAAGCCGTGATCGCCAAGGTCAAAGTTGAACCGGGCAGATGCCTCGATACCAGCGGTTTCGCGCCGCGCGAAGTTCACCACCGACTGACGCAGAAAGCGGAAACCGCCATTGTCAGCGCGGCGATCCACATTGGCGCAAAACTGGTTATCAATCGAGGCTGAATCCACGCAATTGTCGACGATGTCCTGCGCGCTGACAGCGTTGATCGCGTCCTCCAGCTCAATATTGTAGTAATCGACACTCAGCACGAGGCCAGGCACAAAGCTCGGCGTGAATTGCGCGCCCACTGTCCAGGTGGTGGCGGTTTCTTCCTGAAGGTCTGGATTGCCCGAAACCGAACCAGAAAAGCGTGCGGTGAGCGGATCAACAAAGGCATAGGCGCCCGTGCCAAGCGTTTCATCGACACCCAATTGGTCAAAGATTGCGGTGCAGTTTGCCTGACGCAGTGCCGGATCAGCCGCCGTCGCAAGCTCTGCAACATCGCATGGGTCAACCGGGCGGAATGTTGCGCCCTGTGCGGGGCTGAACAGCTCTGTGATGTTTGGCGCACGGATCGCGCGGGCATAAGAGCCGCGGAACAGGATGTCCTCCACAGGGGCCCAGATCCCGCCGACATTCCAAGTGAATGTGGTGCCAACGGTCGTGTAATCAGACCAGCGCGCCGCGCCTTCCAATTCAAGCACTTCGGCAAAGGGAACGCCTGACAGGATGGGAAGACGGATTTCGCCGAACAATTCGTAAACCGTGAATTCGCCGCCATCATTGTCGATGACTGCATCGGGATCGAACACCAGCGAGTTCGCCGCTGTTGGCAGATCGCGGATCAGATCGCCTTCATTGGCATCGGCGGTTGTCACCGGGATCACGCCGCGCACCAGCGGGTCAAAGTTTGACCGGCTCACTTCTTCGCGGAATTCGAAACCGGTCACAAAATCAATCGGACCGCCCGGCAGTTCAAGAAACGCGCCGGTGTCACCTGTAAAGATCGCGCTGAACACCAATTGTTCCAGCTCGAACACGTCGGTTGTGGTCGCGGTGATGAAATCAATCGCATCCTGACTGATCGCGCCTGACCCGCCAAGCACATTGGCCGGGCGGCACTGGCCATCGCCGGGGTTAAAGGTGAAGAAGCCGGGATCGCCCACGGGAATGCCAAATGGCGTTGTCGCAGGCGCGGTGGGATCGATATCAGAACGGCAGATAGGATTGCCCGTTACCGGATCGCTGATCACGTCAATCGCGGCGAACCAGCGGTCTGTGATAACGCGGTTGTTATCAATCGATGTGCGCTGGAAGGTGCCGTAATTCCCGGTGATCTCATAGCTGAAATGATCGGTGATATCGCCGCGCATCCCTGCGACAAAGCGCCATGTTTCGTATTCTTCACGGTCACGGTTGGGGCCAAGGTCAGCCGGGTCGCGCGTGAGATACAGCCCTTCTTCCACCCCATCGCCAAAGAATAGCGGCGCGACAAATTGCTGCAAATCGCCCGTGATGAACGGGTTATCCGCGCGGATCGTCAACAGATCGTAGAAGGTGTTGGGCTGGGCCTGAAACTCAGCCGAGTTCGAAACATACTTCCCTTCGAAGAACAGTTCCGCCTCGTCAGAAAACTCATAGCTGAAGTTGGCATTGATCGACCAACGCTCGGTTTCCGGGATCAGAGAGTTTACGTTAAACTCGTTGGGAATGCCGTTCCCGCCGAACTGGTTGAACGTGCCTGTAACAAGGCCATCCTGATACACGCTGAGCGAGCCGTCATCATTGATAACTGCACAGCCGCCTGCAAGGCCGAAGGCGCCCGGATTAAAGGTGGAGTTAAAGCCGACCGAGCTTTCAAGGCAATCGGCAATGCCGTTATTGTTGATATCCGGACCGTCGCTAAGCCCGATATCGCCGGGTGCAACAATGCCGCCAGCAGATGACAGCGAGAAGCGCGGATCTCGCGCAAAAAGGCGAGTGGTGGAATTGGCTGCGCGGTCAAGCAGGGCTTGTTCAGCAGCCGTTGGCGTGAAGCCATCTGCGCTGCCGGGAATCAAACCGCCAGTGAATGCGCCATTGGCCAAAAAGTTTGGTGTGTCAGCGGCGCTAAGCTCGCCGGTTTGAAAGCGCAGAGCCGGGTTTGGCTGATCGTCTTCATTGTTGTTGTCGCGCGAAAATGCACGGTCGCCGATTTGGATTTCGTCAGCACGGGCATATTCGCCAGAGATCACGAAATTGCCGCGACCATCGGCAAAATTGGTGCCCCAGGTCAGATCGCCATTGATCCGGAAAGCATCGCCTTCACCGCTAAGGCCCCCTTGGATGTTGGCTTGAAGGCCTTCGAAATCATCTTTGAGAACAAAGTTCACAACGCCTGTCACAGCGTCCGCACCATAGATCGAGGATGCGCCGCCTGTCAGCGTTTCCACCCGCTCAATCAGCGCGGTCGGGATCGAGTTGATATCGACCGCCTGTTCGCCAGCCACACCGGAGACGTGCCGCCGGCCATTGACGAGCACCAAAGTGCGGTTCGCGCCTAGCCCGCGCAGGTTCAGCACCGATTGGCCAACGCCTTCGGAAAACACACCATCAATCGAACCATCCGTGCTGGTCGAGGTGGTGAGAGCAGGAACATCGCGCAAAGTGTCGACAACATCGGCCGTGCCCGCACGCTTCAATTCTTCCGCAGTCACCGACAGGATCGGGGCAGGCGCGCCAACATTGGGATCGCGCGCAATGCGCGAACCTGTCACCACGATCACCTGTTCATCTGCACCATCATCTGCTGGAGGGGGCGGCGCATCTTGCGCATGGGCAGCAAACGGCAATGTGCTTGCGGCGGTAAACAGCAAAGCGTGGCGGGAGAATTTGGCGTATTGCAAGAGGGCCTCCTAAGGTGTTTGAGCGATCAGACATGCTGCAAGTGCGAAGTCGGGTAAAGAACGACATGCCAATTTGTAACTTAAGCGTAACGATTGCGGCAATTATGTTGCAAATGTGCACCGCAATTGGTCAGATCTTGCCACTCTACCTGAGATATGTGCTCGGGTAGAAGGCAAAGGCCGCTTGACCCTGCACCGCCCTTGGCCGAATAGCTTCGGCGTATTTTGCGACAATTTATCAGGGGCATTGACCGATATGAGCGCACGCATCGCGGCCAGATTTGCAAAGACAATAACCGCAGGCATTGCGGCCTTGGGTCTGGGCCTTCTGGCCACTACCGCATCCGCCCAATCCTTTGCCGATGGCGAATTTGACGCTGCCATCCCGACGCTTGAAAGCGCGGTGGGCCATGAACCGGGCGCGCGGATCACTTCGCCTGAAGAAGCGCATGCCTATCTGCGCGCTCTGGTCGCTGCTGCGCCGGATCGCACGCGGCTGGTGGAATATGCGCGGACATGGCAGGGCCGTCCGCTGCATTACCTCGTCATCACCGCGCCTGAGAATATGGCGCGCATTGATGCGATCCAATCGGACCTTGCCACGATTGCAGCGGGCCGCGCAGGCAATGGCAGCGCGCTGCCCGTCACCTGGCTGGCCTATAGCGTGCATGGCAATGAAATCTCGGGCACTGATGCTGGGCTGATGATGGCCTATCACATGCTGGCGGCGCAAAATGATGCGCGCGTTACGCAAATCCTGCGCGATACCATTGTCGTTATTGATCCGCTGCAAAACCCCGATGGCCGCGCGCGGTTTGTCCATAATTTCCGCACCGCTTTGGGTCTCACCCCGCTGGGCGACAGGCAAACCGCAGAACATGACGAACCGTGGCCATCAGGGCGCGTCAATCATTACATGTTCGATCTCAACCGCGATTGGTTCACTTTAAGCCAGCCCGAAACGCGCGGCAAAGTTGCCGCCGTGCGCGCATGGAACCCGGTTGTGGTGAAAGACATCCACGAAATGGGCGGGGATGAAACCTATTTCTTCAGCCCCGCTGCAGACCCCATCAATCCCAATATCACCCCTGAACAATTGCGCGGATATGAGATTATCGGGCGCAACAATGCGCGGTACTTCGATGAAATGGGCCAGCCTTATTTCACCCGCGAGGTTTATGACCTGTTCTATCCCGGATATGGCGACACTTGGAACGCGCATCACGGCGCGATTGGCAGCACTTATGAGCAAGGCTCTTCGCGCGGGCTGCTGTTTGACCGCCGCAATGGCGAGACCCTGACTTATGCGACCACTGTGCGCAATCAGTTCATCGCGAGCCTTTCCACTGCCGAAGCGGTGGCTGAGAATGCGGATTATTTCCTCTCCAGCTTTGCATCCTACCGCGCGGGCAATGCCAATGGCGCAGCGGGCCGGGGCAGCTATGTTATCGATCTGTCGAAACGCCGCTGGAATGCAGAAAGTTTAGGCCGCAGATTGGCCGCCCAAGGCATCACCGTTTTGCGCCGCGATGGCCCTGTCAGCGTGTGCGGTACGCGCTACCCGGCAGGATATCTCGCCGTTCCCCAGGCCCAGCCCGCCGCGCGGCTTGTGCGCAGCCTGCTTGACACAAACACGCCATTGCCGCGCCAGTTCATTATCGAGCAGGAACAGCGCCGATCCGAGGATCAACCGCACGAACTCTACGATGTAACCGCATGGTCTGTTGGCCTGATGTCGGGCGTGGACGTGTCGCTGTGCACCGGCGCGGTGGGCGGTTCGGCCTTGGATGCCAGCGCCCCTATCGCTCCGATAACCGAGGGCAGCGGCAATTACGCCGTAGCTGTCCCGTGGACCGATAGCGGGCAGGCGCGCCTTGTCACACTCGCTTTGCGCGAAGGATTGGAAGCGCGCATTACCGATGAGGCTTTTACGCAGAACGGGCGGAAATTTGGGCGCGGCACAGTGGTCTTTCCGGCCGCAAGCAACACAGCCGAGGCCATGGCGCGGCTTGACGAACTGGCGCGCGAGATTGGCGCGCATACGGCCCGCATGCCATCGAGCTGGGTCGATGACGGCCCCAATCTGGGCAGCGAAGCGTTCGTCCGTTTGACGTTACCGCGCGTTGCGATGGCATGGGATGATGGCGTGTCGCAATTGAGCGCAGGATCGGCCCGCTATGTGCTGGAGCGGCGGATTGGCCTGCCCGTCTCCCCCATCCGCACAGACCGGTTCGCGCGTGCGGATTTGTCTGATTATGATGTGCTGGTCGTGCCCGATGGATCGCCTGCGGGGACGCTTGGACGCGGCGGCAGAAACACCATCGCGGATTTCGTCAAGCGCGGCGGCGTTCTGGTGACTTTGGGCAATTCGCTGCGCACCTTTGCAGGCGGCGATGATGCGCTGCTGTCTGTCACAAGGGAAGCAGCGTTGGGGCTGGAGGCGGCAAGCGGTGATGAAGCCAGCGCGCCTCTCGCCCAAGGACGCGAGTTTACCAGCGAGGAAGAATACCGCGCCGCCATTCAGGATGAAACCGCCCTGCCTGATAATCTGCCCGGCGCTTTGCTCAACACCGTGGCTGATCCCGACCATTATCTATCGGCAGGCTATGGCGATGGAGAAGGCGGACGCGCAGTGGTGAATGCCACCGGATCGCAGATTTACACCCCGCTTGACCGCGCGGATGGCGTGAATGTCCTACGCTATGCCGGGCCGCAGCAATTGCTCGCCAGCGGATATGTATGGGACGAAAACCGACGCCAGATGGCGTTTAAGCCCTATCTGATGGCGCAGCGTTCGGGCGACGGTTTGACAATTGCTTTCACCCAAGACCCCACCACGCGCGCTTATCTTGATGGGCTTGACCTGCTGCTGGCAAACGCCGTGCTGGTCGCGCCTTCACGGGAACGGTGATTGGTGCGGGAGCAGTGACGCCCGCGCGGCCTGCAGTTTGAACATGGCTAGCTCATATGAATGAAGCCCCGCAATTCGATCTTTTCCCTGGCGCCGAAGGGCATGCTTCTCCGCATGCATTGGCCGGCGCAGCGATCATAGGTCAGGTCTTTTTCGGAGTGATAGCTCTGGGATTGTTTTCGTGGGATTGGCCCAGACTTTCCCTTTTTCTGTTCTTCCTATGGTCCATCTATCTGTACCGACTGTGCTGGAAACGAGGAATTGGATCAGAAAGCGTTTTTTGGAAAATCTCGGTAGGCGCGTTCATGGCTTCGGTTTTTGCAGGGATCGCGCTTTGCTATTATTTTGTACTGCTCACTTGAACAGGCAGCAAGCGTCCGTCACCCTCATCCGGTGACAATTCACTAACCCGCCCCGTGCTCTTTGCGTGCAAGCTCGTGCAGCCAGTCTGCGTGACGCGGCGCTTTCTTCGTCTCGCTCCATTCATCCAGCATTGCAGGCGCGACGCGTTTTAGCTCGGCATATTGTTCAGCCGTGCCGATATCGGCGGCGAGTTCGACGCGGTGGCCATTGGGATCGAAGAAATAGATTGATTTGAAAATGCCGTGATGCGTAGGGCCAAGCACGTCGATGCCTTGCGCCTCAATGTGATCTTTTGCCGCCATCAAAGCCGCTTCGTCAGGCACTCGGAAAGCGAGGTGCTGCACCCATTGCGGCGTATTGGGATCGCTGCCCATTTCGGGCTGGTTAGGCAGCTCGAAAAACGCCAGAATATTGCCGCCGCCAGCATCCAGAAACACGTGCATATATGGGTCATATGCGCCGGTTGAGGGCACATGATCTTCAGCAAAGGCGGTGGTGTATTCCATGCCGAGCACGCGGTCATACCATTCGACCGTTTCTTTCGCGTCCTTGCAGCGGTACGCCGCGTGATGGACGCCGCCCAGTTTGACGGGGTGATTGGTAGTCGTTTTGGTCATCACTCTCTCCTCGTCATTGCGAGGAGCCGAAGGCGACGCGGCAATCCATGTTCGAATGGTTCATCAAGACGTTATGTCTGACGATGGATTGCTTCGCCTGCGGCTCGCAATGACGATACTATTGTCTAATCCGCCACGTCCAGCACGCCGCGCGCGACCTGATCGCGCTCGATGCTTTCAAACAGAGCTTTGAAATTGCCTTCGCCAAAGCCGTCTTTGTAATCGCCCACCCGCTGGATGAATTCAAAGAAGACAGGGCCGATGCGCGGTTCTGCAAAAATTTGGAGCAGCAGGCGCGGGCTGCCGCCTTCGGTGGTGCCATCAAGCAGAATGCCGCGCGTTTGCAAGGCAGCCTCATCCTGGCCGTGGCCCGGCAAGCGTTCGGACAGCATATCGTAATAGGTTTGCGGCGGCGCGGTCATAAACGGCACGCCATGCTTTTGTAGCCGGTCCCAGCAGGCGACCAGATCATCACAGATCAGCGCGATATGCTGAATGCCCTCGCCATTATATTCGCGCAGATATTCCTCGATCTGGCCTTTGCCGTTCTCGCCCTCTTCATTGAGCGGAATGCGGATTTTGCCATCGGGCGCGGTCAGCGCTTTGGAGGTGAGGCCGGTATATTCGCCTTTGATATCGAAATAACGGATTTCCTGAAAGTTGAAGAGTTTCTCATAAAATTGCGCCCAATAGGCCATGCGCCCGCCATAGACATTGTGCGTCAGGTGGTCGATTAATTGGAAACCGCAGCCTTCGGGATGTTTGTCCGCGCCAGGCAGATATTCAAAGTCGATGTCATAGATGGAAAGCCCCTCACCCGCTGCATCGGGATAGCGGTCAACGAGGTAAAGGATCGCGCCGCCAATGCCTCTGATCGCGGGGATGCGCAGTTCCATTGGGCCGGGTTCATTGGCGACAGGCTCTGCGCCCTGCTCCATCAAATGATCGTAAGCTTTGGCTGCATCGCGCACGCGGAACGCCATGCCGCATGCTGACGGGCCGTGTTCGCGGGCGAAAAACCACGCCGCGCTTTTGGGTTCGTAATTGGCGATGAGATTGATGCCGCCCTGCCGCCACAGATGCACATCTTTCGACCGGTGCTTGGCCACAAGCGCAAAGCCCATCGCCTCGAACACAGGTTCCAGCATGCCTTTTTCAGGCGCGCAAAATTCGACGAATTCAAAGCCATCAAGGCCAGCGGGGTTTTCAAACAGATCGCCGGGATGGATCGGGGCTTGGACAGTCATGAGGGGAACCTTCGCGCAAAATTATATGGTTTCAATTGAAACTATATAGGCAGAGTGTGAATATATGTCAAAGGTCTCCCCCGCTCCGCTCAGGATGTATCTTATGAACCAACCCTGCCCAGATTGAGCCCTTTGTCCGTCCTGCTGATACTCAGCCGGACGCCGAATGGTTCCCCGCTTTCAAAGGCCGAACGCGTTGGTTCATCGCTGAGATCGGCATTGCCGACAACCCGCTCGCCGCTGTCATTGCGCCCGATCCAAATGGCGACCGCGCCATTTTTGCCCTTGTTGATCGTATAACTTTCAACGGTGGCTGCAGCGAATGCTTCGGCAGAGGGAGCCACCGCATCATCCGCCATTGGCAGCGTTTCATACCGGTCATTGGCCGACCAATCGGCGGGCTGGACCGAATAGATGCCGGTCGCATATTTGCTCATCCAGCCGCCATTGGCCCCGGTAAGAGCGAAGGAGCCGGGCTTACCGCGCGCGCGCTGGATCGCTTCGCAAATAGCGTGGGCGGAGTAATTGTTTCCGGCCCCGCCAAAGAACGGCAATCCGCCTGTGAGCGTAAGGCCCCGCGGATCATCAGCGGCAAGACCGAAATGGTCGCATTGATTGAAAACGGGAATGGCAAAACAGGAATAGAAATCGAGGAAGGCCATGTCAGCCATCCCTTTGCCTGCGCGGGCAAGTGCCGCCTCAACGCTCGCAATCGAGGCTGGATTGGCGGCCAGATCGCTCCGCTGTGACAGCATCAGTTCGGTGGCTGAGGTGACCGCGTGAATATGCACCCACTTGCTCTGCGGCACGCCCAATTCGCGCGCTTTGCCTGCGCTGGCGATGATGATGCTGGCCGCCTGGTTCACCTGGTCGCGCGCAACGGTCATGCGCGGATAGGGTTCAGCCACAATCCGGTTGCGCTGCGTAATGGTGGCGAGTTCTTCGGCGCTGCGTTCAACGGGCGCGGCGGCATGGGGATTGGCGGCAGCGATCTTCGTAAACGGCGTAAACAATTCGCCAATATCGCGGCGATATTCATCAAGCGATTTGCCAAGCTTTGCCCGGCGCGCATTTTCGGCAATCGCATAAAGCGGGATCGCCCCGCCTGCCCCATGGGCGAACAATGCCGGTTCGGTCATTCCATCAAGGCCAAAGCCCTGATCTTCAAATTCGCCGCCAATCTCTTCGGACCAATCAGGCACCTCGCCTTTGGCCGATAGAGCAAGCACCGTCGAAATCGCCTCGGCCCCGGTGATCACCGCGCATTCGCATTTGCCATCGGCAATATCGCGCGCAAATTCGCCAACCAGTTTCTGGTTGGTTTGGCCGCCTGTTGTCGTCAGGATTTGGCGGGCAGGATTGGCCCCCACGCGTTTGGCGATAGCGCCCGGCACATTGTCCGGCGCCCCAAAAGGCGGATCGCGATCAGGCCGCGACATCTCAAACGCGCGGATCGCAGCGAGCGTATCGATCGCGCCCGCCACAGACCCCGCCGCCCCGCTATCGGCAATCGCAGCGCTAAGCGACCGCCCGGCAAGGTCCATGTAAGACAAAGCCTCATAGCCGGGCTGATCGGTGCGTTCGGAATATTGCCCGACGCCAATGATGACAGGCGTATTGTCCGCAATGTGTGCTTGCAGATCAGTCAACGAAGCCGTCCACCCGCTCCACTATGATCGCAGGCGCCATGCCGCCTGCAGCGCACATCGTCACAAGCCCTGTTTTGAGGTCGCGGCGTTCCAGCTCGTCCAGCACAGTGCCGATCAGGATCGAACCTGTTGCCCCAATGGGATGGCCCAAGGCGATCGAGCCGCCATTGACATTGACCTTATCCCAATCAAGGCCAAGATCGCGCACGAATTTCGCTGCCACCACGGCAAACGCTTCGTTGATTTCGAACAGGTCGATATCCTCAAGGCTCATCCCGGCGCGTTCCAGCACCTTTTTGGCCGCGGGCACAGGCGCGTTCAGCATCAGCGTGGGATCATCGCCCATATTGGCGGTTTGCACGATCCGTGCGCGCGGTTTCAGCCCGTGCTTTTCAGCATATTCTTTCGAGCACACCAACACCGCTGCTGCGCCATCGACAACGCCGGATGAATTGCCGGCATGGTGGAAATGCTGGATGTCGAGATCGGGATATTTCTGGTTGATTAGCCCCCGGAATGTTGTCCCGTTTTTATCAAGCGGCACATCGGCAATTTTGGTGAAAGCAGGCTCCAGCCCGGCCAATGTTTCCATTGTCGTTTGCGGGCGCGGATATTCCTCCCGGTCGAGCAGGACAGTACCATCATCCGCCGTCACGGGAACGACCGACTTGTCAAAGCGGCCTTCGGAGATCGCCTCTGCTGCGCGCTGCTGCGAGCGGAAACCAACCTCGTCCAACTCCTCGCGGGTGAACCCTTCCATTGTGGCAATCGCATCGCCGCAAATGCCCTGATGCGATTGCGGGTGAACGCTTTGCAAACGTTCGTTATAGCTGCCCATCATTGGCGGCTTGATCCCGGCCTGCATTTTCTCTTTCGACATCGCGGCCGTCAGGCTCATCATTTCGGTGCCGCCTGCAACGATGCAATCTTCCATGCCGCTCATCACTTGGGCAGCGGCAAGGTTTACAGACGTGATCCCGCCCCCGCAAAAGCGATCCAAAGTCGTCCCGCTTGAGGTAATGTCATAGCCCGCATCCAGCGCCGCCATCCGGCCCAGATCGCCCGACTGCATGCCGTCTTGCGTGGAAACGGACCAGATCACATCATCAACGGTCGAGGTATCAAGGCCATTGCGCTGCGCAATCGCTTTCAGCACGGTTGCGGCCAAATGCTGCGGATGCTCTTCGGCCAGCGCGCCTTTGCCCTGTTTGCCAATTCCGCGCGGTGTGCGCACCGCATCAATGATGTAAGCTTCGCCCATAATATCTTCTTCCCATTTATCTTATCGAAATTGCTGTTGACGTTTTCGTAAACCGCCTGCACTTCTTTCACAAGAATAGGTTTCTAATAAAAATGGGAGTGAAAACCTGATGAGCGAGGAAGTTCTGACGCAAGTCGATGACGGGGTTTTGATCGTAACGATCAACCGGCCCGAAGCCAAAAACGCGATGACCAAAGCGGCAGCCGAAGGCATTGCCGCAGCGATGGACCGCCTCGATGCTGAAGATGATCTGCGCGTCGGCATTCTGACGGGCGCTGGCGGAACATTCTGCTCCGGCATGGACTTGAAAGGCTTCCTTCGCGGGGAAAGCCCCAGCGTTGAGGGACGCGGATTTGGCGGAGTTGTCCAGGCACCACCTGCAAAGCCGTTGATTGCAGCGGTCGAAGGTTATGCGCTGGCGGGAGGGCTTGAGCTGATGATTGCCTGCGATCTGGTGGTTGCAAATTCCGGCGCGAAATTCGGCATCCCAGAAGCCAAGCGCGGGCTTGTCGCTGCCGCTGGCGGCGTGATGATGCTGCCTGACCAGATCCCCGAACGCATTGCCATGGAACTGGCGCTGACGGGCGACTTTATCGATGCGGCGCGTGCCTATGAGCTGGGCCTTATCAACACGGTCACAGATGGTTCGGCCCTTGATGGCGCGAAAGCGCTGGCCGCGAAAATCGCAGCCAATGGCCCGCTTGCGGTCAAGGTTTCAAAGCAGGTGATGAAGGAATCGCGCAGCTGGGCGATGGAAGATCGCTATGCCAACCAGGGTAAGCTGATCGCGCCCGTATTCGTATCCGAAGACGCCCGCGAAGGCGCCGCTGCCTTTGCTGAAAAGCGCGCTCCGAATTGGAAGGGCAAATAAGATAGATATGGTTTGGTGCGCGCCGGCGGCGCGCGCCAGGCCACCGCGCCCTCCGCCCTTCCACCCGGATTATCGCATCGGGGCACGATCCGGGTGGAAGGGCGGAGGGCGCGGGTGGCTGCGGCTTCAAGGAGAGAAACAAATGCCCGTAATCGACGTTCCCCAGCCCGCTTTTATGGAAGACGAGGAAATCGCGATCTTCGCCGATGCGGTTGGCAAATTCTACCAGCAGCATGCGCCTGAAAAACGTGTCGAAAAATGGCGCGAGGAGGGCCAGGTTGAACGCGAGTTTTGGAATGAAGCGGGTGTAGCTGGCCTGCTCGGCGCATCCGTTCCCGAAGAATATGGCGGCCATGGCGGGGATTTCCGGCATGAAATGGTAGTGATTGATCAGCAATCAAAACACGAAGTGGATGGCTTTGCCGCCAGTCTGCACAACACCATTATCCTGCCCTATCTCGTGCGCCACGGCACCGAGGAGCAAAAGAAGAAATACCTTCCCAGGCTTGTGACAGGAGAGCTCGTCAGCGCAATCGCAATGACCGAGCCGGGCGTGGGATCAGACCTGCAATCCATCACCACGACCGCGCTGAAAGACGGCAATGGCTACCGGATCAATGGCGCAAAAACCTATATTTCCAACGGTCAGACCGCGGACTTTATCGTAGTGGTCGCCAAAACTGACCCGAATGAGCGGGCCAAGGGCATATCTTTGATGCTGCTGGAAACGGACGGGGCAGACGGATTTCAGCGCGGCAAAAAACTCGACAAGATCGGCATGGATGCAGCCGACACATCGGAGCTGTTTTTCGAAGACGTGTTTGTGCCTGCTGAAAATGTGCTTGGCGGGGTGGAAGGCAAAGGGTTCTATCAGCTGATGGGCGAATTGCCGCAGGAACGCCTCGTCATCGCGATGGGCGCTGCCAATGGTATTGAGAAGGCCCTGGAGACCACGGTCGAATACGTCAAATCGCGCAAAGCGTTTGGCCAAACAATCTGGGACTTTCAAAACACGCAATTTGTGCTTGCTGATCTGAAAGCGCGCGGCACGGCTGCGCGGGTTTTTGTGAATGATTGCATCGCAAAACTGCTCAAAGGCGAGCTTGATGTCGCAACCGCCAGCATGGCGAAATATTGGGTGACAGAGCTGCAAGGCGAAGTCGTCGACAAATGCCTGCAATTGCATGGCGGCGCGGGCTATATCAACGAATACCCCATCGCCAAAATGTACCGCGACAGCCGCATCACGCGGATCTTTGGCGGGTCAAACGAAGTGATGAAAATGCTGATCGCGCGCAGCATGTAGCGCTGCATTTACAAACGAGGACGCAAAAAGGGGCGGCCCACTTTTAGAGTGTGCCGCCCCTTCCTGTAGCCCTCTCCCAAAGGCCACATAACTTGGTCTCAAACTTAGAACTGAGTGCGGACCGTCACACCGTAAGTGCGCGGCTCCAGCACGAAGCTGGACCGGGCGTTGATCGCGCCCACTCCGCGAAGCACGTTGTTAAACGTAACGCCGCGTGTCACCACATCGGTCGCGTTGAGAACGAATGCCTCAATCGCCCACGCATCATCAGCAGCGCTGATACCTGCGCGCAGGTTCACTTTCACATTGGCGTCTTGAATATCGCCAACGATCAAGGGCGCTGCTGCAGCCGCGGCCCGTATCTCGGCCTCGCTTGCACCGGCTGCCACTGTGGGCGGCACAATCGCCTGTGTCGAAGTGCGCTCATCCGAAACCATACGGCCTTGTGCCGAGAAGAAGAAGTCGATGTTATCGGTCAGCTCATTCTCGTACAAAACGCCGGCAATCGCAGTGAGATTGGCAGCATTGGTCAGATCATTCCCGCACAGCGAGATAACCGTCACATTGACCAGATCGCCATTGCAATCGTCCGGATAGCGCGAATCGAGGATTGTCGTCGCGAGATTGAAAGTCCAGTTTTCGTTTGGACGAATGGTGCTTTCAATCTCAAGGCCGGTTGAAATCGCCTCAGGCACATTGAACGATTGGAACGCTGCGCCGGTGAATTCGAGAACCTGGAAGTTCGTGAATTCCTGATGGAAAGCCGCGACATTCAAAGTCACCGCATCATCCAGGAACCGCGACTTGAACCCAATTTCATAGGCGTCAACTTCTTCAGATTCGAAAGTCGGATCCGCGCCGAACACACCAGCAGTCGTATCAAGGTTGATCCCGCCCGATTTATAACCGTGCGTGAAGCTGGCATATACATTGGCAGCAGGGCTGAATTCATAGCCCAGCTTGACCGTATAGATCAGCTCTTCATCGTTGAAAGTGTCCTGGAATGTTTGCGGCAAAGGCAGAACAGCCGATGCCGGAGTGTCTGCCGGAGCCGTGAAGCCAAAACAGCCCGTCAGAATGCCCAGCGTATTGAGCGGGCCAAGATCAAACGCGCCGCCAGTTAGCCCTGCAACAAAAGCCGGGCACACCGCATTGGTGTTTTCGAGCTGCTCAAACCCGCCGGATTTGCTTTCATCCGACCAGCGCGCGCCGAGAGTGAATTCAAGCCCGTCCGCGATCTCAAAACTGTTATGCGTAAAGATTGACCAGCTCTCTGCGCTTTGCGTGAACCGGTTGAGGCTGCTGGAACCTGCCGGATCAAGACCGCCCGTCAGCGCTGAAAGCGGGTTGGCGCCAAGCGTTCCCAATGTCGCGCCGCCAGAAAGACCAGCGAACAAGAAACCCGTCAGCTCGCCAAAATCTTCGCCCAGTGTGAAGCGGTTGTTTGCCTCGATCTGCTCGTCCGAATAATAACCGCCGATCATGTAATTCAATCGGCCGCCCAAAGCTTCGCCCTGAAAACGCAGTTCCGCCGTGAATGTTTCGATCTGGGTGTCCAAAGTGACGTTCAGAACGTCGATCGCAGAAAACGAGGAATCGTAATCTTCAACAGCGCTGTATTCGCGGTATGAACCGATGAAGATAATATCAGCGCTATCGCCAATGGGATGCTCAAGCTCTGCGACGACCCCGTAATTTTCGACATCTGCAACAGGGATCCTGTTCAGCGCGACAGTGCGGTCCTGCGCAGCGTTCTTGAACCCTCTTTGATCAAACGGCGATGTGGCGAAATTCGCCGTTGGTTGGCCGCCAGTTGCGGGAAGTCCCACTGCTGCAAAGAAGGGACTGAGCGGGGTTTCAAAAACCTGTACCGCTGCACCAGCGCTGGACTGGTTGTTCGAATAATCAGCAATGATCCGGCCTCTGAACCCTGAATCGGTTTCCCAACCAAGCTGACCGCGCAGCAAATAGCGATCAATATCGTTGGTATCGCCGATCTCATTGCCTGCCGCATCAACAACCGTCAGCGAGCCGTCTCTTTGACGATAAGCCCCGGTAACCCGCAAAGCGAGAGTATCCTGAACAATCGGAACGTTCACCGCGCCTTGAACACCGATTTCGTCAAACCGGCCATAGGTTGCGTTTGCAAATCCGCCGAACTCGCCCAAATCCGGCCGTTTGTTGGTGATGTTGAGCGCGCCAGCTGAGGTGTTGCGGCCAAAAAGCGTGCCTTGCGGACCGCGCAAGACTTCGACCCGTTCGATATCGACAAACTCGCCAAGAGCAACGCCGGGACGCGATTGGTAAGCGCCATCGACGAAAATACCGACGGCTGATTCAAAGCCGATATTGTTGGAAGTGGTACCGACACCGCGAATACGCAGCACAACCGATCCAGCCGCAGTCTGAGCAGTGGTGCTTGAAAAGCTGGGAGCCACGGCTGTAACATCGCGAATTTCATTGATGCCTTGCCGCTCCAACTGAGCGGGGCCAACGGCGGTCACAGCCAGCGGAATATCCTGAACATCCTGAGCGCGCCGCGTTGCCGTCACGATAATGACATTGTCATCCGCTTCGGGGGCTTCGGCTCCATCTGTGTCTTGTGCAAAAGCAGGCGCTGTAAAAGTAGTGCAAGCCAGGAGGCCAGCAGCATAGGCTGCAACCTTACGTGTCATATTTTTCTCCCCATCGAGCGCGGCCTTGGTTGGCGCGCTTCATGATGGGCGGAGACTATCAGCGGTTTTGCCTCCCACAAGGGCGGTTGGGCGCTTTTGCGCGATTGTAGCAAAAATGCAACATGTTACGCTGCAGTGCAGCAAAGCTATAAGCGCGCGGCCTTAAGGCTAAGTTTGTTGCGCGCGCCGCACATCGTTTGACATCAATATCCCACTCTTACGCCCAGCCAAAGCGTTCTGGGCACACCCAGATCAATCGCTCCGCCCGCATTGCGCGTGATGATATCTTCATCGAACAGGTTCTCCCCGCGGACAACCACGCTGATCGTTTTCGTCACGGGGGCCTGTGCAAACAAGTCAAGCGTCGTTGCAGGGGCCAGACGGTCGGTTTCTTGATCGTCTTCAAATTGCGCAGAAACATGCCGCAAAGTGCCTGCGATGCGCCAACCTGCCGCTGGCTGCCACGCCAATGTCGCAGATGCTGCGAGCTTAGGCGTTTGCGGCGGGCGATTGCCATCCAGAGCTGCCGCCGCGCCCTCGCCTGCGATCTGTGCATCAGTATAGGCCAGCGAGGCATCCACGCTGACAGTGCCAATGTCTGTGCCAAATTCTGCCGCAATCGCGCCTTCTATCCCTTGCGCGTCAATCGCGGGAAGGTTGCGCCGCTGGCGCAGATTGGGCGCGATGGTGACATTGGCAATCGCGTTTTCAACCCGGTTGTCAAACGCAGTAAGCGACACGCGCACATCGCGGCTCGCTCGCCAATCGGCGCCCAGTTCGAACCCTTCAAGCCGCTCGTTTTCAAGCGCGGCATTGGCCTGGGTTACCACCGGGAACACGACAAAGGGGCGGTACAGTTCATTCAAAGTCGGCAGGCGCAGCCCGGTATAGGCAGAGCCGCGCAATTCCAGCGTGCGCGAGGCGTAAAACAATGCGCCCGCACGCCAGCTGACGGCCCAATCAGACCGGTCCTGCGCAAGCGTTTCGCTCACCACAGCGCCGCCTGCATCGACCGCGCGGAAAAAGCCATCAGCAATGCTGGTGCGATCCGCGCGCAATCCGCCTGTCAGCAGCAGCGGGCCGATTTGCCAGTCATCCTCGATGAACAGGCCCAAATTGGTGTTCGTCCCGCCCGCACGCCGCCGTTCGCGCAAAGCGCCTGTGAACGCGCTGAACGCCTCTTCCTGCAATTCGCCATCTGCGCGGCGATAATCAAGACCCAGGCGCAAAGTGTGCGCTTCGTCGATGGGCGGGCGCACTTCCAGCTTACCGCCCAGCCCGGTGGAAGGCGTATTGCGTTGATCCAGCACGCGAGTGAACCGCGACGAGCTGATCACGACATTGGAAAAATTGCGCGCTTGCACATAAGCCAGCGCGTCATACTCCCAGGCCCCGCGCCCGATCACGCGCACACTTGCATCCTGCCCCTGATGCGATGAATTGGCTCCACCAAAACGCAGAGTGCGATTGTCATCAAATACGCTGAAGCGGGCTTGCAATTCAGTGCTGGAGGAAAGCGGTGCGACAGCGCGCAATCCGACCTGCCAATTGTCAAACGCCGCGCGCGCGCTGGCGGGCACGCGCTGATCGTCTGGCGCGGTGAAAAATCCGCGCCCCCGGTCCCACCGTCCGCTGACAACAGCAAATCCGCTGCCTAAATTTTGGGCAATGCTGGCAGACGCTTCTGTCTCTGCCCGATTGTTAATCAGCTCGCTGCCAGAAACAGGGCCAAGCGTGGCCGGACCAGCGCTTTCCAGCTCAATCGTGCCTGCCAATGCGCCAGCACCAAATGGCCCCGCCCCGCCCCCGCGCGTCACGCGAATTTGCGCAAGGCTCTCCGGCGCAATCGCGCTTAAAGGGATAAAGCCGAAAAACGGATCGGCCACAGGCACCCCATCGAGCAGCACCAAAGCCCGGCTGGTGGCATTGCCGCCAAGGGCGCGCAATGTCACACCTTGGGCGGAGGGATTGGCCGAGCGGCTGTCTGACCGGCGAAACTGCTGAAACCCTGCAACATTGCGCAGTGTGTCCTCGATCCGGCCTGACCCGGACGCGATAATCGCCTCGCGCTCAATCGTGGTAACGGCATAGGCACCGATGGATGGCGCGGGGTCTAACCCTTCGCCCAGCACAACGATTTCGCCGTCCCATACATTTTCTTCATCAGGTTCGGGCGAACCATCCTGAGCCATGGCAGGCGCGCACAGCCCCATCAGTGATGCGGAAAAGAATAGTGACGGGGCAAAACGCGTAAAATGCAACATGGCGCGCCGCCTAGGGCACGCCGCTGCCAAAGTCAGTTGCAAAATGCCATCAAGACTCGCTTTTCTTCAAGGTGTGTGGTTACATCCGCATCAAGGCGATACGCCAACCAAAATGAGGATCCGATGCCGCAAGCAGCTTTTAACCACAGCCAACCCGATCTGGACGTGCTGATCGTCGGCGCAGGGATTTCGGGCATCGGCATGGCCGCGCATATGAAAATGAAAGCGCCCGGCCACAGTTTTGGCATTGTTGAACGCCGCGAAAAGCTGGGCGGCACGTGGGATTTGTTCCGCTATCCCGGCATTCGCTCTGACAGCGACATGCACACATTGGGGTTTGATTTTGAACCCTGGCGGCATGAAAAAAGCATCGCGGATGCGCCTGCCATTCTCGATTATCTAAACCAGATTGTCGATGAACGCGGCATTCGTGAACACATCCAGTTTGGCCAAAAAGTCATCAGCGCCGATTTCCATCAAGAAGACGCGCGCTGGTATGTCGAAATTGAACAAGGCGACGGCTCACGCAGTCAGATCACCGCCAATTTCGTCTATCTCGGCGCTGGCTATTACGATTACGATGAGCCCCATGATGCAGGTTTCGATTTGTCCGCATTCGAAGGCGAAGTGTGGCACCCGCAATTCTGGCCGAGCGATCCTGACTATGCCGGCAAACGGATTGTGGTGATCGGATCAGGCGCAACCGCGGTGACGATCGTTCCATCAATGGCGGATCAGGCAGAGCATATCACCATGCTCCAACGCACGCCGACATGGATGGTATCGCGCCCGGCAAAGGATTGGTTTGCCAATTCGCTGCGCAAAGTCATGCCCGAAGGATTGGCCTATAAGATCACCCGCGCGCGCAATATCTGGATGCAGGATTTCACGTACAAAATCGCGCGCAACAAACCGGAAAAGGTCATCAAGAACCTGACCAAGGGCCTCGAAAAGGCCATGGGCAAGGATTACGACAAGCAGGCCTTTACCCCGCCCTATAATCCGTGGGAGCAGCGCCTTTGCCTGGTGCCGGATGCCGATATGTTTGAAGCGATCAATTCAGGCAAAGCAAGCATCGCCACCGGCCATATCGAAGCGTTCGAAAAAGACGGTATCCGCCTGAAATCGGGCGAGTTTATCAAAGCGGACGTGATTGTGACGGCAACGGGGCTGAAACTCGCGGTCGCTGGCAAGATCGCTTTCAGCGTGGACGGCAAACCTGTCGATTTTGCAGAGCACTATTATTACAAAGGCTGCATGTTCTCCAACCTGCCCAACCTTGCGGTGGTGTTCGGATACCTCAATGCCAGCTGGACTTTGCGCGCGGATATCAATGCCGATTATATCTGCCGTGTGCTCAATACGATGCGCGAGAGGGGCAGCGATCTGGCCACGCCTGTGATGACCCCGGAAACAGAAGCAAGCCTTCAAGAAGAGGACATTTATGAAATCTTCTCCAGCGGCTATCTCCAGCGGGCCAAATCGATCAATCCCAAAAGTAGCACCAGCTTTCCCTGGTGGCTGAATCAGGAATATGTGCTGGATCGCAAGCAGATGCGTGATGATCCGGTTGATGATGGGCTGCTCGTATTTGGAAGCTCGGCCAATGCAGCTGGCGGCGCAAATGCGCAATTGGAAGCGGCGGAGTAACCGCGCAGGTTTACGCCAAGGGGCTGCACTTAAGGGCTGGCCCGCCGCGCCTGTTTCGCCTAATCCTGCGCGCATGAATTCTCCCACTAAGATTTGGACCGCTGGCCTCATCGTGATTGGCGATGAGATCCTGTCTGGCCGCACACACGACAAGAACATCGCGCAGGTCGCAAGCTGGCTTCAGGTGCAGGGCATCCGCCTCGCTGAAGTTCGCGTGGTCCCTGATATAGAAGACCGGATCGTGGAAGCAGTGGACGCTCTTCGCGCGGCCAATGATTACCTGTTCACCACCGGCGGCATTGGCCCCACCCATGATGACATCACTGTCGATGCCGTCGCCAAAGCGCTGGGCGTGCCGGTTGTCATCCACGATGACGCGCGCACGCTGCTTGAACGATATTACGCCGATAAGGGCGGCCTTAACGAAGGGCGTTTGCGCATGGCGCGCGTGCCCGAAGGCGCTGATCTTATTCCCAATCGCATGTCAGGTGCGCCCGGCATCCGGCGCGGCAATGTCATTTTAATGGCGGGCGTTCCGCATATTGCCGCAGGCATGCTGGATGCGCTTACGGGTCAGCTGGAAGGCGGCGCGCCGCTGCTTACTGAAACCATTGGAAGCTGGGTCGCCGAAAGCGAGATCGCGGGCCTGCTGCGCGAAGTGGAACAGGCGCATGATGACTGCCAGATCGGCTCTTATCCCTTCTTTCGCGAAGGCCGTGTCGGAGCCAATTTCGTCATCCGCTCCACCGATGCTGATATCCTGAAAAGCGCAGCCGACAGCCTGTCAGACGGTCTTGCCACCCATGGGTACGATTTTACCCCCGGCGGTATCTGAGCGCGCTCAGTTCTCTCCCGATAGCTCTTTCGCGCGCGCACGGCGGCGGTTTTCGCTGCGTTTGCGAAAGCGTTCAACCAATGCCTTTCGGGTGGAGCCGGGTTCATGATCGGCAAGCCACAGCCGCACTCGCATCCAGACAATCGGAAACGCAATCACTCCCAACACCGCGCCAGCAGCTATGCCGAAATCACGGTCATATGATGCAATCAAGGCAAAGGCGACCAGCACAACACCAAGCACCAGCCATTTGGGGGCAATCATATCATCTCCATCAAGTGAAGCTTCGCTCAAAGGATTTGCGCGAAAGCGTAATGAGACAGCAGACATGATGTTTTCCATTTCCAATTCAAGCGTCTAATCGCCCTCATGCATGCTGTGCATCGGGGCTTACCTGCTGTTCGTCGGAATGTCGGGCGTGGTTACAGCCGGTTTCGTTTGGTCGGCTTTTTTGCGCAGCGCGGGTTGGATCAACCGCAGCGGCGAAAGGCGGAACCAGAGCCATCGCTGAACTTCACGATCAGCCTGTCCCTCGTCAGGCTTTCAACCGTCAGCATCCTTGCCTTGGGATTGCGTACGGGCCTTGTGCTGCCTGCATCGCCCAAAGTGTAAGTCTCTCTCACCACTACCGCGATGCGGTTACCCACCAGCCGCCAGTCGCCGTTTTCTTCATAAGAGGCGTAGTCACCGCCCGGCTTTAACGCGAGGACGAAATCGGTGGCGCATTTGTCGCCCGCTTCTGCCCAGATGCCCGTGAGGTTTTCCGCTGTCACAGGCAGCGCGCTTGCAGACCCTTCCGCGCCGCTTCCTCCTCCCTCACCTTCGGCAAGCGGGCGGCTGACCAGCTCTTTGCCATTCCAGCTCCATTCCCAGCGGCACACATGCGCAAATTTGCACGATCCGCCCTGCGTCGCGGTGCGCAATCTGCCATCAACAACGCTTGGCGCGATTTCGGAGTGATTGAGAACCGCTTTGGGCCAGCCTCTTTTGCCAGCAGCCCCGTGCCGGTATTGCGAGGAAAGATAGATATCGATGCTGCAATTGTGCATCCCGCAATGGCCGGCGCCAAGGGTCATCAGTGCGCTCGATGATCGGCATGTCACTTGCCGCCAATCAAACAGCACATCACCGCGCCCATCTCCATCCAGATCAGCGCGCGTGATCGCTGTGGGCGACAGGGTAACAGCCGCGCCGCATGCCTTTCGCGCTTTGGCCTCAAGCTGGGATATTGTGATTGGCGGCGCTTTGGCGGCGTCACGTGCCATGGCAGGGCCGGGAGCAAGGCTGGCTGAAAAGCACATGCCCAGTGTCACCGCAATTGCTGCCCAAAAACGCATTACCCGTCTCCCCTGACTGCCCGCCGCATAGTGTGCCCCCGTGCGACTTACCCGCGCATGAATAGCCAGCAGGCCAAAGCAAAAAGGGCCGGAAGCCTAAACGCCTCCGGCCCCATATTGTTTTCGGTCCTTCAGGAACGCCAAGGGAGCAGATGGCCCCGCCGGCGCTTGAAGCGCAAAAGCTTACGCGCCTTCGACCTCTGCCATATCGATTTTAAGGCCGGGGCCCATGGTCGATGTGAGCGAGATTTTCTTCACATATTTGCCTTTCGCGCCCGAAGGCTTGGCTTTCACAATCGCCTGGGTCAGCGCTTCGAAGTTTGCTTTCAAAGCCGCATCGTCAAACGACAGCTTGCCGATGCCGGAATGGATGATGCCCATTTTCTCAACGCGAAACTCGACCTGACCGCCTTTGGCGTCTTTCACGGCTTGTTCGACATTGGGAGTGACTGTGCCAAGCTTGGGGTTCGGCATCAGGCCTTTGGGGCCAAGCACTTTACCAAGACGGCCCACAACGCCCATCATGTCAGGAGTTGCGATCACGCGGTCATAATCGAGATTGCCGGCCTGCATGTCTTCCATCAGGTCTTCTGCGCCAACCTTGTCAGCACCCGCGGCAGCGGCTTTTTCTGCATTGTCGCCTTTGGCGAACACGGCGACTTTCACGTCTTTACCTGTGCCCGATGGCAGCGAGATCATGCCGCGCACCATTTGGTCTGCGTGGCGCGGGTCCACACCGAGGTTCATCGACAGTTCGACGGTTTCGTCAAACTTCGCCTTGTGCGTCCGCAGCGTCTTGATCGCTTCGTCAACGGTGTAGAGCTTGTCATTGTCGAGCTCTGCGAGAGTCTTTTGCTTTTTGGTCATTTTCATCGGATCAGCCTCCCACCACTTCGAGGCCCATCGAACGGCATGACCCTTCGATGATTTTCATGGCCGCATCGATATCGTTTGCGTTGAGATCTTTCATCTTCGCTTCGGCGATTTCCTTGACCTGGCTCTGCTTGATTGAGCCTGCCACGACTTTACCCGGCTCTGACGAACCTGATTTCAGCTTCGCCGCTTTCTTGATCATATAGCTGGCGGGCGGGCTTTTATAGGTGAACGTGAACGAACGGTCCGCATAGACGGTGATCGTTGTCGGGATAGGGGCGTTCTTTTCAAGATCCTGCGTGGCAGCGTTGAACGCTTTGCAGAATTCCATGATGTTAACGCCGCGCTGACCCAGTGCCGGGCCGATTGGCGGCGATGGGTTTGCTGTGCCAGCGGGCACTTGCAGCTTGATATAGCCTTCGATTTTCTTGGCCACTATGGGCCTCCTTTCGCACTGTTCCCTGAAGCATTGCCGCGGCAGGGTCATGTTAAGCGGTTCAGCGGCAAGCCTGCTGGCCTGCCTCCCGCACGGGTTTCCCCGCTGCAACAGCGAAGAGCGGCGCACATAGCGTGTTTGGGCGCAGGTGCAAGGGGAATGTGCCGTGCAGGGGGGCGCGCATCCTCACGAGCGCCCGATGGAAGGCCCCCCTTCAATCTGCGCGAAACCCTGCAAGGGCCGTGCGAAACGCGATTTTACACCGCCGCGCCCGCGATCCTTACCGAGCGTTTACCTTGTTTCCCTTATAGCGCAGCAAACCGAGCCTTAAGGGTGCGCTGATTGATGATGACCGACCCATGCCTTTCCCGCCTGCGCGCTCTTGCGCCTGCGTGGCTGCGTGCGTGGGGTATTGCTGTGTGCGCCGCCCTGGCGATATTGCTCATCGCCGCGCCGCTTCGCGCAGAAACGCCGGGCAAAGATGGCGATGTGACCATTGCTGGCACTCAGATCGTCAATGAATATGCCAGTCTTTCCGGCACCGCATCAGCAGGTGCGCCGTCGATCAATGTGGCGGGACTGGCCGCCAATCTGCCTTCGCTTGAAGCGGGCGATCTTATCATGCTGTATCAGGCGCAAGGGGCCAGCATCAATGCCGCCGATACGGCCGCTTATGGCGCGGTAACCTCGCTGGGATCGGCGGGCAGGTATGAATTTCACACGGTCAAATCGGTCGCGGGCAACACGATAATCCTCCACGATTATGGCGGGGCGTGTACGGGCCTTGAATACTCTTACAGCGCCGCAGGCAAAGCGCAGGTGATCCGCGTGCCGCAATACCGCAATCTCACCGTATCAGGCAGCGTCGTCCCGCGCCCATGGGACGGCACAACGGGCGGGGTTGTCGCGATGACCGTTGCTGACACTTTGACCGTTACAGGCTCAATCGACGCCTCTGCGCGCGGATTTCGCGGCGGCGGAATTGACAACCTGACCACGCCCACAGGCTCCAGCTTTATGGGCTATCGCAGCAACATCGCCAATAACGGCGCGGAAAAAGGCGAAGGGATCGCTGGATACCGCACCGAGCTTCCTGGCGGAAACTTCTACGGGCGCGGAGCCCCTGCCAATGGCGGCGGCGGCGGCAACAGCCACAATGCAGGCGGCGGTGGCGGCTCAAATGGAGACAATGGCAATGGCTGGGCCGGACAGGGTGTGCCCGATAATTCCGATCCCAGTTGGGCGCAGGCATGGAACATTGATGGCACGCTGACAGCGAGCACTTCGGATGCAGGCGGCGGGCGCGGCGGTTACACCTATGCGCGCGATGGAAATGCCCTGACGACTCCTCCGGGTGATCCGTCATGGGGCAATGATTTCCGCCGCGAATTGGGCGGACTTGGCGGGCGCCCGATGACCTATGATCCCACAGGCAGGCTGTTTTTTGGCGGCGGCGGCGGCGCTGGCGATGGCAATAACAATGCAGCCGGCGCAGGCGGCAATGGCGGCGGGTTGATCTTTATATCCGCAGGCACTGTGACAGGCGGCGGCACTATCCGTTCCGATGGCAGCGACGGCGAAGATACCAGTCCGCGCCACAATGATGGCCCCGGAGGCGGCGGCGCGGGCGGCACCATTGTCGTGCAATCGGGCAGCGGCGTCAGCGCATCTTTGCTCGCAGACGGGGGCGATGGCGGCAATCAGCTTATCACCAACAACGAAAACGAAGGGCCCGGCGGCGGCGGCGGCGGCGGTGTGATCGCCGCCAGCGGCGGGGTTAGCGTGACATTTGCACGCGGCGGGACAAATGGCGTGACTTCGGCTTCGTCCATGACTGAATTCCCGCCCAATGGCGCAACGCAAGGCGCGCTTGGCCAGCCATCCGCATCTGCGCCCAGCTTGGCTGCCACGCCGTTTTGCCGCGCGCCGGATGCCCCTGTCACCGTGTCCAAAATCAGCGCATCAACCGCGACCAGCGGCGATGATGTGTTTCGCATCCCCGGAGCCGATCAGACCTACACAATCGGTTTTGCCAATCCGGGCGCGGCGATTGACAACAATTCGATCATCATCACCGATGTTCTGCCCACCGATGTCGAATTGTGGACCGGAGCGTTCAGCGGGACGGAGCCTTTGCCGATTGAGTTTATCGATGGAACAGGCGCTGCGGCAACGGGGCTTTCGTGTTGCTCAGCGGCGCAGATCGAATATTCGCAATTCGCGACCGGCATGGATTTTAGCTATGTGCCCAATGGCGCCTATGATCCTGCGGTGCTGCGAGTGCGAGTGAGGCCAGGTGGCGGCGTTGCCGAAGGGTATGACGACACCAAAACCTTCGAGATTCTGCTGCGCGCGCGGATCAAGTGATCCGCTGCAATTCATGAGCGGGCGTCTTCATCCCCTTGGTACGGCTGGTGAGATGGAATTTCCCGCACAGCTCACAGGTATAGGCGCGCAGTTTGAACGGCGCTTTGCCCGCCGCCAGTTCAGCCGCCTCGCGCGTGGCGAAACGTTTTTTGCGATTGCAGATGCCGGGCCGGGTTTTCATCAGGGACGGGTTTTCACTCGGCCCGCATCCCCGCTTACTTGACCAGTTCGACCTGTTCAAAATCAAGCTCAACCGGGGTGGCCCGGCCAAAGATCGACACGCTGACTTTGACTTTCGCTTTGTCGAAATCGAGCTCTTCGACCACGCCGTTGAAGCTGGCAAACGGACCGTCCAAAACTTTGACCTGATCGCCGATTTCGTAATCGACCGTGATGTCCTGCTTGGGCGCGGCTTTCGCTTCCTCGACACCGCCAAAATAGCGCGCGGCTTCTTTTTCGCTGATCGGTTGCGGCTTGTTGTTATTGCCCAGAAATCCGGTGACTTTGGGCGTGTTTTTCACAAGGTGATAGACATCGTCGTTCATCCGCAATTTCGCCAGCACATAGCCGGGCATGAATTTGCGTTCGACCTGAACCTTTTTGCCGCGCTTGATTTCGGTGACGGTTTCCACCGGCACTTCAACCTCTTCAACGCCTTCGGACAGGCCAAGCCGCTCCGCTTCGGAAAGAATGGCTTCTTTCACTTTGTTTTCGAAGCCCGAATAAGCGTGGATGATGTACCAGCGAGCCATGTTAAGTCCTTGAAATACGTTTTGATATTATGTGTTTGATGAGGTTGCCGGGATCTGCCGATCAGGCCAGCGTCAACAGCGTTTTGACAACAAAGTTGAACAGGCTGTCGACGCCCAGAAAGAACAGCGACAAGATCACCATCAGGATGAACACGAAAATCGCGGTGCGCACCGTCTCTTCGCGCGTGGGCCACACGACTTTGCGCGTTTCAGAGCGCACTTCGTTGACGAATTGCGGAACGCTCGTCTTGGTTTTCTTCTCTTCGGCCATGGGCGCCGCCTTTGTCCTGTCAGTCTGTCGTGCTCACCGGCAGCAAAGCCTGTTTGCTGCCAACACCACCAAAGTCTTCGAGGTAGGGTCCATCGCCGCCGGGGACAAGATCGCCGGGTGGCTTTAAACGCTACCAATGTCGGAATTGAGCGCCGTAATATGGCGCGCAGTGCCGGAAAGCAAGATGTGTTTTGCGGGCGTTAGCGTTTGAGTTCGCTTCGCGCGTTTTTGTTTAGTGTTCGCTTCGGCTCACGAGCCGGGGCGTTCTTGTTTCTGTTCGCTATTGCTCACGCCAGACCACCCCGAGTTTTTGTTGGGTGCGCCCTTGGCATCCGCCAAGGGCTTGCCGGGCCGCCCCACCTCCCCGCCCGTCCACCAAGGGTTCCATAGGATATGGTGGACGGGCGGGGAGGTGGGGTGGCCCGGTCGTGAGCGATAGCGAACACTAAACAAAAAAACGTCCGGCGTGAGCGTAAGCGAACACAAGCAAGAACACCGACCCAACAAAAATGTAACACCGCCCTTCGCGTCACGCGCTGCGCAGATTGAGGGCTGGTCAAGCGCCGCGACCCGCTTTAGCGTGCAGCGCTTTCAAACATACCGCGCCTTAGACGCGGTTTGCTAAGCACTTTAGGGTCAGCATTTTTCAGGGGACTTCAAACAATGGCAGCCAATCCAGCGGAGGCGATGAGCCTGATTGACCGCGTGACCAATATCTCGGACTTTATCTGGGGCGGCACGTGGAACGGGGAAGCTCTGCCATGGCTATCAATTGGCGGCCAACCGATCCCGCCCATGGTCCTGATCCTTTTGGGCATTGGCCTTTACATGATGGCCGGCCTCAAATTCTATCCGCTGCGCCAATTGGGCGGCGCCTTTGCCGGCCTGTTCAAAAGCCGCAAAGGTGATGGCGACGGGGAAATCTCTCCTTTTGCCGCGCTTTCCACCGCGCTTTCGGGGCAAGTGGGCACAGGCAATCTTGCAGGGGTTGCCACGGCCATCGCTCTGGGCGGTCCGGGTGCGATTTTCTGGATGTGGATCACCGCGCTGATCGGCATGGCGCTCGCCTTTGCCGAAGGGTCGCTGGCGATCCGCTACCGCGAAAAAACCTCCGATGGCACCTATCGCGGCGGCCCGATGAGCTACATCATGCTGGGCCTTGGCCCCAAATGGACATGGCTTGCCATCCTGTTTTGCATCGGCACTTTGTTCTCCGCATTGGTGACCGGCAATTCGATCCAGGCCAATGCGGTCGCCGATGGCCTGAACGAATTGTTCGGCATTGAAGAAGCCGTGGGCGGCGCAATCGTTGCTGTGGCAGTGTTCGTCGTGATTATCGGCGGGATCAAATCCATCGGACGCGTCGCAGAAAGCGTCATTCCGTTTATGGCTGCCGCCTATATTGTGATGGCGATAACCGCGTTGCTGCTGAATTTTCAGGACATTCCTGCAACATTCGGCCTGATCTTCCACGGCGCTTTTAACTTTAAATCGGCCACTGGCGGGTTCCTTGGCGCAGCGATCATGCTGGCCATCCGCGCAGGGGTGGCGCGCGGGCTGTTCTCTAACGAAAGCGGTCAGGGTTCCACCCCGATCGCTCACGCTGTGGCGCAGACCAATGATCCAGAACAGCAAGGCCGCATGGCGATGCTCGGATGTTTCATCGACACCATCGTCATCTGCACCATGACAGCTTTGGTGATCCTGACCGTTCAGGGCGATTTCACCGGCGGCGGCCAGGCGGTCGCGCATGCGTGGAATTCGGACCTGGAAGGGTTCGCCATGACCAGCGGCGCCTTTGCCGCGGCATTCCCGGTTGAGATCGCCAGCATTCCGCTGGGCACTTTAATCGCATCTGTCGCGCTGATCGTCTTTGTGTTCACCACGCTGCTTACGTGGAGCTATTATGGTGAGCGCGCGATCACGTTCATCTATGACCGGGTGCCCGGATCAACCCGCGGCGGTGAGAAAATCCTGCACATCATCTGGCGCGTGCTGTGGTGCGTGGTGATTTACCTGGGATCAACGCTCGATCTGACACTGGTTTGGCGTCTGGGCGATATCTCCAACGCGGCAATGGCGCTGCCGAACCTTGTCGCACTCGTCCTGCTGTCGGGCGTGGTGTTCAAGCTGGCGCAGGGCGACAAGAAAGCGGGCAAGGATTTCCGCGCTGACACTCCGGAGGAGCCGCTCGAATATTAACCCGCTCCTTTGAGCAGCAGGCACAAAAAACGCCGGGGCCTTTCGCAGGCTCCGGCGTTTTTCGTCGGGGGTGACTGTAAAATTTGAGTGGTGGTCAGCTCCGGCCAAACCAGCGTTCGAGCAAGCCTGGCTCTGCCATCGGGCGCACGCGGCCATGCTTGAGGCGGCGGATGGTGGCATCGGTGTGCGGGCGCGGCTGATTCCAGCGGTCTGGCGCCGATGATCGGATCGTGGCCGATGTCATAGCGTTGATTCCTTTGCGTTTTAGCGTTTAATCACTTGCTAGGTACAAATACGCTGGCGAAATTTGGTTCCGAAAAAAGTGCCGCCAAAGCGTTTCCTGTCCGCGATCAGTTGCGGCGAAACAGGCGCTCCAAAAAGGTCGGCTGATACATGGATTGCACTTTGCCATAAGCGCGCAGGCGCAGTGCAGGATCAACCGGCGGGCGCGGGCTGTTCCAGGTGTGCGGGCGCGAAGAACGAATGGTTGCTTGTGTCATGTGCAATTCTCCATTGGCAAGATTGCCGGATCACCAAAGGCTGCCCTTCGGTTCGGCGATGATTATGCACGGGTGGTCTGGCGTAAAGCTGAGCGAGGTGGTTAGCCTGCGTTCAGGTTTGTTGCAGATTGCCTGAATGGAAAGGCGGCGCAGACGCGCGGTGCAGCGCGTCAGGACGTCAATCGGCCCAGCAGATTGTAATGCAGGCGTTTGGCAACATCGCTCGCATCGCGATTGGCATCGGACACGGTGGTGTGCACGATCCCCCCGGCGCGCGGCGTTACGATATGGATATAGGTGCCAAAATCCGAAGGCGCTTTGCGCAAATAGTGCGTCTCGCCATTTTCTTCGAAGGGCTCATAGCTTGAATATTCATGCTCTGATTTTTGGCCCGGCACTGGTTTGAAAATGTTGAACGCAGCGGTCCGCCGGCCTGCAACGCCGTCCTCGATCATTTCCCACGCGCAGGTCGATAGACCGCGCGCGCCTGTCATGGCGCTGGCGGCAGATCCTGCGCCAAAGGCCAGCTTGATATCGCTCTCGCTCCACACCTCGCACGCTTTGAAAGGCACCGCCAATTCGCGCCTTTGCGCGGTGATTTGCGGCATATCGCCCATGCGCCGCGCGATTTCATCAGCCGCAGGGCGCATAATCGCGGCATTGGTTTTGAAGCCCGTATAGCTCATAAAAACGAGCTTATCGTCTTGCTCAAAACTGTAGGCAAAGGGCAGCGGATTGCCAAAAGCGGTGTCATTGAGCACCGCCGCATTCGCGCCGGGGCCGCTTTGCGGTTCAAGCACGGGGTCGATATCCATATTATAGCGGCGCTGGGACACAGGCCGGGCATCGGCCAGATCTTCAATCGTCACCTCGATTGCAAATCCGGCATTGTAAGCCCAGCGGCATTTGGTGTTGGAAACCTCGCGCCGGGTAAGCTCATAACTGGTGCGCACACTGGCAATGATCGTTTCATCTTGGACAAAGGGGCATGGGCCAACTTCGCGCATTTCAGAATTGTCTCCGACGGCATCGGCAAACGCGATCGGCGTGTCTGTCAATTTCGCATCGCCAGAGGATGACGCGTTGGACGCATTGGCAGATTGGTCCGAACCGCAAGCAGCAAGGGCCATGATGAGAAGAAGGCTAAATCCTGCGCGCATATATTGTCTCTTTTTTGGTGTTTGAAAAATGGGATCAGCCGCCCATCAACAGCCGCCCATCAACAGGGAGGCATCAAATCGCGACGCACATTTCACTGGGAAGGCTTTTGGTGCCGCGTCGCCGGTAGAAGTTTTCTCCGACGCCCGTCAGGTTTGACAGGTTCACGCTCAAAACCTTGGGATCGCGCAGGCAAATATACCCCGCGCCAAGCGAATGCAGTTTTGCGGTGAGCATCATGGTGCCATGCGCGTCTTTGCGAATTTTGCGCTTCATCGTGACATCGGCGCTGATGGTGGCAGTGCAGCCATTGGCAAAAACCGATGTGGCCCGGTGCATGACAAGCGTTTTGCGGCGATTGATCTTGTCCGCATAAGGCAGGCGCTGGTTGATCATGTCGGTGATGAGGCCCAGATTTGGCCGCACCAGGCCGTCAAAAACCGCACAATCCTGCTGATCCTTGCTCGTCATCCGCCATGTGATCATGTCGGAATTTGACCGGCAATCGGCATTGAGCGAAATGACCGATCCGCTTTCGATAGTGCTCCCCTCTATTCGGAAACACATCCCTGCATTTTCGCGCGCATTGATAGTGCCAAAGGCCGTATCGCGCCGCCAGGTGCGCATTTCGGTGCCCCCTGCCCCGCAGCTCCACAAATGAATGCGATTGCCCCGCCCCCAGCCGCCGCTGGCCTTGTGCAGGCATTTGCTTGGAAAAGCTTCATTGGAAATCTCGCCCGTGCGCGCATTGTAATTCCATTGCTGCTGCGCCCGGCCGCCCGGATCGCAGTTTTCAATCCGCACCCGCGTGCCATTATTGCCATCGGGCACGCCAAGGCATTTCGACATATCGAACGCGCTGCGGATGTAATCCGCCTTGGCCTGATGCGCGGTGGCGGCAGGGATGGCCCCAATTGTGAAAAGAGCCATGCCAGCAATTGCTGCGGTTCTAAGGCTTTGGATCATCCGGTTACCCTTTCGAATGTGACGTCTGGTTTTGGCGCTTGGATTTGGCGCGCAGGCTGCGCAATGCTGATTATTGGACGGCAGGCCGCCGGACGGTGCTGGCGATACAGATGTCGGCGTTAAACGGCTGAAGGCGCGGGCCGCCTTTTTTGTAATCAATCCCGCCAATCATCGTTCGGCTGCTGGCGTGGGATGAAATGCTGGTGTCTGACAGGCCGCTGATCTGAATATCGCCATCCAATTTTTCGAGGCGAAAGGTGTTGTCAGGCCCGCAGCGACTGGACGGCGGCGAGGCGAATTCAGGGATCCGCAAGCGCACGGTCACGCCGCCCGTGCTGCGCCGTCTGCACACGCGCTGCCCGGCGCAATCCAGTTCCTGCGCCCAGACATGGAGCGAAACCATCGCGCCTTTCCCATCGGGAAACCGCGCAGTGTATTCGGCATCATCGGGGTTGGCATAGACATGCACCCACAGCTGGGTTTCGTCAGTGGGGCGCCTGTCGCGGGCGGTAAAGACATGCTGGCCCGCCTTTACCGGGAAATTGCGCCTGCCGCCCACAAGGCCGCCTTTGTTGATCCCGTACAGTTCCGTGCCGCTGAAATTGTGGCGATGATATTGCCGCCCTTTGGCAAGGTCATGCGCGCTGAGTTCAATATACATTGCGTGCAATTCGCCCACGCCGTCCCTGTCGCCTGCTTCCAGCACTTCAAGCCGGTTGAGATTGCGCACTTCGATCCGGTAAATATGCTCGCCCGAACCCAGAGTGTGATTGGAGCTTTTCTCTCCTGAAAAAGCGGGCAAAGGCGCAAAAGCAAGGCTGGCCGCCGCCGCTGCGAGCAGGCTGCGCGGTGCAAGATTGGGCTTTACGGCGATCATAAACGCCTCCTGTTGAATGCTGCTGGGCTGTACGGGGCGAGAATTTACCGAGTGGTCGACGCGACGCAGATCTGGCCGCTTTGCATCGACAGGCGCACCGCATCTTTTGCGCCGCGAGCGATCAATTTGCCGGAATGGCTGTTGCTTGCCTCGCTATTCACCGGGATCCTGCCGCGCCCCCCGCCTCTATTGCGCGGTTGCAGAGCCATTTGCGCCCCGTTCACCGCCGAGATTTGATAGGTATTCTGCGCCGAGCAGCGATTGGAACGCCATTCAGGAACAGGCACGCTGACATTGTAGGTGAGCGTGCCGGTGCTGCCCCTGTTGCAGACGCGATCTCTGAAACAATCCAGTTCGCGCGCGGCCACGGTTATCTGAAAATTGAGCATCCGTTCATCCGAACCGGGCGCGCGTGATGGGCGCGTGTGGATCCACAGATCATAGGTATCGAGAGTTTCCGGCGACAAACGATCAAGCGAAACCCTATCGCCCAGCTGCACATTGATCGTATTGCGAAGCGATCGCGGACCGCCATTCACCTGGAGGAACGGATTGACCTCGCGCACTTTGTGAAACTGGCTGTTTGGCCCGGACAAGGTGATGTCGATATAATACAGCTCGCTCGTGCCTTCGTCATCGCCGACCGACGTGGTGAGAAAATTCTCAAGCGTGCGCAGTTCAATCCGCCACACATCCTCGCCCGACGCCATCGTGTGATTGTGCGTTTTTTCCTGCGCATTGGCGGGAGACATCAGCGCCAGGATGCATGAAGCTGCAATCCATTTTGCGGTTTTGCCAATCATCGCTGTATTCTCCTGATGAAATCTATGAAAACTGGGAGGCACGCCCTCATTTGCTGGTCGAAGCGATGCAGATCTCGCCCGATTTGAGGAACATTTGCGGGGCTCTGCGAGCGGACGCGCGCTCTATGTTCCAACCCTCGGCAGGTTCGCCGGTGGCGCGGGCGCGCACTTCGATTTCATCCGCTTGCGCTTCGAAATCAAACGTGTTGGCAGCCACACAGTGAGAGGAGCGGACAGAGGGAGCAGGAACGGTGAATTGATAGGTGTATTCGCCGTAATATCCGCGCTTGCACACGCGTTTGCGAAAACAGCTCAGCTCGCGGGTTTTGACCGTGACTGTAAAGAAGATCATCGGCGGCAAATCCGCGCTTTCGCGAAATTGGCGGGTGTGGACCCACAAATTGTAAGTTGAGCTGGGACGGCGGACCAGTTCGACCTTATCGCCGCGGCGCGCCGGCACATAAGCGCGGTTTCCCGCCCGATCATTGACCGCCAGATTGATCGCGGTTTCTTTCACCGCATCGTATTGATTTTCAGTCTCGACGGGCCGCCTTATCGCTAAGCGACTCGATTCAAAATATTCGTCGGCGAGAATGATTTCGACCGAATGCAATTCGTCCTTGTCATCGGAATCCGCGTTTTCGATCAGCAGCACTTCGTCATAATTGCGCAGTTCCACTCGCCAGACATCGATCCCAGAAGGCATGGTCTGATGCTCGGTCTTTTCCTGCGCAAGCGCCGCCCCCGATGGAATTGCCACCGCAAGACCCGCTGCCGCTGCTGCCCCCGTCCAAGCCGAAGCCAAAGCCAATTTGTGAAAGATCAAATGTCCAACTCCCCCGGTCACGGCGCGATGTAGAACATGATTGAATTAGGCCCGCATGCCCCAATTGGGGTATGACGTGCAGGCGCGATGCGCGTATTTCAGCATAGGAAATTGAAACAAATAGGTTTTCAGGTTCGCAAATTGGGGGCTCAGGGGTGCATAGCGCAGAGAAAAGCGGTTATTCGATGCTGATCGATGCGATTTATGACACGGCTCTGACCCCTGAAAATTATCTGAAATTTGCCGAAGTTTGGGACGATAATATCGTTGAGCCCATGCTGGCCGCGAATGATCTGGACGCAGCGAGCGAAGTTGATCTGGACATACTCAAACAGCACTTTGAGCGGGCACTTAAAGTGTTTGAAAAAACCAAAGTGAAACGCGAAGATCTGGTTCAGGGCTTTCTTGATGACCAGAAATTCGCCGCTGCTGTCACGCGGCTGGATGGCAGTCTGATCGCTGGCAACACCGCGTTCAAACAGCGTTTTGGGCTGGAGATTGGCAAATCGCTGTTCGACCATGCGCAAAAATTGCAGCCTTCCAGTGAGAGCATCGCGGCGGGCCAAAGTAGATCCGGCCAAAGCAGTTCTCGTCAAAGCAATTTGGGCGACATTGAAACAGCCGGGCACACGTCTTCGCGGCCGGTCACAGCTGCGCTTTACCTGCTGCCCGATGGCAAAGAGACCATCATCATCATCGAGCATCTGAAACGGCATGAATTTGCTGATATCGAGGCGGAAACGGTGTTGCTGGTCAAATCGTGCCATGCCGAATGGGCCAGCAGCGGCGCGCGGGTGCTGGAACAGTCCTTTGGCTTTACCAAAGCGGAAATGGACATCGCCCGCAGCCTGTATGAAGGGCGCAAAAGCAGCGAGATTGCCTCGGAACGCGCGCGATCAATCACGACTGTCCAAAAACAGATCAAATCGCTTTTGAGCAAAGCGCAGGTTTCCAGCCAAAGCGAATTTATCAGCCTTGCCATTGGCCTGATGCATGTGATCGACATCGCGCCAAAACTCCACCGCGACAAGGCCGAGCAAGGCCATCACGAGGACAGCTTCAGGAACATCGCCCTGTTAAGCGTGCGGCGCGATCGGTTGCTGCAATTTGCCCATTATGGGCACAATGATGGCGATCCGGTGCTGTTTTTGCACGGCCACACATCATCGGCCGTGCCGACCGATGCGATTTTCAAATCCGCAGTCAGCCATAACCTGCAAATCATCGCACCGTGCAAGCCAGGCGTGGGGCAATCATCAGCGGATGATGGCGCGTTCCGCCCCATGGCGTTTATCGAGGAATGCCTGCATCTGCTTGACCACTTGCAGATCGACCGCGCCGCGCTGGCAGGGCACGCCATGTGCGGGGTCTATGCCGTGCATGCAGCAGAGCGGTTCCCGGACAGGTTCAGCGCTGCCGGCCTGTTTGATACCGGCATCCCGATGACAGTGCAGGCCCAGTTTGAAGATATGCCAGAGGCCAGCCGCCGCATTTTCCTCGCAGCAAAAAACACGCCCGATCTGCTTTACGCGCCGTTCGCTTTTGCTGCGGCATCGGCGACTAAGGATGATGCAGGCCACCGCGCTTTCATGAAAAGCCAGTTCGCCGAATCGCCCAATTGCACCGCATTGCTAAAGCATCCGCATATTTACGAGCCTGCCAGCAAAGCGATGTCCGATTATATGAGCACACCGCGCAGGTCAGTGGATGAACTGATTTACTGGACAAGCGACTGGACCCGGGCAGCACGCAATGTCGCGGCGCAAATGCCTTTGTCCTTCATCCAGAGCGAGCTGCACGAATGGATCAGTTTTGGCCGCATTGCCGCTTTTTGCGAAACCGTGCCGGGCGCGCAATGCCGAGTGATCGCAGGGTCTGGCGAATTGTTCACCTTTGATCGGCCAGCGGCCTTTTGCAGCGCGCTCGCAGAACTGACCCGCGCAGGCTAACCTTAACCCATCAAAGCCTGCAAGCGGGCATTCCCGGCGCGCAATGCGGGTGCCAACAGAAGAGAAATATGAGTGGTTGGTGGCAGGGGCACAGAGACTCGAACTCTGGACCTTCGGTTTTGGAGACCGACGCTCTACCAGCTGAGCTACGCCCCTACATTGCGGCAGCGCTCTATAATGCGGATGCGGCTGTGGCAACACTTGTTTCGCGCTGGGCTTTGCAGCTGAGCGCGTTTGGGATCAGCGCGGCCATAGCAAAAGGCCCCTAGCCGCGCCCGGCCAAGCTGATACACTCGCATTACCATGCATGCCCCCGTGAACGCTGCTATCCCTGTTGAAACCCTACTGCTTGCCTATCGCAGCGGGATTTTTCCCATGGCCGATGCGCGCGATGATCTGGAAGTGTTCTGGGTGGAGCCGCGCGACCGCGCGATCCTGCCGCTGGACCGGCTGCATGTGTCCAAATCTCTGCGCAAGGTTGTGCGCTCAGATCGCTATATCGTCACGATGGACACCGCATTCGAAGCCGTCATGCGCGAATGTGCAGCGCCGCGTCCCGGCCATCCCGACACCTGGATCAGCGACCGGATCATTGCGAGCTATTCAGCATTGCACCGCGCCGGGCATGCGCATTCCATCGAATGCTGGATAAACGAGGATCGCGGCCCAAAAGCACGTGGCGGCGAAGAAGGCGCGCCCGAAGAAGATGGGGCCCCGCCCCGGCTGGTCGGCGGATTGTACGGCGTATCGTTTGACCGGGTGTTTTGCGGCGAAAGCATGTTCAGCCGCGCAGACAATGCCAGCAAGGTCGCTTTGTGCTGGTTGGTGGCGGTGATGCGGCGCGCGGGATTTGGCCTGCTCGATTGCCAGTTTATGACCGATCACCTTTCGAGCATGGGCGCGGTGGAAATGCCGCAGCAAATGTATCTGAAAGGCCTTGCGCGCTGCCGGGGGGAGCCGATTTTGCAGCTGCGGCAGGCATTTGATGAATTTTCGCGGGCTCAGCCAGAAGGGGCTTCATCGCCCGGAAAACGCATCGCGCAATCCTTAACCCAGACATCGTAAATCGGGTGCTCAACCACATTAAGGCTGGGCGAATGTTTGAACAGCCAGCCTGAAAAAGCGCGCGTGCGCTCCTGTTGCCCGCGTTCGAGCACATCGACCTGAACAAAAGCGCCGGTTTCCTGCGGCATTTCCCAAGGCGCGGTGCGTTCGCATGCGGCCAGAGTGATGGAGACGGGGCCTTCCTCGCGGGTTTCGCCCGGGCTCATTTCCAGATCGATGGAGACATTGTTGCGCTTGTTCAAAAGGCCAATGGTGGCAACCCGCTCTGCCATCGGGGTCGCGCCATCGCTGGCAGCAATCACATCGGGGGCGGGCTCTTCATCATCGGATGGTTCTGCACTGGATGGTTCTGCATCGGCCGCAGAAGTTGCAGCCGGTGTTTCGCCAGTGGCCTCCGGGGTCTCAGCCTGTGCTGCTTCAGTTTCAGCCTCAGGCGCGTCGTCTGAACAAGCGGCCAACATGCCCGCAAGGCCCAGCATCGCAGCGAAAGGGAAGTAACGCACGCGCATCGTCATCACGCTTTAGGCGTTGCCGCCCGCTGCATCCTCATCAGGCGACCACGCTTCGTAATCGCCCACAGCGCCCGCGCGTTTGCCGCCGCGTTCCAGCGCGCCTTGCGGCCGGTAGGCAGATGCCGTCCCGGTTGCGTTGGGAGTGTAATCCACTTCCCAGATTTTCGCAGGCGGCAAATGGCTTTCAGGTACATCATCAAATGCGCCATGCAGCCAGCCATGCCATTCAGCCGGCACGCGGCTGGCATCATTGGCGCCGTCATACATGACCCAGCGGCGTTCGCGCTGAATGTAAGAGCCATTGGCAGGCGCGCCCGATTTTGTTTTCGCGCGGTAATATTTGTTGCCCTGCGCATCAGTGCCGACATGCTCGCCATTGCGCGAAGACCACAAATGCGTGCCGATGGTTGCCCCATCCCACCAGGTGAAGATTTTGCCTAAGATTCCCATGAGGAGCGGTTAGAGCGATTTGAGTTCAGCTTCAAGCGCGGGAATTGCGGAGCGCGCAGTTTGGGAGATCATCTGTGTGCGCATGCTTTCCCAGCCGGGAGTCTTTTGTTTTATGTTCGCTTCGCTCACGCCGGACCACCCCGCCTCCCCGCCCGTCCACCATATTCTATGGAACCCTTGGTGGACGGGCGGGGAGGCGGGCGGTCCGGCCAAGCTCAGGCGGATGCCTGAGCGCACCAAACAAAAAACTCCCGGCAGTGAGCGTTAGCGAACTTAAAACAAGAACACCCCCTGCGCTAACCAAACAAAACGCGCCCTACCCCTCGGGCGCATCCCACGTCACGGTATCGCCGGGTTCAATCCCAAGCTCTTCTGCCAGCCCGCCGCGGATTTCCAGCACTGCTATCGCCAGGCCGGCCGATGGCACCGAATCGAGTGAATAGGGCACCGTGTTGGCGGCGATATTGGTGATTTTGCCATCCGGACCAACAAAGATAATGTCGAGCGGCAAAGGCGTGTTTTTCATCCAGAAACTGCGCTGCTGCGGCGTGTCTGTGGGGAAAATCATCGCTTCATCATCGGCCAGTTCGGTGCGGAACATCAGCCCGCGCGATTGCGCCTCTGGCGTGTCGGCCAGTTCGGTCTCAAACGTGATGGTCTCATCGCCGCCTGTCACGGTGGCAGGAATGATGCGCAGGTTCGACACCGGGTGGCGGCGTTCTTCGGTGGTGGCGCTATTTTCAGCGCCAGCGGCCTGTGTGCTTGATGAAGTCTGCGACAGCGCAGCGCCGGTCTCAGCGGGCGAACACGCGGTCAGCGGACCTGCGGCAAGCGCGAGGGCTGCGATTGCTCCTGCCAATTTCACCACAATCCGCTCTCCTGTCCTTTTTCTTGCGCTTCCAGCGTTTCTGCCTCGCTCAGCCATTCTTCAATATCCTCAATCCGCGATGCATCCAGAATGAACCGCACATGGTCAAACACATGGCCTGCGCGCAGCATCGCCGCAATCTGTTTATCGCGCAGTTTTTGCGCCGCCTGCATGCTTTCGTGGTCGCGCGCGCTCTCATCCTCATCCGCGCGCGCATCAGCCGAAAAGGGGCCAAAGCGGCGTTTTTTCGCCAGCAAGATTGCGGCTCTGCGCGCTTCGGCTTCGTGCGGGGCATGCGCCTCGCGCACGGGTTCTTCAACGCCTGCCGCCCACAAAGCCTGCTCCACGCGCCGCGCGCCATATCCGCGCCCTGTCAGATCGCGCGATTTGGCCCGGGCATAGGCATCATCATTGACATAGCCCAGCTCAATCAGCCGGGTGACAAGCCCCGTCACATCCAGATCAAGCGTGCGCCCATCGCCATCGTCCGCCACCCCGCGCTCCCGAATTTTGCGCGCGAGATAGCTTTCCAGCTTGGCTCCCGTTGTCGCAAACCTGGCTGCATAGGATAGCCCCAGATCGCGCAAGGCGGTTTCATCAAGGGGTTTGCGTTTCTTGGGCGTTTGGGAACGGCGATTGGTCTTGCGGCCTGCCGCCCTGCCAGCTCCCGCCTTACCATCTGCGCCATCTGCGCCAAATCCGCCGCTTTCCTCATCATCCATCGCGTGGTTCCTTACTCGCGGCCAGACCCCAGAACTGACCATCCAGCCATGGCCGCATCGCCCAGACACGCGCTACCAAACGAAGACAAATTGCTTTTATGTGAAACCATTTCGCCTTATTCGTGCCACAGTCCTTCTGAAATGGGAGGATTAAGGATCGCATCGCGCCATTATGGCGCGGGAAAAAGAGATAGGATAGGGCGCTCTTGGCAGCGTCGTAAGCTACGGGTATCGTTAGATAAAATGACCGACGCCGCATTGAAGCCGACGCCGAACGATTGCGATTTGCCGCGCATCCGCGCCAAATTTGCGACCTTTAACGACGCGATAGATTACGCCGCGCGCTCTCAAAAAGGGCTCAATTTTCACGACATGCGTGGAAAACTTGAACGGGTCTATCCCTTTGCCGAATTGCGCGAAGATGCGCTGGAAATGGCGCGCCGGATGATTGCCGCGGGCATCAAACGCGAAGACCGCGTGGCGCTGATCGCGGAAACCGGACCGGAGTTTGCCGCCTTGTTCTGCGCCTGCGTCTACACAGGCGCATGGCCCGTGCCGCTGCCTTTGCCCACCACTTTCGGCGGCAAGGACAGCTATATCGATCAATTGAGCGTCCAGCTGGAAAGCTGCGATCCCGTTATCCTGCTTTACCCCGAAGAAATCGCCGATCTTGCCGGTGCAGCGGGCCAGCGTCAGGGATGCCAAAGCGAGACGTGGGAGCAATTTGCAACCCGCGATGCGCCCGCTTGCGATCTGCCTGCCGCATCTTCAGATGATATCTGTTATTTGCAATATTCCTCCGGCTCCACTCGCTTTCCCCAAGGGGTCGCGGTGACGCATGAAGCGCTGCTGCACAATCTGTATGGCCATTCCACCAGCATGCAATTGCGCGACAATGAACGCTGCGTCAGCTGGCTGCCGTGGTATCACGATATGGGGCTGGTCGGCTGTTTCCTGTCGCTGATCGCCAATCAGGTGTCGGGCGATTATCTCAAACCCGATGCCTTTGCGCGCCGCCCGCTCGCATGGCTTGATATGATCAGCGCCAATGAAGGCACAACGATCTCTTATTCGCCCACATTCGGCTATGACATTTGCGCGCGCCGCATTTCCAGCCAGTCCAATGTCGCAGAACGCTTTGACTTGTCGCGCTGGCGGCTGGCGGGCAATGGCGCGGATATGATCCGGCCCGATGTCATGCAAAGCTTTGTCAACGCCTTTGCCGATGCCGGGTTCAAAGCCGCGGCTTTTACTCCCTCTTACGGTCTTGCCGAAGCGGTTCTGGGCGTCACCGTAATGCCGCCGGGCGAAGGGATCCGGGTGGAACTGGTCGAAGAAGAGCGCCTCTCCGGCACTCCGCGCGATCTGTCGCGCCCCGCCCGGTACCGCGCCATCGTCAATTGCGGAAAACCCATGCCCGATATGGTCGTCGAGATCAGAGGCGAAGACGGCGCACCGCGCGGCGATCACCAGATCGGCAAGGTCTGGTGCAAAGGGCCAAGCGTGATGCACTCCTATTTCCGCAACCAAGAAGCTACCGATGATTGTCTGGTCGCTGATGATGCGGGACAGACATGGCTGGACACCGGCGATATGGGTTATCTGGCCGATGGCTATCTGTTCATCGTGGGCCGCGCGAAAGATATGATTATCATCAATGGCAAGAACCATTGGCCGCAGGATATCGAATGGGCGGTGGAACAATTGCCCGGCTTTAACCACGGCGATATTGCCGCGTTCTCAATCGAGACCGACAATGGCGAAGAAGCGCCCGCCGTGCTGGTGCATTGCCGCGTATCGGACCCGGAAGAACGGGTGAAACTGCGCGAGCAGATCTCCGACAAAGTCCGCTCTGTCACCGGCATGAGCTGCGTTGTCGAACTGGTCCCCCCGCACATTGCCGCGCACATCATCGGGCAAGCTGAGCCGCGCAAAAGCGAAAAAGCTGTATCTGGCCGGTGAGATTGTGCCGCTGGAGCTTGCGGCTTAGTTTTCTGCGCACCCCGGCGGGGTGCGATTTCCTCGCTCATTGCGATCATAGATCGCATCGCTGCGGGCGGGCCGTCGCCCTTTGGCTCGCTCGCGCTCGCGTTTCTTTTTGCGCACCCCATCCGGGGTGCTGTTTCCTCGCATAAGCTCGGGCGGGCGGTCGCCCTTTGGCTCGCTCGCGCTCGCGTTTCTTTTGTGCGCACCCCATCCGGGGTGCGATTTCCTCGCTCAGTGCGATCTTAGATCGCATCGCTGCGGGCGGGCGGTCGCCCTTGCGGCCCTTTGGGCCGGGATGGTCTTTTTGCGCACCCAATCCGCGGCCTCCGGTTTATTCGGCGAAAGCCGCTTGGCTCAGCCTCATTCCCCCAGCTCGCCCCATTCGGCGCGCAAGGGGCCAAAGCCGGGTTCAAACTCCACAGACACCCCGCGTTCGGCAAGGATCGCGCTCGCGCGTTCGGCTGTCTCTGCATCGCCTACAAGCACAATCGGCACATCCACACGGGCACTTGCCCATTCGATGACGCTTAGCGCCTTGGCCCCGTCCATGCTTGGCCCCTCTTCGCCAAATGCAATCACATCCGGCAGGCTCGCCAGCGGCGGAAGCAATTCGACCGTCCATTCCGGCTCTGTTGCCGCAATCCGCATTTCCAGCGCGCGATAGGCGGCCAAGGTTGCGCCTTCGAGACGCTGCGCGCGCACCATGGCCTTGCGCCGGGTCCGGTCAACCAGCACATCATCCTCGCTGACCCCGGCCACCAGAGCGAGGCGCTGCGCCAGATCTTCTGCCCGCGCGAGCGCCGCCTCTTCCTCATTCGCGCGCGCGGCGGAAAGCTGCGCTTGCTGCGCGGCAGACGCGCTGGTGCCGACCTGAAACTGGCTCAATGTCAATTCAACCGGGCGGCCCAAACGCTCTGCCAAAGCGGCTTCGATCTCACCTTCAATTTCGGGCTTTACCGCAGGGGTGTAGATCGTAGAGCCGACCAGCAGCGGATCGCTGCGAAAATCAACGTCCACGCGCGACACTTCGGAATCGGTGGCAAAGCGTTCGGTAATCTCGCTGCGCACGATGCGCTGCGCGTTGGCTTCCCATGCGATTTGTTGCAGCGAATAAGCAAGCGGAACGGCCAGCGCTATAAACACGACGATCACGGCAAGGCTTTGTGCCTGCGTCTGCCCTTTGGAAAGGCGGGTGCGAAACCCATACAGCCGCGCCATCGCCAATGCGGTGAGCGCGATGGTGATAAGGTTGGTCACATAAAGCAGCAGCGCGCCTGAAAACACCGTCCAATTCAGCGTCGCAAGGCCAAATCCAACTGTAGCGAGCGGCGGCATCAGCGCGGTTGCAATCGCCACGCCCACAATGGTCCCTTCGCGCCCGCGGATCATCGCATAGGCGCCGGCAAGCGCGGAAAACAGCGCGACGAACAAATCGAACAGATTGGGCTGCGTGCGCGCCGCGATTTCCGGCGTAATCGTCTGAATGGGCGAAACAAACACCAGCGCACCTGTCAGCAAAATCGCCAAAAGACTGCCCCACAGCAGGCTGCGCGCGGATTGTTTGAGCCATTGGAAATCGCCAATCGCCAGCGCAAATCCCAGCCCCATAATCGGGTCCATCAACGGCGATAAGAGCATCGCCCCGATCACCACGGCAGGCGATGAAAGCAGCAGACCCAGCACCGCAATGCCGGCGCTCATCGCGGTCATGAACAGGTATCGTTCGGACAAAGCGCATTCGGCGCGGCGTTTCTCGATCACTTCGCCCTGATCAATCGCGCCGATAACTTCTTCGTGCCACCAGCTTTTGAGTGATTTAGCGATCTTCTGATACGGCGATTGCTCGCCCAGCGCCGCCGCCGCCGATGCACCTGGCGTGCCGTTTGACGGGATCGGCGTGTATCCGGATGATGAAGGCACGCGCGGGGCGGCCTCAGGCGTGGTGTCGGTTTTGTCAGTCACTCAAATTGTCAACCATGTGAGCTGCTGGAATGGATGGCGTAATCATCACACTTAGCCGCGCGAAGGGGCAAAGGCCAACAGTTACGCGCGTTGCCACCGGCCAAGCTCCATTCGGGCAGCGCAATCAACAATGGACGCAGCCCCGCCTTCCGCGCTAGTCTCACTTGAAAGCTGTGTTTTAGATACCTAATACAGCAATATAGGTTGAGCGCCGCAAAGCATGGCCACATGACGCGCGGATAAGGGAGCCAAAGCTGCATGACGAGTGAGACATCGCCAGATCTGAACATCGCGACAAAAACCAAAACCGCGACCGATTTTGAGCTGACCCCGCCCGATCCGGTGCCCGTGGTTGCGCCTGAACAGGCGGCAGGATTGGTCCCGGTTTCAGCGGAAGAGAAATCCAAGCTGGACGTGAAAGTCGATGCGTTTGTCACCGAGCTTATCTCGCAAGATGCCAATTCGCCCGCTTTTGGCGAAAAGGTCGATCAGATCACGCGCATGGGTCAGGAACAGATCCGCGCCGCCGCCGCGCATTCAAACCGCTTCCTTGATCGCCCGGTGCGCGCGATGGACTCAGACAGCTCTGTCGGCAGCGATCTGGCGGAACTGCGCCGCACCGTCGAAGATCTTGATCCAGGCCGCAAAGGCAAATTGCTATCCCCGCGCAAGCTGTTCGGCATCATCCCGTTTGGAAGCAAGCTGAAGAATTATTTCGACAGCTACACCTCTGCGCAGGGGCATATTCAGGCGATCCTTGAACGGCTGGAAGGCGGCAAGAAAGAGCTGCATCTGGATAACGCTGCGATCGACACCGAACGGCAAAAGCTGTGGGAAGCGATGGGCGAATTGGAACAGATGATCCACATCGCCAAGGCGCTGGACGCAAAACTCGAAGCCAAAGCGCTGGAGCTGGACGCTTCCGATCCTGAAAAGGCGAAAGCTTTGCGGGAAAGCGCGCTGTTCTATGTGCGCCAGCGCACGCAGGATTTGCTCACCCAGATGGCGGTCAGCGTGCAGGGTTACCTCGCGCTTGATCTGGTGAAGAAGAACAATGTTGAACTGGTCAAAGGCGTTGACCGCGCATCCACCACCACGGTTGGCGCATTGCGCACTGCGGTGACCGTGGCGCAGGCGATGACCAATCAGAAACTTGTGCTTCAGCAGATCACTTCGCTCAATCAGACAACGTCGGACATTATCGACAGCACCAGCACGCTGCTGCGCGAACAGACCGGGCAAATCCACGAACAGGCGGCCGCTTCCACAATCCCGCTGGAAACGCTGCAACGCGCATTCCAGAACATCTATGACACGATGGATGAAGTGGACGAATTTAAAGTCCGCGCGCTTGATAGCATGAAGCAGACGGTGAATGTGCTGACCGATGAGGTGGAGAAATCCAAAGGCTATATCGCCCGCGCAGAGGGCCAGGCGCAGGCACAGGCCAAAGTGGCAAGCGAACCTTCGCTGCTGGCGCTGGATAGCTAGGCCCCCATTATGCCGGACAGCACGCGGGACAGCGATCAGATATTAAGCGCAGCGGGCACATCCTTGCGCACCCAGCGCGATGAAGGCGGCACGCACCGCCCCGGTGTAGGCGGCAAGAGCATTGGCAAGGGATCGGCGCAGGCCAAGATAAAGCACTGGATGAAACGCGGCGCTTATCTGGCCGCTGCGCTGATGGCGATCTTTGTTGCGACTGGAGTGTTCGCCTCGATTTTCGGCGCGATCGGTTTTTGGGGCGTGATGGCCCTTGTGCTTGCTGTTATCGTCGCGTTCGGAGTGTTTGCTTTTGCTCCCACACCCAAACCGCCAAAACGATCTGAGCTTAAAAAAGGCAATCCCAAACAAATGGTTGCCCGCGTCGAACTGTGGCTGGAAGCGCAGCGCGATGCCTTGCCCGCCCCCGCCGCTGCGATTATCGATCAGATGGGCATTCAACTGGATGCGCTGGGCGCTCAGCTTGAAAGCATGGACGATGCGCACCCCGCCATGGCCGAAGTGCGCGAGCTGGTTGGCGAATACATCCCGGAGACGATAGACAATTACCTTAAAGTCCCTGCGCATTTGCGCGGCGAGGACCATGCAGGCGGAACCGCTGATGACAGGCTCACCACAAGCCTCGCCAAAATCTCGGGCGAGATTGACCGGGTGACCCGGCGGCTCGCCGAAGGGGCGCTGGATGATCTGGCGATCAAATCGCGCTATCTCGATTACCGCTATGGCGGGGACGAGCTGATCGCCGATATGACAGGTTCGCCCGACACCGGCGTGCCTTTGCCCGATTTCTCCGCCACGCCGACCAAGCAGCCGCGGTAGGCCTGTATGCGCGTCACCCTCCCCCATTCGCTTGGCCGCGAAGAAGTGCGCCGCCGTATGCACGCCCACGCGCATGAAATCGCCGATCACTTTCCGCGCGGCATGGCAACGGTGGAAACCGACTGGCAAAGCGAAGACGTGATGGCGCTGCTGATTACGGCGGCGGGCCAGCGCATCCCCGGCACCATTGAAGTGTTTGACGAAAGCGTCGCGATAGAAATGGAATTGCCGCCCATGCTGGGTTTCCTGCGCGGCACATTGGAACGCGCGGTTAAAAGCAATGGCGGCAAATTGCTCGAAAAAGACTGATCGTTTTGGCCGGTCGTCTTGTCCGGTTGTCTGGGGCACCCTTATGAGGATTACGCCTAAGCGGTCCAGCTCAGCAAAGTTACCCTCGCGCGGGTGAAATCGACCGCTGCAAGGCTGGGCGCATAAAGACAGTGGCCTGACCCAGCAGGCGGCTCTTCACTGCCCGCAATCCCAATCTCGCCTTCCAAAGGCAGCACCAGAACGCCGCCGCGATAATTTTCACGCAAAGCCTCGCTTGGTGTGCCCACCACCCGGTCCAGCCGGAAATGTGCTTCATTCACAAGGCATTGTTCATCGCGTGTCACGCGGCCGCGATGGCGCTGGGCGTAGGGACCGCAATCGGCGACCGCCATCGCGCGGTCCAGATGCAGATCGCGCGGGCGGCCATAATCATAGAGCCTGAACGTCGTGTCGCTGTTCTGCTGCACTTCGACCAGCGATAGCCCCGGCCCGATGGCGTGAACGGTGCCTGCGGGCAGATAGAACACATCGCCTTTGCCTGCATCGTGCCATTCCAGCAGCTGCTCGATAGAGCCATCAAGCGCGGCGGCGGCCACAGCATCAGGCGTATATTCCTGCTTGAACCCAATGGCCAATTGCGCGCCCGGCTCTGCATCCAAAACCAGCCAGCATTCCTCTTTCCCCGCTTCACCCGGCAGAGCGTTTGCGCTGCTGGGGTGGACCTGAACGGAGAGTTTTTCGCTGGTGAACAGATATTTGACCAAAAGCTGATCGCACTGTGGGATGGGATCAAACCAGATCTCGCCAATGCGTTTGCCCGGCGGGGCGGCAAAAGGCGCGGGCAAGGCATCTCTGCCCCACACCTTTTCCACCTGGGTGGTGTCCAGCCACCGGGCTGATGTATCGGCGGGCACGCGGGTCACTTTGATGGCGATCCTGCGGGGGATTTAACTCCGCTTGCACCCGGTAATTTGCCCACACGCTGCGCGCCATCGCGGGTTGTGACGAGCACTTCGCCGCCCGACACAATGATGCAGATATCCTCCAGCCCCACGGCAGAAACCCGCGCGCCATCGCTATAGGCAAGGACATTGCGGCACCCATCAAAATCCGCTGGGCCGCGCGCGGTGTTACCGTTTTCGTCGGTGCTAATATCGTTGCTGGCACCATTCGCGGCACCGCTCGCGCCATCTTCGCTTTTGGAAAGCGCATCCTGCATCGCGGCCCAATTGCCGATATCCGACCAGCCCATATCGGCAGGCACCATGGCCGCGCTCTCGGTGTTTTCCATGATGGCATAATCAATGGACTCGCCCTTAATCGCTTCAAATTGCGCCCTATCGGGGTGAACTTGCGCGCCGTTACGCTCGGCCCCGGCAATCGCGGCGGTGACGCGGCGCGCCATTTCGGGGCGGTGCCGGGCGAGCTCTTTCATCAAAGTGCCCGCCTGAAAGGCAAAGATACCGCCATTCCAGCTGTATTCGCCGCTTTCCAGATAGCTTTTGGCGCGCTCCAGATCGGGCTTTTCAACGAATTGCGCAATCTCATATCCGCCGGGAAGTTCCCCGCCGCGGCGCAAATAGCCATAGCCTGTTTCGGGATGCTCCGGCGTAATCCCGAACGAGACAAGCCGCCCCTGACGGGCAAGCTGAGCCGCCGCGTGCGCCGCCTCTCGAAAAGCAGCCGTGTTGGCGATGTGATGATCGCTGGGGCACACCAGCATCACCGCTTCATCAGGCAGCATGGCAGCCGCCAGCGCAATCGCAGGCGCGGTGTTGCGCGCGGCGGGTTCGACAATGATGGTGTGCCCGGCCCCGTGCATTTGCGCAGTGATCGCATCGCAATGCTGGCCGCCTGCCACCACGATAGGCTGCGCGAAATCAGCAGCATCGCCTGCCCCGCCCGCTCCCGCCATTCCCGCTCCAGCCCCGCCTGCTCCGCCCACGCGCGCAATCGCCTGTTTAAACAGGGTCGCATCACCGATCAAAGGCAGAAACGGTTTGGGATGCGCAGGGCTGCTAACCGGCCACAGCCGGGTGCCGCTGCCACCGCACAGGATAACAGGATAGATCGCATCCGCGTGCGCGCCCATATCGAGCAGGCCCATATCCGGCGAACTGTTCACATGCTTCTCCTGAATGTGTGAACGATATCAGCAATTTGCAAAGTTTTTGCTAAGGTCTTCAAAACACTAAAACCATCTTTGGCGCCAGTAATAGGGCGCTGGAACCAGATTGCCAGCCCGATCGGTGGCGGGGCGGAACCGCAGGCGTTCTTCAATCAGGCGGCAAGTGATCGCATCGGCTTCTGCATCAGGGCTGGCGCGGTAGACAGAGCATTGGCTGGCCCGGCCATCCACGCTCACAATGACGCGCACGATCACCTCTGTCCCGCGCCGGGCGCTGCGACCGCCCGCTGGTACGGGATAATCGCGCGCATTGTTGATGCTGCCAGAAATATGCTCCGGTTTGGAGGCAATCGCATTGCCCTGCCCGCTGCCGCGCTGGCCGCTTCCCGTGCCCGTCCCGCGGCCATCAGCGCCGGTCCCCACACCCGCATCGCGCGCGCCCGATCTGGTCGCGGTTCCGGTGGAGGATGCCTTGGGCGCAGGCTTGGGTTCAGGCAGGCGCACTTTGGGCGGAGGCGCGGTGACAGGCTGGGGCACAGCTTCCTTGCCCGGATCGCCCTGCGCGCCTTCGTCAGGTTCAGGCTCAGCCGGAGGAGGCGGCGGGGGATCAGGCTCTGCCACCGAGACAGTAACGGTCAATGCCGATGCAACCTGCTGCTCAACCGAGGCGGTCATTTCAGGAGCAAAGACCCGCGCCAGCCCATAAAGCGCCGCGACATGCACCGCCAGCAGCACCAGCACGAGCGGCCAGCGAATGCGCTTTTTGCGTGTTCCATAGCGTGTGACGCGCTTTGCCAACCTTGTGCCTCCTATCCCTTGGCGCTTTGCCTAACCGTGGGCCTGACCGTGTGCCCAAAATGTGGGCCGGATTTGCCCGGCTTATCGCACAGCGCAGACCCATCCAATCCAATTCGGACCAAAACGGCGGCACTTGCGCCCGAAACCTAGCCGGACTGTCTATACAAAGGGATGCAAGTTTATCGATGGAGCGTAAAATCGTGCTAAGACACGATAAAGATACAGACCCTCTGGACCGCGATCTCGTGGTTGCAGATAGGCCGCCTTATGGCGGATATGCTGGCCCGGTCTATCAGGCCTCCCGGCACGGCGGATATGACACCGGGGCGAGATATGCGGGCGCTCCGGCTGGCAAAGGCGCGCTGATCGGCCTTGGCCTTCCCGATGCACGCAGCATCCTTATCGCGATTGTCTGCGCTTTCGTGAGTTTTGCGCTTGCATCAATTTCTTTAAGCGCGGCGCGCGTTGGCGATGGCTCTCTTGCCACGGTATGGCTTCCGGCCGCGGTTGCCGCTGCGTTCCTGCTGCGATTGCCGCTCAAGAACGAGCTGCCATTTTTTGCAGGCCTGTTTTCCGGTATCTATTGCGCCGATGTGATGGCCGGTTTCAGCTCCCTCTCATCGGCTGTTTTCGCATTGGCCAATGTTGCAGAGGCAGTGGTCGCTGTCAGTTTGATCCGGCGATTCTGCGGTCCCCATCCTGCCGTCACCAAAATCCGCGATCTTGGGATGATCTTGTGGTTCGGCGCATTGATAAGCCCGCTTGCATCCACTGCCATTGCCGCGGCCAGCATGGCGGTTGATCTGGGACTTACAGGCCCCGCGCTTATCAATCAGGCGATCAATTGGTATCTCGCCCATGGGCTGGGCATTGTTTTGCTGGTCCCGGCGATCCTGCTGCTGGGTGATCTGTGGCGGCGGCGGTTTGTGCTGGGCACTGCTGAATTGTTCGAGGCTTTGGCGCTCATCACCTTTGGCCTTGCAGCAAGCTATGCCGTCTTTGCCCAGAACGCCTATCCGCTGCTGTTTGTGATCCCGGTCATCACTTTGTTCCATGCCTTCAGAGTGGGCGCGCTTGGCACGGCCTTGTTCGTGGGCGCCCTGTCTGTTCTGGCATTTACCATGACGTCGATGGGGCTTGGCCCCATTTATGAGGCAAGCGGCTCACCGGCATTGCGCAATCATGTGCTTCAGGCATTTATCGCGGCCAATTTCCTCACCGGCCTGCCTGTTGCGGCGGCGCTTGCCGGGCGCAAACGCATGATTGACCAGCTGGAACACGGCAAACAGCAGCTTGATATTCTGGCAAACAATATCTCCGATGCGGTCTTGCATTACGATCTCGATGGCATTTGCACCTATGCCTCGCCATCGGTTCGCGGCGTGTTGGGGGAGGATCCCGCCCGCTTTCTCGGCGCGCGCTTTGCTGACAATATGCACGAGGATGCGCGCGATCGGATCGCCAAAGCGGAACGTCAATTGCTATCAGGCGTATCGCAGAACGAGCGCTTTACCTATCGCCGCTTCCTTGACAGCGAAGATGGCAGCCCTGTCTTTATCGAGGCGGAATGCGCGATTGTTCAGGGGCGCGGCGGTATAACCCGCGAAGGCATGGTGATTGCCGCGCGCGATGTAACCCAGCGGGTGGAACTGGAATTGCTGCTGACCCGTGCGCGCCGCCATGCTGAAAATGCGGCGCGGTCCAAATCAGAATTTCTCGCCAACATGAGCCACGAAATCCGCACGCCTATGAACGGCGTTCTGGGCTTTGCAGAATTGCTGCTGCAATCCGAGCTGGAAGAAGACCAGAGGCGTCAGGCGGAAATGATTGTCCAGTCGGGCCGCTCAATGATGATGCTGCTGAATGATGTGCTTGATCTGTCGCGGATCGAAGCGGGGCAGATCGCGATTGATAACGCGCCGGTGGATCTGGATGCCACAATCGCCGAATGCGCGGCCCTGCATCAGCCGGCTGCGCTTAAAAAAGGGCTGGAGATTGCGCTCGAATGGCCTGACGTTGCGGCCAATGATTGCGATGACACGCCCCGCGCGGTCATGCCGTGGGTGATGACCGATGCCTTGCGGCTGCGCCAGATTGTCCTCAACCTCATCGGCAATGCGATCAAATTCACCCAGTCGGGCACTATCACGATCAGCTGCCGCAGCGATGGCGATGAATTTTCGATCAGCGTTGCAGATACAGGGATCGGGATCAGCAACCAGCGGCTCGATATGATTTTCAATCCCTTTACCCAGGCCGAAGGGGACACCGCGCGCAGATTTGGCGGCACCGGGCTTGGCCTGTCGATCAGCCGCCAGCTGGCTGATTTGCTGGGCGGACGGATCGAAGTCACCAGCGAAGTGGATGTGGGATCATGCTTCACTCTGGTGCTGCCCGCCTCGCACGCGGAACCATCGGAAGAACCAAGCGAGCCTGAGCCGGAAACAGAGTATGACGTACTCGAAGAATTGCCGCATCACGCGCGCATCCTGCTTGCCGAAGATCACGATGTGAACCGCATGCTCGCGCGCGAAATGCTCGAACGCTGCGGCCAGACGGTTGCAGTGGCGCATGATGGCAATGAAGCCATATCCATGGTGATGGACAGCGTGATGCGCGGCTCTCCCTATGATCTGGTGCTGATGGATATGCAGATGCCGGGCTGCGATGGCTATGATGCGACGCGCGCTATCCGCGCAGAGGGGATAACGCCGGATCAATTGCCGATTGTCGCGCTGACGGCCAATGCCTTTCCCGAAGATGTTACCGCCGCACGCAAAGCGGGGATGCAGGCGCATCTGGCAAAACCGATGGTGTTTTCAGACCTCGCGCGGGTGCTGCAGCGGTGGCTGCCCACGCGCATTGTGGAACCCGGCGAAGAAAATGCAGAGAACATGGAATACGGCCCACCATCCAGGCCGCGCGACGAAGCAAGCAGCGGACCGGACAGATCCGAAGTGATCGATCTGCTCCATGCCTCGCGCGCGGAAAACCGGGCGAAATCCGCTGCTGCTGAGCAGTCTGCACGCAAGCATTCGCCCGCTTTGATCAAACGCTGGGTGGAACGCCGCGAGGAAGCGGTGGAGGCGGTTCGCGCAGCCCTCACGCATGACCACCTTAATGGAGAGCCAAGCGAAGCGCCCGCGCGCGAAGCTTTGGCAAAACTGATCCACAAACTGGCCGGAACCGCCGCGATGTTTGATGAGCCTGAACTGGGCGATCAGGCCTCGGCCTTGGAAAATGCGCTCAGGATGGAGCTTGATCCGAAAATTCAGGAAGCGCTGGCGTTTGAACTGCTGAGCCTCGCTGATGATGCGGCAGAGGATATGGCGCAGTCCAGCGCGGGCAGCGGGGCGCCCTAGGCTGGCCGGATGCTGCCTTGGTGGGTTGCAAGCGGGGCCGGTCGCAAACTGGGGCGGTGGCGTTCTTCGCCGGTGGCAAGCTCAGAGCGGCCAGCAGAGGGCATTCGAAGGGCCGCCGCCGGGGCTCGCGGGTTTAGACAAGCCGCCGCCCGCGCGTGCCTAGCAGCGCGCTTTACCGCCAATCGCTTTTGCAGGCCCTTTGCGCTGGCCTTTGACTGGATAGCTCCGCGCGCGGCCTCACCTACCCTCACAGCCAGACGGCTAGCATGCCGCATCACGGCCAAACACAACGCCCAATTGCGCATTGGCCCATTGCGCTTTGGCCCGTCGTGCCTTGGCCCATTTCGCCCCGGCCCATTACACACCGGCCCATTACACACCGCCCCATTTCGCACACCCAAAACAAAGCGGCTCCAAAACAGGACCGCCCAAAACAGAACCGCCCAAAACAAAAACGGCGAGGCCCGCTAAGGCCTCGCCGCTTGTGCTCGGTCAATCGAAACGCGCCGAATTAGAATTCGTAGCGAACGCCGATTTGAATGCGCCATGCCGATGGGTTGATCGCGATGAAGTTCTGATCATCGGGGTTGAAACCGCCGATTACATATCGACCCTGCGCATCAACATCATCAACAGTGATTGTGTCTCCAGGGTTGTCGGGATCATCAACAGTCAAGCCAAAGTCTGCAACGTCCACAAGACCATTGAAGCCGCCGCGCGAACGCAGAATGTTAGCACCATCATCGATGAAGTTCAGGAAGTTCGCAAAATCAGCGAACACTTCGAGCCGGTCATCGGCGATGCCGGTCAGGCTGCCAATGAAGGGAAGTTCCTGGCTGAAGCGCCAGTCCAGATCAATGTGCCAATCATTGCGGCACGTGTTGCGCCGGATTGTCTCGCCCGGAGTGAAATCACAACCTGATGCTGCAACGTAGTCGATCGTATCCTGGACCGCCGCTGCCTGGCCAGCCTGAAGAGCTGCGATTTGAGCGGCGCTGAAACCCTGTCCGCTAAAGTCAGTCAGATTGGCATCATTCACACCAGTCGGCACATAGAGCAGGGCGTTGTCATTGCCCGATGCGCTGTCAGCGAACACGCCTCCGCCATCGAATGTCAGGCTGTAAGGACGCCCTTCGCGTGCCCGGAAAAAGATGCCGAGGCTGGTGTCGTATCCGTCAAAGAATTGCTCCCGGAAATTGACCGCCGCTGTGAAGTTGTGGCGGGTTTCTGTGGTTGCAGTCGATACTGCGGGATCCTGACGATCAAACGCGGCGGTTGCATCGAACGATGATGTCGCGGTTGATGACTGGTTGTTGCGGGCATTGCTCGAATCGGTGAAGGCATAGCCGAACTGCACCCGTGTCGAACCGCCGCTGGTGATCAGACCGCTGTCGAACTGCTTGCTCAGCGCGATTGACACTGAGTGCGATTCTGCACGGCGGCCATTGGTCAGCTGGATGTTGTCATCGCGGCTGGTGTTAAAGCAATCCGCCGTCAGGCCCGTGTAAACAGGCGGCGTTCCGCCCGTGCCTTGCAGCACCGCGTTACACCCTGCAGCGGTCGCATCAACAGCCTGATAGATCGGACGACCATCGACGGTGAAGCCGCCATTGGTGCGAATGTCCGGTGCCTGGCTGAGATCGACAAAGTTCAGCGTGTTGTTGAAGCGCGAATAGATATAATCGAGCTGCAAGTCCCAGTCTGAGAAAAACCCGCTTTCCGCGCCGAATGTGGTTTGGAACGCCAGGCTGGCGCGCGTCACAGTCGGGATGTCGAAATCGGGATCGGTGGACTGAATGTCAGCGCCGCCTGCCCCTGCAATCGCAGCACCGGCATCAATCGCGCATTGCGGGAAGCCGATGAACTGGCCGTTCTGCACAACTTGCAATTGGCCGGTAACCGGATCAACCGGCACTGCGCCTGCGCATTCCGGGCTAAAGCTGCTGCCATTGGCAGAAGAGAAGCCATTGTTCGAAAACGCGTTTGAGAAATAGACCACCGGATCGCCGCCAGAAAAGACGCCGACGCCGCCTGTCAGACGGCTGTTTGAGAAGAAGCCGTCATTGTCGAATTCATAGGTCGCCGACAGACGCGGCAACACAACCGGGCCAAGCCGGCCGAACGAATTGGCATTGGTAAAGCCATACCGGTCGATAAAGGCCTGGTTCGCGCGCGGTGCATCGCCGTCATACAGCTGGACGCGGACACCGGCATTGACTGACAATTGATCGGTCGCTTGCCATTCATCCTGCGCGTAAACCGAATAGATCCGGCGGCTGAATGTGGCTGCTGCGTTGTTGATATCGCCATCAACGCCCGCTGCGATGGTGAAACCACCCAGCGCGCCGCCGGTGGACAAATCATCGCGGTTGCCAAACACGCTTGAGAAGAAGCCGGGCGCAACCAGACCTTGTTCAAACGCATCGAGATTTTCAAAGAAGATCGTGCCGGTCGCGTTGATTGCGAACAGGTTGAACACTTCCAGATCGTTGACCTCGGCGCCGAATTTCAGGAAGTGGCCGCCGCCTGCTTCGTAATTGACCTGGAACCGGGCCTGATCGATTTTCTGGTCGAGCTGGTTGGCCGAACGGAAAATGCCGGGGCCTGTTGCAAGCGCGCCGAATTGTCCGAGGCCATTGCCGTTGGCATCGGTTCCAAATACCGTGCTGCCTTCGTTATCCAGACCAACGACCAGACGCGGGGTCGGGTTGTCTGATTGCGCTTCGCCAAAGCCAAGCGGGCCTTGAACATCGCCAACTTCTGACCGGCTGACGCGCAGTTCGGTGGAAAGGCTGTCGCTCCACTGCGAATACAGACGCACCGAGTAATAATCGGAGATTGTACCCTCGTCCTCGAACGAGTTGATCCCGCCCAATTCGCCGCCGCCAAAGTCAGCTTCGATATTGGTTTCTTCAAGCCGCTGATAGGTTGCCTCAAGCCGGTGATCGTCAGAGATGATGGCATCGAGACGGCCGAAATAGCGCACATTGCCTTCGGGCAGAGTGGTCGGATAAGCACCGATGTCCTGGCCGTAAACGTCGCGCGCGATTTGCGCGAAACGATCAAGCTGAGCGGTGGTCGCGAAGTTGGCCTCGTTGGTGAAACCGCCGCCAAAGGGACCGAAATTGTTGCCCTGCGTAAGGTCAGCTTCTTCATAACCGAACGAGAAGAACAGGCGATCAGGGATGATCGGGCCATTCAATGTCACGCCCCAGCGCTTTTCTTCGCTGGCGTTCAGCGGTGCGCCGTCAATTTCGTTGGCGAACAGGCCATCATCGAAATAGGTGATGAAAGCCGAACCATGAAATTCGTTCGAACCCGCTTTGGTGACGGTGTTGATAAGACAGCCGGTGAATTCGGAATATTCCACGTCGAACGGAGCGAACTCAACCGAGATCTGCTCAATCACGTCAAATGGCAGCGGCAACGAGTTGCGCGCGGCAAAGGGCGTGCCGTTCAGGCCGAAGGTGTCGGACTGGACGATGCCGTCAACGGTGAAAGTGTTGGTCCGGTCATTGCCGCCAAGGCAGGAGATACGGTCAACATCGTTGTTCTGTTCAAGGCTGACACGCGGGTCGATGCGGATGATGTCGCGCACGTCGCGCGTGATCGAAGGGAAGGATTCCAGCGTTTGCGTATCAAACGCGGTACCCGGACCCACAGCAACCTGGCTGGCGCGGGCGCGCGCGCCGGTCACGATGATGGTGTTGCCTTCCGCGCTTTCGTTCAGCGTAAAAGTGTAGCCGACATTGCCCGAGATATTGGTGAAGACGTCTTCGATGGTCTGGCCTTCAAAACCCGGCGCAGTGACAGTGACGGTGTAAGGACCGCCCGGTTGCAACGACTGGATACGGAATGTGCCGTTGCTGCCGGTGCTCGATGTGCGCTCTGCCCCGGTGCGGGTGTCAGTGACGACGACGGATGCATCGGCAAGCGGATTGCCACTGGCGTCAGTGACTGACCCTTCGACGCCTGAAGTAATCTGCTGCGCTGCTGCGGGAGCAGCGATAGTGGCGGCGGCGGTGAGCGATACGACGCTGGCTGCCAGGAGGTACTTAATTTTCATGTATAGGCCCCTAAACACGATGGAGAGAGAGTGTGATGCAGCCCCCCTAGGAGCGCTCCGCTTCGGAAAAGCGACGGTTTTGTGACAAGTGTGTGACACTCGCCGGGGCGCGGATTGAGAGCGGGTCGCAATACCAATCCATCCACAGGCTAAGGCTTGGATTCCCGTGGGTTATTGGCCCTGTGTTGCAGCCGCGCCACGAAATAAGGATATTTGCGCAGGGGCTGATCTGGCAGCGATGGACCGTTGCCAACGGGCGGCGGGGCGAGAACAGACCGATTTTGCGCCGATTTTGATGCAGCCGCGGCCCTTCAGCTTGCTGGAGTCGCAAACTTATATCCGCCGCGATTCGCCCACGGGGGTTTAAGCCAGATTGATCTCGCGCAGGCGCTGCATCAGGAAATCGTGCGAACTGATCGCTTCAGGCGGTGTGTCCCAGCAGCCATCGCCGGTGCAATTGGGCAGCGGATCAATCCAGAAATCCGGACGGAAATGGAGGAAGAACGGCATCGAATAACGCGACCGCCGCGCCGCATCACCGCTGGGGTTCACCACCCGGTGCGTGGTCGATACCAGCCGGCCATTGGTCAGCCGTTCCAGCATATCGCCCACATTGATAACCAGCGCGCCTTCCTGCGCTTCTACCGCGTGCCAATCGCCCGATTTGGTGAGCAATTCGAGGCCCGCCTCTTCTGCGCCCAGCAGCAATGTGATCGTGTTGATATCGCCATGCGCTGCCGCTCTGATCGCGCCATCGGGCGCATCGGGGCCAAGCGGCGGGTAATGCAGCAGGCGCATCACCGAATTGCCGTCTTGAACCGTGGCGGCAAAGAAATCGCGCGGCAGATCCAGATGCAGCGCTATCGCTTCGAGAACGCGCGCGCCTGCAGCTTCAAAGGCAGCGTATAATTCGCGGAAAATCGCTTCGAACCCGTCAATCTCGTCTGGCCAGATATTGGGAGCCATAAATTCGGACAATTCGTGGCCATGGGGCAGGTCGCGCCCGACATGCCAAAACTCCTTCAGGTCAAATACGCTCGCATCCTTGGCCTTTTCGGTGCCGAACGGAGTGTATCCGCGCGCGCCGCCGCCGCCATCCAGCTTGTAACTGCGTTTGAGCTGGTCAGGCAGCGCGAAAAACTCTTTCGAGGCGGCCTCTGCTTTGGCGATCAGATCGGCAGGGATGCCGTGATCGCGAACCACGGCAAAACCGACATCGGCAAAGCTGCGGCCCAATTCATCGGCAATATCTTCGAGCGGACGGTTCAGCGAGACGCTGGCGATTTGCACAGAAGGGGTCTGGGAAGATGCAGTCATAAGTGTCTTTTAATAGAGAGGCTAACCTTCTGCAAATAGGTCTAAAACGGCAGGAATAAACTGGCCAGCGCCGCGCTCATCAAATTGGCAAGCGAACCTGCGGCCAAGGCTTTCAGCCCCAGCCGTGCAATGACCGGGCGCTGATTGGGCGCGAGCCCGCCTGTCACCGCCATCTGGATCGCGATGGAGGAGAAATTGGCAAAGCCGCACAGCGCAAAGGTGATGATATTGCGGCTGCGCTCCGTCAAACCTTCGACCGCGCCCAGTTCGATGAACGCCACAAATTCATTCAGCACAATTTTCGTCCCGAACAATCCGCCTGCGATCTGCGCCTGCTCCCAATCCGAAATGCCGATCAAGAACATGACAGGCGCAAAGACAAAGCCGAACATCTGCTGGAAGGAGATATCGGGATAGCCGAACCAGCCGCCGATCCCGCCCAAAATACCGTTTGCCAGCGCGACGAGCGCGACAAACACCATCACCATCGCGCCAACGGCCACAGCCAGTTTGACGCCGGTGGTGGTGCCTTGCGCGGCGGCCTCGATAATATTGGCGGGCTTTTCGCCTTCTTCGAAGGTTTCCGATACGGTCACGTCTTCAAGCTGTTTGTCATGAGCTGCGGCCTCGACCGGATCATCGGGCATGATGATTTTGGCCATCAGGATGCCGCCGGGCGCTGACATAAAGGCAGCCGCGAGCAGATAGGGCACGGCCTCATCACCCAGAAACGATGCGTATCCCGCCAGAATGGTGCCTGCCACGCCCGCCATGCCGACGCACATCAACGTGAACAGGCGCGAAGGCGGCAAGCTGGCGAGGTAAGGCCGCACGACCAGCGGGCTTTCCGATTGGCCGACAAAGATATTGGCTGCGCTGCCCAGTGCTTCGACTTTGCTGATGCCGGTGATCCAGCCAATCGCCCCGCCCAGCCAGCGCACCAGCCGCTGCATAATGCCCAGATAATAAAGGATCGACACCAATGCTGCAAAGAACACGATGACGGGCAGCGCCGCGATCAGGAATGTGTTGGCAAACGGGTTTGCGCCCATTGGGCCAAACAGCGTCTCTATCCCTTTCACGGAATAGCCAAGCAGCGCGATCACGCCGTCAGACAGGAATTTGATCACAAGCGCGCCAATATCGGTGCGCAGCACCAGCGCGGCCATCACAACCTGCAAGGCAAAGGCGGATGCGACAACGCGCAGATTTATATTGCGTTTGCCCGATGACAGCAGAAACGCGATGGCAAGGATCGCTGCGATCCCCGCGATAGAATTGAGATAGGGTAGAATGGCTGTGCTTCGCCGCCCGTGCGGGCCGCGCCCCCGATATTGTGTATCCCGAAGGCGCAGGGGTGGCATTTTGGGGCGATGCTGGCAAGCATATCGTCGTGCAAAGCGGGATGAAGTGTTGTTGGCCGCTTTCTTTTTCGCAAAGCTCTGCCTAACCTTGCGCGATGAACGAACCTTCTAACGTGCCTGCCAGCGGGCCATCCAGCGGCTCACCCAATGACCCCTCTGGCGGCACGACCGCCTTTGCCCCTTATGACAACACAGATGGCCCTGTGGTCCATGTGCCGGCGGGTCTGTTTGCCTTTTTAATCCTGTATGGCGGGATGACAGTGCTGGCAGGTGTGGTTGCCTTCAAACAGGTGCAATTGGTACCGAGCGAGCTGGCCGTGGAATCGGGCATTTTCCCGTTCCTGCTGCTGGTCGTTATCTCCAGCACAATCTCGCAATTGTATGGCCGCGCCATGGCGACCCGGCTGGTGTGGTGGGGATTTGTGCCGCTCGCCTTGTCAGCGGCGCTGATCTATCTGGTTTTGAGCCTGCCTGCCTCTGCTGAAATGCTCGAATTTCGCGCCGAAGATCTTGCCGCGTTTGAACGCGTGTTGGGCCAGACCCCGCGCATTTTGATGGCAGGTCCGGCGGCATACATCACGTCACTTTTGCTCAATATCTGGATATTTGACCGGCTGCGCGGCAGCGGGGATGCGACCACATTTGGCCTGATGATCCGGGGCGCGATTGCTTCTGCGCTCAGCCAGGCATTCGATTCGGTGATTTTCATCACGCTGGCGTTTTACGGCGAATTTGACATCACCAATCTGATGATCGGCCAAGTGCTCGCCAAAGTGACGCTGTCGATTGTGCTGGTGCCGTTCCTGATTACATTCGGCGTGCGGCTGGCGCGGTGGCTGGATGATCGCCAAGCCGCATCGCAGCAACGCGAAAGGGATCAGGGCTGATCGAACCACCCCTCGCCCAGGGCATCGGCTACCAGAGCGGCTCTTAACGCCTCGATGCCCATGCCTTTTTCCGCGCTGGTCAAATGGAGCTGCGGAAAAGCGGCGGGATGCGTTTTGGCTTCTTCTGCGACTTTGCCTGCGACCCGTTCCAGATCAGACGCTTTGATCTTGTCCGTCTTGGTCAGCACCACGCGGTAACCCACGGCGGCCTCATCAAGCATTTTCATCATCTCGCGGTCGACATCTTTAAGCCCGTGGCGGCTATCAACCAGAACCAGATTGCGCGCCAGAACCTGCCGCCCGCGCAGGTATGATCGCACCAGCTTCTTCCATTTATCAACGACCGATACCGGCGCCTTGGCAAAGCCGTATCCGGGCATATCGACCAGCCGGAACTGGGTGGGTTCGCCCACTTCGAAGAAATTGAGCTCCTGCGTACGGCCCGGCGTAACCGATGCGCGCGCGATAGCCTTGCGCCCGGTCAGCGCGTTCAAAAGAGAGGATTTGCCCACATTGCTGCGCCCGCAAAAGGCGATTTCGGGCACGGTGGGATCGGGCAGAAATTTAAGCTGCGGCGCGGACAGCAGGAAATCCACTCGCCCTGAAAACAGGCGCGAGGCACGCTTTTCGCGCAAAACCTGCGCGCGCTCTTCATCCGCCTCGCCCGTCATGCTTACGCCTTGCTGTCCGCTTCGTCGGCATCCGACTTTGCTTCAGGCTTTTCCTCAGACTGGGCCTCAGCCTTGGCCTTTTCAGCCTCGCGGGCTTTCTCCGCCTTCTCTTTTTCCGCCGCCGCTTTCAATTGCGGGTGCTTGGAATAAAGATAGGTTTGCTGCGCCAGCGTGAGGATGTTCGAGGTCACCCAGTAAAGCAGCAGGCCGGATGCGAATGTCGCCATAACGAACATCAAAATCCACGGCATGATGTTGAAAATCTGCTGCTGCATCGGGTCCATCGTCGATGGGTTCATCTTGAACGTCAGCCACATCGTCACGCCCAGCAGCACTGCCAAAACGCCAATGCCAAGGAAGCCGGTGACCTCAAACGGCAACAGGCCAAACAGGTTGAGCAAAGTCGCCGGATCAGGCGCGGTCAGATCGCGGATATACAGGAACGGTTCGTGCCGCATCTCAATCGAGAGGATCAGAACCTTGTAAAGCGCAAAGAAGATCGGGATCTGGATAATCAGCGGCAGACAGCCCGCCAGCGGATTGACCCCTTCATCCTTGTACAGCTTCATCACTTCTTGCTGCTGCTTTTGCTTGTCGTCCTTAAAGCGTTCCTGGATCGCTTTCATTTTGGGCTGCACGGCTTTCATCTGCGCCATGGAAGAAAATTGCTTTTGTGCAATCGGGAACAGCGCCCCGCGAATAATGAATGTGAGCGCGATGATCGCAAGGCCGAAATTGCCGATCAATCCGTGCAAAGTGGTGAGCAGCCACAGCAGGGGCTTTTCAAACCATTCAAACCAGCCCCAGCTGATTGCTTTGCCGAAATAGGTGATGCCGGTCTCTTCGTAGGCATCAAGGACCGAGCTTTCTTTCGCTCCGGCATAAAGCTGGGTGGATTGCTCAGCCGAACCGCCCGCTGGCACTGTCTCCGCCTCATATGTGACCCCTGCGAGGAACAGATTGTCACCCAGCGAACGGAAACCGTAACTCGCCACATCGCCTGCCCCCGGCACCACCGCGCCCAGCCAGTAATTGTCCGAATAGCCGAGCCAATTGGGCATTCCTTCGGGCTTCCAGCGGCCAAGCTCTGTCAGTTCTTCGTAAGTATGCGGGTCTTGCAATGTCCCGCCGAACACTCCGATCGGCCCAGCATGGGCGATAATCTGATCGGGCGTCGCGGTTGTGCTGGTGCGAGTGATATAGGCAGAAGGCTGCACAATCACCGCGCCCTCGCCTGCATTCTCAACCTTTTGCGTGGCCGAGATCATGAACTGATCGTCAATCTCATAACGGATCGACAAAACCGCGCCGCTGCCTGTGGTATGAGTAAGCGTAACGGGCGTTTCCGGTGTCAGCGTGTCGCCATCGGCCTGCCACAGCGTGTCGCTGGGCAAACGCTCACCTTCGACGATAAAGCCGAATTCAGCGAAATACTGCCCCTTGGTGCGCGCCGGGCTGAACAATTGGACGGGCGGCGCGTCTTTTTCGACTGTCTGGCGATAATCAATCAGCGTGATGTCATCAATCTGCGCGCCAACCAGATTGATTGAGCCTTCGACGCGCGGCGCTTTGATCTTTACGCGGGTGTCGCTGGTCAGCGCCGTTTGCAGATCCACCGGCCCTTTGGGCGCGCCAGCTGCATCCAGATCACCCCCCGGCAGATCACCGGCAGCCGTCGCATCGCCCGATTGCGCGGCACCGGCGTCTTCATCAACCACCGCAGCGGTCACCGATGCTTCGGGATAGAAGAAGCGCATGCCCAGATCCCAGCCCAAAATCAGCAGGCCGGAAAGCACGACGGCGAGGATAAGATTGCGTTGATTGTCCAAGATTGAGCCCGTTTATCTGTAGCGCGTGAGTGTATTATATAGGTATGACAGCTGCCATTCCCAACCCTTTATGGAACCGGATCATGCCCGCTTCCCCCCAAGGGTGACAGCGCCCTATACGCTTTGCAGCCAGCCATCCACCCTTGATCGCGCCATGTTTCTGCAAAGCCTGAATGGCGTATTCGCTGCAAGAGGGGGCAAAGCGGCACGTTGGCGGGATAATCCGCGATGGGCCAAGCTGCCAGCCGCGCGCAATCCAGATAAGAATGTGCTTCATGTGTCGGTCTTTTTGGGGCGCGATTGCCATGCCGGGGTCGGCGTGGCCGGCTTCGGGGACCATCCCCCTTACCCTCACCAGCGCGCACCAATGCGGCGGCCAGTTCATCGGCCAGCTTCGCAAAATCGCGCTCCACCCCGCCAGCCCGGCCAATCAGGACATGATCGTGGCCCGCCAGCCCCTTATCCGGCAAAGCATCGCGCAAAAGCTCGCGAAAGCGCCGCTTCATCCGGTTGCGCACAACCGCATTGCCGATCTTCTTGGTAACCGTGATACCGTAGCGCACCCCCGCCCCGCCATTGCGCCGGGTCAGCAGCACAAAGCCAGGCCGCGCATTGCGCAGGCCCTTATTGGCAGCAAGAAAATCAGCGCGTTTGGTAAGAACAACGGGTGTCATGGCGAACAGGTAGCGCAAGAATGCGGTGATAAGGGAGTCATTAGTTTGGCGAAGGCGCATCCGGGCGTTTGTTTGTTTGAGTCCCTCAAGCGCCGGGCGCGGGCCATCCGGCCCGCTTGGCTACGCGGCATAAGCCGCGACGGGCGGTCGCCCTTGCGGGCCTGCGGCCCGAACCATTCCAAGCCAACGATAAGAGCGCCAAGAACATTGGTGTTTTTGTTTTGCGAAGGCGCATCCGGGCGTTTGTTTGTTTGGCCCCTCAAGCGCCGGGCGCGGGCCATCCGGCCCGCTTGGCTACGCGGCATAAGCCGCGACGGGCGGTCGCCCTTGCGGGCCTGTGGCCCGAACCATTCCAAGCCAACGATAAGAGCGCCAAGAACATTAGTGCTAGCGATTGGCCCGGGTGGCGGAGCACGGCGCGTAGCGCCGCAAGGGCGACCGCCCGCCCGCAGCGGGTGCAGCTTGCTGCACGTCTAGCGAGGACGCGCGCCCGGATGGGCGTGCGGAAAACGAAAGATTCACCGAGGACGAAAGCGCGGATGCGCTTTCGAAAAAAGTTACGCCGTCAGTTTTTTACGGCCGCGGCGGCGGCGGGCGCGCAGCAATTTACGGCCACCCACTGTGGCTTTGCGTGCGAAGAAACCGTGGCGACGTTTGCGCACGAGATTGCTTGGCTGGAATGTCCGCTTCATTTCGTCCTCGAATATCTGGTTCGATACCGTCACCTTGCACACGGGTGCAAAAGGGCAAGTACCGGGAAAAACGACCGCGCAGCAGGCCTGCCAAAACGATCAAATCAGGTGCGCGCGGTTATGGGATGGTTGGGGCAGAGTCAAGCAATAGGTGAAGCAGGAGCGCGTGCATTCCCCCCGCATATGCGCGCTTTTCAAAGCGGGCGTGCCGCCGCGATGTGAGCGGTGAACAAGTGTTCGTAGCTGATAACAGGCGCAGAGACAGCCACGAATACAGGCGCGGCGGCGTTCTTGGCCCCGGCTTTCTGGACTTCAGATTTCTGGACCTCAACCTTTTGCGCAACGCTTTGATCCCAGGCACTGCCTGTGTTCCGGCGTTCCTTCACCCAAGCGCGCATTTCATCGCCATTCAGCCATAAAGCGCTGTTATGCGGCACCGAATTGGTCATCGCGTAAAAATCGCGCGCGCGCCGTTCGCTCATGCCCATTTCGACATAATAATCGAGATAAAGGCGGTTTTCCGGCGCGTTGGGAGCGAAATCATCAGGCTCGCGCCCATAGGCATCGCGCCAGGAATGGACCGCAAATTCGGCCCTGTCGTCAATTTTGCGGGTTGCACCTGCAAGGAACAATTCCACCGCGCCAGACCGCACCGATCCGCCAGCGGGCACATGGGTGGAAATTCCGGCGGCTCTGATCCGGCGGCCCAGCGCCAGATTGGCCAGATCATGGCTGGTGCCCGGTGCCTCGATCAGCTCAAGCACTTTGAGATCGGGAAAATCGCGCAGCATGGCATCAAAATGCGCAGGCGCGGCGGCATCGGTTGATCCCATCATTGCTGCGCGGGTGTTATCGAGAACCTGAAACGGGCCATATTGCGCAGCAATCTGCGGAGCCCGGCGCGGCGTAACTGGCGCGCTGTAACGGGCCGCATCGCGCAGAACGGTGGTGGTCTGCGTGGTGATAACACCGCCGATAATCTCGGTTGTGGTGGTGGTGATGGTGGATTGCGGCGCGCTTGCCGACAGCAAGCTGCGCGGATCGGCATCTTCCACCCGCACCCAGCTTTGCGTGGCCGCGTCCCATTCTTCGACCCAGCGTTCGGAATGCAGCGTGCGCGCGCCGGCCCGATTTTCACTGGCCTGAATTGCGCTGTCATGAACTGCGTCGTTTTGGGCCGAAGCCAAAGAAGACGGCAGCATGATCGCAAGACATAGAAAAAGGCGAGTGAGCGTTTTCATCAAGGGGACAATGCCCCCGCGCCCTTTTAAGAAGAGCGAAGTTTTATGCTTGCGAATGTATTACGGCATTGTGCCTAATGAGGCGTTTACGATTGCTCAATTAACCGCCGCCGCCTTTCAATAACATGATGTTAATCGCGCGATTTGCGCGGGCGCGGCTACACGGGACGGAAACGGATAAGGGGGCAAAGCCACGTGGTAGCGCTGGTGGAAACGGTTGCGTATCTGGGCCTTGAGGCGCGCCGGGTCGAAGTGCAATGCCAGGTTGCGCCCGGAATGCCGCGATTTTCCATCGTCGGCCTGCCCGATAAAGCGGTGAGCGAAAGCCGCGAGCGCGTGCAGGCAGCGCTGGCGGCGATGGGGCTGGCGCTGCCGCCCAAACGGATCACGGTCAATCTGTCGCCTGCCGATCTGCCCAAGGATGGATCGCATTATGATCTGCCGATTGCGCTGGCTTTGCTGGGCGCGATGGGGATCACCGATGCGGAGCAATTGGGCGATTGGATCGCGGTGGGCGAATTGGCGCTGGATGGCAGAGTGGTCGCATCCCCCGGCGTTTTGATCGCTGCGCTGCATGCAAGCGAGGCGGATAAGGGGCTGATTTGCCCGCTGGATCAGGGATCAGAAGCAAAGTGGGCAAGCGGCGTGCCCGTGCTGGCGCCGCGCGATCTGTCCGGCTTGCTCGCGCATCTGAAAGGCGACAGCGTGCTTGCCGAGCCAGAACGCGGCGCGGTAAAAGATGGCCCGCCTGCGGCCGATCTGAAACAGGTCAAGGGGCAGGAAAGCGCCAAAAGAGCCCTGGAAATAGCAGCAGCAGGCGGGCACAATCTGCTGATGATGGGGCCGCCGGGATCGGGCAAAAGCCTGCTCGCATCCTGCCTTGCCGGGATCCTGCCCGAGCTTACCCCGACAGAAGCGCTGGAAGTGTCGATGGTGCAATCGGTGGCGGGCACGCTGGAAGCGGGCACGATCAGCCGCGCGCGCCCGTTTCGCGCGCCGCACCATTCAGCCAGCATGGCGGCGCTGACAGGGGGCGGGTTGAAAGTACGCCCCGGCGAAGTGAGCCTTGCGCATCTTGGCGTGCTGTTTCTTGATGAACTTCCCGAATTCCAGCGCCCCGTGCTCGATTCGCTGAGGCAACCGCTGGAGACGGGCCAGGTCGATGTGGCGCGCGCCAATGCGCATGTGACGTTTCCCGCACGTGTCCAATTGATCGCCGCGATGAACCCGTGCCGCTGCGGCCATGCGGGCGAAGCGGCCAATATCTGCGCGCGCCATCCGCGCTGTGTGGGCGAATATCAGGGGCGATTGTCTGGCCCGCTGCTCGACCGGATCGATTGCCATGTCGAAGTGGCAGCCGTCAGCGCCATGGACCTTGCCATGCCGCCCCCGGCAGAAGGCAGCGCGGACGTTGCGCGCCGGGTTGCAGCTGCGCGGGCGCTGGCTACGGCGCGCGGGGTGCGCTCCAATGCGGAACTGGAAGGCGATGCGCTCGAAACCCATGCCGCCCCCGATGAGGAAGGGCGCGCTTTGCTGATGCGCGCGGCGGAAAAGCTGCGCCTGTCCGCACGCAGCTACACCCGCATGCTGCGCGTGGCGCGCACGATTGCCGATCTTGCAGGGGCAGACCAGATCGCCCGCGAGCACATTGCCGAGGCGCTGAGTTACCGGCAGCGCGCCGCTGTTCGGTAACACTGCCCGGCAAACCGCCGCATATCCGCTGCCATTTCCTGCGCGCATGGTCTAAGCCCGCGCCGCCATGCCTGCGTCTTCTTCACCCGCGTCCTCTTCACCCATTCCCTTGCCGGGCCAGGCGTCCTCATCAAGCCCCGCATCCCGCGACGCGCGCCCAGACACGCTCAAAAAGCGCGTCATCGGCATCACCGCCACGATCATCGCCGAAGTGCTGGTGATTGCGCTGCTGTTCACGCTCAGCTGGAATTTGGCAGGCGGCGAGGAGGAAAGCGCCAAGGTCACCACCATTGCGGCCAGCAATATCTCCAGCGAGACACCCGAAGAGGCTGCCGAGCCTGAGCAAGCCGCGCAGCCCGAAGAGCAATCAGTCCAGCAGCCCCAAAACCAACCGCGACCGCAACCTGAGCCGCAACCCAATCCGCTCCCGCTATTGCCCCTTCCCCGGCCAACACCCACGCCGGCACAAGCAGCGCCCCCACCGCCGCGCGCCCAGCCGTCTCCACCCTCGCCGCCCCCTGCGCCAAAACCTGCGCGAAAACCTGCTCAGGGCCCGCCCGCGCGCACTTATGGCCCGCCCAATACCGGCGGCTCCAGCGCCAATGACAGCCGCCGCGTTGGCACTGCGCCCAATGGCGAACCGCTTTATGCCGCGCGCTGGTACCGCGAGCCCACACGCCAGGAACTCGCAGGCTATCTCTCCACCGCCACCGGCCCTGCGACCGCGCTGATCGTGTGCAGGACCGTGCCCGATTTCTATGTTGAGGATTGCCAATTGCTCGGCGAAAGCCCGCGCGGTTCGCAAATCGGTCGCGCAGTGCTGGCCGCTGCATGGCAATTTCGCGTGCGCCCGGCGGTTGTGGGCGGGCGCAGCCAAGTGGGATCATGGGTGCGGATCAAGATCGACTACACCCGCGCGGTTTCTCGTTAAGAGGCGCTCGTTAAGAGGCTCTCGCCAAGCCCTAAACAGCGCCGCCCTAGACAGCCTGAGCGGCAAAATCGCGTACCACTTCGACGAACGCCCCGCCCCAATTGTCGAGCTTTTTCGCGCCCACACCGGAGATTTGCCCCATCTCGCGCAAAGTCTCTGGCCTGCTCGCCGCCATATCGCGCAGCACGCTGTCGTGAAAAATCACATAAGCGGGCACATTGTGTTCCTGCGCGAGGGATTTGCGCCGTTCGCGCAAGGCATCAAACAGCGGATCGCCCACCGGATTGGCGGTGTTTTCTCCGCGCGCGCCTCTGCTCTTGCGCTTTTTCTTGGGCGGCTCTGCGATCAAGACGGGCCGCTCGCCTTTCAGAACATCGCGCGCATCCCCGCCCAGCGCCATGCCGCCATGCTCGGTTGGCACCAGCATTTCATGCGCCATCAGCGCGCGCATAACCGGGCGCAGCATCGGCGCATCCTCCCCGCTCAGAATGCCGAACACCGACAAAGCATGATGCCCGCGCTGCATCACTTTTTCATCATCGCGGCCCAGCAGAACCTTTTCGACATGGCCGATCCCGAAACTCTGCCCGGTCCGGTAAACCGCCGAGAGCAGCTTTTGCGCAATCTCGCTCACATCCAGAACGCGCGGCGGATCAAGGCAATTGTCGCAATTGCCGCAAGTCTCACCGGGCTGCTCGCCGAAATGTTTGAGCAAAATGGCCCGGCGGCAGCTGGCTGCTTCCACCAATCCCGCCAGCGCATTCAACCGCGCGCGTTCAGCAGGCAGGCGCGCTTCCTCGATATCGGCCAGCCATTGGCGCGCGCGCGAAAAATCGCTCGCTCCCCAAAATAACTGCGCGATTGCCGGGTCGCCATCGCGGCCCGCGCGGCCCGTTTCCTGATAATAAGCCTCGATGGATTTGGGCAGCCCTGCATGAACGACAAAGCGCACATCGGGTTTATCAATCCCCATCCCAAAGGCGATGGTGGCGGCCATCACCATATCTTCAGAGCGCACAAATTCCGCCTGCACGCGCGCGCGTTCCTCTGGCGGCAGGCCTGCATGATAAGCGCCCGTTGGCCGCCCTGTTGCCGCCAGTTTCGCGGCCAAATCCTCAGCCGCTTTGCGGCTGTGCGTATAGACAATGCCTGCACCCGGCGTGCGGCTGACGAAATCGGCGATTTGGCGCGCGGTGTTTTCGCGCGCGGCAATGCGGTACGTGATATTAGGCCGGTCAAATCCGGCCACCACCATACCTTCATCAGGAATGCCCAATTGTTTGAGGATATCCGCGCGCGTCACTTCATCCGCTGTCGCTGTCAGCGCAAGGCGCGGGACGGTTTCAAACGCATCAAGCACCGGGCGAAGACCGCGGTAATCGGGGCGAAAATCATGCCCCCATTCCGATACGCAATGCGCTTCATCAATGGCGAACAGGCTGATGGGAACCTCGCCCAAAAGCGAACGGAACGAAGGCGTCGTCGCGCGTTCGGGCGCGACATATAACAGATCAAGCTCGCCGCTGCGCAGCCGGTCCAGCGTTTCAGCGCGGTTGTTATCTGCCGAAGTGAGCGATGCGGCGCGAATGCCCACCGCGCGCGCCGCGCGAATTTGATCGTGCATCAGCGCAATCAGCGGGGAGACCACAATGGCCGTGCCCGGCAGCGCGAGCGCGGGGATTTGATAGCACAAGGATTTGCCCGCCCCTGTCGGCATCAGCGCCAAAGTGGGCGCGCCCGCCACGATCCGCGCAATCACCGCCTCTTGCTGGCCGCGAAATCCGGGAAACCCGAATGAATCGCGCAGGATTTCGTGAATTGAAGGAAGAGTGCCTGCATCCATCGCGCAAGCCTATCCGATCCGCCCCGCCATTACAGCCGGGCGATGCGATGAAAAGCGAGTTATCCCGCCGCTTTTTTTGGGAGGGGTCGTCATTTTGAGGGAGGCAGGCGCATGGCGGGCACCGGGCGGGCACCGGGCGGGCGCGGGGCGTATCAGGCGCATTGGCCAAACAGCGCATTGACTTGACCAATGCGCCTGATCACAACCGAATTTACATTTTTGTAAACGTGGGGCGGGGCGATGAAATTTCTATTTTTGGCCGTATGTGCGGCTTTGCTTGCGGGAATATCTCAGGAAGCATCGGCATCAACACGGCTCAAATTCTGCAACGAGACGGGTTCTTCCATCTGGATTGCCGGGGCCGAACAGCAACCGCCAGAATTCCCCAAACCCGGGCAGGACAAAAACTGGCGATTGGTCGGGTGGATGAAACTGGACACTGGCGATTGTTCCGGCACGCACTTTCTAGTGTCGACTGGCTGGGATTTCTGGGTGTCTGTTTCAACCATGCGCAATGGGAAACTGGTCGCCAAGAATTACAATCGATCTGATTTTATCAAGCGCAAAGACCCGTTGAAGAAAATGTGCTTGAGCCCTTCGACACGCCGGTTCAACTGGTTGATGACCACAACTGAATTGCAGACATGCCGAAAGGGCGACCAGATGGTAGCGACATCGTTTGGAATTGTCGGAGGCGGTTCACTGTTTAAAACGCAGGATGCGACAATAACGCTGGAATAGGCATCACGCCGGAATAAACGCGGGCCATAATATTCCCGCTGGCTAGATTAGCCGGGTAGACCGGCCTAGCCCGCTGCTTTTTTCGCTTTGCCCAGTTCCACCACATCGCCATTGCCGCTGCCTGGCAGCGGGACAGCGATGGTGCCGTCGGCGCGTTTGCCCAGATCTGCCTTTTTGATGAGGTTGAGATCGGTGTGTTCCAGAATGCGGCCATCATGCGACAGGACCGATACCGATGATATTGGCAGCCGGTCCTGATCGTCGACCAGAACGGGGTCTTCGGCAACAAAATCGCTGCTGTATTTCTGGCCCCACAACCGCAAAGCGATCATCGAGGGAAGCAAATCGAACCCTTTTGCAGTGAGGCGGTATTCCACTTTGCGGCGATCATCTTCGCATGGTTCGCGTTTAAGGATGCCGTGATCGACCAGTTTGGCGAGCCGGTTGGACAGGATATTGCGGGCGATTCCCAATTCGGTCAGGAATTCCTCGAAATGTTTGAGCCCGTTAAAGCTGGCGCGCAGGATCATAAATGACCAGCGTTCCCCCATAACTTCAAGCGCTTGCGGCAGACCGCATTCGCACAAATCGCGCAGTGGCTCTCTTATTTCACCCATAATAATCCTTTCCCCAGCGTAAAGCTTAACCTGTTTTCCGGGGCGCATGCAAAAAATATTCAGTTTTAGGTTGCAACTTAAAACCCAATCACATAGGTAGTGATTCGCAACTGGTTTTGATATGAAACCTTTTGTTCAAAAGTTCAATGCTCCCCCTTGGAATAAAGGAAAACGTGATGTCCCTCTCCCCCTCACTCCCCCGCTCCCTGCCGTCGTTTGGCCGCGTGCTGATCTTTGCTTCGGCTCTGGTTTATACCGGCGCGACCTTTGGCGTGGCGACCAGTTCCACTGCCGCCATCGCGAAATCGGATGGCCCCTATTACACCGCAATGCTGGCGCAGCCTGCAGGCGAAAACCGCGCTGTGGCAGGCGGCGTTGCCTGGGCGTGCAAAGACAATATGTGCGTCGCCAATAAAGGCACCTCTCGCCCCATGCGCATCTGCCGCGGCCTGGCGCGCGAATTTGGCGAAGTGACAAGCTTCACCGCCAAAGGCAAAACCTTGGAAGCGGACAAGCTGGCGAAATGCAACGGCAATTGATGTGACCGAGTGCTGACAAACGGCCGCTCGCTTCTCTCCATCGCGAACGGCCGGCCATGACCCCGGTGCGCCCATTCCCCAGATGCGCACCGGGGTTTTTTGTGCGCGCTGACAGGTGGGCGATGGTTGGTGAAGGAGCGCTTGGGGGGTGTGAACGGTGTGGGATGTGTAAGCGCGGGGAGCGTGTGAGCGCTTGGAGGCGTGTTCTTTTATTACAAATGTAGGAAATTTTCAGGCAGCCAAGGTTTGCGGCCAAAGCCGTCATTCCCCACTCCAAATTGGGGCCTGATTAGAATGTGTTTGGTCAACTAAGAAACCAGAAACCCCGCCTCTACAAGCTGCCTCTCCAGCGCCTTTGCCGAGGTAAAAAGATGCGCATCCCAGCCGCGGTTTTTCGCCGCTTTGATGTTGTCGGGATTGTCATCGGTAAAGAACAATTGCGAGCCTTTTCGCCCACTTCGGCTTTCGGTGATTTCGTATATCCTGGGATCAGGTTTCGCGACCTTTTCAGTGCCCGAAACAATGATATCATCGAACAGATCAAAGACAGGCTGAGAGGGGCGAAAACCGTCCCAGAACTCCTCGCCGAAATTGGTGAGACCAAACAGCGGAACCCTGGCATCAGACAAGCGCTGCACCAGCTCAAGACTGCCGGGAACAGGCCCCGGAACCGTCTCGTTAAAGCGCGCAGCATAGGCGCGAATAAGCGCTTCGTATTGCGGGAAAAGCGCGATACGCTCAGGCAGCATATCCGCCAGAGAGCGGCCGCGATCATGTTCGAAATGCCAGGCTTCGGTGACGACATTGTCGAGGAACCAATCAAGCTGTTTTGGATCATCAATCAGCTTTGCAAACAAGTGGCGCAGGTTCCATTGAAACAGCACCCGGCCCACATCAAAGACAACCGCTTTATCCATTCCGCTCCCTCAAACAGCGACGGCCCGCACTCCGGTAAAAGGAGGCGGGCCGCTGAAACCTGAAACCGCTTATCCAAGCGGCCTTTCGCGCTCAATTATCCCTGACGGGCTTTGAAGCGGCGATTGGTCTTGTTGATGACATAAGTGCGCCCACGGCGGCGGATCACGCGGCAATCGCGGTGGCGGTTTTTCAGCGACTTGAGGCTGTTGCGGATTTTCACAGGGCTTACCTTTTGCGAATGGGTCAAATAAAAAAGCGCCAAGCAACCGGCCCGGCGCACTTCAATCTCAGCTGGGCCAGTTAGGTGCTCTGCCAGAAATGGTCAAGCATTCTCGCGGATTTCGGTCAATTTACGCTCCCAAGCGAGAGCATGCGCAATAATCGTATCAAGATCGGCGTGTTTTGGCTCCCAGGGAAGGGTCGCCCGGATACGCGAAGGGTCTGACACCAGCGAATCGGGATCGCCTGCGCGGCGCCCTTCGATGCGGCGGTCGATCTGTAAATTGGTCACGCGGTCCACCGCATCGAGAACTTCAAGCACGGAGAACCCCCGGCCATACCCGCAATTCATGGTGAGCGAACGCTGAGGCTGATCCATCAAAGCCTCAAGCGCAAGGACATGAGCGGCGGCCAGATCGCTCACATGGATATAATCGCGCACACCCGTGCCATCGGGGGTGTCGTAGTCGGTTCCGAATACGCTGACACTGTCCCGCTTGCCCAGCGCAGCTTCAACGGCGACTTTGATAAGATGCGTCGCGCCAGCTGTTGATTGCCCGCTCCGCGCGCGCGGATCAGCGCCGGCCACATTGAAATACCGCAAGGCGCAGAAATTGAGCGGATGCGCAGCGACCGTATCGCCCAGCATCTGTTCAGTCATAAGCTTAGACCAGCCATACGGATTGATCGGCTGGCGCGGCGTGTCTTCCGTTACGGGAGAAACTTCGGGTATGCCATAAGTCGCAGCCGTCGATGAAAATATGAAATGCGGCACACCCGCTTTAACCGCAGCCTCGATCAAAGCGCGGCTTTTGACGGTGTTGTTGTGGTAATATTTAAGCGGGTTCTCGACGCTTTCCGGCACCACAATTGAGCCTGCAAAATGCATCACCGCCTTGCAATCATGCTTGGCGAAGATTTGCGCCAGCAAAGCTGCATCCTCAATATCGCCTTCATAAAGCGGCACTGTGTCAGGCACCGCAAACCGAAAGCCTGTGGTAAGGTTGTCGATCACCACGACGGGCCAGCCCGCATCGCTCAAGGCGAGGACGGCATGGCTGCCAATATAGCCCGCTCCGCCAGTAACGAGGACACAGGGCTTGGTGGATTGCGTGTTTGAATGTGTCGTCATGCGGAACCGCTTATCAGAAATGCACTGCAAAAGAATGAAAGCCTTGGAAAAACATGTAATGTTTGGGATGCATTATACGGTTTTGCGGCGGGCCTGTGCTAGTCTTAAAAGACCAACAGAAAGGGATTCGCACCATGTCCTTCACCAAGAAACGCCCCTTGACGATCTTCGCCGCAATCGTAGCGACCGGATTGGCAGGCTGCGTCAGCACTTACACCGGCCCTGTCGAAGTCACCCGCTTTGTGGCTGAAAACCCCGCAGGGCTTGGTCAAGGTCCGATCCGCATCGAGTTTGCCAATGACGAACTCAAGTCGGAAACCCGTCAGGCCTTTGCCGCTGCGATAGCGCAGGAATTGTCGGAGCAGGGATATGATGTGCAACTCGTCACTCCGCCTGAAGGTATCGGCGCAGCGCACGTGGCAAGCGTTGATACGGCGCGCAATTCCATTGCCTCGGCAGGCAGGTCGCGCGGTCCCGTCAGCGTGGGTGTCGGCGGGGGAACAGGAGGGTTTGGCGGCGGTGTTGGCCTCGGGCTGGGGATCAATCTGGGCGGCGGCCAGCGCGGGCCCAACGCGGTTACTGATCTGTCCGTGCGCATCACAAATGCAACCGGGGCAACCCTTTGGGAAGGCCGCGCGCAGCAGGCGATCTCGGTCAATTCAGACTATGCCGACGTCGACGCCAGTGCACAGGCCCTAACCAAAGCCTTGTTCCGCGATTTCCCCGGCGGTAATGGCGAGACTATCAGCGTCGACGTCGACGACCTTTAAGGGACATTATGACCGCTATTGCCATCGATGCCGCTTTTGACAGCGGCAATATCGAAGTGCTCTCAATCGAAGGCAGCACCGCTCACCTTGCCATCTGCAAGGACAACTTGTCGCAATTTGCACAGTGGTTTCATTTCCGAGTGACAGGCGGCGCTGGCGAAGAGCTGGAATTGAAAATTACAGGCCTCAACAAATCCGCTTATCCTGGCGGCTGGCCGGGCTATGATGCGTGCGTATCGGAAGATCGCGAATATTGGGCGCGTGCAGCCAGCAGCTTTGACAAAGACGAAGCAGAAGGCACACTCACAATCCGCTACACGCCAGCCTCAAACATTGCCTATTTCGCTTATTTTGCGCCTTATCCGATTGAGCGTCACCACGATCTGGTGGCAGAGGCAGCGGCAAGCGAAGGGGTGGAGGTTACCCGGCTTGGCACAACGCTTGAGGGCCGTCCGCTTGATATGCTGAGCATGGGCGAAGGTGAGACAAAAGTGTGGCTCTATGCTCGCCAGCACCCTGGCGAAACACAGGCCGAATGGTGGATGGAAGGGGCGCTGGAATGCCTCACCGATCCCACCGATCCGGTGGCGCGGGCATTAAGGCACAAATGCCGGCTGTTCATCGTGCCCAATTGCAATCCTGATGGGTCTGCCCGCGGACATTTGCGCACCAATGCGATCGGCACCAATTTGAACCGCGAATGGGCCAATCCTTCTGCTCAGAAATCTCCCGAAGTGCTCGCAATCCGCAACGCCATGGACGACAGCGGCGTTGATTTCGCGATCGATGTGCACGGCGATGAAGCCATCCCCGCCAATTTCCTCGCAGGGTTTGAAGGCATTCCATCATGGAGCGAGGAACAAGGCGCACAATTCTATCGCTACCAGCGCATCCTTGATCGGCGCACGCCCGATTTTCAGACCAAGTTGGGCTATCCCAAGACAGCTGCGGGCAAAGCCAACTTGGGGATCAGCACCAATCAGGTGGCAGAACGTTTTGGTGCCTGCGCCATGACACTGGAAATGCCTTACAAAGATCTGACCGATTTCCCGGAGCCGGAGCAGGGATGGTCACCGGAGCGCTGTAAAATGCTGGCGCGCGACTGCCTGGCGGCATTGGCCGAATGGCTTGAGGCAAGCGAATAGACCAGCAACACAATTTACCATTTCTGGCAGGCGATGTTCATACTGGCGGGCTGGCATTGTGATATAGCACCTCTTGAGAAGATAGAGGGAGAGACGCTGTGCCACATTCAAAACTACACACACCAATTCACAGGCGAGCCATTCTGGCGGGCATTGGCATGGCAAGCGGAGCACTTGTGATGCCCGCGGCCGCCCATGCCCAAAGCCTTGGCGACATTTTGGGTGGCAGCAAATCGAAAGGCGATAGCGGGCTTGGCCTGTCGTCGCTGCTGGGCAAGGCAACTGACAATGCGCTTGATGATTTGGCGCAGCCCGGCGCCTTTTTCAACGATCAAGATATTCGTATCGGTCTGCCTTTGCTGGGCAAACTGGGCGGCGGATCGAAAGCCGGCGGCGGGGGATTGCTTGGCACTGTCCTTGGAGCAGGCTCGAAGCTGGCGGGCCTTCCGGGACTTGATGGCATTATCCGCGGCATCAATGATGGCGCAGGCGTAGCCGCTGGCGAGGCCAAACCGATCTTTCGCGAGGCAATTGACGGTCTGTCGTTCAGCGATGCCCCCGGCATCATCAAGCAGAACGACGGCGGCACGCAATATCTGAGGCAATCATCGAACGACAGCCTACTCGAAAAGCTTTTGCCACTGGTCGACAGCGCTCTTGGCGATGCGGGCATTCATGGCCAGATCGAGAAACTGGGCGCACAGTCCAGCCTTATCAGCCAAGCAGGGTTGAACCGCGAAAGCGTCAATAAAACTGTCACCGATCAGGGTTTGGACGGCATTTTCAAATATGTCGGCAAAGAAGAAATCGCCTTTCGCAAGAACCCGCTAAAAGGTCTTGGCGGCATTTTCTAAGCGAGACTTTCGGGGCCAAAGGCATGCGGGAGCAGGTCGGACAAATGCACTGTGCGCACTTGATCTGCGCCCACACAGAATATGACCGGATCGCTCCCGCCTAATGCCGCCAATTCATGCAGGATCTGGCGGCATCGCCCGCACGGCGTAATCGGTTCACCAGCGCCTTTATCATCCGGTCCAATGACCGCAACGGCTACCAGCCCGCCACGCCGACCTTCCCCAAAAGCGCGCGAAACCGCCACCGTTTCCGCGCATAGCGCAAGCCCATAGCTGGCATTTTCAACATTGCTGCCAGTAATCACTGCGCCATCGTCGAACAACAAAGCCGCACCCACCTGATAATCGGAATAGGGCGCATAAGCATTATGCGAAGCATTGCGCGCTGCTGCAATCAATGCGTCGCGTTGACCGATATCAAAGCTCATTTTTGCACCACCACCCATTCAAGCGGCTCATCAGCCGCAGCGCTATGATATTGACTGTTCGCACTCCATAAGAGCCAGGGCCGCCCGGCGTAATCCGGCCGCGCCCTGTCGCGCATCAGCCATAAATCACGCTCAATACTGCGCGCGGTGCGATGACGCTGTTCAAACGCTTCGCCAATTTTCAGAATTACGGGTTTTCCCGCATGCATCTCGATCTGATTGACCAATGTCATCAGCTCGCTTTCGACCGCAGCATCGCTAACCGCTTTGGGGCAATCGCTTGCCAATCGTTTGAGCTCGATGGCAGGCGGCAACAATTCTGGGCTGCGCGGGACCATCTGAGTAAAATAAGCGCTTTGCATATCGGCAGAAATGCAAGGGTTAAAGGAAACGACAACGCCAATTTTCACCTTTGTGCGCGATGCCCGCGCGTATCTATCGGCAAAATCATCATCCAGCGCGCGTGATTGTTGTTCAAGGCGCAGATACACAAATTGTGCGCCAATGGCCGAAAGCGCGGCGTATTGCATGCCCTCCGGCTCTGATGGAATGACGACACCCTGCTCGGGGTATAATGCGGTGTCAGGCCGCCATTCGCGCATGTCAATCCACAGCCATGCTGCAAAAATGATCGCAACAAGCACTCCCGCAGCAATGGTCAGCCAGATTAGCCTGAACCACCGGCTCTGAGTTGTTTTGCGCTTGGAACGCGCACGAGGGCGCTTGGTTTGGGAAGAAACAGCCAAAGCCCGCCCTACCCTTTGATATGAAGAACGCAGATCAGCGTGAACAAACGGCGTGCTGTTGCGAAATCAGTTTCGACCTTGCCCTCAAGCCGTTCCAGCAAAAGCCCAGCAGAGCTGTTGTGTATCCCTCGCCGGGCCATGTCGATCGTCTCGATCTCCGCCGGTGTGGCTTTGCGGATGGCCTGGTAATAGCTGTCGCAAATAGCAAAATACTCGCGGATCGGACGGCGGAACCGCGCCAATCCGATCAGCAACGTCTCGAGCGGCTCTTCGGCTTCACTGCTGATATCCATGGCCAACCGGCCATCGGTTACCCCAAGATGCAGCCTGTAGGGTCCATTGGCACCGCGCTCTACACTTCGCACAGGTTTGAAGGTGTTTTCCTCAATCAAGTCATAGATCGCCACACGGCGTTCTTGTTCGACATCCGCGTTGCGCCAAAGGATCGTCTCTTCGTCAAGAGCGATATGAGCAATCCGGTGCGTTCCGGCAGCAGAGGAATCGGGCGGCAGAGTGGCCATGGACAAAGCTCTTCGCAGATCGGGTGGCCACACTTCAAGCTCTTCGCGAAACCATCCCCGCAATCCACAAGGTTTTGGCCGAGCGAAAAAATAAATTCTCTGCCTTTCCCTTGCATCAAACGACTGGCTGCGCGCATCAAGAGCGAATGCCTGAAACCGAAATTCTATCGATCGTCCCGGCCGAAAATGACGCCGTGCGCAAGCTTCCCTCCAATCTTGAAGCGGAAGCTGCGTTTTTGGGCGCGGTGTTGATCGACAACCGTGTGATCGAGGAGCTTCAAGCGCCGATTCGCGCTGATCATTTCTTCGAACCGCTGCATCAACGCATTTTTGAGCGGGTTTTGACTTTGCTCGAACGCAACGCGACCGCATCGCCTGTAACCTTGCGCCCCTATTTCGAAGCGGACGAAGCGTTGAAAGAGCTGGGCGGTCCAAGCTATCTGGCGAAACTCACCGCAAGCGGCGCTGGCCTGCTTGCCCCGCGTGAACTTGCCCAGCAGATTTACGATCTGGCGTTGCTACGTGAATTGGTGAGCGTCGGGCGCGGGCTGGTCGAAGGGGCGCTTGATACGTCGGAAGAAACCGATCCAATGGACAGGATCAGCCAAGCCGAAGCCGATCTGTTCAAAGTCGCAGAAGGCGCTGCCACAGGCAAAGAGGCATCAAGTTTCCGCACTGCCGCGCTCGAAGCCATCAAAATGGCCGAAGCTGCGATGAATTCAGGCGGCGGGCTTTCGGGCAAGACGACCGGGCTCGATTCGATTGATCGCAAGACCTCGGGCCTGCATAATTCCGACCTTATCATCCTTGCTGGTCGTCCAGGCATGGGCAAAACATCTCTTGCGACCAATATCGCATTCAATTGCGCTGAGGCGCATTTGAATTGGCAACATGATGGCGGCGATCACAATTACGGCGCACCCGCGGCCTTTTTCAGCCTAGAGATGAGCGCAGACCAACTCGCCACCAGGATTTTGGCGGAGCAAGCGGAAATCAGCTCAGAAGCGCTGCGCAGCGGTAAAATGAGCCGAGAGGATTTTCAGCGTCTATCTTTCGCCAGCCAGCGATTGTCCGATCTGCCCTTGTACATTGATGATACGCCGGCGCTTACCATTGGTGCGCTGCGCACGCGCGCCAGGCGGTTGAAGCGGCGGCATGACATAGGATTGATCGTGGTTGACTACCTCCAGCTGTTGCAAGGCTCTGGCCGCGCAAACGACAACCGCGTAAACGAGATTTCAGAAATTAGCCGGGGGCTGAAAACCCTTGCGAAAGAACTCAGCGTACCGGTTATCGCGCTATCACAGCTCAGCCGGGCCGTGGAACAGCGAGAAGACAAGCGCCCGATGCTGTCCGATCTCAGGGAATCAGGCTCGATTGAGCAGGACGCTGATATGGTCTGGTTCGTCTACCGGGACGATTATTATCTCGAAGCGATCAAACCCGATTTCCCAACTGAGAATTCCAGCCCCGATTCGGTTGAGAAATATCGGGCCTGGGAAGAAAAATACGAGGAGCTGAAAAACCGCGCCTCGGTCAATATCGCCAAACAACGCCATGGCTCAACCGGCAACGTCCCACTGCATTTCCAAAGCGAATTCACCAAATTCACCTCGCCCAATCTCAAAGACTATTCCGAATGGGGCTTTGAATGATAGGAAACAAGACTGGCCGCCTGAACGCGGCATTTTCTTGACTTTTCCCGCCGATATCATAGTTGAGGCTCTCTCCTAAAGTTTCAGAAAGACATTTCGCCCATGGCACGCGTTACCGTTGAAGATTGCGTCGACAAGGTTCCAAACCGTTTCAACCTTGTGTTGCTGGCAGCCCAGCGCGCACGCGAAATCTCGGGCGGAAGCGAGCTGACGATTGATCGTGATCGCGATAAAAACCCGGTTGTGGCCCTTCGCGAAATTGCCGATCAAACGGTACGGCCGAAAGATCTGCAGGAATCGCTCGTCACGGGTCTTCAAAAGATCCTCCCTGATGATGAAGATGATGCCGATGAAATCGGCTCGCTCAGCCAGTCGGCCGAAGCTTTGCGCATCACAGCATCCGCACCCACTCGCTCAACGTCGATTGGCGCTGATTACGAAGGTTGAAGGATCACGACACGCCGGATCATTTCGGCATGAAAGGCTGCCTGACCGGGCGGCCTTTTTCATTTTGGGACGCACACGCTTTTTTGTGCAACATCTTTCGGTTGTTGCTTAGTAGCGTGGCGATGAATAGCGGAACGGCGGCCTCTTGATCTAGCGCGCTGCCAATATCCGCCCAAACAACGTCACACTTCACGCAAAGGACTGAGCAGCTAAATCCCATGGCATCGATTGCGGTCTACAGTGTCAAAGGCGGCGTGGGTAAGACCACTTTTGCAGTCAATCTAGCCTGGTGTGCCGCCAACATTTCCCGCCGCAAAACGCTGTTATGGGATTTGGATGCGTCAAATGGATCAGGATTTCTGCTCGGAATTGACCCCCAGAAAAAACGCGCTGCAAAGTCTGTTTTTTCTGGGCAGCGCGATCTAGCCAAATACATCCAACCAACGCAATACAGCAACCTTTCCCTGCTCCCCGCCGATGAGAGCATTCGCACCTTGGATCGTCAGTTCAACAAGCTGGGCAAAAAAAACGACTGGCAAAGCTGAACTCTGCGCTTGCAAAAGATTACGACAGGATCATTTTCGATTGCCCGCCTGTGCTGAATGAAATCAGCGGTCAGGTGATGCGTGCGGCAGATTTGGTTATCGTTCCTCTGCCCCCCTCACCTCTGTCCACCCGGGCATTTGAAATGGTCGTTGCTGAAGTCCGCGGCAGCGGCAAAAAACACCCGCCGATCCTGCCTGTGCTATCCATGGTGGATATGCGGCGCAGCCTTCACAAGCAGGCGCGAGAAGAAAATCCCAGTTGGCCAATCATCCCTCTTGCCAGCGCGATTGAGCAATGCGCGGTCACACGCAAACCGGTTGGCGCTTTTGCACCGCGCTCAATAGCCGCACGCGGTTTCGCCCAATTGTGGACTGCGATTGAGCGCAAATTGGCGATAGGCTGAGACTTGGCTGTACAGATTGCGGCTGATTAAAACCATCCATCGACTCGCGCGGTCTGGATAAGCTCGTAGCCTCCCCCTATACCGCGCACGTGCGTGAACATCGCACAGGGGCAAGGGCGCAAAGAAATGGCTGATATTGCAGAAGGTGTTGGCGGCGTTGCCGAAGGCGCACTCTTAAGCGCGGCAGTTGAACCCGATAACGGTGATCCAACCTCGCCTGAAGGAACCGAAACCTGTCCGAATTGTCGGGCTAACGCCGGCGGCGCGTATTGCTGGAACTGCGGCCAGAAGCTGCACGTTCATCGCACTTTGCGGGCAATCGGCCATGACCTGATGCACGGTGTGCTGCATCTGGATGGCAAGCTGTTTACGACGCTGCCGGTACTAGCTTTCAAGCCCGGTGAGCTCACGCGGCGATACGTCGAAGGCGAGCGTGCAAAGTTCGTCAGCCCCATCGCAATGTTTCTCTTCAGCGTTTTTGCGATGTTCGCTGTTTTCCAAATGCTCGGCCTGTCGGTTCCAGCCGACTTGGATGGAGACCTTGGTGCCGAGGGAGTGAGTCAGTATCCTGAGCAGTTTCTGGTGCAACAGGAAAAGCAGCTGAAAACCGAGCTGGCTGAGCTAGAGCCGGGCGCAGAGGGCTATGAAGCGAGCCGCCAAGAAACAGAAGCTGCGCTCGCAGCTACCCGGGAGTTTCTCGAGCAAGTGCAGAGTCCTGCGACCGATCCAGGCGACAATTCGATCAATCTACGCGACATGGAGGTCAACCTTACAGGGATTGAGCAACTGGATAGGGGGCTCATCGAAAAGTGGCAGAGAAATCCGAGCCTTATGCTCTATAAATTGCAGGCAAACGGATACAAGTTCAGCTGGTTGCTGATCCCACTCTCGCTGCCCACCATGCTTCTCCTATTCTTGTGGCGACGACAATTTCACGCTTACGATCACACGGTTTTCATCACCTACTCACTGAGCTTTATGTCTCTGTTATTTATTGCGCTTTCGTTCGTCGGCGCAGCTGGTCTTGATTTGAACTGGGTGCTGACTGCCTTCGCCATCATCGCGCCGCTGCACATCTACAAGCATTTGCGCAATGCCTATGGCTTGTCCCGATTTTCCACCATGTGGCGCTTTGTCGGCCTTTTGTTCGGAATAATGTTCGTGTTGATCGGATTTCTGCAGGTGCTGTTTCTCCTCGGCGCTTTCTGACATCTGTGCAGTCGCCGGAAGCGTCCAAAGAGAAAGGCGCCGGATCACTCCGGCGCCTTTCTTACCTTTTCGAAATCTCGACTAAGCGCCCTGAGGGGCTTCGTCGCCGTTTGAGCCAAACCGCTTGCCTGCCTTGGGTATAGCTGACCCATGTGTTGGAATGCTTGAAACCGGACCAGCGGGCGCATCAGGACGATCAAATTTCCCTGTGTCCAGCAAGACCTTGATCTCCTCGCCCGACAAGGTCTCGTATTCAAGCAGCGCTTGAGCCAACAATTCAAGCTGATCGCCGTGTTTCTTCAGCAAATCGGTCGCACGCTTATGTGCGCTTTCAACCAAGTCTTTGATTTCGGCGTCAATCATCTTGTTGGTTTCTTCGCCGGCCATTGTGCGCGCGGTTTGCCCCATGCCGAGATAGCCTTCTTGGCTCTGCTCATATTGCAAGGGACCCAGCTTTTCAGACATGCCCCATTTGGTGACCATGTTCCGAGCAAGATCGGTGGCGTATTGGATATCGGAAGACGCGCCCGAACTAACCTTGTCGTGGCCGAAAATAAGTTCTTCAGCCACGCGTCCACCCATGCTGACCGACAGGTTCGCGTGCATTTTATCGCGGTGATAAGAATAGCTGTCGCGTTCCGGCAGACGCATGACCATACCCAGGGCGCGACCGCGCGGGATGATCGTGGCCTTGTGAATTGGGTCTGACGCTTCTTCGTGGACAGAGACAATCGCATGGCCAGCCTCATGATAGGCGGTCATTTTCTTCTCATCATCGGTCATCACCATGGAGCGGCGCTCTGCGCCCATCATGACTTTGTCTTTTGCATCCTCAAACTCTTGCATCGCCACAAGACGCTTGTTCCGGCGCGCAGCCAGCAAAGCAGCCTCGTTCACCAGATTGGCCAGATCAGCGCCTGAGAAGCCCGGTGTTCCGCGCGCAATCGTGCGCGGCTTCACATCCGGGGCCAACGGCACTTTTTTCATGTGTACGCCGAGAATTTTCTCGCGGCCTTCAATATCGGGAATGGGCACCACCACTTGGCGATCAAACCGGCCGGGACGCAGCAAGGCAGGATCCAAAACATCTGGCCGGTTGGTGGCCGCGATGATGATGATGCCTTCATTGGCTTCGAAGCCATCCATTTCGACGAGCAGCTGGTTCAAGGTTTGCTCACGCTCATCGTTGGAATTGCCGAGCCCGTGGCCACGCGAACGGCCAACTGCGTCAATCTCATCAATGAACAGAATGCAGGGCGCGTTTTTCTTGGCCTGTTCGAACATGTCGCGCACACGGCTTGCACCAACGCCAACAAACATTTCAACAAAATCGGACCCTGAGATGGTGAAGAAGGGGACACCCGCTTCGCCGGCAATAGCGCGGGCCAGTAGTGTTTTACCGGTACCAGGTGATCCAACCAACAAAGCGCCCTTGGGAATTTGACCACCCAGTTTGGAAAACCGCTGAGGATCTTTCAAAAACTCAACAATCTCCTGCAATTCCTCGCGCGCTTCATCAATACCTGCAACGTCATCAAATGTGACGCGTCCCTGGCGTTCGGTGAGCATTTTTGCTTTCGATTTGCCAAAACCCATAGCGCCGCCACCGCTGCCCTTTTGAACCTGACGCAAAGCGAAAAAGGCGATCCCAAGGATTAGGATAAAGGGCAGCGAATTAATGAGTATGTAGGCGAGCAGGCTGGTCTGTTCCCGGGGACGCCCGGTAAAATCGACATTGTTTTTTTCCAGCAGCCCAGTCAGCTCGGTGTCGGTCGGAACTGGGATCGTCTGGAAAGGCTCATCATTCGTGAGAGTCCCGGTGATCCGATCCTCACCCAACTGCACATCTTTCACTCGGCCCTCAGTAATGGCGTCACGAAACTCAGAATAGCGAATTTCCTGCCCAGCGGGCTGGCCTGAATTGGTGAACAAGGAAACTGCCAACAGCAGAGCGAGGAATATACCGCCCCAAATCATCAGCTGTTTCACCCACGGGTTCTGGCCCTCAGGAGGTTGCTGGTTCGGATCGTTCTGGTCGCTCATCTAAAGTGATTCCTTTCTCAGAACATCAATGTAGGATTAGGCGCGTGAATGGCAAGATAACGTGACGTATCCGTTAGGGGGCGGTTTCCGTCAAAGCAGACCTATTTGCCGCCATAGGCAGCCAAAAACACACTCACCGCGCCTGCGATCCTGCGGTCTCGATCCTTTTTTGAGATGGTCTCGCCGAAGCGATATTCGAGATCACCCATGCCTTTGCATAAAGAGACAAACTGTTCAGCAGCAAGCGATGGATCATCAATATTCAGCTCGCCAGACGCATCAGCATAGGCCAACAATTCGCTAAACGCGGCTTTCATGCGCCAAGGTCCTGCTTCCAGAAAAGCACGGGCAATGTTCGGATGGTCCTGCGTCTCGGCGGCAATACGATGTTCGAATCGGCGCATTTCCGGGCGCATCAGAAAATCGCACATGCTTTCGCCGATCACCTCTAAACGCTCGCGCATACTGCCTGGCGGCAAAGCATCAAGCGAGAAAAGCCCGCTCATCCTCGCGCATTCCAGTTCGACAGCGGCAGCGAACAAAGCCTGCTTATCTCCAAAGTGATTGTAAACCGTTACTTTAGAAACGCCCGCATCTGCAGCGACTTGCTCAATCGCGGTGGCAGCAAATCCGTGCTTGAAGAAATGCTGTGCCGCTGCAGCTATAATGGCACGCCGTTTGGCGCTATCTACAGGTCGGCCAAGCTTTTTAGCAGGCGGCAGGGATACATTCTGAGACATGGTCATTGACAAACTGTACGGCGGCGTTCAATTAAACGCTTCCGTTCAATAATAGCATTTGCTCCTGCGTTCTCAACCCCAACCCTTCGCCAAAGGTTCCCCGTCGTGCTCTGGATCGCCATTAGAATGCTTACAGGAGATCCGCAGAAATTCTACGGGCTCCTTTTCGGCATTGGCTTTTCAACGCTGTTAATCACCCAGCAGCTCACGATCTTCGTAAATCTTATCGAACGCGGCGCGAGCGGTGTGTACAACGCTCCAGAGGCAGAAGTGTGGGTTATGGACCCGGTCAGCCGCACGACCGAGGTGAATTATGCCATGCCTTCGACCGCTCTTGATGAAGTTCGATCGGTGGAAGGGGTGGAATGGGCTGTGCCGCATTTGCGCGCGACGGCGTCAGTTCGAACCAGCACGGGTGATTTGGAAGGCGTGAACATCGTCGGCGTGGATGACTCGACGTTGATCGGATTGCCCGAACGGCTGATCGAAGGCGACCGGCTGACCCTTTCCCAGCCAGACAGTGTCTTGATTGATGATACAGGCATTTCGAAGCTGTTCGAAAACGGTGAAGACCCCATTGGTCAAAGGCTGGAGTTGAACGACCAGCGCGCAGTTATCCGCGGTATCGCTGACTCAATCCCGGCATTTACGGGGCAGGTGACGTTATACACTAAATATAGCCGAGCGCTTAACTACGTGCCGGGAACCCGTAACCGGCTGACGTTTGTCCTCGTGGGTGTCGGTGAGGGAGAAACGCCGGAAAGTTTGTCCAACCGCATTTCGCAGCAAACCGGATTAAAAGCTCTGCCTCGCGAAGATCTGGCAAGGTCAGGAGTTGATTTCATTATCGAGAATACAGGGATCCCGCTCAATTTCGGGATCACGGTGGCTCTTGGATTTATAGTCGGCGTCGCGATTGTTGGCCTAACTTTCAGCCTATTCATTCGCGACAATATCAAACAGTTTGGTGCGCTAAAAGCGATCGGTGTCACCAATTCGAAGATTGCGACTATGGTCGTGGCACAGGCCGCATTGGTCGGATCTGTCGGCTATGCGATGGGCGTCATCGGCACCGCAGTTTTTGTCTGGGGCTTTTCGGGAGACCCCACTTTCAAAGGTTTCTATATCCCATGGCAAATCCCCTTAATCAGTCTGGTCGCCGTTGTTGTTATCTTGGCGATGACTGGTTGGATTTCTCTTCGTAGCGTTATGCGAACAGAACCTGCCTCGGTCTTCAGGTAAAGATCGCAGAGCATATGCATACGCCATCAGACAATCCCGCTAAAACAGCATCCTCAGCGATCAGCGCGCGCGCGATTGTGCGCGATTTTCAAGCTGGGCAATCAACTATTCGGGTTCTGCACGGGATTGATACCGATATACGCTCCGGCGAAATGACGTTTGTCGTTGGCGAAAGCGGCTCTGGCAAAACCACGCTCATTTCGATCATGTGTGGAATTTTGTGGCCTACTGAGGGCGAAGTGCAGGTTTTTGGTACGGATATCTATGCCCTTTCCGACACGCAATTGGTCAATTTCCGTCTCGAAAATATCGGCTTTATTTTCCAGCAATATAATCTCATCCCAAGCATTGATGCCGCCGCAAACGCGGCTGTTCCGCTGATCGCAAAAGGCATGGAAATCGGGCGCGCGCGGCGCAAAGCCACGGAATTGCTCGATGCGCTGAATATTGCCGATCAGGCAGACAAGTTGCCGCGCCAGCTTTCGGGTGGTCAACAGCAACGCGTCGCCATCGCCCGTGCGCTGGTGCACGAACCCCGATTGGTGGTTTGCGATGAGCCAACTGCTGCGCTCGATGCGCGGTCTGGCCGGAAGGTCATGGACCTGTTGCGCGATGTGGCGGTTTCACAAGACCGCGCCTGCATCATCGTCACGCATGACAACCGCATCTTCGATCTGGCGGACCGTATTCTGGTGCTCGAAGATGGGCGCATCACGCATGATGGTTCAGATATGCCCGATGGCCACTAAATCCCTTCCATTTATCGCCAGCACCTCTTGAGGACACCATGTCGCTTCTTCCCCAAAATCTTAGCTTTTCCAGGCAGATCTTGCCCGTTCTCGCATTGATCGGTCTTGTCTTGGCGACGTTATACGTTTTGTCTGGACTGCCCGACCGGGAAAACACCCAGCCGCAGGCGGAGCCTCCCAAGGCATCCGGCTCTCTGGCCAATTCGGCGCGGGTTGCTGGTGTTGGTCTGGTCGAACCATCGAGCGAGATCATCGATATCGGCAGTGCTTTGTCGGGACTTGTCACAGATGTGCGCGTGGAACCGGGGGATAGAGTGGAGAAAGGCCAGCCGCTATTTGTTGTTGATGATCGCGCAGTACGATCTCAACTGACAGAAGCGAATGCCGCCATTGAAGAAGCAAAAGCAGCAATTTCAGAAGCACAAACCGCGCGCAACACTGCACGGCGCCAATTGGCACTCTATCGCGCCCTCGACGATCCGGCCGCTGTCAGCCAGGCAGAAATCATCCAAGCAGAGGGAGAGGAGCGCGCTGCAGCCAGCCGCCTCAATTCTGCACGCGCGCGCCTGTCGGCAGCCCAAGCTCGATCTGGCAGCGCCAAAACAGAGCTGAGCCGACTGACTGTCCGCGCTCCGATTGCCGGCGAAATCCTGGCGGTCAACATTCGCGCAGGCGAATTTGTCGCAACACAGGGCGGCGCGAGCGCGCCCTTTATTCAGATGGGCGAGACAATGCCGCTGCATGTTAGAGTCGATATCGATGAAAATGAGGCGGTTCGGGTAAAAATTGGTGCACCTGCCACTGTGTCACCGCGCGGCGCGGCTGACTTGCAGATCGAAGCTGAATTCGTGCGTGCAGAGCCGCTAGTGGTACCCAAGAGGCAGCTGACCAACAGCGCGGCTGAGCGTGTTGATGTCCGTGTCCTCCAAGTAATTTATGCTCTCCCCCAAACCGATAGCTTCCGTGTAGGCCAGCAGGTTGATGCCTTTATCGCTGCCCGCGAAACAAGCAGGTCCGGCAGCGATGCATCCAAGCAAAGCGGGGACGAATGAGTCATGCGCACGCTCGTAATTTTGCTCGCATCAATCAGTCTTGCCGGATGCGTCGCGGGGCCCGCGCCCAAAATCGCGACACCTGCGCCAGATCTTGGCACGGAGTATTACTTCAGCGTGCCCGCCGATACCAATGCAACACTTGCCGATCTCTTGCCAGGCGGCGATCCTGCGTATCAAGCGCTTTCCAGCGCAGCACTAGAAGGCGCGCCTACACTGGCAGAGGCGGCAGGCCGCGTAGAGGCAGCGAGAGCGGGTGTGCGCGGCGCGGCGGCGGCGCGTCTGCCTAATATCACAGCCGATGCCTCAGTTACGGGCAACCGGATTAACCCCAATCAGTTTGGCGCAGAGAATCCCTTCGCCTCGCAAATCGATACCGAACAGCTTATTTATGGAGCTAACCTCACTGCGAGCTGGGATGCCGATCTGTTTGGCAGACTGAAAGCAAACGAACGAGCGGCGATCGCAAGAATAGACAGCGCAAGCGCTGCAGCTCAAAGTGTGCGCATTGCACTGCTTGCCGAAATCGCTGGCAGCGTCGTTGACTGGCGCGTTCTGGCCGAACGCACAGCGGCTTTGGAAGCAGATGTGAGCGCCGCTGAGCAACTCGCCCAGCTCGCCAAAGTGCGCGAAGATGCTGGCATTTCCCCAGGGTTTGACCGGTTGCGGGCTGAAGCGGCGGCAAGCAGCTCGCGCGCGCGGCTCGCGACTTTGCAAAGCGAGCGCGTTCGGATGATCGGGCGTTTAGTCACGCTGACAGGGCAACCAGCCAGCCTGGTTGCGCAGGCCTTGGCATCTGAAGGTCCAGCGCTTGCGCAAAACCCCCTGCCGCGATCTTTGCCTTCTCAATTGCTTGCCAATCGTCCTGATGTGTTGGCTGCGGGCGCTGAACTTGCTGCGACAGATCAGGATTTGGCTGCGGCTGCGCGGTCACGATTTCCGCAGCTGAACCTTTCATCGGTTGTAGGTCTGCTTGCCTTCAACCCGGGCGATGTTTTTGACAGTGATTCCCTCGTGGGCGCGCTCACCGCTGGAATTGCCGGGCCCATGTTCGATTTTGGCCGTATTGAGGCGCAGATTGATAGTGCTGCCGCGAATAAGCGCATCGCTTTTGCAGCCTATCGCGGCGCCGTGTTTCAGGCGCTCGGGGATGCAGAGGCTGCGTACGGCCTGATTGAGGCCAGCGATCGCGAAGCCGACCTGTCGATCCAAGAACGCGATGCTTTGCAGCGGGCCGCATCGCTTGCCGAGACTCGATACCGTGCCGGTTTAGCGAATTTCCTCGAAGTGCTCGAAGCCCGCCGTGCTGCTGATGCGAGCGGCGAGCGCGCCGCAGCCGCACTAGGCCGCGCGATGCGCGCGCGCATCATTTTGTGGCAAGCACTTGGCGGGGACACGAAGCCGTCTGCAGCTGATGATGCGAGCACCTAATTGGATAGCCTTAGCAATGCGGCCCGCTCACACCGGCACACGACATCATCACGCTGATTGAGCAGTTCGTGAGTGAACGTCACAATCCCTGCTTCAGGGCGAGATTTGCTCTCCCTGAGCCCCGTCACCTCGCTTTGGGCGCGCATAGTATCACCGATGAAAACAGGCTTGGGCGTCACCACTTTATCGAAGCCCAGATTTGCGACCAACGTGCCCAAAGTGGTGTCGCCAACTGACAGTCCGACAAGCAGCGAAAAAGTGAAAGTCGAGTTCACCAGGATTTGGCCAAATCCGCTTTCTTTTGCAGCCTCGATATCTAGGTGCAGTGGCTGCGGATTGTGTGTCATGGTTGAAAACAGCAGATTGTCCGTTTCAGTTACTGTTCGGCGGATTTCGTGCTCAATCCGTTCGCCAAGCTGCCATTCATCGAAGCATTTGCCCGCCATGTCTGCTACCCCTGCTTTTCCCAAGACGCGACCACATCGCGCCCTGCATCATCGCTCGAACGCACTGCGCCGGGTGTCCGGCTGAATCGCGGTGCAGGCGCTGTGTGCCAATCCCCATCATGTTCAACAAATGCACCGCGCGCTTTCATATGGGGGTGATGCCGAGCTTCATCGAGGTCAAGCACAGGGGCAAAACACGCATCTGTCCCTTCAAGCAATTCGCACCATTCGTCTCGGTTTTTTGTCTTGAACAAAGCCGCGACCTGCTCAGCATTGTTATCCCAATTGGCCGGGTTCATCTGCCCTTCTGCAAGGCCTGCTGGCGCGCCCGCTTTGGCCAAAAACTCTGCGTAGAATTGCGGTTCGATCGCGCCTAGCGAGATGTCTTTGCCATCCTTGCATTCAAAACAGCGGTAAAAATGCGCCGCGCCCCCCAGCATGCCCATGCCGCGTTCGGTGGTTAGAAACGGACGATTGCGCACTCCGAAGAAAAAGCTCATCAAACTGGTCGCGCCATCGACGATGGCTGCGTCAACCACTTGACCCTTCCCAGAGCGTTCACGCTCATAGAGCGCTGACAAAATTCCGAACGCGCAATACATCGAGCCCCCGCCAAAATCGCCGACGAGATTTTGCGGCGGTACAGGCGGATTGCCTGCTTTACCCACGGCCGACAAAGCGCCTGTAAGGGCGATATAGTTGATGTCGTGTCCTGCCGCCTGCGCCAATGGGCCGTCCTGGCCCCAGCCAGTCATCCGGGCGTAGACAAGGCGCGGATTTTGGCTGAGCAATTCATCAGGTCCCAGCCCTAACCGCTCCATCACGCCGGGCCTGAATCCTTCGATCAGAACATCCGCTTTACTCGCCGCATCAAGGCAAAAAGCGAGCCCTTCTTCCGATTTCAGGTCAAGAGCAATCCGGTGCCGTGCGCGTTCGACCACTGGATTGCTTGGCGCGCTGCCAGGCCTTTCTATTCGCACAATTTCTGCGCCCAGATCGGCCAGCAGCATTCCGACATGAGGTCCGGGGCCGATACCGCTAAATTCCACAACCTTCAGCCCTTCTAGCGGGCCTGTTTGATTAGCCATCCTTATGTGTCCCTCTCTATCCTTTAACAGCGCGGCCCCGGCCGCCAATTGACTTGGCCATGGCGCTCTTTCAAGACCTTTACCGCAACTGAGACGGCGGGGTAGCTCAAATTGAATAAGTCTCCAAAACGTGTGCTTGCGGCTGCATCTGGAGGCGGGCATTGGGAGCAGCTTATGCTGCTGCGCGGAGCGTTTGAAGGGCAAGATCTAAGCTATGCAACAACGGATGCTGCGATGCCCCAACTGCACTGCATCGAAAACGCGGCATTGCTACCCGATTGCAACCAGCACCAGCCATTTCGCGCTGTCTGGTGTATGTTCGCCGCTTGCTGGTTGATCTTGAAGGTTCGCCCAGATGTCGTTGTGTCAACTGGCGCGGCGCCGGGCTTTTTCTGCATCCTGATGGGCCGCCTTGTTGGCGCGCGCACCTTATGGATCGATAGCGTTGCCAATGCCGATGCCATGTCAATGTCTGGCAGATTATCGAAGCGGGTGGCCCATGAGTGCCTGACGCAATGGGAACATCTGGCTGCCGAGCCTCGTCCAAGTTTTCGCGGGGCAGTGCTTTGATCCTGGTAACGGTCGGGATGCAACTTGGCTTTGATCGTTTGATCAAAGTGATGGATGAACTTGCCCCCACCCTTGAACAGCCACTGATCGCACAAAGCGGCAAGGGTTCTTTTAACGCCCGGCATATGGAACAGCGCCGCACATTGGCACCAGATCAGTTTGAAGCGCTGGCCAATACTGCGGATCTAATCGTGAGCCATGCCGGAATAGGCACGGTCCTCACCGCAAAGCGGCTTTCCAAACCGATTGTGCTGTTTCCGCGCCGAGCGAGTTTGGGCGAGCACCGCAACGACCATCAATTGGCCACTTGCCGGCAATTGGGACAAAGGCCTGGAATTCAATGCGTTTTCGAAGAGTGTGACTTGCTTTCAGCCATCCAATTGGGGCTGAAGACCAAGGCGGGCGCGGCCTCAAGTCCACCTGCGACCGCCCAACTTGAAGCCGCCATTGTCACCTTTATCGCGACCGGGACTATCTAAGCATTGCTCGCGCAAAATGTAAAAACTGGATGCCAAGCAGGTTAAATCGGCTAAACCCCATTCAAGACTAACACGATTTTAAGCTAGATCACCTTATGCAGCCGCGCAGCAAGAAAATGGATGATCCTGCAATGAATGCACCTTTTGATACAGCCTTAGCAACTGGCCCTAATGCAGCGGTGCAACCAGCACCTGATCACCAGATTGCCGTTATAGGACTAGGCTATATCGGGCTGCCAACTGCAGCCGTTTTAGCGAGCTATGGCTGGAATGTGTGCGGTGTCGATGTGTCGGAAGATGTGGTTAATACAGTGAATGCTGGAGGCGTGCATATAGAGGAACGCGATCTCGATCAGCTGGTCCATGACGCCATTGCGTCAGAAAAACTGATTGCCTCTACCGAAGTGCCCGCTGCGCATTTCTATATGATCGCAGTGCCGACGCCGCTCGCAAAAGATAACACACCCGATATCGGCTATGTTGAGGCAGCCGCCCGCGCAATTGCTCCCAAAATCCTCCCCGGCGCATGCGTGATCGTTGAAAGCACATCTCCGGTCGGAACGACAGAAAAAGTCGCAGAGATTATCGCGGAGCAACGCCCTGATTTGAACGTTCCGCGTTTCGGCCAAGCTGCTGATGCACCAGCCGATATCGCGCTCGCTTATTGCCCTGAACGCGTGCTGCCAGGCAAAATCGTGCACGAACTGGTAGCCAATGACCGCGTAATCGGCGGCATCACCCCCGCCTGCGCTGAACGCGCCGCAGCGATGTATACAAGTTTCGTCAAAGGTGATTGCTTACAAACCAATGTGCGCATTGCCGAAACGGTCAAGTTGGTTGAAAATAGCTTTCGCGATGTGAACATTGCGTTTGCCAATGAACTGTCGATGATCGCCGATGAAATCGGCGTCGATGTCTGGGATGTTATCCGGCTCGCTAACCGGCATCCGAGAGTTAATATACTCCAGCCTGGTCCCGGCGTGGGGGGGCATTGTATAGCGGTTGACCCCTGGTTCCTGGTGGCTTGCGCCCCTGCTGCCGCTAAGCTTGTGCGAACAGCGCGTGAAGTCAATGATTACAAGGCTTTGCACACTCAAAACCGCATCCGCTCGCTGCTGAAGGCAGCTCCGGGTGGGAAAGTCGCATTGCTGGGTCTCGCGTTTAAGCCTGACATAGATGATTTTCGCGAAAGCCCGGCACTCGAAATCGCCGAAAGCCTTGCTCCTGAATTAGGCGAGAAAATGCTGGTGGTTGAACCATTTGCGGATGCTTTGCCGTCCGGCTTTGACGGCACAGGTGCCCGGCTGGTCGAACTTGACGAAGCCTTGGCCGAAGCCGAGGTCATCGTAATTCTCGTAGACCACACAGCTTTCAAGCATCTGGTGCCAAGCGATCTTGCGGGCCGGATTGTTTTCGATACGCGCGGAATGCTTAAACGATGAGCAATGCTTCGCGGCGACCGCGCATTTTGGTAACATTTGGTACGCGGCCTGAAGCCATAAAAATGTTCCCGGTTGTGGCCGCTCTCAAGGCCGCAGACCGGTTCGATGTGCGCGTGGCAGTGACTGCGCAGCATCGCGAGATGCTCGATCAAGTTCTTGAAATTGCCGATATTAAGCCCGATGTCGATCTCGACCTGATGGAGCCTGGGCAAAGCCTTGATGCGCTCTCAGCGCGCATCGTTACTCGCTTTGGTGAAGCCCTTGATAGCGAAAAGCCGGATAGGGTTTTGGTGCACGGCGATACACTCACAACGATGATGGCAACGCTCGCCTGCTATTTTCGCCGCATTCCCGTTGGCCATGTCGAAGCAGGCCTCAGAAGCGGAGACATCTATTCGCCTTGGCCTGAAGAAGTGAACCGCAAAGTGACAGGCGCTGTGGCCGATCTGCATTTTGCCCCAACCAACAATGCCGCCGCTGCCTTGAGGGCAGAAAATGTGCCGGCCAGCTGCATCCATGTGACCGGCAACACGGTGATCGATGCGCTGTTTTCCGCGCGCGAGAAAATCGCACAAGAGCCCGATCTTGCGCCTGAAGTGGCAAAGCTTGCCCAGCGTTTTGCGGGCAAGCGTATCATCGCAGTAACAGCTCACCGGCGCGAGAATTTCGGACACGGAATGGAAGAGATTGCCGCTGCTCTTCGAGAACTTAGCGAACGAGATGATGTCGCAATCATCTATCCCATGCATCCCAATCCGAATGTCGTTAAGGTGATGCAGCCGGCGCTGGAAGGGCGCGAGAACATCGCTTTGATAGAACCGCTGGATTACCTTGGCTTTGTTGCGATGATGGAGGTTTGCGACCTGATGCTTACCGATTCTGGCGGCATCCAAGAGGAAGCCCCAAGTTTAGGCAAACCAGTCCTCGTGATGCGGGACACGACCGAGCGACCAGAGGGCGTAGAAGCAGGCACATCCACGCTGGTGGGCGCAGACAAGACGGCGATATTACACCACGCTCAGCGCCTGCTTGATGATCCTGATGCGTATTTTGCGATGGCTCAAGCACACAATCCATACGGAGACGGAACGGCGAGCCAGAAGATCGCTCAGATCATCGCAACTGGGCACGATTAAACCGCTGGGATCGTTATCCTATTTCAGAAGCTTACAGTACCATAGCGCCGCCAAAAATGTCAGAGCGCTCATTCCCAAGTCAGCAAGCCAATTCAGTTTAAGAGGCCCGAACAAAAGTTCATCAAGCCCGTGCAATGACGTGATCCTAAGAGCCAATAATCCGATCATTCCAACGCCAGCCGCTAGGGCGAGCGCAACGGTTAAATCCAGGCGGTTGCGGGCTTTGCGCGACCATTGATTAGCCGCTGCGAATGCGGTCAAAGCTCCAATCGCCGCCAACGCGGCTACGATCGCGGCCTGCCAATCGCGTCGTTCGTCATAGCTTTCATGCCCCTTTATCAGACTGCGAAGCTCGTCACGCACAAGCTCTTCCAAGTTTAGCAACCGCGCAAGCGCCAAGGCTACAAATAGGATCGCTAGAGCTATCCAAGCGCGGCGATGCCATAAAGGCGCCTTGGCTATTGGCGCGCAGCGGGATGCTGCGACGCAGCTGGCCAAGACGATGCCGTATAAACCACAGGCGAACAGACTTAAGATTGATGGTCCGCCCGCCATTCTGCCTCCTTTTGTCTGGCCCCAAAACACCCCAGAGGCCGCGAAGTTTCTGGCTTTTGAACCGCTCAAGCTGCTTGCGCAAGAAAGCACCGGAACTTTCTGCCGGCGAGCCAACGCCAGACCAAATGGCGTTACAATTTCGAAATAGAGCGGCAACAACGCAACATCAGGCTGAGATCGGGCAAGATCGTATCATTCTGGCACGGATCCGTGTTGCGCGCCCAGTTTTGAGGCTCTAGGCAGGACACCGGGCGGGGAGGATTTCATGCGTGTTCGGTGCAAACAGATTGGGTTGACCTGCATAGCAGGACTTTACCTGACTGCTTGCGCGTCGACGCCTGAACCCGTGATTGGGGCAGCGGCCTCTCAGCCAGTAAGCGCACTTGGACAGGAACGTTTTAGCTATTCGCGCTCCACGATTTACCTGATGCGCCCATCAGACAAGGTGTCCGTCAACGTATTTCGCGAACCCGATTTCAGCATTGAGGATGTGCAGATCGGGGTGGAAGGCAATGTTTCTCTTCCATTGCTCGGATCAATCCCGGCCGCTGGTTTCACCGCCGCTCAGTTCGAAAAAGATGTCACGCAACGCCTCATTCAATCTGGCGTAAAAGCGCCTTTGGTGAACGTGAACATCACCGCTTATGCATCTCATCTAGTTACCGTAGAAGGAGCAGTCAGGCAGCCCGGCGTTTACGAATTTGTCCCAGGCTCCAGATTGTCGTCCGCCATTGCGCAAGCTCGCGGACCGGAACGGACAGCGAAAATCGATCAAGTTGCGGTTTTTCGAGAGACTTCAGAGGGGACCTTTGTCGCCAAGTTTGACTATGGGAAAATGCGCCAAGGATCGATGCTTGATCCGATCCTTGAACCTGGTGATCGTGTCGTCATGGGCACAGATGGCCTCTCGGTTTTCTGGCAGGACTTTTTAAGAGCCCTGCCGGCTTTCGGCATATTCGCCAACGCGACGTCTTTGTGATGCTTTCATGAATGATAACACTTTGATCAAGCGCCCCGAGCATGGGAATGGCGGCATGTGGCTCGAGACGTACCTGCCCGAACAGAAATTCGGACCGGACGAAGCGCCCAAACCATTTATCGACATCGCATCGATCCGCGGCATGATTTTTCGCCAGCGATGGCTGGTTGCAGCTGTCCTGAGCGCCGCCTTATTGGGCGGATTGGTTCTGACTTTGCTGGCAACACCCATGTACGAGGCTGAAGCCACAGTGCGTGTTGAACCGTTCAGCAATTATATCTTGCCCGGTCAGGACATCGATGCGGGGATCGCTTCCAATCAAGTCTATGATTATCTGTCCACTCAGGTCGACATCATAAAAAGCCGAAAGCTGGCTATGAGTGTAGTGGAAAATCTGAACCTGGCAGGACGAAACGATTTGTTGGGTAAGGACACTGATGAAAGCCGCCCACCAAATCTGAGCGATGAACAATGGCTTGAAGAAAAGAAGAGCATCGCAGCCTCTATATTATCGGCTGGGGTCTATGCCGAAGTTCCGAATGATAGCTGGGTTCTTTCGATCGCTTATCTGGATGCCAACCCGGTACTCGCTGCAGAACTGGCCAATGGCTATGCTGATGCGTTTTCGAGCACCGACACGGAAGTCTCGATGAGCAACAATCAATACGCTCAGGACATCCTGAAGAAAGAAATTGGGAGCCTCAGGGAGAAAGTGAGAGAGGCGGAAAACGCGGTCAACACATATGCCCGCAACAGCGGGATCATCGTGCAGCAATCCGCTCCAAACGCAGATGGCTCAGGTGGCGGCGGAACAATCACGGGGTCAAATCTGGCCAGCATCAACGAACGCGTCTCTGCCGCGAGAGCAGCGCGTATCGAGGCGGAACAAAGATGGCGCTCGGTACAGAACCTACCAGCGGCGCAATTGCCCGAAGTGCAGCAAAGCCCGGTCCTTCAGGGCCTTGTAACGGAGAAGATCGCCAAGCAGACGCAGCTTATTGACCTGCGCCAGCGCTACAATGACAATTTCCCGCAGATTACGAATTTGGTCGCACAAATCAAAGCGCTTGAAACGCAGATTGAAGCATCAAGCGCGAATATCAAAGCCACCGTTCGCAATGATTTCATCGTGGCGCGGAATCAGGAAGAAGCACTCTCCAAGGAACTGGCATCGTTAACCGGGCAAACTTTGGCTGAACAGGACAGGCAGGTTCAATACGGCGTGCTTGAACGCGAGGCGCAAGCATTACGCAATCAATTGGGCGTATTGCTGGACAGGTTCAATCAGATCAGCAGCGCAGCCAATGTTGAAAGTGGATCGATAACACCTCTGGATGCAGCATTGGTGCCGGACACGCCGTATTCGCCAAGTCTTTTTCGCAATATGTCCTTTGCCCTGATATTCGGGCTTGCTCTTGCTGGCGGACTGGCGATCTTGCGTGAGACTTTTGACGATCGTATCCGCTCGCTTGACGAGGTGGAAAGCAAGATCGGTCTACCACTGATTGGCCACACACCGTTTGTCGCTGAACGCGACCTGGAATCCGAAGGCACTGACCGGTTTAGCGCATTGATGGAAGCCTATGCATCCATCCGTTCTACAATCGAATTTGCATTGCCCGGTGACAGCAATGTGATCCAGCTAACGAGCAGCCAAGCATCAGAAGGCAAATCCACAACGGCGGTTATCTTGGCCGAATTGTTCGCCAGCATGGGCCGCAAGACACTTCTGATTGATGGTGATTTAAGGCGCCCTTCAGTTGCCCAATTGTTGGATATTGATCGTCCTTCTTCAGGCCTAATCGAAGTATTGCTGGGCAAGGCGGATTTGCAGTCTTCGGTCATTCGTGGGGTCCATGAAAACTTGGACATTCTGCCCGTCGGGGAAGTCCCACCAAATCCCACCGAAGTATTGGCATCGCCGCAATTGCGCGAGTTTATTGAAATCAACCGTCACGAATATTCGTTGATTATCTTCGATTCCTGCCCGGTGATGGGGTTGGCTGATGCGCCTGTTTTGGCATCATTGGTGGATCGCACGATCTTTGTCCTCGAAGCCAATAAAGTGCAATTTGGCCAGACCAAGGCGGCGCTGCGCAGAATGCGCTATGCCGGTGCCAAAGTCATGGGAGTCATCCTCACGAAATATCGCGCTTTAGAGGCCGGACAAGCCTATGATTATCAATACGGTTATTACCAATACGGTCAGGATCGCACGTAATCAGACAATGCCGCGCAATGATCGTGTAATCGGCATGGATGTTATTTCACCAACACCACCCTCCTCCAAAACGGGTAACCTGCCTTGCAGCGTCAACGCATTATCCATCTGACAGGGGATTTTCCAGACCCCATCGAATTTTCGAAAACACGGGTGATCGAGAGTTTGGTTGACCTGACCTCAACGGGTTTTGACCATACCGTTTATTCGATCAATCGTACTTCAACCTCGCCTCTGAAAATAGCGCAGCAAATTTCAGGGCAGGCAAAAATGGCCATTCAGTCGCAGTCATTTGGGTATGGCACCGCGATTGCCTATGAGGCGCCGGCAAAGGGATTGCTGCACAGGAGGCGGTTGATCGAATTGGGTGATTGGCTGGCCGCGAAGATTATTCAAAGCAATTATGATCCAAAATTGTTGCTTGGTCACAAGCTGACAATCGAAGGAATAGCGGTGCAGCACGCTGCGGAAAAGCTTGGGCTTCCCTATGCCATTACGATTCAAAGTCACACCGACGACAAAATTCTTCGAGCGCGACCAGACTTGAAAGCAATTTTCGCGCAAATCTATCACAATGCCGCGATGGTGGTGGCATTCACGCCAATAGCGCGCGAGAAAATCGAGGCGAAACTGAGGCCACGAACGGGGCCAACACACATCATCCCTTGCCCCACCGATCTTGACACACCGCTTGAGCCAAGGAAATCGCAAGCCAGCTTATTATCGGTTTTCCATCTCAAAAATCACGTCACAAAGAACCTGGCCAATGTTGCGAAAGGCTTGGGCCTTGCAAAAAAAACGGGCGCAGATCTAACTCTCGAATTGGTTGGAGGCGGAGATACAAACGACATTTTGGCGTGCCAGAAGATAATAGGCGCAAACTTGCCAGTGCGTCTAGCAGGTTCGCGAGATCGTGACGGAGTGCGCAAGCTCATGAACGAAGCGAAAGCGTTCGTGATGCCTTCACTGAGCGAATCCTTCGGCCTTGTTTTCATCGAAGCTTTATATGCTGGCTTGCCCATCATTTACCCAGCCGGACATGCTGTGGATGGCTACTTTGACGGCTTGGATTTTGCGATACGCGTCAATCCCCGCGACCCAAACGAGATCGCAAAAGCGATGATTTTCGCAAGCGAAAATGAGATGAGGTTAAAGGAAAGTTTGGCACACTGGCAAAGAGGCGACCAAGCTCGGAAATTCTCTAGGCCCGTAATTTCGCGTGCCTACAGCCAAGCCTTGGATGATGCTTGCTCCAAAACGGATTAGCCATAGCCCTGCATCCATTGCCGCCGCGCGGTCCAAACTTTTTGCCACTTTTCGCAAGCCCGGACGTCGTTACCACATATAGCTTTTATCGCCGAACCCGCTCGCCGATTGGCGATCCAACACCACAACAGCACTAGGCCAAACCGCCGCGAAACCGGCCCCCAGTGATCTTTGATCAATGTTGATTTCGCGCGCATCAACCGAATGATCTTGTCGTGGCTGACCTTTTCGGATGCTCCCACCAAATGCATGATTTGCGCATCAGGAGTTATCATAGGTCGATAGCCGAGGCGATGCGCTCTCAGGCACATGTCGGTTTCCTCACCATACATAAAATACTTGGTGTCAAACCCTTGGAGCTCGTTCCAAAGATCGCGTTCTATAAGGAAAAAGCACCCCACCACGATATCAACTTGCCGAACGGTGTCGCGCTGCCAATCGCCCATACTTTCAGGATCGAAAAAAGGCGACTTTGCAAACAAGGTAGACAAACCGAAGGCCTGACAAAACAGGCTCCACAGCGTCATCTTCGCCCAGCAAGATGATGGGTTGAGCGAACCGTCAGGAAAAACTGTTCGTCCTCCGACGATACCAGCCTGAGGGTTTCCCTTCGCAAAACGCAACAGGTTTTCAATTGCGCCAGGATGAGTTTCTGTGTCCGGGTTAAGCAGCAAGACCCATTTCGTATCAACCAGTTCAACAGCGCGATTATTGGCTGCGGCAAAGCCAAGGTTTTCGTCATTGGCGATCAAGCGAACATGCGGGAACCGCTGAGCGATTGCGTCAGCAGAGCCATCGCTTGATGCATTGTCAAAGACGACAACATCGAGCTCAACTTCGCCAGCATTCCGAAGCAGCGTTTCAATCGCCTTCAGAGTCAGATCACGCGTGTTGTAGCTGACAATTATGACCGAAAGCTCAGCTGGCATTGCGAACCGCAATTCCAGCTTGGGGAAAATCGCGTCGATTTGAATTCATCGCAATTGAAATGGCAATCGCCAAGAGCATAGTGAACCATGTTAAAATGCCGCCGAAAAATGCGACGGAGAAGCCGAGCAAAGCAAAGCTGAAAAGGGACGCCGCAAGCGAAACGCAAAGCTTGCGCTGCAATTCATCGCCGCTACGAGACTTGAGGCACAGCAACGTGATCGCAGCGACAACTACAATTCCCATGCCAATGGCAGGAAGTAATCCAAATCTCATGGCCAATAAGAGCCAGTGATTGTCGACGGATTCTGGCATCCAAGATGGCCTGTCAAAACCTGCATACCCAATCCCAAACCACGGATACCTCGAAACCGAGATGCTTCCATATTCCCAGATCAACTGCCTGAAATATCCAGTCTGAGGATTCAAAGTGAAGCGAATGATGACATTCACCAATCCGTTTTGGCTGCCTAGGTGCAGTAAGAGCAACACCACCCCGGTCACAGGTAGAATTATCTTCCAGGAAACGAAGGAAACAACGCGCTGAAACCAATCAACGACCAACAAACCGGCATTGATAAAAAGCAACAAGATCGGCGCGGAACTTGCCGAGAAGATCGACAATGCACTCGCACCGATGCCTGCAAAAAGAGGCCAGCGCCTCAAACCTGAATAAAGGTAAAGGGGCAAGAAACTGGAGAGAAATAGGCCTGCGAGGATGGGGTGTGAGAACGGACCCGAAGCTCGTAAAATACCGAGGCGCCGCTCAAAAGAAGCGCTGTTTGCCACTCCCACTGCATCGCCGCCCTGATAGAGCGGCAGAGGGCCAAAAATACTGGCGAAGAATGGACGGATTAGCGAGCGTGCCGCCACTACCTCTGCAAGCATGCTAAGCCCTGCAAGCAAAAGACCTGGCGCAATCAGCACCAGCAAGCGCCTTAAATCTTTGCCATCGCGGATAGCAACACGAGCAGCCAGATATGGCACGGCAATATCAAACGCGAGAATGCCCCCGCGCACCAGACCCGTCATCGGTCCATAATTGGCCATAAAGGCGATCACCATCCACAAGGCCGAAAACGCAAACAGCGCATCCCAAACTACAAACCTTCCCTGAGTTTTGGGCAGCTTCAAAAGGATCCACGGCAAGACGGCGAAAGCTGCGACGCGCGGCGGATAAAGCGTTTGATCGGCGATCGTTATCCGAATTTCAAATGGCAAGAGCGCCGAATATATAAGTATAGCTGCGGGAATAATCCGGGTCATCGCCTGCGCAACGGCGTCGGACCTGCTAGGATGCGCAGTCGGCGCTTGTGGCCGATGCCGGTTCATAGGTCGAATGGGAAAAGCCGGATTAGCCATATTGCGCACCATAGAATTGTGTGGAGCGCACGCAAACCTATTAGGCGCATTTAACAGCGCCGGTTCGCACGCTGTGCCTTTTCGCAATTCACTTTCCTACATGGATCCGAATCAGTATTAAATGTTCTCTTTTTGTTCGAACAGGAGTGAACATGTTCCAAGATCCATTCAAAGACACCGCCAATTCCCTCAGTTCTCCAGCAGCAGAATGTTTTGAGATTGAACCGCACAATTCAGCCGACCTGCCACGCGCAACCAAGGCTATTTATGTTGGCACGGGTGGCGATCTGGTTCTTCGCCCGATCGGTTCAGAAACTGATGTCACATTTGCGAATTTTCCTGGCGGAGCGATCTTGCCAGTGCGGGTACAGGCAATTCGCGTCAACGGAACGACAGCATCTGATATTATCGGGCTGATCTGATTATGGACATCAACTTTGATGTGATGTCGACTTGGTCACGGCCAAGCATGATTGGAGGGCTAGCCAATATTGAGCCGCCCTCCATTGCGCCCAGTGCCGCCTGGACGGGAACGGCTTCGAGCGGATTTGGAACCCTGCCCAACGATCCGGCCCGCACAACCGCAAAGCCGGTATTGCGCATGCTTACCGCGCCTAAGCTTACCGTCACCGACACGCTTGTGGTCGGCGCAATGGCTCTGGCTAACAATGCCGGAACTCTCATAGGAGGCATTGACAGAGTACGCTTCCGGTTTGAGGGAAATGTTATCGATGTCGTCGAGCCCACTTTACAAACCTTCGTGCGTCACGATGGGTCAGCATACAGGCAGCTTGGCTATTGGGTAACACTAAGCAAGGAAGCGCTCAGCGGCATCGCTCAACTCTACATCGAAGCCATCCCAGCAGATGTAACCATGCAGAACCGAGTGATCGGCCCGTATTCGTATGTCTTGGCTGACACAGAATTCGAATATGAGGTAACAATCGATCTTTCTCAACCAAGCGTCGTTGGCGAAAACTATCACGATCTACGTCGCGCTCTTTCCTATATGCGCAGTGTGAACGCAACGACTGGGCGCGTCTTAGGCAAAGGCCCCGCGCTCGATCTGAGCGGCTATCTCAATAACTACGACTTTGAACCCGATGGACGCATCGTCATCGAATGGGATGAGCCGGTCACCGTTTCAAAAACGCTCGAGGATGCGGGCACGTTTATTTCGCGGATCGGCGGGCTGCACTGGCGCGGGTCCAACATTACGTTCGATATGCGCTATTTGGTCGCATTTGGGGGAAGGTCAGGCCAAACCCAGCCGCTTTTCGACGGAGTGCGATTCACCGATACGGGCGGGTTTGATGACCCCACGTTGTTCCGCGGACCGAAAACTGTCCAATATCTGTTTGAGAGTATTGGCGAAGATGGCGCATGGCTGACTGATTGTTCGTTTGACTTCCTGCTTGACGCGGGCATGCGCGGGATTGAATTGGTGCGTGGCTGCATTTTCGAAAACGTCGCCAACGATCTGTTCAGCCGCGCGCATTGTGTTGCAAGCAATATCGTCAAAGTCCACGACAGCAGATCATTTTCAAGCGAAATTGCCTCACTGACTGTCACCGGCCCTACTGGTGCTACATTGTCTTTGTCAGGCGCGAATGATGTCAACACTCGGACTTTCACGGCCAAGGAAAATGGCGCCACAGTCGGATCATTCAGCGTCGGCAAATCCGGTTCTGATCGTACAAACGGCTCATTCACTGTTCAAGCGGTAGCCGACTGGATCAATGGCATTTCTGGCTGGTCTGCCGCAGTTCTTGATGACACTCGCAGAGCCACAGCGCTAAGCTTGGCTAACTCGTCTGGTGGCTCGTTTGGCGATACAAATGTTGAAGGCGGGCTGACGCTCGTGACCCAGTTTGATCTTCATGCTGATTGGTATCAAGGCAACACCACCAACTCGACCCGTGAGAATGTCTTGGTCTATGGCAACAGAAGCTGGGATTTGTTCGGCCAGACCATTTTCTTGACTGAGAATGGCAGTCATCAGGACTTCGCGATCGTCAACAATGCCTGGCATCAAAGCGTTGATACAGACGGTGTGTCGCAGTTGGATGGCACGCACAGCCATCTGATTTTTGCTCACAATTCAATGCCCAACCAAGGCTTGACGGTGAGAGCGAATTTCGCCGCCGACAGCTATCTTTTGATGAGTCATAATGTGCTTGAAAGCGGTGGATCGGAGAGCGGATCAAGCTTTGCAGGCACGGTCACCTCGAGCCACTACGCCGCAGGCGGAACGGCATTCTCGGTTGAAACCAATGCTACGATTGGCGGAACAATGGAGACATTGTTCGACAATGCCGCCAATGGCAGTTTTGCCCCTCAAGGCCAACTCGCGACCCAATCAAAGCCGCCCATTTTCGGCTTTGATCTGTTTGGCAAAAAACGCATCGGGCTAGCGGCAGTTGGCGCGATCAAATAGCGAAGTCAGCGCGTGATGGTTGGTGCCTCGACAAACCATCACGCGCGTCCTTTGCCTTGTTACAGATACCTACAGCCGGAGATTGCCGACATTTAAGTCGCAGAGAATTTGCGGATTGCCTTCCAGTGCGGCAAACCGCCTAGTATGGGTGTCAAACGAAACACTGCATACAATTTGGGCGGGACGTTTGCACCCGCCTTGCTAATGCTGATCAGCGTTCCTCTCTATCTCGGCTGGGTTGGAGATGTACGGTATGGCCTTCTTGCAATTGTGTGGCTGCTGACGGGATATTTCGGCTTTTTCGATTTCGGTCTGGGTCAGGCAACTGCTTACAAAGCCGCTCGTTCGACAAATGACGATGATGGCCAAAGTGAGCGGATTTTGTGGACTGCTATCGTCCTAAATCTAGGCTTTGGCCTTGCTGGTGGCGCCCTCGTCTACGGGCTCGCTCCAGTGCTGTTCGAGCATGTTTTCAACACCCCAGATGATCTATTGGCAGAGCTTGAGACGACTTACATTTGGATCGCGCTCGCTATACCGATCACAACTTTGGAAGGCGTGTTTGCCGGAACCCTTATGGGAAAAGGCAAATTCTTGGCTCTCAATATCAGAGCCCTAACTGGCGCAGTTCTCGTCCAGTTTCTCCCATTGATCGCAGTGATCTGGATATCACCAACGCTTGATGTCGCGGTCCCCGCTACTGTTGCTGCCAGAGCTTTGGGGTTAAGCATTTTTGCGGCGATGGCCTTTCGCGCCATGGACGCCACGCTTATTCCGCGGCTGGGTGACGCTAACTTGTTTAAAGAGATGCTGGGTTATGGCGGCTGGGTCACTTTGGGCAAATCGATCCTTCAATTTGTCGGCAATCTGGATCGTTTCGTGATTGCGGCGCTGCTCACGCCTATCGCCGTCACATATTATGCAATTCCCTTTCAGCTCATTTCGCGAGGCGGGCAGATCCCCCGCGCGCTTGCCAGTGCTATGTTTCCCGATTTTGTCAAACGCAGCGCGCCACAGGCTCGGGATCTTGCTGTTCGGGCAATTCGGGCGAGATCTTGCGATTATGACTATTGTTTGCCTGTTGGCGATTGTCTTGTTCCGGCCATTTCTCTCGCTCTGGATCAGTGCTGATTTTGCAGCGGAAGCAGGGCTCGCAGCCAGCCTCGTCACTCTTTCCTTGTGGGTCAATGCCATCGCAATAGTGGCGATTATGCTGCTAGAGGCCCAAGGGCGGCCCAAAGCCACCTTTATGGTGAGCGCATGGCAAGCACCGCCTTATGCGGTTTTGGTGGTGATCGGGGCACTTTTCGGCGGAATTGTTGGTGTTGCGCTGGCACGCAATGCCCGCTCCGTTCTGGATGCGGCCCTGCTTTGCGGGTTCGGCAAATTGCTGAGTGATGTGCTGCCAATTGCCTGGCTTCCTGGGTTCGCCCTGATTGCCTCCGTTATCTGGAATGCCCTCATGCTGGATCCGTTGACCTTGTGGGCTGGTAATGGACTTTTGTTTGCGGGTTGCCTTGTGATTGCCCATCGCCTGTTCCCTGAGGGTTTGCGGATGATTTTCGACAGCCTCCAGGCCACGTTTTCCAAGCCCACCAAAAGGCAAGAACAATGAGGCGCACCCAATTCAACATTCTGGCCGAGGACGTCAAACGGCCAATTCGCAAGATGGCGCACGCACTGGGGATTAAACGCCAGCTTTCCAATGAAGAACTGGTCGCCAAACATGGCCCTGTGGTGGAGTATGAAGGAAACCTGTTCGATATTCATCACCCGCGCTGCAATGCGCTGATCGGCGGCTCCATTCTCAAAAACTCCTATGAAAGGATGGAAATCGAGATGATCCGCGATCTTATCAGCAAAGATGATCGCGTTATTGAATTGGGCGCTTGCATGGGGGTCACATCGCTCATCCTTTACGATTTGCTCAGTCGCGAACAGCATATTGTGATCGAGGCAGACCGCCGAAACCTTGCGATGGCCAAGCATATGTTTGACCTGAACGGCAAAGATGTGCGCACACAGTTCGGTATTTTGGCGGCTGGCGATAACATTGAACGGGAAATGCAGTTTTCGTCCAACGCAAATGCCAGTTCCTCATCCATGTATGACCGAGATGGCGGCGAAATTGTTGAGGCTGTCCCATGCCTCCAATTCGAAGATGTTATCGCTCAAGAGCAAGCCACTGCTATTGTGCTTGATATTGAAGGCGGGGAATATGACCTCTTCACAAAGGCCACGTCGTTTGGCGCATTACGAAAGCTGATCCTGGAGGCGCACCCTGCGATTTTGGGAGACGCAAAAATGGCAGAAATGATGGCTGTCTTTGATCGAGAAGGGTTCAAAGTCCACTTCAATATCGACGATCAGTTCCTGGTTTTGACCCGCTAAGCTTGGCCAAAATGACCGATATCATCGTCTATACTTGCATCACAGGCGGCTACGACCAAGAACTGATGCATGCGCCAAGCGAAACCGGCATTTCCTTTGTGTGCTTTACAGATCAGCCGGCCAAAATTCACTCAAGCGGCTGGGATGTCCGTCCCTTGCAAAATCCGCTAGCCTTGACTCGCGGCCACGACATCAATCGGTTCCACAAATTCTTCGCTCACCACCTTTTCCCCACTGCCCGGTGGTCGATCTATATGGATGGCAACATCCGTTTTGACGGAGAATTTATAGATCTAGTGGAGCAGATCAGGTCAAAAAACGCCGATATTGGCGCGTTTTGGCACCCGCACGGACATTCGCTTTCAAAAGAGGCGGAGATCTGTGCCCTAAGCAAATTCGATAGCTGGGATTTTGCACGGGTTGAAAAGCAATTGGCGACCTATGCAAGCGACGGGATCGATCTCAATGCTCCCATTCCCGCATGCTACGTTCTGGTCCGTGATCACAAAGCAACCAGGCTGGCCCCGGCGATGAGTTTGTGGTGGTCGCAAATCTTTGAATACACGAAACGCGATCAAATGAGCTTTTCGTGGATTCTGCACCAGACCCAGCTCAAATTTCACGCGCTTGATGGCGACAACGGTATCGATCCAGCCCGCATCGACCGAGTCGCGCATCGGCGGCGCTCGTTCTGGAAACGCGCCATTACCAAGGTCAAACGCGGATTTGCTTCGCGCGATTAGCCCGTTTCGTATCCAGCTAAATGAGCAAGTTCACGCACATCGGCCAGTTTATGATCTTCGCGGCTTTTGACATGTCGCCTGCGCCAGCGCGCTCGTAGCAAGGGCAAGGGGTTTTTGGAAAGCGAGCAAACAGTGGTGTGGATTGGCAGGTTCACGCGCCATTTATCGCGCGCATAACGATAGGCATCCGCATAACCCCCGCCCAGAGAGTCCCATGGCCGATTGTTGTGCACCACGGGCATTTCAATTGCGAAAGCGCCGCGCCCCATGGCCCGCGCGCTTTGCACCAAATCGGTACCGTAGAGGTGAAAGTGCGGGAGCGCTTCATCAAACACAAAACGATCTGTCCGCCTGAGGATCAAAAGCAATTCGTCCAAAGAGCCCACGCGTTGAGGGGCGAAATCAGGAACGCCCAATTCGCGCTTCATATTCGCATCCCATACGCGTCCCACATGGCGGCCATCATCGCACACCCCGTAAGGGCCTGCGACCATCCAACTTGGCTGACTTTCTGAAAGAGCGTTCAGCGCAGCAATTGCCTGATCCAGCCAACCGGCTGGCAAATAGACATCCTGATGCACCAAGACACAGATTGGCCGGTCTGTTTGCATCAGCCCTTGATTATACGCCTCCGGCATTGATTGAGCGTGCTTGATAACTGTCAGCGGCAAGCGGGCCTTAGCGATATCAGGCGAAAGCGCCAGACAATCGCGCAAGATTGCGTCGTCATTGACAGCAGCAATCGCGCAAAAATCATCAGGACAAAGATCAGCGTTCACGCTTGGCTCTAATCAAATATTGGAGAGTAAAGAACGATGATGCAGCGCCGATTGTCATCGCGTTTATCAAACGATGTTTGCGATTGGTGATGGCTGTGCCGATCAATTTATCGACGGCAAATCCGTCGGGCTCCATCAATTTTTTGGCTGTATCTTTAACGAAAAAGCGCAGGTGAGTGCGATCAAGCAGTCCTGTTTTAGCGTAGGTCCATTCGTTCTTTAGCAGCAAAGGCCCAAGTGCAGATACGTGACGAATATTGGGTACGCTAGCGATTAAAACGCCTTCCGCAGAGAGATACCGAGAAGCTACTTGCACCAGCCTCCAAGGGTTGATCAAATGTTCCAACACATCGCAAAACAAGATTGCATCTAGCGGTGCCACGCTTTCAAGAAAGGCCTCGACAGCGTCATGGTCATCAAGGTTGGCCGACGATGCGAAATCAAGTCCTCCGCGATGTTCATCTGCCACGGCATCGACAACACCGATTTCTTGGGCAAGACCGATCTCCTTCAGGTGGCGCGCTGTTGCACCTGTTCCTCCGCCCACATCGAGCAAGCGAACTACCGGAGGAACCAGCGGGACTATATCGGTGCGAACCTGCGAATGATATTCGATGCCCATGCCTCAGACCGGCTGATTTTTGCGCATAAGAGGTTTCCACCAGTGCTCATTATCCAAATACCAGCGCAACGTTTGCCGCAGCCCCTCGGAAAAACCAAGGCGCGCTTGATAGCCCAATTCCTGCGACGCCTTGGCATCGTCGATTGCATAGCGCCGATCATGGCCTGCGCGATCCGTGACGTGGGTTTTCAGACTTTCACTCTTTTTACCCTTAGCGGCAGGCGCATCGGGATAGCGGCTGGCCAAGCCTTCAATGTCTTCAAACGCCTGATCGACCTCGGCGCAGATTGATTGGATGACGTGCATGTTCGGCAACTCGGCTCCGCCGCCAATATTGTACGTTTCACCCGCTTTGCCGTGGGAAAGGCACGCTTCAATGCCGCGGCAATGGTCAGCCACATGCAACCAGTCGCGCACATTCAGGCCATCGCCGTAAATCGGGAGCGGCTTGCCGGTTAGCGCGTTCAAAAAGAACAAAGGAATCAATTTTTCAGGATACTGAAAGGGTCCATAATTGTTTGAACAATTGCTGGTTGTCACGTCCAATCCAAAGGTGTGGTGATACGATCGTACAAGATGATCTGAAGCGGCCTTTGACGCCGAATAGGGCGAATTGGGTGCATAAGGCGTGCTTTCATGAAAGGCCGGATCATCAGGCCCCAGAGAGCCAAAAACTTCGTCTGTTGAGATATGATGGAAACGGTGCGGCTGGCCCGATCCGCTATCCAGCCAAACCCTCCGGGCGGCTTTTAAAAGGCTATGCGTTCCGATGATATTGGTATCGATAAAAGCATCGGGTCCGATGATTGATCGATCAACATGGCTTTCAGCTGCAAAATGGACAATCGTGTCGATTGATCGGTCTTGGAGCAGACGTTCAACCAGCGATGTGTCGCGGATATCGCCTTCGACCAATTCTACACATTCCGCACCCGTTAAAGTCGAACGGTTGCCAGCATAGGTCAGCGCATCCAAAACAGTGATTTCATTGTCAGGATGGGATGCAGCCCAGTGGTGCACGAAATTGCCGCCAATAAAGCCGGCACCGCCGGTTATGAGCAATTTGGTCAAAGTGGTTTGTTCCCGCACTGATCAGCGCCGCTCATCATAGCGTCTCCTCCCGTCTTCGCATCGCAGCAAGCAAACCTGCGGTCAATCGGCAAGCGGGGATGGATGACAGCATGTTCACCGCTGAACTGGAAAATCAAGACAGGCTGAGCCATGCTGGGCATCGATGTATTCGCAACGCCCATTTACCTTCTGTCCGCACGCAATTGCGGCGATCCTTTCATGATGGATACTGCTGCGATTGATGCTTTTCTGGCCGCAATGATGCGCCCGGCCTGCCAATCGCAGAGGTTGGTTTCAAGAAAGCTGGACTGGGAAGATGCTGCTTTCACCGAAGAGGTTTGGAAGCGGATCGAATTTCACGGCCTTCAACCCTTTCTATTTGGCCACGGACAAGGAGCCCACATTTGGCCAGCCGCCATTTGGCAACGCATTTGTGACGAGGCCCGCCTGGCTGGCCTGTGGGAAGCAACACATCAAATCGAAGTATCACGCGCGGTGGAAGGCCTAGGTGCCGCTGGGATTGGTTGCCTCCTGCTGAAAGGTTCGGCGCTTGCCTATTCGGTTTACACGAAACCTGAAATCCGGCGACGCGGCGACAGTGACCTGTTGGTGCGGGCTTGCGATCTTGAACAAGTGCGCGAGAAACTAAACGAGCTTGGCTGGTCGCGATCCAGCGATCCGCATGGGCTGTCTTTTCAAGAAGGTTGGCAGCGTCAAAGCGGTGGCGGATTTGTGCATATGATCGACCTCCACTGGCAAATCAGTGACAGACCGATCGTGCAATCGATCATGGATGTGGAGGAGTTTTTTGCCAGCGCGCAGCCCTTACCCGCCTTCTTTAGCAATGCGCGCTGCCCTTCTCCTGCTTTCACCTTGGTCCAATGTTTGTTGAACCAACATTGGCACTTTGTGCACGGCTATCAGGTCGGCCCAGACCGCGTGGACGGCGCCTATCGCCTAATTTGGCTGTATGATGTTGATCGCATTGTCCGCCATGCGAGCGAAGCGTTTTGGGAAGAGCTTGTCAGCCTGTGCCAGCAGAAGAAAATTGGGCTGTTTATCGCTCAAAGCTTAAGGCGGATGGCCGCGAGTTTGGATACTCCACTGCCCGAAAGCCATATGGCTGAGCTTGAGACGATGCGACTTGGCAGCGATTTTGCCACCTATCTGTCACTGCGAGACAAGATGGACGAGTTTTGGATGGATCTGCGCACGACGTCTTCGTGGCGGCTGCGCGCGCGGATGGTGGCCTCGCGCGCTTTGCCTCCACGTTCGCATCTGGCCAAAAAATATCCCGCGGCGCGAGGCTGGCCAAGGCCTGTTCTGCAGTTGCGTTTTTGTGCCGAAACTGCGGCACGGATGTGCCGCAAGGTTCTTACAAATGATTGAGTTCATTCTCGATTGGGCAAAGCGATTTAAGGGAGAGCTCGCCGTCATCGCATGCCTTGGCATTTTTAACGCAATAGGCACGCTCGCGCTGCCCTGGCTTGCAGCGCAATTTCTTGGCGATGTCTTCAGCAGAGACGCAGCAGCCCCTGCCTTACTTGTCGCGGTAATCGCCGCCGCGCTAATCGGGCTTGCTGGCCTCAATGTGGCGACTTCAATCGCTTCAGAGGCTGCTTCAGGGAAAATTCTCAAGACACTTCGCAAGAATGTCTACGATCACCTTCAGCGTTTGCCGATGCAGTTTCACGATCAAAACCGCCATGGCGACCTGCTGGCTCTGATGACCTATGAAGTTCAGCATCTAAGCGGATTTTTGGCCTCCACCCTCGCCAATGTCCCAGCTCAGATTTTGACGGCTTTGGGCGCGATTTTGGCGTTGATCTGGATTGACCCTGCCATGGCCATCATCGTTCCTTTGCTCGTGCCCATCTTCTTTATCATCGCAAAGCTGTTTGGCAGACGCTTGCGGGTGACGACAAGCAAACTGCGCAAAGCAGAAAATGACCTTGTCGAAGGGGCAAACACTGACCTCAATATGGTGAGCGCGATCAAGACGTTTGCGGTCGAGGAGCCCCAAAGCCAACGCTTTGCACAGATCGCGGAAAAAGCGCGGCAAACGGCTCTTGCACAGGCTCGCCAAGAAGCATTTCTTGCCCCGACGGCAACGCTAATCGCTGGTTTGGGAGCGATTGGCCTGCTGGTCTTAGCGAGCGCGCGATTAGGCGGCGAGCAAAATTCGCCAGAAGAGCTGTTCTCCTTTATCCTTTATGCGGCATTGCTAACTCGGCCAATTGGCTCGCTGGCCAATATTTATGGCAATTACCGATTGGCAAGCAGCACGCTCGCACGGCTGAGAACGGTACTCACGAAACCGGAGGAACCTGGCTATGCGCGCGGAAAAATTCTGACCGATACAAAAGGTGATATCGCTTTTGATAATGTGACATTTGGATATGCGGGCAGGCCGAATGTCCTCTGCGCCTTTTCGCTCAAGATTGATGCGGGCAGCGTGGCTGCCATTGGCGGGGATAATGGCGCTGGTAAGTCCACATTGGTGCACCTGTTGCTTGGCCTTTATCAGCCGCAGGCAGGCAAAATCACTCTTGATGGTCAAGACATTGCCGATATTCAGATACAATCCTTGCGGCGGCAATTCGGCTATGTCCCGCAGCGCGCTTTGCTGTTCGATGGGACAATCAGGCAGAATATCGCATTTGGTCTCGGGGACGACTTTGCCACCACAGATCCGGCAGCTGTCGAACGGGCAATCCGTCTTTCACAGGCCGCTGCGTTCATTGATGCTCTTCCATCTGGTCTCGACACTCAGATCGGTGACAATGGCATCAGGTTATCCGGCGGTCAGCGGCAAAAAATAGCGATGGCGCGGGCGCTTGTTCACAACCCCGCGATCATAATTCTGGATGAAGCAACCAGCATGTATGACACCGATAGCGAAACAGCGTTTGTTGAGGCCAGCCTCGATGCCTTGCAAGGAACAACCGTACTTTTGATAACGCACCGCCCAGCCAGTCTGGCTTTGGCCGACCGCGTTATATCACTGGACAGGCATCAGCCTTAGTCTTCCATTGAGACGATCAGTTTCTTGTCAGCCAACTGCTTGGCAAGGTTGGCGATATCTGCGTCGATGGTGCTGCGAGGAGCATCGAATTCGGCGTAGATTTGGGAACTCACATCACGCAATGTCCGGGGTGCCTCTTCAAGCAATTCCCATACCCTTGCGCCCACCGTGTCGAGGCCAAAATACTGGCCACTTTCCAAATCGAGCAGCACCATGTCCTCACCCACAAGTCGCGCGACCACCGTTTCAGCTGGACTTACTACAGAATTATCTGAGGGCATTTCTACATCTTCTCAACGGATTGGACGATTGCGGTGATCACCTGCGGGATCCTCGCGTAGTCGCGCGGATAGTCAAGCGAAAGAACCGGTACAACGCGCGCCATGTCAGCTAGCTTTTCGAAGTGCTTTCGCAGCAATCCTTTGTCTTCAACATCAAGAATGAAAGCGTGAGGCATAAGCGCTGCCAAGGCATTCTGTTTGCTCAATCGGCGCACTTGCAAAGGCGCCAAATGGTCAGACCCAAGCACGAACAAAGCCTGAAGCTCAGCGTCATTCTGCGCAAAAGGCAATTCAGATGGGCAGGCGATTGACCGCTTGCCCTCGTCCTCGTCATGCGCCTCTTGTACGCCCAGAAGGAACTCAGCACTATCGCAGAAAAGCCTGAGAGAGGTTGGCTTTGCAGCGGCCCAGTAACGTTCGCGGTTGTGCGACAGGTCGAGCACATCTTCTGTCAGCAATTGAAAGCCGTTCTTGGCAAAACTTGCTGCCAATGTGGTCTTACCGCTGCGCGATTGCCCAAGAAAACCGATGGCTTTTCCATTTACGCAGGCAGCGCTTGCGTGAAGAAAAAGGCCGCCTCGATAATTACCCAAGAGCGGCGCGATGGAATTGTGCGCTATTGCCGCAATGTCATCATCACGCGTGCCAATTGCGGGCACTGCGCGAACGCTAAGATCCTCGTGGTTGATTTGAAAATCAGCCCTACCATCAAAGCGGACCAGAAACCCTGTTTGAGTGCGATAAAACTCAGCGATGCAATCGCCGCCAGGTGCCAGCCAGCTATCATAGGGTTCTTCTGATAAAAGGCGCTGCTCGCGCGAAGGGCAAAGCGTCCATTCCATATCGTGCTTGAAATGTTGGGTAATGGGCACAGAAGCGCCCATTACTCAGCTCTCCATCACATGCCGCCCATCATGCCCATATCGAGGCCCATTCCAAGCATGCTTCCCGACATCAGGATCATGCCGTCATTCTCTAGACCCAGACTGCCGCCCGTGAGGTTTCGAACCGAGCCGAAATGGATGAGATTTGGCGTTTTATATACGGATTTGGCATCCGAACGCCCGGTTGTGCACGTCATAGATTTTCCCCCTGCAAACCGCTTTTTGGTTGATCTGAGGACAGAAAAGCCGCGCTTGCATAGGTTCCCCATAAGTTCCCCGCGAGCCTTGTGTCAAATGACGTGAGCCCGTCTGCCTCTGTGATCCGTCGGAGACCATTTTGATCGCACAGATCCGCAGATAAAAGGCTAGTATGATGAGCGCAGAATTCGCGAGCTGCATCAATCAGGTCTGCGGCGGGAAAGGCAGCTTTCGTGTGCCGGTCCAATACAGCGTCAGGACAGATACCGCGCATCGCTTCGCGGTGGACCCATTTTGTCACGCCGCCTCGATACCGGATATGCTCAGGCGTTGCCGCGCTGAATTCGATAAATTCGCGAGCGAACATGGGGCTGCGCGATTCCACATGCCCGCGCGCATATTGGCGGTTCATCAGATCAAAGGCCAATTGGGCATCAGCGCGTTCGAGGCGCAGTGTTTTGCGCGCGTGTTCCGGCGCTTGGCCGCTGTGTTTTTGGGCGAGCCGTTTGAAGCCTTGATCCAAGCTCAGCTTTGAGGAGTTTGAAAGCCAATCGAGGTCAGCCAGATCGCCAACAAATTCGCCTATCGTGCGCGCGCGCAACATGTTTGCGATGCGTATCGGCAAAACGGCTGCGATCGCCTGTCTTGCGGCAAACCAATACGTGTAGCGCGCACCCCATTCAGCTTTGTCCCGCGCAATGGCAGCCGCAAATCGCGGCAAATCAAGCGACCTGATATGCTGTACATAATAATCCAGCGTCCCATCCAGCCATTGATCCCCGCCTGTCCCACCCAGTATTGCGCGGCAGCCATCGGTTTTTGCCGCTTGCTCCAGCCCCATCGACATCGCGCCATTGGTGTAGGTGGGAATATCCTGCTCAAGTGCCGCTTGCTGGGTGAACCAATCAAGCGGTGGTTCGAACAGCGGGATTTCACGCAAAGTGCCGCCAACATGGCGCGCCGCAGACCTTGCATATTCCACTTCATCAGAAGCAGATCCTGGCACGCCCTTAAGTGTGTAGCCGCGTATGCTAGGCGCAGGCAGCTTGCCGCTTCGATGCAGATCGTGCGCAAGGCAAAAAGTGGCGGACGAATCCAGCCCGCCGCTCACTTCAAGTGCCAGAGTACGATCCGTCCGCGCTGATCTTGTTACGCAACGGGTCAGGACCTCCCGGTAATGCTCAATGTAATCGGCATCATTTCGGTACCGGATCGTCACGCCAGTCTGAAGGGTCCAATACCTTCTGTGTGTGACCGCATTGGACGTGACCCAGTAGAAATGTGCGGGCCTGAACCTGAAAACACTGCGCACGGCGGTCTGCTCGGGTGCATAAAACTGGGCGGCGGACAATTGCGCCAGGTATTCGAAATTGGGCTTAGGCCTGCATCCAAGCCCGGCATTGATCGTGCGCTGATCGGAAGCGATGACAACCCGGTCCTTCAGCTGGATGTATAGAAGCGGGCGAAGGCCCTGATGGTCGCGCGCGCACAATGCTTTTTGCGCCCGCCCGTCCCACAAAACAAATGCAAATTCTCCGTCGCAATGCTGGACACAATCCTCACCCCACCGGTCATACGCGGCGAGCACAAGCTCCGCATCGCTCTGGCTGCGCAAGATGGTACCCCGCTCTAACAAATCGCGGCGCAATTCTGAGTGGTTGGTGAGCAGGCCATCCAGTATGATCGCGCACCGACCATCGCTGCTTGCCAGGGGTTGCTGTGCCGTCCGAGATTCGCCTGTGGTGTGCAGTGTGGCATGGGCGAGAGTGGCCGTGCCATCGCTCCAGCTGGTCGTCCCATCGGCCCCCTTGTGAACCATCGCAGCTACCATCCGGCCCATGCCGGCACGATCTGCCGGGCCGCCATCTGTCCGGATAATTGCCGCCAGCCCGCTCATATCAAAGCTACAGCAAAGCGCCCGAAGTGCAGTCCCGCTTTATAACGCCTTCGACAAATTCGCGGATCGCGGCCTCGGTTGGTAGCAGGTCAGGCCGCTCAGCCAGAGCAATTGCCGTGATATCCTCGCGCGTGCGGCTTCCATCGACCAGCCCGAGAATATAACGACGAGCCTCGCCCTTTTTAGACAAAGTAACCGCCTGATCGGTGGGCTTTGCAAGATCGGTGGGAGCCAGAACCGCGCTACCAAAAGTGGACAGCTTTTGCGGACTGGCGCGGCCCTTCTCGTCAAGAGGCGGCGTAATAGTCCAGGCAATCAAGTCGCCGCTTGAATTAAACCTCAGCGACACGCCGATCTGATCTCCCGCCTTCACATCAAACGGTTTCAAGGCAGGCAAGAACGCCTGAGGCCGTTCAATACCGCGTGTCTCAACGGGTGAATTCGTCATCCAAACACCGCCACCCAAATGGCAATCAAACCAGCCTGCTATCCCATCGAATTGCCCGCTCTCTTCGACAGTGAGAATGGTGTCTAGCGACAGAAATCGGGGCGTATCCGCGTTGAGCACAATATCTGCGATAACGCTCGGTGCCGAGCAAAGATCTTTTCCAGTCAATTGCGTAGAGAATTTCTGGTTGCGATTTTGCTCATCCAGCCAGCGATATTGGTCTGGCACATGCTCTGCGTTCCAAGCGGAAGCGAGGTTCCGCATTTTTTGGGATGACACCGCCGCGACGTGAAGTTTCAACCGGTCCGGCACAATAACACCCCCGGCTTCAGCATACGCGAAGCAGCATCGCGGATCATGTCGATCAAGCCGTAATCAAATCCGAAATACCCAATGTGGTCACACACCAGCGCATCGACACGGCAAGGCAGTTCAGTGTCAAAGGTGGATCCGGAGATGCAAGTGTATTGGCCGCTTAATCCGGCGCGCTGCATTGTTTCGCGCGCAAGATAGATAGCATCGCTCGCATCAATCCCATAGACGTGCGATGCGCCTGCTTTCAGGCATTGCAACCCCAACACACCAACACCGCAGCCCAGATCGGCAACTTTTGCGCCTTCATGGATAACGTTGGCCAACGCAGTTTCGAAAAGGCCAAACCGTCCCTTTATGGACAGATATTCGATATGTTCCTGAAGCGCTGACGACACAATACCTTGCGATTAACAGGCTGTGCCCTGTGAAGTCCAGCAGAGGCGCGCTTACAAAAAAGGCATCGGGCTCGCGATGAAAAGTCGTTGATTGCTTGTTTAACTACCCCCGTTGCATTAAGCATTTTTACGTAAGGTCTGCTTTAGGGGTGCGGATATGAATACTCGATCACGTCTGATCTGCACGATGGCAGCGATTGGTCTGGCATTTGCGCCCATTGCTGCACAAGCCAACACGCGCGCTAGCGATAGTGGGAACATCTACGCTACGAATGCGAACGACGCAGATGGCAATGCGGGGGCTTTGCTTGATGGTGAAGCGGCCGGCGCCGGGCTGGCAAGTGATTTTTCAAATTTTTTCATCGCACTCTTGGTTGGTTCGTGGTTTACGGGAGTGGTCTTTATCATTGCCGATGATGGCAACAATCAATCACCTGGCGGTAACTGACTGCACTTGCGTTTCGCCGAAACGATGCTGATCAGAAAACGCGTGGTGGTTTATGCCTCGCGCTTTTTTTAGGCTGGCATTATGGGCATCCATACCTCTAACGCGCCCCATAGGACCACGATTGCTCTCTGCGTGATTTTGGCCATGGCGTTTGTTTTTGGCGGTGGAGGTGTTCGTTATGGCCTTGCCAATTTGGCAGTGCAGTTGTCTGCTTTGGCCTGCCTTTGCTTAAACCGAGACGCGTTCTTTTGCGGGGTAAAAAAAGCCCCCTTGGCGCTTACAGCGCTGGTTTTTGCTAGTCTGGCCTTACCTCTGTTGCATGCCATACCTTTGCCGCCCGCCATCTGGACATCGCTGCCCGGAAGGCAGGTGGTTCTAGATTCCTTCGCATTGATCGGCGCGCAAGACGATTGGGCAGCGATCAGTGTCGATCCGGCACGAAGCCTGGTCGCGTTAAGCGGTCTGATTGTGCCGGTCACTATCCTTGCCTTGGGCTCGGCATTGCGGCGCGATCATCTTATCTGGCTCGGCTGGGGCCTCGCAATCCTTGGCGGCATCACCCTGCCGATTGGCGCAGTCCAGATTTTGAGCAATGGCGCGACTGGGCTGTTCTATCCTGAAAACCCTATGCCAGGCGTATTGTTTGGAACATTTGCCAACCGGAATTCGGCCGGGATTTTCTTGGTAAGCGCATTGACCTGCGCAACCCTTTTGCCCGCACCAACCCCGCATCGCCGCATATGGATGGTGCGAATTGGCCTGTGTGTGCTGCTGATTGTCGGGATCGTGCTGACACGCTCTCGCAGCGCGCTGGTATTGGCCGCCATTCCGGCAGGCCTGGCCATAGTCCGCATGTTTTTTGCTTTCAGACACGCCGATCGTACAACAGCGTGGCGGACCCCATTTTTGATATCAATAGTCGGCGCCGCGGTCATTGTAACCGGCGTGATCGCCGCAATCGGATCTAGTCCAACTGGGCGCATCAACGACACGCTGTCCCGCTTTGAGGCGACTGGCGATGCGCGCTCATATATCTGGGAAGATGCAGCCTATTCGGCGAAGCGATATTGGCCCATTGGATCGGGCATGGGGACGTTTGACGAAGTTTTCCAGATCGATGAGTCGCTGGAGAATATCACAGAGCGGCGCGCTGGCCGCGCGCATAATGACTATCTTGAATTATCGATTGAGGCAGGCCTGCCGGGCCTCGTCATCCTTGCTGGTTGGATGCTGATTTGCGGGTGGTATGCGATAGGCCTGCGCAAGGCCGCCGACCCATGGACAGGGCTGGCCGGCCTTTCCATTCTGTTTGTGTTGGCCGCGCAATCCGTCACCAGTTTCCCGCTCAGAAATCAGACTTTGCTGGCAACCGCGAGTATTGCTGTTTTGCTATTGATCCGCTCTTCGCTTGACCAGCGTGAGCTCCCGCAGAAGAGAGTCAGCCGATGATTAGCCGGGCGATTTGGATCATTGCACTTGCCGTGCTTGGGTTGGGTACAGCAGGCTTGCAATTGGACCGGCAATCGCGCGTGACCCCTGCGCTTACACCCTATGTGCCTGAGCCCTTCAGAGCTTTCGCTGCGGCGCGGCTCACAGCCTCTGCGCTCGCCAATGACCAGCACAGTGCGGCTCTGATGCATGCTCAAAACCTCGTTCGGCGGAGGCCCATGCCTGCGCAAAACCTGCGATTATTGGCCGCCGCGCAATTTCGGGCAGGGCAAGTGGCGAGCAGCGCGCTTTCCATACAACACGCCGCCCAGCGCGGCTGGCGCGATCCCCTGGCTCAACATGCCATGATGGGCATTGCCATGGACGCTGGCGATGAGAAAGAAGCCGCCCATCGTTTTGTCGCTTTAATGCTGCAAAAACAGACCAGTGATGAAATCCTGACCAACACGGGAAAGCGTCTCTTTGCAGCGAACAGCGATAGCAGTGCAGCACTGATTGATCTGGTTTCGGGCACAAGCAGATGGCACCCCGCCTTCGTTCAGCGCGGCCTGAATGTTTTGCCGGCAAATATTTATGTCGAAACTCTGTCGGAAGCAGAATCAGCGCGGCATCGTGTTTGATTGCAATCAGTTGCAGTTCTCAATGCAATCCTTCGCAAAGCGGGAAGACACATATAAGCAGGCTGCGGCGCTGGAGGAATTGATCAGACGCCAGTGCCGCTAGCAAAGCCAGCAAGGACAAAGCCACCACAAAGACTTATTGCATTAGTGTGCTATGGCGACATATTGTTGCTTTAGATTTTGAGGAGAAACCATGCGCGCGACCCCGGATTTTGACTTTCAACTTGGCGAGAGCGCCGACATGATCCGGACAAACGTTGCGCGTTTTGCCGATGAGCAGATCGCACCGCTGGCCGAAAAGATCGACCGGGAAGACTATTTCCCTCGCGCGGAGTTGTGGGCCGCTATGGGCGAGCTTGGTTTGCACGGGATCACAGTGGAAGAAGAAGATGGCGGGCTGGGTCTTGGCTATCTCGAACACGTGATTGCCGTTGAAGAGGTCAGCCGAGCCAGTGCATCGCTTGGCCTATCTTATGGGGCGCATTCCAATCTGTGCCTCAATCAGATCCGACGCTGGGGCAGTGATGAACAAAAAGCCAAGTATCTGCCAGGACTGATTTCCGGCGAGCATGTCGGTTCGCTCGCCATGTCAGAGGCATCCGCGGGTTCTGATGTGGTTTCCATGAAATTGAAGGCCGACGCGGTTCAAGGCGGCTATGTCCTCAACGGCACCAAATTCTGGATCACCAACGCGACATATGCCGATACCCTTGTCGTCTACGCCAAAACCGATGGCCAAGCCGGATCACGCGGGATAACAGCTTTCCTAATCGAGAAAGGCGACGAAGGTTTTTCAATCGGCCAGAAAATCGAAAAAGTCGGCATGCGCGGTTCGCCGACAGCTGAACTGGTGTTTGACGATTGCCATATCCCCGAAGATCGCGTCATGGGCCCGGTCAATGGCGGGGTAGGCGTGCTGATGAGCGGCTTGGACTATGAACGCGTAGTCCTGGCCGGATTGCAGCTAGGCATTATGCAGGCGTGTTTGGACACCGTTATTCCTTACCTTCGCGAACGCACTCAGTTTGGAAAGCCCATCGGTTCCTTCCAACTGATGCAGGCCAAAGTTGCCGACATGTATGTCGCCCTGCAATCGGCGCGGGCCTACACCTATGCTGTGGCGAAGGCTTGTGATGCCGGTCAGACGACGCGTTTCGATGCAGCGGGCGTGATCCTGCTGTCGAGCGAAAACGCCTTCCGCGTGGCGGCCGAAAGCGTGCAGGCACTGGGCGGCGCGGGCTATACGCTCGATTGGCCAGTGGAGCGCTATATGCGCGATGCGAAGCTGCTCGACATTGGCGCTGGGACGAACGAAATCCGTCGGATGTTGATCGGGCGAGAGCTTATTGGGGCGGCGGGGTGAACCTCGCGCTGCTGCGCTTCCTCGGCGCTGGGCTTGGCCTATCGCTGATGGTCGGAGAGCTGATCCGCAGCTCGGGTGCGGGACGCCCGATTATGTTCATCCTCGACGACTTCTTTTGGGGCGGGCTCTTGCTTCTCGGCGCGATCCTGATGGCTCAACCGTCGCGATTGCGTTGGGGCGTCCTCGTTGCCGGATGGGGAGCCTGCATAGGCATGCTTTACGGTAGCTTCTTCGGCAAAGTCTTTGCGCCCAAGACTGCCAATTCGGGCAATATGGAGCTTGGCTTCCTCACCGCGATAATCGGGCTGGCCTTTGTGGTTTCACTGATCGGTCTGGTCGGTACACTTCTCTGGAAACCCACCGAGGAGTAGATCCGATGCCCACCATCGCCAAGATCATCTGGACCGTCGGGTTTACGATTGGGACGATCACGCATTTGCTCGACTTCTATTATGGTGGTTGGCTGCCCTATGACTTCCGCCCGCTGCGATTCAACATCTACTGGACCGCTCTCACTGTTCTCGATCCGCTAGCTGCGGTCCTGATCTGGGTGCGCGAGCGCTGGGGCGTGGTGCTCGGGGTCGCGATTATGGCGTCAAATGTGCTGGTGAACGGCAACACCTATTTGCTGGGCTTTAACGATTTTCTCCCCTCGCTGATCCTGCAAAGCGTGTTTGCCGCATTTGTGTTCTTCGGAGCTTGGACGCATTGGCAGAGCTCGAAGACAAACGGCGTTTCGCAATGATGGGCACCTCGGTTTGGCTTTGGTTGTCCGGACTGGTCATGGTTGTCGTGGCGGTCGCGCATTCCACCGGCGGGGCGAGCAGCGTGCTCGGGCCTATCCTTTCGCAAGGCAATCCGCATCCCAACATGGAGAATGCGCCAGTGCTGCTGCGCTATTTGTGGCATTCGCTATCCGCTTTCATGGTGCTAAGTGCGGCGGTGATTGTCTGGCCTGACACCCCGCGCGGCGTCATCATTTTAATCGGAATATTCTGGATTGCGCTTGGGCTAGCCGATATCGCGACGTCGCAATTTAAACATCCCGGCTGGATTCCGATGGGCGTTGCCGGAATTCTTGCTCTGATTGGGGCCTATAGATGACTGCACCTGTTCTGACTTCCAAGCTTGATCACGAAGCGCCGGATGCAAAGGCGCGTTTTGAGCACAACAAGGCCCTTGCAGCAGACTTGCGATCAACCGTCGCAGAGGCCGCGCTCGGCGGTCCTGAGCGGAGCCGTGAACGCCATGTGTCGCGGGGTAAACTCCTACCGCGCGAGCGGGTGGAGCGGCTGCTCGATCCGGGCTCCCCATTCCTCGAAATCGGCCAGCTTGCCGCGAACGGCATGTATGAGGGCGATATCAACGGCGCCTCGCTCATTTGCGGAATTGGGCGGGTGTCGGGTCGCCAAGTGATGATTGTTTGCAATGATGCGACGGTCAAAGGCGGCACCTATTATCCCATGACGGTCAAGAAGCATCTGCGCGCACAGGAAATCGCACAGGAGAACCGGCTGCCATGCATCTATCTGGTCGATAGCGGCGGCGCGAACCTGCCGCATCAGGCCGAAGTGTTCCCAGACCGCGATCACTTTGGCCGCATCTTTTTTAATCAAGCCAATATGTCCGCGCTGGGCATTCCGCAGATCGCCTGCGTCATGGGAAGCTGCACCGCGGGCGGCGCCTATGTCCCGGCCATGTCCGACGAGACAGTGATTGTACGCAATCAAGGTACAATTTTCCTTGCCGGCCCTCCCCTTGTGAAAGCCGCGACGGGCGAGGAAATAACCGCAGAGGATTTGGGCGGCGGCGATCTGCATGCAAAGAAATCCGGCGTCGTCGATCATCTCGCGGAGAGCGATGAACACGCGCTCACCATTGTGCGCGATATTGTCAGCCATCTGGGCGAAAATACCGGCGCGGCTGAGAACATCGCTCTCAAAGACCCCCGCCCACCCAAATTCGAGGCGGATGATCTTTATGCGATCATTCCGGATGATGTGCGCGCGCCTTATGATGTGAAAGAAGTGATTGCGCGGCTGGTCGATGGCAGTGAGTTTCACGAGTTCAAAGCGCAATATGGCAGCACCCTCGTCTGCGGTTTCGCGCATATCTGGGGCATGCCGGTCGCGATTTTGGCGAATAACGGGGTACTGTTCTCCGAAAGTGCGCAAAAGGGTGCGCATTTTATCGAATTAGCGCAGCAGCGCCGTATCCCGCTGCTGTTCCTCCAGAACATCTCCGGCTTTATGGTTGGCGGCAAATACGAAGCGGAAGGCATTGCCAAGCACGGCGCGAAGCTTGTGACAGCTGTTGCAACCGCTACCGTCCCCAAAATCACCGTGGTGATCGGCGGCAGCTTTGGCGCGGGCAATTACGGCATGTGCGGACGCGCTTACTCACCGCGCTTCCTCTTCACATGGACTAATGCGCGTATTTCGGTGATGGGCGGCGAGCAGGCAGCTTCTGTTCTGGCGACGGTCCACCGCGATGCGCAAAAATGGTCTGAGGAAGAGGCCGAAGACTTCAAAGCCCCGATTCGCCAGAAATACGAGGATGAGGGCAACCCCTACTACGCTACGGCGCGGTTGTGGGATGACGGAGTGATCGACCCCGTACAGACCCGCGATGTGCTGGGGCTGGCCTTTGCTGCAACGTTGGAGGCGCCGATACCCGAGCGGCCTTCATTCGGCGTGTTCAGGATGTGATGCTATGATTTCCAAGCTCCTTATCGCCAATAGAGGCGAGATCGCCTGCCGGATCATGCGCACCGCGCGCGAGATGGGAATCGCAACGGTCGCGGTCTATTCCGATGCCGATGCCAAGGCGCTGCACACCCGCTCCGCCGATAAGACGGTGCATATCGGCCCCTCGCCCGCAGCCGAGAGTTATCTGGTTGGCGAAAAGATCATCGAAGCGGCCAAGGAAACCGGCGCGGAAGCCATCCATCCCGGTTACGGCTTTCTGTCGGAGAATGCCGATTTTGCAAAGGCCGTAATCGATGCGGGGCTAATCTGGGTTGGGCCTAAGCCCGAAAGCATCCGCGCAATGGGTCTGAAAGACGCGGCCAAGACGCTGATGATGAAAGCTGGCGTGCCGGTCACGCCGGGCTATTTGGGTGAAGATCAATCGGTGGAGCGTCTGGCCAAAGAAGCAAGCGCCATAGGCTATCCCGTACTGATAAAGGCTGTCGCGGGCGGCGGCGGTAAGGGTATGCGCAAGGTCGATGCAGCGGAGAACTTCGCGGCTGACCTCGAAAGCTGCCAGCGCGAGGCCAAGGCGAGCTTTGGCAATGATGAGGTGCTGCTGGAAAAGTGGATCACCTCCCCCGACACATCGAAGTGCAGGTGTTCGGGGACTCACACGGCAATGTTGTCCACCTGTTCGAACGCGACTGCTCGCTCCAACGCCGTCACCAAAAAGTAATCGAGGAAGCCCCCGCACCCGGAATGGACGAGGCCACTCGGACACAAATCTGCGCCGCCGCCGTGCGCGCTGCGAAAGCCGTCGATTACGAGGGCGCAGGCACAATTGAGTTTATCGCCGACGCCAGCGAAGGCCTGCGCGCCGACCGCATCTTCTTCATGGAGATGAACACACGGCTTCAGGTCGAACACCCCGTGACGGAAGAGATCACCGGGGTCGATCTGGTGGAATGGCAGTTGCGGATTGCGTCGGGTGAGCCGATTCCCGTGAAGCAGGAGGAGCTCTCCATCAACGGCCACGCCATCGAAGCGCGGCTGTATGCCGAAGACCCGGCGAAGGGCTTTTTGCCGAGTACGGGGCGTTTGGAGTGGCTCGACCTCAACCAAGACCATTTAGACATTTGGCCGGATGCAAAGGTAAGGATTGATACGGGCGTAGAACAAGGGGACGAAGTCTCACCATTCTATGATCCAATGATTGCGAAGCTTATTGTTCATTCTGAAACGAGAGAGAATGCAGCAGACTCGTTATCCTCTCTTGCCGGATTGACTGAAATTTGGCCGGTGAGATCAAATGCCCCATTCTTGATGGAGGCTCTGGGTCACGTCGACTTCGTCGATGGGAAGCTCACCACGTCATTTATCGCGGCCAATGAAGAAGAGCTTCTCCCTACTGTCGAGCCTGAAGATAGCCATTGGGAGATGGCGGCAAGGCTCTACCTTGATCCCTATGGCGATGAGGAAGATCGCGACCTTATGGGGCTGGGCTTTCGTCTGAATGCTCCAACTCGTGAGACCGTGGTTCTTCAGCACGGCTCTGAAAAGAGGGCGCTGGACCGCACAAGCTTCAAACGCGAAGATGCTGTTTTGCACTTTAACACCGGCGAAAAAGTGGCCGTGTTTTGCGATGGTATGTACTTCGAGTTTCGAAAGGACATCCGCGGCACCGGCACCGCTTCAGCCGCAGACGGAGCCATCCTCGCCCCCATGCCCGGCAAGGTCATCGCCGTCGATGCCACCGATGGCCAAACCGTCACCGCCGGCCAGCGTCTTATGGTGCTCGAAGCGATGAAGATGGAGCATGCTCTTACCGCGCCCTTTGATGGGACCGTCACCGAACTCGCAGCCTCCGAAGGCGGGCAAGTGCAGGTCGATGCTGTGCTTTGCGTCGTTGAACCCATAACGCAAGACTGATCCCAGCCGGGCCTCCCGCTCGGTTCAGCCGGCCCCGCAGCATAATCACGCAAGGCCTGGGCGCACCGCGCTGCCCTACCCAGTCTATAACCTCTAACTGCCGCCTTAAGAAGGCTTGCCCCCGTTTACCCCGCGGTAACCATGCGTGGTGACCCATCGCTAGGCACGCCTTTTTCCAAATATGAAGAGGTTCATCCGTAATTACACCAAGGCGAACGAAACAGAAATTCAATAAATCGCTTTGGAGACCATCATGAAACTGACCAAAATTGCTATTCTCGCAGCGCTCGTATCAACTGCACCTGCTGCTTACGCTCAAGATGCTGACCTCACGGGCGGTGATGTGACGGAAATCGACGCGTCGACCACCATCGAAGACAGCTTTGATGACAATTCAGACCGCGTGTTCAACGATAGCTTTGATGACAACTCGGAAGTCTTCAACGACAGTTTCGATGACAATTCCGAGCGCGTTTTCGAAGACAGCTTTGATGACAACTCGCAGGATTTCTCATCCGGCACCGGCATCAACAGTAACAGCGTGTTTGGCGACAACGCTATTGTGGCTGAAACAACCTTGTCCAATGTCGTGACCGGTGTTGACGTGAACTTTGGCGATGTCGAAGATTCCGCAAACTTCAACACCCAGCTGCGCAATAACGGCAATGCGTTCCGCAACTATTCGGGCATGAACGCGCTTAACCAGAACACAGGCACTGGCGCTGCGCAAAATGCCAGCGTGACGATTGCTGTGTCGGGCGACGGGTTTGACGCAAACTAACCAAATGAAGTGACTATGTGTGCCATTCATAACCTGAATGGCACATAACTTTTCCTTCAACGAGGTACAAATGGCCAAAATCCAGATCATAACCGCGCTTACATGCGCCTTGCTAGCCGCTCCTGTGGCTGCGCAGGACGCAGCGCCCGCAAAGGCACAGAAGGCAGCAAGCCCCTTTGCCCAGGCCGAGCCTATTGCTGAGAGCAAGCTTGCCAAGATTGCTGGGCGAGAAGATGTCAACCAAGTAACCAATGCGGAACAGAAAAACGCGGTGAACGGCAATGATGTCGGCGACAACTCCGTCACAGGCACGATCAGTGTCAGTGATCAGGCATTCAGCAACACGAACGGCTTTGTCATTCTGAATGCCAACACCGGGAACAATGTCGCGATCAACGCCTCAATCCAGGTCAATGTCGCATTGCCCGCAGTGAGTGCTCCTGGCCAGTAACGGCTGGATTTTTGATCCAATGCACCGCGCAATCCGCCCCCTTCGATCCCTCGCAATGGCTGCGATCGCTGGCACATGTTTGTCAGCATGCGCAGCCGTACCGATGGATGATGCGCGGTTTGCCTTGGGAACGCATCAGGGGCTGTTTGCGCTTGATACCGCCCCGCGCACGATGGTGGAGACAAAATACGACACCGTCATCCGGCAGCAATTTGATTTCAGCTGCGGATCGGCTGCGCTCGCGACATTGTTAAGCTACCACTACGATCTTTCCCGCGGTGAGAACGAAGTGTTTCAGGGCATGTGGCGCGATGGCGATCAAGAAGCCATTCAGCGCCTTGGCTTCTCGCTGCTCGATATGAAACGCTATCTCGCCGCTGGGGGGCTCAAAGCCGACGGATACCGCGTTGATCTCGAGCAAATCCGCGCTTCCAAAACACCCGGCATCGCTTTGATTGCCCCCGATGGCTATCGCCATTTTGTCGTCGTCAAAGGGGTAGAGGATGACTTTGTTCTGGTCGGCGATCCGTCACTTGGCCTGCGCCGGATGGATCGCAAATCTTTCGAAGAAACCTGGAACGGCGTCTATTTCGTCGTCACCAATGGACCAAAAATTAACCACACCCTGCTAAACGCAGACGCGCAATGGAACCGCGTCGCCGCATTTGGCGTGGATCATGGCGCCTTCGAGCCGATCAGCCAGCAAGCGCTGGCCTTGACCGCGCCGGGCTATGGAGAGTTTTGATGATGCGACTTGTTCGTCTTTGTCTTGCATGTCTTGCCGTTCTGGCATCCCCTGCGGCTGCGCAATCGCCTTTCGGCGATGCAGTGGCCATGGATGATGCAGAATTGGCAGAGGCGCGCGGCGGCTTCATAATGCCTGGCGGGATCGACCTGGATTTCGCCATTTTTCAGGAAACCAGCGTTGATGGAGAGCTCGTTTTGCGCTCCTCTTACGTGCTGGCAGAAACCGGACCCGTTGTATCCGTAGAGCAAGTGTCAGACACCGGCAGTGTCGATACAGCGAAGGATCCAAAAGGCAGCGTTGTCACAATCGAGATGGAGGGATCGCAGATCTCTCACCTCGCAGGGCGCGTAACCGGAAGCTCCATAGCCAATGTGGCGGACAACCGCACCATCACCACTGTCACGACCGTCGATATTGACCTGTCCCGCACCGCTGTGGGCGAGGTTGGATCGCTGATCCCCACTTTGGGAACACTTGCCCGAGAAACAGCAAGCTTCGGTTTTTAGCGGAGAGCTCTCCCGCCTCCGAAGCCCGATTGGGTGATGATATATGCGCAAGTTTTTGCGTGGTTTGATTTTGGGTCCGGTTTTGGGCTGCGCATCGTTGCTCGCGGCGGCCGCGGCCGCTCAGGACGTTGTCGAGGTGGAAGCGGCGACCAGCGAAACGGTTGCGCAGCCTTCACCGCCTAGCGACACTCAAGACCTCGCCCAATTGCGCCGCGAGGTTGCAGCAGAACGCGCCGCACTGTCGGAGCAGATCGCATCGCTTCAGGCTCAGCAAAAGCGGCTGGGCGCGCTAGAGCGCCGTTTGTCGATCGCGCTCGGTGAAGAACCAGCTGCTCCTCAAAACACGCCGCAACCCCGACTGGCACAGCCCTCACCCACACCGCAATCCGCGCCGCAGCAAGCTTCTAATCAATCTTCCCAGCCCCAAGAGGCTGTCGGCGTGGCGCCCGAAGATGATGGCCGCCAGCCAGAGATCGCAAGCCTTGGCCGTCAGGGAAGCGCAATCACTCAAAAGGGGCGCCTCAGCGGCGAGGTTCAGTGGAGCTATGCCCGCGCAGATCGCAATCGCGCTCTATTTCGCGGAGTCGAAGTGGTCGAATCTGTGCTTGTCGGCGTTTTCGATATCAATGAAAGCCGCCAGGATGTCTTCACTAATACAATTGGCCTGCAATATGGCCTGACGAGCGATATCGAGATTGGTGTCGATGTGCCCTTCGTTGCACGCTGGGACACATCCATCCTGACCCCGGTAGCGGCATCAGGCGATGATGCCCGCGAAATCGACAACAGCGCCAATGGCTATGGCCTGGGCGATGTACAATTGTCAGCGCGCAAGCAGCTGCACGCGCCGCGCGGCTTTGGCCCTTATTTGGTTGGCAATGTGCAGGCGACAGTGCCAACGGGAACAGGCCCCTTCGAAGTCGCTCGCAATGAATTTGGCGAAGCAGCAGAGGCCGCCACCGGATCTGGCTTTTGGAGCCTGACAGGCGGGCTGACCGCTATCCTGCCCAGCGATCCCGGCGTGCTGTTTGGAAGTATCAGCTACACCAAGAACTTTGCCGGCACTGTTGATGCACAAATTCCCCCCGTCACCATCGTACGTGTGGATCCGGGCGATTCGCTGTCCTTCAGCGGAGGCGTAGGCTTGGCCCTAAACCCGCGGCTATCCGTCAATTTCGGCTATGCGCACACATGGGGTTTTGGAACCGAGACAACCACAATTAATGGCGATGACGAAACAACTTTGGCAACCCAGCGATCACGCGATCTGCAAGTGGGCCGCTTTCTGTTCGGTACAACCTATAAGGTCGATAAACGAACGAGTGTGAATTTCGGCCTTGAAGCCGGCCTAACCGACGATGCGACCGACATGCGTGCAGTCATAAGAATACCATTCGTGTTCTGACAAATGCCCCCAAACGCGACCCCGAAAACCTGACCCAAATGTTGTTGGAGCCGATTAATCGGCGCAAATAGTACAGAAGAGGACTCGAATTGATCGCTTAGAGCCCTGAAAACGTGCGATTAAATTAAAACGACTTCCTAATTAGCCCTCAATTAAGACCGCTCGCCCAGAACAGGTGCCACCAAAACGCAGCAGTGACCGCTACTTTTAGCCCCAGATAGCGCGCCAAAATATGCGCTAGAGTAGCTTGCTTGCATCATCATTCGCAGGTTCCAGCTAGCTTGACTCGCATCCCCAACCGCGACTGACCGGCCGCTCCCGAAAGCCGACCTTCCGCTCTCGACCCACTTTCGGACATTGCAATTCCCAACGTGAAGTCCCTCGCGGTGAGCCAACACTCAAGCCAATGGGTGAGGTTCGCACTCTGCCTAAAGCGCGAACCTTCGGCCCGCGTCCCCTATTCGTATCCAAGAACAGGATGAGCATTGACCCATTCCCGATTTGTTAGCTCCTCCACTACGAACCTGGCAGCATCCACAAAGTGAATTTGGAAATTACCGCGCCCAAGCCGACGATCTTCAACTATGAAGGGTTTTGACGGGCCTTTGCGAAGGTATGTGAGCCGCACGCTAGTCGATTCCAGATCGTCGCTTTCTTCTAAGATTGTCTCCATCCGAGCCATGTCTGTGTATGTGTTGAGGAGATAACGCCGAAGCAGCTTCGTGTAGAACCAAGGTGCCTGTGTATCTTCGACTGTTCCACCAGAAGAAAGCACAAGGATGCGCTTGACCCCTTTTGCTCGCATTGCAGCCCGAATTGCGCGGGCGCTGTCACTGTAAAGCGTTGTGAATTTGGACGCAGCCTTCACACTGCCGTGACCAAGAGCGGAAACAACAACATCAGCGCCCTCGATAGCGTTCTCCAAAGATGCCTGATCGGTCATATCGATCTTCCGGACGACGATGCCCTCAAGGTCGTTGAGCGTTTCCGGGCGGCGAACTGCGCCGATCACTTCGTGCCCTGCAGCAATTGCTTGTTTTGCGATTTCCTGCCCAGTTGTTCCATTTGCTCCAAAAATTACGATGCGCATTGTCTTTCTCCAATTCTTGCGAAGCGGGGTGCCTCGCTGTCTGGAAATGGAAATGATCGACAACTGACATAATTTCCAATAATGGAATTTACCTCTATCATAAGCTAGAGTTATTATGAGAGATATCGATCTCAATTTGTTGATTGTCTTTGATGCTGTGATGTCAGAGCGAAATCTGCGCAAAGCAGGTGAACGCTTGGGGCGGTCGCAGCCGTCGATCAGTCAGAGCGTTGCACGCCTTCGTGATATCACACGTGATCAGCTCTTCGAAAAAGCTCCAACAGGCGTCGTCCCAACTGCTCGCGCTGAGGTCCTATGGACAGAGATTCGAGACCCCTTGGCCTCCCTTCGGATGGCGCTCGTGCAAAAAGAGTTCGATCCGTCTGCGATGGTTGGAGAGCTAGTAATCGGACTTTCGGATGATGTCCGTATTTTGTTCTGGCCCGCGCTTGCAGGGGAAATCAGTCGGCAGGCCCCAGATGTAACTCTGCGCCTGCTTGATACCAATCACTTGAGCGTTTGGGACGATCTTCGCAGTGGCAGGTTGGATGTTGCCCTGACGGTGGCCAGTCAACCGCCTCCGGGAATGGGGGGAAGGATCATTCACCAAGACGATTTCGCGCTGCTTCACACAGCGGATCAGACGCCGCCCAAAACCGCAAATGACTATGCGAAAATGAGGCAATTGGCTCTTGTTTTTGGTGATGAGCAGCCAGCCTATGCGGACGAGGCATTGGGCGCTGAGGGGCTGGATCGGAAGATCGTAGCCCGAGTTTCGCGTTTTGATGCGCTGCCCGATATGGTCATGGAGCTCGAAGCTGTCGTTGCATTACCGACATTGATCGCCAAACACTTTGCCAATCGTGCCGGTCTTGTTTGCTCGGCATTACCAGTGGCGTTCCCGCCCGCCATCATTAAGCTCTGCTGGAACGAGAAATCGCGCAACGATCCGCGCATCTCGTGGCTGCGTGCGCGCGCTCTCGATTGCATCGCAAGGCAGATCAGGAGGAAGTTAGAAACGCCGCAGCTTCGGCGGTCTTGATTTAATACGAAGTTCGAGTAACTTTATACGCAATTCGTATGGAGTTTATTTCATGACCAGAAACTGGGCCACGCCGGCAGTCTTGCTCGGACGCATCGGATTAGCATCACTCTTTTTGCTCGGCGGGGTCAACAAAGTGCTAAACTACGGCCAAGTTCTTATACAGATGGTCGGCGAAGGGTTGCCCGTGCCGGCCCTGCTTCTACCGGTTGTCATATTGCTTGAAGTCGCGGGCGGCCTAGCTGTTGCAGTCGGTCGTTTTTTGTTGGTCCCATTCGCATTGGCTCTGGCGCTATTCACCGTTGCGGCCAATTTTGTCTTTCACGACTTTTGGAACATGGCTGGCGCGGTCGCGCAACTTGAGCTTGCGCTCTTCTTCAAGAATGTTTCGATCGCTGGAGCCTTAATTCTCCTAGCCGGATTGACCTACGAGAAGGTTCAATCCCAATGACTTCTCCCGCCGAGCAGCTTCTTGTAGGCATCAAAGAGTTGCTCAATACATTCACGGTTGATGAAACCCGTTTTCCGCCGGCCGAAGGGCGCGTCAAGTACAACGCACTTGATTTTCAAGCTTTCTATTTCATTCATGAGCACTCAGGCAGCCTGGCTTCAGAGCTTGCTCGGTCGCTCGGAATTTCGGCGACGACCGCGCAATCTGTGTGCGACAGGTTGGTCCGACGAGGGTTTGTTGACCGAAGCAGGCATCCAGCGGATCTGCGCGCAGTATCACTTAGTCTGACTGAAGCGGGAAAGCAGATTGCGCAATCTATCAAACGTCAGGATTTGTCGAACTGCGAGATTATGTTGAACCAGCTTCCTTCTGATCAACGCGTCACATTTGTGAATCAAGTAGTGACAATTGCTAACGCTCTTTCCGGTCACAAGGGTGCGTAAGATGAGCTCAGATCATATTCTGGAATTGCTTGAACCTGAACATGTCCGTCGTCAGATAAATTGAGACTCGCTTGGGTTTTGGCTTAGCGAGTGTATGGTCTCATCTGGTTGATGTGTTTTAGGCGGCTAGCTTTCGGTGAAGCAAGCGCCGATGTTTTAACGTCTGTCGTTTGATCCTTTCTCTTCGTTGGATGATGGTTGCGGCCCTGCCGAAGTAGGCGTCGGCAGGTGTGACGTTGTCGAGGCTCTCATGGTAGCGCTGATGGTTGTAATGCTCGACGAAGGCCTTGATCTGACATTCCAGATCGCCGGGCAGGAAGTAGTTCTCCAGTAGAACACGGTTCTTGAGTGTCTGGTGCCAGCGTTCGATCTTGCCCTGGGTCTGCGGGTGGAACGGCGCACCACGCACATGATCCATGCCGTTCTTGCCGAGATAGTCGGCTAGTTCTTCAGCAATGTAGCTCGGCCCATTGTCGGATAGCAGTCTTGGCCTGTGCTTGACGTGGGCGTGGTCGCAGCCCGATGCTTGCAGAGCCATATCCAACGTCTCGGTGACGTCTTCGGCCTTCATGGTCGTGCATAGCCTCCAGGCGATGATGTAGCGCGAGTAATCATCCAGCACGGTCGATAGATACATCCAACCCCATCCGATGATCTTGAAGTAGGTAAAGTCTGTCTGCCACATCTCGTTCGGACGTGTTGTCTGGGTGTGGAACTGATCAGCAGCCTTGATCACGGTATAGGCAGGGCTGGTGATCAGATCGTGCGCCTTAAGCAGCCGGTAAACCGTGGCTTCAGACACGAAGTAGCGCTTCTCGTCGGTGAAGCGCACCGCCAGCTCTCTGGGCGATAGCTCGCTGTACTCCAACGCCATATCGACGATCTGCTGCTGGATGGTCTCAGGGACACGGTTCCATGCGCGCTGTGGTCCGGGCTTTTGATCCTCCAACGCCGCTTCACCGAAGCGCTGATAGAGGTCGTACCAACGATAGAAGGTAGGACGGGCAACGCCCAGCATGTCCAGTGTCTTCTTCACTGGTAGATGGGATCGCTCGACCAGCCTGATGATCTCCAGCTTCTCAGAGGCGGGGTATCTCATTCTTCGTCTCCCCCATCCCCGATTGTGCTTTTTTGAGCAGACGCAACTCCAGCGCCTGCTCAGCCACAACCTCCTTCAGATCACGCGCTTCCCGGCGCAGGTCCTTCACCTCGTCAGTGGTCGCCGCACGCGAAGTATCGCCAGCAAGCCTGCGCTTGCCTGCCTCCATGAACTCCTTCGACCAGGTGTAATACAGGCTCTGGGCTATGCCCTCCTTGCGACACAGCTCGGCAATACTGTCATCGCCGCGCAGGCCCTCAAGCACGATCCGTATCTTCTCTTCCGCTGAAAACTGACGCCGCGTTTTGCGCCTGATATCCTTCACCACCCGCTCAGCAGGTGCTTTGGAATTTGCTCGTTTTGATCTCATCTTCGTTCCTTACAGTCACTACGATGAGACCAAAACACTCCTCTATCCAATCACCTCAATCTGTCTCACAAACGCTGACGGGGAACAGCTGCTTCAGGATATGGGGCATGAGATTGTCGAGATTTCACTCCCTCAGAATCTGACCGAAACCATAGCAGCCACGACCGTTTTGGCCGGCATGGGTGTCCAACGTCTTTTAGCATCCGTGCAAGCGCGTACTGGACAAAGCACTGATCCTCAAAAACTAGAGCAATTGACACGCATCTTACTTGCACAAGCCGACAATGTGAGCGCGCTAGACCTCGCCAATGCCCAAACCGCGCTGGCCAAAGCAGAGCACATTGTGAGCAGTTTGTTTGACGATATCGATGTGTTTGTTTCGCCGGTACTAGCGCAACCACCCCTCTCACTTGGCACATTGCAAACGGATTCGCCTAACTTCGATTTTGAGACCTTTTTCAATCAGATGCTGGCCTTTGGACCCTATACAATGCCCTTCAACGTCTCTGGTCATCCGGCGATGTCAGTACCTTTGCACTGGACCGATGATGGGCTTCCGATCGGCGTACAGTTTGCGGGGCAAAGATGGGGTGAGGCGGGACTTTTCCAGTTGGCCTATGCTTTGGAAGAGGCAAGCCCTTGGCAGCACAAAAGGCCACCCGAACATAATCTGGAGACGCCATGACAAAACAAATCGTAGTACCGCCTGGCAAAGAGGGGCTTTATGCTGAGTTCGGATATGTTCCAGCAGTGACCAGGAACGGTCTAATCTATGTTTCTGGCCAAGTTGGAGTGCGCGATGATGGTTCAATTCCCAGTGACATGGCGGAGCAATTTAATCTTGTATTCGAGAATTTGCGATCGGTTCTTAGACTTGCTGGATCAGATTTTGATCACTGCATTGAATGCACATCTTTTCATGTCGGATTGCAAGAGCACATGCCGGCCCTGCTTGCCGCGCGATCTCGGGCAGGAATGCATCCAAATTTGGCATGGACAGCCGTCGGTGTGACCGAACTAGCTATGCCTGGCCTCATGCTCGAAATCAAAGCGATTGCAGAGGCTCCCGCTGCCGCGGCACAATAACTCACAACGTAAAACAATTTGTCTCTAGGAACATTGATGCCTCAATCTGAAACCGATTTAACGGGTAAGAACATTGCAGCCTTCTGCGCGTTCTTATCGGTCCCAGCAGCGTGCTTTGCGCTTTACATGCTCTTTAGCGCTGCGGGCGGAGATATGGGTCTATTCTATCGAGCGAGTGATTTGCTGTCTGTGAGCCCAGAGCGAGCGAGCACATTCTACTATGCGTTTTGGGTGGATATTCTGGGATTTTATCTGGTGTTCGTGCCAGTGATGATATTCCTTTGGAAGTGGCTGCGACCGATTAATTCAGGGATCGCCGATATTGGTGCCGTCTTCGGGATTATATACTGCGTTATGGGAGGTATGGGTGCAGCAACCATGGCTCCATCATTCCTTACGCTTCATGAGATCTACAGCACAGGATCTGAAGCTCAGCGCATGGCTGCAGGTGTTGCCTGGCAGACTGTGGTCAACGGCCAATGGCAAGGTATCTGGGTTTTGGAAACGCCGATGGCTGCAATTTGGGCTTTTTGCATGGGTCGCCTTTTATGGTTGAAAGAACTCAAGGGCTTGGCGATCCTCAATTTCTACCTGGCCATTGGTTGGACAATCCACTTCGCGACAAAACTTGCCGGTATAAATGCGCTCTCCGACACGATCTTGACTTTGACGATCATTGCACAACCCGTCTGGGCGATCTGGATCGGTTTAAAACTCTTGAAGCTCAAAGATCATTAGCGCCTTTCAAGGCGCGCTAGCGTCTGGTCTTTTCAATATTTATCAAGGTCTCAAGGGCCGTTGATTCGCTTTCAATGAGGGCACCTTTTCATGGCACGCCAGCACCATCTGTACGCAGCGCCGCTGTCTTACTATTCTGCAAAAATTCGGTCTTATCTGCGTAAGCAAGGGATTGGTTATGTTGAAAGGTTGCCGTCACACCCGGATTTTGCACAGCGAATTCAACCCGTCGTTGGACGCCGCGTAATCCCCGTTCTGGAAACTGTCGATGGGGACATCATACAAGATACCGCAGACATCATCGACCATTTCGAAGGTCTCGAGCTCGCGAGGTTCCCTGCGTATCCGCCAGATCCGATCCTGCGTGTACTCGCGATATTGCTGGATTTCTTTGGGTCGCAAGGATTGAGGCGTGCCGCTATGTACTATCGCTGGTCTTTCCCAAAAGAGCATGACCATTTTCTGTTGCGCGAGTTCAGTCAAAATGTACCTGCATTAGCTGGGGAAGACCATCGCGCCATCGTATCAGGCCTGATGCAAAAATATGCATCCTATCTCCCCGTCCTAGGCGTCATACCTGAAGTCCATCAAGAGATTGAAAGACGCTATGAAACCCTATTAAGACTGTTGAACGAGCACCTTCAGCGCCACGCATACTTCCTCGGCAGCGTGCCGTCGCTTGCCGACTATGGGATGTTTGGGCCTTTGTACGCGCATTTGGGTCGCGATCCGGTTCCTTCGATGTTGATGAAAACAAAGGCGCCGGCACTCTTTCGCTGGACCGAGCGTATGATGGCACCAGATCTTGATGCGCCTGAGTTCTCGGTGCCGGCTTCGCAACATCTAGCTGACTTTCAAGAAACACTTGAACCGATATTGAATTGGTTCGGTCAAGATATGGAGAGCGAAATCCGAGTTTGGTGTCACGAGCTGCAGAGTGAACTGGACAGCACTGATCCTTCGTCTGGATCGACTTGTTTTGAAAATAGCGACTTGGGTGGATACAAGGTCGCTAGCGTAACAATTTATGGGCGTGAGCAATACACTATGGTCAGCCCCTACTCGTATCTCCAAATCCAGAAGATTCAGCGACACCTCGATGAATTGGGAGAAAGCGATCGCGGCAAGATTTGTGCAATTCTGGAAGCGACAGGGATAAACTTTATCTCAGAGCTAAGATTGTCGCGCTCCATAGCACGTCAAAACTTCAAGGAGGTTTGGGCGTAGTCAGCAATCAGTCTTTACGATCGCAAACATCAATTGCTGTGCCTAGTCGTAGTTATTGAGACGTAACCCGGACTGCTGCCACTCCATTCTCAGCAACTTTCCGCTGGCTGAGAGCGTGATGATGCGGTCTTCAGGTCGTGTCCCGCAAAACAGATGTTCGTAACCAAGGGGTCCGGCAGCGGGAGAAAGGTTGATTTAGCCGCCAAAGTGTCAACGATGGTGATCCCCCCTCCTACACATGAGCCGAGACAAACCGACCCATCAGCTTGAACGGCTACAGAGTCAAAAATCCTGTACGCATCGTGATTGTAAAGTAGCGTCCCTGGCGCGAATGGTGAAATCGGCTCGATCTTCCCCGGGGCCTTTATCGAATACTCCCAAAGGCGAGCAGTCATAGATTCAACGACAATCAGTCGCTTTTGATCGGGGCTCAACCCGATGCCGTTTGGCGTAAGCAAAGGCTTGGCAAGCTCTTTGATCTAGCTTCCATCGGTCAGCGCATAATAGAGCACGCCGTGATCACGATAGTGTTCAAAGGAACGCCCAAAGTCGCTGAAATAGAACCCGCCATGGCTATCCATCACGATATCATTAGGGCTGTTCAACTGGGCTGATCCGCAATGCGAATAGAGTGTTTCAACCCGTCCTGTCTCCAGATCCACGCTCTGAATTGAGCCCCCGGCGTGGTCTGCGCGGTGGTTTCCGGGAAATAGTAGGCCGTTTTGCTCTGCAAATTCAAAGCCGCCGCTATTACAAATGATCAATTGGTTGTCCGGGCCAAGGGCAGCACCGTTCGGACCCCCTCCTGTTTTAGCAAAAACTGATACTCCGCCAGAGGGCGAAATACGGCTTAACTGACCTGCTGCGATCTCACAGACGATGAATGATCCATCAAGCAGCGCGACTGGGCCTTCAGGGAATTTCAAGCCTTCAGCAATGATATCCGTAGTCACTAACTATCCCTGCGCCAGGTGACTTTTGACAAACTCTTTGCGGAGCTCGATCTGTGCTGCCTCAAATTCAACAAAAGCTGTCCTTGCCTTGTCGAGAGGATAGTCATCGGGGTCTGAGACATCATTGCTCATGCTGACTAGTCGCATGGCTCGCCAGGCATGAGTTGTTTGCAAAATAAGCTGAAATTTTTCGATTTCTGACAGATCGCGGGGTATTATCTGGCGCGCTTGCCTTTCCAGCGAAGCATCAAGGCCAATCGCATCCTGAGCCGTCCCATCAATAAGTTTCGAGATGCTCATAATGTCGTCACAGAATGGTCGGGCAATCCCGATCAGATCCACACCCCCCTCCGCGATCGAGGCGTTCATGAGTTCTTGCGTCCTGAACCCGCCGGTCACCATAATCAGAATGCGCGCTTGTCCCTTTATATCCTCGATGAAGTCGAGGAAATAGGCTTCACGATTCGTGGTTGAGTCCGGCAGAAATTGGTCAGACACCGCGCTTGTCATCATTGCCATACTTTCGGCATTGCCGCCGGAAAGCTCGACCAAGTCCACTCCTGCATTTTCGAGCTTTGCAACAACCTGAGCTGCATCAGACGGCTCAAATCCGCCTTTCTGGAAATCGGAAGAGTTAAGCTTGACCGACACAGCCGCATGCGGACTGAGCGCTCGGACCCGGTGAACGATTTCCATCAGCAAGCGGCTTCGATTTTCTAGCGAGCCGCCCCATTGATCCGATCGTTGATTGGTCAACGGGGAAAGGAACTGAGAGATCAAATACCCGTGGGCCGCATGGATTTGAACACCATCGAAGCCAGTCTCCAAGGCAATTTTTGCCGCAAGTTCAAATCGTCCTATGACGAGTTCTATTTCAGCATGCGTTAGTGGCCGCGTGGGTGAAAAGCGCTCAGGGTTAAGGGAAATATTGGAGGCAGAAACTGATTGTGGAGTTGAACCTTTGGTCGCTTGGCGACCAGGGTGGCTGAGCTGCATCCACACTTTGTTGCCGCGTTTCTTGGCCGCTAGTGCCCAATTGATCAGCCCCTCACGATCGACAGGCGCCCACGCCGGGTCAATAATGACATTGCCGGGCTTCTCCAGGTGGCGTCCATCGATCATCACATTACCAGTGATCAACAACCCCGCACCCGCATCGGACAATTTTTCATAGAGACATGCATGTGCGGTGGTTACCGCGCCGTCTGGCCCAGCTATACCTTCAGTCATTGCCGTTTTCGCAATCCGGTTTTCGAGCCGCTGGCCGCGAGACAACTGCAAGCTGTGTTGAAGCGATATTCGTTTGGATGATGGTTGTGTCATCACCCGCGTTTAGTTGAGGCTGGCCGCTGGACAAACCTTGGGCAGAGCAACGTTCGCATAAGCGAAATACTACACTCGCGTTGACAAAAAAGGTTAGGAATTCGCGGTCCAAATCACTTGATGTGAATGTCCGCTTGCACCCCCACAAACGGACTGAGTTCTCGGAGCCTTTCCCGCCTATGAGCGGTCTGTCCGCTTAGTCAGGTCGTTACCGAAAAGCCGACCGGCTGGTCACGACCCATTTGCGGACTTTGAACCAGCCTTTCTGATCTCCCAAAAGCAATCAACGTTTGAGCTATCTACGAAAAGCATCTTGACTCATAAGCATTGGCTTATATGTACTTATAAGTACAAACTTATGAGTAAAGTTCGTGGTTAAAACTGCAAGCTCTTCGGTATCGTGGGTGGACGATGTTTTTCATGCGTTAGCGGACTCCAATCGGCGCAGTGTGTTGCAAGTCTTGCGGCACGGTGATTGCACGGTTGGCGCGTTGTCCGAGCAATTCACGATTTCTCAACCTGCTGTCTCGCAGCACCTCAAAGTGTTGCGCGCAGCCGGCCTTGTTCGGCGTCGCCAGAATGGGCGGTCGGCAATTTACAGCCTCGATCAAACCGGTTTTCGCCGCTTGTCGGATTGGCTCTCTCACTACGATAATTTCTGGGACGAGCGCCTTGGAAAGCTCGAAGCTCACCTGACGCGAAAGGTAAACTGACATGGGGACGATCAAGAAAACCGCTCAACTCGCTTTTCCTTGCGCAGTTGTATGGGAAGCAATCTCAACCAGTGAAGGTCTGGCGGCATGGCTTATGCCGAACGATTTCGTTTTAACAGACGGGCACGAATTCACGCTCAAAACCGATCCTGCTCCTGGATTTGATGGGACGGTGCGTTGCAAAGTTCTGGGATTTGAGATTGAAAGAATGCTGTCATTCTCCTGGCGAGGAGGCGGGATCGACACCGTCGTGACCTTTCATCTTGAGGAACACGGAGAGGGGACCCGTCTCGTACTAATACACGAGGGTTTCTCGCTGCGTCAGCTTCCCATCCGCGGGATATTGTCAATCGGTTGGAAAAAGTTGCTCGGAAAAAAGCTGCCAACTTGCCTCGCTTCATCGAGAGCGTTTGCTCATGGCGCTTGATCCTGGAACGATGCATTCGCGCATCATTGAAAACCTCGCAGCGAAAACTGGTAAGCCGCTTGGTCACTGGTTGGATGTTCTGGAACGCGGTCCAGCGGACCGGAAACAACAAATTGCAATGCTAAAGATTGAACATGGCATCGGGCATCACACTGCTGTCGCAATTGTGCGGGAGGAAGAGGGAAATGTTCCATGGGCAAATGGCGAAGCTCTCGAAGTCGAACTCGCAAATGCAGTTCCGCAGGAATACCGCTCTGCCTTTGTTCAGATCAGAAGTTACGCTGCCGAGCTGCCCGATGTGAAGCTCATTCCTTGCAAGACCTATCTTGGGTTTACTGCAAAGCGCCAGTTCGCTGTGCTCAAGCCATCGCAGACGCTAGGCTTTGTCTTGGGGCTGGCCCTGCCAACCAGCGAAATATCGATCCTCGAAAAAGCTGGCAGCTTGGGAAGCACACGCATTTCGTCAAAAACGAGCCCCGTAGTTGGGATGCCAGAGATGAAGGCCGCGCTCAATCGTGCTTGGGAAATGGACGTCAGCCAATGACGGCTATAGTTCAAATAGCGAACCGTCCCCTTCCACTCCCAACAGCGGCCCAATATCGGGCTAGCACCGAAACCCGCTAGCTGCTGTCTGCTAGATCGAGGGGCTATCCACAAGCAGCCTGACGGGCAACGACCCAATTGCTGCCGTCATACAGACTCACCGCGCTCAAACTCGAAACGACAAGTCTTTTCGCCAAACGCCTGCGTTGTTGGGCGGCTGAATCGAATGCTCCTGGGTAGCGCATCAATCCAGAGGCGATCCCATTCACAAAAAAGGTCGAGTAGATCGAGCGCGTTATGTCTTTGTAGGAATGTTCGGTAGCCGCAAACTTTCACTTTCGAAATAAACCCATTGTCAGTCTCTTCAAAGCCAATGGTGAAGCTTGGCCCGTAGGATGTGGGTGTTCGCTTTTTCGTATGGCGCATTATCGCCTCAAACTTGTCCTTCGCAAACATTGTACTCAAACGCGTAAGTAGGCTTGTCGTCCATTTCCAAAGGGTTGACGTCGAGCGCCTAACCTTGGCTTTTGCAGTAGCCGCGTCGAGGCCATTTGCTAAGGCTGCACGATACGCACTTGTCGCGCATGCTCCGATCAGAATATGCTGCTGAGTGGCTGGATCGGTGCAAAATTCGATCTCCGACTTCATGATCTCCAGAAATGACACGTCAAAGGAAGCACGGGCATTGGCCGCACCCCCTTCTAAAATGCCGAATTGTCAAACGGTCTGTCGCGGTAAGCGGGAAGGCAAACTGATGCATTCCATATCTCCAAGAAAAAAGGATGCAGCATATGCAGATGTCCGGCCTGCATAGCGAACCACGCCAACCAAATGACGGCGCAGCCTCCCCCTCCATCCTAAGTCAATTGCTCCTGACCGCGGCGCGGTGAAGCTAATTCCAAGCCAAAGAGAATGCAAACGAGTATCGGAGCCACTTGAATGAGAGATAGCTGCCTCCACTCCCTGAAACAGCCGCTCAGGATGGATTGGTAATTTCCGAGAGCAGATTGGCCGCTAGTTCGATTGACGCAGTAAGCGGCTATTCTGCTCACGACCCAGATTTAGCCAGCGCTCAATGGCCTAAATTGGGGGTGAGAGCAGAATGCCTAATTCAGGCTTGAAAGGTACGAAAGCCGAAGCACTTTCATCACAGCTCTACTGATAGCTATTTATCCAGATTTGGCGCGAGGTTCGTTTGGTAAAGGGCTGACAACTGCGCTTGATTAGACTGGTTCAACAATGCGATGGGTCGCAAAACGATTTCTTCGCGAAGTATACGTTGGGAAGTAGCTATGAGTCGAAAACTGATTGCGGTCTTGTTTTCAAGTTTGACACTGGCGTCATGCGTGAATGGGGTGCGGACGACAGAAGTCCGACCTATCCAGAACGAAATGCTCGAAAGCCTTCATGCACAATTGAAGGACGACGTTGTTGGCTACGCATTCGCATTGGGGACGAACACACAGATTGTTGGTGCCGGTGGTCTTGCCCGCACTGTCGCAGACGGTGGGCCTCGGCGGTTCTCACCCGATACACCGATAATTACTGCCAGCGTATCTAAACTCATAACCGCGATCGCAACAATGAAACTGCTCCAAGATCAAGGGCTCAAAATCGAGGACCCCATTGGCCCTTACTTCCCAAGTGATTGGCGCGTCGATCCATATCTGCAAGCAATCACGTTCAAACAACTGCTAAATCAGACAAGCGGCATCAAAGACTTCGGAAATGGCCCAATGCCCCATGAACGCCTGAAGGCATTCTTTGAGCAACGCATAGACCCGGAAGCAACCGTCGCCTGCAAAGACCCGATCGATGAGACGCAAACTGCTCGGATTACGCCAAGCGACCTGGACTTTTGCTATTCCAACTTCAACGCTGGCGTTCTTCGCGTGTTGCTGCCCAAACTTGCGGGATTTGAGGAAGAGGCGAACATCGCGGCTCGGCCAGAAGTCCTAGCCAAGCAATACGAACAGCTTGTTCGAGCCAAGGTATTCGCATCTGTCGGAGTGTCCGATGCAGGGTGTGCGCCAAATGGCGAGGATCATGCCTTATCCTACATCTACGGTATCGATGCGCCGGGAAAAGACTGGGGCGGACAGTATGACCGTTGCGCGGAAGGCGGTTGGTATATCTCAGCTCGTGGCCTTGCAGCGGTGCTGTCCAGCATTGTCAACAAAGACGGTCGCATTCTTGCGGAGACCCAAGAATACTCCTCGTTCGGAGAAATGCGAGAATTTGGATTAGGCCTCGATAGAAATTGGCCGAACTCAATGGAGAAAGGCGGCGTACTTGGTGATGATCCTGGTGTTCTCGCCACGTCGGCCATGATCTTCGCGCCTGATAGCGACAATCCATTGCCAGCTGTGCTTTTCATCAATTCTACAAACGCAGCGGGGAGCATTGCGCACCCGCGCCATTACTTGCAAAAGGCCTATGAGGATGCTAATTTGGCAAAGGATTATTTGGCCGACGGCGAGTAGGGAACGGTCAAACCCTCTTCAACAGATGTAGGGCGAGCCTCCTTAAAGATAAGCATCATCCTTGATTGATGCTGTTGATCGCTAGTTCGATTTGCCCTGCTTTCACTTCGGTTGAATAGCCATTCTCCATGTTGGTTGATCGCGAAGCTGATTTCCTTACCGCGATCTTTGCCAGCCTGAAGGCCGTCCTCGATAACAGCGTGGTCTTGCTCATTTGGGCCGTGCGCATCGCCATTCTGTTAGCCTTGGCGTTCGCATCGGCCTTTCTTGGCATGTTGGTCGTGGTCCCGGTGCTCGGCCATACGACTTGGCACTTGCACCGAAGAACGATTGCTACAATGCCACCGACGGATGAAGTAGCCTGGAAGCTGCTTTCACCCCCATTATCGGTCATTTCGCAGCTTCGATTAGTCACCCGAAACCAGACGCACGAGTCAAATTGGCTGGAAACAGCATTTATTCAAACTCTAGCCTTGAGCGCCAAATTCTACCCATCAGGCATTCAACAAAGTGTGGCGATAGCGGGACGAAGAAGCTCAGGAACTTCAAGCATTTTTCGATCCAGGAAGGCGGAATTGTGGGTTCGGAAGATCGCGTTTGGCCAGTATATCAGCCGAAACGTTTAAGTTGAGATTGTCACCAATGCGAGAGGCCAAAGGGCGAGCCAGATTGAGATCAGTTTGGCGCCCACCATTTCTGTCTTCAGCCAAATGAGCGCGCACGGAGGCTCAAACGTGAATGTGAAGTGTCGGAGGGACTATCGAGGGTCAAGCGCACTCCTTGGGGGTTGGTCGTGGCGGTATTCGCTTAGCCTCTTCTTGCGAGTTTCAATGCTGATCAGTCTTTTGATGAGAGCTTTGAGGAAGTCGAACAAGATCTAGAAACTGACATGCAAGACCAGCAACCTAAGCTGGACTCGACAGAACAGCGAGAGGACTAATCCTAAATGCTATCAATCCTTGCTCTTATCCACTCTTCACGTCCGCCTCTTTCCAACCGACAGCACGACTGCCTAGGGAAATTGGCTTGGGAAACTGACCTTCAGACATCCAGCGATAGATCGTGGAGCGACCAAGACCAGCACGGTTCTGCACCTCGGGCAAGCGGATAAGCCACGTCGCGCGGCAAGGTTGAGTGTCGGATTTCGATGCCTGTTCACCCATGATGTGTTTCACCGGAGTCATTGATGACGTCGCCAAGAAGAACGTCCTTCCGCTCAAGCTCATCGATATGATCAGACAGCAAGCGTGCAACACGGTGCGCGGTGCCTTTTGCCCATCGCGGCCTCACTTCTTGCAATCGACTTCCAAGCTCGCACGCCAATGCGGTCGGCATTGCCGTGAGGAAGTCCTCAAGAAAGCGCCCAATCTCGGTTCCCTGCCATTCGGCTGACTGGTCGGCATTGGTAAGCATGAACATTGTCAGGGCCTGCTGTGGTCGCACCCCGCTGGCCTGAAGGATCCGCGAAGCTTCACCCAACGTTGCCGAGCGTTTTCCAGTCAGAACTCTGCGCAAGGCGTCTTTATGGATCTGCGCATCGCAGGCGATGTCGCATCGCGTGCGGCCGCATGCTTCAACCACTCCGGTCAGCAGCCGCGCCAGATCAGCGCGGATTTGCTCTTCAGAGAATTTCACCATGTCGGTCATTGCCGATTCCTTTCCTCTTCAATTTTGATTTCGGAATCGAGCTATCGACCTAGGATGAGTGTAGGAAATAGAAAAGAACAAATAGAGAACATGAAGGAAGGAACGAATCAGGGTGAACTCTTGATTCGCGCAGATTTCGGTCGGCTCTACTCACAAGCTGGCAGCGCGCGCGCAGCATCCGGCAGATTGCGCTCTCTTCAAGGTGCAGCTTGCGCACTTTCCGGCTTTTCGACCTCCCATTGTCGTTTTTTTGCTTGGTGCGTACCTGCCGATCTCAATTTCGCTTTTCCTACACCCTAATGTTCCATTTATGTTCTGTTGTCGATCGAGGCAAGATAAGAGAACGCAATGAGACGAAATTGTTTAACTGGCGTGTGTTGCGGGCTTGCAATTGCGGTCCCCACCATCGCTCAGGCCCAGGAGTTCCGAGTTTTTGATCACCAACTGAGCAGAGTCGAAAAGCCAATAGACAAAGAAACTAAGTACGATCCTTCACTTGCGGTCATTGGGATCGAAAGAGGGAACCCATCCCCCGCTCATCGAAGTTTCAAAGAGACGCTCTACAAACCCCTCATCCGACAAGCTGAAGCAAAGTATCGATTGCCGCCTCGCTTGCTACAGGCATTAGTCTGGCAAGAATCCCGGTTCAATCCAATGGCGATCAGCCCGGCTGGTGCAGCCGGTCTTGCGCGGCTCATGCCTGCAACCGCACGAGAACTAGGCGTAACCAATCGGCACGATCCAGTCCAAAATATCGATGGTGAAGCACGGTATCTAAGGCAGATGCTCGACCGATTTGGTGCGATCCATCTTGCACTGGCGGCCTACAATGCGGGGCCCGGTGCGGTATCCCGTGCAGGAGGGATACCGAGGAATCGAGAAGCCCCAGGATATGTGAGAAATGTTCTCCAGCGATGGATGGCATACGCCAAGTAGTGGACGTGGTCTCGGCGAAGTTCGAAAATTAGCCCGCTTTGAGCAATACTAGGTCACCACCCAGATTTAAGCGATCAAGGTAATCACTCCACCATTGCGCCATCTTTACGCGTTCAGACCAGTGCTTGCCTCGATGATAAGCACCACGAATTGCATTGCTGTCTCCGTGAGCGAGCGCGCGCTCAATCGCGTCTGAGCTCCATTTTCCGCTTTCATTAAGCAGGGTAGATGCAGTCGCCCTCAACCTATGCGCGGTGACCTCCTCCTTGCTAAACCCCATCCTCCTAAAGGCTGCGTTCAAAGCGTTTTCACTCATGGGACGTAGACTGGAGCGGGCTTACGGAAACACGTACCCTGATTTACCCATCATGGTGCCGAGCTCTTCGAAAAGGCTGATGACCTGCTTTGAGAATGGGACCGCGTGCGCGCGCCGCGCCTTCATCTTGCCTGCTGGGATCCGCCAGACGCCTTCATCAAGGTCAAACTCCGCCCAATCAGCATGCCTCAGTTCACCAGGACGCACAAAAACATGTGGGGCAATCTTCAACGCAAATTTGTGAGAGTGTAACCTTCAAAGTCGTCCATAGCTCTCAACAGCCCGCCTAGCTTCTCTGGATCAAGAATGGCGGCGTAGTGCGTCGGCTTTGGCGTGATGAGCGCTCCCTTCAACAGCGCAGTTGGATCAGATTTGCACCGAGTTGTAGCCACCCCATAGCGGAACACCCGTCCTGCAAATGATCGACATTTTTTTGCCGTCTCGTGTTTCCCGGTAGCTTCAAGACGCTTCAGAGGCGCGAGCACTTCGAAAGGTTCGATCTCGTGGATTGGCCGATTTCCGATCGCTGGTGCCAGCTTATCAAGAAAGTAGTTCGCCTTGACGATAGTCGCTTCAGCGCGGCCATTCTGAACCATGATCTGCTCTATGTACTCGCGGGCGACCGCATCGAAAGTACTCGCCGAAAGAAACTCATTTCTTATCTTCTGTTTGCGTTTCTCTACGGCCGGGTCGCCTCCAGAAGCTATGGTCTGCCTTGCTTCGATGGCTGCTTCTCGCGCATCCTTGAGGCTAACCACCGGGTAGCTGCCGAGCGAAACCTTCTTTTGTGCTTTCCCAATTCGATATCGGAAACGCCAGTGTTTGCCGCCAGCGGGCGTGACCTCGATATACAGGCCTCGCTCGTCGGCGACTTTTTACGGCTTAGTTTTCGGTTTGAGGGCTCGGAGTCTGGTGTCCGTTAGAGGCATGTGTGGGCCTTTTCATCAGAGCCTTTTGCAAAAGGCCCACAAAAGGCCCGCAAAAATGTCTGGAACGGCCGAGGACAGGTGGGACGATCCGGAACGATCCAAGGGCCAAATCCCTTGGATTTCTGCGGTTTTTATAGATTATCTGAGAGAACAAGGAAAGAACAAATGGTGCCCAGAAGAGGACTCGAACCTCCACATCCTTGCGAATACGTGCACCTGAAGCACGCGCGTCTACCAATTCCGCCATCTGGGCACACACATCAAAGCGCGCAGCGTGCGGCTTTGGGTAGGCGCGGGCCAATAGCGAGGCGTGGGGCGCTCTGTCAACGCAAACCTCGCTGCTTGCACGCTAATGGCATCAATTCGGAACAAAGGAACTCTTGCCCAAGCTGGCTCATTGACGCATGGGGCAGGCAATCCTTCGGACCTCCTTCGTCTCAACCGTGTTAAGAGCGTATCGACATGACCAGCACCTCTCCGCTTTCAAACAAACTCATCACCGTTTTCGGTGGCAGCGGCTATATTGGTCAATATGTCGCGCAGGGCCTGCTGTCGCGCGGGGCCAGACTTCGGATCGCCAGCCGCAATCCTGAAAAGGCACATGCGTTAAAGCCGCTTGCCAATCTGGGGCAATTGCAGTTTGCGCGCTGTGACATCACCAACGAAGACAGTGTTCGTGCAAACCTTCACGGCGCTGATTATGTGGTCAATCTGGTAGGCGCTTTCGCTGGCAACCTTACCGAGCTTATGGGTGAAGCGCCTGGCAGGATGGCGCAAATTGCCGCGGACAATGGCGCCGCAGCGTTTGTCCATGTCAGCGCGATTGGTGCAGATGCCAATTCCTCTGCCGAATATGCGCGGGGCAAAGCCCTTGGCGAGGCGCGCGTGCTGGATGCCTTTCCCGAGGCAACAGTGCTGAGGCCATCCATCGTCTTTGCCAAGGATGACAATTTTCTTAATATGTTTGGCCAGATGATCGAGACATTGCCGGTGCTGCCCGTCTTTGGTCCGGATGCCAAACTGCAATTGGTGTATGTTGATGATGTGGCCGAGGCGATTGCTGCCGCGCTTGAGCAGCCTGAAAACCATGGCGGGGCCACTTATGAGCTGGGCGGGCCAGAGCAGCTTTCCATGATGGAGATCAATGAGAGGATTGCGGCGGCCCAAGGGCGCGAGCGGACCTTTATTGCGATGCCGGATGGGCTGTCATCTTTGTTTGCCGCCATGCCGCTTACTCCGATGAGCCGCGATCAATGGACGCTTTTGAAACCCGGCAGCACAGTATCGGGGAAACATCGTAGCTTTGCAGATCTTGGGATTGAACCCAAACCGCTTGGACTGTTCCTTGATGATTGGATGCTGCGGTTCCGCAAGCATGGGCGGTTTGGCCCGATCAATGAACGGGAAAAGCAGCGCAATTCGGCGGGATAGACCGGAGGAACGCTAGAGATTGGCCTCATAAAGCGTCAGCAGGTCGGTATACGCGATGGCAGCCGCTTCGCCGTCGTAGGACGGCGTATCAGGCACAGTCCAGCCGTGATTGCCATCATAGACTTTCACATCCGCTGAAAGGTTTGCTGCATTGGCTGCGGCTGCGAACTGCGCCTTTTCATCGGGCGCTTTTTCATCATCGTCCTTTGCGACCGCGATCAGCAGCGCGGCCTTCGCAGAATCGAGCAGTTTGTGCGGGCTTTTATCGTAATCATCGCGCACCAGTCCCCCGCCATGGAAGCTGGCCGCAGCCTTGATCCGGTCTGGCACTGCGGCTGCGCTCCAGATGGTGAAGGGGCCGCCCATGCAATAGCCTTGCGTACCGATGCCTTTGGATGTGTCGACCGCGTCTTGCTCATCGAGCCAGGCCGCAGCCGCCAAAGCATCGCGGCCAATGCTGTCGGCGTTGTGCTTTGCGCGATAAGGCGCGACCGCTTCCAATGCGCCGCCATCAATCCAGGCGGCGAAGTCTTCATATTGCTGGCCTGCGACATCGCGGTAATAGGGGTTGAGGACGAGCACGGCATAGCCTTCGCCCGCGAGCCGCCGGGCCATATTGCGCTTGGCTTCTCGCAGAGACGCAATATCGGGCCAGAAGATGACAGCGGGGTGTTTGCCCTCTTCCGGATGGACGAAGAAGGCATCCATTGTGCCGTCAGCTGTGTCGAAGGTTACGCCGGATTCTTTTACTGCCAACGCCTCTGGGCTGGTGTTTCCCTCCGCGCTTGCGCCGGTTTGTGCAGGCGCACAGGCCGCAACCGCACCTGCGCCTGTCAGAACCCCAAATTGGCGCCGGCTTACGGTGTCTTTGGCCCAGGTTTTGAGATCAGCGTCTTCGCACATTTCAGCGGCTCCTTACTAGCGTCAGTTGGAAGGTTAGAGGCCGCACGCAGGCTTGAAAAGAGAGAATAAATGGTGCCCGCGACCTGAATGCTAGTCCCGAAACACCACGGTGCGATTGCCGTTTAGCAAAACGCGTTCCTCAACGAACAAACGCACCGCTTCTGCTAGCACACGGCGTTCAATATCGCGCCCTTTGCGTACCAGGTCAGAAGGGCTGTCGGCGTGACCGATGCGCTCGATATCCTGATGGATGATCGGACCTTCATCCAGATCAGCGGTGACGAAATGGGCGGTCGCACCGATGATCTTGACCCCTCGGGCATGCGCCTGATGATAGGGCCGCGCGCCTTTGAAACCGGGCAGAAAACTGTGATGGATGTTGATGCAGCGCCCGGCAAAATACGCCGATTGTTCATCTGAGAATATCTGCATGTAACGCGCCAGCACAATTAGTTCAGCATCCGCTTGCTCTGCGATCGCGCGCAATTGCGCTTCTGCCTCGGGCTTTGTCCCTTTGGTCACGGGCACGTGATGAAAAGCGATATCGCCAATATCCATTCGGATCGCAGTATCGCGCGGATGATTGGAAACGATTGCAACCGGATCGATGTTCAATTCGCCCGTGCGCCAGCGATAAAGCAGATCAACCAGGCAATGATCGGCTTTGCTGACCATGATGATAGTGCGGCGCGGCCGATCACGCTGAGCGATCTTCCAGCGCATTGCATAGCTTTGTGCGAAACCTGCAAACTGGCTGCGCAAATCGCTCGGGCCGGCCGTATCGTTATCGCCCTCAGCAGGTTCAAAAACCACGCGCATAAAGAACCGGCCATCCCCGTCTGCGCTGCCGCGATCATTGAATTGCTGCGCATCAAGAATGTTGCAGCCGCGCTCAAACAGAAAGGCGGTTACCTTTGCAGTGATGCCGGGCTGATCGGCACAATCCAGCGTAAGAACAAGAGGGCGCATCATAATGGCGAGGCGCTAAGGCGTTTGGGTGGGTGTGGCCAGCCATTTCGTTCGGCTTCCCTGCCATCGAGCGGCGTGAGCGTGATGCCAAGGTAAGCAATGCGTAATCCATTTCTGCCAAAGCGGCTCACCCTACCAATTCTTGAAAGCCGCCCATTCAAATGCCCGCTGACCAAACCAATCCAGCACAATATCGCTTTGCACGCATCTGCTTGGCCGCAAGCCTTGCGGGCATGGCGATGGCATCGGGCAGCGCCGTCCATGCTTCCTCTGATGAAGTGCGCCGCGATGATGCAGGGTATAAGGCGGTACGGGTTGCTTTTCACACACTTGATCTGACACAGCGAAGCCAGCGCGGGATGCTGGATCGGCGATTATACGGCGCCGTGCGCGAAGTTTGCGGCAGGCGCCCGCTGGTCCGGTTTGGGCAAGGCCACCGGCAATATCGCACGTGCAAACAGCGGGCACGCGCAAGCTATAAATTGCAGCTCAGAGTGGCGCTGAACAATGCCAATGCGCGCCGGGTTGCGGCTTTATCTGACAGGCTAAGCGTGGTTGGTATGCGATTCTAGGCTGGTACCGATGTGCCCCGCTGCCAGCCGCTCAAACGGTTTGGCTTGATACTCGCATTGCCCAACCTGTTTGCCCCCGCCAGCCCGCGCAATCACGAGCGCAAGTTCGGCCTGACGCAAAGTCCAATCCACCGTGGATTCCAGCCGCGCGATCCCGGCACTTGCGCTTAATCGGGGCGAACGCTGCGAGGAAGCCATCGCGATGTCAGAAAAGGTGGCAAGCACATCCTGCGCCCAAGCCCGCGCATCAGCCAGAGTGAGATCGGGCACCATCACGGCAAACCTTTCCCCGTCTAGCTGCGCAAGTTCGAAACCCGGCTGGATCATCGCTTCGAGAAATTTGGCAAAGCCCCACTGGATTTCATCCGAAGTGCGCTGGCCGTATTGCAGCAACATCGCGCGCATCCGGTCAACGGCGAACACCACAACCACTTCTTCGCTGCCGGCTGCCAGCTTGCGGCGCATCTGAGCGCAAAAAGCGGGACGATTTGCGAGCCCCGTGAGCGGATCGGTGACCGCGCGCGAATGCAGCTCACCTTCGAGGCGGCGCAGATGCTGAACCGAGCGCAGCAAACCGACCGCGCCGATGATTTCACCTGGCTTCGACGAAGCTGCCCGATGCGTTAGATTGGGATAGTCAATCGCGGCTGGCAGGCCATCGCTTTCACCGCCAACAATCGGGCGCAGACTTAAGGAATACCAGCGCTGCGATGCTGATGGCAGGCAATCATCGCCATTGTCATAAACCAGCACCGGAAATTCGACGCATTCGGCGTGCGCCTGCTGAGTAAGTACATCCTCAGCATAGGCGGCAACGAGGTCGCTGTGAGCAGGTTCGGACAGATCGCTGATATGCGGCATCAGCAATTGCGCGTTCAAGTCTTCGCCCAGCTGCGCGATATTGGCAGATGCGTGGATGATAAACCCATTGGCATCCAGTTTGACGACAATGTCGCCCGATGCCTCTTCAAGCAATCCGTGGAGCACTTGCCCCTCAACTATATTCAAACCAAATCCCATGCCGAAAGCCCCCGGCTAAAAACACCCTGTTGTTCTCTTCGAATCTCTGTGAGTCTTGTAAGCTAAAAATCAGCTTTTATTTAGCATGAATTCGCCCTTATAAGGCAATCTACTAAGTATTTCTGTTTTTACTAAACTAACTCAACTAATATTCGAATCGAATTATTATTCAATTTACCATGTAAAACATGTGTGTCAGGGATTCGATTTCGTTTTTATCGGATTTTACACCCTCACACCTCAATCATGATACGGATGTTGTGGGGATCTGTTCCGTAGGCCATAGCAATGCGTAACCGGCATTCCTCGATCAGAGCCGCACTGTCGCCTGCACCGCCTGACACACGCAATTCATCCGCCGAAACACCCAGAACCTGTGCGATTGCGTCCAGTCGTTCGGGGATTGGCTTGGCCTTGCCCTTCTCCCAGGCCCAGACCGTTGGCTTGCTCACGCCTAACGCCTCGGCAACATCGGCCAAGGTCATTGACCGTTCGCGGCGCAGCCGGTTGAGCCTAATGCCAAAGGGTTCACCGCGATGAGCTGCCGGTTTGGTCGCAGCTGTTTGATGACCCTGCGAGGACGCCGAAGATGGTGCGGACGATGATCCCAGGGGAAACACCGGGTCCAGCGATCCAATCACAGTGCCGCGCAGGGCTGCTGCAGCCAACGCCGCTTCGCTCAAAATCCGGTCAAAGGCGCAGCCATACAAATCGCCGCTGTGCCAGACGATCGCAGCGGAAACGCCGCCGATTTGCGGCAGATCGATATCGATGACCTCGCCCTCGTCCAACTCGGCATCGGTTTCCAGCAGCAGACCTGCAACCGACAGGTTGTGGATCGTGACATTGGCCTCAGCGCCGCCCGGAATTCGCCCGCTGGTCTCCAGATACATCGACCTGCGCGGATGCTGCCGATTTTCGTTGGGATTGGACGGCTGTTCAAGGTGGGCTTTGATCGCCATAATTGATCGCTCCAGTTGGGAACGACCATAATCATCGCCAGAAAGTTAAGATGGGGTTAGCGGATGGCCCTTACTTGCGAGAGATTGCACCGCCTATGCGGCCTGGGGGCAGAGATCGAGGCGGCGTGGCCGCCTAATCTTCTGCATCAAGGCCATAAGCGGTGTGAAGGACGCGCACAGCCAATTCCGTCTCGTCCCGGTCAATAATCACGCTCACCTTGATTTCCGAGGTTGAGATCGCCTGAATGTTGATCCCGCGATCTGACAAAGCGCGAAACATGGTGCTGGCCACACCGGCATGGCTTTTCATGCCCACACCGACAACGCTGATCTTGGTGATGTGGCTGTCAGTGATGATCCGGTTGAAACCGATATCCTCGCGCCGATCCTCCAGCAAAGCCTGCGCACGCGCCAGATCGGCCTGCGGCACGGTAAAGGTCACATCGGTTTCGCCTTTATCGCGCCCGACATTCTGAATGATCATATCGACATTGATCGAGGCATCAGCCAGCGGCGAGAAAATATCAGCCACCGCGCCGGGTTTATCAGGCACGCGGGTCAGGATGACTTTCGCTTCCTTGTTGTCATGCGCGATACCTGTCACGAGCTGGCGTTCCATTTCGCCTTTCTCCACCAATGCGTTCATTTCTTCTTCTGAGACAATCAGCGTGCCCGGCAATTCATCCGCAGGCAGCGCATCATCGCCGCCAAAACTGGAAAGCACCTGAATGCGCACACCTGCCTTCATGGCGAGGCCGACTGAGCGCGTTTGCAACACTTTCGCGCCGACACTGGCAAGCTCCAGCATCTCTTCATACGTCACCGCTTTCAGCTTGCGCGCGCGGGCAACGATGCGGGGGTCTGTGGTATAAACGCCGTCCACATCGGTGTAGATATCGCACCGGTCCGCGCCCACAGCCGCGGCAACCGCCACCGCCGATGTGTCGGACCCTCCGCGCCCCAGTGTCGCGATGCGGCCTTCGGGCGAAATTCCCTGAAAACCCGGCACCACGGCGATCTCACCATCTTGCATGGCTGCGACCATTTCAGGCGCGTCAATCGTATCGATCCGGGCTTTTGCGTGCGCTTCAATGGTTTTGACAGGAACTTGCCAGCCCAGCCAGCTGCGCGCTTTGCACCCCAGCGATTGCAAAGTGAGAGCCAGCAATCCGCTGGTCACCTGTTCGCCGCTGGCGACCACCACGTCATATTCGGCCGGATCGTGCAGTGCGTTGGCCTCGCGGCAGAAGTTGATGAGGCGATCGGTTTCCCCGGCCATCGCGCTGACGACAACAGCAACCTCATCGCCGCCATCCCCGCGCGCAGCCTGAGCGCGCACAATGCCTGCGACGCGGCGAATGCGTTCGGTCCCCGCCATCGAGGTGCCGCCGAACTTCATCACAATTCTTTGCTTGGTGCGCGCCAAAGCGATCACACTCCTTGCTGGTTTGCCCGTGCGCGCGCTGCTAACGAGAGTTTATGACAAACGCAAACCCAACCACTGCTGCAAACGCAACCATTCGCCCCGATGAAGCCGCATTCTTTTCAGATCTTGCGCGCGACTGGTGGAATCCGCAAGGCAAAATGGCCAGCCTGCATCAGGTGAACCCGGTGCGGCTCAGCTTTATCCGCGATTGCATGGATGCGCATTGGCCCGATATGGCCGGCGCGGCGAAGCCTTTGGCGGGCAAGACGGCGCTTGATATCGGCTGCGGGGCGGGATTGGTGTGCGAGCCGCTGGCGCGATTGGGCGGCGATGTGACAGGCGTGGACGCCGCCGCTGACAATGTCGCCGCCGCGAGCGCGCACGCGGAAAGCACCGGGCTCAATATCCGCTACATAGCAGGCGAAGTGGCTAGCCTTGATATCGGAACCTTTGATCTGGTGACCTGCCTTGAAGTGGTGGAGCACGTCGCGGACAAAGAGCAATTTCTGGCCGATGTCGCAGCCAGGCTTTCTCCCGGCGGCCTGCTGGTCATGTCCACTCCCAATCGCACCGCTGCCAGCCGCGTGCTGCTGGTGGGGGCGGCAGAGGCTGTGGGCTATGTGCCCAAAGGCACGCATCACTGGCGCGATTTTATCCAGCCAGAGGAGCTGGAAGAATTGCTGGACGCAGTGGGTCTGGAGGTGACAACCACGCGCGGGATCGCTTTCAGTCCCGCCAAAGGCCTGCACCTTTCCGATGATGACACACTCAATTACATTCTGGCTGCGCGGCTTAAGGGTTAATTCGCGCCCCTTACCAGAGCGACAAATTCCGCGACATTATCGGTAAAGAACCCGTCCGCACCGCTCGCAATGGCGGCTTTCCATTGGCGCTCATACTGACCATCTACAGACGGGCCGCCTTCCATTTGCAGACTGGCAGGCAGGAACCCGTTTTCCTTGCGCATGGTCCAGGGATGCACTTTTAGCCCGGCCGCATGCGCATTTTGGACAAGGCCCGTGGGCGCAAGGTCATCATTGATCACATGGCCAAGCCAGGGGCCGATACCGTCGGCATATTGCGCGATTTCTTCCAGGCCTGTGGGCGACATCATATCGTCCCAGCGCATCTCAGGTTCGTCATAAGGGCCGCCTGTGGGCCGGATCAGCAGGATAAGCGGTGTATCAATCCGCTTGTTGAGCCGCTGCAAGGGACCAACCTCGAACACTTGCACAAACACCCGTGCATCCGCGCCATCCAGCCCAAGCTCGCGCAGTTTGACGACCAGCAGATCGACCATGTCGATGCCTTCCTGCTCAAGGATCCAGGTGGGATGCTTTAGCTCGGGATAAAGGCCGATTGTGCGCCCGGTCTCTGCCTCTTTCGCGCGGACCAATTGCACGATCTCGTCAAAGGTTGGCACTTGGTACAATCCGTTGAAGGCGGTGTTGGCCGGGCGGATTGCCCCGACCCTCTCTCGCGCGCGCAGTGTGCGCAGCTCTTCAAGAGTGAAATCTTCAGCAAACCATCCGGCGACTTGCTGGCCTTCGATGGTTTTGGTGCGGCGGCGGTCTTCAAACTCTTCGCGGCTCGCCACATCAGTGGTGCCAGACAGCTCGTTTTCGTGCCGGGCGACCAGCGCCAGATCCTTGGTCACCACCAGATCAGGCTCGATGTAATCCGCGCCCTGCTCTATCGCCAGTTCATAGGCTGCGAGCGTATGCTCGGGCCGGACACCCGATGCGCCGCGATGCGCGATAATCAGCGGATCAGACTGTGCCATTGCGACCCCCGGTAATGACAGCGCGGCTGCGAGCGCGACTAAGAAAAGTGTGCGGACCATTCATCTTCCTTAAAACCAACCAGAATGCCTTCGGGTGTTTCGACCACTGGCCGCTTAATCATTGAAGGGTTGTGAACAAGCAATTCTACAGCCTTGTGACTGTCTGATGCGTCCGCCTTTTCGCTTTCGGAAAGCTTGCGAAACGTGGTGCCGCGCTTGTTGAGCACGGTCTCTACGCCTTTATCAGCGATCCAAACGGCAAGTTTTGCAGGGTCTGCGCCTTCCTTTTTGTAATCGTGAAACGTGTAGGCGATGCCTTCTGCATCGAGCCATACACGCGCCTTTTTCACCGTGTCGCAATTGGGAATGCCGTAAATGTGGTTCATGGTTTGTGTCCTTGTTTTGGGGCCAGATGCGCATCGGCAATCGCGGCGGCAAGCGCATCGGCGGCATCTGCTCCCGCTGGGTTAGAGCCCGGCAGCAGCACTTTGACCATGGCGGCGACCTGCGCTTTGTCTGCGCCGCCTGTTCCTGTGACCGCCTGTTTGACCTTGCGCGCCGCATGCTCGTTCACTTCCAGCCCCGCTGCCCCGCATGCGGCAAGCACCGCCCCGCGCGCTTGGGCGAGTTTCAAAGTGGATTGGGGGTTTTTGTTCACAAACACCTCTTCGCACGCCGCCCGGCCAGGCGCATGCGCGGCTATGACCTCGGCAATGCCCGCCTGAAGCACAGCAAGCCGCGCGGCCATGGGTGCTTTGGCATCGGTCGGGATCTGGCCATTGGCGAGGTGAGAAATCCGCGATCCTTCTACGCGCACCGCGCCCCAGCCGGTGCAGGACAGCGAAGGATCAAGGCCAAGGATAATCACAAGGTCCGCCCGCTCAGCAAAGCCATCACCCCAGCCCCACGGTCAAACCCAGCCGCCATGCCGCCGCCAGCAAAAAAGCAGATCCCAAAGCGGCCGCAAAAGCCCATTCGCGCCAGCTCACCAAACACACTCATCGTGCGCGATCAAACGTCGAGCTTTTCCATCACCGCATCGGGAATCTCGTAATTGCCCCACACCGTTTGCACATCGTCATCATCGTCCAGAGTGTCGATCAGCTTGAGCAATGTGCCTGCGCCTTTTTCGTCCATTTCGACCGTAATGTTGGGCTTCCACGCAAGTTTCACTTCCTTGGCCTCGCCCAAAGCCTTTTCCAGCGCGGAGGATACTTCGTGCAAATCCTCAGCAGCGGTCCAAATCTCGTGGCCATCAGCGGAGGATGCAATGTCTTCCGCGCCCGCTTCCAACGCGGCCTCCAGAACCTTTTCCTCATCGCCCGCTTCTGCGCCGTATTCGATAAAGCCGAGCCGCTCAAACCCGTGCGCAACCGATCCTTCGGTGCCCAGATTGCCGCCGTTTTTGCTGAAAGCGGTGCGAACCGCAGTGGCGGTGCGATTGCGGTTGTCGGTCAGCGTTTCGACAATGATTGCGCTGCCGCCGGGGCCGTATCCTTCATAGCGGACCTCTTCGTAATTCTCGTCATCGCCCGCGCTCGCTTTATCAATCGCGCGCTGGATGTTGTCCTTGGGCATGGATTGCGATTTCGCAGTGTTCACCGCGAGCCGCAGACGCGGGTTCATATCGGGATCGGGCGTGCCCATTTTCGCTGCCACGGTGATCTCGCGGCTGAGCTTTGAAAACAGGTTGGAGCGCTTCTTGTCCTGCGCGCCCTTGCGGTGCATGATGTTTTTGAATTTGGAATGGCCTGCCATGGGTATCTCTTGCCTTGGGCTAAATGGAATGGATTTCGCTTAAGCAATGGCAGTGCCGCAAGCAAGCTTGCCCCTCACTTTCGGTGATGTTTTTGGTCTGTACCGCGATGTCGCGCGCTTTGCGCTGCGTCCGGCGATGGCGGCGGCGACCATTCCGATGGGTGCGGGGTTCGCCATCTTGTTTGGCGCATTGTTCGTGCTCGATTGCTCGCTGGTGATCGGGCTTGAAACTCTCACCGCCAGCATTGCGGCGGCTGGCCACGCCTTTCCCGATCCCATTCAAACCGAATTTTCATTCAGCCAGGATTTTCTCACCATGGTGCTGATCGCGCCGGTGTTGGAGGAAGCGCTGTTTCGCGGATGGCTGCGCGGGCAATTGGCGGCTTTACGATTTGCCGGGATTGCGTGGATCGCCTTTGCGCTGGTGCTGGTGTCTGAATGGCTGGGCTGGGCGATGCTGGGCAGCGTCACAGGCATCGCGTTCATTCTGGTACTGATCGGCCTGTTCCAATGGATCGCCACGCGCAAAACTGAAACTGAGGTGCCCGCCTGGTTCAAACGGCATTATGGCAAGCTGGTATGGGGCAGCACCATTGCTTTTGGCCTTTCGCATCTGGTCAATTTCGAAAGTGTCGCCAGCCCGGTGGATGCAATGCTGGTTGCATCGCAAACGGTGGGCGGATTGCTGCTCGCCTACACTCGCACGCGGCTGGGCCTTGGCGCTGCCATAGCCCAACACGCTGCGTTTAACCTGCTGATTTTAAGCGATGTGGCGATGTGGGGGTGAGGAGTGGAGTGATTGCAAGGCATTGAGCAAATTGGATATATAGCCGCAAATTGGGGAACAGAATGAAAGTCTCAAAATCTGAAAAGACCCTAAATCTCGCACGGATTTTGATAGCCGATGTAGGAGTTGCACAGGAAAGGCTCACCGATAACGATGATAGCGAAGCTCGCAGATCGGTCATTCGCGCACAGTTTGCAGCGATTGAAGGCTTTGCATGGATGTTTCGGCAGGAAGTGATCGAAGCCGCGTCTCAATTGGACTTGATTGCGGAAAAAGAAACCAAAGCCCTGTCCGAGGTAGTGCATTCGGTCAGCGCGAGCGGCAAGATATCCACGCAGGAAAAATATGTACCTACGTTGTCGGCGTTCCGCTTGTCTGCACGTATCGCCCAGCGCATTTGCAAAGGCAAGACGATAGATTTCGCCGGTGTAGGCTGGTCTTCACTCAGGCAAGCAATGCAAATCAGGAACCGGATCACTCATCCAAAACTGGATACCGATCTAGAGATATCGCGGATCGAACTCGACCAGTGCGACCTCGCCTTTCTTTGGTTTGTCGATACCGTTCTTAATACTCTTGAAGCAGTTTTCGCCGTTTTGCGCGATGAAGTCGCCGGCTTTACCCAGCTGTGCTCACTTCTTGAGAATAATGATCCGGTCGCTTGGGGTTACTACCAATCAGCTATGCTCGATATCATAGACGAGTGAGGGTTACCCCATCCCGATCGCAGCCTTGTAGGTTTCCAAGAGCATTTCCATTTCCTCTCGATCATGCGGCTTCATCTTCCGAAGTTTTATTAGCTGCCGCATCATCTTGGTGTCGTATCCGACCGCTTTACCCTCCGCATAGACATCGCGAATATCATCGGCGGTGCCTTTCTTTTCTTCTTCAAGGCGTTCGATGCGTTCGATCAAAAGGCGCAGGCGGTCATCGGTGGCTTCGGCCATCTGGGAATGTCTCCGGTCAAAATGGGGAATCGGTTGAGCGGGCGATAGAAGCCCTTTTTCGCCTGCGGAAGCCTCAATTGTGAATAAGGCTGTGGCTAGCCAGCAGCTTAGTGCAAATCAGGATCGTTTTTCGCCACGCTGGCTTTCATCGCGGCCAATTGTTCATCACTTGCAGGGGTCTGCCGGGTGGCTTTCCATGTCTCTTGAGGCATGCCGTGAATAAGCTCGCGCGCGGCGGCTTTGTCGCCGTCAAATCCGGCATCGCGGATCCAGTCAGCAAGGCAATTGCGGCAGAACCCGGCAAGCCCCATCAGTTCAATATTCTGCGCATCGTGGCGGTGCTGCAAATGCTTGACCAGACGGCGAAAGGCAGCGGCGGCCACTGCGTCATCGAGCTGACTAAGACCGGCTTGTGGATTTTCATCGGGCATGGTTGGGCTTTTCCTTGAGTTGAAATTTTGATGTGCCATAGCCGCAGACGAACGAGCCACCCAGAAGGGATCACGCGGCGGCATGACAAAAAGCGATCACACACGAATTGACCCGCGCGGGCGCAAGGTCAAGATTTTGGCGACAATCGGCCCGGCCAGCCGCTCGCCCGAAATGCTGCGAAAGCTGTTCAAAGCGGGCGCGGATGCGTTTCGCGTCAATATGAGCCACGGCAATCACGCCGATCACACCGCCGCTATCACCGCGATCCGCGCGCTGGAAAAAGAATTTGCCCGGCCCATCGCGATCCTTGCCGATTTGCAGGGGCCAAAATTGCGCGTCGGCACATTTAAGGATGGCAAAGCGGTGATCCGGCATGGCGGACATTTCACGCTCGACAGGGATGATACGCCCGGCGATGAAACCCGTGTGTGCCTGCCGCATCCTGAATTGTTCGGCATTATGGAACGCGGGCAAAGGCTGCTGATCAATGACGGCAAAATCCGCCTGATTGTGAAAGAGGCGGACGATAACCGCATCTTTTGTTCAGCCGAAGTGGGCGGGGTCATCTCGGACCGCAAGGGCGTGAATGTGCCCGATGCCGAAGTGCCGATCCCCGCGCTTACCGAAAAAGACCGCAAGGATCTCGCTTTTGCAGTGGAGCACGGGGCGGACTGGATCGCCCTGTCATTCGTGCAGCGGCCCGAAGACATTGCCGAAGCGCGCAAACTGATCGCGCAGCACGGCTCTATCGGACCGTCTTTGTGCGCCAAGATTGAAAAACCCCAAGCGGTTAAACGGCTCGATGCGATCATCGAATTGTCAGACGGCATCATGGTCGCGCGCGGTGATCTTGGGGTGGAGCTTGAGCCGCATGAGGTTCCCCCGCTGCAAAAGCGCATCGTCAATGCCAGCCGCAAAGCGGGCAAGCCGGTGATCGTGGCCACCCAAATGCTCGAAAGCATGATCGAAAGCCCGATGCCCACGCGCGCAGAAGTGTCCGATGTTGCCAATGCCGTTTATGATGGCGCGGATGCGGTGATGCTGTCTGCGGAAAGCGCGGCGGGCGATTGGCCGGAAGAATCGGTCACCATGATGCACCGGATCGCAACCCAAGTGGAAAGCGAAGAGGGATACCGCGAACGCATCCGGTTCCTTGACACACCGCCCGATGCGACCACATCGGATGCTCTCGCGCACAGCTGCATGACGATTGCTGACACCGTGCCGATCAGCGCGATCACCATTTTCACCGCCAGCGGATCAACCGCGCGGCGCGTGGCGCGTGAGCGGCCCGGCACACCAGTCCTCGTGCTCACCCCCAGCATGCGAACCGCGCGGCGCGTGGCTTTGCTGTGGGGCACGCACGCTGTTGCGACCAAGGATATTGGCAGCTTTGAAGAGATGATCGCCAAAGGCAAACGCATGGCCCTGCGCCACGGATTTGGCACGGCGGGATCGAAACAGGTGGTGCTGGCAGGCGTGCCGTTTGGAACGCCGGGCGCGACCAATTTGCTGCATGTGGTTACCTTGTCGGGTGATGAGCTCGACAAGCATAAGGGGTGAGATGGCAGCCCGCCGGGCCCACCCTGTTAATAAACCACTGATGTTCCGTAATCATTGCCAAACAGAAGATCGTAGTTGAGCTCCTGCATCCCCAAAAGAAGATTCGACTGCGTCATTGCGTAGGTTTGCGCGGCTTTCATTTCGAAGTATTTGGTCGCCGCTGCCTCGTAAAACTTGGTCTGGCTGGAGAGAGAGCCGCGCGCAATGCGGCTACGTTCGTTTTTCGGAAACACATCCATACTCGGCAGTAGGCCTCGAATAACTATCATGCGCGCAGCCCCGCCCCATTCGACAAACGTCTCTCGCGGCATTTCGAACACATTCATCGCAAACTGGTCGCTGCCTCTGTTCTTTTTCGCGAGCACGAAGGCAACGCCATCCACTCCGTTCAAATCTGTCGGGGCAAAAGCAATGCGAAAATCGCTTCCGTCGAGCGATTGCCAGGCTTCGATCTTCTCATATCTGGGGCGCGACTTGAACTTTACGCCAAAATATTTCTCCATCGCCCCAATAGTTCCTGCGAAATTTGTGACATCATATTTTGGCCCGGTCTGACCTGATGCAAATCGCGGCGATGCCGGATCATTGGGCTTTTGCGTCGCCCACCATTGCCCCTTCTTGGGCCATTTTCCCGCCACAGAAAGATTAGCGGGCGGTGTGTAGCTGCCTATTTTAACAGAAGATGCTCGCTGGTTCGATGAACGCGATTGTTGTTCGCTGTTAGCCGCCAATTGCCGGGCCGGCGCATTGCCTGATCCGCTCCAATTGGCCGAAAGAAGAGCATCCGATTTCGTCAGACCGGCCGCATTGCGCGCGAACAGGACATGCACCGCATCACCCACGGCGCGTGCAGCAAAGACGACATCCCCATTTTCGTTCATGCCAGTGCCGCGCATAGTCGCGCGCGCGCCAGTGCCGCGCATCTGGTACTGATCAACATCCACCCACATGATCGCCAACGCTTCGAGCAAAGCCTCCTCACCCCAGGATGCGCTTTTGATGGGCAGTTTGCATGAACAGCCCGCCTCAAGCTCGGCCCGGCTTGCAACGCGCATGGTCGCGCCATTCGGTCCGCTGTACACATCGCCTACATCGTTATTGGACACAGCCTGCCAACCTGATGGCGGCGCTGCCTCCGCGCTTGAACAGGAAGCAAGAGCGAGCGATGACGCTGCGAAAAGCGCGGTGCAGAATTTTGGCATGATTTGATCCCCTGACCTCGATGTGACCTAAGTGGTGGTCTGAGTTTGGCTGCAGAATCAAGGAAATGCACTGCTATGATCTGCGATAGAATATCCCGGCGGCCACCGGTTCATTCTATGAGACGAGACGCGCGGCAATGCGAGTCCAACAATTCAAGTGCCAATCGCCGCACGGCCAGCGGCTGTGCGACACTGGCAATTATGGCCGCGGTTTGATCCCTATCTGGCGGCTTGTCTGGCGCATCACCTTGGCTTGCGCCGTCCTGCTCCAAGGCCCATTCGAACAGGTCCATCGCATTCACTTCGGGTTTGAGAGGGGATTGCATCGCAGGCTCATGGGTTGGCGGGATAGCGCGCTTGTCTACGCCGCTTCAATTGCCGCGCAAGCGGCTGCGGAAACCCTGTTTCGCGCTGGCGAGCCGGGTGTCCATCTCTTTGGCCACACTGGCTGAGAACCTCGACAAATCCTTGACCCTTGGGCTGGCAGCAGCGGCCACCATGCCTTCGACGCTTTGCGCGACGCTGCGGCCCAGCAGTTCGAGACCCGGCGCACCGTTCAGAGCGCCGATCGCCCATTGCTGGCCCGCCAGGCTGGCATGGTCAAAAATCGCCATGGGCATATGGAAATACCCATCCTTGGCAAAGCGCGTCCCCCAGCTGTTGCGCACCAGATAGGTCTTGGTTTCAAGGTCATAGCCAACCACCAGCATCGCATGGCGGCCATGCTGATGCGCGGTCCCGCCGGGCGAAGAACCGCCCTCAGGCAAAGCCATCACATCTGTGCGATGCGCCGATATGTAAGCCTCCCGCGGCAATTCGACCGCGATGATAACCGGAACTTCCTGCGCGATGATATGCGTGAGCGGAGTGCCTTTTTGCACCTCAGCAAATTCGATCCCGCGATAACTCTGCGCGTTCTCATAACACGCCTGTGTGGGCGCATCATTGATAGTGGTTTGCGAAAACGGCCACATACGCGCCTCGCAGATGCCCTGCGCGAGCAAAGACGCGACGGCGTAATGGACAAAGGTGCCCTGATCCTGCGGCTCTTGCCCGTGGAACAGCCGGGCATTGTAATAATTGAACAGACGCGACAGATCCTGGACCGAATGGCCTTCTTTGCGCTGGAGCAATTCAAGCGCGCCCACCACGGCATTGGCAACGCAGCTATTGGTACGCTGTTGATCTTCGACAGGGCTGCAATATTTGCGCAAGTCCACGCGCGGCGGCAGGGATCCGCTTGGCGCGCTGGCTCCAGTCGCTCCCATCGCATCACTGCCGCCAAGGCTGCGCAATTGCGGCGCATCATTGTAATCGGGATCAATCAGGCACCCTGTCAGGCTGTAATCGTCAAATTCGCTCATCATATCTCTCCCATCATGCAAGGTGGCTGCGCTGATGCTGTCATCGGTTGAATTTTTCAGGGCAAACATCGGCATCGGGCGGGTGATCGAGATGCAATTGCTGCGGCCGCGCCACCCCGTTCGCGTCCATAAGGGTGAAATTGATGTGGCACGCGCCATCCCACCGCATATTGGCAGACGCGCTGCCGAACTGGTTGGAAAAGGTGAACCGCTGCTCGGGTAGATTGCCGCTTAGGGTGACGGGATTGCCCATGTCATCGGTGTCGCTTGTTTCGAACGATCCATCGGGCGCGACATAAACCTGCGTGCCCTCGCCTGTATCATCGATCCACATGCCGCCCAGATATTCATACCCTTCATAATCCGGGCCATCGCCGCCTGATGTGCTGCTGGTGAAATCGCCAGAGGAACCGCTAGAAGAGCCGCTGGATGTGGTGGTGTCGCCGCCCCCATCATCCGAAGGGCCAGGCAGAGCGATGATCAGACCCACAAACGCCACCAGCGCAAGACCAGCGCACCCGCCCACAACCGCGGGCACGGGGATGTTCGTGGGCTCAGGCGGGGGCGGGATATGCTTGCCTTTGTCGATATCCTTGGGATCGGGGCGTTTGCCGCCCTTGCGCACATTGCCGCCCGCCCGGCCGCCCGCTTGCTTTAGGGCCTCATCCAAGGCAGCGCGATATTGCGCCACTGTTTGCGGGCGAGAACGCGGGCTGTTGGCCAAACCCTTGCTGATAAGGGCTGCCACACCATCGGGCACATCGCCGCGCGTGCCGCCCAGATCGCGCCCCTCATCGCGCGGCAGCACTTCCATCAGCATTTCGTAAAACATCACCGACAGCGAATAGAGATCAGCTGCCGGACCAGCGCCAGCAGCATTGGTCTTTTGTTCCTGCGCCATATATTCAAATGAGCCCATCGGCCCAGAACCCGTCGTCAAGGCAGGGCCGGGCGCGCGGGCAATGCCGAAATCGAGGATTTGCAACGGCGCAGCATCCGCGCTGGGTTCGCCTGTAAAGATCACATTTTCCGGCTTCAGATCGCGGTGAATGATGCCCAGCTCATGCGCGGCTTCCAAACCGTTCAGCAGCTCTTTGATGATTTTGGCGACCACCGGAAAAGGAATGTCGGCTTTCAACCCTTCCCCATCGCGAAAGTTAAATTTGCGCCGCAGCCATTCGCGCATGGACAGCCCATCGACAAATTCCATCGCAACAAACGGCTGGCTTTCAAACACGCCCACATTGTGAACCGCAACCACGTTTTTGTGGCGGATGGTCTGGGTCAGCACGCCTTCTTGCACCAGCTTGTCGCGCGCGGCGTCATTGACCAGCAATTCTGACCGGATCAGCTTCAACGCAATGTCGCGTTCCACCCCGCCGCTTGGCCGATCTTTCGCTTTATAGACGACGCCCATGCCGCCTTGTCCGATCTGTTCGGTAATCTCATACCGGCCCGCAAACACTTCGCCCGGCTCCAAAAGCAGCCGCTTTTGTTCTTTGGGCATCATGCCTTCGGGCAGAGCGGTGCCGATGCTGCCGACCGTATCGCGCGAACGAAAAGCGGTGTTGCACTGGGTGCAGAAATTCGCGTCATCGTCGTTCTGAGTCCCGCATTGGGGGCAGGTCTTCATGGCGTTTGCTCCTTTGCGGCAGGAATGCGGGTGAACATCACGCGGTTGATCGTGTTGCGCTGGCGGCGCATGGAAACCTTCAGCTTGAGAGCGCCGGGCTGGCTCACAATCGGAGTGATCACGTCACCTTCAGCCAGCGGCACCAGGCTATCGACGGTGTGGGTTTGATCGTTCACTTTCAGGCCAAACTTGGCCGCGACATGCAGGACCAGCCGTTCGTTCTCGATATAGACCTCGAAATGCCGCCGCGAGATTGCGCGCGAGAGGTTTTCATCAATCGCGCCGTCTGCATCCATCGCCAGCAGCCGCAGATCGGTATTGCCGCCCTCACCCCGGCGATAATCGCGGCCAAACACCAGCATGGCATCGGGAGTGACGATTGGCTGGCCACTGGCGGGGGCGTGCGCTTTGGCAAAGCCTGCAAATTCAAATCTGGCAGAGCGCGCAATATGCTCGCGCCCATCAATTCCGCGCAGGCCCATGCGGCGTTCCTCGATCTCCTGGCGTTCAACTTTCATATCGATGGCTTCGATTGTCCGGGACATGCCGCCGCGCCCTTCATCGGGCAGTTTCACCTGAATGATCGCGCCGCGTTGATCCTCGCCATTGATCTGGATGTTTGAACCGGGTTGATGGCTGGTATCGGGCACATCGAGCAAAACGCTGGTGGCATAGGCAAATTGCTCCTCGCGCGCGCCATATTGCGAGGCGACGACCCACATGATTTCAATCTTATGCAGGCCGTGGCGTTCAATCTCGCAGGCGGTAACCGATGCTGATTTGCGCTCTTCGGGGTCCAGCCCTGCCCAGCCCAAACGTTCCTTGCGCCATTCGCCGCCTTCACGGCTCCACAGGCTGCGGACATAGATTTTGCGATCGACCAGCGATCCGTTGACCAGTTCAAACGGGACAGTCACCGATCCGCCGACGCTGGCTTTCATCTGCGCGCCCACCGCGATCTGCAATTGCGGGTGGACACAGACGGGGCAGTGCCCGCTTTCATTGACGATCCCGCCGCATTTGGAAAACGCCATACAGCGCAGCAGCGGCTTGCCGCATTGGATGCAAAACGTCGCCTCGCTGTCTTCGAGCGCGCTGCCAATACAGCACGACCGCCCGCGATTGTGAGAGCCCGGGTTTAGGCCAGGATGCGCCGCAGGATCGCTCAAGGATGGCATCGCGCTGCTCCCCTCAATTTCTGAGCTGGGTGCCGCAGGTTTTGCAGAACTTGGCTTTGGCCGAATTGACCGTTTTGCAATTGGGGCATTCAATGCTGGCTGCATCCGCGCCGCCGCTGCTGCTGCCGCTGCCTGCTTCGCCTTTCCCGCCCAGCCCTGCTGCCATCGCGCCGCCGCCTTTCATGCCGGTGGCAAACATGGCGTGTTCATGATCGCGGCTTTCCGAGGTTAGCTCGCGCGCCAGTTTGATCATCTCATCGGCATTGCGGCTTTCCGCTTGCGCTCTGGCGATGGCAACTTGCGCTGCGCTTTCGGATACGCCGGGCATATATTGCGCCAATTGTTCGGGCGTCAGGCGGCCAGCGGCCATCATCTTGTTGATCTCGTTCTGAGATTCGGCCTCCTGCTCCATCATGCGAACGCTGGCTTCGCCTTTGGCTTTGGCGACTTCTATCTCATTGAGGCGTTCCAGATTGCGCGCGGCCAGATCCTGATAATCGCGCGTTTCGTCAATTTTCTGATCGTGATCTTTGCCCTGCGTATCCCGATCGATATCTTTGACGTCCGCTGCGTGCTTGGCGTCCTCTTTTTCCTTTTTGCGCCGGGCATCATCCTCGATATCCTGACGTTTGAGCCGGAAATCATCTCTGAGAACAGTCAGTTCCTGCTCGGCCTTCGTCTGCGAAATTTTCGCTTCGGTTTTGGCAGTCGCATCCTCAATTTCGCCCAAAGCGATCTTGGTCTTTGCAGCGTTTTCAGCCAGCACCACGCTCGCCTCATGCTCCAGCGCTTCCATTTCCTGCCTGCGCGCATGGGTTTCGCGCGCATCGATAAAGCCCGTTTCGCTATCGAGCACCATTAACCGCAGCTCGTCATCATTGGCGCGTTCAAGCTTCGCCAGATCAAGCTCGTTATTCAGCATGAACGCGGTGGAATCCGCCTCGCGCTCAACCTGACGCTTTAAAAGGGCAAGTTGATGGTCCTTCATCACCTCATCACGCTTGACGCGGGCGAGTTCAAAGTTTTGCCGTTCCACTTCATTGGTGGCGAAATTGGCTGTCGCGCTGCGGGCCATCACACCAAGATCGCCCAGAATGCGCTCCGCCTCTTTCATCATGTCGGCCTGGATCTGATCCTGCATCCCCCGATTGCCGCGAATTTCATCAGCGTTGTGGCGGCTCAAAATGCTGCCAAACACCCGCTCGCGAAATTGCGGTTCAATCCGGGCGACAACATCACCGACAAGCAGCGCCTTGCGCCCTTTGGAAGCATAACCGCCTTTTTCATCCGGATCGCTTTCATTGCGCGCAACCCCGCGCATAAGGCCCAGCGCATTGGTGGGCATGTCGGGATTGATCTGCATTTCGAACGTGGCTTCGCCGACAATCTCGACATTGTCTTTCGACATGCCGCGCACCGGGATTGTCGCGGTGAAGGGTTTGAGATCAACCAGCATGATCTCATAATGGTGCGATCCGCCGATCACGCCTTTTAAGTTTTCCCACACCCCGCCAATGGAAAATTGTGTGCCTTTATAGCCATCCACGATTCCGCCATCGCGAAACAGGATCGCGCCAAGATCAGCGGGCGCAGCAAAGCGTTTTTCAAAAATGGTTTTCAACTGGCTCTGCCGGACAAATTCGGCGAGCATATTCGGGTCGGTCAGGACAAGCGGTTGCGATGACATAGAATTTACGCCTTTTTCCATTTCTTTTCAGCGATAAAGCGCCAGATCTGGTAGCCGATAACAAAGGCCACAATGACACAGCCGAGCGTGTGTTCGGTGAGGAGGTATTGCACCTTGCCTGCGGTGCCGGCCTGTTCGAGCTGACCGCTGATCCGGCCAACACCCAGAACCGCGCCGGAAAACCCGGTGACGAGCGTGATAAGCGACATGACGAAAGTCGCCGCCGATGCGAGCCTGCTGGCGAGCGTCATGGGCTCCTTGGCCGCTTTAAGTGCAGCCAGAGCCTCTTCACGCTCACGTTTTTCCAGCACATCTTCGTGGCGTTCGCCCGCTTTGATCTGCTCTTTGCGTGCCTTTTCATCGACACTGAGAAAATCGGGCTGCGCCTTTTTGTTGCGGCCTGCCGATGCCGCAACGGTCAGATTGTAAGCGCGCCTGCGCCACCAGCCGATCAGCGCGAGCACCACCCACAAAACCGCAAGCGCGATCACGATGCGGAACAATATGTCGATAAAGGGCCATGCATCGGGCGGGATGCGATCAATCGCCTGGCTGACGCCATCTTGCGCGGCGCGAAGGCCCTCTGCTGCCTGATCCTGCATTGAACTCAAAGCCCCCTCCTTCATTGATTGGCGTTGCTAACGGTGTTTACATCATCTGTAAAGTATTATATCCGCATTTCATGATCTATTGTTTGTCTTGCTACAAATATGAGTGCGGATGCAATAGAACTAATTCACGTTTTATTTGGATTGGCGCGCAGAATTACTGCTCCCAATTCTTCATTGGGAGGGAACAATGGCTCCGCCACTAACTTCGAACGACATAAATGCCTTCAATCCTACAAAGCGTAAGGGGAGCGGAAACCGGCTCAAATTTTTTTCAGATGTGTTTCCGTACCTGCTGGTTCCGGTGATTGTGTATTGCGCGATGGCCGCATTTGCGGGCGATCAGATCAGCTCTGGCGCTCCGGCCATGGCCCAGACTTTGGATGGCGCCGCGATGACAATTCCGATGCTGTCGGGTGTCACCATGCAGATCACCTGGGGCGAATTGATGGTGATTTTTGCGGTCGCGTTTCTGTTTGTCGAAGTCATCAAATCAACCAACACCGCCTCTGCCGGCATCGTGAACCACATCTTGTCGATGCTGTTATTCGTGTTTTGTCTGATGCTGTTTTTGATGCTGGAAAGCTTTGCCACCGGCACTTTCTTTATCATCACCGCCATGGTGCTGGTTGATGCGCTGGCCGGTATGGTCGTCACTATTATCTCTGCCCGCCGCGACTTTGGTGTGGAGGGCTTTTGATTATGGCACGCTTTAGGGGGAAAGCCGCACGCACTGCCATAACGGCGATAGGTGCGGCCATGCTTGGGCCGGTGCTCGGGGGGTGCGCGTTCACTCCCCAGCTGAGCCGGGTTGCGGTGGATCACAACCGGATGGTCGCCCAAAGCGCAGATGAGCTAACCTTGCTCAACATTGTGCGGGCGAGCAGGCGTTATCCGCTGCATTTCACCACTGTCACCGAAGTGCAGGGCAATGCGCGCCTTGCGCTGAATGCAGGCTTGGGCGTGACCCTCAGCCCCGGCAATGATCCGGTGGATGCGAGCGCTGGCACGGGGATTTCGACCAATCCCAATTTCCGCGCAACGGTGCTTGCCACCGATGAATTCCAGCGCGGCATTCAGGCGCCTATCCCGTCAGAGCTCGCGGCCTATTACCTTGATGCAGGCTGGCGCGATGAACAGCTGATGGCACTGATGGTGGAACGGGTGGAGGCGTACCGCGATCCGGGTGACACGGTGCCCGCTTTCACCATCATCAACGATCCGTATCGCGGGGGCGAATTTGCGCGATTGCTATGCACGCACGGGCTGGTGTCAGAACCGACGTCATCGTCCGTCCCGCTCGCTCAGTTTGGCGAATTGTTCGACAAGGACACCGTCAATGACAAGGACACAAAGCCAAGCGACAGACGCGCTGAAATTGCCGAATTGCTCAAATTGATATCAAGCGACGGGGTAAAGCTGACAGGCGACACTCTGGTTATCGAAGGGTCCACCAATTCGGTGCGCATTGCTCAGCGTGACAGGCCGCGCTGCGATGGCATTACCGCTGATCCCAAGCTTTCCGGATACATTCTGCGCCCCCGGCTGCGATCAACGCTGGGGCTGATTTATTTTCTGGGCGAATATGTCCGGTTAAGCCGCGAATTGGGCGCAGATGCGGTGTACCGTGTGCCGTCCTGCTATGGCGATTGTTCGCCCAGCTCGATCCTGTCGCGCCCGATTATTGATCTCAAACAAGGCGGCGGCAAAGCGCTGATCGCGACCGAATTTCGAGGCAGCCGGTTCTTTATCAGTGCAGCCGAGGAGGCGGCCGATCCGCCATCGGGCGAAGCGCAGGCGCGCAGCCTTCAGGTGATCGCGCTGGTCCAGCAATTGGTGAACCTGCAAAAAAGCGCCGACACTTTGCCCGCCTCGCTCAGCGTTACGGGCGTGAATTGATGGGCTGCAGCTTCGTTTACCCCACCATTCGCTTATACAGCCATGCGCGCGTCGCGGTCCATCGCCGCTTTACAGTGGCGGGCGAGCTGCCGGTAACCTCGGCGATTTCATCGATTGTCATGCCGCCGAAAAAGCGCATTTCAACGAGCTGCGCCCGCTCGCGGTCAACCTCGGCCAATTCTGACAAAAGCAGATCAAGCTCAATCAGATCAACCGGCGGATCCTGCGCCAGACCCGTGACAAGGGTGACCTTTTGGTGCGCGCGTTTATCCGCAAGCTTGCGCCGAGCATGATCGATCAGGACATTGCGCATCACATGACTGACCAGCGCGAGCACACGCGCGCGGGTCATCGTGCCCATGCCATCCAGATTGATGATGCGCACAAATGCCTCGTTCACCAGATCGAGAGCGGCAAGCGAACAATTGTGCTCCATCGCCAGCCGCGAAGCCGCGATCCTTTCCAGATCGGGCTGGATTGCGCTCAAAAGCGCTTCGTCAAACTGCACAAGCCTCCCCTTGGCCTTTCCCCCGTGCCCAGCCCCGATTTGACGCTGGCGGTGCAAAAGGTAGCATGGAGAGGATTTGCGGCAAGGGGGCAGCAAGTGAGGCAGCGAGCAGCCAGCGGGCCATAGGGTCCACGCGGTGCTGCAAGCAGGGGGACAGATATGACCGAAGCATCGCGCGATATTGAAGCGATGGCGCTGATGGAACAGGCGCTTGAGCAGGCCAAAGGCACGCGCCGGGCATGGATCGAGGCGCAGGCCGGGACCGATCCGGCGATCAAAGCGCGCGCGCTCGAATTGCTGGACGCCAGCGAAGCGGCATCGCAGCGCCTTTCCACTGGCGCTGTGGGCGGGTTGGATGATGATGCTGACACCGCCCCCATGCCGGAACGCATTGGCGCTTACAAAACCATCGAAATGCTGGGCCAGGGCGGTATGGGCGCGGTGTTCAAAGCGCAGCGCGATGCGGGCGATTTTGACCATCTGGTCGCGATCAAGCTGGTGCGTCCGGGCATTTTGTCCCCCCGCTTTATTGAGCGATTTGAACGCGAACGCCAGATCCTTGCTGGGCTTTCTCATCCCGGCATTGCGCGGCTGTATGATGGCGGCACGACCGATGCAGGCGGGCCGTATATCGTCATGGAGTTTATCGATGGCGTGCCGATTGATGATTGGGCGCGCAGCAATGCGCTTTCTCTGGAGGCGCGGCTAAAACTGATCCGCGATGTGTGCGCTGCGGTAGGATTTGCGCATCAGAACCTGATCATTCACCGCGATCTCACTCCCAATAATGTGCTGGTGACACGCGAAGGCGAACCCAAGCTGATCGATTTCGGCATTGCAAAACCGCAAGAGGATGGCGGCGGGGGTGAGGCCCCCTCATCATCTGCCGCATCCTCCTCACTGTCTTCGCTCAGCCTGACACCGGGCTATGCCGCGCCAGAACGGTATGCGGGCGCACCTGCGACCACGTTGAGCGATATTTACTCCATCGGAAAATTGCTCGCCAAGCTGGCCGAACCCCATCGGCCAGACGCCGATCTGCGCGCCATTATCGACAAGGCGGCAGCCAATGATCCGGAACAGCGTTATGCCACCACCAGCGATCTGTCGCGCGATCTGGACAGATATGCGCGCAATTTCCCGGTCAGCGCCCGCCCCGCCAGCCGCCGCACGGTGATGGCAAAATTTTATGAACGCAACCGGCTGCCCGTGCTCGCCAGCGCGGCTGGCCTTGCTGTGCTGCTGGGCGCGCTTGCCACGGCAGGCACCGCCTATTTCCGCGCAGAAGCCGCCCGCGCAGCCGAGGCAACCCGCGTTGAGCAATTGCGCGAACTTGCCAATTACATGCTGTTTGATCACAATTCCAAGCTCCAGACCGTCGTCGGCAACAGCGCCGCGCGCGCGGACCTTGTCGGCAAAGCGCAAAGCTATTTGCTGACGCTTGAAGCGTTAAGCGATGAGGATCCCAGCCTTAAACTCGATGTGGCGCTCGGCTTTATTGAAATCGCGCGCATTCAGGGTGTGGCGGGCTTTCCCAATTACGGCGATCCTGACAGCGCGCTTGAAAATCTGGGCAGGGCCAAGGCGTTGCTGACCGAAATCGATCAACCGCGCAAAGCAGAGATCGCCGCAGGGTTTGGAACATTGCAAGCGTTCACATCCGTCACTTTGCTCCACGGCAAAGGGAAGCCCGAAGAGGCCAAGGCGGCATTTGCACAAGGTCTAAGCGCTTTGGATAAAGTGCCGGAAAGCAGCCGGAACGAGGCCTGGCTGCGCGCGCGTGCGGAATTGCGCCGCGCCCAATTGGAGAACGCAGATCTGGGTATGGACCGCACATCGATGGAAGCCGCGCTTGATGCGTTTGGAGACGAGATGGCGGCCTGGCCCGAAGACCTGCGCAATTCGCGCTTTGGCGATTTTAACGCAGCAATTTTCGCCTATTACGCAGCCACCCGGCATTCCTTGGGCGATGATGCGGATTACGGGCGGGCGGTCGCGGAATTTTTCGAAACGCTGGACAAGTTTGATGCCGTACTAAAACGCGAACCCAATGATCCGATTGCGCTGTATTGGAAAGCGTGGGCGGCTTATTACGGGGGTGCCATCGCGCGACAAACCGGGCGAGAACCTGATGCGATCAAGCTTTTGGAAACCGCAACAGGCACCATTCGCCAATTGCGCCTGATCGAGGAAAACGACGAATCGCTGGTGTTTTTCGCCAACACTTTGACGCAGGAACAGGCCGCTCTTGATGCGCGGCTGGGCCGATTTGATGAGGCGATTGATCGCCAGCAAAAAGTGATCGACCGGCGCGAGGAAGTGAGCGCGCAGACCAATCGCTCGCTCAGCAATCTGCGCGATCTGGCCTATGGTAGAATGGTCCTTGCCGATATTGCCCGGCAAGCGGGGCGGCGCGCCTTGGCCTGCGACAATTACACCAAGACGCTTGAAGCGATGAATGAAATTGCATCGCGCGGACAGCAGCTTGGCTATGTCGAGGATTTGCGGCTGCATCTCGAAACCAATGTGACGTTGTGCGATGCGGGCGCGGCGGTGAGCGAGTTTAAGGGGCCGGATTATAATCCAGGTCCGAACGCATCTGATGCCGAAAGCGAAACGCCCTAACCTGCCGCTTTGCCAAGCCGCGCGCGCGCCTCTTCCTCTCCGATCAATGGCAGCAATTCGCCCATATCCGGCCCGTGGTTCATACCCGTCAATGCCTGACGCAGCGGCAGGAACAGCGTCTTGCCTTTGCGCCCGGTGCTGGATTTGAGCGCGCCCGTCAGCGCGGCCCACGGATCATCGCCCCATTCCAGCGCGGCAAGCGCCTGCGCGAGATATTCGCGATCTTCCCCGGTAAATTCGGGCTGATCAATCGGGCCTGTGACCAAACGCCACCATTCGCCCACTTCACCAAGGCTTGCGATATTGGGCTGGACTGCGTGCCAGCCTGCCTCATCCATCCCGCCGGGCAAGCGGTCCTTCACCGCATCATAAGGCATCGCATGGACAATCGCGGTGTTCACCCGCTCCAGCTCAGCATCATCAAACTTGGCAGGCGCGCGGCCAAAGGTGGACAGATCAAATGTGTCGAGCAACACGTCCCTGTAAGCAATCGGCTCCACCGGCAGCGATGTGCCCAGCCGCGACAGCAGCGCGATGATGGCTTCGGGTTCAATATGCTTTTCGCGAAACGCATCGCAGCCCAGCGATCCGAGCCGTTTGGACAGCTTGCCCTCTTTACCCACCAGCAAAGCTTCATGCGCAAAATCGGGCACCTTTGCCCCCATGGCGGTGAACATCTGGATTTGGACCGCCGTGTTCGACACGTGATCTTCGCCGCGCAGCACATGCGTGATGCCCATATCGACATCATCGACAGTGCTCGGCAGCATATAGAGCCACGATCCATCCGCGCGCCGGATCACAGGGTCTGAGAGCAAAGCAGGGTCAAACCTGGCGGCCCCTCGCACGCCGTCATTCCATTCGAGCGGCTCTGCATGATCGAGCTTGAACCGCCAATGCGGCGCAGTCCCTTCTGCCTCTTTCGCCGCGCGCTCCGCGTCGCTTAATGCCAAAGCTGCACGGTCATAGATGGGCGGTTTGCCCCGGCCCAACTGAACTTTGCGTTTCAGCTCCAGTTCCTGCGCGGTTTCGTAAGCCGGGTAAATGCGGCCCGCATCGCGCAGGGCGTCAAAGGCGGCCTCATACCGGTCAAGCCTTTGCGACTGGCGTTCCTCTCGGTCCCAATGGATGCCGAGCCAGTCCAGATCAGCGCGGATCGCCTCTACATATTCTTCTTTGGAGCGCGCAGCATCGGTGTCATCAATGCGCAGGACAAATTGCCCGCCCGCTTTTTGGGCAAGCATCCAATTGTGCAAAGCGGTGCGGATATTGCCGACATGCAGGCGGCCAGTGGGAGAAGGGGCAAATCGTGTGACAGTCATGGCCGCGAGCGTTAGAGCGCGCAGGCCCTGCCCGCAAGCGGTTCAGCCGCCGGAAAACTCTGCCGCAACCAGATCGGCGCTGGCGTCCCACAGGGCATCGATCCGCTCAGACCGGATAAGGCCGGTTAATGCTTGATCAAATCCGGTGCGATCGCGGCGGGCCGTGCACGTGATCATTGCGCCGAGCGCTGCCTCATCATGGCTCATCAATCCGCAGCAGAACCGCGAGACATGGATGTTTTCAGGCCATGAACGCATCACGGTTTTCGCCAGCGCGAGCGATTTTGCCGCCGCATCCATGCTGCCCAGCCTGTTTGCAAGTTCAGGCACGGGATCACGCTTGGCCCGTTCATGCAGCGCGATGATGCGCACCGAATAGACAAACCGCGCAGCGATCGGATGAAGCGCGCTGATGCGGGGCGGCTCGCTCAGCTTGGCGATGATTGCATGGGCGGTGGTAGAACGGCTTTGAGCCATGATGTGCGGGCCTTTTATTGCGTATCGATTTGTTTCGCATCGACAGGCACACCATGACTCAGTTGCAAACGCTTCGCAATAGCTAAAACCGGCTCTACCCAGTAATGATGCTATTTCGGGCGGATCGAAAAGCTGTGATCGATATAGATGAACACCTCGGTCTCGCTCGATTGCTGCCAGTACAGATCGCCATCAAGCCCGGTGATATCCACGCCGTAATCGCTGCCAAACATAGAGGCATAGCTGGTGGCTTCCTTCGCGACATGGCGGACCACATCGGAGCGGTATTGCTCAGGATCATCAATCGCGAGGCCGGTTGTGCCGATATCAATGAATGACCGCCCGGTTGCAGGCACCGATTTGACGAACGCCTGGATCGCCTCTGCGGTGGACCGCACCGATGGATCACTGCCGCGCAGGGGAATGCGGGCATAGATCTGCACGCGGTTGGTGTCGGGCCGGTTGCCCCCCATCAAAGGCAATTGCCGCATATTGGCTTTGGTGACAGGTTCAAGCTTGTACCGGCCAGCGACCATGGTGATCCCTTCGGCATCAGCCCGGTCGAGTGTCGCGCCCAGCATCTGGAACAATTCTTCAACCCGCGCCTCGCGGTCGCGCGAATCGGAACTGACGAACAGAGGCGTGACGAAATAATCCGCCTTGCGGGTCACGCCGATGGCAGCGGGGCCATTGTTGGCTGAGAAATAGGCATTGCCCGCCGAACGATCCTGACGCGCGCCAGTGACGACAATAGTATCCTGCGCAAAGACCGGCATGGCAGTCGCCATTGCCGCGATAGTGATGATGAGCTTTTTCATGAATTTCCCCTTTTTCCCTAATTCCAGCCTCAGCCTATTGATTTGAAACCGACTGCAGGCTGAACAAAGAAAACCCCGCCAAAGCGTCTGCCTTGGCGGGGTTATTCATTTAGCGGTGCGACAGGTTTATTCAGCCGCGGGCGTATCATCCGCCGGGGCAGAGTCGCCGCCTGAACCGCCGCTCATAGCCGCTTTCATCGCATCTTCGCTCGACACAGGATCAGCAGCAGGTTCAGGCTCAACCGCATTGGCAGCTGCGAGTGCATCCTGTTGCTTTTTCCATTGCGCTTTCAGCGCTGCATCGCGGCTGGAAGCGGTCACACGCATGCGGTTCATGCCTGCGCCCGTACCTGCCGGGATCAGACGGCCCACGATCACGTTCTCTTTCAAGCCGATCAGCGTGTCCTTCTTACCCTCAACCGATGCCTGAGTGAGAACGCGCGTCGTTTCCTGGAACGATGCGGCCGAAATAAAGCTGCGTGTTTGCAGCGAAGCTTTGGTGATACCCAGCAGGATCGGCGTGCCTTCAGCGGGCTGTTTGTTGCGCCCAAGCTTGCCGTTGATTTCCTGCATTTCAGCGAGATCGACCTGTTCGCCCGGAAGCAAAGTCGTATCGCCGCCTTTGGTGATCTCAACTTTTTGCAGCATCTGGCGAACGATCACCTCGATGTGCTTGTCGTTGATTTTCACGCCTTGCAAGCGGTACACTTCCTGGATCTCATTGACGAGATATTCAGCCAGCGCCTCAACGCCCATCACCTCAAGAACATCGTGCGGGTTCGGCGCGCCGGAAACAAGGGTATCACCCTTCTTCACGAAATCGCCTTCCTGCACGTCGATCACTTTGGTTTTTGCGATCAGATACTCGACTGCATCACCTTCCTCAGGCACAATCGCGATTTTGCGTTTCGCCTTGTATTCGCGGACAAATTCAATCTTGCCCGAGATTTTGGCAATGACCGACATGTCCTTGGGCAGACGCGCCTCGAACAATTCGGCCACACGCGGCAGACCGCCCGTGATGTCGCGGGTTTTGGCAGCTTCGCGGCTGGCGCGGGCAAGGATGTCGCCGGCTTCAACCGTCTGGCCATCTTCCACCGACAAGGTCGTGCCAGGGGCCAGCATGTAACGCTGTGCCTCTGTCTCGTCCGCATCGGTTTGCCCTTCACCAAGCAAGGTCATGCGCGGGCGCAATTCCTCTTTCTTCTTGCGGCCTGTTGCCCGGTTTTCAGTCACCACACGCTGAGCGATACCGGTGGCATCATCGGTCTGTTCTTCCAGCGTCGTGCCTTCGACCAGATCCTGATAGCGCACCACACCCGACTGCTCGGTGATGATCGGCAGAGTGAACGGATCCCATTCCGCCAGACGGTCGCCTTCTTTGACTTTCGCGCCGTTCTTAAACTTGATGACCGTACCATAAGGCACTTTGTGCATCTCGCGTTCGCGGCCCTCGGCATCGATGACGGCAATCTCACCATTGCGGGCAAGCGAGAGGATATTCCCCTTCTTATCCGTAATGGTCGGCATGTCGCGCAGTTCAACTTTACCAGTTGAGATCGATTCGAGATGGCTGGTTTCATTCAGCTGAGCAGCGCCGCCAATGTGGAAGGTACGCATGGTCAGCTGGGTGCCCGGCTCACCGATGGACTGCGCAGCGATAACGCCGACAGCTTCACCGATATTAACAGGCGTACCTCGCGCCAGATCGCGGCCATAACACGTCGCGCACACGCCTTGATCCGCCTCGCAAACCAGCGGTGAGCGGATTTTGGCCGATTGCACTTCGGCAGCTTCGATGGCTTTGACCATTGGTTCATCCACCAAAGTGCCCGCTTTCACGATCACTTCATCGGTGGCGGCATTGACGATGTCTTCTGCGACCGTGCGGCCCAGAATACGCTCACCCAAAGAGGCAATGACGCTGCCGCCTTGAACGATAGCGCGCATTTCCAGCGCATTTTCGGTCTTACAATCCTGCACCACAATCGTGCAGTCCTGCGATACGTCAACCAGACGCCGCGTCAGATATCCTGAGTTCGCCGTCTTGAGCGCTGTATCCGCCAGACCCTTACGCGCGCCGTGCGTGGAGTTGAAGTATTCGAGAACCGACAGACCTTCTTTAAAGTTCGAGATGATCGGGTTTTCGATAATCTCGCCCGAAGGTTTGGCCATCAAACCGCGCATCCCGGCAAGCTGTTTCATCTGCGCTGGCGAACCACGCGCACCCGAATGGCTCATCATATAGATCGAGTTGATCGGCGCTTCTTTGCCGTCCTTGTCGATCGGGGTCGCTTTAATGCGGTCCATCATGGCATCGGCCACCTGGTCACCGCAGCGGCTCCAGGCGTCGATCACCTTGTTGTATTTTTCCTGCTGGGTGATCAGGCCGTCCTGATATTGCTGTTCGTAATCAGCCACCAGCGCCTTGGTCTCTTCGACCAGACCTTCCTTGGCATCGGGGATGATCATGTCATCCTTACCAAAGGAAATGCCCGCCTTAAACGCGTGGCGGAAGCCCAGCACCATGATCGCATCAGCGAACAGCACCGTGTCTTTCTGGCCGGTGTGGCGGTACACTTCATCGATCACATCACCGATGTCCTTCTTGGTAAGAAGGCGGTTGATGATGTCGTAGGGCACCTTGCTGTTTTTGGGCAGACATTCGCCGATCAGCATGCGGCCCGGCGTGGTTTCAAACCGGCGCATCACGATATTGCCATCATCATCGGCCTGCGGAACGCGGGCGAGGATTTTGGTGTGCAAAGTGACAGCTTTGGTCTCAAGCGCCTGGTGCACTTCGGCCATATCGGCAAAGCGCGGCAGTTTCTCGACCTTCGTGCCATCTTCGTTTTCGAGGAATTCGGGCGTTTTCTCCTGCCGCTCCATCGAGAGGTAGTAGAGGCCCAGAACCATATCCTGCGACGGAACGATGATCGGCTTACCATTGGCGGGTGAGAGGATGTTGTTGGTAGACATCATCAAAACGCGCGCTTCCAATTGCGCTTCGAGCGAAAGCGGCACGTGGACCGCCATCTGGTCACCGTCAAAGTCAGCGTTAAAGGCCGAGCAAACCAGCGGGTGAAGCTGGATCGCTTTACCTTCGATCAGAACGGGCTCAAACGCCTGAATGCCAAGACGGTGAAGCGTTGGCGCACGGTTCAAGAGAACGGGGTGCTCACGGATCACTTCATCGAGGATGTCCCAAACCTCTTTGCGCTCTTTCTCGACCCACTTTTTGGCTTGCTTGAGGGTCATCGAAAGACCCTTTGCGTCGAGACGCGCGTAGATGAACGGCTTGAACAGTTCGAGCGCCATCTTCTTGGGCAGACCGCACTGGTGCAGTTTCAGCTCAGGGCCGGTCACGATGACCGAGCGGCCTGAATAGTCGACGCGCTTACCAAGGAGGTTCTGACGGAAGCGGCCCTGCTTACCCTTGAGCATGTCAGACAAAGATTTCAGCGGGCGTTTGTTCGCACCCGTAATCACGCGGCCGCGGCGGCCATTGTCGAACAGTGCGTCCACGGCTTCTTGCAGCATACGCTTTTCGTTGCGGACAATGATGTCCGGCGCGCGCAGTTCGATCAGACGCTTCAAGCGGTTGTTGCGGTTGATGACGCGGCGATAAAGATCGTTAAGATCGGACGTCGCAAAACGGCCACCATCCAGCGGCACCAGCGGGCGCAGCTCTGGCGGGATCACTGGGATCACTTCAAGGATCATCCACTCGGGGCGGTTGCCCGAATCGATGAAGCTTTCGACGACTTTGAGACGCTTGATGATTTTCTTCGGCTTGAGCGTTGACTTGGTCACCGCCAGCTCTTCCATCAGATCGTCGCGCTCTTGCTCCAGATCGAGGTCCATCAGCATGACTTTGACCGCCTCAGCGCCAATATCGGCAGAGAACGCGTCTTCGCCGTATTCGTCCTGCGCTTCGAGCAGCTCGTCTTCGGTAAGCAGCTGGAATTTCTCAAGCGGGGTAAGACCCGGCTCGATCACAACATAGCTTTCGAAGTAAAGGATGCGCTCAAGCTGTTTCAGCTGGATATCGAGCAGCAGGCCGATGCGGCTTGGCAGCGATTTGAGGTACCAGATGTGCGCAACCGGAGCAGCAAGCTCGATGTGGCCCATGCGCTCACGGCGCACTTTGGTGACGGTAACCTCAACGCCGCACTTTTCGCAAACGACGCCTTTGTACTTCATGCGCTTATACTTGCCGCAAAGGCATTCGTAGTCCTTCACCGGACCAAAAATACGCGCGCAGAAGAGGCCGTCACGCTCTGGCTTGAACGTGCGATAGTTGATCGTTTCCGGCTTCTTGATTTCGCCAAAAGACCACGAACGGATGCGCTCTGGCGAGGCAATGCCGATCTGGATCTGGTCAAAGGTTTCCGGCTTAGCAAGCTGGTTGGTGAATTTGGTCAGTTCGTTCATTTTTCTCTTCCTTTATCCCCCTCCCGCCTGCGGGAGGGGTTAGGGGTGGGTCTGGTATGGGTGAGCCGATCTGCTTTCGCGCCCACCCCCGGCCCCTCCCGCAAACGGGAGGGGAGAGATATTATTCCGCTGCTATCGCGCTGAAATCGTCGTCATCCTCGCCATCGCCGATGGAAGTGAGTTCGACATTCATGCCCAGCGAGCGCATTTCCTTGACGAGAACGTTAAAGCTCTCTGGAATGCCCGCTTCGAAGGTGTCGTCGCCTTTGACAATGGCTTCGTAGACTTTCGTCCGGCCAACCACGTCATCCGATTTGACAGTGAGCATTTCCTGCAAGGTGTAGGCAGCGCCGTATGCTTGCAGTGCCCAGACCTCCATCTCACCGAAGCGCTGACCGCCGAACTGCGCTTTACCGCCCAGCGGCTGCTGGGTGACGAGCGAGTAGGGGCCGATGGAACGAGCGTGGATTTTGTCGTCAACCAGGTGGTGCAGTTTGAGCATGTAAATGATGCCGACTGTCACCTTACGGTCAAACGCTTCGCCTGTGCGGCCATCATAGAGCGTTGACTGGCCAGAGCTGTCCACACCGGCTTTCACCAGCATATCCGACACGTCAGGTTCGCGCGCGCCGTCAAACACAGGCGTGCCCATCGGGACACCGGCGGACAGATTGGTCGCCAAATCGACGATCTGTTCTGCCGAGCGGCTTTCAAGGTCCTCGAAATACTGTTCGCCGTAAACATCCTTCAACCGGTCCACGACCGCTTCGGGTGGTTTGGCATTGGCATAATCATCCGCCGCATTGGGATTGGCGCGTTTCCAATCTTCCAGCTTGTCAGCGATGTCCATGCCCAGCCCGCGTGCAGCAAAGCCGAGATGCGTTTCAAAGATCTGCCCAACATTCATGCGGCTTGGCACGCCCAACGGGTTCAGAACGATATCGACCGCGGTCCCATCTTCGAGGAATGGCATGTCTTCAACCGGAAGGATGCGAGAGATCACACCCTTGTTCCCGTGACGGCCCGCCATCTTATCGCCTGGCTGCAGCTTGCGCTTAACCGCGACAAAGACTTTAACCATTTTGAGAACGCCCGGTGCCAGCTCATCGCCGCGCTCCAGCTTTTCCTTGCGGTCTTCAAATTTCGCATCGATCAGGCCGACCGCATCGTCATATTGCGATTTGATCGCTTCGATCTGCTGCTGACGATTGTCATCGGCAACCGCGAATTTGAACCATTCGTGCTTTTCAACATCGTGAAGCACTTGCTCGGAAATCTCGATGCCTTTTTTGATGCCCTTGGGCGCTGCTGAAGCGGTTTGGCCCATCAGCATGTCTTTGAGGCGGTTATAGGTCGCCCGGTTCAGGATGGCGCGTTCATCAGCGGCATCCTTGCGCAGGCGCTCAATCTCCTCGTTCTGGATCGCACGGGTCCGGTCATCAATCTCGATCCCGTGGCGGTTGAACACCCGGACCTCAACGATGGTGCCAGCAACACCGGGCGGCAAACGCAGCGAGGTATCGCGAACATCGGACGCTTTCTCACCAAAGATGGCGCGCAGGAGTTTTTCCTCCGGCGTCATCGGGCTTTCGCCTTTTGGTGTGATCTTGCCGACCAGAATATCGCCCGGATGCACTTCTGCACCGATATAGACAATGCCTGCCTCATCGAGATTGCGAAGCGCTTCCTCGCCAACATTCGGGATGTCGCGCGTGATGTCTTCCGGCCCAAGCTTGGTATCGCGGGCCATGACTTCAAATTCCTCGATATGGATCGAGGTGAAGACATCATCCTTCACGATGCGTTCGGAAATGAGGATGGAATCCTCATAATTGTAGCCATTCCAGGGCATAAACGCGACGAGGCTGTTTTTGCCCAGCGCCAATTCGCCCAGATCGGTCGAGGGGCCGTCGGCGATAATATCACCCGGCTCAATCGTTTCGCCCACTTTCACCAGCGGGCGCTGGTTGATGCAGGTGTTCTGGTTGGAGCGCTGGAACTTTTGCAGCGTGTAAATGTCAACGCCGGACTGGCCCGCCTCGACATCGCCGATTGCGCGGATCACGATGCGGGTTGCATCGACCTGGTCGACGATACCGCCGCGTTTCGCCGCAATCGCAGCGCCGCTATCGCGCGCCACGGTTTCTTCCATGCCGGTGCCGACCCAGGGTGCCTCTGCCTTAACAAGCGGCACAGCCTGACGCTGCATGTTCGATCCCATCAATGCGCGGTTGGCGTCATCGTTTTCAAGGAAGGGGATGAGCGATGCGGCCACAGACACAAGCTGTTTCGGCGAGACGTCCATCAAAGTGATCTGATCGCTGGGCGCCATCAGGTTATCACCCGACTGGCGAGCGGAGATCAGGTCTTCAACAAACGTGCCGTCTTCGGTCAGCTCAGCAGAAGCCTGCGCAACAGTGTGGCGCTGTTCTTCCATGGCGGACAAATAGATCACATCGCCAGAGACTTTGTTGTCCTGAACCTTGCGATAAGGCGTTTCGATAAAGCCGTATTTGTTCACCCGGCTGAACGATGCCAGGGAGTTAATGAGGCCGATATTCGGACCCTCTGGCGTTTCAATCGGGCAGATCCGGCCATAATGGGTCGGGTGAACGTCGCGGACTTCAAAGCCTGCGCGCTCACGCGTCAGACCGCCCGGGCCAAGCGCCGATACGCGGCGTTTGTGGGTCACTTCGGACAGCGGGTTGGTCTGATCCATAAACTGCGACAGCTGCGAAGAGCCGAAGAATTCGCGCACGGCTGCTACAGCAGGTTTCGCGTTGATCAGATCGTTGGGCATCACGGTTGAAACATCAACCGATGACATGCGCTCTTTAACCGCACGCTCCATCCGCAGCAGGCCGACGCGGTACTGGTTTTCGAGCAATTCGCCCACCGAACGCACCCGGCGATTGCCGAGGTTGTCGATGTCATCAACATCGCCTTTGCCGTCTTTCAGGCCGACCAGTTCCTTGACCACGGCTAGAATGTCTTCCTTGCGCAGGGTCGTCACCGTGTCTTCTGCATCAAGGTTCAGACGCATGTTCAGTTTCACACGGCCAACCGCGGACAAGTCATAGCGTTCGCCATCGAAGAACAGGCCTTCGAACAGAGCGTCTGCGGTTTCCTTGGTCGGCGGCTCACCCGGGCGCATCACTTTATAGATCGCCTCAAGACCTTCATCACGGTTTTCAGCCTTGTCGACTTTCAGCGTGTTGCGGATCCACGGGCCGGTGTTGACCTCGTCAATGTCGAGCAGTTCGATCGAGTCGATCCCGGCCTCGTCAAAAGCTTCGATGTGCTCAAGCGTGATTTCATCGCCTGCCTCGATATGGATGCGGCCGGTTGCCTCATCGATCATATCATAAGCGGCATAGCGGCTGACGATTTCTTCGGTGGGGAGCAGCAGATGGGTCAAGCCATCCTTGGCCGCTTTATTGGCCGCACGCGGGGAGATTTTCTGACCCGATGCGAACATTTCCTCGCCGGTTTTGGCATCCACCAGCGCAAAAGCAGGTTTCTGGCCGCGCCATTGTTCAGCGACAAACGGGATTTTCCAACCGTCTTTTGCCCGCTCCCACGACATGGTGTCATAGAAGTGATGCAGAATGCCTTCGCTATCGAGACCCAGCGCATAAAGCAGCGCGGTCACCGGCAGCTTACGCTTACGGTCGATGCGGACATTGACGATGTCTTTGGCGTCGAATTCAAAATCGAGCCATGATCCGCGATAGGGAATGACGCGGGCAGCAAACAGCAGCTTGCCCGAAGAATGCGTTTTGCCGCGATCATGATCGAACAGCACGCCAGGCGAACGGTGCATTTGCGAAACGATCACACGCTCTGTGCCATTGACGATGAACGTGCCGTTCTCCGTCATCAGCGGCATATCGCCCATGTAAACGTCTTGCTCTTTAATATCGAGGACCGAGCGCGTTTCGGTTTCCTGATCGACTTCGAACACGATCAGGCGAAGCGTTACTTTCATCGGGGCCGCATAAGTGATCCCGCGCTGACGGCATTCGGTGGTGTCGTATTTGGGCTCTTCAAGCTCGTAATGAACAAAGTCCAATTCAGCAGTGCCAGCAAAATCGCGGATCGGGAAAACACTGCGCAAGGTTTTCTCAAGGCCTGAGACATAGCCCGTTTCCTTGTCGGAACGCAGGAACTGCTCGTAACTTTCGCGCTGAACCTCAATGAGGTTGGGCATATCGACAACTTCGTGGATATCGCCGAAGATTTTGCGGATACGCCGTTTTGCCGTGCCTTTTGCTGCGCGGCTGCGGGTTGGTTTCGCCTTGGTCGCCATGGAGGAGATGTGCCTCTTTACAGGTGGTGCACACGCGAGCGAACGCCCGCGCGCTTGAAAAATACGCTCATCACGGGATCAATTCACCATATCAACGCGCAAAAGCCGCCTCCCCATGAAGCTCTCTTGTGAAAACCGGGGTGCAGCCATTGTATCGTCGCGATTATGGTGAGCGAGATTTCTATTCTGGAACCGATCCCCGCGTATGAATCGGACTGTCTCGAAACTCGTCTGGACAGGCATGTAGGAACACAGTCGCACGCTGTCAAACCCCTTGGGCCTGACAAATTCCAAGGCTGCGCCGATCTGATCAAATAGCCCGGCTTAAAGCCCGCCCGCCAGCTTGCCCCGGCCGGATGATTATCCCGCGGCCAGGGCAGCTTTGTTGGCGATTACTGTTTTGTCAGATCGTACCGCGTGGCGCGCACTTTGGTGCCGCCGGTTGGGCTTTGCGGCTTGATTACAAAGCGCTCTTTGCCATTGCTGGTATCATAGGTCGCGCTGTCTATAGTGTATCCTGCCGCAAGCGCTGCATCGCGGTAGAAATCAAGAATGGCCAGCGGCTCTTCCTGAACCCGGAAGATGACCATTCGCGATCCGCTAGACCGGTCTCTCACATCGTAATCCGCTTCTGCGACATTGGGATAGACCGGGAAACCTGTGCCGAATTCGGTGGTTACCTCGGCAGTGACGCTGTCCTTTTTGGGGCTGACATGCACCATAGTGCGCTCGCCCTCGTTGAACACCTGAACATAGCCGCCTGTGCCGGGCTGATTGCCTTCGAACATGAGGATCGCGGTCGAGACGGTGCTATCCGTCCCGGCGAAATATGCGCGGTAGAATTCATAAGCGTCGGCCACAGACCCCTTGGCCATATATTCGATTTCGTGCTTACCTTTTTCGGCATCGATTTCCTCACCGACCAAGTCAGTCTCTGCGAAACCTGAAACAGCCGGCGCGCCATTGGCGAGCGTAACGGCGTCCTCAACACTGGCGCCTTCACTCCCGGAACAAGCCGCGAGTGCCAAACTGGCTGCCGCAGCGACAATAATCTTGCGTGTAATCAATGCAATTCCCCCTTCTCTATCCCCCGCCCTAGCTGACCGGACAGGGATTGCAATGCACGCGCGGCGAGGCGGCTCAAACAGAAACACTCGCGGGAAGACCGCGTCAGGCATGGTTGCTGCATATTGTTTTTCGATATTATTGATTGACAATAAACTTCGAATCACTCATATGATCCTTATTGAATAACAATATGCACCTTATAGGAGAACGATATGACAGACCTTTTCACTCAAACCCTCGCCATCTGCGCTGCGGCTATCCTCGCTTTTGGCTCGATTGGCGCCATCGTTGCGGTTCCGCCTGCCCATGCGGGTGCGCCGCTTGTGGCCGCTGAACTGGCCTGATCGCCTCCAATTCAACAGGAGCAATCCATGACTGACAAACCCAATGATCTTTTGCTGCTGGCGGCAAAAGTGCTGACCATACTGATGCAGATCGCAATAGCCTTTGGCGCGGCGGCGGTGGTTCTGGCCATTCCTTTGATGCTAATTTTTCAAGGGCACATCAATGCGGAAATAGCCGAAGAATTTGGCAATGCCGTTGGCGCATTTCCGGCCTTTTCTGTGGCCGGGATCCTCGGTCTTGCTTTAGGCCTGATGGCACTGGGTTTTGTCTTTTTCGGCAAATTGCGCGCCATTATTGGCACGGTGGGCGAAGGCGACCCATTCGCTCCGGAAAATGCGGCGCGATTGCAGCTGATGGGCTGGCTGGCTCTTGCCGGGCAAGTGATCCTTATCCCTCTGGCCGGCCTCGCGCTGCTGGTGGCGAAATGGGCCGAGCCAATGGAGAACGCCGATATCACAATAGATGCAGGGTTTGATCTTGAAGGGATTTTGCTGGTGCTGATCCTGTTCATCCTTGCCCGCGTTTTCAAACATGGCGCAGCGATGCGCGATGATCTGGAAGGGACCGTGTGATGCCAGCCGATGACGAAGGAGCCGTAATCATGGTCAAACTGGATGACCTTTTGCACGAACGCCGCATGACGCTGACTGAATTGGCCGACAGGGTCGGGCTGACACTGGCCAATCTGTCGATCCTGAAAACGGGCAAAGCCAAAGCGATCCGGTTCACAACCCTTGCCGCGATCTGCCGCGAATTGGACTGCCAGCCGGGCGATCTGTTGGAATACGAAGCGGATTAAGGCAAAGTTAGCGCGCCAAACCATAAGGCCTGCTGGTACCTTGGTGCCGGCGGGCCTTTGCTGTAAAGTGCGGTGATGACGTTCAAATCGCCCAAACTGATGCTGGCCGCCATTGCACTGGCAAGCTGCGGATTACTGGGCTGCGGCAATGACGATGCATCCGCGCCCACATCCATGGCAGCGCCCACGCCCACTCCCTCACCCATGGCTTCCCCATCCCCGCCAGCACCAGTAACCGCGTCCATTCCCCGCCTTGCCGCTGGACCGCATCTGGGCATGATTACAGGGTTTGAGCCGCTCAATGCCCAACGCGCGGCGGTGGCAGACAGGCTGTATCAAGAGGCCGCCGCATCGGGCGCATCGATTGGCCGCGTTCAAATCGACTGGGCCGAACTGGAAACATCTGAAGGGATTTATGACGAGCAGGCGCTAGCTGATGCTTTTGATGACGCAAACCTTCAGGGCATGAATGTGATCGTGCTGTTGTCCACGCTCGACAGCGAAGGGCTGACGGTGCCTGATTATCTGGGTGATGCGGATGGCTTGCGCGATGGGTTGACACTCGCCTCTGATGAAGTGGTCAGCGCCTTTACCGATCTTCTTGACTGGCTCGGCCCGCAATTGGTTCAGCGCGATGTCTGGGCCATTTCAATCGGCAATGAAGTGGATCTCGCCCATCGCCGATGGTTTGGTGGCCCAAGCAGATGCGATCGCATTTTTCGAAGCAGGCTTTGCCCGCTGGAATGCGCAAGTGCCCGAAATTGCGGCGACCATCACGCTCACTCTCAGCGCGATCCAGAACACCCCGGACCTGCAGACACGGCTGCGCGATGCAGCCGATATGGTGACGTTCAATTATTATTGCCTCGGCGGCGAACTCACCGTGACAGATGAAACGCAATGGGCCGCTGATCTGGGGACCATGAAAGACGCAGCTGGCACGCGCGATATCTTCATTCAGGAACTGGGATGTCCGGTGGGATACTCGCCGCAGGGGCAGGCAACGTCGATTGGCGGATCGCATGACAGGCAGGCGGCGTTCTTTGAATTTTTCACCGAGCAATTCGCCACAGACCCGCAATTGCGCGCCGCCACAATGTTTCAGCTGTATGATTGGTCGCCGCAGCTTGCCGCAAGCTTTGCCCAGCCCCTTCGCGATGAAGGCGAGCCGGTTGCAGCAGATCGGTTTGAGGAATGGCTCGCCACCAGCGGTTTCGTGCGGTGGGATGACAGTTTCGAACGTCCCGCATGGCAGGCATGGCTGGACGGGCTGGAACAGGTTCGCACCGCCCGCGAACAATAGACGCGGGGCAAGGTTCTGCTTGACTTTCCCTTGCCGCAAAGTAATTGCGCCCACTGGCCGCCACGGTGGTCATCCGTCCGAGACAGTTGCTGAGCGGGATCTGCCCGTTCTTAATTTGCAGCCTAGGCGGGGAAAAGAGATTTCTGGCCAGCGCTTCTTGCTGGCCCCCTGGTGCAGGTTGCACCCTCCTTCCCTTGTCAGCGGACTTTGGTTTGTCGGTTAGCGGCAGGCCGAACTGTGAGCCGGTCGCGCAGCCTCATGCAGCGCGACCATATTGTAAGGAGTATGGCATGGATCGTTCGCAAAAAGCCGATGCGGTTGCCCAGCTTAATGCAGCCTTCCAAGATGTTGGTGTGGTCGTTGTGACTCGCAACCTTGGCTTGACGGTGGATCAATCCACTGACTTGCGCGGAAAGATGCGTGATGCAGGTGCAACGTATAAGGTTGCGAAGAACCGTCTTGCTAAGCTTGCTCTGAAAGACACCGATTACACCGGGATTGATGAGTTTCTCACTGGTCCCACAGCTTTGGCCTGGTCATCTGACCCGGTCGCAGCAGCGAAAGCGGCTGTTGAGTTTGCCAAGTCAAACGACAAGCTGGAAATCGTCGGTGGATCGATGGGCACGCAGGTTCTTGACGAAGCCGGGATCAAGGCGCTTGCCTCGATGCCGAGCCTTGATGAACTGCGCGGCACAATTGTTGGCCTTGTTAACGCCCCTGCGACGAAAATCGCACAGGTCGTCAACGCGCCCGCAAACAAGCTGGCCCGTGTGTTTGGTGCTTACGGCGCCAAAGACGCTGCGTAAGAGCACGCACAACAAGACGTTATTCGTACAAAAAACGGAACATTTGGGGCGCATTTATCCGCCCTGCCAATTTGGAGTGAAACATCATGGCTGATATTGCCAAACTTGTAGAAGAACTTTCAAAGCTGACCGTCCTTGAGGCAGCTGAACTGGCCAAAGCGCTTGAAGAAGAGTGGGGCGTTAGCGCCGCTGCTGCTGTTGCAGTTGCTGGCCCTGCTGCTGGCGGCGGCGGCGAAGCTGCTGCTGAAGAGAAAGACGAGTTTGACGTCATTCTCACCGGCGATGGCGGCAAGAAAATCCAGGTCATCAAAGAAGTCCGCGCCATCACCGGCCTGGGCCTCACCGAAGCCAAGGGTCTCGTCGAAGGCGCGCCCAAGCCTCTCAAAGAAGCTGTCAACAAGGCAGAAGCCGAAGAAATCAAAGGCAAGATCGAAGCAGCCGGCGGCACCGTCGAGCTCAAGTAAGCTTGGCTTAGAATTTTGCGAGTGTCTTGAAGCGCTCGCAGATGGGGGGCGGCGTCAGCAATGGCGCCGCCCTTTTCCATTTGTGGCTGGTCTGGTCGCCTGCCGCCCCCCAACTCAGATTGCGCGGGTTGGAGCTTATCTCTTGGGCCGGGCAAGTAGGGGCAAAAGGGGGCAAGAAGGGGTGCGGGCGAGCGCAATGTGTGCGCCCGCCTGCGCCCGTTTCAAAACGCTTTTTGCCACCCGATTGTGGCAAACCACTGGCCTTTCATCTGCGGGCCGTTGAGATCCTGATAGACCGGCGCGCCGACCTCTATGCCAATCCGGTGACCCGCAAGAGCGCCATGCGTGGCAACGAAATTGGCACCGCCGATCAGATCGGCGCGCTCGCCGCCTTGAAAGTCGGGATTGGCGGTTTGAACAGGCCCCATAATATTCGCATCAAACCCTTCGATCCGGCCCGTGGTCCGCGCGCGCACGCGGCCAGACAGGCTTACCCATTGGGCAGGCCGGTAACTCACCCAGGCGCTGCCTTCATAGACATCGCCAAAGGCATAGCCTGCATCATTATCGCCTAGCCTAATCGAGCCGGACGCCTGCGCGCCAAATCCGATCTTGCCTCTGCGTGCCTTGAAAGTCAGCGCCGGTTCAAGATCCCATGTGCCCGTGCCGGTTTGCATCATATAGGGAACCCTGACGGTGGGCGTTCCTCCCATGGGCGTGAGAATATCGTCTGTCTGGCTGATTGAGCCTGTCGGCAGGCTGACCCCTGCTTTTAATGTAAGCTCATTCCTCACATCATCGGTTGCATCAGGAATGCCAAGCAGAGGAAACAGCGCAGCAACCTTTGTGTCGCCCAATGCCTTTGGATTGGTCGTAAAAGTGCCGAGGCGATCTGTGCCCATCCCGCCCTGGAAAGTGATGTGTTCCATTTCCTTTTCGATGTAATTGCCCATCACCATCAAAGTGACAGCATCGGATGGAGCATACATCATGCCCAGCATATACATATCGGTGCGCATTTCAGTGGGCACGATCCGCAAGGTCGGCGGCTGCATCGGATTGCCGAAAAAGGTGTTGGGTATGGTGGTGACGATTGTCTCTGGATCTACGCTGTCAGTGCCGATCTGATTGCCCTGCATTTCCATGTGCATGGCCCGAAACGAGAACATGATCTCGCCCTTTTTGTGAGCGTGATCTGCCATCACTCCAATAGGCGCATGGTCATCTGCATAAGCATCATGCGCGCCAGCCGTGGTCGAAAGCGCGAGCGCCGAAGCGGCACCCGCAACAAAAATTGCGTGTCTCATTGGGAAAGTCCTGTTTGTGTAACCTGTTGCCGGAAAAAGGCGGGATATCGGTCTTGGTTACGCGGCGGGCGGACCTGTCGCCGGAGGCATTCTGGGAGGGTAAATGGCCGTCAGCACAGCGAGCCTGCACTGCTGCATTACGGTTTCTTGCACCGCGCATTGGGCGATTTGCGGGGCTTCGGGCAGGCTCGCAGCCACCGTTACGGCGTAATTGCAGCGCGCTTCGTGGGGGCCATCGTCATGCTCGGCATGGGGACCGCTTTGCCCATCATGCGTGGTCTGGGTGGGAGAGGCCTGCGTGTGATCGGCTTGCTGGTGCGTTTCATGCCCCGGTGTCTTATCCGGCACTTGCATGGTCCCATCACAAATGCGCAGGATCACACTGCCATCATGCGCGAGGGCGGGCATATATCCGAACGGGACCGTCATCGAAGAGACGATTGCCAAACACGCAAAAATGAAAGTGGCCCTGAACACAGCGGGGCGATACCTTCGCTTGCGGGGCATGGCCAGCAAAACCGGGTTTTGACACAGCTTTGATCGATGGGCCGTCCAGCCCATCGGATCGGTGTTCATAAACCGTGCCTCGGGCAGCCACCTGCGCCAAGCCGTCGGCTCCTTTGCCGAAACGCTTTGCTTCCCAACCAAAGTGACCCGCTTGGGTTTGGTTGAGTTTCCGCAATAAGGCAGCCTTTCACAAAATAGCGCTTTGCCTGACTCGCGCACGCGCCTATTCGGGCTGGCTTGCCTGATGGTGAGCGAGACGCACCATGAGCAACACGCAACCTCTTCAAACGCCAAGCTGGGGCGGGGAAATACGGGCCACTTTGTGGCTCGCGGCTCCGCTTGCCCTCGCGAATATGCTTCAGATGCTCACCTATGCGGTGGATGTGATTTTCATCGCGCGGCTGGGGGAAGCGGAGCTGGCGGCATCATCTTTGGTGATGGCGATATTCGGGCTGATCGTGTGGTCGTTAAATTCGCTCACCGCAGCTGTTGCGCCGATTATTGCGGCCAATCTGGGCGAGAACCCCAATGCGGTGCGCCCGGTCAGGCGGGCGGTGCGCATGGCATTGTGGCTGGCCGTTATGTCGGGCGCAGGCGGCATGGCGCTCGCGCTGGTGACAATCCCTGTCATGCATGCAACCGGCCAACCCCCCGAGGTCATTGCGTTTGCCATTCCCTATCTGCTGGCGGTGGTCTGGTCGCTGATCCCGATGGTGATCGGCAATGTCCTGCGCACTTATGTCTCCACCCTTGGCCGGCCCATTTTTGCAACCGCGATCACCGCGCTTGGCATTGGAGTGAATGCGCTGGGCAATTACGCGCTGATCTTTGGTAATTTCGGCATGCCCCGGCTGGAACTGATCGGCGCAGGCATTGCGACCATCATCACCACCAGCGTGACGATGCTGGCCTATATCGCGATCATCCGGTTTGACCGAAAGCTGCACCGCTACCGCATTTTCGGCAAGATGTGGCGGCCCGATTGGGCCAAGTTTCGCGAGATCATCGCTATCGGCACACCCATTGCGCTCACCGTTATTGCAGAGGCAGGCATTTTCGGTGCGGCTGCTTTTTTGATGGGGCGGTTTGGCGCATCCGAACTGGCCGGGCACACCGTCGCGCTCAACATCGCAGCCTTTGCGTTTCAGATACCGTTCGGCGTGGGGCAGGCCGCGACCATCCGCGTGGGGTATTTTTACGGCGCGCGCGATGCCCAGGGGATCGCGCAGGCCGGGTGGGTCGCGATTGCGCTGGGCACCGGCGTGATGGCGCTGACCGCCAGCGCCATGGTGTTTGCGCCTTATGCTTTGTTGTCGATCTATCTTGATCCTTATGCGGCCAAGAACGCAGCCCTTGTGGGCTTTGCGCTGCAATATCTGGTGTGGGCCGCCGCGTTCCAGATTGTCGATGGGATGCAAGCGGTGTCGCTTGGTTCGCTAAGGGGCTTGCAGGATACCCGCGTGCCGATGTGGATTGCGGTGTTCAGCTATTGGGTGCCGGGATTTGGGCTCGCAGTGGGGCTTGGCTTTTACACCCCGCTTCAAGGGATCGGCGTGTGGATTGGCCTCGCCACAGGATTGTTATTTGCCGCCATTTTGCTGACCTGGCGCTGGATGCGGCGTGAGGATCTGGGGCTGGCCGCGCGGCCCACCTAAATCATTTCAAAATTTTTAGGCGGTGCACGCTTGACTCGCGCCATCCGCGCAACCACATGCCGCGCACTGGCACTCTTATGAGGAGAGTGCCAATCCTTGTTTCAACCCTTATAGAAAGGTCATAAACTATGGCATTTCGTCCTCTGCACGACCGCGTTGTGGTCCGTCGCATTGAAGCCGACACCAAGACCGCTGGCGGCATCATTATCCCTGATTCAGCACAAGAAAAGCCCAGCGAAGGCGAAATCGTCGCCATCGGCGAAGGCGCCCGCGATGACAGCGGCGCGCGCATCGCTCTTGATGTGAAAGCGGGCGACCGCGTTCTGTTCGGCAAATGGTCGGGCACCGAAGTCAAGATCGACGGCGAAGACCTGCTGATCATGAAAGAAAGCGACATCATGGGCGTGATCGGCTGATTAGCCTTGTGAGTCGTCACCCCAGCGAAAGCTGGGGCCGCTGGCCGATCTGACCGGCGGCTTTTTACCAAGAACAACCCGATCCCAGCTTTCGCTGGGATGACAAAAATGGAGAATATCCCATGGCTGCTAAGGACGTAAAGTTCGGCCGCGATGCCCGCGAAGGCATCCTTAAGGGCGTCGATACGCTCGCAAATGCTGTCAAAGTGACGCTTGGCCCCAAAGGCCGCAATGTTGTCATCGACAAAAGCTTTGGCGCACCGCGCATCACCAAAGACGGCGTGACCGTTGCCAAAGAAATCGAATTGACAGACAAGTTTGAGAATATGGGCGCGCAAATGCTCAAAGAGGTCGCTTCGAAAACGAACGATCTTGCAGGCGACGGCACCACCACCGCCACCGTTCTGGGCCAGGCGATCATTCGTGAAGGCATGACAGCGGTTGCAGCGGGCATGAACCCGATGGATCTGAAGCGCGGCATTGATGCAGCGGTTGCAAAAGTCACCGCAGACCTCGTTGCTCGTTCCAAAGAAGTCGCTGGTTCATCCGAAGTCGCGCAAGTTGGCGTGATCTCGGCCAATGGCGATAAAGAAGTTGGCGAGAAAATCGCTGAAGCCATGGAAAAGGTCGGCAAAGAAGGCGTCATCACCGTCGAAGAAGCCAAAGGCCTCGAATTTGAGTTGGACGTTGTCGAAGGCATGCAGTTCGACCGCGGTTACCTCTCACCCTACTTCATCACCAACCCCGACAAGATGACGGTTGAGCTGGAAAACCCGTACATCCTGATCCACGAGAAGAAGCTGTCGAACCTGCAAGCTATGCTGCCGGTTCTCGAAGCGGCTGTGCAATCGGGTCGTCCGCTGCTGATCATCGCAGAAGACATCGAAGGCGAAGCGCTTGCAACTCTGGTTGTGAACAAGCTGCGCGGCGGCCTTAAAGTTGCCGCTGTCAAAGCCCCCGGCTTTGGCGATCGTCGCAAAGCGATGCTGCAAGACATCTCGATCCTGACCAAAGGCGAAATGGTGTCCGAAGATCTCGGCATCAAGCTTGAAAACGTCACATTGGGCATGCTCGGCGAAGCCAAGCGCGTCACCATCGACAAAGACAACACCACGATTGTCGACGGTGCAGGCTCAGAAGAAGACATCAAAGCCCGCGTCGGTGAGATCAAGGCCCAGATGGAAGCCACAACCTCTGACTATGACCGCGAAAAACTGCAGGAACGCCTGGCGAAACTGGCTGGCGGTGTTGCCGTGATCAAAGTTGGCGGCGCTTCGGAAGTCGAAGTGAAAGAGCGCAAGGACCGCGTCGACGATGCGCTGCACGCAACCCGCGCAGCCGTTGAAGAAGGCATTGTCCCCGGCGGCGGCACAGCATTGCTGTACGCGTCCAAAGTGCTCGAAGGCGTCAAAGGCGAAAACGATGACCAGAGCCGCGGTATGGACATTGTCCGCCGCGCGATCCTGGCACCGGTTCGCCAGATCGCTGAAAACGCGGGCCATGACGGCGCGGTTGTTTCCGGCAATCTGCTGCGTGAAGGCGACGAGACCCAAGGTTTCAACGCGGCAACCGATGTCTATGAGAACCTCGTCGAAGCCGGCGTGATCGACCCGACCAAGGTTGTGCGCACCGCTTTGCAGGACGCAGCTTCTGTCGCCGGCCTGCTGATCACCACCGAAGCAGCGATCACCGATGCTCCGGAAGACAAAGCAGCCGGCGCGCCCGCAATGCCCGATATGGGCGGCATGGGCGGAATGGGAGGCATGGGCGGCTTCTAAGCCAGACCAAGCTTACCAACGCTAACAATAAAGGCCCCGCCGGAGCAATCCGGCGGGGTTTTTTGTGTCAAAGCGGCTTGGCAGTCGCGCGATCCTCCCGCATTAGGCTGTGCATTGCAAAAAGCTGCGCACCAGGATGCGCGGCAATAAAGGACTTAAGATGAAAACCAAATTTGCCGCCATATTGCTGGCTTCAGTGGCTTTGACCGGGTGCGAGGGATTGATGGGGTCGGCCGCTGCAACAATCGAATGCACCACCACTCAGGGCGAATGCCTGAATGACTGGTTCGAGACCAAATTCGAAGAGGAGCTGGAATTTTCCCCCATCCGCCAAACCGCATTGGGGATGAAAACCAATTACGACAAGATCGACGATATCAGCCGCGAAGCGCAGCTGGAACAGATCACTTGGTGGACGCAAGCGCTCGCCGATATGGAAGCCAATTTCGATTATGACGAACTGTCAGCGCAGGATCAGATTTCCTATGACATGTTCAAATACCGCGCGGAGCAAGCGATCAAATCGCGCGACTTTATGGATCAGCAATATATCCTGCACCAAATGGGCGGATTGCATACGGGTCTGCCCAGCTTTCTGCTGAGCCAGCACACGGTTGAAAGCGAAAGCGATATGGAAGCCTTCATCGCGCGGCTTTCAGGGATTGGCACCGCGATGGATCAGGCGCTCACTCTGGCGCAGACCAATGCCGAAGCGGGCACGCGCCCGCCGCGCTTTGCCTATGATGCGGTGATTGCCGAATCGCAGAAGATTATCTCAGGCGCGCCCTTTGGCGACGATGGCGAACCATCAGCCCTTTGGGCCGGGACCGAAGGGCATCTGGCTAAACTGGTCGAGGATGGCACCATCACGGCAGAGCGGTCCGAAGAATTGCGCGAAGAAGCGCGTAGTGCGCTCACCGAAACGCTTGCGCCTGCTTATCAGCGGACCATCGATTGGTTCACCCAGGATATCGAGAACACAGCCGAAATCGCGCAAGGCGTAACCAGCCTTCCCAATGGCGATGATTTCTACGCGTTCAGCCTCAGCCAGATGACGACGACCGATCTCACCGCTGATGAAATTCACGATCTGGGCCTTGCCGAAGTTGCGCGCATCAGAGGCGAGATGGAAGCGATCATGCAGAACACCGGATTCGAAGGGACATTGCCCGAATTTTTCGTGTTCACGCGGGAAGATCCGCAATTCTTCTTCTCGCAAGACGAAGCCGGCGCGCAGGATTATATTGACCGCGCAACCATGCATATCGACACTTTGACGCAGCGCCTGCCGGAATTCTTTGGCCGTCTGCCCAAAGCCAAGCTGGAAGTGCGCCGGGTCGAACCCTTCCGCGAACAGGATGGGGCCGCACAGCACTACCGCGCGGGCACGCCCGATGGATCGCGCCCCGGCATCTATTACGCGCATCTGTCCGATATGAGCGCGATGCCGATCCCGCCTTTGGAAGCGATTGCCTATCACGAAGGCAACCCGGGCCATCACATGCAGGTCTCGATCGCGCAGGAGCTGGAAGGCGTGCCCAAATTCCGCGCGCAAGGCGGCTTTCTGCCCGCCTATGGCGAAGGCTGGGCGCTGTATAGCGAGGCGCTGGCCAAAGAGATGGGCGGGTATGAAGACCCCTATTCCGACTTTGGCCGCCTGCAATCCGAAATGTGGCGCGCGATCCGGCTGGTGGTCGATACCGGCATCCACGCCAAGGGTTGGACTGAGGATGAGGCGGTTGCCTATTGCCTCGAAAATTCGCCCAATCCCGAAACGGTCGCCCGGTCAGAAGTGCAGCGTTATTTCGTGCTTCCGGGCCAAGCGACATCGTACAAGATCGGCATGATCCGCATTCAGGAATTGCGCGCGAAAGCCGAAGCAGAACTGGGCGATGATTTCGACATTCGCGGCTTTCACGACACGGTTCTGGGCGGCGGGGCGGTGCCTTTGCCGATCCTTGAGACAATGGTCGATAACTGGATCGCCTCTGTAAAAGAAGCCTAGCGAGGGCGCGGTAAGCCAAACAAAAAACCCAAACAAAAGGGCCGGGACAGCGCGATGCTTTCCCGGCCCTTTTTATCGCCCGAAGGCAGAACGGCTTAGACGCGTTTACCCGCCCTTGCGGCTTTGCTCGGCCGCTTCGATCACCGCTTCATCCCAGGTCACCTGCGTTTGGGTCTGCGGGTTAAACCGGGTGTTGGCATAGCTTGCGCTTTCTGCCGCTGCGATTTCCTCTGCGGTCAGATGCTCGCTGGGTTCAAGCGCGAACACATCGACACCGCGCGTGATCTCGGTGCCGTAAATGCGGCCATTATACCAGTAAGACGACCAGAAACCGCCCACCACCAATTGCTCTTCGCTGATGGGACCGCGATCAAAGAAGGCGATTTCCTTGGGCGCAGAACTGTCGGTGAAATCCATCACGCTGATGCCGCCCTGATACCAGCTTTGCACGAAGATATCGCGCCCCGGCACAGGAATGATCGACCCATTATGCGCAACGCAGTTTTCATGCTCGGATTGGGGGCCAGGCATTTTGTAGTGGCTGCGAAATTCCAGCTTTCCATCGACAATGTCGTAAATCGCATTGGCGCCCCAGGTCATCGGGTCAGACGCCTTGCAGCGCGGGCGGCCGCCTCCGCCCCATTCATCGGTGAAGATCACTTTGGTGCCGTCATTGTTGAATGTGGCCGAATGCCAATAGGCAAAGCCTTTATCGAACACAGAATCGGTGCGCACCGGGTTATAGGGATCGGAGATGTCCATAATGATCCCATTGCCCGAACACGCGCCTGCCGCGATTTTGAGCGACGGGAACACGGTGATGTCATGGCACTGATTGGTCTGGCGGGTGTATTGCGCGCCGTCTTCGCTTTCGCCGCCTTTCCAAAGACCGGCAATCTCGCCCGTTGCCCCGTCTGCGAACACGCGCGGGCTGCTGGTGATGCGCGATTTTGACGGATCGGCCAGCGGGATTTCGATCACGTCAATGCTGAACAAAGCGGTGCGCGTATCAACCGGATTGTCGATGCAGCGGGCCAGCTCTTCGGTTTTGCGCACGCGGCTGGTGCCCGAATTGTAGACGATGATCTTTTCATCATCGGCGCTGACGATGGAATGGGTGTGGCTGCCCCGGCAGGTTTGCACCTGACCAACCTGACGCACCGCAGCAAGATCGGAAATGTCAAAGATACGAAGCCCCCGGAATCGCTCTTCGCTCACATCGCCTTCGACCCCTTGCAGGCCGCAATCCACGCGCCCGCGCGTTTGTTCAACGCTCATAATCAGGATGTCGCCCACAACAGAGACATCGCCCTGCCCGCCGGGGCATACAACCGAGCTCATCAATTGCGGCGCGCCATCTTCGACGAGTTTGTAAATGTTGAACCCGTGATAGCCGCCCGCCACCATGATATCGCCAAAGAACGCCATATCGGTGTTGGCAAAATCAAGCAGCGGTGATCTTTCAGCAAACTGCGTGAGGCTTTCGCCTTCCTCTTCCCCGCGTTCGGGCGTGTCACCAGCAGCAGCCGCAAGCGCATCAGCGGCCGCCTTTTGCGCGGCGGCCAGAACCGCATCGACGGCAGCTTTAGCGGCATCTTCACTGCCTGCGTCTGCCTCTTCTTTTTCGCGCGGGGGTACAGGCACGCGCAGATCAGCCGGGTTATCGGGATCGAAGAAACCGGCAGGCTTGGGCAGGCTGACAACCTTACGCAGGTTCGAAATTGCCTCTTCTGCATCGGCAAAGCCTGCTTTCAGACCAGCTCGCGGATCGGCGGAAAGCCCTGCGAGCAATTGATCCATGCGTTCAATTTCGGCCTGCTGGTCGTTTTCAATATCGCCGACAAAACGGAACAGGATGGGGTCAGAGGCGCTGCCGGGCTGGCGCAGCAATTCTTCAACCATATCAATCGCGCCTTCGTGATGGGCGATCATCAAAGTGAGGAACTGGGAATCAAATTCGGTGCCTTTTGCCTTTGCCAAAGCTTTCATCTGCGCAGGGGTGGCCATGCCTGCCATTTGCGAATGATCGACCATGGCGTGTTTGGAATGGTCCATCTTGGAATGATCCATCCCTTGATGATTTCCGGCCATGACCATTTTTTCGCCGCGTTCATCCAGCCAGTTGTTCATGAAGACGATTTCATCCGCCTGGCTCGACAGAATGCGTCCGGCAATCGCGATGACATCTTCATTATTGGTGCGATCCGCAGCCAGCTCGGCCATATCGACGGCCTGGCCGTGGTGCACGATCATGCCTTGCATGAACATCACATCGGCATCGGTGTATTTGGAACCGGCCAGTTGGCTCGCCTCTGTCGCGGTCAGGGTTTTGCTATCCTGACCGGGCGCGCCGGGCTGCACGATGGGCGCGGTCTGGGCGAGAGCAAGGCCAGAGGTGCCAAGCATGAGAGCGGAAAAGGCGATGCGCGTTGCGCGCAGCGAAGTGCGATTGGTGATAAGAGGCGTCATAAGGGTGGTCCTGTTAACTGCGTATTGCGGGGGAAACTGCCCGTCTCACCGCGCCAGTCAAGTGCAAACCGGGCACAACCGGGCCACAAATCGCTCTGATTGTGCCAGTAAAAGCAATTCGCGCGCTAATTGCGCCCAGTGTGTTGAGAAAAGCGCACTTTCGCGGGCCGATTAGGGGATTAACCGTAGCAGGCGCACATCTCGCCGCAGTCGGTGAAATGAGCGCTTGCCGCGACGAATCGTGCGCACCTACAGATGTTCATTCAGTCCTTGGAAACCGGAACACTGTAACAACGCCCCTATGGCTATCTTTTCTCGCACCCCCTTCATCGCCGCTTTGGCCGCCTCGCTCGCCTTGTTTTCAGCGCCTGCCGCCGCGCAGAGCAATGATCTCGAAGCCAGCTTTGACCTCGCTTTGGGCACCGAAATGCGCGAGCCGCAATCGTTTGAAGCGATTTACGAAAGCTCGTTTGAACAGCGCGTCGCCGAATTGGCCGATGGCAATCTGGGCCGGATCGGGGTCTATGCGGTTGATCTGGCATCAGGCGAAGAAGTCTCCGTGCTGGGCGATCAACGCTTTCCCATGGCTTCGACCAGCAAAGTGGCAGTCGCTGCGACGTTCCTTGCAGGCGTCGATCAGGGCCGTTTCAGCCTGTCGAGCGAATATCCGCTGCTGATCCCGGTGCGCTCTAAAAAATACTCGAGCGAACGCGCGCCCGTGCGCACGGGCAATTATGTCCCCGCGCATGAACTCATCAGCCTGATGATCAGCAAAAGCTGCAACAGCTGCACCGATGCGCTGCTGCGCGTTGTTGGCGGGCCTTCGGCTGTGAATGCGTGGATGCGTCAGGCCGGGCTTAACGAATTTGAGCTGTCGCGCGATATTGCGACATTGGTGCGCGATGATGGCGAATTTGATCCGGTTGAATGGATTGATCCGCGCGATTCGGCCAGTCCGCGGGCGATGGGGCAATTGCTTGCCGGGATTTATCAGGGCCGCTGGCTCAGCGTGAACAGCCGCAATCTGCTGATCGGCGCGATGGAAGAGACAACCACAGGCCGCCGCCGGATGAACGCGGCTCTGCCGCAGGCCGCAGCGCTTGCGCACAAAACCGGCACACTCAGCCGCACTGCCAGCGATATCGGCATTTTCCGCCTCGCAGATGGCCGCGCGATTGTGGCGGCGATCTATGTCACCGGGCAAAGCACCAGCCTTTCTGACGAATCGCGCAACAAACGCGCCGCGCGAGCCAAGCGTGATGCGCGCATCGCAGAGATTACGCGCGCTTTGTATAATGGATTTTCCGCCAAAGCCGGATTGTACCGCGATCCCACTCGCAATTGGGCCCCTGCCCCGCGCAATGGCGGGTAAGCTCCAGGGCTTTTAAGAGTTGCGTGAATGACGCAACAAAAAAGGCGGCGCCGATCTGGCACCGCCTTTTCTATTTCAGACCCGCCAAAGCGGGCTGAGGCTTAAACGATTACTCGTCGCCAGCCATCATTTCTTCAGCATTGTCGCCAGCAGCTTCAACAGCGCCTTCGACAGCAGCGGTGCCATCAGCAGCAGCGCCTTCGACAGCAGCAGCACCGTCAGCTGCAGCGCCTTCAACAGCAGCAGCGCCGTCAGAAGCAGCGTCGCCTACAGCAGCAGCGCCGTCTTCGGCAGCAGCGGTTGCATCGTCAGCGATTGAACCGGCGTCTGCAGCCATTGCATCAGCAGTTTCGCCAGCTTTTTCAGCAGTTTCGCCGCAAGCAGCAAGGCCAAGAGCCGAGGTAGCCACAGCAGCGGCAAGAACGATCTTACGCATAATAGTAATCCTTATTCAGCGTTTTGTTACGCAGGCATTTTCAAAACCCCCGCGTCAGCCGGCTTTTGACCCCCGACTTGCGCTCTAGATAATGGCAAGAATGTGGCAAGGCAAGTCAAATAAGGCAGGTTCGGCCGCTTTCGCCTCAATTACGCCTCATTTCGGCCTGATTTTACAAGTTTGAACATATCAGCTTGGCAAGGGGGTATTGTGCCAAAGCGGCTTACGCGGGCTGCCTGCGAATGCTAGCAGATCACCATGTCAGATCAGCAGCACCTCTATCTCGTCGATGGCTCGTCCTATATCTTCAGAGCTTATCACCGCCTGCCCCCGCTCACCAATCCTGCAGGCACGCCGGTGGGCGCGGTTTATGGTTATACGACGATGCTGTGGAAGCTCGCTGATGATCTCGATACAGCAGCTGGCCCCACCCATCTTGCGGTCATCCTTGATAAAGATTCCAAGAGTTTTCGCAACGATATCTACCCCGAATATAAGGCGAACCGTCCCGAACCGCCCGAAGATCTGCGCCCGCAATTCCCGCTGATCCGCGATGCGACTCGCGCTTTCAGCCTGCCCTGTATCGAGGAAGCCGGGCTGGAAGCGGACGATCTGATCGCGACCTATGCGCGCGAGGCGCAGCGCAAGGGGTGGAACGTCACCATCGTATCTTCCGACAAAGACCTGATGCAATTGATCGGAGAGGTCGAAGGCCCCCATGGCCCGGCGCGCATCGACATGCTCGACACGATGAAAAGCGCGCGCATCTATATCGAGGAAGTCGAGGAGAAATTCGGCGTCAAACCCGAACTGGTCGGCGATGTGCTCGCGCTGATGGGGGACAGCGTTGACAATATTCCCGGCATTTACGGGGTCGGCCCCAAGACCGCGAGCAAGCTGATCGCCGAACACGGATCGCTGACCGCCGCGCTGGATCAGGCGCCGGAGATGAAGACGTCCAAGCTGAAAGAACGCCTGATCGAAGGGCGCGGGGATGCAGAGATGAGCCGGGTGCTCGTCACGCTGAAAGAGGATTGCGATCTGCCCCAGCCGCTCGATGAAATGAAGCTCGATGGGATTGCACCCGAACCGCTCGCCGCATTTCTCGAAGAGCATGGCTTTACTTCGCTGTTAAAACGCCTCGGCCTTGGCACGGGCAGCCCTGAACGCGCGAACAATCTGCACCCGGCCAAAGCGGATATGGCAGGCGATGCCGGCGATGCGGCGGGCAACCGTCAGCCGCTGCCCGAAATGCCCAAGGTTGATCGCAGCGCCTATGAAACGGTGCAGACATTGGAGCGGCTGGAGGCTTGGACCGCCCGCGCTAGTGCTGCGCAATATGTTGCGGTGGATACTGAAACCTCCTCGCTCAATGCGATGCAGGCCGATCTGGTTGGCATCAGCCTGGCGCTTGGCCCCAATGATGCGTGCTATATCCCGCTTGCCCATGGCGGGACCGATCTGCTGGCCGAAAAGCCCGAACAGATCGCCACCAAAGACGCGCTGGCGGCATTGAAACCGCTGTTTACCAATGAAGCGGTCCTCAAAATCTTCCAGAACGGCAAATACGATCTCAATGTGCTCGAACGCGCAGGCGCAAGAGTGACCCCCATCGAAGACACCATGGTCATGAGCTTTGACCTTGATGCAGGCCGGGGAGAAGGCATGGGCGGCGGGCACGGCATGGATGAATTGTCTGAGCGTCACCTTGGCCACACGCCTTTATCGTTCAAGGAAGTGTGCGGGACGGGCAAGAAAGCCATCCCCTTTGGCGAAGTGCCGCTGGCGAGGGCAACCGAATATGCCGCCGAGGATGCCGATGTCACTTGGCGGCTGTATCAGATGCTCAAACCGCGCCTCGCGCAGGAAGGCGGCACGCGGATTTACGAACGGGTTGATCGCCCGCTGATCCCGGTGGTCGCCGCGATGGAGCGCGAAGGGATCAAAGTGGACCGCGCGCAGCTGGCCCGGCTGTCCGAAGAATTCGCCACTGAAACCGCCCGGTTGGAAAGCGAAATTCACGAGCTTGCAGGCCAGGAATTTTCCGTTGGCAGTCCCAAGCAATTGGGCGAAATTCTGTTCGAAAAAATGGGCCTGAAAGGCGGGCGCAAAGGGAAAAGCGGGGCCTATTCCACCGATCAGGCAACTTTGGAAAAGCTGGGCGGCGAAGGCGCGCCGATTGCGAAAAAAGTGCTCGAATGGCGGCATCTATCGAAACTCAAATCGACTTATACCGATGCTTTGCAAGCGCAGATCAATCCCGTTACGGGCCGCGTTCACACCAGCTATTCGCTCGCCGGGGCGCAAACGGGGCGCTTATCCTCCACCGATCCGAACCTGCAAAATATCCCGATCCGCACGGCCATCGGGCGGCAAATTCGCGAGGCGTTCGTGCCAGAGGCGGGCAACACTTTGCTGGCCGCCGATTACAGCCAGATCGAACTGAGGCTGGCCGCGCATATGGCCAATGTCGACACGCTGAAAGAAGCGTTTGCCAATGGCGAGGATATCCATTCGCGCACCGCCACAGAAATGTTTGGCGAGGTGACCCGCGACACCCGCGCGCAGGCGAAAACGATCAATTTCGCGATCCTGTACGGCATATCGCGCTGGGGCCTTGCGGGCCGTCTGGAAGTGGAACCCGATGAAGCGCAAGACATGATCGACACCTATTTCCAGCGTTTCCCCGGCATCCAGCGCTATATCCTCGAAACGCTGGAAACGGTGAAAGCCAAAGGGTATTCTGAAACCCTGTTTGGCCGCAAAACATGGTTCCCCCGGATCGCGTCCAAAAATCAGGCCGAGCGCCAAGGATCAGAACGCGCGGCGATCAACGCGCCCATTCAGGGGACCAGCGCCGACATCATCAAACGCGCCATGGTGCGCATGCTGCCAGCGCTTCGCGATGCGGGCCTGAATGATGTGCGCATGCTCTTGCAAGTGCATGATGAATTGGTGTTCGAACTGCCCGAAAGCGACGTCGCCGCTGCATCACCGATTATTGAGCGCGTGATGGCAGAAGCAGCTTTGCCCGTAGTGACGCTGGACGTTCCATTGGCGATTGATATTGGCACAGGGCCAAGCTGGGATGCGGCGCATTAGACCCGATAAGGCGAGATTATTTGGGTTTTCGGCGAGCCATATCTGCCCTCACTCGCCTTTCGAACTGGTCCAAACGCGCGCCATGTCTGCGGTGATCGTCTAGTTCCCGCGCTAAATCAATCAGCGCTATAGTTTCGTCCCAACTTGTCCGCTGTTCAGGTTCCTCAAGCAGAATACCTGTGGGCCATTCGTGGTCGGCATAGTTCATCCAATTCAGCAGGCAGCGAAGAAATGCGGCTCGGTACTCCCCATTTTTTGTTTCTGTGCGGTACGCATATTCAGCAAGCTGATACCCGGTCAGGTTACCGATACGGTTCCAAAGAGAGGTCGCACTGTAAAGGTTCTGGGAAAGCACCGACAACCGGAAATAGCTCTCTGGCTCGCCCTTGGAAAAGCCTGCGTAAAGGACTGGAAAAATAAGCTCATCAAAGATCTCATGCCGGATCCGAGCATGGCGATTACGATCCAGTTCATTCCAGTTTTCATCGACCCAGTCCCTCCGGTCTGCCTCGCTATCGAAGGAATTCAGAAACGTGCGAAGAGCTTGCTTCGCTTCTGCCTTTAGACCTGCAGATTGCGCATTGAGATAAGCTGTGTAACTGCGCGCCCTGTTCATAGACTTAATTCGCTTGCACTTCAGTCATGCTTTTTCGCATTCGTTGGCTGAAGGTTTTCCGGTTGGAAAAACCCGATGGGCTGGGCTTCGGCGGCGCGTTTTTTCAATTCGCCGCGCATTTTGCGGTATTCCGCTTCCATTTTGGAAGTGACGGTGGCGCGGCTGTCTTTGAGCGCCTCGGCGAAGTCCTCGGCGGCCACTTTGCTCACATCGCCGCCCATGCGCCGCAGCGCGTTAAGGCCGGCGCGGCGCACCACGTCTTCCAGATCAGCGCCGGTAAACCGTTCGGTTTTGGACGCGACATCGGCGAGGTCCACATCATCCGCCAGCGGCATCGCGCCAGTGTGAATGCCCAGAATATGCTCACGGCCCGGCGCATCGGGCGTGCCGACATAGACAAGCTCATCGAAGCGGCCCGGACGCAGCAAAGCAGGATCGACCAAAGTGGGGCGATTGGTTGCGCCCACCACGATGACCGATTGTAATTCCTCCAGCCCGTCCATCTCAGCCAGGATCGTGTTGACGACCCGGCCCGTCACTTGCGGTTCGCCCTGACCAGAGCCGCGCGCGGGGACAAGGCTGTCGATCTCGTCAATGAACACCACGCACGGCGCGACCGAGCGCGCGCGCTGGAACAGGCGGGCGATTTGCTGTTCGCTTTCGCCATACCATTTGGACAAAAGGTCTGAGCTTTTCATCGAGATGAAATTGGCCTCAGCCTCTTTCGCGACCGCTTTGGCAAGCAGGGTTTTGCCGGTGCCGGGCGGGCCGTACAGCAGAAAGCCTTTGGCCGGGCGGATGCCCAGACGGCGGAACGCTTCGGCGTTTTTAAGCGGGAGTTCGATGCCCTCTTTCAGCTTGTCGATCGCATCGCCGACCCCGCCAATATCATCCCAGCCGACATTGGGCGCCTGCACCATCACTTCGCGCATGGCCGATGGCTGGACGCGTTTGAGCGCGGACATGAAATCATCGCGGGTGACGCACAGATCTTCGAGCACGTCCTGCGGAATTTCGCGCGCATCCAGATCGAGCCGCGGCATGATCCGGCGCACCGCATCAATCGCCGCCTCGCGTGCAAGCGCGGCGATGTCTGCTCCGACAAAGCCGTGCGTGACCCGCGAAAGCTCGGCAAGGTCAACGGTTTCTTCCAAAGGCATACCGCGTGTGTGGATCGCGAGGATTTCGCGGCGGCCGCCCTGATCGGGCACGCCTATCACGATCTCGCGGTCGAACCGGCCGGGCCTGCGCAAAGCTTCGTCAATGGCATCGGGCCGGTTGGTGGCGGCGATCACGACAAGGTTCGCGCGTGCTTCCAATCCGTCCATCAAAGTGAGCAATTGCGCGACCAGCCGCTTTTCCGCCTCGCCGGGCACGCCGCTGCGTTTGGGAGCGATGGAATCGATCTCGTCGATAAACACAATGGCAGGGGCGGCGCGGGTCGCTTCTTCGAACACCTCGCGCAGGCGTTTTTCGCTTTCGCCATAGCCCGAGCCCATGATCTCTGGCCCGTTAATGGAGAAAAATTCCGCATCGCTTTCATTGGCGACAGCCTGTGCAAGGCGCGTTTTGCCGGTGCCGGGCGGGCCATGGAGCAGAACGCCCTTGGGCGGATCAACGCCCAGCCGGGTGAACAATTCGGGATAACGCAGCGGCAATTCGACCATTTCGCGCAAAGCCTGAATGGTCTCTTCCATCCCGCCGACATCGTCATAATTCACCGTGCCGCGCGCATCGCGGGGCTCTTCGAATTCGGTGCGCAGTTCAACTTCGGTGTTCTCGTCGATATGGACGATGCCCTTGGGCACAGTTGACGCGACCGACAGTCTGATCTGCGTCAGCGCATAAGCGGGCGCGCGCAGCAATTGGCGCACATCGGGCGGCATGTTTTGCACCGGCTGCTGCCCTGTGGTCGCCACCAGATCGCCTGCGACCAGCGGCTTTTTGAAGAAATTGCGTTTGAGCGCCTGGCTCGGCCCTTGCAGCCGCATGTCGCGCTGTGCCGGCGCAAACACCACGCGGGTCGCGGGGCGCGTTTCGGCACGCACGATTTTCACATGCTCGCCCGATCCCGCCTCGGCATTGCCGCGTTGGAGGCCGTCAAGGCGCACCACATCCAGCGTATCATCCTCGGCATAGGCGGCCATCGCGATTGCGGCGGTGCTGCGTTTCCCTTTGATCTCGACCACGTCGCCTTCGGTGATACCCAAAGCCTGAAACGCCGAGCGGGGCATGCGGGCCAAACCCTGGCCCGATTCTTCCTGCCGGGCGGGGGCAACCTGCAATCTGACGGTTTGAACAGGAGCGTCCTGAGTGTCGCTCATTGTGGTGATCTCCAATTAACGCATTCGTTAGCTAGGAGCCCAAAGGTGGCATTGCAATTGCCTGTATCTGCGGTCCGCAAAGAACCATAGGCGCCGATGCCGCGCCCCATCCGCAATCAGGGCAAGAAAAAGGCCCGGTACACCTAAGTGCGGCCGGGCCTGAAAAGTTTGGGAGAGGATGCCTGTAAGGCACGAAGAGATATGCGGGCGCAGGCGATTCTTCGCAAGTGCGAAAGCCGCATAGCAAGTTGCAAAATGCGCAATATTTACCCCTTCAATGACGGAAATATGTCAAATTACGCAAATTGTCTGTGCAAATAGTGAGCATTTGCCTAATTATTAGGCACTTAAACGCACGCGGCGCATGTTGCGGCGCAGCATTTCCTGCAAGACAGAAAGGGGGCGCAGCGATCACTTGCACCCATTCCTCATCGCTTGGCAGGTTTTCGTGACATCATTTGATGACAGGGCCCCCGCCAATCTTTATCGCCAACCTTTATCGCCAACCTTTATCGCCCTGCCCTAACGACGCCCGGCCTGAAACGATCCCGCGCGTTCCTGCTCAAGATCACACATGAACACGGACTGATATGACAAAGCTTTACCCCAATGCCGCCGCCGCACTGGACGGTGTTATCGCCAATGACATCCTGATCGCCAGCGGAGGGTTTGGCCTGTGCGGTATTCCTGAAAGGCTGCTCGATGCGATCCGCGATACAGGCGTCACCGGGCTTACCTTTGCCAGCAACAATGCCGGCATTGACGATGAAGGCATCGGCAAACTGCTGCGCACCCGGCAAGTGAAAAAAATGATCTCTTCCTATGTCGGGGAGAACAAGGAATTTGAACGCCAGTTCCTCTCCGGCGAATTGGAAGTGGAATTTTGCCCGCAAGGAACGCTGGCTGAACGTATGCGCGCAGGCGGGGCTGGCATTCCCGGTTTCTACACCAAGACAGGCGTGGGCACGCAGGTGGCAGACGGCAAGGACATCAAGAGCTTTGACGGCGAGGATTACATCCTTGAACGCGGCATCTTTGCCGATCTTGCCATCGTGAAGGCATGGAAGGCCGATGAAACCGGCAATCTGATTTTCCGCAAGACCGCGCGCAATTTCAATCAGCCGGCTGCCACTTGCGGCAAGGTGTGCATTGCCGAAGTGGAGGAAATCGTGCCTGCCGGATCGCTTGGGCCTGATGACATTCACCTGCCCGGCGTCTTCGTCAATCGCATGATTGTGGGCGCGCCCTATGACAAGAAAATCGAATTTCGAACCACTCGCAAGCGGGAGACAGCATAATGAGCGATGCAATCGGCTGGACCCGCGACCAGATGGCAGCGCGCGCGGCGCGCGAATTGCAGGATGGGTACTACGTCAATCTGGGCATTGGCATTCCCACGCTGGTCGCCAATCATATTCCGGGTGGCATGCATGTGACACTGCAAAGCGAAAACGGCATGCTGGGTATTGGCCCTTTCCCTTATGAAGGAGAGGAAGACCCCGATCTGATCAATGCGGGCAAGCAAACCATTAGCGAGCTGGAACACAGCGCCTATTTCGACAGCGCCACCAGTTTTGCAATGATCCGCGGCGGACATATTGACCTTACCGTGCTGGGCGCGATGGAAGTTGCCGCCAATGGCGATATCGCCAATTGGATGATCCCGGGCAAAATGATCAAAGGCATGGGCGGCGCAATGGATCTGGTTGCCGGCGTTAAAAAGATCATCGTGGTGATGGATCACACCAGCAAAGCGGGCGATCCCAAATTTATCCCGGCCTGCACTTTGCCACTGACGGGGCAAAATGTGGTCGATATGATTGTCACCAATCTGGGCGTGTTCCACCGCCCGGATAAATCATCGGCTTTTCGCCTGATAGAGCTGGCCCCCGGCATCACCGAGGAACAGGTCGCGCAAAGCACCACGGCGCATTATGAGGTTGCGCTGTAAAGCGAGCGCGCTAATCTTGGCCGCGTGGGATCAATCTTCGCTTTTAAGTTCCTCCATTATCTGGGGTTTATTCTGCTGGCCGGGAACATCACGGTCACCGCAGTGTGGAAAGTGTTTGCCGATCGCAATGGCGATTGGCGCATCGTCCAATTTGGCCAGCGCCTGGTAACAGGCACCGATTTTGGCCTGACGATACCCGGCATTATCCTCACGATGACCGGCGGATATGGCGCGGCATGGGCGATGCGATATTCGCTGTTTGACCATGCCTGGCTGGTGTGGAGCCAGATCCTGTTTGTGATTGCCGGATGCATCTGGCTGTTTGTGCTGGTGCCGATCCAGATCAAGCAGGCGCGGCTGGCCAATGCCTTTACCGCGCAGGACGGAGTAACCGATCAATACAAACGCCTGTCGCGGTTGTGGATCACATGGGGCCTGATCAGCACCGCCCCGCTGTGCATCATTTTGTGGCTGATGGTGGCCAAACCGATTTAGGGGCACATAGCGCAGGCGCTAAAGCGCGTCTGAGCTGATTTCGACCTCGTCTGTGTCACCCCAGGTTGATGCCGCGCTGACCCGCCGATTGGCGTTGATGATTTCCAGCACGCGCTCAAACGATGGCAGACGGTTTTGCGAGACGTAATTGATCCGCTGGCTATCGGTGATGACTGATATTGAAAACGATGGTTTCTTTGATTTGGCTTTGTCATCCATCAGCAATTGCGCGCCCCAATCAGGCCCAACCGACACGCCGATGCCGCTATCATTCAGCGCGATGATATAGGAATCCTGCGAAGCATCAGCGCGGTAAGCGACCTGCATGGCGCTGAGCGAACCATCGCGGCACCATGTGGGAGGAGGCGGCGGCGGGGCCGTATCATCGGCTTGCTCTTCTTGAACCTCTTCCAGCGCCATGCCGCCAAGCAATGCACCAATCAGTGCAGCGCCGGCGTCCTGTTTGGCATCCTTTGCCTTTTTCTTGAATTGCAGCTTGGCAGCGCAATCTTTAACCGGAACCGCCGGGGCCTGCGCAAATTGCGCCTCGGGCGGGGTGAGCTCGGCAAATGCCTCGTTCATCAAATCGCGCAATTGCTCAGGCGAGCGGTTTTGCGATGATGCGCGCATTTTCACAAACCAGCCATCAACCGAAAACAGTGCGACCGCCGTGCTGCTGATCTGCGAGCCTTTGGGCATATCATAGACAGCGCGCAGGCCTTGCCAGCTTTCCGCACCCGGCCAGCCAAACGGTTCTACACCAAAAGCAAGGCTCGCCCCGGCATAGGCATCGCGCACAGCAATAGCATTGCGCGATTGTTCAAACCATACGGGCAGCCCGGCATTGGTGTGGCGATAGATATAAAGCGAGAGTTCCTCGTAAGGCTCATCAGTGCGGAATGAAAAACCCAGATTGAGGAAATCGGGCGCGAATTCGGTCGCCTCTCCGCGCGGCAAACCGCCAAGGGTATCGGGAACAATTATGCCGCTGTGGGGATGGGTCCAGCTGGCACCGATTTCAAGCTCAATAGGCTGCTGCGCATGGGCGGCAGGCGCGGTGATGGCGGCGGCGGCGGTGATGGCGCAGGCGATGGCGGCAACCGGCGCAGCGCGTGCAAGCGGAGCGGTGAATGGAAGGCGGCGCGGGTGTTGGCAGCCGGATTTTTGCCTGGGTGACTGCTGGCGGCTCGATAGGTGGCCGCATGACTGCTGGCTGCGTGATGGTGCGAACATGGTGATCCCCCTCAAGTGACGGCCCGATGATGGCAGGGTATCGGCCAAGGTCAATGGGTTAGCGAACCGGGGGGCTGGCTGCGCGGGCTGGCGGGGGGCCTTATGAGGCATGGGCTGGAGCGTTTTGGAGCGCGTTGGGCGCGCGGTGCGTGAGCGGCGGGTGCATTGGGGCGCGGCGGGGAGAATTGGGCGCGGGTGCGGGTGCGGGTGCGGGTGCGGGAGGGATAACGCGGGCAGGCAAAAAGCAGGCGGGAAAAGCCATTTTCCTACATGCTCATGCTCTGCTACTTTTTCTTTGCCGCCGTCTTCGCCCGCTGCGGACCGCTCGGACAAATGAGGGCGCCCTCCCCCACTCCTGAGACACCCTTTCCCAGCATGTGTTTCATGAACGAGGAAAGGGGCGAATCAGCGATATTCTTGTGCGCAAAAGCGGCTTTGATCAGGCCAAAGAAGCCTTAAGATCATCCACCAGATCAACCCGTTCCCAAGGAAAGAAATCGCCGTCCGCAATCCGGCCAAAATGCCCGTAAGCGGCGCTTTTGCGATAGATCGGTTTGTTCAGCCCAAGGTGCTCTCGAATAGCGCGCGGGGTCAAACCGCCCAGCTTGTCAATCGCAGTAATCGCAGCCTCGATCTTGGCATCATTAACCCCCTCAGCCGCGGTGCCATGGGTATCAACATAAAGCGACAAAGGCTGCGAGACGCCAATGGCATAAGCGATCTGGATCGTGCACCGCCGAGCAAGGCCAGCCGCCACCACATTCTTTGCTAGATAGCGTGTGATATAGGCGGCGCTGCGATCGACCTTGGTCGGGTCTTTGCCACTGAAAGCCCCGCCGCCATGGGGCGAGGCACCGCCATAGGTATCGACAATGATCTTGCGCCCGGTCAGGCCTGCATCACCATCAGGTCCGCCAATTTCAAACGCGCCAGTGGGGTTGATATGCCAGGCGGTCTCGTCAGTGATAAATCCTGCGGGCAAGATCTTGGAGACCACACCCTTGACATAGGATTTTAGCTCCGCCTCTTTCTCGCCTTCGTGATAGCCGGGGGCGTGCTGGGTCGAGACCACGATGGCGGTGCAACCAACAGGCTTGCCGCTTTCATAACGCAAAGTGACCTGGCTTTTGGCATCCGGCTCAAGGAAAGGCGCCGCGCCCGATTTGCGATCGGCAGCGAGCTGCTCGAGGATTTTGTGACTGTAATCAAGCGTCGCCGGCATCAGGTCAGGTGTTTCATCGCAGGCAAAGCCGAACATGATGCCCTGGTCTCCAGCGCCCTCGTCCTTATTGGACCCGGCATCGCCTGCATCCACACCCATGGCGATTTCCGCCGACTGGCCATGCAGGTGATTCTCGAAAACGAGGCTTTCCCAGTGAAAACCTGATTGCTCATAGCCAATTTCGGCGACCGTCCGGCGAACCGCACTTTCGATTTCATCACGCGCGCCAGGTGCCCAGTAATTGTTGTATTTCCACTCTTCGCGCGACAGATCATACATCGGCTTGCACCGAATTTCGCCCGACAGAACGACGCGCTGAGTGGTGGTCATGGTCTCACAAGCCACACGCGCCTCGGCGTCCTTGGCAAGCATCAGATCAACAATGGCATCCGAGATTTGATCCGAAACTTTGTCGGGATGGCCTTCGGAAACGCTTTCGGAAGTGAACAGATAATCGCTGCGCATGGATGCTCCTGAGCAATAGCAAACGGGTCGGCCTCCGTATGATATAAGGAAACCTTTATGTCTTTCGCAAAGCCCTAGCTGCGTGCTGCGCGCAGCGCAAGCAGTCTTGGTATGCCCAAGCCCATCAGCAAAAACAGCGCCGCCCAACCCCATGTCAAAACGTGCCCGAAACGCGCGAAGAGTGTCGGTTCATGTGCGGCTGGTATCAGGCCATCCAATCGCCCTGCTTTGCCCGATGGTACAGTTTTAAGCACTATTCCCGAGGCGTTGATCACCGCGCTGATACCGGTCGTGGTTGACCGCAAAACAGGCAGACCTTCTTCAAGCGCGCGCATCCGGGCCTGGGCCAAATGCTGCGGAGGGCCCCAAGTGCCAAACCAGCCATCGTTTGAGGGATTAAAAATGTAATCGGGCCGATTTTCCCGATCGACCACATGCCCGGAAAAGACAATCTCATAGCATATCTGGACCCCCGCCTTGCCGAAATTCCCAAGGTCGAGAGTTTGCGGGCCGGGGCCTGGCATATAGTCAATTGTGCCAGAGGTTAGCCGGGTCAAACCGATTGGCTCTAACACCCAGTCAAGCGGCAAATACTCGCCATAAGGCACAAGATGCGCCTTGGCATAATGGTGAGTGATGTCACCCTCACCATTCAAACCGAGAACCGAATTGCGCGCAGTGACGGCAGTGGGAAAGCCAGCGCTGCCCATTCCTATATCGAGATTGACTACCCCTGTGAGAAGGGCAGCATCCGGTCCAATCACGCTGCCAATGCGCCCGCGCGCAAATTTGGGATCAGCGCCCGCTGTCATCCTGGCATAATAACGCTGTGGATAGCCATCTTCGAGGTAGTCAGGAATCGCGCTTTCTGGCCACAATACTAGCCGCTCCTCACCGCGTCCCGGTAATGTCAGATCTGAAATGCGCTGAAACTGCTCTTCGAATTTTGTGCCATCATTGATTTCATCTTGCGGGATAAGAGGTTGGATGAGAGCGTAACGAATGCCTTGCAATGGGGGCTTAGCGGGTGCGGTGAGAGGATGCAGCATCCCGCCCACGATGACCAGCACCCACAATGATCCAAACAACCAACGCCGCGCCGCAAAGATGCCCCTGCTGGCCGCTGCCAGCAGGATCGTCAGACCAGAAAGGGCATAAGTTCCCATCCATGGCAGAAGACCACCAATACCTGAGGTTTGCCAGCCGCCCAAAAGCAATAACCCAAGCGGCGGCCAGGGGTAGCCGGTGAACATCCAGCCTCTTGCCCACTCCATGATGATCCAGGCACCGGCCAGCGCGGCGGCAAAAGCCAGAAAACCTGCTTTATCGCCTATCCATTTTCGGCTCAGCAGATGCCCTGCCAAAACGGCAATAGCTGGATAGATCGCCAAATAAATGCACAGCAGAGGTACAGCGAGCCAGCCAAGAAATTCCGGCATGTTCGCCTGATGTGTGAAAGCGGTTGCAATCCAATTGTTGGCGAGCGTCAAATGCGCCCAGCCAAAGAGAAATCCGCGTCCCCATGCCGCTTTCCATGAAGGGGCGGCATGCCAGTGTGCAATGGCCGCTGCCAAAGCGGGAATGGCCAGCCACCATGCGTGGAATGGAGGATACCCAAAGGCGGTCACCAGCCCGAGCAGCAAAGCTGTCAGCTTGGGCCATGCCTGAGCGAACTCTACAATTGGCCTGAGCGGGTTGTTCGTAAGCTTACGGTTCATTGCACCCACACCTGTGCGGGCTGTCATGAATTAACCGACGGCCTCAAGACTGTCGTCGCTGTCATCATCTGAACCGATGGCTGGCGGAAGAACAGATTGGTCAAGTTCACCAGAACTGTCATCCTCATCGCGCGGTTTAGACACCCGTGGTTTGCGGCGCGGAGTTCTTGCCTCGGTCTTGGTTTCGCTGCGCCCTTCACCGCGAGGTTTGCGCGGCCTGCGCTTGGGCTCTTCGCTTTCGTCGCCCTGCGCATCGCCGTCATTCGCGGCTTCACCTTCGCTGCCCATTTCACCTTCGGCAATCGCGTCTGCATCATCGCGGCGTGAGCGTCCTCGGCGGTTGTTGTTGCGGCGGCGATTGCCGCTGTCTTCGCCATCTTCGCTATCGTCACTGGCATTTTCGCCGCGTTCTTCGTTACGCTTGGCCCGCGCCTCGTCCTGACGCGCTTTGTTATCGGCGATGACCCGGAAATAGTGATCGGCAAACTGCAGGTAATATTCAGCCTGAACCCGGTCGCCATTGTGCTGAGCGTCCTGCGCCATTTTCTTGTACTTATCGAGCAATTGCGGCGCATTTCCGCGCGCACGGCTGTCGATCCGGTTCTGACTGTGTGCGCCGCCCTGATTGTTGCGATTTCCGCGACCACGACGACGATTGTTACGATTGTTATTCAAAGGAAAATGTTCCTCACCAACGGCCCGGCGCACCTGATGGCGCGCAACCGGCCTAAAGACCCCAAAAGAGCACGCTCCGCGCTATGCTGGCCAAGGGCATGCCCTGACGGCCGTTCTGAGCGAGATTTGGAGCTTGGTTCAGCGATTTGCGCTTGTCGCTAATCGTGACCTGATTCTTTGCTAGCGAGCATCGCCCGCTTTGCCAAGCCCTAGGCGCGTTTTCCTTAGGAAAGGATAAGAACGCGCGGTCTGCCTGCCAGATCACGGCGCATCTCAACAGCAAAGCCTGAATCATAGGCCAAATGTGTCACGGCATCGGCCTGTGTGTGTCCAATTTCGAACAGAGCGGTGCCCCGATCCATCAGCAATGCGCGCAGTCGAGGGATCAATATGCGGTAGTCATCAAGCCCGTCAGCTCCAGCAAACAAAGCCGATGCTGGCTCAAAATCGCGCACGTCGCGATCAAGTGGCGCCGACGTTTCGACATATGGGGGATTGCAGAGGATCAGATCGAACGATCCGAGACCATTCGCCCAATCAGGCTCAGTCCAATCAGCTTTTTGAAAAAGCAGAGGCGCCGCCAGCGCTAAATCGCCTGCAGTTTCGAGTTTACCTGCATTGTGCTGTGCAAATTCGATCGCCGCAGATGATGCATCCACGCCCAAACCTGATGCGCCCGGTTTTTCGCACAAGATTGTGAGTAAGAGCGCTCCCGACCCTGTTCCCAGATCCAACACTTGCTGCGGATTTGGGCACACTTCCAGTGCCGCCTCGACCAAGACCTCACTGTCGCCGCGCGGGATCAGCACACCCGGCCCTACATCAAATCGCCGACCATAAAATTCGGTCCATCCGGTAATGTAGGCGATGGGCTCGTATTTCAGGCGCCTTTGCGCAAGCTCAGCAAATCCAACTGGCGCAGGCTTATCAGTGTGCCGCAGCAGCATGTCTGATCGGCTGACATCCAATGCATGCGCCATGAGCAATTCAGCATCAAGGCGCGCGGTGTCAGAGGTTTCGGACAGCTGAGCCGCCGCTTCTCGCAGCGCGTCGGCGATCTTCATTGCGCCAATGCCGCCAGCCGCTTTGCCTCGTCCTCGGAAATAAGCGCATCTGTCAATTCCAAGAGCCCCGGACCTGCGAGCACCTCTTCAAGCTTGTGCAAAGTCAGACCGATACGGTGATCGGTCACGCGGCCTTGCGGAAAATTGTAGGTCCGGATGCGTTCTGAGCGGTCGCCTGATCCGACCATAGCCTTGCGCGCCTCAGCCTCCGCGCCTTGCGCCTCATCGCGGGTTTTCTCGAACAATCGCGCCCGCAGAACCTGCATCGCTTTTTCCTTGTTCTTGTGCTGGCTGCGCCCGTCCTGACAGGTCACGACTAAACCTGTTGGCCCATGCGTGATGCGGATCGCGCTGTCAGTTGTGTTGACGTGCTGGCCGCCTGCCCCGCTTGCACGATAGGTATCAATTTTCAAATCGCCCGGATCAATCCGCACATCCACATCATCGGGTTCCGGCAGAACCGCCACAGTCGCAGCCGATGTGTGAATACGCCCGCCGCTTTCGGTCACTGGCACGCGCTGGACGCGGTGCACGCCGCTTTCGAATTTGAGTTTTGCAAACACACCTGCGCCCGTCACGTTGGCGACAATCTCTTTAAATCCGCCAACTTCAGAAGCGTTCATGCTGACAGGCTCAACCTTCCAGCCATTTTCAGCGGCAAAGCGTTCATACATCCGGTAGAGATCACCGGCGAACAAAGCCGCCTCGTCCCCGCCTGTGCCAGCGCGAATTTCGAGCATGGCAGGCTTGCTATCAGCGGCATCGCGGGGAAGCAATGCGATCGCAAGCGCGCGTTCCTTGTCTGGCAGGCCCGCGCGCAGTTCAGCAAGCTCTTCTTCTGCCATCGCTTTCATTTCAGGATCGGCGAGCATATCTTCGAGGCCGCCAATCTCTTCGCGCATGGCCTTCACGTCAGCCGCAGTTTTGGCGACTGGCTCCAACTCTGCATAATCACGGCTCGCGCGGACAAATTCATCGCCCTCAAGCGTGCCCGACGCCATGCGCGCTTCAAGCTCGGCAAAGCGATTGGCGATCTGATCAAGGCGTTCGGGTGGGATTTGCATTCTTACTCTCTACGTCATTCCCGCGAAGGCGGGAATCCAGCCTACGGATGTCGCTGCCATTTAAAGCTTCTTGATCCCCGCCTTCGCGGGGATGACAAATGGGCTATAGGTGCCGCGAAAAAATCGCGGAAATTCGTTCGTCGTCTTGTTCGTTCAATCCACCCTTCGAAAAATACGATGGTTCGTCATTCTGTCTGCGTAAGGACGTTAAGACAGAGGCATCCAATTTTGCCGCCCGGTCAAATCTTTTGCGCGGAGAATTGGTGGCAAGTAGCTCCACGGAAAATCCAGCGCCGCGAAGGTCGCTTACAATGCGTTGTGCGTTGGCAAGAAGCGTATCGTCTTCCAAAGCAATCGCGACGTCCAGTTTTGCCTCGCCCCGCTCCCCAACCAGCATAGCGAGCCGCTCAATACCCGCAGCCCAGCCGACCGCAGGCGTCGCTGGCCCGCCAAGGCTTTCCATAAGTCCGTCATAGCGCCCGCCGCCCAGTACCGTGCTTTGCGCGCCCAAAGCCTCGGCCGCTGCGGAACCCTCATCAGGGATAAATTCAAACGCGGTGTGCCGGTAATAATCGAGGCCGCGCACGAGGCTTTCCGCGCGTGTCCATTTTACGCCAGCCGCATCCAGACCGCTTGTCACGCTTTCAAAAAAGGCAAGCGCTTCATCGGACAAGAATTCGTCAATCTTGGGTGCGTCGGCCAAAAACACTTTGTCTCGCGGGTCCTTGCTATCCAGAATGCGCAAGGGGTTCTTCTCCAGCCGCTCTTGGCTGTCTTCGGACAAATCGCCGCGAACTTTCCCAAAATATTCGATCAGGCCAGCGCGCCACGCCTCACGGCTATTTGCATCGCCCAATGTATTAAGGTGCAAAGTCACGCCTTCGATGCCAAGCTTGCGCAGCAATTGATCCGCCATGGCGAGTAGTTCGACATCCGCTTGCGGTTCGCCTGCGCCGACAATCTCTGCATCGATCTGGTGAAACTGGCGATAACGGCCCTTTTGCGGGCGTTCGTAACGGAACAAAGGGCCGTGCGTTGCCAGCTTTAACGGCGCGTATTGCTGCCAGCCATTGGTCAGATAAGCGCGCGCGATCCCGGCGGTGAATTCCGGGCGCAGCGTGAGAGAAGTGCCACCGCGATCATCGAAAGAGTACATTTCTTTCGACACAACATCGGTCGTTTCTCCTAGAGAGCGGGCAAACACCTCGGTTTTTTCGAACACCGGAAATTCCGCCCGGCTGAAGCGGTAAAGTTTGCGCACTCGTTCAAAAGTCTCGACGACAAATGCAAACGCCTCTGCATCCGCGCCGAATATGTCCTGCGTGCCTCTGATTGCTTTGGGTGTGTTCTTACTCATAAGGACGAGCGATTACGACCAAGGGAGGTCTTTCGCAATCCTCAACACTCCGCTAAGCGCCAGCCGAAGCCTTTTGGGAGAGGGGCAGACCGTCAACTCACGCTGGCCCGAAGAGCCATGCAACACAGGATCCTATTATGCGCATCGACAAGATTCCCACTGGCGAAAACCCTCCTGAAGAACTCAATGTCATTATCGAAGTGCCCACGGGCGGCGAACCGGTAAAATATGAATTCGACAAAGAATCAGGCGCATTGTTTGTGGACCGCATTCTGCACACACCTATGCGCTATCCCGCCAATTACGGGTTTGTGCCCCATACTTTGAGCCCGGATGGCGATCCGCTGGATGCGCTTGTGATTTCGCGCTCTCCCTTCATCGCAGGCTGCGTTGTGCGCGCGCGGCCCATCGGCGTGCTTAACCTTGAAGATGAACATGGCGGCGATGAAAAGCTGATCTGTGTGCCGGTTGATACAACGTTCCCGTATTATTCGGACGTAGGCGAGACCAAGGATTTGCCGTCGATCATATTCCAGCAGATCGAGCACTTCTTTACCCACTACAAGGATCTGGAAGCAGAAAAATGGGTGCGTGTCGGCAAATGGGGCGATGCCAATGAAGCGCGGCAAATTGTAGTCGAAGCAATCGAGCGCGCAAAAGGGTGATCAAGGGATCGCGGCAGGTTTAGCGCGCGCTTGAGGAATAAGCCCTCCCAGCGCGCAGCCCGCTTATCCTGCGGGGAAAACGGCCTTGAATATGGCCGTCAAAGCAAACGGCAGACCAATCGCGAGCAGCCAGAGGGCAATCACATCGCGCCGGAAAGCGCCGCCAAAAGCAGGGTCAATTGCATCATCGTCAGTCAAGCTGGCCCAGCGGCGTTCAAACCAGCGGCAAGCCGGGATAATCCCCGCGACAAGAATGATAAGGGCAACATAAGGCAGAATTGATGCGGATCCTTGCGCCAAGGCCTTGACTGTCACGAAAATCTGCAAGCCTGTGTAAACGAGGAGAGCATAGGCGACATTATCGCTCATCGAGCGACGCCAATCGCGTTCCCGCCGGGATTTCTCTCCCGCCATTTGCGCTGTCTGGGCAAACTTTGTGTCTTGCACACGATTGTTCATTGCACCGCTCCCCAACGGAAATTAGTCGATGAGAGTATCTCAAAGACAACGCCGAGTTGCAAGCGCAGTAACCAAATTCTCAGAACCTTGCGTTTGGCGCAATTCAAACCCCGCAATGAGCTGGATTATCGAGCTTTTTGAAGTGCGCCTTAGCGACGCTGCACAGTGACCTGATAAAATTTGCAAAGCTCGTGCAGCTCTCTCGCAACGGCAAAGCAAAAATCCTGCCAGAATCGGTCAATAGGTAGCTCTGCACCCTTTTCTGGTAAGGTATAGGTGCTAAGAGGGATCATATGAACGAGATGGCTGCCTCTGCTGATACCCTTACCCCGCAGGAAAGCGTCGTGGCCGACGGCGGGCTGGAAGTTATCTCAATTGCCAAAAGTTATGACAAACGCAGCGTCCTAAGCGACATTTCCTTGACCGTCGCCAAAGGTGAGGTTCTGGGCCTGCTTGGTCCCAATGGCGCTGGTAAGACCACCTGCTTTTATTCGATCATGGGCCTGGTCCGGCCTGATTCCGGTCGCATCCTGATGGATGGCGAAGACGTAACCAAATTGCCGATGTATCGCCGCGCTATCCTGGGATTGGGCTATCTTCCGCAGGAAACCAGCATCTTTCGCGGAATGACTGTTGAGCAGAATATCAATTGCGTGCTCGAAATGGTTGAACCCGATGGCGAGACCCGCAAAGCAGAATTGGAGCGGCTGCTGAGCGAATTCGGCCTTACCCGTCTGCGTGACAGCGCCGCCATGGCCTTGTCAGGCGGTGAGCGCAGACGCTGCGAAATTGCCCGTGCGCTTGCGGCTAAACCGTCCATCATGCTGCTTGATGAACCCTTTGCCGGGATCGACCCCTTATCCATCAGCGATATTCGTGATCTGGTAAAAGATCTAAAACAACGCGGCATTGGCGTGCTTATCACCGATCACAATGTCCGCGAGACGCTCGATATCGTCGACAGGGCCTGCATCATTTATGGCGGGCAAGTGCTGTTTGCCGGCTCCCCGCAAGAGCTCGTCGCGGATGAAAACGTACGCCGGCTTTATCTTGGTGAGAGCTTTACGCTCTAACGGATATTTATGGCTCTAGGTCCGCGCCTCGACCTCAGGCAATCCCAATCGCTTGTGATGACGCCGCAATTGCAGCAGGCGATCAAGCTTCTGGCTGCCTCCAACCTCGAAATCGAGACCTTTATTGGCGACGCATTGGAAGCCAATCCGCTGCTGGAAGTGGGCAACACGCAAAGCGAAGCCTCGGATGCACCGGGTGATGGCGACGATATCCCGCGCGAAGAATTTACCGCAGACCAATTGATAGGGCAGGCCCAAGGCGAAAGCGAAGCGCCGCTTGATCTGGACACTGGCGCATTGGACCGCGACGTGGATACTGGCGATGGTGCGCGCATCGGCGATGCCGCTGCTCCCAGCAATGACGCGGATTGGAGCGCGGGAGCAGCAGGCGGCGTCGCTGGCGGCGATAGCGAGCTACCAGACCTCGAAGCCACACAGTCCGCAGACATTACTTTGGGCGATCATCTGCGCCAACAAGTGGGAGCTGCCTCGAGCCATGAGCGCGAGGCATTTATCGCCAGTCATCTGATCGGTATGCTTGATGATACAGGCTGGCTACCGTTTGATCTGCGCGACATTGCTTATGATCTGGGTATTGATCTGGCTTCTGCAGAGCGAGCTTTGGCGGTCGTCCACACACTTGATCCCTCCGGGGTCGGCGCGCGTGATCTGGCCGAATGCCTCGCCATTCAGGCGAAAGAAGCGGATCGCTATGATCCCTGCATGGCTCGCCTGCTTGATAATCTGGAATTGCTTGGCAGGGGCGAGGTTCAGCGGCTAAAACGGATTTGCAAGGTGGATGATGAAGATTTCGCCGACATGCTGCGTGAATTGCGGCAATACGATCCCAAGCCAGGCCTCGCTTTTGCTCAAAACAGCGGCGGAGCCATCGTTCCGGACATTCTGTTAGCTGACAATGGCAAGGGCGGATGGGATATAAAGCTCAACGAGGAGACCCTGCCGCGGCTGGTGGTTAATCGCGATTATTACGTCGAAGTGGGCGCAGGCAGCCAATCTGCCGAGGCGCAAGGGTGGCTTAAAGAAAAGCTGGCGGATGCGCATTGGTTGATCCGCGCATTGGACCAACGTCAAAAGACAATCCTGAAAACCGCTGCCGAAATCGTAAAGCAACAGGACGGGTTTTTCCGAAAGGGCGTGTCTGAATTGCGTCCCTTGACCCTGCGCGAGGTTGCTGAGCAGATCGAGATGCATGAAAGCACTGTCAGCCGGGTGACCAGCAACAAATTCCTGTCTTGCGACCGGGGTTGCTTTGAACTGAAATACTTCTTTTCCAGCGGCGTGGCATCAAGCGATGGCGAAGGCGCATCATCTGAGGCGATCAAGGCGCGTATCAAAGCGCTGACAGATGAAGAAGATCCGAAAAAAGTGCTGTCGGATCAAAAACTGGTCGACCTGCTTAAAGGTGAAGGGTTCGACCTTGCTCGCAGAACCGTTGCCAAATATCGCGAGGCCGCAGGAATTGGCTCCAGCGCTCAAAGACGGCGCCAAAAGAAGCTGGACGGCATTTGATCGATGCCATGAATGGGCAGATAGCGGCTCCAACGGCCCTACGTGTTAACCCCTGCGACTCGTGGGAAACCCTTGGTTTACGCTAAATTAACCTTTTCCGTTCAGAACTTGTGTGGTTAATACATGACAACACCTCTTACCGAGGGGTTACCAAGTCAACCGATTGCCAATTTTTCGCCTAACACAGGGCAAATAGGGGACCAGCAATGCGAGTGCTGTTGATTGAAGACGAGCCGACCACAGCAAAAGCCATCGAGCTTATGCTGACGACAGAAGGCTTTAATGTTTACTCCACCGATCTGGGCGAAGAAGGCCTCGATCTGGGTAAACTGTATGATTACGACATCATCCTGCTCGACCTGAATCTGCCGGATATGCACGGCTATGATGTGCTCAAAAAACTGCGCGTCGCCAAAGTGCAAACGCCTGTTCTTATCTTGTCTGGCATTGCCGAAATGGACAGCAAAATCCGGTCCTTCGGTTTTGGCGCTGACGATTACGTGACCAAACCCTTCCATCGTGAAGAATTGGTTGCCCGCATCCATGCTGTTGTGCGCCGATCGAAAGGTCACAGCCAATCGATCATTCGCACGGGCAAACTGGCAGTCAATCTTGATGCGAAAACTGTCGAAGTGGACAGCGCACGGGTTCATCTGACGGGTAAAGAATATGCCATGCTTGAGCTGCTCAGCTTGCGCAAAGGCACGACCCTCACCAAAGAAATGTTCCTCAACCACCTTTACGGCGGTATGGATGAGCCGGAACTCAAAATTATCGACGTCTTCATTTGCAAGCTGCGCAAGAAATTGAGCCATGCTTGCGGCGGGGAAAACTACATCGAAACCGTTTGGGGTCGCGGATATGTTCTGCGCGATCCGCAAGAAGAAGTCGAAGCGGCTTGATCCGCTCGCCTTCGGGACGCCTCATGCGTCCTTTGATCCGCGCCCGAAGGGGTTTTCTGCATGCGATCAGAACGGCTGATCGCCTGCGGTCCGAATTTCACGAATTCGGTCTTCTGTGAAACAAACGCCCGGAGCCCCACGCTTCGGGCGTTTTTCTTTGTGTTGGCGCAAATGGTGCGATTTGCAGAACGTGGTTGCTCCAGCCCTTAGGTCAGCCCTTTCTAGGCCCCATCCTGATCTTCCGTCACCATTTGGGCAGCCTTCGCAAAATCGCCCCCGGTTGGCTCCTGGAACAGCTTGAGACCGAATTCCGGCACGATAGCAATCAGATGATCGAATATATCCGCCTGGATCGTTTCAAACTCGCTCCAATTGGTGGTGTCGGTAAAACAATACAGCTCCAAAGGTGTGCCCTGCGCGCTTGGCGGCAATTGCCGGACCATCATCGTAAAATTGTTCGGTTCAAGCCTTGGATGCCACGCCAGATAGGCGCCGACATATGCGCGGAAAGTGCCAAAATTCGTCAAACGTCTGGCGTTCACGGGAGCATCTTCGCCGGATAGTTCGCGCGTGTTCCACTCCGCAATCTCCTCGCGCTTGGCGACGAGATAGTCCTTCAGCATCTTGAACCGTTTGAGCGCAACGACCTCATCATCGTCCAGAAAGCGGATCGAGCTTTGATCAATCATCAAAGACCGTTTGATTCGGCGACCACCCGCGTCGGTCATACCGCGCCAATTGCGAAAGGCATCTGAAACGAGCCGGTGCGTTGGAATGGTTGTGATCGTCTTATCGAAATTCTGCACTTTCACCGTGTGCAAAGAGATATCGATCACATCCCCATCAGCATCCATACTGTTCATTGTGATCCAGTCGCCTACTCGCAGCATGTCATTGGTCGACAGCTGCACGCTCGCCACAAGGCTGAGAATGGTGTCTTTGAACACCAGCAAAAGCACTGCCGTTATCGCGCCCAGACCCGACAGCAGGAGCAGCGGCGACTGATCGATCAGAACTGAAATCAGAATGATCGCAGCCCCGCAAAGAATAATGATCTTCAGAAGCTGGACAAAGCCTTTGATCGGGCGGTCACGGGCACGCGGCTGGCGTTCATAGAGCTCGTTGGCGTAGGTAAGTCCTTTCACGATTGCCATCGCAAAGGACATGACGATCAGGGCCTGTGCGACATTCCTGATTACAGTGCTTATGTCGGCTGCAAGGTGCGGCACCGTTTGAATGCCGCGTGAGATGATCAGCAAAGGTATCGCTGTGGCAAGCCACGCTGCAGCTTTGTCTATCGTGTCGGTTTTTTCGTCCAACCACGGCTTTGCTGCCCGCAGGATCACGTGTTTCAGCACGTAGTTAACTACCACTGCCGTCAAGATAAGGATGGTCAAACCGATAGCGGTCTGCGCCCAGATGGGCTGCGCGGAGAGAAATGTGTTAAATTGGTCCATTACTTGGCGCGATAGCGGTAAGCAGTGCTATCGCTCAACCCTTGGCTGCGACGACCTTGATGGGACTGGACAAATTTTAAGCGCTCGCGCAAGCGGCTTGGCGTTATGACTGCATTCAAACAAGGCGACCCCACCACTCTCAACCGGCTGTATGGCCGAAGCATTGGCAAGCCTTTGCGCGAACGCCAGCAAGGCCTGATCGACAATCTTTTGCCGCAGATTTCGGTGCCTCAAGATGGAGATGTCACAGCGCAAGCCTTGTTCGGAGAGCCCTGCCCACTGCATTTCGAGATCGGTTTCGGCGGAGGAGAGCATCTTGCCTACCGGGCTGATATGCTTCCTAATCATGGGTTTATCGGCGCAGAACCCTATGTAAACGGCGTCGCGCAAGCTTTGGGCCATATTGAGGAGCAAAGGCTTGCCAATGTGCGCCTGCATCATGGCGATGCGCTGGAAGTCTTGAAACGCGTGCCTGACGGCGCACTAACGATGCTGTATTTGCTGCATCCTGATCCCTGGCCCAAATCGCGCCATGCAAAACGCCGAATGGTGAATGATGGGCCGGTGCAGATGATCGCAGACAAATTGAAACCAGGAGGCGAATTTCGCTTTGGCACCGATCACGCGGTGTATTTACGTCATGCTCTGATGGTGATGCAGCGTTTCACTGATCAATTTGAATGGGTCGCGGATGGGCCGGCGAGCTGGCAAAATCGCCCCAGTGGATGGTGCGAGACACGCTACGAAACCAAAGCGCGCGAGACTTTCGGTCATGAAGTTTGGTATTTCAGATTTCGCCGTAAGGCCTAGTCTGCGAAGACTTTGCAAAGGCGAGAAAGATGAAAAGCCTTGAAAAAAAGGGAATTTTCGTCGCTGTTTTTGGCGGTTTTTTTGCTTCTATTGGGCTCTGGTTTTTTTGGTCGGATCATCAGTTTGCCGCGGCAGGAACTTCAACCGTGGGAACAGTCATCGAAGTTGAGCGCCGCACAGATTCTGATGGCGATGCCATGTTTCGCCCAAGAGTTCAGTATCGCGACGACCGCGGCGTCCGCCACGTATTTTCGAGCGATGTCAGCAGTTCGAATTCTCAATATGCTGTCGGCGAGAGGGTCACGGTTATCTATGATCCAGAAAACTCCAACTCTGCAATTATCGACTCGTTTTTCGACCGGCATCTTCTGCCGATGATCTTTGCCGCAATGGGAGGCCTTTTTGTGGCGATCGGCGCTATTTTGGCAGGCCTTCCAACCTGGAGCCGGTATCGGATCAAGCAACTTAAATTGCACGGGATCGCAATTGAAGGAACAACCACTTCGGTAGCTAAAGACACGCGGATAACCATCAATGGGTCCAATCCATGGAGAGTGAAAGCGGCTGCCAAACACCCCAAAACGGGGACCATAAAGACATACAAAAGTGAGATGCTTTGGGAACGGCCTCTTACTATCCAGAAGGGCGATAAAGTCACAGTTTATGTCGCGCCCACCAAACCTTCGAAGGGGCATGTGGATGTGGCGAGCGCCCGCCATTCAAACACGCATCACCGGCAACAAGCGCCGTGGATACCACCGGGGCGCGGGCTGCCGCGTTGATATTCGCAATGAAACGAGCGACCTTGCGCGCTGTAGGTTAGCCCACAACGCCCGCGCTTGCCAAAACGGCCAGAGTTAGAACATCGGGCGCAATCGCGGTCATTGGCGCAATTTGCACTGGTTTTTCCATTCCTATCAACATCGGGCCCACAGTCGTATTGCTGCCCAATTCCCTCAGCAGTTTTGCGGAAAGATTGGCCGATTGCAGCCCCGGCATAATCAACACATTGGCAGGCGCAGAGAGACGGCTGAACGGGTACAGCTCCATGACTTTGGTGTTCAAAGCAGCATCAGGTGCCATCTCGCCTTCATATTCAAAGCCGGGATCTTCTGCATCGAGGATCGCCACAGCCTCGCGGATATTGGTCAGCCACTGACCCGATGGATTGCCGAAAGTGGAATAGGACAGAAACGCAACACGCGGTTCATGGCCCATCCGGCGAGCAACTGCTGCCGTTTCTTTCGCGATATGCGCCAATTGCTGCGCATCGGGGCGTTCGTTGATGGTCGTGTCAGCCAGAAAGGTCGTATGATTTTTGCCAAGCAGCATGTGAATGCCAAATGGCAGGGCCTCAGGCTTGGGATCCAGCACCATGTTCACTTCGCGCACTGTCTGCGCAAATGTCTTTGTGAGCCCGGAAATCATTCCGTCTCCATGTCCAAGCGCCACAAGTAGCGAAGCAAAGATATTGCGGTTCTGATTGACCATTCGCCGCACATCACGTTCGGTGTATCCGCGTCTTTGCAGGCGTTCATACAGGAAATCCACCATTGCGGGCACATGCTGGCTGTCTGCGCTGTTTTGAATTTCAAAGCTGCCGGGATCGGAAACCGAAAGCTGATGGAGCTTGTCGACCACTGCTTTGGTCCGGCCAACCAGGACCGGTGTCCCATATCCGAAATCGCGGTATTGAATGGCCGCGCGCAGTACCACGTCTTCTTCAGCCTCGGCAAAAACCATCCGCTTGGGATGAGCCTTGGCCTCGTTGTATACCCCGGTCAGCACTGACGTCGTTGGATTAAGACGAGAGCGCAATGCTGTTCGGTATTGTTCAAAGTCTTCAACGTGAGATTGTGCAACACCCGAATCCATCGCAGCCTTGGCAACTGCCGATGAAACCACTTCGATCAAGCGAGGATCAAAAGGTGCAGGAATAATATAGTCGGTGCCGAATTTCTGGTTCTTTCCATATGCGCTCACCACTTCTTCAGGCACCCGTTCCCGCGCGAGCTCGGCAATGGCTTTTGCCGCGGCAACTTTCATCTCTTCGTTGATCGTGGTCGCCTGCACATCAAGCGCACCGCGGAAGATGAAAGGAAAGCCAAGAACGTTGTTAACCTGATTGGGAAAATCGCTGCGTCCGGTCGCGATGATCGCATCAGGACGAACCGCCTTTGCCTCGTCAGGCATGATTTCGGGCACTGGATTGGCCATTGCGAAGATAATCGGCTTGTCCGCCATCTTGGAAACCCATTCCGGTTTCAGCGCCCCTGCTGCCGAGAGCCCCAGAAAGATGTCAGCCCCGTCCAGCGCTTCTTCAAGAGTGGTTGCGGCTGTTTTCACCGCATGCGCGCTTTTCCATTGGTCAACATTGTCGCGGCCAATTGTGATCGGCCCCTTGCGATCGCACATGATGACATTGTCGTGGTGCACACCCATCGCTTTGATCAGCGCGGTGCAGGCAATGGCCGCAGCGCCCGCGCCATTAACGACAACTTTCACATCCTCAATCTTGCGGTCTGTAAGGTAGCAGGCATTGAGTAGGCCGGCCGCTGTGATGATCGCTGTGCCGTGCTGGTCATCGTGCATGATCGGAATATTCATCCGTTCACGCAGCGCCGCCTCAATGATGAAGCATTCAGGCGCTTTGATGTCTTCTAGGTTTATGCCGCCAAAGGTGGGCTCCATCAGGGCAACAGCGTTGATAAACGCTTCGGGATCTTCGGTGGCCAATTCGATATCAATGGAATCGACATCGGCAAAGCGTTTGAACAAAACCGCTTTACCCTCCATCACGGGTTTCGAGGCCAGCGCACCCAGATTTCCAAGACCAAGGATCGCAGAACCGTTAGAGATAACAGCCACCAAATTGGACCGGGCAGTGTAGCGCGCGGCAAGCGAAGGGTCAGCGGCGATCGCTTCGACAGGTACTGCCACACCGGGCGAATAGGCGAGGCTGAGATCGCGCTGCGATGTCATCGGCTTGGTTGCGACGACTTCAAGCTTACCAGGCCGGATCGTTTCGTGATAGAATAACGCTTCGCGCGCGGTAAAACCGCCTTTGGGTTCTTCTGCCATTTGTATGTCTTCCTTCACGCGGGGTATGCTCGCCACCTTTTGGGCGCTTAACCCGCGCCCAGCTCAGATGATAGGGGAAACACACATGCCCGCCGTTTCCGAATCGTTCGCATGCTGTCTAGTCCTGACGAATGCCTAGTTCCACCACCCCAACACCAATGATGCAGCAATACCTTACGCTTAAGGAGGCAGCGCAAGGTTCTCTCCTGTTTTATCGTATGGGCGATTTTTTCGAGCTTTTCTTTGATGATGCGGTTAAGGCGGCACAAATCCTCAATATCGCTCTGACGACTCGCGGCGAACATGACGGCGAACCTGTCCCAATGTGCGGTGTGCCGGTCCATTCAGCCGAAGGATATTTGGCTCGGTTGATAAAAGCAGGCAGCCGGGTCGCAATCGCAGAACAGGTTGAGACACCAGACGAAGCCAAAGCGCGGGCCAAACGCGAGGGCCGTCCTTCATCGAAAGCTTTGGTTGCTCGCGATATTGTGCGTTTCGTCACGGCCGGCACGCTGACCGAAGAAGCACTATTGGAGCCGCACAAAGCGAATGTGATCGCAGCACTCGCCGATTTGCGAGGGATAATCGGCATTGCCAGCTGCGATATCTCTACCGGCCAGATGGTGCTTGGAGAATGCCCTGCTGATGGACTGCAAGCGGAATTGGCCCGCATCGGCCCCACCGAAGTGGTTGTGCCCGAAGGGTTTGAGCACGATATCATATCGCACGCCGCGCATGACAAACGCGCATTTTCAAGCGAACGCGGCACCGAGCGGCTTTGCGCCGTGCACAAGGTTGCAACGCTTGACGGGTTTGGCGATTTTTCACGCGCCATGCTCGCTGCGGCCGGAGGACTTATTGCCTATCTTGATCATGTTGGCCGCGGCAATCTGCCCTTGCTTCTTGCTCCCACATTGCATGCAGGCACAACCAGCATGGCAATGGACGAAGCAACGCGGGTAAGCCTCGAAATCCTCGAAAGCGCCAATAGTGGTTCGGCATCGGACAGATCGAGCACTCTAATTGGTGCAGTCGACCGCTGTGTCACAGGCGCAGGATCGCGGCAACTGGCGCAGGATCTCGCAGCACCTTTGTTTGACCAGCAATTGATCGAAGACCGATTGGCCCTTGGTCAATATTGGCTTGATCGGCCGATTGAACGAGCAGATTTACGCGATCAACTGCGCCAATTGCCTGACATCGGCAGAGCTTTGGGCAGAATTGCGGCAGGCAGAGGAAGTCCGCGCGATCTTGGCCAAGTGCGCGACGGGTTGCGCGGAGCGGAAACCATCTCAGGCTTGCTTTCATCTGTTTCCGATCAACCCGGTTTGCTGCGCGAATTGCTGCCGCGCTTGTCGGGGCATGGGGCACTGAAAGATCTGCTGGCCCGCGCCCTTGTCGCCTCCCCCCGACCGATAGATCTGGCGGCGGATACATCGCAGAAAATTATGACGCGAGCCTGGATGAATTGCGCGCGACATCTGGCAATGCGCGCAAGGCCATTGCAGCGATGGAAGCGAGGTACCGCGATGAAACCGGCATTTCCTCGCTCAAAATCAAACATAATGGGGTGCTAGGCTATTTCATCGAAGTGCCTGTGCGCCATGCCGACGCTCTGATGGAAGCTGAAAGCGGGTTTACCCATCGTCAGACAATGAAAGGCGCGGTCCGGTTCAATTCCCTGGCTCTGCACGAGGAAGCTGCGCGGATTGCAGAAAGCGGCGGGCGGGCTTTGGCTGCCGAAGAGGCCCATTTCGAGGAATTGTCCCAAGCGGTTTCGCAGGCCAGCCAGGCGATTGCGGGCACAGCCTCTGCGCTTGCCCGGATTGATGTATCCGCCGGGATTGCCGAACGCGCCTCCGAAAGCGACTGGTGCCGCCCCAATATCAGCCCCGACACCATGCTGGATATCAAAGGCGGCCGGCATCCAGTGGTCGAGAACGCTCTTGCCAAAACCGGCGATCGCTTTGTCGCGAATGATTGCGGACTCCACGAAAATGATCGGCTATGGCTGATCGGCGGCCCCAATATGGGCGGTAAATCAACGTTTCTGCGCCAGAACGCCTTGATCGTAGTGCTTGCGCAGGCGGGATGCTTTGTGCCCGCTCAAAGCGCCGAAATCGGTCTGGTCGACCGTCTGTTCAGCCGTGTTGGCGCGTCGGACAATCTGGCACGGGGGCGATCGACTTTCATGGTGGAGATGGTTGAGACTGCTGCCATTCTTGCCCAGTCCACCAGCCGAAGTTTTGTGATACTGGATGAAGTGGGGCGCGGCACGTCAACATATGACGGATTGGCGCTGGCGTGGGCGGTGGTTGAAGCGGTTCATTCCCAGATTGCCTGTCGCTGCCTGTTTGCCACCCATTATCACGAACTGGCGCGGCTCGGTGAGCAGTGCGATGCGCTTTCACTGCATCATGTTCGCGCGCGCGAATGGAAAGGGGATCTGGTGCTGCTCCATGAACTTGCGAGCGGGCCGGCGGATCGCAGCTATGGGCTGGCAGTGGCGAAACTTGCCGGTGTGCCTGCGCCAGTGGTCGCACGCGCCCGCCAAGTGCTGGAAAAGCTTGAGGATGCAAGAACGCAAACGGGCGGGATTGCGGCAGGGCTTGGAGAGCTGCCTTTGTTTGCTGCGAGTATGGCAAGCGAGAACGAGGACGCTGGCAAGGACGTGCTGGAGGAACGATTGAAAGACACGGAACTGGACAGCCTATCCCCCCGCGACGCTCTGGATTTGCTCTATCAATGGAAACGAGAGATTTCGGCTACGAAACCTTAACCGCTCATGGGCTAGAAACCTCGTATGTCTATTGCGTTTCTTGAAAAGTATAAAGTGATGCTCAGCATCCTAGCCGTCATCGCGATTGGCGGAATTTTGCTTGCATCCAACATTCGAACTGATGCCAGCAGTGACGGTGATGCTGAACAGCTATCAAACGAAGAAACTGCGGAGGACGACTCAGAGCAGCTTGCCAAGGCGGATAATGCTGGCTGGGCATCGGCCACCAGTTTCGATGATATGCTGGGGGATGAGGCTGAAGACGAGAGCCTTGATGACAACGGCTTTGCCCGAACAAACCCTAACGAGATTGATGGTGAACTAGACAGTTCTGATGGTGATGGTGATTTCACAGAAAACACACAGAGCGCCGGCCCGTCACCTTTTGCCAGCGCCCCTGCACCCTCAAGTGGCAGTGCAAAATCCAGCTCGCCGCCCAAACGCATCGTCGTGGCAGCTGAGGGGGCGAGCACGCCCCTATCCCTGTCGATGCGAACCGCATTAGCCCTTCCGTTGGTGGCAAAGGCAAGGGAGATGCTGGCGAGGTTGAATAACCTGCCAAGCATCCCAGCGCCGGTCATCGCGTTGGAGCGGGCTGATCACCTGAATAGTCGTAAAAGCCGCGGCCTGTTTTGCGGCCCAACCACCCCGCTTCAACATATTTGACCAGCAATGGTGCGGGGCGATATTTGGTGTCGCGGGTGGTTTTGTAGAGAACTTTGATAATGTCGAGACAGGTGTCCAAGCCCACGAAATCGGCCAGTTGGAGAGGGCCCATGGGATGATTGAGGCCCAACCGGCAGCCCTTGTCGATGTCTTCAATGCCTGCAGTTGACTGACCCAGCACAAACACTGCCTCGTTAATCATCGGCAGCAGAATGCGGTTCACCACAAAACCGGGTTCATCCTGGCTCAGGACCACCTGCTTGCCAAGACCTTCGGCAAAGGCGGTAACTTCATCAGTGGTCGCTTCAGATGTAGCAAGGCCCGGAATAACCTCGATAAGTCCCATCACTGGGACAGGATTGAAGAAATGCAGTCCAATAAATCTCTCTGGATCGGGCGAATGATTGGCCATCCTGGTGATCGGAATAGAGCTTGTGTTTGAAGCCATCACAGCGTTTGGCGCCAACACCTTTCCGACATTCTCAAAAATGGCTTGTTTGATGGGCTCCTTTTCCGTCGCTGCCTCAATGATCAGCTGGGCATCGGCCATGGGAGCATAATCGGGAACGGGGGTGATCCGGGAAAGCAAGGCTTCTGCCGCATCCGCCTCTATTTTGCCGCGACCGACCAGCTTGGAAACAGCTTTCTCAATTCCCGCCTTACCAGCCTGCGCGCGGGCCAGATCCACATCCGAGATCAAAACGGCCATTCCGTTTTGGGCTATGGTCTGGGCAATGCCAGTCCCCATTTGCCCGGCACCAATCACAGCTATTGTCCGCATCAACCTCATCCCTTCGCAAGTGCAACATATTGCACGTCACGCGGCAAGTAGCGTCGCACTTTGCGATTGGCCAGCAATTTAGCTTAAGATGTCGCCTATCGGCTTGACCCCGGCACCCACTTCACATCAGCCTGCCCATAATCATTGAGCACCCGCGCCATGACAAACAGTAGGTCCGACAAACGGTTGATATAAGTGAGCGCAGCAGGGTTTACTGGAACTTCAGCTGCCAGGGCGGTCATAAAGCGTTCAGCAGACCGAACGGCCGCGCGAGCGACGTGCAATCGGGCAGCTGCCTCCCCCCACCTGGCAGGACAAAGCTTGAAAGAGGCTCCAGCTTCTCATTAAGCGTATCAATCTGGCGTTCGATCCAATCGCTTTGTGGAGGGACTATTCGCAAGACCATCTTGGAAGGGCGAAAATCACCCTTCTCGGCAGGTGTCGCAAGATCAGCGCCTAGGTCGAACAGATCATTTTGCACTCTGGTAAGCAGCGATTGGTGAGCATCACTCTCAACCGCGCATATGGCGAGACCTATCGCGCTGTTCGCTTCATCAACCGCCCCAATTGCAGCGATGCGTTCTGAATGTTTTGGTGTTCGAGACCCATCAACAAGACCAGTGGTCCCATCATCGCCAGTACGCGTGTATATTTTGTTCAGTTTGACCATGGCTACGCAGTATGAACTGCGATCGCGCGTGCGTCCAGAAAGCTCAGTTCTGCGCCACCAGGAATATGATCGCAACAACCACAATGGCCAGAGCCTGGTATTTAATCCGAGCGAACATCGCTTTGTTTTGCGCGAGCTGCATATCTGTTGCAGTCTCTCCTTCACCTGTTTCAAGGTCGATCTTAGTCGTTTTCAAAAATGCGACCACACCTCGGATCAAAGACACAACCACAAGGACGCAAAGGACAATCAGCACGGGGATAAGGAAATAGTTCATGAAGGTGAAATGGGCAGCCTTCGCCTAAGTTCCAAGAGGAAAATACCTGTCACGCAATTGTGCCGCCAACGCTTTCCCGTCCTCACCGGCATTCCGCCTATTTATAAGCGGCGGCGAATTGCGGCTTTTGGCCAACTTTTTACCTTCTGGATCAAGGATTAAGGGGTGATGATGCCAGTGTGGTACGGGCAAGCGCAGTATCTCCTGCAAGATTCGATGGATATGTGTGGCGACAAAGAGATCCGCTCCACGCGTTACGTCGGTCACTCCATCACGAGCGTCATCTAATGTCGCAGCCAAGTGATAGCTGGCTGGCAAGTCTTTGCGAACAACGACCACATCGCCAAATTCACGCGGATCGGCCACGACGCTTCCTACTTCCTCATCGGTCCAAATAAGATCGCCAAACCGCGCCATTGCGGCATCAATATCAAGCCTTAAAGCCGCTGGTTCCGCAGGATTGTTGCAACGCCCCTTGCATGATCCTGGATAGACTTGCCCGTCTTGTGCCACTCGGACAGGCAACGCCTCCACTTCTTTGCGAGTGCATGAACACGCATAAAGCATTCCCATTTCTGCGATTGTTTGAGCCGCTGTTTCATAAGAAGCTAGGCGTTCTGATTGGGGAGCGACTTCTAGCCATTCCAACCCCAACCATTCCAAATCGCGCCTGAAATTATCCGCAAATTCACGGCGGGATCGCGGCCCATCAATATCTTCGATGCGCAAAAGAAAGTCACCGCCCCGTTCGCGCGCGAAATCGTGTGCAAAAATGGCAGAGAAAGCATGGCCAAGATGCAAATTGCCATTGGGGCTGGGCGCGAAACGGGTGACTGTCTTCACAATGTGCTTAACGCCCACACGGTTTCTTTGTTTCGAGCACAATGAAATTGACCATGACTGTGGATAGCGGACAAGATAAGCTTTGACTCTCTCAAAGCGCGCGGCATGTTCACGTCAATCAGGGAGGAGCGCCAAGCGTGTTCAAAGCCGAACTGGTCGAAGAAGCTGCACGGTTTCGCAGTGCAGAGGAAGATCCGACGCGCAATTTGTCTGCGTGCCCAGCACTTGTGCTGAATGCCGATTATACTCCCCTGTCCTACTATCCGCTGAGCCTTTGGCCATGGCAGACTGCCATAAAAGCAGTCTTCTTGGACCGGGTCGATATCGTCGCCAATTACGAACGCGAAGTGCATTCGCCCAGCTTGGATATGAAAATTCCCAGCGTTATCGCACTGAGGCAGTATGTGAAACAAAGCGAATTTCCCGCTTTCACGCGCTTCAACGTATTTCTGCGCGACCGCTTTCAATGCCAATATTGCAGCGCAAGGGACCATTTAACGTTTGATCACGTCATCCCGCGCCGATTGGGCGGAAAGACAACCTGGGAAAACATCACCACCGCCTGCGCATCGTGCAACCTAAAAAAGGCGGTCGCACGCCTAAACAAGCCAATATGCCAGTTACGATCAATCCCATCCGTCCGACTAGCTGGCAATTGCAGCAATACGGCAAAATGTTCCCGCCCAACTTCCTCCATGAGACATGGCGAGATTGGCTTTATTGGGACATCGAACTGGAAGCGTAACCTGCGCCTTTTGCTGGCACACACTCCGTCACAGTTCACAAACATGCACGATCAAAGGCCGCGCCGAAAAATAACGCGGCCTTTGGCTGTTGCAGACCAGAACCAGTCCAATCCAGCAGTTTTTTGTCAGTTCATCTGTGAGATCTCGATGATTTTTACAACAAGCATCGAAAATGCAATGCAGACCATCGCGATAGATACAATAATAGAATAGTCCATATTCACCTCCCCTGTAAAAAACCAACAAAACGTCGGCCCTTCCATAGCTATAGACTAATTATGCCAGGATTTGAGTGAATTAGAACCGTTTTGGATGTATTGAGAGAGCCAGTTTCAGGTAACTGCGTTTATTTCCGAGAACTTATCGCGAACCCAATCAATGTTCTCGATAACTTGAAGAAGTTTGTTTGCAGCCTGCCACATATCTTCAAATCCCAAATATGCCGGCGCAAATCCAAGCCGCAGGATGTCAGGGTGACGAAAATCACCCACGACACCCTGTTCGATCAAGGCCTGACATATCGGATACGCGTCTGGGTGCCGAAACGAGAGCTGACTACCGCGATTATGAGCCTTTAAGGCTGAAACTAGCTCCAAATCGGCTGCATCTATTCCCAGACACTCCAGAAAAAACTCAGAAAGCGCCTGCGACTTGGCGTTTAGCCGATCGACTCCAATTTCCGCGATCAACTCTACACCCACTTCCAAGGCCGTCAGACCGAGGATCGGCGACGTGCCGCATTGCAGCTGCTCAATACCTGCGGCCGGCTCATAATCGTCAGAGAATTCGAAAGGTCTCGCGTGACCGAACCATCCCGTAAGCGGCTGTTTCAATTCCGAATGATGGCGCTCGGCAACGAAAGCAAAAGCAGGCGCACCAGGGCCCCCGCACAAATATTTATAGCCGCAGCCAGTGGCGAAGTCTGCAGCGCAGCCATTCAGATCAACAGGGAGTGCTCCTGCGGAATGAGACAAGTCCCACAAAACCAGAGCCCCCACCTTATGTGCGGCTTTGGTCAAAGCCGACATGTCGAACAGATCGCCCGTTTTGTAATGAGCATGTGTAAGCATCAACAACGCAACATTGTCATCCAACGCCTCGAGAAGAGCCTTACGATCTGCAAGCCGCCGTTCGGCAAGTCCCTGTTTTTCTAACCCTTCGATCATGTAGACGTCAGTCGGAAAATTGCCGGGTTCAGAAAGGACAACGGTGCGCCCCGGCCGCATCTGCAGCGCCGCAGCAATCAATTTGAATAGGTTCACGCTCACGCTGTCGCATACGATCACTTCATGGTCTTTGGCCCCGATGAGCGGCGCAATCTTGCCTCCCACTCGCGCGGCCATATCGAACCATCCAGCGCTGTTCCAAGACCCGATGAGGCCGTTGCCCCACTCATGCTCGACAGCGCGCTGCATCGCGGCGGGCGTGGCCTTTGGAAGGGCTCCCAGTGAATTACCATCAAGGTAAACGATGCCTTCAGGCAAGCTGAACCGATCACGATAGGATGCGAGCGGATCGGCAGCGTCGAGTTCGCGAGCTCTTTCGATCATGGCAGGTCTCGCAAGATGGCGCGAACAGGTGAAGCATCGCCGCCTTCAATTGAAAGAGGTAATGCGATGAGCTCGTATTGCCCTGCAGCCACACCATCCAAAATCAAACCTTCGAGCACACGCATATCGTGTTTCAGTACGGCCTTGTGCGCTGCCATCGTGAGGGAAAATTGCGGATCGATCGAGGGGCCATCAATCCCGACCAGCCGAACGCCTTGCGATGCAAGCCAGTCAATCGTTTCAGGCGCGATTGCGGCGGTTTCAGCAATCCAATCTTCGAGTGGAAAGCTCTTGAATGTCCGAAACAAAACACGCTGCACGCCTTGGACATCAGGCACGTCGCCAACCTCCACCAACGCCTCTACCGAACTGGCATCGACCACGAGACAACGACCCAAATAGGGCTCCAAATCGACCTGTGCGATGTCACGGGCACCAACTGCGTAATGCAGCGGGGCATCTGCGTGCGTGCCCGAATGCGTCGACAATGTCAGCGCCGACACATTGACCGCAGAACCTTCCTCCATTTTCCAGGTCCGTGCATGCTGAAAAGCTGTATCGCCGGGCCAAACAGGCAGATTGGGGCGAAGCCTTTGAGAAATATCCCAAATGCGGCGCGCCATCAGATTGCAGTCCTGACACTGAGCAATTCTGGGAAGAAGGCCTGCTTGAGCACCCCCTCTAGGTAAGGCACGCCAGGCGTTCCCCCTGTTCCGCGTTTGAAGCCGATGATGCGCTCAACCGTTTTCAGATGGCCAAATCGCCAGCGTTGGAAATGGTATTCAAGATCGACCAGCTTTTCGGCCAATTCATAAAGATCCCAGTGTTTCGCTGGTTCTTTATAAATTTCGGCCCATGCGGCTTCGACGCGTGAATTATGCGCGTAAGACTTGCTGGCCGGTTGCTCAAACACCTCTGGATCAATTGCAAAGCCTCTCCGTGATAACAAAGACAAGGCTGCTTCATACAAGCTGGCGCGCGCCGTTTCAGCTTCCAACCGCGCAGACCAATCCGAGTTGTCACGATGCAGCTTAATGTGTTTTTTGTCACGGCCTCCAAGCATGAACTCCATCATGCGGTATTGCGGTGACTGAAACCCGCTTGAGCCTCCCAGAAATGGACGGATGCGCGAATAATCATGGGGTGTCATTGTGCTCAAGACATCCCAACTTTGGATCAGTTGCTGCTGAGCGCGAGCGACGCGCGAAAGCATTTTGAACGCCGGCCGAAGATCATCTGTTTCGATTGCAAGGCGCGCTGCGGTCAATTCATGAAGACACAATTTGAGCCACAGCTCGCTGGCTTGATGGACGACAATGAAGAGCATTTCGTCGTGTGCGTCCGATGAGGGATGCTGAGCGGATAATATCCGATCTAAATCAAGATAGTTCGAATAGGTGATTTCAGCAGGCATGCCATTCAGTTTCCCAGAAATGCACTTAAATTCTTGGCAATCACCCTTCGATGATCCGGCTTTGGGGGTGATGCTTGTCCAAATGCCGTTTGATGATGCGCAAATTCCGCGTGTTAGATCGGAACACAAAATCAGCCGCATCGCCGACTAAGGGGACCAAGCCAAGAACCATGTCGAATGCAACATTGCCGCCCATTCGCATGATCTGCCACCGCGACAATCCAAGGTTCCGTGCCTCCCAGACAATGTAAGCGCCGAGTGCAGTGGTGACAAAATCTCCCAGTACCGGCACAAGACCGATAAGCGCGTCCAAACCGATCGGGACATTCACGCCGGGTACGCGAAAGCTTCGCTCGAGCAAGTATTCGAGTGCCTTAACGCGGGCTCGAACTGATTCCGGGTCAGTACCTGTCGTTAAGTTCATTGCAGCGGGCTGAAACGGCTCAGGGCGGTCCACACTTTTTCTCCTTTACTGCCTAATTGGTGGCTTGAGAGAGCGGGAACAAGGGGTGAAGGCCCCACGGATTGGGTTCAAACGACGCAATCCTGCCACGAACCAAAGCCCAACGCACAGGTGCACCGAACGGAATAAACACTTCTTCGGCCACTAACGCGTCATGTGCATCTGCAAGCAAGCGCCGCTTGGCACCAAGGTCACGAAGATCGAGAGATGCCCCTACCAATTCGTCTGCTTGCTTCGAACATAGGCCTTGGCTCACCCCGCAATTAAACTGGTTTAGAAACCACCTAGGCGAAGAATATCGCGCTATAGCGTCGCGTAGTTCCAAATCAGCGAGGCCATTACCAGTCACTCGATTGGCTTCCAGCCCAATAGCCTGCCATGATTGCCTAAGCTCGTTGAACAGCTGGTCATTGCCTGGCCCCGGTGCCAACCGCACTCGCACCACCGCATCAGCACCCGCCGCGCCTTCCCACTGGGAAATTCGTCTTGCGGCAATAGACCTGCGCTCTTCCAAGCTCAGATCAGGCCAGCGAGACTCGGTAAATCCAGCACCCTCAATCATCGAGGACGACACGATAAGATCACTGGGCTGCCAGCCGCCAAGGCCAAATGGCTCTATCAATGCGTCTCGGTCGATCGCCATCGACAAGGCTTCTCGTCTCGCTGAATCAGAAAGCACACCGTTTGAATTGAGAAACGCCAAGCCGAAAATGCCCTGCGTTGGATCGACCTGGATTGTACCGCGCGAAAGCGGACCTAGATCGACGCGCGGAAGATCTGCCAAAGTGCCATTGAGCAACACGTCAATGCTGCCTTGCGCAAACTCATCAACCGCATCAGGCGCAGGCAATACTCGCAGCGTGAGGGGGCGAAAAAAGCGCTCCCAATTTTCTCGTGCTGGCAGCCCTCTGCGGTCCGGAGGTAAGGCACTTAGCTCTAGCAGCTGGTTATCATCACCGCGGATAGATACCATTGGACCAGAACCCATGGCGTTTTGCACCAGTCCAAGTTCTGGCTGAGCCAGGACACGAAGGAATTCAGGCATCGGGCTGGACAACCGCAATTCCAAAACGCGCCCTGTCATCGCACGTATCTCTTGAAGCTTGGCCAAATCTAAACCAAGCGTGGTTCCATCCAACTGATCCACTGTGACACGAAGAATTCGCCTGACCTCTTCAGCTGTGATGGGCTCATCATTCGACCATGAGGCGTCGCGCAGTTTGAAGGTGTAGTATAGTCCGTCAGGCGAAACATGCCATCGCTCAGCGAGCCCGGGTAATATCCTTCCTGACTGATCAAGGGCAACCAGTCCCTCATTGGTCGAACCCCTTAGATGTTGCGCCGCCACAGACAGTCGGTACCCACTCTGATCAAGGCTCTCAGGGTCTCCAATAACTGCCACCGCAACGGGGCCTTCTTGCACCGAGTTACCGCAAGATGACAAAGCGAAGGAGCCAGCTGCCAGCAAAAGGGCAGTCCAAAGCCTCGACCAGAAACTGAGGAGTTCTTGATTTGAGCAAACACGCATCGCGCCGCGAGCAATAGCAGGTCTTAAGAGTAGGACCACACCATAGCGTGCGTCAAAACGAAAACCTCAACGATTTGGGTTTTCGGGGGCGGCAAACCTAGATTTTTCTGACCTTGCCCGCTTCCGGAGTTTTTGGAGCGCGGTGCGCCCAAGAACCCTCCGGACCGGAACTCTCGGGTCTTTCGTCTGAATCCGGGGACTGCCTCGCAAGCTGCGAGTTGATTTCTTCATCGAAAGCAATACCAAAACGATTGTCCTGGACCCAAGCGACACTGCCATTGACTGACCCAACATTACGCAATTCTATTTCGAGTCGGTTGCCGCGTTGAACTCGCAAAGAACCCTCAGCCATCATTCCGCCGTCCGAGAGATTTCGGACGCGCACTCTGTGCGACTCTTTTTGCTGCTCAATGCGAATAGTGGCGAGCAGAAAAAAGCTGTCGCGCGACACACTTCTTGTTTCCAAACTCGTCATTGCCGGACCGCTCCTATTTTTGCCGGCCGAGCGATAGCGTACCCGTCCGGATAAACCTTTCGACTGGACAAACCTCAATCGAAAGACGAGATCGAGCTAACTTTTGGCAGTTAACGGTGCGTTAAACCGTTTTCTTCGACCCAATACAAAAATACTGCGTCCCAAATTGAAACGCAAGGCTATGCCTTTCTTTATGCCCTAATTGTCGCGCGAGATCTTTTCGCGCCGTTCATGGGCCTCCTGTGCCTCGACCGTCATCGTCGCCACAGGGCGAGCAATCAAGCGCCTCAACCCAATTGGGTCTCCTGTGACTTCACAGAAACCATATTCGCCTTCATGAATCCGACGAAGCGCTGAATCAATCTTTGATATCAACTTGCGCTGCCTGTCACGGGTGCGCAACTCGATACCCCAATCGGTTTCGCTTGAAGCGCGATCATTCAAATCAGCTTCTCGAATAGGGCCGTCTTGAAGCGATTGAAGGGTTTGGTCGGCTGCGTCATGAATCGAACGCTTCCATTCGATCAGCAGCATGCGGAAATAGTTCTGCTGCGGCTCACTCATGTATTCCTCGTCTTCGCTCGGCAGATAATCTGGCCCGAGCAAGCGCTTGGCTTTTTCAAGGATATCAATTTCTTCAGAGGTGGCGCTGCCCATGTGGTTTTCTTGTCCCAAAAATATCCCCTCGAGACCGTCCCGTCCTGACGCTTACACGTTTCAATTTCGATCTGCTCCCCAACATGATCGATCGCATGTGCGGCGCTATAGGCAAGGGGTGACTGCCGCACAAGCGGCTAAGCTCATTTCGCAGTATTGCGGCGCCATAAAATTTTCGTTTCCAGCTTTGGCCGCACTTTACTCTCCAGTTGTGAGTTAAGAATATCAAGCTGCGTTAACCATTTGTTGACCATGATCTTGGAAATCTCCTTTCAAGCGATGCGCGGGGGGCGGATCGACGAACGGGGAATAACAAATGAAACTGACTCAAATCGACACAACCGACGCGAAAAAACTGGGCAGCACTGACGACGACATCCTTATCGCCACGCGTCTGGCAGCCGCTTCGCGCGGCGACATCTCAGCTTTGTTCGATTTGGGCATGGCCTACTCGACCGGCAGCAGCGGATTGGACGCTGATCTGATCGAAGCGCACAAATGGCTTAATCTTGCTGCATCGCGCGGGCATGACGAAGCGGCATGGTCACGTTCCGACATATCGGAAGAAATGACAGCCCGCGAAATTGCAGAAGCCCAACGCCGCGCACGGCAATGGCTGGCTGATGAGCGCCGAAAAGCAGCTTGAGCCTTACCGGGTCAATTTGAACGGCGTGCGCTGACCCAGAAAAATCTGATCAGCCGCCACGCCTTCGCGCTCACGCTCGAGAAAATCGGCAATAGCAGCCTTGAAGCCAGGATCAGCGATCCAGTGCGCAGAATGAGTTTGGACAGGTTCATACCCGCGAGCGAGTTTGTGACCGCCCTGCGCTCCCGCTTCGACCCGGCTCAACCCAAGCTCGATTGCGATGTCGATGGCCTGATAATAACACAGCTCAAAGTGCAGGAACCGCACTTCTTGCGTGCAGCCCCAATATCGGCCGTACAAGGCATCTGAGCCGATGAAATTCAATGCGCCTGCTATCGGAGTTGCATCATCATAGGCCAAGATGAGGACCAGCCGTTCTCCCATCCGTTCGCCGAGCAATTCAAAAGCCTCGCGAGTTAAATAGGGGGCTCCCCATTTGCGCGCGCCGGTATCTTGATAGAACACCCAAAAGGCGTCCCAGTGTTCAGGTCTGATATCGTCACCAGAAAGGCGACGTATCTTCAATCCTGTTTGGGCTGCTGACCTCTCTTTACGAAGATTTTTGCGCTTGCGAGACGCCAGTGCTGCCAGGAAATCATCAAAAGTTTCATATCCCGGGTTCAACCAATGAAACTGAATATCGTTGCGGATCAGCCAGCCCTCTTGTTCGAACAAAGGCACCTGTTCCGGCTCGATAAATGTCGCGTGAGCGGATGAAAGCTGGTTTTGGAGGCAAAGCGCCTGCGCGCCTTGCAAGAGATGCGAGGCCAAGGATGGATCAGACAAAAGCAATCTTGGGCCATTGGCAGGAGTAAAGGGCGCTGCGATTTGCAGTTTGGGGTAATATTGCCCGCCCGCCCTCTGCAAAGCGTCGGCCCACGAATGGTCAAATACATATTCGCCCTGGCTATGCCCCTTGGCATAGCTCGGAACCGCAGCGAGCAAAGTGTCGTTTTGGTCGGTCACAACGATTGGCGCTGGTTCCCAGCCGGTTCCAACACCGACACTGCCAGAATCCTCCATCGCCGTCAGAAACTCATGACTGACAAAAGGATTGCGGTTGCCGCCCAGCGCATTCCATTGGCCCGCGTCAAAACCCCTAACCGACGGCGCAATCCGGACAGTAAGCTCGGCGCTCATGCCAACCCTTCACCCTCAGCGATCAGCGCATCGGCATGTCTGAGAGCTCGCTCTCGCGTGTCTTTCGCGTTTACTGTCCACGTGAGGATCGCAAGACCACCTTTGCGCAGATCAGCCACCCAGTTATTGGGCAAAGCTGCAATATGATAGGCGAGAAAATCGGGATCGGCGCAGGCCAACGCATCCTTTCGCTCTGACTGCGTCTGGGTGTGGCCGTGCTCATCCTCGCGCATAACCAACCCCCGCAAGGTTGTGGCGGAATGTTTGGCGAACCACCGCGAGACCCGCGGATCAAAGCTCATTACCGCGTGCCGGCCTGAATACGATTGAAGTTCCGAGCGTACCACTGCGCAGGTCAATTCAACGTTATATTCAGGCGTGGACTTTATTTCGATAAGCAGCGGCACGCGCCCGCTAACATGTTGCAAAAATCTCCTGAGACGAACCGGATATTGGTCGGTGCCGAGCAAAGTGAACTTCTCTTCAAGTGCGTCTGCGACCAGTTGTTCTGTTTCAGCATCCGCGCCAGCCAGTCGTTTCAAATTCCAGTCATGAAACACCATTGGAACATCATCGAGGCTGCGCTGGATATCGCATTCAATCCCCAGGCCCGCAGCGATCGCGGCATCTGCACCAGCCAACGAATTTTCAGGCACCGCCCCCCATGCAGTCCGCGATGCGCGTATTCCCACGCAGTCAACCAATCAGGAACACGCCGTCTGCTCACTCGCTAACTGCGATCACAGCATCAACCTCCACCGCGGCGCCAAGCGGTAGCACTGGCACACCCACTGCAGCCCGTGCGTGACGTCCTTTTTCGCCAAAAACCTCATACATCAAATCAGAAGCCCCATTCGCAACTTTGGGCTGATCCGTAAAATCACTAGTGGAACTGACAAAAGCGCCCAATTTAACGACGCGATCGACCCGTTCCAGCAAGCCGGCGGCTTTCAATTGCGCGAGGATCATCATCCCGCATGCTCGCGCGGCCTCGGCACCCTGCTCTAAGCTGACATCTTCTCCCAATCGCCCGGTCATGACTTTGCCATTGTGAAATGGAAGTTGACCGGAGATATGCGCAATACCGCTGTGGTGAACGAGCGGCTGATAGCTTGCGACCGGGGCGGCAGCTTCAGGCAGCACTATGCCCAATTCATTAAGTCTCGATGCGATTGTCATTGTGACTGCACCTCCAATTGATTAATTATCCAAGGCAAAGCTTCGGCCCACTGATCGATCCGCGCATCAGCGTGCCCCGCTTTGTGCGCGCAGTCGATCGATCCGGCGATCAGAGGTTCGCCGCACAAATGCAATCGCACCGTATCCGAAACCGTTTCCGCTGCTGAATGGTGGTGTTGCGGTAAATCGTCGATAAAGACAGCCCTGCTAGGCGAATACTCTTCGATTATCTTCTTGAGTGCAGGGCCTTTCGGCCCCTGGTTGGTGTACACTGGCGCCGAGAGGCCGTGCGCCAACAATTGCTGAGCTCGCTTTTCCCGATTTTCGTCAACCAAATTGGTCAGCACAACCACATCAGCGTGCTCATTCAAAACAGCCAAAGCCTCTATCGCGCCTTCGATAGGTTGCTGGCGCGGCATCTCGGTCTTGAAGAAATCGCCAAGTTTGCGCCAAACATCCACCGCCTGAAGCAATTCACCTGTCTTCTGCCAACGCAGTGCCTCGCCAAAATTTGCGCCTTCCAGATTAAAGTCGACGCCTTGAGATTCCTCCAGCCATTCCTTGAAAGGCGCGACCATATGCAAAATCACTTCGTCACAATCGCTGATAATAAGAGGGCGGTTCATTGAGAAAGTTCCTGATGGGCTGCGACCAGATCTTCTGGTGTTACGGCAAGAGCTTCTGACGCTCGGACCAGATCTGGTTCATGGTTGACGAGAAATTCCAGGCTTGAGGCGAGAATTTGTTCGTCACCAAGACCTGCACGCAAGGTCTCTGGACTTAAACCCGTCAATGAAAAGTAACGTTCAGCACGATCTTGATCCTGCATGATCCAGCCGATCACGGCAAGGGCAAGGGTTGGCGCTGATGGGGCGCTGGAATTGTGTGATTGTGCGGGAGGATGTGGGATTGTGAAGAGCCTTGGGTAAGAGTAGTTGAATTCGCATAAGCAAAGGCGGGGCGAGACGTGACCAAGCGAATTATGGTTGTTGAGGACAATGACCTCAACCGCAAATTGTTTTGCGATGTGCTTAAAGCCAATGGTTTTGATGTGCAGCCAGTAGCAGATGGCGCATTGGCGCTTGATCAAGCGCGTGAAACATCGCCAAACCTCATCATAATGGACATCCAGTTACCGGGTATCTCTGGAATTGATTTGATAAAAGCTGCAGGCGAGGACGCTGCCTTGCGCGAAATTCCAGTGCTGGCTGTTACGGCATTTGCGGCCAAGGGCGACGAGGAACGCATCCGATCGGCGGGGGCCTCGGGCTACCTTTCAAAGCCAGTTTCCATCCTGCCTTTCATGAATGCTGTGAAAGCGCTGATTGAGACCTGAACCGCCGTGATGCTTGCAATTGAGCGGTAAATGACCATTTTGCCGGTTAATATTTTGAAGCGATAAAGAGCGAAAGACCCGGCCCACACTCAATCGCCGGCATCCCAGTTCTTGCAACAATGAAAGAGACCCTGATCATGGATAGCGCCGAAGTTGACACGCGCATTCGAACGCTAATTGAACCGTTCAACAAAAAAGGCGTTGAAATCACCGAAGGCACGACGTTTGCCAATGATCTGGAATTTGACAGCCTCACTGTCATGGATTTCGTTGCGGAAATTGAGGACGAATTTGACGTCATCATAAGCATGAATCAGCAGGCCGAAATTGAAACTTACGGGCAGCTGGTAAGCGCCGTGCATAAACTTCAAGATAGCTGATAAGAAGCAATCCAATGAACGACATTGTTAGCCCGCCCGCGACCGAATCAGCTCCCGCTAAAGGTGATCTTTTTTCCAAATTCGATGGTATGATCCAGTTGCGCGAGACCATTCTCGCGACTGGTGTCGAAGATCCATACAATCTCGTGATGGAAAAGGTGCTGTCACCGACCCGCGCGGTTTGTAACGGGCGCGAAACGATCCTGCTTGGAACATACAATTATATGGGCATGACGTTTGATCCAGAAGTGATCGAGGCAGGCAAGGAAGCTCTTGAAAAATTCGGTTCGGGCACAACCGGAAGCCGCGTTCTTAATGGCACGTATCAGGGGCACAAAGAGTGCGAGGATGCGCTAAAAGAATTCTACGGAATGGATCACGCCATGGTCTTTTCCACCGGTTACCAAGCCAACCTTGGAATCATTTCCACTATCGCTGGCAAAGGCGACTATGTTGTTATCGACATCGACAGCCATGCATCGATCTATGATGGCTGCGCTATGGGCAGGGCCGAAATTGTCCCTTTCAAGCACAACGATATCGAAGCGATGGAAAAACGGCTGAGGCGCATACCAGCGGACGCTGGCAAGCTCGTTATCCTCGAAGGCGTGTATTCCATGCTTGGCGATGTTGCTCCGCTAAAAGAAATGATCGCAGTTGCAAAAAGCTATGGTGCAATGGTTTTGGTAGATGAAGCGCATTCCATGGGCTTCATCGGAGAAAACGGCCGCGGGGTGTGTGAAGATCAAGGTGTGATCGATGATGTCGATTTCATCATTGGAACGTTTTCGAAGTCTGTGGGAACTGTTGGCGGCTTTTGCGTCTCCAATCACCCCAAGTTCGATATCATGCGCCTTGTCTGCCGCCCTTATGTGTTCACGGCAAGTCTGCCTCCCAGCGTTGTAGCGACCGCTGCCACCTCCATTCGAAAATTGATGCACGGATCGAATAAGCGCGCTCATTTGTGGGAGAACTCTAAAACGCTGCACAAAGGCCTTAAGGGCTTGGGGTTCTCACTTGGTACAGATGAGCCGCAAAGCGCAATTGTAGCGGTCATTATGCCTGATCTCGAACAAGGCGCCATGATGTGGGAGGCGCTTTTGAAAGAGGGCCTCTATGTCAATCTCGCGCGGCCACCGGCTACGCCTGCCGGAATGACTTTGCTGCGTTGTTCATTATGCGCGGAACATTCAGCGGATGAGGTAAAGACCATTCTGCAAATGTTCGAACGGGCAGGAAAAGCGGTTGGAATTATCGCCTAGACCCAAGTGCTCTGGCTAATTTGACTGGTCGGGAACAACCTGGCTTGAAGTTGCAGCGCACGGATCGTCATCCTCTCCCTCACCGGCAAGCTGAGTTATGGCGAGGAACCCTCCTACGACCAGAATGACAAACACCGTGGTCACTGTGCCCAGATATTGATCAATGATCCGCTTGATTGGGCGTCCGAAGACCTGAAATAAAACTCCAACGGTCACAAAAATGAGCGCTCGCCCTGCAAATGCAGCAAGCGTGAATGGCAGCAGGTCCATGCTGAGAAACCCTGCGGTGATCGTCAGAAGCTTAAACGGCACCGGCGTCGCAGCGGCGATTGTTACCGCATAAACCCCGTATTCGTTGAAAGTGCACTCAGCAGCAGGGACGCTGTCCAAAAGGCCGATCAGCGCCAACAGAGGCTCGCCGACAGATTCGCGCAAGTAGAACCCAATCGCATAGCCAAGCAGCCCGCCCGCAACCGAAGCGAGTGTTGCTATGACAGAAAACCGCAAAGCCTTCTTTGGCTCTGCGAGGCACATCAATCCCAAAAGGGGGTGAGGCGGGATCGGGAAAAAGCTGGATTCGATGAAGCAGAAAAACGCGAGCCACCAAACCGCTTTGGGATGGGCAGCCTTAGCCATAGTCCAATCATAAAGTGCGCGAAGCCAAGCCAATTCGAAGGCCCTCATTCCATCTGTTGTCGGCGGCCTAGGCGACGGGAGCTCTGCGCGCAAGAGGGAGGGAAATAACCTATTTGGCACTTTTGTATTGACAACGTCACGCTCTTTGGTTAGTAAAGGGCATCATCGAAAAAGTGTGAGTCGTTTTCTGGCGGGCTATTCTGACTATCCTATCGGGTTTTCAGAACAGGCCGCTGCCGCCTTGCCTCGCCTGGAGAACAAACATGACCAATCGCGGCAATCCGTCAATGCCCTGCACTCAACGCAAGACAAGCCCACATTGGCGCAAGGAATTCCTCGCTCATTTGGCTGAAAGCTCAAATGTCACCAAATCTGCGGCACTGGCTAAAGTCACACCGTCACGGGCTTACAAAGCAAGGCGCGAAGAACCCGATTTTGCGCGGGACTGGCTGGCTGCCCTTTGGGAAGGATATTCCCATCTGGAAATGGAAGTTTTGCGCCGCCTGCGCGAAGGCGATCAGACCGCAACTGACAACAGCAAGTACGACTTTGCCAATGCCATTCGCTTATTAACCGCGCACCGAGACAACGTAGTGCATGCGCAAGCGCAGCAGCGCAATGTTAGCGCCGCCGAGGTGCGTGCTTCGATCGACCGAAAAGTCGAAGATATTCGGTTGAAGTTGAGACTTGAAAAAGCACAGAGCCAAAAGTCACCAGCATGATTGGCGGCCTGGACTGGCTTGGCGATGCGCCTGTCAATGCACGGGACATGATTGTCTCTTCGCTTAGCAAGAAGGAGCGAGCGGAATTCGGTTTTCACTGGGGTAACTTTGCTCGCGACAGCCAACTCGCCCCCCGGGCGATTGGCGAATCTGGCTAATCATCGCAGGCAGAGGCTTTGGCAAAACACGAGCCGGTGCCGAATGGGTCAGGGCAATTGCTGAAAGCGATCCAGCCGCGCGTATTGCGCTGGTTTCATCGTCTTTGGCCGAAGCAAGAGCCGTCATGGTCGAAGGAGAAAGCGGATTGTTAGCGTGCACGCCGCCAGAAAGCCGGCCCGCTTTCGAACCATCGCTAAGGCGGTTGAAATTTCCTAATGGAGCGCAGGCACAGCTTTTCTCAGCGGCCGAACCCGAAACACTGCGCGGGCCGCAGCATAGCCATGCCTGGTGCGATGAAATCGGAAAGTGGCCCTTGGCTCACGACCGCGCAACGCGGTGTTGGGACAATCTTTTGATGGGATTGCGTGTGGGAAATGATCCCCGCGTAACAGCGACAACAACTCCGCGTTCCGTGCCCTTGGTCAAGCGTTTGCTCAACCAAGAGCCAAGCGCTGATGCGGTCGTCACTCGCGGATCGACCTATGACAATGCTGCCAATTTACCTGAGCGCTTCTTATCGGCCATCGAAAGCGAATTCGAAGGCTCTAGGCTGGCAAGACAGGAGATCGGCGGAGAGCTGATCGAAGACATCGAAGGGGCGCTATGGTCCCGAAGCTTGATCGAAAGCGTAAGAGAGACCGGCATTCACGCCGATCATGTTCGCGTGGTTGTCGCAGTCGATCCGCCCGCTTCGACCAATGGCGATGAATGCGGCATTGTAGTCGCGGCGCTTGGCAGTGATGGGCTGGGCCGAATTTTGGCCGATTGCTCCATTGCGGGTGCACAGCCCAATGAATGGGCAAGAGCAGTTGCTCAGGCCTGCGATGCCTGGGAAGCAGACCGTGTTATCGCCGAGGCCAATCAAGGCGGCGCCATGGTCGAAAGTGTGTTGCTTGCTGCAAATGAAACGCTGCCTGTGAAACTTGTCCACGCAACTCGGAGTAAGACTGCCAGAGCTGAGCCCATTGCAGCGCTGTATGCATCGGGCCGCGTGCGTCATTGCGGGAACTTTCCGCAGCTCGAAGACCAATTGTGCGGTCTTATTGCAGGCGGCGATTATGCAGGCCCCGGACGCAGCCCTGATCGGGCTGATGCTCTTGTCTGGGCGCTGCACGAACTCATGCTTGGCCCGGCATCGCGCCCTAGCGTGCGATCTATCTGACCTTCGAGAATTCTCGAATTTCAATCTAAAAAGGAACACTCATGGCGTTGTTCGACACAATGCTCGCTGCTTTCAAAAGCGGCGAGCAAAACCGCGTGCCGCTTTCACAAGGGATTTGGCCAAGCTGGCTTTCCGCTTATGAGAGCTCAGCAAGCCCGCGCAATTATGAATATTCAAGCGCGGTGCAAGATGGATTTCTCACCAATCCTATCGCCCAAAGAGCCGTTAGAATTGTAGCAGAAGGCGTGGGCCAAGCTCCGCTGAACAGCAGTGAGCCGCGGATTGCCAATCTGGTCGCCGCCACAAGTGCGGGGCAATCCCTTGTCGAAACCCTCGCCGCTCATATCCTGCTTCACGGAAACGGATATGTGCACATTATCAAGGATGCCAGCGGGCAACCGGTTGAGCTTTTCGCGCTGCGACCTGACCGGGTCAAAGTGGTTGCGGATGCCTCGGGCTGGCCATGCGCTTACGAATACACAGTCTCTGGCAATACGATGACAATCGCCGCCGAGGACGAGGATGGCTGGCCCGGTGTCGTACAAATCAAAGCCATGCATCCGCTTGAGGATCACTACGGTGCAGGAGCGCTCGCGGCAGCTCACCGTGCCATTGCGATCCATAATCTGGCGTCGCAATGGAACCGGACACTGCTTGAAAACGCCGCCCGCCCTTCCGGTGCGCTCGTGTATGACACAAGCGATGGGGCCGGATTATCGACTGACCAGTTTGATCGCTTGCGCGTTGAATTGGAAAACGCGTTCTCAGGAGCAAGCAATGCAGGTCGTCCCATGCTGCTTGATGGCGGCCTCAAATGGCAAAGCATGGCGCTTTCGCCTGCCGACATGGATTTCGCTACGCTGAAAAGCACGGCGGCACGGGAAATTGCCTTGGCTTTCGGTGTTCCTCCAATGTTGCTTGGCCTTCCGGGCGACAACACATATTCGAACTACCGTGAGGCCAACCGGGCTCTTTGGCGCCTCACACTGCTCCCGCTCGCAGACAAAGTCTTTTCCGCATTGAGCGAAAGTCTCGAGCCCTGGTTCCCTGACGCTGCGATCACTGTTGATCTTGACCGCATCACGGCTCTGTCAGAGGATCGCGAACGTCTTTGGAAACAGGTTTCCGATGCCGAATTCTTAAGCCGCGCGGAAAAACGCGAATTGTTGGGTTTCCCGGCTGAAGAAGCCTCTGGTGCAGGCCAATGAACGCTCATCCTTCTATCCGGTTTGCAGGCTATGCCGGGCTGTTCGATATAGCAGATGCAGATGGTGACACCATTCGCAAAGGGGCTTTTGCGGAAACTCTGCGATCTCGCACAGAACCTCTGCCGCTTTTGTGGCAGCACCGGCCTGACCAACGCATTGGCACAATTGAAATCGCTGCTGAAGACAATCGCGGCTTGCGTGTTGTCGCTCAAATTGACTGCCCCGGCAGCCGAGCAGCTCATCTGCTTCAAACAGCCTCAGTAAACGGGCTCAGTTTTGGATATCGAGCGCGAAATGCGCGCACATCCGAAGCGGGCAGGGAGTTGCTTGGAATTGACCTGTTCGAGGTCAGCCTCGTCACTCACCCACTGCAGTTCGGAGCGCGCGTCCACTTCGTGCTCTGACGCATATACCTACATCAAATTTTGTATTCCGACCGGCCGCCATTGGGCGGCCTTTTTCATGCCCAAAGAAAGGCCAAATGCCCTATGGATACCTCCAATAACACTCCAAATTCCGCGGTCACTTCGACCACCGAAGCACTTGATCCGCTGGATCAGAGCTTCGACATCGTGGCTCGCCAAGATCAGGCCGAAGCCGACATCCAAACGCTGCAAAGCGACGTTGAAGAAGTCAAAGCACGGATGGATAAAGTCGCCCGAGCAGCATCGCGTCCTGCGATCGGCACATCGGTGGCTGGCAGCGAAGAAGTCAAAGGCTTCGTCAATGGCTATCTGCGCCGCGGTCAAGAGGCGGAGATCAAATCAATGAATGGTGCGACACCAAGTGATGGAGGCTATGCCGTTCCAAAAGCAATCGACGTGATGATCGCTCGGGAGCTAAAGGAGATCAGCCCAATCCGATCACTCGCCCAGGTCGTGCAAACTGGCACTTCGGGTTATCGCAAGCTGGTCGCAACTGGCGGTACTGCATCCGGCTGGGTCAGTGAAATTGCAACGCGCCCAGAAACAGCAGCGCCCAACTTTGCCGAAATCGCCCCGCCAAGCGGCGATCTGTATGCCAATCCCGCTGCAAGCCAAGGCATGCTCGATGATGCGGCTTTCAACCTTGAAGACTGGCTCGCTAGCGAAATTGCCATGGAATTTGCCCGCGCCGAAGGCGCCGCATTTGTCTCTGGCACTGGCTCAGACCAACCTGAAGGCTTTCTGACGGCCACCACGAGCATGGCAGTGGACGGCACTCGGGCATTTGGATCGGTACAGTATATCGGATCGGGCGATAGTGATGGTTTCGACAGTGCGCCTGATGCAAAGCTGATCGATCTCATTCACTCGCTTAAAGCCGGCCACCGCCAGGGCGCCAGCTTTGTGATGAACTCAGCGACTTTGGCCACTGTGCGCAAACTCAAAACCAGCGATGGCGCTTTCCTTTGGCAGCCTGGAATGGTCGAAGGCCAACCAGATCGCTTGCTTGGCTATCCGGTGGTTGAAGCAGAAGATATGCCGGACATCGCAGCGGATGAATTCCCCATCGCGTTCGGCAACTTCCGCCATGGCTATCTGATCGCAGAACATAGCGCGACCAATGTCCTGCGCGATCCGTTCAGCAACAAGCCGTTCGTCCACTTCTACGCAACCAAGCGCGTCGGCGGCAAAGTGCTCGACAGCAATGCCATCAAACTTCTGAAAATCGAAGCTTAATCGGCAGTCTTTTGAGTAGCCTTTCGCATTAGCGGGAGATTGCTCAAGCCCTCCCGGCCGGGTTGAGTTCCCCCTTGCTCCCCGGTCGGCACCTCGCACCCGCGCCCCCTCAGGCGGCCCACTCGCCCTGTGTGGCGGCGCGGGTGCACCCTTTTTCAATTCTCGCAAATCCGGGAGAACGCAATGCGTCCGACGATCGTGCAAACCTCTGATGTTACCGGCCCTGCACTCGCTGATCTGAAAGCCTGGCTTGGTGTTAGCCGCCCAAATGAGGACGCGCTGCTTATCGATTTGCTGGCAGCAAGCCTTGCAACCTGCGAAGAGACGATTGCTCAGGCGCCTCTGAGGAAAACGGTTGAGGAACGAATTCCTGCAAAGATGGGATGGCATTGCCTCGCTAGTGCCCCCGCCATCGCTTTGGCGAAAGTCGAGACCATATCAAGCGATGGCACACGCAATGTGCTCGCTGATCAATCGAGCAATTTTGATTATGACGCGTATGGCAATGCTCGGTTCCAGATAACCGAAGCCGGCAATACCGGATCCTTCGCGATTCAGTTTGACGTCGGGATCGCGAACATTTGGGAAGATCTTCCACCTGCATTGAAGCAGGGAATTATCCGTCTCGCCGCGTTTTACTTCCGCGAACGCGATCAAGCCAATGCAAAGGTCATGCCTCTACCGCACAGTGTGGCCATGCTCTGGCAGCCATGGCGCAAAGTCCGACTTACATGATCGAAGTAGAAACGAATTCCAAAGCGTTGGTTGAGCGACTGTCACGCTTGGGAAAACGCTTAGCAACAGATCACAACAAGCGATCGGTAGCCGGGATTAGCTCCAAGGGGCACCCCTGGCGCTCACCCCAATATCTTTGGCCCACTTTTGAACGGGACTGATAGCCAATGGAAAATGAACTGCGCGCGCATCTGATTGATTGGCTGCGCGCTGATCCCGCACTCACCACCATCAATGCGATTGAGGAGGAAAGCCCCCTTCGTTCTGCCGTGCCCTGGTTGGGCATTGCAGCGAGCGCTTCGACTGACTGGGGCACAAAGGACCGCCGCGGCCGAGAAGTGCGCATCGCGCTAGAGCTTGAAACGCGGACCGATGAAGCGGGCGCGGATGGAAGTTTAGTAAACGCGATTGAAACGCGTGTTATCGACCTTCCGCGCTTTCAACCAACTTTCGAAATCGCCTCAATCCGCTTTCTGCGCGCACGAAGCGAAGCGCGCGATGTCAATCTTCGCGGAGCACTTCTCGAATTCCGCATCCGTATATTTCAAAGCTAACCCTGGAGAAAGCCATGTCTGCCCAAAACGGCTCAGCCTTCCTGCTTAAGATCAGTGATGGTGCCGCTACCCCTGCTTACGAAACAGTAGCAGGCCTTCGCACAACCCAATTGACCATCAATGGCGATAGTGTTGTCGTCACACACAAGGAATCAGGTGGCTGGCGCGACCTTCTTTCAGGTGCGGGAACCCGATCGGTTTCGGTCAGCGCCGCCGGTATTTTTCTCGGCAGCGGCGCCGAAGATGCCGTCCGCGCTCATGCGCTTGCCGGCACCCTTGATGACTATGAGTTATCATTCGAAGACGGCGCGAAACTGCGAGGCCGCTTTCTGGTTCAGCGCCTCGACTATTCGGGCGATTTCAATGGCGAACGCAATTACACGTTCCAATTGGAAAGCTCCGGTCCGGTCATCCCAGCGTGAGCCAATCGGCCAATCCCTTAAGAGGGGAAACTTCGATCAAGATTGGGACGAGCGACTACGTCCTTCGTCCCAGTTTTGAGAACCTCATTCTGGCGGAGGAGGAGCTGGGTTCGCTGTTCGCCCTCGTCGAACGCGCTTCTAGCGGGTCAATGACGATCGCGGAAATGGCGGGCCTGATTTGGCACTGCATTCCTGACAGCGGCAGGCCATCACGCGAAGACTTGGGTGCCGCTCTGCTCGCAATGGGCTTGGTCAATGCGACCAAACCCGTTCGCGCGGTTCTTGCTCAAGTACTGCAAGGCAAAACGTGAGCGATCAATTCAGCGAAAGCGCGCCGCGTTGGTGCAGCTTGGCATCGCGCCTGCTGGGATGGCGGCCAAATGAATTTTGGCAAGCGACACCCAGCGAACTTGCCATGTCTCTAAGCGATCCTGAGCAAACCGCAGTCGCCCCGCCAAGCCACGACCTCATTGAAAAAATTATGGAGCGCGACGCAAATGGATGACAATTTTGAAGAACTCGTAATTGATGTTCGCGCAACAACGGATGGCTTCTCGGCTGACCTTGAGACTATGCGGCAAACAGTGGACTCCTCGCTACTAGACGGTTTTGGCCGCGCTGGTGACACGTTGGAGCGCGGTTTACGGTCCGCTTTGCGCAGCGGCAGCATGGGGTTTGATGATCTCAAACGCGTCGCATTCAGCGCACTTGATGAAATCGCGTCCCATGCGCTTAGCTCCGGCTTGAATTCGCTTTTTGGCGGTTCTGATGGCGGTTTTGGGGGATTTCTACAGTCAACCTTGAGCGGGCTGCTTGGCCTGCCAGGCCGCGCAACAGGCGGTCCAGTTTCGCCAGGACGTGGATATGTCGTTGGCGAAAGGGGCCCGGAATTATTTGTTCCCACAAGTGCAGGCCGGATTGAAACAGGCAGCAATGCAATTGGTGGCAATCGCGATGTACGGGTCGCTATCCAGCTGGCAACCCCTCGCGGAACCGCCGCGCCCACAGCCATGCAGCGCTCGTCCAGACAAGTCGCAAGCGCCGTTCGCCGTGCTCTTCAAGATAGCTGAAGCGGAGAAATTTAATGGCTTTCTGGCTTGCGAAAATACGCCATTCACAAGAATCGAGCTACATTCAGCGCTTTGACCCGCGTTTTTGGACCGTCAATTTCCCGCGTCCCGCAATGGCTTCCGTTGTTTCGACCGGGCCGGATTCTTTGCAGGTCGATCTTGAACTCCACCACGAAGGTGAATTGGTGGGTCTGATTTGGGAAAGTGTGGATACGCTTGACCATCCCCTTTTGGCTTACACAACCAGCAAAGACTACTCGCACACCACGCTGAGTTTTCGCTGGCAGTCCACCAATACTGTACCACTCGATCAACCATTCGGTCCGACATTGACCATTGAAGGGCGCGACGCACAAGGTCAGTCGCAGACCTGGTATGTGAGGCTTTGGAACTACGCATCTGGTGACCCAGAAAACGCCATCGTTACGCTTCCGTTTTCACAACTTGAAAGCGGGTATGGGCTTCCCGGTATACCGATAAACGCTGCTGATATTGATCGGATGTTCATTTCGATTGTCGCCCCCGGTTATGTCGCTGGAAGCGATTTGCCATTGAGCCAGCGCGCAAATGGACGCGTCACCATCTCTCAAATCAATGCCGACGGCAAAAATGCCATGATCGAAATCGGTGACGTGCGCACACCCGTGCACGGCGAACGCATGGCAACGGCGTTTGACGACGCTTACAATCAAACCCCGGCGCGTTTGGTGCGAAACACCATCGGACTGGGATACAGGGAAGACATCGTTCACTATGTTGGGATGAGCCATTTTATGCGGCTCGAGCGTCAAGGAGATGGATCTCTATTAGCGGATCAAGCAGGCACGCTTTGTGAGCCGGCTCGTGTTTGGCACGCGCACTTGTTTGAAGAGGCGCGAGTGTTCGATCTGGAAGTGATCGCTTCGATTTCTTACGAGCTCTTCAACGCGTATTGCCCAGATAGCTGGAAACAGCGGACCGCAAACGGAGATCCCGCTCTTACTGGATGGGTTCCACCATCAAGCTTGTTATCGCCTGCGAATAGTGATGCGATGAGTTGGGTTGCAAACAGTGCGGCAGAATTTGTCGACTTGCTGGAAAACGCCGGTCAGCCAGTTCGCTTTCAAATAGGCGAGCCCTGGTGGTGGGTTACAACAGCAGGCGAGATCTGCTTGTACGATGATGCCGCAAAATTGGCTTTTGGCGAAAACGCACCAGCGATCAATGACATGCGGGCCGCGCTATCACCGCAACAGATGGACTTGCTTGACAGTGCCGGGGCAATGCTCGCGCAGTCGACAGCGGATCTAACCGCTTCAATCCGCAGCGCAGCCACCAATTCTGCGGAGATATTGCTGCTGGCATTCACGCCCACAATACTCGATCCTAAAATGCCCGAATTGCACCGCGCCAACCTTCCGTTAGGTTGGGCAAAGCCCGCTTTTGATAGGCTGCAACTGGAAGACTATGATTGGCTCACGGCGGGCGCGGCAGCTTCCAGAAGAGATGCCTACGCTTTTGTCGATGACCGTCTCGGTTATCCCCTTGCCGATCAAGATTACCTGTCGGGATTTGTCCTCAATGCCCAAGATGCAGAGCCATATTGGGCTCACATCGATCTTGGCCTCGATGAGGCAGCCGCGCGCGGCGTGTCGCGCAGATATGTGTGGGCCATGCCGCAGATATGCCGCGATGGATACACCCGCCTAGCTCTCAGTGAGGAAGAAAATATGCAAGCCATTGATGACGTGCTTTACCCTTTCGCCCTTGGTAGAGGCACGGCAGTTGCCCCGGAATTTTCAACGTCTGTTTCTGTAACAGCGTCAGGTCACGAACGACGCAATTCCTTGTGGTCGGATGCGCGGATCCACTTTGACGTGGGACCAGGCATTCGGTCCGAAGCAGAGCTTGCAGAGCTGATCGCGTTCTTCCGCGCTCGCCGCGGCGCTGCCAAAGGGTTTTTGATCAGCGACCCCTACGATCACAGCTCCAATGGTATGACGGGTTCTCCTACGATGCTGGATCAAAAAATCGGCACCGGCGACGGGCACAAAACAGATTTCCAATTGGTCAAAACGTATGGATCAGGCGAGGATCCTCAGCTGCGCCCCATAACCCGTCCAAGGCATAGCACCGTCAGCGTGAGCATAGATGGTGAACAGGTGACAGGGTGGACGATTAGCCCGACAGGTGCACTCAGGTTCAACGCCGCTCCCGCATCAGGAGCCGACATACGCGCTGGCTTTCTTTTTGATGTGCCGGTTAGGTTTGCAGAGGACCGGATAGACATCTCCGGGGTCAATTTCACAGCGGGCGAAGCGCCGAGCGTTCCCTTGATCGAGCTGCGGGAGGTTGCATGACCCGTGTATTTTTTAATCGGGAGCTGGATACAGTCGCTATGATCTGGCGCATCTACCGGCCAGACGGGGTTGCGCTCGCATTTACAAGCCATGATCGAGACATTGTGTTTGATGGAATACGCCATCACGCTGCACCCGGAATGGTGCCGGCAGCCATTCGGCTGACATCCGACTTGACCGATGACAATGCTGAAGTGGAAGGCATGTTGACGCACGATGCCATTCGCGAAAAGGATTTGTCTGCAGGGCTGTTTGACAATGCGTCGATTGAGGTTGGCGCGGTTGATTGGGAAACTCTTGAGAACCGAATTCTCTATTCCGGGAAAATCGGGTCAATCAAAGATGATACTCGCGGCTTCACAGCCGAACTGCGCTCAGCAAAGTCTGTGCTTTCTCGCGACCTTGTACCTCGCACTAGCCCAACCTGCAGGGCCGAATTTTGTGGGCCAAGATGCGGCCTTTCAGCACAGCGTTTTACGACTATCAGAACGCTTTCAGCCATCGACTTTGATGCCAACAATATCGAATTCGATAGCTTGAACACAAGCGATTATGCCGATGGTCAAGTTCGGTTTTTAGATGGACCGCAAACAGGCATTGTCTTCGGGATCGTTGCAACCGACGGAGCGAGCCTGCTGCTCGACAGACCCTTAAAAGAAGGCACGCAGATCGGAACCAAAGCCGAGATCAGAGAAGGCTGCGATCACACCCACTCAGCCTGTGCATCACGATTTGACAATATCCTCAATTTTCGCGGTGAGCCTCATCTGCCGGGCAATGACCTATTAGCGCGGCACGGCTAGAATTTGACAAAATCAACCACCGATGGGGAGCACCTCGTAGCTGCCGCGAGGGAGCTTATCGGGACACCCTTTCGGCTTCAAGGCAGAGACCCGAAAACGGGCTTGGATTGTGTAGGATTGGTGCATGCGAGCCTCCAAGCAATAGGAATACACCCCTCACCCATTCACGGCTACCGTTTCCGAAACACGGCGGTAGAAAGTTGGTTAGAGCAAGCGTCACAATGCGGCCTTGTCCCGGCTTGTGACGAAATTCGGGCCGGGGACGTCCTATTGATCAGCCCTGGTCCCGCGCAGCAGCACCTCATTATCTGCAACACGCAGAACACTTACATTCACGCGCATGCCGGATTGCGACGAGTCGTCGTTCAATCTCTGGATGTTTCTTCACTCAACTTGATCATGTCGTGGCGACTTGCTCAGAATTGAAAGGTTTGACCTTGGCAACTCTAGTTCTTTCAGCTGTCGGATCTGCCGTTGCGGGCCCCTTTGGATCTGCGATCGGTGGCCTTATCGGCCGACAAGTCGATCAAGCGGTATTTGGAGGCGGATCAATTGAAGGGCCGCGCCTCACCGAGCTATCGGTGACTACGTCTAGCTATGGCCAAGCAATCCCGCGACGCTTTGGTCGAATGCGCGTTGCTGGCACGATTATCTGGGCAACCGACCTCGCCGAAAGTTCAGAGACCCAAGGCGGCAAGGGACAGCCATCCAGAACCAACTACAGCTACACAGTCTCATTCGCCGTTGCCATTTCCAGCACTCCGATCTCCGATGTTGGACGAATATGGGCCGACGGCGATTTGCTTCGCGGTGCGCAAGGTGATCTTAAAGTCGGAGGATCAGTTCGTCTTTATCTGGGCAGCGGCGACGACAACGCCGACCCTTTGATAGAGGCGGAGCTTGGCGCTGATGCTCCTGCATTCAGAGATTGCGCTTATATTGTCTTTGAAGACTTGCAGCTCGAAGAATTTGGCAATCGCATTCCAGCACTGACCTTCGAAGTGTTTGGGCTGGATGATGCGCAAGTCTCACTTTCAGATATCGTGCCATCAAATCAGGATTCGCAAAACCATGCAATCCTTGAGCATGCGCTCGGTTTCGCCGACGAAGGCGGCCCCGTATCAAGCGCGCTAACGGCAATTGATCGCGTCTACCCACTTGTTGCTATCAGCAGTTTAGACGGAGTGACCGTGCAATCTCTGGGTGCGGCTGCTGAATCAGTGCCAATTTTGCCCGAGCAAATGGCTTTGGACGCCGCCGACGCTGACGAAAGGCACCGACAACGCGGGGAACTTGCCGCTCGAGAACCAATCTCACTTCGTTATTATGATGAAGAACTCGACTACCAACCAGGCGTTCAGAGGGCATTGGGCCGGCGAGGCGGTGGGAGTGAAGTCATGATTGATTTGCCAGCCACGATCACTGCTGAGGGCGCAAAGCAATTGGTCAATTCAAAGGCGCACCGGTCAAGATGGCTTCAGGAACAGATCACATGGCGCACATTTGAATTGGATCCCGCAATCGGCCCAGGTGCATTTGTTAGACTCCCGGACTATTCGGGTATCTGGCAAGTGGTCGCTTGGGAATGGTACGAACGCGGCATTGAATACACCCTCCAGCGCGCGGCGCCTGAACTCGCTAATGCCGTCGGATCCGCTTCCGGAACCGCAAAAATTGCGGCCGACATCGCGCTGACCCCGACCATATTGCGCGCGGTCGAAGTGCCCCAATCCGCAACCGATAATTCATCGCAGCGGGTCATTTATGCAGCTGCGACGTCATCAGGTTCTGCGTGGCCTGGCGCGTCATTGTATGTTGAGCAGAACGGATCGCTGATCCCAATCGGGACTTCAGGGAGTAGACGAGCGATTTCCGGCTCGCTGGTCACTGCGCTTTCTAGCTCACAATCGTTAATGATCGAGCCCTCCAGTTCGTTGGAAGTCCAACTGCCCGCGAGCGATTTGAACTTCGAAGAAACCAGTATCGCAGGATTGGCATCTGGAGCCAACCAGCTGTTAGTTGGCGCAGAAATAATGCAGTTTATGCATGCCGAATCAATAGGCGGCAACCGCTGGAGATTGTCAGGGCTGCTGCGCGGGCGGGCGGGTACCGAGGACTTTGCGTTAGCTGGTCACGCGATAGGGACAGATATAACTCTCTTGGACAACCGCATCACATCGCTGAACCCCGCACTCGTGCCAGCCGATCAGTCCACTCGTATAGCCGCGATTGGCCCGGCCGATACAGACGCAGCAATCACCGAATTTCAAAACCCTGGACTGTCGCTTAGACCGCCGACGCCCGTCCACCCGCGCGCTTCAACCGAAAGCGATGGCACAATAACCTACTGCTGGGCTCGGCGGGCTCGGGGAGCGTGGCGCTGGGAAAATAGCGTTGAAACGCCGCTCGTCGAAGAACAGGAATCATACCTGATCGGCTTCGGGCCAGTTGCTACGCCGCACGCAACTTGGAACTCACAAACTAATAGATTTTCCATTTCCGGCCCGGTGAACGATCAGCTCATCGCCGATTTCGGGCCTAGCGATTTGTGGGTCAAACAAATCGGCACTTACGCCCAGTCACCAGCGCTTTTGCTAGACAATCTCGCCTAAATCCCAGGAGACCATAATGTCTGAACCATTCTCATTCGCTTCTGAAAGCAGAAATTTCTCGTTTCCGCTTCTCTTCTCTGGCCAAGCGCAAAAAGAGCCCTTCGTGAACGAGACGTTCACGATGATTGATGCCCTGCTGCCAAGAACGATCAATGCGTCCAGATCCGTGCCGCCATCAAGCTCAAGTGATGGCGATAGTTTTCTTGTATTGAACCCTGCGGCAGGTGATTGGGCCGGACAAGACGATACGCTTGCGTTGCGGATCGCGGGTGCATGGCGATTTATTGATCCGATCGAAGGTATGTCAGTATTTGATCGTGAAGCTGGACAGTACGCCTTTTATCGTTCGTCTTGGGAATTCGCATCCGAACCGAGTCCACCCACTGGCGGGAGCGTAGTAGACGTCGAAGCACGAGCCACTGTGAACCATCTTATCGAAGTTTTAAGAGAGGCTGGTGTTTTTGCTGATACTACGCCTTAGCCGTGTGTCGAAGATACTTCGCCAGCGGTTTTAAAGCCACTAAACAACCTGAGACCTACCGGTTTTCCGTCGTTTTTTCTCAGCGAGCAAGGGTTAGCGGCAAAGATGCAACAGTTTGGACAGAATGTCCGCTTGCCACTGCGGTAGGGAGAAGTTAGAGGACCATCGAGCCTCCATCTAAATAAAAGGGGAATTATAAAAATGCGCAATTTCGTCATAGGTATGGCGATGGCCTCCACCGCGCTCACCGCGCCAGCCATGGCCCGTGAAGGGCAATGGTATATCCAAGGTGACGGCGGAGCCATGATCGTCGAAGACGTTGATTTCGATATCGCGGGAACATCAGGCGGAGCTGCATTCGAAGCCCCCGGTGATGCAATCGCCGATTTCGATCCAGGTTATGATTTTGGTGCTGCTGTCGGTCATGACTTCGGCTCCTTCCGCTTGGAAGCCGAAGCCAGCTATCGTGCTGCAAACTTGGACGAACTGTCCGCTGGTTCTGCCGGACTGCAAATTCTTGCGCCAGGTACGACCACTACAACGTTCCCAACAGGGGCCTTTTCTGGCACCACACTTCCCGCAGCTGGCGAATTCAACGCGTTGAGCTTTATGCTCAATGGCTTGTTTGATTTCGGTCCAGATGACGGCGTTCAGGCTTTTGCAGGCGCCGGTATCGGTGTCGCGCGCGTTGACGTGAACGGAACTGCTTTCTTGGGCGGGCCCGGAGCGTTTGACGATTCGGACACAGGCCTTGCTTGGCAGATCCTCGCAGGCGTACGCGCGCCGCTGAATGACAGCTGGGATGCAGGCTTGAAGTATCGCTACTTTAACGCTGACGATGTGAATATCATCGATACGCGTGGGTTTGATCTCTCGTCCGGAATCAGCTCGCACTCATTGATGGGTTCGATCATTTACAACTTTGGCGGCGAAGCACCTCCACCGCCTCCGCCGCCACCGCCACCGCCACCGCCGCCACCGCCGCCGCCACCGCCGCCACCGCCGCCACCGCCGCCGGCTCCGGTTTGCAACACAAGGTCCCTACATCGTGTTCTTCGACTGGGATGAGTCGGTGTTGACAGCGGATGCTACAACAGTGCTCGACGCAGCTGTGACAGCCTACGCAAACTGCGGTAATGCAAGCGTTATGCTTGCTGGCCACGCTGATCGTTCGGGCAGTGTAAGCTACAATGTGGGCTTGGCAGAGCGTCGTAACGCTTCTGTTCGCACTTACCTTACTGGTAAGGGCGTTCCAGGAACTCGCATTAGCGCTAACGCGTTTGGCGAAAGCCAACCTAAAGTTCCGACAGCAGACGGTGTGCGCGAGCCGCAAAACCGCCGAGTTGAAGTTTCCTACGGTCCGGGCTCCGGAATGTAAGAACACGAAACTTTGTTGTAACAAAGAAGGGGGCCAAGTTAATCGCTTGGTTCCCTTTTTTGTGTTTGGTTTAATGGGCGAAATCACAAAGAAAGGCGTTGCCTTCATCATAGGTAACGCCAAAAAATTCTTGAGCTGAAATCAGATGGGCTCACCTGAAGACCGAGCTCGCTCCAACATTGTCTCGATTGCCTTTGGCACAAGCTGAAGAGCAGGGATGAATAGAACCACGACAACCAGGCTTGGTAGAACCCCTCGTGACAAATCGTCACCACCTGTGGCGGATACGTATCCCACCATACACGAGCCAAGACCAAGGCTAAAAAGTAGGGTTGCAAGGAAAAAAGTAACCGTAACGACCCCGCGCATACGCGGCAAAACCAACGCTTGGTTGCTTGCGGCAGCTGCACCAAGCGCAGAGCCAATCGACAGATTGGCCAAGAAACTTGTACATCTAAACCGGCCTAAGCTATCTTACGTGACGGCTATGTAAATTGCCGGCAATGGAGCAAGTAGGCCAAAGATGATCACCCATATTCTGGCATTTGCACGTCTCTTCAACACGCGATCCTCCGGTCAAACGAAAAGTCGCTAGATCTCTGGCTTTCAACCCGGGAGCCGAGCTAAGAACCGCTTAGTAACCAACCGCAAGAAACAGCCATTAGTCAGATACCCAGCCAGGCAAATGTTAGCCGGTGAAGCACAATATTGGTTAGAGCGAACGCGGCGAGCGCAAATCCCACTATTTCTATAACGTTTGCAGCCGGCGCTACAGGTCCCCGCATGAATGCACCGAAGATCGTAAGTGCTCGAATTACTTGGATTAGAACTCAAAAGAGACCGTTGAACGGTCGCGGATCTTCAGGCGAGGAGGCTTCATCTATTACACCTAGTACTTGCTCCCGCAGCGTCAAAACACAAGTAGCTCGGACAATTCCAGGAGGCCCAACCGATAGGGAGGCCGATTGCCAACCAACAATTCCGAAAGGCCCGCTCGCGGGATACGCAGCATTCCAATTTTCGAGAATCAAGGCCCCGATCAGGATCGCAAGACCGCCGCCCAGGTAAAGTCCGGACGAATAGATCGCTCACGCCGTTGCGCGTACACGAGCGGGAAGCTAATCAGATGTCATGGAATAGGCAGATGGACTTGCAGTCGCCTCTCCCACGCCGACGCGTAGTCTAGCGACAGTCAAAGCGGTGGCATGCTTTGCCAATCCGGACAAAGCAGTCATTGCTGACCATAGAATTAGGCCTATTGTCAACAAACGAACCCCGATTCCAACCATCGGCCAATTTTCCGAGGGGGATCCCAAATAGAGAATAAAATACGACGAAAGCGTTGCTTTAGAGGAAACTAAGATAGGAAACGTCAACGCCGAGATCCGCCTTAATGTCATTCGCCAGGACCAGAAGAATCTGCCGATCTACAAAATTAAGCACGTTAACCCGCACGAGCACGCTTAAGGCGTGCAAACTGTAAGCTGGCACAGGCTGATCTACTTGAGCAGGCTCCGGCATTGCTTCGTCAGACCAAATTATTTCACACGCATTCCGCTATTCATGCGATCGCGGACCGGCCTAGCGTCAGGCTGAATAAAGTGCACTATCCTTGATTTGCGCTTCAGCAAAACCCTTTCTGCGCAATCGGCACGAATCGCACAGGCCACAGGCCAGACCTTCTCGGGTAGGATCGTAACATGACCAGCTCCAGGCGGGGTCTAAACCAAGCCGCTCCGTCTCTTTTGCAATATCAGACTTAGTATGATGCTGAAGCGGCGCATGGATCGAAAAAGGTTCACCTTCAACGCCTGCTTTGGTGCCCAATCGCGCAGTTTCCGCAAAACTTGAAATAAACTCCGGTCTGCAGTCGGGATAGCCTGAGTAATCGAGTGCGTTGACGCCGATGAAAATATCCCTCGCTCCAGCTGCTTCCGCACAAGCTGTCGTCAAAGCAAGAAACACCAGGTTTCTTGCCGGCACATAAGTGACCGGAATATCCTCCCCCACTCCAATTTTTGGCACATCAATCGCATCAGTCAGTGCAGAGCCTCCAAAGGCTCTTAAATCCAGGTTGAGTTCGGTGTGATTTGCCAATTTGAGCTCTTTGACGATGCGCTTGGCCGCACCTAGCTCTCGCCTGTGGCGCTGGCCGTAGTCAAGCGTTAGTGCATGCACCTGAAAGCCCTGTTCTTGGGCGAGCGCGGCCGTTACCATTGAGTCCAGCCCGCCTGAAAGCAGGACGACGGCTATGGGCGGAGAGTGTGTCGATATCTGTTCGGTCATTGCGCACCCGGATTAGCCGGGTATGGGCAACTTACAATGCCCAAAGTTATTGCGCGCAATTACCCGTCCGGCGTGCTTCGGCAGCGAACTGGAAGGGAGCGCCGCCAGCAATCCCCTGACTTTCTACCTGCACCAGATCGCGACTTTCACGGCGCAGATCCGTGCGTCCATAGCCATCGCCGCGGCAGGTGTATTGGACTGTTGCTCGCGATGCGCTGTCATTCACCACAAACTGGCTGCAATCTGAACGGGTGTGGCGCAGTTGGATCAATTCCTGACCCGTTTTGACGCAAATCTTGCGATCTGCCGAGCCATCTCGAAATTTGATCGTCCATTCGCCCTTGGCCAGGCTCCCAAGCATTTCCAGCTCCGCGTCCGCGCCTTGTGCGACAGCCGCAGCCGTGCCTGAGCCCAATACGAGCCCGGCACCAATCGCCGCGGTCACAAGAAATTTTGGCTGTTTAAAGAACATTCGGTTTCTTTTGCTCAAAAGCCCCAAAGATGATTGCATATCTTAGCGTGTATCGGCGAAGCGTTCTTAATTAACGATGAATTGAGCTTCACCCAGTTCAAACACCTTTGAACAAAACGCGCAATCCACTGCGATGATCCCTTCATCGTTTCGCATTTCTGCTCGCTCAGCTTCGGGAAAACGGGCGAGGACTGAGGCGTAATAGTCCGCGCTGCAGCGGCATCCGCGCGTCAGGCTCGCGCCCGGCTGGATGCGCACCTCGTCCTCTTCGTGGAACAATCGCCACACGATCCCTTCCATGGATAGGCTTTGATCGACCAGTTCATCGTGGCTGATTGATGCCGCCATGGTCGATGCATGCTCCCAATCGGGATGGTCCATGCGAACATGCAGCCGCTCGCGCCCCTCTTCGCCGTCGGCCAGATGCTGGATCAGCAGCCCTGCCGCCAGCCGCCCTTCGCCGCTCGATTGGCTGGCGACGCGCACCAAAGTCGGCAATTGTTCTGACTGACTGAAATAGGTCTCTACGGCCTGCGCCAAAGTGTCCCCTTCGAGCGGGACAATCCCCTGATACCGCTGATCTGCGCCAGTTTCGAATGTGATCGCCAGGTATCCCTCCCCAAACAGAGCAGAAAGCGGCGGGTTTGCGCCCAGGTTTTCGAGCGCTATTGCGTCGAAATCGGCATAGCCGCGCATTTCTCCGCCGCGAAAATCGCACACCAGCAGCGATACGGCGCCCGATTGCGTTTGCGCTTGCATGGTCAATTGCGCTTCTTCCCCCTCGCCTTTTAGCAGGCCGCCCATCAGCGCGCCCAGCACCAGCGCCTCGCCCAAGAGATGCGTTATGGGCGCAGGGTAATCGTGCGCTGACAGCACATCATTGACCAGGCCATCCAAACGCACAGCGCGGCCGCGTACATTGCGCGATGGGATCGTGAAGCCGAGCAATTTATCGGCGAAGGTTTCTGTCAGGGTTTCAGATGGATTTGCCATCGCGGCAATATGGTGACGAGGACGGCGAAGGAGAAGGGGCTTTCACCGCTTCTCCCGCACCCCGCCTCGCCAAAACCTCTGCCTACAACAGGCCAAACGCCCAAAGCAGCACCGATTTCTGCGCGTGAAGGCGGTTCTCAGCCTCGTCAAAAACGAACGATTGAGCGCTTTCAAAAACCTCCTCGCTCACTTCCTCGCCCACATGGGCAGGCAGGCAATGCAAAAACGCCGCATCCGGTTTCGCCAGTGCCATCAGCGCGCTGTTCACCTGAAAGGGCGCCATCGCCGTGCGTTTTTCGTCGGCATCGGCCTGACCCATCGAAATCCAGGTATCTGTCACCAGAACATCGGCCCCGCGCGCAGCAGCAGCGGCGTCCTGCGTGATAGTAACTAGGGATCCGCCCGCGCGCGCTTTTTCAACAAATTCAGCATCCGGTTCAAACCCGGCTGGCACGGCCACGCGCACGTTGAATTTGAACAGTCCCGCCGCTTCCAGCACCGAATGCAGCACATTGTTCCCATCGCCAAACCACGCCAGCTCCAGTCCCGGCAGCGCTTTGCCATGCTCTGCCAGCGTCAAAAGATCAGCGACGATCTGGCAGGGATGCGATCGGTCTGTCAGGCCATTGATGACAGGGACGAAAGAATGCTCGGCCATCTGCTCGATCTTGGCGTGATCATCGGTGCGCAGCATGATGCCATCGACCATGCGGCTCAGCACGCGGGCAGTGTCCGCGATGCTTTCCCCCCGGCCCAGCTGGCTTGATCCGGCTTCCAAAATCAGCACGCTGCCGCCCAATTGGCGCATGGCGATATCAAAGCTGACGCGGGTGCGAGTGGAATTTTTCTCAAACACCAGTGCCAGAACGCGGCCCGCCAAAGGCGCGTCTTTGTCAGCGGCACCCTTGGGCATGCCCTTACGAGCCGCTTTGCGATCAATTGCATCGGACAGCATGGCCGCGAGCGCATCCGCGCCTGCATCTTCCAGATCAAGGAAGCTTTGCACATTGGGCGCCAGATCCATCGGTTCGCTGGCCATTATGCAGGCTCTGGCACAGTAAAGCTGGCTGCCCCTGCGGATAGCTTGTCGAAAAACTCGTCAATTTCCGCGTCGTCAATTACCAAAGGCGGGATCAACCGCAGGGTCTGATCGCCGGCGGCCACAGTCAGCAATTGATGATTGTCGCGCAGATGGACAAAGAACGGGCGGCTTTCGACTTTCATCTTGATGCCCAGCATCAGGCCTTTGCCCCGCACCAACTCAAACAGATCGGGATAATTGCCGATAAACTGTTCCAGCCGTGTGCGTATCCGTTCGCCCTTGTCGCGAACCGAGGCGAGAAATTCTTCATTTCCAACCGCATCCAGCACTGCGCTGCCGGCCGCCATGCCGAGCGGATTGCCGCCATAGGTTGATCCATGCGTGCCAAAAGTCATGCCGCGCGCGGCTTTTTCCGTGGCCAGCAATGCGCCCAGCGGAAAGCCGCCGCCCAACCCTTTGGCAGAAGCGAGGATGTCGGGCTCAATCCCGTAATGTTCATGGGCATACAGCTTGCCTGTGCGGGCCATGCCGCATTGCACTTCGTCAAGGACGAGCATCAGATCATGCTCATCACACAAAGCGCGCAAGCCTTTCATAAAGCCATCGGATGCAGGCCTGATGCCGCCTTCGCCCTGAATCGGTTCGACCAGAAAGCCTGCGGTGTTTGGCCCCATCAGCGCCTTAGCGCTTTCCAGATCATCAAATTCTGCATATTTGAACCCGTCAAGCAGCGGGGAAAATCCGTGATGCATTTTCGTCTGGTTTGACGCGCTGATGGTCGCCATGGTCCGCCCGTGAAAGGCATTGGCAAATGTAATCAGTTCAAACCGGTTGGCATCGCCTTCATCGCCCACATTCTGATGATAGGCCCGCGCGCATTTGATCGCCGCCTCGACCGCTTCCGCGCCCGAATTGGTGAAGAACACAGTGTCTGCAAAAGTGTGATCGACCAATTGCTGCGCCAGCTTTTCGCCCTGCGGGCTACCATACAGGTTGGACACATGCATCAGCGTGCTCGCCTGATCCTGGATCGCAGAGATCAGCCCTTGGTGCGAATGGCCAAGCAGATTGACCGCAATGCCGCTGGCAAAATCGAGATAGCGTGTGCCGTCCTCGTCAATCAGGTGGCAGTGATCCCCGCTTACAGGCCGAACGCCGCAACGCGGGTAAACAGGCATGAGAGGCTTAATCGACATGAGTGATCCAATTCAATTGAGTAAATTTGAGTTCGCCTGATCCGCAAAAGCAAATGGCGACCCTTTTTGAAAGAGCCGCCATCGCTAATTTTGTATGGCCGCTCTCAATTCGGGTGAAACGGCCTGTCTGGTGAGTGTTCGTTTTAGCTTTGAACAGGCACCAGATTGACCGCAGAGTGCTTGCCCCGTCGGTCGACTTCAAGGTCAAATTCAAACCGTTCGCCTTCGTTGATGGCGGTCAGGCCAGAGCGTTCGACCGCGCTGATGTGAACGAACGCATCCGGCTGGCCATCATCACGCACGAGAAAGCCGAAACCCTTCATCGAATTGAAGAATTTAACCGTGCCTGTCGCTTTTTCGCCGGTCAGCTCACGCTTGGGCGGGCCAGCGTCAGCAGCGGGGGCCGCGATCACGTCGCCAACGATCTGAAGATCTTGTGCAGACACTTTGCCGCCGCGATCAACCAGGTTGAATTCCAGCTCTTGTCCTTCGGCCAGACCTTCAAGCCCTGCGCGTTCAACCGCGCTGATGTGCACGAACACATCTTCGCCGCCGGTTTCTTGCGCGATAAAGCCGAAGCCTTTTTGGCCGTTGAAGAATTTCACTGTGCCTTTGCCGGTGCCGACAACCTGGGCGGGCATGCGGTTGAAACCGCCGCCTCCGCCGCCGCCGCCGCCGCCAGGGCCGCCGCGACCACCACCGCCGCCGCCGCCGAAGCGATCACCGCCTCCGCCGCCGCCGCTGTAGCGATCACCACCGCCACCGCGAGAGCCACCGCCCCCGCCGCCATAGCGATCACCGCCGCGATCATTTCCAAAGTCGCTGGGCGGTGAGTATCCGTCCATACCGCCACCAAACGGATCAAAACCGTCTTCGCCGAAACCGTCGCGCTTATCCTTGCCGCGCCGACGTCCCCTATCGTAACCCATAACGCACTTCGTACCTTTAACCCTGTCCGCTTTCAAATGCGCCGGTGTCGGGGACAGTGCCGCGCCGGTCGCCGGTAATACGCTCAACGAAACCGAGCATAGCCGATGCTGGAAGGCATAGCGCACAAAGCACAGCTTTGCGAACGATTTAGCCTGCAAACCAAAGATGGCGCGAATATGTGACAATTTCGAACCCAATAGAGGGGTTTTAGGGGGTTTTTAGGGGGCTTTATCGCATCAAATGGTCTTTGCGACCTGTCCATTGCCTCCCTTGATGGCTGCGCGCATGGTGCAATGAAAGCGGGCGATTCGCTGAAAGGGGCGCGGCCCTCAACCATGAAAGTGCATATGCGATGAGCGATTTTAGACAATTGGCCGAGACTATGTTTGCAAGCCCGCAGCTCACGATTGCCGATATTGCCGCGGCGAGCGAGGCGGGCATCGCGCATATCGTCAACAACCGCCCCGATGGCGAGGAACCTGATGCGCCGCAAGGCGATGCGATTGCGCAGGCGGCCAGTGATGCCGGCATCGCTTACACCGCGATACCCATCGGCCATTCCGGCTTTAGCGAGGCGCAGATCGGCGCAATGTGCGACACACTTGCAGCAGCAGATGGCCCGGTGCTGGCCTATTGCCGGTCGGGCACGCGTTCGACCTTCCTGTGGGCGCTGGCGCAGGCGAAATCAGGCGGATCGCCCGATGAGATCACCCGCGCGGCCATGCAGGCTGGTTATGATATCAGCCCCATTCGCCCCATGCTCGATATGCTCAGCGGCCAATAGGCGCGCGTCATTTGCGATAATCGAGCGGCGGATTGCGATCCCCCAAAAGCGATTTGTACGTGTAATCGGCCCCGCGCGCGGCATCGAATTCCGCCCGAGCCGCCTTGCGCAATGCGGGATTGGTGTAAAGCTCCACCGCCATCAGCGTCATCGCCTTGGCCGCGACCTGCGCGCCTTTGTGCCCGATCGAGTGGCCGCTGGCTGCCACGGCCTGCCAGCTATGCGCGCTGGTGCCGGGCACCCAGGCGGCGGTGCGAACGCCCACCGTTGGCGTCGCATAAGACACATCCCCCACGTCAGTTGAGCCATAGCCCAGGCTTTTGCCATAAGCGCCAATCGTCTGCGCGCTGGACAAGGGTTTTGCCGCATCCCCCAGCGATTTCTGGATGTCGAGCGCCCATGCGCGTTCAGCCGGTGTGTATTCCACCCCGCCCACCATGCGCAATTTTGCATCCATCACTTTGGCCAAAGCTTCATTGACGAGCAGCGGGTTGTTGCCGTGGATGACTTCCCATTCGACCTTGGTGCCCGTGCCTGTTGCCGCACCGCGCGCCGCGTTTTCGAGCCGCGCCCACAATTGTTCGACCCCATCAGGATCGGGATGGCGGACATAGTAGAACACTTCCGCAAAATCGGGCACCACATTGGGCGCATTGCCGCCGCTGGTGATGACATAGTGCATCCGCGCATCCTGCGGCATATGTTCATGCAGCATATTTGCCATCATGTTCATCGCCTCCACCCCATCAAGCGCGGAGCGCCCGCGTTCCGGTGCGCCGGCTGCATGGGCGGAAATGCCTGAAAAACGAAACTTGGCCGAACGATTGGCGAGGCTGGTTTGAGCCGCTGCGCTGTTTTCATCATCGGCGTGCCAGTGGATCGCGATATCGACATCATCGAACATCCCGGCCCGCGTCATATAGACCTTGCCCGATCCGCCTTCTTCAGCGGGCGTGCCGTACAAGCGTACCCGGCCCGGCGTGCCGGTGGCCTCCAGCCATTTCTTGACCGCAATCGCCGCCGTCAGCGATCCTGCGCCAAACAGATTGTGCCCGCAGGCATGGCCTGCATGTTTGCCGTCAATCGGATCGCGGCTGGCCGATGCGGATTGGTTGATGCCGGGCAGCGCGTCCATTTCGGCAAGGATCGCGATCACCGGGCCGCCTTCGCCCCATTCCGCGACAAAGGCTGTGGGGATATCCGCAATCCCCGCTTCTACTGTGAACCCTTCGGCGGAAAGCTCTGATTGCAGCAATTGGGTGGAGCGGTTTTCAAGATAGCCAAGCTCGGCAAAATCCCACAGGCTTTGCGCAACGCGCGCAGTGCGGCTGGCCTCTGCCGACACCAGCATAACAGGATCGGGCGCCAGGCTGGCTGAATGATTGTCAGCGGTCAGCGGGGCGGCTGTCGCCGTTATCGATACCAAAGCAGCGGCGGCGCACAGGCGGGCAAATGATTTCATCGGTCTCTCCTTGCCCGGCAACTTGCCGCAATTGATCCGCCATGCCAATTGGCTTTGTGATGAACATCCCGGCGCCTTTGTTGATATTCGCCGGATCGCTTGCTGCGATCCTTGCGATTTATGGGCTGGCGCGCTGGCTGGGGCTTGGGGCAAAGCCTGCGCTTGATAATGATGAGGTCGTCCGCCGCGCCGCTGGCGAGGTTGAGGACGGATTTGACCCTGTTCGCATATCTGTATCGCGCAAAGGCGATGCCGCCTTGGTCCGCGATGAAGCCGGGCGCATCATGGTGATCAAACGCCATGGCGGGCAATTTGCAGGCCGCGTGCTGACAGGTGCTGCGCAGGCGCGCGAAAAGGTCGATGCGCTGATCGTCGATCCGGGCCGGGATGAAGCGCGCTTTGGCCCCGTTTGCCTTCAGCTTGATGATGCGGCCATTTGGGCCGATGCCATCAATCGGTTATAACGCCTGCGTACATGCCTGATTTTTCGCCCACTCAGATCGCCGTGCCGCTGTTCGTGATCGCCATTCTGGCCGAGATGATCTGGGCACGCCTGCGCGCGCCTGATGCCTATGAACCTATGGATACTCTGGTCAGCCTTGCTTTTGGTTTGGGATCAACGGTCGCGGGCGCGCTGTTTGGCGGATTGGCAGCGGCGCTGTTTATTGAGGCTTATGAATACCGCCTGTTTGATTTTGGCAGCGAGTGGTGGGCGGTGTGGTGGGCTTGGCCGGTTGCCTTTGTGCTGGATGATCTCAAATATTACTGGGTCCACCGCGCAGGCCACCGCATCCGCTGGATGTGGGCCGCGCATGTGAACCACCATTCCAGCCAGCATTACAATCTGTCGACCGCGCTGCGCCAGACATGGACGGGCGCGTTCACATTTGGATTGCTGTTTGCGCTGCCGCTGGTTCTGCTTGGGTTTCACCCCGCCATGCTGGCCTTTGTTGGCGGGTTTAACCTTGTCTACCAATTCTGGATCCACACCGAGGCCATCGGCAAAATGCCGCGCTGGTTCGAAGCGGTGATGAACACGCCCAGCCACCACCGGGTCCATCATGCGACCAATCCGCGTTATCTGGATCGCAATTATGCAGGCGTCTTTATCATCTGGGATAAAATGTTCGGCACATTCGAGCCGGAACGCAGTGACGAAGCGATCCGCTATGGCATCGTCAAACAATTGGGCAGTTTCAACCTGATCTGGTCGGTCTTTCATGAATGGATTGGGATGGTGCGCGATATTGCGCGCGCGCCGTGGCGGCACAAATTGTCCTATTTGCTGCGCGAGCCGGGATGGAGCCATGATAACAGCCGCGAGACATCAACCAGCATTCGCGCGCGCTGGATGAACCGCCAATTGGAGGCGCGAAATCCCGCAAGCCAGCACGGCGAGAGACCAGTGGCCGATCAAAACCCGATTGCGGACAGCGCCAAACCTGCTTAACCTTCTGGTCCAGAGGAGAGGTTATGGAGAGTTTTGATTACATCGTCATTGGCGGTGGCAGCGGCGGCAGCGCGTCCGCAGGCCGTTTGGCCGTCGACGGAACGCGGCGTGTGTGCCTGATTGAGGCAGGCGGGCGCAATGATAACATGCTTATCAAAACGCCCGGCTTTATGCCGTTCATTCGCAATTCTTCGAACTACAAATTTGATACGGTCCCGCAAAAGGGGCTGAATGGGCGGATCGGCTATCAACCGCGCGGCAAAGGGCTGGGCGGATCATCCGCGATCAATGCCATGGTTTATATTCGCGGGGCTGCCTGGGATTATGACAATTGGGCCGCGATGGGCTGCGATGGCTGGTCCTATGACGATGTCTTGCCGTATTTCAAAAAGTGCGAAAGCAACGAACGCGGCGCCGATGATTATCACGGTGCAGGCGGGCCGTTATTCGTTTCTGATCAGGTCTCTCCCAATCCCGTTAGCGATGCTTTCGTCACTGCGACGCAGGAATTGCAGCTGCGATCCAATGAAGATTTCAACGGCGAACGCCAGGACGGTTTTGGCCAATATCAGGTGACCCAGCGCAATGGCGAACGCTGGTCTGCGGCGCGCGGCTATGTCGAACCGATCCGGGATCAGGGCAATTTTGCCGTGCGCACGGGCACTCTGGTTGAACGGCTTATGATTGATAATGGCCGGGTGACAGGCGTTGTCGTGCGCAAAGGGAAGCGCACCGAAACATTATATGCCCGGCGCGGGGTGATCCTGTCAGCGGGCGCGTTCAACACGCCGCAAATCCTGATGCTGTCGGGCATTGGCCCCGCTGCGCATTTGAAAGATCACGGAATTGATGTGGTGCTGGACAGGCCAGCGGTCGGATCAAACCTGCAAGATCACATCGATTATGTCTCAGCCTGGGAAACGCAAAGCGATGTGCCCATTGGCGGCACGTTAAAAGGAACGATGCGCATGGCGGCTGCGATGGTCGAACATCGCCGCAAACGCACTGGAGCAATGACGACTTGCTACGCCGAAGGAGGGGGCTTCTGGAAAGTGATGCCCGATGCGCCAAGCCCCGATGTGCAATGGCATTTCGTGCCCGCCGTGCTCGAAGATCATGGCCGCGAGCAGGTGAAGGAACATGGCTTTTCGCTGCATGCCTGCGTGCTGCGGCCCGAAAGCCATGGGACCGTGCGGCTGGGATCGGGTGATGCCGCCGATGCGCCGCTGATTGATCCCAACTTCCTTGATGATCCGCGCGATATTGCGGTGCTGCGCGAAGGGGTTCGGTTGTCACACCGGATTGCAGAGGCACCGGCTTTGCAGGCCTTTGGCCCCAAGGATCGCCATCCAGTTGATCTGGATGATGACGATGCGCTCGATCATTTGCTGCGCGAACGATCGGATTCGGTGTATCACCCCGTTGGGACATGCCGCATGGGCGCGGACGGCGATGCGGTGGTGGATCCTACATTGAAGCTGCGCGGGCTTGATGGGCTGTGGATCGCTGATGCAAGTATTATGCCAAAACTGGTGAGCGGCAACACAAACGCGCCAAGTATCATGATAGGCGAACGCTGCGCCGACTTTGTAAAACAATCCGAAAAAGAATTCGCATAAGGGCCTTTCCGCCCTCCTGAGAGCCCCTGAAACGGGGGGCTTTGTGAATGTACTTGCGCAACAAAAAAGGGGCCGAAGCGCTGTGCTCCGGCCCATCATAAGGTGTTTGTTCGCAGGAGGAACAAGGGTAGGCGGGGAAAGGGGAGAGGCTCTTCCCCCGCCAATTCGTTTGCGCTCAGGTTCGAGCGAATTCAGGATAGGCTTCAACACCGATCTCAGCTTTATCGAGACCGTTCACTTCGTCTTCTTCGCTTGGACGCACACCGATGGTGTATTTCAGCGCCAACCAGACAACAGCCGAAGCAGGCACAACCCACAAGGCGGTAAGAGCAACACCAACCGCCTGGCTGCCAAGCTGCTCCATCACGGAAAGGGTGTATTCGTTGGCTTCGCCTTCGTTGAAAGTGGTCTGTGTGTGTACTGCGACAACCAGAGTGCCCCAGATGCCAGCAAACAGATGCACCGGAATGGCGCCCACAACATCGTCGATCTTGAACTTGTCAAGCAGCGGAACGGTGAAGACCACAATGGCCCCGCCAATCGCGCCGATGACAATCGAAGCGCCAACAGATGGTGCAAGCGGTTCAGCCGTGATTGAAACGAGGCCAGCCAATGCGCCGTTCAGCGCCATGGTAACGTCAGCCTTTTTGTAAAGCACTTGGGTCAGGATGATCGCAGTCACCACGCCGCCAGCAGCAGCCATATTGGTGTTCACGAAAATCTTGGACACATCGCCAACATCGCCGACACTGCCCATCGCAAGCTGCGATGCGCCGTTGAAGCCAAACCAGCCGAGCCACAGGATGAATGTGCCAAGCGTTGCCAAAGGAATGTTGGTGCCCGGGAACACATTGACTTTGCCATCAGGACCATATCGGCCAATGCGCGAACCAATGATGATCGCGCCGACCAATGCGGCCCAACCGCCTGTTGAGTGGACCAAGGTGGAGCCAGCGAAGTCGCTGAAGCCGTGCACGTTATCAAGGTAGCCGCCGCCCCATTCCCAGCTGACCACCACAGGGTAGATCAGGCCGGTCAGGACCGTGACAAAAATGAAGAACGGAACGATCTTCACTCGCTCTGCCACAGTGCCAGAGACGATCGACGCAGTGGTTGCACAAAAGACCATCTGGAAGAACCAGTCAGAAGCGACTGAGTATCCAGCAACTTCGTCGCCGCCCTGAAGGATATCGGCGCCGACGGCTTGCATGGTGTATGATCCAGAGGTGAGCCCCCCGATCAAACCAAGGCTGTCCTCGGCGAATGTCGGATAGGCAATATTGTAACCGCACACCCAGAACATCAATCCTGCAATCGAATACAGGCCGATATTCTTAAGGCATTGTGTGGAAGTGTTCTTGGCACGGACCAGGCCCGCTTCAAGCATGGCAAAACCAGCCGCCATCCACATGACCAGAAATCCGCCGATCAGGAACAACAGCGTGTTGAGAATGAACCCGGTCCCGCCCGATACCAGTTCGGCGCCTTCGGGGATAACGGGTGCAGCGGCCAGCGCTGGCTGGGCAATGATGCCCGCGCCCAGTGCCACCACTGCACTTTTTATGAGTGAAAATTGCATTGTCTGATCCCCTCTCTACAGCGCTGTTTCGCCAGATTCGCCGGTGCGAATGCGGGTTGCCGATGCGAGATCGAGCACGAATATCTTGCCATCGCCGATTGCTTCGGTGTTGGCGGTTTGCTGGATTGTCTCGACCACTTGCGCGGCGATCTCATCGCTGGCTGCAATCTCAAGTTTCACTTTTGGAAGCATGTTGGTCGAATATTCTGCGCCGCGATAAATCTCGGTCTGGCCTTTTTGACGGCCAAACCCTTTGACTTCGGAAACGGTCATCCCGGCAACGCCGATACTGCCCAAAGCCTCGCGGACCTCGTCAAGCTTAAACGGTTTTATGATGGCGATGATGAACTTCATCTTTGCCCCCTCTTTGCGCGCCGGACGACCCGGCAGGATCAAGAGAGCAAAAGGCGTGCCATAATTTTGTAATATCGCTGACGCAGCGGAATCAGCGGCTTGCACAGCACCCCTGCAATGGTACCTGCGCAAATTTTAATCTTTTGCTTACTATTTGGGCAGTTCGGGTTGGATTCTTTCGTGAAAAGGTCCAAGGCCTTTGCGAACATTCTCTATTCTTCACCCGCAATATAGCGATCCGTCGCGCGCGTCGGCAGGCCATCAATACTGCTGGTGCGCTTCGCCATCTTGGCCTCCCATGCATCGGGCTCAGTCTGACGATGTGCTTTTTTGAGCGTTTCGCGTTCGCCCTCAAGGCTCATAAACGGCACACCCCAACCGCACGATGTCTGAATGCTGTCGATGTCGATCACAAATATCTGGCGAGTGCCCGGCATCATTGTGAAATGCTCAGCGAGGCTTTGCCATTCATCGTCTTGCGCCAAAACCGGCCGGCCCTTTCCATAAATGCGCAAGATCAAGGCTGGACGATCGAAATTGGTGAACATCACGGTTATCCGCCCATCCGCTATTAGATGCGCGTGCGTTTCATTTCCTGATCCGCCCAGGTCGAGATATCCAACCTGCGTGGGCGAGAGCACACGAAACGCGTCATAGCCTTTGGGACTCAGATTGATCCGCCCATCAGACGCTGCCGTTGCAACGAAGAATACGGGCTGTTTTTCAATCATCGCCACGTGCTTGGGCTCTAACGCATCGAAAAAGTCAGCCATCGTAAGGTCTCCGTCAAGCTCTAGAGGAAATCGCGCAGTACCGCGATAAAGCGATCAAACTGGTCGTGATGCAGCCAGTGCCCCGCTTTCTCGAATTCGATCACTTTTGCGGTGTTGAAATGTTGCTGGCGGCCATCCTTTTCGGGATTGGAAGCCCAGCTATCTGCACCGTAAAGCAATAGCGTTGGGCAAGTGATCGCGCCCCATGTCGCTTCCACAAAATCGTCCGCGACATCTTCCACACCCCAGACATTGAGATGCGGGTCAAATTTCCATGTATAAGTGCCATCTTCGTTGCGATTTACGCCGTGAATGGTCAGATGGCGTGCTTGCTCCGGGGTGAGATATGAATTTTCCTCAATCATCCGGGCAAAAGCGGCCTCAATCGTGTCATATTTGCGAGGGCTTCGCCCGGCGGCTTTGCGCTTTTTCTCAATCCATTCGCGCATGCGTTCAGGATAAGGCGTTTGGCGCTGCTCTGCTTTCCATTCCGGTGATGGGCCAAGCCCTTCAATCGCGACTAGTTTTTCGACCATTTCCGGGAACATGCCAGCATAGCGAAGCGCAACATTGCCGCCCATGGAATGCGACACGATACTAACTGGTCCGCGGCCCAATTGATGGATCAATTGCGCCAGATCATAGACCATGTCGTTGGAATTGTAGTTGCCATCCGACACCCAATCGCTGTCGCCGTGCCCGCGATGATCCATCGCGACAATATGATAATCATCGCGCAAAGCTTCTGCGGTCCAATCCCAATTGCGCGCATGATCGCGCCCGCCATGCACCAAAACCAAAGGCGGTTTTTCAGAATTGCCCCAGTCAAAAAAATTGAGCTTGAGCCGCTGCGAAATGAAAGTCTGTGAGGTGGGTCCGGCGATAGTCATGCCCCCGCATTGCCCCGAACTTACGCCCCTCGCAAGCCTAGCGTTCTTTGGTAACCGAAAAGGTCAGCTCAGGGTTCTTTTCCATCTGGTAGTTCACGTCCCACGGGCTTTTGGCCATAAACACCAGATCCCCGTCGCGGTCTTTGGCAAGGTTTGGCCGGTTAAAGCTTTCAAACTCGTCCATCGCTTTGGCATCGCCTTTCAGCCAGCGCGCGGTGGCAAAGGGGGCCGCTTCAAGTGCCGCTTCGACCTTGTATTCGGCTGACAACCGCGAAATGAGCACATCGAGCTGCAATTGGCCGACAACGCCCACAATATGCTGCGCGCCAATTTCGGGATAGAAAACCTGGATCACCCCTTCTTCGGACAGATCATCGAGCGCTTTTCTCAGCTGCTTGGTTTTCGTCGGATCTTTCAACTGCACCCGGCGAAGGATCTCTGGCGCGAAATTGGGCAGGCCTGTAAAGCGCACCTGATCCTTTTCGCTCAAAGTGTCGCCCACCCTCAAAGTGCCATGGTTGGGAATGCCGATAATATCGCCAGCTTCGGCTGTATCGGCAATCTCACGATCTTGAGCAAAGAACAGGATCGGTGAATGGATCGCGATGGGTTTGCCAAGACCCGAAGGCGTCAGCTTCATCCCGCGCTTAAACGTGCCCGAAACCTGCCGCATAAATGCGATCCGGTCGCGGTGATTGGGGTCCATATTAGCCTGGACCTTAAAGATGAAACCAGTGACCTCGTCATGGTCGGGCGCGATCTGATCATCGCCTGCAGATTGCGCGCGCGGCGGCGGTGCATGCTGCGCAATCGCGTCAATCAGATCGGTAACGCCAAAGTTTTTGAGCGCAGAGCCGAAGAACACCGGCGTCAAATCGCCATTGCGATAAGCCTGTGCGTCAAATTCAGGATAGCCGACCTGCGCCAATTCGGCTTCTTCGGCAAAGTCATCAGGGATGACGGGGTTTTCCTCGCGCCTGCCCAGAAATTCCTTGGACGCGCCTTCGGGGCGAGCGACGGTGCCATTGGCAAAGTCCAGGATGCCTTCAAATTGCCCGCCCATGCCAATTGGCCAGTTTTGCGGGCTGACATCCAGCGCAAGCATGTCGGCAACCTCGTCCAGTGTCTCAAACGGATCGCGGCCTTCGCGGTCCACCTTGTTGACAAAGGTGATAATCGGCACACTGCGCAGCCGGCACACTTCGAACAATTTGCGCGTCTGCGGCTCAATGCCTTTGGCCGCATCGATCACCATCACTGCGCTGTCGACGGCTGTCAGAGTGCGGTAAGTGTCCTCAGAAAAATCCTCGTGACCCGGCGTATCGAGCAGGTTGAAAGTGATTTTCTCCCCGTCATACTCCTTCTCAAATGTCATCACACTTGACGTGACAGAGATCCCGCGCTGCTGCTCAATCTTCATCCAGTCAGACCGCGCGCGCCGCGCATCGCCGCGCGCTTTCACTTGGCCGGCCAAATGGATTGCGCCGCCTTGCAAGAGCAGCTTTTCAGTCAGCGTCGTTTTACCCGCATCAGGGTGCGAGATGATGGCAAAGGTGCGGCGGTTTGACATAGGTTTTGCTTAGCAGCGCTTACCCGCGCAGCTGCGCTCCCACTTTATCGGCAGCTGCAACAATCACATCGGCAATCGCTTTCAATTCCTTGTCCTTGAAGCTCTTCTCGCGCGGTTGCAGTGTCACTTCAATGGCGAGCGATTTCTGACCTTCGGGCACGCCCTCGCCGGTAAACACATCGAAGATGCGCGCCGCTGTGATATTGGTTTTGTCGCTCGCGCGGACTGCTTTGAGCAGATCCTCTGCCGCCAAATCCTCAGGTACCAGAAACGCAAAATCGCGTGTTACCGCTTGAAGAGCGGGCGGCGTGAAACTGGGACGGGCAAAGCTGATAGGGCCTTTAGCCGCTTTCTTTGCAGGCAGCGCATCAAGGAACAATTCAACCGCTGCAACCGGGCCGTCCATATCGAATGCTTTCAAAGTCGCCGGATGGATCATCCCGAAGCGGGCCAGCACCTTCTTGGGGCCAAGCCTGAGTGTCGCTGACTGGCCGGGATGGAATTGCGGTCCAGCCTCACCCATGACCAGCAGCTTATCAATCGGAGCTCCTGCAACGCCAAGCAATGCGCGCGCGAGCGATTTTGCATCATGGGCATCGAAAGAGGTAGCTTTGCCTGATTGCCAGCCGCGCTGCGTTTTTTCGCCCGCCAGCACCGCGCCCAAAGTCGGGCGTTCATCGCTGGCGCCGCCTTCTCCCTTCAAATAACGCCGCCCCAGTTCGAAAAGCCGTGTCGTCTCAGCCCCGCGATCCGCATTGCGTTTGGCTGCCATCAGCAAACCTGGAAGAAGCGAGGGGCGCATGGTCTTCATGTCTTCGCTGATCGGGTTGGCGAGCGACCACAACTGCACACCCTCTGGCGCGAAGTGCTCCGCCTCACTCGCAGGGAGGAAGGACCATGTGATTGCCTCGTTAAGCCCAACGCCTGCCGCAGCGCGGCGCACGCGGCGTTCGGTAATCTGCTCCGGCGTCGCTGTCGCACGCGCAACGCCGTCCGCGCGCGGCAAAGCCACACTTCTCACATTGCCTAGACCGTGAATGCGCACGATCTCTTCGACGAGATCGGCAGGCCCTTCAATGTCATGGCGGCGCAGCGGACACGTGACTTGCCAGCTCGCATCCACAGCAAAGTCGAGGCTTTCGAGGATGCGTTTCTGCTCTTGGGCTGGTACCTCGACGCCGCCCAACTTGGCTGTCAGTCCAGTGTCAAACGCGACCATTTTGGGCTCAGCCGGAGGGGAGCCTGCGCGCACCGCCTCGCTCGCGCTGCCGCCTGCCAGTTCCACAATAAGCCCGGTGAGAAGGTCCAGCCCGTCATCCAGAAACGCCGGATCAACCCCGCGTTCAAACCGCGTGCGTGCATCTGAGGCCAGTCCCAGCTTACGGCCCGTCACCCCAATGCGAGGTGGGTCGAAATAGGCAATCTCCAGCAGAATATCGCGCGTATCATCCTGAACGCTCGAATGTGCGCCGCCCATGATGCCTGCAATGTCGTGGACTTCGCTCTCGTCTGCGATCACCACCATGCTTTCATCAAGCGTATAGGTCTTGTCGTTGAGCGCCGCCACCTGCTCGCCATTTTTGGCACGCCGAGCGACAATTGCGCCTTGCAGCTTTGCCAGATCATAGACATGCGCCGGGCGGCCAAAGGCCAGCATCAGGTAATTCGTGAGATCCACCAGCAGCGAGATCGGACGCTGGCCTGCACTTTTCAGCCGCTGTTGCAGCCAATCGGGCGAGGGGCCGTTGGTGACCCCTTTGATAACCCGGCCATAGAATGCGGGGCAGCCTTCAGCATCGTCAGTGCGGATTTCAACTGGGCAAGCGCCTGATGCATCGAATTTGGGAAACGCGATCGGCTTTAGTGTGCCCAATCCTGCGGCGGCAAGATCGCGCGCAATCCCATAAACGCCCATGCAATCGGGGCGATTGGGCGTGATCGCAACGTCGATGACCGGCGATGATCCCTGATAGTCGGCAAAGCTGTGGCCGGTGCTCGCATCACCGGGCAGTTCGATGATGCCATCGTGATCCTCACCCAAATCAAGCTCCCGCGCAGAGCACATCATGCCAGTGCTCTCAACGCCGCGAATGGCCGCTTTGCGCAGCTCCATCCCGTTGGATGGCACCACTGCACCGGGCAGGCCCAGCACGCCTTTCATTCCAGCGCGCGCGTTGGGAGCGCCGCACACGACTTGCAGAGGGTCACCCTCGCCGGTGTCGACTTGCAAGACTTGCAGCTTGTCCGCATCGGGATGCTTTTCAGCGCTTATGACATGCGCGACTTTGAAGCCCTTTAGCAGTTCGGCAGGGTCTTCAATCCCCTCGACTTCAAGCCCGATGGCAGTCAGGCCCCCGGCGATCTCTTGCAGACTTGCGTCTGTCTCGAGGTGATCTTTGAGCCATGTGATCGAGAACTTCATGGCCGCACTCCCACGCCGCCGGACAAGGTGGGCTGTTCAACCGAAGCAAAGCCATAATGCGACAGCCAGCGCGGATCTCCGTCGAAGAATGCACGCAGGTCGTTCATGCCATATTTGAGCATCGCGATCCGGTCGATCCCAAGGCCAAAGGCGAACCCTTGATATTGGTCTGGATCAAACCCTGCAAATTCCAGCACGCGCCGGTTCACCATGCCGCTGCCGCCCAGTTCCATCCAGTCATAGCCCGGCTCATCACCGTGCCCGCCAACCACGCGGCGGTCGCCTTCATTGGAATAGCCCACATCCACTTCGACCGATGGTTCGGTGAACGGGAAGTAGGATGGGCGCAGGCGCAGAGTGATGTCTTCGCGTTCGAAGAAGGCCTTGAAGAAGGTCTCAAGCGTCCATTTGAGGTGCCCCAGATGGATTTCGCGATCGATCACCAAGCCTTCGACTTGATGGAACATCGGGGTGTGCGTTGCATCGCTATCACTGCGATAGACTCGGCCTGGCGCGATGATGCGGATGGGTGCGCCGCCTTTGTGGCTAGCGCTCAGCGCTTTCATCGAGCGGATCTGCACAGGGCTGGTATGGGTTCGCAGCAGCATCGCGCGTTCTTGTTGGCTTACCGCTTCGCTATTTGAAGCCCCATCTTCAGCCTTATCCGGGAAGTAGAACGTATCATGCATCGCGCGCGCGGGATGGCTTTCATCCATGTTGAGCGCGGTGAAGTTGTGCCAGTCATCCTCAATCTCAGGCCCTGTCGCCACGGCAAAGCCCAAATCCGCGAAGATCTCCGCCAGTTCATCCATCACCTGACTGACAGGATGGATCGAGCCGCGCGGAAGCGGCCTTGCGGGCAAGGTAAGGTCAATCGTCTCTGCTGCCATTTGCGCTTCTAACGCGGCAGCTTCTAGTTGCGCTTTCTTCGCTTCAATCGCCTCAGCCACCTCGGCGCGCACGGCCTGAATGGCGGGCGCAGCCTCTGAGCGTTCCTCTGGTGACATCTGGCCCAGCGTCTTGAGCATCAGGCTGATCCAGCCTTTCTTGCCCAAAGCTTCCAGCCGGGCCGCTTCCAAAGCCTCCAGCGTTTCAGCCCCGGCAATCGCTCCAAGGCTTGCGTCTTTCTGTGTCGTCAGGTCAGTCATTATGAGCGCCCGCTAGCGCTATTTGGCCCTCCATGCAAAGCCTTTGCCCCGCCCTGCGGCTGCGATCAGCCCTTCGGCGGGTCAAGCGTCTGCGCGGCTGAGCCCCAAACCCGCGCTCGCGCTTCGACAAACGCGGCGAGGATCGGGTGATCGAGACTCGCATATTCGCTTGGGTTCATTGTCATGAACTCGCGGAATTCGCGCGTGAACTGCGCCTGATCGTGATAGTGTTCATCCATTGCCTCAGTCCAATGCGAACCCTGATGCAGCATGAACGTCGTCAGACTTCGCATAAAGCGTTGGCGCCGCATCAACAGCTTGGGCGTGAACCCAAAGTAGCGGCGGCACACCCGCTCCAGCGTTCGCACGCTCATCCCGCTTGCATCGGCCAGCTCGCCCACTGTTACTAGATCCGCATCGACCAGCGCAGTGTGCACTCGCAGGATCTTGGGCTCATCACGGCTTGGCCGCATCAGCCTGCCCATCTGCTCCACGATATGCGCAAATTGCGCCTCTTCATCGGCGGTTTCATCGCACAGCACGTCCGACATGCAGTCGAACTTGGCAAAGGCCGGATCAGCAGAGCCATCACGAACCTGGTTCACCCGGTCGCTGGCATCCACATCCATGAACCGCGCCCAGCCCAGCGGCAGCAATCCGATGCCCCACATCCGCGATGTGCCAAGCTCAAACCGGCACGGCAGCGCGCTTGGTCCGGTGGCGCTGAACCGGGGGCCTTCGACGCGCGAGCCTCCGATCTCAGCCAAAGGTCTGCCGCCTGCGAAGAAGCGGATATTGGCCCATTCGGGTTGTAGATAGTCCTCGACCCGCGTGCCTTCATCCGCATCAAGCGCCAATTGGTAGAACGATGTGAAACACCCATCAAACTGCGCCGGCGGAGCGTAGAACCGGCTGCGCACGCTGGGGCGATGCTCTCCGGTCGCCGCCTGCGCATCCGCTGCGCTTCCCCTGTTACTGTCCTGACCCATTGGTCCAGTTTGCGCGGTGTGGCGCGATTCTACAAGTTTTGCGGCGTATTCTTACAAGCCCGCCCGGTCCCTGCGATTGCCAAACACAAAAGGGGCGGCCTTTTTGCAAGGCCGCCCCATTGATGTCCCGCGCCCTGACGAATGCAGTGATAACCGCCCGCCAAGGTTGTAGGAAAGCGTTTTTATGCCTTACGCGGGAAGCGCGGCTTTCGCTTGTGCGATGATCGTTTTGAACGCTGCTTCCTCGTTCATGGCAAGATCGGCCATGACTTTGCGATCCAGCTCAATCCCGGCCAGTTTCACGCCATGCATGAACTGCGAATAGGTCAGGCCTTCTGCGCGAACAGCCGCGTTGATGCGCTGAATCCACAGCGCGCGAAAGCTGCGCTTTTTGGCTTTGCGATCGCGGTATGCGTATTGGCCTGCCTTTTCGACGGCCTGGCGCGCGATGCGAATGGTGTTCTTGCGGCGACCGCGATAGCCTTTGGCTTGATCCAGGATCCGCTTATGTTTGGCGCGAGTGGTAACTCCGCGTTTGATGCGTGGCATGTCTGTATATCCTTCTTTGTAAGTCGGGGCCGTAGCCTCCCGCGCCCTCCAGCCTTCCACCCGGATTTTCACACCGGAGTATGATCCGGGTGGAAGGGTGGAGGGCGCGGGAGGCTGCGGCGGGCGGCGCTAGCCGTCCCTCTTAGTCAAGCCCGTAGGGCGCCCATTTCTTGATGGTCTTCGTGTCGGCATCGGACACGACCGTGGTGCCGCGGTTTTGGCGGATATACTTCGCATTGTGGCTGATGAGCCGGTGACGCTTACCCGCGACGCCGTGCTTGATCTTGCCGGTTGCGGTGATTTTGAAGCGTTTCTTCACACCGCTTTTGGTCTTAAGCTTGGGCATTTTCATCTCCTAGATAGAGACACGTCAAACCGGCCCTGGCAGCCCTTGTAGCCAGGCCGATCGCTTGATTCGTGTCGTTGAAGCCGCCGCTCTTAGGGGCGCAGGCCCCTGTAGGCAAGCGATTTGACGGAGCCGCTAAGCCTGCAATGCACCCCATCGCCCCCGATAGCCCGCGCCGTTCAGGTTTCCACCTCGAAGTCTGAAGCATGGACCGCATGTTACACGGTCCTGGCGAAGAAAAGCGCTGGGGGCAGCGACACGGTGCTGTGCATCCATCATGCAGCGATTGTTGCGAAAATAGCGTAGAAAGGTGGGCGCAAGACATACCTTTGTTCATGCCATTTCCATCGCCTGTAGGAAAACGCTCCCTGCCTGCTGAAATCCTCGCATCCTTCCAGATTATTCGATGGCCCGCTCCTTCACCAATTTCAGGGGCACAGGCAGCGCACCGCTTTTCAGGGCGATTGCAAGGCTGTTGGCCTCCGCATGAGTAAAGCCGCCCGACAGCTGCAATTGGCCGCCGGTAATCGGTTCGACTATCATGGGAGCAGAAATGATCTCTCCATCTAAAATCATCGCCATCGGACTGCCCACATTGTCGCGCGTCAACTGCGCCAGTTTCAAAGCGCCAGCATTATCAAGACCGATTAAGACAACGGGCTGGCCCGAAGCCTCATCAATCTCTACCTTTGCATCAATAATGTTGCGGCCTCGCAATCCTCCAAGGCGGTACACCGCCATCGGAGGGCCATCGCGTGAAGGAAAAATCGCGCGGCCGGGCTCAGCGATGCCCTTCTCGATATCCTGCCAAGAAGCGGATTGATCGACCAATTGAAAGGTCATTTCCCCGGTCATGCCGATAACCGATTGCACCGCCTCAGACGCATCAGGGCCGGATACATCAAGCACAAGCCGTCCACCGGATGTCAGGTCGATATTATGAAGTGTAACCAGCGAACCAGCACCAAGCCTGGCCGCAATCACTTTGCGCGTTGCGTCGGCCAGTGCATCGCGGTCGGCGTTTTCGGGAATAGCCTCATCATCCACTTCATACACAATTTGATGCGTGGGTTTTGAAAGCCCTGCGGTTTCGCTGCATGATACAAGACCAATTGCTGCGATGATGCACCAGAACCAATTGGCGCGTCTTTGTATCGTTCGGCTCATTGAATATGCCCCCTTCTATTGCCAAGCCTGTTTCCCGGTGAATTCTCAGGCGATTTGAAGATTGCATAGCGCTGGGCGCGTACTGGAACAGCGGTGGGCGATTACGATGGTTCAGCACCCGCCCCCCGGTTAGCCCCCCGGTGTGCCCATCGCCTCAAGCACATCATCGAGCCGCGCCGGATCGCCAAGCGCAATCACCCTGCCGCCTTCGGCATCGGCAGACCCTGCATCCAGCGGATTGCCTTGCCAATCGCTCATCACTCCGCCTGCTCCTTCGACGACGGGGACAAGCGCTGCGTAATCGTGCAGTTTCAGGCCCGCCTCGCATACGATGTCGATATGGCCACTGGCGAGCAGGCCGTAATTGTAGCAATCCCCGCCATAGATAATCGGTGCCTGCGCGCGATTTCCGCCAATCGCCGCGGCCAGTTTCATATAGGCATCGGCATCTTCAGCGCTGAAATAATGCGGGCTGCTGGTCGCCAGTGTAGCCTCGGTAAAAGGCCGCCCTGTGCGCGTGGTGACAGGATTGCCGTTAAAGGTGGTGCCCACACCGATCTGGCCTGCCCAGCGTTCGCTCGCGATCGGCTGGTCAATGACGCCCAAAAGCGGCCAGCCATCCTGACACAGCGCGATCAATGTCCCGAATATCGGGCGGCCCGCCATAAAGCTGACTGTGCCATCAATCGGATCAAGCACCCATTGCCGCCCCGCAGCTTCATTGCGAGTGCCATATTCCTCGCCGATTATGCCGTCATCGGGGCGGTGCTCTTCGATTAAGGAGCGCATGGCAGCCTCTGCCGCGCGGTCAACTTCTGTCACGGGAGAGGCATCTTCCTTGCGGTGCTCTTCCCAATCCCCCTGAACAAAGGGCGAATAGCCCGGCCAGCGGCATCGGCAAGTTTGTGCGCAAAAGCGAGATCGGTGTCAGTCATAAAAGCCAGCCTGTAACGATCCGCGCTGCTTTTGCGAAGCTAACTGTGCGTTTATGCTTTGCAACGGAGAAACAGCCATCGTGACAGCCCGTAAGATCATCACCGCTTTTGCGCTTGTTGGCGCATCAACTGGCCTGTTGCCCTCAGCCCACCCGCTTGCCCACGCACTGGCGCACACACGGGCCCACACATTGGCCCAGCCTCCGCAGGATCAATTGATCCGCGATCAATTGGGCGCGCGCGATTGTCCGGCTGGCTGCGACAATCGCGCGGGCAATGAACAGGCAAGTGATGCGGCCGCAAACCGGCTGTTTAATCGCGGACTCAAGCAATTGCAGGCCATGGACTATGATAAGGCAGGCCGAACCTTTGCAAAAGCTGTCAGCCGCTCGCCCGATAACGGGGTGTTTCATTATATGGCGGGGTCTGCCTTTTTCCTCGCAGGTGATCACGATAAAGCGCGCGGTTTCCTGACGCGGTCCATTGCACTGGGCAGTCAAGACGAGGCGCACGGCGCGCAAACCGCGCTACGTATCACCACCGAACAGCGCCAGATTGCCACGCAGATGATCGCGGAGATCAGATAGATTGCCAGTCATGGTCATGTGCAGTTGACCGATCCCCAAGATTTACTCGAACGCGCTCATCCAAATCTCGCTGTTATTGCTTCGATCACGATGATTTACGCCTGCCTGTGACGCAAATCATGCAGTCTTTGTCTCCAACATGTGTTAAGCATAAATCGTCTGGATAAAGACGGGTCAGTATTAGATCGGGCATTGGGGGACATGAAGAACACGAAAGAGGGGGTGGAGTCGCGCTCGGGTACGACGCGTTCCGGCATGCCCCTGTCCCTCAATCGCGCGCCGGCGCCCGATCTCGATCCCTGGATCGCGCGCATTGTCGTGGCAAAAGTCGACGCTCCGGCAGAATTTGAGGTGGATTGCGGGATTTGTAACGACCTCGCGTTTCAGCGTGTGTTGCTGGATGGTGAATGGCTGGCCCAAACCAAAGAAGGACCGGTGCATTTGGGCCGCGAAGCGGTGCTGCTCGGTCCGCATTCGCGTCATATGAAAGTCCTCTGCAAAGGCGCGATATCGACCGTTAACATCGCATTCCGACCCGGAGCAAAGCGGCGTTTGTTTGGCGTAACAGCAGCGGAATTGGTCGACCGGATTGTGCGCAAGGACTACTTTGGCTTTATGGGCGATGACGGCGCTCCAATTTTCGCAATCAATGGTGAGCCGGTGGAATGGGCGCGTCAATTGGAAGAACGCGTGCGCGAATACATCCTGAAACACGATCCCCAGCCGCCCGATCCGATCAGCGCAGCGTTTGAACTTGCCAGCTTTGCTGATCCCAATATCGCGCCGGGCGAATTTGCCGAAGCCAATGATATCAGCCTGCGCCAGTTGGAGCGCGTGGTGCGGCGCGATTTTGGCCTCACGCCCAAAACGGTGCTGCGCAGGGCGCGCGCGCTCGATCTGGCCGCGCAGATGCTGGGGCTTTCGGATGAAGCGGAAGAAGAAGAGTTTCTGCTGCGCTATTTCGACCAGTCGCATCTGATCAGAGAATTCCAGGCTTTTTTCGGGACAACTCCGCACGCTTTCCGATCAAAAGAGCGGTTGCTGCTTACGATCAATCTGGAGACCCGCGCAGCCCGGCGGCTGGAAGAGCTGAAACGATTGGCACCAGGTGGGAAACGTCCCTGGCAGAAGTGAGACTGCGGGGTGCTTTGTTCTAGGTTCGCTGGCGCGTGTTTTTGTCTGTGTTCGCTACGCTCACGCCGGACCGCCCCGCCTCCCCGCCCGTCCACCATATCCTATGGAACCCTTGGTGGACGGGCGGGGAGGCGGGGCGGTCCGGCCCTGAACAAGAAACACCCGGCCAAGGATTGCACGGATGTGCAATCCGCACCCAACAAAATCGCCTCATCTGTTGCGTTTTCATGACGCTGGGCTAGGCGATCCATAAAGCTGTTTGGTGAGGGGATTCGCAACCATGAAAATCATGTCCGGCAATTCAAACCTGCCCCTGGCGCGCGCGATCGCCGCCTATCTCGAAATCCCATTGACCGATGCCAGCGTCCGCCGGTTTGCCGATGAGGAAATTTTCGTCGAAATCCACGAAAATGTCCGCGGCGAAGATGTGTTTCTGGTTCAGCCGACCAGTTTTCCGGCCAATGACAATCTGATGGAATTGCTCATTTGCATCGATGCGCTGCGCCGCGCCTCTGCCAAACGGATCACCGCTGTTGTTCCCTATTTCGGCTATGCGCGTCAGGATAGAAAGCCCGGCCCGCGCACGCCCATCTCGGCAAAGCTGGTGGCGAACCTTATCACCGAGGCTGGCGCTGACCGAGTGCTGGCGGTTGATCTGCATGCGGGGCAAATTCAGGGCTTTTTCGATATCCCAACCGATAACCTGTATGGCGCGCCCGTCATGGCAGCGGACATTCAGGCGCGTTATGGCGATCAGGATTTGATGGTCGTCAGCCCCGATGTCGGCGGCGTGGTGCGCGCGCGGGCTTTGGCCAAACGGCTCGACAATGCCCCGCTCGCTATCGTTGACAAACGCCGCGATCGCCCGGGCGAAAGCGAGGTCATGAACATTATCGGTGATGTGTCAGGCCGCCACTGCGTGCTGATTGATGACATCATCGATTCCGGCGGCACCTTGTGCAATGCAGCCGATGCGCTGCTGGAAAGCGGGGCAAAATCGGTCGCCGCCTATATCACGCACGGCGTGCTGTCAGGCGGAGCGGTCGCGCGGATCGACGGCTCGCAATTGAAAGAGCTGGTCATCTCCGATTCCATCCGCCCGACAGAGGCAGCGGAACAATCAGGCAAAATCCGCATCATGACCATCGCCCCGCTGGTGGGCGAGGCGATCCGGCGGATTGCCGATGAAAGCTCAGTCAGCTCACTGTTTGATTGAGGGGTCGTAAATCTTCGACCCTACCGAAATTCGCGAAACGCTGATCGGGGCAGCGCGCGCTCGCAATGCGCTTACCTATTCGCAAATGCTGAACCTACTGGGATACAGCTTTACCCGGCCCAAAATGCGCAGCCTGTGTGCAGCGATGGACCGGATTGATGAAGCGGGGCGGTTGGCAGGGGAGCCGGGTTTGGCGGTTCTGGTGGTGCGGCAATCGGATGGATTGCCCGGGCAGGGGTGGTTTGTCAGCCGATCTCATCTAGCAGATGATTTGCCGGGCGAATGGCCAATGGACTGGGAAGGGGCCGAGGCGCGGGCCTATGTCGCGCTGCATCAGAACATCGCGTTTGAGTATTGGGGTGGGCGCTGAAGCCCTGACCCTTCAATCCTCATACGCAAAGCTGATCTGGTCCGCATCCTCGACCAGCACCCAGGGCTGATAATACCCTTTTTCAAATTCGCCGCGCTTGTTGCTGCTGCGCGATCGCAGGCCGAAACTTGCATCGATCCATTGCAGGCGGATGTCGCCTTCCACCACGATCCGGCGTTTGTGCAAAGCCTGCATCATGGTGAACATGTTCACATCCTTGATGCCGCGCCCGCGGCACCCTTCGACCGTAATCTCGCCCTTGACCAGAGTGCCCCCGCAAATGCGCGCGCGGCGCAGCAGATTGCGCAGAACGCGCGCCTCAAACGCGATGGTGAGCGTGCCAAATTCGGCATAATCGGGATGCGAGCTGACGAAGAACAATTCGCCCAGATTGCCAAACAAGCTTTGCCCGCCTCCGCTCACATCAAGCAGAAACCGCCCGGCGCGCGGCTGGTCCGCGCCTGCGGTGAAAGCAAGCGCGACCGCTTCTGAGGGCGTAAGACACCCGTCCTCGCAATCGATCAAGTTGGCTTTGGCAGCAGTGAGCGCGGGATCGCGTTCACCCAGCAGAGCAAGCTGTTGGAGCACTTGCGCATCGGGTTGGCGAGCAGCCTCTTCGGCAGAGGCAGGCAGGGCTGTCGCAAGAAGGAAAAGGGCGGTTGATATGCGCAAGGGGGTCTGCCCTGAAGTCAAACGAGACGGCCACTAACACGCACCCAGATGAACGGACCTTGAGCGAGCCAGCGGCGAGGCCCCCGTTTCAGGACTGCGTATCAACCGCGATGCGGCGCAATCCGGTGCTGGCCCTTTATCCAGCGCGGGTTCTGATTGGCCGTGCGAGGACCGCTGCGTATGCATCCGCCCTTGGCTCAGCTATGATGCGGCGCAATTCTGTGCTGGCCTTTGATCCAGCGCACGTTTGTATTTGCCGTGCGAGGACCAGTGCGCGTGCATCCGCCATTTGCTCAGCTATGATGCGGTGCAATCCTGTGCTGGCCTTTGATCCAGCGCACGTTTGTGTTTGCCGTGCGAGGACCAGTGCGCGTGCATCCACCCTTGGCTCAGCTATGATGCGGTGCAATCCGGTGCTGGCCTTTGATCCAACGCACGGTGCCCGATGAAGCGCGCATGACGACGCTGTCGGTTGTCATGATCGTGGCGCCTGTCGATTTCTTGCGGGTTTTTACCCCATCGAGAAGCGAGCCTGACGTCACGCCGGTTGCGGCAAAGATGCAATCGCCTTTGGCCAGATCTTCCAGCTTGTAGATGCGATCAAGATCGGTGATGCCCCACTTTTTGGCGCGGCCTTTTTCATCGTCATTGCGGAATGTCAGCCGGCCGTTGAATTGTCCGCCCACACAGCGCAAAGCGGCTGCTGCCAGAACGCCTTCGGGTGCGCCGCCTGATCCCATATACATATCAATACCGGTGTCCTGATCGGTCACCGCGATCACGCCGGCCACATCGCCATCGCCGATCAAATGCACGCCGCATCCGAGGCTGCGCAATTCGCCAATCAAATCGGCATGGCGCGGGCGATCGAGCACGCACACATTGATATCGGCAGGTTTTTTACCCTTGGCATCGGCCACCGCTTTCACATTCTCAGTTACCGATTTGGCAAGGTCGATCACGTCTTTGGGCAGGCCCGGGCCCACGGCCAGCTTGTCCATATAGACATCGGGCGCGTTCAAAAGGTTGCCTTCTTCCGCCGCCGCCAGAACAGCGAGCGCGTTGGGGCCGGCCTTGGCCGTGATGGTGGTCCCTTCAAGCGGGTCCAGCGCAATGTCGATTTTGGGCCCCTTACCCATGCCAACCTTTTCGCCGATAAACAGCATCGGCGCTTCATCGCGCTCGCCCTCGCCGATAACGACAGTGCCATCCATGTAGAGATTGTCGAATGCACGCCGCATGGCTTCGACCGCAGCGGCATCGGCGGCTTTCTCATCGCCGCGCCCGATCAATTGCGCCGCAGCCACCGCCGCAGCTTCGGTGACGCGCACCATTTCAAGCACCAGAACGCGCTCAATTGAGTTTTCATCATCTGTCTGCTTGTCAGCAAGAATGTCCGTGGTAGGTGCAGTGTTCATGCGAAATTCAGTCCTTCTCCGCATTGGATATGTGCCCGCGTCTAGTCCCAAGGAGGCAGGCTTGTCGAGCGATCTGAATGCCTTTCTCCGTAATACCCGCCAGAATGCCCGCCTGAATGCCCGAAAGCTATCCTTTCGGGCAGGGGGCGCATTTGCGCTGGCTTGCATGAGCGTTCCTGTGGCCGCGCAGGATGACGCAGGCGTGACGGATGATGCAGACGCAGCCTTAGATGAGGCTGGCGGCGTATCGCAGCCTGTTACCGCGCCCGCCCGGCCTGACCCTGTTGATATTCTCATCACCGTGCCGCGCGGCGATGTTAATCAGGCGCAGGCGCAGGCATGCGAAGACCGCGCCGATGCCGCCACCTTAAGCGGCGAGATCATCGTGTGCCGCCAATTGGGCGAAAAAGGCGAAAACTATTATTCCGGCAGCCGCGAAGAAGCGCGCAAACGCTATGCTGAGGAAACCGCGTTTCAGGGTGAGAACACCTCGCTTGATGTGTCAGGCGCGGGCATTTTCAAAGGGCCGGCGACGATATCGGGCGCGTGTATCATTCCGCCCTGCCCGCCAGAGGCCGCAATCCTGATTGATGTCGAAGCGCTGCCGCAGGCACCTGAGGGATCAGATGCGGACCGGATCGCCCGCGGCCTGCCGCCGCTCGGCAAAGACGAAGATCTGTCGCCCGAAGAAATCAAGAAACGCCGCGAGGCATTGGGCCTGCCGCCGCCCAAATATGAAAAGAGCGAATAGAGTAAGCGGTCGCGGCCACGGGAAACCTATCCCAAAATCGGCAGCACCAGCGGTTCACCCGTCAGGCTTTCGGACCCGTCGAGCAATTCGAGCGCACGGCGCACATTTGCCTCTGGCCCTTCATGGGTGACAATCGCCACCAAGACTTCGCCGCCATCGCGTTTGCGGCCCTGCTGGATCAGGCTTTCAATCGAGACATCGCCATCGCGCATCGCTGCGGTGATTTCCGCCAGCACGCCGGGCCGGTCATTGACAGTAAAGCGCAGATAGGTGCGCTCCAGCCGCTGGCCGGGTTCGGCCGGGGGATAAGCTGTCAGATCGCTGACGGGCATGGAGAACGGCGCGCCCACATCGCCGCGCGCAATATCGATAAGGTCTGCCACCACCGCGCTGGCGGTGGGGCCATCGCCCGCGCCCGCGCCCTGAAACAGCAAGCGGCCTGAAAAATTGCCTTCTGCCACCACGGCATTGGTGGGGCCATCGACCGCGCTTAAAGGGTGATCCTTGGAGACAAGGCATGGCCGCACCCGTTGCAGCAGGCTTTGCGCGCCATCTTCTCCGCTCAGATCAACCTCTGCAATCAGGCGGATAACATAGCCCAGCCCATCGGCCTGTGCGATGTCGGCGGCGCGCACAGCGGTGATCCCGGTGGTGCGCACAGCGTCGAAATCAAGCTGAGCGCCAAAAGCGATCCCGGCGATGATGGCCAATTTGTGCGCGGCATCGACGCCCTCGATATCGAAAGTGGGGTCCGCCTCGGCATAGCCAAGCTTTTGCGCCTCGCTTAAAACCTGCGCAAAATCTGCGCCTGTCGCTTCCATTTCGGACAGGATGTAATTGCACGTCCCGTTGAGAATGCCGTAAACCTTGGTCAGCGCGTTCGCGGCGGTCCCTTCGCGCAGGCCTTTCACAACAGGGATGCCGCCTGCCACAGCCGCTTCGAATTTGAGCGGCGCGGCCATTGCCTCTGCCCCATCAGCCAGCGCCAATCCGTGATGCGCGATCATCGCCTTGTTGGCGGTGACAAGCCCCTTGCCCGAATTGACGGCTGCCCGGCTAAGCGCAAGCGCAGGCCCATCGGACCCGCCGACCAGTTCGACCACCACATCAACGTCATCACGCTTGGCCAGCGCGCACATATCGTCTTCCCAGGCAAAGCCGCTGATATCGACCCCGCGATCCTTACCCCTGTCGCGCGCAGAAACCGCGGCCACTTCGATCATCCGGCCTGCGCGGACAGCGATTAGATCGCGGTTTGTCTCAAGCAGGCGGATGACGCCTGCACCCACCGTGCCAAGTCCGGCAATGGCAATGCGCAAAGGAGCGGGAGGGGTTGGCGTGTTGGACAAAAGATGCGCTCCGCAAATTGAGTTTTGTGGGTTCGTGTTTTGTGGCGTGTCCGTATTGGGTGCGCCTCTGGCATCTGCCAAAGGCTCAGGACTGGGCGACAAGCGCATAAACGTCACGATCTTTCCGTCAAGCGGCGCTTTTGGTTGTTTTGTTACAAACAGCCAGCAAGAAATCTTACGTGATGCGGCGCTCACACGGGCCAAGCTGCTCTTTCACAAACGCATAATCGCGCGCGGTCAATTGCCGGGCGCTGGCATCGCGCGCCAGATTGGCATTGCTGGGGAGCACATCAGGCAGCGCGCAGGCGAGGCGATACCATTGCAAGGTCTGCGGCTGCGGCGGGCGCGAGGACGAATCGATGATTTCGCCCCATGACACACCCCATTGCGCAGGCTGGCCCGGACGGCGAAGCACGCTAATCGATACAGGCGATCCATCTGCGGTCGCAAGGAACACCTGCGTTTCCGATTCGCCCACCAGATTACCAGGCACGGCAAGCGCGTCGGAAATGCCGGTGATCGCAGGCGGCACATCGCCCGCTGCAAAAGCCGTCAGGATAGGGCGCAAACGGGCCTCCAGAGCGGGACTGTAATCAAGCTGGCCCTGTTTGCCCGCCAGCTGAAGGGCGGTTGCCTTACCCGTTGATCCATTGCCGCTGCGCCTTGCAAACAACAGCATTTCGCGCTTTTTCAGCTTGGGAGGCTTTCCCTTCGCGGTGAGCGGCACGTCCACCAGATAAACAAGCGATTCGCCCAAAGAACGCTGGCCTGCGATCAGCGCCAGTGTGCGCGCCTCTATATAAAGCCGCGCATGACCGGGGGCGAGGCCGGGCGCTCTTTCGGGTTTGACCGTGGTCTGACGGCGAATCTGTGCACGCACGATCATATCGCTGGATTCAGCCAAAGCGGCCAGATCGGCATAGGTTGGGGCATTCGCGAAATTTTCAGGCTGGCCGGCTGAGGCTTCGCTTGAAAATTGTGCAAAAGCGGGAACGGACAAAAATACAAGCGCTGGTGCGAAAATTGCCACTCGCATCAGACCTCTGAATTTATTCATTAAAATAGCGTTAACATCCATCTTGGAGGCTTTCTTTGGCGGCGCGCAATCGCTCCACAGTTTTCGTCAGACCGTTCCAGCGCTGGGACAGTGAATCAATCCTGAACCCATAAAGCGTTTGATTGACTAAACGTTGACCGTTAAAGCGAGAATGGTTCGCAGGCGTTTTGGCGACAAAGCCTTTGCGAAACAAGCTGAGCGGTTGCAGTGGGAGCTGCATGTTCGGCAAGCGGGGATGGCTGATCTGGGTCGCGGGGCAGCCGAACCGGTCTGGGAGGCCAGAAATTTGAGTTTCACATTGGCGGTCTGTTCTAAGACGGTCCGAAACGGAGCTATCTGATTCGGACCTGACCATGGTTCAGGCGCGATGTGATGAATGTGTCGGCGGATGCGCTGACGTGAAGATGGAGAGTAAACAGCCGGATGGCCTACGTTGATCAAGGAATGACCGGTAGCAAGGCTACCGCTCTCATAATTGCGATTGGCATCGTGGCGGCGATCGGTCTTGCAATGGTTATTGGTTTGACCATTGATGCCGTGAAGAAAGAGATCGAGCGTGTCTCGATGGTCGATGTCGCTGAAGAAGAACCGCCAGAGCCTGAGGAAGAGCCGCCGCCACCCGAAGAGGTGCCGGAAACAGCGCCGCCGCCGCCTGTGGCGCCGCCTCCGCCGATCAGTATCTCACCTTCGCCGCCTGATATTCAGGTGCAGGACACGATTCCGCCACCAGCCCCGCCGGCGCGCATTATTCCGCCGCCTGCCCCTGTGGCTGCGCCGGTACCGCCGCCTCCGCCTCCGCCGCCATCACAGGCACGCGGTGCAACGACCAAGAACGAACGTCGTTGGGCAAGCCGGATCCAAGGCGACTATCCTTCGCGCGCATTGCGTGAAGAGGTCGAAGGAACCGTGGGCGTGCGTGTTACCGTAGGTGCCAATGGTAGGGTGAGCGCATGCAGCGTGAGCAATTCAAGCGGATCAGATGTGCTCGATAAAGCAGCATGTCGCGGGATGCAGCGTTATGCGCGCTTCAACCCAGCGCTTAATGATGCGGGCGAGCCGACCACGGGTTCCTATTCCACCCGGATCACATACCGTCTGAATTAATCGAATTTCGGATCACGCCTCTTTAAGAGAGCGAGGCGCGGTCCACGGGGAAACTTTTCAAAAGGACTATTCGCAATGAACCTCATGTATCTCGCAGCAGTTGCCGGTGCTGAAACCGAAGCACCTGAAAACAAGTTCGGCTTTGTCGAAGCCATGAAAGAAGGCGGCCCGGTTGCCTGGGCCATCCTCGCCGTCATGGTGATTATGAGCATTGGCTCATTCTACATTCTGTTTTCCAAATTGTTCGAACAGAACAAAGTGATGAAGCAGTACAAAGACGTCAAAGGCGCATATTGGCGCGCAGGCTCGCTGCGTGAAGGCGCGGCCAAGCTGGAAAAGAACAGCGCATGGCGTCAGCTTGCTGATGATGCTGTCACCGCACAGGATCATCACGGCAAGATGGAAGGCGCTGGCAACGAGATCCACTTCGTCGAAGAAGAGCTCGCCCATTCGCAAGACACCATCAACCAAAGCCTTTCGGGCGGCCTGTCCTTCCTCGCATCGGTGGGTGCTACTGCACCGTTTATCGGTCTGCTGGGTACGGTGATCGGTATCTACCGCGCGCTGATTAATATCGGTATCGCAGGTTCTGCGTCGATCGATAAAGTTGCTGGCCCAGTTGGTGAAGCGCTTATCATGACCGCTATCGGCCTGCTGGTGGCTGTGCCTGCCGTGCTTGCCTTTAACTGGCTGCAATCGCGCAACCGCCGCATCTCGGCGTTGATGGTTGAATTTTCCAACGACATCGTTGCCTATATCGGTTCGAACGGTGCGGTTAAGCCTGCTGTTGGTGCCGGCCCTGCCAAAGCGATGAAAAAGCCCGCCGCAGCGCCCAAGCCTGCAACGGCTCCGCTGAAGAAGTAAGCTGATCTGTGCGGGAGCCCGCCCGGCGCATCCGCGCTGGCACCGGGTTCCCGCCGATCCTCTGATGAGCTGGGCCGCAACGCGCGCCATGCCAGCAGAGCTTACGCAACGAACTGTCGCTTTACTAAGTTAGGAAAAGACAATGGCGATTTCGATGGGAGGCGGGGAAACCCCGATGTCCGACATCAACACCACGCCGCTGGTGGACGTGATGTTGGTGCTTCTGATCATCTTCCTGATCGCGGTTCCGGTGGCCATTCAGACGATTGAGAAACTGGAAGTTCCCGTTTTCCGATCCGAAGAATCCAAGGATAAGGTTGAAAACCTGCTGCTCACCGTCAGCACCACCGATGCCGCTGGCACGACCGCTGGCACGATCAACAGTGGTTTTGGCGGCGCGACTCGCACGGGCGAATGCCGCGTGTATTTCAACAATATCACCCCGGTGACTTCCGAAGAACTGCGCGATCAGGCGTTCAAACGGCTTGAGGCGATTGTGAACGCCTATCCGGGCGGCGCTGAGGCAATCATGCAGGATCTCGAAGCCATTCCGCAGGTCCACATCCGCGCTGACAAAGAAGCGCCGTGGAAATGCGTGGCGGGCGCGATCTTCAACGTGCAGGCTGCGGGTTATCCCACGGTTGGCTTTATCTCAAACCCGGTCGATCCGAACGGCTAAGCGCATTACCAAAGCGCTAAGAAATTTAAGGAGAATTTGACATGGGTATGTCCGGAGGCAAACTCGACGGCGAGCCGATGCTCGACATGAACATGACGCCGCTGATCGACGTTTTGCTCGTTCTGCTGATTATGTTCATCATCACCATTCCGGTGGCCACGCACTCGGTCGATATCGATCTGCCGCAGCCGCCCGTTAATCCGCCACCAGTGACTATCGAACCGGACAAGAACAAACTCTTGATCACGGTTGATGATACGCTTTTGTGGAATGGCGAGGCGATCACCGAAGGCGATCTCGTCTCGATCCTCGGTCAAACACTGACCATCTCGCCCGAGCCGGAGCTGCAATATGAGCCCGAAGCTCTCGCCAGCTATGACAAATCGGTCCGTGTGCTGAATATCATCAAAGGATCAGGTGTGACCAAATTCGGCTTCGTCGGGAATGAAAAATACCGGCAGTTCGGATCAGGCGGCGGCGAGTAATTCCCACGCATTGATCTGGTGAATAGCCAAATAGACAAACGCCGCCGGGAAACTGGCGGCGTTTTTGTTTTGGATGTTGGTGTTTCGAACCCGCATCCGCTGCTTCATCGGCCTTGCGGTCACTTCGCCACCGATTGGGATGGTGCCAACCCCCGCGGCCGGCGGCAGGGGAGCCGAGCGCGCTAATCCCCTTCCAGCGCGCGCGCCGTATCATCGGGACCGATCCGCATCGCTTCGCCTGCGAGGCTCTCTGCCTCCAGCAAAAGCTCATCATCCACCGCGCCTTGCGGCACCGCTTCGCGACCGATCATGGTCATCACCGGCACTGCGAGAGGCGAGACCCGGTCCAGTTCGACGTGCACCAATTCGCGCTGTGACCGCTCCAGCAGATCAGCCAGCCGCCCCACATCCGTCATCCGCGCGCGCGCATCGGCCCAGGCCGCTTCGAGCAGCACGTGATCGGGCTCATATTTCTTGAGCACATCGTAAATAAGATCGGTCGAGAACGTCACCTGCTTGCCCGTCTTCTTTTTGCCGGGATGCTGGCGCTCCACTAGCCCGCTGATAACCGCCACCTCGCGAAAAGCACGCCGCAGCAAATGGCTTTCGGTGACCCATTCGACAAATTCATGAGTCAGAATATCAGGCGACAGCAGCGGCGCGGGCTCTGTCACAGGCTTTAACCCCCACACCGCCAGACAATAATCATTCGCCACAAATCCGCCCGGCATCAGCCCGCGATCCTCCATCCGGCGCGTGATCAGCATGCCCAGCGACTGGTTCGCGTTCCAGCCTTCGAAGGTGTAATAGGTCGCATAATGCTTGCCGCCGTGGGGGAAGCTTTCGACCAGCAATTCGCCCGGCGCTGGCAGGCGGCTGCGGTAATCCTGCACTTCTAGCCATTCGCGTACATCATCGGGAAACCGCGCCCAGCCCGCACGGTCATCCAGCATCGCCTGCACCCGGCCTGCCAGATGCGCCGTGATCGGCAGCCGCAGCCCGCCATAAGAGGGGATCGTCGCGGACTTCTTGGCCGCGCGCACGATCACGTCCATGTCTTTGACGCTTTCCACCTCAAGGCTCATGCCGGCGAAAAAGAACGTATCGCCCGCAGACAATTGCGCGGCAAAGCGTTCCTCAACCTTGCCCAGCTTGCGCCCGTTTTTGAACCGCACGGTGAGCATTTCACTATCGACGATGATCCCGGCATTCATCCGGTGGCGCTGGGCCTGATTGGGATGCGCAAGCCGCCACACGCCCTGCTTGTCCCGCACTATCCGCTTAAACTTGTCATAGGCGCGCAGGGCATATCCGCCGTTCTCGACAAAAGCCAAAACGCGCGCCAACGCCGCCTCATCCACCCAGGCGAACGCCAGGCTGGAGCGGATTTCGGCCAGCAAATCATCCTCGTGAAACGGCGCAGCGCATGCGCAGGCCATGACATGCTGCGCGAGCACATCAAGGCCCCCTGCCCGAAAATCCTCGCCGTCGCGCTGGCCTTCATCGACCGCATCCTTGGCCGCCATCGCTTCGAGAAATTCAAACCTGTTGCCCGGCACCAGCACGGCCCGGCTGGCGGTATCAAGCCGGTGGCCCGCGCGACCAATGCGTTGCAGTAGGCGCGATGATCCCTTGGGCGCGCCCATTTGCACCACCAGATCAATATCGCCCCAATCGATCCCCAGATCGAGGCTGGCCGTGCACACAAGCCCGCGCAATTGGCCTGCCGCCATCGCATCTTCGACGCGGCGGCGCGCTTCTTTCGACAGGCTGCCATGGTGGACGCCAATAGGCAGATTATCCTCGTTCACATCCCACAGGCACTGGAAGATAAACTCAGCCAGAAAACGCGTATTGGTGAAGACAAGCGTCGTGCGGTTCGCCTTAATCGCCTCATACAATTGATCGACCGCCCAGCGCCCTGCATGCCCGCCCCACGGCACGCGCTGTTCTTGTGGTAGCAGGATTTCAAGATCAGGCTCTGCGCCCTTTTCCCCCAGCACCAGATCGGCGGCGCATATCTCGCCTGTGCCATCAGGTATTTGCGGGGAAAGCCATTCCTGAAAGCTCAAAGGATTGGCCAAAGTCGCCGACAGTGCGACCCGCTGCATATCGGGTGCGAGTGTCTGCAATCGCGCCAATGCGAGCGCCAGAAGATCGCCGCGCTTGCCCGTGGCAAAGGCGTGCACTTCATCAATCACCACTCGCTTGCACGTGCGAAACAGGTCGAGGCTTTCCGGGTAGGACAGCAGCAGCGACAAGCTTTCCGGCGTGGTCAACAGCACATGCGGCGGCTTGGTGCGCTGGCGTTTCTTGCGATCTGCCGATGTATCGCCGCTGCGCGTTTCGACGCGGATTGGCAGGCCGATCTCTTCGATAGGAGTGACAAGGTTGCGTTTTACATCATGCGCGAGCGCTTTGAGCGGGGATACATAGAGCGTGTGCAGGCCGTCCTCGGGCAGCGCTCTCTCGACAGGGGCAAAGTCGCACAGTGTCGGAAGAAACCCAGCGAGCGTTTTGCCTGCGCCTGTATCCGCGACCAGCAAAGCATCGCGCCCTTCGCGCGCTTTCGCCAGCATCTCTGTCTGATGGCGCCGCACACGCCACCCGCGCGCATCGAACCATTGCTGGATCGCGGGCGGTATTGCAGGAGCGGCGGTGTTTTGCGTTGTCACGGATGCGAGATGGGGCCGCGCCGCTCAAGCCGCAAGCGCGGATTAGCCAGCGTCAGCAGCCTCTTCGGTCGCTGCATCTTCCACCACGCCTTCTTCAGCGCTTTCATCATCCCAATCGGTGTTCCAGTCATCCTCTGGTTCGCTCACAGCCAGATCTTCGAGGCTAACTCCCAAGAGCGCGGACAATTGCTCTTTTTCCGCATCGTTCAGCGCGGAAAACTTGCGGCCTTCGGGATAGTCTTCAGCCAATTGGGCAAAGCTTTCCATCATGCCCGGCATCGCTTCCATGACCAGCGGCATCATCTCGTTCATGGCCGACATGACTTGCGGGTCGGCAAAGATCAAAAAGCTCTCCGCTGCGTATTTGCTGCCGACAGGCGTGGCGAAGTAAGCATCAAGATCAGCGAGCTCGCTATCCGTAAAGCGCACCGCATAAGCGCGCGCCAAACCGCTGCGATAGGCGGGTTCGATCTGGGTGGTGATGTCGCTCATCATATCGAGAGTGACCTGCGTCATCGCTGCATTGCGATCTGCCGCTTGCGGATCGAGCAGCGCGAGGGCCTCTGTCAGCTTGGCCTCTTCAACATCGGCGAAATCAAGCGGGCTAAGCCCTGTCAGCTTGCTCAGTGCGATGGCCGGTGTGCCGCCCATTTCGCCCATGATCCCTTCGAACATGGGAGCCATGCTTTCGTCCATCATCTTGGCATAGGTGCCTTCGGGAAACAGCTTGGTCACCACCGAACGGGCGGCAGGCACGCGCGCTTCCTGTTCGGGATCCAAGGGCTCTGCCGTGCCGAACATATCGCCGAACATGTTTCCAATGGCCGCGAATTCCTCCGCAGTGGGTTCATCACTGGCAACAGTTTGCGCAGCAGCAGGCACAGCGCTGAAAGCAAGCGCAAAGCCCGAAGTGGCAGCTAGGATGAAGCGTTTCATGGCAAGAGTGGTCCTTTATCTGATCCGGGTATTATGGCCGAGAGCTCGGGCGTTTGCCAGACCTATGCACTGCAAAAGCTCAACAGCACAAAAGCGCCAGCGACATAGAAAAAGCCGTATTTCTTGATCGGGTAGCGTTCGAAAAAGGTTTTGGTGTCGTCAGCGATTTTGGCGACGATTTCATCGCCCCAGTCATCGGGTTTTTCGTTGTCCTGCTCGGCCGGTTGCTCGAACACCTGCACTTGATCGGGAGTGTATTTGCCAGCGTGCGACCATTCCTCGTCAGGGTTGGGGTTGAGGCCGATCGGCGGCTCTGGTTCAGGCTCCGGCTCCGGCTCCGGTTCTGGCTCTGGTTCTGGTTCTGGTTCTGGTTCTGGTTCTGGTTCTGCGGGAAGTGCACTTTGCGCAGTCTTCGCGTAAAGTTCGGCAGCCAGCGGCCCAGGATGCTCCAGCGCGATCCCCTTGCGCTCCAATTCACGCTGGATTTCTGAGGCTAGAAACAGCGCTTTCTCGCGCGCTTCGGTCAATTCAGCAAAAGCTGAAATACGCATGGTTGCGCTATCAAGCTCTTCGCGTTTGACCGTGTAGGCGGCATGGATCGCGGCCTTGTCGCTCGTTTTTGACAGGCCCAGCGCGGACCACGGCCAGCCTTCTGACCCGCCTCCATTGGTTGCTGTTGTGTTCACCGCCATCCCCACATGTCAGTTACGGTTTGTGGATCTGCGATGCAATCATGCATGCTTCTTTGCACTGTGATAGGTCAAAGCCATCGCGATACAATGCCGCAACTCTGTTTCGGGGAAAGGCGCGTTCACATTGATCAGGACGGCGCGATTCCCCTCGAAACTCAACGTATCTGCATATAGATCGCGCCATTTTGCCACCAGATCGGTCTGGCAATGGACATACAGCGCAAAAACCTGCGTATTGCCGCGATGTGCATTGACGCGAATTGTCGTGCCTGAACCTGTCTTCTCAGTCAAAAATGCAGGTTCGTTCCATTTGAGCGTTTCAGTCAGCGGGCCGATTTCCGGCTCGCTTAAAGCCACACTCACGATAAGACCCCTCAGCCGCTCAAGGGCCGAACGCATTTGGGGGGGATGCGGTTCAAGCGCGGCTTCGAAAGGTGTCATATCGCAAAATGCCTTTCAGTGCCCAACGCTTTCCCCGCGTTCGAGGCCGGACAGCGCCAATTGCTCGTCAATCTGCGCCATCAAGCGATCGAGGCCTTCTGGCGTATCGCTTTCCGCGCGCGCGACCAGCACGTCCTGGGTGTTGGATGCGCGCAGCAGCCACCAGCCATCGGCGGTGTTGACGCGCACGCCGTCGGTTGCGTTGACTTCTTCGACCTGCGGGCCGGGATTGGTGGTGAGCCGCTCTGTCACCTCGGCGATAGCGGGGAACTTGCGCGCTTCATCCACCTGAAAGCGCATTTCGGGCGTGTTGAGCATATCAGGGATCGCGCCGCGCAATTCGGTCACCGATTTGCCCAGCCGCGCCGATGCAGCGAGCAGGCGCACACCGGCATACAGCGCATCGTCAAACCCGTAATATGTGTCGGCGAAAAACACATGGCCGCTCATTTCGCCAGCCAGCGGGGAACCAGTTTCCTTCATTTTGGACTTAATCAGCGAGTGCCCAGTCTTCCACATTAGCGGCTTTCCGCCATGGGCTGCGACATGGTCGAACAGTGCGCGGCTGGCCTTAACATCGGCAATGATTGTCGCGCCTTGGTGGGTTTTGAGGACATCTTCGGCGTAGATCATCAGCAATTGATCGCCCCAGATCACCCGGCCTTCGCCATCAATTGCGCCGATCCGGTCGCCATCCCCGTCAAAAGCCACTCCGAAATCGAGGTTCTTCTCCGCGACCAGAGCTCGCAAATCGGCCAGATTGGCTTCCACAGTTGGATCAGGATGGTGGTTTGGAAAATGCCCGTCAACGTCAGTAAACAGCAGATGATGCTCTCCGGGAAGCTTCGCGGCAAGCGCCTCCAGTGCCGGCCCCGCAGCACCGTTCCCCGCATCCCAGCCGACTTTGATACCTTCCAGGGCGGCGGGCTCTATTCCGACGAGACCCTCGAGCATGCGCTCGACATACTCGCTGAGGAGGCTGCGCTCGGATACGTTTCCGGTTCCCTCGCTCCAGTCCCCGGCAGCCGCGATTGCCCCGAGCTTCTGAATGTCTGCCCCAAAGAACGGACGGCCCTGAAATACCATTTTGAAGCCGTTGTAGTTGGGGGGATTGTGGCTGCCAGTTATCTGAATGCCGCCATCCACCTCATCGCTTGACGCCTCGGCGTAATACAGCATCGGGGTCGCGCTCATGCCGATGCGCACCACATCGCAGCCGCTTTGAGTGAGCCCTTCGACCAATGCCTCTTCCAGCATGGGTGAACTGGTGCGGCCATCATAGCCAACCGCCACGGTTTTGCCGCCTGCACGGCTGAGCAAAGTGCCAAAGCTGCGGCCGATCGCACGGGCATCATCCGCGCGCAGGGTTTCGTCGATAATCCCGCGAATATCGTATTCACGCAGCACGGTGGGATCGAATTGATGGCTCATAAACTGAAACGTCCTGTCTTTGGGTGTCTTTGTGTATCTTTTGCGGCCAATAGCATGCTGATCTTTCAGCTTTACCAATGGCGGATGCGACCCCTCAGATGCGCGTGAATTGTTTCAATCGCGTGTTCTAGGTGTGGTTCAGGGATGCGGGCCGGCCTCGTCGTCTTGATTGCTTGCAATGTCCGCGCCTGTATCGGGCAGCTCGCTCAAAAGCAGATCGCGCGCATCATTGGCATCATGAACCTGCGCATTGCTGCCGCCCTTATCCGGATGGACCATCGCGACCAGCCGTTTATGCGCGGCTTTGATATCGGCGCGGCTGGCGCCCTGCTCAACGCCCAGCAATTTGCGCGCGTTAAAGATCGCCTGTGAACGGGTCGGCTTGCCCATCAGACCCGCCCAAGGCCATTGACCCAGCGCATAACGATAGACGAACACCGCCAGACCCAGCAGAATTGCGAATTTTACCATGCGCTTATGCTAGCTCCATTTCATCAGCGCTGCGAGAAAATTCGGGCAGTTTCAGCTGTAGCAGAAGCGCGCGCAATTCCTGCCTTGCGATCAGATGGCTGGTACCAAGTTCGCCCAGATGCTTTTTATCGAGCAATGTAAGGCCCGATGGAAACAGCTCGCGGTAAATCACGCGTTCGGACAAACCTTTGGTCACGCGAAAACCGACGCGCTGCGACATTTCTTTTAAAGCCCGCTCAATCCGGCCCTGGTTGCGCGCTTCGACATGTCCGGTCCGATTGCGCACGACGATCCAGTCCATTTCGGGCCGCTCGTTTTTAAGCGTCACTTTGCTGCGCGTCATCCGCGCTTCCCATACCAGCTCGGCAAAGAAAGAGAGCTTTTTGACTTTGAACGTTTCCCCATCGACCTGCCCGATCAGATCGAAATCGACAAAGCTATCATTCAGCGGAGTAACCAGCGTATCGGCGTTTTCCACCGCCAGCCGGGCGAGCGGATCATCGCGGCCCGGATTGTCGATGATGAGAAAGTCGCAATCCTGCTCCAACCGCTCAATCGCGGCGAGCAGACCTTCTTTGCTGCCGCCTGCATAAACCTCGGCGGCAGGCGTGGGCAGATCAAGCCCGCGCCGGTTCATCGTCGTCACCCGGTTTTCCAGATAGCGAAACGTCGTGCGCTGGCGCGGATCAAGATCGAGCATGGTGACGCGCGCACCTTTGTAAGCGAGCGCGACCGCCACATGCACCGCCGTGGTGGATTTGCCCGTGCCGCCTTTTTCATTGGCGAACACGATCCTGTGGGCGGTGTTTGAAGCCGCGGTTTCCACGGCGGCTGCATGAGGCGTTGGAGCGGACCCGGTTTTCATCATTGTATAAACTCCGCTCAAAGGAATGTTGGGTTGCCAGCTTGTGAAGCAAGGCGGCGCTCGGTTAGAAGCATATGGCATTTTATCCAAGGGGAGGGCCGGGTGCAAACTGCGCATAAACTGGATGTGTTGAGAACGCAGATTGGCGCGCTGCGCGGCAAGGCAGGACAAACAGGGAAAAGCGGGCGCTCCACTATTGGTCTGGTGCCGACTATGGGCGCTTTGCATGATGGGCATTTAACTCTGGTGCGCCGCGCGCGTGAGGCATGCGATCATGTCGCGGTATCCATCTTTGTGAACCCCACGCAATTTGGCCCGAATGAAGACCTCGATGCCTATCCGCGCCAATTGGCAGAAGACGCCGCCATGTTGGAGGCGGAAGGATGCGCATTGTTGTGGGCACCCGAACCCGGCGCAATGTATCCCGGCGGCGCGGCCGATTTCGCCACCAGCATTTCGGTTTCCGGCGTATCAGACGGGCTGTGCGGCGCGGATCGGCCCGGCCATTTCGATGGGGTGGCAACGGTGGTTTGCAAATTGTTCAACCAAGTGCAGCCCGACATGGCCTTTTTTGGCGAGAAGGATTTTCAGCAGCTCGCCGTGATCCGCACCATGGCCCGCGATCTTGATCTCACTTTGCCCCATGCAGACCAGATCATGGGTGTTCCCACCGTGCGCGAGGCGGATGGCCTCGCCATGTCGAGCCGCAATCGGTATTTGTCAGACACCGACCGGGCAGCCGCAGCCGCTTTGCCCCGCGCAATGAAGGCGGCCATTTCGGATATGGAAAGCGGCGGCGATGTGGCCCGTGCGCTCACCCAATTGCAGCAGGCATTGGTAGAGGCTGGTTTTGCGAGTGTCGACTATGCCGTGCTGGCGGATGCCGCATCGCTTGCACCGATGGGCACCCTTTCCCACGCGCCCGCCCGCCTGCTGGTCGCAGCGCGCATTGGCGGCACGCGCCTGATTGACAATATGGCGGTGGGCTAAGGGTCTATAGTTGGGGCTGCGGCGTCCGCCGCCGTCACCCGGCACGGCAATTGGACAAACCTCATCGTTGACGAAACCGCTTAAATCATGCCAATGGCGCTGCCTACCACGGTCGCGGGTATAGCATAGTGGTAATGCTCCAGCCTTCCAAGCTGGCTAGGGGGGTTCGATTCCCCCTACCCGCTCCACCGCGTTGCCAGTCCGGGCTTCGCTCACCACCCCTTTCGAGATGCAACGTGCCCTTTATGGGCCGCAAGACATGCTTTGGTTGATGGCCGAAAAGCGGGGTTGTTTTGTGCGGTGCAACGTCTAGCTGCACTGGAATGCGCACTCTCACACATCTTGAACGCCTCGAAGCCGAGAGCATTCACATTTTTCGCGAAGTCGTGGCTGAAGCTGAAAAGCCGGTTATGCTTTATTCGGTCGGCAAGGATTCGTCCGTCATGCTGCATCTGGCACGCAAGGCGTTCTATCCCTCGCCGCCGCCTTTCCCCATGCTGCATGTTGCATCGGGTTGGGATTTTCAGGACCTGCTCGATCACCGCGACAAGACGGTCAAAGAATACAATCTTGAACTGATCGTTTCGCAAAACGAAGACGCGGAAGAACAAGGCATCAATCCGTTCGACACTGGCAGCGCGCTCTATTCACAAGCGCAGCTGACCGATCCGTTAAAGCGCGCACTGACCCAGCACGGATTTGACGCGGCCTTTGGCGGCGGGCGGCGTGATGAGGAAAAAGCGCGCGCGAAAGAGCGTGTGTTTTCGTTCCGCACAGCATCGCACCGCTGGGACCCAAAGAACCAGCGGCCCGAGCTGTGGAACCTCTACAATGCGAAGAAGAACAAGGATGAAAGCATCCGCGTCTTCCCGATCTCGAACTGGACCGAGCTTGATATCTGGCAGTATATTGCGCTCGAAAAGATCGACATTGTCCCGCTTTATCTGTCGCAAAAACGCCCCACGGTGGAGCGTGATGGCATGATCCTTGTGGTCGATGATGACCGCTTCCGCTTTGAAGAGGGCGAAAAGCCTGTCGAACGTTCGGTCCGTTTCCGCACTCTGGGCTGCTATCCGCTGACAGGCGCGACGGAAAGCGATGCGACCGATATGAACCTCATCATTCAGGAAATGCTGCTGGCCACCGGCTCCGAACGTCAGGGCCGCGCGATTGACAAGGGGCAGTCCGCCTCGATGGAAGACAAGAAACAAGAGGGGTATTTCTAATGACCACTCAAGATTCCAGCTTCCAGGTCGACAGCCTCATCGCAGAGGATATCGACGCCTATCTCGATCAGCATCAGCACAAGAGCCTGCTGCGCTTCATCACATGCGGCAGCGTGGATGATGGCAAATCAACCCTGATCGGGCGGCTTTTGTACGATTCCAAAATGATCTTTGAAGATCAGCTCGCCAATCTTGAAGCGGACAGCAAGAAAGTCGGTACGCAAGGCGAAGAGATTGACTTTGCGCTGCTCGTCGACGGGCTGGCCGCAGAGCGCGAACAGGGCATCACGATTGATGTTGCCTACCGGTTTTTCACCACCGAAAAGCGCAAGTTTATCGTCGCGGACACTCCGGGGCACGAACAATATACGCGCAATATGGTCACCGGCGCATCCACCGCTGACCTGGCCGTTATCCTTGTCGATGCGCGCAAAGGCGTGCTGGTGCAGACGCGGCGGCATTCTTATCTGACGCATCTTTTGGGCATCAAACATCTGGTGCTCGCAGTGAACAAGATGGATCTGGTTGATTACGATCAGGCCACTTTTGACGCCATCGTCGACGATTACCGCGCCTTTGCCAAAGAGGTCGGGATCGAAGAATTCACCGCGATCCCGCTTTCCGGGTTCAAGGGTGACAACATCACCACCGCCCCGTCTGCGAACACGCCGTGGTATGGCGGCCCTTCGCTGATCGAACATCTTGAGACGGTCAAACTGGCAAATGAAGCCGCTCAATCGCGGTCTTTCCGCATGCCGGTGCAATGGGTGAACCGCCCAAATCTCGATTTCCGCGGCTTTGCCGGACAAATCTCCAGCGGCACCATCAAACCGGGCGATGGCGTGCGCATTGTGCCTGCGGGCAAGACCAGCACGGTGAAAACCATTGAGACCTTTGACGGCCAGCTGGACGAAGCGGTCGCAGGGCAATCGGTAACGATCACTCTCAATGACGAGGTAGATTGCAGCCGGGGCGATGTGATCGCCGCCGCTGATGATCCGCCAGAGGCTTCCGATCAATTCTCCGCGACCATCGTCTGGATGGATGAAACCGCGATGAAGCCGGGGCGCGGATACTGGATGAAGCTGGGCAGCCAGATGGTCACCGCGACCGTCCAGCCGCCCAAGCACGAAGTGGATGTGAACACTTTCGATCACCTCGCGGCCAAAACGCTTGAGCTCAATTCGATCGGCGTGTGCGAATTTGCGACCGACAAACCGATCACATTTGAACCCTATGACACCTCGCGTGCACTGGGCGGGTTTATCCTGATCGACAAATTCACCAACGCCACTGTTGGCGCCGGGATGATCGATTTCTCGCTTCGCCGGGCGCAAAACGTGCATTGGCAGCCGACTTCAACATCGCGCGAAGAACATGCGCTGATGAAGAACCAGACCCCGCGTGTCCTGTGGTTCACCGGGCTTTCGGGTTCGGGTAAATCGACGATTGCCAATGAGGTGGAAAAACAGCTGGCGATCATGAACCGCCACACCTTCCTGCTCGATGGCGACAATGTGCGTCACGGCCTGAATAAGGATCTTGGCTTTACCGAGACTGATCGGATCGAGAATATCCGCCGGATAGGCGAAGTGGCCAAGCTGATGACGGATGCGGGGCTGATCGTGCTCACCGCGTTTATCTCGCCTTTCCGGGCAGAGCGGCAGATGGTGCGCGATATGCTGGGCGATGCTGAGTTTATCGAGATTTTCGTCGATACCCCGCTGGATGTTGCGGAAAAACGCGATGTGAAAGGGCTTTATAAAAAGGCGCGGGCCGGTGAGCTTAAAAACTTCACCGGGATCGACAGCCCGTATGAAGCGCCCGAAAACGCGGAAATTACCGTGAATACGGTCGATATGACCCCGGTTGAGGCGGCGGAATATATCATCAAACAGATCCTGCCGCTGAAATGAGCGAGGCGATGAACTCAGCCGCCGATATGACCGATGCACAGCTTGCGGCGCATCTTGCCGAAGTGGCGGGCCGGATCCTGCTCGATGTGCGCAGCTCGGGCATGTTTGAAGGCAAAGCTTTGGGCAAAGCTGGCGATGCGACCGCGAATGAATTTTTGTGCCACGCTCTGCGCGCTGCGCGCCCGGATGATGGGCTTTTGTCCGAAGAGGAAAAGGACGATACCGCGCGCTGCTCGATGAGCCGGGTGTGGATTGTCGATCCGGTCGATGGCACCCGCGAATATGGCGAGCAGCGGTCTGATTGGGCAGTGCATGTCGGGCTGGCGATTGATGGCGCTGCGCATACGGGCGCTGTGGCATTGCCGGGTTTGGACGGGGGCACCATCCTTCGAACAGACCAGATAACAGACCTTAAACCCGCAGCCGATGCGCCGCGTTTCCTGGTCAGCCGCACGCGCCCCGCCAAAGAAGCGGTCGCGGTGAGCGAGGCGATGGGCGGCGAACTGGTCGGCATGGGCAGCGCGGGCGCAAAAGCGATGGCCGTGGTGCGCGGCGAGGCGGAGATTTACCTCCATTCAGGCGGGCAATATGAATGGGACAGCTGCGCGCCTGTCGCAGTGGCTCAGGCCTTTGGCCTGCATTGCAGCCGAATTGACGGATCACGGATCCGCTATAACCGCGAAGACACGTATCTGCCCGATCTGCTGATTTGCCGCCCCGAATATGCGGACAAAGTGCTGGAACTAGTCGCCGCTCTCGACTGACGCGTCCTCTCCGGATGCCGCCTCAGATGGAGGAGGCGCGATTTCGTCTTCGGGCGGGATCAGTATCTCAATCTCCACCCGCCGATTGGCTTTCCGGCCTGCTTCATTGGGAGAGCCATCGGGCAAAGCGTTGGGCTGGGCCGGGTTCTGTTCACCGAACACGATCACTTCGATGCGGTCATCCTTCACGCCCTGATCGATCAGCCAACCTGCCACGGCCAACCCGCGCGCTTCTGATGCGTCTTCATTGGCTTTGTCAGTGCCGGCCGAATCGCTGTGAGCGCGCAATATGATAGGCCCGCCAAACTCGATCTGCGGGGAAGCAATCACCTTTTCAAGCTCTCCCACCGCATCCGCATCAAGCGCTTCATCTCCATCGGGAAATCCGATGGTCACTTTAAGCGGATCAAATGTCTCGGCCCGCTCCTCGGGCGTCGAAACCTCGGACCGCAGGATCGACACCGCGCCGGTTTCTTCGGCCTCTGGTGCGGTCTGATCGGAACCGGCAGGTTGGTCGGCATCCGAAGCGCGGCGCTGATCGCACGCCGAAACGGCCAGCAAAGCGGTCAAAACAAAAGCGGTTGATGCAGATTTCATCATGGGCTGGCGAGTGTCCTTTGGTGCCATTTTATGCGGTTTGTGCGCCCGATGCGGCGCTGCTGCCCGGTTTTGGGTCGGGTTTTTCGGCGGGTTTGCCCTCGGGGTTTTTCAACTGCGGCGGCAAGAATGAAATGATGGTATCGCCCGCGCGCGGTTCGGGCCTTGCGGCATGGGTGAAGAAGCGCAAAGCGCCATCAGCGCGCACCAGCAACAGCATATTGGCGCTGTCTGGCAGTTTTTCCTGCGCTTGTTCAAAATCGAACTCTTCAGACAGTTTGGTCTTGCGGAAAACCCATCCTGCCAATTGACGATCATTCACGTCATTCACGCCAAAGCCGCTTTCAAACAAAGCGCGCCCGCGAATGCTCATCGGCAGCGCGTGGCGGTCTTCTTCATCCGCGCTTTCGCCCAATTGATAGACGCTGTCGCGGCCGATTTCATGCGCGAATTCATTGCAAACCAGCGCATTATACGCCTCGTTATCGGTGGCAGCGACAAGCACCTGAAAAGGCGAGAGATCCAAATTGTGTTCGGTTGCCTCGTTCAGGATTTCGCCGTGATAAAATGGCAGCCCCTCGCGCCTCGCAGCGCCCAGTTTCTGCCACGAGGAATCGACCACCATGACAGGCGTTTTGAGCGCTTTCATTTCCTGAGCCAGTGCAATCGTCCAAGGCGTGGAGCCCACGATCAGCAGGCCGGGCCGCGATGTGCCTTTCACCCCCAGCCAGCGCGCAACAGGTTCAATGGTAAAGCCATGCGCAATCACCGTGATAACGACCACGGCAAAGCTGAGCGCGGTGAGCAATTGCCCGCCTTCGATGCCAAGATCACCCAAACGCAGCGCGAACAGGCCCGAAATTGCAACAAGCACAATACCGCGCGGCGCGATCCAGGCGACAAACAAACGCTCATTCCACGGGACATTGGTGCCAATAAGGCTGATGAGGACAGTCGCGGGGCGGACGAGGAACAGCAGCGCTAGCAGGAAAGCGAGCAGGCGCTGCCCCACTTCCTCGCGCGGGTCGAGATAGGCCAATTCCTCCCATTTGAGCGAGGAGGCAAGCAGGATGAAAATGCCCGATACCAGCAGGATCGCGATGTTTTCCTTGAACGGATGAATAGACCGGATGCTGGCGACATCCCGGTTGGCCAGCGTGATGCCCATCACTGTTACGGCAACAAGGCCCGCTTCGTGCTCGATCGCATTGGTCGCCACAAACACCGCGATGACCATGGTGAACAGGACGGGGACTTTAAGAAATTCAGGGATAGCCCCGCGCGGGAACAGATAGACCACCAGACGCGCTGCGGCATAACCCACCAGCCCTGCGAGGATCGCCGCGATGATAAGCGGGGGGACCACTTCAAAGATCGACGCTTCGGGGAAATCCTGCCGTCTGCGGAAGAACTCATAGGCGATAACCGCGCACAATGCGCCGGTCGGATCGTTGACGATCCCTTCCCATTTCAGGATCGAATTGGGCCGGGTTTGGATATTCGATTGGCGCAGCAGCGGGATCACAACCGTTGGCCCTGTCACAATCAGAATGCCGCCGAACAACACCGCGACGGGGAATTGCAGCCCGGCAATGTAATAACACGCCGCAGCGCCCAGCGCCCAGCCAACGGCGACCCCGATGGTCGCCAATCGCCACACCGCGCTGCCTGAATGTTTAAGCTCTCTTAGATCGAGGCTTAATCCCCCTTCGAACAGGATCAGCGCCACGCCGACGCTGATCATCGGCTCCAGCACATCTCCAAAAGCGATCGTGGGATCAATCAGGCCTGTGACAGGCCCAGCAAGAAAGCCAGCGGCCAGCATCAGGACAATCGCGGGATAGCCAGTGCGCCAGGCGATCCATTGCGCGCCAATACCCAGCGCGCCCACAGTCGCGATCACAAGTGCCTGGCTTTCCATTTAGAGTTTTCGCGCTTTCACAAAGGACCAATGATCGGCGAGTGCACATAGTTCCAAGGCGTCATCCATCATGCCCCCTCAATCGCCCTCGAACTGCATCAGGATTTCAACCTCAAGCCCATCTTCACGCAGTTTTTGCGCGCCGCCCAGATCGGGCAAGTCGATCACAAACACGGCATGGCTGACCTTTGCGCCTGCATCGCGCAGCAATTGCGCGGCCGCAATCGCGGTGCCGCCCGTGGCGATCAGATCATCGACGATCACGACACGCTCGCCATCCGCCACAGCGCCGGGGTCCATTTCCAGCCGGTCTGTCCCGTATTCGAGCGCGTAATCCACTCCGATGGTTTTAACGGGCAGCTTGCCCGGCTTTCGCACCGGGACAAAGCCCACGCCCAGCGCCACGGCGACCGCCGCGCCAAAGATAAAGCCGCGCGCTTCCATCCCGGCGATCTTCTGCGCGCCCGCCGCTTTCGCGCGCTGCGCCAGCAGATCGACGCTCGCGGCGAAACCTTGGGGGTGGCCGATCAGCGTGGTGATATCGCGGAACTGGATACCGGGCTCGGGGAAATCGGGCACGGTTCGGATCAGCGATTTGAGATCATCGGGGACAAGCTGCGGCGCGCTCATAGATATCCTTCAAATTGGCCAGTTCGGCAGGACGCGGTCTGCGCCCACGCACCAGCCCGCCCCACAAAGCAGAGCGCCCCACCATCTGCAAGCAGAGGATGAGGCGCTCGGATATAAGACCAAGTTTTACAGGAGTGAGATCAGGCTTTTTTCTTCTTCGGCTTCGCGCCGGCCCAGATCTGTTTGTACGACATAAACGCAAGGAACGTCGCAAAGGCGAGGAAGCCAATGACAAACCAACCCGTTTGCTTGCGCGCAATCAGCGACGGTTCTGCGGTCCATGTGAGGAACGCGGTGACGTCTTGCGCCATTTGTTCAACCGTGGCTTCTTTGCCGTCTGCATAGGTGATCAGATCGGGGTAAAGCTGCGGCGGCATCGCGATGTTTACGTTGTAAAAATACTCATTAAAATAGAGGCCCGATGGCGTTTCAAAATCAGGCGATTTTGCCACGTCTTCGGGATCAGGCTCGTTATAGCCCTGCATCAACGAATAGACATAATTCACCCCATCAGGGCGCGCTTTGGTGATCAGCGACAAGTCCGGCGGCAGAGCGTTGTTGTTGGAAATGCGCGCCTGCACGTCATTCGCGTAGGGCGACGGGAAATGGTCGGTCGGCTCTGCCGGGCGCAAAGCTTCCTCGCCGGTTTCCGGGTTAATGCCGGGAACGTTCCAGGTGGCCGCCTCTGCACGGACTTCGGCATCGGTGTACCCAAGCTGTTCAAGATTGCGGAACGCAACATATTTCAGGCTGTGACAGGCCGAGCAGACCTCTTTGTAAACCTGATAGCCGCGCTGCAATTGCGCCACGTCCCATTTGCCCAAAGGCCCATCGAAAGAGAACCCACCCTCAGGCGAGATATTGTCTTCCTGAAAAGCGTAGTAATTCGGCTTTTCCGGGGTCGAATATTTGAGCGTATCCGGGACCAAGGACCAGAACACCAGAATACCGGTGAGGACCAGGCCGAAAAGAATGGCTCCAAGGCGGATTGTCATGACCGAACTCTTTCTAATTATCGGATCAAATGGATAGAGCGTGCGCGCTTATTCAGCCGGTTGCAGTTCGCCGCCGGGCAGATCGCCTGCTGGCCTGCCAGCGGCAGCCGGTGTGCCACCAGAACCTGTCCCACCGGAACCCGGCTTGTCATTGTCAGAACCCAGCACCGCTTCGGTGATGGAAAATGGCAATGGCTTGGGTATCTCGATCTGACTGATGATCGGCAGGATCACGAGGAAGTGCAGGAAGTAATACGCGGTGAAGATCTGGCTGAGCAGAACGTAAGGCTGTTCCGCCGCCGCGCCGCCGCAATAAGTCAGCACAGCCATGGTCGGGATCAGGCCGAACCAGAAGAACTTCTTGAACAGCGGACGGTAAGAACCCGAACGCACCGGGCTTTTGTCGAGCCATGGCAGGAAGAACCACACAAGGATCGAACCGAACATGCCGATCACGCCCAAAAGCTTTGCTTCGATGAGAACGATGCCTGTGAACGGGATTACCAGATCGCCGGTAAAGGCGCGCAGGATCGCGTAGAACGGCAGGAAGTACCATTCGGGCACGATGTGTGCGGGCGTCGAAAGCGGGTTTGCTTCGATATAGTTATCCGGGTGACCCAGCACGTTGGGCAGGAAGAACACGAAGAACGAGAAGATGATCAGAACCAGCCCCAAGAACCAGCCGTCTTTGGCGGTGTAATAGGGGTGGAAGGGCACCGTGTCGCTTTGCTTTTTCACTTCAACGCCCGTCGGATTGGACGATCCGGGAATGTGAAGCGCCCAGATGTGGAGGATAACCACACCGGCAATCACAAAGGGAAGCAGGAAGTGCAGCGAGAAGAACCGGTTCAGCGTGGAATCGTTGGGAGCATATCCGCCCACAAGCCAGATTTGCAGCGGCTCACCAATGAACGGGATCGCACCGAACAGACCGGTGATCACTTTTGCACCCCAAAAACTCATCTGACCCCAGGGAAGGACATAGCCCATAAACGCGGTTGCCATCATCAACAGGAAGATAACCACACCCAAAAGCCAGATCATCTCACGCGGGGCTTTGTAAGAAGAATAATACAGGCCGCGGAAAATGTGCAGATAGATGACGATGAAGAAGAAACTGGCGCCATTGGCATGCGCGTATCGCATCGCCCAGCCGTAATTCACATTGCGCATAATGTGCTCAACCTGAGCAAAGGCAACGCCGGTATTTGACGCATAATGCATCGCGAGAATAACGCCGGTGATGATCTGCACCATCAAGAAGAACCCGGCGAGCACGCCGAAATTCCACATATAGTTGAGATTACGCGGCACCGGATAGCCAGCGCCAATGGCGTTATAGACCATGCGCGGCAGCGGCAATTTTTCGTCAATCCACTGTGTGAAAGCCGATTTTGGTTCGTACTGTTTTGCCCAGGCGAAACTCATGACGTTCTCTCAACTAATATTCTTTGGCACGATAGCTTGATAAGATACGGCTTCTTATCCGACCCGGATGACGGTTTCGGACGTAAATTGGTATTCGGGAACTTGCAGATTGGTTGGCGCAGGCCCTTTGCGGATGCGGCCAGCCGTGTCGTAGTGCGATCCGTGGCAAGGGCAGTAATAGCCGCCAAATTCGCCTTTATTCTCGCCATCAGCAGCGCCCAGCGGCACGCAGCCGAGATGGGTGCACACGCCCATAGTGACGAGCATGTCTTCATTGCCCTCTTTGGTGCGCTCAGCCAGGGTTTGCGGATCGTTGAGCGAGCCGACATCGACCTGGTTGGCTTCGGCGACTTCTTCAGCGGTCAGTTTGCGAATGAACAAAGGCTGCCCGCGAAAGACAGCCTTGATTGCCTGACCCGGTTGGACCGAGGCGACATCGACAATGGTGGTGGATGCGGCGAGCACATCTGCGGTTGGGGCCATTTGCGCTGCCAGCGGGAAGACCACAGCCGCCCCGCCCACACCTGCGGTACTGACCGCGGCAATGTGGATCCAGTCGCGGCGGCGAACGCCGTCTTCTGCGTTGAGACTTGCTTCAGGCGCTGTTGCCACGCCGTCGATATCAGCCATCGCTTTAATATCCTGCTCGTTTAGCCGCACTCGCGCATCGCCAGTGCGTTCAATCCATTGTTCAACACTGCTTTGCCGAAAAGCCTTGCGTTAATCCCCGGCAACCAAGAAATCCGCGTAAATGCGTTGTTTCGTAGTTGCGCGCAGGGCGCATAGCCAACTCGCTCGATAAATCCAACAGTGTTTTAAGCATCCCGTGTTCGCTTGCGCGCAAGAATGTCTGCCCTGTTTCAGCTGATCGCGATCAAACTGATCTGGCGTCCATATCCCGGTTCGGCGGCAAAAGATGCTCGTCTGTACGAGTGGTAACGCTCGGCCTGTGCAAAAGTATCCCGTGCGATGTCATGAATCTTCGAAATCCCTGATTTTCCAAGAATTTTAGCAGTGTATCCGGGCAAATCGAACAGCCATCTGGCAGTGTTATCGCGCATGGGTGCGGGTTTGAAATGCGCATCATCGCCGGGGGTAAAATGCGCGCGGAAAGGCGCATCCACCTCGTAACTCGACTGCGCGATGGTTGGTCCGATAGCGGCTGAGATTTGCGTGCGTTTTGCTCCCAAAGCTTCCATCGCAGCGATGGTGTTTTCCAAAACGCCCCCATGCGCGCCGCGCCATCCGGCATGAGCCGCACCCACAATACCCGCTTGCGAATCGGCAAACAGGACCGGCGCGCAATCGGCAGTGACAATTCCGATGGCGATGCCCGGCACCGCAGTAACAAGCGCATCTGCCACCGGGCGGCCTTCTGGGTCATCGGCCCAAGGCTTGGTCACTGTGACAACATCGGGCGAATGGACCTGATGCGGCATGGCGATCTGGCTTTGCGGCGCGGTGGCGTGCGCGGCGGCCAAGCGCAGCTTCGCGATCTTGGCCGGATCGCCCGGCCCGCCATAGCCAAACTGATGCGCGCCGCCGCCCGATCCGAAAAATCCGTGCGGCACATCGCCCAACGCTGGCGAACGTTCAATATCAAACTCAACCATCAAGCGAGCGCGAAACCTGCTCAAATGTATCGCGCGACAGATTGTCCGCCGCAGCAATCCGTTCCAGCTCTCCCTTCATCAGCGCGGCCCGGCCCGGCTCTATCCGCCGCCATTTGCCAAGCGGGGATACAAACCGGGCTGCGGTTTGCGGATTGATCGGGTCCAGCGCCAGGATCACATCGGCAATCATCCGATAACCAGCGCCCGATGCATCGTGGAAGCCTTTCGGATTGCCTGCAAACGCCATGTAAAGCGAGCGCACGCGGTTCGGATTGCTCATGGTGAAATCGGGGTGACTGGCGAGATTTTGGACCTGATCGATCACATCATCGTGCAGCGACAGCGCCTGCAAAGTGAACCATTTGTCGATCACCAGATCATTGCCTTTGAACCGGTCATAGAAGCTTGCGAGCCTGGCGGAGCGTTCGGGCACATCGAGACCTGCGAGCACCATCATCGCGCCCTGCCGATCGGTCATATTATCGGCATTGTCATATTGCCGCGCGGCAAGCTGGCCTGCAAATTGAGGATCGCTTGCGGCGAGATAGACGAGAGCCTGCGTTTTGACCTTGCGCGCGCCGCGCCCGGCCGGATCGGTGAAAGCGGTGGTCTCACACCGCCCGTAAAGCTCGCCCAATTCGCTGGCGCACGCGGCGGCTATGGCAGCTTTCAATGTCTGGCGCGCAGTGTGGATCGCGCCCGGATCAGCCTTGCGCGCGCCCGTTGCCATAGCTTCAAATAGATAGGTTTCGCTTGGCAGCATCATCAGCTCGCCGCGCATGGCATCGTCCAGCGCCTCATCGGTCAAGATCCCGCGGAAAGCCTCGATAATGGCCGCCTCGCTTTCGGCATTTGCTACGCCCTCAGCCGCCTCAATCAAATGCGCTACGGCCAGTTCCTGCATCGCTTCATAGCGGGCGAAGGGATCATCATCATGACCTGCCAGAAACACCAGATCATCCCGCGCCAATTCGCGCGACACGGTGATGGGCGCGGTAAAGCCGCGATTGATGGATAAGACCGGATCAGGCCCGGCAAGCGGCAGATCAAACGACTGCTCTGCCTCGTTCAGCACAATCAAACGCTCTTCGCCCAGCGCCCGTGCCTGCCGTGAATGCACGGCCACGCGAAGCGGGATGGGCATGGGGCTTTTGTCGGGCTGGCCGGGAGTGGCGGGGACCGTCTGCGAAAGGTGCAGGGTGAGCGTATCGCCTGACACGTCCTGGCGCACCGTAAGCGTGGGAGTGCCCGCCTGACGATACCACAGGCGGAACTGTTCCAGATCAAGGTCCGCACCTTCTTCGATGGCTTTGATAAAGTCCTCGCAAGTCGCGGCCTCGCCATCGTGGCGGTCGAAATACAGGTCAGTGCCTTTACGGAAGGCCTCTTCGCCCGCCATGGACCGCATCATGCGGATGACCTCGGCGCCTTTGTTGTAGACAGTCGCGGTGTAGAAATTGCTGATCTCGCGGTAGCTATCGGGCCGGATCGGATGCGCCAAAGGGCCTGCATCTTCGGGGAATTGCGCGGCGCGCAGGATGCGCACATCCTCAATCCGCTTAACCGCCTGCCCGCGCATATCCTGGCTGAACAATTGATCGCGCAGCACGGTAAAGCCTTCTTTCAGGCTCAGCTGAAACCAGTCGCGGCAGGTGATCCGGTTGCCTGACCAATTGTGGAAATATTCGTGCGCGATCACCCCCTCGACGCCGTCAAAATCATCATCGGTCGCCGTGTCGGGATCGGCCAGCACATATTTGGTGTTGAAGACGTTGAGGCCCTTATTCTCCATCGCGCCCATATTGAAATCGGATACGGCCACGATGTTGTAGAGGTCCAGATCGTATTCGCGCCCGAATGTCTCCTCGTCCCATTTCATCGACCGGTGGAGCGATGCGAGCGCGTGATCGGTGCGCTCCATATCCTCTGCGCGCACCCAGATATTGCATTCCACCTCGCGGCCCGATTGCGTAGTGAACGGGCCGGATTTTGCCACCAACTGCCCGGCGACCAGCGCGAACAGATAGGATGGCTTGGGCCAGGGATCGTGCCATTCGGCAAAGTGGCGTCCATCTTCCAGATCGCCTTGCGCCGTTTTGTTGCCATTGCACAGCAGAACAGGGAAAGCGCCCCTGTCACCTTCCATCCGCACCGAATACGTGGACAGCACGTCCGGCCTGTCCGGAAAGAACGTGATCCGCCGGAACCCTTCGGCCTCGCACTGAGTGCACAGCATACCGCCCGATGCATACAGCCCCATCAAAGTGGTGTTCTGATCGGGGCAAATGGTGGTGGTTATGGTAACTTCGTGCGCGTCGCCGGCCAATGTGAGGACAAGGTCAGGCCCATCCATTTCCCAATCATCTGTGGGCGCGCCATCAACTTGCACGCTGTCTGCGGTCAGACCATCACCGTTCAGGCGCAGTTTGTTTGTAGGCTTGGCAGCTGGATTGCGTGTCAGCGCTAGAGTGGCAGTAACGCGCGTGGATTGAAGACCCAGATCAAAATGCAGTCTGGTCGCTGGCAACAACCATCCAAAGGGCTGATAATCTTCCCGCAGGATCACCGGCGGCTGCTGCGGACCCCGCGCAGCATCGGCGATTTCGGGGTTGCCTTCGGGGTTTTGCGGTGTTGTTGCGATATCCATGTCTGCGGATTTAGGTTGATTTCAGCCCACGTCCAGCGGCACAGCCCCGCCCATGGCAAATTTGTTGATATTTGGCCTTGGCTACACAGCAAAACGGATCAAGGCTGCGGTCGAGGCATCCGGGTGGAGCGTAGATGCAACGGGCAGCGACGGCGATCTCGAGTTTGCTGACCGCGATGCGGTGCTCGGCGCTTTGGACAAAGCCACCCATATCCTTTCCTCGGTCCCGCCAGATCGGACAACAGGAGATGATCCAGTGCTCGCTGCCTTTGGCACGGAGCTGGACGGGCGCTCTCTTTTCTACCTGTCCTCGACCGGGGTCTATGGCGATCAGCAAGGCGCATGGGTGGATGAGGCAACGCCCACGGTGGCACAAACAGGCGCTGGCCGCCGGAACGCGCGGGCCGAGGCGGACAAAGCTTGGCTGGAGATGGGCGCACACGCATTTCGTTTGCCCGGCATTTACGGACCGGGGCGCAGCGCGCTTGACCGGGTGAAAGACGGCAAAGCGCGGCGGATTGACCTGCCGGGCCAAGTGTTCAGCCGCGTTCATGTCGATGATATTGCGAGCGGAATTGCCCGTGCGCTGATCCAGGACGCACCGCCGGGCGCTTACAATCTGGGCGATGATTTCCCCGCAAGCGGCAATGCGGTCACCGAATATGCCTGCCAATTGCTGGGGCTGGAGCCTCCTAGGCTTGAAACTCTGGAAGAGGCAAACCTGTCAGAAATGGCGCGCGGATTTTATGCTGAGAACCGCCGGGTTGCGAATGGCAAAGCCAAACGGGTGCTGGGCTGGCAGCCTCAGTATCCGACCTATGCCGACGGATTATCGAGTTTGCTTCGCCCTTAGCGCAAGCACCATGCCCACCACCGCCAAAACCATTCCGGCTGCCGTGAGCCACGTCCATTCATAACCCTCAAACAGGGTCGACAGGGCCATCGCCACCGAAATCGTCAGGATCGAATTGTACGCAGTGCGGCCTGCTCCAATCTCGCGCACCAGATTGTAATGGAGCGGGAACGTAACCACTGAACCGATCAGCGCCAGATAGACAATGCCAGCCCAATATTGCGGCGAAGTCGGCAAAGGCGGCGGGCCTGCGGTGAGGTATGCAAAGCCCAAATCAAACATCGTCCCATACAGCATTGCCCATGCAAGCAGGCTGACCATCGGCACGCCGCGCCCTGTCGGATTGGCCTGAATGACATTGGCAACAGAGGCCGCGACAATGCCCAGCATCGCAAGCACAATACCAAGTCCCGGATTGCCGCCAACAACGCCCGCCTGCGGGTTGCTCAGCCATTCATGCGCGAGCAGGAACGACACGCCAACGATCGCGACAGCGCTGCCGATAACAAATCCGCTTTGCACCCGCTCCCCCAGAAACAGCCGCCCAAGCAGCGCATTGGGCACCATCAGCAAACCGAACATCATGGCGACGATGCCTGATGTCACATACAATTCCGCGTTGTAAACAAACAGAAAATTGCCGCTGAACTGGAAAATGCCAATCAATGCGGCGAGATAATGTTCAGGCCGGGTGAGCTTCAGCCGCCGCTTCATCACAAAGGCCACAAGAAACAAAGCCGGCGTCGCAAGGGCAAACCGGTAGAACACCGACCATGCAGCAGGCACGCCGTCAATCTGGCCAGTAATCACCAGCCAGGTCGAACCCCAGATTGTGCCGGTCAGCAGAAACGGGATGATAACGCGCGGGCTCAGCAATGTCGCTGCGGTCGCGCTCATAGGTTTGCGATTGCCCTGGCAAGGGCGCGCGCATTGTCTTCGCGCGTGTTCCATGCGGTGACAAACCGCGCGGCATCCGCGCCCCAATCGTAGAATGCGAAATCTTGCGCGCGCAAAGTTTCGCGTTCGGCTGGCGTCAGGCGCACAAACAGCTCGTTCGCCTCGACCGCGTGCATCAATCGCTCACCGCATGCGCCCGCAATCTCGGCTGCCGCGGCATTTGCATGGCGCGCATTGGTAAGCCACACATCATCCTCGAGCATCGCAAGGATTTGCGCGGCGAGATAGCGCCCCTTGCATTGAAGGTGGCCGGCGCGTTTGCGGCGATAGCGCACTTGCGCTGCGTGTTCGGTATCGAACAGCACCACCGCCTCAGCGCTCATGCCGCCGTTTTTGATAAAGCCAAAGGCGAGGCTATCGGCAGGGCCGGCAGCTTTTCGCGCCGCATCTTTCGCATCGCCGCCCAGAAACGCTGCCGAATTGGCAAAGCGCGCGCCGTCCATATGCAGACTCAGCCCGCGTGTCTTGGCAAACTCGCCAAGCGCGCAAAGCTGACCCGGCGTGTAAGTCCGGCCATATTCACTTGCCTGCGTGATGCTGATCGCATGAGGCTGCACCTGATGCACATCATCGCGAATGGGGTCGATTACGGCTGCGATGTCATCTGGCGAAAGCAGCGCGCCTTGCCCGCATGCATGGATCAGCTTTGCGCCGTGCAGGTAAAATCCGGGCGCGCCGCCTTCGTCCACTTCGATATGCGCCTCTTCGTGGCACACCACCGCGCCGTGCGGCGGGACCATAGTGCCAAGCGCGAGACAATTGGCCGCTGTCCCCGTTGCCACCCACATTGCCGCGCATTCGCGTCCGAACAGATCGGTGAAACGCTCATCCAACCGGGCGGACAAGGCATCGCCATCATAAGGGTTGTCAGCGCTGTCAGCGGCACGCATCGCTTCCCACACGGCGGGGTGGACGGGCGCAGCGTTATCGGAGAGGAAAGGCTTCACATCAGTCATCGCAACCGCCTCTAACCCCGATAGAGCCAAGTGCAAGCAGGAGAACAGATATGAGCGGCACGCAAACGGACGTCACCATTACCCATGAACGCCGCGGTGCCGGCGGCAAATACACCGCGAAAGTGGCAGGAAAGAGCGCGGCCGGACATCTCGAATGGGAGCCGCGCGGCGATAATGTTCGGGTCGCAACACACACGATTGTGCCCGATGAAATTGGCGGACGCGGGGTTGCTGCACGGCTGGTCGAAGCGCTGATCGCCGATGCGCGCGAACAGGGTTTCAAAATCGATCCGCAATGCTGGTATGTCGCGCGCAAATTTGATCGCAATCCCGATTGGGCTGACTTGCGGGTCTAACTAGAAGAGGTCGCTATGGCCCGGCACCTAAGCTTCCAACCTCGAGAAATCCGTCCCGGCAATGGTTTCGAGCACTTCGCGGCGGACTTCTCTTGCACGCTCGGCAGGGATGCCGGGGATCGACAATTCACCCCCTGCAAGCCCCAAATGCAAAGTCGCATAGCCGCGTAGCCGCGCAATTGGTCCGCGGGAAATCTCAGCAGAATGCAGTTTGACGCGGCTTGCATATTGGCTTTTGGGGGCAAGCACGCCGTTCATCACCATCACCTGGCTTGCATCAAGACTGTGCCGCTTAAACCGCCAGGCAAAGCCTGCAATCGCGGCAGATATGGCTGCCAGAACCAAGGGCACAGCAATCGCAAGCGGCGTCCATTCCGGCGCATAAAAGCTTGAACCGATCCCCGCTGCAAAGGCTGCCAATATAAAGAGCAGCGCATCGCCGATCATGCTGTCCGTTCGGTAAGCGCGCGTCGCGCGGTGCCAGTGCGCATCTGTATCGGGCAGGTGAAAGCCTGCTGCGGCCACAATCGGGGCGATTTCATCCAGCTTTGCAAAAGGGGCAACCACATGGCTGGCCGCGCCTGCATCCTGGGCGAGGCTGACGAATTTCAAATTGTGCCAGCCGAACCGGTAGCGAAACCAGCGCGTGCCCACTTTCACGCCCTGCACCCGGTGAACAGGCATCACCACATCCGTTTTTGTAAACAGCCCGCGCCGCCGCCGAAACCCGCGCGCGGTGCGCTCCAGAGTGTATCCCCATTCGCGGCTGAATGTGCGCAGCAGGCCCGTGACAGACCCAATGACTATCACCGATAACAGCCCCAAAACCGCGCCAATCGCGGCCATGTTCGAACCCAGTTCAAGCAGCCAGCCGCCCTGTTCTTCAGCCAAAGCGCGCCAGTAATCCACTTCCCAAAAATCCACGCCCAGAAAGTTGTCAGCATATTGCAGCAGGCCCAGCACCACCGCAAACGCGGCCAGCGAAAATTCAAACAGACCAAAAGTGAACAGGCGGCCTGTGTCCATGGCGAACAGGGTTTCAGATGGCGTCTCAGATGGCGTCTCGGGCGCGCCAGCCGCCGCTCCTTCACCGCTTTGCCCGGCCATCTCAGCCGCCGCCGATGTGATTGAACCGGGATCATCGCGGCGTTCGCGCACAAGTTCGCGCAGCGCCTCGCCATCTTCGAGCTTAAGGAAAGCCAGCGCCAGATCATCCCCTCCGCCAGCGCCAGTTTCAAATTTCACAGATGCAAGCCCGAACACGCGTGCCAGTAAAGCTTGCTCAAGGCTCACATCCTGTATCCGTTCATAGGGGACAGAACGCGCGGTGCGGCCGAGAATGCCGCTTTCTACCCTGATATCGGCTTCCCCGACGGTGTAAGTGAGTTTGCGCCAGCGCAGATAGCTGGCAAGCGCGCCCATCGCGATGATGAACCCGCCAATGCCCAGCCCGATGATAAGGCCATAGCCATCAATCCCGCTGCCAAACGCGGCGGCGAGCGCGGGAAAGATCGCATTGCGAATGCCCGATAACGCGCCCACCAGAACGCTTAACGGGGCGGTGCGCTGTGGCTGCGTTTCAGGGTCAGCGGCGGCGGAATTGGGAACGGGCGGAACGCTCTCGCTCACAGGGTTTCCCGTTTGATATGAGCGCGAATTTCCTCGCGCATGTCTTTGGCCAGATCATGATTGAGGCCGGGCAAATGCACCGAGGCATTGTGATTGCCAGCGGTATGGACCGTTAGCGTGGCGATGTTGAAAAACCGTTCAACCGGGCCTTGATCAACATCAATATGCTGGACGCGGCCAAACGGCACGACCGTGTCGGAATGCCACAAAATCCCGCGCACCACGCGGAGCCGGTCAGCGCTGATCTGATAGCCGCGCGCGGCATAGCGGCGCGCAGGCACGCGGATGATCCAGAACGCGCACAACAGCAAAGTGACGCCGCCCACCACGCCCGGCGGCATGCCGGTCTCAGGCAAAATCGCGCTTTCGGCCACCAGAGCGCCAATCAGCAGCACCAGCGAGGTGAGCATGGCCGAAACCCGCAAAGCGTTCACATAATTGGGATCAAGCTTGGTCAGATCCGCGCTATCATCAACGGTGCCAGGGATGGACGGCGCAGCAGCATCGGCAGAAAGGGGTGTTTCCATGCGGCTCTATGTGGACAAGGCGGCAGGTCAGATCAAGACGCGCGCTGGTTAAACCGCCGCCCGATCATCGCGCTGGCGATATTGGTTTTCTGCACATCAATAGCGCCGCCTGCGATCCCCCAGGCATAGGCATCGCGCAGACGCTGCTCCATCCCGTATTCGGTGTGATAGCCATATCCGCCCATCACCTGCATGCCCAGCGCTGCAACATCGCGCACGATTTCATTGGCAAAACATTTGGCCAGGCTGCTTTCATAGACGGTGGGCAGGCCATCATCCTGCGAAGACGCGTTGATCGCAGCCCGGTGGATCAGCAGGCGCGCGGCATCCACTTTCATCGCCATATCAGCCAGTTTCAGCTGCACCGCCTGAAAATCGACGATGGGTTTGCCAAAAGCTTTGCGTTCCTGCGTGTATTCTAGCGCCTGTTCGAGCGCGCCTGCCGCAACGCCCAGTGATTGGGTGGCATTGCCGCAGCGCTCGAGCCCGAACGCGCTCATCAATTTGCCGAAACCGCCTGCGCCCACGATCACATTTTCGTGCGATACTTTCACATTGTCGATGGCAAAATCGGCCGTGGGAATGCCGCGAAATCCCATCAATTCCTCGCGCTTTCCGAAATTCATGCCCTCCATGTCGCGTTCCAGCAGGATCGCGCCGATCCCCTTTGCGCCCGGATCGTCGGAGAACCGCGCATAGGTGACGTAATAATCGGAATGCCCACCGCCGCTGGTCCAGCGCTTGTATCCGTTGACGACATAGCCATTGCCGTCCGCTTCGGCTTTGGTCGTCAGATCGGTCAGCGCGGTTCCTGCATCGGGTTCCGACATTGACACCGCGACGATTTTTTCGCCTTTGATAACTTCGGGCAAGATACGCGCTTTCATTTCGGGAGAGCCAAAACGGTCGATTGTGCGCACTGGGCCGGTGAGCGCTTCGAACACGGGAAACGCCACCGCATTGGATACTTGCGCAAATTCTTCGAGCACCAGCAAAGCTTCGAGATGACCAAGGCCCAGCCCGCCATATTCGGCTGGCAAGTTCACACCGAGAAAGCCCATTTCGCCATAAGTGCGCAGCATGTCATGCGGGACCGGATAGTCCTTAACCTCCATATCGCGCGCGAGATCTGTCAGTTCGCTGCGGGCAAATTTGCGCGCGGTCTCTTTCAGCTCGCGCTGGTCATCGGTCAGTTGGAAATCCATGTCAGCATCATGTCCCTGTCAATTTACCCGCGTCCCCTAGCGCATTTGTGAGGGCGACGGGCAAGCTTCAAAAGCATAGGATCGCGCGCAATTTCAAATTTAGGAGAGTGATGATGACGAAACTCCATTCCAGTCTGGGGCCAAACCCGCGTCTTGTGCGCATGTTTATGAGCGAAAAGGGATTGGAAGAGGGCAAGGACTTTGAACGGGTTCACTACGACATCATCACCGGCGAAAACCGGCAAAGCGCAGACTATCTGGCCAAAAACCCGCTAGGCACGATCCCCACGCTGGAACTGGACGATGGCACCTGCCTTACTGAAAGCTGGCCTATTTGCGAATTTATCGAAGAACAGCACCCCGCCCCCAATCTGTTTGGCGAGACCGCAGCCCAGCGCGCCGAAGTGCGCAAATGGGCGCGATTGTTCGATCAGGAAGTCGTTGTGCCAATGACCATGGGCTTTCGCGCCGGCGCAGGCCGCCCGATGTTTGAGCCCCGCATGAGCGTGGTGAGCGCAGAAGCAGGCGCAGAATTGTCGGCCATTTCTGACGAGAAGTGGCGGATGTTCGATGGCGTCTTGGGCGATAGCAACAATCTTGCGCTTGGCCGGTTTACATTTGCCGACCTCCTCATGTTTTGCTTTGCCAATTTCGGGTTCACTGTCGGGTGGAAACTGCCAGAGGGGACAGACAATCTTGCCCGCTTTGTCGAAACCCATAACGCGCGGGCCAGCGCTGCGGTTTGGCAAGAGGCGGAATAATGCCGGACCTTTCGAGCAAGGTCGCCATAGTCACTGGCTGCGCGAGCGGGATTGGAGCCGCCACAGTCAAACGCCTCGCCGCAGATGGGGCAGATGTGCTGGGCACAGATGTAAACCCGGATGGCAGGCCCGTTTGCGAAAAGGTCGGCGCAGGCTTTGCGGTTCAGGATGTGGCAGACACCGCGCTTTGGCCGCAGATAATCGGGCAAGCGGTCGAGATGTTCGGCAGGCTCGATATTCTTGTCAACAATGCAGGGATCATCTCGCAGGCCTCGATCGAGGACGTGACCGATGAGCTTTGGGATCAGACCTACGGCGTCAATATTAAAGGCACGATGGCGGGATGCCGCGCGGCCATTGCTGCGATGAAAGCCAATCCGGGCGGGTCAAAAGGGGCGCTCATCAACATCGCGTCCACGTCTGCTATGGCCGCATTGCCGGGCGATGCGGCCTATTGTTCGAGCAAGGGCGCGGTGGGCGTGCTTTCCAAAAGCATCGCGGTCCATTGCGCGCAAAAAGGGTATGATATTCGCTGCAACACCGTAATCCCCGGCGCGACCGAGACGGGCATTTTGAACGCGGCAGAACAGGCCGTGCCGGGCCTGAAAGCTGCTGTTGCTGCAACGTCTCCGATGAACAGGCTGGGTGATCCGGCAGAAACGGCGGCGGCGATTGCTTTTCTCGCCTCGGATGAATGCCCATTTATGACCGGCGCTGAAATGCTGGTGGATGGGGGCGCCTTGTCGATCCATCCCGGTTTCTAAGGGCAGACTTTCATTCCGATTGCATCCGCTCCAGATACCCGCTGGAACGCATTTGCGCAGCCGTCCAGGCAAACACCGCCATGGCGATCACGCCTGATACAAGGCACACGCCGAACACAGAAATCGTCAGCGACAGTGACCCTTGCGTGGGCGCGAGCCAATCGCTGACCCACCCGATCACAGCAAGACCCAGGGCCTGACCCACCAGATTGTTGAAGAACAGCGCAATCGCGACCGCAAATCCGCGCTGGCCCGGCTCCACCGCCGCCTGAATGCCGGACAGGATCGGGGCCTGGCTCATCACGTAAATCGCATATGCAACCGCGAAAAAGCCAAGGAACGGCCAGAACCCGCTTGATGACAGGCTCAGCGCGAGCGGCACCACGCAGCCAAGGCTGACAATGCCCGGCATCCAAGCGCGCCAGCGTTCATCGCGCCGGGTCAGCCAACCTGCGATATATCCGCCCAATATCGGCCCCGGCACGCCGCCGATAAAGAAAGCAAGGCCGAGATAAAGCCCCACATCCCCGCTGGAAATGCCGAAATTGCGGATCATCACAGCCGCCATCCAGAAAGCGAGCGCATAGCCGATCATGATCTGCACCGCCCAACCGACCGCCAGCCCCATAAACACGCGGTTTTTCGCAAGTGTCTTTGCGGTTTCCAAAAGCGGTTGCTGCTCAATCTTGGCATCATCAGGGGCGAACCGGCCGCGCAAAGGTTCACGCACGGTGAAATAGACGATCGCCCCGATGATCATGCCGGGCAGCCCCATCAGCACAAACGCCCAGCGCCATCCAAACAGCTCGTTCAACTGTCCGCCCACAATCAACCCGCCCGCTGTGCCCATGGTCGCGCCGATAGTGAGAAACCCCATAGCCTTGGCCAATTCTGCCCGCGGGAAATAATCGGCCACCAGGCTTTGTGATGCAGGGCCAGAGCACCCTTCGCCAACGCCCACACCTGTGCGCGCGGCAAACAATGTCCAGAACCCTGTCGCAAGCCCGCACAGAGCGGTCATGGCGCTCCAGAACGTGATGGCGGCAGAGACAATGTTCTTGCGCACCGATCTGTCCGCCAGCCGCGCGGCGGGAAAGCCTGCGATCACATAAGTCAGCGCAAACGCCAGACCGCCAAGCAAGCCGATCTCGCCATCGGAAAAAGCAAACTCTGCCTTGATATCCTCAAGCAGGATCGAAAAAACCAACCTGTCAGCGATGGAAAACATGCTGACGAGCGTCAGCAGGGCCAGTACGAGCCAGCTGCTGCGAGATGCTGTCTCAGGCGGTTTAGTGGTGGGGTCTGGCATCAAGGCCATTGTCGACAGGGATCGTAAGACCGTTCAAAAACCGCGCATCATCGCTTGCCAGAAACAAAACGCAGCCCGCCACATCATTGGGATGGCCCAGCCCATCCATGGGCAGCGGGCCTGCGGGTATTTCCATTGGCGCTTCGCCCGCCCGGCCTGACACTTCCATCACCATCGGCGTTTCAATGCCGCCGGGCGCAAGCGCATTCACACGAATGCCGTATCCTTCATCCTGACAGTGCAGCGCGATGGAGCGCGTCATCGAAGAAATCGCGCCTTTGGCCGCAGTATAGGCGGGGATCATCGGATATCCCATCAGGGCAGCGGTTGATGCCATATTGACGATGGAAGAACCCCCGCCGCCATTGGTCTTGTGCCGATGCTTCATCAAAGGCAGCGCATATTTGCACCCCAGAAATGTGCCGTTGACATGAATATCAAGGTGCAGCTTGAAATGATCGAGCGAACAATCCTCGATATTCTCAAAGATCACATTGCCTGCATTGTTGACGAGGATATCAAGCCCGCCATGGCGTTCCTGCACCGCCTGCATCACGTCGATCCATTGGCCTTCATTGGTCACATCCAGCGCCATGGCATCGCCGCCGATCTGGTCGGCGACTGTATGCGCCAGTTCCACCTCGCGGTCGGTTACGATAACCTTTGCACCTTCTGCGGCAAGCCTTTCGCAATCCGCTTTGCCCAGACCCATTGCGCCGCCTGTAACAAGAGCCACGCGCCCCTCAACTCGTCCTGCCAATTGCTCTCTCCCAAAAGCCTGCCTCTTTCTTGCGCAGACTAGGCAGGCGAGCGGCGCGCGCCACTCACTAAAGCGATGAGAAAAGTGTGAGGTGCATCCCTGTGCGCTTCGCGTAAATTTGCAGGCGGGAGAACACGCCAATGATCGACGCTGCTGAAATTGCGCGCCTTAAAGCTCTGATGGAATGGGAAGGGAAGCGCACTGCCCCGCCTGAAGGTTTTCCAAAGCTGCCCGATATGCCCGCAGCCCGGTATACGAGCGCAGAATATTACGCGCTCGAACAGAAACATATCTTTCGCAAAAGCTGGCTGTTTGCAGGCCATATAGACGAGATCCCCGAACCCGGCTGCTATATGCGCTGGCACAATGCGGGCGATCCGATTGTCATTGTGCACGGCATGGACGGCGAGGTGCGCGCGTTTTACAACACTTGCCGGCACCGCGGCGCGCCCGTTGTCACACAGGATCGCGGCAAATCATCGCGGTTGATGTGCGGCTATCACAATTGGACGTACAAAACCGATGGCACTTTGGTGGGCGTGCCCGAACGCCAGGATTTCCCCGAAGATTTTGACATGAGCTGCCGGGGGCTGATCCCGGTCCGGTGCGAAATGCTGGGCAATGTCATCTTTGTGAACTTTGACGATGACGCGATGCCGCTCACCCAGTGGCTTGGCCCGCTGATGCAGGAATGGGATGAATTCGCGTTTGATAAAGTGCGCCTTGCCGCGCGCTATTCGTTCGATCTCAATTGCAATTGGAAAGTCGCGATGGAAGCGAACATGGAAGTTTACCATGTCCCTTTTATCCATCCCCATACGGTTGCGCCGCTCGTTGATCCCAAGCGGAATTACAACACGCTCTACCCCAATGGCCATGCGCGCATGCTCGCCCCTGCACCCGAAAACACAGACCGGGAACATGTTCGCGCGCTCGACAGCCCGCCTGAATGGCAGGAAATTGAGACCGTGGGGGAGCTTGGCCGGACATGCACACAAAGCTATACGTTGTTTCCCAATTGGGTGTCGCCTTTGTCGAATTATTTCGTCCCCCCGCTGGTGTTCTGGCCAACATCGCTGACCACCACCCGGCTTGAGCTGGTGACGATGGCGCCCGACTGGGGTGATGGGCCGCCGCCTGATCTTTGGACGGTGCCTGACCCGGCCTCTCCCAATGGCCGCAATATGAGCCCGATCATTTTGGAAGACACGCAATTTGGCGAAGCAATCCAGCAATCGATGCAAAGCGCTGCGTTCAGGTCCGTGCCGCTATCCTATCAGGAAGCGCGCATCTATTCCTTCCACCAGAGCTGCGACAACATGATCGGGACCGACAATGTGCCTGCTGATTTGCGCGTTGAGCAAGTGATTGGCGATGACTGGGTGCACCCCAATGATCCGCGCCGCGGCGAGTTGCAGGCGGCGCAATAACCGCCACTCACGCCTTCCGTTTACGTAAGATGACGCTACGGCATTGAGTATAAATCGCGCTTTGTGGCCAAAATGACGCATTTTGCAACTCTGCCTAGCGCTTTTGCTAGATGAGCGCGCTCTTGGTCCTCCATACACTCCAATCATAGCTTCACCGTTGCATCTAAAGCAGCGGCGGCTGGGGAAATGGGTCGGCGTCACGCGCCGCTCACAAGGGAGAGACACACATGATCACACTTCACGCCCGCAATGCCTCTGGCAATCTGACACGCACCGCGCGCCGCGCTTTGATGGGCAGTGCAGCGGCCACGGCGCTGGTCGCAATGCCCCAAGCTGCTTTTGCGCAGGATGCCGAAGTGATCGAGGCATCCGCCACAGACGAAGCGGAAACGCCTGTGATCATCGTTCAGGCGCGGCGGCAGAACGAAACCCTTCAGGAAGTGCCCGTGACCGTGACCGCAATCGGCGGCGAAGTGCTCGAGCAATATGGCGTTGATCAGGTCGCCGATGTTGTGGGGCGTGTGCCGACACTGAACGTGCAGGTCGGCGGATCGGGTTCGGGCGGTCAGCTGTCCTTGCGCGGAGTTGGCTCTTCCAACATCTCCGCCGCTTTTGACAGCGCGGTCGCGTTCGATTTTGACGGAGTGCAAATCTCGACCATGCGCCTTGTGCAGGCTGGCTTTTTCGACACCCAGCAGATCGATGTCCTAAAGGGTCCGCAATCCTTGTTCTTTGGTAAATCGGCATCCGCTGGTGTGTTTGCGATCCGCTCCGCTGATCCGACATCAACCTGGGAAGTGGGCGGTCGCGCGCAATATGAATTTGAAGAAAAAGGCTACACGCTCAACGGCTATATCTCTGGCCCTGTCACCGATACACTGGGTATTCGGCTGGCGGCGCAATGGAATGACATTGATGAATATGTCGAGCTGCAGGAGGGCACGCCAGCAGCCAATGGCCGGTTCCGCGGGACTGACAATCTGATCATTCGCGGAACGCTCGATTTTGAACCGAGCGATATGTTCGATGCTAACCTCAAACTGCAATATGTGAAAAACACCAATGATGGTGCAATCCAGCATTCAGATCTCAATTGCGGCGCGAACGGCGTAGCTGATCCGATCTCCCTGCTAGGGGGCGGCATCCTGATTGATCCGGGCTATGACTGCAACGACACCGATCAACGTTATTTCCTGCCCGATTCCGCAGCGCCCCTGGCGCCCGGAGTTCCCACACCATCACCGGCAGCGGGGCGCAATGGGGTGCCATTCGGCGAAACCGAGATTTTCTTTGGCCGCCTGCTGTTTAACCTACAACTGTCAGACAGCTTGAAACTCACTTCTACCAGCGGTTTTCTGGATCTCGATGCGGTCGATTTTGATTGCTATTCCTATGGCGGACAATTCCCCGATGGCGCAGGCGGATTTGTCGCTGGCGGTGTGGGCTGTTCTGACCCTGAAAACCAGCTTGAACAATACACACAAGAAGTCCGGCTGACGTCCGATTTTGGCGGGGCATTTAATTTCATGCTGGGCGCATTCTACGAGGACCGCACTTTTGTCTTCGACACCGCGCAGCAAGCCGTCAACATATCCTTCCTCGGCGCCGATCCCATCACTGGCTTCACCTATGACTGGGACAAACGCCACGTCACCAAAACCGAAGCTTTGTCAGTGTTTGGCTCTGTCTTCTTTGATCTGACAGACGATCTCGAACTGTCCGGCGGGGTCCGGTACACAGATGAGAAGAAAACCCAAACCATCAGCGTGCCATTCCTGCATCTGTTCCTGCAAGGCCCGGGCTTTGTGGCTCCTGGGTTCTTTTCTGGTCCCATCGATTTTGCCGATGACAATATCTCACCCGAAGTGACGCTGAGATATCAGGCCGCCGATGACATCAATATCTTTGCCTCTTTCAAAACGGGCTTTAAATCGGGCGGCATTGATAATTCTGCGCTGCCGTCTTCCAGCTTGAGCACAGCGGCATTGTCCGGCGATTTCTCCGCTCTTATCTTCGATTCTGAAACAACAATCGGCGGCGAGATTGGCGTTAAATCGCAATGGGCAGATCGCACAGTCACATTGAACGCGACGGTGTATCATTACGTGTTCTCTGATCTTCAAGTGCAAAACTTTGATCCAGTAAACATCCAGTTCCTTACCTTGAACGCTGGCGAACTGACTTCGCAGGGTGTGGATCTGGAATTTAGCTGGCGCACTCCTGTCGAAGGTCTGACCGTATCGAGCAATATTGCTTATCTCGATGCCTCATTCACTGACAGCTTCGTGACATCGGCGGGCATTGATCTGGATGGCCGTGATGCCGCCCGCGCGCCGACATGGTCAGGCAATGTCGCGTTTGACTGGATGATCCCTGTCGGCAGCAGCCTTGAACTTGGCCTTGGCGGAAATGCAATTTTCTCAGATGATTACATCACCAATGAGGATTCGCTGAACGACTTTGTCCAAGATGGCTACGTCACATTTGACGCGCGCGTTTCGATCGGAGATGCTGATGGCAAATGGAAGCTTGCCGTGGTTGGCAACAATCTGGCGGACGAGATCTGGACCAACACATCTGCCGGACGGCCATTCCTGCCCGTAGGCGGCGATGATATCATCCTGACTCAAAACCGCGGGCGCCAAATCTTTGCGGAGGTTAGCTTCCGCTTCTGATGAGGCTGGCGGAATAATATTGTAAAAGAAGGCGGGCTTTCGGGTCCGTTTTCTTTTTTTCACAGGGCCATGGCCGCCCGCTCCCTCCACCCTTCCACCCGGATTTTCACACCGGAGTATGATCCGGGTGGAAGGGTGGAGGGAGCGGGCGGCCATGGCACTGCAAGGAGCGCACAGATGTCACGCGAACAACTCATCACTATGACTCGCAGCCTGATTGATCACGGCGCGGCTGATACGATGGAATATGCCGACGAAGTTGTCAAAATCCCGGCCAGCACTTACACCGATCCTGATCTGTTTGACCTGGAAAAGCGCAACATTTTCCGCCGACTGCCGCTTATGGTCGCGCCATCATGCGAATTGCCTGAGCCCGGCGATTACAAAGCGATGGAAATTTGCGGAGTGCCGCTGCTTTTGACCCGGCAGCGCGATGGGAAAGTGGGCGCATTTTTGAACATGTGTTCGCATCGCGGCAATCCGGTGGTTGAGGCAGGGACAACCGGAAATGCTTCGCGGTTCATGTGCGGATATCATGGCTGGACGTTCAAGAATGACGGCGATCTTGTGGGTGTCGCGTCGCCCAAGGATTTCGGCGCGGTTGATAAGGCGGCTTTGTGCCTCAAACGGTTTCCCGTGTATGAAAGCGCCGGGCTGATCTGGGCCACTCTCGATCTCAATTCCAAACTGTCGATCCCGGACTATCTGTGCGGCTATGACGCGCTGCTTGATGCGTTCGGGTTGGATGGGTGGACCCTGTTTGCGCAGCGCACATTGGCAGGGCCGAACTGGAAGACGGCCTATGATGGCTATCTCGATTTCTACCACCTGCCCGTGCTGCACAAAGACACCTTTGGCGCGGATTTCTTCAACCGGGCCAATTACTTTTTCTGGGGTCCGCATCAACGCCTCTCCAGCCCCTCAAAATTCGCGCAGAAAACGGGCAGCGATGAAATGCTTGATCTGTCTGAAATGAGCGATGAGCAATTGCCCGATGACGCGCTGACACAAGGGGTGTGGACGATCTTCCCGCATATCTCGATTGCCAGCTTTTATGGCGGCGGACAGCGCGGAGCGATGATATCGCAATTGTTCCCCGGCGAGAGCGTGGGGGAAAGCTTCACCACGCAGTTCTATGTGATGGAAAACCAGCCCGAAACCGAAGCCGACATCAAATCAGCGCATGAACAATTTGACTTTCTCGAAGTCGTTGTGCGCGATGAGGATTACGCGACCGGCAAACGCCAACACGAAGCTCTGCAGTCGGGCATGATGGACCACGTATTGTTCGGCAAGAACGAACGCGGCGGGCAGGTCTTTCACCAATGGGCGGCGAAATTGACCCATGCCTCAGACGAGGAATTGGCCGAAATATTCGCCGCTCAGGCGCAGCAGGCGGCTGAGTAGACCGCCTCGCGCAGCGGACCTGGATAAATCGGGGAGCGGGCCTGTATCAAACCCTCTCGCTTCACCACAGCCACACATAAAGCCCTGCGAGTATAACCACGGTGATCGCGGCCAATGTGTTGAACAAGGCGCTGGTATCAAAGCGCATATCGCCAAGATCAACCACGCGGTCTTGATCCGGCGACCGCGTCATCCGCGAGACAATCATCGCGGCAACCACTCCCACCATGAACACAATCCAGATGCGAACGACGAACGGCAATTCGGGCAAAGCAGCATTGACGATCAAATTGAGCGCAACCGAACCGATCAAAGCGGTAAATGCGCCTGCAGAATTCGCTCGCCTGTCGAAAAAGCCGAGCAGGAAGACAATCACGATGCCCGGTGCGATATAGCCTGTGTATTCCTGCACAGTCTGGAACGCGCTTTCAAACCCGCCCAAAAACGGCCGCGCCAGCACCAGCGCGATAATCATCGCGGCAAAAGCGGTTAGGCGCCCGACAGTGACATAGTGCTTCTCATCGCGCTCAGGCTGCCAATGGCGGTACAGGTCCATCGTGAAAATGGTGGAGATGGAATTCATCATTGATGCAAGCGAGGACACAATCGCAGCGATCAGGGCTGCAAACACCAATCCGCGTAGGCCCGCGGGGGCAAAGCCCATCAATTGGCCGTAAGTCCGGTCAGACTTTTCGGCCAAGGCTGCTCCGTCAAGCATTCCCTGCTGCGCCAGAATAACCGCGGCGATGCCGGGGATGACGACAATAAAGGGAACGAGCAGCTTAAGGAACGCAGCAAATGCGAGGCCCTTTTGCGCCTCGCCAAGGTTTTCCGCGCCGAGCGCGCGCTGGATTATGTATTGGTTGAAGCCCCAATAGCTGAAATGCAGCACCCACAACCCGCCGAGCAGCGTCCAGATCCCCGGCAATTTGTCATAACCCTTATCGCCTTCATCGAGGATCATCTCGAAGTGGCCGGGCATCTCTTGCATGAGATAGCCAAATCCAGCGAACGCCCCGTCGGCAGGGAGCGCATCAAGCGCAAACCACGTGATCGCGAGCCCGCCAATGATCAGGATCACGACCTGAATGATGTCGGTCAAAGCGACGGCTTTCAGCCCGCCATAAAGCGAATAGAGCGCCGCAAAGGCCGCAAGGGCCATCATCGCGGGCATCACGCCCCATCCGGTCAGCGTGTCAACCGCAAGACCGCCAAGCCAAAGCACCGCCGTCAAATTCACCGCTGTGTAAAGCGCCACCCAGAAAACGCTCATCAGGTTTTTGACGCCTGTGCCATAGCGCTGCTCTAGGAATTGCGGCATCGTGTAAATCTGGCGTTTCAGAAAGATTGGCAGGAAGTATTTGGCCACGATCAGCAGGACAATCGCGGCCTGCCATTCATAAGCGGCAATCGCGATGCCAATGGCAAACCCTTCGCCCGATTGGCCGATGATTTGTTCAGCCGAAATGTTGGATGCAATCAGCGACGCCCCAATCGCCCACCACGGCAGCGCGCGCCCGGCCAGAAAGTAATCTTCGGTGTTTTTGGCGTGCCCTTTGGGTTCGCGGCTGACGAACAAGGCGATGCCCAGCAGAGCCAGAGCATACCCTGCAATAATCACAATATCGATTGTCTCGAGCGTCACTGCCACTCTCCCCTCAAAGTGTTTTGCGCAGCCGCTCTTTTAGAACGAGCACTCCGCACCGTCAGCTGCGTTGTTTTGTGCAATGGCCGATATCTGGATCGAGAAAGGCGCCTCTGATTTGATTGTCAGCGCGTTGTTCAACCCTTCAAGGCATTGCCGCGTCACTATCATGTCGCGCCAGCCCTTGCCATGAGCGAGGGTTAGTTCCCGCGTGATATCCAGATGGCTGCCGCCGCTTGAAAGCACGACCGATCCCGTTTTGACCGCCTCATCAGACCATGCTTGCAAGCTTTCCTACATGGGCGCAGGGCTGTAATCCTGCCCGCCGCACACAGGCCGCGATGCAGGAGATTATGCTTCGGAACAAAAGGTTACGCATCTGCCCCGCTGGAAACGCGCGGTGGCCCGGATTTTCAGCGCTTTGCGGGTTTACCGAACTTTTGCAAAAACCCCTCTCAGCGGTCCATGTCTCACCCAAAGGCAGGGCGGAAATTGCTTTCGCCCCAATCCTGCCGCTTGGTCCAATCGCCCAAAGTCTCCAATTTGCCGTCAAGCTCGGGAAAACGTTCATAGACGTGATCCATGTCCACTTCGAAAGGCCGCGTGGGCGCATCGTTGTTGTATTCGTAAAACGCCTGAATGCCTTTGGCGAAGTCTTCGCGCATTTCAGCCGGCATGGTGTCGCCCGCGGCTTCAACAAGATAGCGGCCAAACTCTTCTGGCGAGCATGGATCGTAGGTGATCTCCTTGCCCAGGGCATCGGTCAGATATTGGGTGACCTGTTTGCCCACCAACCGCTCTGGCCCGCCAATGTTGAGCCATGCGCCTTCCATATCAGGGCGATCAAGGCTGGCGAGCATGAAGCGCGCGACATCATCCAGGCTGATCCAGTTGGCATGCAATTCCGGGTTGTGCGGGTACACATAGCGCCCCTCATCCACGATAAACGGGCGCGCCCAATTGGTCAGCAGATTGTCCATGAAGAGCACGCTGCCAAACACGGTGCCGGGACAACCCGAACGCCACAAAGCGTTGATCCCCTTGGTGTTCTCGCCATAGGTGAAGGGATCGCCGGGACGATCAGGGATCCAGCTCGACGTGTTCCACACCAGCCGTTTGACACCCAGCTCAGCGGCGGCTTTGCCCAGATCGCCGATCAGCACGGCGCGGTCCGCGCGGGCCTGAAGGGGGTGCGTGTAAAAGACGTAGTCGGTCCCTTCGAGCGCGGGCTTGTATGTGGCGGCATCATACAGATCCATCGCGCGGACTTCGACGCGATCAATGCCATCGATCTTGGCCCCGCCAAACGGATCTCCCTGACGCGAGATAGCGCGCACGTCATAGCCTGCTTTCAAGGCCTGACGGACCTGTGCCATGCCCTGACGACCCGATGCGCCGATTACTGTGATAAGTGCCATGCTTGTGTCTCCCGATATGTGCTGCGGGAATAGCCAATTAGGCAGACTGAGCGCACCGCGCCAAAGTGATAGCGCGCGCGCATTTGCCCCTAGCAAAAGCGAGGGCTTGCCCCAGCGTTCCCCACCCCGGACAGTGCGCTGATGCAAAACACGTTCTGGCGCATCGAGCGCCGCCCCCATGGCACTGACTTTGCCAATGCCCTTGCATTGGTGGATGCGCCTTTGCCCGCTTCGGCCGATGGCGAGATCCGTATCCGCAATGCGATGCTGTCGATGGATGCGGGCACGCGGCTGTGGCTGACGGACAGGGAAGACGGCTATCAGCCGCCATTGCCCGTGGGCGCGCCGATGACTGGGCTGGTCGTGGGCGAAGTGATCGAAAGCCGCGCTGATGGGTTTGCGCCGGGCGATCTGGTGCGCGCCTTTGGCGTGTGGGGCCGTATCAGCCAAGTGGATGCGGCGGCCAGCGGGGCTATCACGCTCGACCCAGCTGTTGCGGACAAACGCGCATGGTTCGGGCCGCTGGGTATGAATGGGTGGACTGCGCTTTGGGGCATTGCCGAGACAGGCCAGGCCAAAGCGGGCGAGCGCGTGCTGGTATCTGCCGCAGCGGGCGCAACCGGCATTCTGGCGGTGCAGGTGGCAAAGCTGATGGGATGCGAGGTGTGGGGCATTGCGGGCGGCGCGCAAAAATGCGCATTCCTCACTCAGGAAATGGGCTGCGCGGGGGCTATCGATTACAAGGCTGACAATGTCGGCGCGCAATTGGATGAGGCGGGCGGATTTGATGTCTATTTCGACAATGTCGGCGGCCCGATCCTTGATGAAGTCCTCACCCGCATGAACCATTATGGCCGCATCGCAGTGTGCGGATTGCTGTCCGATTATGCCAGCGGATCGCGCACTGCGCCTGCCGAATTCGATCAGGTGCTGATGCGCCGTTTGCGCGTCGAAGGGTTCTTCAGCCCCGACTTTATGGATCAGGGCGAGCGGCTGACCGCGCAGCTTAAAAGATGGCTTGATGCAGGCCAATTGACCATGCCCTATGATGTGACACGCGGCCTTGAAAACACACTTACCGCCTATGCCAAGCTGTTTACCGGCGGAAATATCGGGAAAGTTATCGTGGAGCTTAACCAATGACCAACAGTCTTGAAGACCGCGAAGCTATTCGCGATGTGCTTGCCGCTTATGCGCATGCGATTGACCGGCGGCGCTGGGGCATGATGGAGCGATTGTTCCACGATGATGCGATGTTCCGCTTTGGCGAGATTGAAGGCGATTGGCGTGAGTTTGTGAGCCAGGCGCGCGCGCTGATTGATCCGTGCCTCGCAACCCAGCATCAGCTTGGCCAGACCATGTTCGCATTTGAAAGCGGAACTGTGTGCCACACCGAAACCTATATGACAGCGATGCACACCGTGCCCGCAGGATTTCCCATGCCTGATGTGTTCCCCGACAAGGGGGTGATCTATTCCGCCGTGGTTGCGGGCCGTTATGTTGACCGGTTCGAAAAGCGGGGCACTGGCACAGGGGCTGAGTGGCGGATCGCTCAGCGCACAGGCTTGTATGACTGGCGCGAGTTTCGCGAGGTTGAAGGCACCGATCTGTCCGACACGCCGCAAGGCGCAAGCGGATATCACGACGAACGCGATCCATCGACACCGGTGGCCGCGCCGTGGATGGGTTAAGGCGCGTTCTCCCTCAGCGCTTGATTGCAAAAACGCCTGAGATCGTGGCGATCACTTCATCTGCGCGCATAACCGCGCCGCTGGTATAGGCCAGCCGCCCGCCCAGCCTGTCAATCCTGACATCGCCGACCAGCCAATCGCCCCGTTTTGCCCCGCCCAGATAATTCACATTCAGCGTGACCGTAGACGGCATCAATCGGGGGCGCTGCGCATCATAGACCGCAAAGCTCAAAGCGACATCGGCCATGGTCGCAATCACTCCGCCATGGGCATTGTCTGCAAAATTGATGTGATGCGCGGCGATCCGCAGGCCCACCAGACTGGGCGCATCATCGCGCGGCATCAGGAAATACGGCCCGCCATGATCCAGAAATCCGGGTGAGAACTCGGCCGGGCTAAAGCCTTCGGGGATGTCTGCCTCATGCATATCCGGGTCTTAGACCAAGCGCATGCAATCGCGCGGCTATGAATAGTGCCAATCCACCCCGCCCGCTTGTGCGCGTAGCTTCGCCCATATGACCCAGCAAAGCGCCCCGCAGCCCGCCTCCTTTTGTGAGATTGTCGCCAATCATGCCCGGATGACGCCCGACATACCCGCTTTCACCTTTGGCGAGGAGACGCTGACATTTGCGCAGCTGGATGAAGGGGCCAACAAAGTGGCTCACGCGCTCACCGCGCTTGGCGTGGCCAAGGGTGACCGGGTCTCTTATCTGGGCAAGAACCACCCGCTTTATTTCGAAGCGTTGCTGGGCGCTGCCAAAATCGGTGCAGTGATGACGCCGGTGAACTGGCGGCTCGCCCCGCCTGAAATTGCCTATATCCTTGGCAATGCGGGATCGCGCGTGGTGTTTGTGGGTGAAGGTTTTGCCGACATGCTCAGCCAGGCAAGCGGTGATACGGGCGCGGCGGAACACATCATCGGGATCGATGCGCCCGATTGCGATGGGGCCGATTACCGCACATGGCGCGATGCGGCCCCCTCCGCAGCGCCCGGCGCCGCGATCACCGCGCAAGATGACGCGCTGCAACTTTACACATCAGGCACCACAGGCAGGCCCAAAGGCGCGGTGATGACGCATGGATCACTGCTGCAAAGCCTTGATCCGGCAAGCCACGGCGACAATATCCGCGACTGGCAAAAACGCAGCGAAGGCGATGTTGCGCTGCTGGCTATGCCGTGTTTCCACATCAGCGGATCGGGCAATGGCCTCAGCACCATGATCGCGGGCACAACGTCGATTGTGCTGCCCGAATACGATCCGACCAAAGCGCTGGAGCTGATTGAGAATTACAATATATCCAAGATCTTTCTGGTGCCCGCAGCGATCCAGATCCTGCTCAATCACCCGCGCGTTCGAGACGTGGATTTCAGCGACCTTACTCACATCACTTACGGCGCATCGCCCATCCCGCTCGAACTGATGCGCGAGGCGATGGACGTGATCGGCTGCGGGTTTATCCAGATGTACGGGATGACAGAAACCAGCGGCACAATTGTCGCGCTGGACCCCGAAGACCACGTGCCCGAAGGGTCTCCCAAAATGCGCAGCGTGGGCAAGCCTTTGGCAGGAGTTGAGCTGAAGATTATCGATGCAGCAGGCAATCTGGTCCCGGCAGGCGAAGTGGGCGAGATAGCGACGCGGTCCAGCCGCAATATGAGCCGGTATTGGAACCTGCCCGAAGCGACCGCTGAAACCATCGATGCCGATGGCTGGCTGCGCACAGGCGATGCCGGGTATCTCGATGAGGACGGTTATCTCTACATCCATGACCGGGTGAAGGACATGATCATATCGGGCGGCGAAAACGTCTATCCCGCTGAGGTTGAAAACGCGCTTTATTCGCACGCAGCGGTTGCCGATGTCGCGGTGATCGGTGTGCCGGATGAAAAATGGGGCGAAGCGGTCAAGGCCTGCGTGGTGATGAAGCCGGGCCAGGCATTAAGCGAAGCGGAACTTATCGCCCATGCCCGCCAGCATATTGCGGGATATAAATGCCCCAAATCTGTGGACTTCATCGATGCTTTGCCGCGCAATCCCTCGGGCAAAATCCTGCGCCGCGAACTGCGCTCGCCCTATTGGGAGGGCAAAGCGCGGGCGGTGAATTAACCGGCGGCTTGGACAGATAGCTAGATATTCGCCCGCGCCGCCGTTCTGCCTGCGATATAGCCAAAGGTGAGCGCGGGCCCCAATGTACCGCCTGCGCCTGCGTAAATGCCGCCTGTGGGGCAGGCGATAGCATTGCCTGCCCCATAAAGGCCGGGGATCGGCTGCCCATCGTGGTCCAGAATGCGCGCCTGCCCATCGGTGCGCGCCCCGCCATTGGTGCCCAGCATGCCCATATGGACAGGCACAGCATAAAACGGAGCCTGATCGAGCGGCCCCAATGTTACCGCTGTGCCTTTGCGTGTGCGGTCGCCATAGAAATGATCATAAGCGGAGGTGCCGCGGTCAAAATCGGGATCGCGGCCCTCGCGCGCATGGGTGTTGAACCGCGCAATTGCGGCCTCAAGCGCATCTTTGTCCACCGCCATCGCGCCTGCCAATTCGGCCACGCTGCCGCCGCGCAGCACGTGATCTGGCAAAGGCTGCCCCGGCATTCTGGTGCCCAGCGGATAGCGCGCTTCAAACTGGGCATCGAACACCAGCCAGGCGGGCTGATTGGGATAGGAATAGGTCTGCGGATCAAACGCATGAAACGCGCCGGCAAGCGCGGAATAATTCGCCGCCTCGTTGCAGAACCGTTCGCCTTTGCCATTGACCATGATCGAATGGGGCACGGTTCGCTCGATCAACATCGGAGCAGCGCGCTTTTCTCCATCAGCCCACGGCGCATCGGGCATATCAAGCGTGGGGGACCACCAAGCGCTCGTCATATTGCCCAGCATTGCCCCCGCCTGCATCGCCAGCCGCAATCCATCACCGCGCGCTGTGGGCGGGGATGCGGGCGCAGGCGCTGGGCCGCGCAGGAATGTCTGGCGCATCTGCGCATCCCATTCAAACCCGCCTGTCGTAATGATAACGCCAGAGCGCGCGGTAAGCTCAAACGGCTTGCCCCCGCGCTGCCCAGCAATGCCGATCACGCGCCCGCCCGTCTGGATCAACCGCTCCGTTTCAACCCCCAGAACCGGCTCAATCCCGCGTTTGAGGCACGCCTTAAGCAATCGCCCGATCATCGCCTGGCCAAATCCGCGTTCATTCGCCGCCATGCGCCGCTGCAATTCTTCGGGCTCCACAATTCCGCTGCCTCCGCCCAACGGGGTTTCGCGCAGCATCATCGGCTTTGCTTCTTCGATCGCGGTGATACGGCCCGCCCAATCGCCCAGTTCATCTAGAGAAAACAGATCGTGATCGAGCGCGCGTCCGCCTTCCGGCTTTGCGCCGGGGCGGTCGAGATAATAGTCGGGATAGCCGTCGAGCAGCGCAGTTTTGAGCGCGCCAGTGTCTTCCAGAAAGCCAAGCGCTTCTGGCCCCATATCGACAAAAGCCTCCAGCGTTTCATCGACAAGATCGCCGTGATCCAGCGCTTTGAAATAAGCGAGCGCTTCGTCCCGGCTATCTTTCATTCCCGCTGCGCGCTGGCGCGGATTGTCCGCGACCCAGATCACTCCGCCTGAAACCGCGCCCGTGCCGCCGATGCGGTCAAACCGTTCGATTATCGCGGCACTCGCGCCTGCTTCATGCGCGGCCAATGCCGCTGTCATTCCCGCAGGGCCGCAGCCCAGGACGATAATATCCGGTTTGTCCATTGTTCCATCATCCATCTGGGAGCTCGCCGGGCAATTGCTTAATTTAGCAAGGTGCACGTTCGCACGCAGACAGCTACACCGTCACTCAAAGGAGAACGCGCCATGAAACTTGAAGGAAAAGTCGCCGCCATCACCGGAGGCACCGCAGGGCTTGGCCGAGGGATCGCGGAAAAATTCATGGCTGAAGGCGCAAAAGTCGCCTTGTTTGCGCGCAACCGCGAAAAAGGCGACCGGGTCATCGAAGAATTGCGCGTTGGCCGTCAGGGCGCAGATCGCGCGATCTTTGTCGCAGGTGATGTGATGCAGCAAAAAGATGTCGAATTTTTCATCGACACTACTATCGATCACTTCGGCACGATTGACATCCTCGTCAACAATGCCGGCGGCGCAGGCGATTTGCAGCCCATGGTGGCGCTGTCGGATGAAGCGTTTGACGAAGCGATGAAATGGAATGTCTATTCCACGTTCTGGGCAACAAGGCGCGCTTTGCCCGAAATGATCCGCAAAGGCGATGGCCGGGTGATCAATATGTCATCAATGGAAGGCAAGCATGGAAAGCCTGTCTTTACCGCTTACACCGCTGCCAAACACGCCGTGAACGGGATTACCAAAAGCCTTGCGCGCGAAGTGGGCGAAAACGGGATCACGGTCAATTCGATCTGCCCCGGTCTGGTTGTCACCGATATCATCAAGAACAACGGCCCTGACACCGCCAAAGCGATGGGCATGGAATTTGATGAGATGATCACGATGTTCGCGCAGGAAGCCGCGATCAAACGCCCCAACACGGTTGAAGAAATTGCGGCAATGGCCTTGCTGCTTGCATCACCCGAAGGGGCAGGGATCACGGGCGCTATGCTCAGCGTGGATGGCGGAACCGCGCAATATTGACAGGGATTGCCCCTAGGCTGCTTTTGCCCAATCTTTAGACCGCGCCGCTTAAGCGGGACCGATAAATAATCGGGCCGCAGACATGTATTCCATAACAACCAACAGGGCGAAAAGCCGGGTCACTCTCGCCTTTTCGGGGCCAATGCAACAAGACCCAGCCCAGCTGTTTGAAGAGCTGACACATGCGGCAGGCCGGATGCGCAATGCGGATGGCGAATGGGATGCGCTGGTCGATTTTTCCCAAACATCCGTAATGCCGCAGGACCGGGCGCAGAACACGGCCAACATCTATGCATGGGGCATTGCCAATGGCCTGCGCAAAGTCGCTTTCGTTTTGAACTCCGCCATACTGCGTATGCAAGTGGCGCGAGTAACCGAAAGGGGCGACAATACGGGGCAATTTGACAGTGTTCAGGACGCAGCGGCCTGGCTCGATACTTAATCGTCTTGCGACTGAGCCTTTGCCATGGCGGCCCCCACGGCGGCCTCAATATCCTTTGCCTGCGGATTGCCTCTTATGGTCACCCCGCCATTGGGCTGGATGTTCTGGCCGGTCACAAATGCAGCATCGGATGAAAGCCACAAACACGCCTCTGCCACATCCTGCGATGTGTTAAGCCGCCCCAGCGGATAACGTGGCAAAAACGCATCGACAATGCCGGGCGTTGCGAACGCGCCCTTGGTCATCGGGCTTTCAGTGAAAGCGGGGGAGACGCTGTTTGCCTTGATCCCCAAATGGCCAAAATCATTGGCGACGCATTCAATCATCGCCTCGCCCGCGCGTTTGGACCCGATATAGAGCGCGTGATTGTTAATCAGCGCCTTGGTCGTCGCCGATGAGAGCGAAATGATCGAGCCGCCTGTGGGGGCCTGCTCTGACATGGTTTTGACAAACGCTTGCAGAAAATGGTGCACGCCTTTGAATTGCAGGTCTGCGATCATATCGACCTGTTCCTGCGTTGTTTCCAGCAAGCCTGCCAGCAGCCCTACGCCCACGCAATTCACGGCGGCATCGACGCGGCCAAATTCATCGCGGGCCTTGTCCGCCATGGCGTGAACCTGCGCGTGATCGGTGATGTCGCACAAGGCATAAGCGCCGCCAATTTCGCTAGCGAGCGCTGCCAAAGGTTCTTCCTTACGCCCCGCGACCATCACTTTCGCGCCTTCGCTGGCAAACAGCCGCGCGATCACTTGCCCCATATTGCCCGGCGTTGCAGCGCCCAGAATTACCGCGGTCTTGCCATCCAGTTGGCCCATTGATCCTCTCCTGTGTTACCTCACCGCTTATCATGGCGCGCCGCCTTTGCCCCCTTGCCAAAAATGGGCATTGCCCGCAGCACCGCACGCGCGGATAGCTTGGCCCGCCACAATAAAAGACGGCATAATAAAGAACGGCACAATCAAGAGAGGCAGGCCGCATGTTTTCAGGACCGATTGAAGATCGCCTTGCGATCCGCGAATTGAGCGACACCTATGGCGACGGCGTGGTGCGGATGGATGCCGAAACATGGGGCTCTGTCTGGGCTGAGGATGCGACATGGGATTTCATGGGCCAGCTGATAGAGGGGCGCGAGGCAATCGTCGCGCTGTGGAACGGCGCGATGAGCCAGTTTGACGCGGTCAGTTTCTGCGGAGTGCCCGCTTCGATTGAAGTGGATGGCAACACCGCCAATGCGCGCATTCAGACGCAGGAAATTCTAAAAGGCAAAGACGGATCCACCCGGCATATTGGCGGGCTCTACACAGATCGCCTCGCTAAAGTGGACGGGCAGTGGCACTTCACTCACCGCGCCTTTGCCATCATCGCAGAATTTCAACCCGCAGACGCGGCGTAAAGGAACGCAGGATTATGGCCAAAATCGTTATTTCCGCGCAGATTGATTTGCCCGCCGACAAGCGCGACGAAGCGCTTCGCACAGCGCAGCCTTTTATCGATGGTGCGCTGTCGCAGGATGGCTGCATCCATTACGATTGGAGCGCGGATCTCAATAACCCGAAACGCGTCAATGTGTTTGAAGAATGGGTCAGCGAAGAAGCGCTCGCCAGCCATTTTGCAGATAAGCATTATGCGGGAATGCTGGGCCATCTGGGCGGCTTTGGAATCGAAAACGCCGTCAGCCGCAAATACCGCGTCGATGCCGAAGGCGAAGTGTACGGACCTGATGGCAAACCAACCGAGCAATTTGTCTGAGCAGCAGCGGCCTAATTCTCGGGGCCATTCTCGCAGGGGGCCAAGCGCGCCGGTTTGGCAGCGACAAGGCGCATGCCCGTTATAATGGCGTTCGCCTGATTGACGCGGTGGCCGATGCGCTGGGCGCGCAGACCACCGCCTTGATCGTGTGCGGCCGTGATGAGCCGGGCTATGGCTGCGTCCCGGACAAGCCGCAGGCGGGGCTTGGCCCTCTTGGCGGGCTCCATGGCGCGCTTTGCTTTGCCGAGGAAAAGGGGTTTGCGCATGTCCTTTCAGCAGGGGTGGATGTGCCCAACCTTCCGGCCGATCTTGCGCTGCAATTGGCCGAAGATGGCGATGGCGGTGGCGGCGGCGCTGCGATTGTAGATGCGCAGCCGGTTGCCGGGCTGTGGCCTGTGACCGTGACAGCGGATTTGGCCGAGTTTATCGAACAGGGCGGACGCGCGCTTTATGGCTTTGCCGACAAAGTCGGCGCGCGCCGCGTCACCATCCAGCCGCCGCTGATGAATGTGAACCGGCCCGGCGATTTACCGCCCGCCTGAAGGGCACACCGCGTTTACAGCTTGAGCAATTGCTTGCCCCGGTTCTTGCCCGAAAACAGCCTTTGCAACGTGTCAGGCGCGTTTTCAAAACCGGATTGCACGTCTTCCTGATAGGTCAGCCGCCCGTCCTCGATAAACCCTTCGAGCCGTTTGCGGATGCCGGGAAATTCGCTCATCCAGTCGATCACGATAAAGCCCGCCATGCTGGCCCGGCGGAACACGAGGTTAAAGTAATTTTCCGGCCCCGCTGGCAGATTGCCCGTTTCATACCGGCTGATCCCTCCGCAGATTACCACGCGCGCGCCGGTTGCGATCTGGCTGAGCATATCGTTGAGGATCGTGCCGCCGACATTGTCGAAAATCACATCAACGCCGCGCGGGCAATGCTGCTTGATCTGGTCTTTGACCCCGCCCGCTTTGTAATCAATCGCCGCGTCATAGCCTGCCTTATCGACCAGCCATTGGCATTTTTCAGGCCCGCCCGCGATGCCGACCACGCGGCACCCTGCAATCTTGGCAAGCTGACCGACAATTGATCCGGTTGCCCCCGCTGCGCCGGATACCAGCACGGTATCGCCCGCCACCGGCTTGCCCACTTTGAACAGGCCGCAATAGGCCGTCATCCCGGTCGTCCCCAGCACGGACAGGACGGCAGTCGGCGATAAGGCGGTTTCCACCTTGGTCAGCCCCTCGCCATTATGTACAAGATGCTCTGCCCAGCCCGTGCTGCCAAAGACAATATCGCCCACGGCAAATTTGCCGCCATTGCTTTGGGTCACTTCGCAAATGCCGCTGCCGCGCATCACATCGCCAATATTCATCGGCGCGACGTAATCCGCGATGTTTTCCATCCACCCTTTTTGCGCCGGGTCAAAGCCCAGATATTGCGTCTTCAGCAGCATCTCGCCTTCGCCGGGTGCAGGCAGTTCGGTTTCCACCAGTTTGAAATCATCAGGCGCAATGCCGCGTCCGCGCGGGTGTCCGTTCAATAGCCATTGGCGAGTGGTTGTCATCGCAGGTTCTCCTTTGCCCAGCGTAATGCAGGCCGAAACTCGCCCTTCCCACGGGCAAAAGTGTCAGTCGAAGCGCTGGGTGCTTGTGGTAATCTCTTGCGGGGATTGAGGAGAGCACTGTCATGGGTATTGAGACCAAACGCACATTCTGCCGGTTCTGCCACGCGAACTGCGCGATGGAAGTCGATGTTGAGAATGGAAAAGTGCTCGAAGTGCGCGGCGATCCGGCTGACCCGGCTTTTGGCGGATACACCTGCATGAAAGGGCGCGAGCTGCCCGATTCGCACAATGCATCCCACCGGCTGACCTCTTCATTGGTGCGCGATGATGCGGGCGAATTTCAACAAACGCCCATGCCCGCAGCGCTTGCGCATGTGGGCGATGAGATTGAGCGCATTATCGCTGAATACGGCCCCAATTCGGTTGCCGTGTTTATGGGGTCGGGCGGCTATCAGAACTCGTCCGCCATGGCGGCATCGCTGAGTTTTGCGCAGGCCATCGGGACGCGCAATTTCTATACGTCCGTGACGCTCGATCAGCCGGCCAAAGTGTTCACCACCGCGCGTTATGGCAAATGGGCGGGCGGGATGAACACGTTCAGCGAAAGCGATGTGTCGCTGCTGATTGGCAACAATCCTGTTGTCTCGCACTATTCCCCGCCAGGCGGAGTGCCGCCGTTCAGCCCATCGCGCCGGATCCGCGATGCGAAAGAGCGCGGCATGAAAGTCATCGTCGCTGACCCGCGCGAAAGCGACGTGGCGCGCCTGGCTGATATCTATCTGCCTGTGAAACCGGGCGAAGATCCCGCGCTGCTTGCCGGCATGCTCAATGTGATCATCGAAGAAGGACTTTATGATCGCAATTTCGTTGCCGCCCATGTCGATGGCTTTGATGAACTGGTGGAAGCGGTCAAACCCTTCACTCCCGAAATCGCCGCAGAACGGGCGGGCGTGGACGGCGATCAACTGGTTGCCGCAGCCCGCATGTTTGCAGGCGGATCAAAAGGGTGCGCTGTTACCGGCACGGGCCCGGAAATGGCAGGCAATGGCACGCTGACCGAATATCTTGTCACGTGCCTCAACACAGTGTGCGCCCGGTTCAAGCAGGAAGGCGAGAAGGCCGCGATCCCCGGTGTCTTTACCAATATCAATCCCGAGCGCCGCGCGCAGGTCGCGCCGCCCGTCCCGATGTTTGGCGCAGAAGGCATGGCGCAATCGCGCTTTCGCGGGCTGGGACAATTGGGTTTTGAGATGCCTTGCAATGTGCTCGCCGATGAAATCCTGACCCCCGGCGATGGGCAAGTGCGCGCGCTGATATCGGTGGGCGGCAATCCGGTTGTGGGTTTTCCCAATCAGCAAAAGATGGTCCGCGCGCTCGATGATCTGGAACTGTTCGTGCAAATCGACCCGTGGATGAGCGCAAGCGCAAAACGCGCCACTGTCGTGCTTGCCCCGTCGCAATGCCTTGAACGCGAAGACATCACCAATCTATCCGAATGGTGGCACGAAGAAGCCTATGCCCGCTATACCGAGGCCATGGTGCCTGCGCCCGGCGATGTGATTGATGAATACGAAATGTTCTGGACACTCGCCAAACATCTGGGCGTGACGATGCAATTGGCAGGCGGGAGCGTGCCGATGGACGAAAAGCCATCGAAGGAAACCTTCCTTGATCTGATGACAGCAGGGTGTCTTGTACCGCCCAGCACCGTGCGCAAGGACGCGCGGGCCGCAGACGGCGCGGCGGTGGTTTATGAAGACGCGCATCCCGTGGTTGCTCCGGTGGAGGAAAGCGAATTTCACCGTTTTGACCTGGCCGCAGGCGCGATGCCCGATAGCCTGACGGCTTACATTGCTGATCCGCTGAGCAGGGATGGGTTTGATTTCAAACTGATCAGCCGGCGGTCCAAGACCCGGTTCAATTCCATTGGTCATCCGCTCGAAAAACTGCGCGCGAAAACCACCACGAACCCGGCTTACATCCACCCCGATGATATCGCGGCGCTTGGTTTACAAGAGGACGCGATTGTCGAGATTACATCGCCCCATGCGACCATTCACGGGGTTGTGAAACCCAGCGATAAAGTGCGCCGGGGCCTTGTTTCGATGGCGCATGCTTATGGCGATGCGGATGCATCAAAAGATGATGTGCGGGAACGCGGTTCCTCGACCAACCGCCTGACCAGCGATGAGACAGACTACGATCCGATCACCGGTCAAGCGCTTCAAAGCGCGATCCCGGTCAAACTTGTCGCCGCGTAAAACTGAGAACGTAGCTTAAGGAAATTTCATGCCAGACAATCGCCGCTTTCTTTTGCAACGCCGCCCCGATGGGGAACCTGTGCCCGGTGATTTTGAACTGGTGGTGCAGCCTGCGCCGGAGCTTTCCGATGGGCAATTTCTGGTGCGCAATCATTATGCCTCGCTTGATCCGGCCATGCGCGGGTGGATGGATGCGGGCGGAAATTACATGCCGCCTGTCCCATTGGGCACCGCCATGCGCGCCAGCACAATCGGCGTGGTCGAGGAAAGCAAGGCAGATGGTTTTGAAGCGGGCCAATGGGTAATGGGGCTGAATGCGCTTGAAGATTATTCGGTCAACGAAGCGGGCGGATTTACTCAGCCGATCGACCCTTCGCTGGTGCCCGAGATCACCAATTATCTGTCAATCTTTGGCGCAGTCGGGATGACGGCCTATTTCGGCTTTCTCGAAGTGTGCAAGCCCAAGGAAGGCGAAACCGTTCTGGTCACTGGCGCTGCGGGCGCGGTTGGCAGCCTTGTGGGACAGCTTGCGAAAATCCATGGATGCCGCGCGGTGGGCATTGCAGGCGGGCCGGAAAAATGCGCCAAGCTAACGGGAAAATACGGGTTTGATGCGGCGATTGACTATAAGGGCAAGGATGAGGCAGCTCTGACCAAAGCCATTGGCGAAGCGTGCCCGGACGGCGTCGATGTGATTTTCGAAAATGTCGGCGGGGCGATCCTTGATGCGGGGCTGATGAACCTTAACCTATATGCGCGCGTCGGGCTGTGCGGGCTTATCAGCGAATACAACACCGATGCGGTTGGCGCGCGCAATCTGTGGAATCTCATCGTCACCCGGTCTTCCATTCAAGGATTGCTTGTCATGGACTATGTTGAACGTTTCGGCGAAGGCGCGGCCAAAATGGGCGAATGGGCCGCAGCGGGCAAACTCATGAGCGAAGAGCACATCGACGAGGGTCTTGAAGGAGCATATGACAGCTTCATGCGCCTGTTCGCAGGCTCCAACCAAGGCAAAATGATCCTCAAAATCGCGCCATGAAACGGCTGCTCGTCCTGTCCGGCGGGCATCCTTACGAGGCCGAACCCTTTGGCGAGTTGATCCACTCGCTGGGTGATTGGGACGTGACGCACCTCATCCACCCGGAGGCGGAAGATGAGGTCGCCGAAGGGGCCGCCGATGAGGCGGATGCGCTGCTCTTTTACGATATGGGTGGGTACACTTTCGCTGATGGAGCGGTAGTCTCGCGCGCCCCTTCGCAGGAATTTCGCAAAGCCATCACCCGCCGATTTGCGCACGGCAAAGGCGCGGTCGCCATGCACCATGCCATTGCAGGGTGGTCCGAATGGCCACGGTGGCGTGAATGGTTGGGCGGGCGCTTTTTCTATCAGCCGGGCGAATGGCGCGGGTCGCCCGTTCCCGATTCCGGATACCGGCACGATGTCGATTACACCGCCAAGATCGAATGCGATCACCCGATCACAGCGGGCATGCCGCATGAGTTTCCCGTTTGTGATGAGCTGTACCTTTGCCCCATTGATGAAGGTGCCGTCACGCCCATAATCCGCGCGCAAGGTTTCGATTTTGACCGTGACAATTTCTATTCCGCTGCGCGCGCTGTTGCTGGCGAAATGTTTAGCCGCGATGGCTGGGACCATCCGCCCGGCTCTAACCTCATTGGGTGGGAGACCCGCGCTGAGCAAGCACCGCTTATCTATCTGCAATTTGGTGACGGCCCGCAAACCTATGCCAACCCCAATATCCGGCGCATTCTAGCCAATGCCCTTCTATACACTTCAGGAGAAAGCCCATGACACCCACCCAAACCATCGGCGCCTTCATTGCCGCGTGGGACGAATACGATCTGGAGAAGATCTATTCGTTCATGGCCGACGACATTGAATGGACCGATATCCCGCTTTCAACCGTCAATGGTATCGGCGCGGTGCGCGCCAAGATGGACGGATTTCCCGGCGTTGAAGCGTGCGGGTTCGACACGCATCATATCGCGGCCAATGGCAATGTTGTGCTGACCGAGCGCACCGATTGGTTCGAAATGAAAGGCCGCAAACGCACGATCCGAGTGATGGGCGTGTTTGAGCTTAATGAGGCCGGTAAAATCGCGAAATGGCGCGATTATTTCGACAGCGCGGAATTTGTCCGCGAATTTGGCGATCTTGCTCCCTCTTAAATCTGGGAGGATGCAATAGCTGCAATCCTAACACATTCGCGCATCGCGCCGCGGCGGCTCCTTTGGCTAGAAACAAGGCTGCAATTGTTATGGGATGGGAGCCCGCCGCGATGAACAAGCCAGAAGCGATCAAGGACACATCAGTCTTTGCGCCTGATACACTGCTTGAGCCGTGGGATTATTACACCGCGATCCACGATGCCGGGATTGATATCGAACACATCGCGGAAATGAACACGTTCGTCGTTTACGATTACGATCTGTGCAGCGAGGCGACGGGCAAGCCTGAGATATTCTCAAACGATTTCACCGTCCTGATGGGCCGCGAACAGGATGAGGAAATTCAAGCCATCCTGAAAGAAGGGTGGGACGATGTGCCCACTCTGCTAACCGCCGATCACCCCGTCCACACGCGCAATCGCAAACTGGTCAATCTCGCGTTTTCGATGAAGCGGGTGAACGCCATCGAAGAAGAAATGCGGGCCAAATCAATTGAACTGATCGAAAAGATGGCAGCAAAAGGCAGCGGCGATTTTGTCGCCGACTTCGCCATTCCTCTGCCCGTTCACATGATTGCGGGCCAGATCGGGCTCGATAAGGATATGGAGCAGGTCAAGAAATGGTCTGATGCGGCGGTCGACCGGTTCAGCCAGATGGTCGATCATGAACGCAAAAAAGAATGCGCGCGCAGTCTCGTTGAATATCAGCATTACATGAAAGGCAAGATCGACGAGGCGCGCAAGCATGGCGGCGATGATCTGCTGACCGATCTGGTCGAAGCACGGATCGAAGGGGAAACGCCGCTTACCGATGCCGAGATCATGTCGATCATGCAGCAGTTTATGGTTGCGGGAAATGAGACGACAACGTCCACCCTTGCCGGGTGCATGCTTCAATTGATCCGCAATCCCGATCAAATGGCCAAAGCCAAAGCGGCAGCGGGCGGGCGCGATCCCAAGCTGATTATGAATATGGTCGAGGAAACTTTGCGCTACGAAACGCCCACCTCGGGCATGTGGCGCATCGTTAAGCAGGACACCGAATTGGGCGGGACGAAAATCCCCGCAGGCGCCATTGCTCAATTGCGGTATGCTGCGGCCAACCGCGATCCCAAAAAGTTCGAAAACGCCAATGCCTTTGATGTCGAGCGCAAGAATGCGCGCGCGCATCTCGCCTTTGGCAAGGGGCCGCATATGTGCGTTGGCAATATGCTCAGCCGCAAGGAAATGCTGGTTGCTTTTGATGAGCTGTTTGAACGGCTCGATAACTTCGCAATCTCAGATGAGAGCGGGATCGAAGTGCTCCAGAACATCCTTTTGCGCGGCATCATCAAGCTGCCCATCACTTATACGGCAAAGGCATAAAGCTGTGAATTTTGACCTTACCGAAGAACAGGACATGTTCCGCGAAAGCGTGTCGCGGTTTTGTGCGCCTGTGGATGTGGAAGCGCGGCGCAAATTGCGCTTGTCCCCCGCTGGCTATGACCGGGCGCGCTGGCAGCAATTGGCTGAGCTCGGCCTGATTGCGCTCGCGGCAGGCGAGGAAGCGGGCGGAATGGGCGGCACGCCTACCGATCTGGCGCTGGTTGCCGAAGCGATAGGCGGGGCAAACTCGCCCGATCCGTGGCTGGAACTGGGCGCCGTGCCCGGCTTGCTGCTCGATAAAGCAGGCGCGGCTGATGCGCTTGAGGCGGTGCTGTCTGGGGAGCAGATCATCACGCTTGCCTGGGCCGAACGGGCCAAACGCTACTCCATCGATCCTGCGCATATGGTCGCCGAAGGCAGCGCAGACGGGTTCGTGCTGTCGGGGGAGAAAACTTTCGTCATGGGGGCGGTGCTGGCGGATCAGTTCCTGGTGACTGCCAAATGCGATGGGCAGGCCACCTGCTTTCTTGTCCCGCGTGATGCGGGCGGGGTTGAGGTTCGCCCTTACAGGCTGGCCGATGGCAGCATTGCAGGCGAGCTGAAATGCACACGGGCCAAACCGTCTGCTCGCCTCGATCTTTCACAAAGCGCGCTGGCGCAGGTCATCGATGCTGCGCGGCTGTATGCGGCAGCCGAAATGGTCGGGCTTGGCCAGCGATTGCTTGATGACACGCTCACTTACGTGAAAGAGCGCGAGCAATTTGGCGTTGCCATTGGCAGCTTTCAGGCGCTCCAGCACCGGCTCGTCGATTGTTATTCCCGGATCGAACAGTCGCGTTCCATGCTGTACCGCGCCGCGATGATGGACCCGTCCGATACGGCAGGGTTTGGACGCGCCGCAGCAGGCGCGAAAGCCTTTATCGGCGAACAGGTCGATGCCACCGCGCGCGAGGCGGTGCAGATGCATGGCGGCATGGGCATCACCGATGAGCTGGCAATTGGCCATGCGATGAAACGCGTCATGGTGCTGGCCCGCATGTTTGGCGACACCGACACGGTGCTGGCCGAATATGCGGTGGCAGCTTGAGGAGGACGCAGGCGATGGGCAAAAAAATTGATCCCGATCTTTGGAGCGATGATGCCCAGCCGCATCTGATGGGCGGGCGGCTGCCATCGGGTGAGATTGTGTTTCCCATGCCGCAGGGCGATGCCGCGCGCGATGTCGAACCCTACAAGCTTTCGCGCACCGGCACTTTGTGGTCGTGGACGACGCAGGGCTTTTTGCCGAAAGAACCCTATGAAGGCCCCGGCTCTGGCCCTGATGAAGGCCCGCCTGATTTTGTGCCATTCCTGCTCGGCTATGTTGAGCTTCCCGGCGAAGTAATTGTTGAGACGCGCATCGTCGATGCCGCGCTGGACGATCTGACGCTGGGCATGCCGCTCGAATTTTGCATCGTCCCGTTTAACGCGGCCCATGACACTTACGCTTTCCGCCCCGTGGCAAGCGCACAGGAGCAAGCCGCATGAGCGAGAATGTCTATATCGTCGGCGCCGGCATCCACCCATTTGGGCGCACCGAAGAACGATCGGGCCGCGAACAGGGCGTTTACGCCGTGCGCGAGGCTTTGGCCGATGCAGGGCTAGAATGGACCGATATGGAGTGCGCCTATGGCGGGTCTGCGGCGGCGGGCAATGCCGATATCATGGTCAATGAGCTGGGGCTGACCTCGCTTCCCTTTACCAATGTCGCCAATGGCTGCGCGACAGGGGGCAGCGCATTGGTCGCCGCGCAGCAAGCGATTGCAAGCGGCATGTATGATCTGGCGCTGGCAGTGGGTTTCGACAAACATCCGCGCGGCGCGTTCAATGCAAAGCCATCCGATTACGGCCTGCCTGAATGGTATGGCCAAACGGGCATGATGCTGACGACGCAGTTCTTCGCGCTCAAAATTCAGCGGTACATGCAGCTGCACGGGATCAGCCGGGAAACACTGGGCCGGGTCGCGGTGAAAGCCTTTCAAAACGGCACCAAAGCGCCCCATGCATGGCGGCGCAGCGAGATTGATCTGGAAACGATCATGAACGCGCCGATGATCAACGATCCGCTCACCAAATTCATGTTCTGCGCCCCTGCCGAAGGCGGCGTTGCGCTGATACTGGCATCGGAGAAGAAGGCGCGCGAAATGGGCGCGCTGGATGCGGGCAAATCGGCAAAAATCGCGCATATCGCCGTGCGCACGCGCCCGCCGGACAGTTTCGAAGTGTTTCAAGCAGGCGTATCGGTCAAAGAAGGCGGCAAACCCACCGTGCTTGCATCCAAAGCCGCCTTTGAAGGCGCAGGCATCGGCCCCGGCGACATCGACGTTGCGCAATTGCAGGACACCGAAAGCGGCGCTGAAATCATGCATATGGCCGAAAACGGCTTTTGCGCCGATGGCGATCAGGAAGAATGGCTGGCCAATGGGTGGTCGAACCTCGATGGCAAATTGCCGATCAACACCGATGGCGGATGTTTGGCATGCGGAGAGCCAATCGGCGCATCGGGCCTTCGCCAGGTTTACGAAAATGTCGAACAATTGCGCGGGCGCGGGGGTCAGCGGCAAGTTGCTGGCCGCGATGGGACGGGTCCGAAAACAGGCTATTCCCACGTCTACGGCGCGCCTGGCCTTTCCGCAGTCGCGATATTGGAGCGTTAGAATATGGGCAAAATGACGGGTAAAGTCGCGCTTGTCACAGGCGGCGCAGAAGGGATCGGGGCGAGCGTTGGCCGCATGATCGTGGCCGAAGGCGGCAAAGTGCTTTTGTGCGATGTGCAGATCGATAAAGCCCAATCTCTCGCCAAAGAACTCGGGGGCAATGCAGCCGCATTTGAGCTGGACGTGCGCAATCTGGACCAGTGGCACGAAGCGGTAAAAACCGCGCAGGACCATTTCGGCAAGCTCAATGTGCTGTGTAATATTGCGGGCATTTCAGAGCCCGGCAATGTGGTGGATGGCCCGCTCGATACGTGGGAGCGCACCATCGATATCAACCTCAATGGTCCCTATTTCGGCATGCGTGCAGCTCTTCCGGCGATGGAAGCGGCAGGCGAGCCGGGCGCGATTGTCAATATCGGTTCCATGATCGCGATGCGCGCGGCGGCATTTGTTGCGGCCTATTCTGCATCAAAAGCCGGACTGCTTGGCCTAACACGCTCAGTCGCGCTTGATTGCGCGGAACGCGGCGTTCCGATCCGCGCCAATATGGTCCATCCCGGCGCAATACGCACACCGATGTATGACCGCTACAAATTTTCAGGTGCGGACGAACCGGACAATATCGAACGCGATTTTGCCGCAACCCATCCGATGAACCGCATTGGCGAACCCGAAGAAGTGGCCAAAGCGGTCGTCTTCCTCGCCAGTGACGAGGCAAGCTTTACCACAGGCTGCGATTTCACTGTCGATGGCGGCGGATCGATCAGGAGCTGACATGACCAAGCAACCTGCAACCCGGATCGATGCGCATTTTATCGCTGCGGGCAAATATCACGATATCGATTATCCGCGGCTCGAAATCCTAAAATTGCTGGCTGAACACCCGCATATTCGCACCAGTGTGGCCGCGGATTATTCGGGGCTGGAACGGCTCGATCAATGCCGGTTCCTTATCACCTATACCTGCGACCTGATGCCCACCGAACAGCAGGCGGCGCAGCTTCGCAAATGGGTTGAAGGCGGCGGCAAATGGCTGGCGCTGCACGGCACCAATTCGATCCTTGTGTTTACCGAGGAAGGCCTTGTCGATGCGCCCGAAAACCGCCCAGATGTGTTCGAGATGCTGGGCACCCAGTTCAAAGCGCATCCGCCGATTGGCCAGTTCGAGGTTGAAGTGGTCAACAAGACCCACGAGCTGACGCGCGGCATTGAAGATTTTGAAGTGGTGGACGAGCTGTATCTGTCCAAAACAACAGCCCCCATCGACACGCTGATGCAGACGACATTCGAAGGCGAAGCGACCGGATTTGTCGAGGCCGCTTGGCCCGAAACCAAAGTGCCAATCCTTTACACCCGCGATTTGGGCAAAGGGCGGATCGTCTACAACACGCTGGGCCATTGCCGGGGGCATTACGACTTGCCCGGAATGCAGGATTTCTACCCGCACAAGGAAATGTGCGCGTGGAATTACGATGTGTATTACGACATGCTGCGCCGTTCCATCGGTTGGGCGATGAGAGACGGCACATGAAAAGGCGAATAAGGGACGCTCGCTTATGGATATGACATTTTCCCCCGAAGACCTCACTTTCCGCGAGGAAGTGCGCGAATTTTTGGCTGACAAATTGCCGCAGCGGCTGCGCGATGGCGCGCGGCGCACGCCCGGCGTGTTTGTCGAACCCGATATCGGGCTGGAATGGCACCGTATTCTGGATGAGAAAGGCTGGGTCGCGCCGCTTTGGCCGCAAGAAGATGGCGGGACGGGGTGGAGCCCTGTTCAAAAGTTCATCTTTGACAAGGAATGCGCGCTCGCAGGCGCACCTGCGCTCTCGATCCTTGGCCTCAAACTGGTTGGCCCTGTCATCTGCGCCTTTGGCACGCCTGAACAAAAGGCGCGGTTTCTGCCGCGTATTCTCTCGGGCGAGGATTACTGGTGTCAGGGTTATTCGGAGCCGGGCTCAGGCTCCGATCTTGCAAGCCTGAAGACTTCCGCCCGCCTCGATGGCGATGAATATGTCATCAATGGCTCCAAAATCTGGACCACGCATGCGCATCACGCCAACTGGATTTTCGCACTGGTGCGCACCGATACGACAGTGAAAAAACAGGCCGGGATCACATTTTTGTTGATCCCGATGGACCAGCCGGGCGTTGAAGTGACGCCAATCCATTCGATGTCGGGCGATCATGAAGTGAACCAGGTGTTCTTCAGCGATGCGCGCACGGGCGCAGACAACCGGATCGGCGAGGAAGGTCAGGGCTGGGCAATTGCCAAATTCCTGCTCGAAAACGAACGCGGCGGGTCATGTTTTGCCCCGCGCCTTCTCCAAAGCATCGACAAGCTTGCCGAAATGGCGCAAGCTCAACCTTCAGGCGTGAACGGTGCGATGGCGCATGATGCACGCTTCCGCGACCGGCTCGCGCGCGCGCGATTGGAAGCCGAAGCGCTGGAATTTACTGAACTGCGCATTTTAGCAGAGCTGGCCAAAGGCAGATCGCCCGGCCCGCAAACATCCCTCGTCAAATTGCTCGCTTCCAATATTGGGCAAGAGGTCGATACGTTAAAGCTGGAACTGCTCGGCCCGGATGCGCTGCAATTGCCGCTGGAACGCCCGCTTTACGGCAATGAAGCACCCGAACCTGTCGGCAGCGAAGCGGCGCAAACCGCGATGGGCCGCTATTTGAACAACCGCGCCGCAACGATCTTTGGCGGCTCTGACGAAGTGCAGAAGAACATCATTGCAAAGACCGTGCTCGGTCTTTGATCTCCCACAACTGAAAGAAGCGATAATATGGACGTATCAAAGCTGATGTTCCGCGATGGCCTGATGGACGGCCAGCGTATTCTTGTAACAGGCGGCGGCACAGGCCTTGGCAAGGAGATGTCCGAGGCGTTCCTGAAACTGGGCGCGGCCGTTTATATTTGCGGGCGGCGGCAGAACAAGCTGGATGAATGCGTCACCGAGCTCACCGAAAAGCATGGCGGCAAAATGGTCGGCCATGCCTGCGATATTCGCGATCCAGATGCGATCCACGAAATGGTCGATGCGATCTGGGCCGATGGCGGCGCATTAACGGGCGTTGTCAACAATGCAGCGGGCAATTTCATCAGCCGCACAGAAGACCTTTCGGTGAATGGCTTCAACGCAATCGCCGACATCGTGATGCGCGGCACGTTTTATGTGACGCTTGATGTGGGCAAACGCCTGATCGCTGAGAAAAAGAAAGCGAGCTTTCTTTCGATCCTAACCACCTGGGTGTGGTCGGGCAGCGCGTTTGTGGTGCCCAGCGCAATGTCGAAAACCGCGATCAATGCGATGACGCAGAGCCTGGCGACCGAATGGGGCCGGTATGGTTTGCGCTTTAATGCGATCAATCCGGGGCTTTTCCCTACCAAAGGCATGAGCGCGCGCCTGCATCCCGGCGGTGCCGGAGGCAATTCAGGGAATAATCTCAACCCGATGGGCCGCGCGGGCGAAATGCACGAGCTTGGCAATCTCGCGGTGTTTCTGATGGGGCCGGGCGCTGAATATGTGAACGGGCAGACTTTGGCGATTGATGGTGCGGGCTATCAGGCCAATGGCGGCACATTCTACCCCATGCTCGAAGGATTGGGCGATGCTGAATGGGAGCAGATGCGCGCCATGATCAAAGGCACCAATGCCAAGGATAAGGCCGACCGCACGGCGGGCTGAGGCTCGCCGCTTTTTTCGGCCCCAGCAGACACCGGCTGAGCAGAAACAGTTTTGGACCGATTGCAGGCTGGGTACTGCCTGCAACCGGCCCACACGGTGCTGGGAACGAAATTTGCGTTTCGGCACCTAACTGGTTGGCGTAAGGCGCGCGCGATCGGACCATCGCCGCGCGCGCCCCGCGCCTTTGCTTTTATGCGATCACTTCAAAGTGATCCGGCGCAATGTGTATTGGCCGGTCAGCTCGCGAATGTTGTTGTAAACCTCGCGCACGGTTTTCTGGCCCGCTTCTTCGCGCTGTTTGCCCCATTCAGCCATGAACGCCTGATACTTTTCCCGGCTGGGCGCGAGATCGGCAGTATTCGAATATTTGATCAGCAGGATCATATCGAACGCTTCGCCTGCGCCATTGGTGTTAGCGTAGATGAAGTAATCCTCGATATGGCCAAGCCGCTTGGCAAGATCGTTGCTTTTCACCCAGGTTTCTTTGAGGTTTTCGAGATAGGTCTCGAATTCTCCCGGCTGGATATCGACCGTGACCATATCCCAAACCGCTTCGGAGGGTTCGTAATCTTCGAACACCTGCATCTGGGCAGAAGCAGGCGCGGTGATCGCAAATGCGCTTGCGGCAATGGCGAGCGTTTTTGCGCTGCGTGAAAATGTCTTTGCAAACTTCATTTCTAGTTCCCCTTGTTCAATCGCGTGCTGAATGTGTGAAATCAGCGAGCGAGCAGCCCTTGATTGGGCGGCGAAAAGGGTGATCGCAGGCGTAAGGTGCGAAGTCTTGATGCGGTTCTGATGTTTTTCTTAAGGCGGGGCGGTCAGCCTGATTGCGCGGCCATTTCATCGGCCAATCGCTGCGCGGTTTTGTAATCCGGCTTGCCGTTGTTCAGCCTGAGTGACTGGTTTGTAAACACATAGACCCGGGGTATCTTGTATCCGGCCAGCCCTTCGCGCGCACAGGTGTCCAATGCGGGTTCCAGCGCGGGCCCTTTGCCCGACTTCACAACCGCGACAATCTTCCTTCCAAAGCGCGGATCGGGAAGGCTGACGACGCGGGCATCTTCGACCGCTTCATGCTCCATCAAAACCGCTTCAACCTCTTCGGGGAAGACTTTTTCGCCGCCTGTGTTGATGCACATATTGTCGCGGCCCAGAAAATCGAGCGAGCCGTCTTCGGCCCAGCGCGCCTGATCGCCTGTCATCAGATAGCGCACGCCATCAATAACGGGGAAAGTCGCCGCGTTCTTTTCATCCTCGCCCAGATAACCCAGCGGCAATGGCCCCGCACGCGCGACAATGCCGATCGCGTCGTCACCGGACTTGATCTCATTAAGGTCTGTATCAAACAGCTTGGTCTCGCGTCCGGGTAGCGCGGAAAACTTGCCGCCCCCTGTCGATCCTGCCGCCGTGGTGATCGTGACGGCTGTGCCCGAGCTTTCGCTCGATCCCAAAGCATCGACAATCACCATTTGCGCATGATGGCCGAGCAAGCGCTGTTTGACTGCGGCAGAAAACACCGCGCCCGATGACACGATCTGGCGCAGGCTGGCCAGCTTTTCCCCGCCATCGCCGCGCGCATCCATCCGGTCCGCCAAAGGCAAAGCAAAGGCATCGCCAACGATGAAAACTCCGCGTGCGCCCAGCCGCGCAATCTCATCAATCGCCAGATCCGCATCAAACTTGTCCGCCGGCAGCAGCGCCAGCGTGCCGCCTTTGAGCAAATGGATGACAGCGGTAAACTGGCCGGCTCCGTGCATAAGCGGGCTTAACAACAGCATGGGCGATGTGCTGGCGGGGTGATCGGGGCTGATCTTTGCCGCCTCGGCCACCTGGCTTTCCAAAGATGCCGCGACAAAAGGCGGCTCGCCCATGCCGCGCTGCCACACCGATATGCTGAAGGCTTGCCATGCTTCTTTCATGGGCCACATCACCGCTTTGGGCATGCCCGTTGTGCCGCCTGTTGCGGTGAGGAACAGTGCATTGGCGTCTTGATGAATAGCGAAATCCGCCGGCACATCATTGGCCAGCATGGCCTGCCAATCCGCCCCGCTGACATCCACGATGCGCGTGTCATCATGCGCCGCCGCCTTGGCAGAATTGACGAAATCGCTTTCAACAAACAGCGCTTTCATTCCGAACCGCTTACAGATGTCGGATAGCTCGCGGTCTTTGTAATGGTAATTCACATTCACCGGCGACACGCCCGCTTTGATGCAGCCGAAATATGCGAGCATGTAATCAGGCGTGTTGCGCAGCATCTGGCCCGCAATGTCGCCGGATTTCAGCCCTGATGCGCGCAAATCGGCAGCGATGCGGTCGCTTTGGCGGTCCAATTCACCCCAGCTGAGCACTCTTGTCCCATGCACAATCGCCGGGCGTGCGGGACCAATGCCTTCGGCAATCGCCTTTAGCGCAACTCCGAAATTTTCGCCCTGCCACATCCATTATGCTCCCTCGTCTAGATCGTTTGGCCTAACCAGCCTCAATGCCATTTTCCCCTACGTAAAGTATGAGGCGTTTGGCCAAAGATAGGGTAGTATCGCGACTCGAGGGACCAATACAGGGAGGATGCCGCACATGGCCAATAATGTTGTAGAGCTCAAAACAGCTCCGACGCGCGACCAGATCGAACGCTTGCTGGAAACGGTCACGATTACGTGCCTTGAAGACATTCACGATGCAGCGGTCAATCTGGCTGATATCGCGATGCAGCGCGGCATGCAGATTGCGGTGTGCGATGACATTTCTTCCAAAGAACCCATGGTCGATGCCGAAGGAACCATCCTGAATGCCGATATCTTTCACTGGCTGGATGATGGCGCGCGCTGGTGGGAAGATCACCGTCTGGCGCTGCATTCCCCGTTGCCGCGCGCCTGCCGTTATGAAAGCGAGCCGTTCTGGGTGAACAGCCAGGGTTTCAACACACGCTGGCGCAATTCCTATCTGGAAGAGATCGACCTGAATGATTTCGAAAAGCGCTCGCTTTGCAAGGCGGCGATCGTGATCCCGGTGCATTTGCCGTTCGGCCAGATTTCGGCCAGCAGCTTTATCAGCATGGACCGCGAAAAAGAGGATCTGAGCGAAGATTTCGCCACGCACGGCGTGTTGTTTTCGCAGATCACGCGCCGCTTTGTCGCAGGCTATGTTCAAGCGCACCGGACCAAACGCCGCATCCCATCCGATTGCGTGCTGTCAAAACGCGAAGTGGAATGCCTGCGCTGGGCAGCGATTGGCAAAACGGACAGGGAAATCAGCATGATCCTTGAACGCAGCCACGCAACGATACGCTATCACATCCACCGCGCTGGTGAGAAACTGGACAGCGTAAACCGCGCGCAGACGATCTTTAAGGCAGGGCAATTGGGGTATCTGGGGGCGAGTTCTTAAAGGGACGGGCATCCGGCCAAAACCGACCGAAACGACAGGGTCTCAAAGCCTTATCCCAGACGAAAGAAAAGCCCTGACCCGCGACCGGTGCTTGGATCGGAAGTGGAAGTGGGTATGGCCATGAAGCCAGCACTCCCGCTCGTCCTGCACTAAATCAAACCACCCGGCGCCGTATCTGCTGCAAGGCAGCGAGCTAGCGCGTGGCGGACACTTTCCAAACTGTGCCATGTTGATCGCTCGTTACTTCCAGTGACGCCCCTAACTGCTCAACCAGATCGTCCACAAGCGACAGGCCGAGCCCCCCTTTTTTCGATCGTCTGGTTTATGATCGAAACCGCCGCCATTGTCGGAGATCGTCAAGTGGAAACCTGATGGGCGCGATTCTAAGCGGACATCAATGATCCCCGTCAAATCGCCAAAAGCATGCTTGTATGCATTGGTCACGAGCTCGCTGATGATCAAACCAATTGATGTTAGTTCGCTGACATCAATCCTATCGCTATCAGTGTGCCAGATCAGTTCCACGCCGTCGCGGCCAAGGCTCTGTTCCAAAAGGACAAGCAGGTCGTCAACGAAATCGTTGGCGTCCACCATAGTCGTAGCTGGTGTTTCCTGCGCATAAATATGGTCATGTACCAAAGCCATCGTACGCGCCCGGTTGGAGGCATCAATGTGCGGCTTTGCTCGCTCTTTAGCGTTCGTTTCACGGCGCGCATCAAGGTTTAGGATGCTGGTCAGCAATTGCAGGTTGTTTTTAGTCCGATGGTGGATTTCCGTCAGAAATACGTCTTTGACTTTCGCTTCGCGCTTTTGCGCAATGTATGCCCGGTATCCCGCCACGCCCAGCAGTGAGATGGCAAGTGCCGCGGCAATGGCGGTGAAAAGCTGCAATCGCGACTGCTCTAGCTTCAAATCCGATATGGTGGCCTCATTTTCCATTCTTTCGAGGCGAAGATCACGGTCGCGGACTTCAAACAAAAGCTCGCTATTCACCACCGCGCTCATTTTCTCCCTTTCAAACCGTTCATTACTAAGCTCGAGAGCAACATCGAGATAGCTTGCGGCTTCATCCCGGCGACCTAGAGCGATAAGCAGTGATCCCATACTCTGAGCGTACTCTTGCGCCCAATACGTATTGCTGGGATTGGCGAGTAAGCCTTCCGCGCCAGTACCTTCTGGCTCCATAATAGCGCGGGCCTGCTCAAGCGATTTTTGGGCAGTGGCCAGATCGCCATCTTCGAGATAGCGCGCAGCAAGCCAATTCAGTGCAGTTGCGGCCTCTGAAGGATCGCGGTGCTCGATGATTTGATCAATTGAGCGCTCAGCCATCTGGATCGACTCAGCACGGCCTCCCGTTTCAAAAAGAGCCAACGCCTGCTGATAATTGATCAGCCCATCTAACCGGCGAGTTTCCAGTCTGTCGCTGTATTCCCGTGCCTGATTGAACGCGGTATTCGCCAGATCGTATTCACCGGCATTCGAGTGAGCAGAACCGAGATTGGTGTACGCTGTTGCCAAACGCTGAGTTTGTTCAGGGGAATACCGAAGATAAATCTCAATCGATCTGCGATACATTTCAATGGCTTGTCTATTGTCACCCAAATCTGAGAATATGTTACCGATGGAACCATAAGCGATTCCCGTTGACCCCAGGTCTCCGGTGGCTTCGAACTGTTTCAGGGCTTCGCGATACCGCAAGATTGCGACGTCATACTGACCGTCTACTTTCGCCCGAACTCCGAGCAAATTTGTGAGATATGGCGTGAGACCAGTCGCCCCGGTTTTCTCCGCCAGTGCCAACCCGTTCCGAATGTGCTCTTCCATGACGGCATTGTCACCGCCGCTGCTAAAAACACGCGCAGCAAGCAGAAATTGTAGGTGAGCCTTGGCAAGGTCATCGCCAGTCTGATTGGCTTGGGTGACTAACGCATCAACTTGCCTTGCGCGCTCGTCCCCCGGCCCAATCGCAGAATATCGCGCGGCATATGCTGCGAGTGGTAAAGCGATATCCTGCGGTATGCTTTCAACAACGCTCTCTATTTGTTTAGGGTCGATGTAATCTGGCAGGTCTCTGGCATATTGCCGCACTATTCGTGTTTGTTCTGCTCTGGATAGGACAGGCAGTTCCTCAATACATTGCTTACCTGCGGCCAAACGCTCTGGTCCTCGGGGGGGCATGTTTTCGAGGAGGCGGTCACATGCTGAACGTGCCAACGCAATATCAGGCGCCAGGGCGAGTTGTAACAGTGCACTCCATAGCACTAGCGTTAAAAATCGATTGGGCCAAAAAAGATAGACGAGCTTCTTCACACACTCCCCTATGCAACGAGTCCAAGCAATGTCCGGACAAATTATCGCAGCCATTGAATTGGCTTTCAATATATTTGTATGAATAAATTAGTGGCCCATTGAGCTGAGCGTTTCACAAGAAAGCCGGAACAATCCCCTAGCCATGCCGCGGGCTTACTCAATTGCTAGAACAAACAAAAAGTAGCAAGCAGCAGGCCGTCACACCAAGGGGATGCTGGTCTTGAGCCGTGAGCGGACCGTTCGTTGCTGGGCATCTGCGACTGCCGTGAACTTCGGGCAGCTTCTTATTTCGTCATCGAAAACGCAGCGCCGCAATCCGGAGCCGCTTATTGGCACGCTTTGGATTGCGGCGCCGTCTGCGGTCTATCGCGATAATGAAGACAGTTAGCCCAATGTCCTCAGCGGCTCTGATCCGTCCCAATTTTCGCCAGCCGCTTTGATCATGCCGAACAGGTCTGGCCCATCGGGGTCTTGCTCCAGGATTTCCACCAAGGAACCCGGCCCCGCGCCCGGATCGACATAGATCACTTTGGTCGCGCCCAAAGTGCCTTCGATCACGATCTTGGCGCCTTTATCAGCGCACACTTTGCGCGCCTTCTCCATATCATCGACCAGAATGCACACATGGTGCAGGCCGCCGCCAACATCGGCGTATTCGCCGCGGTAGATTGAGGGGTGATTATCGCGCGGGCGGATCAGTTCGATCTGGATATCGCCCCAGTATGCGAGCGCCAGATCGAACACCGCATCAGTGGGCGCGCCTTTGTACTTCATGCCGTCCAGATGAATGCCCTCCATCAGGAAAAATGGCCCCACGCCCATGACCTGCGTCCAATGCGCGATTGCCGCGTCAAAATCATCGGGCACAAAGGCGAGCTGCATCACCTCTCCCAATGCTGAAATTCCCATGGCGTGCGTCATCGCATCCTCTCCAATCCGCTAGTGTAAGCTTGCGGCCAAATTGTGTGATATTCATCGCTTAGAACACTGCGCAAAGTGCGAGTATTGGGATCAAAAGAGGCAGCCAATGAACGAAGTCAAAAATGTCGCCCGTGAGGATCGGTGCCCCGGCATCAGCTACACCGACATGCTCGAAGGGGACACGCGCACGCCGCCCGATTATCTGTTTGAGGAAAACACTCTCGACATGGGCAATGATCCGCTGCCGGTTGAAGCGTATATCTCCGAAGAATACGCCCAGCTTGAGCGCGAGAAGATGTGGCCCAATGTGTGGCAATTTGCCGCGCGCGAAGATGAAATGCCCGATGCAGGCGACACGGTTGTCTACAATATCAACGACAAGAGCTTTCTGCTGGTCCGCCAAAAGGATGGCAGCGTCAAAGCGTTCTACAATGCCTGCCTCCACCGGGGCCGCAAATTGCGCACCGAATGCGGGCCGGCGATCCAGCTGCGCTGCCCGTTCCACGGGTTCACCTGGCGCAATGACGGCAGCCTGAAAGAGATACCCTCCAGGTGGGATTTCAAACATCTCGAAGGCAAGGACATGGACCTGCCCGAGGCGCGCGTGGAGCTGTGGCAGGGCTTTATCATGGTCACGGAAAACCATGATCTGCCTGATTTCAAAACATATCTCGGCCCGGCGGCGGAGCATTATGAGCGGTATGATTTCGAAAACCGCTATACCGGCATGTGGATCCAGAAGAAGTTTCCGGCCAATTGGAAAGCCACTGCCGAAGCGTTCATGGAAGCCTGGCATTCGATCACCACGCACCCGCAATTGCTGCCCTTTCTGGGCGATGCGAACACGCGCTATGATTTGATCGGGGATCATTTCAACCGCGCGATCACGCCGTCCGGCGTTCTCAGCCCGCATGTGAAGGGCAAAGGATCTGATTATGTGCTGGAGAAGATGAACGAATTTTCCGGCGGAGAAGATGCGGACACCAATCGGCGGTTCTCTGCGGGCGATGGCGAAGCTGCGTTTGATCCTGCAGACCCCTTGGGCGCGCGCAAAGTGTTAGCGCAGGCGAGCCGGGATGGTTTTACAGAGCAATATGGATATGATTACACCGAGGCCTCTGATACAGAGATGCTCGACAATTTCACCTACAACATCTTCCCCAATTTCGCGCCGTGGATCGGGTATTTGCCAACGCTGACCTATCGCTGGCTGCCGGGGGAGACATGCCACGAATCCATTATGGAAATCCGCCTGCTTTTCCCCACACCCAAAGGCGAAGAGCGCCCGCGTTCGGTGGAAATGACTTACATCCCCGATGATGAACCCTTCGCGTGGGCAGCGGACAAGATGGGGCCGCAGCTTGCCAATGTGTTCGATCAGGACATGGCGAACCTGCCCTTTGTGCAGGAAGGGATGCGCACGATGAAGGATGGGTTGATGGAGCTTGGCTCCTATCAGGACAGCCGCGTTCGGCATTTTAACCTGACCATGCAGAAATATCTGAATGGCGAATTGCCTGCGAAGGCTTGATGCCCCAGGAAAGCGCCATGACTTTATCGGTTGATCTATCGGGGCGCACAGCGCTGATTACGGGCGCGTCTTCGGGCCTGGGGTCGCGCTTTGGCCGCATTCTGGCTGCCAATGGCGCGAAAGTTGCGCTGGGAGCGCGGCGCAAGGACCGGCTTGAGGCGCTGGCAGGCGAAATTGGCGCCTGCGCCGCCGCTGTCACCATGGATGTCGCGCGCGAGGCCGATATCATCGCGGGTTTCGATGCAGCCGAGGCAGCGCTGGGTCCGATCAATACCGTGATCGCCAATGCGGGCGTGGATGGCAATGGCATGGCCACCGAGGTTTCCGAAGAGGAAATCGAGCACACTCTCGCCATCAATCTAAAAGGCGCAATCCTGACCGCGCGCGAAGGCGCAAAGCGGATGATCGCAAACGGCGTGACCAATGGCCGGATCGTCATGGTCGCCTCTGTCACCGCGTTTGAGCCGTCCCCCGGCCTTGTCGCCTATTCCGCCAGCAAAGCAGGCGTTGTCCAAGCCGCGCGCAGCATGGCCCGCGAATGGGCGCGCGCTGGCATTTGCGTGAACACCATTTCCCCCGGCTATATCCGCACCGCCATTAATGATGAATGGTTCGACACCGAACTCGGCAAAAAACAAATCAGCCGCTTCCCCAAGAAACGCCTAATGGGCGAAGAGGGGCTGGACGGGCCGGTGTTGTTCCTGTGCTCAGATGCCGCAGAATTTGTGACGGGCGCGGATTTTGTGCTGGATGATGGGCAGACGTTGTAAGCTACAAACACGTTTTCAGGGCGTTATCTCAACCAATCCGACACATTTTTGAATTGCATCGGCTGCCCCCAAAAGCTGACTTCGGCAATCGACCCATTTGCGGTTATAGCCGAAATGAGTAATCTTTGGGACAATGAAAGCGTATAGCATCTTCCCGCTTATTGAAGCATCGAGCAACGACGAACCTATCGGTCACAATTGCCATGCGATAATAACATCGCTGGTTTGCGACTGCCTTCGCGCTGACGGCGACAGGTTCCATGTTGCAGTTGACTGGCGTGATCCAGATGGAGAGGCATGGGTCCTTTGTACCGAGGACATTGCCAAACCTGCGGTAGTGCACCTTGATTCATACGAGACCCTGCGGGAATTGGTGCATTTGTCGACTGATCCAATTTCCAATCGAGGTGCGGCGATCATCAGATCGATGGCAACGTGCCGAGCAGCGACCTTTGGGCACGACGGACAAGCGTTCCTCTGCCTGCGTCATGAAGATAATCCGCCAATCTCTCCCAATGCAAAGTTGATTGAAGTTCGGGAAAGTCCTGAGCTACTCCTCGATTACGACTATTTCGATGGGGTGATTGTCAGTCCATGATAACCACTCCCCACCTAAACAGCGATCGCTCCACACCCCTCAAACCTTTGCCGCAACCTCTGCTGCATCGAAATAATGGATGCGCAGCTCGCGCAGCAGGCCGTCCTCAAAACTCCCGCATTCGTTCACGGTCTGGCTAAACGTCTCGCCCGTGCGCTTTGATGTCATCGTTAGCGTCAGCACGGTCACCGCATGGGTATCGCCGCCGGTTATGTCGTGAATGTCGACCTTTGCCTCTGCCCATGTGCCGTACATCGCCTCCGCGCAGCGTTTTAGTGCGTCTTTCCCGCGCCATTCGCCGCCAAAGGGCAGGCATTCGGCCTCATAGAGCACGAAATCGGGGTGGAGGAGCGATTCCACTTTAGCCCAATCGCGCGCGCCTGCTGCTGCATAGACAGCCGATAACATTTCACGCGGTGTGCTCATCGTTTTATCGCTCCCCTTGCCCCAAGATCTATTCAGACCCGCCTGTCAGCCCCAATGCCTCGAGCATGTATTTCACATCGGGATCACGGTCAGCGAAATTGCGGTACATCACATCGTAATCCATCGTGCCCCCGCGGCTCAGCACGGTGTCGCGGTAATGCTGGCCTGCCTTGCGGTTAAGCCCGCCATTGGCGCGGAACCAGTTGCGGCTGTCGTGATCGAGCATCTGCGTCCACAAATAGCTGTAATACCCGGCCGAATATCCCGCCGGCGATGAAAAGATGTGGTTGAAATAGGTGCTGCGATAACGCGGCGGAACCAGATCAACTTCGAGGCCCAGATCGGTCAGCGATTTGCGCTCAAACGCGTCCACCGCATCTGGATCGCCAATCAGCGCGCGCGCTTCATCGGGTGACAGAGCGTGCCATTTCATATCGAGCAGCGCGGCTTCCATCACCTCGCCAAAATCATACCCCTGGTTAAACTTGCCCGCCGCTTCGATCTTTTCGATCATTTCAGCAGGGATCGTCTCGCCCGTTTCGTAATGCTTGGCATAATTGGACAAGACAGACGGCCATGTCGTCCACATTTCGTGGACCTGGCTGGGATATTCAACGAAATCGCGCGCGGTCGCGGTGCCTGACAGGGTTTCATATTTCTGATCGGCAAAGAAACCGTGCACCGCGTGGCCAAATTCGTGGAAGGTGGTGTTCACCCAGTCAAAGCTGACGAGTTGCACTTCGCCTTCGGGCGCTTTGGGAATGTTGAGCACATTGTAGATCACCGGCTTATTGCCGGTCGCATAGCTTTGATCGACAAAATTGCCCATCCATGCCCCGCCGCGTTTGGATGGCCGCTGGAAGGGGTCAAAATAGAACAGGCCCAGCTCTGATCCGTCTTCTTCGAACACGGTGTAAACCCACACATCCTCATGATAGGTCGGCAGATCGGTGCGGCGTTCAAACGTGATGCCGTAAAGCTCTTTCGCCATGAAGAACACGCCATCTTCGAGCACGTTTTCGAGCACGAAATATTCCATCACGGCGTCTTCATCGAGGTCGTATTGCTCTGCCTTGATCTGATTGGCATAACGATACCAATCCCACGGCTCGACCGTGTGGTTTTTGCCTTCGGCGGCAATCGCTTCGTTGAGCAATCCTGCCTCGCGGCGCTGCGTTGCCGCGAGCGCTGGCACCATTTGCTCCATAAAGGAAAGCGCGGTTGCAGGCTTTTTCGCCATCCGGTCATACATGGTGTAGCTGGCCCAGTCCGGCTCCCCGAACAGCGCGGCTTTTTCCGCGCGCAAAGCGGCGATTTTGGCAATCAGATCGCGGGTATCGACCCCGCGCTGGCCATCGGCGCGGTGATAGCTCAGTTTGAACAGTTTTTCGCGGGTTTCGCGATTGTCGAGCGTCGGGAGCAGCGGCTGCTGCGTGGTGTTTTGCAGCGCGATGGCGAATTTGCCCGGCTTGCCCAGCTTGGCCGCAAAATCGGCAGCCGATTGGATATCGCTGTCCGACATTCCGGCAAGTTCTTCTGCGCTGTCCACGATCAGCGGCTGATCGGCCATGGCATTGCGCGCAAGCTGGCCAAATTCGGTGGTGAGGACAGAAAGCTGGGTGTTCAGTTCTTTCACCTGCTCACGCTGATCGGCGGTCAGCAGCGCGCCTGCATGCACCATGTTTTCGTAAGTGCCTTCGAGCAATTTTGTATCTTCGCGGTCAAGGCCCAGCGTATCGCGCGCATCGTAAACCGCCTTTACCCGCGCGAACAGATCAGGGTTCAGCGTGATCGAGGAGGAATGGGCGGAAAGCTTGGGGCTGATTTCAGTGTTGATCGTATCAAGGCCCGGCGTGGTGTTGGTGCCGGTCAATTGGAAGAACACGCGCGAGACGCGGCCCAGCAATTTGCCCGAATTTTCAAGCGCGACAATCGTGTTTTCAAATGTGGGCGCATCGGGATTGGCCGTGATCGCTGCAACCTCGGCGGTGTGGATCGCCATGCCTTGCTCGAAAGCGGGCATGTAATCGGCTTCTGAAATTTGGGTGAAATCGGGCGCGTGGAACGGCAGCGCGCTGTCAGAGGCAAAATAGCCGGTAGCCTCAGGGATAAGGACAGCGGTTTGGGTCGGCGCTTCTTGGGGGGAGCGATCGGTCATGGCGGTCTCAGGCGAAGTGGTCGCGCATCCGGCAAGCAGCGCAATGGCCGAAGCATTGGCAGCAAGAGCAGCGATTTTGGAAGGGCGGGCGAAGGGGGTTGCGTTGTGTTTTTTCATGCAGCCGTTCTGGCGATTTTGGCAGCAAGGTTCAATAGGGCGCTGAAATTGCGGCGGCGAGAGCTGGGCGGTTTTGCTCGGATAAGCGGGGGTATGGGCGTTTGGGCGTTTGAGCCTTGGGGGCTAATGGGCGAGCGGGCGAGCGCGCGAGCGGGCCTTGGGGGCGAATGGGCGCGCATTTTCCTACATGCAAATGCGCTGTTATGTTCACCGGAAACGTTGGTGCGCCAAGGTGCAACGCGCCGCAGAAACGCAGACCCGATTTCACCTCATGACCCCCGCTTTTCAGTATGTGTTTGGTGAACGAACCGGGGGTATTAAAGGCAAGCGAATCGGACCCGATTATTCAATCGTCCCGATCAAATCGCCAACCTTGTAAACCCCGCCTTCTTCGCCGGTAGGGCGGATGACACCGCTGGCCTGAGCTTCGATCTCGGTGGTCGATTTGTCGGTTTCGACAGTGTAGATAATCTCGCCTTTTTCGACCTGCTCGCCATCACCGAACATCCATTCGGTTAAGGTCATTTCGGTGGCTGACATGCCGAGTTTGGGGATGCGGATTTCTTCTGCCATTTACGCTTTCCCTACCGAGGCTTTGATTTGGTCGACGATGTCCGCCTTGTTCGGGATCCATGCTTGTTCAAGGTGCGTGGCAAACGGAACCGCAGCAAAGGTGCCGCCAATCCGGCGCACTGGCCCCTTAAGGCTGTCCCAGCATTTTTCCTGAATATTGGCGGCGATTTCAGCGCCTGTACCAAACGGGCGAACCGCCTCGTGCAATGTCAGTGCCCGGCCCGTTTTGTTGACCGAGGCCAGCACCGTTTCCTCATCATAAGGCGCGATGGTGCGCAGGTCGACGACCTCAACGCTGATACTCTCTTTCTCCAGCTCGCCGGCCACTTCCAGCGCATCCAGCACGGTGCGGCCATAAGTGATGAGCGAGATGTCATTGCCTTCTTTGGGGATAGCCGCTTTGCCCAGGGGTACGCGGTAACCGGGCCCTGGATCTTCCGATTTCAGGCCGTAGCAAAGGATGTTCTCGATAAAGACGACAGGGTCATTGGCATCAATCGCGCTGCGCATCAGACCGCGTGCATCCGCCGCATTGGACGGGGTGACCACATGCATCCCTGCGACATGGGCGAACCACGCCTCCAGCATGTCGGAGTGCTGCCCGCCAAAGCCAACGCCCACACCTGTCGTGGTACGGATGACGATCGGGCACGGTGTTTGCCCGCCCGACATATAACGCAATTTGGCCGCGTGATTAACGATCTGGTCCATGCAAACGCCAACGAAATTCATCAGCATAATTTCGGCAATCGGACGCTGGCCGGCCAAAGCTGCACCCACGGCGGCGCCAATAATGGCGGTCTCAGAAATGGGCGTGGCGCGAATGCGATTTTCGCCGTATTTCTCGGTGAGCCCGCTTGTGACTTTGAAAACGCCGCCGCCTTGTTTGGCAGAGACATCCTCGCCCAAGCAGAATACGCCGTCATCTTCGGCCATGGCTTCATCGATGGCTTTGTTCAAAGCCTCTGTCATGGTGATTTCGGCCATCAGTTCACCTCCTCAAGCACGTCTTTATAAATCTCGTCAGTATCCGGCAGCGGAGCATCGAGTGCGTGCTGAACCGCAGCATCAATCTGAGCGTCGATATCGCCGACAATCTTGTCGAGCTCTTCTTCTGTGAATTGCCGTTCAAGCATAACCTGCCGCAATTTGGGCAAAGGGTCTTCGGCCTGCATTTCGGCCAGATGCTCATCGGGCATGTAAGAGAAATCGGCGCCGAAGAAATGGCCCATCATCCGGTAGCACATGGCTTCGACGAGAACGGGGCCTTTGCCGCTGCGGGCATGGTCCACCGCGTCGGCCATGGCTGGATAAATCTCGTTCACATTGTTGCCGTCAACGGTCACGCCTTTCATGCCGTAACTGGCGGCGCGCGATCCGATATTGGGGCTGTCAGTGTGATCGGCATAAGCGGTGTGTTCGCCGTACCGGTTGTTCTGGCACAGGAAGACCACGGGCAGCTTATACAGCTGCGCCATATTCATCGCCTCGTGGAAGCCGCCGATATTGGCTGCACCATCGCCAAAGCTGACAAGCGTGACTTTACCATCCCCATTGTTCTGGCTCGCCATGGCAAGGCCGTTGGCGATCGGAAGGCCGCTGCCCACCACACCCGTTGTCACCATGATCCCTGTATCGGGATCAGTGATGTGCATGGTGCCGCCTTTGCCTTTGCAGGTTCCTGTGGCTTTACCGAGGCACTCGCCCCACCATTTCTCCATCGGGATGCCTTTGGCGGTTTGTTCGCCTTGCCCGCGATAAGTGCACACCACGTAATCGTCTTTATCAAGCGCAGCCATTGCCGCGCCCGAGACGAGTTCCTGACCCCGCACGCAGTAATACATCACCGCCACTTTCCCCTGCATCAGCAGTTCGCGGAATTTCTCGTCCGTGCGGTTCACTTTCATTGTGCGCGTGTAGATGTCGAGCAGAGTATCGCGATCTATTTCAGCCATGCTTTTGGGGCCTTTTTCTGGATGAATGGTTGAGGCTAGGAGCGGCTTAGAACTGCACTCTTTGCGTAAAGCCGCCATCGACCACGATGTTCGATCCGGTCATATACGGCACAGCCGGGCTGGCGGTGAATACGATGGCCTTGGCGACCTCGGTGTCATTGCCAAACCGCCCCATCGGCATTTTGGCGAGAGTGCCTTCGTACAGCTCGGGCATCATGCCTTTGATCGCTTCCCAATTGCCGCCGGGATATTCAATCGCGCCGGGAGATACACAATTCACGCGAATGCCTTGCGGAGCAAGCGCTTGGCTGAGCTGGGAACCGTAAGTGATAAGCGCGGCTTTCAATGCATTGAAAGCTTGCGGGGCGATAAAGGTTTCGAGCGCTGCTGTGGAGCTCATGAAAACAATCGATCCGCTATCGGAATTGACGAGATGCGGAGTCAATGCCTCCACCCCGTTCACCGCTCCCATAATGTCCATATCGAGGCCCGCTTGCCAATCGGCAGTGCCGCCTGTGCCAGAGGTGGATGCTGTGTGGACGAAGATATCGCACCCGCCAAGCTCGCTGGCTGCTTTTTCAAGCCAAGCTTTATACGCATCCCCGCCATCATTCATGTCGAAGACTTCAGCAAAGACCTTGCCCGGGCCCGCGGCATCAATCTCTGCGGTGGCAGCCTGGATCTTGTCATCCTTGCGGCTGAAGAACGCGACATCTGCGCCGCCTTCGGCAAACAATTTGAGCGATGCAAGGCCAAGCCCATGCGCGCCGCCATTCATGATGACTTTCTTGCCTTTAAGTCCCAGATCCATCGTTCGCTCTCCCAGCTGTGTGATTTACCGAGCAAGGGATAGGAGCCGATGCGCAATGGCGCACTCGTCAAAAATGTTGGTTGGAAGAAGAAAATGGTGCCACGAGAGAGAATTGAACTCTCGGCCTCGTCATTACCAATGACGCGCTCTACCACTGAGCTACCGCGGCACACCGTTCAAGTGGCGCGCCTATCCATTGGGGGCGCGCTGTTGTCAAGCGGTGCTTGAATGCTTGCGCTAATATCGCCTAGGCGTTTCGCATGAGTGAAGAGATGCACAAGAATATGTCGCGAGAGGATCGTCTCGCGGCAAAACTGCGCGAAAACCTGCGCCGCCGTAAAACGCAGGTCCGCGAAATGAAGAGCGAATCGCCCAAAAGCGGGGTTTCCAAGGACGCCAGCGAAAGCTAACGCGTGTGCTCCCAAACCATGAGGAGCAGACGCGCCAGTGCCTAAATTGATTTTGGTCCGCCACGGTCAGAGCCAGTGGAACCTTGAAAACCGCTTTACCGGATGGTGGGATGTAGACCTCACCGACAAGGGCATCGCCGAGGCAAAAGCTGCGGGCGCATTGTTGCGCGAAAAAGGGGTTATCCCGAGCACTTGTTTCACATCGCTGCAAACGCGCGCGATTAAAACGCTGAACCTGGCATTGGAAGAGGCAGGGCTGTTGTGGCTCCCGGTTACAAAAGACTGGCGCCTTAATGAACGCCATTATGGCGGCCTAACCGGCCTCAACAAGCAGGAAACCCGCGACAAGCATGGCGAAGAACAAGTGCATATCTGGCGCCGCAGTTTCGACACACCGCCACCGCCCATGGAGCCGGGCACGGAATATGATCCGGGTGCGGATCCACGCTATGACGGGATCCTTGTGCCGTATACAGAGAGCCTGAAGCTGACGATTGAGCGGGTGCTGCCCTATTGGGAAAGTGATATTCTGCCTGTGCTTGCCAGCGGTGAAACAGTGATCATCTCTGCGCACGGCAATTCATTGCGCGCGCTTGTGAAATACCTTTCGGGCATTTCTGATGAGGATATTACCGGGCTCGAGATCCCAACCGGTCAGCCGATTGTTTACGAATTTGACGCAGATATGGTGCCGGGGACGCGGTATTACCTTAAAGACAGCTGAGGGCGGGTGATCAATGGCGGGCGATAAAGCCTCAAGAGTTGCAGTTGTGATGGGCAGTCAGTCTGACTGGCCAACGATGCAGCTTGGATGCGAAATTCTTGACGAACTTGGTGTCGAGTATGATGCCCGGATTGTCTCGGCCCACCGCACCCCCGATCGGATGAATGCCTTTGCCAAAGGCGCCGTAGATGATGGCTATCACGTCATCATCGCCGGGGCTGGCGGCGCAGCGCATCTGCCGGGCATGATTGCTGCTATGACACATCTGCCCGTGCTCGGCGTGCCGATCCAGTCCAAAGCTCTCTCCGGCATGGACAGCTTGCTTTCTATTGCGCAGATGCCTGCCGGCGTTCCTGTTGGCACTCTGGCGATTGGCGATGCGGGCGCTAAAAATGCAGCGTTGCTGGCTGCCGCGATTCTTGCCAATGGCGATAAAACTCTAGCTGAGCGGCTCAAAGCATGGCGCCAAGCGCGCAGCGATGCAGTGGGCGAGGTTCCTCAATGACCACTCCATTTGCCCCCGGATCAACAATAGGCATTCTTGGCGGAGGCCAGCTTGGCCGCATGCTTGCGATGGCAGCTGTGCAGCTTGGCTACCGCGTTATCGGATACGGTCCTGAAGGCGACAATGTGGCGTCTGATGTTTGTCAGGATTTCTTCGAGAATGGGTGGGGCGACACAGCGGCGCTCGCCGCATTTGCCAGCCAGTGCGATGTGGTCACATGGGAATTTGAAAGCGTACCCCTATCTGCCGTGGCCGCGATCCCTGACAGACTGATCGCAGCACCCGCCAGATCGCTTGAAACCGCACAGGACAGACTGGCTGAGAAACTCTTTGTGGAACAATTGGGAGCGACGTGCGCGCCCTATGCCCGCGTTGAGAGCGAGGATGATTTCGCGAGAGCCATTGAACGCATCGGCGCGCCCGGCATTTTGAAAACCGTGCGCGATGGCTATGACGGCAAGGGACAATGGAAGATCGCGTCAGCTCACGATGCAGAAGGAGTGCGGTTCCCTGGCCAGCCATGCATCTACGAAGGGCTGGTTCAATTCGAAGCGGAGTTTTCGGTCATTCTGGTCCGCGCGCCCGTTGGCGCGATCCGGTTCTGGGATTCCACCGCCAACACGCATCAGGACGGCATGCTCGCTTCCTCAGTCTTACCCGCAGGCGCTTTGATCGAAGAGCAGATGGAAAAGGCGCGCGATATCGCGACGCAAACCGCCGATGCGCTGGGATATGTCGGCGTTTTAACGCTCGAATTCTTTGCAACCAAGCAGGGGCCGATCTTCAATGAAATGGCACCGCGAGTGCACAATTCGGGGCATTGGACAATCGAAGGGGCGGCCACGAGCCAGTTTGAGAATCATATCCGCGCGATTTGCGGACTGCCCTTGGGCGGGACTGAAACCCGTTTTGCCAGCATTGATATGCGCAACATCGTAGGAGCGGATGCCCTTGATGCGCACACTATGCTTGCCGAAGAAGGGGAGCCGCATTTGCACCTTTACGGCAAACGTGAAGCGCGAAAGGGGCGAAAGATGGGTCACGTGACCCGGGTTAGCCATCAAGCGATTTAACGCAAACGTGACCAGTCCGCTCACAATCACGATGATCTATGCCCGCGCGGCCAATGGCGCGATTGGCACAGAAGGGCGTTTGCCGTGGAAATTGCCCGCAGACCTTCGCCGATTTAAATCGCTCACCATGGGAAAACCCATGATTATGGGCCGCAAAACCTTTGAGAGCCTGCCTGGCATCTTGCCCGGTCGCCGTCATATCGTTCTGACCCGGCGGGAACGTTGGGATAGCGAAGGGGCTGAGATCGCGCGCTCTCAATCAGATGCGCTGGAATTGGCCGCGCAGGACAATCAGGCAGGCGAAGTCATGATTGTGGGCGGCGCGGCAATCTATGATGTGTTTATGCCTGCGGCTCACAAAATTGAACTCACGCAAATTCATGAAGAGTTTGAGGGCGACACCTTTATGCGCGCGCCGGGGCCGGAATGGACCGAAGTCGCACGGGCAGATTTCGGTGCGAGTGAGGTGAATGGAAAGGTGCGCCCTGCTTATTCCTTTGTCTCTTTCGAGCGCGCCGCTACAGACTGATGCGATATGCGCTGGCTAGATCATCGAAAACCTGTCCCTGACCCCTTGCGCGGTGCAGTGATTGCGCTGGGCAATTTTGATGGCTTTCACACAGGGCACCGGGCTGTGGCAGGCGAAGCGATTGCATGGGCCCATGCCGAGGGGCGCCCTTCGATCATCGCAACATTTGACCCGCATCCGGTGCGATTCTTCCGCCCGGATGTGCCGCCATTTCGCCTCACAACTCTTGAACAGCGCCAGGAATTGTATCTCGCCGCTGGCGCAACCGCGATGATGGTGTTCCATTTCGATAGGGTACTGGCAAACACATCGGCCGAAGATTTCATCACCGATATTCTCATCAACCGGTTCGGCGCGCATGGCGTGGTGACAGGCGGTGATTTCACCTTTGGCCAAAAAGCGAAAGGCAATGTCGATCTGCTGCGCGGGTTCGGACGCGCGCAGGGCTTGCAATCGCGTGTTGTTGATGTGGTTGAAGCTGGCGAGGAAACCGTCTCTTCCAGCCGTATCCGCGCCGCTTTGCGCGATGGCGATCCGCAATTGGCAGCTCAGCTTCTTACCCGGCCTTTCGCCATTCGCGGCATTGTGGAGCATGGCGACAAGAACGGGCGCAAACTTGGCTATCCCACCGCCAACATTGCCATCGACACCTATTTGCGGCCCAAATACGGGGTTTACGCCGTGACTGGAAAGGTTCTGGCCACTGGTCAGGAGCTCACGGGCGCAGCCAATATCGGCATTCGCCCGCAATTCGAACCGCCCAAGGAACTGCTTGAGCCGCATTTCTTTGATTTTGACGGAGACCTCTATGGCCAGGAAATCGAGGTCGCGTTTCACCACTTCCTGCGCGGCGAGGCGAAGTTTGATAGCCTTGACGATCTGATCGTTCAGATGGACAAGGATTGCGCCGAGGCCCGCCGCCTATTAAGCGCGGCTCCGCAATGACAGACGATAGCAAACAACGCGATTACAAAGACACGGTCTTTCTGCCCAAGACCGCGTTTCCCATGAAGGCTGGCCTCCCGCAAAAGGAGCCGGGCATTGCGGAGCGTTGGGAGACAATCGACCTTTATACCAAGCTGCGCGATGCGCGGCTGGGGGCGGACAAATTCATCCTGCATGATGGCCCGCCTTACGCCAATGGCGATATGCATATCGGCCATGCGCTCAACCATATCCTCAAAGACATGGTCTGCCGCACGCAGAACCTGATGGGTAAGGACGCTCCTTATGTGCCGGGGTGGGATTGCCACGGCTTGCCCATCGAATGGAAGGTCGAAGAGCAATATCGCAAGAAAAAGAAGAATAAGGACGAGGTTCCGGCCAAGGAATTCCGCGCCGAATGCCGTGCCTATGCGCAAAAATGGGTTGATACCCAGCGCGAGCAGCTGAAGCGGCTGGGCATTCTGGGCGATTGGGACCGGCCCTACCTCACCATGGATTTCCAGGCCGAGGCGACGATTGTTGCCGAACTGTGCAAGTTTGCAGAGGCTGGCAATCTTTACCGCGGGTCAAAGCCGGTGATGTGGTCACCGGTTGAAAAGACTGCGCTGGCAGAGGCTGAGGTTGAGTATGAAGACCTCACTGACAGCCCGCAGATTGATGTGGCGTTTGAGATTTCGGAAGCTCCGAACTGCAAGCCGATACAGGATCTTCTTGATAGCGGCGAAGCAGTGCATGCGGTCATCTGGACCACCACGCCTTGGACGATCCCGGTGAACCAGGCTTTGGCCTACGGGGCTGATGTTGAGTACGGAATCTACCAAGTTTCTATCGCATTCGCCAATGCCGAAGATAGCGTGGCGTTGCGTGAAGCACTGGGATCAGAGCCGGACTTTGGTGATCTTGTTGTGATCGTCGCTAAAGACCTGTCCTCGAAGGTTGCGGATAGACTTGAAAGCCATCTCAATCGAAAGCTAGCGGTGTCAGGAAGCGCTGCAAAAGCCGTGGTTACTCTGGATGGTGGAATCCAAAAATTAAACGGCTCCGATCTAGCCGGAACCAAAGTTCGCCACCCGATGCACAAGCTCGGAGAATTCTACGCGACCCCGCGCCCGATGCTCGAAGGCGACTTTGTCACCACCGACAGCGGCACCGGACTTGTCCATATGTCGCCTGACCACGGCGAGGATGATTTCGCGCTGTGCAAAGAGAACGGCATCAACCCCGTTTTCGCGGTAATGGACGATGGCCGTTATCGCGACGATTGGCTGTGGCTGGGCGCGGATGACAAAGACGCAGACGGCAAAGAACGTCGCCGCAGCGTCATCAACAAACCCTTCAACGCGCCCGACGGACCGATTTGCTCGGACTTGCGCGAAGCAGGCGCTTTGCTCAGCGCTTCTGCGGACTACCAGCACTCCTACCCGCATTCATGGCGCTCCAAAGCCAAGGTGATCTATCGCTGCACCCCGCAATGGTTCGTGCCGATGGATAAAGAGCTGACAGGCGGCGCTGCCCCATCCTCGCTGCATGACATGCCCCTAGAGGATATCGAGGCGGCAGCCTCCAGCGGCGCGTCCCCGCAAACCGAGCGCGATACGCTCAGAACCCGCGCCACATCCGAAATCGAACGCGTCCAATGGATCCCCGAAAAAGGCGCCAACCGCATCGGCTCAATGGTCGAAGGGCGGCCCGATTGGGTGCTCTCGCGCCAGCGCGCATGGGGCGTTCCGATTACTTTGTTTGTGCGGCCCGATGGCACCTATCTGCAAGACCCCGAAGTGAACGCGCGCGTTGTCGCAGCGGTCGCAAAAGAGGGCGTGGATGCATGGGAAGAAGCGCGCAAAGCCGAATTCCTGGGCGATGCGCATAATCCCGATGATTTCGAGATGGTTACCGACATCCTCGATGTGTGGTTCGACAGCGGATGCACCCATGCCTTTGTGCTCGAAAGCGGGCGCTGGGGCGATCTGCAATGGCCAGCCGATCTCTATCTCGAAGGGTCAGATCAGCATCGCGGGTGGTTCCAATCCTCCTTGCTCCAATCCTGCGCCACGCGGGGCCGCGCGCCTTATGACCAAGTGCTGACCCATGGCTTCACAATGGATGCCAAGGGCAAAAAAATGTCGAAATCGCTCGGCAATACGATCAGCCCTTTGAAAGTGATGGAGCAAACCGGCGCGGATATCATCCGGCTGTGGGCGCTCAGCGTTGATTTTACCGAAGATCACCGGATCGGCGATGAAATCCTGAAAGGCGTGGGCGATCAGTATCGCCGCCTGCGCAACACGTTCCGCTATCTGCTCGGCGCGCTCGATGGATATGAAGGCGATGCGAGCGATCTGGGCGAAATTCCGGAGCTGGAATTGTATGTCCTGTCGCTGCTGGGCGATCTTGACGCGAAGCTTAAACAGGCGGCGATCGAATACGATTTCAACACCTATACGCGCATGCTGGTGGACTTCTGCAATGAAGACCTGTCCGCCTTCTTCTTCGATATCCGCAAGGACACGCTGTATTGCGATGGCCCTGACAGTGTTTCGCGCAAGGCCTACCGCGCAGTGCTCGATCTGTTATTCCATGCGCTTGTCCGTTATGCTGCGCCCGTGCTGGTGTTTACCGCTGAAGAAGTGTGGCAAACCCGCTATCCCGATGCAAAGGACAGTGTCCATTTGCTCGATTGGCCGACTGTCCCTGCGGTGCCCGCGGACGCTGCCAAATGGGAACAATTGCGCGCTCTCCGCGAACGCGTGACCGAAGCGATTGAGCCGCTGCGCCGCGAAAAGACGATCCGGTCAAGCAATGAAGCGGTCGTTGCTGTACCCGCCGATGCGGTGCCCGATGGCGTAACCGACGAACAGCTCGCGGAATTGTTCATCACCGGGACAGTGACGCGCGGCCAAACGGACGACGTGATCGTCACCAAATCAACCGACCATAAATGCGGGCGCTGCTGGCGTTTGCTGCCCGATGTCAGCGAAGATGGCGCGCTGTGCGGCCGGTGCGATGATGCCGTGGCTGCAATCGATGGAGCGGCGGCGTGAGCGCGCTTTTTACTCGTAACCGGGTTATCGGTCTGGTGATTGCTGCGATTATTTGCGCGGTGGACCAACTGGTGAAGTGGTGGGTCGCGGGGCCTCTGGGACTGAAACAGCCGGGCGACAAAATGGACCTGTTGCCGTTTTTCGATCTCACCCGCGTACACAACAAGGGCATCTCGCTTGGCATGTTTCAGGCTAATAGTCCCGAAATGAGGTATGGTTTGATTGCTGTCACGGCTGCGATAGCATGCGTCGTGCTCGTGTGGATTATGCGTGAACGCAAGATGGGCGATATTTTTGGCCTATCGCTCATTTTGGGCGGAGCGATCGGCAATATCTATGACCGCTTCGCTTTGGGTTATGTGCTCGACTATGCCGATTTTCATATCGGGGACTTTCGCCCGTTCCTTGTTTTCAATATTGCCGATGCCGCAATCACCATCGGCGTCGTCATTATCCTTGCTCGCAGCCTGTTTGTGCGCGACACAGATGAAGAAGAGGCCAATGCGCCTTCGGAGACCAAAAATGCGTAACGTAACCAAAGCCATCATTCTGCTGTCGGGCACAGCCATGCTGAGTGCATGTGGGGGAAGCGGGATTTTCAATCGTGACCGTCCCGATGAATTCGCCGTGCAACGCCAGGCGCCTTTGGTCGTGCCGCCTGATTTCTCGCTCACCCCGCCAGCTCCCGGTGCTCCGCGCCCTGCAGAAGGCACGGCGAGCGAGCAAGCGCTGGAAGCCCTGTTTGGCGGACCATCGCCGCGCAGCTCGGTTGAAACGAGCACACTAGACCGCGCAGGCAGTTCAGCCCCCGGCATCCGCAGTCAAGCGGGCGATCCGGGCACCAACACCGTTGCCAAAGGCACAGTAACCCGCGATATTATCGCTGCGCCCGAAGGTGATGGCGCGAATGCGCAAACGCTCATTCCGTCCTGAGCTAACCAAGCAGCGCTAGCCAGCTAGACGTTTTCGGACGTTTACTGGTTGTCCTCACGCGTCACCAGGATTTTGTCGATCCGGCGGTGGTCCATACCGGTAATTTCAAACTGCCAACCCTGATCTGCAAACCGCTCTCCTGGCAGAGGTAAATGCTTAAGCACAGACAAAGCGTAGCCTGCTGCTGTGCCGAATTCGCGGCTTTCTTCATATTCAATCGAAAGCCGATCCGCGAGCGCGTCCGCCGACAAAGCCCCTGACACTAACAGAGAACCGTCGGGCCGCTCGACGATCAAAGGCTGATCGCCTTCGTCCTGATCGCTGGCGAAATTGCCGGCGATTGCGGTAAGCAAATCAACGGGCGTTACGATCCCTTCGAAATGGCCATATTCATCGTGAACCACAGCCATTGCGATATCGGCTGATTGAAGCACGCGCAGTGCATCCATTGCATCAAGCTGATCGGGAACCACTTCGCCCCGGTGCATCATATCCCGGATGATTACAGGCTTGTTTGCAACCAAAGCCCCCAACACTTCACGAACTTTGACGATACCAAGGATCGTATCAGGTGAACCTTCCGCGACAGGCAGCAGCGAGTGCGGGCTATCGTCAATAGTCTGCTTGATCTGATCATGATCAGCATCAGCCTCGATCCAGTCAAGCTCGGTGCGCGGGGTCATCATATCGCGCACGGGGCGCTCCGCGAGGCGAACAACGCCAGTCAGGATCTGGTGCTGTTCAGCCTCGATCACGCCAGACCGGGTGGCATCAGCAAAGATCATCTGGAGCTCTTCTGCCGTGACGCTGCTGCTCCCTTTGGAGCGGATACCAAACAAGCGAATGATCCCGGCCGATGATGTGTCGAGCACCCAAACAAGCGGCGCAGCGATCGCGGCGAGAAACGCCATTGGCCGCGACATGATGAGCGATATCGGTACTGCGGCCCGCAATGCCAGCTGTTTGGGAACCAGTTCACCGACGACAACACTGAAATAGGTCGTCAGCGCGATCACCATGATGAACGCCGTTTGCCGCGACACGTCCTCCGGCACGCCAATTGCAGCCAGGCGTTCTCCAACAGGCGCTTCAAGACTTGCGCCAGACAAAGCGCCTGTGATGATAGCGATCAGCGTGATCCCTATTTGCACGGTTGAAAGAAACTTACCGGGTTCTGCCGCCAATCGCAGTGCGATGCGTGCGCCAACAGAATCTTCTTCGGCTTTTGCCTGAAGCGTGGCGGTTTTGGCCGAGACAATGGCGAGTTCAGACATCGCGAACACGCCATTGAGCACAATCAGCCCAAATATCAGGATGAGGTCAGACCAGGGAAACGGTGTCACGATCAGACCGCTAGCACAAATGCGCAGGGATGGAAGCAGCGTGGTGAAACATGGCTAACAAATCGTTACATCGCATTCATGGACAGGCAAAGCGATTGGCAGCACATCATGTCCGACTTGGCGCGGTCAACTTGCATATGGAACGATCTGTGTGCGACAGCGCTATATGTTGAAAAGGAGATCAACACCATGAACCGATCACGCATTCTACTTGCCGGCACAGCTTCGTTTGCGCTTTTAACGACAAGCGCTTGTGTCACCGATCCAAACACGGGCGAACAGAAGGTCTCCCGAACAGGCATTGGCGCCGCATTGGGCGGTACTTTGGGCTATTTGCTCGGCGGCGCGATTGGCGGCGATGCAGCGCGGATTATTGGTGCAGGCATTGGCGGCACTGCTGGCGCGGTGGTCGGCAAGCAGTTTGACGACCAGATTAAAGAATTGGATGAACAAACTGCGGGTAGCGGCATCGATATCGAAGAAGTTGGCGATCAAGATGCCATTTTGGTCCGTCTTCCTGATGGCGTGACCTTCGCAAGCGGCTCCGCTGCGATCAATCCTGGCTTTAACTCGACACTAGATACGGTCGCCGAAAGCCTGATCAAGTATCCCAATAGCCTGATCGACGTTTACGGTTTTACGGACACCACCGGATCGAATGCACTCAACCAGCGCCTGTCTGAGCAACGCGCGCAGGCCGTGGCCGATTACCTTGCCGCAAAAGGAGTGGCTCGCGGGCGTCTTGCGACGCGCGGATTTGGCGAAAGCTACGACCAATTGCGCGTCAAAACCGCAGATGGTGTGAATGAACCGCTTAACCGGCGGGTCGAGATCAAGATCATTCCGATCAGCGAAGACGATGTGGCTAACGCGCAGGGCTAATCAACCAAAATCTTAGAACAGCAGTGCGGGCTCCCGGATTGGGAGCCCGTTCTCATTTGCCTTTCAAGACTTGCGCCAAATGCTTGATCCGCGCCGCGGCCTCTTCGTGGATTGCAGGCGATGACACCAGCACTCCAAAATCGCGCGGGTCGCGCTTGTTAAAGCTCAGTGGTTCGCCAAAGGCCTGCGATACCCGCGCACCAGCTTCGCGCGCAATCAAGGTCGCAGCGGCCACGTCCCATTCAAACCCCCATCGCAAAGTTGCCACCACATCAGCCTTTGCGCTGGCGACCATGGCTATTCTCAAAGCAATCGAGTTGGGCTTTTCAACCATTTCCCAGTCTCTGATCGCGCGCGGCAATTGGTCAGCGGGAATACGCGCGCCTGCCAGAACCTTCCGCTTTGATGCGGTGATTGGCTGACCGTTTAGCCGAGCTCCCTGGCCCGCCACGGCCACAAATTCTTCGCCTCTGGCAGGAGCAAACAAGGCAGCGATCAAAGGTTTGCCCGCACTGATCAGCGCAACGGACACGGCCCAGCCGTCCCGGCCTCGGATAAAATCGCGCGTCCCGTCCACCGGATCGACCATCCAGATCAGACCTTTGTCCAGCCGCGCCTCGTCATCCGCTGTTTCTTCGGACAGCCAACCGGCAGATGGCAACAACGCGCCCAGTTCGCGCTTTAGAAAGGCATCCACTTCAAGATCCGCCTCGCTAACTGGATTGCCCGGTGTCTTATCCCAACTGGAAAGCACATGCCCTGCGCCCGGCCACCGCGCGAGCGCCATTCTGCCCGCTTCGCGGACGATCAATTCCAAGCGATTCCTATCAATCATGCCAATTCCATCCGTGACGGTGCGAGAGGCACTTTTCAAGCGCTTCGATACATGCTTAGGCACAACAAACTTTGGCGCCTGTGTGCAAACGCAGCGGCGTCGCGGGCAAATTCAGTTGAATAGGGATCAAACGGCATGAATGTGCATGAATATCAGGCGAAAGAGCTGCTCAAAGAACACGGGATTGCGATCCCGGCAGGGCATGCGGCGCTGACGGTCGACGAAGCTGTTGCTGGCGCTAAAAAACTGCCTGGTCCGCTTTATGTGGTCAAAGCGCAAATTCACGCCGGTGGACGCGGCAAAGGTAAATTCAAAGAATTGCCCGAAGATGCCAAAGGCGGCGTGCGGCTCGCATTTTCGCTGGATGAGGTGGAAAGCCACGCCAAAGAAATGCTCGGCAACACGCTTGTAACGATCCAAACCGGAGCAGAAGGCAAACAAGTCAATCGCCTTTATGTTACGGACGGCGTCGATATTGAAAGCGAATATTACCTCGCCATGCTGGTTGACCGGGCATCGGGACAGGTCGCGATGGTTGCATCTACCGAAGGCGGGATGGACATTGAAGATGTCGCCCATGAAACCCCGGAAAAGATCACAACGATCACGATTGATCCCGCACAGGGCTTTATGCCGCACCATGCCCGCGCGGTGGCATTTGCGCTTGAGCTTTCGGGCGACCTCAACAAGCAGTGCCAAAAACTGGCAAAGCAGCTTTACACCGCCTTCATCGCTAGCGATTGCGACATGCTTGAGATCAATCCGCTGGTTGAGACCAAGCCGGATGAAGATGGCAAAGCGCACTTGCTAGTGCTCGACACCAAGATGAGTTTTGATGGAAATGCGCTTTACCGCCATCCCGCCATCGAAGACATGCGTGATGAAACAGAAGAAGACCCAGCCGAGGTTGAAGCGAGCGAGTATGATCTGGCTTACATCAAATTGGACGGCAATATCGGCTGCATGGTCAATGGCGCAGGCCTTGCCATGGCAACGATGGACATCATCAAGCTGAACGGCGCATTCCCTGCCAACTTCCTCGATGTGGGCGGCGGCGCGACGACCGAAAAAGTGACAGCGGCGTTCAAGATCATTTTAAAAGACCCGGCTGTTGAGGGCATTCTGGTCAACATCTTTGGCGGCATCATGAAATGCGACATCATTGCAAATGGCGTGGTGCAAGCGGCAAAAGACGTAAACCTTCAGGTTCCGCTGGTGGTTCGCCTCGAAGGCACCAATGTTGAGGCTGGCAAGGAAATCCTCGCCAATTCGGGCCTCGCTATCGTGCCTGCTGATGATCTTGGCGATGCCGCCAAGAAGATTGTCGCTGAGGTGAAGAAAGCGGCGTAAACTTCGCCAAAACTGGTTTGAATGGGCCGCTTGGGAGTGATCCGGGGCGGCCCATTTTTCCATTACTGACTTGGCCCCGGTTCCGGAAGGATTGGAGCGCTCGAATCCTGATATGTCAGCCAATTGCGCCAGATCGTGTGCGTGCGTTGATCGATCAGCCGGATGGAGCAGCGCAGGCTCATCGCATTGCGGATCGTGCCCGATTTCCAGAACTCATAGACCGCGCCGCACTCTTGCACACGGTGTTCGGCCGCAGCGGCTTGCGATGCGCGCATAAGCTTGTGCAATTCGTTTTCCCCTTCGGTCAAACCGCTCTCACCCAGTGCAGTTTCGAAATAGAGTTGCTCACGCTCCTCAGCCCGATTGCGGATCGCAGCAAGACAGGCGTTCACCGCGACTGTCGTTCCGTCGCAATCGTATGAGCGCGGATTTGATCCCGCAGCGGGGCGGAAGCGGAACACCAACTCCCCACCCTCCTGCATCCGCACTGCCGCGACCAATCCCTCACCTGGCTTTTCCGGATCGGCGCAGCGCAAAGTCAGCGCGTTGAAATAGGCCGCGCATTCCTCAATCGCGACAAGGCGGAAGGTGAGCATATCATCCTTTTCCTCCCACCCTGTGAGGTCGGCGTTGAAGTGCTTCAATTTCAGCGCGAGCGATCCGCCATCGGCCATGATATACATATGCTCAGTGAACATAATCGCGCCGACTTCAGTCTCTTGGACAAAAGTACCAACCATCGTTCCGCCCATGGGCTCAAGCCAGCTTTCCATCGCAGGCGCCCCGCCAATCCCTTCGCCCTGCCATTGGCCAACAAGCCAATCCAATTGCGCCAAAATGGCCGGAGGCGATTCGAATTGCGCCTTGTCCGCCGCCGCGATCACGCGCGTTTCAAGCGGCGCTGGCTGTTTGTCTTGTGCCATGAGTGGCTGACCGAAAACGATCCCCAAAGCTGCCACTGCAAATCCAAGCGTTTTGTGCATCCTTCCGCCTCCTTCGCCCATGTGTATCGCAACAGATGCAATAAGGGGGCAAAAATTGCATCATTCTTGGCAAAAACGAGGCTTGACCTTGGCTCTGCGCAAAGCGAGGAAACGCCTCTTAGTTCAGCAAGTACATCCTTATGGGCCATCTCATTTTTCAACCCTGCGGTGAACTTGACGTTTACGTAAACGCAAGCTACGGCTTAGAACAAATCACGGTCGCATCACGCGATTCTTAGGCCAAAGATCAAAGGGAAAGGACACTTACGTCATGAAAATCCTCGTCCCCGTCAAACGGGTGATCGACTACAACGTAAAGCCGCGGGTGAAAGCTGATGGCACAGGCGTTGATCTTGCCAATGTCAAAATGAGCATGAACCCGTTCGATGAAATCGCTGTCGAAGAAGCGATCCGCATTAAGGAAGCTGGCAAGGCTGAGGAAATCATCGCTGTGTCTGTCGGCCCTGCAAAGGCTCAGGAAACGCTGCGCACTGCGCTCGCCATGGGTGCAGATCGCGCCATTCTGGTTGAGACCGACGAAGAGGTTGAACCGCTCGCCGTTGCCAAAATCCTCAAAGCGATTGCCGAGGAAGAAGGCCCCGGCCTCATCCTGCTTGGCAAGCAGTCTATCTCGGACGATTCAAACCAGACCGGCCAGATGCTCGCAGCCCTCATGGGCCGCCCGCAAGGCACTTTTGCCAACACGGTTGAGGTTGATGGCGATGCTGTGACCGTGAAACGTGAGATTGATGGCGGTCTGGAAACGGTCAAGCTCACCATGCCTGCGATCGTCACCACCGACCTTCGCCTGAACGAGCCGCGCTATGCTTCGCTGCCCAATATCATGAAAGCGAAGAAAAAGCCGCTCGACACCAAAGCGCCTGCCGATTTCGGCGTAGACATCGCACCGCGTCTGACCACGACCAATGTCAGCGAGCCTCCGGTTCGCCAGGCTGGTGAAAAGGTCGAAGACGTTGCGGCTCTGGTAGCCAAGATCAAGGAACTGGGGATCGCGTAAGCGGCCCAGCGAAAGAAAAGGACAGACATATGAATACTCTCGTTCTTGTAGAACACGATAATGCCGCTGTGAACGACGCCACTCTTGCCGTCGTCACTGCCGCAGCGCAGCTTGGCGAAGTCACCGCGCTGGTCGCTGGCCATGATTGCGGCGCAGTTGCAGAAGCCGCTGCCAAAATAGTTGGCGTTGCCAAAGTGCTGAAAGCCGACGATGCCGCTTATGCCAATGGCCTTGCTGAAAACGTCGCCCCGCTCATTGCAGGCCTGATGAACGGCTATGACGCCTTCCTCGCGCCTGCCACAACTTCGGGCAAGAACATCGCTCCGCGCGTCGCGGCGCATCTTGACGTCATGCAGATCTCGGACATTCTTTCAGTCGAGGGGCCAAAGACGTTCACTCGCCCGATCTATGCCGGCAACGCGATTGCAACCGTCGAATCGGCCGATCCCAAGCTGGTTATCACTGTGCGCGGCACCGCTTTTGCCAAAGCCGAAGCAGAAGGCGGTTCAGCCGCAATCGAGGATGCAAGCGGACCCGGCGATGCGGGCATCTCCAGCTTTGTCAGCAGCGAAATCGCATCCAGCGACCGTCCCGAGCTTGCCAGCGCCAAAGTCATCGTATCAGGTGGCCGCGCGCTCAAGGACTCCGAGACATTCGAACAGATCATCAACCCGCTGGCTGATAAGCTGGGCGCTGCCATTGGCGCATCACGCGCAGCGGTGGATGCGGGCTATGTTCCCAATGATTATCAGGTCGGCCAAACCGGCAAAATCGTCGCTCCCGAGGTCTACATCGCCATCGGCATTTCAGGCGCGATTCAGCACCTGGCCGGCATGAAGGATTCCAAAGTGATCATCGCGATCAACAAGGACGAAGATGCGCCGATCTTCCAGGTGGCTGATATCGGTCTTGTTGCGGATCTCTATAATGCCGTGCCCGAATTGACTGGCGCGCTGGGGTGATAACGCAGTAAATTCGACATTGTGCCGCGATAAAACTGCACAATTTCCGAAGGTTGAAGAAACCCTCCGCTAAGCTAAAGTGCTTTGCGGAGGGTTTTTTATGCGGCTTTTACTTTTCGCTATTTCCGGTGCGGCCACAATTGGTTTGCTCACTACGCCTGCTCCGGCACATGCGAAGACAGTCGAGCTTGAAGCTTCGTCGCAATGGATTGTGGATTTCGGTCCGGAGAAATGCCGGCTTGCGCGCACATTTGGCGAAGGCGAAGACAAACATCTTCTTGCGTTCGACCAATATGGTCCCAGTGGCGGCTTTGGCCTAACCGTCACCGGACCCAGCTTTAATCGGTTCAAGAGCCGAAAAAGCACCAAGCTTCAATTCGAGGATGGCATCGATGCTGAGATAGGCAGGCCCTTCAAAGGTGACACCGATTCCTATGGCCCCGCGATCATCTATAGCTCGGTATCGCTGCCCATTGATCCGGCAAGTGTTGCCCGAAACGAGGGCGCTTTTCCTCAGCTGGACATTACCCGCGCGGCACAGGTTGAGTTTGTATCTTTGACCCAAGCGGGCAAAACGGTCGTGTTCAAAACCGGCCCGTTGGCACAGGCTTTCAAAGTCATGAACACTTGCACACAGGACATAGTCAAGGACTGGGGGCTCGATGTCGAAAAACACCTTACAGCCACACAGCTCCCGCAATGGACCAATGTATCCAAGATCGCGGGCGAAATTCAGCAGCGCTATCCAATCGCAGCGTTGAACCGGGGAGAGCAAGCCATTCTCCGAATGCGCGTCATTATTGCTGCAGACGGCGCGGTTGAGCAATGCATTCTAAATGAAGCGACACAGACTAAAAAGCTCCAATCAAAAGCCTGCGATCCAGTGATTAGAAAGGGTAAGTTCACACCCGCCTTGGATGCAGATGGCCAGCCCTTCAGATCATATTACGCAACCTCACTTACGTACAGAATGGGCCGGTAAGAAGAGAAAGCGAGATGAACAGACTAAAACAATTTGTATTCGCTGGATGTGCCGCCACTACGTGGATCTTCACCGCCTCCGCACCCGCCCATGCCGCAACACTCGACCTTGCGCCTTCCTCTGATTGGAAGCTGCGCGAATATGACGACAAATGCCGCCTTTCTCGCACCTTTGGTGAAGGAGAGGAGCGGGTGACCCTATGGATGGATAAAGCGGGTGCCGGGCACTACTTCAATGTTACTCTTATCGGCCGACCATTGCGCAATCCTTATGGCTCGCGTATTACTGTCGGCTTCAGCCCGGATGAAAAGCAGAACCGAGGCTATATCTCAAGCGTTTCGAGCAAGGGCAATCCGGTGCTCAGCATGTTTGGAATAGCCGCCATAAACCTGGAAAAAGAGGACACTGACCCTCCCGAAGCAGATGAAGCAGAAGACAGTCCTTTCAGATGGGAGGACAGCAATCTGGCCGAGCCCGAAACGCTGGATGAACGTTATGCTTCGGTTCAGTCTATGGAACTTTCTGGAGCGCTTGTCCAAAAGGTATCTCTTCGAACGGGCGGTTTGAAGGAGAGTATCGCCCGGCTTCGCGAGTGCACCGACGAATTGCCAATGCGTCAGCGCAAGCTCGAAACGCAGCAACCGCTTTCGGGTCAAGGCCCCCGTTCGACGCAAGAGACCGAGTGGGCACAGCGCATCCAGGTCGACTACCCCTCCTATCTCCTGCGCGAATCCAAGCAAGGATCAGTCGGTGTGCGGGTGCAAATCAATCCTGAGGGGCGCGCTACATTCTGTGAAGTTGTGCAGTTTAGCGGCGCACCGGGCTTCAAAGATGCCGCCTGCCTAGCGATGATGCGATATTCACGGTTTCGACCCGCTCTTGATGACAAAGGAGATCCGACCTGGGGGTCATATCAAACCCGTGTCACCTACCAGTTGAATTGAAGCCTTTTCCCACCTTAGAATCCAGAACCGTGCTAAGTATGACTTTCGAGCAATTGCGCAGAGTTCGGCGCACGATCTGGCGACGCTGCTCGGCCGTTTTCTGACTGGTACCTTTCACCGAATTTGAATTGCCGCGGATGTGATCGAACACAATGGCGCGCTCTTCGCTGGGCGCGTTGAGCCGGTTGAGACAGGTGTTCAACGCCGTTATCGCCATTGCATCGCTCGCGCCACTTTCGGTTCGCTCGCAGGCGCGTTCATCGACGATCTCGAACGGTGTGCCCGCGCCATCTGCTGTAAGAGACAGGGCATCCAATGAAACGGTCGCGATGCCGGCTGTGCGGGCACTGCGGCGTTGATCAATCCGCATACGGTGGCGCAGGCTCTGCAATTCGCCGCGGATCTGCCATGTGACATGGGTGGAAAAAGACGCCTTTTCGCGATCATAGCTGGATAGGGCACGGCACACCCCGATAGCCGCCGCCTGCTGGGCATCATCGCCCATATCGCCAAGGCCGTACTGACGGATCAGACGGCCAATTCGCGGCTCCAGCACTTTTAGCAGCGCCATGAAGGGGCGGCTTTGCACACGTTCATGCGCGCTTATATCGGCGGCCAGCCTTTCGATCTGGTCACCGATATTGGTGGAACCCGGTGCCTTGGCAGACACAGGGTGCAGGGCCGCTTTTCCTCGGTTCATGAACCAAGGTTAGCCGCTCGCCATTAGAGCGATATTGGGAAGGGGATATGGTTGAGCGCGTAGCTGGCCTTGCCCGGCCTTACGCCTTTGGACGGGTTACCGCACGGCAATCTCTTGCTGACGGCGCGCCGCTTTGCGCCCGGGGATCTTGCGCGCTGCTCCGTGAGGATGAGCCGTTATGGCACACAGGCGGGAGGCGCTTTCGGTGGCTTCTTGAACATCGCCCGCAATGATCGCGGCTGCACATAAGGCGCATTCGCGCTGCGCCTGATAGCTGCGATCGCGGGCAACCACTTCGCCCAGCAATCGAAACAGACGAAAACGAGCCTCGTAAAAGCTATCCGCGTCGATGCCTGCTTCGAGGATTGAAAAATACAGCTCATCGCAAGGGTGACGCGAGCCTGGTTTTTCGCGCCACAAGGCGCGCCCTTTGAGAACGAACGCGCCCGCGCTTACATCGAACACGCAATGATCTCGCGCCGTTACCAAAGCGCCATTGATGATCGCCTGCGCGCCGGGGACTAAATGCACTTCATGGGTTGCAGGAGTGGGATTGGATTGTTTGGCCATCTGTCTGTTTTAGACGAAATATGGCCAGTTCGGGCGGGTTAGGGGTTCATACCGATGGGCGTTACATAAGTGAGGTAATGAAATGCAGCGTCATGCCCACCAGCCCGCCCACCAGCGTTCCGTTGATCCGAATGAATTGCAAGTCACGCCCAACCGCGTTTTCAATCCGGCCCGTGATCGTCGTTGCGTCCCAGCGCTTGACCGTTTCTGATACCAGTGTGACAATCTCTGACCCATAACGCGTTGCGACACCTGCGGCTGTGCGCCGAGCGAAACGGTTTATTTGAAGCTGCAGGCGGTCATCCTGCTTGAGCGCCTCGCCAAGGTCGGCAAGGCCTTTGCGCATTTCCACGCCCAGCCCGCTTTGCGAATCGCGCGCGCGGCGGATAAGCGACCGGCGAATGCGCTCCCATACGCCCATCCACCATTCCGCAACCGCAGGGTTGTCGATCACATCGCGCTTCATCTTTTCCACCCGCTCACGCATTTCAGGATCGTGCTGCAAATCGCGGGCAAGCTGGGAAAGCCCCTCTTCGATTTTTGAGCGCAAGGGATGCTCTGGGTCGACAAGAACTTCGGCGAGCAGCTTATAGAGGCCATCCAGAACGCTGGCGGAAATCCGTTCATCAAGGCCCGTCCAGCGCAGCACGCCATTGGCGCGTTGGTGAATGATGTCGCGCACGGTTTCTTCGTTGTCTTCAAGGGTAAGACCGGCCCAGCGGATAAAGCCATTGATCAAAGGCAAGTGGCTGCGGTCCGCCATTGCGCTTTCGAGCATCCGTCCGGCAAGCGGCGACACGTCAATCTTTGCCAGCTGGCCAGCCAGCCCCGAACGCACCTGATTGCCCAGCCTGTCCGGATCGAGCGATTCCAGCACTTCAGCCAGCAATTCCGCTGCGCCTCCGGTGATCCGCGATCGGGCATCCTGATCCGATGCGGGATCAGAGCCCGCCACCAGAAAATCGCCCACTGCGCGCGCGACATTCATTCCCGACATGCGGCGCGCGACCACGGAGGGGATCAGGAAATTCTCCTGCAGAAAGCTCGCCATGGTGTCAGCGATCCGGTCCTTGTTTTCTGGAATGATTGCGGTGTGCGGAATGGGCAAGCCAAGCGGGCGGCGAAACAGCGCGGTCACTGCAAACCAATCCGCCAGCCCGCCGACCATGGCCGCTTCGGCGAAAGCGTTCACATATCCCCATGCGGGATGGCCTGAAACGGCAAGGGCATGCGTGCTGAAAAAGACGGCGGCCATCGCGGCAAGCAGGCCGGTCGCGCTCCAACGCATCCGGCGCGCGCGATCATCGCTGAGCGGCTCACCGCCGAACATCATGGGTTTCGAACGCAAATCGGACATTGGGCGCGGCTTTACCGACATTCCACCATCACTGCCACCTGCGCGGGCAAAGGCTGCGCGGGCTATTCAGCAGGTTGCGCTCCACCGGGACGCGGCAGATCATGATCAGTTGCAATGTCACCTTGGCCAAAGGGGCGCGTATCATCGCCCGGCTTATAGGTCAGCATCTTATCTCGCAGCCATGGTCCCACACGTTTCTCAAAGCCATCAGCAAGGCTGAAGCCAGCCGGCACAATCAGCAGGGTGAGCAAGGTGGACATGATCAGCCCGCCGATCACCACAATTCCCATAGGTTGGCGCCATGCACCGTCCCCGGTGAGCGATATAGCCGTGGGGATCATGCCCGCTGTCATCGCAACGGTTGTCATCACGATTGGCTGCGCGCGTTTGTGCCCTGCTTCCATGATCGCCTCAAATTTGTCGGTTCCGCGCGCCATTTCCTCAATGGCAAAATCAATCAGCAGGATCGAGTTTTTGGACACGATGCCCAATAACAGCAAAGTCCCGATGTAAACGGGCATGCTTTGCGGCAAACCTACGAGCCAGATCAGCATGATCCCGCCAAGCGGTGCCAGCGCCAGCGATGTCATGTTCACCAGCGGGCTCATCAAGCGTTTGTAGAGAAGGACAAGGCAGGCAAACACCAACAAGACACCGGCGGTAATCGCGACGCTGAGATTGGACAGCAATTCCTGCTGAATTTCATCATCGCCAACTTCATCGCGGATCACGCCGGTGGGCAATTCCTGCAATATCGGCAAAGCATTGATCTGCTCGATCGCATTGCCTCGCAAAACACCGCTGCCCAGATCAGCGCCGACAAGCACCCGGCGGTTTTGATTAAACCGCTGAATGGCCGTTGGGCCGGACCCAAACTCAATGCTTGCAACCCGGCTCAATGGCACTGTGCCGCCACTTGACGTTTGCACAGGCAGGTTTTCAATCGTAGTCAAATTGGCGCGGTCATCCTCGCTTAACCTCACCCGGATCGGGATCTGACGGTCAGACAAAGAGAATTTCGCCGTGTTCTGCTCAATTTCGCCAAGCGTCGCAATGCGGATGGCCTGACTGATAGCCAAAGTCGACACGCCAAGCTCTGCGGCGATCTGCTCATTGGGTTTGATCAGGATTTCAGGCCGGCTGAGATCTGCGCCAATACGCGGCGCGACAATCGTGTTGATACCCTTCATTTGCTCGACAAGGGTGGTGGCGGTTTTGTTGAGCAATTCCGGATCGGACCCGGCAAGCATGATCGTGATGTCTCGGCCGGAACTGAACCCGATGGAATCGGCGACAAACCGAACCCGCGCATCGGGGATCTGGTTTAAGATCGGTCCCATCTCGCGCTGAAAATCGATCGAGGTGCGTTCACGGTCGTCTTTCAAAGTGATGTAGATCGTCGCCTCGCCGACCCGGATGCGTTCCAGCATCAGTTCAACTTCTTGTTCTTTGTAAAGGATTTCGGCGACCTGATCGGTGACCCGCTTGGTCCCTTCAAGCGTGGTGCCGGGCACCATCTCAATCGCGATTTCACTGTTGGAATCGTCAATATCGGGCTGGAATTGTCCCGGGACAGTCGACATCAAAACCAATGTGACCAGCAGCGACATCCACCCCGCACCCAACATCCAGACACGGTGGTCGTAAAAACGAGCGGTGAGGTATTGTGTGCTCTGACCATGCCGCGATCCGACATGAATGAACAATTCGCAAAACTTGAACACCAACCAACCAGCGGCAAACGCAACCAAGGATGCGAACACCAACAAAAGCACTTCGACCATCTTTGCTACGACGAAAAACGCAGTGCCATATTCATCGTCGGATATTGTGCTGGCGATGCCTTTGGGTATCTCCAGCCCGCCCAGATAATCCCAGACAGAAAAGATAACTGCGCCTGTGACGCCCAACAAGGTTAGCGACAGCAGCAACAGGCTCGGCACGTAAAGCCAGCGCCAGCGCGGCCCTTCAATACCTTCGCGGCGCGCTGCCATCTTGCTCGAATCGAGAGTCCAGGCGAGCACCTTGCGATAAAGGTTCATCATCGGGCCTTCGCCGTGTTCGGCATGCCCTTTGGCCGAAAGGAAATAGGCCGCCATTAACGGCGTGACCATGCGCGCGACGGCAAGGCTCATCAAAACGGCGACAACCACGGTCAGGCCGAAGTTTTTGAAGAACTGGCCGGTAATGCCCGGCATCAAACCAACGGGCAGGAAGACGGCCACGATACAAAAACTGGTTGCCACCACGGGCAGACCGATTTCATCGGCGGCATCAATACTCGCCTGATAGGCGGTCTTGCCCATGCGCATATGGCGCACGATGTTTTCGATCTCCACAATGGCATCGTCAACCAGCACTCCTGCAACCAGCCCCAGCGCCAGCAGCGACAGGAAATTGAGATTGAAGCCGAGCAAATCCATGAAGAAGAATGTGGGGATTGCCGAAAGCGGAATGGCAACCGCGCTGATGAAAGTCGCGCGCCAATCGCGCAGGAACAGGAACACCACAACCACCGCCAGCACCGCCCCTTCGATCAGGGCCGACATCGAGCTTGTGTATTGGCTTTTGGTGTATTTGACCGTGTTGAACAGCGGGAGGAATTTCACGTCAGGGTTTTCGACCTGAAGCTCGGCAATTTTTTCCTGCGCTTCTGTGAAAACGGTTAAGTCAGATGCTCCGCGCGCGCGGCTCATAAAGAAATTGACCACTTCACGGTCGCGCACTTCGCTAATGGAATTGCGTTCGGAATAGCCATCGCGCACCCGCGCAACTTCGCTCAATCGAACAGTCCGGCCGCCGCCCAATTGAAGTTGCCGCTGTGACAATTCGTAAGCGGTCTCATTGTTGCCCAGCACGCGCAGCGATTGGCGCGTGCCGCCCACTTCGGCCAATCCGCCCGCGGCATCGACATTGGCCTGACGCAGCACATTGTTGATGTCAGAGGCGGTGATGCCATAAGCTTGCATCTTGGCCGGATCGAGGATCACTTCGATCTCGCGGTCTACCCCGCCAAACCGGCCCACTTCTGCCATTCCATCAATAGTCAGCAACCGTTTGCTGACCGTATCGTCGATAAACCAGCTCAGCTGTTCAATCGTCATATCGCTGGCTTCGACGGCATAGATGCCCAGAAATCCGCCGGAAATTTGGGCCTTGATCACCTGCGGTTCCAAGATGCCATTGGGAAGGCTGCCGCGCACCCGGTCAACCGCGTTCTTAACCTCTGCGACAGCGGTGTCGGGATCGTTGCCGATCTCGAATTCTACAAAGGTCCGGGAGCTACCCTCGCTTGCGGTGGACGATACCTGTTTGACCCCGTCAATCGATGTCACCGCGCTTTCGATCTGCTGGGTGATCTGGTTTTCGATCTCTGTCGGCGCAGCACCGGGCTGAGAAATCACCACCTGGACAGCGGGAAATTCAACTTCGGGATTGTTGACGACATCCATTCTCACAAAGCTGACCACACCCGCCAAGGTTACGGCGATGAACATCACCAGCGGAATGATAGGATTGCGGATCGACCACGCGGAAAGGTTGCGAAAATTCATGAGGTTGTGGCTTCTTCGTCAGATTCTTCGCCAGTGTCTTTCGCTGAACCGGATGACCCGGCTGCACCTTCGCGCCTTGGCTGAACGGTTTCGCCAGGATTCAAGAACCCGCCAGAACGCAGCACAATGGCCTCGCCGCCTGCCAATCCCTCTGTAATCGCGATCCCATCGGGCGTTACCATGCCGGTTGTAACCGAGCGGCGTTCAGCAGTGTTTTCATCGGTAACGACGTAAACAAAGCTGCCTTCGCTATCGGCAAGAACAGCGCTTTCAGGAAGAACGGTTGCGGTTATTGTCCCGCTTGCGATTTTGGCAGTCGCAAAGCCGCCAGGCCGCAATTCAGGGGCGAATGGCAAAGCAATGCGCGCCGTCCCTTGCCGGGTGTTTGTGTCAACCACGGGGGAAAGCTGCCAGACTTGGCCATTGAAACTTTTCCCAGATCCGGCTGGCGTTACACTGGCGCTGACGCCTTGCGAAATCCCTGCAAGCTGTGTTTCGCTGACCTGGGCGAGCATTTCCATCTCGCCGCCGCGCGCGATGCGGAAAAGCGCTGGTGATCCTGCGCCCACCGTTTGGCCTGGCTCCACATTGCGCTCAAGCACATAGCCCGCAGCAGGTGCAACAACACGAAGCCGCGCGTTTCGGGCACGCAATTCTGCCAGTTGAGCCTCAGCCACACGGACACGGGCGGTCGCCGCATCGCGGGTTGCCGTCAAGCGGTCAACATCAGCTTTTGAGACAAAGCCGCGCTCTACCAATTGCAAGGACCGATCAAGATTGGCCTGCGCAAGCTTTGCATCCGCTTTTGCCACGGCGATCTGCGCAGATTGCGCCTGCGCCTGTTGCGCCTGAACCGAACGGTCTATCACGGCGAGCACTTGGCCCGCGCCGACCCATTGGCCAGCATCAACCGGCACGGATAAAACACGCCCACCTTCGCCTTCAACGCCAACAGGCATTTCGCGGCGGGCGGCAATCGTGCCGGGAACTTCAATCACACCATCGACAGTGGTTTGGCCAGCAGCCACCACCGTGACAACGGGCGCTTGAGAGCTGTCATCAGCCGCTTCTTCGGTATCGCCGCCTGCAAATGCGAAGTAAGCGACCAGCGCAGCGCCCAAAGCCAGCACGGCAAACACGCCAATCAGCAACCCGCGCGACCAGCCTCGCTTGCTGGGCCGGTTGGCGTCGTGAACATCGCCTGGCGCAGTGCCGGGGACATATTCCACGTTCTCATCAGTGATTGTTGACTCGTAATTCATCCTGTCGCCTCGCTGCGGTCAAACAAGAATTGCTCGTTCACCTGCCCTGAAAGTGTGTTATCGGCATAACTCACCTCGCGCAAGGGCCATACGCCTCTACTTACTAACGCGCAATGCGCGGTTCGACTGATGACTTTGGCTTTAGACGAAAGCGTTTATTGCAAAATTCGCTCTCAACGGCTGCAAAGCAACAAAAAACGGCGCAACCCAAAGGCGCGCCGCTTTTTATACTGCCAAAAATCGAGGCAAAAACCCCGATTTTCAAGTCCATCGCGCATTTAGCCGCGAACACGGCCACGCTGAATGAGGTTCACGATGCCGAGCAGCACAACCGCGCCCACCACCGCAACGATCAAACCTGTGATCGAAAACTCCTGAACGCTGCCGCTGATGCCGAGCAAAGGGCCGACAATCATATTGCCGACGACCGATCCAACGCAACCGACGACAATATTCCAAAAAATGCCCATCGAGGCATCGCGGTTCATCACCAGACTAGCGAGCCAGCCAGCGACGCCGCCTACGATCAATGCGATAATCCAACCCATGTTTTCCTCCAAATTGATTGTCTTCATGCAATCAACGGGGGGTTCTAGGGATTGTTCCGATAGCGCACAATGCGATCAGGTGCGAAAGTCGGTATGGATTAGTGAGATCAGTACTTAAGCTGACGCTCGTAAAGGTCGCGGTAATGCTGAATGCGCGTCACGCGCAAGCCCTGCATGCCAGAACGATCAACGGCGCGCTGCCATGAAGCAAACTCTTCGAGTGTCAGCCCATAGCGTTCGAGCACTTCATCAATGGTCAACAGCCCGCCATTCACGGCGGCGACCACTTCGGCCTTGCGCCGCACTACCCAACGCTTGGTTGAAGGCGCCGGCAGATCATCCAGCGTCAAGGGTTCGCCGAGGGGGCCGATCACTTGTGCGGGGCGTATGTCCTGATTCTCAATCATTCACTGTCTCTCGCATCGCCTGTTGTCGCCTCATCCTTGATTTGAAGGATATTGCACTGCGATGCTTTTCGAGCCTCTAAAGCATCAGGGTTAACGGGGCGTTCGTTCTCCGATTGGTCGCGAAAATAGCGCGCTGCAGCGTCACCAAAGCTGGCAGCGCCCGTTCCAATCGTCTTTCCATGATCCCGGTGAAGCAAAAGGCGCAGCTCGCGCGCAGCGTTCAACCGGCTTGTCAATTCGCTCCAGTCAAGTGCCCGCAGCGCATCGCCGCCTTTCGCAAAGGCGGCTTCGGAATCGCCGCGCGCTGTGCCGATCATCAGATCGCCTGCCGCTAACCCAACCGATGCTGAGCCGCGAAAATCGCGATTCGCAGTGGGCACAATAGAAGAAGCTTTTTCAAACATGCCCGACTCACTACAGCGCGGTCGTCAAGATGTGGTAAAACCCGGCTTTACTGTCTCTTAGGATTAGCGCGCGGCGATCCGCTAACCAAACGGGCCATTGAAACGCGCCTGAGACGCACACAAATGTGCCTCTGGCTTATCTGGCCGGGTGCACCTATATCGCCCAGCGGAACCCCGCCATGACTGCAACTGCCTCTCTCGACACCCCATCGCCTTACGGGCTCGACAGCGCCGCGCTGTTCGATTTGCCGCGCTCGCCCGAAGATTGCCGCATCGTTGTCGCGATGAGCGGCGGGGTGGATTCATCGGTCGTTGCCGCGCTCGCCCATGATACAGGCGCTGAGGTTATCGGGATCACGCTGCAACTCTATGATTATGGCGCGGCGACCGGGCGCAAGGGGGCGTGCTGCGCCGGCGATGATATTGCCGATGCGCGGGCTGTATCGGACAGGCTGGGGATTGCGCATTATGTGTTCGATCATGAAAGCGCGTTTCGCGATAGCGTAGTCGATCAGTTTGCCGATGAATATCTGGCCGGGCGCACTCCTGTGCCCTGCATACGCTGCAATATGGGGCCTAAATTCACCGATCTGTTCCGGATGGCGCGCGAATTGGGCGCAGATTGTCTGGCTACGGGGCATTATGTCCAGCGCGTGAAAGGGCCGCAGCAGAGCAATTCCGGCCCGGAGCTGTACCGCGCGGTCGATCCGGCGCGCGATCAGTCCTATTTCCTCTACGCCACCACGCAGGACCAGCTGGATTATATTCGCTTTCCGCTTGGCGGTCTGGAAAAAAGCGTCGTTCGCGAGTTGGCTGAAAAGGCTGGCCTAAGAAACGCGGCCAAACCAGACAGTCAGGACATCTGCTTTGTGCCCGATGGCAATTACGCCAAGATCGTCACCGATCTGCGGCCCGAAGGCGGCGTGCCAGGCGATATCGTCCATGCGGCAAGCGGCGAAGTGCTGGGCCAGCACAAGGGGATCGTCCATTACACTGTGGGTCAGCGCAAGGGCCTGGATATTGGCGGCCAGCCAGAACCGCTTTATGTGATCGCGCTGGATGCGGGAACCCGCACGGTGCGGGTCGGCCCCAAACGCATGCTGGCAGTCGAAAGCGCGACGCTGATCGAAACCAATCGCATTGGCCCAATGCCCTTGGGCGAGAAGCTGACGGCGAAAGTGCGAAGCCTGGCAAAACCTGTGCCGATCACACTGGAGGGACCCTTTGGAGAAGGCGCGGCCACGCAAATACGCTTTGCCGATCCCGAATTCGGCGTCGCGCCGGGGCAGGCTGCGGTTATCTATGCAGGTGAGCGCGTGCTGGGCGGCGGGTGGATTGATGCCGCTGCATCTGTCCAGGCTTAAGGCTCCCACGTCTCCAGAACGCAGCCATACCCATCGCGGTGGCTGGCAGTGGCAGAAGTAACCAAGGGAAAGCGCGCGGTGACGCTTTTGGCGTCTGCATCCTCGACCAAAGTCACCAATTCCATCCCGCCAAGTTTGTCTTTGGCACAATCATCAAGCGGGCGGCCTGCGACAAAGCGGCACGAACAGGCCACACGCGCGGCATAGCTGGTGCCGACTTCGGCATAGCCGCCAATCGGTTCGCGAAAGACATAGAACGCCGCCGCAAAAGCCGCAGCGACAATGATGATAAGCCAAAACGCTATGCGCAAACTTCGGGAATTTCGCGGATTTGCCATTGCCAACCTTTGCCGGGTGCGAGAATGATCGCAGGATGTTCGACCACAGGGCTCTCTTTAAGCGTGCAATAATACGCCTGCCAAGCGTGCTTGGATTAGGCGCGCTGATTTTGGGCAGTGTGACAATCGCTTCGTGCAGCGGCGAAACCGATGGCGCGCTCATGCCGCTTTCCGATGAAGCGATTGCAGCCGTCACTCAGGATGCAGGCGCGCCCCGCGCACAGGTGGCGCGCGCGATGGACGAATTGTTCACAAAAAAAGGCCTTGGCGAAACCCGAGCGGTTGTTCTGATGGCCAATGGCAAGATTGCAGCTGAACGATATTCGCAAGGGTATAATGCGGACACGCGGTTCTTAAGCTGGTCCATGGCGAAAACGGTCACTGCGGTGCTGATCGGAATGCTGGTTGCTGATGGCAAGTTAAGCGTGAAAGAGCCCGCCCCTGTGCCTTTATGGCAGCGCCCTGGCGATCCGCGCGCGGAGATCACTCTGGAGCATCTTCTTCAGATGCGATCTGGATTGCGCCACACAGAAGCAGGCGATCCGCCTTACGAATCGTCAGAAGTGCGCATGCTGTTCCTGGATGGGCGCGATGATATGGCGCGCTGGGCAATGGAACAGCCTTTGGAAGCCGAGCCCGGTGAGACTTTTGAATATTCATCCAACACCACAGTCATTCTGGCCGATATCGCCGCGCGCGCTCTAACAGACAGCGATGATCCCGAAACGCGCCGCGCGGCTGTGGCAGGCTTTCTTGAAGAACGGCTGTTTGAACCGCTTGGCATGACATCGATTGTGCCGGAATTTGACGCAGCGGGCACATTGATCGGCGGCAGTTTGATGCATGCGAGCGCGCGCGATTATGCCAAATTTGGCGAGTTTATGCGCACTGGCGGACAAGCGCCCAGCGGCGAACAATTGGTGCCATCAGGCTGGATTGCGGCGATGACAGCCGCCAGCCCGGCCTCTGAACATTATGGCTATCAAACCTGGATGAACCGGCCCGATGATCGGCTGCAATACCCCCACCCCCTTTTCCCTGATCGCGCGCCGGAAAGCCTCTTCGCGCTGATAGGGCATATGGGGCAATATGTGCTGGTTTCCCCTGAGCAGAATGTAACTTTGGTGCGGCTGGGCCATTCGACCAGCGATGAACGTCCGCTAATGCTGCAAGAGGCTGCTGATGTGATAGCGCTTTATCCGGCGGCAGGGGAGCCATAAGGGGCCAGCGGCGGTGTTCGCTTACGCACCAGAGTCTGAGTCAGGGTCAGGGGCACCTTATAATATGACGGGGCAGATGTGATGGGGCAGCGCAAAGGCATTATTCTGGCCGGCGGATCGGGCACACGCCTTTATCCGCTGACCCGCGGCGTTTCGAAACAGCTGATGCCGATCTTTGACAAGCCGATGATCTATTACCCGCTGAGCACTCTGATGCTGGCGGGCATTCGCGATATCCTGATTATCACAACCCCGCAGGACAGCGAGCAGTTTCAGCGCGTTTTGGGTGACGGGTCCGATTTCGGAATATCGCTGAGCTACGCAGTGCAGCCCCATCCCGAAGGGCTTGCCCAGGCATTTCACATTGGCGCCGATTTTGTGCGCGGAAAGCCAGCGGCGCTGATCCTTGGTGACAATATCTTTTATGGCCACGGCCTGCCGAACCTTTTGCAGCATGCCAACGCCAAGGCAGATGGCGCGAGCATATTTGCTTACCGCGTCACCGATCCTGCCGCTTTTGGAGTGGTGGAATTTGACGATGACGGCCGCGCCATCTCAATTGAGGAAAAGCCGCGCGCGCCCAAATCAAACTACGCAGTAACAGGTCTCTATTTCTATGATGAAACAGTGGCGGATCGCGCACGCGATCTAACGCCATCGGCACGCAGGGAATTGGAGATCACTGATCTTAATCGGCTCTATCTGGATGAAGGCGCGTTGTCGGTTGAGATCATGGGGCGCGGTTTCGCCTGGCTTGATACAGGCACGCATGCATCGCTGCTTGATGCGGCGACTTATGTGCGGATCACTGAAGAGCGGCAGGGTCTGAAGATCGCTTGCCCTGAAGAGATCGCATGGCGGCTGGGGTTTATCACCGATGACGAATTGGCGCGGATTGCGCAGCCTTTGCGCAAATCGGGTTATGGCGAATATCTGCTTGGCCTGCTTGAACAGCCCACCGTTCCCGGCCAGCAGCGATGAACGTTACGCCAACCAAGCTTGATGGCGCGGTTATCATTGAGCCAGCTGTGTTCGGCGATGATCGCGGGTTTTTCACAGAGAGCTGGAATGCGGACAGCTTTGCCAAAGCCGAGCTTGATCTCAGCTTTGTGCAGGACAACCATTCGCACTCGCAAAGGGGGTTTTGCGCGGGCTCCATTTCCAGAACCCGAACCCGCAGGGCAAGCTGGTGCGGGTCACGCGCGGGGCGGTGTTTGATGTTGCGGTCGATCTGCGGCGGTCCTCTGCGACGTTTGGGCAATGGGAAGGCGTGCATCTGTCGGCCGCCAATCACCTGATGTTCTATGTGCCAGAGGGGTTTGCGCATGGATTTCTCACGCTCGAGAATGACACCGATTTCCTCTACAAGTGCACCGCGCCCTATGACCCGCAGGCAGAGCATTCGGTCCGCTGGGACGATCCGGCCATCGGCATTGACTGGCCGCTGGATGGAACCGCGCCCATCCTGTCTGACAAGGACCGGGCGAGCGTCCCGCTTGCCGATGCGCGGGTGTTTGCATGAGAGTTCTCATCACCGGGGCGACCGGGCAGCTTGGCGGAGCCTTGCAGCGCACCGCGCCCGCTTCCGCTGAGATCAACGCCATCAGCAGCGATGACGTCGACCTTGCCGATCACGCCATGCTGCGCGCGCGGCTTGCGGTTGAAGCGCCCGATATCATCATTAACGCCGCCGCCTACACCGCCGTCGATGCTGCCGAGGCGGATGAGGACACCGCCCGCGCCATCAACGCCGATGCGGTGGGCGTTATGGCTGAGGCTATGTCAGGCTCGGGGTCAGGCTCGGGGTCAGGCTCGGGGTCAGGCTCGGGGTCAGGCTCGGGCGGCAAGCTGGTGCATGTCTCAACCGATTTCGTCTTCGATGGCGCAGCCGCCCAGCCCTATCCGCCTGATGCCCCGCGCAATCCGCTATCCGCTTATGGCCGGACCAAGGCAGAGGGCGAGGATCACCTTGGCGCGCGCGACCTGCTGATCCGCACGTCCTGGGTGTATGAGGCGGGCCACTCAAACTTCGTCAACACTATGCTGCGCCTCATGCGCACCCGCGATGGGATCGGCGTGGTTGCCGACCAGACCGGCTCCCCCACATGGGCCACGGGCCTTGCTCGCACCATTTGGGCGCTGGTCGCGAAAGGCGCGTCTGGCACGTTTCACCATAGCGATGAAGGCATAGTCAGTTGGCACGATTTCGCGCAGGCCATTGCCGAAGAGGCCCATGCGCTTGGCGTGATTAGGCGGATCCCACAGATCAATGCAATCACAACGGCTGAGTATCCGACCCCTGCAAAGCGGCCTGCATTCTCAGTGCTGGATTGCAGCGCAACCCGCGCCGCCACGGGCATTGCCGGGGTGCCATGGCGCGATCACTTGCGCGAAATGCTTGCCGTCGAAGCGGAGCGCATGGGTTAGCTCGCGCTATCCCAGTAGGAAAGTGCCTTCGACAACAGTGGTGCATGGCCCGCCCAGCCACACCCTGTCGCCGTCCAATCGGCATGTGAGATCGCCGCCGCGCTCGCTTGCCTGATGCGCGGTAAAGCTGTCTCGGCCCAATCGCGCGGCCCAGAACGGGGTTAGCGCGGCATGCGCTGAGCCCGTGACGCTGTCCTCGTCCACACCTGCACCGGGTACGAACACGCGGCTGACGATGTCGGACGCTTCACCCGGTGCGGTGCAGTCGAACTGGTCCGTCCCCAATTCAGCCAGAGCGCGCAGGTTCGGCGCCAAGGCGCGCACTTCAGCTTCGGTTTCGAACAGGAACAGGTTGTATCCGATCTGCTCCCCGCCAGAGCGGTAGGTCGCGACGGGACTGCCGCCGATTAGCGCTGCGGCCTCGGGGTGGTCTTGCGGAGCCGTCTGGATCGCGGGCAGAGCAACCTCATATCCGCCATCTGTCCGGCGCACTTCAAGCACGCCCGATTTGCGCGTGCGGAACGTCACCCGATCGCGCGCTTTTCCATCTTCGCCCAGGCCCCAATCGTGATGGCTCAGCAGCGCATGCCCGCTTGCCAGCGTCGCATGACCGCACAGCGCGATCTCGTAGGTTGGCGTGCACCAGCGCAGCTCCCAATCCGCCTCGCCGCTCGTGTCGCGCACGACGAAGGCGGTTTCAGCGAACAAGTTCTCTGCTCCAATCGCCACAAGCTGATCGTCGGGCAGCCATTCATCGAGCACCATGACAGCGGCCTGATTGCCGCCAAAGGGCGAGGCGCTGAATGCGTCGATATGCCAATAGGGGATGCGCAGGGTCATGCTGGGTTCCTTAGGGGTAGAGCTAGAGCGCTCACGGATAGAGCAGCGTATCTGACCACGCCGCATCCGATGATGCGCGCGTGAAGACGCGGCGATCGTGCAAGCGGTTGTCACGGTCCATCCAGAACTCGATTGCACGCGGGTCCAGCGTAAAGCCTGTCCAATGCTGCGGACGCGGCACTTTGCCCTCCCCCTCATGCTCATCCCACAGCGCTTTCACCCGGTTGATATAGGTCTGGCGCGCATCCAGCGGGCGCGACTGGTCCGAGGCGGCGGACCCCACCTGGCTGTTGTAAGCGCGCGAGTGGAAGTAGGCGTCTGCGCGCGCTTCATCCACTGGGATCAGAGGGCCGGATATGCGGATCTGGCGGTTGAGGCTTTTCCAGTGAAACAGCAGCGCCGCCTGCGCATTGGCGGCGATGTCGCATCCTTTGCGGCTGCCGGTGTTGGTGAAGAAGGTGAAGCCGCCGCCGCTCACTCCGTATTCGCGCCCTTCATCACGGCCATGCCCTTTGAGCAGCACCATGCGAACCGAAGGCACTGCATCCCCATCAGCGGTTGCCAGCGCCATCGCATTGGGATCATTGGGCTCGCTCGCGCGTGCTTCATCCATCCACTCGTCGAACAGGCGGTAAGGATCAGCGCCCGCCGCGATCTGGCTATCGGCCAATTGGGCATCACCCAGAGTTGCGGGTTGGTTCATCCTGGCAGACCTCAAACTGAATGATGGACCGCATGTTACACGGTCCTAAGACTAAAAACCGCAACATCCCCAAGGCACCCTGTGGCAGCAAATTCGGGCATAAAGCGGCAACGGTGAACATGCCGCGAGAGATAGGGATTTCGCCGCGCGTAGGAAAGGGGGCACTGATTGCACGCCTTACACAAAGCCACGCTTTTGCGTTTCATACCGGGCCAGTCTGACAGCGCCCTTGCACGGGGCAACCGTCTCACCTAGCTAACACACGATGGCCGATCCTTACAAAACCCTTGGCGTTGCCCGCACCGCGTCTGAAAAAGACATCAAAAGCGCCTATCGCAAGCTGGCCAAACAGCTGCATCCTGATCGCAACAAGGATAATCCAAAGGCCGCCGAACGCTTTAGCAGCGTCACCAATGCCTATGATCTGTTAAGCGACAAGGACAAACGCGCGCAATTTGACCGCGGCGAAATTGATGGCGATGGCAATCCCATGAACCCCTTTGCCGGAATGGGCGCAGGGGCTGGCGGCGGTATGGGCGGCGCGCGCGGCGGATATGCACGCGGCGGCGCAGGCGGTTTTGGCGGCGGCTTTGGCGGCGGAGGCCCGCGCGGCGGCGGCGGATTTCGTGACAGTGAATTTGGCGGACAGCACCCCGATGATATGGATCTGGGCGATCTGTTCGAAGGGCTGTTTGGCGGCGGCGCGCGCAATCGCGGCGGACCACCACCCGGCAGCCGGCGCGGATTTGGCCAGCGCCCGCCTGCTTCCCCGCCCAAACGCGGCGCGGATATTCAATACAAATTGAGCGTCCCGTTTGAAGATGCTGCAACCTTGCGCGATCAGCGGATCACGCTGGCCGATGGCAAAGCGATCAATCTAAAACTGCCACGCGGGCTGGATGATGGCACGCAGATGCGCCTGAAAGACAAAGGGCATAGCGGCCCGGGCGGCAATGGCGATGGCATTGTCGAGATCAACATCGCCTCGCATCCATTTTACCGCCGCGATGGCGATCATATCCGCATGGATTTGCCGATCACTCTGGATGAGGCGCTGCGCGGGGCGAAAGTCAAATGCCCCACGGTTGATGGCGCGGTTATGCTGACGATCAAACCGGGCACCCATGGCGGCACAATCATGCGTCTGGGCGGCAAAGGCTGGTCAAAGAAAGCCGCAGGCGCGCGAGGCGATCAGCTGGTCACTTTGGAAATACAGCTGCCTGAAGACCTTGAAGCGCTTGATAAAAAACTGGGTGATTGGACCGATCCGGCTAGCCCGCGCGCCAAGTTTGACGCATAAGCCTGAGCGCGCACCGAGGCGCTGCAAGGAAAGGGGCTTAACCGCAGCATGACAGGAGCAGATCAGCCCGCATCGCCCCACCGCGCGGTCCGCTCACTTTCTCCTGAGGCGCGGCGGCGCGATGCGCTGAAGACGCATAAGCCAGATGGCGATATCGAACCTGCCGGATTGCTGGGCGCGCACGAAAGATCGCGCAATCCCGGCCTTGCAAGCACGGTGCTGGGATGGTTTCGGTCAGGGTCACGCCCGTTTGAGGTTATCCGCCGCACCGTCAGCGGGACGTTTCAGGATGGCTTTATCTATGCGGGCAATCTTGCCTACCTGGCGATGCTTTCAATCTTTCCCTTCTTTATCTTTGCCGCCACTTTGTTCCAGCTGGTCGGGGAAGTTGAAGAGCGCGCGATGGTGATCGATACCGTTCTGATGGCGATGCCGCCCACAGTTCGCGGAGTGATCGAACCGGTTGCCAACGACGTGATCGACGCGCGCAGCGGTTGGCTGGTGTGGTTTGGCGCGGCGGCGGCCTTGTGGTCTGTTTCCAGCCTGATCGAAACCATCCGCGATGTGCTGCGGCGCGCTTATGGCACTGTGGCGGAACGCGCATTCTGGCAATATCGCTTGCTGTCAGCGGGGCTGATCGTGGGCGCAGTGTTGCTGATGCTGATCTCATTTTTGGCCCAGGTGCTGATCGGCACTGCACAGGAATTTATCGGCGCGTTTATCCCGCAATTGGGCGAAACAATCGAAACCTTGCAGATCACGCGGATTGTGCCCGCTTTGGGCTTGTTCGGATCCCTGTACCTGCTCTTTTTCACTCTCACCCCTGCACAATATCGCGGCAAGGCTTTTCCCAAATGGCCCGGCGCGCTGTTCACGGCCTTGTGGTGGCTGGCTGTCACGACAGCGCTGCCCAAAGTCCTCAAAGAGTTTTTCACCTACAGTCTTACCTATGGCAGTCTGGCAGGAATTATGGTTGCGCTGTTGTTTTTCTGGCTTGTCGGGCTCGGCCTCGTTATCGGCGCTCAATTGAATGCGGCGCTGGCCGAACCCGGTGTGGACCCTGAACAGGCTCAGGCTTGATTTGGCGGTTCAGCACAGCGACAGACACTTTTGAGGAGAATGCCGATATGCCCAAACTCATGGAACGCAAACGCGGGCTCATCATGGGGCTTGCCAATGATAAATCACTCGCCTGGGGCATTGCCAAGCAATTGGCAGAGCACGGGGCGCAGCTGGCCTTTTCCTATCAGGGCGAAGCGCTGGCCAAGCGGGTGAAGCCGCTTGCAGAGCAATTGGGCAGCGATTTCACTTTCGAATGCGACGTGTCGGATATGGATGCGCTGGATGCTGCTTTTGCAACATTGAAAGAACGTTGGGACACGCTTGATTTCGTGGTCCACGCCATCGGCTTTTCCGACAAAGCAGAATTGCGCGGGCAATATGTCGACACCTCGCTCGACAATTTCCTGAAGACGATGAACATCTCGGCCTATTCGCTGGTTGCGGTGACCAAGCGGGCGGCGGAAATGATGCCCGAGAACGGCGGATCAATCCTGACGCTGACCTATTACGGCGCGGAAAAAGTCATCCCGCATTACAACGTGATGGGCGTTGCAAAGGCCGCTTTGGAAACCAGCGTGCGCTATCTCGCCAATGATCTGGGACCGAAAAACATCCGAGTGAACGCGATCAGCGCTGGCCCTGTCAAAACCCTGGCTGCCAGCGGGATTGGCGATTTTCGCTATATCCTCAAATGGAATGAGCTGAACACGCCGCTGCGCCGCACGGTGACGATTGATGATGTGGGCGGATCGGGGCTGTATTTCCTGTCTGACCTGTCATCAGGCGTAACCGGCGAAGTGCATCATGTGGATGCGGGCTATCACGTGGTGGGCATGAAACAGGAAGACGCGCCGGATATTGCTCTCGATTAGGGCCCTCGATTAGGGTGCCCGGTTAAACCAGCGCGGTTCTAAGCTCTATTGCCGGGCGATTGTAATGGGCCCCAAAGTCGCGCGCACGGTCGGTTCGCCGCGCCACGCCCGCACATTCACGCGCAGTAGCATTTGCGGGCAATTGTCCGGCACTGCGTCCACCGCAATAGTGTTGGCCCCTTGCGCCAAAGCTTCATCAACGAAAGGCGGCGCACCCACGGCGCAGAACAGCTGGATGCGCGTGTTGTCCGACCGCGTCGGGCTTTGCGCTTCGTATGTGGTGGTGATGGCAAAGGGGCCATCGGGGGTCAGCTCGATCAATTCGGCAATCGCGCCGCCTTCGCCTGATCGCGCGAAAATCTCCAGGTTTTCGCCCTTGCGGTCAGGCTGGCTCCGGAACCGGCTTTCATCGGACAAGCGCCAATCAAACGGGGGGAACTGATTGTCCCAATTGCTCGCAACCTCGCGCTCCTCGCCGCTTTCTTCGGCCGTCTCATCAGGCACCTGGCGCGCTTTCACAAAATCATAGATCTCTTTTGATTTCACCACTTCGCCCTGCACCGCCAGACCCGTGATCAGGCGGCGGTCAACCTCGGTGTCGTCGTAATTCAATTCCTTACGGATAGACGCCATGGCAAGCCGCGATGCAGGCTCTCGCATGGCGAATTTGAGAAAGTTTTCGTGCCAGGCGGCCGGCCCGTTGAGGATATCAACGAACAAAGGCGCAGCGCCGGGCGCGGTCAAGGCTTGGCGCAGGACAGGGAAAAACTCCTGCTCACGCTCAGGATGGACGCGCAGGATCTGATCGAGCGTCGCAATGCTGGCGCTGTAATCTTCCTGCGCAAGGCGCTGTTCAAGCACCAGCGCCTGAAGCGACAAATCGCGGCGATTGAGCTTGTTGGCGGCGGTCAGAATGGCCGATTTGGCGGCCGGATCGGTGGTCGCCATGGCGATGACCGAATAGGATTTGGGCGTCAGCGGGTCATGCGATGCGGCAGCCCGCGCGAGCGGCTGCGCATTTGTTGCAGCTTCCAGCAGATCGGTGCCTTGGGCTGCAGCGGTTTGGAAAACCTGGAACGCATTTTGTTCAGCCGCCAGACCATTCCAGCCAAACAGCGAAACCGCCGTCGATGGTGCGGAGCGTGTCAGGGCGGAACTGAGCGCCTGGACGCTCAAAACGCCCGCGAGCACCACGCCAATCGCGATCACGATCAACAATCGGGGCCATTCCAGCGCTGCAAGGCGTTTAGCCATAGACATCGGGCTTACATCCGGTCCGTTTCGGCCTTGGGATCGTCATTCCCGTAATTATAGCCGTAGCCATAACCATAGCCGTAGCCATATCCGTATTCAGCGGCGCGCTCATCCAGCTTGGTCAGAACACCGCCATAAATCGGCGCGCCGGTGGCCGCCAGACGGCGAACCGAGGTTTCGATGACCTTGGCTTTGATCCGGTTGGCTTCCATCACATAGATAACGCCTTCGGCCACGCGCGCGGTTTCAATCGCATCGGCGAGCGACAGCATGGGCGCGCAATCGATGATGATCTGGTCATAAGTGCCTTTGGCTTCATCCACGACTTGCTGCAGCCTGTCCGATGCAAGCAAATCAACCGGATTGGGCGGTTTGTGGCCAACCGGGATGTAGTCGAAATTCAATCGCTCCACCCGCATCGCCTGATCGCGCACCGCGCCGCCCTGATTGGTGAGCAGCGCCGCCATTCCGCCAACGCCGGTGATATCGAGATCGAGCGTTTTGGGCAGTTTGGAATTGCGCAGATCGCAATCGAGCAGGATCGTATCCTTGCCCAATTGCGCAAAGTTTGCAGCCAGTGCGACCGAGGATATCGACTTGCCCTCTGACGGCGCGGTCGATGTCAGCATAATCACGCGCGGCGCGCCATCGGCGGTAAGGAACGCCAAATTGGTGCGCAGCGAGCGGTACGCCTCGCTCGTTTCCGATGATCGCTGCGCCAGCGCATCGACCATATCGACATCCTTGGCCTTGGGGATCACGCCCAGCAGGGTGAGGCCAGTCTTGTCTGTCACCTCGCCCGGCTCGCGCACTGTCTGGCTCATCATGACGCGGGCATAGACCAGCGCTGCCGTCAGCATCAGGCTGGCGATAAAGGCCACCGCCATATTGCGAATGAGGGACGGTTCATAAGGCGCAATCGGCGCGATGGAGGCGTCGATCAGCTTGATATTGTTCTGACCTGCGCCCGATGCCTCAAGTTCTTTGAAGCGCTGGAGCAAACCATCATAAATTTCGCGATTTGTTTCGACCTCGCGTTTCAAGATGCCGTATTGAATGCCCTGGCTTTGCTGGCCGAGGAATCTTGATTTCGCCTCGTTCAGCCGTTCGCGCAATTCGCTTTCGCGCAATCTGGCGGAACGCAAGGTTGCGCTGCCTGTCACATTCAAGGCCTGACGCAAGGTTGCGACCTGCGCTTGTTTCTGACGAACGGCGGGATATTCGGGGCCGAAATTCTCTTGCAGAATCGACAATTCGGATTGGGCCAGCGCCAGTTCAGACGCGAGGCGCGGATCGCGATTGGGGCCGCCCCGCTCGCCAGCGCGCACGGCGGCCTCTGCCGTGATCCGTTCGGTTGTCGCCTGTGCCAAAGCCGCGTTGAGCGCAGACAGATCAGCCGCGATCAAGGTTTGCGCTGCGGTCGCTGACCCTTCGCCATCGGTGCTTGTTTCCAGCACCAGAATCTCGTTCGCATTGGCATATTCAACCAATTCCTGTTCAGACCGCGAGAGGCTTTCGCGCAGTTCATCGATCTGGCTTTTCAAGAATTCGCGCGCCTCGATATTGGTGCCGAAGCGTTTTTCGTAATTGGCCGCGATAAATTCTTCGGCCCACAAATTGGCAATGCGCGCCGACAGGGCTGATGAACCGCTGGAGAAATAGATGTCCACGAGGCTGGAATTGGCAATCGCTTCAATACTGACCTGATCGAGCAGCAATTCTTCGATATCGCGTTCGGAAAGGTCTTCTTCCTCGGTCAGCGCGAAGGTTTCGATAAACTCTTCGTCGCGCATCAAATTGCCCGCTTCGGCAACGCGCGATGCCATAAAGCGCGATTCCAGCAATTCGTACTGAGTGTTAAGATATTGCAGCTCAGACACCCGGCCATCCGCATCGAGCGTTTCGATATCGGTGACGTTGGTCGCGACCTGCGCCACTTCGAGCCGCGCATTGGCGCGGTATTGCGGCTCTGTCAGCAAAGTGATGACCAGCCCTGCAAGCAGGCAAAGCACAATCAGCGCGGCGATAAACCAGCGCAAAGTGCGCGCTTCGTGAACGAAGCGTTCCAGATCGAGGAAGAAGTTATCCCCCCTTCGCCAGCATCCTGACCGTTTGCGGTGCCAGCCTTGGGCGGCGAAAGGGCAATATCTGCGTTCATAATTCTATCAAATGCCCACGCGATCAATGACAATCGCTGCCGATGTCAGCAGCGGCGCAAACTGGAGAATATTGTCGAGCCGGCGGCGCGCTGGCGAATCCCCGACCATCACGATATCATCCGGATAAAGCGCAGGATCAGGGTAATTGCCGCGCTGAATCGCCGCGATATTATAAAGGCCAATATAGCGCTGGCCATCAACCGTGCGCATAATCAGCACATCTTCAAATTTGGCATATTCCGCCAGGCCTTCAGCCATATTGACGACGCGCAGCAAGGTTTCGCGCCCCGTTGCAGGATAAGCGCCGGGCCGGTTCACCTGTCCGCCGATCGAGATGGAAGGCGGGGTGAACTCTTCGGGGATCACGCGCACTTGCGGATCGACAATGAACCGTCCGCGCAGGCCATCGGCGATCATCTTGGACGCATTAGTTGGCGACTGTCCGCCGATTGCAACTTTGCCGACAAGCGGAAAATCGAGATTACCATCTTCATCGGTGAGGTAAACGCCAGTCAATTCCTCGGCGCCGACAACGCCAATTTCCAGCTTTTCCTGAGAGCCGATGGTGTAGAAAATCTCGCCGCGCGGGGCGGGCAGCGTTTCCAGTTCGGTTATCTCATAGCTTGGATCGGCGCCAAAGGTGCGATCGGTCGCGCATCCGGACAAAGCCGCTGCGGCCAAAGCCAATGTCACGCAAATTCTAAACGGCACTTTTTTACCCTTTTGACCAATTCCCGCTCCATAGCTCATATCGGTGAAACTCCAAGAGCGGGCCATTATTTGCCCCGTGATCCCGCTGAGCGGGTGGCATTTTTGCCAGAATTGCCAATCGGCGCGATTTCCATTGCCAAAACAACCACCAACCACACAGCCATGGCTTGAAACAACGGCGCGCGCAGGGGATAATCAACCACCGATGCCCCGCATATGATCGCCGCTGTTGATCCCCAGAAAAGCAATTTGGCAATATAAAGCTCGCTTGTCTGCGGGGCTTTCAGGACGGCGCGCACGCCCCATGCGATGAACAGCGCCAGCAGAGCGACCATGGGCAGCCCGCCTTCAATCACGATTTGCGCCCAGTCATTATGCGCCTGATTGACATAGACAGGCAGCAGCAGATCGCTGGGTTCATAGATGTGATACAGCTCCTCAAAGGTGCCGAACCCTGCGCCAAACAGGAAATGGGTCTGCACCATTTGTGTGATTGTGGGCCACAATTTCCAGCGCAGATCCTCAAATGTGTTCTGCGTGAAAATGTCATCGACACCCGGCGCGCGCTGGGCGGAAAAGAACGCAATCAGCAGTACTGCGATCAGCCCGGCAAATACGCCCAAAAGCAGACGCGGGCGCGCGGTGATCCATTGCTCAACCTTGCTTTGGCGGCGATCCGTATTGCTCGCGGTAAAGCCCAGCCAGACCATCACCACTGTCACCAGCAGCGCAAACGCCGTCAGCGCAAGGCCAGCGCGCGATCCGCTGAGCAGCACGGCCAGCAGCACAATCAGGAATGTCGGCGGATAGCACAGACGCAGCCAGCGCGGTTCGTTGATAGCCTGAGGCAGCGATTGCAGCCGGGCAAGGATCACCAGAACAAGCGCGGAAAAGACCGCCGAATGGTTTTCATTGGCGAACAGGCCGACAGGCGATCCGGCATTGGTGATCGCGTAAAAATAGAGCGGGCTTTTGCTGCCATCGACAACCTGCATGATACCAAGCACCGCATCGACCAGCCCGACAGCGGCGATAATCACCATCAGCATGCGCGGCGATGCCCGCATGGCGAGCGCAATCAGCAAAGCGGTAACCGGCACGATCAGCGCGAACAGCGCGTTCCAGCCCCTGCTTGGCACCAGTGATATCGGCCTCCACGTGCCATCCATTCCGGTGGCTGCATCCAGCTGCGCGATCACTTCGCGGCCGGGCAGGGATTGCCAAAGTCCCGCGGGCAGCGGCATCAATTGCAGCGCCATCCACCCTGCCAGCAGCGCGAGCAACACCACAAGACTGCGCGCTTTGGCGATTTGTTCGCGCGATATGAAATAAAGCGCCGGGATCAGCATCAGCGCGGTAAGCGGGCGCAAAGCGGCAATCTGGATCGCATCGGGGCGCGATGATCCGCCCAATGTCGCCACCACCAGCGCAAACAGCCCCAGCACAAACCAGGGCAGATTTGAGTTCGATTTCAGTCGGCTGCTCATCGCCAAGGGGGCCTTTTACCGTCTAGGTCACAGCAATTGCGGCGCGCTTTGCCCGCGCAAAGCACAACCGCCAATGAACCGGATGCATAATTCAGTTTCATGCGCGCAGTTCCGCTTGTGAAGCAAGGAACCAGCGATAGGTTTCCTCAATCCCGGCTTCCAACCCAATCTGAGCGCGCCATCCCATCGCCGAAAGACGCGAGACATCCATCAGTTTGCGCGCTGTGCCGTCAGGCTTGGCCGGATCGGTGGCGATGCGGCCTTCAAACCCGGTTATGCGCGCAACCAACTGCGCGAGTTCCAAGATGGAGATATCCTCACCGCAGCCCACATTGATATGGCTGAGCATGGGGCGCGTGTTCGCGTCATAAACGGCGCGGTCGCACTCCATCACGAACAGGCTGGCCTCAGCCATATCATCGACATGCAGAAATTCGCGCCGGGGTGTGCCAGTGCCCCAGATGACGACTTCATCCGCGCCTGCCTCAGCCGCTTCGTGGAAACGGCGGATCAGCGCTGGCAGGACGTGGCTGTTTTCAGGGTGAAAATTATCACCCGGCCCATACAGATTGGTGGGCATACAGCTGCGATAATCGGTGCCGTGCTGGCGATTATAGCTTTCGCACAATTTGATCCCGGCAATCTTGGCAATGGCATAGGGTTCGTTGGTCGGCTCCAGGGTGCCCGTTAACAGCGCGTCTTCGGTCATGGGCTGAGGGGCGTGTTTGGGATAAATGCACGATGATCCCAGAAACAACAGCCGGGTGACGCCTGCTTTGAACGCCTGATGGATGACATTGGATTCCATCATCAGATTGTCGTAAATGAAATCAGCGGGATAGGTGTTGTTGGCGTGAATTCCGCCCACTTTGGCCGCCGCCAGGATCACCGCATCGGGGCGCTCTTCGGCGAAAAAACCGCGCACGGCGGCCTGATCGGTCAGATCGAGCTGCGCGCGTGTACGCGTGACAAGCTCTACCGCCTCACCGTCATCAGCGCGCGCGGACAGTTTGCGCGCAATGGCGCTGCCCACCATGCCGCGATGTCCTGCGAGAAATATCTTCATGATGCTGCGATGCCCCGCGTTCAGTTTTCGACACTGACAGGCATGGCAAACCCGTTTGCTTTGAGGAAAGCATGACGCTGCGCATCGGCAAGGTCGGTCGCAATCATTTCAGCGCACATTTCGCGCGCGGTAATCTCCGGCTCCCAGCCCAGCTTTTCGCGCGCTTTGGTCGGATCGCCCAGCAGGGTCTCTACCTCGGCAGGGCGGAAATAGCGCGGATCAATCCGCATGATCACATCGCCCACTTTCAGCGCGGGCGCCTTGTCCCCGGTGATCGCCGCGATAGTGGCAATCTCGTCCACTTCGCTCCCCGAAAATTCAAGCGTGATGCCCAGTTCCTGCGCCGACCAGGTGATGAATTCGCGCACCGAATATTGCTTGCCCGTCGCGATCACGAAATCATCGGCAGCGTCCTGTTGCAGCATCATCCACTGCATCCGCACATAATCGGCCGCATGGCCCCAATCGCGCAAGGCATCGATATTGCCCATATAGAGGCACGGCTCCAGCCCTTGCGCAATATTGGCCAGCCCGCGCGTGATCTTGCGCGTTACAAAGGTTTCGCCCCGGCGCGGGCTTTCGTGATTGAACAGAATGCCATTGCAGGCATACATTCCATAAGCTTCGCGGTAATTTACTGTAATCCAATAGGAATACAGCTTTGCCGCAGCATAGGGAGAGCGCGGATAAAACGGTGTTTTCTCGGTTTGCGGGGTTTCCTGCACCAGTCCATACAGCTCTGATGTGGACGCCTGATAAAACCGGGTGTGCTGATCCATATTGAGCAGCCGGATCGCCTCAAGCAGACGCAAAGTGCCCAGCCCATCAACATCGGCGGTGTATTCGGGCGCTTCGAAACTGACCGCGACATGGCTTTGCGCGGCAAGATTATAAACCTCGTGCGGCTCGACCTGCTTGATGATGCGCGTCAAGTTCGATGTGTCCGACAGATCGCCATAATGCAGCGTCAGCTTGGGATCGGGGGCGTGCGGGTCTTCGTAAATGTGATCAATGCGCTGGGTGTTAAAAGATGATGCACGGCGCTTTATCCCGTGAACTTCATACCCCTTGGCCAGCAGAAATTCAGCGAGATACGACCCGTCCTGCCCGGTAATGCCAGTAATCAGTGCCCGCTTGGTCATTATTTCTCGTCACCTTTGCTCAGCCATTGGCCCAGCTTACTCAAATTCTTGGCCGCCAATGTCGCGGCCCCGCCGACGCGATTGGCGCGAAGGGCGCGCAAATCTTCGCGGCTCTTGCGCGCAATGCGTTCAATGGAACGGTTGCTTTCGCCGCCCACTCGCATTTTGACAAGCACTCGGGGAATATAGGCTAGGGAAATCTCTCCCTTGACCAGATATCGCAGCATCGCATCGTAATCAGCCGCAATCGAATAGGACGTGTCGTAAAGGCCATATCTGTCAAACACCTCGCGCCGCAAATAGAGCGTGGGATGCGGCGGCATCCACCCCCGTTTGAGCAATCGCGGATGGTATTCGCCCGATTTCCAATGGCGGATAACTTTGGTCAGATCATCGGCGGCAACATATTGCAGATCGCCGTAAACCCCATCAACCGATGGATCAGCCATTGCCGCCGCGACATCGGCAATCACATCCGCATCGGCGAACACATCATCAGAATGCATCAGCCCGACAATATCGCCCGTGGTGCGCCTGATGCCGCGATTGATGGCGTCATAAATTCCATCATCGCGTTCTGACAGCACCCGGGTCATATCCTTGGCGAGCGCCTGCACCGCTTCCAATGTGCCGTCATTGGACCCGCCATCCTGAATGACATGCTCGATATGAGGATAGGTCTGGCGCTGCACGCTTTCCATCGCTTCACCAATGGTGCCCGCGCGATTGAAAACAGCGGTTACGATGGAGATTTTCATGATTGGGTTGGCACCAGATTGGTTGGGGTCTTGAAGAAGGGATACAGCAATGGCCGCTTGCGCGGCGCGATCAGCGGACCGGAGTGTAACCCGGACTGGAAGCGAATGCCGGTTTAAGCGGCGGAGGCAATGCAGGGTTTGGCGTGCGCGCGGCTTTATCTTGTGAGGGCGCTCCTTCCGCCGCGGCGTCGTCAGAAAGGCGCGCCCGCATCACGCCTGCGCACACCATCAAAACGGGCACAGCCAGCGGGATAAAACCCCAATTGGTGAGCAAGGTGTTGTTGAACACACCGGGCATGAGCGAGAAAAATCCGAGCAATTTCAACTGAAAGCTGACCGGGCGGATCACCAGCCGATAGACCAGAAACGCAATCAACGGACCGCCCAGCACAAATCCGAACATCGCCAGAACCTCAATAAAGAAATTGTGGCTGGGTTTGAGGCCAAACACATCAACGCGTTCGCGCAAGGCTTCGATACCGACGCCGAAATAGGGGTTGTTCGCGATAAACTGGATGTATTGGTTGAGCGCATCCAGCCGGACGACATTAGATTCCTCGCGCAGCAAAACCAGTTCATTCAAAGCGTTGAACGCGGGCAGAACCATCAGCGAGCCAAAGCCAAGCCCCGCAACCACCATCGCCGAGCGCGAAGATCGCAAAGCCAGCAGCCAGGCAAAGACTAGCGCTGCAATAACCAGGATAACGCCGCGCCCACCTGTCAGCAGGATCAGCCCCAGCAGCAGGCCCATCACTATCCAGCTTTGCCGTTTGGGCATGGGCGACACATAATTCACCGCGATAAAAGCCAGCAGCATATAATAGACCGCATAGGCCGCCGCATTGGCGTTGTAATAGGAATAATACATCCGCTGAAGCTCGCGCCCATAAGTCACGAACGGGTCGACCACGCCCAGATCAGATGCCGCCGCGATGAAATATCCCGGCACGAAGGTAATGATCGCGAAATTGACAAATAGCAGGCCAATCGAAACGAAAATCACTTTTCGCAAAGCTTCGATATTCATCTGGAACACCGTGGAAGCCACCAACAATCCCGACACAAGCTGCGCCATCATCACCCACAGATAATTGCCAATCCTGCCAAAGATGAAATCCAGCGCAATCGCGACCGCTACCATCACAAACAGCGGCATGGCTTTTACAAAAAAGCGCCCCGCTTGCTGCCCAGATGTTGCGAAAATGACCAAGGCCAGCAGCAATCCGCGACTTGTGTCGCCGATGTCGTAGAGGACCAGCCGGTACGAGGCTGTCACAAAGACGGCGACCAGCACAATCTGTATCCAAGCTCGCATGGCGTCCTCAAAAAAGCCGTTTAGGCAGGGGTCCAGCGTTGCCCATCGAACATTGCCCGGCGCATGTCAAAATCGCTGCACATTTCCGCTTCCATCCCGCGAAACGCATTGCCCTTGTTGATTGCGCCGAGCTCCTCAAGCGAGAACACTCCGCGAAAAGCGATGCGGTTATCGGTTTGGCTGCGCTGATTGTCGAAGGCGACCTGGCTGGCAGCTTTGCGCGGAACATGAACCGTATTGCCAGACGCTTTGGCTGAAATGGTGCAGATGCCGGACAGAATGCCAGAATTGATGGTGCAATTGCGGCAATCCTCCAGCGCCAAGGCGACCGTATCCGCGCCCGCGCGCAGCCGCGAGCCTTCCTCGATCACAAACCCGTCAAGCGTTTCACCGCCTGCACCCAAAACAACGCCGAATTGCCCGCGCGGAACGGTTTGGAGGAACAGCTTGGCAGAGCCTTCGACCCCGCCTGCAATGCGAACCCCGTTGGCGTATTGCCCGTTAATGGTGGCGCAAAATCCGTTGATCTGACCGCTGGCGATATCCAGGCCCCACTCGCAATTCTCGCCGCTAGCCCCGACAATCTCCAGATCCCCGCGAAGTTGAGCGCCATCCGCGCGCATCCCGCCGCCTTGCTGCTTGCCGACGCCGCGAATGATCCCGGTCACCTGCCACCAGCCTTCTCCTTCGAGAATGACACCCCAATCATCGGATTGCTCGCAAGCAAAGGTGACGATCCCGCTGACTTTTCTGCTGCCGGTTGAATGCAGGAACGTGCCGCAATCATGCGCGAACACATCCAGACGCAGCTCATCAGGTGTGGTTTTGTCATAGCCCAGAATGGCAACGCCCGTATCGCACCCTTCGGCATGGGCGCTGATGGCGCAATATTCGCTTTGCCCGGTGATGCTGATTCCGGTGGTGCAATCCTGCGCGGCAGCCGTCAGCGTGCCGAGCGCTTTTTTCAGCTTGCCCACCGCAATTCCCGTTACATCCGCGCTATTGGCGGCGCGATTGCCATCGACCACAATGGTGGTGGCCGATTGCAGTTTGGATTGCGAATTGCTGATCGCGATGCGCGCAACCTCATCCAGCTGCGCGCCGTCTGCCTGCCGGATAAGAGCCCCGCCCAGATCGCACACGGCATCGTGATTGACTGTCAGTGTGCGCGCGGTCGCATAGGTGATGAATTCAGGCACAATGCGCGCACCGCTCTGCAATGCGGCAGCGATGGCCGCGCCATCATCGCTGACCCCGTCGCCGATGGCGCCGAAATCTTCAAACCGCACAATTCCGGCACGCGGCTCTGTTGGCTGAGCGCCTGCGGCAACACCATTGGCGGCCTGCACCGCGATCATTGCTTTGACCGGAGCGCCGCTCATCCGGCCAAGCGCAGAACGCCGGTCGAGGGCGTTTCCGCCTGTCATTTGCGGCTTCGGTTTGTCGGTCACAATGCGCTATCCTGAGGGGTAAGGCCTACACCAACGGTGGCAAAGAGCATCATCAATCCTTCCCTTTTGCCTGCGCGGCGCTAGTAAACCAAAGCGATCCCGCTAATCCTGTGGGCCTATACACGCGGTGAATTGAATGCTGCAAACGGCCCCTTTTTCCTGCAACCCGGAATTGCGCCACGCCTGATATGACATCCAAGCCGCAGAAAGTTTTGCATGTCATCGCGCATCTGGAAAAAGGCGGGGCTGAACGCCAGGTCCGCTTGCTTGTGGAAGCGTCCAGGCACGATCATGTCGTCGCGGTTCTTGCAGGCAATGAAGCGACATGCGCAGCGCCCGTGGAAACCATTGCGGACCTCGGCTTTGGCACAGTCACGCGGCGGATTGCTCAGCTGATTACAAAGCATGACATCACCATTGCGCAAATGTGGCTGCCTGCGCGGCTCACTCTTCCAGCGGCCATTGCGGCGCGGCGGGCGGGCGTGCCGATTATCAGCGGCGACCGGCGCAAACCGCGCAGCGCGGGAATGGCCGCAATCAAGGACCGGTTGACCTACGGCGTGCACCTTATGGCAGACCGGATTGTGCCCAATTATCCTTATATCCTTCCCGCTTTATCGCTGCGCCGCTTAACAGGCATGCCCGCCAAATTGCAGGTCATCCCCAATGGCATGGAGTTTGACCCCGCCGCGCCATTAGCAAATGCTTTATCGCCCGATCGCTTGCTGTTTGCCGGGCGGCTGGTTGAACAAAAGAATGTCGATCTGTTGCTGGACGCCATGGCTGCACGCCCGGTTATGCAGCGGATCAAAGCGCTCGACATCATTGGCGAGGGGCCTCTGGATGCTCCGCTGCGAGCCAAGGCTCAGGCGCTTGGCCTTGCGCAGCGGGTGACATTTCACGGCTACCGCTCTGACTGGCACACGCAGTTTTCACCGGGCTCGCATATGCTCATCCTGCCAAGCGGTTCGGAAGGTATGTCGAACACCCTGTTTGAAGCGATTGCCCATGGCTTTATGCCCATCGTCACGCGCAGCGCGGAGCTGGATGCAATGATAAGCGATTGGGCGGCAAAGCCCGCTTACATCGAGACGCTGAACGCCAGCGGTGTGGCAGAAGCGATTGCCATGGCCGCCGATTTGCCGGGTGAAGCAATGGCCGCAAGGGTGGCAGAAATGCGCGCCGGGCTGGAGCAATTTTCGGTCCCCTCCATGGCGGCGCAATATGATGCGCTGTATGATGAATTGGGCGCGCGGTGATGGCCGGCGAACCGCTTATCCTATTCTTCGTGCCCGTCCCCACACGCGAAAAGGGCGCGACAGGCGCGGTCATCGGATCACAAACCGTGATTGAGGCAGCGCGCCAGCAATATGATTGCGTGACTGTCCCCGTGCGTCACACTGCAATTCGCGATGCCGATACGCGGCTAAGCCCTGCCAGCATCATGCGCCTGATCGCCGATCACCGCGCGTCTTTGTCGGACCTTAAAACCGCGATCCGGGATGCAAAGGAGCGCCCTTTGACACTTTATATGGCCCCCAATAGCGGACTGGCCGCCAGCATTCGCGATTTCTGGACGATGCGCGCCGTTCTTGCCCTGCGGCCTGATGCAAGGATTTGCCTGCACACGCGCAATGGCAATTATTTCTATCCCGGCAACCGCCTGCTCAAAGCTTTGCGCGGCTGGATGCTGGCGCGCGCACACCGGGTGATCTGTCTGTCGCAGCGGCTTACTCCGGGCCGCGACGCGCTTGAGGCTCTGTCGCGCGGAACAGCGGACAAATTGCGCGTCATCCCAAACACCATTGATGCCGCCATGGTGCCCGATGCGGACGATCTTGCCCGCAAATCCCGCAGCGATGGGCCTGTGACCGTGCTCTACCTCTCCAATTTCATCGCGAGCAAAGGGTACGGTTTGCTGGGCGAGGCCGCGCGCATCCTTGATGATCGCGGTGTGCTTGACCGGTTTCGGTTTGTTTTTCGCGGCAAATGGCTCGGCGCGGGCGACAGATCTGCATTCGAAGCCGCGTTCACCCCCGCTCAACTGGCAAGCGGGCATATCGACATTGGCGATGCCGTCTGGGACAGGGCAGAAGTGCGCGCTTTGCTTCTGAATAGCGATGTGTTCTGCCTGCCCACGCGCTATCCGGCAGAAGCGATGCCCCGTTCGATCATCGAAGCCATGGCCAATGGCTGCGCGATCATCACCAATCACCACGCGGCAACACCGGACCTTGTGATCGACGGAGAAAGCGGCCTGCTGCGCAAGAACATCACCGCCCGCGATATTGCCGATTACCTCGAAACGCTTACGCCGGAGACCTTGCAAAACCAGCAATCCGCCTCGCTTGAACGGTTTGCGGCGCATTTTTCGCAAAGCCGCCACGATGCCGCCGTGCTGGAGGTGCTGGCGTGAGCTTTGTCAGCATTATCGGATTGCCGCGATCAGGTACGACTTTACTGGGGCGCGTGCTCGCAGCGGGCGATCAAACGCGTTATTTCGAAGAGCCAAACCCCGCATGGCGTTTTCGCAACCGGCGGGCTCTGGGTCATGAGGAATTCACCCCCGAACACGCCGCGCCCGAAGTGAGAGACTATATCCGCACCGCTCTTGCGGCAGGCAGCGCCGGGCCAATTGTCGAAAAGACACCCGCAAACTGTCTGCGCACAGGATTTGTCGAAGCGGTTATTCCAGAGGCCAAGATCATTTTCCTGCGGCGCGATGCGTCATCGGTGCGCGCGTCTTTTTTGCGAAAATGGCTGGAATGGGATGATGCAAATGCGGCTTTGCTCTCTGACAATGCCGCAATGCACGATGTGAAAGGGCAATTGGGCAAGCTGGGCTTTGTCCACCGATCTGAATTGCCGCATTATGTGATCGCGGGACTGCGCGGGCGCATCGCGCGAACGCTGCGCCGCCCGCCGCCTTTCTGGGGGCCGGAATTTGAAGGCTGGCAAAAAGTCTCAGGCGAACCGCCCGAACAGGTCGCGGGCATTGCAGTTAAGCGGCTCGAAGCTGCCCTCGATCACGGCATTGCCCAGTGCAAGGCGGCGCATGTGACGCTTGATTACGATGCAGTGCGCGCAGACCCCGAAGGGCAGATCGGTGCTGCCTTGCAGGATTTGGGTGTCACAGACCTTACGCCAAATTACACCCTTGTGGCCCCGCGCAAAGGAGCTGCGAAATGAGCGGGCTGGTCGTCTATTACATCGTAGGACAACCACGTTCGGGCAGCACATTTGTGGGCGACTGGATCGCACGCCAAACCCGCGCGGTGAATGCCGGTGAAGTGTGGCAGACCTTTCGCGCGACCGACATGATTGAAGACAGCAGCTATGCCGCGCGCGGGGGATATTGGGCGGACCCGGCCCGTAAAGCCGCCCGCCGCGCCGAGATAGAAGCCGACCCGTTCTGGGCCGATGTGCTGACGCGCAGCGATGCTGGCGAGGATCCGTTCAACGCATTTACGGGCAAAGTGAGCGAGACATCCGACATCCTGATCGATTGTTCAAAAACGGATGCAGGCGCCGCGCATTATCAGCGGCTGGGATGCCGGGTCATCGTGATCCACACCATCCGCCCCTTTGGCAGTTGGGCGCAATCCATGATGCGCTATCAGGAAAAGCTTGGCCTGAAACGCGAAGGGGCGATGCGATTGGCGCTTCCTTATGTTCGGCTCAATCGGCGGCTGCATCGCGCCTGGCGGGCATCGGGCGAATATCGCATGGTTCGGCAAGACCAGCTGGGCGAGCTTGATACGGTGCTGGATCTGCCGTTCACCGCCAATCGAACAGGGGCTCAATATCAGCGGCACGAAATGTTCGGCACGGGCAGCTTCACCCAGAATTATTCGCAAGACCGCGCCAAACCGCGCGTCACCCTGCTGGACCGCGCGCTTCTCAGGCTGATCACGGTCTAGGGTTTCAGGATCCGCCGCTTTCCATTTGCTTGGCCCGTTCAAACGCGGATTTAGGCAGTACCGCGCGCATTAGATTGGCAATCGCGCCGCGCATGGGCACTGCAGACAGGCTGGCATCGGTGAAAGTCATCGACCGGTAAACGCCCAGCACATCATCGGGTGAAACATCGGCAAACCGCGCATCACCCTTTGTCCCGAACCAAGTATCTGCGCCGAACAAAGCGCCTTCATCCAGCAATCCATGCTGCTGAAACAGGTTGAGAAACCGGTATGTAAGCCGGTGTTTCTGGTCGACTTTCAATTTCTGATTGAGCCGCTGCATCCCGTTCTTCTTCACCCGAGTGCGGTCCTGCACATCATCGAGGATCACCGGAGCCCCCAGTGTCACCCGGTCAAAAAACAGTGCGAAATCCCGGTCAATCGCGCCATCCGCATCAAGGCATAACAGCCCCAAAGGCGCAGTGTCCGGCACTTTATCGGCGTGATCATTCACATCGCCAATGATCAGTTCAATCCGGTCATCGACGCCAAATTCAGCAAAATTGCCTTTTATGATCGCGGTGTTTTTCTCAATCGAGCCAAACGCTTCGCGAGTGCCGCCAAGGATTTTCTCAAATGTGTAGACGGTGCCCTCGCGCCCGCTATCGCGCAGGCCTGCGGCCATGCAGACCGTCGCCGCGCCGTGCGCGCAGCCAACCTCGACAATATTGCCCGGCGGTGCGGCGAAAGCGGTTTCGTAGATGCGCTGATACACCTCTTCGGGCAGCATCCCGTTGCAGCGCTGTTTGACTTTGGCAGGGTCAATCGATTGGGTCATGGGACAGGATCAGGTTCCGTATCAGTTGCCAGCAAAAAGCTAGGATTGCTCGCGCTGCTTGAACCGCGCTGTAACCCTGCGGCGCAAACTTGTCATCATGCCGAGACTGTAAATCGGCATAACCGCCGCACACCACAAGACATTGCCCCATGTGCCAGCAATCAACAAAGCGGCTGCAAGAAACACGGTAGACACCAGAGTGATGCGCAAGACGCGAGGTTCATCATCAAGCAGAATTGCGGTCAATTGCACCGGACCAAACCCCGCCGCCGCAAGGCGCGATAATCCCGCGCACAAAAACACCGCAATCAACAGGCGGGTATCAGTAAAGCTTGCCAAAGGCCCGGTATCCCACTGCATCAATACCAGCACGATCCCTGCAATCCCAACAGCGGCGAGCACCGCAATGGCGAGCGAAAATCGCGCTGCAACGCGCAGCAGACGCTTTGCCCCTGCCAAATCATCGCCTTTGATCCGCGCATTGATCTTGGCCGAAAAATAAGCGCGCGCTGCCACCAGGCCAAACTGGATCGCCACCGTCAATTGGACCGCGATGGCTAGATAAGCGACCTCGGCAGGCGGCAGAAACAGCCCGGCGATAAAGACGGGGAGGAAATTGGACAGGCTTTTGGTGATAGAGACCTGGAAATGCGCAGGGTCCGATTTGACTTTGGCGACAGGGCCGCTTGCGCATGCATACCGCCATGGCAGCACGCCCAGAAACGCAATGCCGCCCACAAGGCCCGATGCCGCGTATAAAACGAGATAGCTTTCAGGATCGCTCACCGCATTGGCCGCCAATATCAGCGCCGCGCCCGCCAAAATACCGGGCCGCAGCAATTGGCTGGCGATATTGGCGCGCAAGCCCTGATCGGCAGCACGCAGCACCGCATCGGCAATCGCGGCCGAGGCAAGCGCACATCCAATCGCGAGGGTCCACACAGCTTCTGGCCGGGCAAAAGAGGCAAGCGCATCGCCCCAATAGGCCGCCACCGCAGCAACAATCGCCGTGGCGGCAAGCCCCAGACCCATGTAAAATGTTACTGTGCGCGCCACGGGCAGGGCAGCGTTCGATGTCAGATCAAGCGGCGCAAATTGCTTTACCAGCGTGGTCGGCAAGCCATGCTGGATAAACAGCGCCAGAATGCCGCCACCTGCGACCACCCAGGCATACCGCCCGAACGCCTCTGCTCCCAAAGCGCCGGTAATGACCAGCACCGATCCAAATAAAAGCGCCGCGCCAATGCCTTGCAACCCGACTATAGTCATAAGAGCAGGCGGTATGGGCAGCTTGGACATGGTTTGAATTCTTTGCATCCGGCAAGGGTGCTAAATCAGCAGCGGCCTTGTGTTGCCCAGTCTTAATGGGTGGGTCAATGCGCACACGGTTGTGATGGGATTTGACCGCGATCTATACCCGGTTTTACCGGTTTTGTTTACCGACTTGCACTTGAGGCCATGGGGCTATAGCGCTGCGATCAATGGCGGGGATTGGTAACCGATATGGCAAGCTTCCATCCAGGCAATCGCAGATGAAGGCACATGACACCTTTGTCGCGCCCCCTTTATGGCGGCGCGTTTTGCAAGTGAACAATGTACAAATGGTGCTGCAATTGGCGGCAGCCATCTGTGTGCCCGCTTTCGTCTGGATCGTGATGCGCGAGCGGGCAGCCAATGATCCGCTGATGGTCAACACATTGTATGTGCTGGCCCTTGGCGCTGGGGTATCCGCTTATGTCCTCACGCGGCTCAGGATTTATGCCAAAGCGCGCCAGCTATCCTATTTCGTGCCGGTCAATTTCCTGACCTATGCCTCTGTTCTGTCTGCAATTGCCGTATTGCGGACCGAGTATTCCGCCTCTCTGTTCCTCTACGGCGTGATAAGCGCAAGCACAGTCAGCTATCTGCTGCTGGTCATCACACGCGGAGTTCAACGCGCGCAATTTGTGGTCCCAGGCGGGCGGTCTGACGAGATTGTGCTGGCAGACCATTTCATGCCCGCTCCCAATGTCGAGGAAATGCAAAGCCTGGTTGAAGCGGACCGGATTGACGGCGCGATCATTGCCGATTTGCACCACGATCACCCCGATGAATGGGAGCGATTGTTCGCGCGGGCATCGTTGCGCGGCATCCCCGTCTATCATTACCGCCAGATCGCCGAAACGCAGAGCGGGCAGGTGAAGATTGATCATCTAAGCGAAAATGACCTTGGCTCGCTTATCCCCAATGTCCCCTATATGACGACCAAGCGGGCGATTGATATCATCGGTTCGTTGATCCTGATCCCGCTTTTGCTGATCCCGTTTGCGGTGATTGCTCTTCTTATCAGAATGGATTCGCCCGGAAATGCGATCTTTATTCAGGAACGCATGGGTTTTCGCGGGGAAACCTTTCGCATGATCAAATTTCGCACCATGCGCGAACGCGCCGTTACCGATGAGGAAACAGCCCAGCGCAATGATGCGATGACGCAGGCGGATGACAACCGGATCACCCGGCTGGGCCGGTTTATGCGGCAAACGCGCATTGATGAATTGCCGCAAATTTTCAATGTCTTGAAAGGCGAAATGAGCTTTATCGGCCCACGCCCAGAGGCAAAATCGCTGTCGCGCTGGTATGAAAGCGAATTGCCGTTTTATTCCTATCGACACATCGTTCGCCCCGGCATCACCGGGTGGGCACAGGTCAATCAGGGGCATGTTACAGACGTGGCCGATGTTAACGCGAAATTGCGGTTCGATTTTTACTACGTCAAAAACATCTCAATGTGGCTCGATTTTCTGATCGTGCTCAAAACCGCGCGCGTCATCCTTACGGGGTGGGGCGCAAAGTAAGTTTCCTCATCTTTCAAGCAAAAGAGCTTTCCCTTGCGCACTGTCCTTATCACCGGCGCGGCCGGATTTATTGGTTACCACCTCGCTGATCTGCTGCTGGCCGAAGGGTACAGAGTTGTCGGTTTTGACGGGATGACCGATTATTACGATGTCGCCTTGAAAGAACGGCGCTATCAGATGCTCAAGCAAAACCAGCATTTTACTGGCCATATCGGCATGCTGGAAGACTTTGACGCGCTGCACAAACTGGCCATGGATGAAAAGCCCGATGTGATCGTCCATCTCGCCGCACAGGCGGGCGTGCGCTACAGCCTTGAAAACCCGCGCGCATATCTCGATTCCAACCTCGTTGGCACGTTCAATGTGATGGAGTGCGCGCGCGAATTGGGGGTTGATCACCTGCTGATGGCGTCGACCAGCTCGGTCTATGGTGCGAATGAGGAAATGCCCTTTGATGAACGCGAAAAGTGCGACACCCAGCTGACATTTTACGCGGCCACCAAAAAAGCCAATGAAAGCATGGCGCATTCCTATGCGCATTTGTGGAACCTGCCGACCACCATGTTCCGGTTTTTCACGGTTTATGGTCCATGGGGCCGCCCGGATATGGCTCTGTTCAAATTCACCAAAGGCACGCTCGAAGGCACACCGATTGATATCTACAACAATGGCGATATGTACCGCGACTTCACCTATGTAACCGATTTGGTTCGCGGACTTCGTCTACTGGTCGATGTGCCGCCCATGCGTCCTGACAGCGCAGAGGACATTCCCGAATGGGATTCGCTATCGCCCGCTGCCCCGTGGCGCGTCGTCAATATCGGCAATTCGGACAAGGTGCGCCTGATGGATTTCGTCACCGCGATTGAACGCGAATGCGGGCGCGAGGCGGTGAAGAATTTCATGCCCATGCAAAAAGGCGATGTGCCCGCAACCTGGGCCGATGCAACGCTGCTGAAAGAGCTGACCGGATACACGCCGCAAACCAATGTTGATGAAGGCGTAAAGCGCTTCGTCACCTGGTATCGCGATTATTATCAGGTGTGAGTGAGCCGGTTTAGAGCGGCTGCTCTTCCGCCGGCGGCTCTTCCAATGTCGGCCCAACGACGGGCTGCGAAGAAGGCTGCGGCTGCGCGGCGGATTGGCCGGGCGCAGGCAAAGTCGCCCGGTAGGGCGCATCGCTGGCGGACGGGGGAGCAGACGCCTCACCCTCTACCGCTTCGCCCCCGCCTGATACTTCGCCCGGCAGCGGTGCATCGCGTTCGCGTTCAAGCCGTTCGAGATAGGCGCGCTCTATCTCCTCAACCCGCGATTGTTCATCGGCGGCATCCTGATCGATAGTGGAAAGCCGCGCCTGGCGCTCTTCCTCGATCAATTGAGCAAAGCGGACATTTTCGCCTTCGGCCCGGTCTTTATAGGCTGCATCAATAAATTGCTGGGTGCACCCGGTGAACCCGCCTGCGCCTGCAGGGCTGCAAGACATGGTACCAAAGGCGCCGACATAACGGATTTTTTCAACGCTGCGCACGGGCGAGACATTTTGCGGAGAATCGCTGGTGCGCAGGTTTGACGGGATCCGGTACCGCTCGGCTTCCACCAGAATTTCGCACACGACAATCTCATTTGCATCAGCCGCCTCAGGGCATTCATCCTCGCTGTAGGCGATGACCATGTTGATCCGGTCTCCGCCTTTATCCTGCGCGGCAGCGGGCGCGGCCAAAGCAAATGCGGCAATCGATGCGAGCGCTGCTGAGCGGATGGAGCTTGGCATTGTGTGTCCTTCGTAGGGGCGCGGAGAACCTTCCGCGCAATTGTGCAATTTTCCGCTAGCGAGGCCAGCGTGAATGGTGACTGAAGCGGCGTTAAACCCGCTCGCTCACCTTGATGGCAATACGGCAACCGAGCCGGATCGCACCCGACAGCAGCGGATAAGCGGGGGCCTGTTCTGCGCCATTGGCCAAAGCGGCATCGCGGTGCTCGCGCTCATCTTCGCGAAATTCAGCAATCATTTCGGCCAGTTCAGGCTCAGCGCTGGTTTCAGCGAGACGGTCCAGCTGCTCCGAATAATGCTTGTCGATTTCCTCTTCGACAGCGGCCGTGCACGCCATCGCCGCTTCGGGTCCGAGCAGAGCCGTGCCGGCCCCCAAGGCGTATCCCGCCGCCGACCAGAACGGTTGCAAAGCGGTGGGGCGAACGCGGCGCTCTGCCATAAAGGCATCGAATTTGGCGCGGTGGCCTTCTTCCTGTTCGGCCATGTGGCGTATCTCAGCGGAATGCGGGCCGCGATCGCCCATGACAGCCAACTGCCCTTCGTAAATCTTGGTCGCACCAAATTCGCCGGCCTGATCGACCCGGATCATACGGTGCAGTTCATCGCGGTCCATTGTGCTATCCCTTTTTTCCGTTCGGCTTCTTAACGCTCAAACCCAAGATGGTGATCCCGCCCAGAACAGAAAAGAGGAAATTGTACCCTGCGAGCGAAATTCCAAACAAGCTCCACGGGGCGACATCGCAGCGGATCAGGGGCGCAGCGGCTGGGTCCATCACGTCGATGGCGCTGGGCAGGGTAGAGCAACCCGTGATCCCTTCCCACCAGCCATATTCAACCCCTGCATGAAACCCCCCGATAACGCCCGATGCTATGATCGCAAAGGCTGCCAGCACCGTCCACATACGCTGCGGCGGTGCAATGAACGCAAGAATTGCCAATCCCAGCGCGGCAAAGTGCGGCCAGCGTTGCCACCAGCACATCTCACAGGGGTACAGGCCAAAACCATATTCAGAAATATACGCGCCGCCCAGCAGCCCGGCAGGAAGCGCGAATGCCAGAATGCGTGCTAAGTTTGAACCAGCCATGTGAGCGCTTTAGCGCGCTTATTTACGCAGAGCTACCGAGCTTTTGGTGGTCCGGCGCAAAGTTTCCAGCGCATAATGCAGCTGAAAATCCTTGATGCCTTTTTCTTCCAATTGTTCAGCGGTTTGCTGGAAGCGCGGATCATCAATCGTGTCGCCTTCCAATTCCTCATCCTTGATGCCGAGTTCATTGATGAGATGCCCGCGCAGATCGCTTTCGCGCGTCTGATACTTCTGGCGCTGGGCCAGATCGGGATCGGACAATTGCGGCACATTGATATCGGGCTTGATCCCGCCTTCCTGCACCGATTTGCCCGCCGGAGTGAAATACCGCGCGGTCGTCAATTTCAGCGCAGCATCAGATCCCAGCGGCAAAAGCGACTGAACCGAGCCTTTGCCAAAGCTGCGCTCACCCATGATGAGCGCGCGGCGATGGTCCTGCAATGCGCCCGCGACAATCTCGGATGCGGAGGCAGAGCCTGCATCGATCAGGACGATCACCGGAATATCCTCGGCCATGTCCCCGCGGAAAACGGTTTCCGCATCATAAAGCAGCGTTTCGCCGCGTGCGCGTCCGCGTTGCGAAACGATCCGGCCCTTATCAAGGAACAGGTCAGACAAGGCGACCGCTTCATCAAGGCTACCACCCGGATTGGAGCGCAAATCGAGCACCAACCCGCTGACGCGGCCTGCGGCTTCTGTCTTGATCGCTTCAAACGCCTGATAGACATCCGCGCCAACATCGGCGGAAAATTCGTTGACGGTGATGACCCCGATATTGCCCGCTGACAGTTCATGCGTGACAGGCTCAAGCTCAATCACGCCGCGTGTTACGTCCACTTCGAACGGGCCATCGCGGCCGGGCCTGAAGATTGTGAGCTGAATGGATGTTCCTTCCTTGCCGCGCATCCGCGCAACCGCATCATCCAGTTCGCCGCCGTAAATCAGATCGCCATCCAAATGCGTGATGAAATCGCCAGCTTTCAATCCGGCCTCATCCGCCGGGGAACCCCGGAAAGGCGAAATGATTTTCACCGCTCCATCTTCCATCACAACCGACAGTCCAAGCCCAGAATAATTGCCATCGATCAGCGTTTCGAGCCGCTGCAGGTCGCTGCCATCGAGATAGCCGGAATGCGGATCAAGCGATGCGAGCATCCCGTCAATCGCGCCGCGCACCAGCACTTCGTCTTCCACTGGCTCTACATAATTGGCCTTGATCCGCTGATAGGTTGCAAACAGCTTGGCAAATTCAGGGCCGGCGCGGCCATCGACCTGCGCCATGGAGCTGGTGGTGACAGGGATCAGCGCGACCGCAGTGACAAGAGCGGCTGTGCGAGCGAAGGCAGCGATTTTCATGAGCGTGGACGGCTCCTTTCGTATCGCATTGGTATAGGCATAAAGGGATGAACACCAGATTATTGCGCTGATGCGTTTAAGCGAAGGCTTGTTGCGGATGACCTTCGTGCGCTTTTTCAAAGCGGCAGCTGGGATTAGGTCAGAAATTCCAGAGGGTTAACCAGCTCACCATCACGGCGCAATTCAATCGACACCACCGGTTCGCTGCGCGCCGCTACGCCCACGGGGCTGCCAGAGATGACATTGGCACCGACATCAACGTCAATCCGCCCAAGGCCTGTGACAAGGCTGGTCCAGCCATCATCGTGTTCGATAATCACGATTCGATCGTATCCGCGATACGGCCCGGCAAACACGATCCGCCCGCTGGCTGGCGCGACAATCTGTGCGCTGGGTGCAGGGACCAAAACGATGCCATTATTGCGCAATCCGCTGTCGCGCGCTTCGCCAAATCCGGCGATTGTTCGCCCTTGCACAGGCAGCTGAAAAGGCTTCGGAGGGGTGCCTGTTTTTGGCCCATTGTTGAGGGCAGTGGCGGCCGGGATTTCACTGCCGCGAGCTTTGCCCTTCGCAAAAGTGTCGATATTGGCTGGCCGCATTGTCGGCCCGGGCAAAGCAGCGAGATCCCGGCGGAGTTTCGCATCATCATCCAGCCGATCAATCAGCCCATCAAGATCGCGAGCTTCTTCTGCCAAGGCCAAAGCGCGCTCATTCTCTCGCACTGCATTGGAGCGCGCCGTGCGCGAGGCAAGGCGCTGCCCCTCCTCCATCGCGGCAAGCTCGGCTCGGCGTGACGACAGATCGCTTTCGCTGGACCGCACCGCGTTGATCGCAATCGCCGCATCTCTTTCGGCTGCGCGCACACGGTCAAGATCGCTGCGCAAATCGCTTGTACGCGCACGGATTTCGGGCACGGCGGACGCAAGCACCGCGCGCACATAGACCAGATCTTTAAGCGATCCGGGTTGCAGGGCAGACAGCGCCAAGGGTCTGCGCGATGTGGTTTGCAGCGCGCTGGTCAATCGCACCAGCGGCTCTCGCCGAGCGGCCAATTGCGATGTGATCGCGCCGCGCCGCGCTTGCGCCAAGGAATACTGCGCCTCGGCAGCGGTGATGTCCGCTTCGGCCTGCTGGATTTGGGCGGCAAGCGCTGCTGCTTCGCGCGCGGTTTTGTCGGCGGCCTGCGTCGCTTCTGCGGCCTCGGCCTGCAATCGCTGGGCGCGCTCCTGTGCCTTTGCGCTTTCGCGCGTTGCGCGGTCCAGTTCAGCTGCTGCGCTTTCAGGGTCAAGCAAAGTGACACTGCGCTGCGACCATCCTTCCGGAATGGCGAGCAAAAACAGGCCTGCGGCCGCGACAGACAGCGCCAAGAAAGTCGGCAAAGGCAGGTTAAACCGTGTCATCCGACACCTTAATGCCCCATCACCCCGCGCGATGATAGGGGTGGCCTGCAAGGATGCTGGTGGCGCGGTACAATTGCTCCATCAGCATCGCACGGGCCATCAGATGCGGCCATGTCGCCGGGCCAAAGGCATAAAGCAGATCGGCCTGCGCTCGGTCGGGCGCAGCATGGCCATCGGCAGCCCCCAAGACAAAGCGAGCCTCGCGAATGCCATCATCACGCCAGCGGCCAAGCTGATCCGCCAAAGCTTCAGACGGCAGCGCCTTGCCCCGTTCATCCAGCAGGATCGTGCGGTGCGGATTGGCCGGTTCAGGCACACGCCCGCCGGTCTCTGGCAATTCTGTCAGCCGGGTGGGCCAGGTTATGCGTTTATCATAGCGCGCGACCAGCTCAGCCTCGGGCGAGCGGGCAATTTTACCGCGAGCGATGACATGGAGAAGGATTGCGAATATCCCCGTGATTGGCGCTGTTCAGCTGGCTTTGACTTCCCCGCCTTCAAACGACCACATCCGTTCGAGGTTATAAAAAGTGCGCACTTCGGGGCGGAACAAATGCACCACGACATCGCCTGCATCGACCAGCACCCAGTCGGCGGCGGGCAATCCTTCGATACGCGCGGGGCCGTGGCCTGCCTGTTTTACCTTTTCGGCCAGTTTCTGAGCCATCGCGGCAACTTGGCGCGTGGAACGGCCGCTGGCGATCACCATGTGATCGGCGATCGAGCTTTTGCCCTCAAGCGGTATGGAAATGACGTCCTGCGCCTGGTCATCATCCAGCTGCGCAAGCACAAGATCGTGTAAGGTCGTATCGTTCATAGAATGGGCACTCATAGCGGGTTTCTTGGCAAAGTGCGATGACTGCGTTTCGGGGGCGCTTGAAAGCGGTGTCATAAAGCTGAAAATCTCTCCTGATTGCCGGGTTTTGCAGAGCTCGAATGTGCTTTGAGGGAGCCTGTTTGAACCTGGGCGAAACGCGCATTAGCCGCATCATTGCTGTTTGTCGCGCGATTCGGTGATGGTGCGCCATGTCAGCCGGTCGCGTATCGCCGTATCGCCAAAGGCATCGGCCCAATGACTGTTCGCGCGGCGGATGGCTGTCGCTGACCTTGTGTCGGGATCAAACCGCATGAAAACCAAAGCCGGGGCGGTCCAATTGCGCGCGGTGCGCAGGCTGCCGGCTGTCACGCGGTAGCGCCGCAGCCACGCCATCGCCGGGCTACGCATCGCTTTTGCATTGTAACCGGGCCGCGCGATGACCGCGATCGGCATGGTCTGCGCGATGGCGCGCCAGTCTTTCCACAAATGAAACTGGGCAAGATTGTCTGACCCCATCAGCCACACAAAGCGCCGCTTGGGATAGCGGCGGATGAGGTGTTGCAAAGTCTCCACCGTGTACCGCGTGCCCAATTGCTGCTCGATAGCGGTCGGCACAATGGGCGCCCGGCGCGCCATTGTTTGCGCGGATTGTAGCCGAGCGGGCAGGCGGGCCATACCAGCGCGCGGCTTTAACGGATTGCCGGGCGAAACCAGCCACCACGCCTCATCCAGCGCAAGTTCGCCAATCGCGCAGCGAGTTATATGGCGGTGACCGCCATGGGCCGGGTTGAAACTGCCACCCAAAAGGCCGGTGAAAACTGGCGTCATCGATTGGCGGGCGCGCAAAATCAGGGCCGAACCTGACCCGATCCGCGCGCGATCCATTTGTATGTGGTCAGCCCCTCCAAGGCGACAGGCCCGCGTGCGTGCAACCGCCCGGTTGCGATGCCGATTTCAGCGCCGAGGCCAAATTCGCCTCCATCCGCGAATTGGGTGGATGCGTTATGCATGACGATTGCGCTATCGACTCGGTTTAGAAACTCAGCCGCCGCATTCTCATCTGCGGTGATGATCGCTTCGGTGTGGTTGGAAGAATGGCGATCAATATGAGCGATCGCCGCTTCCAGACCGTCAACCATTGCAGCGGAGACTATAGGGGCGAGATACTCGGTGTCCCAATCATTCGCGCTGGCAGGAATGATCGTGGGATCAAGTTCGGCAATGCGCGCATCGCCGCGCACTTCGCAGCCCGCTTCAACCAAGGCCTTGAGCAGCGCGGCAGGCTCTGGGTAAGCTGCATCAATCAGCAATGTCTCCATCGCGCCGCAAATCCCGGTGCGGCGCATTTTGGCATTGACCGCGATGGCGCGCGCCATACTCGGGTCCGCACGAGCGTGGATATAGGTATGACAGATGCCGTCCAAATGCGCGAGGACGGGGACGCGCGCATCGTTTTGCACCCGCTCCACCAGACTGCGTCCCCCGCGCGGGATAATCATATCAATCGCCCCGTGCGCAGCCAGCATCGCCCCTACGGCGGCGCGGTCCTGTGTTGGCATCAATTGCACCGCATCGGCGGGCACACCGGCTTGCGTCATGCCGCGCATTAAGGCCGCATGGATGGCGTGGTTGGAATGCACCGCCTCGCTTCCCCCGCGCAGCAGAACCGCATTGCCGCTGCGCACACACAAAGCGGCGGTGTCGGCGGTAACATTAGGGCGGCTTTCATAGATGATCCCGATCAGCCCAATAGGCACGCGCACCCGGCTTAACTTCAAACCATTGGGCGGCCGGGTCTCGTCAATAATCTGGCCGACAGGATCTGGCAGCGCGGCAATCGCATCAAGGCCTGCGGCAATTGCCGACACCCGTTCCTCATCAAGCTTCAGCCGGTCGAGCATTGCGGGCGAGAGGCCGCGAGCCGAGCCTGCGTCCAAATCCTCCCGGTTGGCTGCCAAGATCGCAGCACAATCCTCGCGCAGGGCGGCGGCGGCAAGGGTCAGGGCCTGCGCCCGGTCAGCCGAGGGTAGACCCGCCAATTGCTTTTGCGCGGCGCGGCCTTTTTGGCCAAGCGATGCAATCAAGGCGCTTGGATTGTCGGCGTTTTGGTTGGTTTGCAGGGTAGATAAAGCCATTGCTCAGGAGAATAGCAGGATCAAATGCGCATGTCAGGCCATCCTTGCGGGGTGGTGGGTATTTTCAATGAGGGACCGATTCGCGCCGCCTTAGGTTATCGACATTATGACGCCAAAATGAACGTTTCATCGCGATTCTAAATCAGTTCGACTGTTCCGCTCTGGCTTGGATTCGACCGCGCCTATGCAGCTCGCTAGCTAGACGCGCAACAAAGCTAGAACAGTGTCCGGGGCTCTTTTGTCGCAATCTCCTTCCAAGAAGCCGTTTTTAGAACGGCTGCAGGATCGCTTTCCTGAGCGTGAGTTTTTCATGCGCTCGCAGGGGAATATGCGGTTCTTGAAGGTGTCGACGAAGCTTCAGGTTTCGGTTGTCGCGGTGGCTGCGGGTGCGGCGCTGGTTTGTACGGCAGCCATGGGCGCGATGGCGTTTGGCCAATATCGTGCTGAAGCCAATCTGGCGTCATTTCAGGAAAAGTCAGCCCATATCGCCTCAACCGAGGAACGGATTGATGCCTATGGCAATGATCTGGAGAATGTGGTCGCAGAATTGCAAGCCAAGCAGGAGTTTCTGGATGAGACCCTGCAAATGCTGCCCGAAGATATCGTTGATCCCGGTACCAATGTAACCGATTCTGAGTTCGGAGACAGCTGAGACGGTTGAAAAGATTGGTGCGCTTTTGCCTCAGGCACGCGGGCTTGCGGAGATCGAGGCACGCCAGATTGCATTTGTTGAGCGGCTAACCCGATTTGCCGATGCACGGGCCCAAAAGGCCGAAGCCGCGATGCGCAAGCTCAACCTTGATCCCGGCCTGATGGCGCGCAATGCCAAGAGCAGCGCAAATGCGGCGACAGGTGGTCCGTTTGAAATGCTGGCAACGGCGGCTGACGGGTCGATTGATCCGCGTTTCGAACGCTTGGGGTTAAGTTTGTCGCGGATGAACACTCTGGAACGGGCGCTGCAGGGCATTCCGCATGTTGTCCCCGCCGCACAGGACAATATCACCTCAGGCTTTGGCTATCGCCGCGATCCCTTCAATGGGGGCGGCGCGATGCATAAGGGCATTGATTTTCGCGGGCCGGTCAATTCACCGATCTACGCCGCGGCGCAAGGCGAGGTGGTTTTTGCCGGGTGGAAAGGCGGATATGGCCGCACCATAGAGATCTCGCCACGATAACGGCATGGTTACCCGCTACGCGCATTTGTACCGTATTGGTGTTGCAGTCGGCGATGAGGTGGCCGCTGGCGATACGATTGGCGGGCTTGGGAGTTCAGGACGCTCAACCGGTCCCCATCTTCATTTTGAAGTCCGCATAAACGGCGAAGCGGTTAATCCGCGCCCATTTTTGGAGAGTGCCCCCGATGTTCTCAAGGAAGTCAGAGAAACAAGCGGAGCATCATCGCCCCGCACCGCCCAATCCAAGCGATAGCTCGCAAGGTAGATCTCACGGAAGAGCCCAAGGAAAAGCTATGCCCTCTTCAAATTCGACATTTTCAGTGCTGGGTTCCGATGTTGTTATCAAAGGCAATATCAGCGCTTCTGCTGATCTGCACATTGACGGTACGGTCGAAGGGGACATCAAATGCGCCTCGCTTGTTCAGGGTGAGGGCAGCCATGTGAGCGGCGGCGTGATCGCGGAAACCGCGCGCCTTTCGGGGCGCGTTACAGGTTCAATCACGGCGCGCGATCTCGTCATTTTGAAAACAGCGTTGATCGAAGGCGACGTGCATTATGATGCGCTGACGATCGAGCAAGGCGCGCAGGTGGATGGCCGGTTTGCCCCCAATTCGCAGCGTCAGGCCAAGAACGAAACACCAGCGGTCGCCAAAAAAGCGAAGCCTGGTGAAGAGGCCCTGCAAATCGCCAGCTAAGCAGAATTCGATTGCAGCGCACGCGCAGCAGGTGGGATCAGGATTAACCGAAATTATAGTGTGTTAGTCGTCATGACTATCGCTTGAAAGTGCTTCTGGGAGCGCTCACAGTTTTGGGCTCTTACGGGGTTTTGCGTATTTGTGTGATCGCTCACATTGGCGATTGGCGTCCAAGTGTTAGGCGCGTCATAAAACCTCGGCGCGCAAAGCTTTGCGATCCAGTTTTCCGATGATTGTTTTGGGCAAAGTCTCCCGGATAACGACCTCATCCACGCGTTCATGCTTGCCAATCTTGGCATTGAGCCAGTCACACAATGCCTCAGCGCTCGGCGGTTTTGCATCCGCACCGCCATCTTCCAACGTCACATATGCACGCGGCACTTCACCGCGATAATCATCAGGCACTCCGATTACGAGCGCCTCTTTGACTGCATCATGCTCAAGGATCACATCCTCCACCACGCTGGGAAAGACCTTGAACCCGGCGACCGCGATCATGTCCTTGATCCGGTCCACGATGGAGAGAAATCCATCCTCGTCCATCGTCGCAACATCGCCGGTGCGCAAATACCGCTTGCCCTCGCGCACCACAAAGACATCGGCTGCGGTTTCGGGACGGTTCCAATATCCGCGCATCATTTGCGGCCCATGGATGGCGAGCTCTCCCGGCTCTCCTGCGGGTGCAAGTTTTGCCGGGTCTTCCTTGTCCAGCAGCACAATCTCGGTGCCAGCCACCAATTGACCGATAGTGCCTCGCTTGCGCGTACCCGCATAGGGATTGACTGAGACCACGCCTGAACTTTCGGTTAGCCCATAGCCTTCGACCAGCCGCACGCCCGTTTCTTCCTCAAACCTGGCATGAACCGGCGCGGGCATCGGCGCGCCGCCGGATATACAGACGCGCAAGGAGGAAAGGTCGGTGGATTTCAGCTGCGGATGATCGAGCAGCGCCTGAAACATCGTCGGCACGCCCGGAAAGCCGGTGGCTGCGTATTTCTCAATCGTCTCAAGCACCTGCCCCGCATCAAAGCGGGGTACCATCGCAATCGAAGCGCCGCTGGCCACCGCGTGGTTGAGCAAGCTGGTATTGGCGAAGACATGGAAAAAGGGCAGCGCGCCCATGAACACCTCTTCGCGAGGATTGCCAAAGGGGTTAATCGCTGCGACCTGCCTTGCGTTTGCGGTTAGTTGGTCGTGGCCAATCATCGCGCCTTTGGGCCGCCCGGTCGTCCCGCCGGTATATTGCAGCAGCGCCAGATCGCGTTCGGGGCTGAGCTGCGGGAAATCACCGGCAGCACCGCTCAGCCAACCATCCCAGTCCCATCCGGCCAGAACCTCATCCCATTTGTGCGTTTGCGAGCCATACCGAACCTTTGCAATCTGGCTGCGTTTGAACAATCTCAAACCCAAACTCTTGGCAAAAGGCAGCATATTGGCGAGCGAGCCCACCACCAGCGTTTCCAGTTTCGAGGCTTTGAGCACTTTATCAGCGGTGCCGTACAATTCGGGCACATCGACCGTCACCAGCAGCCGGGTGCCGCTGTCCTCAACCTGCCAGGCCAGCTCCTCAACCGAATAAAGCGGTGAGAAATTGACAGCCACTGCGCCAGCGATCATCGCGCCGTAATAGGCAGTGGCATAAATCGGCACATTGGGCAGGAACAAGCCCACGCGGTCGCCTTTTTGGATGCCCATCGCGATGAGGCCCGCAGCAAACCGGTTCGCTTCTTCGAAGATATCGCGATAGCTGTAAGTGCGTCCCAGAAAATGCAGAAAAGGCGCCTGCGGTGCCGCACGAACGGTAGTGCCGAACATCTCCGGCACTGTCATAGGAGCAAACGCCGTATCCCATGGGGTGGGATGATGATAGCTGCTGGCCTTGTTGACACTCATGTCAATGGCTTTGCCGCCTTAAGCCATAACGCACAAGTAAAACCATGCCGCGCGCCAAGCACAGGTCTTTGATTTTACAGAATCTTGCCAATGCAAACAGGCGCAGGTGTTTTCGCGCCTTAATAGCTCCGACTATTCAGCGTTCGGCTTTGCCTCATCGGCATCGTCGCCGGCTGCATTGTCGGGTGCTGGCTCGGGCGCGGGCGCTACTTCGGGCTCTGCGGCTTCAGCCGGAGCGGTAAAGGCCGCTTCGGGATCTATTGCGGCAGCAGCAGCTTCCTCTACGTCTTCAGCCTCGCGCCGCGCGGCGAGCCATGCTTCGGCTTCGGCTTCTTGCGCGGCGGCAGCAGCAGCTTTTTCGTTGGCGGCGCGTTCGGCGCGCAATTCCTCGATCAGCTTGTCTTTATCAGAGCGATTGTCGCCCTCTTCAACGGGGACAGCCTCAGGCTCAATCCCTGCCCGTTTGGCGGCTTTCGCCACAACCGCATCAAGCTCGCGCTGCGAACACAATCCCAAGGTTACAGGATCTTTGGGCTGAATGTTTTGAATATTCCAATGCGTGCGTTCTTTGATCGCGCCGATTGTGTTGCGCGTAGTCCCAATCAGCTTGGAGATTTGCGCGTCGGAAACCTCTGGATGATTGCGCAGTACCCACGCAATGCCGTCAGGTTTATCCTGGCGTTTGGACACAGGCGTGTAACGCGGCCCCTTGGTGCGGGTAACCTCAACCGGGGCTTTGTGCATTTTGAGCGCGTATTCCGCGTCCTCTTCGCCCAGCTTGATCTCTTCCAGCGTCAATTCGCCCGCGTGAACCGGATCGCGCCCGGTGTATTTGCTGCCCGCCAGATCATCGGCCATTGCCTGAACTTCGAGGATATGCAGACCGCAAAACTCGGAAATTTGTTCGAATGACAGGCCTGTGTGATCGACCAACCAGGTGGCGGTCGCATGCGGCATGAGCGGTTTGGGCTGGTCTTTGGCAGCCATGAGGAAATCTCCGTCAAAAATAAGAAGGGCCGCCCCTTATCGGAGCGGCCATTGCGCGTCAGCAGATAGGGCAAGTGTCTGCAAACAGCAAGGCAATCTGCGCTTTGATCAGAAAGAGCCGCTCAAAATTCCAGCAAAGTGGTGGTTTGAAGCGCTTCGCAATCCGCCTCGCTCAGAGTTGCGAGGGCATTTACGAACTGCCCGGTTGCTGCCTCCCAGCTGAATTGCGCGCCATATCGCGCACAGGTTTCCGGATCGCATTGTGACGCCTGCCGGATCGCGCTCGCCAAATCATCGTGCATTGCGCCAACGTCAGGCGTCACGATATCAACTGGCCCTGCAACGGGGAAAGCCGCCACAGGCGTTCCGCAAGCAAGCGCTTCGATCATGACGAGGCCGAACGTGTCCGTTTTGCTGGGAAAGACAAACACATCCGCACCGGCGTAACATCCCGCCAGTTCGCGCCCTGTGCGTTTGCCAAGGAACAGCGCACCGGGATATTTCGCCTCAAGCGCCGCGCGCGCCGGGCCATCACCGACCACAACCTTTGTGCCGGGATGATCGCATTCGAGAAACGCCTCGATGTTCTTTTCAACCGCGACCCGCCCAACATAAAGCAGGATTGGCCCTGCAAGATCGCTATATTCGGCTGGCAAAGGCGCGCCGGGCGAAAAACAGGCAAGATCAACGCCGCGGCTCCAATGGGAAAGGTGAGAGAGGCCTTTCTCGCGCAATTGCGTGCGGATCGTCTCGGTCGCAACAAAAATGCTTTGAGATGGGCGGTGGAACCACCGGATGTACGGCCAGAACAGGTCCGCAGAAAGCCGGGTGCGGCGCGCGAAATAGTCTGGAAATTGCGTGTGATAGGCGGTGGTGAAGGGCACTTCGCGCTGGAGACAATAGCGCCGCGCGGCAAATCCTAGCGGGCCTTCGGTTGCGATATGGATTGCGTCTGGCTGCGCCTTGGCAAGCTGGCGTCCCACTTCGCCGGGCCAGGTCATGGCGAGCCGGATTTCAGGATAGGTCGGAGCCGGGAAGGAGTGATAGTCCTGCGGCGATATGACAGTGACGTCGCAGCCCCATTGGCGCAGCACTTCGCATGTTGTCGACAGTGTTCGCACGACCCCATTGGTTTGCGGGTGCCATGCATCGGTGACAATAGCGATGGCGCGCGGGAATGGCGGCACGGTGGTGGTTGATGGCGAACCGATTGACTGAACTGACGTCACGCGGCCTCTTTGTTTGACCGTGATGCGGCCCGATGACCGGCCTGCAGCGCGCCTTGCGCATGGCGCGCACGAATTTCGTCAGCCCAATTGAGGATTTCCATCCGGCCATCTTGATGTTCGACCAGCGCGTTGCACCCCTCGACCCAGTCGCCATCATTCCAGTATTCAACCGATTTGCCAGCAAAGTTGAACTCGCGAAATTCGGCGTTGTGAATGTGGCCGCACACCACCCCGTCAACGCCGCGTTCGCCCGCTGCCTTGGCGACGACCTTTTCATATTTGCCAATAAATTCGACCGATTTCTTGACCTTGTGCTTGGCAGCCTTTGCGAGTGACCAATACGGTTTGCCAAGCATTTCGCGCACCGCATTCACCAGCACATTCAATTGCATAGCGGCGCGATAGGTCCAGTCTCCGACAAAAGCGAGCCAGCGATGCGATTGCATGACCGCGTCAAATTCGTCGCCATGCACAATCATCAGGCGGCGGCCATCGGCGGTGTCATGAAAAGCGGCGCGCTTGATTTCGATGCCGCCAAAATTGAGGCCGGAAAACTGGCGGAACATCTCATCATGATTGCCAGGTATGAAGATGATGCGCGTGCCGCGCTTTGCGCGTTTCAAGATCCGCCAAACGATGTCGTTATGCGCTGCAGGCCAATAAAACTTTTTCTTCAGCCGCCAGCCATCCAGAATATCACCGACCAGATACATGGTTTCAGAATCGGTCGTATCGAGGAAATCGATCAGCATTTCGGCATTGCAGCCCTTGGTGCCCAGATGGACATCGCTGATCCAGATTGTGCGGAATTTGCGACGTTCCGGGCCGCCCGCTTCGGGCGTGTCTGGCTCGCGAATGCTTGGCTTGTTCAAGCGGATATTGGCGACATTTCCGAATTCTGCCTCGAATCCGGCGGCATCGGACAATTCGGCGCTGCGAACAGTGTTCGGCAAAACGGCAGATGTTTTCAGATCGGTCATCAAAAGTCCCTCGACCCTGTGGCTGTCTGAGCACAAGCCATAGATGCCGATTGTTACAGGGGATTCACAACTGCGTGACGCTTTTGCGAAAACCCAAAACTTAAACACAAATGTTGCCTTGCAACAGGCGCGTGCGACTTATCTAGCGGCGGAATACAACAGATTTAAGACCAGTTGCAAGTTTGCCTCGCGCGGGCTGGCACAGTGCGCGGTTTCGAATTTATCAAGGATTGCCCGATATTTGCCATCTTCAGAACACAGGGGGCAGCATGGAAAACTGGGGTAAACTGGGTATCATCGGCGCGGCATTGTTCGGCGGCGGGTATGCGATTTCGGGTGAGCGGGACTTTGAAGTTGTCGTCCACCGGCCTGCAGATCAGGTTTATTCCGCCTTTTCGTCAGCGCGCAATTTCAATGGCGGGTTTCGCAATGCAGGCTATGCCGAAGTGCGCGTGCGCACCGAGCGGCCCGCAGACAATGAGATCATTTATCTGTCGGGCGAGCCGGGCGATGAAAAATCCATGCGGATCGCTTTGACAGTCACTCCCGGCGATACGCCCAAGCAAACCATCGTGACCGCCGCCATTGATGTGCCGCCTGTGCGTTATGAGATCGATGGCGAGGATTTGGTTCTTTCCGAAACCAAGGTCGAAAACGTGCTGGAGGAAAATATCGCGGCGATTGCGCAAAAACTGTCGATGGGCCGCGATGCGCAAAGCGAATTTGGCGAATTTCGCAACACCCTCGATATGGTTGCGCTGGCCACAGATTCCGACGCGGTCGAGCGGTTTGAGAACCAGCGCACATCACAGCAGCCTTCAGGCCAGAGCTGGGAGCCGCAGTCAGACTGGGAACAAGATCAGGGCTGGTAAAGGCTTACGCCAGCCCAAGGGCGCGGTACTATTCCTCGATCTTGAGCACAATCTTTCCGATATGCTCGCCCGCTTCCATACGGGCATGCGCTTTCGCCGCATCCGCCAGATCAAAGGTCTGATCCATGATGGGCGCCAGTTCACCATTTGTGAACAGCGGCCAGGCCGTATGCGCGATCTCATCGGCCAAAGCTGCCTTGAACGCATCGGACCGGGGCCGCAGGGTTGACCCCGTCAGCGTCAAACGCCGCATCATTACCATGGGCATGAACAGTTCCGCTTTCACCCCGCCCAGCACTGCGATCGTCACATGCCGCCCATCTTCGGCAAGGCATTTGAGATTGCGCGCGACATAATCACCCGACACCATATCAAGCACGATATCGACGCCTTTACCGCCCGTATGCGCTTTAATCGCCTCGACGAAATCAGCTTCGCGGTAATTGATCGCAAGATCCGCGCCCACTTGGCGAGCCGCTTCGCATTTGGTTTCATCGCCGCATGTAACAATCGCCTCCAGCCCGAATGCCTTGGCCAGCATGATCGCCATTGTCCCAATGCCCGACGTGCCGCCATGCACCAGCAATCTTTCGCCGTCGCGGGCCATGCCGCGCTCGAACACATTGTGCCACACGGTGAACAGGGTTTCAGGCAGAGCCGCCGCCTTAGCCAAATCCATTGCATCGGAGATTGGCAGACAATGTTGCCACGGCGCGGCGCAATATTCGGCATATCCGCCGCCCGGCGTTAATGCCGCGACCCGGCTGCCGAGCATTTCTTGAGGGACATTCGCGCCAATCGCCACAATCTGTCCCGAAACCTCAAGGCCAAGCACAGGCGATGCCCCCGGAGGCGCGGGATAATGGCCAGCGCGCTGAATGCAATCGGGCCGGTTCACTCCTGCAAACGCGGTTTTGATAAGCACATCATGCGGGCCGATATCAGGCAGCGCAATTTCGCCTATCGCTAGCACTTCCGGACCCCCGGGCGCATCAAATTCGATGGCTCGCATGATTTTTGGTAAAGCTTCCTGCGTGCTCGTAACGTGCGTCGCGACCATTTTTACCCCCTGCGGTTCGGCGCTGCCCCTGAAAATCTAAATCTCAATCTCATTTTCAATGTGGCTTTTTGTATGCAGTTCACATTGTTCTGGGCGAATACCGCTCTAGCCGATTGACAGCAAGCGCGCGTGCTTGCGATGCTGTAAATGATGGATAACGATGATCTGCCACGCCCACGGGGCGATGCGGCCAGCAATTTGGCCGCAGAAGATCTTGGCCCCTATTCGCAAGATGAGCTGGCCGTGCGGATCGCGCTGCTGGAAACCGAAATCATCCGCGTAAAAGCGCACCGCGACAAAGCGCAGGCGCATCGTAGCGCGGCGGATGCTCTTTTCGGGGCCAAGAGCGGTAAAGATGGCAAATCGTGATTGATCCGGTTTGCCCCAAATCCCTCTCGCAATTGTGCGCAGCAGGCCCATATAGAATTCACGACGCTTTAACAGCTTGCCCCCATGCTCCTTCTCCCGGAGCCCCACTAGACCGCTGACAGAGACCCCTTTCATGCCCAGTTTTGCCCAAAATCTTGAACGCACTCTTCACAACGCGCTTGGCCATGCGTCAGAGCGGCGGCACGAATATGCAACATTGGAGCATTTGCTGCTTGCGCTGATTGATGATGAGGATGGCGCGCAGGTCATGGCCGCATGCGGAGTGGATCTGGCGGAGCTGAGCGAGGTGGTGAAGCAATATCTCGATTCAGAATATCAATCGCTCAAAACCGAAGAAAACGCCGACCCTCAGCCCACCGCGGGCTTTCAGCGCGTGATCCAGCGCGCGATCCTGCATGTGCAATCATCGGGCAAAGATACGGTCACAGGGGCCAATGTGCTGGTTGCGCTGTTTTCTGAGCGTGACAGCTATGCGGTCTATTTCCTTCAGCAACAGGATATGAGCCGGCTCGATGCGGTAAGCTATATCAGCCACGGCATTGGCAAAGGCGGACGCCAGATCGAAGGCAACAAAGCCCCCGAAAGCGGCGAGGAGGGTTCGCCCGAAGGTGACGCGGAAGCGAGCAAGGATGGCGGCAACAAGAAAGAGACCGCACTCGATCAGTTTACGGTCAATCTGAATGCGAAAGCCGAAGCAGGCAAAGTCGATCCGCTGATTGGCCGCGGCCCCGAAGTGGATCGCACGGTCCAGATCCTGTGCCGCCGGTCAAAGAACAACCCGCTTTATGTTGGCGATCCCGGCGTTGGCAAAACCGCGATTGCCGAAGGTCTGGCGCGCAAGATCATCGAGGGCGATGTGCCAGAAGTTCTCAGTCCTGCGGTCATCTATTCGCTCGATATGGGCGCGCTGCTGGCCGGCACGCGCTATCGCGGCGATTTTGAGGAGCGCTTGAAACAGGTCGTCACCGAATTGGAAGCGATGCCCGATGCGATCCTGTTCATTGATGAGATTCACACGGTAATCGGTGCAGGCGCAACCAGCGGCGGGGCGATGGATGCCTCGAACCTGCTGAAACCGGCGCTTTCCGGCGGTACGATCCGCTGCATCGGTTCGACCACGTACAAAGAATTCCGCAATCACTTCGAAAAGGATCGCGCCCTGCTGCGCCGGTTCCAGAAAATCGATGTGAATGAGCCGACGATTGAGGACACGATCAAAATCCTAAAAGGTCTCCGCACAGCGTTTGAGGAGCATCACGGCGTGAAATACACGCCCGATGCCCTGAAAACGGCGGTGGAGTTGTCCTCGCGCTATATCAATGATCGCAAATTGCCCGACAAAGCGATTGACGTGATCGATGAGGTTGGCGCGATGCAGATGCTTGTGCCGCCTAGCCGCCGCAAGAAGAAAATCACCGCGCGCGAGATTGAGCAGGTCATCGCGACCATGGCGCGCATCCCGCCCAAATCTGTCAGCAAAGACGACAAGAAAGCGCTGCAAAACCTCGACCGCGATCTGAAACACGTGGTGTTCGGTCAGGACGAGGCGATTACGCGTCTTTCCACTGCGATGAAGCTGTCGCGCGCGGGCCTGCGTGATCCGGACAAGCCGATCGGCTCGTTCCTGTTCTCCGGCCCCACCGGTGTCGGTAAAACCGAGGTCGCGCGCCAGCTTGCCTCGATCATGGGGATTGAGCTTAAGCGGTTCGATATGTCCGAATATATGGAGCGACACAGCGTTTCGCGTCTGATCGGTGCGCCTCCCGGATATGTCGGATACGATCAGGGCGGATTGCTCACCGATGCGATTGATCAGAACCCGCATTGCGTGTTGCTGCTCGACGAGATCGAGAAGGCCCATCCGGACCTGTTCAACATCCTGCTGCAAGTCATGGATAATGGCCGCCTGACCGATCATCACGGCAAGACGGTCGATTTCCGCAATGTCGTGCTCATCATGACAACCAATGCGGGTGCATCAGACATGGCGCGTCAGGGCATCGGCTTTGGCGATGTGTCGAAAGAGGATGCAGGCTCCGAAGCGGTGAAGAAGATGTTCACGCCGGAATTTCGCAACCGTTTGGATGCCATCGTGCCATTTGCCTATCTCGGCAAAAGCACTGTGGCGCGCGTCGTTGACAAGTTCATCCTTGAGCTTGAGCTGCAGCTGGCCGAGCAAAACGTCCATATTCAGTTCGACAGCGATGCCCGCGATTGGCTGGCCGATAAAGGCTATGATAAACTGTATGGTGCGCGCCCAATGGGCCGATTGCTGCAAGACAAGATCAAGCAGCCGCTCGCCGAAGAATTGCTGTTCGGCAAGCTTGCCGATGGCGGCGAGGTTCATGTGAGCGTCAAGGATGGCAAGCCCAGTTTTGAGCTGTCGCCTGCCCCCCGAAATCTTCGGCCAAACGCAAATCGCCAGCCAAGAAAAAGCCTGCGGCCAAAAACCGGAGCCTAAGGGAGGCTCAGGCAGCAAACCCGAAGCATCGGGCAGCGCAGCAGAAGGCTAGGCCTAGATAAAACTGGCCTTTGGCTCACCAATATGATTGATCGGGCTCCTGTCATTCCAACAGGGGCCCGATTTTTCATGAAGCATCTTTTTCTGGCATCCGCCGCCGCCGCGCTTTCGCTGGCGGCCTGCACCCAGCCGCTTTTGGCTGACGATCACACCGATACTGAAACCGCCGTTGATCCAGCAGAGCAAGCGCGCGTTTTTACAGGCGCGGATATCTTCAATCTCACCGTGGGCAGCGATCCGCAAATCAGCCCGGATGGCTCCCAAATAGCCTATGTCCGGCGCGCCAACGACATTATGACCGATGGGGTGAACAGCTCAATCTGGCTGATTGATGTTTCAAGCGGAACTGAAACCCCGCTCATTGCAGAGGGCGGTGCACATTTCAGCCCGCGTTGGTCAGCGGATGGATCGAAACTCGCCTATATCTCAACCGCCAGCGGGGGCGGGCCGGAATTGCATGTTCGCTGGATGAAAAGCGGCGCGAGCGCGAGGATCACCGCGCTTCCCGAAGGACCAAGCGGCATTGCCTGGTCACCCGATGGGACGCAGATCGCCTTTACAGCGCGCGTACCGGGTGAAGGCCTCACCTTGGGCGCAGCCCCTGCGAAGCCCGAAGGAGCAGAGTGGGGTAAGCCGCTGCAAGTCATAGATAAGGTGACGTACAGGCGCGATGGCGGCACCTATGTAAAGCCGGGCACAGTGCAATTGTTCATCGTGGGCGCAAAAGGCGGCGCGCCGCGGCAATTGACCTTTGGCGATTATGACAATGGCGGCGCGGTGGAATGGTCGCCCGATGGATCAAAGCTGTATTACAGCGCCAATCGCCGGGAAGATTGGGAGCTAGAGCCGCTGCGCGATGACATTTACGCGCTTGATATCGCAAGCGGGTCCATCACGGCTTTGACGGACCGCGTGGGTGCGGATTACGGGCCGCAAGTGTCGCCGGATGGCAAGCAAATCGCGTATCTTGGCATGGACGATGTCGGCAATGCTTTTGATCAGACCAATCTGTATGTGATGAATGCTGATGGCAGCGGATCGCGCCAATTGGCAACGGCGCTGGATCGCGGGATTGACGGGATCGAATGGACCAAAAGCGGCCTTTACGCGAGCTATGAGAGCGATGGCGAGCACCGCGTTGCCAAAGTGAGCCTGAGCGGCAGCGTATCCGCGCTCAGCCCCCGGATCGGCAGCACCTATTACGCGCTCCCTTATACGGGCGGGCAATGGTCCGTCAGCCAAGGCGGCGCGATTGCCTTCACCACGGCCAGCAGCACGCGCCCGCCAGACATCGGCGTCGCATCGCGCGGGCGCATTCGCACTTTGACAGCTTTGAACGAAGTTAGCCTGGGCGCGAAAAGCTTGGGCGAAATTCGCGAATTGGCGGTGACGGCTGCTGATGGGACAACAATCCCGGCCTGGATCCAATTGCCAGCCGGATACAAACAAGGCGACAGGATCCCGATGATCCTTGAAATGCATGGCGGGCCTTATGCCGCCTATGGCCCTGAATTTTCGGCGGATTATCACCTTTACAATGCAGCGGGCTACGGTGTTGTGTTCTCCAATCCCGGCGGCTCAACCGGTTATGGGGAAGCCTTTGCAGACCGGATTGAGGACAATTATCCGATTAGCAACCATGATGAGCTCATGGCGGTTGTCGATGCGGCAGTGGCAGCGGGATATGCTGACCCTGACAACCTTTATGTCACGGGCGGTTCAGGCGGCGGCATCCTTACAGCCTGGGTGGTCGGCAAGACAAATCGGTTCAAAGCGGCAGCAGCGCATAAACCCGTCATCAACTGGGTCAGCCAAGCCTTGATGGCGGATGCGGTTCCCTATTTCGGTCGGTACTGGATGGGCGGACAGCCATGGGAGCGGCCCGATCATTACTGGGAACGCGGTCCGCTTTCCATCGTCAACAACGTCACCACCCCAACGCTCGTATTGGTGGGCGCGGATGATTACCGAACGCCGCGCAGCGAGGCGGAGCAGTTCTACGGTGCGCTTAAATTGGTGGGCGTGGATACCGCTTTGGTGGTGACGCCCGATTCCAGCCACAACAATCTCAGCCAAACACCCAGCCAGCAGGCCGCCCGCACGGCCAGCGTCATAGCGTGGTTCAACAAGTATCGCGGCGCAGATGGGGCGGGCAAAGCGCAAGAATAATGGGAACGGGCGCGCGGGCATTGGGGTTTGACCTGGTATGAGCGCGCCCTTTTCCTGGATACAGCCCGAGCCATGGGGCGTGCATATCGCCCCTGCGGATGTGTGGATTGATCCGGGCCGCGCGGTTGATCATGCGCTAGTCACTCATGGTCATGCCGATCATGCGCGCGGCGGGCACGGGCAAACCACCGCGACGCCCGAAACGCTGGCGATTATGGAGCTGCGTTACCGCACCGGAGCGGCCGACGATGCGGGCGCGGTCCCGCATAAAGCGGTGCCTGCGCAATATGGGGAAACAGTCCGGCTGGCGGGCGGGGTTGATGCGACGTTTATCCCTGCGGGGCATGTGCTGGGCTCTGCGCAAATCCTGCTTGAACATGCCGGAGAGCGAGTGGTCATCACCGGCGACTATAAGCGCCGTCATGATCCGACCTGTGCGCCGTTCGAAGTGACGCCGTGCGATGTCTTTATCACGGAGGCGACCTTTGGCTTGCCCGTGTTTGAGCACCCTCCCATTGCTGAGGAAATGGCGAAATTGCTGGGCGCGCTGGAGGCCAACCGCGATGCTTGCATCCTGGTGGGTGCCTATGCGCTGGGCAAAGCGCAGCGCGTGATCGCGGAACTGCGCGCCGCCGGGCATCACGATCCGATTTATCTTCATGGCGCGATGGTGAATATGTGCCGCCTGTATGAGGAACATGGCGTGGACCTTGGGTCGCTGCTTTTGGTGAGCGATCATACCAAAGAGGATCTACGCGGCTCCATCGTTATCGCGCCGCCTTCGGCGCTAAACACCACATGGGCGCGCCGCTTACCTGATCCGGTTACGGCCATGGCGAGTGGCTGGATGAGAGTGCGGGGGCGGGCACGGCAAAGGGGAGTGGAGCTTCCCTTGGTAATCTCGGACCATGCCGACTGGCGCGAATTGACCCAAACCATCGCGGAGGTGAACCCGGCGGAGACATGGATCACCCATGGCCGCGAGGAGGCGTTGCTGCGCTGGTGCGAGCTGGGTCAACGCAAAGCGCGAGCCTTGGCTCTTGTGGGGCGCGAGGACGAGGATGAGTAACACGCCCGCGCTTCGAATGGGCATCATCTGCTCGGTAGGAATGGGGCGGCGGGGATGAAAGCCTTTGCCCAATTGCTCGATACATTGGTCTATACGACCAGCCGCAATCGCAAGCTTGCATTGATCGCTGACTATCTGCGAAACACGCCCGATCCTGATCGCGGTTGGGCATTGGGAGCGCTCACAGGGGAGCTGGATTTCCCCGCGGTCAAATCGTCCACCATTCGCGCTTTGATGAAGGAGCGCGTGGACCCTGTTTTGTGGACCCTCAGCCGCGATTTCGTTGGTGACACTGCCGAAACGGCGAGCCTTTTATGGCCGGATAACAATAAGCTACGTAGTGATACGGTGTCGGTGACGGATGCCGTTGATACCCTTTCAGCGCTCACCCGTGGGAGCGCTCCCAATAAGCTGGCGAAAATGCTCGATCAGCTTGATGCCAATCGGCGTTTTGCACTGATAAAACTGGCCACCGGCGGGATGCGGATCGGCGTTTCCGCGCGGCTGGCAAAAACGGCATTTGCGCAGGCATTTGACGTGTCGCTCGATGATGTCGAGGAATATTGGCACGCTTTGGAAGCTCCCTATCCAGAGCTGTTTCGATGGGCAGGCGATGGGGGTCCGCCGCCCGACATTGCGGGGCGCCCAAGGTTTCGCCCTTTCATGCTCGCGCACCCATTGGAAGATGGCACAGTCGATCTCGCGGACTATGCAGCAGAATGGAAATGGGACGGCATTCGCGTGCAATTGTGCCGAGTGACTGGCAGCGAAGGCACCGCTCAAACGCGGCTGTATTCGCGCTCTGGCGACGATATCTCGGCCACGTTCCCCGAATTGATTGATGCTCTCCCACTGGATTGCGTGCTGGATGGTGAATTGCTGGTCCGCGGGAATACGCAAGGGGGGCAAGCGGCGGCGCGGCGAGCTTTAATGCCTTGCAGCAAAGGCTGGGGCGCAAAACCGTTTCAAAGAAAATGCTGGCTGAGGCTCCTGCCTTTGTGCGGCTTTATGATGCGCTGCTGATCGGGGCGGACGATTTGCGCGAGCAAGGCTGGGCTGAAAGGCGCGCTGCACTCGAAGCTTTGATGCCGCAGCTGCCCGCCAGCCATTTCGATCTGTCGTCACTGGTTGAGGCGCGCGATTTCGAGCATCTCGCCGAGATTCGCGAGAGCGCCCGCGACGAAGCCATCGAAGGCCTGATGCTCAAACGGCGCGATGCGCCCTATCTTGCAGGGCGCAAAGTGGGTCTGTGGTACAAATGGAAGCGCGATCCGCTGCTGATCGACTGCGTGCTTATGTACGCACAGCGCGGCAGCGGGAAGCGGTCGAGCTTTTATTCTGACTACACCTTTGGCTGCTGGGACGGCGATCCCGATGCGGGGGCCGAATTGCTGCCAGTGGGAAAGGCCTATTCAGGCTTTACCGATGCCGAGCTTAAGAAGCTGGACCGATTGGTCAGAAAGACAACGCTGAACCGGTTTGGTCCGGTGCGTGAGGTCGAGCGAACGCTGGTTTTCGAAGTTGCCTTTGACAGCGTTCACACCTCAAAACGGCACAAATCGGGCCTGGCCATGCGGTTTCCGCGCATCCACCGCATCCGCTGGGACAAGCCAGTGCATGAGGCCGACCGGATTGAGACGTTGCGAGGTCTAATCAGAGATTAGGTTGCAAAGTGCAACGCATATGGTAGATCGCTCTTTGAGGAGATACCAAAATGAATCTGTATGACCAATCCATCGGCGTCTATCGTTCGCGCATCGACACACTAAGCGGCCTATTAACGAAAGCGGCGGTGCACCCTGAAGGTGATGCCTTGCTCGAAGCCCGCCTTGCAGACGATATGCACCCGCTTGCGACACAGGTTCGGTTTGTTACCAATCTGCCTGGTGAAGCACTGCCTCGTTTGACAGGCCGTACATTTACCTCGCGCGACGACGATGAAACCACGATCGAGGGCGCGAAAGCCGCGCTGGCTGAAACGGCAGCGCTGCTCGATACGGTGACAGCCGATGAGATGGCCGCCGCAGACGAGAAACTGGTGCTAAATCTGCCCAATGGGATGGAATTTACGATGACCAGCGCGGAATATGTCCGCGATTGGTCATTGCCCAATTTCTATTTCCACCTGACGACCGCCTATGCGATCCTTCGAATGCAAAGGCTGGATATCGGGAAGATCGATTTCATGCCGCACATGATGCGTTACATGACCAAAGGGCCTAGCTGACGGACCGGGCGATCGCCTCTGCGTGATGTTTGGCGTTTTCCGCATAATGTGCGGTGCCCATTTTCATGCCTGCAATCGCCGCATCATTTAAGGTTTTGAGCATTTTGGCGGGCCGTCCGGCCCACAATTCGCGCGTCCCCATAACCTTGCGTTCGGTCAGCATAGCGCCTGCGGCCAGCATGGCATCGGACCCGATCACCGATTTGTTCATCGCAATAGCGCCAAGCCCCACAAAACCGCGGTTCTCAATCGTGCAGCCGTGGACCATCGCCATATGGCCGATCAGCACGTCATCGCCGATAATCAGCGGGCACCCATCTTCGTCGCCAGGTTTTGGCCCATCGCAATGCAGAACCGAGCCATCCTGCACATTGGTCCGCTCTCCAATACGGATGTGCGAGACATCGGCGCGAAGCACGCAATTGTACCAGATCGACGAACCCGCCCCGATCTCAACATCGCCAATGATCGTAGAGCCGGGCGCGACAAAAGCGCTTTCGTGGATTTTGGGCGTTTTGCCGTGGATCGGGATGATGTGTACGCCGGGGTGAGCGGTCATTGAGTTTGTTCCCATTGTTCGCGGGTGATGGAATAGACGATCACGCTTTCGGTGCCAAAAGCGGTGCTTTCAAAATCAAGATCAGCGCGCCGCTGCATGCCAAGGCGCTTCATCAGGCCCCAGCTTGGCGTGTTCTCCTGAACGGTTAGCGCGATAATATGCGGCGCGCCAAACCGTTCAAACCCTATTGCTAGCGAGGCCATCGCGGCTTCTTTGGCGTATCCTTTGCCCCAGGCATCCTCGCGCAGCCGCCAGCCAGCTTCGAAATCGCCGAAGGGACCGTCTTTGTCGGTGCAGCGTTTGAGCCCGCAAAAGCCGAGGATTTCGCCGTCATCCCTGCGCTCCACCACCCAAAAGGTGTGGCCAAAGTCGCGTCTGTACCGCTCAACCCGCTCGCGCGCGGCGGCCATCACGGCTTCGCCCGCTATCCCGCCGAGCCATTGCATGACGGCGGGCGTGTTGGTCGCCTGCCAGAACGGCGCCCAATCCTCTTCGCGCCAATCGCGCAGGATCAGGCGATCTGTCTCGTGGCGAAAATCAGCCATTCAAAAGCCGCGCGGCAATAGGCGCATGATAGGTCAGGATACCGCTGCACCCGGCGCGTTTGAAAGCGAGCAGTTTTTCCATCAGCAATGCGTCACGGTCCCCAGCGCCAACCGATTGCGCCGCTTCGATCATCGCGTATTCGCCGCTCACCTGATACGCGAAAGTTGGCACGCCAAATTCCTGCCGCACGCGGTAGATGATATCGAGATAGGCAAGGCCCGGTTTCACCATGATGCTATCGGCTCCCTCGGCGATATCGAGAGCAACTTCGCGCAAAGCCTCATCACCATTGGCCGGGTCCATTTGGTAGCTTTTCTTGTCACCCTTTAGCAGTCCGCCAGATCCCACCGCATCGCGAAACGGGCCGTAAAATGCGCTCGCATATTTGGCGGCATAGCTCATGATCTGCACATTGGTGTGCCCGCCCATTTCAAGCCCGCGGCGGATCGCGTGTATGCGCCCGTCCATCATGTCTGATGGGGCGATAATGTCCGCACCTGCCTCTGCCTGATTGACCGCCTGATCGACGAGCACTGCGACGGTTTCATCGTTGAGGACATAGCCGGTCTCATCCAGCAAACCGTCCTGTCCGTGCGCGGTATATGGATCAAGCGCGACATCGGTGAGCACGCCGATATCGTCCCCGCACGCATCCTTGATCGCGCGGATGGCGCGGCACATCAAATTGTCGGGATTGAGCGCTTCGGCGCCGTCATCTGACCGTCTGTCCGCTTGCGTGTTGGGGAACAAGGCGATCACCGGAATGCCCAGCGCTATTGCCTCTTTTGCCCGCGTGACTATCCCATCGACCGACCAGCGCGATACGCCGGGGAGCGAGGCGATGGGTTCTTCCACGCCTTCGCCCTCGGTCACAAATAGCGGCCAAATGAGATCCGCAGGTGTTAGCAGATTTTCGCGGTAGAGCGAACGGCTCCAGCCGGTTGCGCGGGTGCGGCGCAGGCGAGTGTTGGGGTAATGTCCGGTCATATCGCGCCATGCCCTAGCCGGATTGGGCCATCAAGCGCAATTGGATCAATCGAGGCTTTGCGTGCTCTCGATCTTTTCGATCTCGCGCTCTGGCTCTTCGCTTTCCGGCGTGTCGGGCACCAGATCTTCCAAAGCCGCGCCCGGCACCACCTGTTTCAGCGCCATCAATTGCTCTTTGAATTTGATCAGCTCTGCCCCGGAAAGCGCGGCCCGCGTGACATAGCGGACGCTGGCGGGGTTCACCGCGCGGCCATTGCGGTACATTTCATAGTGAAGGTGAGGGCCAGTGGAAAGGCCGGTTGAACCGACATATCCGATGACCTGACCCCGCCGCACCTGCTGCCCGCGCGAGACAGACATGCGGCTCATATGGCAATACCGTGTCTCCAACCCGCCGCCATGGTTCAGCCGCACAGCGATGCCGCATCCGCCCATCCGGCCTGCGCCTGTTACGCGGCCATCGGTGACGGCAACAATCGGTGTGCCTGTGCGTGCGCGGTAATCCTGCCCGGAATGCATCCGGCGATAACCGAGAATAGGGTGGCGGCGCATCCCGAAGCGCGATGAAACAGGGCCGTTGACCGGTTGAAGCAATCCGCGCCGCTGTTCGCCAACGCCGGAGGCTTCGAAAAACTGATCCTTATCGCCCCAGCGCATCAATTGCGTGCGCGGTTTTCCATCGCGATCAACGCCTGCATAAAGGAGCTTTCCAGCCTGGCGTTCGCCTGTCGCAGCGCGGCGATAGGACACAATGATGTCGAACGTATCGGTGGAGCGGGTTTCACGGTCGAGGTCGATCTGGTTATCGAGCGTGCGCAGATATTCCTGCACCGCGCTGGCGGGAACACCGGCTGCGCGCATGGAACGATAAAGGCTGGAGCCAATCTCGCCGCGCACGCGCAGAGGCGTGTCATCAACTCGGATCACATTGCGCACCAAGGACAGCGCGCCGCCCTGGCCGGTTTCCGGATCCGCGCCGCTGCGTTCAACAGCTAGCTCAAGGTCAAACTTGGCCCGAAAGCTGAGCGCATCGAGCGGACGCGGCGCGCCCGGCCTCGCGCGGCGGCCCAGAACAATGTTCATCTGCGTGCCGGGTGTGATCGCAGAAATTGGCATGGCACCGCCGATGAGCGCGCTGACCGATCCGATATCGCCAGATGAAAGACCCGCGCGCCGCAGCATGCGAGCAAAGCTATCCCCCTTAGTCAAGGTCGTGATGAGTTCAATTTGCGGGCGCTCCGGCGCGCTCTTCAGCGGTTTGACAAGCGCGGTTGGACCCATGCGCCGTCCGCTATCCGCGCCCAGAGCCAGCGGCATGATCATTTGGGCCCGGCGTTCATCGCTGACGTCTTGGCTGGTGGGCATCGCTGCGCGCGCTTCGAATGCGGCCATTCCGGGCCACAGAACCAGTGCAAGAATGCAAAGGGCCACCAAGGTAGCAACTCCGCGAACCCAGCGCAGCGACCCAACATTGTGCGCAAGGTCAGGCGCAAGGTCGATTGCGGCGAGGCGGCGGCTTAGCCAATCGCGCACCCGGTCATAGCGCGCGGCAAATCCCTTGGCCGGGGGATGGCGCATTACGCGGTAACTGCGCGCACCGGCAGCATCGCTCGCAGCGCGATTGGTGCGCTGATTGACGTCTGGGATGGGGCGGGCCTGATTCAATGCGAACTTTCAACAAGCGTTTGGTTTGGGTTCAAAGCCGGGATATTGGCGGTTTTCCTGCCCGAACAAGGTAAACTGGAGCTTAATTTTTTGGTTTTGGACCGCGAAGCGCGATAGGGCGTTATACCTGTAAGGCGCAATGCAGGCGGATTGTGTCTCACCTGATTTGCCCATCTTCTTGGTGAAGAGCCTCGCCCACCCCATTGCCGATGCGGGCAAGGCCTGACAGGATTGTAAGCGTGACCCAATTGCCCCCGACACGTTCTACAAACGGCAATATTCGCGCAGTGCTTGGCCCCACCAATACGGGTAAGACGCATCTCGCGATTGAACGCATGTGCGCCCATTCCAGCGGGATGATGGGCTTTCCTTTGCGGCTGTTGGCGCGCGAGGTTTATGACCGGGTGCGCGCGATCAAAGGGGACAAGGCCGTCGCTCTCATCACCGGAGAGCAGCGGATTGAGCCGCCCGATGCGCGCTATTTCTGTTGCACAATGGAAGCGATGGAGCGCACCGGCGGCGGGCATGCCTTTGTCGGCATAGACGAAGCGCAAATCGGCGCTGACCCAGAGCGGGGGCATATCTTTACAGACCGATTGCTGCATGCGCGCGGCCGCGAAGAAACGATGATCCTGGGTTCGGCGACCTTGGAGCCTATGGTCAAATCCTTGATCCCCGAGGCTGAGTGCGAGGAACGCCCGCGATTTTCCACGCTTAGCCATGTCGGGCCAGCAAAACTGTCACGCCTTGCCCCGCGCAGCGCAGTGGTCGCATTTTCGGTTGAGCAGGTTTACGCCATGGCAGAGGCGCTTAGGCGGTTTCGCGGCGGGGCGGCGGTGGTGATGGGGGCGCTTTCACCAGAAACGCGCAACAAGCAGGTTGAATTGTTCCAAAATGGTGAGGTAGACTATATCGTTGCGACCGACGCGATTGGTATGGGGCTCAACCTTGATCTGCATCACGTCGCATTCGCTGCGCTTTCGAAATTTGATGGGAAACGCAAACGCCGCTTGATGCCGGCAGAAATGGCGCAGATCGCGGGCCGCGCCGGGCGGCATCAGCGCGATGGCAGTTTTGGCGTGCTGACAGGCGGCGGCGACCGATCCGGCGCTCCGATTGAATTCACCGATGAAGAAGTCTTCGCCATTGAAGAGCACAAATTCCAGCCCATCACCAAGCTGTTCTGGCGCGAGGCTGAACCCCGATTTGACACTCTGGCCGTTTTGATCGGCGATCTGGAGCATCGCCCGGGCGAAGAGGCTTTGCGCGCCGCGCCCGAGTCGATTGATCTGGCGGTGCTGAAACGTTTGGCCGCAGAACCCTTTGCCAAATCGATCAAGGGTTCCGGGCTGGTGCGGCGGTTTTGGGAAGCATGTTCGCTACCCGATTTCCGCGGCCTCGGGGTTGAGCCGCATTCACGCTTTGTCGCGCGGCTGTGGCAGGATCTATCAGCCGGGTATTTGGGTGCGGATTTTGTCGCTGCGAGGATTGCGGAACTTGACCGGACTTCGGGCGACATCGATACGCTGCAAGGACGGATAGCCGCCATCCGGTCCTGGGCCTATATCTGTCAGCGGCCCGATTGGGTGCTGGCCCGTGACGAAATGGCAGCGCGTGCGCGCGGTGTTGAGGCGAAATTGTCCGATGCGCTCCATGCGCGTTTGACCGAAAGATTTGTAAACCGAAGGACGACCATTTTGATGAAATCTCTGGGGCAGGATGCCTCCGCCTTGCCAGTGACTTTGGAGCCTGATGGCCGTTTGACAGTCGAGGATGAGAATATCGGGCGGCTCGATGGTTTTCGGTTTGTCGTCGATCCAGATGCGACAGTCGCGGATCGCAAGATGTTGCTCGCTGCGGGGGAAAAGGCACTGCCCGGCATTTTGGCAAAGCGCGCCGAATGGCTCATGGGTGACGGGATTGCAGAGCTTTCGATTGAGGATGGCGCGGTTCAATGGCAGGATCGCATCCTTGCCGATATCAGTTTTGGGGATGATTTTGCCGCGCCGCGCCTCGCGCTTTCGAGGGAGATATCTTTGCTGCAAGATGGTCCGCGCGCGGCGCTTGAACAGGGGTTGGCAGATTGGCTGAAAGCGCGCCTTGAACCGCTCGCGCCCTTGCAAAAACTCGCCGAAGCGGCCCGCGACCCCAATGCCGGAAGCGAAGCGCGCGCGCTGCTTATCACGTTGATCGATGCACGCGGTGTGGTGAGCCGCGAACAAGCGGGTCTACAACATTTGCCCAAGGAAATGCGCCCCTTTCTGCGCAAGCTCGGCGTAACCTTCGGCGCGCTCGATATTTTTGCAGGGCCGCTGCTCAAACCAGCGCCGCGCGGTTTGTTGCACGCGCTTGCCCTCGACAAAAGGCCCCTGCAGGAAGCGATGTTGCCGGTTCTGGCAGAAACCAAAGCCATGCCCGCTGGTTATCGGGCCGCAGGCGGACAAGCCATCCGCGTCGATTTGGCCGAGAAGATTTTGCGCGCCGCCTTTGATGCGCGCGGCAAAGCGATGGACGCCAAAAAAGCGGCGGCAAAGGAACGCGCGCCCCGGTTCCGGCTTGATCTGGCGCTGGCGGTCTCGATTGGGCTCGAGCAAGAAAATGCGCAGCGATTGCTGGGCAGTGCGGGTTTCCGTTTGCACCGTGCGCGCGTGTTGGCAGAAGGCGCACATGGCCCCATCGCGCCCGATTTTTGGACGTGGCGTCCGCGCCGAGCTGGCGATCCTGACAACAGGCGCGGCCAGACACAAGGCGGCAAGCGCCGTCGCAGCGATCCAGCGCGAAAAGCAGGGGCTCGCCAAAAGCCAAAAGGGAGGGATCGTCCCAAGAAACCCGATACTGGTCCCGCCAAAGCAAGCGGCGCGTTCGATGGACTGGCAGACCTGCTGCGCAAATGAGCCATATTGCATGAGGCTGGCCAAATGAGAGCGGCCAAATGAACGGGGGCGCAGCCGAGCAATCTCAGGCCAAGCTGCGAATTGACCGCGCGCTTGTCTATTTGCGGTTCGTCCGCACACGCTCAGCTGCGCGCACTATGATTGAGACACGCGCTTTACGCCGCAATAGAAAACATGTGCAGCGCGCAAGCGAGAACATTTGTATCGGCGATGTGCTGACTTTGGTAACAGGCGGGGAGGTAAGGATCGTCGAAATTCTCAGCCTGCCCCAACGCCGATTGTCGCCCGCTGGTGCCAAGTGTCATTATCGCGAGCTTGACCGCGCGCAAAGTGACCGTAAAGCGCATAGCGCGAACGAATGAAAGCAATGAAAGCTGCCCAATGACTTACGTCGTCACAGATGACTGCATCAAATGCAAATACACCGATTGTGTCGAAGTGTGCCCCGTCGATTGTTTCTACGAAGGCGAAAACATGCTCGTGATCAATCCGAGCGAATGTATTGATTGCGGCGTCTGCGAACCGGAATGCCCGGCAGAAGCGATTTTGCCCGACACCGAAGATGGCCTGGAGAAATGGCTGGAGCTGAACACGAAGTTTTCAGCCGAATGGCCCAATATCACCAGCCAAAAAGACCCGCCCGAAGATGCGGACGAGCATAAGGGTGAAGAGGGCAAGTTTGAAAAATATTTCAGCACCGAGCCCGGCGAAGGCGACTAACTTACAAACGCGGTTTGCATGAGCAATCGCAGATTTTCGTAGCGTCCCGCCTGCGACTCGCAATTTTGTTGCGATTGTGTTATAGGATGTTTCAGCCGCTGCATTCGGGTCTCGATCGCGGCATGACAATGAGAAAGGCCGACAACCCTTACGATCTTGCCGACAAGCTGGTTTTAACCGGGCGGTTCTCTCATCGCGGGGAAATCGCCGGCGAAAGACCGTTTGCTTAGACGAGATTGGGTTAGGCTTAGCGAAAGGAAAATGCATGGCTAGCAATGAGCCTGCTTTCACCGTTGGTGATTATGTTGTTTACCCCAAGCACGGCGTTGGCCGTGTGATTGAGCTTCAGAACGAAGAAATCGCTGGCATGCAGCTGGAACTGTATGTGTTGCGGTTTGAAAAAGAGCGCATGACCCTGCGCGTTCCCATGAACAAAATCGAATCGATCGGCATGCGCAAGCTGTCCTCGGACAAAACGCTGAAAGAGGCGATGGAAACGCTCAAAGGCAAGCCCAAGGTCAAGCGCACCATGTGGTCGCGCCGGGCGCAGGAATACGAAGCCAAGATCAATTCAGGTGACCTGGTATCGATTGCCGAGGTAACCCGCGATCTTTTCCGGCCGGATGATCAGCCCGAGCAAAGCTATTCAGAACGGCAAATTTTCGAAGCCGCCTCCAGCCGCCTCGCGCGCGAATTGGCAGCGATGGAAGAAACTGATGAGCCGGCAGCGCTGGAGAAAATCCTCGATGTCCTGCGCGAACATGCGCCGCAATATTACGAAGATACCGAAGACAGCTGATAGAGGCCGTTTTTGATAAGAAGCGAAAAGGGCTGCCCTCGTTTGGGCGGCCCTTTTTGTTTGCGACCTTGCGGCATGCGATTTAGTGTATTACATCAACAATACGCCCAGATATCCTGTTGGAGAATACCCATGCTTAGCCGAGTTTTGAAACATTCCTTGCCGCTTGTCGCACTGAGTTTGGGGGCGACTCTTTCAGGGTGCTATGATGTCGATGTCACGATAAACGGCGAAGAAGGCGTGCCGCTTGCCGATCTCGATATGAGCGGTTCAGCACCTGATGAAATCCTCGTGACAAGCGGCGACAAGGTGATTGTCACGGAAGGCGATACGTTCGATATCAGCGTTGAAGGCGACGAAGACACAGTCAATTCGCTACGCTTCGTGCGCGATGGCGATTCCATTGGGGTAACGCGCGAGGAAAGCTGGAGCGATAAAGGCACGGCCATCATCCGCATCACAATGGCCATCCCAAGCGAAGTGACCATCGGCGGAAGCGGTGAAATCGAAACCCCGGCCCTGGCCAGCAATGCGGATGCGAATATTGGCGGGTCAGGCACGATCCGCATCGGCAATCTTGACGCAGAAGAGCTCGACATTTCGATCGGCGGCAATGGCGAAGTTATTGCAGCTGGAAGTGTCAAAGAGCTCGATATAACTATTGGCGGATCGGGCACGGTCAATTTTGCAGACGTGATGGCTGACAATGTCGATATATCGATCGGAGGCTCAGGCGATATTGCATTGCAATCGAACGGCACAGTAGACGCGTCAATCGGCGGGTCGGGCGACATTAATGTTGTCGGCAGCGCTACCTGCAACCTGTCGAGCTTTGGTTCAGGAACGCTCACCTGCACGCCAGCCGAAAATGGCGCCTCTACACCCTCTGTTGATGCGGAAAGCGCGGCCAGCGAAAGCGAAACGGGCGAGGAATAAGACCAGCCGAGCGCTTAGCATTTATCCCGACTTGCATTGATGCGTGACGCGCGCGACAGTCACGGCATGCGCGCTGTAGCTCTTATTGGCCTTGTTTGTGCCTCCCTCGCCCTTTCCGGTTGCCTTGTCCGCACGGCCGCCAATGTCGTGACGGCCCCTGTTCGCGTCGCGTCGAAAGCGGTGGATGTCGCCACCACCAGCCAATCCGAAGCGGACGAAAACCGCGGGCGGGAGATTCGCAAACGCGAAGAAAGATTGGGCAAGCTGGAACGCGAATACGCCAAGCAGAGCGCGAAATGCGAAGATGGCAACAGCAGCGCATGCCGCGACGCGCGCGAAACACTGGATGAAATGCGCGCTATTATCCCAACGATCCCGGCCGAGCCGGACGACAACTAATCCCTTGGCGCCGCAGCCCGGCGCAGGCGATCATTGATCGCGCGACCTATGCCCTCTTCCGGTATGCCGCCAACCGCAATGCGCGGCTTGTCTGAAGAAGCAGCATGGTGGAGAGCGTCATAAAGGCGTGACGCCGCCTCACTCAAATCTGCCCCCGGTGATAGGTTGAAATCAGCCACAACGCCCCCAAATCCGACAAAGAACTCATCAGGCTCTGTGCTATCTGCGTTCAGCCGCACCGGCTTACCCGGCGAATAGTGGCTGGCCAATTGGCCGGGAGCCTCAATGTCAAATCGGGCGGGCTTGCTATTTTGAGCCGCTGCGCTGCGCAAAGCGCCAAGCGAAACAGGGCCAGGTCGCAATTCTTCCCACATTTGACCATCACGCAATGCCGCGATTGTCGATTCGACACCCTGCTGTGTTGCCCCTCCATCCAGCAAAAGATCGATGCGGCCATCCAGCGATGCGAGAACATGGACTGCACTGGTCGGGCTGATAAAACCACTGCGATTGGCAGAGGGCGCGGCGAGCGGGAAATCAACTTGGGCGAGCAAATCCTGCATCACCGGATGCGCAGGAGAACGCACCGCAATGGTTTCAAGCCCTGCGGTCACAGCGGGCGCCAAGTTCGCATCTAGACGCCTGGGCAAGACCAAGGTGAGCGGACCCGGCCAATATTGCTGAGCGGCTTCGTCAGCGCTTGCACTCCACTCAGCAAACCGCGCAGCCTGCGCCGCATCGCGCACATGGACGATCAGCGGGTTGAAATCAGGCCGCCCTTTTGCCGTGTAAATCTTGGCGACAGCCGCAGGCGAATCGGCGCGCGCGGCCAGCCCGTAAACGGTCTCTGTCGGAACCGCGACCAGTCCGCCCGATTCGAGGATCTGCGCTGCTCGCGCGATACCGTGTGCATCTGCTAAGACCACTTCCGTAGCGGGTTTGTCGCTCATGCGAAGTTCGCTATAACCTTGTGCAACCGGTGCCAAGGGGCACCCGTATCTTCTACGCGCGATTGAATACTAAAGGACGAGAACTGCCTGTGAACACTTACACGCCCCCCATCCAAGAACAATTGCTCGCCATTCGCGTGAATGCAGGGATTGAAGAGCTCGCCCAATCGGACAAATTTGCCCATGCCGAAGCGGATCTGGTCGAAGCCATTGTCGAAGGGGTCGGTGCCTTTGCTGCTGGCGAATTTGCGCCGCTTAACCGTATCGGTGATGAAGAAGGCGCGCGGCTGGAAAACGGGGTGGTTCGCCTGCCTGACGGGTTCAAAGCGGCCTATGACAGCTATGTCGAACAGGGTTGGAATGCGATTGCGTCGCCCACTGAACATGGCGGGCAGGGCTTACCTTTTACGCTGTCATGCAATGTGCTGGAGAATTTGGGCGCGGCGAACATGGCATTTAACCTGCTACCCATGCTGTCAGTCGGCGCGATTGAGGCGCTGGAACATCACGGGTCAATGGATCAACAGGCGAAATATCTGCCCGATCTGGTCAGCGGGAAATGGTCCGGCACGATGAACCTCACCGAACCGGCCGCAGGTTCGGATGTGGGCGCGCTGCGCTCCACCGCTGAGCCGATTGAGAGCGGCGAACATGCAGGCAAATACAAAATCGCCGGGCAAAAGATCTACATCACGTGGGGCGAGCATGAGCTCGCTGACAACATCATCCACCTGGTGCTGGCACGACTTCCTGGCGCGCCGGAGGGATCACGCGGTATCTCGCTGTTTTTGGTGCCCAAATATCACGTCAATGAAGACGGCTCGCTTGGCAATCGCAACGATCTGCGCTGCGTGAGCCTTGAACATAAGCTTGGCATCAATGCCTCGCCCACTTGCGTGATGTCTTACGGCGACAATGGCGAATGCATAGGCGAGCTGGTTGGCCATGAGAATAAAGGGCTCGCCGCGATGTTCACGATGATGAACAATGCGCGGATCAATGTGGGCAATCAGGGCAACCAGATCGCGGAACGGGCGACGCAGCAGGCGCTGTATTACGCGATGGACAGGGTGCAATCTGCGCGCGCGGGCTCGCCTGATAAAGCACCCGTCGCGATTATCGAACATCCCGATGTGCGCCGCATGATCCTGCGGATGAAAGCGCTGACCGAGGGCGTGCGCGCGCTGCTTTATTACTGCGCAGGCCAGGTCGATCGCGGAACGATCGGCGATGAAGCGGCCCAAATGCGCGCGGATGTCCTTGTTCCGCTGGTCAAGGCATGGGGCACCGATGTGGGTGTCGAAGTTGCTGGCATTGGCATTCAAATCCACGGCGGCATGGGCTTTGTCGAGGAAACAGGCGCCGCGCAGCATTGGCGCGATTCGCGCATTGCTCCGATTTACGAAGGCACCAATGGCATTCAGGCGGCGGATCTTGTGACGCGCAAGCTGGGCCTTGATGGCGGCGAGGCGATGATTGGCCTGTTCGAGGACATTGCAGGCGATGCATCGGGCGAAGCAGGACTGGCGGCACTTGCCAAGGAGTGCGCCGGGATTGCGCGCTGGATGCGCGACGAGGCAAGCCTGGATGACAGGCTGGCTGGCAGCGTGCCGTTCTGCACCATGGCCGCCATAGCGGTCGCCGGGTGGCAATTGATGAAGCAGGCGCAAGCCGTGGCCGAAGGCGCGGCGCCTTCGCTGGCTGAGAGCAAACCTGTGACTGTGCGCTTTTTCCTCGACCGGATTGTGCCGGAGGCGTTCGGGCACAAAGCAGGCGCTGTGGGCGGATCAGACCTTCTCTATGCTCTGCCCGCCGAAAAGCTGGCTGGATAGACGCGGCTTGGCATGAGCGATCCGCACAGTGCACCTTGGGAGTGGATCGCCGCCGCGCTTGAGCGGTTGGCCCCTGCCCCGTTTAAGGAACCGGATTGGCTAAGCGCCCCGGCTTTTCTGTGGGAGGGTGCGCAAGCCCGGGAAATCGACGTTTTGGCCGCAGAACCGCTTGATCGGCTGCGCGGGATTGAGGCGCAGAAAGTTGCGCTGCGCGACAATTGCCAGCGTCTGGCCGCCGGAGCAGCTGCACACGACATGATTTTGTGGGGCGCGCGCGGGATGGGGAAATCCGCGTTGGTCCGCGCAGTTTTGGCCGATATTCAGCGCGAACATACGGACGCTATTGCCTTGGTGCAGGTGCCAAAGAAGGCGCTGGAGAGCTTGGCTGATTTGCTCTTGCAGCTTGCCAATCAACCGCGCGCCTTTGTGATCTTTTGCGACGATTTGTCATTTGATGAAAGCGACACAGCCGCCGATCAGGCGCTGCGCAGCCTGCTCGATGGCTCGGTCGTAAAACGCCCGCCGCATATCCGCTTTGCCGTCACATCCAATCGCCGCGCGCTTACCAAACAGGTTCAAACCGATGACACAGCCAATATGCATGCTTGCGATGAGCGGGACAATTTCCTCGCACTGGTGGACAGGTTCGGTCTTAGCTTAGGGTTCCATCCTTGCGATCAGGAAACCTATCTCGAGATCGTGCGCGCCTATCTTGACCCTTTGAGCGTGGGTTTTGATGTAAAAGAAGCGCTCGCCTGGACCATTGCGCGCGGCAACAGGTCGGGCCGAACCGCTTATCAATTCGCGGTCGAAATGGCAGGACGAGCGGGGAAAGCGCTCTAACCGCAGCGTTTACGGGCTCGGGATCAAACCTTCGGCGGCCTGTTCGCGCAGATATTCCTCTTCATAAACGCGCCGCGGATCGGTCAATTCGCGTTGCGGAGGTAGGCTTTCGCCCTCCAGCCGCTCAATCCCCGCACCCGGTTCAGCGCCGGGTGCATGGGTGCGCCAGATAATCCCGGCGGTGTCATCCGATACCAAAAGCGACCCATCGCCTGCCCATTCCACCCAGGTAGGGCGACCCTTGGTGGTGCCGTCATCCTTGAGGAAACCGGTCAGGACCGGGACAGGCTTGCCCTGCGGATTGCCGAGCTCGTCAAATGCGACATAGACAACGTCATATCCCGATGGCGGTTTGCGGTTCCACGATCCATGGCGGGCGATAAAGGCGCCGCTTGCCATTTGTTCGCCCATTGTGTGCCCCTCAGCAGTAAAGACCAGCCCCAGAGCCGCCACATGCGGGCCCAAAGCATATTGAGGATTGCGCGTGTATTCCTCGATAAATTGCGGCTTGGGCGCTTCGACCCGGCGGTCAGGATTGTCTTTATAATACAGCCACGGCCAACCATATTGCGCGCCCACAGGAACATTGGTGAGGTAATCGGGCACAAGGTCTGATCCGAGCATGTCGCGCTCATTCACGGTGGTCCACAATTCGCCGCTCCATGGCGAGAAATCGAGGCCATTGGGATTGCGCAAGCCGGCTGCGTATTGGCGTGCATCGCCCGTTTCCAGATTGTATTCCCAGATCATGGCACGGCCCTCTTCGACCTCCATGCCGGATTCGCCGATATTGCTGACCGAGCCGACCGCGATGTAGAGCCGGTCGCCATCGGGATGCACTTCCATATTGCGCATCCAGTGCCCGCCGCCGGGCGGAAGATCCATGAGCTTGCGCGGCTCGGAGGTTACCGCGTCGCTGCCCAAAGCGTATTCATAGGCGAGCACTCCGTTGTGATTGGCCACATACAGCACACCCTCATGCCAGCTCATACCTGATGGCGAATCGAGGCCCTCTTCAAGAATGACAGTTTGAGTTTCGGCCACACCATCGCCATCGCCATCGCGCAGCAACACGATCTGGTTGGCCGATGCGCCCGCCGCGCCAGCCTCGGAAAACAGATAGCTTGCGACCCAGCCGCGCAACGTCGCCATAAATCCGCTCGGTTCTTCTTCTGCCGCAGGCGCTCTGGTTAGCGTGACGAGCACATCACCATTGGGTAGCGCATAAAGCACGCGGGGGTGGTCCAGCCCTTCAGCAAAGCGATTGACGGCAAGACCATCTGCCGCCACCGGCGCATCTCCCGCTTCCCAGCCCACTGGCTTGGCAATCTGGACGGTGGGAAAGCTCTCTGCACTGGGCTCTTCGAGGGTGGGATCAGTCCCGGCAACATCCGCGACAGCCAAATCGGCGGTATCACCGCGCGTCAGGAAAAACAGCGCGGTCGCAATAAGGGCAATGATGACGAGAACGGTGATTGAAAGCTTGCGAAGAATAGACATGCTTCGGCGATAGAGGCGCGGAGTGCTTGCGGCAATATGCGAAGCGATGCATGGACCGGATCGTTGCCGATTTCGAGATCAGAAAGCCCCGATAGCCTCTATGTTTGATTTCAAGCCAGATAGTGCCCTTCCCCCCGCGAAAGGTACCGCCAGCTGGTGGATGCAGCGGATGCGCTAACCGGTGGAGAGCCGGACCCGGTCGCCAATATGGCAAATGTCGCGGCGCTGATCTGGGAATTTGTGCCAGGCCTTAATTGGGCAGGCTTTTATCGCATGGCCCCTGCAAAGACCGGCGGTGAGGAATTGGTGCTTGGCCCGTTTGTGGGACGCCCGGCATGCATCCGCATACCACTGGGTCACGGCGTATGCGGTGTCGCCGCAAAAGACGGTGTGACGCAGCTGGTCGAGGACGTGCACGCCTTTCCCGGACACATTGCGTGCGACGCGGCCAGCCAATCGGAACTGGTTGTGCCCGTCATACGCGCTGGCAAAGTCATTGCAGTAATCGACCTCGACAGCCCTGAAAAAGGGCGATTTACGCGGGAAGACGCTGACGGGATCGAAAGCCTAGCGCAATTGGTAAACAATCGTATCTGAAAGCCCCCATTCAGTTTCGCGCCTCGATAAGAACGGCCAAGGTTAACGACCCGAAACGAAACATCATGAGCGCGCGATTAGGAGTCTCAAAAAGAGACTGGTAAACAGATCGCTAACGCAATGACTTGTGATGAATTCGAGTCGAACACGCCGATTGAGAGGGAAGAAAATGCAGAACACTCTTACGATAAGAGCAGCCTTGGGCTTTTCATGCGCATTGGGCGCAGCCAGTATATCAGCCGCCGCCGCTGCGCAGACCCCTCCTGACCGGGTGCCATCACCTTCCATAGCGACGCAATTGCCCGCGCAGCTTCCAACTGAGACGGTTGAGACTGTGACGGGGCCAGATGGTGTTGAAACAATTACGCGGACGCGCCGGATCCCCGCACGCACGCCAGCAGCGCGGGAAATTCCTGCACAATATCAATACCCTGCACAGCAGGCTCAGCCTGTTCAAGCCGCTCCCTATCCGGGCGGCTATTATGGCCAGCCTTATCCAGCGCCTGTCTATGCCGCGCCGCCCGCTTCGGCACAGGTTGTGGTTCAGCGCGAACAATGGCTTAATGAATGTCGCCGGCGGATCGCGGGCCGCTCCAACAAAGAGCGCAGTCAAATTCTCGGCAGCCTCTTGGGTGCAGCTGTCGGCGGCATCGCCGGCAATCGTATCGCCGATGGTGAACGCCTGGGCGGAACGCTTATCGGGGCAGGCGCCGGCGGCCTGGCGGGAGCAGCATTGGGCAATGCGCTGGGACGCGATAACAAAGATGAAGTGTACAATTGCGAAGACGCGCTCAACAATTATTTGAGCCAGACCCCAGTCCCGGCCAACCGGGTTGCTGCGCGAACGATCCCGGCACCGCAGGGATATCAACCCTACCCGGTGCAATATCAGCCGCAATACCAACATCAATATCAATATCAGCCCTATGGCTATCAACAGCCATCTCAGGTGGTTTGGGTGCCTGTTGAAGTTGAACAGCCTCAACGCGTAATCGTCCGTGAGACTGTGCGCGAAGAAGGTGTGCCTGCGCGCCGGGTTATCCCTGCACCGCGTTACGTGAAGCAGCCCGCAGGCTCAAAGCTGATCCAAGAATAAACGCCTCACCGGGTGCGGTTCAAACCGTATCCCGGTCAGATATCGCCTCCGGTAAGGCGCTGGCACACCAGATCAAGCTGATCGAGAGTGGTGTAACGAATGGTGATCGCGCCTGATCGCGGGTCAGCATCCGCCTTGATCCGAACGGGAAGGCCAAGAAACTCTTCAAGATGGTTCTGAACCGCTTGAATATCAGCATCTTGGCCCGCATCGGCCAATGGCTGCGGCGGCTTTGGTTCGCGTGAGACCGATTTGGCCGTCTTTCGAACCAGTTTTTCGATCTCGCGAACAGACAGGTTATCATTCACCGCACGTTGAGCGAGATCTGAGGCATCGTCCTGGCCGATAAGGGCGCGAGCATGCCCCATGGAAAGCTGGCCACGCTCCACCAGATCGAGCACCGCTTCGGGCAGGTTAAGCAATCGCTGAATATTGGCGACGTGGCTGCGCGACTTTTCAACCATGCGGGCGATTTCTGCCTGGGTCATGTCCTGCTCTTCGGCAAGCTTTTGATACGCGCGCGCCTCCTCAACCGGGTTCAGGTCTTCGCGTTGGAGGTTCTCTATCAGCGCCAGCGCCATGACCTCGCGGTCATCAAGGTCGCGAACCAGCGCCGGGATTTCATGCAACCGCGCCTTTTGTGCGGCACGCCACCGGCGCTCGCCCGCAACCAGCTGATACGCGCCCTTTTTGGCCGGGCGCACAATGATCGGTTGGATCACGCCGCGTGCAGCGATTGACGACGCGAGTTCATCAAGCGCATTTTCGTCAAAATGCTTGCGCGGATTGCCAGGAAGAGGCGAAATCGAGGCAATGTTGACCATTCTCAGAGGGGAATTGGCATCGACGGCGGCGTTATTCTCGGCCGGCCCACCTACAACTTGTTCCGCGCGATCAGAAGATGTCGGCGCGGCATTGGCGCCGCGGACGAGGGGTTCTTCCCGTTGCACTTCGCCCATCAACGCGCCCAAACCCTTACCGAGGCCTCTGCCAAGTTTTTCTTCGCCGGAGGAGGGCTGCTCTGCGCAACGCCGGTTTTGGTCTCTTCTAGTGCTTTCTTACTCACGCTGCTTCCCTCTCAGCTGGAAACCGACCGATCAATTCACGCGCCAGTGCGATATAAGCGCGGCTGCCGACACAGGAATGATCATAGACCAAAGCAGGCAGCCCATGGCTTGGCGCCTCAGACAGGCGAACATTGCGCGGGATGACGGTTTCAAACACCAATTGCCCCAAACAATCGCGCACATCATCGGACACCTGATCGGTCAGCCGGTTGCGCCGATCAAACATGGTGAGCGCGACCCCAATAATGTCGAGGGAGGGATTAAACCGTTCACGCACCCGTTCAACCGTTTGCAGCAATTGGCTGAGCCCCTCGAGCGCAAAAAATTCGCATTGCAATGGCACAAGCAGAGTATCAGCTCCGCACAACGCGTTCAAAGTCAGCAATCCAAGCGATGGCGGACAATCAATGAAGCAAATGTCGTGATCAGTGTGGTTTTCGAGCGCTTTTTTCAAACGGGCGGTCCGCTCATCAACTGTGACCAATTCAACCTCGGCACCGCTTAAATCAACGGTGGCTGGCACAAGATCGAGACCGGGAATGCTGGTTCCAACCACAGCATCGGTCAGGGGAATTTCATCGACCAGCAGATCATAGCTCGAAAGCTCACGGTCAGCCGCATTAATCCCGAGGCCCGTCGATGCATTTCCCTGCGGATCAAGGTCTATCAGCAGCGTCCGCCAACCCGTGGCAGCCATCGCTGTTGCAATGTTGATCGCCGTGGTGGTTTTGCCCACCCCGCCCTTTTGGTTCGCAATCGCAATGGTCAGCATTTTTCGTCTCTCCATGGGAACTTTCCAATCGCGAATGGGCCTTATGCGCTCACAATGATTCCTGCCTCGCTGTCGGTCAATGACTGTTTCACGTGAAACATGCTTCGAATCGGTTTTTTCTGCTGTGATAATTCGTGCTCTGCCGAACGCCCCTTAGGCAAGAGGTAGCGCGTTGCCTTTGTGGAGAAGGGTGCGGATAAGCGGAGGAGTTTTTCAAGCGGCGCAAATGCGCGGGCAGAAATGATGTTGGCCGGGAAAGGTTCCACTCGCTCCAATCGCTCGCCCAGCACCCGGCAATGCGACAAGCCAATTGTCTGCGCGCATTCCTCCAAGAACGCTGCCCTGCGCTGCCGCGATTCCACCAGGAAAACAGGCCATTCGGGGCGCAAAATGGCGATAACAAGCCCAGGAAATCCGGCTCCAGTGCCGAGATCAAGCCAAGTGAACTCAGAGCGCCCCGGCGTTTCACGTGAAACATATTTGAGAAGCTGAACGCTGTCAGCGATGTGGCGCTGATAGATCTGCGCCTCAGATGGTTTGCTGATGAGGTTTTGCCGCCGGTTCTCAGTCAGCAACAATTCGGCAAACCGATCCAGACGATCTATGGCCGAGGCATCGCCCCATTGCGCACAAAAGGCACGGGCATCCGTTTCGGAGGCTATTTGTGGGGGCATCGTCAAGCTGCGTACTGGTCAGCAGGCGCCGGGCCAGAATTTTTGGCCAGTTCGCGCCGGGCATGAACCAACAAAGCAGACAATGCCGCCGGGGTCACTCCCGGAACGCGCCCGGCTGCCGCAAGAGTCGCCGGAGCAGCGGAAGTGAGCCGTTCGACCATCTCGTTCGACAGACCCGGTACTTGGGCATAGGGAAAGTCGCTCGCCAGAGGGAGGCCTTCGCTAGCCCGCAAATCACGCAGCTCTGCGTCCTGCCGCGCCAGATAGGGAGCGTATGCCGCATCCTCTGCCATCTCTTGCGCAAGCGTCGGATTACTAACCGTCACTTCGCCCAGCCAAGGCGACAGAGCTTCAAGCCCGATCCCATCATGCCTGAGCCATTCCGCCAGGGGCTTAACCCCGCCATCTCGCCGAACATTGAGGCCGCTTTCAGCCAAGTCGGACGCGGGTACGGTAACATCGAAGGCGGCGGCCAACTGGGCGCGATCTTTCTCGCGCTGATGGAACCATGCGGAGCGTTCTTCGCTGATACAGCCCGATTGGATACCTAGCGGCGTCAACCGCGAGGCCGCGTTATTTGCTCTCAGCCGCAGCCGATATTCCGCCCGGGCAGTCAGCATCCGGTATGGTTCGGTAACCCCTTGAAGGGTGAGGTCATCGATCATAACGGCGAGATAAGAGTTCGCGCGGTCAATGGCGGGCGCAGTTTTGCCCAGCACCGCAGCAGCGGCCCCCAACCCGGCGACCAGACCCTGTGCCGCAGCCTCCTCATAGCCGGTCGTGCCGTTGATTTGGCCCGCACAATACAGACCCGGGATCTGACGACATTGCAGATCACTTGTCAGCGCGCGGGGATCGATGTGATCGTATTCCACGGCATAGCCGGGCTCGACAATCGCCACATCTTCAAGACCCGGCATAAGGCGCAGCATCGCATCCTGCACGTCCACCGGAAGGCTGGTGCTGATGCCATTGGGGTAGACCAGATGCGTGCTCAAACCCTCAGGTTCGAGGAATATTTGATGCCCGTCGCGGTCTCCAAACCGGTGGATTTTGTCCTCTATCGACGGGCAATAGCGCGGCCCCGCCGCATCAATCGCGCCCGAAAACAAGGGTGAGCGATCAAGGTTTGCGCGAATGACATCGTGCGCAGCCTGAGTGGTTCGGGTGATCGCGCAGAATACTTGTGGATTGCGGCGGCCCTGGGTGAGGGGAGACATTGTCCACTCCTCCCCATCAGAGGGCTGCTCTTCCAGCTCAGCCCAATTGATCGTGCGCCCGTCGAGCCGCGGCGGTGTCCCCGTCTTCAATCGCGCCATTGGCAGGTCTGCACCGCGCAATTGCTGTGCGAGCTTGTGGGCGGCATTTTCGCCCATGCGGCCGCCTTCGAACCGCTCCTCGCCGCGGTAGAGCACTCCGCCCAGAAATGTCCCGGTGCACAAAATTACGCGCGGTGCAGTCAGCCGGGTTCCATCGGACAGTTCTAGACCAGCGACGCAGCCGCCCGAAAGCATGAGAGAGGCGGCCTCCCCTTCTATAAGCGAAAGTTTGTCCTGGCGTCCTACCGCCGTTTGAACATAGGCCTTGAGCAATGAGCGATCCGCCTGGACACGCGGACCCCACACCGCGCTGCCCTTGGAGCGATTGAGCATCCGATAATGGATTGCGCCAGCATCGGCGGCGCGGCCCAGAATGCCATCAAGTGCATCCACCTCGCGCACCAGATGGCCCTTACCCAATCCCCCAATCGCGGGATTGCAGCTCATCGCGCCAATCGCTGACAAGTCAAAGGTCACAAGGCCCGTGCGCGCACCCATGCGGGCCGATGCCAAGGCAGCTTCTACTCCGGCGTGACCGCCGCCAATTACAAGAACATCATATCCGTGCATGCCCGGCGAAATAGGCGCTCCATGCTGAACAGTCAAAGCTGTTTCACGTGAAACACTTCAGCCGATCGCGGGTTATTTTCCGATACAAAACCGGCCAAACAAAGCATCGAGCATATCTTCGGTCGTCGCCCTGCCGATTAAGCGATCAAAGCCAAGCCTTGCCCTGCGCAGCTCCTCCGCAACCAGCAAGGGATCACGCAGCTCTTGCGCCGCTTTCAAAGCGTCATGCACTTCGCTGAGCAGGCGATGCTGCCGCTCATTCAAAGCCGCTTCGCCCGGTTTCGGCAAGCTCGCCCTTGCCTTTGTGACGAGCGCTTCTTTCAAAGCGCCAACGCCTTCCCCGGTTTGCGCAGACACGCGGTATGCTTTGTCGCCCTTCTCGGTAAAATCAGCCGCATCCAAGCGTGGGGCAACTTCCCATGCACCTGGCGGGCCCTCACCCTCATCGCCCAGCCACAGGACAATGTCCGCGCTATCCAATGCGTGTTGAGCGCGCTTTATGCCGATGGCTTCAATCGTGTCATCGCTGTTATCCCGCAAACCAGCGGTGTCGGCAAAAACAAAGGGCACCCCGCAGATCCCAACACCGCGTTCGATGACATCGCGCGTTGTCCCTGCAATCGCTGATGTGATCGCCGCTTCACTTTCAACCAGTGCGTTAAACAAGGTCGACTTTCCGGCATTGGGCGGGCCTGCCAAGACAACGCGAAAACCATTGCCGAGCCGATCAGAACGCGGACGGGAAAGCCAATGCGCTATCGCTTCGCGCAGAACTGAGACGGAGCTGGCGAATGCACTAGGCAAGGCATCGACATCATCTTCATCGGAAAAATCGAGCGCGGCCTCTACCTGAGCAGAGAGCTGCAGGGTCCGTGTCCGCCATTCTTCAACCTGCCGTGATAAAATCCCGCCCACAGACGCCATAGCCGCGGCGCGCTGAAGCTCGGTCTCTGCCGCAAGCAGATCCGCCAAACCTTCCGCCTCGGCCAGATCGATGCGCCCATTGGCAAAGGCCCTGCGCGTAAATTCGCCCGGCTCGGCGCGCCGCAGGCCCGGCAATTCTTCGAGCGCCGCTTCAACTGAGGCAAGGACCGCCCTGCCCCCGTGGCAATGAAATTCAGCGCAATCTTCACCTGTCGCGCTGTTTGGACCAGGGAACCAAAGCACTACCGCCTGATCCAGCACGACACCGGCACGATCTCGACAATGTAGCAAGACTGGCGCGGCGCGGCGTAAATTGCCTACCTGTCAGCGCCTTTAACGCGGCAGCGGCGTCCGGTCCGCTAACCCTGACGATCCCAATCGCGGCGGGCGCAGCTCCGCTGGAAACCGCAAAAATTGTGGCATTGTGTGAGTGCATAAGTCCGGCCGGTAAGGATTTGCAGCAAGGAATGCAGGCTATTTGCCCTTATCGCTGTCCTTTTTGCCTCCACCCGAAACGCCTGCGCTGCGCATGCCGCCTTCGACAAAGCTCTGAAACAGCTTTAGCCCCATCTGACCCATCGGAGCCAGGGCCTGCGCATATTGCTGCATTTGTTCAGGGTTGCTCACACCCTTCATCGCATTGGTGATGTTATCGATGTAGACCGAGTTTGCCTCGCTCACATCGGGCAGACCCAAAAAGTCGCGCGCTTCTTCGGGAGTGCATTCAATTTCGACATTGATTTTCATCGGGCATCACCTCTCAAACCTTGCATAACATACATGATTTGGGGCCCGCATAGGCAATGCGCAATGAGCAGGGCCAATCGTATCCGCAAAGCCGGGCCTTTCTAGTTCAAAACAGCGAAATTCATGATGATCTCGCCGAAAGTTCTCATCGAGCTGATTGGGCAGCTGTTCACTCAGCATTTCGCGCCTGTTTTCAACACTTTCGGCAAGCAATACCCGCTTCATGGCCCAATCCGCGCATGCACGCTGTTTGCCCGATTGACGTTCAAGCACTGAAATGCCGCTGTGGCGCGGATCATGCGTGATGCGCACCATAAGTGTCACCAATTCCGCCTCTTCCCCCTCAAGAAATTGGAGAAAATTGCGCCCATTATAGATTAAAAGACCAGTGATACCTGCCACCGGATTGTTGCGCGTGCTGCTCTCCATGATGGAATCGACCTCACCGCGCGACAAGCTCGGCGCGGTGCTGATATAGAGATATTGGCTAACCATGATGCAGATGTTCCCCCTGCAACTCTTATGATCGAGTTCTGAGGCTCTCTTACATCACTGATTCATCGTGTCGAAGAAATCTTCGTTGGTTTTGGAATCTTTCATCTTGTCGAGCAGGAATTCCATCGCATCGACCGTTCCCATCTGCATAAGGATCCGGCGCAGCACCCACATTTTGGAGAGCTTGTCCTTTTCGACCAGCAGTTCTTCCTTACGCGTGCCTGATTTGCCGACATCGAGCGCCGGGAAGATGCGTTTATCGGAAACCTTGCGATCGAGCACGATTTCAGAGTTACCGGTGCCTTTGAACTCCTCAAAGATGACCTCATCCATCCGGCTGCCAGTATCGATCAGCGCGGTGGCAATAATGGAGAGCGAGCCGCCCTCTTCAATATTGCGCGCCGCGCCAAAACCGTTTGGGCCGCTGAAGCGCATTGGCATCCACACCGCCGGTAAGCACTTTACCAGAGCTGGGAACGACAGTGTTGTACGCCCGGCCAAGGCGCGTGATGGAATCGAGCAGGATCACCACGTCATTTTTGTGTTCAACCAGACGTTTCGCCTTTTCAATCACCATTTCAGCAACTTGCACGTGGCGATTGGCCGGTTCGTCAAAGGTTGAAGAGATTACCTCGCCTTTCACGCTGCGCTGCATGTCGGTGACTTCTTCCGGGCGTTCATCGACGAGCAGAACCAGCAGAAACACCTCGGGATGATTATCCGTGATCGCTTTCGCAATGTTTTGCAGCAGCACCGTTTTACCTGTGCGCGGCGGCGCAACGATCAGAGCGCGCTGGCCCTTGCCCTGCGGCGATACGATATCGATCACGCGCGCAGATTTATCCTTCACCGTGGGGTCGAGCGTGTCGAGATTGAGTTTCTGTTCGGGATAAAGCGGAGTGAGATTGTCAAAATTGGTCCGCATACGCACGGCATCGGGTTCTTCAAAATTGACCGTAGTCAGCCCGGTGAGCGCAAAATAACGTTCGCCCTCTTTGGGCGCGCGGATCTCACCTTCGACTGTATCGCCGGTGCGCAGGCCCCATTTGCGGATTTGATTGGGAGAAACATAGATATCACCCGGCCCCGCCAAATAATTCGCCTCGGGTGAACGCAGAAAACCAAAGCCGTCCTGCAGCACTTCAATAGTGCCGATGCCCATGATTTTCTCTTCGTATTCCTCATCCTCGGCAAGCTCGCGCAGGATGCTGAACAGCAAATCCTGACGGCGCATGGTTGAGGCACCTTCCACGCCCAATTCTTCGGCCATGGCGACCAGTTCGGCCGGGGCTTTTACTTTTAAGTCTTTGAGATGCATTGTATTTTCGTATCCAGTAATCAAGAAAAAACCGGGACCGTCAGTGCCTCTTGAATGAAAGAGGTGCCCTACGCTTCAAGTGGATGAATGGTGGGGCTGGGCTTGGAGAAAGCAGACGCAATCGCTTGAGAAAACCGTGCGATTTATCCGGTAAGAAGAAGCATTAGACTAAGGCTGGCAAAGGGCAAGGTCAATCCGCGCCGCGCCCCTTGCCCGCCCCGTCCTGCACAAACCGATCAGAACGGTTTGATATAAACCAGCACCACAATCAGCACCAGCAGCAAGCCCGGAACCTCACCAAACATCCGCAGCGATTTTTCTGACAAAGGCCGCTCACCTCGGGCCATTTTTTTGGTCTGGGCAACCAGCCAGCCATGATAGCCTGAAAGCAATATCACCAGCACAAGCTTGGCATGGAGCCAGCCCGCACCGACGAAATATCCGCCCGGAATGGCGATCGCAAGACCAAGTACCCACACGATAATCAGGCTGGGTGTCAGAATGATCTTGCGCAATTTGCCCATCCGCACCGCCCATTTCGCTTCACCTTCGCTGCCCGGCGCATGATCGAGCATGTAGATGCATTGGCGCGGCAACATGAACAGCCCGGCCAGCCAGAAGACGATGAAGATCACATGGCCAGCGCGCAGCCAATCACTGATGGATAAAAGTGCATCCATTACCGCGTCACTCGCCTCTTAGCGCGGTGAGCAATTGCTCGACATGCTCAATCGGAGTGAACTGGCCGATACCATGACCCAAATTGAACACGTGCGGGCGATCCTCAAAAGCTTCGATGAGAAATTTCACCCGTTTCGGCAAAGCCGGTCCGCCTGCTTCAACCAAAAGCGGATCGAGATTGCCCTGAACTGGCATCCCAGAAGGCAGCGAAGCATGCACAGAGGCCGGATCGAGCGTTTCATCAAGACCAACCGCATCAACCCCCACTTCGCGCGCATAGGCCGCCAATTTGGAGCCTGCACCCTTTGGAAAGCCGATCACAGGCGTAGCAGGGTGCGATTGTTTGATTGCCGCGGTGATTTTGGCATTCGGCGCGATAACCCAGCGTTCAAATTCATCGGGAGCAAGACTACCCGCCCAGCTGTCAAACAACTGCACCGCTTCGGCGCCTGCATCAATCTGCCCGCGCAGATAGCCAATCGTCACATGAACAATCGCATCAAGGATCGCCTGCATGCGCTGCGGGTCTTTGTAAGCCAAAAGCCGCGCCGGGCCCTGATCTTTCGACCCTTCGCCCGCGATCATGTAAGTTGCAACCGTCCAGGGCGACCCTGCAAAGCCCAGCAAGGTCACATCATCGCTGATGAGTTTGCGGGTCAGGCGCAGGGTTTCATAAATCGGGTCAAAGCGTTCGGGCGCCTGGGTGAAATCTGCCAGCTCGCTTTCCAGCAAGGTCGGGCTTAATTTCGGGCCTTCCCCGGCTAGAAATGCAAGACCTTGTCCCATGGCGTGGGGCACAATCAGAATATCGGAAAACAGGATTGCCCCGTCAAAACCAAATCGGCGAATGGGCTGCACCGTAATTTCAGCAGCGGCCTCGCTATCGTAAACCAGTTCGAGAAAACCGCCCTTTTCTGCGCGCAATTCGCGATATTCGGGCAGATAACGCCCGGCCTGACGCATGAGCCAGACAGGCGGTACAGGTTGGCGTGAACCGTTCAAAGTGTCGAGCAATGGGCCCGGCATAGTCTCTCCTAAAAACAATATAATATATATTATTAAAGATTGATGGTGTTTGTTGGCCCTGTGGAAAGTGGGAATTACCAGCCCCTGCCCGATTTTGGGGAAAGATCAAAGTGTTTTGCCATGATGCGAATCCGCAAAAGCCCTGAGTCAATCGGAAACTATCCCCACTATACCCAGACTGCGCAAAACGGTTAACGCGTGTCGATAAATGCCCCTCGAGCTATGCCGATAATGGGCATGAAATCTCCTCCCATGCTTGTCGACCGTTTCCTCCCGTGGTTTATGCCTAGGTGTTTCCACAAGGCCAGACGTTAAGAAGGGCCGTATCCAGCAAGACCTTTTATCATGAACCGAATAAACCTTCATCTTGTCTCGGATTCAACCGGGGAAACGCTGGAAATGATCGCCAAGGCTGCGTTGGCGCAGTTCGATGATCCCGATGTAAGCCGCCATTTCTGGCCAATGGTGCGCTCCAAACAGCATTTGGACCGGATTGTGCCTGATCTGGCGGATAATCCGGGCCTTGTGCTTTACACTCTGGTGAACCCGGAAAGCCGCAAGCGTTTGGAAGAGCATTGCCGCCACCTTGGCCTGCCCGCGGTGCCGGTGCTTGATACGGTCACCGCCGTGCTCGAATCCCAACTGGGTCAGGAAGCGCACGGACGCCCGGGCCGGCAGCATTCGATGGATGATGCCTATTTCAAGCGGGTGGATGCGATCCAATACACCATCGCGCATGACGATGGCGTCGCGCATGAGGACTGGGAAGAGGCTGATATTGTGCTCGCCGGAGTGTCGCGCAGTTCCAAAACGCCCACGTCCATTTATCTGGCCAATCGCGGGTACAAAACCGCCAATATCCCGCTTGTCGTCGAAAGTCCGCCGCCAAAGGGGCTGTTCGGCCTGCGCAACCCGCTGGTTGTGGGTCTGACGACCGCGCCAGAGCGGCTCGTCCAGATCCGGCGCAATCGGCTTTTGTCGCTGAACGAAGGCACCGAAACCTCCTATGTCGATAATGAGCGGGTTAAGGCAGAGCTGCAATTTGCCCGCCGGATGTTTGCCGATAATGGCTGGCCCGTAATCGATGTGACGCGCCGTTCGATTGAGGAAAGCGCAGCCGCCATCATCCGGTTGGTTCAGGACCGTCAGCGCCGCGACAAGCCAGTGGGCGGTGTGGGCAAACCGATATGAGCAGTGATACGGGCACCGATACGGGCAGCGTCCCCGATTTGATCCTCGCGTCCAAATCAGCCTCGCGCCGAGCTATGCTCGATGCTGCGGGCGTACCCTACAAAGCTGTCCCTGCCGATATTGACGAACGCGCGATTGAAGCGAGCCTTAAAGGCGCCTCCCCTGCCGAGATTGCCGAGGCGTTGAGCGTGGCCAAAGCCGCTGCGCTCGCGCCCGACTGCCCAGGCGCGCTTGTTCTTGGCAGTGACAGTCTTGTGGTGGCAGGCGGCCAAAGGTTCGACAAACCCACATCGCGCGGCAATGCGGCTGAACATTTGCGCTTTTTCTCTGGCAAAGCGCTCGAATTGCACAGCGCAGCAGCCCTGGTGCGCGATGACACATGCGAATGGAGCGCCACTTCAAAAGCGGTTCTGCATGTGCGCGAATTGTCGGGCGACTTTATCGAACATTACCTCACGCGCGAATGGCCCTTAGTGGGCTTTACCGTGGGAGTTTTCCGCATAGAGGCGATGGGCGTGCAATTGTTTGACCGGATCGAAGGCGATCAGTTTACCGTGCTGGGCATGCCGCTTTTGCCATTGCTTGATAGTCTGCGCGATCAGGGCGTTCTGCTTTCATGAGCGATACAGAGTTAAGCCCGTTTGCCGAAGTGATCGGTGATCCGATCATGCAGTCCAAATCGCCGCTGATCCATGGGTTCTGGCTTAAAAAGCTGGGAATTGACGCGCGCTATGGCGCTCGCAGGGTGACGCCGGATGGGCTGCCCGCCTATATCGAGGCTGCGCGGGCCAATCCGCTCTGGCTGGGGTGCAATATCACTATGCCGCTTAAACAGGCGGTTATCCCGCTGATCGATGAGCTGGAACCGCAAGCTGCGCGCATTGGTGCGGTTAACACTGTGTACCGCAAGGCTGATGGCGCCCTGATTGGCGCGAACACCGATGGCGCGGGTTTTCTTGAACCGCTTTGCGATGTGCTGGCGGAAAAGCACTTGTTTCGCATGGCCCGTATCATTGGCAATGGCGGGGCTGCTCGCGCGCTGGTGGCCGCTTTGAGCGAAGAGGGATTTACGGTTGTTTTAGCCGCCCGCAATGAAGGCAAAGCGCGCGCTTTGCTCAATGATCTTGCGCCCAAGGGTGAACATTACACAGCGCCGCTGGCGCATTTTGCCGCGCCAACTGATTTCGCCTTTGATGACCGTGAAAGATGCCTTGATCTCATCGTCAACGCATCCCCGCTTGGTATGAAAGGCAACCCGCCGCTCATGTTCGATTGGAGCCATGCACCGCCGGGCAGCATCGTCTATGATATCGTGACCAGCCCGCCGCACACCGATTTTCTGCAATCGGCTGGAAAAGCAGGTTTTGCCACCATCTCCGGATCGGGCATGCTGATCGGTCAGGCGGCGGCGGCGTTTGAAAAGTTCTTTGGCGAAAAACCACCGCGCGAATTTAACGATCAACTGAGCGAGATGTTGGAAGCATGAGCGCCTCTCCACCTAGCACGCGGCCCATGATGCTTGGCCTTACTGGCTCGATTGGCATGGGCAAATCGACCGTCGCTGCGATGTTTGCCGATTGCGGTGTGCCGGTGTTTGATGCCGATGCCGAAGTGCGCCGTCTGCAAGGCGCAGGCGGCGCTCTTATCGCGCCGATTGAGGAAGCGTTTCCCGGTTCAACCGGCCCAGACGGCGTAGACCGCGCGAAATTGGGCGCGTTGGTGTTTGGCAGCGCGGACAAACTCGCCCGGCTCGAAGCCATCGTGCACCCTGCTGTTGGCGCAGCGCGCGCGCAGTTTCTTGAAGATAATGCTGATGCGTCCATGCTGTTGTTTGACATACCCTTATTGTTCGAGCGCGGCGGAGAGGCCGGCTTTGATGCAGTGATTGTTGTGTCGGCTCCGGCGGATATTCAGCGCCAGCGCGTTCTCGCCCGGGACGGGATGACGAGAGAAAAATTCGAAGACATCCTGAAATTGCAAGTGCCCGATGCCGAAAAGCGCAAGCGCGGCGATTATAGCATTGATACCTCAACCAGCCTTGCCGAAACGCGCGCGCAGGTGGAGCAGCTGGTAGAGAAACTAGAGGGACGATTGGCTCAAAAACCTCAGCCATAGCGGTGTTTTCATCTGTCCATGCGTGATTGCCCCTCTTGCGCTGATCGTCGCTTGGGTGAATAACATCACCAATGCGCGAAGTGGTATTTGACACAGAGACGACCGGCCTTGACCCTAAAACGGGGGACCGGATGGTGGAAATCGGCTGTGTTGAGATGATCGGCAGGGTCGAAACCGGCGAGAGTTACCACGCATATTACAATCCCGAACGCGACATGCCCTCTGCTGCTGAAGCGGTGCATGGCCTGTCCGCCAGCTTTCTTTCCGCAAAGCCATTGTTTTCCGACACCGCCGATGAATTGCTCGAATTTCTCGGCGATGCCCCTCTGGTCGCGCACAATGCGAGCTTTGATTTTGGTTTTCTCAATGCCGAGCTCGAACGCATTGGCCGCGCGCCGATTTCGCTGGACCGGATGGTGGATACCGTCGCGATTGCGCGCAAGAAACATCCCGGCGCAAAGGCTTCGCTTGATGCTTTGTGTACCCGTTACGGCATTGATCGCAGCCACCGGGTGAAACACGGCGCGCTGCTTGATGCGGAATTGCTCGCTCAGGTTTATGTTGAGCTGACAGGTGGGCGGCAGATTGGCCTTGAACTGGCCGCCGATGATGCTGGCATGACAGGTGAGACGCCCGGCCAGCCTGCGAAATTCGCATCCGCGCCCGCCTCTTCGCAGCAGCGGCGCGAACCACGCCCGCATGCTCCTTCATCTGAAGAACTGACTCGCCACTCCGCCTTTATCGAAGGTATCAAGGACGCGATTTGGGCGCGGTAAAGGGGCGCGAGTGAACTATCTGGCCAGAGCATTGGCCGCACAATCAGGAGGACTGCAAGCAGATGGACATCAGGATTTCGGGACATCAGGTCGAAACGGGCACCGCTTTGCAGGAACACGCATCAGAGCGTTTGGGCGGGATCGTCGACAAATATTTCGACCGCGCTTTGTCGAGCCATGTGACTTTTGGCAAAGGTCCGGCGGGCGCGTTTTCATGCGATATCGTGACCCATGTCTCGCAAGGTCTGATCCTGAAAGCGCAAGGCAATGCGCATGATGCGCACCAGGCGCTCGATCAAACCGCGACCAAAATCGAAAAGCAGTTGCGGCGCTATAAACGCCGTTTAACCGACCGGCATGAACGCACCGCCCATGCACGCGCTGAGGAAGAGGCTGCCTACACCATTCTCGCCACTGAAGAGCCCGAACAGGAAGTTGTCAGCGACGCTCCGCCCGTCATTGCGGAGACCAGCGTTCAGGTGCCGACCGCCACCGTTGCCGATGCCGTGATGATGCTCGATCTGCGCGATACGCCAGCTTTGTTTTTCAAAAATGCTGGCACTGAGAGGCATAATATGGTTTATCGCCGCACGGATGGCTCAATTGGTTGGGTCGAACCGCGTTAGGATCTTGAAAACATCACCGCGCTATGTACGGCGCGAGTGAAAACAACGGTCCAGCTCATGATTGATGGTAGCCAGCGGCGCACCCCTTTATTGCGCCTGGCTCTTCTTTGATGAGTGAAAGCCCTAAGAGGGGCTCAATAAGTTCAAATTTGGGATTATCATGGACGTGAATATCGTGTTGGTGCCGCAGGCGGTCTCTATTGCTCGCCTTGCAGACAAGCATCACGCTTTGCAAAACATCGCTGCATTGATTGCCGACGTGTACGGCATTGATGAGGCTGCGATTTGTGACGGGCTCGAACAGCGCGAGGCGCTTGGCAGTACCGGCTTTGGCCGCGGCGTGGCCATTCCGCATTGCCGCAGCGCCGAAGTGCGCCGCCCGACTCTGGCTATTTTGAGATCAAGCGAACCGGTGGATTTTGCGGCAGCAGATGCGATGCCTGTGTCACTGTTTTTCGCATTGGTCTCGCCAGAAAATGCCGGGGCAACCCATCTTCACGCGCTGGCCGCCATTTCGCGGTTTGTGCGCGATGATGCGCGGTTGCAAAGCCTGCTCGATGCACCCGATGTCGATGCAGTCTATGCGATGTTGACCAATCAATTCCTGCGCGATGCCGCCTAAGACCGCAGCTTCTCCTCCGGTCGATGGGGCGGGCCTTCATTATCGCGCGCTTGAACGGCTTTACGCCTCAGCGCCTGTCAATGCGATGTTTACGTCCTCGCTTGAGATTGTGGGCGAGGGCGCTTCGCGGCTGGTGTTCGACATCACCGAGGATGTGTACCATGCGGCGGGCGCGGCGCATGGCACGATCTATTTCAAAATGCTCGACGATGCGGCCTTTTACGCCGCGAACACTCTGGCGACCGATCGTTTTCTTCTAACCACCAGCTTCAACCTGCATTTTACCAAGCCTGTCAAAACCGGCCAGGTCGTGGCCGAAGGGCGCTGGGTCAGTGGGAAACGGCGTGTTTTCGTGGCCGAATCGCGGCTGGTTGATGCGGAAGGGGACGAGATTGGCCGCGGCACTGGCACTTTCATGCGCTCTCGTATCGCCCTGTCGAGCCTCGCGGGATACAGCGCTGAGGCGGTTGAAACGCCGTGATCGGCGCATGACAGGCGATACGCGGCTGCCCGCTCACCTCGAAATTGGCGCGATGGTTAGGCTGGCTGAGACCAAGGGCGGCATGGCAACGGTGCTGGCCAAGGGGGAGCGGGATGCGGGAACAATCCTGCTTATAACAATGTGTCGGGGCGAGGCGGCGCAGCTTTACGAAAGAATGCCGCAATTGGATGGAACGCGCGCTTTTGTTCCTACAAAATCACAAGACACTGAAAAGCCTTATGAATTTTCCGCGTATCTGTCGCGAAGGCAGGGCCAAGACAGCGATATCTGGATTTTGGAGGTGGATATCGACGATCCAGAACGCTTCATCGCAAGTCTGCCCATTTAACTTGACCTAAGCGTCAACCAGCCTATTTCGCACCGAGCTTCCAGGTGCGCAGGCTGACACGTTAGCAATACGGCTAACAGGTTAGCACGCAGACGGGGGGCAGCCGGCAGGCTTTTTGAACCATAAAACAATTTGCGAAAACGCAACAGGTTCTCTCCTGCGTCGGAGCTCGCTCACCGCACAAAAGTGAATTTTCATGAGTCGTAAGACTTATTCGTTGAGTGCCATGGCTGTCATGGCAACCGCTGCTCTCAGCTTGTCGAGCGCCGATGGCGTTCAAGCTTGGGCACAGGATCTGGGACAGGCCGATACGGCTGACGCGGCTCCCACGATCGAAGAAACAACCAATGACGATGCCGAAGTCGTTTCGCCAGAGATCGAATTCGTCTCACGCGAAGTGGTTCAGCCGCTTCCCGAAGAGCCGGTTGAAGAAACACCCCAATTAAACGCTGGATCGCTGCGCGAACTGGTTTCGCAAGTGGACGGTGCCGATAATCTAACCGATGAAATGCGCTGTCTTGCCGGCGCCGTTTATTTCGAAGCGCGTGGTGAGCCGCTTGCTGGTCAGCTGGCTGTCGCCAATGTTGTCATCAACCGGTCCGAAGATCGCCGGTTCCCTGCAAGTTATTGCGGCGTTGTGTATCAGCGCGCGCAATTTTCGTTTGTGAAAGGCGGCAAGATGCCGCGTATCCGCACGGGATCTTCGGCTTGGACGCGCGCAAAAGCCATCGCAAAAATCGCTCACAACGATATGTGGGACTGTGAAGCGGGCGATGCGGTGTATTTCCATGCGAAATATGTCCGCCCATCATGGAGCCGCCGCAAAGAGCGGACCGCGCAGATCGATACGCATATTTTCTATCGGTAAGCTCGCGCTTGCCAAACAAGACACAAAGCCCTCGCCCTGATCGGCGGGGGCTTTTTTGTGCGCTTAATCAGCGAAAGTGGCCCATACAGGTGCATGATCGCTGGCTTTTTCGCGCCCGCGATGTTGGCGATCAACGCCCACTGCGCTTAATCTGCCCGCCATTTCGGGTGACAGCAAAATGTGATCGATGCGGAAGCCGTGATCGCGCTGCCATGCGCCCGCTTGATAATCCCAATAGGTCCAGACCCCGCCGCGCGGGTTCAATGTGCGCACGGCATCGGTCCAGCCATCGGCCAGCAACCGGGCATAGGCAGAGCGGCTTTCCGGCTGAGTGAGCGCGTCATTGGCCATGGCTTTCACCGAATAGGTGTCATCATCGAAGGGGATGACGTTGTAATCGCCCAAAACCGCGGCAGGCACTTCTTCGGCCCAGATGTCCGCCATGCGCGCGCGCAGTTTTTCCATCCAGGCGATTTTGTAGTCAAATTTGGGCCCTGGCTGCGGGTTGCCATTGGGCAGATATATGCACACGATCCGCGCAGTTCGCCCATCTTCGCTGGTAATGTCCGCTTCGAGATAGCGCGATTGTTCGCCCTCGCCTTCTTTTGGGCCGTCTATGCCAAGGCCGCGTTGCACTTCGTCAATCGAATATCCCGCCTTGGTATCGGCAAGGATCGCGACGCCGTTAAAGCTCTTCTGCCCATGCCAGATCGCCTGATAGCCAAGCTCTTCAAATTCGCTGGCGGGAAAGCCTTCATCTTGGCTTTTAATCTCTTGCAGGCACGCGGCAGACGGCCGGGTTTCGGCCAGCCATTCCTTAAGACGCGGCAGGCGGGCTTTGATCCCATTGATGTTGAATGTGGCGATTTTCATGGGCGTGAGCATGCCGGACGAAAGGGCCCGCGTCTATCGCGTCAGGCCGAAATACCCCCCGAGGGAGATCCTAAATCCCGAAGCTCGATCCGCATCCGCAGCCGGCAGCGGCATTGGGATTTTCGACCCGAAAGGCTGCACCGCCCAGCGATTCGACGTAATCTACCACGCTGCCGCTGACGAGATCGAGGCTGATGGGATCAACCACCAGGCGCACGCCATTGGTTTCGCTGACCAGATCATCGCTTTCCGCCGCGCTTGCCAGATCAAACTTGTATTGAAAGCCGGAGCAGCCCCCGCCTTCGACCGAAAGGCGCAGGATCGCAGGTTTGGTCTGCTTCTCAGCGATCCACGCGACGCGCTTTGCCGCCGATTCGGTCAGAGTGAGGGTGTTGGCCATAAGGTCTATTTAGGAAGAGCCGCTCGCTTGCTCAAGGTGCGCGGTGATTTAGCGTCCCGCGCCTCAGACCGTTTGGATATAATCCCGCATCGCAGCCGCTTCGTGTTCAACCTCGTCAAACTTGCTTTTCACAAGGTCGCCGATTGAAATGAATGCGACAAGCGCGTCCCCTTCGATCACAGGGAAATGGCGAAAGCGGCGCTTGGTCATCAAAGACAGCGCATCATCGATTTTCATGTCCGGTGTGATGGTGATGGCGGGCGACGTCATGATCGCTTCGACAGGTTGGTCAAGACATGCGCGCCCTTGTTCGGCCAGGCGGTAGATCACATCGCGCTCTGAAACAATTCCGACCACGGCTCCACCGCGCAAGACGGGAAGCGCCCCGATGCGCTTGCCTGCCAGCATCGACACCGCCTCAGAAACCGGGGTTAGGACGTCACACGAAATCACGTCATTGGCGGAGCGGTCGGCGAGAATCTTTGCGATTGTCATGAAGCACCTCTCTTTCTCTCAAACACAAACCTGCCATTCCTTTGCACGAAAAGCGAATCCGCATTTCTGTGAGGCCAAAGGGTGATTTCGCGGATTGCAAAGCGATCCGGCAACGCGCATGGATGCGGGCATGGCTGAAAAATCACCTCTCGATGATCCGGAAAACGCTGCCTATGCCTGGGGCCGGTTTCGCCAGATCATGAAAGTTCTCATGGCGGTCACCGTGCTAATTGTGATTGTCGCGCTCAGCGTGCTTTATGCCTTTAATGGCATGATATCCGTGCATTTCTATATCGCTGTGGCGCTGGGCATCAGCTTTACGATGCTGCTTGGTGGCGGGCTGATGGGGCTGGCGTTTCTGTCCAACGGGACAGGCCATGACGAGGCGGTCGACAATCGTTTGCCAAGCAGCGAAGAGCTGTTTGGCCGCAAAGACGACGACTAGATTCGGCTCAAGCGGCTTTTCCCGCTAACTTCAGCGACGCTTGCCCGCGATCCGCGCGATTTCGGCCTGAACCATTTTCTCGACCATGCCAGGCAGGTTTTTGTCGAGCCATTCGGCCAGCATAGGGCGCATCAATTCGCGCGTCAGCCCTTCGAGCGATGTTTCGCCAGACCGCACAATCTGCGGTTTTGCGCCCGGCTCTGCCAGCATGGCAAGAGCGGCGAGGTTTTCCTGCATAGCGCCGCGCACTTCGTCGTTGATTAGCGGGGCTTCGTGATTGGTTGTCGGCACGGTTTCTTCGCTTTCCGAGTCAAAAAAGGCATCTGCATCGTCATCGCTGGCATCATCCGCGACGCATTCCATCGCGCCCAGATCGAGCACTTCGTCAGAGGATTGATCGGCATTGTCATCAGCGCTGGTGGTTTGGACCTCTTCGGTCAATTCCATCGCATCCAGTTTGGTTTCGCTGCCCGTCTTGCTTGCTGTGTCCATGTCGCCCTCTGCCTCGCTGTCATCCGATACGATCTGTTTCTTGCGCCGGGCTTCAATCGCATCGCTGCGGTTGTCGCGGGCAATCACTTTTTTGATCGAATCAAGGATTTCCTCGACCGAAGCTGCGTTATCTTGCGCCATTGGATGCCCCATTTCCCCGAATCACTTGGTTAATTTACTCACTCGGTGTGAGTTCGGGGCCAATTGATGCCTCTGGCGTATCAATGTCAACGGTTCTGGTTGATTCTGGTGCAGGTTTTGGGTCGCGATCCCAGTCCCAGATCTTGCCTTTGACCCGGTCAAAATTAACCATAGGATCGTATAAAGGCCCGCCTGTATCGAGGTTAAGATCGCGCGCTTCAGCGCGTCCCATGGCTGCTAGCAGAGTGAAGCCAGCGACATAGGCATTGCGCCGCGCGGTCACCAATTGGGCACGGGAAGAAAGCAATTCCTGTTCGGCGTTGAGAACATCGAGAATGGTCCGATTGCCGATCGAATTTTCTGCGCGCACCCCTTCGAGTGACAGCTCTGCCGCCTCAACCGCGGCTTGCGAGCTTTTAATCACCGCGTTGGATGCCTGCCAGCTGGCAAAGGCCGATCTGGTCTGCGCAATGATATTGCGTTCAGTGGCGATCACATTTTCAAGCGCGGCGCTTTCGCGTGCGCCGGCCTGCCGTTGGCGTGCTGCAGGCAGACCCCCTTGAAACAGCGGAATGGTGACCCTTACGCCCAGATTGGCTGTCGTTTCTGCCTGCACAAAGTTCTGCGCAATCGGACCGCCAAGCGTCCCGTAGAAATCGCTGTAATCGCCATTGGCGAACAGCCCGACAGTGGGCAGACGCCCCGATCCTGCCACCTTGGTGTCAAAACCTGCGGCATCTGCGCGTTCTTTTGCGGCGATAAGGTCGGGATTGTGTTTCAGCGCAGTATCGACCGCCAGACCCACTGTGTCAGGCAGTCCGGGCAAAGGCGGGGGCGCTTCAAGGTTCATCGGCGCTTGTCCGACCAATTGGATATAGCTTTGCTGCGCGCCGATCAGATTGGAGGCAGCGCCTCGCAAATCCCCCTCAGCCAGAGCCAGGCGCGATTCCGTTTGCGCGACGTCGGTGAGCGTTAGATCGCCAATTTCAAACCGGTCGCGCGTGGCCTCCAAATTGACGCGCAGTACGTCGACCTGATTGGCGGCAAGCCCTGCAAGCGCCTCGGTGCGCAGCACGTCCATATAGGCGGCGACCGTCTGGCTGAAGATCGAGCTTTCCGTGGCGCGCAAATCGGCCTGCCCTGCGGCAACGCGCTCTTTGGCTGCGCGGATGCCGTTTTTGACCGCTCCGCCTGTGTAGATCGGCACGGTCACCGCCGCATTGACGCCCAAATTGCGCGACGGTGCGGTGAAGGCGTTGGAGGATTGGCGGACAAATTCGATATGCGTTGCAGTGACCCGCACGTCGGGCAGGCCCGGCGCGCGGTTGATTGGCACCTCTTCATCGGTCGCGCGCTGGCTGGCGCGCTGACCGGCAAGTGTCGGGTTCGTGTTATACGCCGATGCCAAAGCTTCGCGCAGGGAATCGGCCTGAGCGGGCGCGCTGATGACACAGCCCGCCGCCGCTGCGCTGAGCAATACCGCGCGGATAGAAGAGGTGCGAGCGATCAAGTGAATGTCCAGGGCTTGGCTTTGTTGAACGCTGCGAGAACAGGGATGCCAATATCCTCGCGCGTTTGCAAAGCGGTTTGCCCCGCGATCTTGCGGCCGATGGCCAGCCGCGTGACTTCGCGAAGCAGCAGACCGGTCACGATCCGCCCTTCTTCGGCAAGCGCATCGGCAAGCTGATCGGGCATGTGTTCAACCGCGCCATCTACAAGGATCAGCGAATAGGCCCCCGCATCAAAACCTTTGCCCGCGACCGCATCAGCGGGCGTGATCGCCGTGACCGTGCTGACCAATGGGCGCACCAGTTCGGCCAGGTAATCCGTGCCGCCTGTGACAATCAGAACGCCGTCATGTTTGTGCGGTGTCGCCGCAAGCAAAAGCTTTCCGTAAAACAGCGGCGAAGCCAGATGCGCGCCGCCATCCAGCGCGATCGAGCGATCAATATAGGCCAGGGACGCTTTGTCAGCGGGCAGGAAATCCTCACGCGGGACTGCCATCATTCGTGAAAGGACGAATTCCTCGTTCACGCCGCTGGTGCGCAATTGGCTATCGATCATGGCCTTTCGCGCGGTGGCTGTATCAAGGGTGAGGGATGCTTCGGTCATTTCTACTCCACAAGAGCTGTATTAAGTGAACAATACAGTGCGTCAAGCCTTACTGTGCGGCCATAGAGCCCGCCCGGCCAGACGCCCCGCAGGCTCTAGACTTTGAAAGGTTTGCAGCCAAGGCCTTTGACGTGGGCCAATTGCGGTGCTTATGGGAGCCGGCATTCGACCGGGATAAGGAACAATTCGATGAGCGACGTGGTGAACGATGGGGCCATTTTTGGCGCGACAGGCAAAGTGCGGATTGAAAGCGATTCGCTTGGTGATGTTGCTGTCCCTGTAGACGCGCATTGGGGCGCTCAAACGCAGCGCAGCCTTGCTAACTTTGCCATCGGCGTTGAAACCATGCCCGCCCCGCTGGTGAAAGCGCTGGGCATTCAAAAGCAATCAGCAGCAAAAGCGAATATGGAGCTGGGCGTGCTGGCTGATGAGCTGGGCAATGCCATCGTTCAGGCAGCGGGCGAAGTGATTGACGGCACTTTGGCGGCGCAATTCCCGCTATCGGTGTGGCAGACGGGGTCTGGCACGCAGTCCAATATGAACGCCAATGAGGTTATTGCGAGCCGCGCGAACCAGATCCTGACCGGCAAGCATGGCGGAAAAGAGCCGGTTCACCCGAACGATCATTGCAATATGGGGCAAAGCTCCAACGACACATTCCCCACTGCGATGCACATCGCAGCGGCGTGCGAGACGATTGAACAATTGATCCCGGCCTTGCAGCATTTGCACGGCGCGCTGGATGCGAAAGCGGGCGCTTTTGCCGATATCGTCAAAATCGGCCGCACGCATTTGCAGGATGCGACCCCGCTGACACTGGGCCAGGAATTTTCCGGCTATACCAAGCAGGTTGAATATTCGATTGTCCGGCTGGAAAACGCTCTGCCGCGCGTTCTGGAATTGGCGCAGGGCGGAACGGCCGTTGGCACCGGGATCAATTCGAAAATCGGCTTTGCTGAAAAGTTTGCAGCTCAGGTCGCCGATGCGACCGGCCATGCCTTTGTGACGGCGCCCAACAAATTTGAAGCGCTGGCCGCGCATGATGCCTGTGTCGAACTGTCAGGCGCGCTCAATTCCGCCGCTGTTAGCTTGCTGAAAATAGCGAACGATATCCGCTTGCTCGGTTCGGGCCCGCGTTCTGGCCTTGGCGAAATTGCTCTACCTGCGAATGAGCCGGGTTCATCCATCATGCCGGGCAAAGTGAACCCGACCCAGTGCGAGGCGCTCACCATGGTGTGCGCGCAGGTTATGGGCAATCACACCACCGTCAGCGTTGCCGGATCGCATGGGCACTTGGAACTGAACGTGTTCAAGCCTGTGATGATTTATTCGGTGCTGCAATCAATCCGCCTGCTCTCCGACAGCGCGGTAAGCTTTACTGACAATTGCGTTACCGGGATCACGGCCAACACGGACCGCATCGACAAGCTGATGAATGAAAGCCTGATGCTCGTCACCGCGCTCAATCCGCATATCGGGTACGATAATGCGGCGAAAATCGCGAAGAAAGCGCATGCCGATGGCACCACGCTGAAAGAGGCGGGAATGGAGCTGGGCCTGATGACCGAGGAGCAGTTTAGAGAGTGGATTGTGCCCTCGGAAATGATCAAGCCAAAGGCGTAAAGGGCCGTAAGCAGCTATTCGACCAAGGCCTGATGCGGGTCGATGATCGCGTCTCGCGCCTCTTCCATCACGGGGCTGTGCCGCTTAGGTCTGCTGGGTAGATATGGCCATTTCTCAATTCCTGGAAACCAAACCCACCGTTGAACTGCGCACGATTGTGCTGTCGATCCTTGCGCTGTGGTCGGTGTATTTCGTGCTGTTGACTTTGCGCGGCGTGATTGTCGGCATGGGTGTTGAAATTGACATCCTGTGGCGCCGGGGTCTGGTCTGCACAGTGGGCGTGGCCGCCACGCTTATTATGTGGAGCGTGCTGCGCCTGTTCGAAGGGCGAAAACGCTGGGTGATTATGGCGGTTGCGCTGGTGGCTGCCATGCCCACCGCGATCCTGATCGCTCAGGTCAATCAGGCGCTGTTCAAACCCCTGTCGCAAAAGGTGCAGGAAGAATTCGCCGAAAAGCGCGGCTTTACCCTTCGGCGCGATGCATCGGGCAATTTGCTCGCAGAAATTGAACAGCCGCGCGGCTGGGTTCCCGAAGACGGTGAGAACGTCGATCCCGATGATCCCCCGGTGCTGACATTCACGCTGCAGGATGCGAACGACAAAAGCGAATATTGGTATTCGATGCTCGATGCTGCGCTGAACCGGTATTATATCCTGCTCACCTGGGCCGCTCTGTACATTGCGATGCTCGCGATTGCGCAGGCGCGCGCGGCGGAACGCAGCCAGCAGCAATTGCGATCCGCTGCCAAGGCGGCGGAATTGCGCAGTCTGCGTTATCAGGTCAATCCGCATTTCCTGTTCAACACGCTCAATTCGCTATCGGCCTTGGTGATGACAGGCAAAGTGGACCGGGCTGAACGCATGATCCAGACCATCAGCCGCTTTTACCGCCATTCGCTCGCCGATGATCCGACGAGCGATGTGACATTGCGCGATGAATTTGATCTGCAGCGGCTGTATCTTGATATCGAAGCGGTGCGTTTTCCTGATCGTCTGCGCTGTGTGTTCGACCTTCCTACGGATCTGGAACAGGCGCGGGTGCCGGGCATGATACTTCAGCCACTGGTTGAAAACTCGGTCAAATACGCGGTCTCCTCGGTCGTGCGGCAAGTGACAGTAACTCTGGCCGCGCGCGAGGAGTTTGATCGTTTGGTGGTCACTGTCAGCGATGATGGGCCGGGCGTGCCCGAAGGCAGCGCGCATGGATTTGGCATTGGTCTTGCCAATGTGCGCGACCGGTTGGAGGCCCGCTTTGGGTCCGATATCGTGCTGTCGTCCGCTCCTGTCCAAGGGGGTTACATAACGGAAATGCGCATCCCTCTCTCTCGCAGAAAGACACGCCATGACGGATAGCGAAAACAAAGATACAGCTCTTCGCACTCTGATCGTGGATGACGAACCGCTGGCGGTGGAACGTATTCAAGTCATCTGCGCGGAAATCCCCGCGATCAATGTCGTGGGCACGGCGAGCGATGGCGCGGCGGCTTTGCGTCTGGCGGAAAAGCTTGAGCCAGATCTGGTGCTGCTGGATATGACCATGCCGGAATTGGATGGCCTCGGCGTTGCGGCAAAATTTTCGGAAAGCGACACGCCCCCTGCCGTCATCTTTGTCACCGCGCACGATGATTTTGCGGTTGAGGCGTTTGATTTAGAAGCGGTCGATTATGTCCTCAAACCCGTTGCAGCAGACAGGCTTGCGCGCGCGATTGAACGGGCCATAGTGCGCCGGGGAGAGCGTAAGGAACGCGCGAGCGAATGGCTCGATGAATTGTGGGTGCCGCACCGGTCCGAATTGCTGCGCATCGCGGTAAGCGAAGTGCACCAGATCGATGCAGAGCGCGATTATGTCCGCCTACATGTGGGCAAACCGAATGACCCAGAAAGCGATTCGCGCTCGTATCTGCTGCTCCAGACTATTGCCGGGTTAGAAGCGCGGCTTGATCCCGATGAGTTTATCCGCATCCACCGTTCCACCATTTTGCGCCGGGATAATATTCGCGGGCTGCGTCATGATGGTTTGGGTGTTTGGTCCGCTGAGCTGATGAATGGCGATGCTCTGCGAATTGGGCGGACATATCTTGCCAAAGTGAAGAAGATGGCGGGCCGTTAAGGCTGCTTAGCCAAGTTCACAATCCCTCGATAAAAATGGCCCGGACCCAGGGACTAAGTGGATCCGGACCAAAGTTCTTGCGCGTACCGGGTCGTGGTAAATGGATACGCCCAAGAGGGTACCTCGTAGATCAGCCGCCGCGGCGCTGTTGGGCGACAATGGCTGCGGTCTGACGTTTCGCGCTGGTCCGGGCCTTGGCGAGGCATTTTTTCGCAGCTTGCGCTTCGATCAGTGATCCTGTGCGGACATGGCCCACACGGCAGACGGATTTTGCTGCGCGCTCGATGCGCTCATCGAGCATTTCCTGCCCCTCGGTGGTGGCGAGATCGAGACCGCGGGTGGAGACTTTCATCGATTCGGCTTCTTGCGGCGCGGCCATGGCTGGCACGGCAGAAACGGCAAGACTAAGGGCGGCTGTGGTAAGGGCAATCATCTTCATTGTATCTCTCCTTGTATCGCAGCGCCCAGGTTCGAACGGGTTCAAATCGGGGAGTTCAAACGGGGTTGCCGGGCGCTCCGATAGATAAAGAGATACCTGCTTGATTGCGGGTGCGCACGCGGTGCTCGACCAACCCGGCCACGTCGCTCGATAGGCGCAGCGCTGTGCTGACCGAATGCATAAGACCGCCGACAAATGGAGGATTTCGCCCGACCGGCGTTTACGCCATAATGTCATCTATGTGGATTGTGGTTGGATTCGTGTTTGTATTGGGTGTGGGGAATTTCGCCTTGCACCGCGCCGTGGTGGAAAGCGGGCACGAATTGATCGATTCTATGCCGGGCTTTGCCTCTGTGCTGGGCAGACGGCTCGCGCTGGTGGCTGAATTTCTGGTGCTGCTCGCCGCGATGGCGCTTGCGGCGAATGGCTGGACGAGCCTTGCGATTGCCTATCTCGCCTACACCGCTTTGAATGGCGGGTTTGCGTGGTTGATTTTGAGCGGCCGTATTTAGCGGGGCTGGGATAAGTTGTCTGGCGCAACTATTTGGCCAGCGCTTTTGCAGCGAATTGGATTTACAGCCATTTTGCCATTGCGCATTGCCAATAATACGGCTTCACACGTTCGCGATCATGCCAACACGCCTGTTTCATATCAGCGACGTCCATTTCGGCGCCGAAGATCGCGCTGCACTGGATGCAGTCGCGCAAGCCATTGCGGCCGAGCGGCCCGATGCGCTGGTGTGCACTGGCGATCTGACTCAGCGTGCCAAGCACAGCGAATACCGTGCGGCGCGCGAATGGTTTGACGCGATTGATGTGCCGGTCCTGCTCGATCCGGGCAATCACGACATGCCTTATGTGAATATGCTGGAGCGTGCGATTGCCCCCTATCGCCGGTTCAACCGGCTGCGTGATGCCGTGGCGGTCGATGGGTTTGAAACGCAGGATTGCATTCTGGTCCCGCTCAAAACAACCGTGCGCATGCAGAGCCGCTTTCCATGGGTGGACGGAGTGGTCACTCGCGCCGCATTGGCAGACACTGTCGAGCAGCTTGAAAAGGTGAAGGATGATCCGCGCAAGAAGCTGGTGACGGGCCATCACCCCTTGCTGGGGCCTGAGACAAAGCCGGGCAATCCCACGCTGTCGGGCGAAAAGGCGTTTGCCGCGCTTGTGGGGGCGGGCGCGCATGCGGTGCTGTCGGGGCATATCCATGTGCCGTTTGACCGGCTGCGCCAGGTGGGCAGGCGTTCGATGCGGATGATCGGGGCGGGCACGTTGTCCACCCGGCTGCGCCGAGGCGCGCCGCCATCCTATCAGGTCATCACGTGCGGGCCGACACGCATCACAACCCAGCTGCGCACACTCGGCTGATCGCATGTACTTGCCAGTATCGCGCGCTTAACCCTAACCCTAAGCATCCGCTTAAGACATTCCTGACGAAACACGCGCATTAAGAGCGCTGGCTGTCGTTGTGACGGTTTGATTGTCTGGAGCGGAATGATGGACATAATGAAGTCTGCGATGTTGGGCGCGGTGCTTGCGTGGACGGTTTCCGTGGTGATCGGCGCGCAAGGGTCAAGCGGGGGCCAATTGCTGGTCCATCAAATGACTGTCGGAGATTTCAAAGTGGCTTGGTCTTGGCCCTTGTTTTTGGGCGGGACGGGCATTTCCTATGCGCTGATGCTGTTGCAGCGTTAGGATGCGGCTTTAAAATTAGTACCCGGCGCGCTTCGGTCTGCGAACGCGCACATAAAAAGGGCGGCGCTTCCGGATTGGAAGGCCGCCCTTTTTTGCAGCTGAACAAAAGCGCGGTTTAACGCTTCGAGAACTGGAAGCTGCGACGCGCTTTGGCGCGGCCATACTTCTTCCGTTCCACAACGCGGCTGTCGCGGGTGAGGAAGCCAGCGGCTTTCACAGTGGCGCGCAGTGCGGGCTCATATTTGGTAAGCGCCTGGCTGATGCCGTGCTTTACCGCGCCGGCCTGACCTGACAGCCCGCCGCCTTTGACAGTGGCAACCACATCATATTGGCCCTGACGATCGGTGATCGAGAACGGCTGGTCAATGATAAGGCGCAAAGTGGGGCGTGCAAAATACACTTCCTGATCGCGGCCATTGATGGTCACTTTGCCCGTGCCCGGTTTCACCCAAACGCGTGCGGTCGCATCCTTGCGGCGGCCCGTGGCGTATGCCCGGCCCTGCGCGTCAAGCTCTTGCTCACGCAGAGGCATGGCCGGCGCCTGAGCGATTTCTGCCGCATCTGCTGCGGGGGCATCACCGGCGATGTCTTTCAGATCCGACAGATCAGAGACGGTGTTTGTTTCTTCGGGGGTTTGATCAGCCATTATGCTGTCACCTTGTTCTTACGGTTCATGGAGGCAACGTCGATCACTTGCGGCTTTTGGCCGTCATGCGGATGCTCGGTGCCGTTATAAAGGTGCAATGCGCGCATTTGATCGCGGCCCAGCGGACCACGCGGGATCATGCGGAACACGGCTTTTTCAAGAACGCGGTGGGGAAACGCCCCTTCGAGCACTTTGGCAGGCGTGGTTTCCTTGATGCCGCCGGGGTGCCCGGTGTGCTTGTAATAGATCTTCTTCGTGGCTTTGTTGCCGGTGAAGCGGACCTTGTCGGCATTGATGACAATCACATGATCGCCGCAATCGACATGGGGGGTGTAGCTTGGCTTGTGCTTGCCGCGCAGGATGTTGGCGATAATTGATGCGAGGCGGCCTACGACAAGACCTTCGGCATCAATGATGTGCCATTTCTTTTCGACCTCGGCCGGTTTGATCGACCGGGTCTGTTTGCTGATCGCCTTCATGGCAGAATGTCCTTAAACGAACGAATGATACAGTTGCGATTGTGCGGGTGCTGAGCACCCCAATCGAATCGCGCCGCGGCGGGTGCCCGGACACGAAAGAGCCGCGCATGTGTTCGTTTTACCCCATTTAGTCAAGCAAAACGGGGCCTTTGCGGAGAGGTAAAATAATACCGCCTGTTTTTGAGCGTTGCCAAAAGAGCGTCAAAAGCGCCTATCGGCCCGCATCACTCAGCGTTTCAAGCGTCCATTCCTCAACAGATCGCCTCGCTTCACCGCCGATCCGGGTGATCACTTCGCGCAAAGCCCGGTGCAGCCAGGGTGCGCCGGCGCGGGTGAAGGCGTCATAGCGCATTTCAAATTCACCGATCAGCCCGCCCGGCAGGCTAATCTCACGCGTGGACCGCAAAGGGGTACCACCGGGAAAGAACAGATCTGGCGGCATTTGATCGAGCAAAGATGCGCCGCTGCGCTGCAATTGCGCAAGGAACAGGCTGTGCTGCGCCTTTTCATCATCAGGGATGCGCGTTTGCGCCAGGATCGTCTGCGCCTTTAAGACGGCGTAGTTTAAATCCACATCGCGCATCGACGAGCCTGCTGCCAGAATGATCCCGCCATCCGATAGCAGAATGGGGAACATATCGCCTGTCTCGCGTTGCTGTTCGATTGCGGCCATTTGCGCAAGACCGGGCGGCGCATCGACGCGGGCCGAAAGCTGGGCGCCTGTGATGGCAACCCCGCGCCCTTGCGGCGCAAATTGGACCTGCCAATCGCGGGCCACCTGCAACACTGCCCCGCCGCGCAAATCGCGCGTCAGAACCCGCGCCAGACGCATGGGCTGTTTGGGATATTCAAGTGCCAGCGCGCCGGCACTCTCGGATTGAGCAGACACAAATTGTCCGCCCAACAGCACAGGCGCGGCTGCCAAGCCCCGAAGGACCGTTCGCCGTGTTGACCCTGTGCTGTTCATGGGTGAGCCCTGTTTTAATTGCTTTGTAAGCTGTGTTTTAGCCAATCCAGCGTTGCAGGGTAAGCTTTATCACAATGCCAGCCAAGAATAACGGGCGTTTCATAGGGGTGCAATTCGCCAATTCGCGCGATCAACGCCTCCAATTGAGAGGCCTGTGTCTTGAAAAGCACGCCGCATTCCTGGCCTGATTGCACTTTACCTTGCCAGGTAAAGATCGATTCCATTTCGCTCACAATATTCGCGCAGGCGATCAGGCGCGCATCGAGCAGTTTGGCCGCAATCGTGCGCACCGCTGCGCGATCGGGAAAGGTGCTCCAAACCAGCGCTGCGGCATTATCCTTCATAAGGTCGCCGCATTCTGCCGCGCCGCGCCGTCTGCATGCATGGCCCACGCGGTGGCGGCGACCAGCAAGGCGCCTGTTAGCTGATGCGCAGCCGCGATCCACAATTCAACCTGCGAAAGGACCGTCGCTATGCCCAAAATGACCATGATGCCAAATGCGCAATTGAGCGCAATCGCAGCGGCCCGGTCCGCCTTGCGGGTTCTGCGCGCTTGCCATACCAAGGCTGCGACTGCGATCCACGCCCACCAGCGGTGGAGGAAATGCAGCACGAACGGATCATGCGTCAATGTCCAGAAAAACCCTCCCGCCCCGTTCATCTCGGGGATCAGACGGCCATTCATCATCGGCCAGTCATAGGCAGCATGGCCCGCATTAAGCCCCGCCACCCATGCGCCCAGCAAAAGCTGAACGAACAGCACGGTCGCCACCACGCCCGATTGCCATGTCATGGGCGCAGGCGCGGCCGCCGGATTGCGGGCGATGCGGCGCATATCGCGCGCGGTCCACACCAGACACGCCAGCAGCAACAGCGCGGTAAGCAGGTGGAGCGAAAGACGGAAATGGCTTACATCGGTCATATCGCCGACTAGCCCGGATTGCACCATCAACCAGCCAAACAGACCCTGCAATCCGCCCAGCGCCAGCAGGCCTGCCAGCCGCGCCTTATATCCGTGCGGGATCATGCCTCGCACCCAGAAAAAGACCAGCGGAAGTGCAAATACCGCCCCAACCAGCCGGGCAAGCAGGCGGTGAAACCATTCCCAGAAATAGATGAACTTAAATTCTGACAGGGTCATGCCCGACAGGCTCGCCTCAAGCCTGTATTCGGGCGTTGCCTGATATTTGGCGAATTCGGCCTGCCATGCGGTGTCGTTTAATGGCGGCAAAATGCCGGTTGCCACATCCCATTCGGTGATTGACAACCCGCTTTCGGTAAGCCGCGTGATCCCGCCGACCAGCACGATGACAACCACAAACGCCGCCACAAATTCCAGCCACCGCGCCAGCAATAAAGGCCGCGCACTGTTCTGATCAGCGGCATGCCCATGCGCGGGCGGGGTGGTGGGGGATGAAGATAAAGTCGCCATATTCGCCCGGTTAGATGTAACGCGATTGCCAGCCTTGCAAGCGCGATTGTCGAAAGCAGCTACGCGGTTCATGCAAGATTGGACGTATTGGGCGGGATCGGCCCTTGCCAAATGATACAATATCACATAGATGGACGACCAATGGGTGACAGCACCAACAAACTTCGCCGCCGGATGGACCGTGCGGGCATTGCGATTGCAGGACTGTGCGCTGTGCATTGTCTTGCCACGATTGTCTTTGTCAGCGCGCTGGGCGTTGGCGGGCACTTCTTCCTTGCGCCCGAAATCCACGAAACCGGCCTTGTCCTGGCCTTTGTTTTCGCTGCAGCTTCTATTGGCTGGGGGGTCTATCTCCACCGCAAGACAGGGCCAGCCGTGTTTGCAATTGCGGGGCTGGCTGCAATGGGCGCGGCGCTGTTGGTGCCGCATGGCACCGGCGAGGTTGCCCTGACGATCACCGGCGTTGCCCTTGTCGCGCTGGGCCATATTCTCAATTTGCGCAGCGCCGCGGGATAAACTCACGCTTGCGCAGCGGATGGGAGGCTCTATCTCCCCCTCATGACTGCAACGAAATCGATCACCCTCAATGGCGAACCGCGCCAGACGAGCGCCGCCACCATTGCCGCCCTTGTGCGCGAGCTTGAGCTTGAGCCTGCCAAAGTCGCGGTGGAGCGCAATGCCGAAATTGTCCCGCGCTCCACATTGGAGACAGCTGCGCTAAACGAAGGCGATACGCTGGAAATCGTCCACTTCGTAGGCGGCGGCGACAATACGCCCGCGGATACATGGAGTGTTGCCGGGCGGACATTCAAATCGCGCCTGATTGTGGGCACAGGCAAATATAAAGATTTCGAGCAGAACGCCGCAGCAGTAGAAGCGAGCGGGGCAGACATTGTGACGGTCGCAGTGCGCCGGGTGAATGTTTCTGATCCCAAGGCCCCGATGCTCACCGATTTTATCGATCCCAAGAAAATCACCTATCTGCCCAACACCGCCGGATGCTTTACCGGCGAGGATGCGGTGCGCACTTTGCGTCTTGCCCGCGAGGCGGGCGGCTGGGATCTGGTTAAACTGGAAGTTCTGGGCGAGGCGCGCACGCTTTACCCCGATATGCGCGAGACATTGAAAGCCACCGAGGTGCTAGCCAAGGAAGGCTTTTTGCCAATGGTGTACTGCGTCGATGATCCGATAGCGGCCAAGCAATTGGAGGATGCAGGCGCGGTTGCCATCATGCCGTTGGGCGCGCCGATTGGATCGGGGTTGGGCATTCAGAACCAAGTGACGATCCGTCTGATTGTCGAAGGCGCGAATGTCCCTGTGCTGGTCGATGCGGGCGTGGGCACAGCCTCGGATGCCGCCGTAGGCATGGAATTGGGCTGTGATGGCATTTTGATGAACACCGCCATTGCCGAGGCGAAAGACCCGCTGCGCATGGCCCGCGCAATGAAACTGGCCGTGGAGGCAGGGCGCGAGGCGTATCTGGCGGGCCGGATGGGGCGGCGCAAATATGCTGATCCGTCCAGTCCGCTTGCCGGGCTGATTTAACACGGCACGGCATCGCTGGCGGGCTTATCACTTTCGCCGCGTTATGCTTACGCAGAATTAACCAAACTGGCGCACAAGGTTCTCCCGTTTCGGAGAACCCAGAATGCCGACCACCCAATCTGTTTCCATGGCCATCGGCGAGATGCGCGAATTTGCCAGCTTTACCGCAGCTGAGCAGCGTTACATCAAGCGAAGCTTGGATATCGGCCTTGCGCGTCAGGACGCGTTCAAGCTGTGGGGCCGGGGCGAGCGTGATTGCATCGCGATTCGCCGCCAATATGTCGCTTACCGCGATGTCGCGGGTTTGCGCGGGCTGGTGCCGAACCAAGGCGCGCCCAGCGAGATCGAAGGCTTTATGGGCACAGCGGTGCGCATGGCGGCGTTCGATCTGGGGCAGGAACAGCTCTCCAGCTTTTCCGCTTTTCGGTTCCTCTATGAACGGTTGATCGGCGCGAATGTGCGCGGCTATCTGCCGGCTGTGTTCTGCGCGGCAGCCGCTTTGCCGCAGATCGAGCCAGACACGCGCAAAACCCTGCTGCAAAGCTTAAGCGAAGCCGCCGCCACCGCCGCCGGCTGGTCAGGCAGGGCGCCGGTGTTCTATCCCGAGTTTGTCGAGGATGTTGAGGCGGTTTGAGCGAAGCACTGCCCATTACCGCCGACAATTCGCATCAGTCCATAGCGCAGGCTCAACAATGGCTGGCGCGGGTGCTGACAAATTTTGCCAAAGCGGAACAAGCCATCGGTAGCTTGTGCATTGCGCTTGATCTTCCAATCAAGAACGGAGCGCTGACAAGCATAAAAGACCTGCGCGGTCGTTTGATCCAAAGCGGTGATCGCCGGTGCAAAAACCTTGAGCGGCGTATTGGGCGCTGGCAATCTCTGCGGCCGGTGCGTCATGTGCTTGCTCACTGCACGCTTCAGGTTCTGTATGACGTTGAAAACAGGCTTCTTTTTGTGACTCGCCACTTGCCCTTGGACAGGGACGACGTAACCCCGGATAGGGTCTGGAGCAACGACGAGCGGCACGAATTGGTGCGTGCGACCGATGCCGATGCCCGTTCAATCCACGACCAAGTGCGCAATATCCTCGCGAATGCCGCTCTGGTTGCGCGTTTGAAAGTGGCTTAAATCTGGCTGCACCGGGGCTTTCGCCCCCTCAATACATCCCATCAATCCGCGCCTGATACCGGTCGCGGATTTTGTGGCGGCGGATTTTCATGCTTGGCGTCATTTCCTCGTTCTCGATGGAGAACGCCTCGTCTGCAAATTCAAACTTGCGCACTTTTTCGGTGACGGACAGCTCTTTATTGGTCCTATCAATCGCTGCGCGGACGGCTTTTTTAAACTCGGGCCAGTCCTGCAAGGCTTTCATATCGAATTTCTCGCCGTTCTCGCGTGACCATTCCAGTGCCCATTCCGCATCGGGCACGATCAGGCCGACCACATAAGGCCGCTTGTCGCCGGACACCATGGCCTGCGCAATCTCGGGCTGCAGGGTTAGCATCCCCTCGATCTTTTGCGGGGCGACATTGTCGCCTTTGTCGTTGACGATCATGTCTTTCTTGCGGTCGGTGATGACGATCCGGCCTTTGTGATCCAAGTGCCCGATATCGCCTGTGTGCAGCCATGGGCGGCCATCCGGCTCATTCGGGTCAAGCTGCAAAGTGCGCTGCGTTTCTGCCTCGTTGCGCCAATAGCCGTGCATGACCAGCTCGCCCCTGCACAGGATCTCGCCATCGTCGGCAATTTTCACCTGCACATGGCGAAGCGGCGGGCCCACAGTGTCCATTTTCAGACCCGCAGCCGGGCGGTTGCAGCTGATGACAGGGCCAGCCTCTGTCTGGCCGTAACCCTGCAGCATGGTCAGCCCCATCGCATCAAAGAAATTGCCGACATCCGGGTTGAGCGGCGCGCCGCCTGACACGAGCGCTTTCAATCGCCCGCCAAATTTCGCACGGATTTTGGGGCGCAGCGCTTTTTCGATCACCAGATCGAGCGGACGGTCGCGCTTGCGCTTTTTGCCCTCAGCCGAATTTTCGCTGATTTTCACAGCGCTGCCCATCATAAAGCGGGCCAGTTTGCCCTGCTTTTCGACCTGCTTCATGATCCGTGTGCGCAGCACTTCGAACAGGCGCGGCACGACGACCATGATGGTGGGGCGCACTTCTTCGATATTGGAGGCGAGCTTTTCCAGCCCCTCGGAATAGAAAATCTCTGCGCCGACCGAAATCGGCAGATATTGCCCGCCCGAATGTTCGTATGCGTGGGACAAGGGCAGGAAAGAGAGGAACCGTTCATCCGTGATGCCAAAATCATTGATCAGCACTTCGGCAGCGCCTGCCGCATTGCACAGGATCGCGCCGTGGTGCTGCTTTACCCCGCGCGGCGCGCCGCCAGTGCCGCTGGTATAGATCAGGCAGGCGGTCGCCTCGCGCGCGATGCCGCCAATGCGATCATCGACAGCCTTGCGAGCCTTGGCGTAGTCGCCCGTGACTAAATCGGCCCAGGAATGATATTCAAAGGCCGATGACTGCTTGCGCTGCAAATCATCGATCCCAATCACATGTTCGATCATCCCGGTGGACGCGATGGCTTCGACCAGGGGGCCAAGCAGTTTTTCGGTGGAAACGATCACCGCGCGCGCGCCTGAATTATCGAGGATATGGGCATGATCGCGGCGCGTATTGGTGATATATGTTGGGACAGAGATACAGCCCGCCGCCATTATGGCGAGATCGGCAATGCACCATTCGGGACGGTTTTCTGAGACAAGCGCCACCCGGTCCCCATCGCCCAAGCCCAGCGCGCGCAGGCTTTCGGCAAAAATGCACACTTGCTCAGCCACTTCGCGCCAGCTTTGCGTGGTCCAATTGCCATCCGTCTTGCGCCCCAAAAACGGGGTATCGCCTTTGGCGTCGGCGCGTTTGAGGAACAGATCAACCAGATTGCCTGCCCTATCTATGTCTTGCAAAATCGGATCATCGTTCGGGTTTACGATGGGGCGATCGCTGATCGGAAGGCTGCTTTGCGTGGTGGGGGCGTGCACGGGTTTAGGATCCTCCTGAGACCTTCTATCCAAGGTCTCCTGCGCCCGGACAGGCCGGGCATTCTCAATATCTGCTGGCCAAAATAGGCTTTCCTTGCCGTAGCGGCAAGCATTGCCCGCATTGATGCCGGGATGGCGGCCGTGTTTGGGGCCTGCGCGTTAGGGTTGATCGACCGCCGGGCCTGTGCTGGCCGCCTCATAGCTTAGATTGGGCGCGACGCGCGGGTCACCGGCGGCTTCCCAGCCATTGGCCGTGCGCCGCAAAGCGTTGGTTTTGCCGCGCGGGTCGATAAACCGGATGGGATTGTGCCCGCGCGCTTCAAATTCGCCGCCCATGCTTTCAATCACGCTGCCTTTTTCCGAGATGACCGTATCGCCAAAGGCCATGACCAGCGGCAGGGCCAGCGCGTCCTCAGCGCTCATCCCGAAATCGAGCACGCCGATGATCGAACGCGCGACCTGCACCGGAATGGTGGGCCCGCCAGCCGCGCCGATCACCAGCACAACCTCGCCCGTTTCATCCAAAACAATCGTCGGCGCCATGGAGGAACGCGGGCGCTTGCCGCCTTCGACCCGGTTGGCGACAGGTTTGCCATCAATTTCGGGCGAGGAGGAGAAATCAGTGAGTTCATTGTTGAGGAAGAACCCGGCAAAAAACAGGCCCGATCCCCATGCCCCCTCAATCGTGGAGGTATAGCTGATCGCATTGCCTTCGCTGTCTGTGACAGAGAAATGCGTGGTGCCATTTTCGGGCGGCTCATCGCCATCAGCGCGCGCCAGCGGAGCGCCGGGCGGGGTGCCGGCCTGCGCTTTTTCCAGCGCCTTGGCAGGGTCGATCAGTGCAGATCTGCCAGCGACATATTCGCGGTTGAGTAGGCCCCGTGCTGGCACTTCGACGAAATCTGTATCGCCGATATACAGTTCGCGATCAGCATAAGCGATCCGCTGCGATTCGAGGAACAGGTGCCAGAACTGCGCGCTTTCAGGCCCCATTTCAGCCAGATCAAAACGTTCCAGCTGGCCCAGCATCTGCGCCACGGCCACACCGCCGGATGATGGCGGGCCCATCCCGCAAATCTTGTAGGTGCGGTAATCATAGCAAACGGGCGCGCGTTCTTTGGCTTTATATCCTTTGACATCGCCGATGGTCATCTTGCCGTCCTGCGGGGTTTCCGCTGCGACATAGGCGGCAATCTCGCCGGCCAGCCAATCATACATGGCCGATGGCCCCTGATCGGCAATCGCGGTCAGAGTGCGCGCCAGCTGAGGCACTTTTATCGTAGAGCCGACGGGCAGCACTTCGCCGTTCTGATCAAAATAGATCGCGCGGGCCGCCTGCGTTTTGCCAGCGCGTTCGCTGCGGGTTTTCACCGAATTGTGCAAGCGGCGGTTCATTTTGAAACCGTCGCGGGCAAGCGCAATGGCGGGCTGGAACAGATCGGCCCAGGGCAGCTTGCCGTGCGCTGCATGCGCTTTTGCTGCCAGGGCAATATTGCCCGGCACACCGACGCTCAATCCCGACAGAACCCGCTGATCGCGCGGCAGGCGCTGGCCGTTTTCATCGAGAAAGCGCGTGCCGGTGGCCGCAGCGGGCGCGGTTTCGCGGCCATCATAGGTGGTGATGCCATTTTCGCTGGCGCGGACCATAAAGCCGCCTCCGCCAATGCCGGAGCTTTGCGGTTCAACCACAGTCAGCGCGATCATCACCGCAATCGCTGCATCGGTGGCAGAACCGCCCCGTGCAAGGATCGCTTCGCCAGCGGCGGCGGCGCGCGGATCGGCGGCGCTGACAGCGCCTTCGAGCGGCATTGATGACGCGCTTTCGACCGCGGTTTCGGGTGTTTGGTTTGGCGCGCAGGCCGACAAGGCGGCTGCGCCAAGGCTGGCAGTCAGAACACTGGCAATCAGAACAGAGGCTTTCATGGCCGCCGTGCTATTCGCTTCCAACCGCATCGGCAAGCCGCGTGAACCCCTCGCGCTGCATCAATCGCTCAACCCCCTTGGCAATGCGCGCGCCAAGGGTGGGTCCGTGATAGACCATGGCGGAATACAGCTGCACCAGACTGGCGCCCGCCTTGATGCGTTCCCATGCGTGATTTTCATTGGCGATGCCGCCGACCCCGATCAGGGGGATGGCGCCGCCCGTTGCTTTGCGAAAATCGCGCACCCGCTCAAGCGCGAGTTTGCGCAAGGGCGCGCCCGACAGGCCGCCTGCCTCGCCTGCATGGTGCGAACGCAAAGGCGGGCGCGATATCGTGGTGTTCGATACGATCAGCGCGCCCAGCTTCTTATCCAAGGCAATGCGGGCAATCGCATCGACATCGGCGGGTTCAAGATCGGGCGCGACTTTCAAAAAGATTGGCGGGGCATTGGCGGGGCACACATCACCGCGCGCTGCGATAACGCCATCGATCAAAGCGGTCAGCGCGCTTTCATCCTGCAGCGCGCGCAGGCCGGGCGTGTTGGGGGAAGAGACATTGACCGCCAGATAGCTCGCCAAAGGGGCCATGATCCTGGCCATCTGGGCATAATCGGCGATCCGGTCTTTGGACGTTTTGTTGGCGCCGATATTGATGCCCACTATGCCGGGGCGGCCCTTGCGGGATTGCAAACGCGCAAAGGCTGCATCCGCGCCGGCATTGTTGAACCCCATCCGGTTGATGACAGCGTCATCTTCGACCAGCCGGAACAGACGCGGCTTGGGATTGCCTGCTTGGGCAAGCGGGGTGACCGACCCGACCTCAGTAAAGCCGAACCCCAGCCCAAGTAGTGCATCGGGCACTTCGGCATCCTTATCAAATCCGGCGGCGACACCAACAGGGTTGGGGAAATGCAATCCGGCGATTTCAATGGCTAACGGGCCGCTATCACTGTGCGGATTCGCATGCGAAACGGCGCGGGAGCGATTCGGCAAAAGCTTTAATCCGGCCAAAGCGAGACGGTGTCCGGTCTCCGAATCGAGCGCAAAAAGGGCTGGTTTGAGCAAATTGAACAGCATGGCCTCAGCCTATGGCAAATATTTTGCCTGTGTCGAGCGAAAGGAATTCGCGGCAGTCAGGCCCGCTAACCCGCTAACTTCCGGGACATGCATGGTTTGCAAGTGTGGTTAATCAATCGTGGCATTACCCTAGGTAACCAACCTTGTCGTTTGCATACAATTATCCGGCATATCCCTTCGTTACATCATCTCCTGCGACCCGAAGGGCTCGGAGCAGCAATGCGAAGAGTTCCTCAACTCAAATGGGCGGTCCCGACATGGGGCCGCCCTTTTTTTGTGTCAAAACAAGACAAAACCGCTTAATGCTGCCCGCAAAAGAGCAAGAGCGATGAAACAGCCACAACCTGAGCCGAAGTTAAAGCCGACACAATCGGGAAGCAAAAGCACAAATATCGCAAAGACTGCGTCCGCGTCAGACTTTGAGCTGACTTCCTCGTCGCTGATCGACATTGATTATGTCGCGCCGCCTGTGGCGCTGAGCGACTATATCACCACGCTTTATCACTTTCGCTGCGATGAAAAGATCATTCGCGACATTCAACCCTCGTCTATCGGGCACTTATCGCTGTTTGCGCGCGGCAAGGGGCATATGCATTTTCGCGATGGGCGGCAGGAGCCCAATCCGCCCGTCGCGCTGCTCACGCCGCTGTCCGATGCAGCGCCGATTGTTGTGAACGGCCCGTTCCACGTTATCGGAGCCGCGCTTACCCCGCTGGGCTGGGCGGCGCTGACCGGCTTGCATGCAGGTGAATATGGCAATCGCCTCGTCGAGGCACGTGATGTGCTGGGCGAAGATGTGGTGACATTGGGGGAGCGGCTGATCGCGGAGTATCTCGCGGGGACGCAAACCGGGCGCGAGTGCGCTTTGCAGCTGGGTAGCTATATTGGCCAAAAGGCTCGCCCCATCAATCCGCGCCATGGTGAGCTTATCAAGCTGGTTAACAATTGGCTCGGTTCCTCCTTTAACCCCGATGTCGGCGACCTGATGGCGCAGGCGGCCTATTCAGAGCGGCAGGTGCAGCGCCTGGTTGAACGGTATTTCGGTCTTCCGCCCAAGGATATCGCGCGCAAATATCGCGCTTTGCGGGCAGCCGCGCTGCTGTCATTCCCCACGCTAACCCCCGATTACGAGGCGGCCTTGGGCGAGGCATTTTTCGATCAGTCGCATATGATCCGCGAGATCAACCGGTTTGTCGGGCGCACGCCTGCGCGCCTTGGTGCAGAAGACAGCCCGTTCCTCAATGAAATGATAGCCCCGCAAAATCTGCGCGAACTTGACCCGCGCTGGGGGCGCGAGGCAGATGTGCTGCGACCGCTGGTGGAAATCGGCAAATCAACACCCGAAAAGGACAATCCATGAACCGTCTGCTGTTTGCTGGCATCAGCGCCTTTGCCCTCGCGGCAACATCCCCTGCGGCCCTTGCGGAGCATCATCAGGAAGGCGGTGATCAGCCTGAAAAAGCCGCGCCCGGTGATGAGCAAGCATCGCTTGCGCTGGCGGAATTGTTTGAAACCTACAACACCGCCTTGCTTGCAATGTCGCCCATTTCCAAATCCTACCGGGGCATTCGTGATGAGGATTATGGCCGCTGGGGTGACCCGTCCGATGCGGCAGAACTGGCGCAGTACCGTTTGACGCAGGATGTGGCCGCGCAGATGGAAGAGCGCTTTGATCTGGATGCTCTGACGAGCGAGGATGCGCTTTCCTACCGGCTGTTTGTGCAATCAGCGCAGCTTTCCAAAAGCCTCCATCCGTTTCGCGATCTGGGCTATATCTTCGATCATCGCCGCGGCCCGCACACGCAGATGCCGGCGTTTCTGATCAATATTCACCGGGTGAGCGAGCCTTCCCACGCCGATGCCTATGTGAATCGCATCCTCGGGATGGGGCCGCAGCTCGATGCTCTGACCGCGCAAGCGCGCGAACGCGCCGATGCAGGCGTTATGCCGCCCGATTGGGTTTATCCCTACATTATCGCTGATCTCGAAGCGTTGATTGCGGCAGGCAATGACAATGCGGTGCTGAAAGATTTCGAAGCGAAAGTCATGGCTTTGCCCGTGGGCGAAGGGCAAGCGCTGGAAATGGCCGCCTCTGCGACAATGTGGCTGGGCGCTGCTGAAGAGGCCTGGAACACATCTGCCCTCCCCGCTTATGAGCGGCTTTTGGCCGAGATGAAGGGCCAACAGGCCATCGCCCCCACCGATGATGGCGTGTGGCGGCTGCCCGATGGCGAGGCGTATTATGCCGCGCAATTGAAACGCTACACCACCACCGATCTATCGGCTGGTGAGGTTCACAATATCGGCCTTCGCGAAGTTGAGCGTATCCACGGCGAAATGCGCGCCATCATGGCCAAGGTTGGCTTTGAAGGCACTTTGCAGGAATTTTTCGAGTTCACCCGGACAGGCGATCAATTCTTCTACGAAACGCGCGAGGAATATCTGCGCGATGCACAGGCGAAACTGGATGCGATGGAGAAGAAGCTGCCTGAATATTTCGGCCGACTTCCCAAAGCTCCCATGATTATCAAACCGGTTGAGGCATTCCGCGAAAAAAGCGCGGGCAAAGCGTTTTATCAAAGCCCGGCCGCCGATGGATCGCGCCCCGGAACCTATTATGTGAACCTGTACAACCTGCGCGATATGTCGAAAAATGAGCTGGAAGCGCTCGCCTATCACGAAGGGTTTCCCGGCCACCATTTGCAGCGCGCGCTTCAAACCGAGCTTGGCGATCTGCCGCCGTTTCGCCGCTATGGCGGGTGGACAGCCTATACCGAGGGATGGGGCCTTTATACCGAGGAACTGGGCAAGGATATGGGTTTCTATGAAGATCCCTATTCCGATTTCGGGCGGCTTGGCATGGAATTGTGGCGCGCTTGCCGATTGGTCGTCGATACGGGCCTGCATTCCAAACGCTGGACCCGCGAAGAGGCGATTGATTACCTCAAAACCAACACGCCCAACCCGCAAGGCGATATCGTCAAAGCGATTGAACGCTATATCACCACGCCGGGCCAGGCGACCGCCTATCTGATCGGCAAATTGAAAATCATGGAATTGCGCGCGATGGCGCAAAAAGAGTTGGGCGAGGATTTCGATTACCGGGGTTTTCACGATGCGGTTTTGCTGTCTGGCCCGGTGCCGCTTTCGATCCTCGAAGAGAATGTGAAAGCCTGGGTGGAGGCGCAGAAGGGCGGCTGACGAGCCGCCTTTTTTCCGTGTCGCTGGAATACAATGGGCTTTGTGCCGATGCATCTAAAACCTGCCACAGGGCCGATTACTCCCGGCTTCGCAGAGCCTTACCCTATGGGCGCTGGGGGCGATTGAGCTGCGATATGTTGCCAAAACGGCTTGATCGCCCCACTTGCATAAACAATGGTTGCTACGTCGAAACTCACGCTCGCCAATGATGCCAGTAACGCGCATTTTGAGCTGAAATACTTCGACCCGCCTCAAGGGTTGGAGCGATATGTTCTGGCTTTATTTGAGCTGCGTCTTCGCAGTGGCCCCGTTCAAGATCGCCATCCCGGCGCGATGCCGCACCTGTTTCTCACCATCCGCGGCAGTGCATCGGGCCAGTTTGGCGACCGGGTTGATACAGTGGATAGCCGGCCCGCTTTGTTCAACGCGTTCGAAACTGCCGTCCCGTATTCGTATGACGGGCCATTCTGGTGCTTGGGTGCGTCCTTTTCGCCGCATGGCTGGGCTGCGCTCACACGGGCTTCGGTCAAGGAATATGGCAACCGGTACATGCATGCGAGCGAGCTGCTGGGCGCAGATATCGACCATCTTTCCGATGATTTGGTGCCGCGCCGTCTGTCAGGCGAAACCAGAACGCAGGAGGCCTGTATTGAAGTCGCTGACTGGATCAGGCCGCGTCTGAGGCCTGTCGCCGCGTCGCACGAAAGGGTCATGGACAAGGTTTTGGCCTGGCTCGGTTCCTCGCTTAACCCGCCGATTGAAGAATTGGTGGACGATGAGCAATATTCGCGCCGGCAAATGGAGCGGCTGGTGCAGCGATATTTTGGCTTTGCACCCAAAGGCCTTGCGCGCAAGTTCCGCGCCATTCGCGCTGCCAACCTATTGGCGCAGCCTGATCTGACCGATGAAGGGGAGGCCGAGATTGCCGAAGCGTTCTTTGACCAGCCCCATATGATCCGGGAAATCCGCCATTTTTGCGGATACACCCCGTCGCGCCTTGGCGGAACCAGTGGGTCCATGTTTGAAAGGCTCACGCATTTGCAAAGCCTTGAGCGAATGCCTTCCTACCGGGCCATAGGGAAACCAGAGCGCACTTGAAATCGGACCAATGCGCGCGTATTTGAAATCCGACTCAATTGGTCCGATTTAAGAATAACTCGCAATAAGCGGAATTTATGCGCCTTTCCAACCTTGCCGATTATGCCGTGATCACCATGGTTCAGGCCGCATCCCATTGCGGTGATGGGCGTGTGAGCGCGGCTGAATTGGCGAGCGAAACGGGCCTTCCGGTGCCAACGGTCCAGAAACTCGTCTCGAAACTGACCTCTGCCAGCCTGCTGCGTTCTGTGCGCGGAGTGGGCGGGGGCCTGCAATTGGCGCGGCCCGCTGCGGCGATCACCGTCGCTGACATCGTTGAAGCCGTCGAAGGGCCGATTGCGCTGACGGCCTGCGTCCACGGCGAAGACTGCGATTATGAGGCCGGCTGCACGATGAAACCGCATTGGCCAATCATCAACACCGCCCTGCGCGGCGCTCTTGCTGGCATCACGCTTAATCAATTGCGCACCGCGCCTGACGCAGCACATGCGATTTCCCCTCTCTCCAAGCCAAAGAAGAAGCGGCATGACCGACAATCTCGATCTTGAAACCCCTGCGGCGCCTGAAACGCTCGATGCTCCCGAAATGGACGCGGATGCAAAGGCGGCAGCAGCGGCCAATGCGGCTGAATATGAACATGGCTGGTCATCCGACATCGAAACCGAATTTGCCGAAAAAGGCCTCACCGAAGACACGGTGCGGTTCATTTCAGGCAAAAAGGGCGAGCCGGAATGGATGCTTGATTGGCGGCTGAAAGCGTTCCGCCTGTGGCAGACACTCGAAGAGCCCGATTGGGCCAAAGTCGGCTATCCAAAAATCGATTATCAGGACGCATATTATTACGCCGCGCCGACCAAGAAGGTGGAACTCGATTCGCTTGATGATCTCGATCCAGAGATTAAGCGGGTTTATGACAAGCTGGGCATTCCGCTGGGCGAACAAGAAGTGCTCGCCGGTGTCAAAGGCGCGCGCAAGGTTGCCGTGGATGCGGTGTTTGACAGCGTCAGCGTTGCGACCACATTCCGCGAGGAATTGAAGAAAGCGGGCGTGATCTTTCTCTCCATTTCAGAAGCGCTGAAAGAGCATCCTGAACTGGTGCAGAAATGGCTGGGCCGGGTTGTGCCGACGCGCGATAACTACTTTGCCTGCCTCAACGCTGCGGTCTTCTCGGATGGGACGTTCGTTTACGTGCCCGAAGGCGTGCGCTGCCCGATGGAGCTTTCGACCTATTTCCGCATCAATGCAGAAAATACCGGCCAGTTTGAACGCACTTTGATCGTCGCGGAGAAGGGTTCGTATGTGTCCTATCTCGAAGGGTGCACCGCGCCGATGCGCGATGAAAATCAGCTGCACGCAGCGGTCGTTGAACTGGTCGCGATGGACGATGCGGAGATCAAGTATTCAACCGTGCAGAACTGGTATCCCGGAAACAGCGAAGGCGTGGGCGGGATCTACAATTTCGTGACCAAGCGGGGGCTGTGCCAGGGTGACCGCTCTAAAATCAGCTGGACACAGGTGGAAACGGGCAGCGCGGTGACATGGAAATATCCCTCCTGCGTGTTGAACGGCGAAGACAGTGTAGGCGAATTTTATTCGGTCGCGGTGACCAATAATTTCCAACAGGCCGATACCGGCACCAAGATGATCCATAACGGCAAGGGATCGCGCTCAACCGTCATCTCCAAGGGGATTTCAGCGGGCAAATCGAACAACACCTATCGCGGGTTGGTGCGGGTCGGCCCAAACGCTGACGGGGTGCGCAATTTCACCCAGTGCGACAGCTTGTTATTGGGCGATGAATGCGGGGCGCACACGGTGCCTTACATCGAAGTGAAGAACCCCAGCGCACAAATCGAACACGAAGCAACAACTTCCAAAATCTCTGACGAACAAATGTTTTACGCGCAGCAGCGCGGACTGGATGAAGAAGAAGCGGTAGCCCTCATCGTAAACGGCTTCGCTAAGGATGTACTTAGAGAACTGCCAATGGAGTTTGCCGTCGAAGCGCAAAAGCTTTTGGCGATCTCACTTGAAGGGAGCGTGGGGTGACCGAACGCAAGACCCTTGGCCTGAAAGAGACGGCCGAGATTGATCCTGAAACCCTCAACAAGAAGGGCCGGGGATGGAAAATTTCGGACAAGCGGCTTGATGAACTTCACAATCAGGCGCGCGAGCGGCGGCGGTTTTCGTCCGAAGCGCACAAGGCGCTCGCCAAACGGTTCGCCACCGCTGATCTGGGCCGCCACACCTTCAAGCGCCATGCCGTGATCGGCAGCGCGATTGTGGACTTTAACTGCCACTCGCTAGGCATGGCAGTCGATATCTTTGAAGAGGGCGATAACGAACAGCTCGCCGCGCGCCGCGACAAAAGCCTGGAGGCGGTTGGCATCAAGGTGATGCGGATCAAAGCTTCAGAAGTGCTCGACAATATGGAAGGCGTGCTCACCCGGATCACTTTGGGAATGCGGCAGCGGATCGACGACAAAAAGCATCGCCGCGCCGAACATCATCGCAACTCCGCCCCGTCGCGGGGGTCCGAAGAGGTTTTGGCGGATTCTGACGCGCCGCAGGAGGATTGATGCCAATGTTCCTGACCTTGACCACCGCAGCTCTGCTCGCCGCCGCGCAATCGGATGAAAGCGTGCTCGGCGGCACCGAATACACCAAGCTGCCCGAAACGTGGGAGCTGTCTTACGACGTGGCGATGACGCCTTACATTGAAGATTATAAACGGTGCCTAGAGCACACAAACTTGATCTTTAATGGCACGCCGAATGTTGAGTTGCAGCATCGCGCAGCCATCCCGCGCTGCGCTGACGTTCGGGCAGAATCGATTGCGCAGTCAAACGCTGCTGTAGCGCGGCGCGGGCGCACCGAAACGATGCCGCCAGACAAGGTGAGCGAGGCGTTCGATACGCTCGGCTATATTCATATCCAGCGCGGCCGAAACCTTGATGCGCAATTCCAGCTGCAAGTGCGCGCGGCCCAAGAACGCCAGCGCCAATATGATGCCCAAATAGCGGCCCGTGATGCTGCTTTGGCGCGAGAAACCCAAACGGGCGAACCCAATTCCACCAATCAGGAACCGACCAATGTTGGCTATTAACAATCTTACTGCCCAAGTTGGTAGCGCCGATGGCGCCAAGACCATTTTGAAAGGCCTCAATCTTGAGGTTGCGGCCGGCGAAGTGCACGCAATCATGGGCCCTAATGGCGCGGGCAAATCGACCCTTGCGAACGTGCTAGGCGGTAAGCCGGGTTATAACGTAACCGGCGGATCGGTCTCGTTCAAAGGGTCAGACCTGTTTGGGCTCGATCCGCATGAGCGCGCTGCATCAGGCCTGTTTCTCGGTTTTCAATATCCAGTCGAGATTCCCGGTGTCTCCAATGTCCAATTCCTGCGAGAAGCGCTCAATGCGCAGCGCAAATATCGCGAAGAGGAGCCTTTGTCCGGCGGCGAATTTCTGAAGCTTGCCAAAGAGAAAGCCGCTCTGCTCAAAATGGATATGGAAATGCTCAAGCGGCAAGTGAATGTCGGTTTTTCCGGAGGTGAGAAAAAGCGCGCAGAAATGGTCCAAATGGGAATTTTGGATCCCAGCTTTGCGGTGCTGGATGAAACCGATAGTGGGCTTGATATTGATGCGTTGCGGATCGTTGGCGAAGGGATCAATGCGATTATGCGCAGCGGCGACAAAGGCGTGCTCCTCATCACGCATTACCAGCGCCTGCTCGACGTAGTCAAACCGGACCGGGTGAGCGTTTTGGCAAGTGGCCGGATCATCGAAACCGGCGGGCCTGAGCTTGCGCTGCGGCTTGAAAAAGAAGGTTATGACGCGGTTATGGCCGAGGCAAGCGCATGATGTTTGCGCTGCTCTTTATGGCTGCACAAGCCGAGCCTCTTGCCGCCCAAAACGCACAACCGGCGGCCAAGCCCGTGCCTGAAATCGTTGTTTTGGGCAATTTGCGCAGCGTCCAAGTTAGCGTTGGCCAAGACCCGCAAGGCGAATGGCATTGCTCGATGAACAAATCGACCGGGCGGCCCAAACTCGATCACTCTTTCTGCAAAGCTGTAACCAAGTGCGTGCGTAAGGGTGCAGACAATCAGGAAGCTGTCGAAAGCTGCATTCGCAAGACGCGCAGCCGGCTTGTGCGCAAGGTTGAAAAATCCCTGGCAAAAGGCTCTTGACGATGGCCACTCAAACCCTCCCAACCCGGCGCGATGAAGCCTGGCGGTATGCTGATATCTCAGCCGCTGAGGCCATAGGCGCTGCCACGCTCGCTGAGTGGGACATTGTTGATGTGGCTGCAGGTGACACCGCGCGGCACGAATTGGTCCTGGATGGAGACATGGCGCAATTGCGCCGCGTCCGCGTGACATTGGGTGAAGGCGCGCGCGGCGAGTTTTTCGCGGTTTTGTGCGGCTCTGCCTCTATCCGGCTGGAAATTGAGGTGACGCTCGGGAAAGGGGCTCACTTCGAACTCGGAGGGGTCACGATTGGTGGCGGCGAAGTCACGCGAGAAATCGTTACAACAACCTTGCACAGCGCGCCGGATGCGACCAGCAACCAAACCGTGCGGGCCGTACACTGGAACACTGCCATCGGGAATTTCCTTGGTGAGATCAAAGTCGCTCGCCATGCCCAGAAAACAGATGCAGCTCAGGATTTTAAAGCGCTGCTGCTGGAACGCGGCGCGAGCGCGAACGCAGTCCCGCAATTGGAGATTTACGCCGACGATGTAAAATGCGCGCATGGTGCCACAATGGGTGAGCTTGACGAAAACGCTCGCTTTTACATGGCCGCTCGAGGGCTTTCGCCAGAAGCGGCGCAGCGCCTGTTGGTGCAGGCCTTTATCGGCGATGCCTTTGTGGAGCTTGAAGATGAAGCGGCGCACGAAAAGCTTCTGGACGCCGCGCTTGGGCCTCTTGAGGGCGCAAAGCTGTGAACGCGACGATCACTCTTGATCCTTTTCCGGATTTGCGCGGTGATTTTCCCGGCCTTGTCACGGGCGACGGCGCGCGCTGGCATTATCTTGACACCGCTGCCACATCGCAAAAGCCGCACGCCGTGATCGGCGCGATGGCGCGCGCAATGGGTGAGGATTACGCGACCGTTCATCGCGGGGTCTATGCGCGCTCCGCTGATATGACACTGGCGTTTGAGGCGGCGCGGCGCCGGATTGCCGCGTTTGTTGGCGGCTTAGACAATGAGATTGTCTTTACCCGGGGCGCGACAGAAGCTATCAATTTGGTCGCCAACAGCTGGGGTAGAGCAAATCTGAAGCCCGGCGACCGCATCCTCTTGTCTCAGCTGGAGCATCACTCGAATATAGTGCCTTGGCAAATGCTGGCAGAGGCGACAGGCGCGCATATTGATGTGTGCCCGCTAACGCACGACCATCAAATAGACCTCGACGCAGCCGAAGCCATGCTGGGCGAACAGCACAAGCTGGTTGCTTTTGGTCATGTATCGAATGTGCTCGGATCCGTGTTAGATGCCCCGCGAGCTGTCGCATTGGCGCATAAGGTGGGCGCCAAGCTGCTCCTTGATGGCTGTCAGTCCGCCCCGCATATGCCGGTCGATGTGAAAGCTCTGGACTGCGACTTTTACGTCTTTTCCGCGCATAAGCTTTACGGGCCCACAGGTATCGGAGCCTTATGGGCGCGCAGCGATATCCTTGCCGAAATGCCTGCATGGGAAGGCGGCGGCGCGATGATTGATCGCGTAACTTTCGAGCGGACCACTTATGCACCTGCCCCGCAGCGTTTCGAAGCTGGCACGCCGGCTATTGCCGAAGCTATCGCCTTTGCTGCGGCCGCCGATTTTGTGAGCGCAATCGGTTTGGGCCGCCTGCACGCTCACGAAGCGAAACTGGTGGCGCGATTGCGCCATGCGCTTGGCGAAATGAACGATGTGACGCTGTTTGGCCCCGCTGACAGCGCTGGAATTGTCAGCTTTGCAATTGACGGCATTCATCCGCATGATCTGGGCACCATCCTTGACGAAGCGAACGTTGCCATCCGTGCCGGACACCATTGCGCACAGCCCCTGATGGATTATCTTGAAGTTCCCGCGACTGCCCGCGCCAGTTTTGGGGCTTATTCCAGCGAGGCGGATGTTGATGCGCTGCTGGAAGGTATCATCCGCACCAAGCGGATTTTTGGAAAAGCATGATGAACAAGCCAGACAACACAAGCGAATTTGTCGCAGCCCCTGCTCCCAATGACGATGTGGTTAAACCGCCGCGCGCGCGCGTGTCCGATGCGGTGGATGATGCCCCCGCAGAGCCCGCGCCAAAGCGCGAGCGTGACTATCTCGATGGTTTTCTCGCAGCCGCGCCGCAAGGCGATGCGGCAACGGGTGATGGCGGTGAATTGCAGCAGGCCGTTGTCGATGCGCTCAAGGAAATCTACGATCCTGAAATCCCGGTTAATATCTACGATCTGGGCCTGATTTACGGTGTCGAGGTGGATGATGACGCTGATGCAACGGTCACTATGACATTGACCACCCCGCATTGTCCGGTCGCGGAAACCATGCCCGGAGAAGTGGAGCTTCGCGCTTCATCAGTGCCGGGCATTCGGGATGCGGAGGTAAATCTGGTGTGGGATCCACCGTGGTCGCCTGAAAAGATGTCGGACGAAGCGCGGCTTGAATTGGGGATGCTGTAATGACAACCACTTTGAAACAACGTCCCGCAGCCGTCATACTTACGCCCGGCGCAGAAGAGCGGATCGCGCATTTGATGCGTCAAGCTCCAGCAGATGCGATTGGCGTAAAGCTGTCGACCCCTCGGCGCGGGTGTTCGGGCCTTGCCTATTCGGTCGACTATGTCACCGAGGAAGCCAAGTTTGACGAGAAGATCGAAACACCTGGCGGCACTTTCTATATCGATGGCGCTAGTGTGCTCTACCTCGTTGGTTCAACGATGGATTGGGTCGAAGACGATTTCACCGCAGGATTCGTGTTCGAAAACCCCAACGCCAAAGGCGCGTGCGGTTGCGGTGAGAGCTTTATGGTTTAGGCGTCGTCCTCAAGCCGCCGGACCAGACGCTTCTCAAGATCGTCCAACTTACCATCGGCTGCGACCATGCTATCAAGCCAATCCAGCTCACTCTCTGTCACCTTCGCACCTTCAGCAGCGCGCGCATTGATCTGCTCGCCCGCATATTCAGAGACTGCGCCGCCTTTGCGCTTGCCGAACACAACGCCCATCACATTGCCAAGATTGCTTGCAGCTTTGGGAGCCTCGCGCACAACCGCTCCCATAAAGCGGCCAACATTGGCTTGGTTGTCAGCAATGAAACGCTCAAGTTCCAACCGTCTGCCATGGTCCAGTTGGGCATTCGCCATGGTGAAGCCTGTGATGTAGTTGGCGACCCCATCGACAAACAGATCGGCCCATTCGGGCGCATTATCGCTTGCAAGCGTCGCGTCCTTCAAACGAAATAGCAATTCTGCATCAAACCGAGAGACCGCCGCCGGACCATACCCGCCACTGGCGAAGATCACGCGGCGCAAGATGCGGCATTCGGCGGTGCTGATATGCGTCGCTGACAGATCCCCGCCGCAGCGTGTGGGCCCGGTTCCTGTCATCACTTCGCGCTCTATCTGAGCAAGCACATAGTCTTTGAGCGCAGTAGGCACGTTTTCTGCACGTTCGATGATGCGCACCATGGTTTCCAGCTCAACCATGCTTTCCAAGACGCCATCATGATCAATCTGTGCGATCAACCATGCTGCCTCCTGTGCGTCGCATTGGAGTCTTGGATGGGTTCCGTTTAGCACGAATTCGCCAATCGCCTCGACGAAGAAGTCGCACCATTCCTCGCTGCGATCATCCAAACTGTTGTTCAAGGCAAACAGCGCTTCGGCTTCATCACGAGCGATAATCCCATCGCCCCAGCCCTGACGGCGCAGCGCGAGCACTTCCTCGCTTGAAACGGTGCCATCTTCAGCGGCGCGCTTGGCGATATCGGTAAAATGTGTGGTCATATCGGAACGGTTCCTCTGGTCCCTGCTCAATTCCTGGCTGTCATGGCACAAACACGCTTAAGACCGGGTTACCGGCTTACCCTTGCGCGGACCTTGCGATGTCAGCCGCGCAGCGCGCGCGGTCTATGGCAGATCCGTTGGAGGGATTGCGAGCCTCCACATGGGCGGCGACCTGCGTGCGGCTTTGCCCTGAGGGGTAGAGGTAGATGTCGAGCACGCAAGTTTGCCGGCGGAACTGCAGTTTGCGCACATCGCCCTCTGTGCCATCAAGCCGGGCTTTGCCAAACTGCGCCGTCAGCGCCTCTGCCGGTTTACCGATGATCCCTTCAAGCCCCGCCTCCTGCATCATTTGCGGCTGTGTAGCGGCGGTGGCAGCGGGCGCCTCTGGCGGTCGGCTAGCGGGCCTCGCAGGGGCGCTTCCAGGCCGCACGGGCAAGGAGACGCGCGGAATGCTGGCGGACGGCGCTTTTGAGCCCGCCCCAGGCGATGTTGTGCAAGCACCCACCAGAGCGAGGGTCAGTATCAGGAACAGCTGCCGCACGGTTCTAATCCTTCTCTCTTCCATGACGCAGGGCATGATGCATCAGATGGGTGCCTGCCGCCGCCCCCACAATAGGGGCAACCAACCCGGCAAACGGCACCAGCATCAGCGCGGCAATTGCTGTGCCCAAGGCAAACCGCTGCCCCTTTGAAGCCGGATTGGCACCAGGCGCATCACCGCAATGGCGCAGCCAGGCCATATCGGTCAGCTCACGCCCCAGCAGCCAGCCATTCACCGCAATAAGCGCCAGCGCCGGGCCAATGCCTGTCACGACCAGCGCAATCACCACGGGCAGCGCCAGGAGGTTGGCTCCAAGTGCGCGGCCCATGCCGCGTAGCGCATTGGCCAGATCACGCGCAAATGGCAGCTTTTGAGCACTGCGCGCCGCATCTGGGTAGTGCGCGCGTTCAACCGCTGCGACCACCTCATCTGCAAAGAACTGCAACACCGCGACTGCAACGACTCGCAGCCACAGCCATATGCCAAGCCCTGTGAGCAAGGCAGCGATCACGCTCGCAATTTCTGCGCTGCTGTTCGTCACGTCCCAGGCGACCAGCACGCTATAGACACCCCACCCCAGCAACCCGCCGCCCAGCGCGAACAGCGCCAGAGTGATCGCGATGGTTTTGACGAGCAGCCGGAAGATCGCCGGATCGCGCAATTGGCCGAACGCTTTTGCAAGGGACTGGATAACGAGTTGCATAGCTGGGGTTCCGCATGGTCTTGCAGGAGGGCTAAGTCAAACGGCGTGCTCAAACGGCTTGGCTTGGCGGTCACGTGTCGCTACCCAGCGCGCACCTCCCTTGAATGACAGGAACACCCTAGTGACCCAGCCGACTTCTGATCCGCGTTATGATGTGCTCGCCATTGGCAATGCCGTGGTCGATGTGATCGCGTCTTGCGAAGAGGAGCTGATCGCCGAATTGGAGCTCAATCGCGGCGGGATGACCTTGATTGACGACGCGCGGGCAGACGCTCTGTACGATGCCATGCCGCCCGCCAAGGAGCTGTCGGGTGGATCGGCGGCGAACACGCTGGCGGGCCTGTCCACGCTTGGTTTGCAATGCGCATTTATCGGACAGGTTGCCGATGATCAGCTGGGTCAGGTCTTCCGTCATGACATGCGCGCCACAGGCATCGACTTTGATACGCCCGCGCGTGAGGGTGAACCGGCGACGGGCCGTGTGCTCATCTTCGTGACCCCAGATGGAGAGCGCACGATGAACACCTTCCTTGGTGCAGGCCAGTATCTGCCCGCCGCCGCGCTTGATGAAGGGCTAATTGCCAGCGCGGGCATCCTCTATCTCGAAGGGTATCTGTGGGATCCCGAAGAGCCCCGCCGCGCCATGCGCCGCGCGATTGAGGTGGCGCGCGCCGCCGGTCGCCGCATCGCATTCACTGCATCAGAGAGCTTTGTGATTGAGCGTCATGGCGATGACTTTCGCGCTATGATCGAAGACGGCGTGATCGACATCCTGTTTGTCAACGAAGGTGAGCTGGCAACCTTGACGGGTGAGGCGGATTTCGAAGCAGGCATTGCTGCCATTGCAGGCAAGGTGCCGGTTCTGGTCGCGACCAAGGGCGAACAGGGCGCGGTCGCGGTTGCGCATGGCGAACGCGCCGAGGTGACCGCCGAGCCGGTGGCCAAGGTGGTTGATACGACAGGCGCAGGCGATCAGTTCGCAGCGGGCTTCCTGTCAGGCTATGCCAAAGGCGCGCCGCTGGAGGTGTGCCTCAAACGCGGCGCGATCGCGGCAGCCGAAGTGATCGCGCATTACGGCCCCCGCCCCGAAGCCGATATGCAGGCGCTGATGGCAGACAAGCTGTAGTGTGAGGACGGCCTATCGCTGATCCCGTTCAGCTTCAGCCCGCGTAAGCTGAAGCATGGACCGCATGTTACACGGTCCTGGGACTAAAAACCCACCGGATCGCAATTCTGCAAAACACGTCCAAAACGAGCGTGAAAACGCCGGGGCTGACGATGTGAAAGAGCAGCTGGGGCAATAGCGAAGAGCGCGCATGTAGGAAAATCTGGCGCGCGCTCTTATCCCTATTTCCGTCATCCCGGACTTGATCCGGAATCCACTCTAGTGATGAGACGGCCAGCAGCACCCCGGATCAGGTCGGGGCTGACGATGTAATCCAGTCTACCGCCCGCCCCTCTCACGCTCAACTTCCCGCCAGCCAATATCGCTGCGGTAGAAACCGCTGGCAAAGTCGATCTCGGCAACCGCTGCATACGCCGCAGCCTGCGCCTCAGTCACTGATCCGCCCGTCGCTGTTACGCTCAGAACGCGGCCGCCATTGGCCACCAGCGCGCCATCTTTCAGGGCAGTGCCAGCGTGAAAGACCTTTGCGCCTGACGCTTCGGCCTTGCCCAGATCGATGCTGCCGCCTTTGTCGGGCCGCACCGGATAGCCGTTTGCCGCCATCACCACGGTCAGCGCCGTCTCCTCGGCAAATTCAGCCTCGACACCGGCCAATTCTCCGTTTGCGCAGGCCAGCATTATGGCCGCCAGATCGATTTTGAGCCGCATCATCAGCACCTGGCATTCCGGATCGCCAAATCGGCAATTGTATTCGATCAGTTTCGGCCCGTCTGCCGTCAGCATCAGCCCTGCATAAAGCACGCCGGAATAGGGCGTGCCCTCGGCCCGCAATGTGTTCACCGTTGGCTCGATAATTTCGGCCATGGCGCGCGCTTGCAGCTCCCGTGTCAGCACTGGTGCGGGCGAATAGGCGCCCATGCCGCCGGTATTGGGCCCGGTATCGCCTTCGCCCACGCGCTTGTGATCCTGCGCGCTGCCAAAAGGCAGGATAGCGGTGCCATCGGTGATGGCGAAAAAGCTCGCCTCTTCGCCTTCCAGAAATTCCTCGATGACCACTTCGGTGCCCGCATCGCCAAATTCGCCTGCGAACATGCCGTCTAACGCGGCGAGCGCATCCGTGTGGTTTTGCGCGATCACCACGCCTTTGCCTGCTGCGAGGCCATCGGCTTTGAGCACATAAGGCGGTGTGAACCGATCAAGCGCGCTGATCGCAGCTTCCAGGTTTTCGGTGCGAACATAGCCGCCTGTGGGGATCTTGGCGCGCGCGCACAGATCCTTGGTGAACCCTTTGGAGCCTTCCAATTGCGCCGCGGCCTTTGCAGGGCCAAAAACGGGCACGCCATCTGCGCGCAGGCTGTCTGCCAGCCCATCGACCAGGGGAGCCTCTGGCCCGATCACGACCAGCCCAATCGCATTCGCGGCGCAATAGGCGGTCACGGCTGCGTGGTCTTTTGCATCCAGCGATACGCACCGCGCGCATTCGCCAATGCCGGGATTTCCGGGGGCAGCGTAAAGCTGGGTTACGCTGGGGGATTGCGCCAGCTTCCAGGCTAACGCATGTTCGCGGCCACCCGACCCCAATAACAGGACATTCATGGCGCGCACTCCTTCCTCATCTGGCGATCCATCAGGGCTGGTAGCGCGCGTTGCGCCGAGCGACAACGACCAGCCGCTTTCGATCACCGAATTGTCACAAGCGCTCAAACGCACGGTGGAGGACAGGTTTGGCCATGTCCGGCTGCGCGGGGAACTTTCGGGGGTTAAGCGCGCGGCATCGGGGCATATGTATTGCGCTTTGAAAGATGAAAAGGCCGTGCTCGATGGGGTGATGTGGCGCGGCAATACCGGGCGGCTGAGCTTTGTCCCCGAAGACGGGCTCGAAGTGATCGCGACGGGCAAGCTGACGACCTATGCGGGGCGGTCAAAATACCAGATCGTGATCGATCAATTGGAACTGGCGGGCGAAGGGGCACTCCTGGCGCTGCTCGAAAAAACGCGTGAGCGATTGGCGGCAGAGGGCCTGTTTGCTGAGGGGCGCAAGCGGCGCTTGCCCTACCTGCCGCGCATGATTGGCGTGGTGACGTCGCCGACGGGATCGGTGATCCGCGATATTCTGCACCGGTTGGCAGACAGGTTTCCCAGCCATGTGCTTGTTTGGCCGGTGCTGGTGCAAGGCGAGGGCGCAGCAGAGCAGGTGGCAGGCGCGGTGCGGGGATTTTCTCAAATGCCAGCCGATGGCCCGGTGCCCCGGCCTGATGTGGTGATTGTCGCGCGCGGCGGCGGCTCGATTGAGGATTTGTGGAGCTTTAATGAGGAGATAGTGGTTCGCGCTGTGGTAGAAAGTACCATTCCGGTTATTTCAGCCGTCGGTCATGAAACCGATACGACGCTGGTCGATTACGCGTCCGACAGGCGCGCGCCCACTCCCACGGCAGCGGCGGAAATTGCTGTTCCGGTGCGCGCGGATTTGGCGGCGACCCTGGGCGATCTTGCCAATCGTCAGAGCCGCGCGGTGCTGCGTCCGGTTGAGCTTGGCCGCGAAAGACTGGCAGCGCGCATGCAGCGCATGCCCAAGGCGCAAAACGTGCTTCAACCTCAGGCTCAGCGGCTTGACGAGCTGACCGACCGCTTGCGCCGGGGGTTAAGGGACCGGGCGAGCAAGGGGCGTGAACGGCTCGCCGGGACGGCTGCGCGCCTGTCGCCTGCCATGCTGGAGCGGCGGCGCGATATGGCGGCCGAACGGCTTACGCGGGTGCGGTTGGTGCCGGATCTGGTGGAACGGCCGATTAAGGCGCGGCGCGAACAATTGGCGGCGCTTGCCCGGCTGGCAAGCCAGCTTCACCCGGAAAAGCCGCTGGAGCGCGGCTATGCGATTGTGCGCGATCAGGCTGGCACAGCTTTAACTTCGCGCGGGGCGGCGGCAGCTGAAGCGCGGCTTACCCTGCAATTTCGCGATGGGGGATTGGATGTGCGCACCGCTGCGGGCGCTGAGCCTGCGCCTAACCCCACCCCCCGCACCCCCAGGGCACCGCTCCAAAACACCCCCGCCAAAAACGCGCGTCTAAACCCTCCAATCCGGGCCAAGATGATTTATTTGGCTGACCGCCTGTGCTAGGCCAGCGCTCATGTTGATGTCTCGAAGCGATAACGCTGCCAAACTGTATTACGGCCCCTCCAGCTTTCGCGTCCTGCGTTCAGGACAGCACGTTGTGTGCGCGGTGAGCGGGGCGACCATCCCGCTTGAAGAATTGCGCTATTGGAGCGCGGAGCTTCAGGAACCCTATGCCACCTGCGAGATCGCGACCAAACGGCTGCTTGAGGCAGGTTGAAAGTTCGATTGATGAAACGCCTTGGCCTGTTCGCCGCCATAACCGTGCTCGCATCGTGCAGCGGGAGCGAAGCCGCCGTGCCAGGCAGCGTCAGCACGGCGCCCGCCCCGCAAGACACCGAAACGCAGCAGGCGGCCCCAACGCCATCAGCCATTCGGCAGGCGCAAACCCAAGACCCGCCGGAACCCGTCCGCGCTGAGTTTACCTTTGCCGGCGAACTCACTCAGGGCGGTTTTATCCGCGGCACAGTCCCTGCCGGCACCATCCGCGCCTCGCTGGGTGACGCCCCGCTTGAATATGCGCAAGATGGCACTTTCTTTGCCGCTTTTGACCGCGATGCACCTGCTTCGCTCACCCTGCTCGCTACGCTCAATACGGGTAAATTTGTGCGCAAGGACATCGCCATTTCCCCCCGCGATTGGCAGATTGAGCGGGTCAATGTCGCACGCGGCACGGGCCGATCAAGCGAGGCGTGGTGGAAAAAGCGCGAACCGGAATACAATGCGATTGTTGCCGCGCGCGCCATGGAAACCGGCGCGCAAGGGTGGCGGCAGGACTTTATCTGGCCGGTCGTCGGGCGGATTTCGGGCCGCTTTGGCCGTCAGCGCATATATCGCGGTGAACCCGGCAGTTATCATTCGGGCATCGACATCGCGCCCGGCAACGGAGTGCCTTATGTATCGCCCGCTGATGGCGTGGTGGTGCTGGCGCGCACGGGTTTCAGCCTTGAAGGCGAGTTGATTATCATCGACCACGGAGCAGGCCTCAACAGCGCGTTCCTGCATTCCTCCAAGCTTGCCGTGAAAGAAGGCGATGTGGTGAAACAGGGTCAGTATATCGGCAATGTTGGTTCCACAGGGCGGTCTTCGGGGCCGCACCTGCATTGGGGGCTGAAATGGAACGATGCGCGGCTTGATCCGCTGTTGTTTGCAGGCCCGATGCCATAAAGGCGCTCACATCGTTCTCGCACTGCACGGCTCGCTGCAAATCCTTAACCTCGCGCTAACCACAAATCGCGCATAGCCCATTGCCGATATCATGCGCCGGGTATTCAGCGCATTGACGCTCGCTTTTGGCCCTCTTTCGCCCGCTGGGAACGCTTTACCATTATGCGCCGCCTTTTCCTGATTGTGCTCATCGCGCTTGGCTTTGCGCCGGGAACATGGGTGCGTTCTGCGCCGCAATTGTCGCTGGAGGGGCGCATGGTCGAAGTCACGCCGCTCACCCTGTCGCCAAAGGTGGCCGAAGCCGTCAAAGGGTCGTTTGCCATCAAAGGCGCTTGGCAGCTTACCGGCGATCATCACTTTTTCGGCGGCTTTTCTGCGCTGGTGGCGCGCGGTGATGGCACGTTTCTGGCGGGCAGCGATCGCGGCTGGGGGCTGACAATACCATTTGCGAACACAGCTACAGATTCCGGGCCGCGCTCTGGCCCTTTGGCCTTGCGATTGCTGGGCCGCGAAAAGCGCGACGGGTTTGATCTTATTGATCTCGAAGCGATGAGCTGGGACGTACAGCGCCAGCAATTATGGGTCGCTTACGAACATGGCAATGTAATCGAGCGGATCGATGCGGGCGGCACTCGGCGCGAAATTCGCCCGGTGGCGATGAAGGACTGGACCAACAATCGCGGCGCCGAAACGCTGGCGCGGCTTGGCGATGGCCGGGTCTTGGTCATTGCAGAGGCCCCTTCGCGTGATGGCGGGGGCATTCGTTATCACAAGGCCTTGCTGTTCCCGCGCGGCCTGCTTGATCCTGATAACGAACCGATGCCGTTCCGGTTCGTCTCGCGGTCCGATTACCGGCCCGTAGATGCGACTTTGCTGCCTGATGGCAGGATCGCGATATTGCTGCGGCGGCTGGACTTTACCCTTCCCCCCACTTTCGACACTGCGATCATGATTGCCGATCCTTCCCTGATCGCGCCAACGCGGGCGTGGACGGGCGTGATCGCGTTTGAGATGACGGGCGGCACTCTTACCGACAATTACGAAGGGCTGACCTGGGTGCCAGCAAAGGCAGAAGCGCAATCCGGCATTGCCGAAACCACGGATGCAGACGCAAAGAACGCGCCGCCGGAAGATGATCTTCGCAGCGGCGCGCTTTATCTTATCTCGGATGATAACTTTGCCAGCTTCCAGCGCACCTTGATGCTGCGGCTGGAGCGGCAATAAAATTATGCGGCTTCGGCAGCCTTCTTCAGCTCACGCTTCACTTTGAGTGCGCGCGGCGAAAGCTTGTCGTCTTTGGTTTTGAGCAGCCAGTTATCCAAACCGCCATTGTGCTCTACCGAGCGCAGGCCGTGAGTAGAGACGCGAAATTTGAACCCGCGATCAAGCTTTTCGCTCAACAAGGTCACATTTTGCAGATTGGGCAGAAAAACCCGCTTGGTGCGGTTGTTGGCGTGGCTTACATTGTTGCCCGTAAGGCGGCCCTTGCCGGTCAGTTCGCAAATACGCGACATGCTATCTCTCATCTGATCAAAGTGGTGGGAGCGCCGCCCTGTTTGAGGCGGACCCGGCAATGCGGGCATCCCAGAAAGCGCGCCGCATAACCTCGCATGGGCGAATCGTCAATTGATATGTGCACCCGGTGCGCTTAGCTGGCGGATGCAATGACCCGCTGGCCGATCCCTGAACCAATGCAACACGCACTGCAAGCCGCGCGCGAAGCAGGAGAGGCGGGTGAGGTGCCCATCGGCGCTGTTGTCGTGAAAGACGGCGAAGTGATCGCTGCGGCAGGCAATGCCACCCGGTTGCCGCCCGATCCCACGGGCCATGCTGAACTGCGCGCGATTAGGGCGGCGGCGCGAATTTTGGGTGAGGAACGCCTGACCGGCTGCGATCTCTATGTCACGTTGGAGCCTTGTCCGATGTGCGCAGGCGCAATTGCCCATGCCCGCATTGCACGGCTGTATTATGCTGCCAGCGATCCCAAAGGCGGCGGCGTGGAACAGGGCGCGCGCGTGTTTGAGCAGGATCAATGCCTGCACCGGCCCGAGATTTACAGCGGCATGGGCGAAGAGGAGGCCGCCGAGCTCCTGCGCGCTTTCTTCAAAGATCGCCGCTGATCGCCGCACGCACCTTTTGCTTCATCGCAGGTGCATGGAACAGGGCTGATTGTGTGGTAGGAAATGCAAGGGCAAAAAGGGGCGGTCACCATGAACCTCAAAGCTTTCACCGCAATGGCTGGATTTTTCGCAGCCGTATTGGCGCAGCCGGTGTCTGCCGATCCCGCAGCGATTGCGCCCGCTGGCTGGCAGCGCTCTGAAAGCAACGGCCTCGCGGTGTATCAATCCCAAACTGCTGGCGAAGTTATGGTGTTCCGCACGTTTGAAGCGGGCAGCGATCTTGGTGAGAAAGTCGCGCTGTTTGCTGATATTGTGACGGCTCGGGCGGACCGGGTTTTGGCATCCGATGTCTCGGCGAAAGGGCCTTTGCAGATCAAGCAGGTTGATTATGTTCAGCGCAAGGCGACCATGCGCTGCACAGTCATGGGAGTGCGCCAGGGGGATGGGACCGTTTTGGTGATGGCCTATCTTGCGCAAAAATCGAACGCCGCATCGCCTGCGCGGGTCAAGCGGGCGAGCGAACGGATGGCGGCGCTTGGCGGGAGTGCAGCAGTGCCTCCACCCGCAGCAGCGCCGCAAACAGCGTCTTCAAAGCCGCCGCCTATCACTCAAACCACTGGGGCCGGGCCAAAGGTTGAGCGCGTTCTGTTCGACCTCAAATACAGCTACGGCGTGGGCGGCGCTGTATATCCGACCTATCATCTCGTCGCTTTGCTCGAAGGCGGTCAGGCCGTGCGGCTTGGCAGTTATGCGACCGATGCGATTGATGTTGCTGCGATTGGCCGGAAAAAGCGCGGCCATGTCGGCACTTGGCTGCGCACAGGCGGGCAGTATGCGGTGCGCTGGGCAGACGGCAAGACGTCTGAAGTGAAGCCAAGCGTCGGCCCGCCTGCCCCCTTGCCGTCAGCGCGTCAGCTGTCCGGCACGTATCAGGCGATTGGCGGAGGAGGAAACACCGCATTGGGCGGGCAAACATTGGCGGCCGAAGTGAAGCAGTTCACGTTCCGGAGCGATGGGACATTCGTTCAATCAAGCAGCAAAACCGCCAGCGCCCCGCGCGTTGCTGCGGGGTCGCGGTCAGGCACGTCCGGCCGGTGGAGCCTCAATGGCGCGAACCTCACGCTGACTTATGGCAATGGCCGCGTGGTGCGCACGAGCGTCTTTTACAGCGCCAAGCGTAAAGGCTCGGATCAATACGGTGTGTTGTGGATCGGCGGTGAGGATTACCGGCGCAAACGTTAAGCTGCGAATCGTCTTGGGCCGGTGATGGCCCGCAGAATCCCGGCAAAAGGCCCCAGAATGGGTGTTTTTCCGGATGGTTATCGAAATAAAATCAGCCAAAAGCACGTCAAGCGCCGACTCATCCCCCTTTGATAACGGTTGGTCGGTTAGTGCGTGATTTTGCGGATGCACAGTGTAATGCTGCACCGCAACAGGGAGAGCAACATATGGAGCCGCTTAAATGATGTTGTCACCCCGCAAGCCTTACACAGCCCCCCAAATGCAGCGAAGCACTTTTGATGGTTCTACGCGCCCGGTTTCTGCCGATTTCGACGGTTTGAACCCGGCAGAAGCTGCGCGATTGTTCAGCGACCTTATCAAAGCGCACAGCTGACGCTGCTTGATTTAGCGCGCGGCTGAAAGGTTATAAGCCGCGCCAGATTTTAGCGCTTTGCGTGTCTTTCGCGCCGTATCGTGCTGCATTGCAGCGCGACGGTCTGAACCGCTTTGAATAGCAGATACGCAATTCCTGCAGCCAGCCGCGCGCATTCAGCTTTACCCCCACAGCGCTGGCGGAAAGGCCTGGGTTGGCATCGGCAAAAGCCTGGCGGATACGCCCTGCGGTAAGGTTATCCTCACGGCTGATCCGGTCATATTCGGGCACGCGCAGGGCCTCCCAAAGAACCCGCGTTATCGCAAAATAGGTTTCGGGTTTTTTCGTCATGCATGAGCCATGTTTGGCCCATTGTTTCGCGACCAGCCGGGCAGAGGGAAGCGTGCACAGATTGCGGCGGACTTCTTGCGGGGTGAGCCTGTTTTGCGGCGTGCACCATTGCGGCCATGTGCTGCGCCCGCCCGTTTGGGTATGCGGCCAAAGCCCATGCACCACGAAGGCAAACCGCCCATGATCGCCCGAGCATTGAAGGCGGTGCGAACGCTGGCTTTCCCGCCCTTTGCAAAATTCCGGCGACCAGCTCAGCGCGAGTGTGTAGCCGGTTATGGGCAGCGAGCGCACGGGGCCATCGGGCGTGATTGTCGGCACGGACCGCACCTGCGGCGAGCGGCATTGATAGGCCTGTGCGCTGGCGGTGGCGGGCAGCGTGAGCGCAAGCAATAGAACCGCGGACTGCTTCATTCAAAAGCCTTGATATCATCTGGCCCGCCCACGCGGCCATTGCGAAACCATGCATTGGAGCCGGGTAGGAAAAGCGCCACAATTGTAGCGATAGAGAGCGCTGTGAGAATTGATGAGGCTACCACTTCGATTGCCGATACATCGAGCAAACCTAACGGCGTTGAAATGACACCTAAACCAGTAAAAAGGGAATAGATCCAGCGCGCGGCATTGCTCGCTTTCATCGATGCAAAGAACCAGAGCAGAACGGACAAACCGTACATCATCGCAGCGATGGCAACCGCTCCTACTATCATTGCGCTGAACAGCCCAGGTTCGCCCTCAAACCCAGCGCCAAGATCTTGTTCCAAATAGAAAAAGCTCAATGCAATTATTGCGGCGCTTGCTGCCATTGACGCCCAGAAAAGGCGATCGAACCAAATGATCGATTTGGGTTTCATACGCTCCTTTTCTATCGCTCTTTGGCGCTATTCGAAAACAGCGCTCTCTTTCGTCTCGATCTTTGTAAACCAATGCCTGCTTGACGGCAAAAAGAGGCAAATGAGCGCAAAGGCGAGCAGAGCCGGCTCTAGAAAATAGGCCCAGCTCGCGGCTCCGCCTACAGATAGAAATGCTGAAATCATATTGGGCACATTCAACAATTTGATAACGGTGAAAATCGTCACCAAACCCCAGGCGATGCGGCTGGCAAAGCCAAAAATCCATGCGACTGGGATAAGAGCAATGGTGAATTCGCTGAACACTCCGGTGATCGCCAGGTCCGCATTCCAATTAATCCACGGCATCCATTGGCTATAGCGCAGCATGGGGAAGTACCAATTGCTCAGCCCTTCGGCCAGACTGACCAACGCGACAGTGACAAAAGCGATGGCAAACACCCAAATCGTCCAGGGCCGCGGCCCCTTGCGCCATTTCATAGCGGGGTGAAGTCCAATCCGACATCTGCGGCAGGCGCGCTTTGGGTTAGTCTGCCGACCGAGCAGTAATCGACGCCGCTGGCCGCTTTGGCGGCGATGGTGTCGAGATTGATCCCGCCCGACGCCTCGGTTTTGGCGCGGCCTTTGACCATGCCGACTGCTTCGCGCAGCGTCTCGGGGCTCATATTGTCGAGCAACAGATGATGCGCGCCGGCATCCAGCGCGGGTTCAATCTGGCCGAGCCGGTCCACTTCGCAAATGATGGGCGCAACACCTGCATCGCGCGCGCGGCGCACCGCTTCGCCCACACTTCCGGCGACCGCGACGTGGTTGTCCTTTATCATTGCGGCATCCCACAATCCCATACGGTGGTTTTCCGCGCCGCCCTGCCGAGTTGCGTATTTTTCCAGAACACGCAGGCCGGGCAGTGTCTTGCGTGTATCGAGCAAGGTGCAGGTTTTGCTGCCTGCGCGCATCGCCGTCACATAATCGCGCGCCATGGTGGCGATGCCCGACAGGTGCTGGACGATGTTCAATGCGCTGCGTTCTGCGGTCAGCAGCGCGCGCGCATTCCCCTCAAGGCGCATGACATCGGTGCCCGCTGCCACGGCGTCACCGTCTGCAACCAGCGTTTCAATCTCCACATCGGGATCTAGATGTCGGAAAAATGCTTCCGCCAGGGGCAGGCCAGCGATCACCACGGCATCGCGGCTATCCATAACCCCGGAAAACCGCGCATCTACCGGAATGACGCTGTCAGACGTCACATCGCGCCCGCCGCCTTCAAAGCCAGCGCCCAGATCTTCGGCAAGGGTTTCGCGGATGAAGGTGCCGAGGTCGAAACCGGGGAGTGTAAAGGTCATGGAAGCGGGTTTGAAGGAGTCGTTTGTTTTGCGCAAGCGCATCCGCACTCGCGTCCTCGCTAGACGCCTTTCGCTTCGCTACAGGCCCGCTGCGGTCGGCCAGTCGGCCTCTGACTGCGGTGACCAAGAACCGGTGAAACCTTCAGACGTTTTATTGGAGTTCGCCCGGATGGGCGAACACAAACATCAATGCACGAACCGTGCGACCACATCGCGATAGCTGCGTGACACTTTCACCTCAGCACCCGAATCGAGCACAAGGAAGCATTCGCCATTGGTATGCGGTTTGACCTGGCGGACCTGATCGAGATTGACGATCCAGCTGCGATGCACACGTTGGAACACGCGCGGATCCAGGCGGCGCTCCAGATCTTTCATGGTCTCGCGCAGGATCAGCGAATTTTCGGCGGTGTAGATGCACATATAATCGCCCGCCGCCTCGATCCGCTCAATCGAATCGACTTCGACCCGGAAGATTTGCCCGCGATCTTTCACATTGATGAGTTTTTCAAAGCGTTCCGCGCTTTCGCCCGTATCATCGCCAAATTCGATGGCGCGATCGGGCGCGACTTCGGACAGCACGCCGAGCAATTGTTCCGCATCGTCGGTTGATTTCTTCTCCGCAATGCGTTGGCGCACACGCTCGATAGTGTCGGCGAGTTTATCTTCATCGACAGGTTTCATCAGGTAATTCACCGCATTCGCCTCAAACGCGCGGATTGCGTGCTCTTCATAAGCGGTGACGAACACGAACAGCGGGGGTTCGATCTCCATCACGCCTTTCACAACCGAAAACCCGTCAAATCCCGGCATTTGAATGTCGAGGAAAACAAGATCGGGTTTCTCGGTCTTGATCTTGCGGATCGCTTCGCGGCCATTGGAGCAGGTGTCGATTATTTCGACATCTTCAAACGCCTGAAGCCGGATTTGAAGGCCTTGAATGGCAAGTTTTTCATCGTCGACGAGGATTGTTCGAATGGTCATTGTGTTTGTCCAATTGGGCGGGGGGATTGAGGATATTGGTGATGTCGGCTGCATTTTCAGATGAATTCTCAGGCGCGTTCTCGGGACGTTCCTGTGGCGCGTCATCTGCGATTTGGGATGGAGGCTCAGAATTGCCGGAAAGCGCTCCTTCCAGCACGGATGGTTCCGGCTCTCGCGCAGGCTGGAAGGGAATTTCGATAGTGACGCTGAACCCGCCGCCCGGTTTTGAGCTGGTGTCAAAAATATGCTCATCACCATAGGCCTGTGTGAGGCGATTGCGGATATTGGCGAGGCCCACGCCCGTTGATATGGTGTTGTCGCGTCCGGTGGGCTGCGCCGTCAGATCGAGCAGGTTGTGCTGCAAGGGGCCGTCAATGCCGGGGCCTGTATCCGATACGCTCATCCGCAAACGCGACCCCACCACCTTGGCGGAAAGCGAAATGCGCGCGCCTTCTTCCTGCGGGCTCACCGCATATTTGATCGCGTTTTCGACCAGCGGTTGCAACAGCATGGATGGAAGGCAAGCCTCCAGCGCTTCGTCCTCGACATCAAAATGGGTGCGCAATCGCTCTTCAAATCGCATGCGTTCAATATCGAGATAGAGCTGGAGCGTTTCAATCTCCTGTTCCAGCGTCACTTGGCTGCCCGGTTCGGTGATCAGCGTATGGCGCAAAAAACTTGAAAGCCTGGTGAGCATCGCATTGGCAGGTTCTGTCTGCTTCAGCAGCACGAGTGTGCTGATCGAGTTTAGCGTGTTGAACAGGAAATGGGGGTTAAGCTGATAGCGCAGCATGGCAAGCTGCGCGGCGGTGGCTTGCGCTTCCAATCGCACGAGGCGATCCTGTTGCCGCTCCACCGTCAAAAAGTAATTGATCGCGAAGTAAAGCGCGCTCCACGCGCCGAGCAGAGTGAGCGGAATATAAGTGATGCCGATAAAGCGCTGGGCAAAGGTCGTCTCGCGGCTGATGCCGTAATAGATGCCCTGCACCCAAGCATCGAGCGAGGCGTGAATGACAACCGCGCCGATCAGCACCAGCACAGTGCCGCCCCAGGTGATGAAAGGCTGGCGCGCGATTAGCTGGCGATAAACGACCGACAGCACCAAAGTGATCGAAAAGCCCGTGATCGTGTTGACGAGGATAACCGCGAGCAGATCAAGTGGCCGCTCATTCGCGAGTGCTGCTGCAGAGCGCAGCAGAAATGCACCGCCCCAACCGGCAAACTGGAGATACCAGAAGGCGCGGTTCTTACTGGCGAAAAACGGTGCTGGCTGAATTGGAAGCACGGCCATAGCGAACCCGTATAGCGCAAAATCACAAGGTTAGGAGGGGGTAAGCGCATTCCGGGCGCGAAGGGGCAACCATTGGGCGCAAGTTCGGCGGAAAAAAGCGTGCGCCTAACGGGGTGCGCTGGCGGCGAGCGCGAAGTCGTATGGCGCAACTTTTGCGTATCCTATAGCCCTTTGTCAGGATCGATTGCCCGGCGGAAATGGGTGCGCCAGTCCGCTTTTCCGGTGGCCTCCATCAATTGCTTGATCTGCGGAATTTCTGCCGCGATGAATTCTGCGCGTTCATCCCAGCCATCATGCGTGCGCGCGCGAAATAATCCGCCATCATGGCGCGGACCCCAGGTTTGCATGAAAGTGACCGCAGCCTGCGGGTCATATCCCGCATTGGCGAGCAGCCACGGCATCAACCGATCCGCTTCCCGTTCAGTCAATCGAATATGGCGGCGTTTGCGTTTGTTTTGGTCAAGCCATGCGCGGTGAGAAAGCAGATTGTGCGCCAGTTCATGCGCGATGGCGGCTGCGAACAGCTCCTCTGCATAGCTGAAGCCGACAAAGCGCGTGCCGATCACCACGCGCCTTCCTTCTGCAACGGCTTTCGAATTGCCGCCTGCCAGTTCAAATCGGGTGGCGCAGACGGGTTCGGCTTTGACCGTGGTGGCGGCTCCATCGGCAAAGCGCACCGCGATGGCGCCGCGCTCAGCCAAATGGCTATCGATAAAGTCGTGTGCGCGCGTAAGGCGGCGCCAATCCATCCGGGCGTCTGCATCCCATCCATTGGGGTTGGCCGCGCCCAGCGCCGTGATCTCGCGATTGGCTGTGAAACCGCCGCTGTTCGCGGCCGGCGATCCATGCGCCGCGGTCTGTACGGCAAAATCACCGCTTAGCCCAAGCGCTGTGCGAGCCGCGTCTGGGTCTGAATAGCTGGCAAGATCGTGGAGTTGGAGGCCGATGGAAGGGATCGCGCGCTCGCAAAAACCGGCATTGCCGCGAACCAGTTTCCAGCCGACATCCTGCAACAGCTGATCCTTGGCCTGAAATGCGAGGATCGCTGCGCGTTCTTTGGACAAGTCTGCCGGCGGGTCTGCGGCATTGCCGGGCGCGATTGCTGCCAGTGCAACCGCGAGCGCCCCGACCAGAGAGGCCCGCCGGGTGGAGGCGCGCTGCATCAGCTGTCGCTGGGCGCGCTAACCGGATTGTCGAGCGCTTCTTTCAAGGTATCATACCCAACTGCGCCATTGAGTGTTTTGCCGCCCGCTACCCATGCAGGGGTTCCATCAAAGCCCAATGTCCGGGCAAAGCTGAAATTCTTGGCCAGTTCGACAGTCACGGCTTCGGATTTCGCGTCCATTTCCGCTTTGGCCATATCAAGCCCCGCTGCGGTTGCTGCGGCGGCAAGGCTTTCCGGGGTTACAGGGCTGCGCGCAAACATTGCGAGGTGAAATTGTTCAAATTTGCCCTGCATCCCGGCGGCCATGGCCATGCGCGCGGCCGCTTCGCTGCCTTCGAACAGGGGCATTTCTCGCACAATCACTTTCAAATCAGGGTCTTCGCGGACCAATTGGTCAACATCGGCAAGGCTGGCTTCGCAATAGCCGCAATTGTAATCGGTGAACTTGACCAGAGTTCTTGAACCATTGGGGTTCCCGCGCACAACTCCAGCTGCCGGGGTGTAAAGATCATCGCCCAAATCGGCGAGGCGCTTTTGACCCTCTTGAGCTTGATAGGCTTCGGCCATTTTCGGCAGCATGTCAGGGTTTTCGAGCAGAAACGCCTGCGTGCGGGCATCAGCCAGACCGGAATAGGACCAGGTTGCCGCTCCCAAAAAGCCAAAGGCCAGCGCCAAAAGCGCGGTTAAAAGCGAATTGCGAAAAGCTGCGGGCATGGGGTGAACCTATCTGAAAAAGTCGTTGGCCGGTGCGCTTGCGCCCTAGCGGCGATCGCGCAGAGCTTCCAGTTCGGCGCGCGCTTGCAGGCTGATATCCTGCGCGCGGATCCAATCAGGGGTGCCGCGCGGCAAGCCAGCCTCTGCCGCCTGCGCGCTGCGCAAAGCTTGGGGATACTGGCGCGCCATCACCTGCTGTTCTGCGCTGGCGAGTTTGGCGCGCGGGATATCGCCGCGTTCGGCATAGACCACGCCCAGCTGATACCACGCAAAAGGATTAAACCGGTCTTTTGCCACCGCTGCACGCAGAACACGCTCCGCCTCTGGATAGTTTGAGGTATCCTCAGTCGCGATCAGTGCGTGGCCAAACATGGATGCAATCAGCGGCTGGTTGAGTGTAAGCTCGGTCGCACGGCGCAGGGGGGCGAGCGCTTCCTGCGGGCGGCCCGATTCGAGCAGAACTTGCCCTTGCAATTCAAGGAAATACGGATTTTCCGCTTCCAGATCGAGCAGCGCCTGCGCCTCCGCCAGAGCTTTCTCCACCTGCGCATCCTTGTGATAGGCATAAGCGCGCGCATATCGCGCTGCCGCGCTGGTATCGCTTTCCGGATAGAGGTTGAGCGTCTGCCACGGTTCAGCCAAATAGCCATACAGCTTGGCCTGAACGCGGGCGAAGCGTTCCTGCAATGCGGCATCATCGGGCGTGTCCCAGGCGGGATCTTCTTCAAGCAAACCGCGCAGGGTCGAAATCCTGTCGCCTGAAAGTGGGTGGGTGCGTCCATAGGCAGCTTCGTCCGCCTGGCTGAAGCCGCGGCGAATTTCGAGATTGCGCAGTTTTTCAAAGAAGCTGATCATGCCGCGCCCGGAGATACCAGCGCCTGAAAGATAGCGCGCGCCGGCGAGATCGGTTGCGGCTTCCTGATTGCGGTTGAAGGCGAGAAAACTGCCCAAAGCCGCCTGTTGGCCCGCCATAATCGCGCCCAGCGCCGCATCGCCCGCGCCTGCAAGCGCCGCGCCCACACCCAGCAAAAGCGAAAGGATCGTGATGCCATTAGCCGCGCGGGTGCGTTCGTTAAAGCGCACCACGTGGCCTGCGGTGATGTGACCCAATTCGTGCGCGATCACGCCTTGCACTTCGTTCGCGGTGTCCGCTGCATTGAGCAGTCCGGCATGGACATAAACGACTTGCCCGCCCGCCACGAAAGCGTTGATGGAAGGATCGTTGATAAGCACGATATCGACATTGCCGGGTTCAAGCTCGGAGGCTTCGATCAGCGGCGCGCTCATATCGATCAGCAATTGTTCGGTTTCCGCATCGCGCAGCACGCTTTGCGCAAATGCAGGTGTAACAATGGTGGCAAAGCACGCGATCAACGCGAGGCAATAGGCAGCCATTTTGTAAGCGGATTGATAAGCGGCGCGCATCCCCATGGCGTAGCGGGTTTTGACCTGAACGGGAACTGAAACCGCAAATTTCGCAGCGCTTTAATGCGTTTTATTGGGTCCGGCCTATGCCAAAGATCACCCAATCAGCTTTTTCGCCGCGCGTTCAATCATGGGCGCGTCATCGCCGATTTCGCCCAGGATTTCGACCCCGCCATTGCCATCACGGCGCACCATGACAAGTGCAAATTCCGGGCCATCGGCTGCGATCTCTTCAATCGCCTGCCCTTCAAGCTTACGCAGTTTTTTGGCCAATGCGGCACGGGGTGTGTGTTTCGCTTCGACCGGTTTGCCGCTCTCTTCGCGGCGCAGGCGGCGCTCGGCCTGAACGACCCCTTTAAGGCCGCCATCCGCATCGGCGAGGAATTGCGCAAGTGCGCCATAACCCAGTTCATGCCGGTGTGCATGGGCCAGAACGGCAGCATATTCGGTGAGGCGCGTTTTGTCGTAGTCGCGGCCAAACACAAGTTTAACAATCGGTGTCATCGGCGCCCGGTCCTGCGCGGAAAGGCCGTTTTGTGCGATGAGCTTTTCGTAATCAGCCGGCGCTTTTTTGGCTTCGAGAGAGAAGTCATAAGCGCGGCTGACCGCGGCATAGAGCGCGCTGCGGCTCCGGTCTTCCGCTTTGAGCGCGGTTTGCACCAGCTCGCGGGCCGAGGCGAGGTAGATTTGCAAGCTGGAATTGCCAAGGGCTGCGGCTTGCGAATCGGCGTCAGCATTATCGGCATGATCGTGATCGGCGTAATCGTCAGCCAGATCATCACTTACGTCGTTATCTGCCGGAGTGTCTGTTACGTTTTCTACAGACGCGCTTTCATCGCCAGACGCATCACCAGCTGCGCCGACCAATACGGGCGTATCCGATACAGGGGTATCCAATACTGGCGTGTCATCCGTTTCAGCGTCTTCGATTTCAAACGCGCCGCCCAGTTCGAGCGGAGCCTCTTCAACACTGTCACTTATGGCCGTGTCTTCAGCGCTCGTATCGCTATCGCTATCGGCATCGGCAAACTCATCGCGTATATCGTCGCTGTTGCTGTCGCCTTGGTCTTCGGCGCCTTGGCCCTCACCAGCTTGGTCTTCCGTATGAGGAAATGCGTCACGATCAATTTCGTCTGGCACTTTCATCTCGGCATCGAGATCGATCGCCTTTTTGGTTGGTGTTTCCAGATAATCGGCAAGCGACGCGAAATGATAGGCCGCCTCGTCTTCGCCCGATTCGAAGTCATCATCGAATTCTTCTTCTTCGGGGTCTTCAAGCTTGTATTGCGCGAAATCCGGCAGATCGCTATCAGCGCCCAGCTCATGATCAAACGCGGCATCGCAGCCGCCCAGATCGAGCAGGCTTGCGGTCTTGCTTTTGGTTTCAGCGGGCAATTCGGGTTCATCGCCAGCGTCTGTTTCGTCGATTTGATCCAGGCCAAGCTCAAACACATCATTGGCGGCCTCCGCTTCAACTTCGAGCACCAAAGGCGGTTCGATATCGTCTTCATTCGCCGGGGTCAGATCGGTCAGCTCGTCAAAATCATCGAGCGAGGACGCGGCCCATTCGGTCACGGGATCGCTGGGGTGCTTGTGCGCCTCATCCTCTTCCACCGGCTCCGCCTCAAGCGCCTGGTCAATTTCGAGCAGCAGCTCATCGGCGGTCGCCTGGTCGGCCATTTCCTTCCAGTTGATCACGCCATAGATGAAATCGATGGTTTCATCATCGCTGGAATAGGGCAGCAGAATGCCACGATACAGGATCGCTGCGCCTTCGCGATTGACGAATTCGGCCTCAAATCCAATCGGTGCCTCATTGGCCAGGATTTGCATGTAATGATCGGTGATTCGGCTGAGCAGCGAACGAGCGGGCACATCGGACAGCTTGTTAATCTCGCCTGTCGCACCGCATTCTTCGGCCAGCTTGTCGCCAAGATATTGCACTGCAGGGTCTTCAATCCCGACCGAGAAATCAAGCAGCACCGAATTGGGGCCAAAGTCCGAGATGTCTTCGGGATGGAGTTCTTCTATCGAAGGAAAGCTGCGTTCGCCCAAAAGGCTGGCCCAGTGATTGTAGGCGCGCACCTGCATGCGCCGCTCATCCTGGCCAATCGCAGCGGGAGGGCCATCATGCGCAGCGTCAGCATCGGGGGTTGCCCAATCTTCAGTCTGGTCAGTCTTCTCGTTGGTACCGAAAGTGCCGCGCACATCGTCCATGGCCCGCATTGCCCCTTGTTAAACGGTTGCAGATTTGGTTTTGGACGGTCGTGGTAAACATTGCGTTAAGTTGCGCGGAAAAGTCGCCTCGGTTGCAGCAAAAGCGAGATTGAGCGCATTGCCCACGTCAAAAAAGCGCCGGATAGGGCGTGCCTGCGCGCGCGAGTTCTAGAGGAAATACCGCATCTTTATCTTAAGTTTTTGCGGCGCATCGCCCACTTCGAATACGGCATCTTTAAACTTGGGCGGGGCCATGCGCACTTTGGCGTCCCGCGAAAAGCCATAGCCTTCTTTGGGCATCATGCCGAGCGCGCGGTCAGCTTTGCCATTGTCATTCTCATCATGCAGCAATGCGATGGCATAATCGCCCGGCTTCACATCCTTGAATGTGATCGTGACAGTTTTGCCCGCAGGCACGACGGTCCGGTGCGAGGCGGGATCTTTGCGGCATTTGGGAAAGATTGCCTCTTTCGTCGTCATGCACGCGCGCACCACGCCTTTGTCTGAGCGCAGATCAGTGATGGTAATCTGGACCTCGTTCGCAGCTGCCGGGCTAGCCGCGGCAACGCCCGCATACAATCCTGCGCCAATCAGCGCCGCGCGCTTCACGAAAGATCCGCCGATGCGCGGGGTGGCGGGGTTGCTGTCATCCGCTTTGATAGGCCGCGATCTGTCCCGCAAACGCGATCCCAAAAGCGAAAATACAGGCCAAAATTGCATCGATATTCCTCGTGGTGTTTTTCGTGATGGCTCGCTGTTATCAGCCAATGTCCCAATGGAGAATGAACAAGCCAGCGCGGAAACGCTTCCCAGCCCATATGATTGGTAACCCCCATGATCGTCGCGATGGTGAGCACAATGCCGACCATGGCGATATGGATCGGCACTACAAATACAAGCAGGGGCACGACAATCGCGCCGGTCACCGCTTCGATAGGGTGAAAGCTCATCGCGGACCATGCGGTGGGCGGGCGGCTGTCGTGGTGGACGGCGTGGGCCAATTGGAACAGGCGTTTATGGTGCATTGCCCGGTGGCTCCAGTAAAACCAGCTGTCCTGCACAAACAGATAGAGCAGCACCGATAGCGGCATATACCAAACAGGATAGGCGCTGATATCAGTGTAGAGCAGCGTCCAGCCGTGATGGTTCCAGCCCCAAAAGACGATGCCCGCAGGGCTGCCGTAAATCAGCGCTGCGATCATTGACCAACGGATTTCGCGGCCGATCTGGCGCGATTTGCCCGCGTATAATCCGGGCCGCAGCCGCGCTGTCACCCAGGCAAACAGTCCGCTCGCGAGAAAATAACGCAAAGCCACAATCGCCGAAACCGCAAGGCTGACAATCAGCAGAGCAAGCGGAACGGGCATATTGGGACTGAGCATGAAGCGTATATGCCGCAGTTCGGAGGCCGCGGATAGAGGGGCGTCTCCAAATTTGCCTATCCGCGTGTAATACTCAAGACGGCTGCTTGCCTACGCGCCTTGTCACTCAGCCACGCCGGGGGGCACGCATTCCGGATCGAGAGCCATGGTGTGCCGGCGCAAGGCGGCGCGTGCCAAGTGTTCCACTTGAGATTTGCGCCGAGCCGGTGCCAGCGGATTGAGGCTGGCGTGACGGATAATTTCACCATCATAGCCATCAGCCACAATCACACCGCATTCATCGGGGCGGTACGCTTCGCTCGCCAAAGGTTCCCGGTTGAGGCCCGGGGGAACGCCCCAGAAGAACCGGTCACAAAAATCGAGGTAATCGGGCCATTTGGTATCGCCCAGCAGATCAGCGCGCGCGACTTTGATCTCAACAATCACAATCAAGCCCTTGGCATCGATCCCCATCAGATCCGCCCGCCGCCCATTTTTGAGTGGCATTTCTGGAAGGCACCAGATGCCATTGCGCGCAAACAATCGGGCGATCCCGCGCGCAACATCGCGCGACGATGTCGCAGGCGGCACTTCGTTATCGGATGAAGTGATTGACGGTGCCTGATCGGGCCGAGAGAGAGCTGCGGATGCCATGCTCTCTTGCTGGAACATTGCACGAACATGGTCAAGTGAATTGTGCCCAAATGGGACGAAAACCTCAGCCGTCCGCGCCCTGTTTGGCCAATTTCATCACGGTGCCGCGAGCGGAATGAAATTCGCGCCACAGCGCGAGCGCCGGAGCGTTTACGTCCTGCCCGCGCGCGCTGATAGAGCACAAGGCAACCATGCCCGGCTGCATCATCGCATCGATATCCTCAATCGTCTGCCAAGCCAGCTCGCGCTGCCACTCGGTCGCCTTGTTCAGCATGGTGGGGATAGCAGCCAGATCGCCCTCAAATGGCTCATCCGAAAGCTGCGCCAACCGCGCCAATTGCGCGGCCTGACTGTGCAGATCCTGCCAGCGCTCGGTTAATGAGCCAGCGGGTTTTGCGGCGGTATTGCGCATGGCGCGCATCTGTTCGGGGGGAAGGGCAGACATTGACTTATCTTATCGGCGCAGACTTGCCGAAGGGTTAAAGTGGAGCTTGCCATTTGTGCAATTAGGCTGGCCGAGAGTGCGCGAGCAGCAAGGCCGCGACATTAGTGTGGCAAAGCATCGCAGGTCTTGCTAAAGCGCGCCCCCGGCATAGGACAAAGCTGGCCCGCACCCGTAGCTCAGCTGGATAGAGCGCTGCCCTCCGAAGGCAGAGGCCAGAGGTTCGAATCCTCTCGGGTGCGCCAATTTCACCAAGCAAAACAGCGCCTTACTGTTTCGTGCATTAGTTAGATCGCTGCTTACGCGCTGCTTACTTGAGTTGCCATTATCGGGACTGGGGAGCAAGGTCGGCATTTTCTCTGCCCTACTAACCCAAGTGTTCCCTCGTGCGGCATCTACTGGGTTGCACATTGTCCGGAACTAATCTTCATCTAGTCGACGAGCCGACTCAAAATCGATATCGACGCAGCTTCTGAGGTGTCATTCCCATATGTCGGCGTATAGTGTCAGACATGTGGCTCTGGCTGGAAAAACCTACTGCGACTGCAATCTTCGCGAGTGGTTCATCGGTATCACGAATAGCTGCGCATGCTTTGTCGACACGCCGGGATACGACGAGGCGATGGGGTGTCATCCCAAAAGACGCTTTGCACGCCCTAACCAGATGAGCTTGCGACATGTCGATTAGGTCGGCCAATTCTGAGAGGCGAATAGCGTGACCGAGGTTGTCATTGACGTACTCTGTCAGGATTCTTTGCTGACGTGACGAGAGCAGAGCGCCTCGTAAGGGTTTTGCGGGTGATCGAGCGGCTGCCGCCAATAAGCTTAGAATGGTAACAAAGATCGAGTCAGCAACGATATCAGCAGACAAATGACCTGTTGCGGCTTCCTGTGAGATAACTGGAAGTAGCGAGGCTAGGGCGTCGTTCCGAAATGTACCTTCATGGAGGGAGGCCAGATATTGCGCTCCGTCTCCGTCGAAGAAATGGTCAACCGAAGACGCCGGAAACGCCAATCCTACATAGCCCAATGGGCCATCTACCGTATATTCGGCCAATACGTTTGGAGGTGCAAGGCCGAGCGTGCCGGGCATACAGCGAGCTGTAGTCCTGCGTCCACCGTAACCAAAATGACTTTGCGCGGTGCCCTTTGTGATAGCGAACAGGGCAAACTCCGGCATGGGCGGATCGGGGTAGTCCCCTCGTGGGTGGACTACATCGAATACGGTGAACGGCGCTGCACCCAGATCGCTGATGTGCGACACGAACTCGGCGTGCGGCCCTGACGCGTAGTATTCCTTGTATGTCATGCGTCACCTCATAACCGGCAGCTCGAGTTGACCGTGATCCGTGTTCCTGCGCGAATGCTGGTATCCGGCGCAGATCATAGAAGACACGTCATAGCAAAGAAAATTAAGGTGATGAAGATTTCTGATTGGGGCAGAAATCAACGCGAGATTGATCTACTCTAAAGAAGCGGAAACGGACAAAGCGAATTTTATACGTCGAATACAGAAGACTTACTTTCAAGAAGTGAAGCGGCTTCCGAAATTTCGAATTTAGGTTCTTGGTCAACTGGCATCTGAAAGGACGGTAGATACGACGAATGATGAATCCTCAGTTATCAAGATAGCACGGGAATTTTTTGTGCGATACAACAGGCAAGACGTGCCATCGATGGTTGACTTGTTTGAGCCGCAAGGAGTTGTGGAATATGTTCTTTTCGAGCTCTCGGGGCCAGTTGAAGAAGTAGGTCCAGGAAGTTGGGGCGTTCTCATCGATGCTTTCCCAAATCTGAAGAATGAAGTTCGATCGATCCGTCAAAGCGGGGATGATCGGTTTGCGTTTGTCGATGTCGACATAATGGGTACTCAAGAAAAAGAAGCCTTTGGAGTGGCCAGCAAAGGTCGAACCTACAATGTGCGCCATTTCTTTATTTTCGAGTTCAATGACGCAGGTAGAATAATACATACAACCAGCTTTTGGGATAACGCGAAATGGTACCGCGAGCTTGGTAAGACAGACCTATCTGACTGAAGCTCAGATCGACAAATGAAAGGTGCCACCATGCCAAAGAACATCCTAATCGTGCTGACTTCCCACGACCAACTGGGAGAGACAGGAGAGAAGACAGGCTTCTGGCTCGAAGAGTTTGCAGCCCCCTATTACGTCATGAAGGACGCTGGCCACGAAGTGACGTTGGCTTCCCCGGCAGGTGGTCAGCCGCCCCTGGACCCGAAATCGGATCAACCTGACTTTCAGACCGAAGCGACGCACCGTTTCCAAGCGGATGACGAAGCCAAGGCTGCATTGGCCGCGACAAAGAAGTTGTCGGATGTGAGGGCCGAAGACTTTGATGCTGTATTCTATCCCGGCGGTCATGGGCCTTTGTGGGATCTTATTGACGATAAAAATTCAATCGGTTTGATCCAAGATTTCTGGAAACAGAGCAAGCCAGTTGCCGCCGTTTGTCACGCACCGATCGCGCTAGTGAACGTCCTTGACGAGTTGGGACAGCACCTAGTGTCCGGCCGCAACGTAACAGGCTTTACGAATGGTGAAGAGGACGCTGTTGGATTGACCGATGTCGTGCCCGCACTTGTCGAAGACACGCTGATACAGCGTGGTGGTAAATATACGAAGGCTGACGATTTCTCGCCATTCGTCTTGCAGGATGGCAATCTCATCACTGGCCAGAACCCAGCATCATCGGCCCCAGTCGCAGAGAAACTGCTGCAGGCGCTTAGGTGATCTGCGCGGAGGAGCTGTTAATATAAGCCGCGAGCAGAACATAAACAATCCCACCAACAGCTTAGAAAATCACGGCGTCAGGTCGGTGATCAGTCAAATCAGCGCAAGAGATTTGGAGATATTGCTTGCCGTTTCTGAGACTACCAGCTTTCGCCAAGCAAGTTTAAAGCTCGGTGTGGGTCAATCTGCCATTTCGCGACGCATAGGGAAACTCGAAGATCTTCTTGGGGTTTCGTTGTTCGAGCGAAAATCGACCGGCGCCTTTCTCACAATTGCTAGTTCCGAATTCGTTGCGTGCTCGACGTTGATCTTTAATTGGCAAACCTGAGCCAATATTTCCGTGTCTCTGTCAGCATTGCTCCACTAGGCCCGAAAAAGGTCCGCTCGCACCTTTCAAAGAGGTCCGAATTTTTCCTCTGCCGCTGCTCGAACCCATTTGCCAATACGCCCACTCTCCACCCGCTAATTCGCCAAGGACAGGGTCGCTTGCTGGCAGGCGGAGGTTAAATGCAACGCCGTCCCCGTAACTCTCTCCCGCTACCGTGTAAGAGCGAACGGGATGGCCCTCGACTTCAATCTTAAGGCTTTCCGTCATGCCAATTTGCGGCTCGCGGTCATAGAGCATCACAAATGCCGATACGCCTGAACCTTCGCATAATGCGGAAAAGATGGTGTCGTCTGTCTCGGGAACGCCCAAAGACGCATATGCGCCGCCATCAGCAGAAGCGCCGCCCATCCATTCATAGCGGGCAGGAATCTGTTCAAACCCATTTGCGCTCCATTTATATGACAATGGAAAATCAATCGGATCAGTCTCCGAAGGGCTGTCATCATCAGGATTGTCGACGTCTTCTTTGGTCAGGAGGGCATTGGTGAATTCTCCTGGAGTGATGGTGAAGCTGGTATCACCATGGCAATGATTTGCAGCCAATTGCCCCTTCTCGGCGTCCTTGAACGTCACGATGAAAGTGTTTTCGCACGATATGCCCGTATCGTCTGACGCGATGAGCACTTTCGCGGTTTTGCCCTTGCTGTCGATCAGGGCTGTGGCCGGCTCCCCATTAAGGAGGATAGCAGTCGCCTCCCCATCGAAAGCGAGCGTTACGATCGCATCTGTATCCCGCCGTTTTTTGCCGTCCCACTCAGCGACTGAAGTCGAGGAAGACTTGGCTTCATCATCAGGTGCATCTGGTTCGCTCGTGGCGCTGTCTTCCGGTGCTTGTGACACCTCGCCGCACGCTGCGATGGCCAACCCGAGCGACAAAGGTACCGTCCAACCCGCGCACAATCGAAATGTTGAAATTTGCACCATAAATTCCTTGTCTGAAGAGCCCGAGCCTCGATCCTAGAATGCCATCGGTTCACCAGCTTGCTGATAGGCATTTTGAACGACAGGTCCGCGATTTACGATAGTGCCGCCTGCGGCATTGGGCTGACCATTTGCGGCGGCCGCCGCTGCGCGTTGAGCTTGCTGTTGGTTGAACTGGCGAACAAGGGTTTGCGATGCCGACTGGGCAAATCCGCCTGCGCCTTGAACCGACACGGCTGCGCTGTCGACACGGGCAACAGGCCCTGGTCCGTACATCTGCCGAGGAGCGGGCGCTCGGTCATACGAAGACATGGGCCTGACGAATTGGGCCGGGCGATTGGCAAATCGCGGCTGCCCTGCGCGCGCAGGGCGGTTTGGCAAACCTTGGGCCGTGCGCGCAGCATTCAAAGCCTGTTTCTGGAACCCTTCAAGCTGCGTCACTCTGGATCGTTGTGCTTGCAAAGCAGAAAGAGCATTCAGATGCTGCTGACGTATCGGCAAATAGGCATTCGTTGCAGATTGCCATGCTTGCTGATTGCGGGGAGTGGGGTTGGTTTGATACGCCAGACGAGCAGTATCCCAGCGCCCCTTTGCCTCCAACCTCAATGCACGATTGCGTGCTTCTGATCGGGTTACTGCCACCAAATCGCGGCGTGCAGTCTTCAGCGTAGCCTTGCCGCGTTTATGTGCAGCCTTAGCAGTGGCCACCATCTGCTTGCGCGATGTGTGCGTTTTGTCCTTCTTGCTTGAAGCGCGAACGCTAGTAGGCTGTGAAATGGTCACGGGCCGTTTGCCTCTGGCACCGCCTTTCTGGGCTTCAGCGGGCTGCGGGATCATAAGCGCGAAACCAGCAAGTGCAGCGGCAATAAATTGTGCAGTGATTTTCATGATCTGTCCTCTTCGCAACTATGCCTTAGAAAAAACGCATTTCATTATGGGCGAGCAGCATCAAAGTCGCTGTCGTCGAATTCTATTGGCTCAGCTGTTGTGTTGATGTCATCTTCATCGCCAACCAACACGAACCCTGAGCTTTCGGCGTTACCAAAAGTCGATGCTCCCACCAGTGCATCAATGTCGGGGTGTGCATTTGGCCCCTGCGTTTGAATTGGACGCCAGCTGTAAAAATTGAGCACATCCTGATCGAGCGGTTCGTCCCAGATACGCACTTGCCCAATCAACCCGATAAACGGCGAGAATTCTCCGATTGAGCCGATACTGAAAGTGCTTGCAGGAACATCTGCAAAGCCATAACCCAACGTCGTTAGGAATTGACCGTCGATGTAAATGTCGATGCTATCGCCAACTGTGACGATGGCAACGTAATGCGGTTTGCCATCACTGAAATCGAATGGGACGCCTTCAAAATACTCGCCTGCAAAAACGCCCAATCCCTGACGATTACCGGCAATATGGATCGCAAAGCGCGCGCCTTTAGGTCCGGAATAAGCGATCACAGCGGGATCATAATCAAGCTCGCCATTCCATTTCGCCGCCACCCAAAACTCAATGGTACCTGCTCCATTGATCGAAAGAGCGGATGCTGGTGGCATAATCAGCGATCCCTGCCCTGAAAAAGTCGCCATAACGGGGGCGAAAGGTTCCTGGGAAGGCTGCGCGGCAGCTTGGCAGGCTAACAATAGCGCCATGCCAGCGAAAAATTTGGATATAAATTGCATCGTTTCGTGCCCCTATTGTAGCCGTTCAATTGTGTAATCGACCACAATTGTCGGGCTGTTGCCGCCGCCAATCCGCCATATGCCGTTTAGTCTTTCGCCTTTTGGGATACTCGACACGCTGCGGAATGTGTTGTCCCATGGCTTGATTTCGCTTGAAGCCTTGAGTTGAATTCTCTGACGATCGCGCTCGGCTATTTCGCCCCCTTTGCGGTTTGGTTTGAAGATACCAACAATACCTTCTGCTACATCTTGTGCAATTGACTGCCGAAAGCGATCCTCGGAGTTAAATTCAGGTTTTGTGTAGTCGTAGAGCTTTATCGGAGCGACGCCAAAACTGACATTCACCGGGCTTTGCAATGATTTGACAACAACCATCTGTTTATTGCTCAGCGCAAACGGATAAGCGTTCTGGCCGCAATTGACTGTCTCGGTTGGGGCGGATTCATCCGTCACCGGTTTCGATATCAATTTGATTTCACGATTAGCGCCCAGGGAATCGTTGAACCTTGCAACTATCTCACCATTCAATTTGACAGATCTGCGCGGACGACTGCCCGAAGACAGGCAGCGCAGCTGAGAGAACGTGATACGGTAGGCCTCAGGGCCCTTGGGCCGCAATGTCGAGAGACGCGGCTTGCTGCGTTCCCGCGCTGATATGCGATTTTGCAGGGCTTGGCGCACTTGCAGCAATTGCCGGATCGTGTTGCCGGAGCCTTTGGTGTCAAACAATGCGGGATTGATAAGCTCCGATATTGGGCGCAGGTCATAGAGGATCGGCGCGACCGAGTCCTCATTGACCGTGTAACCCTGCTCGCTCATTGAGCCACTGCCGCCGACTGCGCGGAAAGTCTTGTTGCTCGTGCTAAACCCGCCGCCTGAAGAATTGCTAGAACCTCTTGAATTACCAATGCTGCCACTGCCAAGCTGCTGGCCAGTTTTGCTGGTGGCTGTGGCACTCAGCCCGCTTGAATACTTGCGTGAGAGACTCTCGGCCGATTCCAGCGTCGAGGTTGTCTCCTCTGCAAATCCCAGACCGCCATATGTCACAGCAGCTGGGTAATGCGTGCCATATTTGTTGAGGAACGCGTCGTAATTCCCGCTGCCCCTCATCAAATCCTCGACATCGTTCTTGAAGAAGTAATTGATGTCCATATTCGGCAAATCCATCACCAGCGTATAGCGCGGGATCCGTGCAAGGGTGATGTCGATTGATGTGCCCGAACGCTGGTTTGCAGAGCGAGCTTTTTCGCGAGCAAAATTGTACCCAATCCCCGCAACGCTTTGCCCCATGGACATCGCCATTTGTTGCTGGGTTTCTGCCTCACTTGTCACCGAAATACGGTTGTTTTCAGCCAGTGAAGTGTTGGTTAGGATTGCGCGAAGCCCATACAGGACGTTCTTCGATACCTGGGGATCGAACGTGTAATACTGCATCTCGTGCCGCTCAAACAACTGCGCTTTTCGTCCGCTGTTAGGGTCCAGCAGATTCATCGCGTAAGGATCATATCCCACCAGACTGGGCTGGAAAACTCGCGTGAGATTGGCAAACTGATCTGAAATCGGGGGGCGATTTTGCAGCACCTGGGGGTCTTTGCGATCGCGGCTCAGCAGCAATCCATCACTGGTCGTTGCCCTGCGATACTGGCCGGACATATGGCTGAACGCACCGGGGAAACTCGCATTCATAAGATCTTGGCGTGCAATAGGGCCTGGCCGTATTGAAAAACGCGCACCCGAACCTGAATAGTTGTTCTCTCCCCCTTGCGCATGGAGAATTGGCCATTGCCCATCACTGGGCCGCGGTCCGCTTGACGCCGGGTTATGTTCACATTTTCGAGCACCAGTGAAGTCGCAGATGTGCCGGTTACCCGGATCATGCGCGGCGGGATGTAGCGACTTTCCCAAGCTGCGCGCTGCGGTGAATTGAGCGGCGGTTCAGGTTGTGCGCGGCGATAACTTTCGCCGACTGCAACCCAAACTCCGTCAAATTTGGTGGTAGGATCGTTGATCTGATCGCCCGGCCCGCCGGGATTGAACGGCGGATCAAAACCAGGGCCTCCTGGCGCTTGAGTGCCCGGACGCCGGGCGGGGAATGAGCCATTGCCCTGTTGAGAAAACGGATCGGACGATTGCTGCGAACTTTGAGCCCAATCGGGTGGTCCAGAAGGCGCATTGGTGCCTTGTCCAAAAGGATTGCCTTGTGGCTGCTGCGGGGGGCGTTGTCTGAAGATCGCGAAAATGGATTGCCTTGCGGGGAAGGCGGCGGAGCCGATGCCTGTTGCTGTTTGCCCGTTTGCGCAGCAAGCCAAGGCGCATTGGGGTCAAATGCAGGCTGACGCTGATTTTGAGCTGAGCTTGCGCCTTGCGAATTAGCGCCACCGGAAAAAGGGTTAGAGCCGCTGCTTGGCGGCGGGCTTCCCTGCCCGCTCCCTAGCCCGCTCCCTGGCCCAGTGGATTGAGAAGGGCCGACGGCAAAAGTGGGCCGTTGGGGCGCACCGGAATTGGTTGCCACCGCAGCGCCGGGGCGAAAGCCTTGATTGGGGTCAAAACGCTTTGCCCATTGAGCCTTCATCCATTGCGGCTGATCGGCTGCGATCCGCGGCAAGGCGACGCGCGGCATATCACCGCGCGGTGCGACCGAAGTGATCTTGGCGAATTCTGTCAGAACATTTGTTTGCGGATCAGTCTCCGACACCGCGTTACGAAGCGTATCGATAGTCGCATAAACGTCGTTTTGGCTGTCTCTAAACTCTGCAACCCACTCATCACGAGTGACCTCGACATATGTTCTGACCAAGGTGCCATCACTATCGTAGCGAGCCCATTCGCGTTCACCAATCATCTGGTAATAGCCGCCAGGAAAATCGGCCCGCGCCACGTTTTTGCCGTAAACTCCAGTGTCGTTGACCACCTGACCTTGCGCGAAAGCCGGCGTTTGTGGCCCCCCGCCCAAAACTGCCGCCGTGCCAAGCGCGAGTGCCACTTTGAATGCTGAAATCGGTTTGCTGACAGTTTTCATATTACCCCCTCATACCCATAGCTCGCCATCACTGTTCGTCCCGTCACCGTTCGTCCCGTCACCGTTCGTCTAAATCGTATTTTTAGCAAATAACACAGGTACTTACTGCTCATAGCATGGTCGCTGGGACTTCACGGTAGGGTTGGTCTCGCAATAGATTGACCACCGCGCCGACAGATCATCGTCATAGACCGCGCTTGCGGTCAGCACTTCCCCCTTAACGTGCAAATGCGCTTCATTATAGCGACTTACGAGACGGACATTGCCATCTGTGCTTGGCTCAATACTCCACATGGAATCAGTGGTTAAACGGCCTGGATCGGCAAGTTTGGGCCCTTCCCTACCTGCGTGAACAAGGTATAGGCCGTTTTGAACATTCTTGAGGCGGAAATATCTCTCTGGGTTTTTGCCGATTTTTACACGCTCAAATTCCCAGATATTCCCATGCTGAGCAGCGGCCCCAAGGCGTGGCTGCATCTCTACATTGCGCAGTTCACCGCGCGCCATGACATTGGAAGGCGGAGGCGAGCTTGATTGCGGGCCGTCTGTCACAGAACGCATTGGCGCTTGGCCGGCAGGGGACGACGAAACAACATCGCTGCCACGGCTCGTAGGTTGGCTTTCGGTCACGAACGTTGTGGGAAGGTTGTCAGATACACTTTGCCCGCTGCTCACGAACCTTCCGGACGGCCGAACGGGGGTTTGCTGGGTTTGCTGCGCGGGCCGCGGTGCTCGCGGCGGCGCTGGAGGACGCGCAACAATCGCGCTGTTCGCTTTTGAAACAACCGGATTGTTAGCCCAAGCGGGGTGACTCGATGGATTAGCCGGATCAACAACGATGATGCCCAAAGCAAAAATCTGCTCCCCATCAGTCCGTGCGACAAATCCGCCAAACACAAGGCCTGGATCGACTTCGATAACTTGGATGCTGTCATACTTGCGGGAAAAAATCCCGTTGGTGGAATTCTTCCCTCGCAATTGGACGCCTGCCAGCGGACCATTGCGCCGGGTCCAAAGCGTCATTTTGTTGATGCTTGCCTTGGTGCCAAAATTGACAAAAGAGCGAAACCTCTTGCCCTTTTTCTTCCCTATCAGAGGAGTCCACACTGGCTTTGCCCCAGGCGATCTCTGATACATAAGTTCGATCCCGTAGATGACGCGATCGTCTGAGGAATGGTCAGCGTAAATCACCATTTCGCGGATGAAAGACCCAGCAGGAACCGTAACCGTTCGGTAATCGCCGAGTTCGGCGCCCACAGGCTTAGCGAGATTTATCATGGTCGGGGACAGTGATTGCGCCATCAATGGCGATGACGCCACCAACATAGCCATAGCAAGCAGCTTGCCCCACCACCTCAAATTACCGCGCTGATGCCGCAAGGCAATGTCATCAAGGCTTTTTATCATAGTGCCCCCCTGACCTATAAAATAGAAGTCCCGTAATCAGTGCAAGCATATTTCGTACTTACGTCGTTATCGAACTGGCAGTTCTGCGGCTACTCCAGCCGCACTCGGACGACTGCGAACGCCCCTGCAATGCATGCGCGGTTTGCGGCGCAGCTGATATGCCCATGGCCACCGCGGTGGTCGCTGTGGCTGTCGAAAATACGTTACGCATTTAAACTCCTACGGTACCGACCGAAAAACTCTTTCGATTAATTGGCGCAGGGGCACCTGTAACACCATACCGCGATCGCGGTATGGTCATCGGTGATCAGTAGGGTATGCAGGGCGAGATTGAGCGTCTTACAAGGTACCGCCACATGATCCGGGTTGCCATTATTGAAGATGATCCCGCCATGGCCGATCTGCTGTCCCATGCGGTCAAGGAGACTGCGGATATGATCCTGACCGGCACAGCGGAAAACTGCGTAGCTGGATCGGGCATGATCGAAGCGGGCGGTTATGACGTGTTGCTGTGTGATTTGGGCCTGCCCGATGGCAACGGTGTGGATCTGATCCGGGAAGAGGTTTTAACCGGCCGCGATACCGACATCTTGGTGATTACAATCTTCGCCAACCAATCCAAGGTTTTGGACGCGGTGCGAGCTGGCGCGCGCGGATATCTGCTGAAGGACGAACGGATTGAAGATTGCATCGCGGCGGTCCGAAATATCCGCAAGGGCGGCTCCCCCATCAGCCCGGTGATCGCGCGGCAATTGCTTGGGGAGATTAAGCCTGACCCGGCAAAGGCGGCGGTGCCGATGGCTTCGCCTTTGTCAGAGCGCGAATTTGAGGTGCTAAACCTGCTCGCGCGGGGATTTTCCAATGCGGAATGCGCGGATATTTTAAGCGTATCGGGCCATACCGTTGGAACACACGTCAAAAACATCTATCGCAAGTTGGAAGTCAACAGCCGAGCGGAGGCCTTGTTTGAAGCTTCATCACAGGGGCTGCTCGAACGCGACTAGAATGGGGATGTCTGCATGGGCGATGCGGATCGCCTTACTCTGCCTTGTGCTGCTCGCATCGCCGGGCGCCCTGCTGGCACAGAGCACCGACCCCTTCAAAGTCATCGAGACGCCGACCGGCCCGGTCATCGAATTTACCGAAGGGGAGTATATCCTCAAAGATGGGATCCAGTTTCCCAAAGAAGGCTGGGAACGCCGCGAAAATCCGGCGATATACCGCATAAACGAGGCCAGATGGCGGATCGGTGACGAACACAGCCTGAGCGGACGATTTCGGTTTGACCGCAGCGCGATTGGAGCAGCCCCCATCGCGCTTTACACGATCAGTACGCGCAACAACTTTACCGTGCTTGTGAACGGCGAAGAGGTTTACCGCAACTTTGCACAAACCTCAGATCAAATGAACACTTGGTACCGGCCCATCTTAATTCCGATCCCAACCGAAATCCTGAAATCCGGGCAGAACGAGATCATCTTTCAGGTGTTTTCCCAGGAATCATTGGGAATTGGCCGAGTGCTGCTTGGGCCGCAAATCACATTGCAGGAGTTTCACGATTCGCGTTACCTGTGGCAAATCTCAGGCCCGCGCACCGTGAATTTCGCCATGCTATTGATGGGAACGCTGGTCTTTCTGTTTTGGCTAGGGCGCAGGCAAGAGATTGAACTGCTTTGGCTATCAATCTCCACGGTCCTGTGGTTCCTCAGAAATTACCAGTTCTACGCTGCGCAAGCGCCATTCGAACTCAGCCCGTTCGGTCTGACAGTGTTCACGACATTGCCGGTTTATGCGTCCTATTTTGCCAGCGCAGCAACTGCGGCATTCTATCTTTGCTTTACCAAAACAGCGCATCGGAAAACCTGGATATGGGGCATGTTCGCCGTTGGCGCCGCATTAATACTGATACATGCAATGCTCGGCACTTCAGACCTGACGCTGTATGGGCCTTCTGCAATCATCGTGTTTGGGATATCGACCCTCGGGTTCATAAATTTGAATCGCCATCGCAATATTGAACACGGCGTGCTCGGTTTTATGATGATGGCTACGCCGATTTCGACCCTGTATGATCTCTACATTGCGATCGCTCACCAAGGCGACGGCAGCGCGACCTACGTCACGATTTTCGGCGGGCTGCTGTATACCGCCGCCTTCGTCATCTCCTTCGGCAAAAGGGCGCTTGATGCCTTTGTTGATCTGGGCAAATCCAACGTGCGGCTGGCCCAAAGTATAGCAGAGACGCGCGCAGAATTGGCAGCAAGTGAAGCGGCCCGGCAAGAGTTGCTGGTTGAGCAAGCCCTGGCCGGAGAGCGGGGCCGCTTAATGCAGGAAATGCACGATGGGATCGGGTCCAATCTCATCACTGCCTTGGCCGTGGCGCGGCGACAGGACCAGCCAGAAACGACCATCAAAACTCTCAGTCGCGCGCTCAATGATCTGAAGATAACGGTCGACTCATTGGAGCCGATTGAAGGCGATTTGATCGCACTCATTGGCAATCTTCGCCACCGCATGGCGGGCGATTTGCGTGATGCTGGGATTGCCTGCAAATGGGAAGTAGAAGAGTGTAAGAAGCTCCCGTGGCTCGATGCGAGCAATGCGCTGCATTTGCTGCGGATCATGCAAGAAGCGATTGGCAACGTGTTGGTTCACTCACAAGCCACCGAACTCACAATTGGGTGCAAGGAAAAGACCCATAAGGGCATCGAGGGGATCACCTCCTATGTGATCGACAATGGCTGCGGTTTTGACGCGGACATATCCCATCACGGCAAGGGGCTAAGCAATATGCAATCAAGGGCACAGTCTTTACACGGCAGCCTCACATATCATTCCCGGCCCGGTAGAGGTTGCGCGATCAACCTCTGGCTGCCCTACACAAGATAATTCTGACAAGGCTTTGCTTTGAGGCCCCGCAGTTGACGCCTTAAACAGCGCCGCCAGCACCAGATCGCGGCAAGAACAGCACTTCGGAAAACGTCAGCTTTCACTCCCAGGTTTGGTCATTTGGCTGCTGCGATGAGTCGACCGCAACCGGACATGGGAATCAAGTTTGGCCGGGATCAGCTAGCCACAAACATTCCTCCACCCACCTCAAACCTTCATCTTCCACGTCTGCGCAATTCGACCTATGCTTCAGCCAGAGGAGCTATCTAATGACCACACCAATCGATCCGGTAGAAATAGATCTTGCTGAGCAGTTCGCGAGCATTCGTCGACAAATGGCGCAAATCGGTCAGGATCAGTGGGAGGTCACGCGGTTTGTATCGGAGCTCGATCCATGGAAGACAGTGGTCAGCGGCATGGTGTTTGGCGCGAGCCTAGTCGCGGCGACAATAGTGTTCACCAAGCTTTTCCTGTAGGTTTATGCAAAGGGATCATAAGTGGGCGGCGCGGGAGCGCGCCGCCCATTTTTTATGGTACAAGCGCTCAGATGGGGGGCTAGGCGGGTTGATTGTGGTGTGGCCTAGCGGCCATCGGAATACGTCCGGAAGAGCCGTTTAGGGATCATCCAGGAAGCCGATGAGCGCGATAAATAGCTAGGGCCAAAGTGCCTGTAAAAAGTAAGCACACCCTACGCGGCAGAGCCGCACATCATGGGAAAAAGTGCAGTAAAATCAGCGCAAGAAGCATCTAGTGCGCTTCGGAGTATGGTAGCTGGTGATGGCTATTTGTGCCCCGTAAATTACCGGAATAGCGCGACTTTTGGCACCAGTTTGAGTATATCCGATGGCCATATGGTCCCCATAGCACGCAAACGAGGTCGCAGGGCCTTTCTTGACGGCAATTTTGCCCGCCGCAAACTGCCGCACAAGACTAATGAATACTGCATCTGGGACACCGAGTTAGCTGGCTTCGGACTGCGCGTGCGGCCTAGCGGCAACTACTTCTGGTTTGTGCGCCTGAGGCATCGCGGCAAACATCGTCGGATCACGCTTGGCAAGACAACCGATCTCGATGCTGTACTTGCGCGATCGCAGGCGAGGCGACTGCTTGCGGAAGCGGCACTCGATGGCCTTCCTAAGCGGGTCGTCGTTAAATCGACGCCGACCATGAGCGATTTTGTCGCAACCCATTTTGACGATCTTGCCCGAACCTGGAAGCCATCGACCGCAAAGCGCAATGCGGATGCATGGAAGAATGAGTTGGTCGCCCATTTCGGCGATATTCTGGTGGCTGATGTGAGCAAGGCAGATGTGGTTCGCTGGCGAGATGCCTGTGCTGGCGAGCGGGAAGCACGTTTCAATCGCGCGGTGCCAGTCCTGGCAGCACTGCTCAAATATGCCGAGGCTCTCAAGATGCGTCGCAAGGGCTCCAACCCCTGTCGAGGTATGCCCCGCTATAAGCGACAGGCTATGGAGCGCTATCTTACGCCTGTGGAGTATGCCCGCGTCGGGAGGGAGCTTTGCGCGCAGCAGGCAGAATTCCCGCAACAGGTCGCTGTCGTTCGACTATTGCTCTATACCGGTGCCCGGCGCAGTGAGATCGAGAAGCTGCAATGGAGCTGGGTCAAGCCGCCACGCCTGATGCTACCGGACAGCAAAACCGGTCCCAAGACGATATGGCTGAACAGTCAGGCGCTGGCGATCCTTGAAGGCATTGAGAAGTGCGACGGTTCACCATTCGTCTTTCATGGCTTCCGACCTGGGCAGCCTATCAACATCCACGGATGGTGGACCAAGTTCCGAAGCCGATGTGCGCTTCCCGACGTTCGCTTGCATGACCTTCGCCACAGCTTCGCATCAACAGCGATCATGGACGATGTGGCGCTCGCAACGATCGGCAAGCTCCTTGGTCATGTACTTCCGGAAACAACCGAAAAGTACGCGCATCTGGCCGATGAGATTGTGGCCGAAGCGGCGCAGCGTGTGTCCGGCTCCCTCGCCTCTGCGATTGGTCTGCGAACATGACGGCGCTCTCGCTCAAGCAAGTCGTCGAAGAAGCCCTCGCCAAGGTCGGAGCAGAAACAAGCTTCGTCCGCATCCCCAGGGGCAAGCCGCGCACGACGACCTGGCTGTCGATCGAGCACGGTTTTGGCATCCGTCACTATGCAACCGGCAGGAATGTCTACATCGTCCAGACGCGGATGGGAGGGAAGCTGCGGACGATAACGTTGGGTCCTGCCTCGGTGCTGACTCGGTACCAGGCTACTCAGGTAGCGCGGATGGTGCTGGCCCATGCGCGAATGGGCGAGGACCCGGCGAGTGAGAGAAAGCGGATACGCTCCGCTCCGCGCTACACCGACTTTCTGGATGAGTTCTGGGAGAAATGGGCGCCGCGGTGGTCTGCTAAGACGTGGGACATCAATGGCGGTTATCGCAGGCTATATCTGCAGGATGCCTTTCCAGGTCTGTGTATTGATGAGCTAAATGAAGAGCATGTCACCAAATGGTTTGCTGAGGTCAACAGGCAGACCGGCCCCGGCGCTGCCAATATGGCGTTCGGCCTTATGCGGCTGTTGCTCAACAAAGCCGAAGACTGGGGCTACCGGCTCGAAAACACCAATCCCTGCCGTGTCGTCAGACCCAACCGCAACCGTCCGTGCGAGCGTTTTCTGACACACGAAGAACTCAGGCGACTTGGCAAGGTTCTCGCCAAAGAGCGGGAGAGCGACAACGCCATGCGTTCGCTCGCTGCAAAAGCGGCCACCCTATTCATCCTAACCGGATGCAGGCGAGGCGAGATCATGGGGCTTCACTGGAAGGACATACGTGGCAACCGGATCAAGCTGCGCCATGGCAAGAGCGGTCCCCGCATGGTTTGGCTTGGGGATGACGCGCGGACGATTATCGATACGATCCCGCGTTATGACAAGATACCCTGGGTGTTCTGGAATACGCCCTACCGGCGCCCCATGACGACGATAGATACATACTGGCGGCAGTTCCGCGAAGAGGCCGGACTTTCCGGCCTTCGGGTTCACGACCTACGGCACACCTTCGCCAGCCATGCGGCGATGAACAGGGAGACTCTCCCGATGATCGGGCGGCTTCTCGGCCATGCCAATGCTGGATCAACTGCGCGCTACGCACATTTCGACGATGATCATTTGCTGGAAGCGGCAGAGCAGATCGGGGCGGCACTCGCGAGGCTATTAAGCGACTAGTACGGTCTCGAAAGTAGATGGCCTGCTTCGCTAAGCCATGCGGGTTCTGCCGAGTAGCTCACAGGTGCAACCGCGCCATTGCACAACAAAGTTGCTGGCCTCTAACCGCCACAGGAGGATAGCGGCGGAATAGCTCAGATTCCTAACATCCGATTTCGACGCGATACGGCATGCAATGACGAGGAGCCGAGTGACCGTTCGGGCATTAGCTATTTGGATCGGGAGAGGGCGCGGGAGGCAGAATATCCTCGCGCAGTTTTTCGCAGTCTCCGCCCCTGTTAAGATTACCGGCGACTAAACACCCATCCTCGCCCTGCTGTTCGCGGGCAATCGTTTCGTCGAGTGTTTCTACCGACCGCGGATGGAAAACTGTATCGGGATAATCTTTAGGCTTGATATTGAACGTACTACAAGCGCTCAACCCAAAGCCGATAGCGCAAATGACTCCAACTCTTGTGGCATTGGCCAGTTTTTCGAACATCGGTTCAACTTACCTCCAGTAGCTTACGGCTCTAAGCCATGCGTCCAATAGAGAATATTGTTCGTTTCTGGGTTTATGCTGACATCCCAGAAGTCGATCAAATTGTGGTCTCCACCCACAACCATATGCAGAGCACCCTCACAATCATTCGCCGACATCATGCCGGCAAATCGTCTGGTTCGGTCTATTGGTGTGATCCGGTCTTCAGTGCCGTGGATAAGCCTGAAAAAGGTGTCGCCGCAACGCGCGACCTCCTGCTCGGTGAGGCTATCCGATGTCCTAAAAAATCTGCTAAACGAACTACATCGTCGTCGTTTTCAAAGAAATATGCCGCAGAGATGGCTATCACTTCATCTACTAGATTTGGTTCGGCAAGGGCGGTTTTCAAAGCAAGCCAAGCGCCAGCGCTACCCCCCGCAGAACCACCTTACCATCTTCCACCAGAATCTCGTTTCTTGCGGCCTTCACAACATCGATAAGTGCAGAAACAGTTTCTGCTCGATCAGGCGAACGGGCGGATGCCGCTGATTGCCAGCCCAGATTACCATCACCAGGCAAAATCGGATAAAATACTGCAACACTCTTCAGTCGTTCCGATTGTAGAAAATCGTTGGGAGTTCCTAGCGATGTTCGCAGCAGTCCGCTCGCGCCGTAAACGTCGATGATGAGTGTCGTAATTCGGCCTTCGGATTGTCGAAGAAGAATACCTTGAATCGTGTTCCCATCGGATACATCGAAGTCGCGCGTTTCCTCGACCCATCCTGCGGGAAATGTTGCTCCAGGTATTGAGAGGTCTTCAATTATTGTCACTTCTAAATCAGAGCATGCGGTTCCGCCCAACCTCTCGGAAGCGCTCTGCTCGAATCTCACATAATCAAAAACCTCTTTCTCTCCAGGTCGGCGAACACGAACGACAAAACCGTCCCCTAGGCCGCCACCTAAGACTTTTACTTCAGCGAGGATTGGGTAGGAGCGCAGCAATTTAGTGGTCTGCATAGCCGAGCCGCCGCCGTTTCTGTTGCTGCACAGCGTTTCGAGGTTCAAAGCCTCGCCGGTTGCCGAAAGGCCAACAACGTGCCCGGCCCGGTCAATCTTGAAGTTCTCTGTAGATGGCAGAGATTGCGCGGGAAGCTGGAACTCAAAAGTATCAAACGGGCCTTCGAGCCTGTCGGTTGCGGCACGTGAATAGGTGCGGCGCCAGATAACGGCTCGATCCAGTCCGTCCGGATACTTTTGAAACAGGTCATTGGCTCCGAAGACGTTCTTGGCGCTAGAACTTCTTCCAGAGCTAATGCCTCCTACGACTTGCACCACAGTTGAGTTATCAGGAAATCTAACTGTGTCCGCGTTTATCGCGAAGACAGGCTGAAGCGAGCCGTCAATTGGAAGCAACTCGAAATTTTCGCCAGCGCGGACCACGCCCGTCAGCGTGACTTTTTGTGTTCGTGCGTCGACACTAAATATGCGTCGAGCCTCGCCCGGTTCGGTGCGGGAAATGTAAACCTGATTTGACGATGCGACTGCGACAACATGATCCAATTCAACGGATGTCACGGTCAATTGCTCATTTGTGGTATCCAGCAAGCCTAGAACTTTGCGGCCATTCTTGCGGAGAGCCAGGACGCAAATGCCCTTCCCATCTGCACTGCATATCAGCCTGCCATCGAAACTTGATGCGTCTGGGCTTACTACAGTGACCCAGTCGGAACCAACCGAAGATCGAGGATCAAGGATCAGCAAACGCAAACGGTCATAATAAACTACTTTCCCACCAGCGGGTATAATGATTCCGGGGGCTTTGGCCGCAAAGACCGGTTCCTCTGCGTGAGCGGGCCTAGGCATCAAGCTCGCGCAGAAAATTGCTGCAGAGAAAATAAGCGCTCGCATCATCACAGCATGAACCTCGAAAAATATCGTCGGGGCAACCGCCCCGACGATATTGATGACTTTGTGAACAGTCTCAGAATTTGATGGTCACGGTGATATTCGCTGACCCATTCGTGCTTCCACTAACGCTAACAGTTGTGTTGCCCGATGTCGTGGACAAGCTACCGCTCACGTCACCGGTATCGGTGTCGACACCAACTGATCCTTGTACATCCCCAAGGTCGAAATCAATATCGAGGATTTCACCGCCAGAGACGGCGTCAATCTCTGCATCCGAGAGAGTGGCGAGACCTTTGTTTCCGAGAATGTTAGTATGCAGCATAAATCACTCCAGCTATTATTGCACGCACCTTGAGATGCATAATCGAGGTGGCGCGAGAAAAACCTCGATTAATTGTTTAACGCCAGTATTGAACTGGACTATACAGCGTTTATCAGTATTGAAAAGCAGTAATCGACAATCCAATCGGGGGGCCTGTGTTCCGTAGTGAGGCGATCAATCGTCATCGTGACAGACTTACTGGCGATGTGGCTGTAGCGATTCCAGTATCGTGGAGCGCTATCACATATTTTATCTTTGGTAGCATTCTCGCTGCTTTTCTGTTTATCTCCCTCGCTAATTACTCCCGTGTCGAAACTGCTCTCGGCACAGTCACACCTGATAAGGGCGTCTCCTCTATCCTCCCCACCCGCACTGGAACTGTTGTCGAACTCGCCGTGACGGATGGACAGCGCGTTGAAGCGGGCGACCTTTTGGCGCAAATCCGCACCGAGGAAGATAGCGGCCAAGGCATCTCCTCGGCTGAGCAAATCGAGCAAGCTATTGCGCGTCAAGATGCAAGCCTCGCCTCTCAGATTGATGCTGCAAATGCAGCCGCGTCAGCGCAGCAAAGCCAACTCGCGGCACAGCAAGCAGGTCTGCGCTCGGAGATTGGTCAGATCCAGTCGCAAATCACTATCCAGCAAAACCTCATCGAGACGGCACAAGCCGACTTCGATCGTGCGCTTGAAGTGGCCGAACGTGGCTTTGTCAGTCAGCGCGATTTGCAGATACGCGAGGAGACCTTGCTTGCTCGTCAGCAGGGGCTTTCGCAGCTCAATCAAGGCCTGTCAGCCAAACGCGCAGCTCTTACGGAATCCGAGCGCTCGTCGGCGCAGATTGCTGCCCAAGCCCGTGCTGCAGCCGCAAACCTTGCTGCCGCCCGTGCGCAAGTGGGGCAGCAAGCGGCAAGCACAGCAGGTTCGCGTTCCTATGCAATACGTGCGCCGATTGCTGGCACAGTGACAGCACTCACAGCCCGCGTTGGACAACCCGCCAACTCACAAGCTCCGCTTATGATCATCGTTCCCGCAGGAGTTGAGCTACAAGCTGAACTGGCCGTCCCCAGCTCGGCCATTGGTTTCGTGGAGCAGGGGCAAGAGGTCAGCCTTGCAATTGATGCCTTCCCTTATCAGCGTTTTGGAACGGTCAAAGGTGAAGTGCTGACCGTCGCAGAAAGCGCGCTCAGCCAGCAAGGCGCAGATGGCGCAGTCGTGGCTGTCTATCCCGTGCGCGTGAAGCTCGATGCCGATGCTGTCACCGCCTTCGGTCGCAGCGAACCCTTGGTGTCGGGTATGACGCTCTCAGCGCGTATCGTGACCGAAAAGCAATCTCTTCTCGAATGGCTGTTCGAGCCTCTCTATGCCGTAAGACGGCGGTAGGGAAATATCATGCTGGATTTGGGGTTCTTCACCCGCTCACGGGTACGGCTTGTGCGCCAGACCGAGATTGCCGAATGCGGTCTCGCATCTTTGGCAATGGTCGCCAATTATCACGGTCTCGATATCGACCTTGGCACGCTGCGCCGCCGCTTTGCTCCCTCACTGCGCGGTGCGCCCCTACGTTCCCTCATCGGCCTTGCCGACAAGATTGGGCTAACGCCCCGTGCGGTTAAACTTCCGCTTGAGGAGCTGAAGAACCTTCACACACCCTGCATCCTGCACTGGAATATGAACCACTATGTGGTGCTTGAGCGGGTCAAAGGTGACAAAGCACTCATCCATAATCCCGATGGTCGCTCGACAAATATGCCATTGGAGGAAGTGTCCAAGCACTTCACAGGCGTTGCGCTCGAACTTAGGCCAAGCGACGATTTCGATGAAGGCAAACACCGTGAGCGTTTGAAGCTCTCGCAGCTTTGGCGGCGTATGACAGGGCTGAAACGGGCGATAGCCCAAGTCCTCGTGCTGACGCTCGTTCTGCAAGCCTATGTGCTGGCTTCGCCCTATTACATGCAGGTAGCTATCGACAATGCGCTGCCAGCCTTGGATTTGGACTTGCTGGCCGTGCTGGCCATCGGGTTTGGCCTATTCACCCTCATCAATGCAGGAGCATCGTTACTGCGCTCCTTCGTGCTGCTGGTGGCGGGGACAACGCTCGGCTTTACCCTCGCCTCCAACGTGGCTCGCCGTCTGTTCCGCCTGCCTGTTGATTGGTTCGAGAAGCGGCACACAGGTGATATCCTGTCGCGCTTCCAGTCCATCGGTCCGATACAGACCATGCTCACTCAAGGCGCGGTAGCAGCGATTGTCGATGGACTGATGGCCATTCTGACGCTCGCGCTCATGTTCTGGTACAGTCCGCTCCTTGCTACGATCGCGATAGTCGCTTTCGTGCTTTACGGCATCGTTCGCGCCGTCTCGTTCTCGTTCGAGCGCGAAGCGCAGGAAGCTTCCATCATTATGCGCGGAAAGGAACAATCCACGCTCATCGAAACGCTGCGCGGCATGACCACGCTACGCCTGTTTGGGCGCGAGACGCTGCGCCATGCGCTTTGGCAAACCAAGCTGACCGATAGCATCAATGCCAATGTGCGTATGGCGCGTGTTGGCATCTGGCAGACCACTGCGAATACGCTCATTTTTGGGTTGGAAAACATTCTTACCATTTATGTTGCGATCAGCTTCGTCATCGAAGGCAGCGGGTTCAGTGTCGGTATGGTGTTCGCCTACATGGCCTACAAAAGCCAGTTCATCGGCAAGGCGGCGGCTCTCATCGACAATGCCATAGCGTTCAAGATGCTTGGCCTACATCTCGAACGCCTGTCCGATATTGCAATGTCGGACGAGGATAAGAGCTTTGACGACAGCCTCGACCGCGAGACCGAGTTGAAAGGCCGCATTGAGCTGCGCGATGTGTTCTATCGCTATGCGCCGAGCGACCCCCTTGTGTTGGAAGGCGTGAACCTGATCGTCGAGCAAGGCGAGTTCGTAGCCATCACAGGGCCATCGGGAGGCGGTAAGTCTACCCTCGTGAAGCTGCTGCTTGGCCTAGTTGAACCTGAGAGTGGCGAGGTGCTGGTCGATGGCCTCCCGCTCCATCGGTTCGGCTATAAGAGCTTTCACAGCCAGATTGCAGCCGTGTTGCAAGAGGATAGTCTGTTCGCAGGGACGCTCGCCGACAATATCGCCCTGTTCGACGAGAGCGTCGATATAGAGCGGGTTGTGGGGGCGGCGGTGGCTGCCTCGATCCACAACGATATCGCACAAATGCCGATGCAATTTGAAACCCTTGTTGGCGATATGGGGTCGACCCTATCAGGCGGGCAAAAGCAACGCGTCCTGCTTGCCCGTGCGCTCTATCGCCAACCCAAAATCCTCGTGATGGATGAAGGCACCGCACATCTCGACACTGATCATGAGCGGGCGGTCAATGAGGCCATATCGGCTATGGGCATTACTCGCATCATCATCGCGCACCGCAAAGAAACCATCGAAGCAGCCGAGCGCGTGTTGGCAATGATTGGTGGGAAGTTGCACGACGCCGAAATAAGCTCACCTGGCCGTTAACTATATCAAGATTCTGTGAGTGAGCGCCCACCAATTTCTTGGGACTTTGTTACGCGGCATGTGCGATCAATGGGCACCCTTCGGACGCCAGCGCCAACTTGTTGTTGCTCCAAGATCCAGCGCGATGGCACGGGCGAATGACGCAACCGACCGCGCGGACGCATCCAATGTAACGACGCGGTGGCAACTATGAATCGCTCGTCAAAACAAACGACATGAAGCAGGCGCGTGACGTTCAATTTAGCTCGTATGCGCTCGATGGCTATTTGGTCCCTATTTCGGAACATTGCCAAAACAATGGTCGCGTTTGGATCGTAGTCTCACGGCCGCATGGCCACGCAGTTCCACCAGAAAACCCCGGAAATCTGCCATTTAAAGCGGTGCCTAGAAATGGTCTGGATCGATATCTGCAGTCCCTCTTGACAAAGCACACCCTATACGGCAGTCCCGTGGACTAAGTTGCTGAAATAAAACGATGTACACGATCGTTAACGGTATACCATCGTTTACTTGGGCTGTGCACCATGGTGCACAGCCTGACTTGTGCATGTATTCAGTGTACTAGCGGGCATTGAGCGCTTGCACATATGTGCACGCGGTGTTTTTAGAAATTCTAGAAATTGGCCCCGCGAAACTGGAACTTGTCAACCCAATGCTCGCCCTATATTTATGGCGATGCGATAACTCAGCCACGAAACTCCAATAGGAGATTTCATGTGGTTATAAATAGACTCATCAGCACCGGCGTTAGATTGCCGTTGACCGTCCTTGAGCAAGTTGATGACTTTGCAGCAAGCCGAGGTATCAGCCGCACAGAGGCGTTGCGCATATCTGCGATGCTTGGCCTGCCTCTGCTCAAAGCGGGCGTCTCACCAGACATCCGACGCCTCATCCTTCTGCTCGAGAATCTGAATTTGGGAATGACCCTACCGCTTGAGAAAGAACACTCCCACCTGCTCGATAGGATGGCCGAGCTGGCCGAAGAGAATGTAGAGCGATTCCACGAATGAAGCCGCCCGCGAAACGAAACCCGCTTCAATTGAAAGAGGGCCATCGATAGCGTCTACCCGCCCGGAAGGCGTTCGTAATGTGTGGTTGGTGATCGCTCACGATCACAAGGAAAAACAGCTCAAAAACTAGATTAGAACCGAAAAAGGCCGTTTGCCGTTGAGCTCAAAAGGTCTTGGGCGCCTTTCTGTACACAAGCTTGGCAATAAAACTGATCTGATTACCCGTTCCGAGGGCGAGCCGGAGGTTGTGGTCCGGATCGACTGGAATACGATGATGGATCACGAGTTTCTGGATGATGCGGAAGTGGTCATCGAAGAGCGCGAGCCGAAGGTCTTCGACAATGATGCGACGGGTACGGCAATCAGGATATCTGAATTGCGGGACGAGCACTGGACGCGAGGAGAGATCCGTCGCCTGTACCGTCAGATAACGTCCATATCATCACCATTTGGGAACCCGATTATCCCCTTAACGCATGTATGATTGGTGCGCGATATAATGGGTATGACGAAAAGCCCATCTGCCTCCCCTGAATTTTCAGTTCGTGAATTCTTCCAGCGCTTCAATTCAGAGCAAGCCTGTCTCGATCACATTATGGATGTGCGTTTCGGCGGCACTCGCTTTGACTGTGAGTGTCCGTCGTCAGATAAATTGAGACTCGCTTGGGTTTTGGCTTAGCGAGTGTATGGTCTCATCTGGTTGATGTGTTTTAGGCGGCTAGCTTTCGGTGAAGCAAGCGCCGATGTTTTAACGTCTGTCGTTTGATCCTTTCTCTTCGTTGGATGATGGTTGCGGCCCTGCCGAAGTAGGCGTCGGCAGGTGTGACGTCTTCGGCCTTCATGGTCGTGCATAGCCTCCAGGCGATGATGTAGCGCGAGTAATCATCCAGCACGGTCGATAGATACATCCAACCCCATCCGATGATCTTGAAGTAGGTAAAGTCTGTCTGCCACATCTCGTTCGGACGTGTTGTCTGGGTGTGGAACTGATCAGCAGCCTTGATCACGGTATAGGCAGGGCTGGTGATCAGATCGTGCGCCTTAAGCAGCCGGTAAACCGTGGCTTCAGACACGAAGTAGCGCTTCTCGTCGGTGAAGCGCACCGCCAGCTCTCTGGGCGATAGCTCGCTGTACTCCAACGCCATATCGACGATCTGCTGCTGGATGGTCTCAGGGACACGGTTCCATGCGCGCTGTGGTCCGGGCTTTTGATCCTCCAACGCCGCTTCACCGAAGCGCTGATAGAGGTCGTACCAACGATAGAAGGTAGGACGGGCAACGCCCAGCATGTCCAGTGTCTTCTTCACTGGTAGATGGGATCGCTCGACCAGCCTGATGATCTCCAGCTTCTCAGAGGCGGGGTATCTCATTCTTCGTCTCCCCCATCCCCGATTGTGCTTTTTTTGAGCAGACGCAACTCCAGCGCCTGCTCAGCCACAACCTCCTTCAGATCACGCGCTTCCCGGCGCAGGTCCTTCACCTCGTCAGTGGTCGCCGCACGCGAAGTATCGCCAGCAAGCCTGCGCTTGCCTGCCTCCATGAACTCCTTCGACCAGGTGTAATACAGGCTCTGGGCTATGCCCTCCTTGCGACACAGCTCGGCAATACTGTCATCGCCGCGCAGGCCCTCAAGCACGATCCGTATCTTCTCTTCCGCTGAAAACTGACGCCGCGTTTTGCGCCTGATATCCTTCACCACCCGCTCAGCAGGTGCTTTGGAATTTGCTCGTTTTGATCTCATCTTCGTTCCTTACAGTCACTACGATGAGACCAAAACACTCCTCTATCCAATCACCTCAATCTGTCTCACAAACGCTGACGGGGAACAGGCGTCACATATTGCGACAGGCTTCGGTTTGATATTATCTGACCACCGAACAGACTGCGCTGCCATTTCAAGAGATCCGTCGTCGTAGAGTAGAGCGCTCCAGCTCCAGTTGGAATGCCCATATAGACATAATCAGCGTTCACTATTCCATTTGGTGAAGGCGAGTATCCCGACGCCCGGTGCGGCACAATCGTGGAGGAAACATCTATCGCAGTGTCGGTTATGCCAGCTGGTTCAAGCAAGTTTGCCTCAATAAACTCAGCATAGGTTACACCGCTGACTTTCTCGACAATTCGAGACAGCAGGACATAGTTTGAGTTTGAGTAAGCCCATGCGCTCCCTGACGCAAACTCCAATGGCAGATCGGAAGCGATTCAAAGCAAGATTAGGGCGCTCCGGATCAGTTAAGCGCAGCAGGCAGAATGAACTCTCCCATCAGGCGATCTCGCCACCTGGCGCGGGTGCGTCCATCGCTGTAATTGCCTGCGTTCATCTGCACGACGAGCTCGAGCTCTGGCACGACAAATGTCATTTGCCCTCCATTGCCGCTCGCATAGTAGGTATCAATGGTCTGTCCATCGACCTCATACGCCTGTCGCCACCAGGCAAAGCCGTAATCGTCTTCTGAGTTCAAAGAGGAATGCGGTGCAGCGGATGCCCTGACCCAGTCTTCCGAGACAAGACGCCTGCCATTCCACACACCGCCATCAAGATAGAGCTGTCCCAGCTTCATAAAGTCACGCGGGCGAAGGCGAATGCCGCCCCCCATATATCCCTCATAGGTCGGCGAAAGGTTCATGTAGTAGTGGCCAAAATCAAGCGGCTCGGCAAAGCTCTCATGAAAGTAGCGCGGCAGGCTCATACCGGATTTTGCTTTCAAAGCGCCGCCGATCAGATTGATGCCTGCGGTACAGTATGCATCGTTGGCTCCGGGCTCAGCTACCATCGGCAAATCGAGCGTATAGCGATACCAGTCAGGTTGGTCAGACTGGTTTTGCATGGTGTCTTCATTGCCGGGCGTATCATAATCATCGTCGTTGCAATCGAACCCCGGCGACATGGTTACTAGATGACGCAAGGTCATTTGTTCTTTGCGCGGATCAGGGTTTGCAAAGGCCTCTAAACCGCCGAAGAAGGAATACACCGGTTCATCAAGGCTTGAGACTAGCCCTTGCTCTAGTGCAACGCCCAACAATGCCGACGCTAAGGATTTTCCAGCCGAACGAGAGTCATGCGGGGTGTCTCTATCGAAGCCATGAAAATACTCTTCCATCACCAGCTTGCCGCGATGGGCAATCAGAAGTCCATGGATATAGGGTTGTCGCAGCCCTGTCGGTTCGAATGTGGCAAGCTCGCCAATCATATTGAGCAGCAATTCGCCATTAAGCCCGCTCTCATCCGGCGACGCTGTGCGCCAACCGTCATCAGTCTCCGCAGGCCGCAACAAAGCGGATGGGACTTCAGTAGAACGTCTCGGGTAAAACCCGGCAGCATCCTGCCGCGATCGGCGTGTGAAATCGAACAGGTCGCCTCCTCGCCGAAGACGGAGGCTGAATTGCTGTCCTGGGACAAGACTGTTTCCAGTGAACCGCACATCTCCGTCCGCGTTCTTGAACTGAATCTCATCACCATCGACCGTTGCGGATACGATGCGAAAGAAGACACCAATATTACGCTCAGGATTGCGCAGGAAGGTGCGATACTGCTGTGGGTCTGGATCCGTGTCGCTGCCCTCTCGAATCAGCGGAATATTTAGCGAGAGGGTTTGCGGAAATGGTCTGATTGTTCCCGAAAACGCGTCACGGCCTGCGGGCAACATACGCAATGGGGAGGCAAATGGATTACCTTGTATCGCGCCAGGAGATTGAAACCAGTGCCCGGTGAGAGGCCCGCCAGCCGCCGATTGGCGGCCGACAAAGTAACCCTGGCCCAGAACAGAAAACGCCCAGCGCCGCGTGCCGTCTTCGTCAGTGCTCTGCTCCACCGGGACGCTCTCACCCTGAATCCGCGCAGTCCAATGATCTCCTGAGCGCTGCAAGGTCACGGGCCCCTTCAGATCGGGACCATAGCTTCTCTCGGCTACCCAAATGCCTTCCCAATTGACTGATGCTTCTGTCGGTGTTTCTGTTTGAGCTGCCAAATTGCTTGGCACCAACCAACCCGCTGCAATCAAACAAGTGGAATACAGCCCAACGCCAAAAATCCTCATCTTACATCCTACTCCAAAACCTTGGGCCACAATGTGTATCTGGCTCTTATGCGAACGCAGTGCCATGATAGGCCGCGACAAAATCGTGCTCCGCCTTGCAGCGCACGTCACGTGAAGTTTTCTGAAGAATCTTGAAAGCCAGGGTTCCACTAGGTGTTTTGAAGATGAATGCGATTTTTGAGATTAGTGACCTGATCGTTGATTGTGAAAAGCGCATTGTCACCAAAGAAGGTGTGCCGCTTAAACTTCCCGATCTTAGCTTTGATCTTTTTTCGGCCCTGCTTGTGTCCGCACCAGCACCCCTCAGCGCAGAGGAAATGTCCGCGAGGGTATGGGGTGCGTCTCATGTGAACGGCGAAACAATAGCTCAGCGCATTGCTCTTCTTAGAAAGGTAATCGGTGATGATCCTAAGGCCCCTCGTTATATCAGGACAGTTCGAGGATCGGGTTATGCGATTGTGGGGTCTGTCATTCGGCGGACTGCAAGGGAAGACCAACCGCAATCAAATCGAATGATGCGGTCTTTGGTGCCTGCATTTGCTGTTTTGGCATGCATATTGGTGGTCGTATCGAGCCTCGCGATCGCAGGATCGGCTGACCGGATGAACACTGCAGCTGAGGCTCGGGCTAGCGGACAGCCCTATACCAATGGAAGCCGCGCCAGCCTGTTGGTTGATCGGGCCAACGCGCAACTTAGTCTGCATCAACCGAAGGAAACCGAACGCGCGATTGAAATGCTGAGAACAGCATTGGTCCAAGAACCAAACCAGTTTGATGCGCGTCTGACACTGAGCTTTGCGTTGACTACATATGCAACAAAGTTTCGCGGCGATTATGAAGAGAAACGAGAGGCTGAGCAGCTAGCTCGCGCATTGATTGACGAACAACCATTCAGCAGTGACGCTTGGTCAGCGCTCGGTTATGTTCTGGGCTCCCAGGCGCGGCCAGATGAAGCGCTTGCTGCCTATCGCCGGGCGTTTGAAATCGACCCCGAAAACGCATCTGCTATATCAAGCGCGGCCCACCTACTTCTCCTGAGAGGCGACTTGCAGCAGGCCCTGCTGCTTGAGGCGCAAGCACGTGAAATTGGAGGCCGTTCGCGTTACGCAGAAATCCAGATCGCGCAAATTCTGGAACTTTTAGATGACCCTTCTGCCGTGTGGTGGAGGCAGCAAGCTCTCACCCTGAATCCAGGGCAGGTCGTGGTCACATTGGCGATCGCGTCAGGTCACCTTCGAGACGGACGGTCGAATGAAGCCTTGGAGGCCATCCGGCGATATGATGGCGAAGCTAAATCATCACCGCAGCTCTTGGCACTGAAAGGGCGCATACTCATCGCATTGGGCCGCGAGGAGGAGGCTGAAGATATCCTTACTGGTGCAGGATGGCGCGGGCATTACCTTCTCGCCGCAATGGCAGCGTCCGATGGAGATTCGAGCGTTGCGGAGAGGCTCTTTCCGCAAGACAAGCGCGATGCAATTATTGGTGGAACAGAAGCCTTGGCGCTCATTCAATTGGCCGAAGTGGATGCGGCTTTGGGCAATTCCAGCGAAAGTGCCAGTCTGATTTCGCAAGCAGTCAGCCTTGGCTGGCGAGACAGGAATTGGCTCAAAAATTCTCCTTATCTGGAGATTGTTATGGCTTCCGACGCCGGCCAGAGAATTGATGCTCGGATCGCCAGGGAACTTGCAGCCCAAAGCGAGCTGATTGCTACCACAAATGAGCTGCAGGCTTTATTGGCTTTACCCAATCAGGAAATCTAAGCGCAACCATTCGGCAGAGTATTGTCAGGCTAACAAGGCGTTCTGATTTGAGGTGTTGCCGGCTAGGCATGAGTCGCAAGTAGAGAGCTATGCCGCCATGCCCTTTCAGGCTCTTCTATTCATCGCCGGTGATCATTCGCCTTGTAGCCATGACGTGTGCTCGCTTTCCGCTGAGCTTGATGAATGTCCGATTTTGGGTCGTAAGCTGCCCGACCGCTATGGGGCGGGATGCTGACAGTCCGCTTTCGAACGCTATAGTGGCGAATCTAGCTGCCATTGGACCGAGGTGGCGCAGTGCTCTTTTAATATTGAGGCATCTGGAGATGACCGACTTTGTTCAGCGCGCTTTGGATTACCTCCGGCCGAGGTGTCCGCAAGGCCCGGTCGATCATGGTTTGCCTGTCACGCTGAACTTCCATCCCGACCTCGTGGTGGCTGGCTCATTGGTGATTGATCGTTTGGTTGCGGATGGAGTCTACCGTTCGCAGTTTGAGACGGGTACGAGCAGTGGTGGTTTGACCGCCTACCGAGGAGGAGACCGATGGCATTGGGAAAGCAGGATATTTGGTGGGGCCTATGACGAGGCCGATCCATCGCTTAGGCCAAAGTATGGGTCGCTGAACCATCGGAACGAGCCCGTCGGGGGATCGCGCCGCTTTGGGTCCGCGCACTTTCGTTTGCGTTCGCATGCTCTTGCGAGGACCACTTTCAGCTATCCCGACAGCCATTTGGAGCCGGATGACTTTGCAGTAGAAGACGTTCGCGAGCTAATTGCGCTGGCTGAAACGAATGGACTCTCTCTAGATCCTTGGCTCGATAATTACATTGAGGCGCACGTTCATGGCCCGCTCGTTATTGCGCAGGACGTCGAAACGCTGATCCTAGACCCTTCGTTCAAGGGCAGCCGCATCGAGGATGCCGCCCTGTCGCTTGGTTGTAAGGTCGACTGGCACGCAGGTTTCTGCCTGTCGGTCGACCGGCTTGCGGAGTGCCGAACCTATCGAGGGCAAGAAGCAGCCGATGCGATTGTAAGGGTCGCTGAGGAAGGTTGCTTGACGCCGGCACGATTGTGGCGTGCTCGTGGAGCCGAGCTTGATTACCAAACAGCGAAGTGGGTTTGGCACTGCATTGCACGCTTTGGATACGGGTAAACAAATGGCGGCTTTGCAGCGTGCGGCAAGTGCCATTCAACGTCTCTATGTAGGGTCGATTGAAGACAGCAAGCGACAAATGGTTCGAAGGCCGCTTGTTGGGCTAGTGCCCACGCCTCTCCGTAGTCGGTTTGCCCATCTTTGTAAGGTCAGCTTCAGGAAAGTACTTCGCAGCGAGATTTTCCCGTTCAGCCGCTTGTTCGTCCTGTGCAACCGATTTTCTCTCGCCAATCATGTCGCGTGCAACGGTAAAGCTATCGTCAGGATCGATCACGAACCTATGTGCAAAGAATGCTTGCAGTGAATTGTAACACTCGACCTGTTCGGGACCGACCGCAATCGGTTGGCCAGTTCTAATGGCCTTTATCATAGCCGCCACCGGATCGAGGTCGCGAGCAGCATCAACAGCTTGCTTCATCTGCTCGCGGGAAATCTCTCCGGCCATCAGCTTGGACAGCGCGTATCCCGCTACCTCCTTGTCGCGGATTTCGTCAGACGCTTTCATCATCTTGCCGAGCACTGCTTTGTCATAGGCGCAGAGCATCACGTCTGACCCGAGCGGCAAATAGATCTGGATATAGGCGGCCCCAATGCCCAAGTGGCCAGTATGCATAGTCCTTGGCTCGTCATTGTGCAGTACCACGGGATGATCGCCAATATAGAAAGAACGCCCATCCGGCGGCGTCATTAGGAAGAATTCCTTTTCGGCCATGATCTCGGCATACTTTTCGAGATTTTGCACCTGATGGCGGATGTGCTCTTTTTTGAGCCCTTCCTCGTCGAGGTTCGTCAAGCCATCAACCTTTACTGGGTCGAAGCCCATCCTCTTCACATGCCGACGCAGTTGATCATCTAGCCGCTCTGGCATTAACCGCATGCCCTTGGTTCTTACGAACTGGAAGGCCACTAGAAACGCGAGGTTTGCGACCTCCTCAGGTGTGCGTTCCAGCGTCTTCTCCGCCCTGATCCGTTCGATGATGGGGGCAAGATGCGCCTCAATGAGACCTGTCCATGGCTCGATGGTCGCAAGCACATCATCATCGACCCAAAATTCGTTGAAGCGACGCTCGCCCATGATGTTGTCGATGGCCGTTGGGAAGAATCTCTCCGCTTCGAGATCTAGAACGTGAACTTGCTCTTTCGCAGCGCGCTTGGGGTCACAGCTGAGGAAGCCGCGAAGAAGGAGCTTTGGAACGTAATGTTGATGCTGCGCAGCCATACTACAAAGATGGGCGACAACGTCTCAAAATCCAGACTTGTCGACGTCAGCGCAGTAAGCTTCCACTGGCAAGATAGCGTCTGCTTTCGGGAGCAAGTAATCCGGCAACCTACGTCTTGGATTGGGGTCGGCAACAGACTGTCGGCTTTGAGCACAGGTTAGCTGAAGAGTGGACTGACCGCCCGGCCGAAGTGCCCTAGTTTAACTGCTCATAGAACGGACATTGGCCGGAACTGCCAACTTGCTGAGGATTTCATTGCAAATTGCGGGCCTTCGCACTAATCTACTGAAGCATTTGAGATTGCTATAGTAATCACCAAGGGACGCACCGCTGCTACGGTTGCGTCCCTTTTGCATTCGAGTAAGGCCTGACTGATCTCGCTAGCGTGCTTGATGGCCGCGCGTCAGTCAGCAATGAGGACGGCCACGTTCCGGCCCCGACCCTCGACATCCGTTTCCGCAAGATAGGCAATTGGAGGAAGGCGAAACTAAAGGCCCATCGCAGAGCGATGGGTCCGGGCGGCAGACCGTTATCATACGCTAGGGCAGGTTCAGCGCTGCGCTAGATTGAAAAGCTCCACGCTGAACCTGCCTCCGGAACCGAGTCAACCAACACGACATTCTGGAGTCACACGAACTCGGAGAACTGAGTCAAAAGAATTGGCGTCAATAAACACACTCAGCTTGCGCTGTCTCTCATCTTGCAACGCGAGTATCCCAAAGAAGCAGATCGGATACTCATAACTGCCGCAGAAAATGTGCGAGAGCATCATGGCTGAGGACATTCGCACAAGCAAAAAAGCAGCCACTCTCGTCCATCAATCCGCACGCGGACAGATCAAGAGAAACGCGAACAATTTCACACGCGGATCACAGCTCTTTCATCACGAAGTTTGGATGACTTGGGCAGGTGTTAGACTGCCTCTCTTTTTCTGGCTTTCAACAGCGATCATTTTGTTCGTCACGCTGGGCTATTTCAACTTCAAAGATCACGAATTGCAGCTCGTGCTTATGCGGGGCCTCGCGACCTTTTGGGATTGGATAAATCTCAACGCCAACAAGCTAGTGAACCTCACCGTTCCAAGTGGCCATGTTGTGCGTACAACAATGGAAATGGTTCTCTATCATCCAGACGTTCAAGCCGCATGGGATCGCGCATTGCAGATCACTGCAACTTAAATGATCGCAGCGGCCTTTATCTGCGTTCCCATCACAGTCTGGTAAGTTGATTTTTCTCGCCGCCGTGGATCGGAAATCTTGACCGAACGCCATGAGCGCGGAGCTATCCTTGTCGAGCGTCTTTTACTCATAAGGGCTGTCGAAGATTACAATTGGGAAAAACACTCAGAGGAATGCGCAGCGTGTGATCCCAAAGAGCATCCCACCAATATCCTCAAAACTTCCATTCGTGAACGCACAAAACAAAAAATTCACGTTCCCTATCGCATGGCAACTGTGCCCGTTCCATGGCGTCTCGAGCAAAGCCACACCATGCTCATTGGAACGACCGGCGCGGGTAAGACCACAGAGCTTAAAAAGATAATCGTGCAAGCACGCGAGCGCGGCCATCGCTGTGTCATCTTCGATCTCACCGGCGGCCTCGTTGAAAACTTCTTTCGTCCTGAAACTGATGTGATCTTAAACCCAATGGATCAACGCTGCGAAGCCTGGTCCTTGTTCAATGATTGCGAAAGCTATGCAGACTTCATAAGCGCCGCAAGCGCGCTCGTCCCAACCGGCCATAATGCCGAAGATGATTTCTGGCAAAAGTCAGCGCGCGGTTCGCTTTTCTAAGAGCTGTTCCCCGTCAGCGTTTGTGAGACAGATTGAGGTGATTGGATAGAGGAGTGTTTTGGTCTCATCGTAGTGACTGTAAGGAACGAAGATGAGATCAAAACGAGCAAATTCCAAAGCACCTGCTGAGCGGGTGGTGAAGGATATCAGGCGCAAAACGCGGCGTCAGTTTTCAGCGGAAGAGAAGATACGGATCGTGCTTGAGGGCCTGCGCGGCGATGACAGTATTGCCGAGCTGTGTCGCAAGGAGGGCATAGCCCAGAGCCTGTATTACACCTGGTCGAAGGAGTTCATGGAGGCAGGCAAGCGCAGGCTTGCTGGCGATACTTCGCGTGCGGCGACCACTGACGAGGTGAAGGACCTGCGCCGGGAAGCGCGTGATCTGAAGGAGGTTGTGGCTGAGCAGGCGCTGGAGTTGCGTCTGCTCAAAAAAAGCACAATCGGGGATGGGGGAGACGAAGAATGAGATACCCCGCCTCTGAGAAGCTGGAGATCATCAGGCTGGTCGAGCGATCCCATCTACCAGTGAAGAAGACACTGGACATGCTGGGCGTTGCCCGTCCTACCTTCTATCGTTGGTACGACCTCTATCAGCGCTTCGGTGAAGCGGCGTTGGAGGATCAAAAGCCCGGACCACAGCGCGCATGGAACCGTGTCCCTGAGACCATCCAGCAGCAGATCGTCGATATGGCGTTGGAGTACAGCGAGCTATCGCCCAGAGAGCTGGCGGTGCGCTTCACCGACGAGAAGCGCTACTTCGTGTCTGAAGCCACGGTTTACCGGCTGCTTAAGGCGCACGATCTGATCACCAGCCCTGCCTATACCGTGATCAAGGCTGCTGATCAGTTCCACACCCAGACAACACGTCCGAACGAGATGTGGCAGACAGACTTTACCTACTTCAAGATCATCGGATGGGGTTGGATGTATCTATCGACCGTGCTGGATGATTACTCGCGCTACATCATCGCCTGGAGGCTATGCACGACCATGAAGGCCGAAGACGTCACCGAGACGTTGGATATGGCTCTGCAAGCATCGGGCTGCGACCACGCCCACGTCAAGCACAGGCCAAGACTGCTATCCGACAATGGGCCGAGCTACATTGCTGAAGAACTAGCCGACTATCTCGGCAAGAACGGCATGGATCATGTGCGTGGTGCGCCGTTCCACCCGCAGACCCAGGGCAAGATCGAACGCTGGCACCAGACACTCAAGAACCGTGTTCTACTGGAGAACTACTTCCTGCCCGGCGATCTGGAATGTCAGATCAAGGCCTTCGTCGAGCATTACAACCATCAGCGCTACCATGAGAGCCTCGACAACGTCACACCTGCCGACGCCTACTTCGGCAGGGCCGCAACCATCATCCAACGAAGAGAAAGGATCAAACGACAGACGTTAAAACATCGGCGCTTGCTTCACCGAAAGCTAGCCGCCTAAAACACATCAACCAGATGAGACCATACACTCGCTAAGCCAAAACCCAAGCGAGTCTCAATTTATCTGACGACGGACAATTTCGGTCTAAGCCGCTATCTCGGGATATGCTTGATGCATATCGTCTAAGCCATCTTCGGCATATACTGCGTATAGCGCCTGTGCGATGCGGTAGTCTTCGATGTAGTCGATATCGATCCCGGCCAGTTTTGGCAGCTCAAACAAGTGTGGGCTTTCTCCCAGAAAGTATTCTCGCTCCAGCATTAGCGAGCGCGGGGCCATATAGAGGCTGTTGGTGACGCGGTGCCAATTGGGCAGATCTTGCGAGATCGTGTGATTGCGGCTCGCTTCGTAATTGAGCGCGCCAGTGTCGGACCAATAATAGTCCTTGGCCGGGTTTACGCCCACGAGTGAATCTGCGCAGCCGTTCACCGCATGCGCTTCATAAGCGCGAAACGCCGCTGCATATTGGGCAGGCGACATCAGCGGGCATACGACTGTTGCCCAGGCGATGTGTTCATGCGGGATGTGCTGCACAATGCCCGTGATAACATCGCAAAACGGCGCATCATGCCCGGTCGCAAGCGCGCGGTCGCGATGGTGGCGCGAGACGCCGAAGCGGTGAGCCAGCTGCAAAAACTCCTCATCTTCGCTGGAGAGATAGATCCGATGCGGCTCGATCACTTTGATCAGCTGGGATAGCTTCCATTCGATCAGGCTGCCTTGATCGCCAAAGGGCAGCAGGCACTTTTCCTTGATGCGGGAGCTTCCGCGCCGTGCGGGGACAACTATGCCGAGATCAATCATGGTGCAGGGTTCCTTGGGTGAGGCGCATAGGTCAGGCGCATAGGTGAGGTTAAGCGGCGGCCTTTGGTGCAAATTGCGCGCGGTATTTCTCGATCACTTGTTCCCACCTATCGGGGCGGTGCGGGCGCACCGCGTAGTCGGCAATCATCGCGGCGCTGAGCGCAGGGTCGCTGGGGGCAAACACGCAATTGGCGTAGTGATAGGCAAACCAGCGCCGCGTCATTTGTGCATCGGGCACGCGGGCGCTTGCCGCGCGGATATCGGCGATCATTGGCTCTACCGCGTCATAGGCGTTGATCCATTCGCCGGACTGAAACGATGACAAGCGGGCCACCGAATTGCCGAAAGCGGCGCATGGGGCCCAGCTTTTTGAATTGCTCACAATCATTCCGTCGCAATGCAGGCTTAATTCCAATGTCCGGCGGCCTTGCGATGGACCGCTTTCCAGCAGGACGACGCGTTCATCCTGGGCGGCAATCGCAGCGTTGACGGGCAGGATATTGGCATAAAGCTCGTTCAAAGGATGCTGCGTCACTGCCAGCACGCAATCATCGGGAATACATTGTGCGATGGCAGTCACCATGGCTGCATTGTCGGCAAAGGGCAGATGCTGGGTGAAGAAGTTTTCCGGATGCTCATATTCCAGCGGCAGCGCGATAATCTTGCGATCCTGCGGCAGGCCATTTTCGGCGCAGAATTGCGCGCGGCTGGGGAGCGACCGGATCAACGGTTCCACCTGATCGGCCCACAGCGTATCGCCGATCGCATCGAGCCGCGCTGCTTCTTCGGATGTAAAATCCGGCATCAATCCGTAATCGAACAAAGTGTCTGCCAGCCTGATCCGATTGACCCCGCTTTTGAGCGGCGGTGCAGCCCCTTCCATCATATGCTTGACCACGCCGGGAAAGCGCGCGGGCGCCTTCATATCGGCAGAGCGGCACAGGGTAAGATCGGGCGCCAATTCGTTGACGAAATCCAACAGCGCAGCATCTTCGCTCGCATCCACGCGCAATTGCGGGTGGCTTGGCCCGTCAAGCAAATGCCAGAACACGCCGCGGGCTTGCTCAATCAAGGGAGCTTGCCCTGCTCCCAATCCTGTGCCGCGCCATTGCGGGGGCGCCATCACGTGCACTTCGTGCGCTTTGGACATGGCCTGAATGAGCGGGAAGATCACCTCGGCAAACCACCACGGGGTCACGACGGGAATGTAAAACATCACGCGGGCGATTGCGGGATGCGCGGGTTGCGGGGTAAAAGGCATGAAACTGATGGAGCAAGAGCCATGCCAGCATCAGATTTCCGCCATAGCAGGGTTTTTATGAATGGGCGCGGGGCCAGATCATGCCGCTCCGGCAGCATTTTGCCGGGCTGCAGGCTTGCCAATTACCGCCCGCGCGGGGCGCTGGTGACGCTGGCGCGTTCAATCAGGGCGAATCCATCATCGCGCGGCATATCCGCGTCTGGATCGCCGGTTTTTTCGACCCGTTTCATCAACCGGCTGCACGACTCCGCAAAATGTTCGGCATAGGCCTGATGCAGCACCGTGAGCGCCGGCTGAGCCAGCGCGAGGCCCGGCTGATCATCCAGAACCAGAACCGACAGGTCATCTGGGACTTTGATTGACAGCTGCTCAGCCGCTCGCAGCACAGCCAGCGCGGTTTCCTGCGTTTCGGCAATGATCGCGGTCGGGCGAATGGTTGGTGTCAGCCAGGTGCGCGCCATCTCGAGCGCTTCGTTAAAGCGCAACGGCACATCGGACATAAAATGGCCATGCGCGCGGCTGGCGACTTTGACCAGCGCGCGGCGATATCCGGCCAGCCGTCTGCCGGAGCGCACTGCATCATGCAGGCCGCTGAGAAAACCGATCTGACGGTGGCCGCGGGTGAGCAGATGTTCGGCTGCGGCTTCGCCAAAGGCTGCATCATCAAGGCCGGGTGTCATTCGCCCAAATTCGCTGCGTTGCCCCAGATAATCGGCTGCAATGCCGCGCTCAGACAATGCATTGCGAATATCGACATTCTCTTCAAGCGAAGGGCACAAAATCACGCCATCGGGTTTAAGCGAAGTAAGCGCGCGGATGATTGTAGCGGCTTGATGGGCGCTGCCGGAGCCTGGCGCAACTTCTTCAAACAGCAGGCTGTACCCATGCGGGGTGCATGCCCGCATACCTTCCAGCATCATGGTATCGAGCGGCAACCGTCCCATGTCCCGGCCCACGGCATCGCGTTCAAATGCGGCAAGGATGACATAGCTGCGCGCCCCGCCCATTCGCCGCGCCGCAAGATTGGGAACATAGCCGAGCTGCGCAATCGCTTCTTCCACCCGCTTGCGCACAGCGGGGCGAACATTGGGCTGGGCATTGATGACGCGCGACACTGTCTGGCGGGAAACCCCCGCCGCTTTGGCGACATCTTCGATTGTGATGTTGCCCGGCTTCATTGGCGGACAGCCCCCTTCGCACGCTGCGTGATTGCACGGTGCCGTATGGGCGCGCCAAATTGAAGATTGCTTACCGCATGACTGGGGTGGATTGCGGCAATATCTGTGGATTGTCAGTTCTGCGCGGGCCAGCCTGAACGCTGGCAGTGCCCCGCTTGCTGTCAAAAGCCGTTTTCAAGAAACTCGGCCGCGCATCCTGCCAGCATCGCAGCGCCGTGCGGCATGGCGCTTTCATCGACATGCATGCGAGGATTGTGGAGCGAGCAAGCGCAGCGCCAATCGTGATCGCCCTGTTTTGCAACGCCGAGGAAAAACATTGCACCCGGCACTTTTTCAAGCACGTATGAGAAATCTTCTGCCCCCATGATTGGGTCTTCCAGATCATTCCATCCGGTTTCATCGCCCATGGCGCGCACGACTTTTTCGCCCAATTTCACCGCGCGCGGATCGTTGAGAGTGACGGGATAGCCATGGTCAATTTCGCATTGGGCCGAAACGCCGTGGCCTGCCGCAATGGCTTTGACGGTTTGGGTAATGATCTCGTGCGCTTTGGCGCGGTGCTTTGCTGACAGGGTGCGGATTGTGCCTGCAATCATAGCGCTGTCGGGGATGATATTGTGCGTTGTCCCTGTATGGATTTGGGTGACAGTTACCACCACCGCGCTGGTCGCTTTGAACCGGCGCGTCACCATTGTTTGCAATCCCGATATGATGGCGGCGGCAGCCGGAACAGGATCGGCGCAATCATGGGGCATGGAGGCATGGCCGCCTTTGCCGGTCACCGTGATCGTGAATTGATCGGCCGCCGCCATAAGCGGCCCTGGCCGTCCTCCAATCACCGCAAAAGGCGCATTGGGCATGATATGCAAGGCAAAGGCGGCATCGGGCAGCGGATCAAGCAGGCCATCATCGATCATATACCGCGCGCCGTGAAAGCCTTCTTCGCCCGGCTGGAACATGAAATCGACCGTTCCGGCAAGATCACCTTGCCGCTCGCACAAAATGCGCGCGGCCCCTGTTAGCATGGCCGTGTGCGTGTCGTGCCCGCAGGCATGCATCCGGCCTGCAATTGTGGAAGCAAAGGCGAGGTCTGTCTTTTCCTCCATCGGCAGCGCATCCATATCGCCGCGCAGCAGCACGCGGCGGCCGTGCGCGCCTGCTTTGCCGCCCCTCAGGGTCGCAACCGCGCCCGTGGTCGAGCTGCCTTCGCGCCATTCCAGTGGCAGATCGGACAGGGCATCGCGGACTTTCGCCATAGTCAACGGGCATTCGAGGCCCAATTCGGGTTCGGCATGGATTGCCCGGCGCAAAGACGTGATCTGATCGGCATGGCCGCGCGCGGCGTCAAGGAGCGTTTGTGTGAGCATGCGTTTAGTTTAGAGCGCAGTGATCGCTTGTAAAAGGGAGAATTGAATTGGCCCTCTCAAGTGCAATAATGTCACGTTGGTTAAATTGCAGGCGTGCTACCCGCCTAAAAACGCAGCTTAGCGGTTGGAACTTGCGTTTTACCGAACATATATATGACAGAATTCCGCAATTGTGTCATTGGCGCGCTGCTGATTGATGAACAAAGGATCTTTTGAGGACCGCTATGTCCAGCACAATCTACGACTTTGCGCCGCTGCCTGTTTGGCAGATGAGCGGTCGTATTGTGCGCGGCCATACGCCTGAGACAACGCAGCGCGGCCCGGCGCGCGGCGCGCCTGATTGCGAAACAGCGCCGAAGGTCGGAGTGATCTACAATCCGCGCAGCCATCGCAATCGCAATTGCCCCGAGGCTGAGGCGAGGCTCAAGCAGGATCTGGGAAGCAATATCCATATCGCGCAGCCTGACAATCGATCAGCCTTGCCCGAAGCTTTGGCAAATTTTGCCGCGCAGGGCATTGATCTGCTGGTCATCGATGGCGGCGATGGAACCGTGCGCGATGTCCTCACATGCGGCCATGCGGTGTTTGGCGCCAACTGGCCCAAACTGGCTGTTCTGCCGCGCGGAAAGACGAATGCCCTGGCGCATGATCTTGATATTCCGTCCGAATGGGGATTGGCCGATGCAAAAGATGCTTATTGCAAGGGGTCTTTCGCCGAACGGCGTCCGTTGGCGATTACTCGCAACGCCAAGGGTGAGAACCCCGTCTTCGGCTTTATTTTAGGGGCAGGCGCGTTCACCAAAGCTACGCAGGCCGGGCAATCTGCCCACCGGCTGGGCGCATTCAACAGCATGGCGGTGGCCAGTACCGCGCTGTGGGCGCTTATTCAGTCCTTAACCGCCAGCCGCGCCAATGTGTGGCGCAGAGGCGCGGTGATGAAAATCGGCCTTGGCCCGGACAAGGCACCTTTGGGCCATAGCGGGCATGGCGATGAGAAAAGGCGGCAATTGCTGTTCGTCTCCAGCCTTGAAAACATGCCTGCAGGCATCAACCCGTTTGGCAGCGTGCAAAAGGCTGGTGCCACTCAGTTTAAACTGGTCGCGATTGATCAGATATCTCGCCGGACGACCGCACTTATTCCGTTTGTTCTTGCAGGCTATATGACCAAGGGCCTGCGATCGCGCGGCATCCACCAATTGGCAGCGTCCAGCCTTTCTCTGTCGCTCGAAGAGCCGTTTGTTATGGATGGCGAATCCTTTCCGGCGGGTGATTACACGCTTGGATCAGGGCCTGACCTGCGCTTCGTGACCCCTTAAGCACGCTGTTCGCCATGACAGACGCATCGCCTCTCTCCGCCCGAATTGCCGGGCAATTGGATATATCGGTGCAAGATCAGGCGGCGCAGTTTGCGCATGTTCTTGCGGAGGAACGCGGCGCTGTAGCGGTGCTGTTTTACGGATCAAACCTGCGCACGGGCGAGCTTGAAGGTGTGCTCGATTTCTACCTGCTTTATCGAGGCGGCGATGAACCGCGTATCTGGCCACGCGTCAGCTATCATGAGCGCGCTATCGCCGGGCATGATTTGCGCGCCAAAGTCGCGGAAATGACGCTCGATACCTTTGCGAAAGCCGCCGCGGGCGAGCTGATCGATACGACCATCTGGGCGCGTTTTGTCCAGCCATCGGCGTTGATCTGGGCAGCGGATGAGAAGGCGCGCGGATCGGTCGCCGATGCCATTGGTGCAGCCTGCCAGACAGCGGCGCGATTGGCAGCGGCTTTGGGGCCAGCATCAGGCGGGGAAAGCGCGTTTTGGCGCGCGCTGTTCCAGGCGACTTACAAGGCGGAATTGCGGGTTGAAAAGCCGGGCCGCGAGGAGGACATCCTCAGCAAGAACGCGGCCCATTTCGATGGGCTTTTGCCCGAGGCGCTTAATGCGGCGGGCATTGGTTTTGAGGCCGATGGCGCGCAGATCACTCCGCACCTTTCAGCGGGTGAGCGGCGGGACATTCTCAGCTGGTGGAAGCGGCGCCAGCGGCTGGGAAAACCGCTCAATCTTGCCCGGCTGGCTAAGGCGACGACGACATTTGAAGGCGCCGCGCGCTATGCTGCATGGAAGATCAAACGGCATACCGGACGCGAGATGAAAGTCGGCCCAATGGCAGAGCGTTTTCCGATCCTTGCTGCACCCAGTGCGGCGCGCGCGCTGTGGCAGCACCGCCGCAATCGCTGACCGGCTGGATCAGCCCATGTAGAGCATGTTGATCGTCATCTTCTTGACTGTGTCGCCAACATTAAATCGGGTTTTGCTGACCGACGGCTTGCCCAGATTGAAGATGTTGATCGAGGGATTGTTCGACATCGCGCCGCCATCCGATGTGATATCGGTTTTGCCATTGCCATTGGCATCGTGGCGCGCGGCAATGGCGTAGCTGCCCGCTTTGGGCACGGGCATACAGATCGTCATGGTGCCTTTGCGCGCAGGCACTTCGATCCGGTTGATCCAGCGCCCTTTGGCCAGCCATTCCGACTTGTTTGCGCGGTAGCTTTGCAGGCGCACTTTGCCTGATGAGCTTTTAACCCCGCGAATGGTTACGCGCACAGCCGGCCCCGCGCCGGGAGAGCAGGCGCGCAGATTGTTGCTGATTTTCTGGCCGTATTGGACCTGTGCATTAGCCGAAGCAGGCATTGAAAGCACAGCAAGGCCAGCCATGAATGTTGCCGCCAGTTTGGCGCCGCTGATGCGGGAGGATATAAGTTTCATCATCATTAGTCCGTTAGGTAACTTCACTGTGCAAGGCGCAGGCATTTTGGCCGAGCCTTCATCAATCTGCGTGCTTTATGCGCAAAAGTGCGTGAATTAACGCTGAATTTTATCGTGTGGGGCGTTCACACACCCGCCAAACGCTTTCATAAAGCTGTAGCATCGTGGAAAACCTGCAGAAATATGCTCAGCCCGCCTGTTAGCGCAATTGGCGCTGCCGTATGGAAGGGTGCGCACGAAAGGGCGCTCCAACCCATGCGAATTATGTCATGCCAGCACCGCTGATCTCACCTTCCATTCTTTCAGCCGATTTTGCGCGGTTGGGCGAAGAGGTGCGTGCGATTGATGCCGCTGGGGCGGATTGGGTGCATATTGATGTGATGGATGGGCATTTTGTGCCCAATCTCACCATTGGGCCGGATGTGGTGAAGGCTTTGCGCCCGCATTCTGACAAGCCGTTTGACGTGCATCTGATGATTTCGCCGGTTGATCTCTATCTTCTGGCCTTTGCCGATGCAGGCGCGGATATCATCACCGTCCATCCCGAAGCGGGGCCGCATATCCATCGCACAGTGCAAGCGATCAAGGCTTTGGATTGCAAAGCGGGCGTGGTTTTAAACCCCGGAACGCCGGTGGATGTGCTCGATAACCTGATGGATTTGGTTGATCTGATTTTGGTGATGAGCGTCAATCCGGGCTTTGGCGGGCAGAGCTTTATTCGCTCTCAACTGGGTAAGATTTCAGCGATCAGACAAATGATCGATCAAACAGGGCGCGCTATTCACCTTGAGGTTGATGGCGGTGTCAACAAACAGACCGCGCAAGAATGCGTGGCAGCGGGCGCAGACGTGCTGGTCGCAGGATCAGCCACATTCAAAGGTGGGCAAGAATGTTACGCGGCGAATATCGCGGCGTTGAAGGGAAAAGCGTAATGCAGGGGCTGTTCCGCGAAAAAGACCAGGAGGCGGCGAATCCAGCCGAATTGGGATCGGCACAGGCTGCCGGTGATAGCGCGCTGCCATTGGGCGGTGATGACGAACCCCAAGCATTAACAGGTGAGGCCATCGAGCAAGAGGGCGAAGCAGCAATAGAACCCTCGCGCGCGCTGGCGATCACTGATGTGGTTGCGCCGCGCGCAAAGCCGGGGGAGGCGCTGATCCGGTTGGCTTACCGGCTGGGCGTTCCGCGTCAGGCGCTGGCGGCTCCATTTCGCCGCGCTGCGCCGCTGCGATTGCTGGCCACAGTTACGAGCCCCAATACAGGCGACCGCGCTGCCGGTGTCGCTTTGCGGGCCGGGCATTTTCTGGTTCATTCGGTCAAAGCGCCGATTGGCCAGGTGGACTTTTCCGGTTCCACCCGGCTCAGCCCCGGCATCGAGCGATCGGTGCACAGTTTTGGCTGGTTGAGCGATCTTGCGGCGAGCGCGCCGCGCGGTGATTGCATTCCTGTGGCTGAGCGGGTGACGGGATTGTGGCTCGATGCCAATCGCCAGACGGGCAAAGGCGCGGCGTGGGAAGTGGAGCGCACCGGGCTGAGGCTGATGGCCTGGCTGGTTTATGCTCCGCTGATCCTGGGCGGCGGCAATGAAGCTCTGCGTTCGCGCCTGCTTAAAGCCATTGATGAAACCGCCACCTGGCTTGATCGCAAGACCTCGCGCGCCAGCACGGGTTTTGGCGAAGTTGCAGGCTGGGCCGGGATCACCGCTGCAGGGCTGCTCCTGCCCGAAGGCAAACCACGCAAGCTGTATGGCGAGGCGGGATTGATCCGCGCCTTGGGAGATCTGATTGGTGAAGATGGCGGCGTTTTGTCGCGCTGTGCATCGGTGCAGATGGACACGATTGCGCTGCTGAATGATCTTATCGCTTGTTATGAAGCGGTGGATGAGGACGTGCCGCAAGCTTTGATTGTCCTGCGCGAATTGCTGGTTCCCCCGCTTTTGGCGCTGCGGCACGGCGATGGCGCTTTGGGTAATTGGCAGGGCCAGAACGCGATTGCGGCAGACCGGGTTTCCGCTGTGATTGCGGCCAGCGGTGTGCGCACTCGCCCGCTTGCCGAAGCGGGGCAATGGGGTTTTCAGCGTATGCGCGGGGGTGAAACTATGGTGCAATTTGACACCGCCCCGCCGCCGCGCGCGCGGTTTGCGCGGGTCGGGTGCGCGTCCACGCTGGCCTTTGAAATGTCCGATGGGCCCACCCGCATCATCGTCAATTGCGGCGGATCAGCGCTGGCTGGCGGGCAAGTGCCTGCGCGCATCGGCCAGGGTTTGCGCGCCACGGCGGCGCATTCCACACTGGTGCTCGACAATGCCAATTCGACCGCTGTGCTGCTGCATGGCAAGCTTGGCAAAGGGGCAGAGACGGTCGATGTCGAACATCGCTCGCTGCAAAAACACGGGCGCGAGGCGGTGCGGGTTTCTGCTTCGCATGATGGCTATGTGGCGCGCTTTGGATTGACGCATAGCCGCACATTGTCGCTGCGCGCTGACGGGAGCGAGCTTGCGGGCGAGGACATTTTGCTGCCCGCATCGCGCAAGGGCAAGAATGGCAAAGTGGGTTTTGCAATCCGCTTTCATCTGGGCGCGGGTGTCGAGGTGCATATGTCCGAAGATGGACGCGGAGCCAGCCTGCTGCTGCCCGATGGCCGTCTATGGCAATTCCGCCTGCGCGCAGATGTGGCAGGGGTTGGCGATGTCGAATTGTCGAGCGAAGACAGTCTATGGGTCGATAGCGAGGGCCGTGCGGTTTCCACCGAACAATTGGTGATCGAGGGGCTGACATCGCGCGGCGGCGGGCAGTTCTCTTGGCTTTTGAAGAAGATGGGATAACCAAAACGCATGGGTGATATGGCGATCAAACGGGCGCTGTTGTCAGTGTCTGACAAATCGGGCTTGGCCGAATTGGGTGCAGCCTTGGCAGCGCGCGGCGTCGAATTGGTCAGCACGGGCGGCACGGCGCGCACCCTGCGCGAGGCGGGGCTTGATGTTCGCGATGTCTCGGACCTTACCGGCTTTCCCGAGATGATGGATGGCCGGGTTAAAACGCTGCACCCTGCGGTCCATGGCGGGCTTTTGGCCCTGCGCGACAATTCTGAACACGTCGCTGCCATGCAGGCGCATGACATCGGCGGAATCGATCTGGTGGTGGTCAATCTCTATCCGTTTGAGGCGACCGTCGCAAAAGGCGCAGGCCGCGAGGAGATTATCGAGAATATCGATATTGGCGGGCCTTCGATGGTGCGCTCTGCTGCAAAAAACCACGGTTTTGTGACGATTCTGACCGACCATGCCGATTACGGCGCTTTGCTTGAAGAATTGGACGCGAATGATGGCGCGACGTCCGATGCTTTTCGCATTCGGATGGCGGGCAAGGCCTATGCGCGCACCGCTGCCTATGATGCAGCGATAGCCAATTGGTTCGCATTTGGTGATGCCTTCACGCATCCGCTTGGCGCAGAGGCTTTGCACGCGACCCCGTTTACCGAAACGATGCCGCTGGCGTTCAAGCGGGCGGACACGTTGCGCTACGGCGAAAACCCACATCAATCTGCTGCCATTTATGTGCCGCAGGTTGTTGGCGGAGCAGGCGTGCCGCAAGCCCAGCAATTGCAGGGCAAAGCGCTCAGCTACAACAATTTGAACGATGCAGACGCCGCGTTGGAACTAGCGGCCGAATTTGCAGGGCAAGACCCGGCGGTGGTGATTGTCAAGCACGCCAATCCATGCGGAGTGGCACAGGGTTCCACTTTGCTGGACGCATGGACCCATGCGCTGCAATGCGACAGCGTGTCAGCCTTTGGCGGGATCGTGGCGGTCAACACCGAACTGGACGGCGCCACAGCCGAAGCGATTGCAGAGATTTTCACCGAGGTCGTCATTGCGCCCAAAGTGAGCGCGGATGCGCGCGCGGTTTTTGCCAGAAAGAAGAATCTGCGCATTCTGGAATGCGGCACTCTGCCGGATCCGCGCCGGGGCGGGTTTGCGATGAAGTCCATTGCAGGCGGGATGCTGGTGCAAGGCCGCGACAATGGCGCGGTGTCTGAGGCTGATCTCAGAATCATGACCAAACGCGCGCCCACGCCGCAGGAATTGAAAGACTGCCTGTTTGCTTGGACGGTCGCTCGCCACGTCAAATCAAACGCGATAGTCTATGCCAAAGATGGTGCCACCGCGGGGATAGGGGCCGGCCAGATGAACCGGCGCGATTCGGCGCGGATTGCTGCGATCAAGGCGGCGGAAGCCGCCGAAACCTATGGCTGGGATGATCCGCGCACTCAAGGCAGCGCGGTCGCATCTGATGCGTTCTTCCCCTTTGCCGATGGCCTGCTGGCCGCCGCCGAAGCGGGGGCGAGCGCTGTCATTCAGCCGGGTGGTTCGATCCGCGATGATGAAGTGATCGAAGCAGCGGACGATGCCGGTCTTGCCATGGTGTTTACCGGGATGCGGCACTTCCGCCATTAACGCCACGCATGTCGCATTAAGCGGCCAAATGCCTCCAGCATTGCGCAAGACCGGGCTCACTGTGGTCGCACCGTAAACACGCTCCTGCGGCATTGCACGTAAGGGTGCGGCTGCAGCTTTTTACGCGATTGCCCGTAACTTTTTGAGCGAATGCCGCGAAATGCATCACAGGTACGGGCATTCATTCTTGCGTAAGCTCGATGGGTGCAACGGCCTGTTAAGCATATTTTGACATAGAGACGAACCGCAACCAACCGAGCAGAGACAATGCGCCTTTTCGCCCCCGACCTTTACCGCCTTCTTGGCTTTGGCTTTATCGCCGGAACACTGCTCGTTGCAGCGGCCAATGCGGATGCGTGGGCGGATAACCTGGCGCCTCCTGCGGCGGCTGCAGAACCTTTGCAAGCGCCCCAGGCTTCGGATGAATTTCGGATCGTCGACGTCCCTACGGAGACTTGATCAATGCGGAAAATTGCGCTGGCCTGCGCGGCTGGATCGCTGGTGGTGAGCGGATGCGCTTCCCCTGCTCTGGCTGCCGAAGAACCGGTAAACGCTCCTGCGCCCAAGCGGATAGCCAAAGAAGGCAAAGGCCTTAAAACCGCGATTTTTGCAGGCGGATGTTTTTGGGGCGTCGAAGGAGTGTTCAGCCACGTCAAAGGCGTGAAATCGGCTGTCGCTGGTTATCACGGCGGCGCAGCGGGCAATGCCAGCTATTCCAAGATCATCGCAGGCGGCACCAACCATGCCGAAGCGGTCAAGATCACTTACGACCCTTACGTGGTGCGCTATGACGAATTGCTGCGCATCTTTTTCTCAGTCGTCGCTGACCCAACTTTGAAGAACCGCCAGGGTCCAGATGTGGGCGCGCATTACCGTTCAGCTTTGGTGCCGCTTAACGCGGAACAGCGCGCCGTTGCCAAATCCTATCTGGCGCAAATGGGCCAGTCAGGCGTGTGGAAGCGGCCTATCGTCACACGCATTGAAAAGCACCGCAAATTCTTTGTCGCGGAAACCTATCATCAGGATTTCATGGCCAAAAACCCCCGCCACGGATACATTCTGCGCTGGGACAAACCCAAGGTTCGCTCGCTAAAAGTGATGTTCCCGAACGATTACCGCGCCCAATTCCTGCGCGATAGCGCCTGACAATCGCCCTGCGTGTCGCTATAGTCGGCGGTATGACAGACACACAGACTGCATCCGCTCAGGTGGAGACCCAAGCTGAAGCACACTCGCATTCAGACCTTGAAGGCGCGCAGCTAATCCAATCGGCCAAATCCGTTTTGGTCGCGCAGGGTGAAAAGTGGACTTCCATGCGCGAGGCTGTTTTTACTGATCTTGCCGAACAGGACCGCCCGACGTCTGCCTATGATATCGCAGACCGCTTGACCGCCGCGCGCGGCAAGCGGGTGGCGCCCAACAGCATCTACCGCATCCTCGATGTGTTTGTGACGAACAATTTGGCGCTGCGCGTGGAAAGCTCCAACGCCTTTCTCGCCAACACCCATCCCGGCTGTGTGCATGATTGCATTTTCCTCGTCTGCGATGAATGCGGGGAAGCCAAGCATGTCGATAATGAAGAGATCAGCGCGACCTTGCGCTCGCTTGCCGCTGCCAATGCGTTCAAAGCAGAACGACCCGTGCTCGAAGTGCGCGGGCTTTGCCATTTGTGCACCTGAGCAACTCAGTTTGCGGGCAAGCGGGCCTTACAGGCAAAATTGTCACACAATTCAGTCACCCACAGCCGCACTGCCCGCAATTCCAAAGGTTAACCGTTCATCGACAGGCACGTTTTTGCCGTGTAGAGCGGGCTTGATATGACTCAAACGCCCGAAACTCCGCTGCTCGATACGGTCCCGACACCCGATGAGCTCCGCCAGCTCCAACCGGAGCAATTGCGCCAATTGTCCGATGAATTGCGCACCGAAATGATCGATGCTGTCAGCGTGTCTGGCGGGCATTTGGGGTCCGGCTTGGGCGTTGTCGAACTGACCGTCGCTATCCATTATGTGTTCAACACGCCCGATGATCGGTTGATCTGGGATGTTGGCCACCAATGCTATCCGCACAAAATCCTCACCGGCAGACGCGACCGGATCCGCACCTTGCGCCAAGGCGGCGGATTGTCCGGTTTCACCAAACGGGCGGAAAGCGAATATGATCCGTTTGGCGCGGCGCATTCCTCGACCTCGATCTCGGCAGCGCTTGGCTTTGCCATGGCGAACAAGATGAATGATAGACCGGGCCGGGGCATCGCAGTCATCGGCGACGGCGCGATGAGCGCCGGGATGGCCTATGAAGCGATGAACAACGCGGCCCAAGCGGGCAATCGGCTCGTCGTGATCCTCAACGATAACGATATGTCCATAGCGCCGCCCGTTGGCGGATTGTCTGCCTATCTGGCGCGGATGGTGTCCTCTTCGGAATATCTCGGCCTGCGCAGCCTCGCGTCCAAAGCGGTCAAGAAAATGAGCCGCCGCATGCATGAAGGCATGCGCAAGGCCGAAGAATATACGCGCGGCATGGTGACTGGCGGCACTTTGTTTGAAGAGCTTGGCTTTTATTATGTCGGCCCAATTGATGGACACAATCTGGATCATCTGGTGCCCGTGCTCGAAAATGTGCGGGACACATCAGAAGGTCCGGTGCTGATCCATGTCGTGACGACAAAAGGCAAGGGCTACAAACCCGCCGAAGAAGCGTCCGACAAATATCACGGCGTGCCCAAATTCAACGTGGTGACAGGCGAAAAGCAGAAAGGGTCCGCTGGCCCGCCAGCCTATCAGAATGTGTTTGGCGACACTTTGGTCAAGCTTGCGAACGAAGACGACCGCATCTGCGCGATCACAGCGGCTATGCCATCAGGCACCGGGGTGGACCGTTTTGCCAAGGCGCACCCGGAACGCAGTTTTGATGTTGGCATTGCCGAACAGCACGGCGTGACTTTCGCCGCTGGCCTTGCTGCCCAGGGCATGCGCCCGTTCGCGGCGATTTATTCGACCTTTCTCCAGCGCGCTTACGACCAAGTGGTCCACGATGTCGCGATCCAGAACCTGCCAGTGCGCTTTGCGATTGACCGGGCCGGCCTTGTCGGAGCGGATGGCTGCACCCATGCGGGCAGCTTTGACATCACCTATCTGGCAACTCTGCCCAATATGGTGGTGATGGCGGCTGCGGATGAAGCGGAACTGGCGCTGATGACCTATACGGCTGCCCAATATGACGATGGCCCGATTGCGTTCCGCTATCCGCGCGGCAGCGGCACCGGCGTGCCGATCCCTGAAACACTGCACTCACTGGAAATCGGTAAAGGCCGCGTGGTGCGCGAAGGGTCCAAAGTAGCGATCCTGTCACTTGGCGCGCGTTTGGAAGAAGCCAAGAAAGCGGCTGACACGCTTGAGGCCAAGGGGCTTTCGACGACGGTTGCCGATTTGCGTTTCGCCAAGCCATTGGATGAAGATCTGATCGAACGCCTGATGCGCGAACATGAAGTGGTGGTGACCGTCGAGGAAGCCGCGATTGGCGGTTTGGGCGCGCATGTTCTGACATTCGCCAGCGATGCAGGGCTAACCGATAACGGGTTGAAAGTGCGCACCATGCGCTTGCCCGATACTTTCCAGGATCAAGATTCGCCCGACAAGCAATATGACGAGGCCGGATTGAACGCCCCGCAGATTGTCGAGACGGTTCTGAAAGCGCTGAAACACAATTCAGCAGGCGTTGATACAGGCGGTGTTGAGGAAGCGGCGGGGTAAACTACCGAAATGGGGGCGCTGCTCGGCTTGCCCGAATGGGCCTTTGCGACCCTGTTCGTTCTTGTTTTCGTGGTGTTTGTTGGCACGCTGGCGTGGCGCAATACGAGGCGCCAAATTCAAGATACTCTCGCAAGGCGTCCAAATCCTAACCGGTCTGATTTCCTTGAGCTGATGTCAGTCGATGTGTCCTCAGAAGCCGCTGCGTTTATTTTCGATAATGCGGATGAGCTCTTGAGTATCTTTAAGCCTCGGATCACTTGCCACCCGGTTGATGATTTTATCGCCGATCTTCCAATCGATGAAGAGGAGTGGTTCGAATTCTGGCCCACCGAGTGGGCCAAGCAACAGGGAATTGGAGAGGGTAGTTATCCAGATTGGCCAAGGGAATGGTCTACGACGGTGCGCAATTATGGCCGTTGGCTCGACCTCTCAGTGCACGGTGCGTCAAACGACTCTACCTGATCTGCCCGGCCATCACTTCGCCGCGCTCAAAATTCAGGCTGAGCGGTGGTGTTTGCGATTGTGCGCCATCCCCGCCTTCCGCGTCCTCAAATTCTTCCGGATAATCATCGCCCGGTTCGATCACGCCTTCAACCTCCAGCAGGATCAGCGGCGGCTTTGGTGGTTCCTCGCCGCGTAACAGCGCAATCTCGCGTTCGCGGCGAGCCAGATACGTGTCACGGCGCGCGGCATAGGGGTCAACCGTCTGGTCAATCCGGGCAAGCTCTGCATCCACTTCCAGCCGGGCATCGAGCGAGTTCACCACGAAATAGGGCAGCGCATATTCGGGCGTGTTGAACGGTGCGCCGACCGCGACAGGCAGCACAAGCTGGTCAATCCCGCTGCCGATCAAATCGCGCACGCTGGTCGCGCCGGTGAACGGCAGATAGAGATATGCGCCCGCCTCCACCCCATAAAATCCCAGCGTGTTGGCAAAGCCATTGCGCCGGTACGGAATGCCGATGCCGGGCTTTTCCGCCATATCAAACACGCCGCCAAGACCGAGAGTTGAGTTGATCAGCAGCCGGGTGAGCGAGCCCAGCGCTTTGCCAAATTTGCCTTGAAGCAGAAAGTTGAGCGCATTCACCGGCTCCCCCAGATTGCGCACGACATTGCCCAGACCATCGCGAATGGGGGTCGGCAGGCCATCGCGATAGGCATAGGCAACAGGCTCGACAAAGGCATCGTCAACTGCCTGCGTGATCCGGTAACTTTCGAAATTCAGCGCTTCGGCCGGGTCGTTTCGCGGCGGGCCATATTCGCCTTCCACGACGATTTCGTTGCCTTCGTCTTCGCTGCTTTGGGCGCTGGAACCCTGTGATGGATCATCCAGCGATGCGCCGCTTTCCAGCTCGTCGGTGACGATAGCATCATCGCCAGACGCAGGCGGCAGGGAGGATTGCTGTTCTTCCGATTGCTGCCCCGCAGATCCCTGTACCGCTGTTTCCTGGCCAGACTTCAGTGACCAGTTGAGCGACAGCAATTGCCCGCTCGTCTGCTGCTGACCTGCTTGGACGCTGGCAAAAGCTGCTGTGACCGACGACGCCGGACGTGCCGCATTCTCCCCCGTTTCCGCCTGTGCGGGCGCTGCGATTACGCCTTGCGCAATCAAAAGCAGTCCAGCCGCAAACATCAGACGCACAGGTGGTATAGCGAATCTCCAAAATCTGCGAAGCCACGTGTTAGCACATTGCAACAAGATAGCGGCCGGGGAACAGGCCTCTGCTCTATGACGTGCCTTGTAAATCAGGTGGGTTGAACGCCCGTGCAATTCAAGTGCGGGAGCAAGCGCAATATTGCTGGTCGCATTCGCGCAATACGTGGACTATCAGGCGGATATGTCTCTGATTAATCTTGACCAAAATGGCCCGGTCACAACGCTGACGATTGACCGGGCTGACACGATGAACCCACTTGGCGCGCCGGGGGACGGCGATGAATTTCGCGCCATTTGTGATGCGATTAATCGCGATTTGTCCGTGCGCTGCGTTATCTTAACGGGCGCGGGCCGGGCCTTTTCAGCCGGCGGCGATGTGAAAGCCATGCGCGACAAGACGGGCGCATTTGGCGGCACCACCCCTGCCATTTCAGACGGCTATCGCGACAATATCCATCTTATCCTACGCGCGCTGTATGGCCTGCGCGTGCCGGTAATCGCGGCGGTCAATGGGCCTGCGATTGGGCTGGGATGCGATGTGGCCTGCCTTGCCGATATGCGCATTGCGAGTGAGAAAGCGAAATTCGGCGTCACTTTCCTGAAACTCGGCATAATTCCGGGCGATGGCGGGACTTGGATTTTGCCGCGGATCATTGGTGATGCGCGCGCAGCGGAACTGTTTTTTACAGGCGATGTGATTGACGCGCCGACCGCGCTCGATTGGGGATTGGTCAGCCGGGTGGTCGCTGCCAATGATCTGATGGCACAAGCGCATAAGCTGGCAGAAAAAGTCGCCAAATTGCCGCCGCACAGCCTGCGTCAGGCCAAAACATTGCTGCGGCAGGGTCGCGAATTGAGCTATGATAGCGCGCTCGAACTGGCGGCCAATACGCAGGCGATGATGCATTCCACTGCGGATCATGCCGAAGGGGTCGCAGCCTTGATCGAAAAGCGCGATCCGGTTTTTCGGGGCGAATAAATCATGGGCGTTTTGGCGTTTCGCATCCTTGTCGCGATTGCCGTTTGTTATCTGACGGTGCTTGCGATCTTGTTCGCTTTGCAAGGACGGTTTATCTACCCTGCTCCTCAGGAAAGCCGCGATCCTGCGCCCGGATTTGAAGCGGTGAAACTGCTAACGCCTGATGGCCTCGATCTTGTCGCGCATTGGCGGGAGCCTGAATTGGGCCAGCCGGTTGCGGTGTGGTTTCATGGCAATGGCGGATCGCTGGCAGGCGCTACAATCGAGACCCAAGCGATCGCGCGTGCAGGATATGGCGTGCTGCTCGCTTCTTATCGCGGATATGGCGGCAATCCGGGAGAGCCATCGGAGCAGGGGCTGTATGATGATGGGCGCACCGCAATGGCATTTCTGGCCGAGCAGGGATTTTCGCCTGACCAGATCATTATTGGCGGCAATTCGCTGGGGTCGGGTGTTGCTGTGCAAATGGCCAATGAGAATTGGCCCGCCGCGCTGATTCTGGTCTCGCCGTTCACATCGCTTACTGATGCGGCGGCCGATGCTTTGCCGATGTTTCCGGTGCGGCCCTTGCTGAAAGACACCTATGACAATGCGAGCAAGCTTGATGGCATGCAATTGCCGCTGCTGATCCAGCACGGCACGGCGGACAATGTGGTGCCCTTTGCGCATGGCAAAGCGTTAAGCGAGCGGGTTGAAGGCAGCGCGTTTCAGGCGTTCGAAGGCGCTGGCCACGACCTGACCTTCACCGCCGATGCGCAGGACGCGCAGGTCCAGTGGTTAGAGGCGCAGGGTTTTGGCGCTGAGACCGTTACGCCGCCAAGCCGTTAGAGCCAGCGCCAGATACCAGCAGCAATCCCGCCAATCGGCAAATGCGCCCAGCTGAGCGCGGCGAACAGAACAATCCCAATCACCCATGGCACTGGGCCTGCGGACGCAAAGCCTGTGAGGCGCGGCCAAAAGCTGGTGCGCTGTTCCCATTGCTCCCACGCATCCCCCATCAGCGCGCGTTTCTTAACGTCCTGCATATGCGCGCCGACCAGCGCGAGCAGCCCCATCGCAAAAGCGGTGATCATGGTGCGCCAGCTCCAGAAAAGGACCATGTGTGACAGCGCCCACAGCGCAAACCCCCACATCATGGGATGGCGCGTAATGGTGAAGACACCCTTGGGCGCGGCGCGGGCCATATCCTCTGATCCCGGCATGCCCAGCGCAGGATTGCCGATCATGGAGCCTGCATAAAGCACAGCCATCGGCAAAGTCAGCGCGGTTGCGATGATCCAGCCAGCCGTGCCCGATCCCGGTAAATCAGCCGGCGGCGATGCGGTGAATGCGAAATAGATCCACACGAGCAGCGCCAGACTGATGGCCGAATAAGCGATCTGCTGCCCGGTTTCGTCCAGCGCTTTGACCATGGGCGCGCGCAGCGGGTGCGACATGATGAAATGAGTCGCGACAAACGCCGCATTGGCTGCGATCAATTGGTAAAGCTGCGCGTCCATATACAATCCCTCCCCAGAGCAGTCCGGAGAAGTCTATCATTTCACTTGGCCGGTGGGAATAATGGTTGCCTGCGCGGTCGCGACATGGATGGGATCGGTGCCCTTGCTTTCGGCCCAAACATCGCTGCGGACGACCACTTGGCGTTTGCCTGGTTTGATGACCTCGCCTTTGGCTATCAGGCTGTCTCCAAGGGCAGGGCGCAGAAAGTTGATCGTGTATGACCCCGTGACGACATCGCCTGCGACCGATGCTCCGGCCCATGCGCATGCATTATCGGCCATCAAGCCGACGATTGCGCCGTGGGCAAAGCCGTGGTGCTGGGTCATTTCAGGGCGCAATACAAGGCGCAGCTCGCTCGCGCCTTGCCACACGAGATGCGGTTCAACCTGGAGCCAATTTGAGAACCCTGATCCTTTCACCGCGACTTTCTTCATATAGGCAAGCGAGGCTTCGGGGCTGTCGAAACGGGATTGGGTCATGAGGAGGCTCCGCATAAAGTCTGAAAAGCAGATGTTATGCAGCTTGCGCGCGCTGGAGGCAAGTCTGTATTGCAGATTGACCAGGAGCCAATGCCAATATGAAAACCTATCGTCCCTCAAAAGCGCCATGTCCGATTGGTCGATCTGCCAGATTGCTGGGTGATCGATGGGTATTGTTGATCTTGCGCGAAGCATTCTTGGGCGCGAGCAAGTTTGAACAATTTGTCGAGCGATTGGACATCAATCGCGCCGCGCTCACATCGCGGCTGGCAATCCTCCAAGAAGCAGGGCTGTTGGTGCGCGACCCGCCAGAGGGAAAGCGTGCAACCTATATTCTAACGGAAAGCGGGCGTGCACTGGTCCCGCTATACCGTGAGATGGCGAAGTGGGGGGCAGAGCATTTGTTCAGTGATGGAGAAGCGTTGCGACATTGGCCTGATTAGCGGCTGGCAATTGAGCTTAAATTGTTTCGGGTTGCCTAACCGCCGATATCGAGCAGCTCAATCTTGAAAATCAATGTCGCGCCGCCCGGAATTGGGCCGCTGCCTTGCGGGCCGTAAGCCAGGTCCGCAGGGATCGCGACTTCGATCGCTTCGCCAATGCCGATTTGAGGTATGGCGAGCTGCCAGCCCTTGATCAGGTTGCTCAAAGGGAATTTAGCCGGTTCGCCGCGTTCATAAGAACTGTCGAACACGGACCCGTCGATCAATCGGCCCTCGTAATGAACCGTGACAGTGTCGGACACCGCAGGCTTTTGCTGCGATCCGGTGTAGGTGAGATATTTATAACGCACCCCGCCCGGGATGAAATACCAGCCATCTGCCGAGCTCAGATTGAGCAAGTAGAGCTGCTGTTTCGAATGCCACGCGCCATCGCGCACTACGGGCGCGTCGCCAGATCCAGCCTCATCCTGCGCGGTTGCGGGATATGCCGACAGGATCAGTCCGCCCATGATCGGGGCCAAAATGAGACGTTTCATACGCGTGTTCTCCAAAGTGGTTTGAAGCCCTGGCGGCCGATTATTCGGCGATAGGTGTCGCGGGACGAACGCCCGCCTGCTGAGCATTTGCGCCAGCTGCCTCTGCCTGATCATCGTCATCTGTCAGCGTATCGAGATGCATCAGCTTTTTGACCAAGGGCGAGACAATGATGACAGCAACGCCAATTCCGGCAGCGACCAGACCCATTGTCCAGTAAACTTCCAGCGCTCCTTCGCGCGTCATATTGCCGCCTTCGCCTTCGCCCATCAGCGATCCCATAAAGCCTGCAACAAACTGCCCGCCTGCCGTGCCAAAGAAGAAAGCTGCCATCATCAGGCTGGCCATATGCTTGACCGAAAGCCGGTTCATCGCCGACAGGCCAACAGGCGACAAGCACAGTTCGCCCGTGGTCGAAAGCAGGTAGAAGATAAACAGGAACAACACCGGCATCATGATCGCGCCTTCGGCGTTGGTGGTGCTGAAATTGTTCGCGCCCCAGACCATGACAATAAACGCAAGGCCCATCTGGACAATGCCCAGACCCATCTTGGCAGGCGTGGACGGTTCGATATTGCGCGCCGCCATCATCTGCCATGCAATCGCAAATAGCGGTGCGAGCAGGATGATGAAGATCGGATTGATCGATTGGAAGAATGTGGTTGGGATGGCTCCGCGATCAACGTGACGGTCAGTGAACAGGTTCACCGAGCCGCCTGCCTGTTCAAACAGCCCCCAAAACACCGGCATCAGCAGGATAAAGAAGATCATTGCAAACACCCTGTCGCGCGCTTCCTTGTCGAGCTTGAACGCTTCGATAAGGACATAGACCAGCAGGGCGATGCCAGCGACCGCCAGCAATCCGCCAACAAGGCTTTGGTATTGGATCAACACCCAAATCACCGCGACACCGGCAAGACCAACACCGTAGAGCAGCCATTCAAAATTGATCCCGGCGACTTTTTCTTTGAGTTTGTGCGGGACGGGCGATTCGCCATTGCCCTTGAGCAGAGGCTTGCCGACGATAAACACAATAAGGCCCACCAGCATGCCGATGCCCGCCAGACCAAAGCCAAGCGCCCAGCTGACCGTTTCGCCAAGGAACGCCGCGATAAGAACGCCGGTCGCCGCGCCCAGGTTCACACCCATGTAGAAAATCGTATAGGCCCCATCGCGGCGGATATCGGTGCGCGGGTAAAGCTGGCCAACCAGCACGGAAATGTTTGCTTTCAAAAAGCCCGAACCAACAATGATGAGCGCCAGTGCAAGCCAAAAGACATTGAGCGTGGGGTCGTTCTGGAAACCTGATCCATCGCCTTCGAACGCCATGAAGATATGGCCCAGCGTTAGCAGGATTGCGCCGAACAACACCGCTTTGCGCTGGCCCAGATACCGATCAGCCAACCAGCCCCCAAGTACGGGAGTGATATAAACAAGCGTGCCATAAGCACCGTAGATCAGGTTGGCGGTTCCATCAGAATACAGCCAATGTTTCGTCAGATACAGGACGAGCAATGCGCGCATCCCATAGAACGAAAATCGCTCCCACATTTCTGCAAAGAACAGCATGTACAGGCCTTTGGGATGGCCCAGCACTTCTTCTTGCGGGCGGGTGATCGCCCATGCTCCGGCTGCCAGAAAGACAAACAGCACCACACTTGCTGCTGTTGCGGCCCATTCTCCATAGCCCCAGGCTGAGATATCCATAAACGTGTGCTTCCCCGATGATCCCTTTGGCCGCGTTGTCGCCAGCCTTGTTTGAAGCTCCGCACCCTAACGGCCAAATCGCAACTGTGAAGACTTAGTTACAGGCGAAACCGCGCTTCATGGTTTGTGTCGCATCTGTGCACTGGGGGATGTGCAGCCCTTTTTGGCAACACAATGTAACCGGACGCGAGCTTGACGCGAATGGCTGTATTATGGCACTGCATCACCTAGCGAGGATATAATGAGCCAAAGCCGACCCGTTTACTTGAAATTGCGCGATCAGATCGCGGCTGCCATTATCGATGGCGATTATGCCGAAGGGGCAATGCTGCCATCGGTTCGCGCTTTGGCAGCCCAGCAGGGCGCCAATCCGCTGACTGTGGCAAAAGCCTATCAGCAGTTTCAGAACGATGGCCTTGTCGAAGTGCAACGCGGCGTTGGCATGTATGTGGTGAAAGGCGCAGCGCAGCAATTGCGCAGCCGGGAACGCGACCAGTTCCTGCGCGAAGAATGGCCCGAAATCCGCGCGCGGATGGACCGTTTAGGCCTTTCGCCAGCGGATCTGACCGAAACCGGCTAAATCGGATGCATTTGCTGCATCTGCCAATTGGCTTTAGAATCAATGACCTGCCGTAACTTCCTCTAACTCAATGAAATTTTCGCGTTCGCACAGCTTGCGCAAAACGCGATGGTCTGGCACGTAAATGTAACAGGGGGCGTTCATCGGGTCGGGACGCTAAAATTCTGGCGGGGATTTTGCCGTCGACGACGCTAGCGACGCGCGAGGTATGCGCGGGCTATGGGGAGACTGAAATGATCAGATCCGAGCTGCTCCAAGAGCTCCACAAAGACAATCCGGAACTGCGTGCAGAAGAAATCGAGCAGGTGGTGGACATCTTTTTCGACGAAATTGCCGGGCGTTTGGCCGAAGGCGGGCGGGTTGAACTGCGCGGCTTTGGCGCGTTCTCCACGCGTGAACGCGAAGCGCGCACCGGGCGCAATCCGCGCACCGGCGAAGCGGTGGAAGTTCCGGCAAAGCGCGTGCCCTATTTCAAAGCGGGCAAGGAAATTCGCAAACGCTTAAACGGCGATTGATCCCCGCTTAAGCCGCGATCAGTTTCGCATCTTCATCATCGGCAAGACCCGGCACAGGGTAGGCGCGTTCCTGATCGAGGGCTGCGAACACGGCGTTGATAATCTCTTCGGTCCCGCCTTCAGCGGTGACGTCGATGGGCATCATGCCAAGGGTCGCAAATTCATCCATAGGATCGCTGCCGGACAGGGCGATCACGCGGGCGATGCCCGGCAGGCGTTCTTGCACGAGCGGGGTTAGCTCGCGCGATATCGCGACATTGCCTGTGGCCACCAGCACAACCTTGCGCCGCTCCATCCCCAGGGCATCCCAGCTGCGCGGATCGGCGGGATTGGCGCTGTGGACATGGTATCCATCAGCAAGCGCGCGTTCAAATCGCGGTGTGTCAGCTTCAACCGCAAGATAGCCGATGCCGTTATAGCTCAGCGCATCGGCCACCGCCCGTCCGGCAGGCGCAAGCCCGATAATCACCACGGGCGCGTCATCGCCCGCCAGTTTCTGATCGGGCGGCCCCGCGCGCAATTTTCCTGCGAGGGATCGGCCCCAATTTGATACGAGCGGAGTGACGGCCAGACTGATCGCGATGGCTGTGACCAGGATCGACACCAGTTGCGGTTCGACCATTCCTGCAAGGGCGGGCAAGGCCAAAAGGACCAGCGCAAATTCGCTGCCCTGTCCAAGCAGGAATCCCAATTGAATAGAACCCGGCACAGACCAGCGATTGGCAAGGCCGGCTGCCACATTCATCGCGCATTTGATCGCGATAAGGCCCGCTGCAGCCATGATGGCAACCAGCCAATTGTCCGCCAGAGTGGCAGGATCAATCGACAGGCCAACCGAGATGAAAAAGAAACCAAGAAACAGGCCTTTGAATGCGTCAATCTCGGTTTGGACCATGATCCGGTAACGCGAATCTGCCACCGCCATTCCGCCCAGAAACGCTCCCAAAGTCAGCGATAGGCCCGCCATGCCCGCCGCCCAGCCCGCCGCAAGAGCGATGAACAAAGCGGTCGCGGTGTAGACTTCTGCGCTTCCGACCTTTGCAATCGCGCGGAACACGGGCTCGGTTAGGTAGCGGGCAAACAGCACCGCAATGGCAAAAGCGCATAAGGCTTTCACCCCCGCCATGCCCAGCGCCGGTGCCAATGTGCTGCCGCTGCCCAAGGCGCCCACCGCGACCAGCAAAAGGATCGCGGCGATGTCTTGAAAGATCAGAATCGATTGGGCCGCTCTGCCAACGGGGCAATCTTCCTGGCCCCGTTCTTTTACAAGGCCAATCACCACCGCGGTGGAGGATAGCCCCATGGCAAGACCAGCGATAATCGCAAACTCGATCGGGATCACAAGATTGCTAAGTGCGCCCACCGCCATAAACAGCCCGGCAAAGGCGCCGCCAGCCACCAGCATTTGCAAGCTGCCAAATCCGAATATGTTGGCCGCTTCTGCCCGGATGCGCCCGAGCGAGAAATGCAGCCCCAGATTAAACAGCAAAAACATGATTCCAACTTCTGCCAATGCGACAACGATCGGGCCTGAAAACGCATCGGCATAGCCGAGAATGGAGAGAGCGAGCCCAAGTCCGAGATAGCCAACAATCGGGTTCAATCGCGCCATTCGGGCCAGCACCGCAGCACCAATGCCCAATCCCAGCAGCGTTATTGCGGGCTGGATTGTTGCGACCACCGAATGGCCATCGTGAAGCGCATCGCCTGCCATGTTGTCTGTGTCCCATAGCAGCGGGCATGAACGCGCGCTGCTATCAGTTAAGTGGGCGGAGATTATGCTGATGACAAGGGCTTTGGCGCAAGAGTGACAGCAGCGGTTGCAGCGGCGCTTTGGGCTGGCTATCGAACCGGCAGGTCAGTGCATGCGGGTGTGGCGGAATGGTAGACGCCGGGGACTTAAAATCCCCTGATCCTATAGATCGTGCGGGTTCGAGTCCCGCCACCCGCACCATGAAATCGTTGGACTTTCTCGAGGAATCGGTGACAGTGTGTTTCGTTGAGGATGGCATCTAGGCCCGAAATAGACCCGACGTGTTTTGCGGCTCCTGGTTTCTGACGAGCGGGGAAGGTATGGGAATCGAATGGGCCGGGCTTAGTAAGAGGGGGAGCGGTAGTTCAACGAGATGGCATTTGTACTTGAAATGTTCTAGAGCCAGTTGATGGCGGATTCCCACTTCAAGGTAGAGGTCCAAGGCGATCACTTGGAGAAGCTCGCGAGCGCGCGGCCAATTCAGGCGTTGGCCGAACTCGTGTGGAATTCGCTCGATGCTGACGCGACGGATGTCCAGATAGAGGTCCAGTCGAACGAGTTCGGCATGCAGTCGGTCACTGTGCGTGACAACGGTCATGGCATCCCCCACGAGGACGCCGGGCCCCTCTTCGGAAAGCTGGGAGGATCGTGGAAGGCGCACGGGAGCGTCTCCAAGACCAAGTCGCGCATGCTTCACGGGAAAGAGGGCAGGGGCCGGTTCAAGGCACTCGCGCTCGGGCGCGTCTCAGACTGGCTGGTAACGTACGGTGCTCAGGATGAACTCAAACGCTACAAGATCACACTCCTCCGCGATAATCTGATCGACGTACGTGTCACCGAGCCCACGGGAGTTAGGGCCGGGCAAACAGGGACCGAGGTTAGGGTGACAGAGCTACACCGCGACTTCCGGTCATTAGAGGGCGAGAGCGCAGTCCAAGAGCTGTCGGAGATCTTCGCACTCTACCTCAGCGACTATCCTGACGTTTCCATCTCGCTCAACGGCGAACAGCTAGACCCCGCCAATGCCATCGCGACCCGAGAAACCTTCGCTTTGGACCCAATCGTAGACGATGGGGACGAGCATGCGCTCGTTCTCGAACTGATCGAGTGGAAAGCCAACACCGAGCGTGTCGTCTATCTCTGCACTGAAAGCGGCTTCCCGCTTCAGCGTCGGCAGCCGCGCTTTCACACGCCGGGCTTCCAGTTCTCCGCCTATCTGAAGTCTCCCTACATCTCACACCTTCATCAGGCCGGGGCGCTCGAATTGGCGGAGATGAACCCGGCTCTCCAATCGGCCTACGAGGCTGCTCAAGACCGGATAAAGGAGTACTTTCGGGCACGCGAAGCCGACGCCGCAAGGTCCGAGATCGAACAGTGGAAGGCCGAGCAGGTTTATCCCTATGTCGCAGAGCCGGAGACCAGCGTGCAGGAAGCGGAGCGCAAGGTCTTCGACATCGTGGCGCTAAACGTGAATCGGCATCTCCCTGAGTTTTCAGAGAGCAGCCGCAAGACCAAAGCCTTCCAGCTAAGGATGCTGCGGCAGGCGATCGAGAGCGGCCCCGAGGATCTGCAGCTCATCCTTACCGAGGTTCTCGATCTGCCCGAAAGGAAACAAAAGGAGCTAGCGAAGCTTCTTGAGGAGGCCTCCCTCGCAAACGTCATCAGTGCATCCAAGCTTGTCGCAGATCGGCTTAAGTTCCTGACGGGGCTGGAAGCACTGCTCTTCGACCCAGAATACAAGACACGGCTCAAGGAACGCAGTCAGCTTCACCGGATCCTCGCGGACAACAACACTTGGCTCTTCGGTGAAGAATTTAGCCTGAGCGTCGACGACCAGTCGCTCACCGAGGTACTGAGAAAACACCGTAAACTGATCGGGGAAGAGACCGCGATCGACAAGGCAGTGACTAGAGTGGACGGCAAGAAGGGCATAGTCGACCTCATGCTCTCTCGCTCAATCCCTCAGAGCCGAGCAGAAGAGCGCGAACACTTAGTGGTGGAGCTGAAGCGGCCAACTGTGAAGATCGGGAGCGCCGAGATCACTCAGGTCAAGGACTACGCTTTCGCCGTCGCTGAAGACGAGCGGTTCGAGGCGCTCAAAACACGTTGGAGCTTCTGGGTAGTCTCCAACGGATTCGACAAAGCAGGTAAGCGTGAGGCCAGGCAAAGCGATCGACCGGCAGGTCAGGTCTACAAAGACGAGAAAATCGAGGTTTGGTGCAAGACTTGGGGCGAGGTTATCGAGGAGGCCAAGTCTCGAATGAAGTTCGTGGAAGATCATCTCAAAGCAAACATCGATAAGGATGCTTCGCTCAAATACCTTCGGCAGACGTATGATAAGTATCTCTCTGGTGTGATCGACGAGACGGACGAGGTCGAGCAAGACGAAGATGAGAACCAAGCCGATGATGGTGAAGTGGCTGCAAGCTGAATGCGGTTCCTGCGCCTGCAGGAACCGCATCGAAGGGGGCTCGGACTATTTTGTTCAGTGGATTACTTCCGTTTCGAGTTCCTTCACGCCCGGTTCGTCACGCAGGGCTCCCAACAACCCCATGGAAGCGCTTATTAGCTCGAGCGTCTCAACGTAGATTTCGGATGCTGGCTGAAGCATGAGCTGCCGCTCCGCCTTTCCGATGATCTCTTCCAAGAGCGCGATTTCGCGTTCGCTGGGTCTTCGCGCCACGCCCCATTCGAGCTCCTCAAGCGCTCGCTGCCTGCTGATAAGGTTCATCATGCCGCCTCCCTGAAAATTGGAGGTAAACTGTCGAAAAAGCCCATACGAACCAATGTGCGCCCAAGATCTTCGGCTGACTTAAGCGGAGGATGCCCGGCGGCCAAGAGACGATCTAGTGTCCCCTGCATTACAGTGTTGCAAAGCCACTCCGTGAACTCCTTCTTGTCATTTGAGGCCCACGCCTCCAACCCCCTCGCGATCGCGGTTCCCCTTCGACAGTGTCGAGCCAGAACTCTGCGATTTCCCTAGTCAGAGGGTCGGAGAGGTCCAGGTTTGCAGCTGTGGCTGAAGCGCTCGTTGTATTGTGTGTCATCTATTGCTTGCTCCTTCTGTTTGGACTAGGAGCACGAATCATGTGCCGTGCATCCGGTACACCGTTTTGCACAACTCATTGCGGGACGCAAGGAAATTGTGTGCCCGTACACCAATTTTCTCAGGAGACCTCTTTGGCACGCTCATTCAGGATGAACCTCTCACTCCCCGACGACCTGCACGAGGCGGTTGAGGCGAAGGCCACCGACGAGCGCCGTGCGCTTGGCGATGTGATCCGCGACATACTTAGGGAGCAACTGCTGGGCCCGGACGCTGAACCGGCAGTTCGCGGCGTGGGCGACCTGGCGCGTCGCCTCATAAGGGACGGCCTTCCAAACGAGGCGGTGCTGGAGCGGGTTCTGGAGGAGTACCCGGACGCGTCGACATCGCTGGACAGCGTCTCATGGTACAGGTCTGCGCTTCGCCGAGAGGGCGAGGACGTGCCCACCTCCCTAGAGGCGGAACGCCGGATGCCCAAGGGAGACTAGCCCCCGCCGACCTCGGCCTTCACGATGTCGATTGCGCTGACCAGTGAAACGAGCCTACCCGCCTTCGCCTTCTCGATCTGGGTCTGCTTGGCGTGCTCGATGACCTCACGGTCTGATGCCCTCCGCGCCAGACTCTCGTCGAGGGCCTTGCTCAGGCTCGGCGCTGCGGTCTCGATGCGCTCAGCAATGTCCAGGATGTCGGCGAGCGCCGAGCCTACGTCGGTGGCCTCCACCGCGTGCTCTGCGGCGGCACGGGTCATCGCGGGGTCGGCGTCCATCACGCGCGACACCATCGACTCGCGGCGCTTGCGTGCGGCGTCCGCCAACGCCCCGGCGAGCGGCTGGAGGTCGACCTCGCCGCCTTCGGCTTGGTGCGTCGCCACGTCCTCAGCGGCCTTGGCCAGCAAACCCCAGCCGCGCTTCTCGGCGTTCGCCGCGTCGTCGTGGACCATGAGGATCGCGTCCAGCAGGGGCTCGCGCGTCCGGCCCACGGTCTTCTCGAACAGGGTCATCTCACTTCTCCTTCGGCATGGTGTAAAGGTCGGCCAGCGGGCGAAGGTTCCTCCGGCTGCCCGGCACCGCCGAGAGCCTGAGGCGCTTCGCGAGCGGTCGGGCCACGTGCCACACGGCCGCGACGATGGCACCGGTGCGGGCGTGTCCGACGACCAGGGGTCGGGCGCCGTCGCCCTCACCGGTCGCTTGTTCCAGCGTCGCCGCGCGGTTCGCGAGCGTCTCAAGCTCCTCGAAGGCGGCGCTCGCCTGTGCCAGCGCGCGGTCGAACTTCTTGGCCTGCTGGTGCTGTCTCGTGCGGACCTCGCGCAGCTCCTTGGATGCGGCTGCCATCGCCTCGGCCTCGGCGCGTTCCTGCGCCTCACGCTCCTCGCGTCGGCGTTCCTCCTCGGCGAGCCGATCGAGCTCCGAGTCCAGGTCTTCCGCATCGTTGCGCGCCATCTCCTCGACGAGCGCCTTCCGCGCCTTGGCACGGTCCCTGAGCACGAACTCCCTCGCTGCCTCGAACATCGGTCCATCTCCTGCTTGGTGTCTGTGGTCCTCGCGCATCGTGCGTGCCGAGGGTGGCAATCGGCACCCTCGTTTGACCTCGGGGGCCTAACGGCGGTGGAAGCGGGAGTGGGGTCGGTACTGCGGCAGCGCTCGCTCGTAGGCCCGGCCCGACTCGTCCGGCAGGTCGCCAGCGCGCATCTGAACGGCGTACCAGCGAAGGGTGGCCGGGGAAGTCCGGTCGTCCGGTCGGAGCTCGGCGCGCACGTCTAGGATCGTGGAGTAGGTCAGGCCGACCGAGCGACCGTAGCCGTTCGTACCGACCGTGTGTTCGAGAAGGAGGGCGCAGGTGTGGCGGCTGGCCGGTCGCCAGAATGCCGCCCACCGGTGATCCCTCAGCTCGCACGGTAGCTCGCGGTGTCGCGGCGGCTCCGCGCTCGGCTCGCCCGCCACCGAGGTCTGCCTGCGCCTGTGCTCCGCCTGCCCGCTCACGTCGTCAGGCCCTCAACGGGATGGAGCCGACCCTCGACGTCCACGGAGATGCCGCACCGCTTGAGACGCCCGGCGAGCCTCATCCTTCTCATCGGCAGACGGCCGTAGGTCCGCACGTAGTGCCCGTGGAGCTCGTCGAAGTCGGCGACTGGGCCCACCCGGTCCAGCCAGGTCACGAACGGGTCGGTTGTCTCGCTCTGCATGCGTCGGCAGTGCCGCGCGTCGGGGCCTCCTTCACGCCAGCGTCTGGACCATCGTTTCGGGCCCGGCGTCGGGTCCGGGATGGGGCGCCCCGCAGCGCGCTGTAATTGCTGGACAAATCCGGCCGTTTCGGGGGAAGGGGATCGGCGGTCACTGGACGCGCCGCGGGAAGGTGCCCCCGAACAGCTCCACGACGTTCGACTGGGCGTCCGGTCCGGGCTCCGCTGGCGCCTCCTCGGGTGACGGATCGGGCGGATCGCCCTCTTCGGCGGTCTCCGTCTCGACCGGCCCTTCGGCCTTGGGCAGGTCGGCGTCAGGCCAGGTGCAGTGCGGGCCGTCCCCGCCGATCGGCGTGTTTGCGACGCGCGCAGCGATGTCTTCGAGCCTATTCCTCAGGCACCAAAGCGCACACTGCCGGCGGTTCTCTTCATCGGCGAAGGGGGCTCCAACGCAGTCCATTACCGCGGCGCCGTCGACTAGCATCACCTTAGACGTGAACACCGGATGGACCGTGCCTGTCGCCTCGCTCCAAAGCGCCTGGCCGAAGCGGTCCCAGTCGGGCGGCGCGACGAAGGTAATAACGATCTGGCCTTCACTGCTTGGAGCGACGACTTCACGCTCCACTATTGCCTCTGCGGCATCGCGATCCCCATCGGAAAGAGCACGCTTCGCGGCAGCGAGCCGCGCGCCTTCCGTTAGAAAGGGTAGATCTTCCCTATCACCCAGTGCGTCCGCTTCGATGCCTCCGACCAGCGCCGTGGCATCCTCGAAGACGACCGCTAACCTAGTCATCCTCACCCTCGCATTCTGCCAACTCAGCCTGCAGTGCGTCCAGGTCGATGGGTGCGCCCCTCTCGACCTCGGCGGTCGGCGCGACCACGTTGTTCTGCACGGCCACGAGCGGCGCCGTCCTAGCGTTGAGGTCGCGCATCCGCAGCGCCATGAGCTTCACCGCGATCCGCGGGTCCACGTTGGAGCAGTCGAAGCGGAACAACGGCTCGAAGTCGTCGTCGAGCTCGGGCTCGCCGGTGTCATCGTCCAGAGCGGGCACCCAACGACCGGTGCCCATGTGGAGCGCTGTCTGGATGACCCGCGTGGTCAGCGTCTCCTCGAAGGCCTCTACTGCGTCGTCCCACCGCGAGGCGAAGTCTTGGTCGCGCCGCCTGCGGTCGTACAGCGAGCGCCGCGCCAGGCCACTTATGTTCGCCGCGTATGTCACCTGCCCGAACTCCTCCAGCGCCGCGAGGAAGCGGTCCTCTACGTCGGAGGGTATCACGGCACGGGTGTGGTATCGGCTGGGCGCGTCGGCCACGGCCGGGGGTCTGATCTGCATGGCGCCCATGTTCGCTCTCCTGATCGGCGCGGGCCGGGGAATCCGACCGTGTCCGTCGCGCGCTCGGGACAGGTATGCCGCGCCTTCAGGGCTTTCAGCCGCCAGCGTTGCTCATGGGGCGTGAGGCTCCCATTCGTCCATAGCCACGACCCCATATCTCTGGTGACAGGGCGGTCAGGGTTCTTTGCCAGTAGGCTCTATATGCGGCGTCTGGAACATGATTATCTCTATACGCATAACCTCAGAATAACCCTGACCGGCCTGACCAATCTCGTGACCCGACCTAATCAATGCAATCGAAGTCGGGCATCTCGGGTATCGCCGTGCGGTCCACACTAAGCCCTTCCACCACCAGCTTGCGCTCCCCTTCGATGCGCAGCCTCCTGACCATGGAATCCTGGAACTTGCCGGACGAACGGAGGTCACGCCAGAATATGTTGTCCGAGACACGGGGTCGACCGTGGCCGATGCAGTACCGTTCGTATGCCGCGTATACGTTTTCCTTGGGCGTCTTCGCGTCCGCCTGCTCCGTGAGACATTCGTTCGCGAAGCCCGCGACCGTGGAGGCGTCCCGCACGATCTCGGCCTGTCGGTCGCGGATTGAGGTCGGGGTCAGGAAACGCCCCCTCTTGGCGAGACGCCTCGCTCCGTCCAGACAACGGTTCAGGACGGCGGAGGCTTCCGGCTTGAGGTCGCGCTCGAACAGATCGGGATCCTCCTGTCCATAGAAGCCGCGGCGCGTTTCCAGTAGGACCATCCGCTTCGCCACTGTTCCGGTCAGGTCAGAAAGAAGGATTGGCTCGTTGGACATGAGCAGCCACTGGGCGCGGAGGTAGCCGACGAAGTCGTCCTTCCACTTTCGTTCAATGGTCTGGATGTCGCCGCCTGACGTCGTGAGCATGATCTCCGTCAGGGCGGAGGTCTGTTCGCCACGGTCGAGCCGGGCGTCGGTGACCATAGCCACCGACTTCCCGATCAGCGACTGCAGCCCGAAGCCCCCCTTGGCGATCTGCCTTATCTTCGGCGATGCCACCGCGCCCATGCCGATCAGCTCGACAAGCATCCGGCCTATGGTTCCCTTGCCGGACCTCGTCGGGCCGAAAAGCTGGAAGACCTTCTGGTACTTGTGCTGTCCGGTCAGGATCGCTCCAAGCACCTCGTGCAGCAGATCGATCTGCTCGCTGTCACCGTCGAAGATCTCATCGAGGAACATGTCCCAGCTGAACGGGTCCGGCGCGAAAGGATCGAATTCCACCGCTGCGCAGTTGGTGGTGACCAGCCTTCGCGTCGGCGGCAATAACTCTCCGGTCTGCCAGTTCAGCAGTCCGTTCGAGACGGGAAGCAGGCTTGCCGGGTGGGGGACATCATCGCCATCCACATCGTCAGCGGGAAGCCAGAACGGCAGCTCTTCCGCGTCCTCGACCAAGCAGAGGTGGATCATGGCCTCGCGCACGTTGGCCGACAGCTTCGTGTCCATATAGAAGGTCGCCGGTTCGCCCTTCTTGTCTGTGCACGACCTTGCGTCCAGAGTGTTGTAGATCGTCGCGGTGAGGGCTTTCTGGTCGATCTCGACGTAGTGGCGCTTCGATGGGCGGTACTCCATCCACATGCCCAAGGCGTAGACGAGCGGTCTTGCCTTGAGCACCTCTGCCGCGAGGTGGCTCGGCGCTAGGTTGGTCAGCGGTTCGCGTTCGTCGAGGGCCATCACTGCGCTCCCTCAAACTCGTCGGCTGGCACCAGGCGCGGCCGCCGGTCGATCAGGTGGGCCGCGCGGTGCAGCTTGAGGTAGTGGATCAGCGTGCCGACGCCGGCGCGCCTGCCGTCGTAGTCGCCCAGCGTGTCCCACCTATAGCGAACCAGATCGTCTTCGGCGGAGTAGAGCGGGTCACCGGCTGACCACTCGACGAACTCCTCGCGGGCGAGGCCACCCGACGCGTGATGCATGGCGCACATGAGCGCGAACCATTCGTCGTGGTCAGCGAAGTCCTCGACGGGCAGGCGGGCGAGCAACGTCTCTATCTCTTCGGGCTCGAACTCCGGCTCGGTGGTCCGCTGCGGCGGCAGGTCCGGCATGCGCAACGCGCGGAGCAGCGACGATGGCGCGCACGGCGCGCAGGGCCACATGGTCTCCACAGGGTCGGTCGCCCAACGGTACTTCGGGCCGTCAGGGTGCCTGGAGCCGGGCGCGACCACGAAGCGGCCCACCGACAGGAAGTCGATGCCGGGGTAGTCGCTCAGACCCTTGCGGATGCGCGCGGGCTCCCTCGGCTTGCTGAGGTAGACGTGCACGCCGCCGCTGCCCGTGCGGACCACCGGGCTGTTGCTGAGGTCTATGCCGTGGTCCGAGCAGAGCCGCCGCAACGGGTTGCCCTTGCTGTTCAGTGTCTGACCGTCGGGGAAGTTTCTGGGGTCCACGTCCACGATCAGGTCGGTGGCTCGCAGTCGAACCCCGATGTTCAGGCCGTGACCGCGGCAGGTGGCCGCCACGTCGAGGCCGTCCGGGTAGCGCTTGGTGGTCCACTCCCTGTCGATCGGCTGCTTGCCGGTCCGCACTGAACGGTCCGCGCGCCAGAGCCTGCCATCGTGCTCCCAGTGGTCGGTGCGCTTGGGATCGGCAGCCAGCGCCTCGTCGAACTCCTCCTGACTCACCCTGACGGTGCGGACTGCATCCCACCTGCGGAGCGGAATGAGGCAGTGGCCGTCTTCGATGAGCGGGTGCAGCGGTTCGTTGGGCACCGCGTGCCTCGCCGGGCTCATGGCCGCGCTCCGGGGTGTGAGCTCCGGGAGTCGAGCCAGTCCAGTACCTCGTTCAGGCTGTAGACTATCCGGTGATCGACCCTGTGGAACGGCGGGCCGAACCGCCTCCCGCGGGTCGAGCGGTAGTCGCGCAGCGTCGCCACGCTCAGCCCGCTCATCTCGGCCACCTCGGCGGCGGTCAGGCGCCGGTCGCCATCCTGCAACGCTGGCATCTCGGCCAGTCCGGTTGCGGCAGTGTTCTTCTCAGACATTCCTTCGTTTCTCCTTCAACTCGGTGCGAAGTTTTGTCGTGTCATGGTCTGGCCCGTCGCGTCGGTAGGTCGCGGCGGGCCAACTCGTTTCTCAAGACTGATCGTAGCCTTCGACATCGAAGAAGAATGCCAGCGCTTACCGCCCCTTGGCTATAAACGTTTCGACCCCGCCGCGTCGGACAGAATTCCATTGTTTCAGTGGGTTATCGATTCGACATGCGCGCGGATCGCGCGGATTCGCGGGAAACGACCTAGTCGAGCGAATCGGAGCGGTGCTGGTCCATGAAGGTTCTGAGGTCATTCAGCGAGTACAGCACACGTCGTCCGACACGGTGAACCGCCGGGCCGGTCGCTTCCATACGCCACCTGTCGAGCGACTGACGGCTGACGCCGATGAAGTCGGCCGCCTCGTCGATGTTCAGGTACTCGCGTGGTGCTGGGCTTGCACGGTTCGAGAGTAGGCCTTCGATGCGCTCCAACCGGTAGATGATCTGTTCCACGCTCAAACTCCTCACCAATTCGCTCATGGCGGCATCATGGAGGGTAATAGCGGTGCCGCTGACCATTATTCGGTCTGATCTGGAGCCGAAGACCTGGGAATCCGCGCGGGCAATTCTTGGGGGACGGAGCGGTGCTTACTTTGCTGAGTATGCAAGTTCGGACGCCTTAGCTCCTGCAAAGACCTCGCCAGCTTTGAACCACTTTCGGGTTCGCACATGCGACTTGATATAGACCTGACGGAATCGTTCGTTCGCAGTTGCTTTGCCCTGCCCGCTTGACGCCAGGAGATCCGAAACAACCTGTGCTGCGACACGTCCTAACCTAACCGGCACTGCATTGCCGATCTGCTTGTACTTTTCCGATGTCTTGCCGCAGAATACCCAGTTGTCAGGGAACTCCTGAACTCGTGCATACTCTCTGACTGAAAGCACGCGCACCTGTTCTGGATGACACAGCGATGTGCTTGCGTGGTTCGGCATGGTCACCAGAGTTGGGCACGGAAAGTCCCAGCTTAGCCGCCTCCACCAGCCAGAGCGCCCCCCTTTGCATACCAAGCCCGGCCCATACCTTCTTTTTGCTTCTCTTCTGGCAAAGTGCGCCAATTACCACCCTCGGGGACAAGCGACAAAAAGCTCTTCTTCCGTTTACTAAAATCCATCAGCTCGAGATCGTTCTCGCGCAGGTCGCCAATGGCATCGCGCAAAGTCGCCCATGGCTTGAGTGCTTCCCGCTTCTCAAAGAACATGTTCGATTGCGGTTCTTGCTTTTCAACGCCGTGGGTAGGCTCGGGAAATTCGGCCTCAACACCCATGCTATTTCCGATGAACACGACTCGCTCGCGTATCTGCGGCGCGCCGTAATTGGCCGAGTTCACCTCAAACGCGTCAACGTGATACCGCCCATCCGTGCGCTCCCACAAGTCATCGACGAACGTGCGGACAACTGATCCCGGCTGCTCATCATCTGAGAGCTCTGGGCCACCTTTTTCCGGCCTTTCTGCGATCGGCCTGTGCTGTAAGGCGGCGGACATAAGGCCGCGCACATTTTCCATTACGAACATCTTGGGACGCAGCGCATCTACAAAGTCGAGATAGCGCCAAAGCAACGTCCCGCGCTCATCTTGAACAGATTGCCGCCTTCCGGCGGTGCTGAATGACTGGCACGGAGGTCCGCCGATCAGGACGTCAAGTTTACCCGGTTTGATGCCGAGGTCCGCCATCAACTCGTCTGGTGGCAAGTCGAACAGATCGCGGCAATAGACCTTTGGGTCGCCGGCGAAGTTTCCAGCCTCCGCGTTCGCTTTGATCGTTTCGCAGGCGGCCTTTTCAATCTCGACACAAGCGAGTATCTCGAAGTCGCCCTGCAGTTCGAAACCCAAATCCATGCCGAGTGCGCCCGAAAACAGTGAAACGACGGACTTTTTCTAGACTTCGGCAACTGGGTATGCCTCCTTAGGCGCATTATTGTTCACCTTATGGGCTTACCGCATTGCCGCCTGCAACTAAACGCTTCGATTTCTCCACGCTCAATCGGCCGGTTTTGCTGACTCGCGCCGAAGTACAGGAGTTTCTCACAAATGCGACCGCACCGGATCAGGCAGACCGAATTGCAAGGGTGGGTGAGCTAGAAACCGCTCTCGAAGATCGAATGCGCCTTATTAACGCTCGTTCGCCAGCGATTGATGGAAAGTCGACTAACCCGTTCGTCCTCGCAGCTTATGCGCACCTCTTCGACGTTCAGCACCTCAAACAGGTGGATGACATTGTCGCCGCGGCGAAGGTCTTTTCGAGTATCGAGACCGCGGCCGGTCGCGTGGTCGAAGACGTAATACCACCTTTCTACGGGTGGGAGCAGATCGATTCTCCTGGTCACACGGTCCTATCGGAGATTGATAGCGCGCGCGTCGCAGGGGGAACTGCCGAGCTCGTGGCTCTGAAGAGCGGCCCCATGTGCATCAATGACTCGATGGTGTCTCAAATCGCCAACGCGATTTCTACCCATTGGCTGGCCTGGGCCGATCACTGGGGGGTCGACAATATCCGCTACATAGTCGGCATGAATTACTCGACTGGGAAAAACAGTAACAAGAAGGATTGGCACATCGTGCGCCTTGCAGAGGAGCGCGCGCGCGTCGACGGCCTCGTGGTTACATCGCCAGGAGTGGAGACTGCTTGTAACAGGCCACGCGCCGTCCCCTTCTTCGAAGGCAATCAGAATGGGAAAACGTTGCGCGTCGAAGTCCAGCAAGGGCGCGCGCTTTGGGCGCATATTGGCGGCTCGCCAGATGCGTTTCTTGAGATCTGCTGGGCGATGGCAAAGTGCATGGACGCGCTGGCCGTGCCCCCCGGCAGTAACTTCACGACGGGTGAGCTTGCCAAGATTGTTGAATTCGCAAATCAAATTGATGTGCCTGCAGTTTCGAATGCCGAGAAGCAGTGGCTCGTTATGTTCGCTCGCCACTTTGTTGATCAGATGTCTCCGGTTTAGAAGTTGATTTATTCGACACAATAATCGAACGCTTAGTATGCGATAGATTTAGCTTTTCATTTGGGGGATCGATGTGAACGAATTGACCGAGGAAGATGAGATCATTGCTCTAAATTATCTGGCACGTCAGATTTTAGATAATCCGGAAGTCTACGCAATAGATAGCGATGAGGACGAAAATGGAACCTTGTTTATTGTTCGAAGCACAAGTGCACTGAACGACACTCAAGACGAAGTTACGATCGAAGTTGACGGAAGGTTTGTTCCCATCCGGCTTGTCTACGAGGTGGGCGACGGGATTCGGACTTATGAATTTGACTTGGAGAAAGACAAAGAGCTTGATGGAGAAGAGCTGATGTTCCAGCCAGGCGGACAGAGGATTAGCAGGCGCGGCGCTAGCACATATGGGACACTAGGAATGTCGTTTGCATCTTTTGAGATGGAAGCAAGAGGCAAAAAGTGCAAAGGGAAGAATGTGATCCTGTCTAACAATCATGTCATCGCAGACAATAATGCTGCTCCGATTGGTACAGACATATTACTTCAAGATCGAAGCACTGGACAATGGAAGCATTTCGCCGATCTAAAGTGCTTCATGAAGGTCAAAACCCGTGATTCTCATGACTTCGCAATTGCAACACTACGAAATCCGGAGCCAAGCACTTATTGGACCCTTGTTGGCTTGCCAAAGACGAAGTCCATTGCGACTGCAAAGAAAAATACCACCGTGAGAAAGTCAGGCGCTCGGACTGGGGTGACAAAGGGGACGGTTAAAAAGAGGTCAGTGATTTCGGTAGCTGGCGGTTCCTTCGGATGCATGCGAGTTGTGGGCAAACCTTTTGCTCTTCCCGGTGATTCAGGTTCTGCCGTCGTTAGGAAGCAAGCAATCGTTGGATTGGTCTTTGCAGGTGACAAAAAATACAGACCCGGCAAATCTCACAACTCATACATTCAGACTTGGGACAACTTTTTGACTTCAGGTGTTTCGGACTTTTCATCAATAGAGATTGTTGCCGAGTGACCCTGACGGTATGCATTGCTTTCCTTTTTTAACTTGGATTGTATCCTCTGTATGAGGCCAAACGTTCGCACACTTGCTCCTGGCACTCGCGAAGGTGGCCGGTTAGGTGGGCGCGGGTCACGTAGTTGAACGAGACATGCGTGTTTGCGTGGTCCATCAGCATCGTGACCGACTGGAAGTCGATGCCAGCCTCTAGCGCGTGGGTGCGGTATGTATGGCGCATCTGGTGCGGCGCGTATGGGAACTCCTTGGTCCGCGCCATCCGTTCAATGTAGCCTGACCTTGAGGTTGAAGACGGGAATATCTGCGGGCTCTCCAGCGGCGCGGTCAGCTCCTTCACCTCACTGAGCTCCTGAATGACCAGTCGGGGCAGGGGCACATGGAAGCTGCGCCCCGACTTCGCCTTGGGCACAAACAGAACCCCGTCCGCCTCCAGGTGCTCCCACCGCGCCGAACGCGCGTTGGTCGACCGTAACCCCGTCGTAAGCATCAGCAGCCAGCAAGTGCGCCGGACTCTGTCCTCCATGGTGTCTAGCCTTCGCCACAATAGCGGCATCTCCTGCGGCCCGACCGCCCAGTCGCGCGGCTCCTCCTTGTTCATGCGAACGCCACGCGAGACGGGGTTGGGGTCGAGGTCGTGGGTCCGTGCCACGTCATTCAGTAGCAGCTTGAGCACCCGCATGGCGCCGTTGGCACCGTACGGTCCAGCCTTCCGCGTGATCTTCTCGTGGAGCGTGCGGACCGTCTCGCGGTCGATGCGGTCGACGGGCAGCTTGCGCAGCGGCGCCAGCGGAACTTCGACCTTCTTGCGGTACCATCTCACGGTCTCGGCGCTGAGGTCCGGCCTGCCCGCCAGGTATCGCTCCATCGCCTGCTCGATGGTCGGCACATTGACCTTCGGACGCCTCGGGTCCTCGCCGCGCCGCAGCGCCAGCCTGAGCTCCGCCGAACGCTCCCTGGCCGTCCTGAGCGACACCTCGTCGGTCCTGCCGATGGTCACGGTGACGTACCGGTCGGTGCCGTCGTTGATCCTGCCGACGTGCTTGTACGAGGTGCCCGTCTTGCCGACGACGAGCCTGAGGCCCTTCGCCTCGCTGTCGTAGACCTGCGTGCCCGGCTGGCACTCGTCGTCGAGCCGCGAAACCGCGGCCTGGGTAAGTCTGGTGGTCATCTGCCTCATCCTTCTGGACCCAATCTCAGGCCCGGTTTCGATGATGCCCCAGTAGGTCTGGGGGCGTCGGATGAGGTGATGATGTCGTGTTCTCCTGACTGCGCGGACCCTGATTAGGCGGCAATAGGTCGCCAGATATGGCTCGCCGAGCTACTTAAAATCCCCTGATCCTATAGATCGTGCGGGTTCGAGTCCCGCCACCCGCACCACCACCTTTCGCGCGGCCTCGTTGAATTACTTAGACCGATCTTATTCGTGATTTAACCCCGTTTTGGCAATTGTCTGGCCAGAGATAGGCGCTGGCGCTCTTCGCGTTCGAGGGGCAAATGGAGCGCGGTTAGGCGAGACATATGGATCATCCAGCAAGCCTTCCAAAGGCCAATCCCGATGCCAGCACACAGGCCCTTAAGCCCATCGTTGCGGGGACCGATGACGCGGCTGGCTCGCCGAACGATGTCGGTCCCACCAGGCGAAGTGCTCCACGGGTCACCATGCTGATCCGGTCGGCCAAACTTATCACCAAACAGGGCGAATTTGTCTGCGTCGTGCGCGATGTGTCTCAAACGGGCATCCGCGTGCGGTTGTTTCATCGTCCGCCTGACGAAGCGCAAATGTGCCTCGAAATGCCGAGCGGCAATTCCTACGAACTTACGACCGTGCGCCGATCAGATAATGAGGCCGCGTTCGAATTTGCCGAGCCCATTGATGTTGAGCAGCTCATTGTGGAGGCGAGCGATTATCCCAAGCGGGCACCGCGCTTTGGAATTTTCATGCCCATCGCGGTTTCGGCGGGCAGCGAAGTTTGGGAAGGGGTCGTCGAAAATATATCCCAACAGGGCGCGCGGTTCGAATGCGAAGGGCTGTTCGCTATCAATCAGACGGTTACGCTCGCTGGCGGCGAAGGGGCCGAGGCGCTGAACACCATTCAGGCTAAAGTGCGGTGGCGGCGGGATAACTTGTATGGGGTTGTGTTCGACAACACATTTACGCTCGCTGATTTCGCATTGCTGTGCGCGCGTGTGCAATCGCCGATCTTAATCGCCAGCTGATCGTTCTGACGCGAGAAAAATTGCCGGCTTTAGTCCGGAATTTACATTTCGCTAACCATTTTCCTTCACTCCCGATGTCGACGTGGCTCGCTATCTGTGGCGGGCTGAGCGCTTCAAACGGGGGCTACCATGACGCAGCACTTTGCTGGTTCGAAAACGCAAATACACGATGGCATCCTTGATGTCGATGTCGCCATTATCGGTGCAGGGCCTGCTGGCCTGACTGCAGGATACTTGCTGACTAAGCAGGGCAAGACCGTCGCGATCATCGAAAAAGATGAAACCTATGTCGGCGGGATCAGCCGCACGGTTGAACACAAGGGCTATCGCTTCGATATTGGCGGGCACCGGTTCTTTTCAAAGTCCCAGCAGGTTGTGGACTTGTGGAATGAAATTCTGCCTGATGATTTCATCCAGCGCCCGCGCATGAGCCGCATCTATTATGAGGGCAAATTCTACAGCTACCCGCTGCGTGCGTTCGAAGCATTGTGGAATCTGGGGATTTTTCGTTCTACCGTCTGCATGGCGAGTTACCTCAAATACAAGCTATTCCCGATCAAGGACGTGAAAAGCTTTGAAGACTGGACCACCAACCAGTTCGGCAAGAAACTCTATTCGATCTTTTTCAAGACCTACACTGAGAAGGTGTGGGGCATGCCGTGCGATGAAATGAGCGCGGATTGGGCGGCGCAGCGGATCAAAGGTTTGTCGCTTTGGGGCGCTGTGACCGACGGGCTGAAACGCTCGCTTGGCCTCAACAAGAAACCCAATGACGGGCAGGAAGTGAAAACCCTGCTGGAAACCTTCCGCTATCCGCGGCTTGGCCCCGGCATGATGTGGGACGCTGCGCGCGACAAGATCTTGGCCACAGGCAAAGGTCAGGTGCTGATGGGGCACGGGCTCGATCAATTGGCCAGCGATGGCCAGGGCGGCTGGTCGATGACCGCATCGGGCGCCAATGGCAAAGTGCAAATCCGCGCTAAAGACGCGATCAGTTCAGCGCCGATGCGTGAATTGTCCAAACGCATCCACCCGCTGCCGCAATCCTCGCTTGAAGCGAATAAGCTGCGATATCGCGATTTTCTCACCGTTGCTTTGATGGTAAAATCCGAAGATCTGTTCCCCGATAACTGGATTTATATCCATGACGACCGGGTGCAGGTTGGCCGCGTGCAAAACTTCCGCAGCTGGTCACCGGAAATGATCCCGGATGATGAAATGGCGTGCGTGGGGCTGGAATATTTCTGTTTTGAAGGGGACGGGCTGTGGTCTTCCTCTGACGAAGACCTGATCGCGCAAGCCACCAAAGAAATGGAAATCCTGGGTCTGTGCGAACCCAAAATGGTCGTTAGCGGCGCGGTTGTCCGTCAGGAAAAAGCCTATCCTGTCTATGACGATGATTACGAAGCCAATGTGCAATCGATGCGCAGCGAACTCGAAGAGAAACACCCCAGCCTGCATCTGGTCGGCCGCAATGGCATGCACCGCTATAACAATCAGGATCACGCCATGATGACGGCGATGCTAACGGTTGAGAACATCCTTGTCGGCAACCGTGTCTATGACACGTGGTGCGTCAATGAAGATGCTGAATATCACGAAGCGGGCGATGAAGGCGAAGAGACCAAGATCGCTGACCGCGGCGTTGCTGAAAAGGCACCCTCCAAGCCTTTGACCGACGATCAGGTTGCAGCGCTTACGTCGCTTCGCGGTGTGCCAGAGCGGATCAAGGCTGATGATGACGCCGCCGTACCGCAGCGCAAATCCGCTTAAGCAAGCCGCCTGGAGCTTATCATGAGCGACACTGTGCCTTCTAACCCATCAATCCCTGCAATCATCGCCAAACTGCGCGATGTGCAATTGGCGCGGTATCTGCTCGCCAGTGTTGGGGCACTGTGCGTCGATGTGGGATCGTTCCTTGGCTTTATGGCCCTGGGCATTGCCGCAGCGCCTGCATCGGCCTTGGGCTATTCGCTGGGTATCCTTGCGCATTGGCTGTTATCCAGCCGCACCGTGTTTCAGGATACGGTCGCAAGCCACGGCACAGCCCGCACACGGCAAAAGGCACTGTTTGTCATTTCTGCTTTGGTTGGGCTTGGCCTCACCACTGCGATTGTGGGTATCGGCGATTGGTCGGGCGGTGATCCGCGCCTTGCCAAAGGTCTCGCCATCCTTGTCAGCTTTACCGCGACGTGGCTGCTGCGCAGCCGCATCGTTTTCCGCGCGCAAGAAAACGCCTGAGCCGGCGGATGAATGACATGTTGATCGAGCGCCGTCTGAAGGCCTTTCCGGCTGAATTTATGATCCGCGTGGCCGCCGGTTGGATGATAATCTCTGCCCTATTAATGGCGGTGCATTTCACCAATATCGTGAACTTTGCCTCGATGGGGCCGGATGATGCCTTGCGCCTTGTCCAAGTGCGCGATTTGCTGGCGGGACAAAGTTGGTTTGACACCGCGCAATACCGGATTGACCCGGCTGGCGGCGGTGTGGGGATGCATTGGTCGCGGCTGGTTGATCTGCCGCTTGTGATTGTCATTGCTGTGCTAACACCGGTGCTAGGCCAATCAGTGGCTGAGAGTGCGGCAGCCGTGCTGGTGCCGCTCATGACTATGGGCATTGCATTGATGCTTGCGATGCGGATTGCTTGGCGTTTGATGGGACAGCAGGCGGCCAATATCACCTGCATAGTGATGGCATTGTCGATCCCTGTGATGTTTCAGCTTGGCCCAATGCGGATTGATCATCACGGCTGGCAGATTGTCTGCATCCTAGGAGCGGTTAACGGCCTGATGGCCCGGTCTGCGCGAGCGGGCGCGGCGGCTATCGGAGTGAGCATGGCTGTGTGGCTGTCGATCTCGATTGAGGGTCTGCCTTTGGCGGCCGCGATATTCGCGGTGCTTGCATGGCGCTGGATTTGCGATCGTAAGGCGCGCATCTGGCTCCAAACTGCTATTCAATCGCTTGCCATATCCAGCCTTGCATTGTTTGCGCTTACCAAAGGCGCATCTGATCTGCGTGTCTATTGCGATGCTATTGGTCCTGCGCATCTGGCGCTGTTTGGTTGGGGTGCGATTGTCTTGACCGTCATGGCTAAGATTGAACCTATTCCGCGCGGCCTTTTGCTTGCAGGCTTTGCAGTGGCTGGCGGCGGTGCTGTGGGCATTATGCTGATGTCTGCACCGCAATGTGTGACTGGCGGTGGGTTTGCTGATCTTGATCCGCTGGTGGCCAAATACTGGCATGCCAAAGTGCACGAAGGCCTGCCGATCTGGCATCAGGACATCCGCGTCGCTGCGCAGTTTGCGATCACGCCGTTGATTGGTCTTTATGCCGCAATCAATCTCACGCGTCAGTCGCGCGATTGGTTGAGCCGTTTCTGGGCGGACTATGCGCTGATTTTGGGCGCCGCGTTTCTTATCTCTATGCTGGTAGCCCGCGCGGGCGCTGTGGCCTGCGTGCTCGCGGCCCCGCCGCTCGCATGGCAAATTCGCGCATGGTTTCGCAAAATCCGGTCCATGGATCGGCCCGCTTACCGCGTGTCTGCCATGGTGGGGGTTGCGTGCGCATTGTTGCCCGTTCTGCCATTGTCAGTCCTGACCAGCGCGGAAAAAGCGCACGCCGCGATGGTTGGCAGCGAACTAAAGCCTAAAAAGCGGATCAAGTCTGAATGCGGTATCAATGACAACGCTCAGCTGTTGAACACAATTGCGCCAACCGAATTGTATGCAGCGCTGGATATCGGACCGCGCATTCTGCTCGACACCCATCACAGCGTTGTTGCCACGGGGCATCACCGCGGCAATGATGCGATGAAATTTGTGATCGAGACGGCCATGGCCTCCCCTGAACAGGCGCGCAAAAACTTGCTTGCTCGCGGGACGACGCATGTGGTGTTCTGCACTGATCTTGGCGAACCCAAGCTTTATCGCAGGGCATCTCCGGATGGATTTGCCGCCAGCTTGATGGGCGATGACGTGCCCGATTGGTTGGAGCCGGTTGATCTGGGCACCGATGGGACACTCAAAGCATGGCGGGTTAAACGCTAAGCTACGGACTTTAAGCGGGGACGAAATCCATCGCTGTGCCGTTGATGCAGTGGCGTTTGCCAGTTGGGCGCGGGCCATCGCCAAAGATATGGCCCAAATGCCCGCCGCAATCCGCGCAATGCACTTCGGTTCGGGCATAGCCGATCTTGTAATCCGTGCTGGTGCCAACTGCGCCTTTGCCGATGGCCTTGTAAAAGCTGGGCCAGCCTGTGCCGCTGTCATATTTGTGCGCAGAGGAATAGAGCGAGTTTTTGCAGCCCGCGCACACAAAAGTGCCTTTGCGTTTTTCCTTGTCGAGTGGTGAGGAATAGGCCCGTTCTGTGCCCGCTTCGCGCAGAATGTAATATTCCGATTTCGTCAGCACGCGCCGCCACTGGGCTTCGGTCTTGGAGACGCGAAATTTGCCTTTCGCCTGCGCAGGGGTGGCGCCGCACGCGCTGAGAAAGGGCAATGCAATGCCAAGGCTGGCGGCCCCTGTAAGGAAGCGGCGACGTTGATCAGAATGCTGCTGTGTGATCGGCATGACTGAGTTCTCTTTTTCGGTGTCTCACCTGTGAATACGCGAAAAATGCCCGAAAAGTTTCACCGCTGGTGCGATCCGCTCAAAACTCGGTGATTTCCACTTCCAGCCTGCGAAAGCCATGAACAAAGTTCGCGCGCACCCGTTCTACATCGCCTGCGACATGCACCCGCATGCGGCGTTTGTGCATTTCTTCCAAAAGGATACGCAGCTGCAATTCGGCCAGCCGTGCGCCAACGCAGCGGTGAATCCCGTAACCAAAAGCGATGTGCCGTTTGGCATTTTCGCGAGTCAAATCGAGTGTGTGCGGATTGGGGAAAATGTCTTCCTCGTGATTGGCCGCAAGATACCACAGCACGACTTTGTCGCCTTTTTTGATGGTCTGGCCGAAAACTTCCGTTTCTTCGGTACAAGTCCGTCTCATATGCGCAAGCGGCGTTTGCACCCGCAGCATTTCCTGCACCGCATTGGGGATGATGTCGGGGTTTTGTTCGAACAATTTTCGCTGATCGGGGAATTTGTCGAGCGCATGGATAAACCCGCTCATGGAATTGCGTGTGGTGTCATTCCCGCCAACGATCAGCAGCACCAGATTGCCGATAAATTCTTCTGGACGCATCTGGTTCATCGCTTCGGAATGGACCATCATGCTGATGAGGTCATTGCCGGGCTCCTTGTCCTGTGTGCGTTCGATCCAGAGCGACTGGAAATAGGCTGCCATTTCGTGGAGAAATTCCCAGCGCAGTTCATCCAGTTCGCGAATGCCTCCGATTTCGGTGTCGCCTGACCAGTCCGACCAGAAAGTGAGCATGCGGCGGTCTTCCCAGGGAAAGCCAAACAGTATGGCGAGCATGCCTGTGGTCAGTTCAATCGAGACTTTATCGACCCAGTCGAACGTTTCTCCGCGCGGCAAACTGTCGAGCGTTTCGCCGGTTCGAGCGCGGATTTCCTCTTCCATATCTTTCATGGCCGAAGGGGTGAATTTGGGAGCCACTGTGCGGCGCTGGCCGGTGTGCTGTGGGCGGTCCATCGCGATAAACATCGGGAGTTCGCGGCGGTCTGTGCCCTCTTTGGCGATCTGTTCATCGCTTAACCGTTCAAGGATGGTGATGCCGCCATATTCCCAGCTGGACGAGAAAATCTCAGGCTGTGCCTCAATATGTTGGATCGCCTTGTGCCCGACGACAGCCCAATAGGGGCCGTAAGGGCTTTCGGGGATGTAATGCAGCGGGCCTGCATCCTGCATCTCTTTGAAGATCGGCTGCCACTTGTCCTCGAAGTAGATATCCGAACGGCTGACATCCCATTTGTGGGGGTGCTGCGGGCGTTCTTCGGGGTGCTTTTCGAAATGCTCTTTTAGCGCTTCGTGTGCCTGCGGCGAATTGCGGACCTTTGGCCGTGCCGGTGCTGCAATGGTTGCCATCATTTTCTCCCGTCTTTGGACTTTCGCGTCCATTTAACGGGGTGCATCCTGCCTCAATTGACACCAATGTCAATACGGGTTGCGATTGGCTACCTATTCGGCGGGTTCAGCCATGGGTGAGGGCGCTTTTGGCGCGAACATTTTGCGTTTCTTTCTCTCGCGCCCAGCGCCGCCCGATTTCATCACACGCTTTTTAAACAGGATAGATCCGCCTTTGACTAGCAGGCCAACCCACACGGCCTGCCATGCGAGCGCTGCGGCGTGGATCCAAAGCGTTTCGTCCATCGCTGCGCGCGCCAGCATGGCGAAGGGAGAGGATAGTGGGAAGGCCATGGCATAGGGTTCCATCCACGCACCGCCGGGGGTGAGAGTGAAAGCGGCGATGAAGAACACCATCAGCTGCATCATGGTGACCGGCATCGACATGGTCTGCACTTCGCGCACGGTGTTCGCCATGGCGCCAATGGTCAGGAACAGTGAGCCGAGCAGCAGATACGCCATCGAGAAATAGGCAACGCCCAGTGCGAGGAACATCGGCCAACCCAAAGCGGGGCCTGGCAGATTGCGGTAATCGGTTTGGGTGACGGTGACGATGGCGTCCTCAGCAATTGCCCAAAACGCCCAGCCGACAGTGCCCCAAACGGCGATGCCGACAAACGACACACCCAGCATCGCGAACAATTTGCCCATAAACACGGCATCCATCGGAATAGCGGCGGCAAGGATTTCGATGATCTTGTTGCCTTTTTCCTCTGCTAGGTTCGACAGCACCATCCCGGCCAAAAGCATGGTCAAAAGGAACAGCACCATTTGCGCAGCTTGCGCGGTTTTGATCCGGCTGGACCGCTCTGATGCCGCGCTGCTGGCAACGGTTTGGGTTGCGACAGCGGGGAAGCTTTGCGGCGTAGTGCTGGCCCCGGTCGACGCGATCAGGCTGATCGGCCCTTTCCAGCGCGCGACCTGTCCTTCGGTCCCGACCAATTCGGGCGCGTCAATTGTGCCCGTGACAATCGCGACATAGCTGCCTTTGCGCTGTTCTAGAAAGCCGCGCGCGTCAAATTCGGGATCGCTTGCAGCATCGGGAATAATCGCGAGCGCAGGCACCGCGCCGCCCAATTGCGGGCGCAATGTCTCCGCGCCGCGCAGCAGGGCCGCTGCGTCATCGGATGGCATCGCAATGCCAATTTCAGCAATCGCGGCCTCGCGCGACACTTGCCCGCCAATGCTGCCCGCAAGTCCGCCGACGATGACGGGAAAGAGCGGGCCAAGCAGAAAGAACAGAAATGCGCGGCTGAACAGCACCGCGACAAAATCGCGCCGGGCGATGACCCAAGCGGCCTCCAGCCGGGAAAGGCGCGGTTTGACATCAAGCGTGCTCATGCATCGGCTCCCGCCTGATCGGCTTCAAGCTGCCGGGCCGCGGCCTCGCCCGCGATCGCGACAAAGGCATCGTGCAGGCCTGCACGCTCAATCGAGAGAGACAATATGCCCGCTTCACCCGCGATCAGGTCTTTGAGCAAAGGTTCAACGCCGGTTTCGGGCAGCGAGAAATAGAAGAAATCCCCTTCGCGCCGGGCATCATCCGGCAATGCTTTGGTCCAGCCGCCCGTCCGGGCACGGGTTTCCAGCCGAACCTGCGCAGGGATGCGGTCGCGCGCGGTTTCGACGCTGCCCGCATAGGGCACTTTGCCGCCCGCAATAATCGCGACGCCTTCGCACAGGCGTTCGGCATGGTGGATGACATGGGTGGAAAAGATCACCGTGACGCCGTCTTCGGCGAGCGAGCGGATCATCCTCTCCAGCTTGCCCTGATTGATCGCATCAAGGCCCGAAAATGGCTCATCCAGCACCACCAGGCGGGGGCCGTGCACCAATGTGCCGAGCAATTGGACGGTTTGCGCCATGCCTTTGGACAGCTGCCGGATTTGCCGGTCGGCGGCGTGGGATAAGTCGTGGCGTTCCAGCAGTTCGAGCCCGCGTTTGCGCCCTTCAGCCTTGGGCAGACCGCGCAGCGCGCCCATAAACGCAATCGCCTCAATCGCTTTCATCGCCGGATACAGCCCGCGTTCTTCGGGTAGATAACCGATCAACCGGCCCACATCATGCGGCCGGTCATGGCCAAACACGCGGCGCACGCCTTCATCAGGGTCAATAATCCCCAAAAGCATGCGCAATGTGGTCGTTTTGCCCGCGCCATTGGGGCCAAGAATGCCGTAAATCGCACCTTCGGGCACGGCGATATCCACGCCGTCAACCGCGCGGGTGCCGTCAAAGCTTTTGACCAGACCGCGCGCTTCGATTGCGAGCGGGCGCGCATCGGCAATGGGATCTTCATCCGCCGCTGCACCGGCCTGTGTGTGATTGTGCGAAGCCACAGTTTCGCTTACCGCCATATCCATGAAAAGGCGAGTTAACGGGTGAGACTAAACGGGAGTGCCCCCAAGCATGGTTAATTCAGGGGTAACACTTGGCTCGCAAAGCCCGTTTGAAACGCGGCTCGAAGCGGCTGCGCGCGATCTTGGATTTGTGGCTTGCGGGATTGCCAGCGCTGCGCGCGATCCGGTGCGCGTCCAACGGCTCGAACACTGGCTGGGCGAAGGGCATCACGGCACGATGGAGTGGATGGAGACCCGCGCGGCCGAGCGCGGCTCCCCCAAGGATCTATGGCCCGAGGCAAACAGCGTCATCGCGCTCGGCATGAGCTATGCACCGGCGCGCGATCCGATGGAGCTTGAAGCCTATCCTGCCCACGCGCGAATTTCGGTGTATGCGCAGGGCAAGGATTATCACGATATCGTCAAAAAGCGGCTGAAAGCGCTGGCCCGCTGGATGATCGCCGAGCAGCCCGAGGCCGAGGTGAAAGTTTTCGTCGACACCGCCCCGGTGATGGAAAAACCGCTGGGAGAGGCGGCGGGGATTGGCTGGCAGGGTAAGCACACCAATCTGGTCAGCCCCGATCATGGCAGCTGGCTGTTTCTGGGCGCGATTTACACGACATTGAAGCTTACGCCGACAGGGCCGCAACGCGATCAATGCGGATCGTGCCGGGCCTGTCTCGACAGCTGCCCAACCGATGCCTTTCCCAATGCCTATCAGATCGATGCGCGGCGGTGCATTTCATATCTGACGATTGAGCATAAAGGCCCTGTCGAAGACAATTTGCGCAGTGCGATGGGCAACCGGATTTACGGCTGCGATGATTGCCTTGCGGTGTGCCCGTGGAACAAATTTGCCTCCGCTGCTCATGCCATGCGCGAATTTCTCCCCCGTGCAGAATTGGCAGCGCCCAGGCTGGCAGAATTGTTGGCGCTTGATGATGCAGGGTTTCGCAGCCTTTTTTCAGGCTCTCCGATCAAGCGGATTGGGCGGGACCGGTTTGTGCGCAATTGCCTTTATGCGGCGGGCAACAGCGCCGACACCAATCTGCTTGCAATGTGTGAGGCGTTAAAGGCTGATCCCGATCCCGTGGTTGCCGATGCGGCAGAATGGGCGGCAGCGAAGCTTACATCATCTGTTTAAGCTGAACTTCGGTATCGGCCAAAAGATCAGGGTCCACCCGTTCCACGCCCGCTTTGAGCATTTTCGAGCCCTGCACGTAATCTTTCATCGTGTTCACGCAATCAAAGGCGATGGGCCGGCCTTCTTTCAGATAGACAATCGTAAACTTGCGTGCTCCCGGATCGCCGCGCAGCACTGTGGCATCATAGCCTGTGTTCAGCCCTGCGGTTTGCAATTTGAGATCATACTGGTTTGACCAGAACCACGGCAGCGCTTCGTATTTTTCTTTCTCGCCCATAATGGCGCGGGCGACCGTGTTGGCCATATCATGCGCGTTCTGGACCGATTCCAGCCGGATCACCGCGTTATCGGCATATGAATTGGCATGCGCGGCGCAGTCACCAATCGCGTAAATATCATCAAGCGTGGTGCGGCAGACATAATCCACGTCAACACCGTTTGACCCTGCCGCCCCTGCGGCGATCAGGGGGCCAACGGCGGGCACAATGCCAATGCCGACAACCACCATATCGCATGCGATATTTTCGCCCGTATCCAGCGCCACTCCGGTTACTTGTCCATCGGTGCCGACAATCTCGGTCACCGCTTGGCCAAGGCGTACATCCACACCGTGTTCGCGGTGTTCATGCGCGTAAAATTCTGACAATTCTTCGCCAGCCACTCGCGCGAGCAAACGGTCAAGCGTTTCGACCAGAACCACTTCGCAGTTCAATTTGCGCAAGACCGCAGCCGCTTCCAATCCGATATAGCCGCCGCCGATGACAACCGCGCGCCGTGCGCCTGCCTCAATCGCAGCCATCATCGCATCGGCATCGCGTTTGTCGCGGACGTAGAACACGCCTTTTTGATTGGCGCCTGTGGTGGGCAATCTGCGCGGATCGCCGCCGCCTGACCAGATAAGCTTGCGGTAGCCAATGACGCTGCCATCTGACAAAGTGACCGTGTGCGCCATCCAGTCAATATCGGTGACAGCACTGCCGAGTGCCAGATCGATCCCTTTATCGGCCCAGAATTTCTCGGGCCGGATCATGATCCGCTCAAACGGTTTGTCGCCGGACAGATATTCTTTGGACAAAGGCGGGCGTTCATAGGGGGGCACCGCATCGCGCCCGATCATCAGGATTGATCCCTCGTGCCCCTGCTGGCGCAAAGCAATCGCAGCCTGCGCGCCGCCATGGCCTGTGCCGACAATGACGATATCCGCCTCGCGTGCCTGTCCTGCCATGTCTTTCGCCCTTATCGCAAATAAGCCGCGCCTGACTTGCGCCAATTGAGCGCAAGGTCAAGTCTTAGGGTTCAAGCAGATTGCGCGCTTGGCTTGCAATTTGCGCGAGCACAGTGGGCACAACCGGGTTCTGGTTCTGCGCTCGTTCAACCATGCTTTTGAACTGGCGAATGGCGGCCGCATTGTCATCGGCCCATTGCTGGATCGCGGCTTCGGGATCGGTGTCTTTTCCTGCGAGAAGTGCGCGCAAAAGATCGAGCCGCATCTGCTGGAAATCGCGGGCAAGGCCCACGACCAGCAATCGCTCCCACACATCGGATGGCTCCATCATGGCAGCGGTGCGCTGTGCCCAATCGATGCCGAGCCGGGCGCCCAGATCGGTGAAAGCGGCGGTTAGCTTGGTAATGCTGACTTCGGAATTGCGCGACAGGCGGGCAAGACCGGCGGCTCCGTCCATTTCGAACAATTGGACGATTTTGCCGGCCAGACCCCCAGGCGTTCCCGCCTCTTTCAGCTCGTCGCGCATCGCATCGGATTGACGCCGCGTCTCGCCCATGACGAGATCATGCGTGGTCCCTGCCAATTCCTTGATCCCCGGTGCCAATTCGCCTGCAAGATCGCTGGGCTGCTGGCGTGCGGCCCCTGCGCGCAGCAGGTCGCCCATATGCGCGCGCAAGGCCTGGCCGGTGCGTTCGAACAATTCGATGCGGGTGGCCTCGCTTACTTTGGCATCGTCAATTTCGGTCCACAAAGTGCGCATGTCGAACAAAGTGTCCACCGCGACAAAAGTGGAAGCAATCGCTTCCAGCATCGCGCCTTCTTCCTCGGCCAGTTCGAACACGGCCAGCGGCCCCATGGAATTGACAATGCGATTGGCGAGCTCGGTTGCGATCAATTCACGGCGCAAGCGGTGATCGGTGATCGCGCCTTTGAAACTGCCGCGCATCGGTTCGGGGAACATCGCGATCAGATCAGTTTCGAGCGCGGGATCACCGGGCAGATCGCTGGCTTCGATCGCGTCTTGCAACACCAGTTTGGTGGTCGATAGCAGCACCGCGAGTTCGGGACGGGTCATCCCCTTTCCATCGCTCGCGCGGCGTTTGAGCATCTCGTTATCAGCGAGCCCCTGATTTTCGCGATCAAGCGCGCCCAGTTCTTCGAGCCGTTCAATGAGGCGGATATAGGAATCCATCGCCTTTGCCCCGCCCGCCTCTGCAATCGACAAAGCGAGCGCTTGCAGCCGGTTATCCTCCAGCACAATCGCGGCGACTTCATCGGTCATTTTCTCAAGCAGATTGTTGCGCTTTTTCTCTGTGAGATCGCCATCGCGCACGGCAGAAGCGAGCGCGATTTTGATGTTCACTTCGTTATCGGAACAATCAACGCCTGCCGAATTGTCGATGAAATCGGTGTTAATCCGCCCACCTCTAAGCGCAAATTCAATGCGTCCTGCCTGCGTGATGCCCAGATTGGCGCCTTCGCCGATAACCTTGGCTGACAGATCGCGCGCATTGACGCGCAAGGGATCATTGGCGCGGTCACCGACATCCGAATTGCTCTCGCTTTCCGCCTTGATATAGGTGCCAATCCCGCCAAACCAGATGAGATCAACGCGCGCTTTCAAAATGGCGCTGACCAGATTGTCAGGTGTGATTTCGGTTTCATCGAGGCCCAACATGGTGGCAGCCGTTTTGGAAAGGCTGATGCTTTTGGCACCGCGTTCAAAAACGCCGCCCCCGCGCGAGATCAGGTCTTTGCCATACTCATCCCAGCTTGAGCTCGATTTATCGAACAATCGTTTGCGCTCTTTCCAGCTGGCAGCAGGATCGGGCGTAGGATCGATAAAGATGTGGCGGTGATCGTAAGCGGCAACCAGTTTGATTGCTTTGGATAGCAGCATGCCATTGCCGAACACATCGCCCGACATATCGCCGCAGCCGACAACTTCGATGCTGTCTTCCTGCACATCCACGCCCATTTCGAGGAAATGGCGCTGAACGCTGACCCACCCGCCGCGTGCGGTGATGCCCATGGCTTTGTGATCGTATCCGTTGGAACCGCCGCTGGCGAAGGCGTCGCCCAGCCAGAAATCCTGTCCCCGCGCAATGCCATTGGCGACATCGGAGAAGCGCGCAGTGCCTTTATCGGCGGCGACCACGAAATAGGGGTCTTCGCCATCATGGATGACGACATTGTCAGGGTGGACGACTTTGCCTTTTACGATGTTGTCCGTGACCGACAGCAAGGTGCGGATGAACACTTCGTAGCTTGCTTGCCCTTCGGCGGCCCAGGCATCGCGGTCCTGCGCTGGGTTGGGCAATTGTTTGGGGTAGAAACCGCCTTTTGCGCCCGTTGGCACGATCACTGCGTTTTTAACGCGCTGCGCTTTCATCAGGCCGAGAATCTCAGTGCGGAAATCATCGCGCCTGTCTGACCAGCGCAGCCCGCCGCGCGCGACCGCTCCGCTGCGCAAATGGATCCCTTCGACCCGGCGCGAATAGACGAAAATCTCGCGCCATGGCACAGGCTTTGGCAGGTCGGGAATGCACTCAGACTGGATCTTGAACGCGAGCGCTTCGTCTGCGGCATCGGCAAAGGCATTGGTGCGCAGCACGGCATCAATCACCGCGCGGTACAATCGCAGCAGCCTGTCATCATTGATCGCGGACACTTTGGCGAGGCCTTTGTCAAAGGCATCTTTGGCGGATTTGACCGCTTTGTCCCGGTCGCCGTCAAAGTCTGGATCGTGGTGCGCGATAAACAGATCGATAATCGCGCGGGTCACACCCGGCGCAGCGCTGAGCGCATCGACCACGGTGTAAATGGTAAAGCCCATGCCCGTTTGGCGCAGATAGCGATAAACCGCGCGCAGCCACATTGCCTCGCGTGCGCTCAATTCCGCTTCGGTGACAAGCCGGTTGAACGGATCATCCTCGGCGCTTTCATTTAGCACTTCGGCAATTGCGCCTTCGATAATGTCCGCGCGTTTCAGCAGCGCATCAGCATCCGCGCCGGGAGCCAGCGCCAGTTTGAAATCATGCAGCGTGCCAAGCTGTCCGCCATCCAGTACAATGTTGCGTTCCGATCCCACGCGAAAACCGAAATTCTCAAGCGCTGGCACAGTGTCAGACAGGGTCAGTGAGCCGTCCACATGCGCAATTTTCAGCCGTAAGTGACCCTCCGCGCCTCCTTCATCAGCGCTATCAAGCCGGTACAGCCGTGCATCACGTTTTTGCGTTTCGCCCTCCTCGCCAGAGGCAAGCGCGCGCAGCCGGGCGATATCGCGCGCAGCTTCGCCTGCGCCATATTCGGCGCGGTATTCGGCCGGGAATGCATCGGCATAGCGCGCAGCAATGGCATTGGCGCGGCCTGCATCTTCGGTTTGGGAAAGTTCTTTTTCAACCGCTTCGCCCCAGCCGCGCAGCAATTCTTCCAATTGCGCTTCGACCTCATCGGCATCGGGCACTGCGTCGGCTGTGCGGGTGTCGATCAGGAATTGCAGCATCGCCAGCGTGCTGCCTTCAACCTCAAGGCTCCAATTGAGAACCGCAGCGCCGGGTGCCTGCGTCAACAAATCTCGGATTTGCAGGCGGGTCTGCGTGTTCAGCATATCGCGCGGCAGCCAGACAAAGGCAAAGACATGGCGGCGCAATGCCGAATTGACCAGCACCAGCCGGGGCCGGGGGCGATCGACCAGGCTCATCATGGCCGTGGTCAATCGGCGTGTGTCTTCGCTGCCAAATCCGATTAGCAGATCATGCGGCAATGTGGTGAATGCATGGACGAGCGCTTTTCCGGCATGGCCGCTGCGGTCAAATCCCAATTGGGTGGTCAACTGTGCAAGCGATCCGCGCAAAACCGGCACATCTTCGGGCCGCGCGGCCAATGCGGCGCTGGTCCAGACGCCTGTGTGAACGGACAGGCTGGCGGTTTTTCCGTCTTCGCGATTGGGCACGATGAACAGGTCAAGCGGGACGCGGCGATGCACCGATGACATGCGGTTGGATTTTATCACCAACAGATCGCGCGGCGGGCCATCACCGCCGTTTTCATCGAACCAATCGAACGCCAGATCGTAGGAAGCATCGGATAAAAGAGGATCTGTGTTGCGGCGGCAAATGCCAAGCGCTTTGCTGTTGGTGCCATCGCGCTGGCGCGTGAGGTGACCCAGCTGGGTTAGCATGCCATTGTTGAGCCATGTCAAAAGGGCGGCTGCTTCGGGGCTGGCCGCGCCCATGCTGGCGGCATCGCGTTCCATCGCCTTTTGCACTTTTCGCCAATCGGCAACCGCTGCGCGCACATCACTTAGGGTGGCGCGCAATGTGCTGAGCAGATCTCGCCGCTGGCGCGCATCAATGCGCGGCGTTTCGATATAGATGAAGCTTTCGGCAAGGCTGCCTTCTGCATCCTCATCCGGTTTTGCAAGGCCTGTCAGTTCGCCATCATCATCGCGCGAAATTTCGATGACAGGATGCACTAGGCAATCAATGTTCAAAGAATGCGCGGTGATCGCCCCTGCAATGGAATCGACCAGAAACGGCATATCATCATTGATAATGGCGATTTGCAGACGGCGGCGTTCTTCGGTGGTGGATTCCAGTTTGAGCGCGCTTTTGCCCGGCGTGCGTTTGGCCGCGGCGTCCAGCAGGAACCGGGCGGCCTCATCCAGTTGCGCGTCGTCCATCGGGGTGTCGCCCGGTAGCAGGGACGCTTCAAGATGCTGAATGAGCGGCTTTGCAAATTTGGTGTTGGGGGCTTTGGATTTCGCCGTCTTCGTGGCCATCAAGTGCGCTCCTGACATCCTGCGCGCGGGCAATATTATTGTCCCGCTTTGTTGTTATCATGCGAGCAATAGGCGCTTTGATGGGGGGACTGCAAGCACGTTTGAACCCGGATGAAAGGCAGACCAAAGGTTTTACGCGGGCGTTATAGCAGGCAATCTCGCAGCAGGGCGCGCGGATTTAGGCCGGAAGCGGCGCTTTCATTGCTTCCAGCGTCAATTCCAGCGAAGAAATACGCGCATCGGGATCGTAGGTTGATCCGCACAGCATGATCTCATCGGCCCTGGTCCGCTCGACAAAAGCAGTGATCTGATCGCGCACCATTTCAGGCGTGCCCACCGCGCTCGCCTGCCCGACATGGGCGAGCATGGCTTGATGCTGCGCGGGCAATTGATCGAGGTAATCGGGGATCGGCGGTAGCAGCTTGCCCGGCGTGCCCGATCGCAATTGCACAAAGCTTTGCTGCTGGCTGGAGGCGAGCGTTTTTGCGTGCTCATGCGTTTTCGCGGCAAAAACATTCATTGCCACCATCACATAAGGCTGACTGAGCGCGGCAGATGGCTGGAAATCGCGGCGGTAAATTTCCAGCGCTGCATCCAGATGATCGGGCGCGAAATGCGCAGCAAAAGCATAAGGCAGGCCCAGTTTGGCCGCGAGCTGCGCGCCGAACAGGCTGGAGCCGAGCATCCACATTTCGGGCTTCGCGCCAAAACCTGGGGTGGCTTTGAACGGCAGATCGACATCGCCTGTCAAAAGCGCGCGCAGTTCGGCCACATCATTGGGGAAATATTCCGAGGCCCGGGCCAGATCTTTGCGCAAAGCGCGCTGCAATTCGGGCCCTGCGCCCGGCGCTCTGCCAAGGCCAAGGTCAACGCGCGCTGGAAACAGCGCATCCAGAGTGCCAAATTGTTCGGCGATCTGAAAAGGGGTGTGATTGGGCAGCATGATGCCGCCCGATCCAATGCGGATGGTGCGGGTCGCATTGCCGATATGAGCGAGCACCACCGATGTGGCGCCGCCTGCAATGCCTTCCATCGCGTGATGCTCTGCCACCCAGAAACGGTTGCAGCCAAGGCGCTCAGCAGCCTGGGCCAAGGCGGTGGCGGCTGCGAAAGCGTCGCTGATCGTGCTGCCTTCGCGCACGGGGACAAGATCAAGGACGGAGAAACGGGTCATGCGCCGGGCACCTCATAGGGGATTGTGGGCGATGTGGGTTCAGCGGGCGCAGTTTCAGCGGGCGCGGTCTCAGCGGGCGCGGTCTCAGCGGGCGCGCGTTCGGGGGCGGTTTGAGTGGGGGCAGGTAAGGCCCGCGCAGGAGCGGTTTCAGCCGGGCCGATCTGCGCCAGATACCCTTTTGCGGTTTCGGCAAAGGGCGTGCCCGCTTGCGTATCCACCACCGATTGCCAGCTTTGGCGCGCGGCATCCTCGCGCCCGGCCAGCACTGCGATCACGCCTGCTTCCAGCCCAATTTCACCGTTTTGCGGCGATAAGGCAGACGCGCGCTCTATCGCGGTTTGCGCACCCGCCAATCGGTCCATTCGGCGCAGCAAAGTCGCTTTAAGCAGCCAGCTTTCAGCAATGCCGGGTTCGAGCACTGTCGCGCGTTCGAGCGATGCCAGCGCCTCGTCAGGACGCTCCAATGCAACCAGCGCGCGCGCTTTATCGTTTGCAGCAAGAGCTTCCAATGTGGCCGATGCGGCGCTGCTGGCATCGCGCTGTGCAATGGTTAGCAGCGCCAGCGCTCCGCTCGCATCGCCGCCTGCCAAAGCTGCATTGCCTGCCATGGTCCCAAACCGTGCGCGTGCGCGGGTGTCATCGCCGGGGGAGCCGTTGCGCGCGGCGAGAAACGCGGTGCTGGCATCGGCCCACAGGCCAAGCTCAGTGGCAGCCAGCCCCCGGCAATGCTGCGCGATGACGGTGTCTTGTGCGCTCAACGCTTCGGTCAGGCGGATTTGCGCCTGCGAATGAGCGCGCGCCGGATCTGTCTCCAGCTGCGTGAGGCATTCAGCCAGCCATTTGCTGGTGGGATTATCCGGTTCCTGATTGTCCAAACGCGCAGGCCGGTCGCGCAATTCATCATGCGGGTTGATCGGCGGCAAAGCGCTGGGATTGGGGCCAACCTGCAAAGCGGCAGCAATAAGCGTTGAGGTCAAGAGCACGGGAGAAGGTCCATCAATAAAAGCCGCGCACCGCTGATTGTAACAAAGCGATATCCGCATCGCGCGACAAGCGGTGATCGCCGTCCTTAATCAGCGTCACCTGTATATCATCCGAACGCAGCGCCTTTGCCAGCCTCAGCGATATGTACCACGGCACATCTGTATCGCGCTGGCCATGCAGCAAGCGCACCGGGCAGGTGATATCAATGTCGCTTTCAAGCAGCAGATTGGCCTCTGCATCGCGAAAGAACAGCGGATGCGTGGGGGTGGGATCGGGGCCGTAAGGGTTGTCTTCATAAACGGTCTTGCCCGCGGCCAATTGCGCGCGGCGAGCGTCATTAATGCCCCAGCGGGTGAAATCGGGCGCTGCGGCGATCCCGATCATGCCTGCCAGCCGGTCTCCCAAGGCGCGCCCTATCAGCAACATCAGCCATCCGCCCATTGACGATCCGACAAGCAGGACGGGGCCATCCACCTGAGCGCCGATTACGGCGAGCACTTCATCGCGCCACCGCGACAAGGCGCCACCTGCAAAATCGCCCGAACTTGCCCCGCAGCCGGAATAATCGAGCAGCAGCGCAGAGCGGCCCTCAGCCTTGGCATGCTCGAACAAAGCGGTCGCTTTGCCGCCAGACATATCGGACATATAGCCGGGCAGAAAGACCAGCGCCGGCCCTTTTCCAGCAGGCCCTTTCCCAGCCGGCCCTTTCCCATGCGTACGGCGAAAGGCGATGCGGCGGCCATCTGCCATTTCGTGGAATTGAATATCGCTCATGCGCAGGCCATGCCATTGGTGTCACACACTCGCAATCCCGCCAGCTTAATGAGACGCGCATGGTCACACCCTTCACCGCTCAGCCCGCCCGTCCGCAGAACCAATCAGCCGCAAATGTTTCGCGGCGCGGTCTGTTTACTTTTGCAGGAGCAGGGGCGGCATTGGCGGCAACGCCGCTTCATGCGCGCACTTTTGGGACAGGTTTCACTCATAATGTCGCAAGCGGGGAGCCGGGTCAGGACCGGGTGCTGCTTTGGACGCGCTACGCTGCTGATGCGCCTGTAACGCTCGAATGGCAGGTGAGCGAAAGCGCGGAGTTCACCTCCACCATTGCCGCTGGCTCCGTCACTGCATCGCCTGCGCGCGATGGCTGCGTTAAACCGGTGGCCACCGGGCTGCGGCCTGATAGCTGGTATTATTTCCGCTTTATCGCGCCCGGTGGCAGCATGTCGCCCGTGGGCCGCACTCGCACTTTGCCGCAGGGCCCTTCTGCCGCGTTCAAACTGGCGGTGTTTTCGTGTTCGAATTATGGGTTTGGCTGGTTCAACGCCTATGCCCATGCCGCCCAAGCGAATGATTGCGATCTCGCCGTGCATCTGGGCGATTACATCTACGAATATGGCGCGGGCACCTATCCTTCACCCGGCCAGACCCATCCCGATCGCAGTGCGCTTTCTCCTGGTACAGAGATCATAACGCTGGCCGATTACCGCCTGCGTTACGCGACCTACCGCGCGGACCCCGATCTTAAGCGGCTGCATCAGGTGCTGCCGATGATTGCCATCTGGGACGATCATGAAAGCGCCAATGACAGCTGGCGTGATGGCGCGCAAAACCATCAAAGCGCTGCCGAAGGCGATTGGCAGACGCGCAAAGCCATCGCCAAACGGGTCTACCGCGAATGGATGCCCGTTTCTGATGAACCTTACGCCGCCTATGATATTGGCGATCTGGCGACTTTGTTCCGGCTAGACACGCGGCTGGAAGGGCGCGAGGAGCAATTCAGCGTTGAAAAGCTGTTGAGCGGCCAATCCGATCCCGATGCCATGACCGCTTCTTTGCGCGAATTTGCTAGCGGAGATTACCTCGATCCTGATCGCCAGATGCTGGGCGCGCGGCAAGAGGCGTGGCTCGCGCAGGGGATGGCATCGTCAAAGAAGCGCGGCGCGCGCTGGCAGGTGCTGGTGCAGCAGGTGTTGATGGGCAAAGTGCAGGCCCCGCAATCGCTGTTCGAGGCCCTGCCGCAAGGCCTGCCCGATTATCTTAAGCGCCGATTGGAAGCGGGCGCGCTCGCGCGGCAGGCGGGTCTGCCGCTCAATATGGATGCCTGGGATGGGTATCCCGCCGCGCGCGACCGGCTGTTCCAATCCGCATTGGAAGCGGATGCCAATTTGATCGTGCTCGCCGGTGACACCCACAATGCTTGGAATTTCAATCTGGCGCATAAAGGCGAAGCGGTCGGGGTGGAATTTGGCGTGGCGTCGGTAAGCTCGCCGGGGTTCGAAGGGTATCTCTCGATGATCCCCGCCACCACAATGGCGGGAGCGTTAACCGCTGAAAATGCCGAGCTACAATGGTCTGACACATCGCAGCGCGGCTATATGATGATCGGACTCGGCCCGGACCGCGTTGTCACCGAATACCGGTTTACGGACGGTGGAAGGACGCGCTCAGCCAAGCTTGCTGGCACGAAAAGAATCGTGACCGAGGCTTGATAGCGGCGTGATCGAGCGTGCTGGGGGCCTCAATAGCGGTGCCGGTATCCTCGCTCGACTTTGCAGAGCGGTTCGCTCAAAGCACGTCCCATGAATTCTGAAATCACGGTTCAACCGCCCAAATGGCCGCTTGCCGCCTGGCTGAGTGTTGGTCTTGCAGGCGTCGCCGCACCGCTGGCTGCTTTGGCGTTGCTGGACATATCTGATGGAGTGCCGCTCGGTTTAACTCTCGCTCTTATGGGGGCGGGCATGATTGGAGCGGCCGCTTCTGGCAGGTTATGGATCGGCGTGACGCTGGCTGCGCTCATCGGTCTTGCCCTTATCGCAGGCGCATTGGCGATAGGCAGCGGCGCTGCCTTCAGCGCGCTTGTTATGGTGCCAGCCATTGTCATCGCGGCTTTCAGCTTTGCGGCGCGCGGCGCTTTGTTTGCACGGTCCATGCCGGGTCTGGGCTGGTGCATGGCTGTCTTTGTGGTGATGGGCGAAGCGGCGATTATTCTCACCGCTTTTGCGATGCCCGGCACATTGCCGGATTGGCTGCTTGTGCTTTTGCCAGCGCAATGGACGAATGCCGCGATCCAGGCTGCGTTGGCCCTCACATCGCCTCAAGCGGCGGGCATATCAGGGCCTGCTCCCGTCCTCATTGCGCTTGCAGGAACGGCGGCGACCACTTTGTTTGCAGCCGAAATGCTGCCGCGCAAATGGCCCTATCTCATCATGTTTTCGGCATGGCTGAGCGCGTCCGCGCTGGTCTGGTATTGGCCCCAATTGATTGCAGCTTAGCGTTTTTCGCGCTTTCAGTTTTTTGGAACACCCTGCCATCCTGCTTGTAAGCGGGATGAAGGAGACAACAATGCTTAGCAAAATCATCGGAGCCGCACTTGGCGGAAAACTCGCGCAGCAATCCAAATCAATGGGCGGCACGACCGGCGCTATGATTGGTGCTGCTGCGCCATTTGTTCTGAGCCGGATCAGCCTTCCTGCAATGATCGCATTGGGCGTCGGCGGCTATGCAGCGAAGAAGTATTTTGGCAAGTCCAGCGACGAGCAATCAGGCGATGCCGCCGAGCAAAAGCCGCTGAAAAATGCTGTGCCAACAAAGCCAAAGCCAGCCAAGTCAAAGCCGGCAAAAGCGAAACCCCCGGTCGCATCAATCCCGCAACCTGCAACGAGCTAACACTCAGCCGGTTGTTCCGCCAGAACAGCGACACTGAACAAAGCCCTGCCGATTGCGGCGGGGCTTTTTCGTTTGGGCGGGATTATTCGCGGCTAAAGATCGCCTCAATTGGCAATTCGAACACTTCGGCAATTGTGAACGCCAGCGGCAAAGATGGGTCATAACGCCCTTTTTCAATCGCATTCACAGATTGCCGCGAGACGCCGAGCCGGTCGGCGAGGTCTTGCTGAGACCAATCGCGCTCTGCACGAAGGACTTTGAGGCGGTTTTTCATGTCTGCCACCCCGTCATACCGCACCCCACGTGCCGTGCTGTACCCGGTTCAAAACGGCGCCAATAAACAACCCCACGAACCATGCTGCAGCCCACCAATACGCGTCCAGATGCGGGACCAGGGCTGCGTATTCCAGAAACCCCCAGACAGACGCAAGGCTCATCGCAAAACCTGAGGCGATAAGCGCTTGGCGAACCACCAGCATGCGTATGAATTCATCGGCTTCCTCAACAATCAGCCGTGCAATGGACCAGAACACTCCGATAGTGGCAAAGCCAGGTACCAGCGCTGCGAGAACTTGAATGGATTGCGGCGCGGCCCATTCGCGCTCGACGAATGTGATGGCGGCAAATCCTGCCAAATACAGCGATGTAAAGATCGCCACGCGCTTGATGTAGCGCTGCTGCGCGGCTCCTTTGGGGATGCAATCAGAGCCATTGCCGGAAGGCTGATCGCTGCTGGCAAAGGTGTAAGCAGATCGCATCATTGCGCCAAATGTCGCGATCGGCAGCAGCAAAAGCAGCAAAGCCGGTGTGCCTTCAATAGCCTCAGTCACGCCGAGTGCGACCACTGTCGCCGTTGAAAGCAAAGTGAGCGTCCCCCAGAACAAAGGCCCGCGACCAAACACGCCGTTGCGATTTTTTGTTTGCCTGTTCACCGAAGGTACCCCTTACCGCAGCCCTGATCGAGATTGAGCGCGGCCCATGCGCCACCTGAAAGCCCGGTGATTATGGCAAAGCTGGCAGCATCGCTCGCATTCATTGCGGACGTGATGACAGCGGCGATAAGGATCAATGAAGCCCAAAGAAGTGCGGTTTGAGTTCGTGTCACTAGGAAAGCTCCCTTTCTAATATGGAAAGGACACTTGCCACCAATGGGAAGGAATGTCAAGCTTGCTTTCCATCCAGCGCATCCTGCTTTCCTACTAAGGTGGCGAATTGCTAGGTTGGTCAGTGCGCTTGTCATTCGCGCTTTTTATGCCCTGTGGCGGGGCACGGCGGGGCGTGATGGGGCGTGATGGGGCGGGGCGGGTCCGCGATGGTGCGTTGCGAATTGGAAAGGTTACACTTGGGTTTTTGTTTTGCGAAACAAGCGACTGAAATTGAACATGTCCTGCGAAACTCAAACTTTTGCAAAAACCCCCGTCACCGGTCCATGTCCAGGCCACCACGCAGCAGCGAAGTGGGCGTGACAGCGGCGATTGCAATCGCTATGGGATCGCCATGGCAAAGCTGCTCACCACGACCACTATCACTACCACCACGACCTCGGATGATCCGGGGCGGGTCGCGGTGCGCTAAACCAGGCACCCCGCCGCCCGATCGAAGGGCGGCACGGCGGCCGCCTTCGCAATCGGTCAAAACACAACACTCGCCGCTTCAAGCGCGCGCCGCGCTGTGCCATGGCGTGCATCAGAATTGGAAACGGACAAGACCGCGATGACCGAACTGCTCAAGATAAGCCTGCCCGATGGCTCCGTGCGCGAGATGGAACGGGGAGCCACGCCCTATGATGTGGCAGCCGCAATCGGCCCGGGGCTGGCCAAGGCGGCTTTGGCTGCGCGGGTCAATGGCGAAGTGCGCGATATTGGCCGCCCGTTCGATGGCGATGCCGAGCTGGCTCTGATCACGGCGAAGGATGAGGCCGACGCGCTTGAGCTGGTGCGCCACGATTATGCGCATATCCTGGCTGAGGCGGTGCAGGCGCTCTATCCCGGCACGCAGATCACCTTTGGCCCGGCAACCGATGACGGGTTCTACTATGATGTGATGGCGCCGGAATCGCGCGAACCGTTCAGCAGCGAGGACTTGCCCGCAATCGAAGAGAAAATGCGCGAGATCATCAAAGCGGACAAACCGCTTCGCCGCGAGGTGTGGTCGCGCCAGCAGCTTATCGACAAATGGCAATCCGAAGGCGAAGCGTTCAAGGCGGAATGGGCCGAGGGGCTGCCCGAAGGCGAGGAGCTGACGGTCTATTGGTCGGGTGATGACTGGCTGGATATGTGCCGGGGCCCGCACCTTGCCTCCACCGGGAAACTCGATCCGCAAGCGTTCAAGTTGATGCGGGTGGCGGGCGCATATTGGCGCGGTGACCAGAACAACGCGCAATTGACGCGGATTTACGGGACGGGCTGGCTCAACAAAAAGCAGCTTAAACAGCACCTCCACAACCTTGAAGAAGCCGCCAAGCGCGATCACCGCAAGCTGGGCCGCGAGATGGACCTGTTCCACTTGCAGGAAGAGGCGCATGGCAGCGTGTTCTGGCACCCCAAGGGTTACCGGATCTGGCGCGAGCTGGAGGCCTATATGCGCCGCAAGATGGACGCGAGCGGCTACCGCGAAATCAAGACGCCGCAGCTGATGGATGTGCGCCAGTGGGAGCAATCAGGCCATTGGGGCAAATATGCTGAGAACATGTTCGCCGTCCCCGATATGGTGCCGCAAGTGGACGAAGACGGCGATGGGGCGGCCAAGCCTTCGGTGGAGAAAGACGCCGACTGGATGGCGATCAAGCCGATGAATTGCCCGGCGCATGTGCTGGTCTTCAAACAGGGGATCACATCTTATCGCGATCTGCCGATCCGCCTTGGCGAGATGGGGTGCTGCCACCGCAACGAACCCCACGGCGCGCTGCACGGATTGATGCGCGTGCGCCAGTTTACGCAGGACGATGCGCATATCTTCTGCACCGAAGAACAGGTCGTCGAAGAGGTCCGCGCTTTTTGTGAACTGGCCAACAGCGTCTATCAGGACTTCGGCTTCACCTATCATGTCAAGCTAGCCTTGCGACCCGAAAAACGCTTCGGATCAGAGGCGGACTGGGACAAGGCGGAACAGGAATTGCGCGATGCCGTGGCAGAAGCGGGCATGGCGAATGAAGATTATGGCTGGGAAGAGCTGCCGGGCGAGGGGGCGTTTTATGCGCCAAAGCTTGAATGGCACCTCACCGATGCGATTGGCCGGACATGGCAGGTTGGCACAATCCAGGGCGACCGCGTTTTGCCTGACCGTTTGGATGCGACCTATGTGGGCGAAGATGGCGGAAAGCATCGCCCCGTCATGCTGCACCGCGCGATTTTCGGTTCTTACGAGCGCTTTATCGGCATCCTAATCGAACATTTTGCCGGACGCCTGCCTGCATGGCTTGCCCCAGAACAAGCCGTGGTCGCGCCGATTGTGTCTGACATTGATGGCTATGCTGGCGAGGTCTTGGCGAAGCTGGAAGCGGCTGGAATTCGCGCCAAGGCAGATCTGCGCAACGAGAAGATCAACTATAAGGTGCGCGAACACTCACTCGCAAAGGTTCCGTATATGCTGGTGGTCGGCAAGCGTGAGCAGGAAGAAGGCACTGTTGCCATCCGGACGCTGGGTGAAAAAGAGCAGCGCGTCCTGCCTTTAGAAGAAGCGATTGCAATGCTGAAAGAGGCGGCAACGCCGCCTGATTTGCGTGGGTGAACGGCTAAACCAGGGGTTTGACATGAAGATTTTGACCGTGTTTTCGATGCTCCTCAATATCTTCGTGTTGGTGCCAGTGACCTTTGGTATCGCGACCAATGCGGATTGGACAGGCGCAGCCTATGGCTCCGATAGTCCCGCCCGAGGAATCGTGCTCGCTTTCTACTTGGCCATTCTGATCGCTTCGGCGGGGTTCCTGTTCAAACCCATGCCCGAAGCTGTCACGGCGATGCTTGCCCTCCAGATCATCTACAAGGTGCTCACCCCGGTCACTGTGGGCACCGTTTCCAACCCCGTGGTTATGAGCAATCTGGGGATCGCCGCGTTTCATGCGATTACGTTGTTCGTGATCCTGTTTCGAGCCGACGTTTAGTCAACCCAGCGCGCGGCCAAGACAGGACCTCCGCCGGGTTCGCGCAGGACAAGCGCGTATTTATCGGCGCCCGGCAGCCGCAATTGCGACGCTTTGAGCGCGTAGCTTGCCTTGCCGCCATTCCATGTTGCGATGCGCTGTTCGCCAATCAGGACATTGGTGTAGGTCACCGTGTGGCCGCCATTTTCGCCGCGGCCAATCGCCACATCTTCGCGTGTGGACACACCAAGAAGCATGAGCTCAGCCGCCTTCTCGCTAGAGCCATTGATACCGACGCCGAACCCGCCATTGGCTTTTTCCAGTCTGATAACAGCGCGCATTGAGCCGCGTGCGCGCTCTACCAAGGTGCGAACCGCGCCTTCTTTGGAACCCACTTCGCCCAGACGTCCGGCCACCACGCTTTGCGGAGTGTAGACACCGTTATATCCGGCAAGGCCGCGGCGCGCATAATCGCGTTGCAGCTCCGTGTTCGATGGCTTGGCAAATGTGTCTTTCCATCCCAGCCTGTCCCAATAATCAACGGGGCGCGAAACCACGATCAAATTGGCCTCGCGCGCCAGTTTTGCAGCGAGCCGGTCAGCCGGGGGGCACGATGAGCAACCCTGACTGGTGAACAATTCGATCAGCACAGGCTCATTCGCCAGAGCGGGCAAGCCATTCGGACCAGATTGCGCGTTGGACGAATTGGGCAGGAGCAGCGGCGCTGCTGCAAGGATGATAAACACCGCAAGGGCGGCAGCAATCTGGCGTTTCACACTCAACCTCGCAATTCCGGACGCATTTCAGGCGCAATTGTCCTGAGAAAAGGAATACGTTCAAAAATCGGGATTGGTTACGCGGACACTCCGGCCGTTAGAAAGGCAGAACGGGCCCCGCCAAGATCAACGCCAGCGCGCAGCCCAAAACTATCACGCAGCGCGCGGCATCAATCGGGCGTGCCGGTAGCGCTGCATAGGCGGCTTGGGAAAGGGCGAAGGCTTTGCTCATAGCCTGCACAATGGGGAGCAAGTCCTAACGAAGCGTTAAGCAGCGCCAAGCGAGGGCATTTGCTGGCTGGCGCAATGAAAGCCGCCTCCGCCCGCCAGCACCGCATCGGCGGGCAGGCCGATACAATCGCGATCCGGGAACAGCGCGGCAATGGCTTGCACGCCTGCTTCATCAAAAGGCGAGCCGAATGTTGGCACCACGACCAAATGCGTGATGATCGCGAAATTCACATAGCTTGCAGGCTCAATCACGCCGCTGCGTTTTATCAAACCGGGCGAAGGAACGCGGATGATGTCCAATCCGAAAGTCTGTGCCCGCCGGGCAGCGTCATCGTAAATCGCGTGATTGGGATCATCCGCGCCGCTCGGCTCAGGCACGATCATACGGCCCGGCGCGGCAAAGCGGGCAAGATTGTCGATATGGCCATCGGTGTGATCGTTCATGAGCCCGTCCCCGAGCCACAACACCCGGTCAAACCCGAGCATTTCGCGCAGTTCTTCTTCGATATCAGCGCGGCTCAAATCGGGGTTGCGATTGGGATTGAGCAGGCATTGCTCTGTTACGGCGACAAGGCCGGTGCCGTCGCTTTCAATCGCTCCGCCTTCAAGGATCATGGCCGAAGTGCGCAGCTCCAATCCCGCATCACGCGCCAGTTCTTCGCCGATGCTCTCGTCACCCGCCATCTGATATTTGCCGCCCCAGCCATTAAAGCCGAACCGGACAGCGCGGCGCATGTTTGCATCGCTCACCATTAGCGGACCCGTGTCGCGCAGCCAGATATCACCATAGGCGCGCTGCTCCAGCGTGACTGACCCGCTCACCAATTCGCGCGCCCTTGCGGCGTTGGCCTGATCGCGCACAAGTAAGCGCACCTCTTGCCCGCTTTCAGCCACGGCATTGGCAAAGGCTGCAATCTGTTCCTGCGCGCGTTCAAGGTATCCCGGCCATTCTTCGGCCAAATGGGGAAATCCGATCCACAGCCAGTCCTGCGGCGCCCATTCGGGCGGCATCCGGGCAGGTGTGGCTGAGAGCGTATTGGCGCGCGCGGTCATGGCAATGCGTCTTGCAGAAGCTGGGAAGCAGCGTCAATGAAGCGGGATGGAGCCAGGGCACACAGCGGATTGGGATGAAGCGCTTGCACGGGCCCGTGCGCATTCGCCATTTCTGGCTCGCGCGCTTGATAAGCAGCCAGACCTCGAAGCGCTGCTGGCCAAAGGCGATGCGGAAGCTGCGCTCCTATGGGCCAAAGCGCATGCCGATAACCCCGATACATCAGCGGCGCTGCGGCGGGAACGTTTGGCGCTGGCGGCAGCGCTTGCCATCGGTGATCTGGCGGGCGCTTTGCCGCTTTCGCGCGTCGTGAGCGAGCTTACAGGATTTGCCGATCGCGCGATGGACCGCGCCATTCGCACGGCGATTGAAGAGCGCACGGGTGTTGCCAGCACCGCTGGCTTTATCGCTTTGGCATTGGGAAAGCAGGGGGCCTGTGAACTCAACTATTCCTCTGACATTGACCCCATCTGGCTTTATGATCCGGCGGCGCTGACATGCCGCAGCAATGATGATCCGGGCGAAGCGGTCCAGCGTTACGCCCGCCGCGCGGTGGCGCTGTTATCTGACACCACGCAGGATGGATACGCGCTGCGCGTTGATTTGCGGCTGCGGCCTGCTTCCGAAATCAGCCCGCTAGTCGTGCGGCGCGGGGCCGCGCTCACTCATTATCAAAGCGCCGCACTGCCGTGGGAACGCGCAGCATTCACCAGAGCGCGCGCCGCGTCTGCCGATATCGCGGCGGGCGAGGCGTTTCTGGAAGATATCGCGCCGTTCGTGTGGCGCCACGGGCTGGATTTTGGCGCGGTGGACGAAGTGCAGGCTTTAACGGAACGCATCCGCAAGAGCCATGCAGGCGCGATGAGGCCCGGACCGGGCTTCGATGTGAAAAAAGGGTTCGGCGGCATCCGCGAGATCGAATTTTTCGTTCAGACGCATCAGCTAATTCATGGCGGACGCGATCCCTCTTTGCAGGTGCGCGGGACACGTGCGGCGCTGGACGCGCTGGCGGCAGCCGGGCGTATTGAACAGGCCACGGCGCAGGATTTGGGTGCAGCCTATGACCGATTGCGAGTGATCGAGCACCGGTTGCAAATGGTCCATGATCGCCAGACCCATGCGCTGCCCGATGGCGCGGCGCTTGATAATGTGGCGCGCTTGGATCACCTTGAAGATGGCGCAGCGCTGATTGCTGATCTTGAGTTGGTCACGGGCAAGGTTGCGGCGACTTACGAAGCGCTCATTCGCCCCAGTCCCGTTCTTGCTATTGTGCCAGAGGCGCACAGCGAATGGGCAAAAGCGCTTAGCGAATATGGATTTGCCGAACCCGCCGCGCTTGCAAGGCGGATCGAGGGATGGCGCGATGGCCGCTATGCTTGCCTGCGTTCTGAGCAGGCTTTGGAGGCGTTTGAGCGGGTTTTGCCGCCGCTTTTGCGCGCGTTTGGGCAAAGCGATGATCAGGCGCGGGTTCTGGCCCGGTGGGAAGCCATCCTTGATTCTGCGCCTTCTGCGATCAATTTGTTCCGCCTGCTGGATGCGCGGCCCGATGTGCTGGAGCGTCTGGTCGCAGCGCTTACTCTTGCGCCTGCTTTATCGGACGAACTCGCGCGGCGGCCTGAATTGCTGGACACGCTGCTGGACCGGACAGCGCGCCAATTGCCGGGTGCGCCCGCTGAAATTGCTCAGCGATTTGAAGAATGCGCCGCAAGGCCGGATTACGAAGCTTTGCTCGATTCGATCAGGCTCGTAACCGGCGAAATCCGCTTTGCGCTGGGTGTGCAGATGATTGAGGGGCAGGCAGATCCGCTTGAGGTTGCCGCCGCATTATCTCGCACCGCTGAGGCCGCTATCAGCGTCGCAGTGCGCGAGGCTGGCCGCGAATTTGCTGCCAATCACGGCGCGATTGCCAATAGCGAACTGATCGTTTTGGGGCTTGGCCGCTTTGGCGGCGGGGCGCTTACCCATTCCAGCGATCTTGACACCGTATTTCTATTCACCGGCCCGTTTTCCGCCCGTTCCGATGGGCCAAAATCGCTCGGCGCGACGCAATATTACAACCGCCTTGCCGCGCGAGTCATTGCCGCTTTGTCGGTCCCCACCGCTCAGGGCGCTTTATACGAGGTCGACACTCGGCTGCGTCCGCAAGGTGCGCAGGGTCCGCTGGTGGTGAGCATGGATGCCTTTGCCAAATATCAGGAAGAAACCGCCTGGACATGGGAGCATATGGCCCTGTCGCGCGCACGGGTTCTGCAGGGCTCTGCACACAGCCGGCGGTCGGTTGCGGCCATAATGCAGCGCGTGCTGGCGCGAAAGCGGGATAAGGATGCCTTAGCGACATCGGTCACCGCGATGCGCGCAGAAATGGCGCAGCATAAACCGCCCGCTGGTATACTCGATGCCAAGCTCTTGCGAGGCGGGCTGATCGATTGCGAATTTCTGGTGCATTTCCTCCAATTGCAGGGGATCAATGCGAGCGGGCAGGCGCTGATTGATACCCATCCCAAAGCCTATTCCCCTGACCTTGCCGAAGCGATACCTGCGTTGATTGATGCAGGGCATCTGCCGCCAGGCTTTCTTGCCGATTATGATTTGATGAGCCGGATATTGGTCGCCGGGCGCCTGCTTGCCCCTGACACGAAAGAACCGCCACATTACGCGGCATCTGCGCTTGCAAGCGCATGCCAACAGCCCAATTATAAAGAGCTCTTGCAAGCCTTTGCGCAGACAAGGCAAAGAGTGGCGCAGATCTGGTCGAGTGTGCTTGGCGAGACCATCCCACATAGCGAAATGGAGCCGAATGATGAGTGATTTTCCCGGTATAGGTGATGCAATGCCCGATATTGCCATGGGCACGCCGGATGGCGGCGAAGTGAAGCCATCGGATTTTGCTGGCAGGAAACTGGTCGTATTTTTCTATCCGAAGGACAACACGCCGGGCTGCACCACCGAGGCAAAGGACTTTACCGCTCTCAAAGCCGAATTTGATGCGGCAGGCACTGAATTGCTGGGCGTATCGAAGGATAGCGCGAAAAAGCATCAGAACTTTATCGCAAAGCATGATCTGACAACGCCTCTGGCAACCGATGCAGCAGAAGATGGCTTGTCCGATGCGCTTGGTGTGTGGGCAGAAAAACAGATGTACGGCAAAACCTATATGGGCATGGTCCGATCCACCTATCTGGTCGGTGCCGATGGGAACATCGCTGCGGTCTGGCCCAAAGTGAAAGTCAAAGGCCACGCCGAAGAGGTTCTGGCGGCAGCAAAAGCGCTGTAAGCTGTGATGCAAATCGCGGCTCAAAATGTCTCAGAGGCCATTCGGTCGGTCCTTTTGACCGGCAATCCGCGTGCGAAATGCATGGCGGCGCGCGAAGCCGCGCGAGATTGGCGTTTGGGGCGGCTGGATTGCAGGTTTGACGCCGCGATGCCTGACCAGCCCGCTTGGCCTTCTGCTCCTGAGCTGCTGCCTCCCAACCAAATGCCCAAACGCGGCAAGTTTGGATCACCGCGTGCGCGGATCGCTTTGTGGCACAGCCTTGCGCATATAGAATTTGTCGCGATTGATCTGGCGCTTGATATGGCGGGCCGGTTCGGTGCGGAAATGGGCGAGGCGTTTGTCAGCGATTTTCTTGGTGTTGCCGCAGATGAGGCCATGCATTTCGCGCTGCTCGCCCGAAAACTGGAAAGCCTCGGCAGCCATTATGGCGCTTTGCCCGCTCATGCCGGGTTGTGGCAAGCGGCTCATGCAACCCGTCACGACGTCGCGGCCCGGTTGGCGGTTGTGCCGATGGTGCTGGAAGCGCGCGGTCTTGACGTCACGCCTGCAACTTTGAAGCGGGTAAAGGCTGCGGGGGATGCCAATGGTGCAAAAATTTTATCGCGCATTCTTGACGATGAAATCCGTCATGTCGCGATTGGCACCAAACACTTTTTGCATTGTGCAGAATCAGCCGGGCAAACCCCTGCAATTATGTGGCAGAACCTAGTTTCGCGCTACTTTCGAGGGTCTGTTAAGCCGCCATTCAACGACTCAGCCCGTCTTGCAGCCGGTTTATCGCGAGACTTCTATGCAGAGATTGCGCTTTAACGACTCGCGTTCATACCTCTCAATGTAACAAGTCGAAACGCCAATGTTATTGGCTGACCGGCAAAGTCTACCGGGCTTATTCGCGGCGCAAGATCAGCGAAAAGTGAGGCGGAGGCTTGGGTATGAGATAGCCCGCTGATGAAGCAGGCAGGTGTTCTTTAAGATAGAGCGCCAACACAGAGGAACCGGTCGCAATGATTACGCTCTTAAAGCGTCCTTTCAAAATTCTTGGCGCGGCGTGCGCGGCTTCGCTGCTTGCTGCCGCTGGTCCGGCTCTCGCCAACACCAACGCCAATACGGCGACCACCGCAGCTGACGTGACCGAGCCTTTGCGTGAAGCGCAGGAAGGCAAGTTGGCCAAAGGCGATCCGCGCTTTCGTCAGCTGTTTGCCAATTGGCGCACGCTCGACAAAGCAAAACCTGGCGCGCCAGCGGAGCGTGCGGCTGTCGCTATCCCTTCGCGTATGCCGGTTGATACAGGCCGGATGAGCAGCGGCTATGGAATGCGCAACCATCCAGTGCTGAAACGGCGCAAGCGCCACAATGGCGTTGATATTGCAGCGCCTACGGGCACACCTGTTTACGTAACAGCCGATGGTTTGGTGGGCCGTGCCAATTGGTTCTCAAGCTACGGGCTTTACATCAGCATCGATCACGGCGCGGATCTGGAAACGCGCTATGCGCATCTGTCGCGCCTTGCGGTTGCTGCCGGCGATACCGTTCGCAAAGGCGACATCATCGGCTATGTCGGCTCAACTGGCCGTTCAACCGGCCCGCACCTTCATTACGAAGTTCGCGTTGATGGACTTGCGGTCAATCCAATTCCTTATATGGTGGAATCGAACGCGCAGGCTCAGCTTGCGGCAGCCGATGAAAATGCTGGCCGCGGCGGTCAGTAAGTCTGCTGAAAAGGGTCTTATTTGACGGCCCTGAGGAGTTAGCCCGCCTGGAAGCGGGTTCGGACATTGGAGAGGGTGTCCGATCATAGGCGGCGGGTTTTCCCGCCGCCTTTTTTTATGCGCGATCCTGAACAAGCATTTCGCCAGTTAAAGGCTGTCCTTCGCTTTTCGCTTGAGTGCGAGCACCTGAACGCTAGCATCCCGAATCCAAGAGGCAGGCGCCCGCATTGGACGGTCGCTGCGAGAGAGGGAAACACCAGCCATGCACCCCATTGCCCATGCGGCGAGCAAACCTGATCACCCCGCCGTTATTATGGCAGGGTCTGGTCAGCACATGACCTATGGCGAAATGGACGAGGCGGCGAACCGCTTTGCCCAATTGCTACGATCGCGCGGGCTTGCGCCTGATGATGCGTTTGCGGTGCTGCTTGAAAACCGGATCGAGTATTTCAAGATCGTGTGGGGATCGCAGCGCGCGGGCACTTTGCTCGTGCCAATTTCCACTCGCCTCACTTCGCCTGAAATCATCTATATCCTTAAGGATTGCGATGCGAGAGTGCTGATCACATCGCATGTCTATGACGGTGTCCTGGCAGATATCCGCCGCGAATGTCCGGATATCGAAGTGCTTTTGACAGGCGATGATGGCGCGGAAAGTTTCGATGCTGCTTTGGCAGAGCAGCCTGCCGTACCCATTGCTGACCAGCGTGCAGGGCTCAATATGCTCTACAGTTCGGGCACGACCGGCAGGCCCAAGGGTGTTCGCCCTGCCCCGCCAGAGGATCCCGATCCGCAAGCCATCATCCCCTTTCTGGGGCTTGCCACTATGGGTGCGGGAATGCCGGCGGATGGATCAATGATCTATCTGTCCCCTGCTCCGCTTTATCATGCAGCTCCGCTGGCATGGTGTTCAGCAGCGCAGCGACTGGGCGGAACAGTCGTGGTGATGGAGAAATTCGATCCCGAAGCGGCTTTGGCGGCGATCGAGAAGTACAAGATCACCGACAGCCAATGGGTGCCAACGCATTTTGTGCGCTTTCTAAAGCTGGATCCCGCGATCCGCACCAAATACGACCTCTCCAGCCACAAACGCGCGCTTCACGCAGCCGCTCCTTGCCCTGTCCCGATAAAGCGGGAAATGATCGAATGGTGGGGACCAATCGTGAATGAATATTATGCCGGATCAGAAGGGATCGGCATGACAATGGTGGGGGCGGCCGATTGGCTGGAACACCCCGGCACAGTGGGCAAAACCATCTATGGCCAGCTGCATGTCTGCGGCCCCGATGGCGAGGAAGTGGAGGCAGGCGAAGACGGCCTGATCTATTTCGAAAACGTGCTGCTGCCCACTTATCACAACGATCCGGAAAAGACCGCCGACGCGATGCATCCCGAAGGCTGGATGACTTTGGGCGATATCGGTCATGTTGATCAGGATGGATATCTGTTCCTGACCGACCGGAAAAGCCACATGATTATCTCTGGCGGGGTCAATATCTACCCGCAGGAGATCGAAAACCTGCTGGTGACCCATGACAAAGTGATGGATGCAGCCGTGATTGGCGCGCCCGATCCTGATCTGGGGGAGAAAGTTGTCGCGGTTGTGCAGCCGCTCGACATGGGGGATGCAGGCGACGTGCTTGAGGCGGAATTGCGCGAATTTCTGGCGCCGAATCTTGCGCGGATAAAGCTGCCTAAATTGTTTGATTTTCGCCCCGACTTGCCGCGAGAGGCCAATGGCAAGCTGTATAAGCGCGAGCTGCGTGATGAATACGAAGCTGCCGCGAAGGAGAGCGTGTGATGCCGGCCAATGCGATCACTTTGTCTTCAGACATCGGGCGCAAAATCATTGCGCCTGAAAGCTATGCCGAGTGGGATGGGCTGCTTGATACCTTTGATGATCTGCGCACAACGTCACCTGTTGCCAAGATCGTTGCCGAAGACGATTCGTTTGAGCCGTTCTGGCTTATCACGCGCTATGATGATGTGATGCGCATCTCAAAGGACAACAAAACCTTCCTCAACAATCCCAAACCTGTCGTGTTTTCAACGCGTGAGGCAACCGCGTTCTCCCGGGCGGCGACCGGGTCCAATATGTTGGTGGATTCACTGGTGGTGTTCGATGCGCCGATCCATCCCAAATACCGCAAATTGACCCAGGACTGGTTTATGCCGCGCAATCTGGCGCGGTTGGAAGATGAGATCCGCGCCCTTGCGACCTCAATGGTCGATGCAATGCTTGCAGCGGGGCCCGAAGTGGACTTTGTCGAGGCGCTGGCCGGGCCTTATCCTTTGCGGGTGGTCATGCAGATATTGGGTGTCCCGCCAGAGGATGAACCCCGCATGCAAATGCTGACCCAGCAATTGTTTGGCGGTCAGGATGCAGATCTCTCGGGCACCGGCATGGAGAATATGACCCCCGAACAGGTCGTCCAACTGGTCGCAGGCGCGGTCAAAACCTTTGAAGATTACTTCGCCACACTGGCGCAGGATCGCCGCGCCAACCCAACCGATGATGTCGCCAGCGTCATCGCCAACGCGCTGGTCGATGGAAAGCCGTTGCCGCCGCGCGATATGGCGGGATATTATATCATCATGGCGAGCGCAGGACACGACACGACCAGCGCATCGACCGCGGGCGCTATGCTGGCCTTGGCGCAAGACCCTGACCAACTGGCGAAAGTTAAGGCCGATCGTTCACTGCTACCCGGTATTGTCGAAGAAGCGATCCGTTGGACCAGCCCGGTCCAGCACTTCATGCGCACGGCGGCGGAAGATGTCGAAGTGGGAGGGCAGCTTATCCGCGCGGGCGATTGGATGATGATCAATTATGTCGCGGCCAATCACGATCCGGCGCAGTTTGATAATCCGCGCGCATTTGATGCCGCGCGCTCGCCCAATCGCCATGCTGCATTCGGTGCCGGTGCGCATCAATGCCTTGGCCTGCACCTGGCGCGGCTGGAAATGCGGATTGTGTTCGAGGTGTTGCTTGACCGGATAGAAGCGGTGGAGCTGGCCGGAACACCTGCACGCGCAAACAGCACATTTGTTGGCGGCTTGAAGAAGCTGCCGATAAAGATAACCGCAGCGTAAGCTTCTGATATGGGAAAGCAGCGCAATAAAACAAGAGTGGCGCGCAAATATACATTCAAAAACGGGTCTATCGCAACTCCATACCGATTTTTCTGTTCTTTTCGCGCAATATATGTTAATACTCCATTCATGGGAAAAACCTGGAATTTGGCATGCTGCGCTTTTGCGGCAGGATTTGTTGAGGGGGATGCGAATGGACTTGCTTGATGTAACATTGCTTCAACCGCACAATCTGCCGTTTGCAGGCGCGGCGATCCTGCTTGTCATGATTGTGCTGCTCCAACTGATTGGAGCGGGCGATTTCTTTGACAGCGGCGACGTCGATATCGACTTGGATGTTGACGGAGCAGCTGACGGACTAGAACCCAGCGGCTTTTTGGAAAGCGCGTTCAGCCTTCTAGGGATAGGCCGGGTGCCGTTCCTCATCTGGTTCATGGTCTTGCTGTTCGTCTTTGTGATGATCGGCGTGTCGGGCCAGGAATTGGCGATCAGCCTTTTGGGCGCGCCTTTGCACCCGGCTTTGGCGGGCGTGCTGGCGGGAATTGGCGCTTTGCCAGTGAACGGAGTGCTGACCCGGCCCTTGGAGCGCATCTTGCCCAAGGATGAAACAAGCGCGGTGGGTCTTGATAGTCTGGTGCGGCGCGATGCTGAAATTCAAACCGGCACGGCCCGCACCGCGTCACCCGCGCGGGCGAAAGTCAAAGACCGCCATGGCCATCCTCATTTTGTAATGGTCGAACCGCATGATCCCGATGCGCAATTGAATGAAGGGGACACTGTTTTGCTGGTGCGGCGCGAAGGGGAGACATTCTTCGGCGTGCATTACGAAAGCAAGCTGCTGGGCCTCGATTAAACACACACAACGCGCGCTGGGATCCGCAGCCGCGCGATACACGATAGGAGACATTATGAGTTTGATTGATCTTGCGATTTATCTAGGCATTGCTGTTGCGGTTCTGCTTGGCATGGTGGTGTTGCTCACAACACTTTACCGACGCGCCTCCAAAGAAATCGCTTTCGTTAGGACGGGTGTTGGCGGCGAAAAGGTCGTGATGAATGGCGGCGCGCTGGTGTTCCCGGTGTTCCACGAAACCATGCCGGTCAATATGAACACATTGGTGCTCAGCGTTGTCCGCAAAGATGGCGAGGCGCTCATTACGCTCGACCGGTTGCGGATTGACGTGAAAGCGGAATTCTATGTCCGCGTTCGCCCCGATGCAGGCGCGATTGCGATGGCGGCGCAAACACTTGGCATGCGCACGATGCAGCCCAACCTATTGAAAGATCTGGTTGAAGGTAAGTTCGTTGACGCGCTGCGCTCGGTTGCGGCGGGCATGAGCATGAACGAGCTGCACGAGCAACGCGCAGACTTCGTGCAAAAAGTGCAGCAGGTTTCCTCCAACGATCTTGCGATGAACGGCTTGGAGCTGGAATCGGTTTCGCTCACTGGCCTTGACCAGACGAGCATTGAGCACTTCAACGCCAACAACGCATTTGACGCAGAAGGTCTGACAAAGCTTACCGAGCAGATCGAAGCGCGCAAGAAACTGCGCAACGATATTGAGCAGGACACCCGCGTCCAGATGGAGACGAAGAACCTCGAAGCGGACACGCGCAGCTTTGAAATCGGCCGCGACAATGAATATGCGCGCCTGCAACAAGAGCGCGAGGTTGAAATCCGCCGCGCTTCGCAAACCTCGGAAATCGCGCGTGAACAGGCTGAGCGTGAGCGCGAAGCTGAAGCGGCTCGGATCGAGGCGAAGAAGCAGGTTGATGCCCAGCAAATTGAGGCAGACCGCCTGGTTGAAGAGGCCCGGATCGATCAGGGCCGAGCGCTGGAAATTGCGCGTCAGGAACAGCAGATCGCGGTTCAAAACAAATCGCGTGAGGAAAGTCAGGCGAAAGCCGAAGCTGACGCTGCCCGCGCCAAAGCGGTCGCCGCCGAAGAGCAGGTTGCAACCGCTCGTGAAAGCGAGATTGCCGAGCGGCAGAAAATGATCGAACTGATCGAAGCGGCAAAGCAGGCCGAACGCGATGCGATTGGCATCAAGGTCGAAGCCGAAGCGGAGAAAGACGCCGCGACCAACCGCGCGGAAGCGTCACGGCTCGAGGCGAAAGGTGAAGCGGACGCAGAAATTCTCCGCGCCGAAGCAGACAGGGTGCGTTTCGAAGTCGAAGCCGCCGGTCAGCAAGCGGTGAACGAGGCGGCCAATATCCTCTCGATGGATCAGATCAGCCTTCAGACCAAACTGGCTCTGCTCAAAGTTCTGCCAGAAGTCGTGCGTGAAAGCGCGAAACCGATGGAAGCGATCGACTCGATCAAGATCGTTCAGGTCGATGGGCTTACGCAAGGCGGCGGATCTGGCGGCGCACCTGCTGGCGCAAATGGCGCGGGCGGCGGTTCGGGCAATCTGGCGAGCGACGCTGTCTCAGCAGCGCTGGCCTACCGCGCGCAGGCCCCGGTGCTCGATGGTCTGATGAAAGAGCTGGGCCTTGATGGCTCCTCGCTTGGCACTTTGGTGCAGGCGGCAACCGATGATCCCAAGAGCGTTGAGGAGGCTTTGGAAAAGCTGACCTTTAACGATGACGGCCCTGTTTCAAAGGATGATGCCGACGCCGCTGAATAAGCGATCAGACTCAATAAGAAAGCCCCGCTGTGCTCGCCGCGCAGCGGGGCTTTTTTATTCCTTGCGGCGTAATTATCCGAGCAATCTGTTTGCCATGGCGCGCACATCTGCGCCCATATCATCGCGCTCCAGCGCCAGCGCCAATGTCGCCTCGACAAAGCCTAGCTTGCTGCCGCAATCATAGCGGTTCCCGTCAAAGGTTACCGCATGGAACGGCTGGTCGCCGATCATCCGCGCCATCGCATCGGTCAGCTGAATTTCGCCGCCAGCGCCTTTGCCCTGCGTTTCCAGTGTTCGCATGACTTCGGGTTGCAGGATGTAGCGGCCCGAGATGATCTTGTTGGAAGGCGCTTCATCCACTGGCGGTTTTTCAACCAGGCCCTTTACCTCGGTCAACGCTCCATCGGCCGCGCCGGGATCAATCACGCCGTAGCTCGAAACCTCGTCATGCGGGACTTCGAGGACGCTGATAAGATTGCCGCCAGTCTGGTTATAGGCATCCACCATCTGCTTCATGCAGCCGGTTCCGCCTTTTTTGCCGACCATTAATTCATCAGGCAGGAAGATCGCAAAGGGCTCATCGCCAACGATCGCGCGCGCGCACCAGATTGCATGGCCAAGGCCCATCGGCACTTGCTGGCGCACAGTGATGATATCGCCCGGCGTTGCGCGGGTTGGTTCCAGCACGCCCATGTCCTTGCCGCGTTCGGACATAGTGGCCTCAAGCTCGTAGGCCACATCGAAATGCTCAACGATCGCGGTTTTACCGCGCCCGGTGACAAAGATCATCTGTTCAATGCCAGCTTCGCGCGCTTCGTCGACGGCATATTGTATCAGCGGACGATCCACGATGGGGAGCAGTTCTTTCGGGATCGCCTTGGTCGCTGGCAAAAAGCGTGTGCCAAGTCCGGCGACTGGAAAAACGGCTTTCTTAATCGGCTTGGGGGACATGAATTTGTCATCCTGTCTTTAAGGCACACACGTGCTGATGGTGGCTCACCTGCCGTTTGGCCTGCGCAAAAGCAATGGCAATAGAGGTGATTGTCCCGATGGGGTATTTTTGCGGGGAAGCGCTGGTTCTAAAGGGTAGGTTGAGGCGGCGGCGCGGCGTGTTTGCGTGACAGGCCGGATCGGGTAAGGGGCATGGATGGACAAACTGATTATAAAAGGCGGCAATCGCCTTACGGGCACGATCCCCATTTCGGGCGCCAAAAACGCCGCGCTTACGCTTATCCCATGCGCTTTGCTGACAGAGGAACCGCTGACGCTGCGCAATCTGCCGCGGCTGGCGGATATTGACGGGTTTCAGCACCTGATGACGCAATTTGGCGTCTCGACCGAAATCCATGGCAAGCGGCCTGAAGAATTTGGACGGGTGGTCACATTCGAAGCATCGCGGCTAACCTCTTCGGTTGCGCCCTATGATCTCGTTCGCAAAATGCGCGCCTCGATCCTTGTGCTTGGCCCGCTGCTTGCCCGCGCGGGCGAAGCGACCGTATCCATGCCGGGCGGGTGCGCGATCGGGAACCGCCCGATTGATTTGCATTTGAAAGCTTTGGAAGCGTTCGGCGCGGTGATTGAGCTTGCCCAGGGCTATGTCAGAGCGATCCAGCCCGATGGCGGTATGCAGGGCGGCGATTTTGACTTTCCTGTCGTTTCGGTTGGCGCGACGGAAAATGCGCTGATGGCGGCGGTTTTGGCGCAGGGCACGTGCCGCCTGTTCAACGCTGCTAGGGAGCCTGAGATTGTGGACCTTTGCAATCTGCTGGTTGCCATGGGCGCAGAGATCGAAGGCATCGGCACTGGCGATCTGACCATCCATCCGGTCAAACGACTGCACGGCGCGACTTACCGCGTGATGCCCGACCGGATCGAGGCGGGATCTTACGCCTGTGCGGCGGCAATCACGGGCGGCGATGTGCGGCTTGAAGGGGCCAAGGCAGACGATATGCAGGCCACAACGCGCGCTTTGCAAAGCATGGGCGTGCATGTCGAAGAAGATGCCAAAGGCATGCAGATAACGACCAATGGAGCGATTAAACCGATTGATCTGACGACAGCGCCTTATCCCGGCCTTGCCACCGATATGCAGGCCCAATTGATGAGCCTGCTGTGCAAGGCAGAAGGCAAAAGTGTCCTTAAAGAAACGATTTTTGAAAACCGTTTCATGCATGTGCCCGAACTCAGCCGCATGGGTGCAGACATCGCGACCGAGGGGCGCACCGCGATTGTTTCGGGGCCGGTGGACCTTACCGGCGCAGAAGTCATGGCGACCGATCTGCGTGCTTCGATGAGCCTTGTGATCGCAGCGCTCGCCGCTGAGGGTGAAAGCCAGGTTCGCCGCATCTATCACCTTGATCGCGGCTATGAGCGGCTTGAGGAAAAACTGCAGCTCGTGGGCGCAGATATTGAGCGGGTCGGAGACGATTAGGACAGGCGCGCAACCAGCCACACCCTGATCGCGCTTGCCAATCCGGGCGGGGTTTCAGCCTTGATCCGTTCTGCATCAATCCGCGCGACCAAGGCGTTTATCGCCACACCTTCGCGCGCCGCAACATCGCGCAGCATGTCCCAGAACACCGGTTCCAAAGAAATGCTGGTCTTGTGGCCTGCGATCTGGATCGAGCGTTTGACAGGCGGGTGAAAAGGGGCGGGCGGGTTCACTTATAATGCTCGCGCCGATCACCAAATTCGCGCACACGTTTGCGCCAGGTGCGATAGCTTGACGGCTTCAGGTTATCGCGCATCAGCACTTTGACCTGTTTATCGGACAGGCCAAATTGCGCCTCAATCTCTGCAAAGGCGATATGATCGGACAGCGCCATTTCGATCACGGCGCTGATTTCGGCCTCGGTGAGTTTTGATTGCTGCACGTTTGGTTCCATTGCGGTGTGTAGCGGCGCGGGGCGTCAATGCATGAGTTTTGGGCGAACCTGGCCCTCAATACATATGCTGGCCGCCATTGATGCTCATTGTGGAACCGGTGACGAATTCGCCTTCGTCAGAGGTCAGGAACGCGACACCGCGCGCGATTTCGCTGGCTTGGCCCAAGCGGCCCACCGGGATTTTGGCGACAATCTTTTCCAGCACTGGTTCGGGCACGGCCGCAACCATATCAGTGTCGATATATCCCGGCGCAATCGCGTTGCAGGTCACGCCGACTTTCGCGCCTTCCTGCGCGAGCGCTTTGGTGAAGCCGTGAATGCCCGATTTGGCTGCGGCGTAATTCACCTGGCCATATTGTCCGGCCTGCCCGTTGATCGATCCGATATTGACGATCCGGCCCCATTTGCGGTCCCGCATTCCGGGAAAGCAGGCCTTTGCCATATTGAAGCATCCGCCAAGATTGACCCGCATAACCTCGTTCCAGTCATCAAAGCTCATCTTGTGCAATGTGCCATCGCGGGTGATCCCGGCATTGTTGACGACGATATCGACAGAGCCGAATTCTTCGGCGACCTCGCCGCATCCTGTAATACAGGCGTCGTGGTCACCCACGTCCCATTTGCGTGCGGCAATTCCGGTGCGCTCGGTAAAAGCGGCAGCTTTTTCGTCATTGCCTGCATAATTGGCGATGACGGTGCGGCCCTGATTTTTGAGCGCCACGCTGATGGCTTCTCCGATGCCGCGTGTTCCGCCTGTGACGATTGCTACCTTGCTCATAAATCTGTGCCTTTCAACGAGTCGCTTTGCTCTGCTGGCATAGCCGTGCCGTAACGTCAGGCAATAAAAAACCCAGCCGAAGCTGGGTCTTTTAACGGTTGCAACCGATCAACGGTTAGAAACGGATTTGCGTGCCTACATACACGGCCTGGCTATCCTGCTGCGAAGTGGTGAGAGGCGCGAGGCGTTCACGTTCCTGCGAATAGCGCACGCCCGCTGTCACATCGAGATTGGGCGACAAGCGGAAAGACCCGCCAACACCCACGGTTTGCGAACCAAGCGAGATCAAGCGTGTTGGGCGAACGGCCAGCGACCTGTTCGTCTTCAAGCTCGATCCGAGGCTGGAGACGGCTGGGTTCTTTTTCAGCGCGCGGGCCTGCCGGTTCAAATTCAGACAGATCGGGCACTGTTAGGCTGCGGACATTGTCGGGCAATTCCACCGTGGTGCGCGCAAAGCTTTGATAGCCGCGCGCGGTGCCCAGATTAAAGCGGCTGGTTTGCAGTTTGCTGATCGCTTTGCCAGCTCCCGGCGCGGCGTCGATCGCTTTGCGAACAGAGATTGCCTTGGCCGTCTGCCCATCGATTCGCACAGCGACAGTCACCGTGCGTTCGCGTTCCACCGCGCTGCCGCCTGCAGGGGTAAACCGCATCGAATCGTCCGCTGCAACGCGTGCAAAACGAGCTGCCAATTCAGGGTCAACAGAGGCCGGGGTGAAAATATCGAAGCCATTGGCAGCGAAGGAGGCTGCATTATCGCCGGCTTTCACGAGGGCAAGCCCCGCCGTGGGCAAGGCGAGCGTCACCGCGCAGGCTGCCATAACAAGCGGCAGCTTGCGCTGCTTGATCGCTTGAAAGATGCTGCCACGTGCCATTATTGCCCTGTCGTCCCCATTCTGCGTGCCGGGTGCTGATTGTTCAAAGTTCTGAGCGAACTTATACAAATCGCACCTGAACCCTAGGTGAGTCCCGGACGGCACGCAAAAGTGATACAATGATGAAGCGGGTCATGGCAATCTTTTCCACATCATCCCAATAGGTGGATAGAGCTTTTGTTGGGCACCTGTTGCACGCGGCGCACACAGTTTAAGCGGATGTAAACCCGGCCTTGCCGCAGGGTCATTCAGCGCGGATCAAGTTTCAGCCTGCTCAGAGCAATCCGTTAACTCTGCTTTGCCGTGCAGGTTTGAGCGCTTGCGACAAGCCATGCGCAGGTTATAGAGCAGACAGTCAAGAAATACGCCAATTTATCGTAAGGAACGCATCGCAGTGACATCGGCCAAAAAATCAGCCTCTGGCTTCTCCTTCCGCCCGGCGGCCAATATCGCGATGGCAGGCGTTGCGGCGGTGGGACTTGCGGCGTGCGGCGGCGGTCAGCGCCCCACAACCGAACTGCAATCCGCGCAGATCAACACCATTGGCGTGAATGCCTATTTGTGGCGTGCGGCGCTTGATACGGTCAGCTTTGCCCCCTTGCTCAGCGCAGACAGCTCTGGCGGGGTTATTGTCACCGATTGGTATGCCAATCCCGGCAATCCGGGAGAGCGGGTGAAGATGACGATCACCATCCTCGATCAGGATTTGCGCGCTGATGCCTTGCGGGTTGCCGCCACGCGGCAGGTTTCGCAAAGCGGGGCATGGGTCGATGCGCCTGTTCAGGCCGCGACAGTGCAAAAACTCGAAGACATTATCCTGACCAAAGCGCGCGATCTGCGCCGCAAAGCGATCTCAGGCTAAAATTGCCTCTATGCGCCGCGCGGCAGGCACGTTAGCGAGCGCGCTATGACTGATATTCGTTTCGATCCATCGCAGGCCGATGCGCGCTGGCAAAGCGTGTGGGAAAAAGCGGGCACATTTGTCGCCGATTCTAATAGCGACAAACCCAAAAGCTACATCCTTGAAATGTTCCCCTATCCCTCGGGGCGCATTCATATGGGCCATGTGCGCAATTACACGATGGGCGATGTGCTGGCGCGGTATCACGCGATGCGCGGGCGCGAAGTGCTGCATCCGATGGGCTGGGATGCGTTCGGGATGCCGGCTGAAAACGCCGCGATGGAGAAAAAGGTTCATCCCGGCAGCTGGACCTATTCCAATATCGAAGCGATGAAAGCGCAGCTTAAAGGCATAGGCTTTGCGCTCGACTGGACGCGGGAATTCGCGACTTGCGATCCTGAATATTACGGCCACGAGCAGGCGCTTTTCCTCGAACTGTATGCCGCAGGCCTGGTCTTTCGCCGATCATCGGAGGTAAACTGGGATCCGGTCGATATGACCGTGCTCGCCAATGAGCAGGTGATTGACGGCAAAGGATGGCGTTCAGGCGCGGAAGTGGAAAAGCGCAAGCTCGATCAATGGTTCTTCAAGATCACCGATTTTGCCGAAGACCTGCTCGAAGGGCTTGGCGAGCTGAAAGACTGGCCTGATAAGGTTCGGCTGATGCAGGAAAACTGGATCGGGAAGTCCAGCGGGCTTGAGTTTGCTTTCGATCTGTCGAACGGGGAAAAGCTGCCCGTTTATACAACCCGGCCTGACACGATCTTTGGCGCAAGTTTCTGTGCGATTGCCGCTGATCATCCGATTGCACAAAGCCTCGCGGATGATGCTGATATCGCCCGCTTTATCGAGCAATGCAAAAGCGGCGGCACAACGGCGGCAGAGCTGGAAACGGCTGAAAAGCTGGGCTTTGACACTGGCATCACTGCGAAACACCCGTTCACTGACGCGGCTTTGCCCGTCTTCATCGCCAATTTTGTGCTGATGGATTACGGCACCGGCGCGGTGATGGGCGTGCCGGGGCATGACCAGCGCGACTTTGAGTTTGCGCGCAAATACGCGCTGCCGATTGCGCGGGTAGTCGCCAGCGATGCCTCGCAGGCCGATGCGCCCATGGGCGGCGAGGCGGAAAGCGGCGACGGAGTGATAGTCAACTCCGACTTCCTCGATGGTAAGCCGGTTGAGGATGCCAAGGCGGATGTAATCGCGCGCGCCGAATCCGGCGGTTGGGGCGAGGGCACCACCGTTTGGCGGCTGCGCGACTGGGGCGTTTCTCGCCAGCGTTATTGGGGCACGCCAATCCCCTTCATCCATTGCCCCGCCTGCGGCATCGTTCCGGTGCCTGGGGACCAATTGCCGGTGACTTTGCCTGAGGATGTCGAGTTTGAAACGCCCGGCAACCCGCTCGAACGCCACCCCACCTGGAAGCATGTCGCCTGCCCTAAATGCGGCGGCGAAGCGACACGCGAAACCGATACGCTGGACACTTTCACCAATTCATCGTGGTATTTCCTGCGCTTTGCCAGCCAACCAGTGGATGCGCCGTTTGACCCTGCTGAAATCGCCAAATGGCTGCCCGTGCAGCATTATATTGGCGGGGTAGAGCATGCGATCCTGCACCTGCTCTATGCCCGTTTCTGGACGCGGGCGCTGGCGCATATCGGCAAGATCGACGTAACAGAGCCGTTCGCCGCGCTGTTTACGCAAGGCATGGTGACGCATGAAACCTACAGCCTTGGCGATGGCTCCTGGCTGTCACCGGGCGAAGTGACCAAGGATGGCGCGGACTGGGTCACCCTCGAGGGCGGACAACCCGTCACCGCTGGCCGCGTTGTCAAAATGTCGAAGTCGAAGAAGAACGTCGTCGATCCCGATGCCATTATCGCGCAATATGGCGCGGATGCGGTGCGCTGGTTCATGCTTTCCGATAGCCCGCCAGAACGCGATCTGCCCTGGTCGGAAGCGGGGATTGAGGGGTGCTGGCGGTTTGTTCAGCGGCTGTGGCGTCTGTTCAATGCGTATGATCCCGCCGCGACAGGCGAAGACAAGGCGCTTTTGCGAAAAGCCCATCAGACAATCGTCGCAGTGGCAGATGATATTGAGGCATTGAGCTTTAACAAAGCGGTCGCGCGGCTGTATGAGCTTACCGCAACTGCCGAAAAAGCCCCGCCCAGCGGCGCGCGCAATTTCGCCATTCAGGCGATCCTGCATATGGTCAGCCCGATGATGCCGCATTTGGCCGAAGAAGCCCACGCAATGATGGGCGCAGAGGGCCTGATCGCGGATGCGGCCTGGCCAGAGCATGATCCTGCCTTGCTGGTGGAAGATGAGGTGACCATCGCGGTTCAGCACAAAGGCAAGCTGCGCGACACTTTGACTGTGCCAAAAGGCGCGTCCAAAGATGATCTTGAAGCGCTTGCGCTCGCGTCTGATAAGGTTCAGCGTTCGATTGATGGAGCGCAGGTAAGGAAAGTGATCGTGGTGCCCGACAGGCTGGTCAATATCGTCACATGATGCGCCTTTTTGGCATTATCGCCCTCGCTCTGGGGCTGGCCGGGTGTCAGCTCCAACCGCTTTATTCAGGCGCCGGCGGACAGAATATCGCCAGCGGTCTTGCGGCTGTTGATGTCCCGTCCATTCCGGGGCGCGGAGGGTGGCTTGTGCGCAACGCTCTTACCGAAAGGCTGGGTGCAGGCGGAGATGCGGCGAGCGCCAATGCAAGCGCGCGTTACAGGCTGGACGTGCGCCTTGATGATGCTCTCGAGGCGCTCGGGGTTCTCAACGATGACACTATCAGCCGCGAACGGCGGATTTTGCGTGCGCGCTATCAGCTGGTCGATCTGGTCACGGGAGAGATACTGCTTGATGCAACCGCGGGGTCTGATGCCGGGATTGATGTGGTCTCGTCCGAATATGCGACCATTGCTGCGGAACAGACCGCGCTTGAAAACCTTGCCAAGGAAGTGGCCGATCAGATGACGACGCGCATCGCGCTCACCCTGCGCGAGAAAGAGAGCATTGCGCCAAGCGATGCCGGCGCGATTGCGGATCGGTGAAAGCGAAAAACTCCGACTTTGCCCGCGGATTGCCGCGTTCTGCCGCTCAGGCCAATGTGTTCTTTTTTTGCGGTCCCGACGAAGCGGGCGCATCTGCTGCGGCAGGCGCAGTGGTCGAAAGCCTGAGCGATCCTGGCGAGCGGGTCGAATTATCCGGCAGTGATCTCAAACGCGATCCCGCGCTGCTGGGCGATGAAGCGCGATCTTCCTCTCTGTTTGGCGACAAGCGCCATATCTGGGTGCGGGCGAGCGGGGATGAGGCGCATGATGCGCTCAAAACGCTAATCGAAACGGGTGATGCGGGGGCGGGCGATGCTGCGCCGGTGATTGTGGTCGCCACGTCTGCAACCGACAAATCACGCTCTGCAAAGCTGCTGGAAAAGCGGGGCGATGCGCTGGTGGCGATGTTCTATCCGCCCGATCTGCGCGCCGTTTCCACCTCTGTAAGAGCGATGGCGGATAGCGCAGGATTGCGCCTCGGCGGCGATCTGGCAGAGAGGATCGCGCGTGCTGCGGGCCTGGATGTGCGGCTGGCACAATCTGAGGTGACCAAGTTGGCGCTGTATTGCGGCGCTGATCCCTTGGAGCCGAAGACCGCGAGCGTGGAAGAATATGCCGAGATTGGCGCCGCGACCGAAGAGGACGGATTTGGCCCGATCGTCAATGCCGTGATGGGCGGCGAATTGCCAAAAATCAGCCGTGAAATTGCCCGCATGCGCGAGCTTGGGCTTAATCCGGTTGGCCTTTTATTGGCGATGGAGCGGAGGGCGGCGCAATTGATGCAGATCAGCGCAAAGCTGGGCCCGCGCGGATCGCTGGATGACTTATCCAAAGGCGAAAAAGCGCAATTGGGCATTTTCTGGAAGGAAGAGCGCGATATCCGCCAGCAATTGGGGCGCTGGCATCGCGGCAAACTGGAACGCTTGATCCCGCGCCTTGTTGCTCTGCACCGATCCTTGCTTGCCAATAGCCAGGCTGCAGAATTGCTTTTGGCACAGGATCTTACCCAGATCGCGCGGTTTGCATCGCGCCGTTAATCGTGCGCGGTGGCCCCGTACCTTGCCGGATCAATGTTGCGTGCCGGGCATTTGCTGACGATTAAATTGCGGCAACGGCTACCCTTCAATGTCCGGCATGCTACGTGTTAGTACGGGGTCATAAACGGGGGACAGCGCTGTCGGCGTTGTGGGTGGGGCTACACCGAGTGAACGAACAAACAGGGTTTTTGCTAAACGCATCGGGCAAAGCCGATCTTGCGCAGGGGACAACCCCATCGCTCGAGCGGCGCCGTTTGCGAGCCTATGCGTTGATGATGATCACGGATGCGGCTCTGGTGCTTGGCTGTTTCGCGATTGCATCTTTGGTCTACGAAAACCAATGGTGGGAGCCGCGCACAATGCTGCCCGCCCAGACATTGCTGCCGGTGTTTTTCACCATTGCCTTGTACAACAAGGCCTACAGCACCCATGCGTTGTCGAGCTGGGTTTTTGGTGCGAAAAAGGCGGTGTTCGCACTGCTTTTGTCGGCAGCCTTGCTCAATTTTCTGGCATTCTACACCAAATCCAACGCGCAGTTTTCGCGCGCTTCGGTGACAATTGGATTGCTGCTGACGGCCATGGCATTGATCGCTTTTCGCCAGGCGGTGCCTGCCATTATTGCGCGGGTCTGGAAGGGACGCACGCGCAACGAATTGGTCATCCACGATAACGGGTCGCCTTTTGTCATACCGGGCTCGGTCAGCATTTCTGCGCGGGATTTTAATCTTGATCCCTTCAGCAATGATCCGGGCATGTTTGATCGGCTTGGCACTTTGCTGCGCGATCAGGATAGAGTGGTGGTCACTTGCCCGCCCGAAAAGCGTCAGAAATGGTCGATGCTGCTCAAATCCACGGGTGTCTATGGCGAGATTGTGAGCACAACCGCGCATGAGCTGGGCGCGCTTGGTGTCCATCATTATGGCGCAACAGATCAGACAACCTTGGTCGTATCCAATGGCCCTCTGGGAATGCGCGCGCGGGTGACCAAGCGCTTGTTTGACACAGTCATCGCTGCCGCTGCGCTTATAATATCATGCGTGCCTTTGCTGATAATCGCCGCCTTGATCAAGCTGGAGGACGGGGGCCCGGTGTTCTTTTATCAGCGGCGACTGGGACGCGGGAATCGCTATTTCGACATGATCAAGTTCCGCTCCATGCGCGTCGATGCTCAGGACGATGATGGCGCGCGCTCGACCTGCCGGGGCGATAGCCGTGTGACCAGAATTGGCGCATGGATGCGCAGCAACAGCGTTGATGAACTGCCGCAACTGCTCAATGTGCTGAAAGGCGATATGTCGATTGTAGGCCCGCGGCCGCACGCATTGGGGAGCATGTCGAACAACCAGTTCTTCTGGGTGGCGCATCGCAAATATCTGCTGCGCCACAGTTTAAAGCCGGGACTTACAGGTCTTGCTCAGGTGCGCGGTCTTCGCGGGTCGACAGAGCGTCCGCAGGATCTGGCGGATCGGTTGGATGCTGACCTTGAATACATCTCTGACTGGTCGTTGCCGCGCGATATCGAGATTATGGCGCGCACGCTGCTGGTGCTGCGGCATGAAAACGCGTTCTAGCGCGCTGTCATCGCGCCTAGTCCTGAGGGACGGTGAATGTGCCTGTCACTCTGCCGCTGGACCCTGCTTCGCCCGCTTCACCCGGAGCGGCTCCGCCTCCGCTGGCGCGGCCATCAACGCTTGATACGCCGGTATCCAGATTGATCGTCAGCCGCCCGCCATTCAGCGTATCGCCGCCGCGCGCCAGCTTGACATTGCCTGCCATGGTGATGATCCGCCGGTCCAGATCATAGACCGCGACATCGCCGCTGGCGCGTTCATTGCCGCGCACAAAGCTGACCCCACCGCTCGCTGTGATCCGCTGAATGGCGAGCGAACCTGCATCGGTGTAATTGACCAGCATCCGGTTGGACCGCACGGTCAGACCTGCCTGCGTCACGATCACCCCGCCTGAGAACACCACCCTGTTCGCCCGGTCATCCCATGCCGCAGCGCCCGCATCGTAAGTCACCGGCGCGCGAGTGTTGTGTGCGGCAAAGCTTTGCGCGCTGGCGCCCAAAGTGCCCATAACGCCGGCTGTCAGGATGAAACTGCCAACGCCCCAACCAAGCGCAATGCGCGTGAGGCTTTTGCGGCGTTTGGCCGCTTGTGCAGGCTTACCATCGGGGCTTGGGGTTGTCGTCATATCAGGGAACTCTCAATTTGCCCGGAACCATGGTCAAGCGGACATTGCCAGTCAATGTGACAGTGCGATCATCCAGCGAAGCGCGCATGGTGTCGCCTTTGAATGTGCCTGCAGGGATCTCGCCTTCGACCCCGCCGCTGCCTGTCATCACGCGGTTTTCCAGATTCACTGCAACCCCGCGCGCAGTCATCGCATAGCCATCTGCCGCAGTGAAACGCACGGCATTATCGACGGTGACGGTCTCGTCCTCGATGGCATAGACGCCGCCTTCTGCGCGCAGCCTGGCAGGGCCATCTTCCATCAATAGCTGCGCGATCACATCGTCCATCCGCACCAGCCCTTCGGCGCTCGACCTTTGCACCGCTTCGCCTGCCGTGATCGAGAACGGGCGGCCCGTATCATCGCGCCCGCGATACATTGCATTGTCGACCCGCAGCCGCTCATCAATCACCGCGACCTTGTTGCGGTCCAGCAGAAAGCTGATCTCTCCGCGCGGCGATAACGGGGTGACAATCATCAGCGCCGCCATCACGCCCACGCCCACGGGCAATGCCCGCGCGAGGAAACCAACCAGCCGATCATGCGATCCGCCCGGGCTCGCAAACACCTGACGGCGGGAGCGCAGATTGGCAGCTTCGCTGGTTTCGATGCGGCGTTTGATGACCATAGTGGGCGCTTTAGGAATGCTTTCCTTCGCTATGGTGGAAGATGTCGCGATCTTCCCACCCGGCGATATCGAGCACCGCGCGTGTCGGCAGGAAGTCAAAGCAGGCCTGCGCGATCTCGGTGCGCCCTTCGCGTTCCAGCCGAACCGCCAGCTCATCGCGCAGGGCATGGAGGAAGCGCACATCAGAAGCCGCATAATCGCGCTGCGCATCATTGAGCACCGGCCCGCCCCAGTCTGAGCTTTGCTGCTGTTTGGACATATCCGCGTTCAGCAATTCGCCCACCAGGTTCTTCAGACCGTGGCGGTCGGTGTAAGTGCGCACCAGCTTGCTGGCGATCTTGGTGCAGAACACCGGCGCTGCCATCACGCCCAGATAATAATGGATCGCCGCCAGATCGAAGCGCGCATAATGGTACAGCTTCACCCGGTTTTCATCGCTCAGGATTTTGGTGAGATTGGGCGCTTCATAATCGCTGCCCGGCGAAAAGCGCACCAGATGCTCATCGCCTGATCCATCGGATATCTGGACAACGCACAGCCTGTCGCGGTGCGTCACCAGCCCCATTGTCTCGGTGTCTACGGCAAGCGCGCTGGTGCCTTCGAGCACGCCAGCGGGCAGGTCTTCTTCATGGAAATGCACTGTCATCGTGAGCGCTCCTACGATGATTGGGGATGGAGGGGAAGAGCCATGTGGCGCGCGGGCCGCTGGCGAGTGTAGCTTCCTGCGTTGATGACAGCCGATACCATCCCTGAAAGCTGGCGCAGCGCGCTTGAACCTATCTTGAAGAGCGCAGAAGCGCGCCGGCTTGGCGGGTGGCTGCGCGCTGAGGAAGCGGCAGGCCGCACCGTATACCCCCCGCGCGGGCAGCGATTGACTGCGTTTGAGCTGACCCCGCTTGAGCAGGTGCGCGCCGTAATCCTGGGTCAGGATCCCTATCACGGGCCGGGCCAGGCGCATGGGCTGGCGTTTTCGGTCAAAGACGGGGTGCGAGTGCCCCCTTCGCTTGCCAATATCTTCAAAGAGCTTGAAGATGACCTTGGCCTTGCGCGCCCCCAAACTGGCAATCTCACCCCTTGGGCAAAGCAGGGCGTGCTTCTTTTGAACAACACGCTTACCGTTGAGGAAGCGAAGGCGGGCAGCCATGCCGGGCGCGGGTGGGACGCGGTCACCGATGCAGCGATTGAGGCTGTCGCGCAGCGCGATCACCCATGCGTTTTCATCCTGTGGGGCAGCCATGCGGCCAAGAAGGCGGGCCGGGTACGCGGTCTTTGCCAAAAGCCAAATCACCTGATCCTCAAATCCGCGCATCCCAGCCCGCTGTCTGCCTATCGCGGGTTTTTCGGCTCCAAACCGTTCAGCGCGGCCAATGCCTTTCTGGAAAGTCATGGCAGCAAGCCGATCGACTGGTCGCTTTAGAACGCAGCCGCCGCCGGGCGCAAAGCGAGACATGGACCGGTGAGAGGGGTTTTTTCAAAAGCCGCGCGCCTTGCCATATCGCCCGAAAACCGGGTCGAATGCGGCAAAAGCGGCGTTGGATGTTTAACCTTTGATATCTGCGGCGGATTGCGGGCTTTTGCACTTGCCGGACAAGCAGGATGGCTCACCCTTCTGGCTCGGCTTTCGTTATGCCCCATCAGGCATATTGTAGGAAAATGGCGATTGGACCGCGTGCCGCTTTAGCCAAGCAATGCATCCAATTCGTGTCTGTCCATGGTCAGCCTTACGCCCAGCTTTCCTGACCCGCTGAGCACCAGGCCTTTATACGCCATCATCGAAAGACCCATGATCTCAGCATAGGCCGCGCAGGCCCGGGCAATGCGCGTCATCAGCCATTCCTGCGTTTCATAATGGCCATCGCGCGCAATCCGATCAATTGCGGCCATCAGCGGATCATAGTCGAACACATTGGCCATATCATCGCCAGCGACCAACACCATGTGCGGATCGAGAATGAGCGAGAGGTCCAGATAATGCGCATCGGGCCGGACATCGCCCGGTCCATAGGTGCCAAGATCAATGTCCAGTTTCAGACCGGTGAGCTCAATACTGGCTTTCATTGCGGGTCGGGCTGGGTTTCAGGCGTTGCGCCCGATTGTTCGCGGTCCATGGGTTTGTGCGCTGACGGTTTTGCGGGCATTTTGCGCAGTTCCAGCGGCCACTTCCCGCCTGTCAGTTTCAGCATGCCGTCTTTTAGATAGCCGGTCATTCCGGTGAAATCGGCCACACCCAGATCATTGCGGTGAAAAGCAAATCGCACCGTGGTGCCCGGTTCCCATCCCAGCTGTTTGAGATCAAAGGGCTTGGAGCGGATGTCATGCGTGGTCTGTGTGAGCACCACTTGCCGTGGCGTATCGCACGATTGGCGCGGATCGCCGCCGGGCGGCGGCGGATTGGCCCACTCTTTCTCGCTTTCAGATGGGTAGCCATCGCTCCGCACCTGGCCAGAAAAGACCTCGCCGTTCTCACACCGCACGGTCACGCTGGCATATCGAAAGGGCTCGCCGCTTTCAGCCCACACGACCGTGATGAATGGCGTTTTCTCAGGAGCCGCGCCTGTGCTTTCCAGCCCAGACCAGCTGAATTCAGGCGCAACCGGCTTTGGTGTGCTGGTCAGGTGGAGAAAGCCGTCTCGCTCCTCCCATGTGCCAATCGCGCGCATGTCCAATCCGCCAACCGACAGGCCCCAGCCCCACGTGCCATCGGCGCGCACTTCCATCCCCATCGCCGTTTCGAACGAACTGCCGTTATAACGCCCGACGAATTGGGAGGTTTCCTCCGGGTTTTCCTCCGGGGCAACGCTCTTCTCTGCGGCCTGGTCGGGCGCTGGCGGCGGGCCATTGGCGATTAAGGCTGCGGCAAAGCCGCATGCAATCAGGTGCTTCATTCAAAAGCTTGTAGTCAGCCGCGCTCCCACTGTCACGCCGGTGTCGCGAAAGGCGATGGCGCTGTCGACGACCTGCACGTTTGCGGTCATCTCCCAGCCTTTGGCGAAGCCATAGGTGTAGAAGGCTTCCACGCCGCGCTCATCTTCAAGAGGCAAACGGAACGCGATGTCATCGACCAGTTCATCGGTGAGTGAATAGACAAAAGCGGCGAGACCAAAGCGGTCCTGTGGGCGTTTGGCCGGATTGCCGGAAATGCCGACAAAGCCCGAATAATCAAGGAAAGTGGGATCGCCCATGGATGCCTGGAACCGGGCGAAAATGCCCAGCCCTTTGCCGCGTGCGCGCGGGTTCAGTTTGAGATATTGAAACCCTGACAATTGCAGCGCCAACTCGCCTTCTTCATTGCCGAAATTGCCGCCGGGGGGCGGGGTTAAGGCGCGCGGTAAAATGTCGAATGCTGGGCCAGACCGGGTCGATCCGACAACCGCAAAATTGTAAACGCCCGGCTTTCCGCCGAAATTGGTGCGGGCCGCCGCCGATGCGAGGAAAGCGACGCCGCTTTCAAATGCGGTTTCAAATCCGGTGCGGTTATATTGGCTGTCAGGATCGAACACCCAGAGGCGATAGATAACTTTCTTTGTCGGAATTTGCAGTGCGGCCCCGGTCAGCGTGTTGGGCACGACTGCGGTGGGCGGAAGCGCGATGCCAAGGTTCTGGAACCCGAAATGCCCATTGCTGCCCACAATCGGCAATTCGCCCGAAATATCGAGCACGTTGATTTTGCCCACTTCAAGGCTTGCGCCCGATTTCCATTGCTTTTTGATCGAGAGGGAGAGGTCGTAATCTTCCGATCCCTCTGGCCGGAACAAAGCGGTGTTGCCGGGGATCAGCCCAATTTCGCCGTTCGAAGTTTCGCCCCAAGTGAATTCAGGCCGGACATTGATCGTCCAGCTGTCATCTGCGCCCCACGTGCTGCCGCGCAGCTTGATATAGGCATCCGCGCGCCCCGAATACCGCACGGTGCCCGGCGCGCTGCCTGCAACTGGCACATCGACAAATTGGGAGACCACGAGTTTGACAGGGTCAAAGGGCGGACGCTGCGGGGCCGGTTTGGGCGCGGGCGTTGTTGCAGGGGCGGCTGATTGCAGGGCTGCCATGGTTTCAGGCTTGCCTGTTTCCGCTGCGCTTTCTTCGGTGAGGACCGCTGCTGCGGTTTTGCTCAAAATGATGGGCACAGCCTTATCTGATGAAGTGTCTTCAGATGTTTCCGCCAAGGCCGGCGCGCCCAATCCGGCATTTATCGCGGCGGCAAAGCCAAAACGTAAGAGCATTGCGCGCGCGCGCGATCCTTGTGACGAATGTGCCATGGCTTATGCGTGTCCCCGTACCGATTATGCGGGCCTTCAATATGGCCACTTTGTGATTGCGGTTTGAGCTTTGAAAAATCCAAAGTCAAACCAAGACGCAAGTAATAGAACACTTCGGCGATGAGGTGTGCTGTTGGCGCGCCGCTTGCTTTAGCTATCCCGGCCCATTGCAATAGTATTGGTCCGACATTTTCGCTTTGGTACAAAGGTTTTGTTAAGTATATCAGAGATCTAAGCTAGGGGTTAGCGCGGTAGTTCGGTAACCCCCATCAGCGCTTCATCCACGCTGGCAGCGCATTGGCGCCCCTCGCGAATGGCCCATACGACAAGGCTTTGGCCTCTGCGCATATCGCCGCAGGCAAACACGCCCGGCTCGCTGGTGGCATAGCTCACTTCGTCCGCTGCAACCGCGCCGCGCGGCCCTAGCTCAACGCCAGATTGCTCAATCAGGCCCGCTTTTTTCGGCCCGGTAAAGCCCATGGCGAGCAGGATCAGATCGGCTTTCAGCGTAAATTCGCTGCCGACAATCTCGCGCATTTCGCGCTTGCCCGTTTCATCAGCGACCCATTCAACCCGCGCGCATTCAAGGCCGGTGACCGTTTCGCCATCGCCAATAACGCGCTTGGTCAGCACCGCCCAGTCGCGGTCCACGCCTTCTTCGTGGCTGGAGGATGTGCGCAATTTCACCGGCCAATCGGGCCAGGTCAGCGCTTTGTTTTCCTTTTCAGGAGGCTGCGGCATAATCTCAAGCTGGGTGACGCTGGCCGCGCCCTGACGGTTGGATGTGCCGACACAGTCAGAGCCCGTATCGCCGCCGCCGATTACGACGACATGCTTGCCGGTGGCTTTCAATGTGCCGCGCGGGGCGGCCCGGGTTTCATCATCGCCGGCATTGCGCTTGTTCTGCTGAGTTAGGAACTCCATCGCGAGCCGCACGCCCGGCATTTCCGCGCCTGGTATCGCCAAAGCGCGCGCATCCTCTGCGCCGCCGGACAGGACAACAGCATCGTAGTTTTCCTGAAGGCTTTTGAACGAGACATCGACGCCCACTTCCTTGGACGTTTTGAACTCCACCCCTTCGGCTTCCATCTGGAGACAGCGCCGCGCGATCAGGTGTTTTTCCATTTTGAAATCGGGAATGCCGTAACGCAGCAATCCGCCGACGCGGTCTGACTTTTCAAACAAAGTGACAGAATGGCCAGCGCGCGCCAATTGCTGGGCGCAGGCCATGCCGGCAGGGCCGGAACCAACCACCGCGACCGATTTTCCGGTTTTCTTTTCCGGGATTTGCGGGGTGACCCAGCCCTCTTTCCATCCGCGATCCACAATCGCACATTCGATTGATTTGATCGTCACAGGCTGATCGATGATGTTGAGAGTGCACGATGCCTCGCACGGGGCGGGGCAGATGCGGCCGGTAAATTCGGGGAAATTGTTGGTCGAATGCAGAACGTCCAAGGCGTTCTTCCAGTCGTTTTCATAGACCAGATGGTTCCAGTCCGGGATCATATTGTTCACCGGGCAACCATTGTGACAATAAGGAATGCCGCAATCCATGCACCGCGACGCCTGGCTGGCGAGCACATCATCAGCCGGCTGCACCACAAATTCGCGGTAGTTTTCGAGCCGCTCTTTGGGATCGATATAATCGCGCTCGCGCCGGTCCAGTTCGAGAAATCCGGTGTCTTTGCCCACGAGGTCAAATCTCCGATTTGGCCGAAGCCCTTGCGAAAGCAGGGGTCGGTCTGAGGTGAGAGAGATCCCAGCTTTCGCTGGGATGACGAATGAAACTGCTCATTATTCCGCTGCGACGGTTTCTGCTTCTTTGCGCTCTGCTTCCAGAGCTTCCAAAGCGGCTTTGTAATCGCGCGGCATCACTTTCACGAATTTGCCCAAAGCCGCCTCCCAGTCGCCCAGCAAATCAGCCGCCACCGCGCTTGCGGTGTGCAATTGATGCCGTTCGATCAAGATACGCAGCCGCTCGCCATCATGACGCAGCATATCGCCCATGCCGAAATCGTGAACCGAACGCCCGCGTTGTTGCGGGCGGCCTGTTCCCTCATCCAGATCAGCATCCGCGGCAATTGGCACCAGATCGACCTGCGCATGATTAACCCGCGATGCAAACGACCCATCGGGATCATAGACATAGGCAACGCCGCCGCTCATCCCGGCAGCAAAATTGCGGCCCGTCTGGCCCAGCACCACGACCACGCCGCCGGTCATATATTCGCAGGCGTGATCGCCCGCGCCTTCGACGACAGCGATTGCGCCTGAATTGCGAACGGCAAAGCGTTCTCCGGCGACGCCGCCAAAATACGCCTCGCCCGCAATCGCCCCGTACAAAACGGTGTTGCCGACAATGATGTTCTCATCAGCTTTGCGCGGGGCGTTTTCGGGCGCGCGCACGATGATGCGGCCGCCGCTCATACCTTTGCCGACATAGTCATTGGCATCGCCGACCAGGTCGAGCGTGACGCCGTGGGCGAGCCATGCGCCAAAGCTTTGCCCGGCAACGCCTGTCAGATTGATGCGGATCGTTTCTGGCGGCAGACCTTCGTGGCCATGCGCTTTTGCGATTTCGCCTGAGAGCATGGTGCCGACCGTGCGGTTCACATTGCGGACCTCGTAATCGAGCTGCACAGGCGTTTTCGCCTCGATCGCATCCTGGCAATCGGCAATCAGCGCATTGTCCATTGCTGCGCCAAGGCCGTGATCCTGCCCTTCGGTGTGCTGGAGCGATGTGCCATAGGCGAGCTCTGGCATGTGCAGCACACGATCCAGATTAATGCCGCGCGCTTTCCAGTGGCGATGCACACGCGTCATATCGAGGCGGTCCACGCGTCCGATCATTTCGTCCAAGGTGCGAAAGCCCATGTCTGCCATGATCGCGCGCAATTCTTCGGCGACAAAGAACATGTAATTGACGACATGCTCCGGCTGGCCGGTGAAGCGCGCGCGCAGCACAGGGTCTTGCGTCGCCACGCCCACGGGGCAAGTGTTCAAGTGACACTTGCGCATCATGATGCAGCCCGCCGCTATCAAAGGTGCGGTGGCAAAGCCAAATTCATCCGCCCCCAGCAATGCGCCAATCGCGACATCGCGCCCGGTGCGAAGGCCGCCATCAACCTGCACCGCGATGCGGCTGCGCAGATTGTTGAGCAGCAAGGTTTGCTGCGTTTCGGCAAGACCGATTTCCCAAGGGGAACCGGCATGGGTGAGCGAGGTGAGCGGCGATGCGCCGGTGCCCCCGTCATAACCAGAAATGGTGACATGATCCGCGCGGGCTTTGGATACGCCGGCGGCAACCGTGCCCACGCCCACTTCGGAGACGAGCTTTACCGAAATGCGCGATTCCGGTTGTACGTTTTTCAGATCGTGGATCAGCTGCGCGAGATCCTCAATGGAGTAGATATCGTGGTGCGGCGGCGGGGAGATCAGCCCCACGCCCGGCGTCGAGTGACGCACCGCGCCAATGCGCTTGTCCACCTTGTGCCCCGGCAGCTGACCGCCTTCGCCCGGCTTTGCGCCTTGGGCCATCTTGATCTGGATATCATCGGAATTGACGAGATATTCGGTCGTCACGCCAAAACGGCCGCTGGCAACCTGTTTGATCCGGCTGCGCATGGAATCGCCATTGTCCATCGGGGTAAAGCGGAACGGTTCCTCGCCCCCTTCGCCCGTGTTCGAACGCCCGCCAATGCGGTTCATCGCCAGCGCCATGGTCGAATGCGCTTCGTGGCTGATCGAGCCCAGCGACATCGCGCCCGTGCTGAACCGTTTGACGATTTCGCTGGCGGGTTCGACGTCTTCTATGGGGATGGCGATGTCGGATTTCTTAAACTCCAGCAGGCCGCGAATGGTGAGCAGCCGTTCGGACTGTTCATTCACCGACTTGGCAAAATCCTCGTAGTTTTTCGCATCGCCTTTGCCATCATTGCCGCGCACCGCATGCTGCAATTGGGCGACGTTTTCAGGGGTCCATGCGTGTTCTTCGCCGCGAAGGCGATATTGGTAGATGCCGCCCACATCGAGCATGCTGGCATAAAGCGGGTTGTCCCCGTAAGCCTGCGCATGGCGAGCAATGGTTTCCTGCGCCACTTCGGCAAGGCCAATGCCTTCGATTGTGGTCGCGGTGCCGGTAAAGTATTTCTCGACAAAAGCGGATGACAATCCAACCGCATCGAAGATCTGAGCGCCGCAATAGGATTGGTAGGTTGAGATGCCCATTTTGGACATGACTTTGCGAATGCCTTTGCCAATCGCCTTGATATAGTTTTGTTCAACATCGCCCGGCGGCACATCGGAGTGCTTGCGCGCGCGGATATCTTCGAGCGTTTCGAACGCGACATAGGGGTTGATCGCCTCGGCGCCGTACCCTGCCAGCACGCAGAAATGGTGGACTTCGCGCGGCTCGCCGCTTTCCACCACAAGTCCCGTCTGCATCCGCAGGCCCTGACGCACCAGATGGTGATGCACCGCCGCTGTCGCCAGCAAAGCGGGCATGGGCACGCGGTTTTCGTTTTGCGCGCGGTCGGACAGGACGAGGATATTGTGATCCTGCAGCACCGCTTCTGTCGCGGCCCAGCACATTTCTTTCAGCGCCAGCTCAATCCCCTCAGCGCCGCTTTCTGCATCCCACGTGATGTCGATGGTGGCGCAGCGGAAGGCCCCGTCCAATGCGCTTTCCACTGACCGGATTTTGGCAAGATCCTCGTTTGTCAGGATCGGTTGCTGCACTTCCAGACGTTTGTGCGTGCCGGCATCATGGCCCAGCAGATTGGGGCGCGGGCCGATCATCGACAAAAGGCTCATCACCAACTCTTCGCGGATGGGGTCAATCGGCGGATTGGTGACCTGCGCAAAGTTCTGTTTGAAGTAATCATACAGAACGCGCGATTTGTTCGACAGAACGGCAAGCGGCGTATCGGTGCCCATCGATCCCAGCGGATCATCGCCTTTGATCGCCATGGGTTCGAGGAACCGCGAGAGGTCTTCCTGAGTGTAGCCAAACGCCTGCTGAGCTTGCAGCAAAGTTGGCGTTTCCTGGTTTTCGTCCTGCGGCAGTTCTTCAAATTCAGGATCAACAACCGCTAGATCGTCCAGCTTGTATTGCGCTTCCTCCAGCCATTTGGCGTAGGGTTCTGCGGCAGCGAGATCGGCTTTCAATTCGCCGTCTTCGATGATGCGGCCCTGTTCCAGATCGATTAGCAGCATTTTGCCCGGTTGCAGGCGCCATTTGCGCGTGATGTCTTCTTCGGCAAAGGGCAAAACGCCGCTTTCCGATGCGAGGCATACGATATCATCCTTGGTCACGCAGAAACGCGCAGGGCGCAGGCCGTTGCGATCCAAAGTCGCGCCGATTTGGCGGCCATCGGTAAAGCACACGGCTGCCGGGCCATCCCACGGCTCCATCAAAGCAGCATGATATTCGTAAAACGCGCGGCGCGCCGGGTCCATCAGCGCGTTTTGCGCCCACGCCTCTGGCATCAGCATCATCATCGCGTGAGCGAGGCTGTATCCGCCCGCCAGCAGCAGTTCGAGCGCGTTATCAAGGCACGCAGTGTCCGATTGGCCATGCGGGATCAGCGGCCACATCTTATCCAGATCAGCGCCCAGCAAAGGCGATTCCATCGTTCGCCTGCGCGCATTCATCCAGTTCACATTGCCGCGAACCGTGTTGATCTCTCCGTTATGCGCAATCAGGCGAAACGGATGCGCCAGCCGCCAGCTGGGGAAGGTGTTGGTGGAAAATCGCTGGTGAACCAGCCCCAGCGCCGACACGCATTCAGGATCGCGCAGATCATCGTAGAAACTGCCAACCTGGCTGGCGAGCAGCAGGCCTTTATAAACAATCGTGCGGCTGGAAAAACTGGGCAGATATGTCTCGGTCAGCCCGTCCAGGCCATGCTTTTCAGCCAGTTTGGCAAGCGGGTTTTGCACCTGCTTGCGGATCACCATCAGCTTGCGTTCAAACGCGTCTTGATCGGCGCATCCCTCGCCCCGGCTCAGCACGGCCATCTGGATGACAGGCATCGATTCGATAACCGCATCGCCCAGCCCATCCAGAGTGACGGGCACATCGCGCCAGCCGATAAAGCGCTGGCCTTCTTTCACGGTGAAGGTTTCAAACCGCTCGGCGAAGAACGCGCGCGATGCTTCGTCCTGCGGCATAAAGCACATGGCGACCGCATAATCGCCGGGCTGCGGCAGGTCGTGGCCCTTTTCATCCGCCCAGCGCCGAATCAGCGCATCGGGGATCTGCATCAACAGCCCCGCGCCATCGCCCAGCAGCGGATCAGCGCCCACCGCGCCGCGATGATCGAGCTTTTCGAGAATCTCCAGCGCCTGGCCAACGATAGCGTGGCTTTTCTCGCCCTTGATATGGGCGACCATGCCCACACCGCAGGCGTCATGTTCATTGGCGGGGTCGTACAGACCCTGGGAATTGGGGTATCCCATATTGCATATCCATCCTGTCAGATGCCTTGTCAGGATGCGCCGTCCCCTGGTGAAAGGGGAGGCCAGACCCATGCAAGGCAGGCAATGGGTGTGAGACTGTCAGCGTGTCGCCCGTCTCCCATGCCTTCGCCACCCTCTTGCCGACGCAAACGCGTTTTTGCAATGGGGAATAGCGTAGCTTTATTTCACAGGTGGATATTTTCGCTTTAGTTTGATTGCGCAGGCATGCCTTTAGGCACCGCCGGTTGCATAGGGCGCGGCAAAGCGCCCAAGTTTATGCAGCGCCGCGCAAGTCACCCAATTGGTCAAGCGCATCACGCAGCTTGGCATTTTCCCGTTCGACCCGTTGTTCAGGTTCCAAAAAAGGCTCTTTGTCGCTCGCGGCCATATCAGCCTCGCCGGTGAGCCCTTTTAAGGTATTGGCCAAAGCCTGTTTGCGGGCCGGGCTGGTGGTCACCTCAGGATCAGCGACTCTTGCGGATTTGCGATCTTCAAGCGCGGCGGCAAAGCGTTCGATCATCTGGACCATGCTGAGGTCTTCGATGGGCTTTGCCCGCAGCTGGGCAAGCGCAGTGGGGACCGTATTTTGCGCGGGCGACGGGGCGGGTTGTTCGGGTTCGGGTTCGGGTTCCGGTTCGGGCGCGGGCGCGGGCGCGGGCTCGGCCTCGGCTCCCTCCTCTTCGACCCAATTGCCATTGCGGCCCGCCAAAGCGCCAAATTCTTCCAATTCCATTTCAACCGGGGATGCCTGCGCACTGAGCGGTTCGACAGGCTTGGCCGAGGCAGTTTCAATCAGTGCATCGAGAGCCGATTGCGCCCCGGCTGCATCGGGCAGTCCGGCAGGGCGATTTTCTGTATGCGGGTCTTGTTCAGGCTCATCGGCGAGAGCGCGGGGAGCGGGTTCTTCGGAAACTTCTGCTTCAGGCTCTTGCCCGTTTTCGCTTTCTTTTTCGGGGTCAGCTTCGCCAGCAAGCTCGGGCTCAAGCTCGGGTTCGGGCGCGTCTTGGGGCAGATTGTCCCCGTCGCTGGCCCCATAACTGGCCCCATAACTGGGTTCGGACAATTGCGGGTCGTTTGCCATCGCCTCGGCCCGCGCGAGCTGCGCCAAACCTCTGCGGCGGCCAGATGTCGCTGGTAAATCAGCCTTCGGTTCGGGTGCAGGTTCGGGCGGCGTTTGAGGCGCTTCTGCTTCGGCTTCGCCCAGCTCTTCGCCAAATTCTTCGGAAGCACATTCCTCAAAATCCGCTTCTTCGATTGGCGCATCGAGATATTCGCTGCCCAATTCGGTCGCGGGATCAATCGGGCGCACGCCGTCATCCTCCCAATCGGCCTCTTCAAATTCGGCATCTTCGATCGCATCAGCCGCTTCGTTGCCGGCCCCATCATTGCCAGCTGCAGCATCAGCGTCATAGCTGGCAGTGCGGTTCAATTCGCCTTTCAGCAGCCGCGCGAGACCATATCCGATGCCTGCGCCCACAAGGCCCGCAATCACAGCCAGCGCGAACCGGGCAAAATCGCCCAGAATTTCAAGTCCGCTCACCATTGCAAGCCGCGCAATCAGCGATGCTGGCAGCACCAACACAACCAGCGCAAGAATGGCCGCAGCCCATCCGGTCAGCGCAGGGGTGAAGATCGGATGCGAAGCAATCGCCAGGCCGCCCGCTTTGCGGCTGCCTGATCGAGGCGTGTCCTCGGTTTTTGTCTTGCGAGAAAATGCGCGCATAACCCTGATGTGCTCCCCGTGCTGCCGATGCGCAAGGGGGCAGATGCCCCAATGCGCCTATTGTGCGGCAGCGGGCTGGGAGGCCGCGCTTTGGCCGCTTTGGCTCTCAGCTAACAAGAGTTGGTAAACAGAGGCATAACGCTCAGCATTGATAGCCCAGTCATGACGGCTGCGCACATGCTCCGCCGCGCGGGCGCGCATGGCATCCCACCCGCTTTGGTTGTCTAGCAAGTCCGCAAGGGCGTGCGCGCAAGCCGCCGGATCATCGGGCGCAAACAAAGTGCCGGTTTCGCCATGCGTCATCAATTCGCGGTGCCCGCCAACATCAGAGGCCGCGACCAGGCGCCGCTGCGCCATCGCTTCCAAGGGTTTGAGCGGAGTGACCAGATCGGTCAGCCGCGATGCCTTGCGCGGATAGGCGAGCACATCGATCAGCGAATAATACCGCTCAACCTCGGCATGCGGCACGCGGCCTGTGAAGATAACCGCATCCGGATCGGGCAGGCCAGCAGCAGCAGCGCGCCATTCCGCGTCCATTTCGCCCCCGCCCACCAGCAGCAATTTCGCACTCGGGTGGCTTTCGCGCAGGATCGGCATGGCCGCGATCAGGCCATCGACACCTTCATAATCATAGAAACTGCCGATATAACCGATGACAGGCGTGCCCGCATCAAGGCCCAATTCGGCGGCCAAGCCGTCATCGCGCGGCGGCGGATCGCCAAACAGCGATAAGTCCACGCCATTGGGCATTACGCCGATTTTGCCGCCTGAAATTCCGCGCGCAATCAGATCATCGCGCAGCCCCTGGCAGATGGTGAACACGGCATCGGCGCGTTTGACCACTTGGGTTTCCAGTGAACGGGTGAGCCGGTATTTGGCCGAGCCTTCCTGGCCAGTGCGATTGCCAACCGCTGCGTCTTCCCAGAATGCGCGGATTTCATAAACCAGCGGAATGCCCAGCGCGCCCGCCGCTTGCAGCGCGCCTGCGCCGTTCAAGGATGGCGAATGCGCGTGCAGGATATCGGGCCGCCAATCGCGCGCGGCCGCTTTGATACTATCGCTAAGCCGTTTGATCTCGCGCATTTCAGACAGGCCCGTGGGCCCTGTGGGCGTACCAGCGGTGCGGTAAAAGGTAAGCCCATCGCAGGTGTCCACCGCGCCCGGCGCGGATGGTTCGGGCGCGTCAATCTCGTGCCGCTGGCCGGTGACCCCGCGCACTTCGATGCCGAGGCCTTCCTGCGCTTTCAGGATGGCGCGCGTGCGAAAAGTGTAGCCGGAATGGATCGGCAAGGAATGGTCAAGAACGTGGAGAACACGCATGGTTACACAGCCTTTTGGGTTGGCGCCAAGGGGCGCTCGACAACGCAATAAATCCAACCCTGCAAGGGCTGGGTGAGGTCGAATTTCTCAATTGCTTTTTGATAGACACTGCCGATCCAGAACAGGACGCGGCTAAACATGAAATAGCTGGGATATTGGCCCAGATACCGCCCTTCGCGCACATTCAACCCGGCTTTGCTGGTTTGCGCGTCCAGTGTGCGCAAAGTGTTGCAGGCATAGACGGTGGGGAACACGTCTTCTTCGGCCCGGCCTTCTGTCATGCGGACGATTTTTGCATGGAAGCGATTGGGCACGATCCGCGCGATCAGCGTGCCGTAATCATAAAGGCTCGGCGTTACAAAGATATACACCCCGCCCGGTTTCAGAACCCGCGCAATCTCGCCAAAAGCTTCGTCAGGATTGTCGATATGCTCCATCACAGCGCGCGAAAAGGCGATGTCGATGGCGTCATCGGGAATATCGCGCATGGCGCCGATATTGTTGGTGTAAAGCTTAAGACTGGGATCGGACACGGTGAAATCGACAAGATCAATGCCGTATAACGCGCCGGCTTTACCGATCAGTTTGCGCAAGTTAGGCGCGGTGCGTCCGCAGCCGATATCAAGCACCGTGCAGCCGTGCGACAGCCGCCGCTCCACCTCAGCTTCAAGGATCTGATTGGGATGGGTATCGGCAGGAAACCACGCGCGGCGCTGCTCGGATACAGATGTCCAGAACCCAATCATCAAACTCAATCGCCTCGCTTCGCGCTTATGCTAAACGCTCAAACCATGCTAAAGATGGCGAGCGCTTAGGAGCCTGTTAAACGAAAATCGTTACCACTCCCTATGCGGGTCAGAGCATGATTTGCACCAGCTGAGAAGACCAAGGCCCACCGATGGTAAACATTCTTACAATTGCCTTTGTGCATGCGATTTTGTTTATCGCGGCGTTTCGCTTGATGCTGCGCACCGATCTGGATGCCGATCCGGATTTGCCCGAAAGCGGTGGCGAAGCGGCAAATGGCGCAGATGCTGGAGCGGCGGAAGAGGCGGCCTTGTCCCCCTCCGCACGGCGGCTGGCGCGCCGGCGCGCGCAAATGCAAGCGCAGAGTAATGCGGAGCGCGGTTCATGACAGAGCTGTTTCTTCTCGCCTTTTTCGCGGTGCTTTTGCTGTTTGGCCTCAGGCAGCCATTCGTCTGGGTGCTGCTGTATCTCTATGTAGAGATCGTCTCCCCCGGCAAAGTCGGCACAAAGATCCTTGCAGACCTGCAAATGTCGCTGATCGCATTTGGCGTGATGGTGGGCGGCTGGCTGCTGTTTGACCGCACCAAGGGCAAAGCGCGCTTTGGCATGGCGCAGGCGCTGATTATGGCGCTGCTGCTCTATTGCTACATCACCACAGGGATGGCGGATTTCCCCGATTCGGCGGCAGAGAAATGGGCCTGGGTGTGGAAATCGCTTATCTTTGCAGCTTTCCTCCCGCTCACTCTTACATCGCGAATGCGGATAGAGGGGGCGATCTTGTTCTATGTGCTCGCGCTGGCTGTGATTGTCATCAATGGCGGGGTAAAGACGTTTCTGGGCGGGGGCGGATACGGCACTTTGCGGCTGCTGGTGGATGACAATTCGGGCCTTTATGAAAGCTCGATCATCGCCTGCGCTGCGATCACGGCGATCCCGATGATCTGGTGGCTGGCGACCCATGGCAAAGTGTTCCCGCGCGATTGGCGGACCAAGGCGTTTGCGCTTGGCTACACCTTTGCCGCCATTCTGATCCCCATCGGCACCAGCGCGCGCACGGGTCTTGTGTGTCTGGCGGTGTTTGGATTGTTGCTGCTGGTGCAGATGAAGAACCGGGTTTTGTACGGCGCGCTGATGGGATTTGCGCTGATTGTCTCGATCCCGTTCCTGCCATCTTCTTTCACCGACCGGATGGCGACCATCCAGAATTACGAAGGCGACCAATCCGCTTCCAGCCGCCTTGCGGTGTGGGCATGGACGTTTGACTATGCGCTCGACAATCCCATGGGCGGAGGATTTACCGCCTATCGCAGCAATTCGATTGAGGTTGATCTGGTCAAGGAAAGCCAGGGCGCCAATTCATCGGTCACGCGCGAAAAGACGGTCGTCGATAAAGCGCGCGCTTATCACTCCAGCTATTTTGAGATGCTGGGCGAACAGGGCTGGCCGGGGCTTGGCCTGTTTGGCCTGCTGCATCTGATCGGGCTGTTCCATATGCGCAGGCTGTATAAGGGCTGGAAAGGGCGCACAGGCGACCATGACAGTTGGATCTCGCCGCTCGCCATGGCTTTGCAGCAATCGCATATCATCTATCTGGTCGGCGCGCTGTTTGTCGGCATTGCCTTCCAGCCATTCATCATGCTGATCCTGGCGTTTCAGGCGGGGCTGTGGAGCTATACCCGGCTGCTCGATAAACAGGCCGATCACAGCGCATCGCCGCCCCGTCGGCATCGTCGCCGCCCCAGTGCAGATGAGCCAAGCGAGGATGCCGTAACGGCATAAACCGCTCCTTACCTTTATCATTGCGTTCTGCTCAATCGCCTGCCAATAAGGTGGCCAGTTAACGTAAACGTAAACCGGCTTGCGCGGCGCGTTGCTTGCAAGCGTAAGGGTAGAGGAGACACAGCATGAACGCACAGGAATTGGCCGCCAAGGTGGGCGAGAATATCGGCACCTCAGAGTGGACCGAAATGACTCAGGAAAAGGTCAACATGTTCGCTGATGCGACAGGCGATCACCAGTTCATCCATATCGACGAAGAAGCCGCCAAGATGACCCCGTTTGGCGGCACCATTGTCCACGGCTTCATGACGCTTTCGATGATCCCCTATCTTGGCGCGAACAGCGATATGCCCAAGCTTGACGGGGTGAAAATGGGCGTGAATTACGGCGGCAACAAAACCCGCTTTATCGCGCCTGTTCGTGTGGGCAAGCGCATTCGCGGCCACTGGAAGCTGGTTGAAATGATCGAAAAACGCCCCGGTCAGTGGCAGCAGACCGCTGAAATCACCATTGAGATCGAAGGCGAGGAAAAACCCGCTCTGATCTGCGAATGGATCACGCAGTATTTCGTTTAACTCCTCTGTGAGTTTCTGCGAAGGCAGGAGCCTCTATCAACCACGCGCCAGATTGAAAAAGGTCCCCGCCTTCGCGGGGACTCATGCGCGAATAAAAGGAATTTCATATGTCACGTGACGCAGTCATCGTCTCCACCGCCCGCACGCCCATTGGCCGCGCGTATAAAGGCGGATTTAACGCCACACCGGGCGCAACGCTCGGCTCATTCTCTTATAAAGCTGCGGTAGAGCGCGCCGGCATCGAAGGCGGCGAAGTTGATGATGTTGTGTGGGGCGCAGTCCTTACCCAAGGCACGCAAGCAGGCAATATCGGCCGCCAGGTCGCGCTGCGCGGCGGGGCGCCTGTTACCGTTGCAGCCCAAACAATTGACCGCCAGTGTTCATCGGGCCTGATGGCGATTGCGACCGCTGCAAAACAGATTGTGGTCGACAATATGGATGTTGTCGTGGGCGGCGGTCAGGATTCCATCTCGATGGTCCAGACGCCTGAAATGCGTGTCGCACCCGATCCATCGCTGATCGCGATGCACAAGGATGTCTACATGCCCATGCTCAGCACTGCCGAAACGGTTGCTGCGCGGTACAATATCAGCCGCGAAGTGCAGGACGAATATGCGCTGCAATCGCAAATGCGCACCGCTGCTGGTCAGGAAGCGGGCAAGTTTGACGATGAAATCGTGCCATGCACCACCACTATGGGTGTGAAAGACAAAGAGACCGGCGAAATCTCAATGGTCGAGCACACTCTGACCAAAGATGAAGGCAACCGCCCCTCCACCACATTGGAAGGCCTGCAAAGCCTCAACCCGGTTATGGGCCCTGATAAAGTCATCACAGCGGGCAATGCCTCGCAGCTTTCCGATGGCTCGTCGGCCAGCGTTTTGATGGAAGCCAAGCTTGCCGAACAAAAAGGCCTCGAGCCTTTGGGCCGCTATGTCGGCATGGCGGCCGCGGGCACAGAGCCTGATGAAATGGGCATTGGCCCCGTTTTCGCGATCCCCAAATTGCTCAAGCAAACGGGCCTGAAAATGGACGATATCGGTTTGTGGGAACTCAACGAAGCGTTCGCTGTCCAAGTCCTTTATTGCCGAGATAAGCTGGGCATTGATAACGATATCCTCAACGTCAATGGCGGCTCGATCTCCATCGGCCACCCTTACGGCATGACAGGCGCACGCTGCACCGGCCACGCTCTGATCGAAGGCAAGCGCCGGGGCGCGAAATATGTCGTCGTCACCATGTGCGTCGGCGGCGGCATGGGCGCTGCTGGATTGTTCGAGGTTTTCTAAGCCTTATTTCGCTCCAGAGCGTAAGATACAAAAAGGGCCGAACCAGTCTTGGAGGTTCGGCCCTTTTTTCATGTGTGCGATAAAGCGGAGTTATGCTCCGCTCAGCACTGGCATGTTTACAATACCGGCTCTTCTTGGAAATCGACCACGCGGTAACCGCGCTCAGTCATTTCTTCGCGGTAATCGCTTTTCGCATCGCGAATTTCGCTGTAATATTCCGCATAGGCTTCGCGGCGATCTTCTTCATCGCTCGCGCGTTCAAGGTCGCTTTTCAGCTCACGCTCTGCCTCGCTGATATCGGTTTTGTAATCGAGCCAGAAGCTGTTTGAGTCGTTATTGGGTGCTTCTTCGAGCACATCCGCACGAACAGTAATGCTGGGCTCATCGTCGGCGGCGGCTGGTGCAGCAATAAGCGCAATCGCAGCGGCGGCGGCGGTGGTGAATGTCTTTGTCATGGTCATTCTCCTTTCATTTCGTGTGACCTTACCAAACCAACAGGCGCCATTGGTGATCGTTCAATTGAATAGGGCGAGCCGTGCTTCGTGTTATGACCAACGGTTGCAAGTGTGCATGAGGCGCGACCAATCGAGGGCGGTCAATGCCTTGAGCTCAGAAATTTGACTATAAATCAGATACTTTCGATGTTTGTAAGCGCCGGCTGGCCAAACCGTGCGCGATATCGCATTATCGAAGACCATGGGCATCATGGAAATCATCGGCATTGCAGGCAGCGTCAGCCTTTTGTCGGGCTGGCGGCTGTATCTGTGCGTTTTCGCCACTGGTCTGGCGATGCGATTGGACGCGTTGCCTGTGCCCGAACATCTGGCCAGCCTTGCCGTGCTTGAAAACCCGTGGGTGATGGGGATCGCGCTGGTGGGGGCATGCGCGGAGTTTTTTGCCGACAAGGTCATGTGGCTCGATAGCGTGTGGGACGGCGTGCACACCTTTATCCGTCCTGTTGGCGGCGCTTTGCTGGCATTGGCGATTGTTGACCCATCTGATCCTGCAACGCAGGTTATTGCATTCCTGCTAGGCGGCGGGGCGAGCTTTCTGGCGCATGGCGGCAAAGCCTCCGCGCGTGCAGTGGTCAACACCTCGCCAGAGCCGGTAAGCAACCTGGTCACTTCCAGCGCAGAGGACGTGGCGACCGTGGGGCTGCTTTATGTGGCGTATGAATATCCCACTGCCGCCGCTGGGGTTGCAGCGGTTTTGTTGGTGCTAGCGCTGGGGCTTTTGTGGGCCGCGAGTAGGGTGGTGAAGCGGGTGTTTTTCAGATCGCCCAAGACCTAGTTGCCGCCAGCCTCCCCGCTCTCCTCCTCGCGCATCGCGATGATGTAATCCGTGATTGCGTCAATCTCGTCTTCGGTCAGCACGCCTTCCCATGGGGGCATCAGGCCCGACATGCCCACGGCCTCTCCGCCGCCCACGATGGCGGTGCGCACATGATCGCGGCTGCGGCTTGCGAATTCGTCTGAGTGGAAGCTTTTCGGCCGGGCGCCCGCTTCTTCCAGCATGTCTGCATCGGGGCCGTCGGCATATCCATCCACCCCGTGGCAGCGCGCGCAATTGGTGATGTAGCTTTCGCGGATGGCGGCTGAGGAAAGCGCGCCCTCGGCCACGCCTGCTGCCTCGCCGCCGCCGCCAATGCTGGCCTCAGCGCCCGCATCTTTGCGCACCAATTCCACAATCGCGCCATTGGGCGAGGAGGAGGAACCCATCACCGTTATCAAAATGCGATCATCAGGCGTCTGGATAAGCGAGGTAAAGCCGCGCTGGGCGTATTTGGTTGCCTGTCCCAAAGTCTCGGCGACTTCGGTGACTTCGTTCACCGCCGGGATCGCCCAGAACGTGCCCGAATAATTGTCGCCGAAAATGTATTTCCCGTCGAGGTCCGGCCAGCGCGATCCGCGATAGACGATGCCTCCGATGACGGAGCGATCATAGGCGGTGTGGCGATAGGTGTAGACCGGGCCTTGCTCGGTCCCTTCGACCTTATCGGGTTTGGGAACGGTGGTCGCCTCGCGTCCTTCGACGAACGGGAATTGGTAGTTCTTGCCCGCCTCGATGACATTGACTTCTTCCCACACGGTTGAGCCAACTTCGCCCACCCAGATATTGGCATTGGCCGGGTCAAAGGCGAAGCGGAACGGATTGCGCAGGCCGTGGGCGAAGAACTCGCCCAGCACATCGTCTCGCCCGGCATAAGGGTTATCGAGCGGGATCGAATAGCCCTGTGTCACGCCGTTTTCGGGCTGACGGGTGATTGGGCGTGATACTTCGCCGCCCTGGTTCATCACGTCGATACGCATGATCCCGCCTGCCAAAGTGGTGTCGATGGTCTGATGGCTGTCCGCAATATCCAGCTCTCCAATCGCGAGATAAAGCATTCCATCTGCGCCAAATTCAACGTGGCCGGCATTGTGATATTGCGTGGGCGGGCGGCCAATGGCCATCAGATCATACTGCGTGGCAAGGATCGCGTCGGCATCGCCTGCCGACAGATCAAAGCGCGAAAGGTAATTGGTCTGCGCATCGGCCGTGAAACTGGTGAAATAGAGATAGACGAAATCGTGCTGTCCATCGCCAAAACGCGGGTCAAAATCAAAGCCAAGCGCGCCATTTTCCAGGTTCACCTCGCCAACCTGATCGGCGAAATCGATCAGCAATTCCTTGGTCCCGTTATCGGGATAGCCCATCCGGTAAAGCCGCCCGGCGCGTTCGAGCACCAGCATGGATGCATCGCTGCCCGGCTCCATCCGGATCATGATGGGTTGGAGCAATTGGGTTTGCGTGTTGACCGGTACTGTCATCCAATCGCCATCAACCGAGACGTTTTGCTGGATACGAAATTCTGCCACCGCGTCGCGGAAATCCTGGCTTTTCACATACATAAACGCAGCAATCAGCGGGGCGAGCGTGATGAGAATGGCGAGCCAGGAAAGCGGCTTTGCCAAAAGGCCAAACAGCGCGCCGATAACGCCAAAGGCGCGGCCAAAGATGGGCGCGGTGTGATCGCGCCCAAACACGCCATATCCGATGATGAAAAGCGCGACGCCAACGACAAACGCGCCGACCAGCAATTGATGGGGAAAGACGCTTGCGCTCATAAAGAACAGCGCTAGCGATCCGCTGCCCCACGCCGCGCCCCAGGCAAAGATCTGCACCGCTGTGCGCCGCGCGCTGTCAAACAGGGGCGCAGGATTGAAGACAGACACCAGCGCGAACACCGCAATGCTCGCCCCCACAAGGTATTTGACAGTCGTAATCAGATCCTCGCCCGACACGGTCACCGATGGCAATGGCAGCACCACGCGGATCACTGTGTGCACCAGATCGGCGGCGAAATGCCCCACAGCCAATGCCAAGGCAGCGATGGCCACGCTGATCGCTATTGTCAGAATTCTATGCATAAATCGGCCCGGATCGTAAAATTTTTGCGGCATTAACCGTCTAATCTGATTAAGCAATTAAACCATTCCTGCGCCCCTGCCAAAAGCGAATATCACCCGTTCAAATGTTAAATCTACCAAAGCCGCTTGTCCGCGCCGCTATGGCCGCCTCCTTTGTTGCCGCACCCTTCCCGGCACAGGCACAGGAGCAATCTTCGGAGCAGGCCCCGAAGCAAGCCCCGAAGCAAGCCCCAACGCGAGATGGCGCAATCGTGGTTGAAGCCAGCCTTGATGATCCGGCGCGTGACAATCCGGCCTCTGTCAAAACGCTTGGGCCTGACCGGCTGGCGCTGGCGGGCGCCCTATCGGTAACCGAGGATCTGTCGCTGCTGCCCGGTGTGGTGGCGTTTGAAAATGGCGGGCCGGGAGCGGGTTCCTATGTTGCGATAAGGGGGGAGAGCCGAATTTCGCGCTTGTCACGATCAATGGCGTGCGTGTGGATGATCCGCTCAATTCGAGCGGAGGCGGGTTTGATTTCACGCTTGTGCCGCCTGAATTGGTGCGCAGCCTCACGGTGATCTCCGGCCCGCAATCCACCGCTTACGGCGCGGATGCTTTATCGGGAGTGATCGCGCTGGAACTGGGCGCGCGCGCGGATGGATTATCCGCTTATGCAGGGCTTGGCAGCGGGGGCCGTTACCTGTTGGGCGGCGCTGCGGGATTAAGCGGCGATGCTGGTACGCTGAGCATTGCGGCGGAATATTCCGACAGCGCAAATCTGAACCCCGGCAGCACGCTTGAACGCACGAGCGTGATGGCCGCAGCCAGCCCCGATCTGGGCGCGGATGCGAGCCTTGATCTGTTTGCGCTTTATGCCGCTGGCAATTCCATCGGTTTTCCCGAAGATAGTGGCGGGCCTGAGCTTGCGGTGATCCGCGAGCTCGAGCCGCGCGAGCGCGAACAGGTGGCGCTGGGCGCGGCAATGGCGGCGCGTTTGGGGCAAGGTGTCACCGCGAATATGCGGCTGGGCTTTTCGCAAAGCAAGCTTGCCTCCGCCTCACCCGGTATCGGCACATCCGCCGCGATCGGCGCGCTTGATCCGGTGCCGCCGATTGTGACCGATAGCCGCCTCAAACGCTATGAAGCGGTGGCGAGCATCGAATACGCATCGGGCAATTGGCTGATCATCGAAGGCGGCGCGTCTTATTCGCGCGAGGATGGGGTCAGCGAAGGGACGCTCGATTTCGGAGTGCTGATCCCGACGGCTTTCACCATTGAGCGCGATATGCCCGGCCTGTTCGTAACCGCCAAAGCGGAAGCCTTGCGCGGATTTGAGCTGTCCGCCGGATTGCGCGCGGACTGGCCCGAAGGCAGCGATGCGCGCTGGACCCCGCGCCTTGGCACCGCCATCGCTTTGGGTAGGTCTGGCGCGTTTCTGCTTGCCAATTATGCCCGCGGGTTCAAACGGCCCAGCCTGTTCGCGCTGGGATTTCCGCTGATTGCCAATCCTGATCTTGAAGACGAGCGCAGCGAAACTTTTGATGCAGGCATTTCTTATGGCGAGCCGGATGATCCGCTGGCTGTGTCGGCCACCTATTTCCGCTCCACTTTTCGCGATTTGATCGATTTTGAGCCTGCGCTGTTCACCAATGTCAATCGCAACCGGGTCGAGGTGGAAGGGGCGGAATTTTCCGGCACCGCGCGGCAAGGCGATATCACCGCGCGCGCGGCTCTGACGTATCAGACATCGCGGTCTGATGATGGAGCGCTGCTGCGGTTTCGGCCCGAATGGACCGGGCGTTTGGCGGTGCGTTGGCAGGCCTCGGCGCGGCTGGCGATCACGGGGCACGCGCAATTTGTGAGCGCGTTCAATGACAGCTCTGTGCCAACCGGACTTGTCCGCAATCCGGGATTTGAGACGCTGGGTCTGGATGCAAGCTGGTCTGTCTCAGACGGCCTTGAGCTGTTTGGATCGCTGCGCAATGCGGCCAATGCCGATTTCACCCGCGCTGCCGGTTTTACCGAGCCGGGGCGCAACGTATTCGCCGGGCTGCGCGCGAAAATGTAGCGATTATTGCGAGCCGGGTTCGGCAGCGTTCTGCGTTATCCAAAGCGAGGGCCAATCACCCGGAGGAGTGCCGCGGCATTCGCGCATTTCGTTGTACCGGGCGAGGCGAAACATTGCCCCATCCCACGCCCATGCCGCGCTGTCTCCGCAATCGGCAAGCCCGCGATATTTTGCAAATCCGGAAAGCATACGCGTCTCGCTGGCGAAATCTGCCGTGGTCACACCCGAAACCATCCACGGTTCAACAGGGCGAAAATCCTCGCGCCAGGCGCGTCCCTGTTCGAGCGGGGCAAAAGACCAATCGCCTGCCTCATCAATCAGGACCGCCATCGAATATCCCTGATACGCGCCCAGATTGCACGGGATAAGCCCCAGACTATGCCCTGCATCCAGCCGGAAAAATTCGCTCTCGCCCGGAGCATAGGAACATTCCGCAAGCTCTTTTACCGCAGCGATGCCCGCATCATCGAGTGTGCGGGCCGGCGCGGCGGAGGGGGCTGGCTGGTCAATCACGGGCAAAGGGGGCGCTGAGGGAACCGCATCTGCCGGCTTTCGCCCGGTTGCAAGAATGGCGGTTACTGTCCCTGCGCGTTGCTGCTGATCATCCATCCAGCGCAAAGCGGCAGTGGCGCCCATGACGGGCAACCTGCCGACCACTTCGCCGTCAGCTGCCACAACCTCAGCAGAAAGAGCGCGGGCGATGGCTTTGAGAAATGCGGCCGGATCGCCCTCGGCATAGCCTGCATCATTGAGCGTAAAGCGGGTCATCACGCCATCCACACGGATACGAGCGGGCTGGCTGTAGACTTCGAAAGCGGGGGCCGCGCTGACAATGGGTGCGGCATCCCCGTCAGCGCCGCGCACCACGGATAAGGTCCAATCGAGGGCTGCGCCGTTTTCCTTGCCAGCAGAGGCTTCGCAATGGCGCACATTGTTGCACGCGATGATCCAGTCGCGAAACTCGGCTGGCTCAGGGATGCTAGCAACCGGATAGGCATCGGGCGCAGCGGCACCGGACGCACTGGCATCGGGCGAACTGGCAGCGCCAGCAAGGCTTAAAGCGAGGATAATCGACATTGCATGAGCCTAGCAGATGCAGGCTTAATGCGCCGCAACTATCCCGCGCACCCGATCAGCTATTGGCTTCGATAAATTCCTCGACCACGGGCGCAACCTTGTCGCGCCAGCGGCTGCCGTTGAAAATGCCGTAATGCCCGGCCCCTTCGGCCATGTAATAGCGCTTTTTGCTCTCATCGAGATTGGGCGTGAGTTTCAGCGCAGCTTTGGTCTGGCCAATGCCGGAGATATCGTCCCGCTCGCCTTCGACCGCCAGCAAGGCGGTGTGCGTGATCCCGCCCAGATCGACGATTTCGCCGCGATGTTCGAATGTGCCGTTCGGGATTGAGTGTTTCTGGAACACTTCCTCGACCGTTTGGAGATAAAACTCCGCTGTCATATCGCAAACCGCGCGGTATTCGTCGTAGAAATCCTTGGTCGCCTGCGCGCTTTGCGCATCGCCAGCGGTCAGATGTTTGAACATCTCGTAATGGCTCATCATGTGGCTTTGCAGGTTCATGCTCATAAACGCAGAAAGCTGCATGAAACCGGGATAGACCCGGCGGCCCGCACCGCGATAATTCATCGGCACGGTCGCGATCACCGTTTGGCGGAACCATTCAATCGGACGGTTCATCGCGTGATCGTTGACAGTCGTGGGGCTTTCGCGGGTATCAATCGGCCCGCCCATCATAGTGAGTGTATCCGGGCTGGCGGGTGATTTTCGCTGATTTAGCAGAGCGGTCGCTGCAAAAGCGGGCACCGATGGCTGGCACACCGCCATCATGTGCGGCCGGCTTGCCTTGGCCCGGCCTTTGCCCGATTGCGCGGCGATATATTCTAAAAATTCAATCAGATAATCAATATAATCATCCAGATCGAAATGCCCCTCGTGCAGGGGAACCGTGCGCGCATCGGCCCAATCGGTGATGTAGACCTCGCACGATTGCAGCATCCGCTCCACCGTGCCGCGCAGCAGAGTGGCGTAATGGCCCGACATCGGCGCAACGATCAGCAATTTGGGGCGCGCGCTGGTGGCTTCGCCGTCCACTACATCCACCCCTTCGAGGCGGAAGCGTTTCAGATCGCCAAAGGGCCGGTTGAGCACAGTGCTTTCAATCACCGATACCGGCGCGCCGTCCTGTTCGATTTCGGTGATGCCAAAGGCGGGCTTTGCATAAGGCGCGGTGGCATGGGCAAACACATCAAGCGCATTGGCCGCCATAGAGCTGAGGCCCATATAGCCCATCGGATTGGCCGGGTTGGACAGCATGGATGATCCAATCGCAGCCAAAGAGCTGGCGCTGTTCATCCAGCTGCGTTGAAGTTCATAGGCGTGGTAAAGCATTGCGTGCCCCTTTGTGCGCCGCACCAAAAGGCGGCCTGACCGTGCGGTTCGCGTCCGGATTACGCGCGAAACCTTAAATAGCTTGCCTCGTAAAGTGGGCGCTTTATCGCCATTGTGCAATGCACAATTTGTATCTGTTCCCTAAATGGAACGGGGACGAGGCGCTTTTTGCACGTGAAATTTGGCCGCACTGTCCTTAAGTGAGCGCTGAAATGGCTAGCGAACCCCAAGACATATCTGGCGTTAAGGCCGCTGGCACTGGCACTGGCACTGGCGATACGGTTGTCGCTGTCGATGGCGCTGGGGACGCGGCTGAGAAAAACCCGCCTGTAAAAAAGCCCCGCTCGCTCGCCCCGCTGACAATGGTGTACCGCGAGGCGGGCAAATATCCGGCGCAAATCGGCTGGGCGCTGCTTGCCTTGATAGTCACCGCAGGCGCGACTTTGGCCATACCCTGGCGCTTCAAAGTGATTGTGGATGATGCCTTTGGAGGGGGTGCGGGGCCGGAAGAGATTGCCACCGCGTTCCAATATCTGCTGATGATTGTCGTGATTTTGGGCGTTGGCACCGCCTTGCGGTTCTATTTCGTTAGCTGGATCGGTGAACGCGTGGTCGCCGATATCCGCGCCAAGGTGCAGCGCAACCTGCTGCGCCAGTCGCCCAGCTTTTATGAGGATAACAGCCCCAAGGAAATCTCCAGCCGGATGACATCGGACACCGCCATTATCGAAACGGTGGTGGGGACGACGGTTTCGGTGGCTTTGCGCAATATGCTGACCGCGATAGGCGGCACTGCGCTGCTGTTATATCTTGCGCCGACGCTGACTTTGGGGCTGCTTATCGGCATTCCGCTGGTGCTTGCGCCCATCGTCTTTTTTGGCCGCAAGATCAGAGCTATATCACGCTCCAGCCAGGACAGGGTCGCCGATGTGGGCGCGTATGTCACCGAAGTTTTAAGCGCGATGAAAGTCGTTCAGAGCTTTGGCCAGGAGGACCGCGAAGGCGAACGGTTTGCAGGCGTGGTTGAACGCACATTTGAAACCGCTCGCCAGCGCATCATGCTGCGCGCGGCGATGACGTCGATTGTGATTGTGCTGATTTTCGGCGGGATCACTCTGGTGATGTGGCGCGGGGCGACCGCCGTATCCGAAGGGGTGATATCCGGCGGAACGATCACCGCATTCGTGCTGACGGGCGGGATCGTTGCGGGCGCGTTTGGCGCTTTGACCGAAGTGTATGGCGATTTGCTGCGCGGGGCAGGCGCGGCCAGCCGCCTTGCCGAATTGCTGGAAGCGAAGCCCGATATTGCCGCGCCGCAGCGTGCTGAAAAACTGCCCGATCCCCCGCGCGGCAGTCTGTCGTTCCGCAATGTGACTTTCCGCTACCCTGCGCGGCCCGAAACGCCCGCATTGTCCGATTTCAGCCTTGAGATTGAACCGGGCGAAACGATTGCGATTGTCGGGCCATCAGGCGCGGGCAAATCCACTTTGTTCCAGCTGGTTGAACGGTTTTACGATCCGCAGGGCGGCACGATCCGGCTGGACGGAGTGCCATTGAAGCAGGCTGACCCTGCCGATATCCGCGCGCGGATCGCTTTTGTCCCGCAGGAAGGCGTGCTGTTCAGCGCCAATGCCCGCGACAATCTGCGCTATGGCCGCTGGGATGCGGGCGAGGATGCGATCTGGGATGCAGCGCGCGCAGCCAATGCAGAGACGTTCCTGCGCGATCTACCGGAGGGGCTGGACACATATCTTGGCGAAGGGGGCACGCAATTGTCGGGCGGCCAGCGCCAGCGCGTTGCAATTGCGCGCGCTTTGCTGCGCGATGCGCCGATCCTGCTGCTGGACGAGGCGACCAGCGCGCTGGATGCCGAAAGCGAACAATTGGTGCAGCAGGCGCTCGATGTGCTGATGGCGCAGCGCACGACTTTGGTGATTGCGCACCGGCTGGCGACAGTGCGGGCAGCGGACCGGATCATCGTGCTTGATAAGGGCCGCATCGCCGAACAGGGCACCCATGCTGAACTGACGGCGGCAGGCGGATTGTATGCGCGGCTGGCAAAGCTGCAATTTGGAGAAAGCGAGCCGGTTTAACGGCCATTTGGTATAGACGTATTGACTTGACCCGCGCCCCTGCCATTGCGTGCGCACCATGACATTGCTTCAATTGCTCATCATCGCCGTGGTGCAGGGGATCACCGAATTTCTGCCGATATCATCGTCAGGGCATCTGATCCTGATCCCGACTTTCACCGATTTTCCCGATCAGGGCCCGCTGATTGATGTCGCGGTGCATGTCGGATCTTTGCTCGCGATTATCGTCTATTTCTTCAAAGATGTGCTGGTTCTGGCGCGCGGTGGCTTTGCCAGTATCGGGGTGGGGGCCAAAGCGCCCAACGCCCCGTTCGAACGCCGTCTGTTCTGGTGGATTGTGCTGGGCACTATCCCCGCGGTCGCTTTTGGCCTGTCGATCAAGATGGGGCTGTTCAACGGTATCGCGGCCAGCGTGTTCGGCGTGGAGATTATCGATGGCGATCTGATGAGCTCCATTCGCTTTACCGATCTTATCGCTTTCAACCTGATCGTTTACGGGCTGCTTTTGGGGCTGGCCGATTATCTCGGGCGCGAGGTTAAGGTGTTTGAGGATATGACCTGGCGCGACGGTTTGATTGTGGGCCTTGCGCAGGCGCTCGCCATTATTCCGGGCACCAGCCGATCCGGTGTGACGATGACGGCGGCGCGCGCTTTGGGGTATAAAAGGGTGGAGGCAGCGCGGTTTTCCTTCCTGCTTTCCATTCCCGCCGTGGCAGGCGCAGGCGTGCTGATTGTGCCGGAGATTTTCGAGGCCGGAACGCAGCTTGCGCTGGACGCGCTGATTGCCGGCGTTTTCACCTTTATCGCGGCCTTCCTGACGATGGCGTTCCTGATGAACTTCCTTAAGCGCGCATCAATGATGGTATTCGTAGTGTACCGGGTGGCCATGGGTATTGCGCTGTTATACCTGTTTTAATCCGTAGCTCGTCCAAAAGCTGCGGAACCAAGTGCGCGTGTCGCTGGTAGTGAGAGTGACTCTCATTTTTCAAAAGGCGACGCGCATCCCATGGCACTTATGGTGCTCATTCTGATTGGACTTGTATTTGGCTGGCTATCTTCGATCCTTGGCCGGACCGAGGCTGCGCGTCAGATCTTGGGCCAAATGGGATTGGCGCTGATCGCATCGTTGACGGCCGGTTTGATCGTCAATGATTTTACCATGCTGGGCGGAGTTTCTTTAAGCGCGCTGGGCTTTGCCGGGGCGGCTGCGGCACTGGTGCTGGCGGCATACCACCTGTTGATCCTGCGCAGAGCCGCTTAGCCCGCTTAAATGGGCCGCCTAAACAGCCCGCCTAAATCAGGCGCCTAAACCGGAACCGCCCCACTGCCGCGCCCGCCGCGCAGGTGATATTCCTGTGTGCCGCGATGCACCACATTATCAACGTCGATCACAGCTGAATTGGCATAGGTAAAGCCTGCGCTCAGGTTTCGGTACAGCCGGTCAAAATCACGCTCCACCGTCTGCCGGTACAGGTCATCAAAGCTTTCAATCACGAAATAGGTCGGTTGCAGATCGCTGATGACATAATCGGTGCGCATCACCCGGTCCACGTTCAGCATGATACGATTGGGGCTTTGCGCTTCGGTGGCGAACACGGCCTCTGCCGGGCCGGACAGGATGCCCGCGCCATAGGCTTTGATGCCGTCTGCTTCTTCGATGAGGCCAAATTCAACCGTGTACCAATACAATGCGCCCAGCGATTTCAGCCTGTTATACCGCATCGCTTTCCACCCTGCGCGGCCATATTCGGCCATGTAATCGGCGAAGACCGGATCGGTCAGCATCGGCACATGACCAAACACATCGTGGAACACGTCGGGTTCCTGAATGTAATCGAAAGTCTCGCGCGTGCGGATGAAATTGCCTGCGGGAAAACGGCGATTGGCCAGGTGCCAGAAAAACACGTGATCGGGGATCAGCATGGGGACGGGCACCACGCTCCACCCTGTTAGGCTGCCCAGTTCTTCGGACATCGCGGCAAAATCAGGCACGCCGCCGCGCGCGAGATCAAGCCGGTCGAGCCCTTTCAAAAAAGCGCTCGCCGCGCGGCCCGGCAGCACATCCATCTGGCGCGCAAACAGATCATCCCAGATCGCGTTTTCTTCCGAGGAATACACTGTTTGCGCAGGCTCCAGCCAATCGTCTCCGATATGGGCGGGTTTCGCCAGCGGCGCAGTGAACACATCGCCCGGCATTTCGGGAAGTGTGCTAAAATCGGTTTCGGTCTGGGGAAGGGTAGCCATACGGTATCATGTGATACTACAATCGGCCTGAGACAAGCGAAAAGGGGCGCAGACGTGGGTTTGAAAGGCAAGGAATACCGCAAATTGCTGGAGCCGATGACGGCAGAGCTCGTCGGGATGGCGCGCTGGGCGCGGACAACGGGCGCGCGGATTGTGGTCTTGTTCGAAGGGCGCGATACCGCCGGCAAAGGCGGCGCGATCCGGGCTGTGCGCGACAAATTGAACCCGCGCCAATGCCGCACGGTTGCCTTGGGCAAGCCTACTGAGGCTGAACAGACCCAGTGGTATTTCCAGCGCTATATCCAGCATTTGCCCAGTGCGGGTGAGATCGTGCTGTTTGATCGCAGCTGGTACAACCGAGCAGGCGTTGAAGCGGTGATGGGCTTTGCCGAAGAGGATCAGGTTTCGCTGTTCCTTCAGCAGGTGCCTGTGTTTGAAAAGCTGCTGACAGATGACGGTATTCACCTGTTCAAATACTGGCTGACGACCGATCAGGAACAGCAGGAAGAACGTTTGGCAGAGCGTTTGGATGACCCGCTCAAACGCTGGAAACTCTCTCCCATAGATCTGGCCGCGCGCGAGCAATATGATGCCTATACAAAAGCGCGCGAGGCGATGCTGAAAGCCACGCATTACGATCATGCGCCGTGGACTTTGGTGGATTTCAACGATCAGAAACGCGGGCGGCTAACTCTGATCCGCGACCTGCTGGACCGCTTGCCCGATACGCATGTTGAGCCGCCGGAAATTGAATTTCCCAAGTTTGAGGGCAAGCTGCTTGAGGAAAGTTATGGCGTGTTGAAGCCGATCAAGGATTTTCCGGTGGGCTGATATGCGGGCATGGTGCCCACCCCGCTGCGGGTAAGCGCGCCTTCGGCTTGCTAAGTCTCGCTCCCCTCCCGCCTGCGGGAGGGGCTGGGGGAGGGAGATTATGCGGCACTCGCCTTCGTCACTTGCCGTCCATCATCAGCGAATGCCGCGAGGTCATACCCTTCATCCGAACGGCGCATCACCAGATGCAGCGGCTCATCAGCGATGGCGGGCGAAACCCCGCGAAATTCGAATGTGCGAAGGGCGTTCTCGCCCAGCTTGCTCGCGGCCAATTGCAGCAGCAGCGATGCGGTAAGCGGGCCGTGGACGACCAGCCCGCGATACCGCTCAACGTCCTGCGTATAAGGCGCATCGTAATGGATGCGGTGCGTGTTGAATGTGAGCGCGGAATAGCGAAACAGCAGGCGCGCATCGGGGGTGATCGCGCGGTGCGTGTCCCAGTCTGCTGGATCAAACTTGTCTTTGCCCAAAGGAGGCGGGCTAAGCGGCGCATCAGGCGCGGCGGCATCGCGGTAGACGAGCGTTTGCGTTTCCAGCACAGAGAGCGTCCCATTGGCGCGGGTTTCATGATCGACATTGACGAAAGCGAGCTTGCCCGATCCGCCCTCTTTTTCCGCGATGGAGGCAATGCGGCTGGTGCGCTCAATCACCGCGCCGCTGGTGAGAGGCGCGCGAAAAGTAACCTTGGATGAGGCCCACATGCGGCGCGACATGGGAAATGGAGGCAGAAAGCTATCGGCGCTGTCATCGCGCGCAGGATGGCCATCTTCGCCCAGCGCGCTTGTGAGTGCATCGGGCGTGCACAGCGCGAAATGAATGCCCTGGGGCAGCGGATTGGACGGGGGCAAATCAAAAGTGAAGAGCCACCGCGCCGCCAGCCCTTCATCGAGCCGGTCGCTGCGCCGTTCCTCGCGCCCGATCCACGCATCAAAACTCACGTCTTGGTCCTCATTTGGCTCGCTCAAACACCGCTGCAATGCCCTGGCCCCCGCCAATGCACATCGTCTCAAGCCCGTATTGGACGCCGCGCCGGTGCATTTCATGCGCCATATCGGCCAATATCCGCCCACCGGTCGCGCCGATGGGATGGCCCAGCGATATGCCCGAACCGTTCACATTGAGGATGTCGCGGCGGCTGTCATCCGCGCTCCAGCCCCAGCCTTTCAGCACAGCCAGAACCTGCGGGGCGAAGGCTTCATTGACTTCGATCATGCCGATATCATCCCAGCTGTAACCGCGCCGTTCAAACAGGCGCTCGGTTGCAGGGACAGGACCAATGCCCATGCGCGAGGGGTCGCAGCCTGCCGCTGCCCAGCCTCCAAACCAGAGCATGGGTTTAAGGCCGAGCTCTTCGAGCTTGTCTTCCGCCACCACCAGACAGGCAGCCGCCGCATCGTTTTGCTGGCTGGCATTGCCCGCAGTGACGATGGCCTGCGCATCGCGCCTCCCATCGATGGGGCGCAGTTTGGCAAGGCTTTCGGCGGTGGCATCGGCGCGGTAGCCTTCGTCGTGATCGAAGGTGACAGGGTCGCCGCGCCTTTGGGGGACATCAACCGGTACCAATTGCTCGGCAAATTTGCCGTCTTTCCAAGCCGCCGCCGCATTCTGGTGAGAGCGCACTGCAAACGCATCCGCTTCTCCGCGGGTAATCTCGTAATCCTTGGCGAGGTTTTCTGCCGTTTCGATCATGCCCGTGATCACACCAAAACGCTCAATCGGCTGGCTCATCAATCGCCCGCGCGACAGCCGGTCATGCAGAGTGATATCGCCCATCCGCGCCCCGCCGCGGCCCTGCAAGGTGTAGTGTTCAACATTCGACATGCTCTCGCACCCGCCAGCGACCACCACATCGGCCATGCCGGTTTCCACCATCATCGCCGCATTGGCGACCGCTTGCAGGCCCGATCCGCAGCGGCGATCGAGCTGATAACCCGGCACTTCCAAAGGCAACCCTGCGGCGAGCCACGACCAATGCCCGATCGCGGGAGCCTCTGCATTGCCGTATCCCTGGCTGAAGACGACATCGTCGACCCGTTCAGGATCAATCCCGCTGCGCTCCACCAGCGCTTTCAGGATGATCGCGCCCAATTCGCCTGCATTAAGGCTGGACAAGCCGCCCAGGAATTTCCCCACTGGCGTTCGAAGGGGCGATACGATGGCTGCGCGTCTGGTCATTTATCGGTCCTTATCTGAAAGCGCGACGGTGCCCGCATCCACCAGTTTGCCTATCGCACCTGATGACAGCCCCAGCCTTGTCGCCAGAACCTCTTCGGAATGCTGGCCAAGGTAAGGCGCGGGCGCGGGATCGCCGGCAGAGTGTGCAGGCAGGTTCGCAAATGAACGCGGCGCGGGATATTCAAAGCCTGACGGGTTGTTTGTGGTTTGGGCAAACATGGGATTGTCCCCGACAAGCGCCGGATCATTCGCCGCCTCATGCGCGGTGCGGTATTTTTCAAAAGTGCAAGCGGACGCTTTCATCCGCGCCTCCAGCGCTTTGTAATCATGGCTGCCCGCGACCCGCTGGAAGATGTCAAACAAGGCCTCACGGTGTTTGAAGCGCGGATCATCGCCATCGGCGAATTTTGCGCCCGTTTCGGCTTCCAATTGGCCGATGGGGGTGGCGACACCGAACGCCTCGACGAGGCCTGCCCATTGCTTGCCCGTCAATGCTGCGACCATAAAGCGCACGCCATCTTTTGAGCGGAAATCGCGCCCAAACGCGCCCCAGATTGCATTGCCCAGCCGTTGCCGGTCGCTGCCACGATAGAGCATTTCGGCATACATGCCGGCATTGGCCGCTGTGCCAATTGCGACATCGCCAAGGGGCACGCGCACTTCGCTGCCTTCGCCTGTCGCATCGCGGTGGCGAAGCGCCGCCATCAGCGCAAAAGCGCAATAGGCGCCGGTGATGAAATCCCATGCGGGCAGCACTTGGTTGACGGGAGGTGCGGCGGCCATGTCCCAATCATCCGGCCCGGTCATCAGCGGATATCCGCTGGCCGCATTGACAGTGAAATCCATCGCCTGCCTGCCATCGTGCCAGCCCAGAATGCGCACCGATGTCATATCGGGCGCGCCCTCAGATTGGGCGGCCTTCATCGCGGCGTGGCTCATAAAGCTCTTTTCAGGCAGGTTGGTGATGCACTGACCGGTCTTTGCCGCCAGCTCCACACACAATTCGCGCCCTTCGCCAGATCGCAGATCAAGCGCGACCGATTTCTTGGCGCGGTTGAGATTTTCCCAAGAAAGCGAACGCCCCTCTTTGGTCAGCATATACCGGTCATAATCAAGCCCGCCCGCCTTGTGATCGACGCGGATAACTTCGGCTCCCATCTGCGCGCAGTACAGGCCTGCGGTGGGGGAAGCGACGAAGCTGGAAACCTCGATGATCGAGAGGTCGGATAGAAGTTTATACATTTTTGTCCTTGCTCATGTTCGCTTCGCTCACGTGCCGCAGCCACCCGCTCCCTGCTTTTGGGAGAGGAAGGAGTCCGGGGGACTGCTTCCCCGGAAGGCCTTCCACCCGGATTATCACACCGGGTTACGATCCGGGTGGAAGGGTGGAGGGAGCGGGTGGCCACGGCACCCAGAACAAAATCGCGGGCGGCTAGGTCATAAGCGTCAGCGGATATTACCCATTCAAACTCTCCCACTCCCTCAGCATATGTTTGGCAATCTGGAGCTGGAGGATTTGGGTGGTGCCTTCGTAAATGCGGTAAATGCGCGCATCGCGGTAAAAGCGTTCGGCATCGTATTCCGCGAGGTATCCCGCGCCGCCATAGATCTGCACGACCCTGTCGACCACGCGCCCGCACATTTCTGAGGCAAAGACTTTGAACGCGGCGGCTTTGCCGATCACATTTTCGCCCCGGTCGGCGCGCGCTGTCACATCGCGCATCATGCATTCTGCGGCGTAAATCTCGGTTTCGCTGTCGGCCAGCATGGCCTGGATCAGCTGAAAACGGGCAATGGGCTCGCCAAAGGCCTGCCTTTCATTGGCGTATCGCAGCGCGGAATCGAGCGCGCGGCGCGCATAAGCAGTGGCAGAAGCTCCCACCGAAATGCGCCCATTATCAAGGCTCTGCATGGCAAAACGAAAGCCCTTGCCGGTTTCCCCGCCCAGCAAAGCTTCGCCCGGCACTTTCACATCATCGAGCATAATGTCCGAGATATGCGCGCCCTGCTGGCCCATTTTCTTGTCCGGTGATCCGGTGGAGACACCCGGCGTGTCCATCGGCACCAGAAACGCGCTGACATGGGCGTTCTTGGGCAGGTTTTCTTTTTCGGTGCGCGCCATAATCAGCGCGACTTTCGCATGCGGTGCGTTGGTGATGTAGCGTTTGGTGCCGTTCAAAATCCAGCCATTGCCATCAGGATCGGGCACGGCGGTTGTGGCAAGCCCGGCCGAATCGCTGCCTGAACCCGGCTCTGTCAGGCCAAAACAGGCAATGTCGCCTTCGACGAGCCTGGGATACCAATGCGCTTGTTGTTCGGGCGTGGCCCCGTTTTTAAGCGCGCTCGCAAACATGCCGATATTGATCGAGAAGATGGAGCGAAATGCAGGCGCGGCATAGCTCATAATGTTCACCACGCGCGCATATTGGCTGGTGTTAAGCCCTGCGCCGCCGTGATCTTCGGGCACGGAAATGCCAAACAATCCCATATCGCGCATTTCCTGCACAATGTCGGCGGGCACTTCATCCTTGTCGATCACATCAGGCTCAGCCGGGATCAGCCGTTCTTTGACATAACGCTCCAGCTGCTCGGCAAACTGCTCAAAGCTTTCTTGGTCCATGCCGGTGTTGAACTGGTTCGAGTGCGCGGGCGCGACATTCATACAGGAAGGCTTTCATAATGGCGCGGCGGGACCGCGGGGGCATAATGGCGCGGCGAGGCCGCGGGGGGTGGACCACTTTATGGGCCATGAGGCAGGCCGGGGTCGCCTGTTTATTGTGATCTGTTTTTCTGTTGTTACTCTGCCTCAGTTTCGCCCGCTTCATCCGCGCCGGGCGGCGCAATCGCATCGATGGGCGCAGGCGTTTCGTCAAGCATAGCGGCGGCATCATCAAGCGCCGCCGCCTCGCCCTCGCTCACGGCGCCAGCGGGCGCATCGCTATCTGCCGAACACGCGGCAAGCGCTGCGGCGAGCAGCACCGCAGGTAGGGCATGCCTTCCTGCCGCGCTTTTCGATGCGATCACCTGTTTAGTCGCCAAGGTCGTCCGCCGTATCGATCAGCGCATCGATATCGCTCGCGGCTTCAGCGGCTTCGGCTGCCTCTGCGGCTTCTGCCGCTTCGATTGCATCCAGCGCGCTTTGCGCATCAGCTGCAACAGATGCGCCTTGTTCAGCCGCCTCGGTCGCCACTTCTTCGGTGACAGCGGGCGGGCCTTCGATCTCTTCAGAGGGTGTTGCCGCCGCCGCGCTGGCATCTTCAACGGGCACTTCGGTGACATCTTCGAGCGCCTCTTCGGCAGGCGCTTCGACTGTTTCAGCTCCCGCATCATCAGAGGCATTGTCGCTGCCGCTGCACGCTGCAAGCGCGATGCTGGCGCCAAGGGCTGCTATAAGAGTGGTGGATTTTTTCATCAGGTGGTTCCTCCTTGCGATCCCAAATCACATTTCTGCAGGCACAATAGCCCGGCTCGTGCCCCCTCGCCAAGCGCAATTCGCAGTAAAGCGGGCCTGTCCCGCGCTGGGCCGAGTTAACCGTTAACACACATGGGCTGATTTGTGTGCTAAACCGTGTGTCATGAAACGTCGCACATTCTTCGCCGCAAGTGGCACCGCTGCCGCTGCCATCGCTCTCGCTTCTGCAGGTTTTGCGCAGGGCGCTGCGGGCAGCTTTACCATCACCGAAACCGGGCAAAGCTTTTCCACTTTGCAAGCCGCCGTCGATGCGGTGGGAAATCGCACTGCCACAATCGCGATTGCGCCGGGCACCTATCGCCAATGCGCGGTGCAAAAAGCGGGCGTTATCACCTTTGCAGCGCAGGAATATGGCACCGCGATCTTTTCCGGCACAGCCTGCGAGGGCAAAGCGGCGCTGGTGCTGCGCGGCGAAGGGGCAGAGATACGCGGGCTGACCTTTACCGGGATCAGCGTGCGCGATGGCAATGGAGCAGGGATCAGGCTTGAGAAGAACAATCTCAACATCGCCTTCACCCGGTTCCTTGATAGCCAGCAGGGCATTTTGACAGCTAACGACCCTGAGGGGCGCATTTACATCACCCGCTCCACTTTCAGCCGGCTTGGCACTTGCGAAAATTCCGCCGGGTGCGCGCATTCGGTCTATGTCGGCAAATATGGATCGCTCACCATCACGCAAAGCCGGTTTGAGCGCGGCACGGGCGGCCACTACGTCAAATCGCGCGCGCCGAGCAATGCCATTGAAAACAATAGCTTTGACGATGCGCAGGGCCGCTCGACCAATTACATGATCGACCTGCCCAATGGCAGTGTGGGCACGATTGCGAACAATTGGTTCATTCAGGGCCGCGATAAAGAGAATTATTCGGCGCTGATCGCGCTGGGGGCCAAAGGCACGCAAAATTCATCCGACGGGCTGGCTATTGTGAACAACAATGCCCGCTTTGTCCCCGGCTTGCAGCGCAAGACCGCCTTTGTCGCGGATTGGACAGGGGAGCGGATTGTGATGGACAGCAACACGCTGGCCGCAGGGATTGAAATGTTTGACGCGCGCTGACTTTTAAGACGGACATCGACTTTAGAGAGTGTGGGGCATGCGTCAGTTATTGTTGATCATGATCGGTATATTAGGGTTTGTTGCAGGTTTCGGCCTAGAACCCGCATTAGCTGATAGCTGGGCACCTCCTTCAACTAAAACCTACACATCGCAGAACGGTCAATTTCGTTTCACAGTTGAGCCTGCGCCGATTGGCAGCTCGCTTGATTATTTTCGCGATGAAATCGAGGCTCTCGAGGAGGGCCGTGAAGTGGAGCGCCCTGCACCTCTCGGTATGCTAGAAAAGCGTCTGCCTAATGGTGAGTGGAGGCCCGTTTGGGCAAAGCCCCTTGCAAATGCGGTTGCGCCGGTAAGCGCAATCATGGCTGATGATGGCGCTTATGTAGTGACCTTCGACAATTGGCACTCGATTGGACGGGGCGAAAACGTAATCGTCATTTATGGCGCGGAAGGTGTGATGATCCGCTCAATGGCGCTGAGTGATGTCTTGGATGAAGTGCACATCGCAGCTTTGCCGAGATCAGTTAGTTCAACAAGCTGGAATGGTGGCACACGAATCTTAGCTGATGGTGTGACATTGGAATTGGATATCCTCATTCCCGAGCCCGATGTGCATCCGCGCAAGGGTGAGATCGTACCTTTGCAAATCGCGCTGGAGGATGGCTCTGTAGACGCCAAAACTGGCGCACTTTGGGAACGAGCGCTCGTATCTGCGGCGAATGTCAATCATTTGCGTGAAGTGGCGCAGCGCAAGCGGGAGGCTTTTTTCGAGAACCGTTAGTGGCACCTTCCACTTGTGATCGCCGCCCTTGGCATGACTATTTAAATGAGGCGTTTTTGCGATTGACGCCCGGCAATCCCTACTCCGATTTCACTTGGCGAACGGTTTTATTTCCGCGCGATCACGAGCGGTATGAGGAATCGGTAGGATGGCTTCGCGAGAGGTTGGAAGATGCGTGGAGCGAGCCCCGCAACGAAGCTTTTGCGTCGCCCTGCGATCCAGACGGTTTGATCCAAGCGGTACGCGTGATTGCAAAGGATGCAGAACGCAATGCGTGGACATATGCCTCCTTTTATGTCGCGGCTCCAGAAGGCACTTTTAATGAGATATCTCTTCTGCTGAAATCTACCGGTGCTAGAGTGATCTGGATTGATCCTTCGCGCGCTATCCCTCAACGACCGGAGCGTATCCTTGGAACGCCAGAGCAAGAGGCTGCGATTGAGGCTGAAAACAAAGATTTCATGCGACTTTTGGACGGCCTGTAGTTAGCCTCAGCCGAAACCGGGCGCATAGGTCACCACGCCGCTGGGCAGGTCGCCGTCCAAAAGCAGCGCCTGGAAATATTCCGCTGGCGGCCCGGGATAGGCGAGCCGGGGCTCATGGCGAAATCCGAAGCGGCTATAATAGTCGGGCGATCCCAATAGGATAATGCCTTTCGCCCCGCGCGCGCGCATATCGGCGATGGCGCGGGTTATCAGCGCGCCGCCAATCCCCTGGCCTTGCAGGTCCGGCCAGACCGATACCGGGCCAAGGGCGTACCAATTGTCGCGATCATTATCGGGCGGGCCGCCGCTTATGCGCACAGGCGATATCGCGATATGGCCAACAATGCGCGTGTCATCTTCTGCCACCAGCGACAGCGTCAAATCGCCATCTTCGCGCAGGCGATTGATGATGTGCGGCTCTGATCCATCGCTGAACAGCATGTCGCGAAAGGCGGCCTTTGTCAGGGCAAAGATCGTGTCTTCATCGCCCTTTGCCTCGGGCCGCAAAGTGATGGCGGTTTCGGGGCCGATCATGTGATGAGATGTCCTGAACGGTCGCGCTTGGTCGCGAGGTAATGGGCGTTATGCGGATTGTCAGGCAATTGATGCGGGACACGCTGCGTCACTGTGATGCCGGCTTTTGCCAAAGCGGTGACTTTGGCCGGGTTGTTCGTCAGCAGGCGAATTTTCTGCGCGCCGATCAGTTCGAGCATGCGCGCTGCCACGGGAAAATCGCGCGCTTCATCAGGCAGGCCGAGGCGCTGATTGGCATCGACCGTGTCAAACCCCTGATCCTGCAAACGGTAAGCGCGCAGCTTGTTGATAAGGCCGATCCCGCGCCCTTCCTGCCGCAGATACAGCAGCGCGCCCCATCCGCCATCTGCCGCCGCGTGTTCAGCCATGGCATGCAAAGCCGCGTTAAGCTGAGGGCCGCAATCGCATTTGAGCGAGCCCAGAATATCGCCTGTCAGACATTCAGAATGAAGCCGCACCAGCGGTTCGCGATCACCCGATTGTTCTCCCACAATCAGCGCGACATGTTCGCGCGTGTCATTGGTGGAGCGAAAGGCGATGATCTGCGCGTCTTCACTGGCCGAAACGGGCAGTTTGGCCCGCGTAATGATATTGAGCGCGCCCGCCTCAGTGTACGATGCAAGATCGCTTGCTTCGAGAAAATGCGCCTCGCCCGCATTGCCGGGATTGACCAGAAAGGCAGGCAGAATGCCCGCAATGCGCGCCAATTCCATCGCGGCGTTTGCGGTATCCTCCCAGCTGATCCGTTCAGCGGCAAAGGGGCCTTTTAACGGATTGCCTAGATCAAGCGCGGGATCAGCGATTGGCAAAGCGGCGCGCATGTCAAAATGTTCGCCCCCGCGGATGAGAACAGGCGCGTGCGGGCTGGCGGCCTCGCGCTGATTGGCGAGTTTCAAAGTGGCCGCGCGCGCGGCGGATATCAGCATTTGCGGCGCTGTCGCCTGCGCAGCTATCGCGGTTTCCACCGGGAGCAGAACCGGCCCGCTGCCAAAGGCAAGCGGCCAGCCGTGGCGCAAGGCATCCACCGCCTGCGCCGCGCGGCGGGCCGGGGATGGGTCTTGGCTCAAATATCGAACTCGGTTGTGAGCGGAATATGATCAGATGGTTTTTCCCAGCTGCGCGCGTCTTCGTATATGTCATGGCGCACGGCTTTGGCTGCCAGATCGCTGCTGGCCCACATATGATCGAGCCTGCGCCCGCGATCATTCTTGCGCCAATCGGGCGAGCGATAGGACCACCAGCTGAAATAGCGTTCGGGATCGCGCACATATTCGCGCCCGATATCGACCCAGCCATGCGCGTTTTTGAACCGCTGCAACGTGTCCACTTCAAGCGGCGTGTGGCTGACGACTTTGAGCAATTGCTTGTGGCTCCACACATCGCTTTCCAAGGGGGCAATGTTGAAATCCCCGACGATCAAAGTGGGACGATCCAGCGCCTGGGCCCACTGTGTCATCCGCTCTAAAAAATCGAGCTTCTGGCCAAATTTCGCATTCTGATCGCGGTCCGGAATATCGCCGCCAGCGGGCACATAGACGTTTTCTATCGCCATATCCTTGCCGACAATTTCAACCCCGACATGGCGCGCTTCGCCATTGGCCTGCCAGTCATACCGCGATATTTCGCGGATCGGCACGCGGCTGATGGTGGCGACCCCGTGATAGCCCTTTTGCCCGCAGATCGCCTGATATTCATACCCCGCATCGGCCAGCGCTTTCGCCGGGAATTGCTCCTCCTGACATTTTATCTCTTGCAGGCAGAGAATGTCGGGTGATTTTTCATCGAGGAATTTGAGCACCTGTGGAAGGCGCAGGCGGACAGAATTGATATTCCAGGTGGTAACAGAAATCATGCCGCAATGCTTAGGACGCAGCAGCCCGCCAATCAAACCAAACCTTTCGCTTTCCCGTCACATTCGCGTCCGATAGGCAGATTTGATGCCGCGCGCACCCACCTTCGCGCAAAAGCCATTGGAGACCGCCATGAAACACCTCGTCCCCCTCAGCCTTGCGGCATGCACCGTCTTTTTGGGCGCTTGTTCGGCCGCTGACAATCAACGGATCGCCAGTGCATCTACGACTGCATCTGCGGTTGAAGCGCAGGCGGAAAAGCCGAAAACTGCGAAAAATGTGATCCTGTTTATCGGCGATGGCATGGGCATTTCGACCATCACAGCCGCGCGTATCTATGCGGGGCAAAAACAGGGGCGCACAGGCGAAGAAACGGTTTTGAGCTTTGAGACATTTGACAATGTCGCTTTGGTCAAAACCTACAACACCAATGCACAAGTCCCCGATAGCGCGGGCACGGCCACCGCGATGCATTCCGGCAAGAAAACTCGTATCGGCGTGCTGGGCATCGGCCCTGATGCGGAGCGCGGGAATTGCGAAAGCGCGCTGGCAAATCCGCTGCCCTTGATGGGCGAAGAAGCGACTCGGCGCGGGCTGGCACTGGGCATCGTTTCCACCGCGCGGATCACGCATGCGACCCCTGCCAGCGTCTATGCCCGCAGCGCTGATCGCAATTGGGAAGCCGATGCGGCGATCCCCGAAGATGAGCGCGGCAAAGGGTGCAAGGATATCGCGGCCCAGCTGATTGAGGCGGATTGGGACGTGGCCCTTGGCGGGGGGCTCGGCGCGTTTTACGGCGGCGGCGCGGATGATACAGGCCGCCGGTTGGACGCGGATGCCAATCTGCCTGCACGGTGGGCGCAGCGCACCGGCGGCACTTTTGTGCGCAGCGCAGAGGCATTGAAAAATGCCCCGAAGGATAAACCCGTCTTCGGCCTCTTTTCGCCCAGCCATATGACTTATACCGCTGACCGCGCGAAAGGCAAAGGCGAGGGCGAGCCGTCGCTCACCGAGATGACGCGCCAGGCCATTGCGCGGCTCAAAACCGATCCCGATGGGTTTTACCTGATGGTGGAATCAGGCCGGATCGATCATGCGCACCATATGGGCCAGGCGGGTTATGCGCTGGAAGATACGGTCGAATTTGCGCGCGCGATCCAATATGCGATTGACAACACTGATCCGGCTGAAACGCTGATTATGGTGACCGCCGATCACAGCCACGTTTTCACCATTTCGGGCTATCCGCGGCGCGGCAATGATATTCTGGGGCTGGTCGTGCCGCCATCGGGCGATATCTCCAACACCGAAGAACCCACCAAGGCGCGCGATGGAAAGCCATACACAACGCTTGGCTATGCCAATGGGCCGGGCGCAGTGGAACACGATCATGACAAAGGCCGCCCCGTGCCCGATACCGGTATTGATGCGCGTCAGCAGGCGCTGATCCCGCTATCGAGCGAAACCCATGCGGGCGAGGATGTGGCGCTGTATGCACAGGGGCCGGGCGCTGACAAAGCGCGCGGCGTGATTGAGCAGAACGTGATTTACGACATCATCACGGGCGCATTCGGCTGGGAGGACTAGAGCGCGCCGCTGCCTGCAAATCGGCGCCATTCGCAGGCCAGCACAATCCGAGCGGGCGGGCGAAGCGCAACAAAAAACCCCCAAAAAAACAAAAAAACCCCTGTCTCGGGGGCGATGAGACAGGGGCTTCCTTGTTAGCGTTCGTCACGCTTGTTCAAGACGGTCTTTCACGAAGGATAGGGCAACAGGGGGGAAACCCACCTTCAACCGGCTTGAGCACTCAAAATAGGCAAATGCAGCTTTCGTGTATATGAATATCGCGCGAGGTTTGTCGCAAAGCTACAACCGCTGAGAGGCGAAGCGTTCAGCGCGGTCGACGAGAGGATCGGCGCGGATCGCGGAACTTAAAAGTGCTTTCAGCAACCGACATACCATAGCGGTGATTCGAAAGGCTGACGCGGGTCCGGTAATTCTGCGCATCCAGCGCCACCCACTGCGCAAGCTGCAATCCGCCCGGCGCTTTTGGATTGCGCACGAAAATCAGATTGATGACGCCAAATTCAGGCTTTTTGGGATCGCGCACTTCGATGCTGATGACGCGGCTGTCATTGGTGGGGATCAAAGTGCCGTATTTCTTCACATCGCGCGCCGGATCAAGCAACGCGCCCAGCGGCGAGTTTTTGATCGGCCAGCGCTGCACCTGGCGCACTTCGTAATCGACCATATACAGCGATTTGCCGTTCGAGACGACCAGCAGATCAGCGTTCTTGCCGTAATCAAAGCGGATTTTGCCGGGCCGTTTCAGCGTCATCACGCCGCGCACATTCTGGCCGCGTTGATCGGACTGGATAAAATCTGCGCGCATCGTCGAAATGCCGCGCAATGCGGTGACCGCTTTATCAAGATCGCCGGAGGATTGCGCGATCGCAGCCGGCGCGAGGGTAACAGGACTTTGCCCCGGCTGACCGAGGGTGAAGCCCAGCGCGATAGCGCCTAGGGTGCCAGCCAGCATTGCTGCTGTGCGCCCTGTTTTGCGGGCGGTTTTGCGAAAGATATGTCTCATAGCCATAGCCCTGTCGCTAATGTGAAAGCGTTGAACTGAGGCTGAATTGAAGCAAGCGCAAGCGTTAAGTCGCGCCATTACGCGTTCACGTCCGCGCTGCGGCGATCACTTGATCTTGGCTTCTTTGAATTCGACGTGCTTTTTCGCGACCGGGTCATATTTGCGGAACACCATCTTTTCGGTGATGTTGCGCGGGTTTTTCTTGGTCACGTAATAAAAGCCCGTGCCCTCGGTCGAGACGAGCTTGATCTTGACGGTTGCGGGCTTCGCCATGGCGGTTTCCTAAGATCGGGTGGCGGCCATTGATGGCCTGAAACAAACGAGCGGCGCGTGCCCAAACGGGAAGCGCCGCCTTACAAAGGCGGGCCATTGGGTGATTCTGGGGTAAAAGTCAAGCGAACACGGCCCCTTTGGCTCACCAATCTTTGGCGCTGGGCTTGCTGCGGTTCGCCTTTACCGCGCCGCGCGCCTTTTTGGTTTTGAGCCGCTGGGTTTTGCCCACTCGGTTGATTCGCGTCTTGGCGCGCCGTTTGGGCTGGCGGTGGGCCGCCTCCAGCAGCTCTTCCAGCTTTGCGCGCGCGGCCTGACGGTTGGCTTCCTGAGTGCGGTGCTGGCGCGCTGTGATGAGCAGATCGCCTGCGGTGGTCAGCTTTGATCCGGCGAGTTCGCGCAGTCTTGCAAAAACGGGCGGGGGCAGGCGCAGCGCGTAAATATTGACGCGCAGCTGCACTTCGGTGGCGACTTTGTTGGCGTTCTGCCCGCCGGGGCCAGATCCTGCGAGAAACGTCTCCTGCGCCAGAGCATGGGCGCGGTCTAAAAGGTTATTGTCCATCGTCCGGACCAGAGGCGGGTTCGGCAGCGGGAGCGCTTGCGGGATCAGCTGCGGGCGCGAGTTCGGGTGCGACTTCAGGCGCAAGTTCAGGCGCAAGATCAGGGGCTGCGGGCGCGGTTAATCCTGCGCGCACGAAATCTTCGTGAAACGGCGCAAAGGCGGTGATCGCAGGCTTGCCCGCGCGTTCAACCGTGATCGTTTCAGCATGCAGCATCGTGCGCGGTGCGCCTTTGTTTTGTCCGCGCACCGGGCCATAAACGGGATCACCCAGCAAAGGCGCGCCAAGGCCCTGCAAGGCATGAACCCGCAATTGGTGCGTGCGGCCCGTTTCGGGACGGAACCGGATGAGCGAGCGTTTACGCTCCCCTTCGCCGATCACTTGGAGCAGCTCCCAATGCGATATCGCAGCTTTGCCCTTTTTGGCCGCAATCATCCGCCAGCCTTTTTCTGCCGAGCTGATTTTGGACAGCGCCAGCTCAATCGTGCCCGATTGCTGAGCCGGTTCCATATCGAGCACTGCCAGATAGGTTTTGCCCACCAGCCGATCCTCAAACGCTTTGTTGAACCGTTTGAGAGATTTGGGATTGCGCGCCAATAACAGGCAGCCGCTGGTATCGGTATCGAGCCGGTGGACAGCGGTGGGGCGGCGCTGAAAACCCAGTTTGAGGGCGTCCAGATGATCGTCCAGACATTCCCCGCCGCGCCGGGGGCGATCAACCGGAAGGCCTGCTGGCTTATCAATCACCAGCGCTTCGCCGTCTTCGAACAGGATGGGTATCGTCATATCAGTGCTGCCTTTGAAAGGCCGCGCAGAGCGTTGCCGATGAGAAATCCATTTGCCAGATCATCCAGCGTCAATTCGGCCTCCTGCGCGCGGCCCTGCGCGATCAAATCTTCGCGCAAAATGCCGGGCAGCAGCCCCAATGCGGCAGGAGGGGTCAGCAATTTGCTATCCCGCTCTACAAAGATATTGGTGAAAGTTCCCTCTGTCACCAAGCCATCGGCGCGCACCAGAACCGCCTCTTTTGCGCCATATGTGCGGGCCGCTTTCAAAGCGTCCTCGTAAAATCCGCGATCCGATGTTTTGTGCGCAAGGCGCCAATCGCTGGGCGCGACCGGGTTTGGCAGGGCTGCCACAGGAACAGGCGCGTCAAAGGAAGTGGGCAAAGGCCCGGCCTCAAGCGCAATCGCGCCGCTGCGCGCGGTGAGCAGCCGCAATTTTGCCGGGCTTTCCAGTTCAAAACACAAAGCCTGAATTTGATTGCGCGCGCTGTGGGAATCAAATTCAAACCCCAATTGCGCCGCGCTGCGTTTCATCCGGGCAAGATGCAGATCGAGATGCGCTATCCCCGTTTCCGGTTCAAACCGCATGGTTTCGATCAAATCGCATTGCGGCGCGGGAAAATCTGCCCCCATGCGCCGCGCAAAGCCCGCTTTCACTTCGCATTCGCGGCGTTCATCATGCGCATCGCTATCCGCCACAATCGCAGATCCGACCCCCAGCACTGCGGTGCCGGTTTCGTTTTCGACAGGGGTTAGCCGCAGCGTTCTTATCGCGACATTGAACGCGGCATCGCCGTCTGCGCTGATCCGGCCAATCGCCCCGCAATAGGCCCCGCGCGCATCGCGTTCGGCAGTGTCAATAAGCTCCATACTGCGAATTTTGGGCGCGCCCGTGATCGAACCGCACGGAAACAAGGCGCGCACCAGATCGGCTGCGCTGCATCCGGGTGCCAAAACCGCGCGCACGGTGGAGACCATTTGGTGCACCGTGGGATAGCTCTCAATCGCGAAAGGGGCATCCACCGCAACGCTGCCCGGCACCGCGACGCGCGACAGGTCATTGCGCATCAGGTCCACGATCATCAGGTTTTCCGCGCGGTCCTTGGCTGAGCTGGCAAGCTCCTCAGCCATAGCTATATCTGCCTGCGGGTCCGCCATGCGCGGGCGCGTGCCTTTCATCGGTTTGACCTTGGCGTTTTGTCCGTCCAGCGCCGCGAACAGCTCTGGCGAAAAACTCAGCAGCCAGTGCGCGCCATCAAACAGCATGCCGCCATAACCCGCGCTGGCGGATGCGCGCAGATCGGCATACAGGCCAACCGGATCGCCTTTGTAAGAGCCTGCAAGCGGATAGGTCAGATTGGCCTGATAGATATCGCCTGCGTGAATGGCGCTGCGCAGTGTTTCAAACGCGGCCGCATATCCGCCGGGCGACAATTGCGGATCAAGCGGACCGATAGAGGCCGCGCCGCATCGGCGCTGCGCCAGCCAATCAGGCACCTTGTCAGCGGGAATGCGCACAGGGTCATCTTCAAACAGGCCAAGCCACACAAGCGGCCCCGCCGCCCCGGTGCGCGCATCTGCCAAAGCGTGCAATTTCGGCTCAAGCGCAAGGCCCGCTTCATACGCGATATAGCCTGCCAGATGTCCGCCACCGGCCGCGCCAGCGCGGGCCGCATCAAGCGCGCCGGTCACATCGGCAGCGCGGTGCGCGGTGAAAACCCGCGCGGGCGCTTCGTATAACAGGGCATCGGCAGCGCCTTCGCCGCGCGCATCATCAAGCAGCACGAACGGCGCATTAGAGAGTGTATCTGGCAGTCCCGAACCCATGCATTCTGCCTTAGCGGATGCTGCGTCCAAGTCGAGAGCTTGACCGCTCCGCTTCGGCTCTTCACTAACCTTACCCGAACACGATTGAGGAATTTGGGCGGTTATGAGCGATATCTTTCTGGGCCTTGGCGGCAATGGCGAAAATCAAAATCTGGCCTTGTCGCGCGCGAACCGGCACGGCCTGATTGCAGGGGCGACGGGCACGGGCAAAACGGTCACCCTTCAAGGTCTTGCTGAAAGCTTTTCTGCGCAAGGCGTGCCGGTGTTTGTGGCCGATGTGAAAGGCGATCTGTCCGGCATTGCGATGCCGGGAAGCCCCAAGTTCAAACATGCCGACAAGCTGGAAGCGCGGGCCAAGGAATTGGCCATGGAGGATTACGAATACTCTGATAATCCAGTGATTTTCTGGGATCTGTTCGGCAAACAGGGCCATCCCATCCGCACCACGATATCCGAAATGGGGCCGCTATTATTGGCGCGCCTGCTTGATCTCAACAATACGCAGGAAGGTGTGCTGCAGATTGTGTTCAAGCATGCCGATGAAAACGGCCTGCTGCTGCTCGATTTCGGCGATCTTACCAGCCTGCTGCAATGGGCCTATGAAAATTCCAAAGAGCTTTCGGGTGTCTATGGCAATGTTTCCAAGCAATCGGTTGGCGCGATCCAGCGGCAATTGCTCAGTTTCGAAAGCCAGGGCGCGGATTTCTTCTTTGGCGAACCAGCTCTGGAAATTGACGACTTTTTGCAAGTTGATGATACGGGCCGCGGATATGTGAATGTGCTGGCCGCTGATGAGCTGATGCGCTCGCCCAAACTGTATGCGACATTCCTGCTGTGGCTGCTGGCTGAATTGTTCGAAAGCCTGCCCGAAGTCGGCGACCCGGAAAAACCCAGCCTCGTTTTCTTTTTCGATGAAGCGCATCTGCTGTTTGATGATGCACCCAAAGCTTTGCAGGACAAGATTGAGCAGGTCGTGCGCCTGATCCGGTCGAAAGGCGTGGGCGTGTATTTCGTGACGCAAAACCCGATCGACATTCCCGAAGAGGTGGCCGGCCAATTGGGCAACCGCGTCCAGCACGCTTTGCGCGCGTTCACCAAACGCGATCAGCGCGCAATCAAGGCGGCAGCAGAAACGTTCCGCATCAACGAGGATCTCGACACCGAAGAAGTCATCACTGAGCTGAAAGTGGGCGAGGCGCTGGTCTCAACGCTTGATGAAGAAGGTGCGCCGACAATCGTGCAGCGCACTTTGATCAAACCGCCGCGTTCGCGCCTTGGCCCGGTGACAGCCAAGGAACGCGCGATCATTCAGTCGATCAGCCCGTTCGAAGGCAAATATGATGAAGCGGTGGACCGCGAAAGCGCAGAAGAAGTGCTCGCCGCCAAAACCGCCGATGCCGCTGAAACCGCGAAAGAGGTCGCCGACAAGGGCGAAGAAGAAGTGCGCAAACGCCCGCGCAAGACGAAATCAATGTGGGAAAAGGCTCTGGGACGCGGCACAAAGGTTGCCGCAGGCGGCATGGCGGGCGCAGCAGCGGCGGCAGTTTTGGGCAAGAAATCGCGCGCCAATCCGGTCGCATCGGGCATCACATCGGCAGCAGGCTCCATCGCGACCGATCTGGCAGGGCCAATTGCCGGGCGGTTTGTGCGCAATCTGATCGGCGGGCTGATGCGGTGAGCGGCTAGGCCTGATCCGCCACGCCAAGCGTGTGGTTTTCATATGTCAGGCGCACGGGCATTTCAAAAGCGATAAGATCATCGCCGCCGCATGCGCGAAGCATCGCCTCGCACCGTGCGCGCCCATCCCCGGATAGCGAGCCAAGATAATCCAGCGCGCGCTGGAGCATCCACAGCCCAAAGGGAAGCGCTGCGCGCTCGCCGGTTACGCCTTCTATGGTGAAAGATGTCATGCCCAGTGCGCGGGGCAATTCGCCGCGCGGGTTCGCGCTTGCCCAATCCCCCAGCATCGCGGCGGTTTTCGCAAGATAGGGCAATTGTTCTGCCATCATCCGGCGCAGCACATTCATTACTGGACCCGGCACCGCGTCCTCTTCCAGAAAATCGCCGGATAGCGGCGTGGGCGCGATCATTCGCTCCACCCACCTGGCAACCTCCGGCGCAAGGCGGCGCATCATTTCGCCGCTTTTGGGATCGCGATAATTGTGCGCGTAAAGCGGGCCGATAAGGCCGTAATCGCCAATGCTTGGCCGGGTGCCAAACAGGAACGGGCGCTGCGCAAAATGGGTGTTGAGATCGCCCAGCAGCGTTTCGTAAGATCGCTCAATCGCAGGGATCGTGACAGGATTGATCCCCAGCATAGGGACAAACCCTTTGAACATCGCGCCGCGCGCTTTTCCGGCGGCATATTGTTCTTCCCGTGCAGCACCGGGCAGAGCGGTCTTGCCGAACTCTGCGTAAATCCATTCCTCATTATAATGCCAGCGGTAATGCATGGCCGGGATCACCAGCCATTCATCGCCAAAGGTTTCCAGCAGCAAAGCGGCAAGTTTCTGGCGGGCCGTCGCGGGGTAGACCGATGGCCCCGGCACAGCCGCTTCGAAATGGTCAATGATGAGGCTTGTATCTTGCAGCAAAGCGCCATCATCCAGCTCAACCACCGGGATTATCTGGCGGCCAATGGCGGGCACGATGTCTGATTGAAACCGCGCATCTGATGGCAGTTTTTCGGTGTAATCCACGCCTTTCCAATCGAGATAAGCGCGCGCTTTTCCGGAAAACAGCGACGGGGGCGCGCCGTAAAGTGTAACGCTCATACTTGTCTCTCCGACTTAAATAGGTGTGCAGGCTGCACGTTCTTTTGGCCGCACGGTCTTGATGTTCATACTTGATGTTCAAAGCGGCAGATGGAGTTCGGCGCGCAGGCCTGTCCGGTTACTCGCTCCGTTTGCATCGCTCTCATCGCTCAAATCGCTCAGATTGGATAACACCAATTTCCCGCCATGCTGATCCGCGATGGCGCGCGCCAGCGTCAGGCCCAGCCCTGTGCCGCCAGTTGCGCGGTTGCGCGATGCCTCGCCGCGCGCGAAAGGTTCGAGCATGGCGGCGATGTTTTCTTTCGGGATGCCCGGCCCGTAATCTTCGACGCGCAAAACCGCGTGCCCGTCTTCTTCGAACACAGTGACATCGGCCCGCTCACCATAACGCACCGCATTGGCGATCAGATTGCGCAGCGCGCGCTTTGCCCAGGTGACGTGCAGCGGGGCGACCAGGCGGGGTTGATCGGCGCCGGGATGATCGGCAATCGAAACCGGCTCGTCCAAATCTTCAAACTCCTCCACCACGCTGGTGGCAAGCGCGCTCACATCGGTGGCTTCTGGCGCAGGCGCGCCGTGCCCGATCCGCGCGAGCGATAAGATGTCATCGAGCGTTGCGGTGATATCCTCGATCGATTGCGCCATGCGGGTGCGCTGGCAATCATCGGGCACGCTTTCAATCCGCACCCTAAGCGCTGCCAGAGGCGTTTTGAGATCGTGCCCAATCGCGCCCAGCATCACGTCTTTTTCATCGAGCAAAGCGGCCACGCGGGCTTCCATGGCGTTGTGCGCCGCGATCAATCGGCGCGTGTCGGACGGTCCGGTTTCCGCCAATTTCACAGCGCGGTCAGGGTGAGCGGAAAAATCGCTCACGCGCCTCGTCAGCTGCGCCAAAGGCTGGGTGATCCGCCTGAGCACTGCGTATAACAGCGCCACCAGCACTGCAAAAATCACCAGCGTTTGAAACGCGATGACAAACGGACCTTGCCCAGAGCGTTTGGGCTCAGCCACGCGCACGGTCAGCCATCCGGGCGCATCTGCACGCTCTATCGCGGCAACAAGGATGCGGCGATTTTCCCAATCGGGCTGACGGGCGCTCAGACGCGGGCGGCGATCCATCATGCGCTGGACGAACGGATCGGCCCCCGCCAATCGCTGCGTTACGGCAATCTCGCCAACAGTGACGCCCTGCCCTTCGAGCACACCGCGCAAGGCGGTTTCATAATCGGTAAGACGCGGTTCGCCTGCAGATATTGCCAGCCTATTGCTGCGCTCCACTCGCATCGCGAAAGGCCGGCCAGGGGGCCTTGCACCGGGAGGAGGCGTTGGCCGCGCATCCGTGCCGCCTGCACGATCACGTCTGCCATCGCGGTTTCGCCCAGCTCGCCGGTCCTGCTGCTCGCTTGCTTCCTCGGTTCGCGCAAGTGCGCCGATCACCCGGAAAGCGAGCGAATTGACAAGCGCTGCATCGCGGCGCTGCTCGGATGCCTGATACAGCAGGACAGCCGAAATGATCTGCGCCGCCAGCAGCCCAATGGCGAGCACCGTCATCACCTGGCCCAAAAGGCTGGAGGGAAGGAGGCGTTTCACCGCAGCCAGCTCAGCCCCGATCCTCAGCCGGCGCGCGCGTCACGCTGGCGGCGAAGCGGTATCCCCCGCCGCGCACGGTCTGGATGAAATGCGGGTTGCGGCTGTCGGTCTCGATCTTGCGGCGCAGGCGGCTCACCTGATTATCGACCGCGCGGTCAAACAGATGCGCGGTGCGCCCCTGCACCCGGTCAAGCAGCATGTCGCGATCCAGCACGCTGCGCGGGCTATCAAGAAAGACGCGCAGCAGGCGAAATTCAGCCGTTGAAATGGGGACCGTGACACCGCTGGGATCGGTCAATTTGCGTTTCAGGGGATCAAGCTGCCAGCCTTCGAACAGGTAATGCCAATCCTCGGCCTCTTGCTGGGGTGATGGCGCGCGAGCGGCGCGGCGCAAAACCGTGCGGATGCGCGCGACCAGCTCGCGCGGCTCGAACGGTTTGGTGATGTAATCATCCGCGCCCAGTTCGAGCCCGACGATCCGGTCAGTTGCCTCTGCGCGCGCGGTCAAAAAGATGACGGGCAGTTTTTGGGTTTCGACCAGATGGCGGCAGAATGACAATCCATCTTCGCCCGGCATCATAATATCGAGCAGCACGATATCGGGCGTGTTGCCGGCCAGATGCGCGCGGGCCGCGGCGGCGCTTTCCATTTGGGTCACGGCAAAACCTTGCCCCGTAAGGTAATCGGCGAGCGGTTCGCGCAAGGTGGCTTCATCATCGACAAGCAGGACGCGGGTTTGGGCGGTTTCGGTCATAATCGGTCAGTGATTGGTGTGGGGCGCATGAGCTGGTGTCAGGTTTCATGGAAGGCGAGAGCGCTGCTGGCAAGGTTTGCCGGGTATGAGAAAAGGGTGATCCGGCCGCGCGGGGGAGAGATTCGCGGCCGGATCGGTTTGCCAATTATCTGGCGCGGTTATTGGGCGCTTTGACGATCGCTGGCCTCCTCACCGCGCCTATCACCCCGGCGCTCACCGCGCCTTTCGCCGCGCATATCTCCGCGCGCCTCGCGCTTTGCCATGCGCTCCTCGCGGGCGGCGGCGTGTTCTTCGGCTGTGACTGTGCCGGACTTGTCGGCATCAAGACGGGCAAAGCGGGCTTCGACAGAGGCATCGAATTCAGCGCGCGAAATCGCTTTATCGCCATTGGTGTCCGCGCGCGCCATCATGCGCATGGCGCGATCCCCGCGCCCGCCGCGCCGGCCTTTGCGTGCTTCGCCTTTGCCGCCGCGTTTGTCACCGCGAGCATCTTGTGCGGCCATCATTTCCGCTTCGCTGATCCCGCCAGAGCCGTCCTGATCGAGCCGGGCAAACCGGGCCGCGCGCCGTTCGGCATTGGTATCAGCGCGCTGCGCTTTGCGTGCCTCGCGGGCGGCCGTCATTTCTTCAAGGGTCAGTTCGCCATTGCCGTCGGTGTCAGCCGCGGCAAAGCGTTCTGAGCGTTTGGCTTTGCGGTCTTCCATATTGAGCACGCCATCATTGTTCGCGTCGAGCTTGGCAAAGCGCTCATCGCTGTGCGCTTTGGCCTCGGCCAGAGTGATCGCGCCGTCGCTGTTGCTATCGGCTTTCATGATGCCGCGATCGCCAGCTTGGTTAGCAGCGAGGGCAATAGCCCCGCCGCCCAGCATCAAGGCAGAAGCGGTGAGAGTTATTGTGAGTTTACGCATGGGGGTTCCTTACAGGTGTTCATGTTCATCAAAAGAGCTGCGGCAAAAAACGCAACCGGAAAGCGATCAGGCTTGGCGCCCAAAGGGGGAGGGCAGATCAGCCTTTGGATCGCAGGAGGGGAGCATTGCCAGAAGCGTTCTCACCGCAGCTCATGACAGATGGTCTACACGCGCTATGTCGCACAATTATGCCGCGCGCGGGCTATTGTGTCGCGGATTGTATCAGGCAGACAGCCGCGTTCAGGCGGGCGCAAGTATTGCGCAGGCGCGGGCGGGTAATGGGCGGCGCGCGGGCAGCTTCGTAGAGCGAAAGCGGGTCAGCGCGGGCGGTGCTGTGTGCCTTCGCCTGCGGTGATAAAGATCGCGGTCGCTTCGCTTTCAACATCAGCGGTGTGCCACACGCCGGGGGGATTGATCGCATATTCGCCAGATTTCAATGGCACCGAGGTGCGTGAACCGTCGGCGCTTTCCTGAATAAGCGTCATCGCGCCTGCTGTGCAGATCACAACTTCGCTGCCGGCAGGGTGCATTTCCCACACGTCCCAGTTTTCCGCGAAGGTGTATTGCGACACCAGCCGCCCTTCGGCCCCGTCATCGCCGTGGCGCGCGCCGTATCCTTCATACCAATCCATTCCGGTAAAAGGCGGCTGGGCAATGGCGGACGCGCCAAGGCCAAGATGCACGAAGCTATCGGCGAGTTTATGCGCGGTCATCCCGCGTCTCACTCAGCAGGAGGGACCATGCAGAACACGTTCAATTTGTTGCCATCGGGATCGCGGAAGTAGCCTGCGTAAAAGCCATCATCGCCGCGCGGTCCCGGCGCGCCTTCGTCGCTGCCGCCTTGGGCGATGGCGACGTCATAGACCTCTTTCACTTTATCAGGGTCTGCCACCATAAGAGCAGCCATCACGCCATTGCCGACGCTGGCGGGTTCATCATTGAACGGCTTTGTAGCGGCAATGCCCGCCGTGCCGTCTTCAAAACTGCCCCAGGCGATAAATTCGCCCTCTTCCATCATACGGCCATAGCCCATGGCGCCTGCAACAGCGTCGTAAAACGCAGCGGCGCGGGGCAAGTCATTGGTTCCCAAAGTAACATAGCCGATCATCGGTAATCCTCCCTGTGGTTTGCGACTCGCAATAAAGGAACATTACAGGAACATCAGCATGGGTGCAATTGTGTTATGGTTCAGAGCTCCCACCCGGCCCCTCCACCAATGAAACCTGTCAGGATTTGGTGGACGGGTGGGCAGGCGGGGTGGGAGGCTTGATAAACGAATTAAAGCGGGGCGGTTTCCCGCTCGACCCAAGCGCGGTCATCGCCGTCCAATTGCGGGACCAGCAAATCGCGCACCTGGCGGTGGTAATCATCCACCCACGCGATCTCGCTATCTGTCAAAAGGGCTTTATCAATCAGGCGGCGATCCAGCGGCACGAATGTGAGCGTGTCAAAGCCAAGATAGCGGCCCTCTGCCCCCTCAATGTCGCGCTCTACTGTCAGAACAAGGTTCTCGATCCGGATGCCGAACGCGTCCGGCTTGTAATAGCCCGGTTCGTTCGAGCAGATCATGCCTGCGTGCAATTCCTGCGATGTGCCCGCCTGCCCGCCGGATGGTTTGGCGATGCGCTGCGGCCCTTCGTGAACGCCCAGAAAGCTGCCGACGCCGTGGCCGGTGCCATGCGCGTAATCGACGCCTGCTTCCCACAGATATTGCCGCGCTAGAATATCGAGCTGTCCGCCATTGGTCCCCTGCGGAAAGCGCGCGCAGGCAATCTGGATATGCCCTTTCAAAACGCGGGTGTTGCGGTCTTTCATCTCAGGGGTTGGGGCAGAGCCGCCGGGCGTATCGATCCACACGGTGCGGGTGATATCGGTGGTGCCTGCGGGATATTGGCCGCCCGAATCCACCAGATAAATCGAGCCAGGAGGGATCGGGATATTGCTGTCCTCATCCACTTTGTAATGCGGCAGCGCGGCGTGGCCTGCGGCTGCGGAGATGGTGTCGAAGGATGTATCGCGCAAATCGCCATGTTCGCGCCTGAACCCTTCGAGTTTTGCCGCTGCTGCCAGTTCGTCGATTGCGCCTGATGGCGCGGTTTCCTCAAGCCAGCGCAGGAACCGCGCAACCGCTGCCCCATCGCGCGCCTGCGCATCGCGGTGGCCGGCGATTTCTGCCTCGTTCTTGATCGCTTTGGCCAGCACAGTCGGGTCTTGTTTGAGCGCAACTTTCGCGCCCGCCGCCTTAAGGCCCTGCGCAATCGCGGCCACGCCGTAATCGGGGTCCACACTCACCGATTTTCCTGCAAGGTCTGCAAGCGCGCTTTGAAATGCGCTGCGCGGCTTGATCTCGACCGCATTGCCCAGATGCTGAGTGAGTTCAGGCGTCACTTTTTCCGGAGCGATGTAAAGCTGCGCGCGGCCATCTTTATGCGCGATCACATAGGACAAGGCGACAGGCGTATGCGCGACATCCTGCCCGCGCATATTGAGCAGCCATGCAATGGAATCGAGCGCCGGGATCACCACCGCATCATGCCCCTCGCGCGCCAGCCAATCGGCAATCGCGGCGCGTTTTTCCGCTGAAGACTGCCCCGCCAGATCATTTTCATGCACGAAAGCCTGCGCATCAGATGGCGCGGGCTGATCGGCCCACACTGCGTCGAGCGGATTGGTGTCAGCTGGCACCAGCTCAATCCCGTCTTTGCCCAAAGCGCGCTCCAGCCCGCTTGCCCATTTGGCGGTGTGCAGCCAGGGATCATAAGCGATTTTTTCGCCGCTTTGCGCGACCTCTTTCAGCCAGCCTGCCAAAGTATCGCCGGGCACGCTGCGATAATCGAACAGATTGCCATCCACCTGATCGCGCACTTGCACCGTATAGCGCCCATCAACGAAAATCGCGGCATGGGTCAGCGTGACCGCGGCAAAGCCAGCTGATCCGCCAAAACCTGTCAACCATTCCAGCCGCTGCGCGTATTCGCCGACATATTCGCTCATATGCTCATCCGAAATGGGAATGACAAAGCCTGCCAAATCGCGCTTTTTCAGCTCTTCGCGAAGAGCTTTCAATCGGGCTTCGTGGGTTTGCATCAACATATGATCGATCCTTGACTTGCGGTGCGCAGCTTTCGGGTTACACGGCGCATATAAGCTTACCATTGCGCGCTTTCCAGCGCTGTCCATCCTGACCCTAAGGATTGCTTCTGATGAAAACCGCCATTCCAGCCCTACTTATCGCTTCAGCCGCGCTGGCCCTTGCGCCTGCGCTTGCCGCCAACAACACCACTCAAGAGGATATGCCCAGCGTGACAACGCCATCTGATGCCATCCCGACATCCCCGCCCACCGCTGAAAAGCGCGAGCACAGCTATACCCATCACGGCATCACAATCAGCGATCCGTATGACTGGCTCTATGACAAAAGCTATCCGACCATCGATGACGAAGACGTTCTCGATTACGTCAAGGCTGAGAACGCCTGGTTCGAAGCGCAAATGGGCGAACGCGAGGCGGTGACCGAGGCGCTGTTCACCGAAATGCGCGCGCGGATCAAGGAAGATGACAGCACGGTGCCTCAGCGGCGCGGCGATTACCTTTACTGGTCCGAATTTGACGAAGGCGAGCAATATCGCAAACATTACCGCAAACCAGTGGGCGCGGCTTCGGATGCGGCTGGCACGTTGATCCTCGATGAAAACGCGCTGGCTGGCGATCTGGAATATTTCCGCCTCGGCGCGGTTGCGATCAGCAAAAATGGCCGGTTCATGGCCTATTCGACCGACACCAATGGGTCAGAGCGTTACAAGGCCGTTATCAAGGATTTGGAAACCGGCGAAATGCTCGCCGATGAAATTCCCAACCTGCGCGGCGGGCTGACATGGGTGATGAATGACACTGCGCTCGTCTATGGCCCATCGACCGAGCAATGGCGCACATTGGAAGCCAAATTGCACGTGATCGGCACGGGGCTCGAAGAGGATGTGACGCTTTACAAAGAAGAGGACCAAAGCTTTGGCGTGGGCGCGGGGCTTACCGCGCAGGAAGATTACCTCATCATTGCCACAGGCGATAATGAAACGAGCGAAGTGCGGTTTGTGCCTGCCGACAATCCAACCGCGGCGCCCGTGCTGGTGAAGGCGCGCCAGAAAGGCACCGAATACAGCGTCGATATTCGCGATGGCGAATTGTGGGTGCACACCAACGACGATCACATCAATTTCCGCCTGGCCAAAGCGCCGCTGGATGCGCCGGGCGAATGGGAAACGGTGATCGGCGGCGCTGATGATTTTTATCTGACGGGTTTTGATCTGTTCAACGATTTCTTCGTTATAGAGGGGCGCGAGAAGGGGCTCGATCAAATCGAGCTTCGCTATTACGACGACCTAGAGCGGACTACCCCTATCGCCTTTCCCGAAGCGAGCTATAACGCAGGCCTGTCGAACAATCCCGAATATGATCAAACCGCGCTGCGCCTGACTTATGAAAGCATGGTCACGCCTGACACTGTCTATGATTATGATGTCGCATCGGGCAGCCTTACCAAACTGAAACAGCAGGAGATTCCAAGCGGATATGACGCCAGCCTGTATGTGACCGAGCGGCTGGAAATAGAAGCGCGCGATGGCACGATGGTGCCTGTCAGCGTGGTCTATCGCAAAGACCGCGACCAATTGAACGGCGGGGAGGGCGGCCCGCTGCATCTTTATGCTTACGGCGCCTATGGCTATGCGGTTCCGCCCGGCTTTTCGACCACACGGTTGAGCCTCGTTGATCGCGGCTTTGCCTATGCGATTGCGCATATCCGGGGCGGCGATGATCTGGGGCGGCGCTGGTATCTGCAAGGCAAGCTGAATGAACGCACCAACACGTTTAACGATTTTGTCGATGTCGGACGCGGCCTGATCGCCAAGGGATACACCGAGGAAGGCAAAGTCACCGCGAGCGGCGGATCGGCGGGCGGCGAATTGATGGGCGCAATCGTCAATCAAGACCCCGCGCAATATGGCGCAATTGTTGCGCATGTGCCGTTTGTCGATGTGCTGAATACCATGCTCAACAAAGACCTGCCGCTGACACCGGGCGAATGGCAGGAATGGGGCAATCCGATCACCGACAAACAGGCCTTTGCCTATATCCTGTCCTATTCGCCCTATGATCAGGTCAAAGCGCAGGATTATCCGCCCATGCTGGTCACCGCCGGTTTGAATGATCCGCGCGTCACCTATTGGGAGCCTGCCAAATGGGTGGCCAAGCTGCGCGATACCAAAACCGACGACAATATCCTGCTGCTTAAAACCAATATGGGCGCAGGGCATGGCGGCAAATCGGGCCGGTGGAATTCGCTTTATGAAACGGCTGAGGAATTCAACTTTATCCTGTGGCAGATGGGTATGGGCGATACCGTTGAGACAGATAGAGAGCCAGCGTCCGAGTGAGCGAGGCGGCGCGTTTCACCAAAACCTTCGTGGCTGAGCCTCATCATATTGATGAGCTTGGCCACGTTAACAACACGGTGTGGGCGGGATGGATACAGGATATCGCCACCGCGCATTGGGATGCCGCCGCGCGCCCGCAAGATCACGAACAGTTCTTCTGGGTCGTGATCCGGCACGAGATTGATTATCGCGGCAATATCGCCAGCGGGCAAAGCGCGTTGGGTTCAACGTGGATCCCGGACGGGGCGCGCGGGGCAAAATCCGTACGGTTTGCCGAGTTCACGGATGAGGCCGGCAAAGTGCTGGTGTCTGCGCAAACCACATGGGCAATGCTCGACAAGGAAAGCCAGCGGCTGGCGCGGGTGCGGCCAGAGGTTTTGGAGCCGTTTCGAAGCGAAAAGTGAGGACCGGCGGCTTACGCTGCGCGGATCAGCGGCCTGCGGGCAGGCGGGGCATGATCGAACACGGTGAGTTTTTCATAACACATCCGGTTTCGCCCGCTTTCCTTTGCCTGATACATCATGGCGTCCGCGCGCCCGTACAGATCGGCGAAATTGGTCACATTGCCGCCCATTTTTGGCAGCACGATCACGCCCATGCTGGCAGTGACGGGCCGATCCAATCCGGGTACCGCTGCGGCGATGCGCATGGATATGCTTTGGCGCAAAGCTTCGGCGCGTTGCAGCGCGCCGCGCCCGCGAAGCAGGACGATAAATTCCTCGCCGCCCATGCGCACGCCGATGGCGCTGCGGTTGTCATTGCCGCGCAGCGCATTGCCCACCGCAACCAGCACATCATCCCCAACCCTATGGCCAAACTGGTCATTGATGTCTTTGAAGTGATCAAGATCAACCAGAGCAAAGGTGTGAAAACCGGCAGCGTGCAGTTTGTCAAACCGCGCATCAACCGCGCGGCGATTGAGCAATCCTGTCAGCGGATCGCGTTCTGACAGATGTTCCAGCGTCTCTGCCTCTGCCACGGCCTCATCGCGTTCGCGTTTGATCGCCAGGAACCGGTCGGCGACAGCCAGCGACATGATGATGACTTCGAAACCTGTTGCCAGATACATCGCCTGATCGAGCGATGATGGCCCTTCATAAACGCCCAGCCCGCGCATCGTGCGCTCTATCGCGGCGATCATGATGGGAAGCCATGCCGCAGCGGTGAAACGCGCAACGCGGCTGCCTTTCATCAGCGCTTTGACCACCGCAAAGGTGTAGATGATGATGGATGGCAGGAAGGCAAAGAAGAACAATCGGTCATCAAACGGGTGCAGGAATGCGAACTGGAACGAACAAATCCCTGCAACGCTCAGAGTGAACATGGCGGTGCCAATCGTCAGACGCTTCATCATGGGCGATTGGATGCCGTCTTCAAGGAATTCGGCCAGAAACCACGCGGCAATGGCCGATCCGGCGGTCCATGATAAAGGCGCGGCGATGGCAAGCAGGGTAAGCGGCAATGTGGCAAACACCGAAATCAGCCCGCCTGCAAACAGCACATAGCCCATCATCGCGATGACAAGCGCGGCGTGCAGCATCACGAATTTTTCGCGCAGCACAATGTAAAAGCTCACATCGAACAATAATGGCAAAAGCAGCATGCCGACGATCATGGCAAGCAGCATCACTTCGAATTGCGACCAATCGCCATTTTCGGGCAACGCGCTCAGCCGCGCTTCGGTGAGGAGCGGGATGGAATGCGGGCGCTCTATCCGCACGAGCACGGCGGCGGTGTCCGAAGTGATCTCGGGCAGATCGAGCTGAAACACCGGACCTGCGGCAAAGGGTTTGCCGTCTTTTTCGGTATAGCTGGCTGTGCGCATTGCTCCATCTGCGTCAATCGCGGCAAATGAAATGCTGCCAAAGCGCGCAGTTCGGGTGAAAAAGTAGCGCGGGCGGGCTTTATCCTGCCAGTCGCTTGCCTCAAATTTCAGCCATCCAACCGGCACATTGGCGCGCCAGACCTTGTTTTCGCACTGCCAGACCGAGGGATTCTCTATCGAATCGCGCATTTCGGCGAAACTGGCGGCGCTACCCGAGGTGGAAATACAGGCAGGCGCGGCGTTTTTAACCGGTCCATTGGTCGCGAATGCTGACGCGCTCCCTAAAGAACTCGCAAGTATCGCGATGAATCCAAATAAAAATTGTAAAATAACCCTGCCCATATCGAGCTTTACTAGGGGGAAGCTCTTATGATGGTGTTAAATTTGTTTACAAGTGCGACCAAGCAGCCGCCGGATTACGCTCTTTTCACTCACACCCGGCCGCGGCGCTATGGTGGGGCAATCGCCTGCGCGCAGAGCCTTCACCGTGGGCGCGTCATTCAGTTGTCACAGACACCATTTAGCGCCCCGTCATGACCAACACCCACCCAGATACGAAACCCATGCGCCTTTTACTGGCGGGATGCGCCGGAATGGCGGCGCTTTTGCTGTCTGGCTGTGATGCGGGCGGTTCGGGAGTGCGCGATTCCATCCGGGCAGTGGGATCATCAACGGTCTATCCCTTTGCCAAGCAAGTCGCGGAAAGCTTCTCGCGCTCCAACACCGATTACAAATCGCCGCTGATCGAATCCACCGGGTCAGGCAATGGCATCCAGCTGTTTTGCAAAGGGCTTGGCGCGGACAAGCCTGATATGGTCAACGCATCGCGCCGGATGAAAGTCAGCGAATTTGACAAATGCTCCGCCAATGGCGTGAAAGACATCATCGAATTGCAAGTCGGCCTTGATGGCATCGCGTTTGCCTCGGCCTCGGGCGGCATCATGCTCAACCTGTCGCCGCGCACCGTGTATGAAGCGCTGGCTGCCCGGCCTTATGGCCGGGAACAAACCGCCAAGACATGGGCCGATGTCGACCCGTCGCTGCCCAATGAGCCGATCCTGGTTTACGGCCCGCCCAGCACATCGGGCACGCGCGATGCGCTCAAAGAATTGGTGCTGGAAGCCGGGTGCGACACCAATCCCGCGATGAAGGCTCTCAAAAGCCAAGATAAAGACCGCCACCAGCAGGTCTGCACCGAAGTGCGCAGCGATGGCGCTTATGTCGATCAGGGCGAGCAGGACAATCTGATCGTCCAGAAAATCGAAGGCAATCCGCGCTCTGTCGGCGTGTTCGGCTTTTCCTATCTCGATGAAAATGCCGACAAGGTGCAGGGCCTGCCGATGAACGGGGTGGACCCGACTTATGAGAATATCTCAAGCTTTGCCTATCCCGGCGCGCGGCCCTTATATGTCTATGTGAAAAAAGCACATATGCGCGCCATTCCCGGCCTTGATCTGTATCTGGCTGAATGGGTCAAGAACTGGACAGCCGATGGCCCGCTGGCAGCCATTGGGCTGGTCGCATCCCCGGCTGATGAAATGGCTTTGAACGAACGCCGCGTGCGTGAGCAATTGACGCTGACCCGCAGCGACCTGACCGGCGAAAGCGCGGCTGAGCCCGCAATTGCGGCGGCGCAGTAATCGCGTCCCTTTTCGAGAGCTTTACCGGAAATCCTCGCCCACAGCGGCCATTTGCGCTTTCAGGCCAAGCTGGCAGATATTCTGAATTTCAATGCCGGGATGCGCGTTCACTTCGATAATCAGCGGCCCGTCATTTTTATCGAGCACAATGTCTGACCCGCTATAGCCCAGCCCAATCGCTGGCCCGCATTTGCTCGCAAGTTCCAGCACCCGGTCCCATCCGGGCACCTGATACCCGATCAGCCGCGTGCCCGTATCGGGATGATGCGTGATCGCCTCGCCCTGCACCAGAGCGCGCGTAATCTGGCCCGTTTCCAGCGACACGCCTGCGCCAATGGCGCGCTGGTGCAAATTGGCTTTGCCGTCAGAAGCATTGGTGGGCAGCCGCAGCATCGCCATCAGCGGTTCATCATGCAGGCAGATAACGCGCAGATCGGGCAATCCTTCGGGCACCAGATCGGCAAGGCTGGGATCAGCGATAATCAGCGGCTCAATAAGCGCGGCATCCTCGCTTGCTGTGTCGCCGGAAAAGCCGCCATCCACCACTTTTTGAATGTGGTGCATCACATCGGTTTCAGTGAGCGGCGTGCCAGACCCTTTATACCAGACATCGCCTTCGCGCCTGACAGCCAGCAAAATACCGTCCCCCTGCGATCCGCGCGCGGGTTTGATCGCCCAGGCATCGGGCATATCGCGCGTGGGTTTGAACGCGTTCAGTTTTTGGTGATCGTCAATCACCGCGATGGTGCCGGTGCATGATATCCCCGCCGCTTCCAACGCCACCTTGGCTGCAACCTTGTCGCGCGCGCGTTCGATTGCGCTGCGCGGATTGTATTTCGCGATCAGCGCATTGCGCATATTGATGCCGAGGATTTCCTCAATCGGATTGACCGGCGACGGCCTGAGCGCTGCGAGCGCGTCGGTTGATGCTCGTTTACGGCGAAACATTGAAAACATCTCAGACGTCCTCCTGCGAACGGATAATCCAGGCGTTGTAAACGGGCGGCTTTCCAGATGCGTCTAAGCGAGGCTCGAACTGAGCCTCGCTATTGGGTGTGACCTTATGGCCGTCATCTGCCTGTTCGTGCCCCGCTTTGTGCCTGGCTGTGTGCCTTTTGCGGCGCGCGGCTGCGGCTGCGGCTGCCGGTTCAGGCTCAATGGGCTGAGGCACTCGCCTTCGCCTGCCCGGTTCCAGATCGGCAGACGAACTGATGACCCACATCCCTTCGATGGGCGGCGCACGCTCGCGCGCTTCTTCCTGCGTTGGAAAGACAAATTCCATTTCAAACTGATCGGGGTTCGCAGCGTTGCGCGCGACCCTTCGCCGTTCCAGCCAGATCGGCATGAAACGGTGAATTTCCATCACCCGCAATCCGCGATACCGGCCAAGGATCGCAATCGCGACGCCGGTAAGCGCGGGCATCAAAAGCGGCGACCATTCAATCAGCGCAAGCGCAAAGTGCGACACCATCACAAACTGGATGACGACCGAAATCATGAATGTGCTGAACGCCTGTTTGGCCGCTTCTGTGGGCCCATCTTTTTCCCATTGCCGCCACCAGCGTTCCACCACCAGCGCGCAGACAATAACCGGGAAAGCATCGACCTGAAGATTGGTATCCAGAATGATCTGCAAAGCGACCAGAACCAGCACAATCAGCGATATAAGCACGCCCAAAAAGCCGACACGCGTCATGCGCAGTTTGAGCAATGCCGGCGTCACCAGCATGCCCGCCAGCACCGATGATCCCAGCACAACCGGCCCCATGACAGGGCCGATCTGAAGGAATGCCAGCGCGATCAGCATGGGCGTGAACAGGCCAAAGGCTTTAAGCCCAATAAAGCTGCGCGCCAGCACCACCAGAAACGCGCCCAGCGGCAGCACCATCAGCAGGTTGGATGGCTTCAGGCCCCAGATCGCCTGACTGGTCGCCTGATCCCCGAACGAGGATGGCATGGCGACAAAACTGCCCGTGTTGAACAATCCGGCCACCACCAGGGCAAGCAGCACAAAGGCCACCGCGCCCCCAATATAGATGGGGCGGCGAACCTGGGGCGTGGCTCTGGACCACGCCAGTTTGAGCCGGGCGCGGAAGCTAGAAAGCATACCCCACCGAGAGTGTCAGGCGGTATCCCTCGCGCTCTCGCGTCATCAGGTTGCTGCTTGAAAAGATATATTTTGCTTCGGCTTCGACGCGCAGGCGGCCGGGCCAGTAATGCACTTCAATTTCGGGCGCGATCAGCGTGTCAGAACGCCTCTCGGCATCGCTGCCAAGCCGGTTGTCGAACCGGGTTTTGAGCACTTCGATAGCCGGGCGAACGCGCAGGTCCGGCGTGATAGGCTGGGTGTAGGACGCTTTGGCCGATTGCCGCTCATATCCCCGGCGCGGATCATCGGAATCGATGTTTTCGGCGCGCAGATCGAAAGTGGCATAGTGATACCGGCCAAAACGGCGGCGATATTGCGCATCCACGCGCGGGCCGGAGCCATCTGTTTGGGCAGCGGGGCCATTGTCATATTCGCGCATCCGCCAGCTGGCACGAACCTGCACGCGGTGTTTGCGATCCTTTTGGTAGCGCACGCGGACAGAGCCCTGAAGCTCATCGGTATCGGCGGATTCGGCGGTGACCAGATCATCGGTGTAGCGCGCGCGGGCCTGAACCTGCCAATTGTCATCCAGATCCTGTTCAAACAAAGCGGTCAGACGGTCGCGATTGGTGTTGCTGCGATCATCATCCAGCCGGATCACTTCGATCCTGTCAGCCTCAACGCGAAAACGCGAATTGCTGTCTTCGTAATCGAGGCCGACCTGTGCGCGCACCGTGAAGGCATCGCCATTAACGATAAACTGATCATCGCGCGTGGCGGTTTGCGCGCTGACCGCGCCCAATTCGATGCGGGCATCAGGATCGAGCCGCCAGCCTGTGTCCTGGGCATGGGCAGAGGAGGGCGCGATGAGGGCGGTTATGAGAGTGGTTATGAGGGCCGCTGTGACGGCTGCGATGGGGGCGGGCCGGGGGGCTGCGGTGCGGGCTGCGGTGCGGAGGGCTGATGGGGCGGGGCGCAATGCGCTGGGCCGGAATGCCGCGGCTGGTGCCGTGGCTGGGGTTGTTGCCGGGGCGCGGAGCGCTGACGGCGCGGGCGTTGCGGGGGCCAGTGCGGCGGGCGGTGTGTGGCGGTCTGCGGGGGCCGGTGCGGGGCGGCCAGCGGGACCAGATGCGGGCTGGAATGCGGGGAGCACTTTCAGGGTGGCTGCCGGGGTGCGCTTGATGGGTGCCGCCACAGGAGCTGCGGGGGAGGCTGCTATGTGGGCTGGTGCGCAGGCTGGTTCGGGGGCTAGCGAGGAGGCTGGTGCGGGGCCAAGTATGGGGATGGCTGTCACATGGGGCGCGGCGCAGGGCGCTGCAGAAGCCAGTGCGGGTGTCGCTGCGGGGGCCGGTGCGGGTGTCGCTTTTGGGCGCGCGGCGGACAAGAGCCTCCGAGTGGCAGCGGTGAAGGCAGCCGAGAGGGCGGCCAGACATGCGGCGCATAGATTTGCAAGTAGGTTAAAGGCGCGGTGCGATGGCACAGTTTTAATCCCCCAGGTCATATGCGGGAAATACCTAGAGGGCGTTTAGAAAGTGCTAACTCTAACTGTTAGTTACATTGCCTGCCAAACAAGCACGGGCCGGGCATCAGGGGCGATCTCCGGGTTGAGCCGGGGGGTGAGCCTTGGGGCTGGTCTGCTGGCTGGCCTGCTGGCTGACCAAGAATCGACAAAGGGACGGCCACGGGGCCGAGCACGGATCGACGAAGAGCCGACCGCAAGGCTGACCACGGGCAAACCACGGGCCTGACCAACGGGCCAACTGCGAGGCTGACCGCACGAGCCATCCCCCCGAGCCATCCCCCCGAGCCGCCCCGGACCGACTTTATGGCCGCATCCGTCTGCCACCAGCCTTCCTCCAGCCCAATACGAGCCTTCCGCCAGCCTTATTCAGCGCGCACGAGCTGGCTGTTTTGTTAAGGAATGCGGAAATAGTGGGGAGTTTATCGCCGATATGGTGATACTGGAAGCAGCTTATAACCAAAAAGCAGCTTTCTCACGCAAGAATAATTCCAATGTAGGAAATTTAGCTGCGCGGCGCGGGCAAGATAAAGGCGTGCTCCCCCACACTCAAACACCCATCCTCCAGAATGTACTTCGTCAACCAAACCCGCTTTGAAACAGGATCACAAACGGTGATTTTTCGTAAGCTCGATCAGATCGGATTGCCATCCTGATCACGGAAAATCTCGCGCCGTCCAACATGGTTCGCAGGTCCCACCAGACCTTCCGATTCCATCCGCTCAATCCACTTGGCAGCGGTGTTGTATCCCACGCCCATCTGCCGCTGAAGCCAGGAGCCCGAAGCTTTCTGGTTCTCCACCACGATCTGGCAGGCCTGGCGATATTTGCGCTCATCAGGATTGTCCGAAGCGGTGAGATCATCCTCGAAAGTCAGCCCGCCGCCATCCTCGGGTTCCTCGGTGACCGCATCAACATAATCCGGTGTTCCCTGCGCCCGCCAGAAATCGGCAACCGCTTCCACTTCCTCATCCGACACAAACGGACAATGCACCCGGACCGTCGCCCCGGTGTTCGGTTTGTAAAGCATATCGCCCTTGCCCAGCAATTGCTCCGCGCCCTGTTCGCCCAGGATGGTACGGCTGTCGATCCGGCTCGTGACTTTGAAACTGATCCGAGTGGGCAGGTTGGCTTTGATAACCCCGGTGATGACATCAACCGACGGGCGCTGCGTTGCCATGATGAGGTGGATACCAGCGGCGCGCGATTTCTGGCTGAGGCGCTGGATCAGCACTTCGATTTCCTTGCCCACCGTCACCATCAAATCGGCCAGTTCATCGACGATCAGCACGATCTGCGGCAGCGGTTCATAATCGAGCTGTTCTTCCTCGAACAATTGCTCTCCTGTGTCAGGATCAAAGCCTGTTTGCACCCGGCGGCCGAGCGGCTTGCCCTTGGCAATCGCAGCGCGCACTTTGTCGTTGAAACCGTTGATGTTGCGCGATCCGACTGATGACATCATCCGGTAACGCTTCTCCATCTCCTCCACCGCCCATTTCAACGCGCGAACCGATTTGTGCGGTTCTGTCACAACCGGCGAAAGCAGGTGCGGAATATGATCGTAACTGGCCAGTTCGAGCACTTTGGGATCGATCAGGATCATCCGGCATTCGGCGGGGGTAAAATGGTAGAGCAGACTGAGGATGATGCAGTTAAGCCCCACCGATTTGCCCGACCCCGTGGTCCCCGCCACCAGTAAGTGCGGCATAGCGGCCAGGTCGGCGATAATTGGTTCGCCTGCAATATCCTTGCCCAGAATGATCGGCAGATTGCCTTTCGCCTCCGCAAAGGCGGCGCAAGCGGCGAGCTCTTTTAAGAGGACCATCTGGCGGTCCGCATTGGGCAGTTCAATTCCCATGACAGTCTTGCCGGGAATGGGCGACACGCGCGCGGAAATCGCGCTCATATTGCGAGCGATGTCTTCGGCCAGGCCCACAACCCGGCTGGCCTTGATACCCGGCGCTGGCTCAAGCTCATACATGGTCACCACGGGGCCAGTGCGCACAGCGGTGATCTCGCCTTTGACGTTGAAATCATCGAGCACGTTTTCGAGCAGCCGGGCATTGCGTTCGAGCGCCAGCTTATCGAGTTTCGGTACTGCATCGGTGGATGGATTGGTGAGCAGGTCGAGGCTCGGCAGGTCGTAGGTTGCGAACATGTCGCGCTGGGTTGCTTTGGTCGGTGCGGCGCGTTTGGGCGGCGCTGTCGGGTCGCTGATTTCAGGGGCACGGCGCTGTTCGGGCATATCGAGAACACCCGGCGTAGCGGTCCTTTCGGGACGCTCACGTTCCTGCGGTTCGTCGGCAGATCCCTGAGGATCATTCACCAACTCCGGCTCGCTTCGCAGCCATGGCAAGCGCGATGCCACCGCACCGCCCACCGCGCTGCTCGCGATGAATTGCGGAACGGTAAGCAGCGCTCGCCAGTCAATCGCGAAAATCCGGGTTAGCAATCCGACACTGACCGCAAGGAATACCAAAGCGATGAGCAAAATGACCCAACCCGACGCGGCCGCGCCGAACAGTCCGCCCACTCCCTCAACCAGGCTAGCCCCCAGAAGTCCGCTAATCCCGCCCACTTGAGCAGGCATATTGCCGCCTGGCCCTGCAAAGGCGAGCGTCAGCACTGTTGCCATCAGCACCATCGCCAGTAGCAAAAGGCCAGCTGGCAGCCACCAGCGCGTTGTTTCAGGCTCATCACCATTTTCAACATCGCGCCACAGCTTCATTGCAGAGACATATAGCAGCGGCAGCAACAGGTAAGCGGGCAGGCCAAACACGAACAACACGCGGTCTGCGGCATAAGCACCCCACGATCCCATCCAATTGCCAACGCTTTCGGCAGATGCTGCGGTTGAGGGGCTGGGATCGGTCTGCGTGTAAGTCACCAACGATACGGCCAGAAATCCCATGGCGACAAACAGCACAATCGCGCCCGTAATCTGCGCGGTGCGCCGAAGTGAGCGGCGCAGTCCAGCGCGCCATTCGGCGGTCGATTTTCGAGTGTGCACTGCGCGGCTGGCCATCGTAATGTTCCTAGGGAAGAAGGGGCGGAACACACCATGAATCCTGTGCGCAACCGGGTCAAGGGCAGTGCGGTGTGTTGGGGGATGATTGGGCGCGGTTTGTCGGTTAGCTTCGGCTCGTTCAGCGCGCTCGCCGTCAGCTTAATCCGTCAATCGCCGCCCAGCGGCTCCATCGCAGTATGCGCGCCTGTCCGTATGACATACCGCCCAGAGCGATCACCGGCATAGCGGCCTTGCGGGCGAGGAGCCGAAAACGCGCTGGCCCAAGCACTGCGCCGCCCGGATGCGAACGGGTAGGGAAAACTGGTGAGATCAGCGCTGCATCTACACCAAATCGGTTCGCAAATGCCAATTCGCGCATGTCATGCACGGTCGCAAACCGCAGCAGGCCACGGCGCCGGGGATATAATGCACGCGGCGCGCCATATATGCCATCTGCGCCCCATTCGTGCGCGGTAAGGCCGCTATCGGCGAGGATTATGCAGTGCCCGCAGGCCCGCGCTATACCTCGCAGATCCTCAAACCTTGCCCACCTTTCGGAATCGTTCAAATGGTAATGGCGATAGATGAACCCGCTGCCGCGCGGCATTGTGCGCAATGCCCGCTCAAGGCTTTCGTCGTTTCGTTCATCCGAAATCAGCCACAGGGAAGGGAGGGTCTGGTCTTGTCGCACGCCCGCGTTATAGCGCTTGGCCATGGAAAATGCAGCCACCCGTCTCGCCAGCGTCAAAGAGAACATCGCGCGCATTTGCAAACCTGCGCGGCGCAAACCTGAAGAGGTTACGTTGATCGCGGTGAGCAAAACGCATGCTGCAGAGAAAATCGCGCCAGTGCTCGAAACTGGTCACCGCATCTTCGGCGAAAACCGCGTGCAGGAAGCGCAAAGCAAATGGCCAGCTTTGCGTGAGCGTTTCCCCAGTACCCAGCTGCACCTTATCGGCCAATTGCAATCGAACAAAGCGGACGAAGCGGTCGCGATGTTCGATGTGATTCACTCCTTGGACCGGCCCAGCCTGCTTAATGCGCTCGCCAAGGCGATGAATAAAGCTGGCAAGCAAGTGCCCTGTTTTGTTCAGGTCAATATTGGAGATGAGGACCAGAAAGGTGGTTGCCGCATAGCAGATCTACCCCAATTTCTGACGCAAACGCGCGATGCTGATGTGCCGGTTGCAGGTCTCATGTGCCTTCCGCCCGCAAGCATTGAGCCTGCCCCATTCTTTGCCTTTCTTGCCAAGCTTGCACGGGATAACGGGGTTGAGGGCCTCTCGATGGGAATGAGCGGCGACTATGAAACCGCGGTCCAATTGGGCGCGACTCATGTGCGCGTGGGTACCGCGCTGCTTGGCGAACGCGGGTGAGCGATCCGTTTGAGCGGTTTGCGCAAAAATGGCTCCCACCATTGCGCGATCATGCGAGCACGGCATTTGAATATGCTGCGCTTACCGAGCGCGGCGGCACGCATTGCGATGTGGCGGACCGGTTTGTTGTCTTGCTTGGACTCAAACCCATAGGGTTCAATTGGGAATTGCTGGACGCGTCAGGGGATCTTCATCAGCGCCGGTCGGCGGCGGCGCAGATTACTGAGGCGCTTTCCCATGATATCCTCAATCCATCGCAGCCCTGGTTAGCGAGGGATGCGGCTTACACTTGTGCACGCGCATTTCTCGACCTGTTTGATCCGGCGCAATTGACCGTCATCTCAAATCGCTATGACGGGTTATGGAACCCTATCAGCGGAGCATCGAGCGAATGGGGCTTTGTTGGCTATGACGATAAATGCATCGCGCTTTTGCTGATCGCTGAACCATAAAAAAGGGCGCCCGCATTGCTGCGAGCGCCCTTTTTCAATGTCTAGTCTGCGACGTTTTAGAATTCGCCAGTGAGGCCCACAGTGAACAGCGCGCCGCGCGGATCATGGACCCGGCTGTCAAACCCGCCATTGGTTGCAACGCGCGGCGCGGTCACATCAAAGATGTTGCGCGCACCAACGGTCAATTGAAGCAACCTGTCGCGATCAAAGAACTCGTTGATCGCAACGCTGTATTGCACATCGACCCGGAAATCGCTGTCGATATCCGCGCCGCCGTTTTGGTCGTCCTGATAGCTGTCGATATAACGGCCAAAGATGTTGAGCGCATGAGCGCCCGCTTCAAATTGCAATCCGGCGTTAAAGCGCAATTCTGGTGTGGGTGAGCCGAAATTGGTGAAGTTGCGATTGCCCGCGCCTTCGATAATCGGACCGCCAACGGTGGTTTGCAGATTATAGTCGAACACATAATTGCCCTCAAAGCTGGGCGTGATCGTCGCAAAGTCTGCATCGATCGCATAGCGGACCGAGAAATCGACGCCCGATGTTTCAACGCTGGCTGCATTCACATAGCTGTTATTGACCTGAATGATCGTGCCAGCAGGGCTGCGGATGACGTCGGGGCCATTCGGATCAGCATTCACGATGGATTGCGGTGCCGTTTGCACAATCGCGCCGTCGAATTCGAAATTGTAGTAATCCGCGCTGATTTCGAGACCGCCAAGCGGGCTCAAAGTGAAGCCAAGATTGTAAGCGGTGGAATCTTCAGGGACGAGGTTCGGGTTGCCCACTGCACGAACCGCTACAAACGCGTTCGCGCCGCCATTATTGGGGTCAGACACTTGCTGAAGTGTTGTTGATTGCCCTTGCAATTGGAAGGTCGACGGCGCGCGGAAGGATGTTGCAAATGATCCGCGCAGCGATATCCAATCGGCCGGGCGAAGAAGCAGGGCAATCTTGGGATCGACCGTGCTGCCGCCCTGATCGCCATAATCTTCATAACGCAGGGCCAGCTGGACATCAGCCCAATCAGCCACCGGGATATTCATCTCGCCAAACACGGCATAAACGTCCTGGCCGCCGTCAAAGGCTTGCTCACCGATCAGGAAGGCAAAACCATCATTGGCAGAGATATTGTCGAAGCTGGCTGAGATACGCTGATCACGATATTGCGCGCCAATCGCGATGCCAACCGGGCCAGACGGCAATTCAAACAAGTCGCCAGACACGAACCCTTCAACAACAAACAGCTCGGCTTCGCGGTTGGAAACGGAGAATTCGGTGATGTAGTCAAGCAAGGCTGCATTGGTGTTGCCACCACCTGCCAACGCAGAGGCAAACGGGTCAAAGAACGTGCCATCAGCCGGGATGGTCGCACCATTGGCAATCAGGAATGGATTGTTGGCCGTACAATCAAGACCGGTTGCCGCGTTAAAGGCGGGCGACGCGTTAAACCCGCGCAATGCGCAGGCGAAGCGATCGCGCACCGTGTCTTCTGTGTTTCCAGAAAAATCATTGTCGGCGAAAGTCAGGCTGACATTCCACAAACCGTTGGCAAGAAGCCCATCAAAATCGCCTTCCAAAGTGCTGGAGACGCGGAATGTTTCCGAAGTAAACAGTGCAGGCGACACTTCGCCGCCTGTACCGCTGGCCCGGCCAAAAAAGACGACATCTGCGCCAAAAATGTTGTTCGGGTTAAAGGTTGGGACGACCGCCTGACCCAATTGCAGGAACGGGAATGTGGGTGAGTTGCCGCGCCGGGCTTCGTTATCGGCATAGCTTATCTCGGCGCTGAAACGCACGCTGTCGGACAGATCAGCTTTTGCTGAAACAAATGCGGTGATGCGCTCTTCTTCTGGCACAAGGTTGAAAAACTCTCCGAAATCAAAGCGGCACAGACCCACATCGGGTACGCCGGCCGGGGTGGCGGAGATCACATCGGCGATACCGCCTGCCTGTGCGCAGCCTGGATCAAGCACGGGGGCGCTGGCTGGAAAGCCGGGCACACCAAAGAATGAACCGGGATTGCCAAGCGCAGATGTGTCATCGCCCAGGAATGTTGGCGTGCCATCTGCTGCAAATTCCGGGCCGCGCGACAACCGGCGCTCGGCTGTCGTCAAAGGGGAACGGTCCACGTAGCTGATCGCACCCACCAGATTGAAATCGCCGACTTCGAAACCGGCAAGCGCCTGGATGTTGTATTCCGAATAATCGCCTGTGCCCAAATGTTCGGTGTATTCGCCCGAAACGAGCAGACCTTCATAGTCGCTGCGCGTGATGAAGTTTACCACGCCTGCAACTGCGTCCGAGCCATAAAGCGAGGATGCGCCGTCTTTCAGGATCTCGACCCGCTCAACTGCGATCAGAGGCACGAGCGAGCTGGTGTCGACAAAGTTGATGCCGTCATTGGTGGGGGCAGACGAAAGCGTTTGACGTTTGCCATTGAGCAGGATCAGCGTGGACGCCACACCAAGACCGCGCAGGTTGATATTGGATGTGCCGGTTGTGCCGCCTTGCGTAAAGGCATCGGGGTTGTTTTGCGCGCCGCTGTTGATGGTGAGTGATTGAGCGATCTCACCAATGTTCTGCGCGCCGATATCGGAAATCGCTTCGCTGCCGATCGTGGCAAGAGGCGATGCCAGATCACCTTGAGACTGACGACGAATGCGAGAGCCTGTGACGAGAATTTGATTACCGCCATCATCATCGCTGGCCTGTGCATCGCTGGTGATCGTTTCCTGCTGCTGCGCAAGAGCGGGAGCAGACATGACCAGCGCAATCGAAGCGCATGACAAACTAAACGCAGATTTAGCGTGAACCATCAGGGTATCCTCATCCGTAGTGTTGCAAGTTCCACACTTTGTGTGGTGACTTAAAGGTAGGCTTCTTCCGCTCGTAACCTTAACAAGCCTTTACAAAACTACGCGCACTGGCTGAATCGCGCCAGTTCATTGGCGGTGTGACCGCCGAATGCCGTAGCTATGTATCCCTTTTGCAACTTACTTTAACCGCGCAGTATCTGGTTCACGCCTGCTCCAATTCTTCCTGCTTTTCATCGCTTGCCGCGTTGATGAGCTCTGCCTCTATTTCGGCAAGTCGGGCTGGCGCTGTTACCTTTGCACCTGTCAGGTCCGTTACATAAAACGTATCCGCCGCGCTTTCGCCATAGGCGGTGATATGAGCGGACTGGACGATCAGGTTCGATTGATACAGCGCATAGGCAAGCCGGTTGAGCAGCGCAGCGCGGTCCCGCGCAGTTACTTCGATCACGGTGTAGTGATTGCTGGCGGTGTTATCGAAATTGACGCGGGTTTCGACATCGAAAGTCTTCGCGCGTGAATGGCTGAGCGGCTTGGCGGCCAGTTTGGGCACCAATTCGATCTTGGCCATTAGTGCATCGGCAATGGCTTTCTTCAGCCGTTCAATCTGCGAGGCCTCGCAGAAGGGTTGGCCGAGCTGGTCCTGAACCAGAAAATTGTCGAACGCATAGCCGTTTTGCGCGGTGTGAATGCGCGCATCCAGAATGTTGGCGCCCGCCAGATGAATGCCGCCGGCTATCCGATAAAACAAACCGGGGTGATCGGGCGCGATGATGCTTACCAAAGTGGCGCCGCGTTCTTCATCGACATCGCAATGCACGGAAAGGTGCCCATTCTCGCGCTGGGCGGCTTCGTATTGAACGAGGTTGCTGGAGATAATGTCTTCAGGTTCCGCAATCCAATAGGCATCGGCCATCAAATCGCCGATATCGCTGACAAGGTGTGACTGCGCGCCAAGCGCCTTGGCAACCGCGGCTTTCTTGGCCGCCACATTTTCATCGCGCCCCCGCCGCATATGACCAAGCCGCAGCCGTTCCTGCGCTGCGTCATACAATTCGCCCAGCAATTGCCCTTTCCAGCTGTTCCAGGTGCCGGGACCAACGGCGCGGATGTCAACCGCAGTCAGCAATGCTAAATTGCGCAGCCGTTCGAGCGTTCGAACTTCTGCGACAAAATCCTCGATGGTCTTTGGATCGGTCAGATCGCGTTTTTGCGCGGTTGAACTCATCAAGAGGTGGTGCAGCACAAGCCACGCAACCAGATCGGTTTCCTTGGCATCCAGGCCAAAGCGAGGGCACAATTTGTAAGCCACCTCAGCGCCCAGCACCGAATGATCCCCGCCGCGCCCCTTGGCGATATCGTGCAACAGAACCGCGACATAGATTGCTCTGCGTGACGCCACTTTGTGGATTTGCTTCGCACCGCGCGGGTGATCCTTATTCAGCAGGCCCCGCTCTATCTGAGACAGCAAGCCGATGGCACGGATCGTGTGTTCATCCACGGTGTAGTGGTGGTACATATCGAACTGCATCTGCGCATTGACGCGCCCGAAATCAGGGACGAAGCGCCCGAATACGCCCGCCTCGTTCATCCAGCGCAGCGCCGTTTCAGGATCCTTGCGCCCGGCCAGCAGATCGAGAAACAGAGCATTGGCGCGTTTGTCTTTGCGCACTTTGGCTGTGATAAGCTTGGTATCCCGACCTGCTTGCCGCATCGTATCGGGATGGACTTCGAGGCCTTCTGCCTCGGCGAGCTGAAAAACCTCGATCAACCGCACCGGATCATCGGCAAACCAGCTGTCGCCCGGCGCGCGGATACGGCCAGCCTCAACAACATACCCCTTAAGCTTGCGCGGCTTCTGGTTCCACCCAGCGAAGAAACCGCTCATCACCCTGGGCTTGGGCATGGCCTCATCGAGATGCGACAGAAACACTCCTGTCAGGCTGCCCACGCGCTTTGCCTGCATGAAGTAATATTGCATGAAGCGTTCAACCGCGCTTTTGCCGGGGCGTTCGGCAAAATTCATCGCTTCGGCGACTTGCCGCTGAAGATCAAATGTCAGGCGGTCTTCTGCTCGGTCAGTGATGATGTGCATATGGCAGCGCACCGCGAGCAAGAACCCTTCTGCACGGCGGAAACTGCGGTATTCTGCTGGCGTAAACAGGCCGATATCGACCAATTGCGCAGCTGTTTCTGCCCGGTGAGTGTATTTGCCGATCCAGTAAAGCGTTTGCAGATCGCGAAGGCCGCCTTTGCCTTCTTTCACATTGGGCTCCACGACATAGCGGCTGTCGCCCATGCGTTTGTGGCGCTGATTGCGCTCTTCCAGTTTTTCCGTGAGGAACTGGCGTTCGCTCCCGCGCGCAATCTCGCTCCAGAAACGCTGGCGCGCTTCTTCATAAATGTCAGCGTCCCCCCAGACGAGGCGCGATTCCAGCAAAGCGGTCCGGATCGTCAGATCTTCTTTCGCCATGCGCGTGGTATCGGCGATAGTGCGGCTGGAATGGCCCACTTTCAGGCCCAAATCCCACATAAGATACAGCATCGCCTCGATCACCTGTTCGCACCAGGGCGCGCGCCGCATCGGAGTGATAAAGGCGATATCAACATCAGAATGAGGCGCCATTTCAGCGCGGCCATATCCGCCAACCGCAAGAATGGCGAAACGTTCGGCTGCGGTGGGGTTGCTGGCAGGAAACAGGTAACTCGCCGCGTAATCGTAAATCAAGCGGATAAGCTGATCGGTCAGGAACGAATAGCCAAGCGTGCATTCATGGCCCGTCGATGGTTTTTGCGAAAGCCGGTGCGCCAATTCCTTGCGCCCCGCATCAAGCGCGCCGCGCAGCAATTCGAGTACGGCCGGGCGGGCGCCATCCTTTTGAGCCGCTGCGATTTGCGCGATCTGTTCGACCAAAGCGCGCCGGTCAATGATTGCCCGCTGACGGGGGACACGGGTTATTGCCATCTATGGTCCCCCTTATTGAAGCGGAAAATGCGGGCGAGATTACGCCGAAGCGAGCTGTTTTGTGTAAGCTTCGCGCAGGGATTTCTTGTCAATCTTTTGCGTGCCCAGGCGCGGCAGAGTTTCGGTCACCACCCAAATATGCTCTTCCAGCGGCACTTTAAACGGGGCAATGCGCGACAATAGAAATTCGCGCAGATCAGATGCTGCCATTGCATCGCGGCCCTCTTTCACGCGGAACACAGCAGCGGGAACTTCGCCCATTCGGTCATCGGGCAGGCCGAACACGGAACATTCGGCGATGTCATTGTGGGCATAGACGGCGTCTTCCACTTCGATGCACGAAATGTTCTCGCCGCCGCGGATGATGATGTCTTTCTTGCGATCAACGATGAACAGATAGTCGTCCTCGTCCAGATAGCCCAGATCGCCGGTGCGGAAGAACTGATCGGCAGTAAAGGCGGCAGCGGTCGCTTCTTCGTTGTTCCAATATCCGCGGAAATTGGCGACGGAACGGATGCAGACTTCGCCCACGGCGCCCTGCCCCAGCTGATTGCCATCATCATCAAGGATCGCCACTTCGACGATAGGCTGTGATGCGCGCCCGGTTGATCCCGGTTTGGCCAGATAGTTTTCGTTAAAATTGCCGCAGCCCACTGCATTGGTTTCGGTAAGGCCATAGCCCAGCAGCGGGAAGCCGCCGGGAAACGCCTCTTTGATCTTGGTTACATGCTCAAGCGGGCGCGGCGCACCGCCTGCGGCAAAGCTTTTGCAAGCTGACAGGTCGTATTTTTCGCGGTTGGGATGAGTCGCGATTTCATAGCTCATCAAAGGCACACCCACGAAATAAGTGACCTTTTCCTCCGCCATCAATCGCAGCGCTTCTTCGCCATCCCATTTGGGCATCAACACCAGTTTGCGCGCGATCGCATAGGACTGGAGGAACAATGGCACTTCGCCTGTGACATGGAACAGAGGAACGGCAACCAGCGCGCAGGGCTGCGCGCTCATATCTTCACCTTGTTTTTCCAGCAGGACCTTGGCCATGGCGCTTTGCGCGACATAGCTCATCACGCCTGCAACAACGCCGCGATGATCGGACCAAGCCCCTTTGGACTGGCCGGTTGATCCTGATGTGTAAAGAATGGAGGCCAAATCATCAGGGCCAAGCTGGCCCAGCATGGCCATTGCTACAGAGGGATTGTCTGCATCCGGCATAGCCCAGACATTGGCCAATCCATCAGCGGGCGCGGTGTGATCCATTATCACCAGCTGCGCGGAATGGTCCTGACCTTCGAGCCGCTTGGCCCGGCCCGCATCGACCAGCACTGCTTTGCATTCAGCCAGGCGAATACCGTAAGCCAGCTCCTCGCCAGACCAGAAACCGTTAAGCAGCGTGGCGCACCCGCCGGCCATCACGATGCCCATGTAAGCGATCATCCAATTGGCTGAATTGCGCGCGGCAATCCCGACGCGGTCACCTTTTTGGATGTCGTGCTTGATGGCCAGTCCCTGCGCCACGCACACGGCGGCTTGATAAGTTTCGCCAAATGTCAGGCGGATATCGCCATCCACCAGAAACGGCACATCCTTGTGTTCATTACAGAAATGCGCGAAATAATGCGCCATTGTCGGCGGAGCCATCGCAAAAGCGGGCACGCTGGTGCCGTCCCGATCAAACGGCACTGTGGCAAACGGCATGCCTTCTTTCGTCAATTCGCCAATGATTGCCTCAAGCGCATTATCCAGCTGAGTGGGCATATGTTTCTCTCTCCTGTAAATCCCATATGTGCTTGTGTGCTTTTTGGCACATTTGCACTGACACCTTGTGCTTACGTTATCTTTATTCAGCAGGCCCGTGCGCCTGCCTTGGCAGAGGTGGGCTTTCCCCTGGCTTCATGCTGTGCCAAGAGCCAAATTAAAGATCACGCTGCAAATGCCGCGTTGCCAAGCTAATAAGAGGTAATATCAGTGCTGTCACTACTTGCTGCAAGCGCGGATGCGGCTGCCCCGCTGATGTGGTCGGATTACAGTTTGGGACCGGCTTTGTTCAAAATCGGCTGGTTTGAGCTTAGGTATTATTCGCTCGCATATCTGATCGGGGTCGTATTTGCCTATTGGCATCTGTCGAAATCGATCAAGGCACCCGGCGCACCCATGGCGCAGCGGCACGCAGATGATTTGTTTTTCTATTGCACTTTGGGCGTGATTATCGGCGGTAGGCTGGGTTATGCCGCCTTCTACACGGGCGGGGCGGCTGACACCCCAAGCGTCTTTACCGATTTTACCGGCGACAGCTTCCTTAAATGGAAATTGCTCGAAGTGTGGGAAGGCGGCATGGCGTTTCATGGCGGCGTGATTGGCGTTGTTCTGGCCATCACCTTTGTCTGCTGGCGCGGCAAATTGTCGTTCCTGCGAGTCTGTGATTACATCGCGATCACCTATCCGCTGGGCCATTTGCTGGGGCGGCTTGCCAATTTCAACAATGGCGAATTGTGGGGACGCGCAACCGATGTATCCTGGGCCATGGTCTTTCCCAGTGGCGGCGACATCGCGCGCCATCCCAGTCAATTGTATCAGGCCACTCTTGAAGGCTTGATACCGTTTCTTGTGTTGATGTTTATGTTTTGGAAAACCCGCGCACGCTATCGTCCCGGATTGCTGGTGGGGGTGTTTACCCTGATGATGGGCATTGCCCGTTTCGTGAATGAATTCTTCCGCGAGCCTGACAGTCAATTGTCAGACTTTGCAGTGCAAACCGGACTATCGATGGGCCAATGGCTGACAATACCCCTGATCTTGATTGGATTGATTGTAACGCTTTACGCGCTGACCCGCGGGCCGGTGGGGACGGGAGCGGCGAGCAATCCGCACACGGCGTAATCAGCGCTTTTGCCGGAGCCAAAGATGATGCCCATGCGTGGGCGCCACCCGGTCTGTGCCTGATTGAGCCAGACGGGAGCGTCACCGAAATCCCGCTGGAGCCGGCTTTCGCAAATATTAGTCCACAGGCTGGATCGGCAACCAAGAAAGCCGACAAAGACAAAGACGCGCGGCTGAAAGGCGAAGCGGCAGCAAAACGCGAGGCTGAAGAGCAGGCGAAACGCGAAGCCGAGGCCAAAGCCAGGCGGGAGGCTGAGGAAAAAGCGGAGCGAGAGGCTCAAAAGAAGGCCGAGGCCAAAGCCAAGCAAGAAGCCGAAAGGCGCGCGCGCGAGGCGGCGGAAGAAGAAGCTCGCCGGGCTACTGAGGTCAAAGCAAAGAAAGAAGCCGAGGAAAAAGCCCGCCTGAAGGAAGAGGCCGAAGCTGCCGAGAAGGCTCGCCGCGAGGCTGAAGAAAAAGCGCGGCTTGAAGCAAAAGAGAAAGCGCGCATAGCGGCGGAAGCTAAAGCTAAAAAAGAGGCGGAAGAAAAAGCGAAGCGCGAAGCAGAAGAGCGCGCCCGCAAGGAAGCTGAGGAAAAAGCACGCCGCGAGGCGGAGGAAAAAGCCAAACGCGAAGCTGAAGCCAAGGCCAAACGTGAAGCCGAAGCCAAAGCCAAGCGCGAGGCCGAAGCGAGGGAGCGCGCTGAGAAAGAGGCAGCTGCCAAGGCGAAAGCTGAAGAAAAAGAGCGCAAGAAAGCGGAAGCCGCTGCAGCCGCCGCTGCCGCGGCCAAAGCGGCGGAAGAGAAAAAGGCCAAGGAGGCCGCCCGAACTGAGGCCGCCGCCAAGAAAAAAGCCGCCGCTGAGGAGAAGGCCCGGAAGGAGGCCGAAAAGGCCGCTGCGGAAAAAGCTGCGGCAGAAAAGGCCGCCGCAGAAGAGGCTGCCCTAGAAAAGGCCTCGCTAGAAAAGGCCAAGGCAGATGAGGCCGAAGCCAAAGCGAAAGCCGAGAATCTGGGCGATACGTTCCGCCGCCTGATCCGCGAAACCGGTCCCATCAGCCTTGCGCATTACATGGCCGAGAGCAATGCGCGCTATTACACCAGCCGTGATCCGCTGGGCGAGACAGGCGACTTCATCACAGCGCCCGAAATCAGCCAGATGTTTGGCGAGCTCATTGGATTGTGGCTGGCGGATCTGTGGGTCAAAATGGGCTCTGCTGAGCGCATTCATCTGGTTGAGCTTGGCCCTGGGCGCGGTACTTTGATGAAAGATATTTTGCGCACTTCGAGCCGCTATGGCTTTAACCCGCAATTGCATTTCGTTGAAACTTCGATGGAACTGCGCAAAATTCAGCGCGCCGAATTTCCGCAAGTGCAGTTTCACAATGATTTGTCGAGCCTGCCTGAGGATCGCCCGCTGCTGATTGTCGCGAACGAATTTTTCGATGCGCTGCCGATCCATCAGCTGGTGCGCTCTGCACAGGGCTGGCATGAACGCATGGTGGGCCTTGATGATGACCGGCTGGTGTTTGTTGCCGGCGACAAGCCGATGGACGATGTTGTCCCTCCAAGCTGGAAAAGCGCAAGCCAGGGGACCATGATTGAAACCAGCCCGGCGGCAACCGCCGTTATGACCGAAATAGCGACCCGCTTGACCAATCAGGGCGGGGCCGCGCTAATCATCGATTACGGCTCGCTTGAACTGCGCGCGGGGTCGACCCTGCAAGCGCTCAAGGAGCACAAGAAAGTCGATCCGCTCAATCATCCCGGCCTTGCTGACCTGACCGCGCATGTCGATTTTGAACTTTTGGGGCAGGTTGCGCAAAAGAACGGCGCCGAAGTTATGGGCCTGCAAATGCAGGGCGAATGGCTGCGGCAAATGGGGATTGATACCCGGACCGAAGCTTTGCAGCGCAAAAATCCCGGCGAGGCTGACAAAGTGCAGCGCCAGCGCGACCGCCTGGTCGAAGATGGCGGCATGGGAGTGCTCTTCAAAGTGCTTGGCATATGCGGCAGGCGCTGGCCTATTGGCCATGGCTTTGACTAGGGGCGGGATGGATCCGGTGTAACCCACCGTGCCAATTGCGCGTATATGAGCCGGAACACAAAAAATGAGGTGATGAATGCGCGCGCGATTATTGGCTGGATTTATGAGCGCAATGGCGGCGTTCTTCCTAAGCGCTGTTCCCGCTTTGGCGGCGGAACCGATAAATGGGCGCTGGGTGACGCAGGACAAGGATGCAGTGGTCGTTATCTCAAAATGCGGCAAAACGAACTGCGGCAAGATCGCGCGCTTTCTCATCACACCGCCCGATGGTCAGGACCAGCGCGATATCTACAATCCCGATCCTAAGAAGAAAAAGCGCAAATTGCTCGGATTGCCTGTCCTGAGCGGTTTCAAAGAAGAAGCAACGCTTTGGCGCGGTCAGATTTATGATCCCAATACCGGCAAAAGCTATCGGTCTGTCCTGCGCCGTAAGGGGCCGAACACACTCGAGGTAAAAGGGTGCATTGGGCCGTTTTGTCAGACGCAAATCTGGCGCCGGGCGAAATAGTTCGGCTGTAAAGGCTGCGCGCTAAAGGCCGATCCGCGCGGCCAGTTCCTCCGCTGCGCTTTTGGGCGACATCTTGCCATCATCTTCGCGGTCCACGGCAAAGTTTGCCTCGCGCATGGCTTCTACCGATATTGCGCCGATCAGCGGCTCTAGCGCTGCGACCAGCTTTTCATCCTCGGCGATGCGGGGTGACATCATCAGCATCGCATCATAGCTGGGCAATGCCTCACGTGGGTCGTCCAGCACAATCAGCCGATCAGCGGCAATCCGCCCGTCAGATGTGTAAGCGCTGATTGCGTCAGCTTCGCCCGATTTCAGCGCATTATACATGAAAGTGGGCGAGAAATTGCGGGTTTCGCCCACTTTGAGGCCGTAAGCATCGCGCACATTGATCCATTCGGGCCGCTCAAAAAATTCGGGATCGCCGCCTATCGTCAGACGCCCGGCAATCGGCACCAGATCTTCGAGCGAAGTGACGCCCAGTTCAGCTGCCCGGTCCTGCCGCATCGCAAAAGCATAGGCGTTTTCAAACCCAAGCCTGCCCAAGACACGCACGCCATTGGTTTCGCGGTCCCATTGGACAATCGCTTCATACATTTGATCGCGCGGCACCTGATCGGTGCGCTTCATCTCGTTGGTCCAGATCGTGCCGGTATAATCAACCGAGATATCGATATTGGAAGAGGCAAGCGCGGAATGTACGACGGCTGATCCCAGCCCATCGCGATATTCAACGGCGTATCCCGCATCCTCCAACCGCGCGCCGATCAATTGGGCCAGGATATATTGCTCGGAGAACTGCTTAGACGCGATCACGATGGCATCATCATTTTTGCTGCCTGATTGATAGGCAAAGGCTGCGGCAAGCCCAAGGGCCACGGCCAGCATGCCGCCGTAATATTGCCATTTGCGGCGGGCGGCGAGGCCCTTTTCAACGATGCCCAGCAGCATATCCGCAATAAGCGCCAGACAAGCGCTGGCAAAGCATCCTGCCAGCACCAGCGCCCAGTTTTGCGTCTGCAACCCTGCAAAGATCGGATCGCCAAGGCTGGGCTGGCCGATTGTCGTTGAAAGCGTCGCGGCCCCGATGGTCCATACGCTGGCTGTGCGAATACCGGCCATGATGAAAGGCGCAGACAATGGCGCTTCGACCAGAGTGAGTTTTTGCCAGCTTGTCATGCCTACGCCGTCGGCTGCTTCGAGCACGCCGGGATCAAGATTGGCCTGCGCGGTGACAGCGTTTCGCAGGATCGGGAGCAGCGCGTACAGCGCCAATGCGAGAAGAGCAGGCAAGAATCCCAGAGTTGGCAGACCTTCACCAAACACCGCGCGAAGGGACAGCAGGATTGGGAAGAACAACGCCAGCAAAGCCAGAGCAGGGATCGTTTGCACAAGGCTGGCAAATCCAAGCGCGATGCGCGCCACTGCTGAAGACCGGCTGGCCCAAACCGCCAGCGGCAAAGCCACCGCAATGCCAAGACCAATCGCGCTTGCTGCCAGCACGATATGCGCTGCCAGTTTATCGCCCAAGCCCAGCAATATCTCGCCAAAGCTTTCCACTAGGCGCCGCTTTCCATCAATTTGAGCTTGGCCGCTTGTTGCCGCGGGACTGCGACGAGGCCTTGGGCGATATCGCCGCCTTTTCCGGCGAGCAATTCGCGCGCGGTGCAATCGGCAACCAAATGGCCGGCATCCATCACCAGCACTCTGTCTGCCAGCAGCAAGGCCTCAGCCATGTCATGCGTGACCATGATAGTGGTGAGGCCCAATGTCTCGTGCAGTTCGCGCACTTTTTCGCCCAGAGCATCGCGGGTGATAGGATCAAGCGCGCCAAAGGGTTCGTCCATCAACAGCAGTTCCGGATCACCTGCCAGCGCGCGCGCAACGCCGACGCGCTGGCGCTGGCCGCCGGACAGTGCATCGGGCATGCGGTGCGCCATCGCAGGCTCTAACTCCACCAGTTGCAAAAGCTCAGCGATACGCGCGTCTGACAAGGTTTCGCCTGCCAGTTTTGGCCCTATGGCGATGTTTTCGCCCACGCTGAAATGCGGGAACAGGCCGATCCCCTGAAACACATAACCCACGCGGCGGCGCAGCTTGGATGGGCGAAAACCTGTCACATCCTCACCTGCGAAAAGCACGCGTCCACCGGTGGGCACAACCAACGTGTTCACCATTTTGAGCAAAGTTGACTTGCCTGATCCTGATGCGCCGACAAGCGCAACAAACGATCCCTTTTCGATATCGCAGGATATGCCGCCAACCGCGATGACGTCACCTGCCGGGCCATAGCGCCGCTCGGTTTGGTCAAAGGTCAAAAGGGCGGGCATTGAAGGTTTAGCGCTCTATTCGGTCGCGCGGAATTGTGATGGAGACATGCAGGCCTCCCTCTTCCCATTCGCGTTCGATGATCCCGCCCAATTGATTGCCAATCGTCATTTCGATGAGCCGGGTGCCAAATCCTTTGGACAAGGGCGGCTTAAACGCTGGCCCCCGCTTTCGCGCCAATGGATGGTGACAGCGTCGTCGCCCGTCTTGCTAACAATGTCGCCCTCAATGTTGATTGCGACCTGGCCTTCAGGCGCGCTGAACGCGCCATATTTGGCGGAATTGGTCGCCAATTCGTGGAACACCAATGCAAGCGGAGTGGACGCTTTGCGGCCCGCTTTTATGTTTCCGCCGGAAATGGTCACAACATCAGAGCCCGGCACGCCATAAGGTGCCATTAGCAATTCCAGAAGGCTTGTGAGCTTGTAATCGTCGAGCTGTTCCGCCTTGAGCGAGAAATCCTGCGCGCGGGAAAGGGCAAGGATATTGTCCGCCATGTCTTTGCCAAACGCTTCGACCTTGTCATCGCCGCGCGCGCGCAAAGTGATGAGCCCGGTGACGACCGCAAAGATGTTCTTGATCCGGTGGGCCAACTCGCCTGCCAGCAATTCGCGTTCTTGCGAGATCCGGTAGCGATCATCAATATCAGTCAAAGTGCCAAACCAGCGCGCGGTGGCGGGATCATCGGTTGATGGCACCGCGCGCGAGATGACCCAGCGATAGCTGCCATCGGCTTGGCGCAATCGCCATTCATCTTCGAAGAAAGAAGCGGTTTCAAGCGCTTCCCCGAATTTGACCAAGCTCGCTTCGAAATCTTCCGGATGGATGACTTCGCGCCAGTCTTCGATTGTTTGGCGCGGGGGCAAGCCGGTGACTTCGGTAAAGCGGGCGTTGAAGTAATCCCATTTGGGGCCGGGCGCTGCTGACCAGGCGATATCGGGCACGCTATCCAGCATGAATTGCAGCCGATCAGCGCCGGTCTTTATTTCAGCGATTGAGCGTGCCGCTTCGCGGTGGGCCTCGATGCGGCGTTTGACGCTTTGCGCCAGAACCCACAAGCCTTCGCGTTGCAATTCGCTCAGGCCTTCCGGGCGGGGTTCGACATCGGTTACGCATAACGCGCCCAAAGGTGCGCCTTCGGTCGATATCAGCGGGGCGCCTGCGTAAAAGCGCAAATGCGCGTCGCCAGTTACCGATGCGAATTCGGCAAAGCGAGGATCAGCGGTGCAATCGGGCACTTCGAGAATGTCGCCCCCCGCCATGGCATGCGCGCACACGCTGATGGAGCGCGGAGTTTCATTGCTGCTCATCCCTTCATGCGCGATGAAAACTTGCCGCTCGGCTTCGACAAGGCTGACTGCGGCCGATGGCGCATCGCACAAATGGGCGGCAAACTGGCAAAGCTGAGCAAGCTCCGCATCGCCGTGCAGAACATTCAATTCATAGCTGCCAAGGACGATCAGCCGATCATCTTCTGCACACAAAGCTGGATTGGGTGCCGCGCCTATTGGCCATGGGGTGGACGAAGGACGATCAAGCATGGCTTGTGACCTATGGCCATACAGGATTGCCTGAAGCGGTCAAATGTAGCGGGCTCGTTTGCAAATTTCGCATGAAAACGGATTGCAAAGCGTCACTGCGTTTGGGCAGCCAAACCGCTTTCCCTTGCGTAACTTGCGCTCTTAGGGCCATTAGAGAGGCCGGGGAGAGAAACTTGCTGCTTAATGAAACTCGCAAAGTGACTTTGCTGTCGCGGATTGTGCGCCGGATCATCATTGCCATCTGGCATTTTCGCGGGTGGCGCATCGAAGATCGCTTTCCCACTCACATCAAGAAATGCGTGATTGCAGGCGCTCCGCATACGACGGGGTGGGATTTTGTGTTCTTTGCCGGCGCGACGCATGAAGAAAAAGTGCGACCCAATTTCATGGGCAAGCACACTTTGTTCGAAGGGATCATGCGCAATTTCATGCTCGATATGGGCGGCATCCCGGTGGACAAGACCAAACGATCAAGCGCAGTTGAGCAAGTGGCAGCGGAATATTCCAAACGCGAAGAGCTATCACTGGTGATCGCGGCTGAGGGCACACGCAAATCGGATGGCAAATGGAAATCAGGGTTTTATCACATTGCTCAGGCCGCAGGGGTGCCGATTGTGCCTGCCTATGCTGACAATGAAAACCGGGTCATCGGATTTGGCCCGCCCATGATCCCAACGGGCAATTACGGCGAAGATCTGCTCAAGCTTGCCCAGTGGTTTAGGTCAAAACTGCCCGATTATGAGCGGTATAAAGTGCTCGAACAACAAGCGCTCGCCATTATTGCGGGGCGCAACGACATCTAGGTTTAGGTTTGGGCTGCGCGACATTGCAGCGCACAAAAAAGCAGAACATGCCACTTTAAGCCTGCAATCAAGGCTCCTATGTACGAAGCACAGGAGGGTTCAGGCACGATGGCGCTGAGCGAACAAGACCGGCTGGAAGAACGCGCACGGATCGCCCAAATGGTGCTCGATCTGGTGAAAGAGCGCGGCTCAGAGGTGACCTACACCATGGCCGCATCTGAAAGCGGCCTGACGCGCGGACGGTTTGATCAGATTTTCGCTGATTATGACGATCTGTTCGATGCCATTGCCCAAAGATGGCTCCAACCGCATATCAGCATCATGGAGGATGTGGTCGCCGCTGACTTGCCTCCGCCGCGCAAAATGTATGAGTTTTTCTGCCAGCGCTTTGTCATTTCACGCGAACGGTTTCGCGCTGACCCGGAATTCTTCGCTATCGTGAATGAGATGGGAGCGGCCAATTTCGAACGGGTGCGATCCTATGTTGATCTGGCCGATCACTACACAAGCGAGATTATTGCGCAGGCGAAGGCGGACGGATATTTTGCCGGGCTTGAAATTGATGAGGCACTGTCGCTGATCAATCAGATGCTGGGCAATTACACCATGCCCGATGCGCTGTTGCATCTGGGTGATAAGCTGACCGAACAAAAGCTGGCGCGTATTATTGATACGGTCTTTATCGGATTGTCCGGCGAAACGGGCGATGGCTGTGTGGGTGTGAACACGCTAAAGGTCGCCTCCTGACCCGGAACTCAAGCGGGCATCTAACGCGGCGGGCTTTGTTTGAATTGCAGCACATTGGCGGGCAGCTTGGTCGGCAATCCGCGCAGGCGTTTTTCGTTGAGCGCGTATTTCAGGCTGGCGAATACGCATGCAGCCGAAATCAAGACAATTACACCTGCCCAAAACCAGTGAGGCAGGAACAGCGCAGCCTCAATCTGGCCTGTGTCGGACAGCATTGCCTGACCGCCGATCACGGCGCGCTCAGTGAACAGATAGTTGAAATCGCGCAGCATGCTCATCGCGGCGAGAACGCCCAGAAATTGCAGCGTGAACCGGGTCACCCCGGCAGGCGCGCGCCACGCAATGATGCAGAGAGCCACCGCGACCAGCGGCAAGACGGCATATCCGGTGGCGGAGCGAACATAGAGGATGACCGATGCCAAAATGGCGATTGCGGCAATCCACAAGGTTGGCCGCCACGCTTTGCGATGGGCGCTCGCCATGATCAGCGCGCAACCTGCGTGCACTGGCGCTAGCGGACCGCCAGCTGCAATAGCCGCGCCGACAAAGGCGGAACTATTTGCGTCCATCCGGCTAGTTGCAACGCCTGACCCATTTGAAAAATCTCAAGCCGCACAAATTCTTGACCCAATGCAAGCGCGGTCAGGCCGTGGCCCATTTCGTGAAACCATGTTGTGAGAATGGCGAAAGGATAAATAAGGTAAGTGCCAAACGGCAATGCCGGCAATGCCAGCACCACCACGACCGCGATCAGCAAGCGGCCAACCGCTTCACCCTGACTGCCCGGTTCTACCATGGATCCAGGCATTGTCAGGCGCGCTCGGTCTCGGCTGCCTGCTCGAAATCTTCGGTGCGTTCCTCGCGCGGCTCCTTGGGCGCTCTGCCGTCGGAATCAACGCGCAATCTGTAGCGTTCGGCGGCTTCTTCATCTTGCGCGCGATGTTCTTGCAAAATGCCCCAGCTGGCAAGGAAAAGGCCAGCGACCAGCGGACCCAGAACGATGCCGGAAAACCCCGCGATGGAAATGCCGCCAAGAGTGGTGACCAAAATGATCCAATCGGGAATGCCCGTATCGCGGCCAACCAATATGGGGCGCAGGACATTATCAACCGAGCTGATAATCACTCCGCCGCCCACAAGGACGAAAATCCCCCATCCGGTCTCGCCTATAAACAGTAACCAAAGCCCGGCGGGCACCCAGACCAGCGCCGTGCCAACCGCCGGGATCAGGGCAAGAATGGCCATCAGAACGCCCAGCAGCAAGGGGGAAGGCACGCCGGCAATCCACAACATGATACCGCCCAAAGTGCCCTGAACCACTCCGACGACGCCTGATCCTTTGATGACAGCGCGCACAATGCCAAGAAACCGGTCTGCCAGCCGGTCTGCTATTTCGCGTTCAATCGGGGCGGAATGAAGGATGGTTTCGCCAATACGTTTGCCATCGCGCAGCAGGAAGAACAGCACATATAGACCGATCGAAAAGCTCAAAACGAAACCCAAAGCGCCGCTGCCAATGCTGACGGCCTGGCTGGCGATCATGCCAGCGCTTTCGCCCAGCACACCTTGCAATTGGTCCTGCAGAACGGAGATGTCGGTCCAGCCATTATCCTCAATAAAACTTTGCGCACTGGCGGGCACCATCGCGTAGAAGCTGTTGAAGATCGCAACCAGATCAACAGGGTCTTGGCGCAAGGCGTTCACCACGCCCAGCGTTTCATTGACCACAATCGCGCCAATCCAGAGCGCTGGCAGCAGCACTGCGACAAAGATGATGAGGAGCGATAAAATCGCTGCGGGATTGCGGCGACCGCCCAGTGTTTTCAAATTCCACCGATAGAGCGGCTGAAACATGATCGCAGCCAGCGTCGCCCACATCACTGGCCCAACAAATGGCCAGGCGACCCAGATAAACAGAACGGAAACGCCAGCAAGCAGAAGCAGAAAGCTCCAATGCTCCAGCGCGCTTGTATCGTTGGGTTCTTCAGCAGACATAGCGTGTTATTTCGGGCGCGCGATGGCGAAGATCAAGTGGCGATCATCCATCCTGATTTTGGCGTGCGATAAACTGATTACACATCAAGGTTCGCCACATTGAGAGCGTTGTCCTGAATAAACTCGCGGCGCGGTTCGACGATATCACCCATCAACCGGGTGAAAATCTCGTCGGTTACATCGGCGTCTTCGACTTTCACCTGCAACAAAACGCGGTGTTCGGGATCAAGCGTGGTTTCCCACAATTGCTCGGCATTCATTTCGCCAAGACCTTTGTACCGGCTGATGGCCAGACCTTTGCGTCCGGCGGCGAAGACTGCATCAAGCAATTGGGTAGGCCGGGTGATTGCATCATCGCTGCTGATTACGGGGGCATCGTCGCCATCATCATTCGCGTCGTCTGCGGAGTTTTCAGCAGATGTCTCGGCGGGGGCTCCGCTGCCTTTGACAAGTTGCACGGGCCCTTCATAGGCATCGGCTTGCGGGCCTGCGAGGCCGTGCAATTTCAACGCTTCGGTGCTGGAAAGGAAGCGCGCTTCGATCTCGTGCACATCGGTGACGCCGCGCCAGATCCGGCTGAACCGGACACCGCCTGTGCTTTCGCCGCTTTCGATCATCTCGACGCTCCAGCGGGCTTCGGGATCGCCCATCTGCATGCGTGATGCGGTCAGCTCCAGAGCTGTGAACCGGTCAGATGGCGACAAAGCAGGATCAAGCGCGCCAGCCAGCGCCATCTGCTCAACGATTGCAGGGTCGTAACGCCGCGGGACAAAGCCAATCAGACTGCGCAATCGCAGCGCAGAATCGACCAAAGCGCGCAAATCTTCGCCCGATCGCGCGCCGCCTGCGGTTTCAAGCACGCGGCCCTGCAATCCGGCATCAACCAGATAGCGGTCCATCGCAGCTTCATCTTTAAGGTAAACCTCGCTGCGGCCCTTGGAGACTTTATACAAAGGCGGCTGAGCGATAAACAGATGCCCCGCTTCGACCACATCGGGCATTTGCCGGTGGAAGAATGTGAGCAGCAATGTGCGGATATGCGCGCCGTCAACATCGGCGTCGGTCATGATCACAATCTTGTGATAGCGCAGTTTTTCCAGATCAAATTCTTCGCGAATGCCCGTACCCATCGCCTGGATCAGCGTGCCAACCTCTTTGGACGAGATCACCCGGTCAAGCCGCGCGCGTTCCACATTCAGGATTTTACCCTTAAGCGGCAGGATCGCCTGAGTTTTGCGGTCACGCCCCTGTTTGGCAGAGCCGCCCGCGCTATCACCCTCAACCAGAAACAGTTCAGATTTCGCCGGATCACGCTCCTGGCAATCGGCCAGTTTACCGGGAAGCGAGGCAATGCTCATCGCGCCCTTGCGGCTCATTTCGCGAGCGCGCTTGGCCGCTTCGCGCGCGGCAGCGGCGTCGATGATCTTTTGGACGATGGATTTTGCATCAGCCGGATTTTCTTCCAGCCATTCGCTCATTTTCTCGCCCATCAGGCTTTCCAGCGGAGAACGCACTTCGGAGGAGACCAGCTTGTCTTTGGTTTGCGAGGAGAATTTGGGATCAGGCAGTTTTACACTGACAATCGCGGTCAACCCTTCGCGCATATCCTCACCCGACAGCGACACTTTCTCTTTTTTCAAAAGACCCGAATTGGTCGCGTAATTGTTGAGCGTGCGGGTTAGCGCCGCGCGAAACGCCGCCAGATGCGTGCCGCCATCGCGCTGCGGGATGTTATTGGTGAATGTCAGGACGTTTTCGTAATAACTGTCATTCCATTGCAGCGCGACATCAATGCCGATCCCGTCCTTGTTCGCCGAGACCGAAATCGGCTCGGGGATCAGGGGTGATTTGTTGCGGTCAAGATATTTGACGAACGCGCCAATGCCGCCTTCGTAAAACAGATCATGTTCCAGCACATCTTCGTGGCGTTTGTCGCGCAAAAGGATGCGCACGCCTGAATTGAGAAACGCCAGCTCGCGATAGCGGTGCTCCAGCTTGTCAAAATCATATTCGGTGACGTTTTTGAATGTGTCATTCGAATGGTGAAAGGTGACCCGCGTGCCTTTCTTAAAACCGTTTTCATCCGGGTTCTGATCGACTTTGGGTGCAGGCCCGCGCACTTCGAGGCTGCCGACCGCGTCGCCATGTTCAAACCGCATCCAGTGCTCTTTGCCATCACGCCAGATCGTCAGTTCCAGCCATTCCGACAAAGCGTTGACGACAGACACACCCACACCGTGCAATCCGCCCGACACCTTATAGGCGTTGTCATCGGAGGTGTTTTCAAACTTACCGCCTGCATGCAGCTGGGTCATGATAACTTCAGCAGCGGACACGCCCTCTTCCTTGTGCATGCCCACCGGAATGCCGCGGCCATTGTCTTCAACGCTGACGCTGCCATCCGCGTTCAGTTCGATCAGCACCAGATCGCAATGCCCCGCCAAAGCTTCATCGATGGCGTTGTCGGACACCTCAAACACCATGTGGTGCAGGCCAGAGCCATCATCGGTGTCGCCAATATACATGCCGGGCCGCTTGCGCACCGCATCAAGGCCTTTCAAAACCTTGATAGAATCCGCACCATATTCGCCCTGCATTTTCTCGTTCTGAGAGGCGTTTTCAGAAGCTTGGGAAGTGTTCTCGTCCATACTCAGCATATAGGCGCTGAGCGGCGATTTCCCAAGCTCTACGCGGTAGTCCGCAAGGGTTTTCCACCCTTTGTGGGCGAGGGGTGGTTTTGGTGGGTGCTGTGGGCGCGATGGACGCGGTGACAGTGCACCAATTGCATCTGGCGGACGGCCCGCGCTGCAATTGGTGCACTGTCACCGTAATCGAGACAAATCCGATAGCAGCTTTTTATAGTATGCAATCGCCCGTTCAATTAGGCCGCCTGAATCTCGTCGTAAGCCCTCCACCCGTGCCAATTCACGCTTAAGGACCGAATATGCCTCATCAAGCTGACCAGCATGAAACAACGCTGGCCCTCTAAAACTATCGTGGAGCAAGAATGGCAATAAGTCGGGTAAAGCCCGTATGCTATCGAGATAGGGTAAAGCGGTGCCTTTTATTGCTGGCTCAACCCTTCGATCCCAGTGATCGTCTATATTTTCGAAAGAAGAGCAAGGAAATAGCCATTGACCATTGATCCCCAAATCATCTGTCAAATAGCAATTTGGGGCAGTCGGGATGGAAATATTATCAGGGAAATTAACGTCAAAATCAAAGTCGATTAAAGGTGATGTTGCTGTCACTATTATATCGAACTTCTCTCGGTTAGATAATTGGCTGAAAATAATCACATGCCAAATTTCTTCAGAGAACTTACGAAAATACACCAGGTTTTGAGATCTAGACAATGAGAATCCACCGCCTTCCGCAAGTTCGGCGAATTTCTTTATGATCCTATCTTGGAATTGCTTGCTATTCATCTCGGACGAAACACTTCTTGAGTGGGAGCCAAGAACCGGGATTACGGTGACATTGCACTAATCGCATAGCGCGCAATTCAATAATCCGTACTGTTCTTTTCTGCAACTAGCGCACTGTCACCTGAGCCCATCAACACGCCCAGAATGAGCCTTGCGGCTCGATCCCGCCCCTCAATCCACTCCCTTGAAAGGGAGGGGAGGCGGTGCGTTTCGGCGAAGGTCAACCGCTACGCGCATTGGCGCGCCCTCATTCGATATCGGTCGAGCGCGGCAGAGCCAGTCTCATATGCACCTGTCCGCGCCACAGCTTTTGGTTGAGCGCCTCGATCAATTGCGCAGCTGTGCCTTCGTCAAACCGGCTTTCATAGCATTGCAGCGCATCCCCCGAGGCGGCGATATCGCTCGGTTCAAAAGCGATACGATCGGTGATGAAAACCGGGTTCACCGCGGCCCAGCTTTCAAAACCGGGCAGGTCGGGCTGACCCTTAGCAGGCAAAGCGATGTAGAGAAGGTCGGGCCGGCCGCCATCCATGGCTTGCACCACTTGTGTGGCAGCGGCGGAGACCATTCGGTGATCGGCATGGCCCGATGCGCCGTCAGGGCCGAAGGTGAAGATGACATTGGGGCGGGTCTGCCGGATCGCTTGATCGACAAAGGTGATCAATGTGCGCGCTGTGCTGTCAGGTGCATCCGTGTCCACTGCCAAACTGCCTTCGCCCAATTGCCAGAATTGCGGCACCTCAAGGCCTAGCGTGAAGGATGAGCACCGAGCCTCTTGTTCGCGAAGGCTCGCCAGTGGCGCGCCTTGGTCTGCATCGCTCAGCCCCGGGGAAGCATCGCCGCTGGTGGCATAGGCAATGGTCACGGTCCCACCGCTGCGCGCGATCCGCGATAAGGCGGGCATCAACAGCACTTCATCATCGGGATGGGCCAGCAGGACAAGAACCGATGGCCCCTCCAGTCCCAACCTTGGGGTTTGTGCTGCTTGATCTGGCGCGCGCTCGTCCTGTGCTGACGCAGGTGCGCCAAGGGTCAATCCCCAAACACCGCCATATATCAGCGCGGCGCGGCCAATTTGTGATAGCGCGGTCATTGCATTCTCCTGTGCCAGCCCGGTAAGCCTTACTTGCGAGCCTAACTTGTGAGCGGTAAGCGTAAACAAATCGCCACGCACTTGCCCTAGCGCCTATCGCGCGGCATCGTGCCCGGCGATGACAATGCCCGGCACAAAAGACGCTATCGCAGCCTTGCTCGCTGAGCCATTCGGCTCTTTCCCCGCCATCCTTCGCGAATGGGCGATGGCGCAGGGCGATACGATTGCCCTGGTGGATGACACGCGCGATTGCGCATGGGCAGAGCTTATCGGTGAAGTGGAGCGGATCGCGGCTCGCCTGATTGAGACAGGGTTGGAGCGGGGGCAATCGGTCGCGATCCTTGGCACTTCCAGCGTCAATTACGCGCTTGTCTTTTTGGCTGCAGTGCGCGCAGGGGGTGTGGCAGCGCCGTTGACGACCGGCGCTTCGCCTGAGCAATTGGCAGGAATGCTGGCGGATTCGGGCGCGCGGCATCTGTTTATTGATGCTGGCAAGGCGGGCGAATTGGGCGCGGATTTTGCTGCTGATCTGATGCGTGTTCCGCTTGAGGATATTGCGCAATGGATGGCTCCGCCGGGCAGCCGCGCGCCTGATTTTGACCCTGCGCCTGGCGATCCGTTCAATATCATCTATTCCAGCGGCACCACCGGCATTCCCAAAGGGATCGTTCATTCGCATCAAATGCGCTGGCGCCAGTTTGGGCCGACTGCGATGTCCTATCTGGAGGCTGGCCTGCCTGTGCGCTCGCTGGCTTCCACTCCGCTGTATTCCAACACCACCATGGTCGGCTTTCTGGCGCCGCTGTTCGCAGGCGGAACGGTGCGGATCATGGGCAAGTTTGATGCCGCGCGCTGGCTTGCCCATGCGCAGGCGGACCGATCCACCGTCACGATGCTGGTGCCGGTGCAATATCAGCGGCTTATGGATTTTGCCGGGTTCGGCGATTTTGATTTGTCATCATTGACGCTCAAATATTGCACATCCGCGCCGTTTTCCGCTGAGTTGAAACGCGATGTGCTTGCCCGGATGCCGGGCGGATTGGTGGAGATTTATTCCATGACCGAAGGCGGAGTGGTGTGCCTGCTGGAATGTCACAAGTTCCCCGATAAACTTCACACGGTCGGGCGGCCTGCGCCGGGCAGCGCTATGCGGGTGCTGGATGATGAGGATGCCGAAGTGCCGGCGGGAACCCCCGGTAATCTCATCGGGCGGTCGCACACAATGATGTCCGGCTATAAAAACCGCCCCGACAAAACTGCCGAGGCGCGGTACACCGATCCTGAAACCGGCGAGGTATGGATGCGCATGGGCGATATTGCCCGGGTGGATGAAGATGGCTTTGTGGAATTGGTGGGCCGCGCCAAGGACATGATCATTTCAGGCGGGTTCAACATTTATCCCAGCGATCTGGAAAGTGAATTGTTGCGCGAGGCCGGCGTGCTTGATGCCGCAGTTGTCGGTGCCTCCTCGCGCAAATGGGGGGAAAGCCCGGTGGGTTTTGTCGTGCTTGACGACAATGCGCAGGCGCCAGATGCGATCATGCAGGCGGTGAATGCGCGGCTTGGCAAAACGCAGCGGCTTGCTGCGCTTCATGCGGTTGATGAATTGCCGCGCAGCCATATCGGCAAAATCCTGAAAAGCGATTTGCGCGAAAAAGCGGAGCAATTGGGCGGGGTCGAATAGCAGCCTGCGCGCTAACCTCGGGCGTTTTGGTGAAAGCCGCGATTGGAGACGCGGCCACGCTTTGGGAGAGGGGGAGAGTGTGGCCGCGTCTCGCGGATCGCTGCGCGCTCGTTTTAGCCGGTAGGCAAAGAAACCGGACCGCCGATCCCAGCACACCCCTTTTGGGGCACTGGACGGTCCTGCTTCTCTGCCTGCGGCTCAAAGCATCCGAATGGCATCAACGCGGGGAACGCTGACGAAAGAGCGCGGCGAGGGGGAGGGGCAAAGCCTGAGTGCTGGAAGACACCCGGCTTTGGGTTGCCGACGCTCTCTTTTATGATCGGACGCTTGCGAGCGGCAAGCGAATGGCATCCAATGTATCACCCGTGTCCGGGATAGATCGGTTGCCTGTATGCGCCCGGTGAAAGAGGAGAGAGAAACCTTTCGCCCGGGAACAGAAGCCATTTGGTGTTCGATTGCATGAAACTCAAATGCGAAAACGTCGATTTTATTTGCGCTTTATGCAACATAGTGCGGAAGCCCTCTGCGCCGTAACGCAAAGCGGCTGCCCGACCATATCAGGCAGCCGCTCAGCAAATCAAAAAAGCTGAGATTGTTCAGTTGGCAGAGGCCTGTCCGCTGCCGCGTGCTTCGTTGGCGGCAAACTTGGATACGGCCTGCATGGCCGCGGCGCGCGCATCAGCGACGCACTTTTCGTCTACAATGGTGCGTCCAAGAGCATAACGGGCATTGGTTTCAACCGTGCAGGCCTTGCGCAGCTTGGCCTCGATGCGCTGCTCCAACACGGCGCGGTCAGCGGCGTTGCCAAGGTCCACATTTTCAAGCGAAACGCGCACGGGGACGGTGGTGATGTTGTCTTTTGCCACAGCACTTGCAGGCAAAGCGATGGCAGCAAGAGCGCAAAGCGGGAGATAAAAACGCATGGGAGATTTCCTTTGAAAAGCGGGTCAAGACATTGTGCAGCGCGCAAAGATAATTGTGCAAACGCGAAGAACGCTACGTTTGTTCCAACAAGCTGGATGCAAAATTTTCGTTTCCGTATGTACAAGCTCAACAAAGGATGTTGCAGCGCAGCGATACAGGCCGCCTGAAAACTTGTCCCAACCCCGCTGGACAGTGCGCCGCGCCTTGCCGTAACGCGCGTGGCCATGGACGACACGCACATCCCCGATTCCATCCTTATCGTCGATTTCGGCAGCCAGGTGACCCAGCTGATCGCGCGCCGCGTGCGCGAGGCGGGGGTTTATTCTGAAATCGCCCCATTCAACGCCGCCGAAGACGCTTTCAAACGGATGAAGCCCAAGGGCATCATTCTGTCAGGCTCGCCCGCCAGCGTGCCCGAAGACGGCAGCCCGCGTTGTCCGCAGAGCTTTTTCGAAGCGGGCATCCCGATCCTTGGCATTTGTTATGGCCAACAGGTGATGAGCCAGCAATTGGGCGGCGAAGTGCGCCCCGGTCATGAAACCGGCGGCGATGGTTCAAGAGGCGGCGAATTTGGCCGGGCTTTTCTGACAGTGACCAAACCCTGCGCCTTGTTTGATGGCCTTTGGAAAGAAGGCGAGCGCCATCAGGTTTGGATGAGCCACGGCGACAAAGTCACGCAGTTTGCTCCCGGCTTCGAAATCGTCGCAACGTCTGATGGCGCGCCATTTGCTGTAATCGCGGATGAAAAGCGCAAATTTTACGGCACCCAGTTTCACCCCGAAGTCGTCCACACGCCCGATGGCGGCAGGCTGCTTGCCAATTTCGTGCGTCATGTCTGCGGACTGAAAGGCGATTGGACGATGGCGGAATTTCGCAAGACCAAAATTGCCGAAATTCGCGAACAGGTTGGCACCGGCCGGGTCATTTGCGGCCTGTCAGGCGGAGTGGACAGCGCGGTTGCCGCGGTCTTGATCCACGAAGCAATCGGCGACCAGCTCACCTGTGTCTATGTCGATCACGGCCTCATGCGGCTGAATGAAACCGAGCAGGTCGTCAGCCTGTTCCGCGATCATTACAACATCCCGCTTATCGCGGTGGATGCGGAAGACACGTTCCTAAAAGGGCTGGCCGGGGTCACCGATCCTGAGAAAAAGCGCAAATTTATTGGCGGCGCGTTCATCGACCTGTTTGAAGCCGAAGCCAAAGGCGTGGGCGGCGCGGATTTCCTCGCCCAAGGCACGCTCTATCCCGATGTCATCGAAAGCGTGAGTTTCACTGGCGGACCGTCGGTGACCATCAAAAGTCATCACAATGTCGGCGGCCTGCCGGAACGCATGAATATGCAGCTGGTCGAACCTTTGCGGGAACTGTTCAAGGACGAAGTGCGCGATCTGGGCCGCGAACTGGGCTTGCCCGAGGCTTTTGTTGGCCGCCATCCTTTTCCCGGGCCCGGCCTTGCGATCCGCATCCCGGGCGAAGTAACCAAAGAACGCTGCGATATCTTGCGCAAAGCGGATGCGATCTACCTCGAAGAGATCCGCAATGCCGGGTTGTATGATGCCATTTGGCAGGCTTTTGCGGTGCTATTGCCCGTTAAAACCGTGGGCGTGATGGGCGATAGCCGCACCTATGACTGCGTCTGCGGCCTGAGGGCTGTGACCAGCACCGATGGGATGACGGCCGATGTCTATCCGTTCGATGCAAGCTTTTTGACGCAGGTCGCAACGCGGATTGTGAATGAGGTTCAAGGGATCAACCGGGTGGTCTATGACTACACTAGCAAACCGCCCGGAACGATTGAGTGGGAATAGACCGCGCCGCGAAATCACCGTGCAACTTTCGCGCTGGTTCAAGCGTATCATCAGGGTAATCAATGATACAGAAGTCAACGAAAAGCCGAGCATTTTTCATGAGCAACATCACCCGCATCGCCTTCGCATCATTGGCCGTGTTCTCCGCGGCAGCCTGCGCGCCTGACGCTTCCCAGCCCGAAGCGCTAACAGCAGGCGTCTGGACAATTGATCCTGACGCCTCATCGCTTTCCTATGTCTCGGTGAAATCGGGCGATGTTGCAGAGCCGAACACGTTCAGCGCGCTGTCCGGCACCGTGTCTGAGGCGGGTGAGGCAGCGATCAGCATTGATCTTGCCAGTCTGGAAACGGGCGTTGATATTCGCAACGAACGCATGCGCGATGTATTCTTTAATGTGGCTGACAATCCCACCGCAGACATCACTGCGACGATTGATCCTGCAGCTTTCGAAGCGCTGAATGTGGGAGAGAGCACAAGCCAAACGCTTGAAGCTAAGCTCACCATCAAAGGCGTTGAAGCCCCCATCAAAGCCAAAGTGCAGGTCACCCGCGCGGGCGCTGATCGTGTTTTGGTCGTTAGCGAGGCGCCCATTATCGTCTACGCCGATGCGCTCGAATTGTCAGAAGGGCTTGCCCAATTGCAGGAACTGGCCGGCCTTGATGCAATCACGCCGGCTGTGCCTGTCACCTTTTCGCTGACATTTGAGCGATAAAGGGCCGATCTTGGTCATATGCCTACCATTTTCACCCATGCTGTCGTCCCGCTTGCCATAGCGGCCGCAGCAGGGCGCGGGCGTATATCGCCCAAGCTGGCGGTTGCCGGCGCGGTGTTCGCGATTGCGCCTGATGCCGATGTGGCGGGCTTCAAGCTGGGCGTTGAATATGCCGATGAATGGGGCCACCGCGGTGCGACCCATTCGCTAGCATTTGCATGCATATGCGCCGGTGTGCTGGCGCTGGTGTGGAAAGAGGCGCGCAGCGGTTTAGCGCTTGCATTTTTGACATTCGCGATGGCCAGTCACGGTCTGCTTGATACCCTGACAAGCGGCGGGCTGGGCGCGGCGCTGTGGTGGCCATTCAGCGAAGCGCGCATTTTTGCCCCATACACGCCCGTGAGAGTGTCCCCGATTGGCTTGGATTTTTTCTCCATGCGCGGGCTGGAGACGGCTTTGTCTGAATTTCGCTGGATTTGGCTGCCTTGCATTGGTTTGGCTGTGGCAGGATGGGCAATACGCTATGCAGCTCGATCTAGGCTCTGATCCGCGCAGCGATACTTTGCGCGCGTTACAGGGCGCTTTGATTGGCCAATTTGGGCGGATCATCCGCCCCGCTGACAAACGCCGCAGCCCTGAATGGGTACTGGTTCACGGCGTAATTGGCGCGCAAACGAAAACCGCCGCCTCCAACGCATCGACCGATGGACTATTGGAAGCATTCGGCGATTGGGATGCGGTCGCCGATGTGGATGCCGAGACACTCGAGGCGTATTTGCAGCGCCAAACTTTCCCAAGCTGTTGCCGCCCGGCGGCTGAAAGACTGTTTGAGCGCGATCAAAACGATGCGCGGCAGTGTTGATCTGCGCCATCTGTCGAACCTTGAAACCGCAGAAGCGATGGTGTGGCTTGAAACATTGCCCGGTGTGGCGCGCAAGAATGCCGCCGGGGTAATGAATGCGAGCACGTTTGAGCGGCGCGCTATGGTGATTGATGGCCATCATCGCCGGATCATGCAGCGCATGGGGCTGGTTCCTGCCAAAGCGGATACGGCCAAAACCTATGATGCACTGATGCCGATTGTACCCGAAGAATGGTCCGCTGCTGATATGGACGAGCATCATTTGCTGCTGAAAAAGCTCGGCCAGACATATTGCCGCCCGCGCAAGGCGCAATGCGGCGACTGCCCGGTGCGCCGAGACTGCAAGACGGGGCAACAAGGCAGCCCGGCATGCTGAGCGAGCGCGAGGTCGAGGAGGTTTACCGCCGCTTGTCAAACGCGATGCCAGGGCGAACAAAGAACGCCAAGGGGCCAAAAGGGCAGCCCGATGCGTTTCGTTCGTGCATATCGTGCATGCTGTCTGCGCAATCGCTGGACCGGAACACGGCGGCAGCAACCAAGGCTTTATTCAAGCTTGCCAAAACCCCCGAGGCTATGCTGGCGCTGGATGATGAGGCTATTGCGCAGGCGATCAAGCCATGCGGGCTATACAACAACAAGACGCGCAATATTCGCAATTTCTGCACGGCGTTGATCGCTGAGTATGATGGCATCGTGCCGGATACGCGGGAGGGTTTGATGGGCCTTCCCGGAATTGGCCGAAAATGCGCGGACATCGTGATGAGTTTCACCTTTGGCAAAGCCGTGATCGCGGTCGACACTCATGTACACAGGGTGGGCAATCGAATGGGCCTGACTGCGGCAAAAACAGCGAACAAGACCGCGCAGCAATTGGAGGATCGCAGCCCGCAATGGGCGCTTGATGATGGGCATTTCTGGCTCATCCAGTTTGGCAAACGGGTCTGCCGCGCGCGTATTCCCAAATGCGATATCTGCCCGGTTGGCGATCTGTGCGAGACTGGTCCGATCGTTCGCGCCGGCAGCTGACGTTACGGCGCGCTGCGTCTGGCAGACCCTCCCTAAATCGGCGCTTGCATGGATTGTGAAACTCGGCTTGTCTCGCATTCAAACAGCAATTGAGGGAGACGACCAATGAAAACCGCCATCACCGAAATGTTCGGCATTCAGCATCCGATTATTCAAGGCGGCATGCATTATGTCGGCTTTGCCGAAATGGCAGCGGCTGTTTCCAATGCTGGCGGGCTGGGGATCATCACCGGGCTTACCCAGGGCACACCGGAAAAGCTCGCCAATGAAATCGCGCGGTGCAAGGATATGACGGACAAGCCGTTTGGCGTGAATATCACCATCCTGCCAACGCTGACCCCGCCCGATTATCCCGGCATTGTCAAAGCGGTGATTGATGGCGGTGTGCCTGTGGTGGAAACCGCTGGGCGTAATCCTGTGGAATTGCTGGGTCCGCTCAAAGATGCTGGCATCAAAGTGATCCACAAATGCACAAGCGTGCGGCATTCTTTGAAAGCGCAGGAAATTGGCTGTGATGCGGTGAGCGTCGATGGTTTTGAATGCGGCGGGCACCCGGGCGAGGATGATGTTCCCAATTTCATTCTGCTGCCGCGAGCTGCTGATGAGCTGGAAATCCCGTTCGTATCGTCTGGCGGTATGGCTGATGGCCGCAGCCTTGTCGCGAGTCTGGCAATGGGCGCGCAGGGCATGAATATGGGCACGCGCTTTATCGCCACCAAAGAAGCGCCAGTGCACGACAATGTGAAACGCGCGATTGTAGAAGCATCAGAATTGGATACCCGGCTTGTGATGCGCCCCCTTCGCAATACGGAGCGTGTGCTGGCCAATGATGCGGTGGATCGCTTGCTTGAAAAGGAAAAAGAGCTGGGCGATGCACTCACCATTCAGGATATCCTGCCCGAAGTTGCAGGGGTCTATCCCTCGATCATGATGGAGGGCGAAATGGACAAAGGTGCGTGGAGCTGCGGAATGGTTGCAGGCCTCATCAGTGATGTTCCCAGTTGCCAAGAATTGATGGACCGGATCATCACCGAAGCCGAAGACATCCTTGCCAAAATGAATGCGATGGCGCGCGGTTAAGCGTCTCAATCCGCGCGTTTTTTCGAGAAAGACCGTGATGTATGCGGGCGGCGGCGCAACAAAGCCGCCGCCTGTAGTGAATGCCATGTTCCAGTGCATGCTTAACGATTGTTACCGCCCACATACGTAACGATACGGATAAAAAATCCCTCAAAACCCCGGTAAAGATACGCATGTTGTGATCGCTGCTGTTCGATCTTTGATCGGGTTCGAATGGCGGATCGCAGCCTCTGAAATGTGCCTGTTATTCCGCTGGTGGAATAAGGGGCAGCATAAGAGTTCAGCGTTTGGGAGGCGTCGCGCTCGACAAAGGGAAACGGTGTGGAACAAGTGATTGCAGTAGAAGTTTGGATGGCCTTGATCGGTGCGTCCTGCATAACAGGTTGGCTAATTGGTGACTGGAACGGATCAGAGCGCATGCGCAAGCTGATCGGGGCAGTCGATACAGGCGGATTGTATGAGTACGAACCGTTGAGCTTGCCGAGCAAGCCGGGCGCTGAACGCGCCGCGGCAATATCCGGCGCACGAGCGGGTCACGATGCAAAACAACCCAAGCGAGGATTCTTTGATCAGATGCAAGGTTGCAGGTTTGATCAGGATGACCGCCGCGCTGCACTTCACTTTGGAATGAGGGATTTTGAGCACAGGGATCTTGAGCACAGGGCGGGCGATCTCCGGCTCGTGCCTGCAGCGTACTCGCCCGCCATCGATGCGCCAAAAACGCCCGATGCATGGATCGGTCGTTCAAATACTGAGCGCAAAAATGCTGGAGACCGGGATCAAAAGCAATTCGATGTCTTGGCTGCCATACCCACATCGCGCCCTTTGTCTGAATTGCCCGTTTTGTCCGAGTTGCACGCGAAAGCCGAAGCGATCCGGCGCACTGAAGGTGTTTGGGATCATTTTGAAGTGGGGATGGACCTGGATTGCGTGGATTCAACCAGCGCAAAGGTTCTGGATCATTATCAAAGCTCCATTGATAGCCTGCAACGGATCAACAGCGCGTCGTAATTGCGCTAATCCCAAACCCACGTGGCTGGCACGCACACTTGCTTAGCCTGTGTTTACAAGAAATTGGGAGCGGACCTGCATGCAGTGTCCGCCCTAAATCTGGCTGTTCATTGCGCGGCTTCAGCAATCTTTCAAGATTCAGGCTGGCAACATTTGGCCACCTAAGTTCAGCTGGCCAAATTCAGCTGGCCTCCGCGTCCTTCTTTTCGCGCGTGTAAGGCACAAAGTCCTCAAAGAAAACTGCGCCACTGAAAAAGCCTGAAACGCGATCAATTGTCGTGACTACATCAAGCCGGCACAATTGAGTTGCATTGAAACGGCGCGACACCAGCACATCATCGCGGTCGATCCGGTCCGGGTTTTTCGTGCGCTGCACGTAAATGGTGTTCCCGCTCCCATAAACATAAGCGGTATCGTCAATGACTGTCAGGCGTTCGCTTGGCCGCGTGCGAATGCAGCGCACAGGTTCACCAGCAACGCGGCCTTCTGTTAATTTGGCAAGGCGTTTCTCGCCTTTTGTCATTTCTACCGCATCATCCGATTGCGCGGTCTCAATATCAGCATCCTGCGCCATAACAGCAGGGCTTGCCGCGAGCGCGAGGCCCATGGCGGCTCCAAACATAGCGGATCGTGTCATGCCTTTATTCCTTCTGCCATCCCCATCCACATCGCAACATTAGGTTTACAATGCTGAATGGGCTGTGACTGGCTCAATGGTGTAAAGCCGAGGGGCCTTATGCATCCGCCGCGCCGCCTTTCAAAACGAACCTACGGTCGCAATAGCCGCATTCGGCAAATCCGCTTTCATCAATCTCAAGATAGACGAGCGGATGCCCCAGAGCGGACGGGCGATACCCTGCGCCTGAACGGATCTGGCTTGCGCCATCGCAGCTGACGCGGCGGGTTTCGACAAAGACGGTTTCGGGTGCGGTTTGAGATTGGGCTGTTGTCATGGCCGCAGCGATAAAAGGCAGACCTTAAAAATTCAATCGCTGTTTCATGGCTCCTGCTTGGCGCGAGGCGGCAGGATCGTTATGGCATCCGCCTATGACCAATGCCCCTGCCATCCGTATCGACAACATTGTCAAACGTTATGCCGCCCCCAAAGGGGCCAAAGGCGAGGACACGCAGGGCAAGCTGGCGCTTGATGGGGTCAGCTTTGATGTGCCCGAAGGATCAATCTTTGGTCTGCTTGGCCCCAATGGCGCGGGCAAATCGACGCTGATCAACATCCTTGCGGGCATCGTGATGAAAACGAGCGGGCGCGCGGATATCTGGGGCTTTGATATTGATGAACAGCGCCGCAATGCCAGCCGAGCGATTGGCATTGTTCCGCAAGAGATCGTGTTCGATCCGTTCTTCACCCCGTTTGAAGTGCTGGAGAATCAGGGCGGCTTTTACGGCATCCCTGCAGCTCTGCGGCGCAGTGAGGAATTGCTCGCCGCTGTCCGATTGGCAGACAAGCGCGATGCCTATGCCCGCACTTTGTCCGGGGGGATGAAACGGCGGCTGCTGGTGGCTAAGGCGATGGTGCATTCCCCGCCCATTCTGGTGCTGGATGAGCCCACCGCAGGGGTTGATGTCGAATTGCGCCGTCAATTGTGGGAGCTTGTCACTGAGCTCAACCGCGAAGGGGTGACGGTGGTTCTCACCACCCATTACCTCGAAGAAGCCGAGGAATTGTGCGACCGGATCGCGATCATCAATCACGGCCAATTAATCGCGAACAAGCCCACACGCGAGCTGGTCGACATGGCGCGCGAAAAGATCGTTGCGGTAACGGTCGCGAATGACCTTGCCGCACAGCCGGCGCATGATGCCTTTGCCAAAGTGGTCCAAACGGGCGAGCGCGGGGTCGAAGTCACCTATGACAAGGATCAGATGAGCGCGGGCCAGGTGCTCGCCATTCTTCAGGATCAGGGGTTGACGATTGAGGATGTGACCACGCGCGAGGCGGACCTAGAGGATGTATTTGTGCAGCTGACGGGCACTGGCGCGTGAGAATTGCGGACATAAGGATTAGGCGCGCGGTGCGCCCCGCTTTGTCTGCAATGGCCGCGGTCGCATTGGGCGGATGCGGCTGGCTCGCTTTTGAAGATAACACCGCAATGCCTGAAAACAGCCCGGCAGATGCCGCAATGGCGCTGCCCCGCGCGGAGCAATCTGCCGAATGCCCATCTAAGGGGGCGGCTCTGCAAGTGCTGGGCAGCGGGGGGCCTATAGCAGAAGGGGGCGATCAGGCGCGCGCGGGCACATCCTATCTGCTCTGGATTAATGGCGCGGCGCGTTTGCTGATCGATGCGGGATCGGGCAGTTTCGTGCGCTTTGCCGAGGCTGGTGCCAGCATCGCTGAGCTGGATGCGATCCTGCTCACCCATCTGCATGCTGATCATGCAGGCGATGTGATTGATGTGCTCAATTCCGGCGGGTTTGAGGGACGCAACACGCCTCTGCCTGTCATCGGCCCGGGCAGCGCACCGCGATTTGCTGGGACGAGCGAGTTTCTCGCGCGGCTGATGTCAAAGGATACGGGCGCTTTCGCCTATAATGGCGGATTTCTGGACGGCAGCGAGAACAAGCCAATTTTGCAGCCGCGCGATATTTCCACAGGCGAAGGTGCCGCCGCGCCAACAGGGCTGGATATCTCCAACGATTATTCGGTGATGGCGCATCCCGTTCATCACGGCCCGGTGCCCGCGCTGGGATATGCCATCCAGCTGGGCGGCCAAAGCATTGTGATTACGGGCGATCAAAGCTTTTTAAGCGAGCGGTTCCTGTCTGACCTTACAGGGACGAAGCCCGCCATCCTGTTCGCCCATCACGTGATCAATGGCGAAGATGGTCAGCCGCGCGGGCTGCACCGAACGCCCGAGCAGATCGGCGAATTGGCAGGCGCTTTGGAAGCGGAAAGGTTGGTGCTGACGCACAATATGCAGCGCTCGCTCAGCCGGATAGGCAGCGGGTTGGAGGCGATAAGCGGCGAATACAAGGGGCCTGTCAGTGTTGCTGATGACCTTGATTGCTACGCGCTCTAGCAGCGTCGAGCCCGTCATCAAGCTGCGCGCGCCAGACCTTATGCGCGACCCGGTAAAGCGGCTTCTTGCAGTGCTTGCAATTGCCCACATAGCGCCGTCCGTCCCAAACAACCTTGCCGCGCTGGGGCGCATGACGGCCAAAGACGCATAGCAACCTTTTGATGGGGTGATGCAAGCGGGACATGCGGCCTTGGTGTCCTTTGCTGATAAGCGTTGTGGTCGCCGTGCAGGCGGGATTCGCGCCAATTTACAAGTCACCCGCAGGTGCGCCATGGCCCTAACCATTAAAGGGCTGTAACGCGGCCGCTTTATGGTTGGTGCCAATCTGCTTGCCCCTGCACGAATTGGGCGGCATTGCTCTGATGATGAGCACCTCAACGACCAAGAATTCTCTTTTGACGTAATCGTAATCGGATCGGGAGCCGCTGGCCTGACCGCTGCGCTGGAATTGGCGGAAAGCAAACGTGTGCTGGTCTTGGCCAAGGGATCGCTGACCGGCGGCTCCACCGCTTGGGCTCAGGGCGGGATCGCCGCCGTGCTGGATGCGGGCGATACCTTTGAAAACCATGTGCGCGATACGATGGTGGCTGGCGCGGGTTTGAATGACCGCGACACTGTCGAATTTGTAATCGAAGGCGCGCCCGCCTCGATTGATCGGCTGGTTGAACTGGGCGTGCCGTTCAATCAGGATTCGGGCGATCTTCATCTCACGCGCGAAGGCGGGCATTCGCATCGCCGGATTGTGCATGTCGATGATGCGACAGGTTGGGCAGTGCAATCCGCATTGCTCAAAGCAGCAGAGGCCAATCCCAACATTACCATGCTGGGCGGGCGCACCTGCGTCGATTTCATCACTGACCGGCATGGCGAGAAGTTCTCTGCCGCAGGCCGGGTTTGGGGCGTTTACGCGTTGAACGAGGACACCGGACGGGTTGAGCGCCATATCGCCCGCGCGACTATTCTGGCCGCTGGGGGAGCAGGGCGCGTCTACCAATTCTCAACCGCGCCGCGGGGCGCGACGGGCGATGGTATTGCGATGGCATGGCGGGCAGGCGCGCGCGTATCCAACATGGAGATGATGCAGTTCCACCCCACCTGCCTTTACAATCTCGAAGTCAAAAACTTCCTCATCACAGAGGCCGTGCGCGGCGAAGGGGGAAGGCTCTACCATCCCGAAACGGGTCACCGGTTCATGGCGGACTATGATCCTGAGCGCATGGAGCTGGCCCCGCGCGATGTGGTGGCGCGCGCGATTGATGATCAGATCAAACGCTTTGGCCTTGATTACGTGTATCTCGATATCAGCCACGAAAGCGCCGACTTCATCCGCAGCCATTTCCCCACGATTGATGAAAAGCTCATCGGGCTGGGCATTGATATGACGACCGGGCCGATCCCGGTCGTCCCTGCGCAGCATTACACCTGCGGCGGGGTGGTGGTGGACCTTAACGCGCGCACCGATTTGCCGGGCCTGTGGGCTGCTGGCGAGGTGACCGAAAGCGGCCTTCACGGCGCAAACCGTCTGGCGTCAAATAGCCTGCTTGAATGCTTTGTCTTTGGCGAGGCGGCAGCAGAAGACATCCTCGCAAATTGGGGCACTTTGGCGGAACCGCCCGCAATCCTGCCCTGGGATGAAAGCCGCGTGACCGATTCCGATGAGGAAGTCGTCATCAAACAGAACTGGACCGAAATCCGCCGCTTTATGTGGAATTATGTCGGCATTGTTCGCACAACCAAACGACTGGAACGTGCCAAGCGCAGGATCGAATTGCTCCAACAAGAGATCGAGGATTATTACGGCGCTTTCCGCGTGACGACTGATCTTATTGAACTGCGCAATCTGGTGCAGGCGGCGGAGTTGATCGTCAGGTCTGCACTGGAGAGGCATGAGAGCCGGGGGCTGCACTACACAATGGACTACCCGGAAACAGGCGAGACGGTCGAAGACACCGTGCTGGTCCCATGACGACATATCCACTCAAAGCCGCCATGGCTGCTATTGCCCTGTTTATGGCTGCGCCTGCCTCGGCAAGTCCGGATGTCTTCATCGACTTTGTCGAGGAGCCGATCGGGGTGAGCGAGAAACATCTGTTTTTGCTGCGCGTGTCGACTGACAATTTGGGATATTACGAAGCTTCCCGCGTTGAGGTTTATTTTGTGCAGATCGAATGGAAAACGGGCGCCGAAACTGCGCTGGTGGTCGACCGTTTCGTCAATTCGATGGATTACGGTGAAGACGGCGCGCCCCAAGGCTATTCGATCAAGCGCGATGACGGCGTGGAACCGCGCAGTCCCCACATCATGATGACCGAGCGCGGCGGCATTCCGTGGATTGCCGCATCGCGGCCTGCCAGCCTGTCTGGCCCTCCTGTCGTCAGCGATCAACCCGACGGGATCACGGTTACGTATGGCGGCACGCATAGCATTTCGCGCGATGCGGTTCAGGACAGGCTGGAATCGCAGAAGGCCTTTTTTGTCGCCAATGTCGCCGAGCATCCGCGCTCATCATCCATGACAACGCGGCAGTATTTTGAACAGCGGACGATCTCTGCTGCCAAATGCGTATCCGATGGCGTTTATGATTACTGGGCTCCGGGCAGAGCGAAACTGCCTCTGCTGATGCGCCTGCGCTGCGCGTATGATGATGACAGCGAGCAAACTTCATTGATCGTTCAGTTGCGGCCTGCTTCGAATGAGCAAGAGGGGCAATAAAGCGCCGGGCAGGAAAGGCACCTTTATGCGCCGCTTATCAATATTTGTCGCATTGTCCGTTGCCGCCCCCCTCGGAGCCCAGGAGCCGCCCACCCCCAACCAAATCGTCGTCACCGCGCAGCGCTCTGGCGCGCCGATGTGGACGATTGATACCGCGAGCGGGACAATCATTCTGGTCGGCGAAATCCGCGCCGTGCCCAAATCCACTCCTTGGCAGCCGGACAGGCTCAAAGAGGCGACTGCCGAGGCGAGCCGCGTCATCATTCGCGCTGCGCCCAAATTTTCGCCCGGTGATGCCTTTCGCCTGATCTTTAGCGGGGGCAAATTCACCAAGCTTCCCGGCAAAACGGTCGCATCCGACTACCTCTCGCCCGATCAGCGGAGGCGGTTGGCGGCTCTCGAAGAGACATATGACAAGGATTATGATCGCGGCAGTTTTCTGATGACAGGCTTTGACCTGCTCGCGCGGCGGCTCGACTTTGATGACGAGACTATCAAAGACGCGACCGACATCGTCAAGAAGGCCGCGAAAAAGGGCGACGTGCCTGTCACCCGGCCCGAACGCTTCCGGGGTGAAGATTTGCTCGACAATCTCGCAGAGGCCCCGCCCGAAAGCCATATTGCCTGTCTTGAAGCGGCCATGACGGCGACTGAGCAAGGTCAGGCCATTATCAAAAAACGCGGCAATGACTGGCGCAAATTCGATGTGCCTGCCGTTATGGCCAATCCGCTGGAGCAAGCACTGGGGCAATGCTGGCCGTGGGCCGATGATGAATTGGGCGAAGACATCCGCGCGCAGTGGACAGGCATGATCGAAGATGCGGCAGACAAAGACGGAGTGACCCTCGCCGTTGTGCCGCTGCGCGTTCTGGCAGAGGATCAGGGGGTGCTCGACCAATTGGAGGCACGCGGATACGAGATTTTCGGTCCAGCCTGGCGCCCCCTTTCCTCGGCGCCTTGATCGAATGGCCCAGGCAAACTAGTCTCAAAATCGAACTCAATTTTCACAAAGGCTGCGCCCCATGCCCACCATCACCACCACCACGACCGGTTTAGAGCTGTTCTATGATGAGCATGGCGACCGGGCAAATGAGACCATTTTGCTGGTGATGGGGCTGGGCGCGCAGATGACTTTGTGGCCCGATGATTTTGTCGCCGCTTTGGTGGATCGCGGGTTTCATGTGGTGCGCTATGACAATCGCGATATCGGTCTCAGCGAGAAAATGGGCGATGCCCGCGCGCCCGGCATCGCCTGGCAAGTGCTGCGCAAACGCTTTGGCTGGCCTGCGGCGGTGCCTTATTCGCTCAAAGATATGGCGGATGATGGCGCAGGGCTGCTGACAGCGCTCGGCATTGAAAAAGCGCATGTGGTGGGCGCGAGCATGGGCGGGATGATCGCTCAGTTGATGGCGGTGCATCACCGGCATTTGCTGTTGTCGCTCACCTCGATCATGTCCACCACCGGAAATCCCAAATTGCCGCAGGCTGACAAGGAAGCGATGGAGGCGCTGGTCGCTCCGCTGCCTTCGATGGAAGAGGATGATCTGCTCGCGCATGGGCTGCACATTCGCGCCAAGATTGGCTCGCCCGGTTTTCAAGGCGATCCTGAGCGGCGGCGCGATCTGGTGCTCAAAGGTATTCGCCGCTCGGTCTATCCCGCCGGACTGCCGCGCCAATTGGCCGCGATTATCGATGATGGCGACCGGCGCAAACGGCTGGAAGGGATCACCACCCCCACGCTTGTGCTGCATGGCGAGGGCGATCCTCTGGTCAAGGTTGAAGCAGGGCGAGAGACGGCCAAACATATTCCCGGCGCGAAGCTGGTGACCATTGCGGGCTGGGGCCATGATCTGCCGGGCGAATTGACCGAGCAACTGGCCGATGAAATCGCTGCCCACGCAAAATCCGCGAGCGTTTCTGAATTCGCTGCGACATAGGGCTTTCTCAGCCCCCTTGCGCGCTCCTGAGCAATAGAATTGCCGTTACGGATTCGATTGCTCCACAGATTGATTCACACCTAACAATCACCATATTTTTCTTCACAGATTCAATTTGGGGCTTGCGCCCCTCGCGACTCTAGCTTTCTCCACGCGTCGCGGTGGTTGATTGGGGTAACACACCGCCGATTTCATCCGATTTAGGGTTAATCACTGGTTGACCCGCAATCCTCTCTGATTCATCATCTAGTGGTTCGGTTCGCATTGGACCCCCACAATTAGGTGATTTGCCGTGGCCGCTGATTGCAGCGGGATGGAGAGGGAGTCGCTGAGATTTGGGCGTGGCAAGGCGAGTTGGGGGATAAAGGACGGATAAGTCTGTGGCCATCATGGGGATGGGTTGTGGGCAATCAGTCGACAAAGAGAGACGGAACAGAATTGGAACATTTGCGCTTGCGCAAGCGTTCAATTCCGAGGACAATACGGGGCTTACATGGATTTTAAAGCGAGTGATGGCGTGCCAGTAGAAAGCAATTTGGATTTGCTGAATGACAGCGATGCGAACAACGCCCCAGTGGCAGATGATCGATTGGCAGATGGCCAGTCGGCGCAGGCAAAGCCAGAGCAGGAAAAGGCAATGACAATGGACAAATCCGATCCCGGCAGCGAAGAGCTGATCGCGGCCAAAGGTGCACAGGCGCTTGGCAATGCGGTTGCTGCTGCGGCCAAGGAAGCAGCCATTCCTGACAGCAAAAAGGTCAATGATCGCCGCTTTACGATCCAAACCGATGAAAGCCGCGATGCCAATCTCACCGATTTCGGCAAGGAAACGCTGATTGATCGCTATTTGCTGCCCGGTGAGAAATTTCAGGATCTGTTTGCGCGGGTCGCAGATGCCTATGCCGACGATCAGGAGCATGCCCAGCGGCTCTATGATTACATTTCAAACCTGTGGTTCATGCCCGCAACTCCGGTGCTGTCCAATGGCGGCACATCGCGCGGCCTGCCGATTTCCTGCTATCTCAACTCGGTCGAAGACAGCCTTGGCGGGATTGTCGGCACCTGGAATGAAAATGTCTGGCTAGCCTCCAAAGGCGGCGGCATTGGCACCTATTGGGGCAATGTGCGCGGCATTGGCGAACCGGTTGGCCTTAATGGCAAAACCAGCGGCATCATTCCATTTGTGCGGGTTATGGACTCGCTTACTCTGGCAATTTCGCAAGGGTCGCTGCGGCGTGGTTCGGCGGCGTGCTATCTTGATGTCTCGCACCCTGAAATCGAAGAATTCCTCGAAATTCGCAAACCGTCTGGCGATTTCAATCGCAAAGCATTGAACCTGCATCACGGCGTGCTGCTCACCGATGAGTTTATGGAAGCGGTGCGCGACGGGGCCGAATTTGAATTGAAATCGCCCAAGACCCAGGAAGTGCGCGGCAAGGTTGATGCGCGCTCTTTGTTCCAGAAACTGGTCGAAACGCGGCTGGCCACGGGGGAACCCTATATCGTGTTCAACGACACGGTGAACCGCATGATGCCAAAGCATCACCGCGAACTGGGCTTGAAAGTGTCCACGTCCAATCTGTGCAGTGAAATCACTTTGCCAACCGGGATCGACCACCTTGGCAATGACCGGACGGCGGTGTGCTGCCTGTCTTCGCTCAACCTTGAAAAATGGGACGAATGGAGCGGCGACAAGCAGTTTATCGAAGACGTGATGCGCATGCTCGACAACGTGCTTCAGGATTATATCGACCGCGCGCCTGATGAAATGGCGCGCGCGAAATATTCAGCCGAGCGTGAACGTTCGGTTGGTCTTGGCGTGATGGGCTTCCATTCCTTCCTCCAGCAAAAGGGGCTTGGTTTTGAAAGCGCGATGGCGAAAGCGCTCAACCTGAAAATGTTCAAGCATATTCAGGCCAAAGCATCCGAAGCCTCCATGCTGCTTGCGCAAGAGCGCGGGCCGTGCCCGGATGCCGCTGAAATGGGCGCGATGGAGCGTTTCTCATGCAAAATGGCGATTGCTCCGACCGCGTCGATTTCGATCATTTGCGGCGGGACAAGCGCGTGCATCGAACCGATCCCGGCCAATATCTACACGCACAAAACCTTGTCGGGCAGCTTCATCGTCAAGAACCCGTATCTTGAGAAGATCCTCGACAAGAAATCGAAAAATTCCAACAATGTGTGGAATTCGATCCTCGAAAAAGGCGGCAGCGTCCAGCATCTCGATTTTCTGTCGGATGAGGAAAAGGCGAGCTTTAAAACCAGCTTTGAAATCGATCAGCGCTGGCTGCTGGAATTCGCAGCCGACCGCGCGCCCTATGTCGATCAGGCGCAATCGCTGAACCTGTTCATCCCGGCGGATGTCGATAAATGGGATCTGATGATGCTGCATTTCCAGGCATGGGAAAAAGGCATCAAATCGCTCTATTATCTCCGCTCAAAATCCGTGCAGCGCGCCGGTTTTGCAGGCGGCGTCGAAGCGGACAACACCGCCAATGCACCCGAGATCGAACTGAAAGCGGAATTGGGCGAACAGCAGACCGATTACGAGGAATGCTTGAGCTGTCAGTGAGATGCTGTGAGTTACCGCTGATGATCGCTCATTATCCCGAAAACCCCGCGGGTCACGCCGGCCTGCGGGGTTTTCTTTGCTTCAAAGCCAAGCCTCTATTCCTAAATGGTAATTCTGAAAGACTTTGGTAACCACAAACATGGTACGCGGACCGTCATGAAAGCTCGCCAATCCAAACGCGTCACCACTTCGGCTGCAGGCTCTTATCGCACGCCCAAGGGCATGCAATGGGATGTGGAATTGGCCGATCTGTCGCATGGCGGGTGCCGGGTGCATGATCCGCGTTCGGGTTTGCGGCTGGGCGAATATGTCCGCTTTTTCATCGCAGGCACCGGGCCGCATATGGCCGAGGTTGTCTGGCGCGCTTCGGGTCAGGCGGGGCTGGCGTTTTTGCGTCCGCTTCCCCCGCGCCTGTTCGGGCATTTGGCCGAAGCGGATTGGGATGCGGCCGGCACCGCTTTTCACGAAACCCGCTCAGAAGGCATGGTTCGCCGCTTCGTTTGATGCGCTTGCTGGCCGGGCTGAAAGCGCCGCGCGGACAAGCCTCTCGCGCTTGACGCATCTGTGTGTCATACTGTCCTTACAGCGCTGCGGGATCGGCGCTAAGTAAAAGGACGAAGCTCAAATGAACCTTCCTGTTATTGCCGGTATTTTCGGCCTTATCGTATCGCTGGTCTATCTGTTGAACGCTGCCCGTGTGCTGAAAACCGAAGGGGTTGGCCACACGCACAACGCCGCCATGATCCATGCCGGGATGGCGGGCCTGTTTTTGCCGGCCAGCCTGCTGATCATCTTTGCCTATATGGGCTAAGGCGCGCTTGGACTGAGTGAGACCGGACTGATGAAACTTCGCCAGATCGCGCTTGCCCTTGGCCTTGCCCTGTTGGTTTCCGCCTGCGCCAGCCAGATTGATGCCGGCGTCAGCGAAGCGGCCAGCGCGCCCGGATTTTTGTGGGGCCTGTGGCACGGTTTTATCTTCCCGTGGAGCTTTATTGGCTCGCTGTTCTCACCCGATATCGCCGTTTACGCGGTGCCCAATTCGGGCGGATGGTACGATTTCGGCTTTTTCCTCGGCATCACCGTGCTGGGCGGAGGCAGCTTTTTCGGCTCAAAGAAAAGCCGCGGCGGATAGACCGCATAAGGGCAAATGCGCAGGCTGTTGGGCGCGCCAAAGGTTAAGATGATGAGAGGCGTGCAACACACCCCTTCACTGGCCCCACGCGGACTCAGTTCGACTCAGATTTTACACGGTCTATCCCCGGCAAATCATCCCCCCTTGCCTGTCGCTTCGTAGTTTGTTCTCCTATAAGGACAACCGCACTCAAACACAGGGAAACACAAGATGTCGTTGCTCGAAGCCCGTAAGACCTACAAGCCGTTCCAATACCCTTGGGCTTACGACTTCTGGAAACGCCAGCAGCAAATCCACTGGATGCCCGAAGAAGTGCCTCTGGGAGAGGACTGCCGCGACTGGGCGCAAAACCTCACCGATCATGAGCGCAATCTGCTCACCCAGATCTTCCGATTCTTCACTCAGGCCGATGTCGAAGTGCAGGATTGCTATCACGACAAATATGGCCGCGTGTTCAAACCGACCGAAGTGAAAATGATGCTCGCCGCGTTCTCCAATATGGAGACGGTGCACATCGCCGCCTATTCTCACCTGCTCGACACGATCGGCATGCCCGAATCGGAATATTCCGCTTTCCTTGATTACGAGGAAATGGCGGACAAGCATGATTACATGCACCAGTTCAGCGTCGATTCCGACGAAGACATCGCGCGCACGCTCGCCATGTTTGGCGGCTTTACCGAAGGGCTTCAGCTGTTCGCATCCTTTGCCATGCTGATGAATTTCCCGCGCCACAACAAGATGAAAGGCATGGGACAAATCGTCAGCTGGTCAGTCCGCGATGAAAGCTTGCACTGCGAAGGCATCGTCAAGATGTTCCACACATTCTGCGAAGAGCGTGATTGCCTGACCAAAGCGGTCAAGGAAGACATCATCGACATCTGCCAGAAAACCGTTCGGCTCGAAGATGCGTTTATCGATCTCGCTTTCGAAATGGGCCCGGTTGAGGGGATGACCGCGAAAGAGATCAAGAAATACATCCGCTACATCGCCGATTGGCGTTTGAAGCAGCTGGGCCTCACAGAGATCTACATGATCGACGAACACCCGCTGCCATGGCTCACCCCGCTGCTGAACGGTGTGGAGCACGCCAACTTCTTCGAAACCCGCGCCACCGAATATTCCAAAGGCGCCACCACCGGCGACTGGAACACCGTGTGGTCAAGCTTCGACAACCGCCAAAAGGCGAAAGCAGTGAACGAAGATGCCCCTACGCCTGAAGGCGATGCGGATATGTTTGAAGCTGCGGAGTAGCGGGAGCGAGAAGATGGTGTCAGTCTTTCGGCTTCCAGCAAGCCTTAAACAGGATGATACTCAAGGTCAGCTTGATCTTGAGGAGCTGGATGGCGCGAGGTTGAACACCTTTGGGATGGGGATTCTCAGCGATGAGACCCCGTTCCTCACGCAACGGGGTCTCGCAGTTCTCTGTGGAGTGGAGAACGCCCACATTGGGACGATCAGTTCACAGTGGACAGAGGCGATTCCAAAGCCCCGGATTAGTAAGATACGTGACATTCTAGCGAGGAACGGCCATTCGCTTGATGAGGCGCATGTGACAGTCAAAGTCGGTGGCCGCATCTTGTATGCTTACCGAGAAGAAATCTCGCTTGCCGTTATAGAATACTATGCATTCGAGGCGGGTCAGCATTGCCAAGAAGAAGCCCGAGATAACTTCCGTGTATTGGCGCGGAAAGGCTTTAGAGATGCAATTTACGAAACATTAGATTATGCTCCGAGCAGAGGCGTCAATGAGCAATGGCGTCCATTCCATGACCGTATTTCACTTGTCTACAACAGCGCACCAGATGGTTACTTCAGCATCTTCAAAGAAAGTGCTGAGGTGACGGTAACGCTAGGGGAAGGCGGCGTGTTTACCAACGATGGAGTAGTCCCGGACATCAGCATCGGTCGCTGTTGGAGTGATCATTGGCGCAAGCGAAAGCTAGCTGAGAAGTTCGGGGAACGGCTCGACTATGAGCATCACTACCCAGCCTACTATCCGCAGGCAGCATCTAACCCGCAGACACCGTGGGCGTATCCCGAACCTGCCCTTGGTGAATTTAGGCGTTGGCTGAGAGAGGATTACATCCGTGGAGGTAAGCTGACGAATTACATTACAGGGCAAGTCGCGAAGAATACTATCACTGCCAAAGCAGCAAATGCCGCTTTGGCAGCGTATGAGCTACCCGCATTGCCAAAGCCCCGACGTGCAGCTGGGTGAAAGATCCCCCTCCCGCTTGCGGGAGGGGTTAGGGTGGGCCTGGCCTGGTCTGGTTCTTCGGATACGCGCCCACCCCCGGCCCCTCCCGCAGGCGGGAGGGAGAAGTGGAGAACGCCCACCCGCAGGTCAGTGGGGTCAGATTGCGCGCAATTCTTTGATCTTCTCGCTGATAGCGGTGACCACGCCTTCTAGATTGCCTCTGACATCTGCGTTCGTAAAGCGCATGACTGTGTAACCTTCGCGCCTCATCCACGCGTCGCGGGCGCGGTCACTTGCTGGCGAGACATCGTGGCTGTGGCCATCGAGCTCGATCACCAGTCTCAGCTCGCTGCACAGGAAATCGGCGAAATACTGTCCAAGCGGCATCTGGCGGCTGAATTTCGCGCCGATCTGGCGGCGGGACAGGTGCTGCCAGAGCGCGCGCTCGTCAGGGCTTGCCTCGCTTCGAAGTTTGCGGGCTCGGGTGGTGTTTCGCGGCTGCCAGTTCGGCATTTCATGTTTGTGCCCACCCCCAGCCCCTCCCGCAAGCGGGAGGGGGCTGCGTTGCGCTTTCTTAATCTTCCCAGCCCCAAGCAGGCGGCGGCGCTTCCACTTCTTCGCCCAGGTCAAACTCAACCCGAAACAGGCGGTCTTCTGGCGCTCCGCCTTCGGCCGTGCGTTTGAGTTGGTAGGCGAATGTGCCGCCGGGCGCGCTGGCGGGGGCCACTTCCACGCTCCACACATTGGTGACAGAGGCGCTCAGTCCCTCGCGCTCAAACATTTCTATGCTGAAATCATCGACGGGAAACGCCTGCATGCGCTGCGTGCCGCTGTCTGCCGTGTCGCCGCCATACATTGTCACCGCGTCGGGCTCGCCGTCCTTGTGGCGGTGATCGTGTTTGAGGCGCAGGCCTTTTTCGCTGCCGTCATCTGTGCGCGTGATAAGCCAGGTGCGCGATCGGTCCCATTCGCCGTCCAGTTTGACATGGAAGGGGATGGCGATTTGCTTATCCGAACACTCAGCCACATGCATGACCATCTCGGCGCCTGCAAAATCGGCATCGGCGGCATCCTCGCTTACCAAGCTGCCCGAATAGGCCAAGCCGCAATGGCTGGTCAGCGCCTGCCAGAACATGTCCTGCCCGTCTGGCGTCGGATCTGAATCGAGATTGGCCTGCGCCAAGTCAGGCGCATCGCAGGCAGCCATAAGGGTGAGCGGTAGAGCGAAAAGCAGCGAGCGTGCGCAGTGTGTCATCATGGCGGTGATGCTAGAGCAGGCGGGCAGATTTGTCGCGCATTTCCCGCGCGGTTCGTTTTCATGCAAAATCTGATCTCATCCGCATTTTCCTACATCGCCGCAGCGCGCTAAAAGAGCGGCCATCATGACCGCCCATCCGTTTCCTACATGCGCTCAGCGTGCCGCTATGCGAAAACGGCAGAAAACCGACGGTTTTTTAACACTAGGACCGTGTAACATGCGGTCCATGTCTCATGCGGGATTGGGGGCTTGTCGGCGCTTTGACCAGCCCATCAAGGCGAGCGTTCTTGGAACCGTCAGCGGCGCTGCGGTGTTGCTAGGGGCAGACACACAGGAGAACGATATGCGTACCCTTTCCAAACTCGCCGCCCCTGCGATCGCCGCGGCCGCGCTGGCTTTGACGGCCTGCGGGGCCGAGCAATCCGCTGGCGATAGCGCGCTTGAACCGCAAGAGGCTGTCAATGACGGCGAAGCTGCAACAGGCGAGGAAATCGAGGAAGCTGTCCCCGGTATCGAGGAAGCCGCTCCCGAAGGCGATACGCCCAACACAGCCGACATGCAGGAGCCGGGCAATGCTGACTACGCCGAGATCGACGATCCGGTGGACCAGTGAGCTGAGGGGTAGGCTCTAGAACAGCAGCGTCTTGGGCTCTGGCATGGGCTCACGGCGCTGCGCTTTGATGAGGCTCATGACGCTGCGAACGCCGACCCAGATCGCGATCAGGGGCAAAAGCAGAAAGCCGATGAGCACGAACATCAGAACGCTCGCGACGATTGAGGCGAGAAAGCCGACCCAGAACGTGGTGATGAGATAGGTGAAATGGGACGCGGCCCAATCCTCCCCGTTCTCGCCCTGCCAGACATGAGCGAGGACAATGCCAACAAGGCCGGAGAAACCAGTGATGAAGCTCCCCAGATAGCAAAGCGAGATGATCGTGGGCTGGTTGAAGTCAAAACCGGAATTGGTGTCTGGTCGCTCAGTTGGCTCGTTCATGGCATATCCCCTGTATTGCCGTGCGTGATGCGGGTGTAGACTACGCAAACAGGTGCATAGGGCAAGGGGGCTTGTGCAAAAGGGCCGATTGGGCAGGCGTTGGGAACGCTATGGGCACCAATCGACCGGCGCTTCGCCCCAGCCGCTGCCGCCTGCCAGGCCGCGTGAGATCATGGTGTCGGCGAGGTGTTCGTGGCTACCATCGGGGCGCGTGCGGCGGACAGCGCGCAGTTCGCGGCCATATTGGTCATAGGGTGGGTCATCCGCACCGTCCCACTCAAACGGCCCGCGCGCCAGCCAGTCGCGCAAAGCGGTGCGGGCGTTGATCGCGGTTTCGCGTTCGGCGGTGCATTGGCCGTCAAGCTCTGGCGTGTCAAAGCCAGTGAGGCGGATGCGGCGGCGGTCTGGGCCGAAGCCGATGATGAGGGTGTCGCCGTCAGCGATGCAGCCCTCGGCCCCTTTGGAAGCCGAGCCGCAAATGGGGAAGGTCTGGTCTATCCGAACCCAGCCCTGCTCTGCGGTGAACGGGCGGATGCTATACCACCACCCGCCCATGACGATGAGCGCGATGATAGGCACGCGCCACAAGAGCCACCAAGAGAGCATGCGGTTGGATTTGCGTGAGCGTTTGAGCATGACTGGCGACACGTTTACTCAAGCAAGGGTGATCTGCACAGCGTGTTGAAAGGCGTTGGCCGGGGACCAAAGGAGGTGGTTTCAATCAGGCCCCTCGCCCCGCCGGTCTATTCCGGAACGCCGCTCATTCTTGCGCCGTTCTTCGCCAGAGCGCCGATCAGCCTTGCGCCGATCTTCGCCATCGAATGGCAGCTGCGCCTTGCGGCGATCGCCTTGGCGGCGTCTACCAGCTGTGTCTGGTTCATCCTGCGTGTCGTTCATCGTCACCTCCAGACCAGTTTGCGGGTGACTGTGTACCATTACAGCGCGGACGTGACTATGTACCAAATTGTAAACCATACAAAAAGCCGCGCAAGGCCAACCCTGCGCGGCTTTGAGTTCCAGTTATCACCGCCTTGACGGTGACGGCCAAATTAGACGTTTTCGGTCTCTTCAAGTGAGCCGAAAGTGCCGTTGGGACGTTCAATCTCAAGGCAAGTGCCTGCATCGACATAGGTCCAGGCATTCCCTTGGTAATCGATTACGCTGGTGCCCGCGCAGCTGGTGCCGGGGCCGGCTTCGCAGCTGTTTTTGCCTGCGAGCGAGACGCCATAGCATTTCTCTTTTTCGCCGCCGCCAGCATCGGCGAGCGCTTCGGCTTCGGTTCCAGCGTCAGCGCCTGCTTCTGCTGCTTCGGTTGGGGCATCAGCGCCGCCTGAACATGCGGCGGCCAGGCCAGCTGCAGCGGCGAGAGCGATTGAGCCCTTCAAACGAGTCGTGTTCATAACAATCCTTCCACAAGATGGTCCTGATGATGCGGATCCCGCGCCACCTTCAAGACGATTCGTACAAGACAGGCATTTGAAGTCTCTGCCAAGTGCAAAAGTGTCAACCTGCCTCAATTCAAGGGTCGCGCGCCAGCGAAGGGGCTTGGCTTTTGCACTCGTGCCGCGAAATGGCTAGACGCGCGGGCATGAACAGCACATCTTCTGCTAATACAGGCGATACTGATCGCGCCCCCAGCCTTGCCAAAGCCGAAGTGCTGATCGAGGCCCTGCCTTATTTCCAGCGTTATGCCGGGCGCACTTTCGTGGTGAAATATGGCGGGCACGCCATGGGTGAGCCTCAGGCCGCGCGCGATTTCGCCGAGGATATTGTGCTGCTGAAAGCGGTTGGGATCAATCCGGTTGTCGTTCATGGCGGCGGCCCGCAAATTGGCGAGATGCTGACCAAGCTGGGTGTGGAGAGCACTTTTGTCGATGGCTTGCGGGTCACGGATGAGGCTACAGCCAAGGTTGCTGAAATGGTCCTGTCGGGCGCCATCAATAAAGAAATCGTGAGTTGGCTGGGCAAAGCGGGCGGCAAGGCGCTCGGCATTTCGGGCAAGGATGGGGGGCTGGTCACCGCGCGTAAAGTCAGCCGGACCGCGCGCGATCCTGAGAGCCATATCGAGCAAGTTGTCGATTTGGGGTTTGTGGGCGAACCCGCCGAGGTTGATACCAGCGTGATCGATACCGCAGTCAACGCAGGCATGATCCCGGTCATCGCCCCCATCGCGGCAGGGGATGATGGCGCGACATATAATATCAACGCGGATACGATGGCGGGCGCGATCGCTTCTGCATTGGGTGCGGCGCGCTTGTTCCTGCTCACCGATGTGGCAGGCGTGCTCGATGGATCTGGCAATTTGGTGACCGATTTAACCCCTGCCGACATCGCAAAATTGCGCGAGGATGGTGTCATTAAAGGCGGGATGGTGCCCAAGCTTGAGACATGCGTTTCCGCTGTGCAATCGGGCTGCGAGGCTGCGGTTGTGTTGGACGGGCGGGTTGCTCATGCGATGCTTCTGGAATTCTTTACCGCGCGCGGCGCAGGGACGCTGGTGCGAGCATAGGCGGAGTGCTAGGCGTTCAGACCAAGGCTCTTGACGATCCTCAAGGGCGTATTAGTTAAGCAATACGCCTCGAGATAATGAACCATGCCGCACAAGCGGTCGCGACCTAGGAAAACGAATACATGGCTGGTCTGGAAGTTCTGTTTGATATTTTGTCCATGGTGGTGAACGTCTTTGTGATGCTCATCATCATCCAGTTCGTGATCGGACTGCTGTTTGCATTCAATGTAGTCAGCCCCACCAATCAGTTTCTGATGGCGTTCTACAGCTCGATCAATTCGCTGCTCGATCCGATATTACGGCCCATTCGGCGGATTATGCCAGATACAGGCGCGATAGATTTTTCGCCGATTGTGCTGATTTTGGCCCTGCGCGCGGTGCTGATCGTGCTTTCCGCTATAATTTACGGGTAAGAAACGATGACGGCGACCCGGATCGACGGCAAAGCTTTTGCTGCAAAACTGCGTGAACGCGTTGGGGTTTTTGCTGCGGGTTTTGCTGATGCTTCCGGGCGAAAGCCGGGGCTGGCCGTGGTGCTGGTGGGCGAAGATGCGGCGAGCGAGGTTTATGTCCGCAACAAGGGCAAAGCGTGCGTGGCTGCCAATATGGCAAGTTTTGAACACCGCCTGCCCGCCGATACACCAGAGGCCGAGCTGCTCGCTTTGATCGATCAGCTGAACAAGGATGATAGTGTCGATGGCATCTTGGTGCAGCTGCCTTTGCCTGGCCATCTCGATGAACAATCGATCATCGCCTCGATCAGTCCGGACAAGGATGTCGATGGCTTTCACGTTATCAATGCAGGCCGTTTGAGCGTGGGTCAAACAGGCTTTGTCCCGTGCACACCGCTTGGCTGCCTGATGCTGCTGACCGATCGTTTGGGTGATCTATCGGGGCTTGAGGCGGTTGTGATCGGGCGCTCCAATATTGTGGGCAAACCAATGGCCCAATTGCTGGTGGACGCCAATGCAACGGTGACCATTGCGCACAGCCGTACCAAGGATCTGGCGGGCGTCGTCAAGCGAGCAGACATCGTGGTCGCGGCAGTGGGCCGGCCAGAGATGATCGGCAAAGACTGGCTGAAAGAAGGTGCAACAGTGATCGATGTGGGCATCAACCGGCTGCCGCCTGAACCGGGCAAGGATAAGGGGCGGCTTGTCGGCGATGTGGCCTTTGGTGAGGCGAGCGAGGTCGCCAGCGCGATCACGCCTGTTCCCGGCGGCGTTGGGCCGATGACCATTGCGGTCTTGCTCAGAAACACTCTGGTCGCAGCCTTCCGCAATGCGGGCCTGTCCGCGCCGGAGGGTTTGTGAAATACGCGGGCACCTGGCTTGTCTTGGGCGTTGCAGCGCTAACCATTACGGCGTGTTCAGGCGGTCAACGCCGCGGCCCTCCGACCAAGGTTATCAACCGTGTGCTGGCGACCGCGCCGGGTAAAGCGCAGCCAAGCGCGATTGTCGCGCGCGAAATTGAATATGCTCAGGCCACGAAAACCGAAGGCGTAGCGGCGGCGAGCGACAATTTCGCCGTGCCGGGCGCGATTTGGCATTCACCATCCGGCCCGGGTGATGCTGCGGCAATAGCTGGCACGTTCCTGACCACAGGCAATATCGGCGAATGGAGCACGCGCACCGTTGTGATGAGCTGTGATGGCTCGCTTGCTCTTACCCAAGGGCGCTATCGCGATGCGCAGGGGCTGTTTGGCAATTACGTCTTCACGTGGGTCAGGCAGGCCGACAACAGCTATAAATGGAGCTATAACACCGCGATCCTCGACAATCCGCAGCCTCCACCGCGCAAACAATTTGAAGATGGCGATATTGTTGTGACCGCGATTGATGCGGTGCTTGGGCTGGTGGCGACCTGTCCGCGCGCTGGCGATGCTGTGCCGCCTCCGCCTGCTGTCTCCATTGGCGGGGATGAAGCGGGCGATGCGCACTTGTCGCGCGATGGCACCTTGCGTTGGCGCTGGGAACCCCAGGCCAATGGCAATCCTTATGTCGTTGCAGACTATTTCTACGATGGCGAATGGGTGACGGCGATTGAAGAAGGGCTTGCATCCGGCGGCGAATGATGATGAGGGCGCGGGCCTGACTCCATTCGACTTTGCCTGATTGCTGCCTGACCATGATGCTGCCCGAACTTTTTGTCTCTGCCTTTATCACGCTGTTTGTGGTGATCGACCCACCAGGCTGCGCACCGATCTATGCCGGGCTGACAAAAGAGGCCAGCGCTGCGCAGGCGCGCAACATGGCTTTGCGCGCTGTCGGGATCGCAGCAATCATTCTAACGATCTTCGCCTTTTTCGGTGAGGCGCTCTTGGGCGCGCTGCATATTGAGCTTGATAGTTTCCGCATTGCAGGCGGGCTGATGCTGTTCTGGATTGCTTTTGAAATGGTGTTTGAAAAGCGCACCAAACGCCGGACCGAACGCGCTGACAAGGTCAATGCCAATCCCGAAGTTGAAGACGTGTCGGTGTTCCCCATGGCAATGCCTATGCTGGCGGGACCAGGCGCGATTGCGGCGGTCATGCTGCTAATGAATGAAGCGGAGACTCCTGCTCAGACGATAGAAGTGTTTGTCGCATTGGGAGCGGTGCTGGTCATCACGGCCGCAGCGTTGGTTGCCGCTGGCCCGTTGATCCGGATTTTGGGCGATAATGTCGAAGCGGTCGTCACACGGCTGCTGGGCGTGCTGTTAGCAGCGCTTGCGGCGCAATATGTCATTGATGGCCTGCGCGGCGCGTTTTCGCTAGCATAGGGGCCTATTGGAACGTCGTGATTTCTTCGGTGCCGTCGCCGCGGCCGAAGAACTGCATCAGCTGAACAAGCAATTCGCACCGGTCTGACAAGGTGGGCGCTTCGAGCAAGGCCTGTTTCGATGCCGGATCAAACGGCGCGATCTGCGATACGCCATTGATAAGCGATTGATCGTCCAACCGCTCAACCGAATCCCAATCAACTTTGTAACCCTGCATATCGGCAAAAGCGCGCGCTTCGCTTTCAAAACCGCCGCGCTGTGCATGGCTTAGTGTTTCGTTTTCATCGTCTTCGATCAAGTCCCCTTCGACCTGACGAAACGCGCTGGTCACATCCAGTTCGCGCAGCAGTTTAAACCGCGATTCGCCTTCAAGGATGAGATTGTACCGGCCATCTTCCATCGCCTCGATTTCGCCAATCCGCCCGACACAGCCAACTGAATAGAGCGGCGCGTCATCGGTGGACATTTGCGGCTGAACCATCGCGATGCGCCGGTCGCGCACAAGCGAATCGCCAACCAAGGCTCGGTAACGCGGCTCAAAGATGTGCAGCGGCAATTGCAGGCCGGGAAACAGCACAGCGCCGGTTAGCGGAAAGATCGAAAGGCGAGTGGGCATTTTCGGGTGTGTCCTGTCTTAATCAAACAGGATCTTGGATAGCCGGCGGCGCGTGGCAACCACCCATTCATCCTCAAGGCCGGTCGCCTCAAAAATCTGCAACAGCTTGGCGCGCGCAGCCCCGTCATTCCATTCGCGGTCGGCCTTGACCATGTCCAGCAGCGTTTCGGCCGCTGCATCGCGTTCGCCCCTTGCAAAGGCTGCTTCGGCATAGGCCAGCTGTGCATCCATATCATCAGGCGCAGCGTCAGCAGCAGCTTTGAGCCCGGCAAGCTCGCCATCATCCACTTGTGTGCCAGCAAGCTCCACCGCGCTTCTCGCAGCCGCGATTGCGGGGTCGGCGGATAGCTTGGGATCGGCGCTGATCGCCTCGAGGACTTTGCTTGCCTCATCAACCTGATCCAATTGCACCAGTGCACGCACAAGCCCGGCATGGGCGGGCGCGTTGTCAGTTGCGAATTCGGTCACCTGCGCAAAGATACCGGCAGCACGCTGCGCGTCGCCTGCTCCCAGCGCTTCTTCGCCCATGGCGATGTATTGTTCAATTTCTTCTGCTGAAGGGCCCTGCGGGGCATCGCTCGCCGCCTCAGCAGTGATTGGCAGTTGTTCAAGCAATTGATCAAGCATCTGCTTGAACTGCGTTTCAGTGCGCGCGCTTGTCAGATCAGCGACCGGTTGACCCTGAAACATGGCATAGACAGTCGGTATCGATTTGACCTGAAACTGACCAGCGATGAACTGCTCTTCATCGACATTGAGTTTCGCCAGAACTACGCCCTTATCCGCATATTCGGCGGTCACTTTTTCCAGCATCGGGGCGAGCGCTTTGCACGGGCCGCACCATTCCGCCCAAAAGTCGAGGACGACAAGTTTCGTCTGCGAAGGTTCAACCACCTCTGTACGAAACCGTTCAACAGCTTTCTGCTCGTCAATATTAAGACCCATACTGGCCAATGCTCGTGCTCCTTTGGGCGATTGTGTCGTCACGCATGCTTGCGCGGATTGCTGGCTTCATCATGTGGGGTTTGCAGGCGGTTTGTGAAGCGTATTTCCTCGCTGAAGCCTTGGCCGCATAGGATCAAGCAATATTTGTGCTTGAAAGGTACGAGGAGCGCTGTTACTTGCGCCGCCTCCCCAGCAGAGATGTGCGAATTTCGCCAATCTGTGGAGACGTCAGTGAGCGGGCGTAGCTCAGGGGTAGAGCACAACCTTGCCAAGGTTGGGGTCGGGCGTTCGAATCGCCTCGCCCGCTCCATTTATCGAAGCCTGGCGGATGCTGATTTCCCGCCAAGCGGCTTTGCGACAATCAGTATTCTTCCGCTTCCCTCGCGAGTTTTCGGTACTCGTCATATTCCTTGAACGGAACCCAGTCGCGATCAAATCCGCGCGAAAACAGCCGCGCCCGGTGGAACACTAAGCCGACAAGCAGAAAGGCGATGGCTGCGATTGTCGGGACCGATTTAAAATCAGCATAGGATTGGCCGATCATGGCCTGAAATCCATGCGTAAAATGCGCCATAACGCTGACCAACTGCATGGCCGCTGCAAATAGCGGCCAGCGCCGATCGGCTTTCAACGCGATAGCGGTAAAGCCAGCCAGACCAATCGCGTCCGATGTTGCTGCGACAGCATCGACATCCTCAAAGCGAGGGTCGCCGAAAACTGAATACAAGGCGACTTGGGCGATGAACATTCCGGCGAGCGTGTAAACGCCTGCCCGTTCAGGTGCACCGCCCAGCAACCAAGCCAACATCAACACAGCGCCGTAAAACGCGAAGAATACGGCAACTGCGGGGATCGCGAGGTCTGGCAAATACATTTTTAACTGTCGCCCACAGCACGCAGATAAGGTGTCTCAAGCGAAGCAAAGTCCGGGCAAGTGAATGGCAAATCGGCTTTGGCAGCGTCTTTTTCCGACGAACTGTGCGCCAAAGTGAGGCTTTTGCGCAGTTCGGTAGCGCGCGAAAGAGCATCTGTCAGGTGTGCGATGGTCCGCTGGCTTTCAACGCCGGTCATGCCAGTTTCACGGCGCACTTGCGTGGCGTTTGCCAATTGGCCGGACAGGCTTTCGATCAATGTGTCGAGCTCAATCGTCATGGAATGGAACTCATCGCTCATGTGTTGAACAGTGGTGTGCAGGGTCATACTTCGTCTCCGATTGCGGTTACGAAGGCTGTTCAGCATGCCTTTCATCCAGAGCGTTAGCAATCACCAATGAACTGCCCACCAAGAGCAGCGCTGTGACAGCTATCATGACAATTGGTATCAATCGCCATGCCGACCCAAACTGGGCATCCCAAGCCTTCGGGCCGCTGCCGCGGAGGTCTTTCACAAAGTCTTTGAACTCAGGTGAAGTCCAAAACTGGTGGCTGACATCCGAAGGCAACGCCCGAGCCAGTTTTTGGACGACAGCCTCACCCAATTCGAGGTCTCCAAAGCCCCACGTGGGGTCTTTCACAAGCGCTCTGGCCATCACAAATTCGACGATGGCATCGTCAATCGTCTCCGCGCCCATTTTGATTTTCGCGCGAGTCAGATGCTTTTCAACCATGCTGGGGGATATCGCACCGCCAGCAACGCTGCGCCCAATCTCCTTGTTCGAAGGGGTGGGCCGGCGCGACTTAAGCTCAAGCACTTCTTTCTGGCGCGCGGATAGCGATGCAAGCATGCTTTTTGCATCTTCGCGGACGCCTTCGAGAGGATCAGCAAGTTCGGGTTCTAGGATTTCGGCCATGGTCATTACTATACGAAATTTCACGAATTATTCAAGCAACAGAATCGATCAAAACACTCGTCACTTGGGCAATTCAGAAGAATTAGCGAGGTTTAGTCTTTCCTTTTAAAATTCGCTTCCAATGAAGTCAAAGTAAAACGGATAAGTCGTTTGATTTACTAGAAAATTTTATCATCAATTTCGCGTGCCAGTGGTTCGCAGCAGTATTGAAGCACAGTCTCGCCAATCAATATGACGCGCCCGCAGAAGCGAAATCGGCCATTCCCGCGCTCTAGGCTGGAGCAAGCGAAGCACCGCAGGTAGCGCAGCCAGATTGCACCGAGCCCTTGGTTTTGCCGTCTGTCGGTGATCAGTGTGTCCTTCGTGCCGCAGGTACAGCGCCAGTTTGGCTTTAGCGCCCGCGCAAGCATGAAAAAGGCGTTAGCCCCCTTGCGCTGCGAACCCACCACGTTAGATGGATGATATATTATCACACGGATTTGACGGGAAGCTATAATGACTAGCCTCAAAGTAAATGGTGCCTCGCGCTTTGCGATTGCGACAGTATTTTTGGCCGCAATGGGCGCTACTCCCGCTCTTGCTAACGAGGAAAATGAAACGGGTGATGGTGCCGAAGGCCGTGACCGGATCATCGTCAGCGCAGAAGGATTAAAGGAGCTCGATTTCCTTGCTGGCAAATCGGTTGTCGATGAAGAGGACATTCAGCGCGATCTTAACGGACAGGTCGGCGAAGTGCTGGCCAAATTGCCCGGTGTTTCGGCCAGCGGTTTTGCCCCCGGCGCATCGCGGCCAATTCTGCGCGGATTTGACGGGGAGCGTGTGCGTGTCTTGATCGATGGGCTGGGCACCGCAGATGTGTCCAACACATCAGCAGATCATGCCGTCACTGCCGAACCGCTTACCATTGAACGGATCGAAGTTCTGCGCGGGCCTGCGTCTTTACTTTACGGTAGCCAGGCAATCGGCGGCGTCGTCAATGTGATCGACAAACGCATCCCGCGCGAAGTGCCCGAAAACGGGTTCAGTGTTGATGCCCTTGCCGCCGCAGACACTGCAACCGATCTCATATCAGGCGGCGCATCTGTGGATTTCGCTGTCAGTCCCAACCTGGTGCTGCATGTCGATGGCAGTTGGCGCGATACGGGCAATGTCTCCATTCCCGGTTTTCAACTGACCGATGATTTGCGTGCTGATCTGCTCGCAGATGCCGCCGAAGAGGAAGAAGAAGGCGAATTCGAAGAAGCCGAAGAACTGCGCGAAACCGCCGATCAACGCGGGTTCCTGCCCAATAGCGGGACCGAAACCTGGACGGTCAATGGCGGGTTTACCGCCTTCCTCGGCGAACACAGCATTGGGGCCTCTGTCGGCTATTACGATACCTTTTACGGCTTGATTGGCCGTCCGGGCGGTGAACATGCGCACGGCGAAGAAGGTGAAGAAGAAGGCGAAGAGGAAGAGGGCGAAGAAATCGTCTCAATCGGCCTTGAGCAATTCCGTGCCGACATGCGCGCTGAAATCGTGCTGGGCGGCGGGTTCTTCTCTGCATTGAATGTGCGTGCAGGCTATTCCGATTACACGCACACCGAATTTGAAGGCGATGAAGTTGGCACCGTTTTCGACACCGAAAGTTTCGAAGCGCGTGCTGAACTGATCCAGCGCGAAGGCGGCGTTATTGGCGCGCAATACACCGCGCGCGATTTTTCCGCCGTGGGCGAAGAAGCGTTCGTGCCGCCCAATTTCACAACTCAATTTGCGGTGTTCACGGTGCAGGAATTTGACCTTGGCGGCGTGCAGATCGAGGCAGCGGGGCGCTATGAGCATGTCGATGTCAGCTCTGATGCCCTTGCGCTCGATCGTGATTTTGACCTGTTCTCCGGCGCATTGTCCGCCATCCTCGTTACCGAAGGAGGCACCCGCTTTGGCCTGACCGGTTCGCGCGCCGAACGCGCGCCCGCTGGTGAAGAGCTGTTCGCCAATGGCCCGCATATTGCAACGCAGGCGTTTGAAATTGGCGATCCCGATCTCGACACCGAAAGCGCCTGGGGACTGGAAGCGTTCGTAAGCGCAGGCCTTGGTGATACCCGGTTTAATCTTGCGGTGTTCTATCAGTCATTTGATGAATTCATTTTCCTGTCGCCCACAGGCGATGAAGAAGATGATTTGCCCGTGTTCCAGATCCTTCAGGAAGATGCGTCCTTCTTTGGGTTTGAGGCCGATTTGATCGTTCCGCTGGTTCAGCAGGACACGTTTGCCCTAACCGCCGATTTGCGGGCTGAATATGTTTCGGCTGATCTCCATGGCGATCCGGCGATGGGCGGGACAGATGGGTCTGTCCCGCGTTTGCCGCCGTTCAGCCTGCTGGCCGCGCTTGATGCGGAAATGGGCGCGTTTGGCGTGCGCGGCGAAGTGGAATGGTTTGCCGAGCAGAACGATGTGGCCGCGTTTGAGACCACCACTGATGCGTTCACTCTCGTGAACCTTGGCGCGTCCTGGCAGCCGATCCCCACCAATGACAGTGTGACTGTGCTGGTGAGCGCGGACAACATCTTTGATGTGACCGGCCGCCGTCACACCAGCTTTACCAAGGATTTTGTGCCTTTGCCTGGACGCAATTTCCGCGCAAGCGTGCGGTTCAGTTTCTAATAGCGGACATCGCTTCTCAAGTTCCCAAGCGACCCGGGAGCAGGGCGGCCATTCATCCCCCCGGAATGGCCGCCCTTTTTTCGCCTAGTTCTCTAACGCAAAAGTCAGATCGGCGTGTTCTTCGAGGCGCTTGACCAGCGCTTCACCCAGAAACGCGCCAGGTGTGCCAACGCCGCCTTCTGCTTTGCTTTCCAGCAGCGCCATGCCTGTTTCTGCGATCATGCGGCTGGTTGATCCATAGCCCGGATCATGTTTGCCTTTGACTCCGTAATGCAGGTTTTCACCATCCGCGCCTTCGGCGACAAACAGCACATCATAAAAGCCGTTTTCGCGTTCTTCCTTGGATGGGCCTTCACCCGGCTTGGGTGGTTTTGAACCGAACGGGTTTTTCATCATGTCAGCCGCCGCCTCGGCCATTTTCTTGCCCGCTTCGCCGGGGCTGGTCAGCATCATTTCATCATACTGGAAATCCTCACCATAAGGATGGCCAAGCAGGAAATTGGTGCGGTGCACGTTTTTGGTGTTGATTGGCGCCATCACGAACGGCGCGGCCCATTTGTCGAGGTCTTTTTCATATTGCGGCACCATGCCGCTCGGCTGGCTTGGCCCGTCAAAGCCCGGTGTCAGCGCAAAGGGGCTGGCAAGCGTTTTGAAGATCGAGGGGTTTTTCGCCGCCGCTTTCATCGTTGCCGTCAGGCTGGCTGCGGTGCCGCCTGAAAATGTGCCGGCCATTGCCCGCACGCGCCCGCGCACGCGGTTTGCTGGCGCACCAAAGCGTTTTGCCGCTTCCTTTTGCGTCATCATGACGCCCAGATCGAAGGGGATGCTGTCGAACCCGCTGGAAAAGCAGATGCGCGCGCCGGACGCTTTGGCGGCATCCTGATGCTGAGCGATCTTGTCCGCCATCCATGCAGGTTCTCCGCACAGATCGGTATAATCGGTGCCCGTGGTTACGCAGGCCTGCACCAGCTTATCGCCGTAAAGCTGGTAGGGGCCGACCGTAGTAATGACGACGCGTGTGCGCTCGCACATGGCTTCGAGTTCGCCCAAGTCGTCGGCGTTAGCCACCACCAGCGGCGTATCAGCAGGCGCGCCAATTTCGGCGCGCACTGCTTCCAGCTTATCCGCCGAACGCCCGGCCATCGCCCATTTGGGCGCGTTGCCCGATGCGCCGTAGTGGTTGTGCAGATATTCAGCGACCAGCCGCCCGGTATAGCCGGTTGCGCCATATACGATGATGTCGAATTCAGTGTCTGCCATTGTGTGTCTCCTTTGCCTCTCCCATGCGCGCGGAGCAGGCCTGTGTCAAAGCCCGATCTGCCGCTGCCACAAGCACTCGGTTCATCGTGCGTGAGGAACACATGGACCGCATGTTACACGGTCCAGAGGGTAAAACCGCCATTGCGTCACTCTTGCCCCAAAACCGTCACCAATTTGCGCAAAGCGTCACTGTAGCCGCGCGCTGTGTCACCCAAAACGGCCAACATGCCACCGTAGTGCGGCGCACTGAGCCGCTTTTGAAGCGCACACCTTGCCCCTTGTGCCGAGACCACAAACACGCCCGACAAGAGAGCCAACACAGGAGAGATTTCAGCATTCATCCGCGCGTTTAAAGCAAAATCCGGTTCTGTAGGAAAATGCGCGGCGCAAAAATCCCTCAACCCATCGCGTTTTCAGAACCGCCTGCCATCAATATTATTCACATTACCTAATATTAGTCCGTTTTTAGTAAACGCGTAAATTAAAGTCGTATCCGTACAAATATTTATTCGAAAAGGCGTCTATCTATCCAAATCATAGACGGGTCGCATAGTCTGTTTCTTAAATGAATAAGGATAAAGCGATGCCTCTTAACAATGACCGTAGAATAGAAGCCAAGCGTTTCCGTGAACATGCTGCGGAACTCGCCTTTAATCGCGCCCACCCCGAACACAAAGCCAATGGCGATGAACAGGCCTTTGCCTCGTCCAAGTATTTGATGAGCTTTACCAAGGGGCTTGATCACTGCAAGATCACCGGGCTGATTATAGATAAGAACCATTTCGAGGCGTTCCGCCATGCCATCGACGTGGGCGAAATCGAGGCATTCACCACCCGCGTTTGCGTTCCGATGGAGCAGCCGCGCCGTCTGTGGGAAGCGCCCACAGCAGGTCTGGTCTTCGATTTGGAAGGGCCCGATGCGCAAGCTGTCACCATGGCACCTGCGCCGCGTCTTGGCAGCGATGAACTGACTTTCGAAATGGCGGAGGTTTATGAACTGGCGCTGGTGCGCGATGTGCCTTTTGCGCAGTTTGACGACCATGGCGATGCGCCTGATCTCACAGCGTCCATCGACCAGTTAAACGCTATGGAATACATCCAGCATGTGTCTGATTGCTGTGAATTTGAAGGCCGCCCGCGCAAACTGGGCAGCGGCAACGCCTTGGATGCGCAAACCATCTTTCGCGGATCTTCTCCCGGCTCTGATAAAGGCCCCTATCTCTCCGCCTTCATGTTGATGGGCAATGCGGATCGGACGGGCAATCGCGACGTTCTCGATGGCTATATTGGGTACGGCGCGCAGAGCGTGGATCAGCGAGTGCCCGCAGCGCCTGTGCGCGATGATTACATGATCGACTTTGGCGATTGGCTCGAAGTGCAACAGGGTTACGGCGTGACCGCATCTGATGGTTCGCCATCGGGGCAGGCATTGAGGGGAGCGACACGCCGCTTCATTCACACACCGCGCGATCTGGCGACCTATGTGCATTTTGATGCACTGTATCAGGCTTATCTCAATGCGTGTCTTATTCTGTGGTCTGCGGGCACAGCAACCGATCCGGCGTTTGACAATCTGTCGGGTGGCAGCGGCTTCAGCGTGCTGACCAATGCGGCAACTGGCGATATGAAAACCAGCAATGCAGGCGGATTTGCGCTGTATGGCGGGCCGCATATCCTGACGCTGGTCACAGAAGTGGCAACGCGCGCATTGAAAGCGGTGCGTTATCAAAAATTCAACAATCACATACGCTTGCGCCCCGAGGCTTTGGCAGGCCGATTGGAAAAAGCGTGCGAGATTGAAAGCGCTTATCCCAGCGTTTGCGGCGCGCTGACGGGCACGCTTGCAGGATTGAACCCGACAGCGGCCGCTATCCGCACGCATAACAGCGCCATCGGCGGCAAAGGCAAGGACACCGACACGATCCTCTTGCCTATGACCTTTGCCGAAGGGTCACCCATGCACCCCGCTTATGGCGCAGGCCATGCAACGGTCGCGGGCGCGTGTGTCACTGTGCTCAAGGCGTTTTTCGACACATCGGCCATTCTGGTCCAGATCGACACCACGCAAAACGGCGACACCACCAGCGAAACAGGATTTTTCACCGCAGAACAGATCGCGGGCAAGACGGCGGCCCAGAAGGGGACGAAATTTGCGGTGAAATACATCAAGATCGTCACCGATGAGACGGGCGAAAATCTGGTGGCGCATCAGATCGAATGCCCGCTGACACTCGAAGGGGAATTGAACAAGCTGGCCGCGAACATATCCATCGGGCGCAATATGGCCGGCGTTCATTACTTCACCGATTATTACGACAGCGTGCGAATGGGAGAAGAGATCGCGATTGGCATGCTGGAAGAGCAAGCCATTGGCTATCCCACCGATCCCTTTGTGATGTCAGTGCCAACATTTGATGGCCCCGTTGAACGGATCGGAGTGCGTTAAAAGGCGGCGTGCTGAATTGGCTTTTTCTGTTGCGACTATGCCCAGTGAAGCACGCCCCTACAACCCCGGCCCTATAACCGAGGGAGCGTCACGCCTTTTTGGCCCATATATTTGCCCGCGCGGTCGGCATAGGTCACTTCGGGGCGTTCATTGCCTTGTAGGAACAGGAACTGGCACGCGCCTTCATTGGCGTAGATTTTGGCAGGCAGCGGAGTTGTGTTTGAAAATTCCAGCGTCACATGACCTTCCCAGCCCGGCTCCAGCGGAGTGACATTCACAATGATGCCGCAGCGCGCATAGGTTGATTTGCCAAGACAGATCACCAGCACATCTTCGGGAACGCGGAAATATTCGACCGTGCGTGCCAGGGCAAAGGAATTGGGCGGGATGATGCACACATCGGTTTCGCGGTCGACCAGGCTGCCGGCATCAAACGCTTTGGGATCAACGGTGGCTGAGTTTACATTGGTGAAAATCTTGAATTCGGGCGCGACGCGCGCGTCATAGCCGAAGGAGGACAGGCCATAGGAAATCACCCCTTCGCGGCGCTGCGCTTCCACGAAAGGTTCGATCATGCCGTGGTTCTGCGCGCGGTCGCGAATCCATTTGTCTGAAAGAATTGCCATGAGGACACGTTCTCGCAAGGCGCGGCTTAGGGCAAGATGCGGGAGGAACTTTGTTGGGGGTGTCTCGGCGCATTGGCGCTGACACGCTTTACTCTGCGCGCTCTTTCAAACGGTAAAGCACTACGCGTTCGGCGCCCGGCCCGCCTTCTTCATATTCGCCCATGACAGCAATCAGCCCGCCGCGCGCTGCAATGGCTTTGCCAAACCTGCCATAGGCCGGGCCGCTTTCGTGTGCATATCGCAGCAATTGTTCGCCGGTCCGTTCATCAAAGACGATAAAGCCGCCCTGGTTTTTCTGCGCCCCTGACCAATCGGGAAGGCCTGATATCAGATATGGCCCATCCGCGCTGATCGCATTGCCAAGGCCCCAGCCTTCTTTGCCGGCACCGATATCGGTTAAAGTCTCGGGTGCTCCGGTATCAGACAAAGTGTATTCAAGCGCCCCTGTTGCCAGATTGAAGGCGTGCAGCTTGCCCACCGGCCAGTTTATATCGCCGCCGCTCGCTGCGCCTTCGGGATCGAGTTTTATCTCATCCAGCCCGGTTACAAACAGGCGTTCCTGCGACATCGCAAGACCAGCGCCAAACAGGCTGGCTTTGGGTGATCCGGGTGATGTGAGGCGGTGAAGCAGCGATCCATCGCGCGCATCAAAAATATAAACGATGCCCTTGGCGTAAAGGCCGCCGCGTCCTGTCCGGCCATTGGCTGCCACCGCGATATATCGGTCATTCATTGCCACGCTGCGGCCAAAGACGCTGCGTCTTGGTTTGCCAAGCCTGGGATCGGGCAGGTCAGGCTCGTCAATCGTCAGCAGCACTTTGCCGGTCGCTGCATCAAACACCCAGGCAGTGGAGATATTGTCATTGGTCTGCGGGACAGCAGCAAGAATGCGGCTCCCCACAAGCGCAATTCCGGTGCTGGCGAAGTAATATGATGCGGCGGCGCGCGGGTTTCTGATGCGGTGCAGCAGTTTGAGAGTGGCCGTGTCATAGACCAGCAATTCACCCCCGCGCCCAAATTGCGCTTTCCCGCTGATCGCGGTGACTGTGAAGCGCGCATTGGCAGCGATATTGTCGCCCAGCCCTTCAAACGCTTCGCCGTCAGGATGCTGGATCACCGCGCCCGGCCTGCCGTCGCGGGTGCCGAATGAACGCACGATTTCGTGATCCCGTGTTCCTTTGGGCACCATGGCATCGATGAAGACTGTCTCGGGTGTAATCGCGATAGTCGGGTCTATTTTTCGCTTGGAGCCATAGGGGCCGCCAGTGATGGTCCAGACCTCTTCCAGCTCTAGCCTATCGGCCTCCGCTTCGGCATTTTGCGCAGCAAGGGGGAGCGCGGGCGAAAGCCCAAAAGCGAGCGCCGCAGCCGCAGCCAAGGCAGAAGCAGAGACAGAGGCAGGGGCAAAACGTATCGTCAAATCGCCTTTGCGCCCAATTTGGGGTTCAGCGCGGTGATATGGTTCAGCCACTTTTTCGGGCGGCGCAGCATCTTTTTGGGATATTCGACTTTGAGTCCCAAAAGCTCGCCCATGCGGCCCACGAAATGGATGCAATTGCGCGTGTCGAGGTCGTAATACTTGCCCGGCGCGTTCTGCCATTTCTTCACCTCGGCAATGATCCGGCGGTATTGCGCATCGGTGATTGTCATGGAGAAATGACGATTGGTCTTCTTCACATTCTTATCGCTTTCCGCCAGCACCATATGTTCAACCGGGCCATTGAGCACAGACATATTCGCCTTGCGCGCGGAAAAGCCGTAATTTTCCTTTATCACCTCGCCCGTGGCATCAAGCGTCCCTTCGAGCACGATGAATGTGTGCGGATAGCGGCCAAACAGGACAGAGCCGTTAAAGCTGTGAAAATGGATCTGGACAGCGGCAAAGGCGGTCCCGCTCCAGGTGAGCGCAAACAAAGTGACGAGCAAAGTGGCCGCATGGCGAAGGCGTTGGGTCATGGCGGAGCGTTTACCGCGCTAACGTTTGCTCGCCAAGGGGTCAGCTTGCTAACAGGCTCGCATTGCCGCCAGCTGCGGTTGTGTCGACACAGGCCACCCGTTCGGTCGCGAACCGGGCAAGGTAATGCGGGCCGCCCGCTTTGGGGCCAGTGCCTGATAAGCCTTCGCCGCCAAAAGGCTGACTTTCCACGATCGCGCCGATCTGGTTGCGGTTGACGTAGAAATTGCCGACCCGCGCGCGCCTTTGCACAAATCGGCGCGTGGCAGCGATCCGGCTGTGGAGGCCCAAAGTGAGCCCATATCCGCAGGCATTGATATCATCGATCACTGCGCCCAGCTGATCGCCTGTAAAGCGCGCCACATGCAGGACAGGGCCGAAATTTTCGCGCTTCAGATCCAGAATGCCGTCAATCTCGATTATGGTGGGCGCGACAAAGCAGCTTTGGCCATAAGCGTGAACAGGGTCAGATCCATGTGCATGGCGCCAGATCGTGCGGCCTGATTGCTGGCGCCGGGCGATATGGCGTTCAAGCGCGGCCTGCGCGTCTTCATCAATCACAGGGCCGACATCGGTGGAAAGCTGCGCAGGATCGCCAACCGATAGCGCCTCAAACCCGCCGCGGATCATCGCGAACATATCGTCATAGACATCATCTTGAACATAGAGCACGCGCAGCGCCGAACAGCGCTGGCCGGCTGATTGAAACGCGCTTGCCAGCACATCGCGCACGACCTGTTCGGGCAAAGCTGAACTGTCGACAATCATCGCGTTCTGCCCGCCTGTTTCCGCAATCAGTGTAGCAATCGGCCCATCGCTCGCGGCCAGTGTCTGGTTGATTGCCCGCGCCGTTTGCGTGGAGCCTGTGAAAGCGACGCCTGCAAGGCGCGGATCGGCGGTGATCATTTGTCCAACATCGCCTGCGCCTGGCATCAGTTGCAAGGCTTCTGGCGGGATGCCTGCCTTGTGGCACAATTCGACCGCAAAGGCGGCGATCAGCGGAGTTTGTTCAGCAGGCTTTGCAATCACGGTGTTGCCCGCTGCCAGCGCTGCCGACATCATGCCTGTGAAAATCGCAAGCGGGAAATTCCACGGAGATATCGCCGCAAACACGCCGCGCCCATGCAGGCTCAATGTGTTTTCCTCGCCCGTCGGGCCGGGCAGTATCACCGGGGCGGCAAATTGGCGGCGCGCCTCTGCAGCGTAATAGCGCAGAAAATCGACCGCTTCGCGCAATTCGGCAACGCCGTCGACCAGCGTCTTGCCTGCCTCGCGCGTGCACAGCGACAGAAATTCTGCTGTGTGCGCTTCGTAAAGATTGGCCGCTTCTTCAAGCAGCACCGCGCGTTTTTCGCCGCCTAACGCGTCCCATCCGGGTTGAATTTCAGCAGCGCGCGCAAAGGCTGCCTCCACTTCCGCCTGCGTCGCATCGCGGCGCGTGCCGACTGCCGCTGCGCGATCATGCGGCATCGTGATGGGGGCAATTTCGCCCGGATCAGCTTCGCAAAATGTGGGGGCGGCATGCCACTGGCGCGTGGCCAGCGCATCAAGCTGCGCCTGCAAAGGGGCTGTCACCAGCGGATCAGATAGGTCCACGCCTGCTGAATTCACCCGGTCTGCAAAGATATCGCATGGCAGGGGGATCGCCGGATTGCGGCGCGGGGCAAGCGCGTCAAGCTCTTCCACCGGATCGCTCACCAAGTCCTGAGCGGGTGTCCCTGCATCGCCCATCCGGTTGACGAAACTGGTATTGGCTCCGTTTTCAAGCAGGCGGCGCACCAGATAGGCGAGCAATTCCTTGTGTCCGCCAACAGGCGCATAAATTCGCACTGGGGTGGGCGCGCTGCCTTCAAGTTTGCGCAGCGCATCATACACTTCTTCGCCCATGCCGTGCAGGCGCTGAAACTCGAATGGTTTGCCGCCGCTCATCTGTTTTACCGCCGCAATCGTGTATGCATTATGCGTGGCAAAGGCGGGGCGGATTGCATCGTCATGCTCAAACAAGCGCGCTGCGCAAGCAAGGTAGGATACATCGGTGGCAAGCTTGCGCGTGAAGACGGGATAATCGGTAAAGCCGCCAACCTGCGCCAGCTTGATCTCCGCATCCCAATAGGCGCCTTTTACCAGCCGCACGAACAGTTTGCGCCCATGACGGCGAGCCAATTTCGCGGCCCAATCGCACAATGGCACGCCGCGTTTCTGATAGGCCTGCAGCGCCAGGCCAAACCCATCCCAGCGCGAACCATCGGCGCGAGTGAACAGGGTGTCGTCTGCAACCAGTGCCTCGATTATATCAAGGCTGAGTTCCAGCCGCTCTGCCTCTTCGGCATCAATGGTGAAATGAATGTCGGCATCGCGGGCCTTGATCGCCAGATCGCGGACCACAGGCACAATATCGGCGCGCGCCTCGCCCGCGTGCAGAAAGGTGTATTTTGGGTGAAGCGCGGACAGTTTCACCGAAATGCCCGGTGATGGGCCAACGCCGCCTTTGGCCTCTTTCGCCAGTCGATCAAGCGCGCCCTCATAAGCAGCGCGATATTTGGCCGCATCGGCGAATGTCATCGCCGCCTCGCCCAGCATATCGAATGAATGGGTCAGCCCTTTGGCGCGCTGCGGTGCGGCGCGTTTCAAAGCCTCTTCGATTGAGCGGCCATAGACAAACTGTCCGCCCAAAATGCGCATGGCCTGCAATGTGGCGGTGCGGATGACGGGTTCGCCCATGCGGTTCATTGCCCGTTTGAGCGCTGGCCCCATGCCTTTCTGCTTTTCTTCGGGCGGATCGAGCACTTCGCCTGTCAGCATCAGCGAAAAAGTCGCCGCATTGACAAAAGTTGAGCTGCTTTCGCCCAGATGTTCGCCCCAATCGATATCGCCAATTTTGTCGCGGATCAGCGCGTCAGCGGTCTCGGCATCGGGTACGCGCAACAACGCTTCGGCCAAGCACATCAGCGCAATGCCTTCTTCGGTGTCGAGACCGAATTGCTGGAGGAAAGCATCAATGCCGCTCGCTTTCTGTCGGCGCGCGCCCTCAATCAGATCAATCGCAAGCGCGGCCGCGCCGGCGCTGACCCGGCGTGCGGGCGCTGCCTGTTCGAGACGCTCGGCAATGCAGGTGTCTTCGTCGGCGCGATAGGCCCGGCGCAGGGCTGCGCGGTCAATCTGGTGGGTGGAGCCGGATGGCAAATCGGGCGTGGTCACAGGCGTGCATGATCCTTTGCTGGCGCGACTCGAATAGTTGCAATTGCAACTTGCGCCTCACCGCGTGCCGGATCAAGCCTTACGCACCTTGATAGCGCATCACTGGCTGGCTAGACGGTACACGCATCGAGGAAGCGAAAAGGAGCGTACAAGCCATGCCCATGTTCTGCTTTCACTGCCGCGATGGTGAAATGGGCGCGAAATTGCGCATGGTCCACCGCGCCGCGCATCTCGATTATGTTGCCAGCCTCGAAGACAAATACGCCGTGGGCGGGCCGTTGAAACGCGGCGGTGAAATGATCGGTTCGCTGCTTGTTATCAAAGCCAAAGACGAAGCCGCAGCGCGCGCCATTTTCGAAGCAGACCCCTATTACACCGGCGGCGTGTGGCAAGCGATCAGAGTGGACGAATTTGAACCGCTCAAAGGCGATTGGGCAAAGCGGATTGGGTAGGCAGAACCTGCGCGCCGTTACAATATGCGCCGCGCCACTGCATCCAGTTTGGCAACCAGCGCGGGATCATGTTCGCTGGGCGCGGTGATGACGGCATCATCAAGAGCGGTATCAATCGGGGAGGCTTTGCGCTTTTTGGGCAGGCTGGCCACGAATTTGCCAACCATTTCGCGCGCCAATGCGCCGTTCTCGCTCATCTGCGCGATGACCTGCGCGACATCGACCGCGTCGCCTTCTCGCCAGCAATCATAATCTGTCACCATGCCGACCAGCGCATAAGGCAGCTCTGCCTCGCGGGCGAGCTTGGCCTCGGGCATGGCGGTCATCCCGATAATGTCTGCGCCCCATTGGCGGTACATCCGGCTTTCCGCGCGGCTGGAAAATTGCGGGCCTTCCATGGCAAGATACGTCGCGCCGGTGGCCACTTTGCCTTTGCACGCCGTAATCGCTTTTGCTGCCATTTCAGACAGGCGCGGGCAGACGGGATCAGCCATGGAAACATGCGCGACAAAGCCGCTGGTGAAAAAGGTGGAAGCGCGGTGCACGGTGCGATCAATGAATTGTTCGGCAATGGCAAAGCGGCCCGGCTCAATCGCCTCTCGCAGCGAACCTACCGCAGAAATCGCCAGAATATCGGTGCAGCCAGCGCGTTTGAGCGCATCAATATTGGCGCGCGCATTCAGATCTGTCGGGCTGATCGGATGGCCTCTGCCATGGCGAGGGAGAAACCGCACTTTCACCCCGTTCAAAGTGCCGCATAAAATCTCGTCGGACGGATCGCCCCAAGGCGTTTCAATCGCGATCCATTGTTCATCCTCAAGGCCCTCTATCTCGTAGAGCCCTGAGCCGCCAATGATCCCGATGCACCAGTCGCTCGCCATGGTTATCCCGCGTGCCTTCAATCTGTATCTATTGAGTTAAACAGCAGCGCTTTATGCTAGGACAAAGCGTTCGGGCAAGGCTTTGCGGATAAACCTGTCTGCCATCGCATAGGGTTGAGCGATTGCCGGGCGCGCGCTTAGCCTTTCGAAATATTCCTTGAATGCAGGCCAATTATCAAGCGGGGTTTCGATCACAAGGCTTGCCTGCATAAAACACGACACCACCGCGATATCGGCAATCGAAAACGCATCCCCTGCCAAATATTGCGCGCCGGTCAGCGATCCTTCGAGGTGATCAAGGACGGGCGGCATCTGCTCTTCCCACGCCTTTTTGGCGGCGGCCACATCTGGCTCAGCGCCTTTCATAATCGCGAAAAAGATCGGGCGGAAAATGCCCAGACCAACCGCTGCGGCCAGCGCGGTGTCGCCATATTCTTCGAAAAACAGCGCGCGGCCATGGGCGAACGGTTCTGCGGGATAAAGCGGGGCGGCGGGGTGCTTTTTCTCAATATAGCCTGAAATCGCGCTGGAATCGGCGATTGTCCCGCCAATGCCTTCGCTGGCGATGGACCGGTCGCGCATCACTGGGATGCGTTTCATCGGGGAGATTTCGGTGAACCAGCTGGGCGGATTGAACACATCGACCGCTTCAATTTCAAACGGCACATCCTTTTCAAGGCAAACACCAGCCACTTTGCGCATGAAAGGCGAAACGGGGCTGCCGTAAAAGACGAGATCGGCTTTATTTCCCGGCATGGGGCTATCTGACATATCTGCGGTTCTCCTGCTGACGCGTGCCATACGCTGCCATGACAATAGCGCAACCAGTAGCGCCAGTTTGCAAAGGCACCTATTGAATGCGCAGTTGCGTTTTAATCTGCAACACGCCACCTTTATCCAGCAAACAGCAACTCTGCGCGGCCGCGATGCTGCGACCATGTTTTTTGAGAGGAAAAACCCCATGGCGACACAGTACAAAAACCTCATCAATGGTGAGATGATCGAAACGGGCAATTGGCTCGACGTGGTCAATCCGGCCACCGAAGAAGTCATCGGCCAGGTGCCCGCTTGCGGGGCGGGTGAGCTGGATAAAGCGGTGGCCGCAGCGCGCGCCGCGTTTGAAAGCTGGAAGAAAACTCCGATCGAAGAGCGCCGCAAGGCAATGATGGCGATCTCTAAAGCGATATCGGACAACACCGAAGAATTGTACCGCCTGCTGACCGCAGAACAGGGCAAACCGCATGCTCAGGCCAAAGGCGAAATCATGGGCGCGGCCTATATGATGGCGACGCAATCAGAACTCGACCTTGATGATGAAATGAACAAGGATGACGACAAGGAATCCATCCGCACCCGCCGCGTGCCCGTTGGCGTTGTGGGCGGGATTGTGCCGTGGAATTTCCCTGTTTCCATGGCGGTGCAAAAAATCGGCCCTGCAATTCTTTCGGGCTGCACGATCATTTTGAAACCTTCGCCTTTCACCCCGCTCACAACTCTGCGCATTGCCGAACTGATCGCGGATGCGGCGCCTGCCGGCGTTGTGAATATCATCACGGGCGAAGACAGCCTTGGCCCGCTGATCACCGCGCATCCCGATATCGACAAGATCACATTCACCGGCTCCACCGCGACCGGCAAAAAGATCATGGAAGGCGCATCGGCTGATCTCAAACGCATCACGCTGGAATTGGGCGGCAATGATGCCAGCATCGTAATGCCCGATGCTGATCCGAAAAAGGTGGCCGAACAATTGTTCTGGTCCAGCTTCACCAATGCAGGCCAGATCTGCATCGCGGCAAAACGGGTCTATATCCACGAAGATATCTATGACGAATTGAGCCAGGCCATTGCCGATTACGCGAAAAACGTGACCGTTGGCGATGGCAGTGAACAAGGTACCGGCGTTGGCCCGATCCAGAACAAGAAACAATATGACCGCGTTCTGGAACTGATCGAGGATGCCAAGGACAAGGGATATAAATTCCTCACCGGCGGCGACACCGATCCATCGGGCACCGGCTATTTCGTGCCGCTCACCATTCTCGATAACCCGCCCGAAGACGCGCGGATCGTAGCCGAAGAACAGTTTGGCCCTGTCATGCCGCTCATGAAATTCTCAAGCGAGGATGAAGTGATCAGCCGCGCTAACAATTCCGAATATGGTCTGGCAGGCGCTGTTTGGTCAGCGGATGAGGACAAGGCGGTGGAAATCGCCGAGAAACTGGAAACGGGCACCGTGTGGGTCAACCAATTCCTCAAACTCACCCCGCACACGCCCTTTGCCGGGCACAAGCAATCCGGGTTTGGCGCGGAATATGGCAAAGAAGGCCTACTGGAATTTACCTATCCTCAAGTGATTATGGTGAATAAACAAAACGTTCCGGCGTAAACCGGATCCTATTGTTTGCATGAGGGCACTATGAGTAAGCACGATTATACCCCATCGCGGCGCGAATTTGTCGCGATGGCCACTTTGTTTGGCGGGATGAGCATTGCAGCCCCCGCCAGCGCGCAGAGTTTTGGCAATATCATGAAATCGGTAGAGAAAGTCGCCAAGGCGGCGAGCTATTCCGATGCCGAAATGAAAGTGTTCTTCGACCAGATGAGCGAGGACATGGATAACAAAAACCCGGTTGCTGGCATGGACAATCCTTATGGCCAGCGCATGGCGGCGTTGTCGCAGGGGCTGGAAAGCTATGACGGGCTGAACCTTGATATCAAAGCCTATCTGGTGCGCGATGTGAATGCCTTTGCAATGGCCAACGGGACCATTCGCGTGTTCGCAGGGTTGATGGATGAATTTACCGATGACGAGGTCCGCTATGTCATCGGCCACGAAATCGGCCATGTGAAACGCGAACACACCAAGAAACGCATGCAAGGCGCGTTGCAGCGCGATGCTGCGCTGTCCGTCGCGCAAACCGCTGATGATCGCGCGCGGCAATTGTCCAACACCGAGCTTGGCAAATTCTTTGGCGATGTGATCAGCGCGCAGCACAGCCAAAAGCACGAAAAACAAGCCGATGATTACGCTTTCGAATTTATGCAGGCCAACAGCTATGACGCGAATGCCTGCGTGACGGCGCTTGAAAAACTGCAAGCCATGGGCGGTCCCAGCGGCGGGCTGGCATGGACCAAAACGCATCCCAGCCCGAAAGCGCGCGCAAAGCGGATGCGCAAAAAGCTCAGCTAAATCGCGGTGGGGGATGCCGCCGCCGATGACCTGTTAGAAGGCCTGGCACGTGTATGCGCGCGTGCTGGCCTGTCTGCCCCCACCGGCCTTGCGCGCTTGACCGGCGGCGCGACAATGGAAAGCTGGCGGTTTGAAAGCGGCGGCAGCGCGTTTGTGCTGCGCCGCGCGCCGTCGGCGGATTTCATGAAAGATCGCCCGTTCGGCCACGATACCGAAGCTGCGGTCATTCGCGCCGCAAAGGCCGCCGGGGTTTCAGCGCCTGTTGTGGTGGCAGAATTGGAGCCGGGCGACGGCATCGGCTCGGGCTTTGTGATGGAGGCGCTGCCCGGCACGCCCAATCCCAAACAGATCCTCGAAACAGATGAGCCAGACCGGCTCATCGCTGAATGCGCGGCCAACCTTGCCAGCATTCACTCGATCAAACCGGGTGATGTGCCCGGTTCAGTGCCCGAATTGAACACGCGCGATGCCATCGCCGATTTTCGCAAGCAATTTGACGAAGCAGGCGGCGACCGCCCGATCATCGCGCTGGGGATCAAATGGCTGGAAGACAATTGCCCGCCGCAGGCCGATGACCCTGTGCTGATCCATGGCGATTACCGGATGGGCAATCTGCTGGTAGAAGATGGCTGGCTCACTGGCGTGCTCGATTGGGAGCTGGCGCATTTTGGCGATTACCACGAGGACTTGGCGTTCGGCTGCATGGCCGTGTGGCGCTTCCACCGATATGACAGGCCTGCTTTGGGGCTGTCCAATCTGGAAACCTATTTCGAAGCCTATGAGGCAAATGGCGGACGCAAAGTTGACCGCAAGCGCTTCCGCTATTGGCTGATCCACCGCACCGTTTGGTGGGCGCTCGGCTGCCTCAAAATGGCAGCGATTTGGCGCAGCGGTGAGGATCGAATGCTGGAGCGCGTGGTGATCTCGCGGCGGACAAGCGAGCAGGAATTGGACTTGCTGATGCTGTTGGAGGAGGAATGGCCAGAGCACGACCGAGCCGATCCGGTGATCGACTATCCGTGTGAAGAGACATTCGAAGAAGGCGAAGCGGTTGGTTGGGAAGTTCTAGATACGGTGACAGAATGGCTTTCAACATTGAAGGACAAATTGAGTGGTCACGACCGGTTCCAGCTCGCCGTTGCAAGAAATGCGTTGGGCATAGCGAAGAGAGAATTGCTCGATGGTGGTTGGGATCTTCACTTTGACGACAAGCTCTCGCGCTGCCTCTTGAGCGGTGAGTTCGAGATCACCGATGTCGATCTTGCCACTCTGCGTCGACGCGTTCTCGACAAAGTGAGGATAGACTCCCTAAGTATCCCGCGCTCAAAGTGGCGGAAGAGAATTGGCCGCTTGTTGGCTGGAACGGCAATCAAAGATTGAGAGAAGAATAATGGACTTCGCAATTCCCGCCGATCTTCAGGCCTATTTGCAAGAACTCGACGCGTTTATCGAGGCCGAGATCAAGCCGCTTGAGCAGCAAGATGACAATATCCGCTTCTTCGATCACCGCCGCGAACATGCGCGCACCGATTGGGACAAGGGCGGCCTCCCGCGTGAGGAATGGGAGGCGCTGCTGCGCGAAGCCACCGCGCGCGCTGACAAGGCGGGGCATTGGCGGTTTTCCGCACCGGGGCGCTATGGCGGCAAGGATGGCTCAAACCTTTGGATGGCGGTGATCCGCGAGCATTTTGCGAGGAAAGGTCTGGGCCTCCACAATGATCTGCAAAACGAACACTCCATCGTCGGCAATTTCCCCTTCGTCGCCATGTTCGATCAATGGGGCACCGAGGCGCAGAAACAGGAATTCATCACCGGCGGGTTCGAACGCACCCGCCGCGTTGCCTTTGGCCTTACTGAACCCGATCACGGTTCGGACGCGACCCATATGGAAACCACCGCCGTCCGGCAGGAGCGCGATGGCGAGGACGGCTGGCTGATCAATGGCGAGAAGATGTGGATCACCGGCATGCACACCGCCACTCATTGCGCCATGTTTGCGCGCACGGCAGGTGAGGCGGGGCAGGCGAGCGGCATCACCTGTTTCCTTGTCCCCAACCCCACACCCGGCATCGAGATTGAGGAATGGATGTGGACGTTCAACATGCCCACCGATCACCCGCGCCTGTCTGTCAAAGACGTGTGGGTGCCCGATGAAGCTGTGCTGGGCGTAGAAGGCCGCGGCCTCGCGCTGGCGCAAAGCTTCGTCCACCAAAACCGCATCCGCCAGGCCGCCTCCAGCTGCGGGGCGGCGCTGTTCTGCATCGATGAAAGCGTCAAATACGCGCGCAAACGGAAACCCTTTGGCGAAGCGCTCTCCAAGAACCAGGCGATCCAGTTCCCGCTGGTGGAACTCGCCACACAGGCAGAAATGCTGCGCCTGCTCATCTTCAAAACCGCATGGGAGATGGACAATATGCCGCACGAAGAGATCGAACGCACGATCAGCGACAAAGTCTCCATGTGCAATTACTGGGCAAACCGGTTGTGCTGCGAAGCCGCCGACCGCGCGATGCAGGTGCATGGCGGCATCGGCTATTCACGCCACACGCCGTTCGAACACATCTACCGCCATCACCGCCGTTACCGGATCACCGAAGGCAGCGAAGAAATTCAAATGCGCAAAGTGGGCGCCTATCTGTTCGGGTATTTGGGGCCGAAGCGGGGGATGTACGGCTAATCCCCCTCCAGCAGCCCGCGCAAATCCTTCAGCGCTTTGGCGCGCAATTGGTGCACGCGCGGTACGCTCACTTCCAGCACGGCCGCGATTTCTGTGAGGTTCAGCTCTTCGACAAAGAACAATTGCAGCACCAGTTTGGCGCGGTCGGGCAGTTTGGTCATGGCCGCGATCAGACGGTCGCGATCCTCTTCGCCTGACAGAATGTCGAACGGGTCAGGCTCCTGCGCGGCAAAGGCAGAACTGGTTTCATCATATTCGTCCGAGATTGACGAGACAGAGACGTTGGAATTTTCAATCTCGAGCAATTCCGCATCCGAGATTTGCATGGCCTTTGCCACTTCATGGCGGGTGGCATCGCGGCCCAATTGCCCGCGCAAAATCGCCGCTGTCCGTTCAAACGCGGCGCGTTTTTTGCGCGCGGTGCGGGTGTCGTTCATCAACTTGCGGATCTGGTCCAGCATCGCTCCGCGCACGCGCAATTTGGCATAGGCTGCAAAGCCATCTTCGACAGCGCCGGTGTGTTTCTGCGCGCATTCGGTCAGCGCAAGAATGCCCGCCTGGATCAGATCTTCAATCTCCAGCCCTTCGCGGCCAGAGCCATAGATATGCCAAGCCGAACGCCTGACCAGCGGCAGAAACTGGCGCACGCGCGCTTCGACTTCGGCGCGCGAGGTGGATGCATAGGGCGACGCCTGAGCAAAGCTTTTGGGATCGTGCTTCATGCCGCGATCGCCGGATTGGTGGGTGCCCCACCTGAGTTTTCAGAACCGCCCGCGTTTTCGGAACCAGGCGTGCCGCCGATCAGGCCGATCACTTCGACAGGCTGGGTCGCGGGCAATTCATTGATTGACAGCACCATGCAGCGCGGTGCGCGGGTCTGCAAAAGCTGGGCGATGGCGCGGCGCGCGGGCGGCTGAACGATCAGCGCAATCGGCCCGCCAGCCTCTACTGTGTAGTCAGAAGCGCTTGACGCGATAAGGCTTGCCAGATCAGGTTCGATCATGGGTTGGCCCGTGGCAGGATCAGGCATTCCGCCCAGCACGGCAGCTTCCAGCCCTGCATCCAGAGTGATGACTTTGAGCTTTTCAGACGGGGTGCAAATCCGCCCCACCAGACGCGCGCCCAGATCCACGCGCACCGCATCAACCAGCGCATTGAAATCCTGCGTCGATTGCAGTGCAATGGCAAGCGAAGTGAACACGGGCTGGGGATGCGAAAGGCCGATCCCATCAGCGATCAGCGCGCGGAAAATGCGCGTGACAGCGGCAAGCGAAAGGGGTTCAGGATGGACCGCTTCCACCAGAGCAGGCGCGCGTTCTTTCAAATCATCAAGCAGCGCGCGCACTTCTTCGGGGCCAAGCAATTGGTCGCACATCCCCATCAAAGCCTGATTGGCATGAGTGGCGATCACAGTGCTGGGATCGACGGTTAAAAACCCTTCGGCAATGGCGTGATCGCGCGTGCCGGGATCAATCCACACAGCAGGGCAATCAAAGCTGGGATCGCGGGTTTCTTCGCCCACTACGCCCAGCTGCGCATAGGGGCCGGGGCGCACATCGCCTGTATCAATGGCGAGCAATTTGGCAGGCTTGGCAGCGCCGCTGGCAATGGTGACCCCGCCCAGCACGACGGCATAATCATTGGGGCCAAAATCAAGCGAATCGCGAATGCGGAATTGGGGCAGGACAAAGCCCATTTCGCGCGACAATTGCTTGCGAATGCCAGTGATCCTGGTGAGCAATGGCGCGCCTTTGGCCTCGTCCACCAGATGCACAAGGCCATAGCCAAGCTCTATTGTAACCATGGTCGCATCGCTGACATCGGCGATGTCGATGCGGTCCGTGGGGGTTTCTTCGGCGGTGATGGGTTCGGGTTCTGGCTGACCCGTGCGCGATTTGAGCGCCCACCAGATCCCGCCCGCAATCGCGGCAGCGGGCAGGAATACGGTTTGCGGCATTGCAGGCACAACGCCAATGGCGAGCAGAATGACTGCCACCGGCAACCAGCCGCGCGGATCGGAAAACTGTCCGCCAATCTGTCCAGTCAGATCGCGCGTATCCGATACCCGGGTGACAATCGCCGCAGCCGCAATCGAAAGCAGCAAAGCGGGCACCTGCGCCACCAAAGCATCGCCAACCGCCAGCGTGATGTACAATTCGCCCGCTTCGGCTGGCGATAGGCCGTGGCTAATCATGCCAAGCGCAAGCCCCGCGATCACATTTACAGCCAGGATCAGCAAGGCGGCAATCGCATCGCCTTTGACGAATTTCGATGCGCCATCCATCGATCCATAAAAATCCGCCTCCACCGTGGTTTCGCGGCGGCGTTCGCGGGCTTCTTCGGCGGTGATCAGGCCAGCGGCGATATCGGCGTCAATCGCCATCTGTTTGCCGGGCAAAGCATCGAGCACGAACCTTGCAGACACTTCGGACACGCGCCCTGCGCCTTTGGTGATGACGATCATATTGATGATGAGCAGGATGGTGAAAACGAACAGCCCGACAGCAAAATTTCCAGCAACAAGAAACTGGCCAAACGCCTCGATCACATTGCCCGCTGCCGCGCCGCCTTCGTGGCCGTTCACCAGCACGATCCGGGTGGAGGCGACATTAAGCGCGAGCCGCAGCAGGGTTGCGAACAGCAAAACGCTGGGGAAGGAGGAGAAATCAAGAGGGGTGCGCGCATTCAGCGCCACCATCAACACCGCGACGGCTATCGCGATGTTGAGCACGAAAAACATGTCGAGCAAAAGCGGCGGGATCGGCAGCACCATCAGCACGAACAGCGCAAAGATGCCAACCGGCAGTGCCATGGCCGCAGGGGCTGCGCGCAGGCGCTCCATCAGTGGGCTTTGGGGCAAGGCGGCGGGGCCGCTTACATTACCGCTCACATTACCGTTCACAGGCCGAACGCCCGGAATTGTTTATAGGCGCGCTCAATTTTGGCCGCGCTTTGATCAGCCCCGCCGTCTCCTGTGCCTCCGCTTGTGCCTGCGCCAAATGTATCGCGCAGAACATTCGAAATGGGCAGGCGAGAGGCAGAGCCAGCCGGGGACTGTGATGGAACAGGGGGCGCTGATAGCGGTGCGGACAGCGAACGGCGGCCGCGCATTTTGATTGCCGCAGCATTGACAGGCGCCGATGCTGCGCCGTTTACTATGGAGTACGGGGTCGGTGCAGTGATCGCGGTGGCCGCCTTCAACCCCCGGCCTGCATCCCCTCAGCCTGAATTACAGCGCGCTCCATCTTGCTATCGAGGACATTCATCACGCCTGCCAGACTGCGCGGGTGTCCGCCGCGTTTGTAAAAGATCGCGCGATTGGCAGCGGCTGGCCGGGCAAATAGGCTCGCCGCGCTTTGATCGGGATTGTCAGCCATGGCCGACAGAAACCGCCCCGCGCCGCCCGCGCCCAGAAAATGCGCCAGATACAATTCGCCATGATCAGGCTGCCGGCCAAGGATCGGGGTCAGATGCGCGCGATTGTCCTCCGCCAGGCCGGCCGCCATGAACGCAGCGGTTTGCGGATCGGACCGCATGGCGAGGATCGCGGCGCGCTGCGCGGGGTCTGCGACCTGCGCTCGTCCGCGCGCATCGCTGCTGATCTGGCTCGCGACATCGCCAAGGCTAAAACGGCCCCCGTGGCGCTGCATGGTTTCCAGCCATGTGCTTTCGATAAATTGGTAAAGCCCCATCGCGCTGGATGTGCGGGCGCGGGCATGGGGGTCCATTGAGGATTCCACTTGTGCCTGCGCGACCAGAAAGTCGAAATCGACACTGGTGCGCCGGGCGGCATCGGCGATGGCGCTTTTGACTGACGGTGCGGGGCCTGCGGACGCGGCTGGGCCTGCCAGCACCGGCTGGGCCGTGACCCGGCGCGCCTGTGGGTTGGCCTGTGGGTTGGCCCGCGGATCTGTATCCAACCGGATCTGCGGCAAAGACGGCAGATAAAACGGCGATGGCTGTGTCATAAATGGCAAGGCCCTGTTGCTTGGCGTGCTTGGGTTTCCCCCAGCAGAGCAATTGGCGTGCCAGTTATGGTTAAGGTGTATTACGTAGGGCGTGCCCCCGTGCCGGTATACCGGCGTGTTGCGGGGCGTTGGGGGCGCGGGGAGAGGGCGCGCTTATCCCAACGCCGTTTGCGCGGTGTAAGCGCTGCGCGGGGTTCCGCCCAAAGCTTCGATCCGCGCAGACACATTCGCTGCCAGCAGATTGCGCACCCGGCGATTGACATCGTTGAGCTGCCGCGCAGTCTCTGCCAGTTCACGCGCCTCTGTGTGAAGCGGGGCGGCTGAGAATGGCTGGAGCGCATCGCACAATGCCTCTTTCGCATGCGCGGCCTCAAACAGATCATCGGCATCCAGCCCGGCAAGCGCCTGCCGCTCGCGTTCCAGTACGGCAACCATTTGCCGCAAATTTGCCGTAAGGGCAGCGTTATCTTGAGAAGCGGGAAAGCTCATGGGTTCGGGCTCAGTTTGCGATGGTGGGGCTGATGCGTGCGGCAATTATCGCATCGGCGATTTTTGCAGGCACCAATGGATAGCTGCCATCGCGCAGAGCATCGCGGATCTCGGCCACGCGGTCGCTGTCAAAGGGCGGCTTTGCAACGTCTATGCCGGCGCCAATTTCCAGCGCCACACCCGGCTCGCCTGCGCTTTGCGAGGCGGCCTTTGAGGCGGTTTGGGCAGAGGCATTAAGCTGTGTCTGGTCGCTTTCGGACAGCGCGCGCGCGGGAGTGGCCGCTTGCAATTTGCTCAGTTCGAAAGAAGGCATTTCGGGTCTCCAATTGGCCGTCTCAACTACAGAACGGCATAGGTGCGGATTGTTTAAGGGGCAGAAAGTTCAAGCCCGTCAGCTTGCCGGAATGGTCGCGATACCGGGCCGTTCAATACGTGCGCGCACCGGATCGGCCTGGCGCGCGGTGCGGATCGTGATCCAGTCGCCGATTGTGCCCGCTTCCAAAGCTTCGCCGGTTTGCTGGACGGAAAATCCTCGGCCCTTGATCACTACGGTAACTGGATCGCCGCGTTTGACAGTCTGAGCAGCTTTGGCGGGCTTGGGCAGCGGGCGGGTCGCGATAAAGATGCGCCAGCCTTTAGGGCCAGCGCATTCGACCCGCACAGTGCTGCGATTGGTGCCGTGCCATGCGGTCTGCAAAGGGGTTGGACATGCGGCCAGTTGCAAGCGGTGATCGGCCGGCAAACGCGCGCCCCCAATCTCACCGATTTGTGCGCCGGTAAACTGCGCGACAGCGGCATCAATGGCGCGCGGTTCAGTGCGATCTGGCGGCGCGGCACAAACGGGCTGCGATGCCAAGCATAGCGTTGCTGCAACAGGCACCATGAAACATTTTTTGAAACCAAAGTTAACTAACAATTCCACCGCTTTATCCCTATTGTTAATGCATGGTTTTCAGCCAGAGCATTTTCGATTAAACAGTGGGACAGCAGCAAGCCTCGTGCCAAGCTGCGCGATTCGAAAAATGTGGGCCGCAACTAGGTGGAATCCGTTACCGCGCTTAGAGTAGTACTTTAAGTGTCGGATGCTTATGGGATTTTTTCCCAGTTCAGACGCAGGGTTTTTGCAATGCCTTCATATTACGGCCTCGATCAGGAGGACGACAAATTCAGCCCTTCCAAGGGCACAATCCTTGATGAACAGGGCCGGGTAAAAGACACCGGCACCGCCCCGCGCGTGCGTGAAGCGCGTCAGGATCTGTTAGCGCGGATCAGCCAATTTTCGATGCGCCATGATCTTGAGATCAATTCGATGAATCTCGCCGCGATCTGCGGCGCGCTTTCGGGGTCCAATGCCGATCTGGCAGAAACATTTGCCACGCGCGAAATTTCAGGTGAACCGATCGATCAGCGCTGGCTGGATGAGGTTATCCGGCAAGACCCTGAAGTCACCAGCCGCATTGGCGAGCTTGAAAAGCTGATGGACCAGCTTGAATACACTTTGATCCGCTTTGCTCAGACCGCTAAATCGGCGCAGAATGATACGGGCGATTACCGGGCATCGATTGATGCCGAAATCCGATCCATGACAGATATGCATCTGCCTGAGGAAGGCCCGCGCGAAATATCGCGGGTGGTGGACCTGTCGCGGTCTGTGATTGAACGCATCGAACAGGTCGAGGCAGCCATGGCTAAAAGCCGCAGCGAAACCGATCAATTGCGCGAAAATCTGGCAAAAGCGCGGATGGAAGCGGATATCGACCACTTGACGCATCTGCCCAATCGCCGCGCATTCGAACGCCGGCTGGTCACCGCGACCGAACGCGCACAATCGCGCGATGAGCCTTTGTGTGTAGGGTTTTGCGATGTCGATAACTTCAAGCTTATCAATGATCGCCATGGCCATGATGCAGGCGACAGAGTGCTGTGCGCGATTGCCGATATCCTGAGCGACAACGCCGATGATCAATGCTTTGTCGCGCGCCATGGGGGCGAGGAATTTGTGCTCTTGTTTTACGGTCTCGATAAAGAAGCTGCGCATCTCAAACTCGACCGGATCCGGCGTGCGCAGGCGGCCAAATTGCTGATGAACCGCGAAACCGGGCGGCCGTTTGGTAAGGTTACCTTTTCCGGCGGTATTGCTCAGGTGGAAAAAGGCACGGACACCCGCGCCGCGCTCGCGAGAGCGGATGCGGCCTTGTACGAAGCGAAAGAAGCCGGGCGCAATCGCGTCATCTCTGTGTAAGCGGATCGTCTTGTAGGCGGTGGGGGCCGCCTTATCGCTGCTGCAATTGCGGGGGCGTGTCAAAAGCGATGCTGGCATAGATATCATCGCGCGAACCCGGTGCGATCACCACTTTGGGGCTGAAGCCAGCGCGCCGCGCATCATCCGCCATGGCCCGCGCGCGCTGCCATATCTGCGCCTGCGAACCCTCAGCAAAATTTGCATATATCGTCACTTGCGCGCGCGGATCATTGGGTTGATCGGCCAGCCAAACGCCGAATGCGTCCACATCGGGTGAAGGTCGGTAAAGCGCTTGCACCGGCGCTGTCACCGCCTGACCGGTGGATGACTGGCCGGGCAAGGCATTTTCAATCGCAGCGCTGCGCTCGCTCGTCCCCGCAAGCGCGGCCAGCGTCACCAGAAACAGAATGAGCGCAAGGTCGGCCAGGATCAGCTGCCAGCTTGCGGTAAGGCGGTGGTTCATGCAGCGTCTCGGCCAGTGGGGCGATCCTGAAAGGGCGCACCCGCGGGTGTTTTCGCCGCCATGCGCGCGCCGCCTGCCAGGCTGATGCTGAGCCATTCGAGTAGTTCATCGCGCTGCTCCTCTTCGCGCGTGGCTTTGCGCTCAATCGCGCGGGCAATCGGCAGGCAGATGAGATGGGCAAGCAGCATGCCATACAGCGTCGAGAGCACAGCGGTGCCAATCGCGGCCATGGCGCTTTCAACCGGGCCTTCGCCGCCCAGGGGGCCAAGCTGGCTGATCGCAAACAAAGTGCCCACCAGACCAAAAACGGGCGCAAGTTCGCCGGCATATTCGAACGTACGCACCGCGCGGTCGGATACGCATGTGCGGCGCGCTTTTTCAGATCGGCGCGTATCGTGCAGCGCGTCAAGCGAGCCCGCGCGGGCAAAGGCGATCAGCACTTTGGCTAGCGAGCGATCCGGCGGCAGGGGTATATCGGTGCACATCGGGCCGCGCCGCTTTATCTCAGCGAGAGCGGGGGCAAGCGCCATGCGGTTTTCATCGGCCGCAAAATCGGGCGTGCCAATCCGTGTGAAGGTGCGCAGCGCAAGCGTCAGATCGCGCCACCCGCAGCGCGCTAAAGTCGCCAAAGCGGTGCCGGCAAGCACAATGACAAGCGCGCCAGGATCAATCATCCCCGGCCAATCATACCCCATTTGTGCGTCCTTTGATTGCGGTTCATGCTTCAAGTTGAGAACGGCACGAGGCGGGGAAATTTAAGGCCGCGCACCTGCTGCCCGCATCCCGGCCAAACGCTCTAAGGGCAGCTTTTTGCCAAAGGCGGCAGCGCTTTGCCGCTTTGGCCCTTTGCGCGGGCGCTGTGTTGGCCCGCTGCACCGCTATGCGCCGGTCAAAGGCCATGTTTGGCACACTTTCTGCAATCTGGTCCGCACACATTGATCCGCACACTTTGAATCGCACAGGCGCAAACCCGCTGCGTGATAATCGAAAAAGGCCGCCGCAAATGAACCAGAACATCTTTGGCATTCATGCTGACGCACTGACATTGAGATCGCAGCGTATGGGAGTGCTTGCCTCTAACATCGCGAATGCGGCGACGCCCGGATACAAGGCGCGCGATATCGACTTTACCAAAGCGCTGGATGCGCGCTTATCGGGTGATCGCACGGCCAGCGCGGATGCGCACATGGTCTATAAAGTGCCCACCATGCCATCCATGGATGGCAATACGGTGGAGCTGTCGCGCGAACAGATCGCCTTTGCTGAAAACGCGGTCGCTTACAGCGCAACGCTCGCTTTTGTAAAAGGCAAAGCGGCGGTGATGACGCGCGCTTTGAAAGGGGAATAGGCCATGCCCGACGGCAACCGGATGACCCTGTTCGGCATGACCGAACGCGCCATGTCCGCGCAATTGGTGCGGATGAACACCGCCGCTTCCAACCTCGCCAATGCCGGATCGGTCACCACGACCGAGGCCGAAGCGTACCGACCCGTTCGCGCGGTGTTTGAAAGCGAGCTTGACCGCGCATCGGGCCTGTCGAGCGTGACCGCAGACACGCTGGTCCGGTCAGAAGCGGCACCAACCAAGAGATATGATCCCTTCCACCCGCTCGCCGATGCAGATGGCAATATCTTCGAGGCCCCCGTCGATGAGACCGCCGAAATGGTCGAGATCATGGAAAGCGCGCGCCAGTACCAGAACATGGTCCAGGCGTTGCAAACCGCCAAACAGCTGATGCTGGAAACCCTAAGGAGCAATTGAACATGACTGCGACCCCTGTATCAGGCACGCAAAATGCCACGCTGGAGGCGACGTTTGACCGGCTGAACACGCCATCCGTTCTGCCCAATTCGGGCGGATTGGGATCGCTGGATAGCGGCGATTTTCTCACTTTGATGACCACGCAATTGCAGTTTCAGGACCCGCTGGAGCCTGCGAATAACGAGCAGCTTTTGGCGCAGATGGCGCAGTTCACATCGCTTGCCCAAACCGAACAATCGGGCGCGACCTTGGGCGATATCTCGGCCAAGCTGGATGCCCTGATCGAAGCGCAAAATGCCGCCGCCGAAGCCGCGCAGGCCGCCGCCGAGGCTGCCACGAACGCGGCAGGCGGGGCAGGTTCCGGCAGCATCACGCCGGCAGCGCCCAGCATTTCTGTCCTTTCTTAAAACACATCCCATTCCCAACAGGAGACTGAACTCATGTCCTTTGCAACTTCGCTTTCCGGTATGCGCAATGCCGAAACCGATCTGCGCGTTATCGCGAACAATATCGCCAACGCAGAAACCGTCAGCTTTAAGAAAAGCAACGCGGCCTTTGCCGACCTGATTGCGTCCGGGTCCAACACCGATCCGCGCCGCACGCCCGGCATTGGCGCGACCGTTCAGGCGATCACGCAGGATTTCTCGCTCGGCGCGATTGAGCAGACCGGACGCGGGCTGGATCTGGCAATCAATGGCGATGGCTTTTTCGCCAGTGTCAGCCCGAACAATGGCGCGGAAACCTATTCGCGCAATGGCAATCTGCGGATTGATGCGGGCGGGCAATTGCTCGATAGCAACAGCAATCTGGTCCAGGCCTTTCCGGTCGATGCGACAGGCACTGCCACATCGACCACGCCTGCCACCATCGCCATCCCCACAACCAATGGCGCAGGGTCTGAGCTCGCCAGCGTGTCGATTGAAAATGATGGCGTGCTGACGGCGGTCTATGCCGATGGATCAGCTGAGCCTGTAATGCAGGTGGCGCTTGCCAGCTTTGCCGCGACCACAGGCCTGCGTCCAATCGGGCTTACCCAATACGAAGCGACCGGCGAATCCGGCGGCGCTGTCTTTGGTGAACCGGCCAGCGGCAATTACGGCGATTTGTTCTCCGGCGCGCTCGAACGCTCCAATGTCGATCTGGCGGGTGAGCTTGTCTCGCTGCTGGGTGCGCAGCGGAATTTTCAGGCCAATGCGCGGGCATTGGATACCGCCACAGCCATTTCGCAAACCGTCCTGAACCTCCAGCGATAGGAGGGCTTAAACGATGGACCGTATGATCTACACCGCATTATCAGGCGCAGATGCCGCGATGAACCGCCAGCGTATGGTGGCCAACAATCTCGCCAATGCGTCCACGCCCGGCTTTCGCAGGGAAGTGTTTGCGGTGAAGCCCTCGGTCCTTCGCGATGGCTCTTTGGAAGCGCGCGCGCCTGCTCGCGGAAATGTGCGCGGGGCCGATTTGGCTCCGGGCGAGATTACGCCCACGGGCAATCCAATGGATATTGCGGTGCAGGGCGACGCGCTGATCGCGTTTCAGGCGCCCGATCGATCAGGCGGGGAGGTTTATTCGCGCCGGGGCGATCTGCGCATTGCGGCATCGGGCCTCATCGAAAATGGCGAAGGGCTTGCCGTGCTGGGCGAAGGCGGCGGGCCGATCACGGTGCCGCAAGGCTTCCCCATCACCATCAGCGGCGATGGCACTGTGCTGGCGCGCGATCCGGCAGCGCCGGGCGCCGAGGCCCAGCAGATTGGCCGGATCAAGCTGGTATCGCCCGAAGGCAGCCAGGTCGCCAAAGGGATCGACAGTTTCCTCAAAGTGCCCGGCGGCGGCGTCTTGCCAGCCGACCCCACCGCAAGTGTCACCGCAGGCGCGCTGGAGCAATCCAATGTCGAAACCGCAGAAACGCTGGTCGCCATGATCGAGGCGCAGCGCAGCTTTGAACAGCGCCTCAAAGTGATGAGCACCGCAGGCGATCTGGATGAAGCCAGCGCGCGGCTGATGTCGCTCACATAAACGCCTATTCAACAAGGAATTTTCCATGCCAACATCCGCATTGCAAGTCGCCCGCACCGGGCTGGAAGCGCAGGATATGCGCATCCGCGTGATTGCCAACAATCTCGCCAATGTCTCCACCACCGGGTTCAAACGCGACCGGGCTGATTTTTCCACGCTGACTTATCAGGAAATGCGCGTGGCGGGGGCCAATTCCACCAACCAAACCGCCTATGCCGTGGGCCTTAATCTGGGCACGGGCGTGCAGGTGCAGGGCACATCGCGCATTGAAAGCCAGGGCACGCTCAACACGACGGGCAACAGTCTTGATCTGGCGCTGGATGGTCCGGGATATTTCCAGGTGGAGCTGCCGCCCGGCGGGCAGATCGCCTTTACCCGCGCGGGCAATTTTACTTTGTCACCGCAAGGCCAGCTGATCACATCAGAAGGGTTTTCGGTATCTCCGCCTGTGCAGATCCCGCAAGGGTCTGAAAGCATCTCGATCTCTCCCGATGGCACAATCAGTGCGGTCCAGCCGGGCCAGGCGCAGCCGGTCCAATTGGGCCAGCTGCAAATCGCCAATTTCGCCAATCCGCGCGGGCTTCGCTCTATCGGCGATAACTTTCTGGTGGAAACAGGCGCGAGCGGCCCTGTCGAATTGGGTGTGGCAGGCGAATTTGGACGCGGCAATGTGCGCCAGGGAATGCTCGAAGGCTCCAACGTCAATGTGGTTGAGGAACTGGTTGAGATCATCGAGGCGCAGCGCGCTTATGAAATCAATTCGCGGATGGTCAGCGCGGTGGATGAAATGCTCCGCAATGCGAACCAGACGCTGTGATGGGCGCGCATTCCATGGGCCGCGCCGCGCGCGCCGCTGTTGCCGTATCGGCTGCGATGCTGGTGTCTGGTTGTTTTGGCATGGAAGGCAAAATGGCGCCCGGCTTTACCGCGCCGCCGCCGCCTGCATCGCCCCTTACCGCGCAGACTGTGCCGGCGCCTGCTGACCCCGCTATCAGCGATAATCGCGGGTCAATCTATCAGGCATCGGATGGTTATGCCGGGCTGGTCACAGGCACCCGCGCGCGCAAGCTGGGCGATATGGTGACTATTGTGCTGGTGGAAAATATCACCTCTTCCAAAAGCACCACCGGCGATACGCAGCGCGATGGATCGTTCTCGATTACGCCGCCTACGTCCGGCCCGCTGGGCTTTCTCAATCCCAATGCCCTTAATCCTGCGGCGCAAGGGTCGTTCTCTGGTGGAGGAAGTGCAGCCCAGCAGAGCCAGTTGAATGGCACTGTCGCTGTCACCATCGCCGCCATTTACCCCAATGGCACCGCCGAAGTTGTCGGAGAAAAGCAGATGTCGCTGAGCCAGGGCAATGAATGGATCCAGTTCGCTGGCCGCATTCGCCTTGTCGATGTGGATGCGGATAACCGGCTGGCATCATCGCAGGTCGCCAATGCGCGGATCATCTATTCGGGCAAAGGCGCGGTGCAGCAGGCATCGCGGCCCGGCTGGCTGTCGCGGTTCTTTGGCATGATTTCGCCGTTTTGATCGGCTGAGAGGATTTGGCGATGGCTTCCTATTTCAGAATATTGTTCGTGCTGACTTTGGCTGCGGCCATTGGCGCTTTGATCCCCGCGCCCGCATCGGCCGAACGCATTCGCGATCTGGGCCAGTTTGAAGGGCTCAGGTCAAACCAGCTGACAGGATACGGCGTGGTCGTTGGCCTTCAGGGGACAGGCGATGACAACCTTGCCTATGTCACAGAGGCGATGCGCGGTGTATCGGGCAGGCTGGGTCTGCAATTGCCGCAAGGGGTCAGCCCCAATCTGCGCAATGCCGCTGCTGTCATCATCACCGCTGAATTGCCTGCCTTTTCCAAGCCGGGCCAGACCATCGACATCACCGTATCCACGCTTGGACAGGCGCGGTCTTTGCGCGGAGGGGCTTTGGTGCTGGCGCCGTTAATGGGCGCAGATGGGCAGATTTATGCGATGGCGCAGGGCAATGTCGCAGTCGGCGGCCTGGGCGTATCGGGCCGTGATGGATCGCAGCTGACAGTCAATGTCGCAACCGTTGGCCGGATCGCAGATGGCGCAACGGTTGAACGGTCGGTCGCGACCGGGTTTGATCGGCAGGGAACACTCAAATTCAATCTGCACGAGGCCGATTTTCTGACCGCCAGCCGGGTGCGCGATGCTATCAATGCGCGTTTTCCCGGAACCGCGCAAATCGCTGACGGGGTCAGCATCGAACTGGCTTTGCCCTTTGGCAATAATGAACGCGCGGCGAAATTGGCCGAGATCGAAATGCTGAATGTCAGGCCGGCCCCGATGGCGGCCAAAGTCATTGTGAACAGCCGCACCGGCACAGTCGTCATCAATGAAGCGGTGCGCTTGTCGCCCGCTGCTGTCAGCCACGGCAAGCTGGTGATCCGCATCGACGAAGCCCCGCGCGTGGTTCAGCCTGCGCCGTTCGGCAACGGGGTGACAGCAGTGGAGGAGCAATCCCAGATCACTGTCGAACAAATCGACAGCCGGGTCGCCCTGATGCCGGGCGCAGCATCTCTCAGCGAGATTGTCGATGCGCTCAATCTGCTGGGCGTGGGCGCGGCTGATCTGGTGGTGATCCTTGAGAGCCTCAAACAGGCAGGCGCGCTGCAGGCCGAAATGGTGGTGCTGTGATGCAGGTCACCTCCGCCCCTTCCGCGCACACAAAATCAGAGGCTTTATCGAACGAACAGCAGGATTTGCGCAAAGCGGCCAAGGGGTTCGAGGCGATCATGGTGCGCCGTCTGCTCGAAGCGGCGCGCGCCACCAGCTTTGCCAAGGATGACACCCCGTTCGCAGGCGGCGGCATGGAAACCTTTGCCAAGATGCGCGATGAACAATTCGCTGAAATCGCCAGCAATTCCGGCTCCTTCGGGTTTGCCCGGAGCATAGAGGAACAGCTTGCGCAATATCTTCCTGCGACAAGCCCTGATGAAACAGAGCGGCGATAGGAGCTCCCCATGCCGATGGCACTTCTCAATATTGGCGCGAACGGCGCAAAAGCGTCGCGCGCGGGTCTGGAACTGACCGCGCAGAACATCGCCAATGCGTCCAATCCCAATTACGCCCGGCGCACTTTGGGCCAAAGCGAATTGGTGATGACGGCAACCATCGGGTTTAATTCCGCTGATTCGCTGGGCGGGGTCCGCATCGGGTCGATCAATCGCGGCGCAAGCGAGCTGGTGCAGTTTCAGGCGCGCAATGCCGCCTCTGATCTTTCGCGCACTCAGGCTTTGCTCACAGGTTTGCAAAACAGCGAAACCGCGCTCGAACAATCCGGGCTTTATCCAGGCCTGGTCAATTTTGAAGCGGCTTTGGTGCGATTGGAAAGCGACCCTGTTAACGCGAACCTGCGCACCACCACGCTGGAAACCGCGCGGCAAATGGCGAACACGTTTCAGCTTGCCAATCAATCCTTGTCCGATGCGCGCACCGTGATGCAATCCGATCTGACGGCTGAGATTTCATCGGTGCAGTCCAATCTGGATGAATTGGCAGAGATCAACGCCGATATTGTCGCCGCTCGCGAAGGGTCCGCTGGGCTTGCCGCTTTGCTTGACCGGCGCGATGCCGCTTTGCGCGGGATTGCGGAAGAATTGGGCGTGACCGTGTCCTTCACTGCGAAAGGCGTTGCCGATGTGCAACTGGCCGGCACGCCTGCTGAAACACTGGTGTCCGGCGCCACTGCCAGCTCATTCACCGCCAGTCTTGCGGCAGATGGCACGGCCAGTTTTGCCGTCAATGGCACGGCGGTTGCGCTTAACAGCGGCGCGATGGCAGGACGGGCGCAGGCTTTGCAGGAACAGGCCGGATTGCAAAGCGATCTTGATGCCATTGCAGGCCAGGTCATCACCGCTGCCAATGCCGCCCAGGCAAGCGGCGTGGATGTTGATGGCGCTGCAGGGCAGCCGCTGTTTTCCGGCAGCAATGCAGGCGATATCGCGGTCGCTTTGGCATCTGGGGCGCAGCTTGTCTCCGCGCCCACCGGGTCGCCCGCAGGCAGCCGCGAGACAGGCGCTATCGCCGGACTGATCGCAAGCATTGGCAGCGATACCGGCCCTGTCATATCGGCAGACACTCTGCTGCTCGGCCTGTCCAGCCGCACCGCTGGCGCGCAAACACGGGCCGATGGGCTGGCCGTTGTATCGCAGGCGGCCGAGGCGCAATTGCTCGAAGAAACCGGCGTTAATCTCGACACCGAAGCAACCGATCTCATCCGGCTCCAGCAATCCTTTGAAGCCAACGGGCGCGTCATTCAGGTCGCGGTCGAGGTGTTCGACACGCTGCTGAGCCTGAGATAATTCGCAGGAGCATTCAAACCATGACCACCGTCAGCACATCGACAGGCGCCTATTACACGCGCTCGCTCGCCCAGATGAGCGATCTGCGCACGTCGCTGGAAAGCCTGCAAACGCAGATCGCGACGGGCCAGCGGATCGAGCGCGGATCGCAGGATCCTGCCGCCGCGGCGCGGCTTCGCGCGCTGACCCGGTTGGAAACTCTGTCCGATATTCAGGAAGACAACGCGGCCAAGCTTGCGCAGGATCTCGACTTTTCCGCGGATCAGGTGGGCGCGGTGGGCGACATCCTGATCCGCGCGCGCGAACTGGCTGTGCGCGGCGGCAATGACACTCTGGATGATGCCGCCCGCGCTGCCATTGCCGAAGAACTGGAGCAATTGGGCGAGGAATTGTTCACCCGCGCCAATGGCGTGAGCGTTACGGGCGAGGCGTTGTTTGCCGGAACCGTTGCTGGCCCCGCCTTTATCCGCGATGCCGCAGGCGTTGTCACCTATAACGGCAATGACCAAGTGGGCGCGGTTTCGGTTGCCCCTGCCACCGATATTGAGCGCGGTGTGACAGGCCGTCAGGTGTTCGAATTTGATGTGGATGGCACCGCCACCGATGCCTTTGCCGTGTTTGCCAATCTGGTCGATGCTTTTCGCACAGGCGGTCCGGGGGCCGGCGCGGCGGCTGTTGCGCAGATCAGCGGGCTGGATGCCGCGATTGATTCTGTATCGCGCAATCAGGCCGTGTTGGGCACTCGTCTTGCATGGGTCGAAGTGGTGCAGGACAATCAGGCATCGCGCGATATTGCGGTCGCTGAACGGCGCAGCCAGGTGGGCGATACGGACCTTACAGAAGCGGTCGCCCGGCTTCAGCAAACTCTCACCGCATTGGAAGCAAGCCAGGCCAGTTTTGCCCGCCTCAGCTCGCTTACTCTGTTTGACGTGATCTAACCGGGCGGCGGCCAACGGGCCGCTTTATCCCGAAACCCAGGAGTGTAACCCAGTGTTTGCCGCGATCGGTATCGTTGTCCTTATCGCCATGGTTTTTGGCGGGTTTACGCTTGCGGGCGGCTCTATGGGGCCGATCCTCGCAGCGCTCCCGCTGGAATTCATGATGATTGGCGGCGCGGCCACAGGCGCGATCCTGATCGGCAATTCCATGCACGAGGTGAAATTGCTCGGCGGCGGGTTCGGCAAAGTCTTCAAAGGGCCCAAATATTCCGATCAGGATCACATTGATGTGATATCGCTGACCAGCAAGCTGATGAAATTATTGAGGTCCGAAGGGGCCGTGGCGCTGGAAAGCCATGTGACCGAGCCTGAAAATTCCACCATTTTCAGCGAATATCCCAATCTTCAAAAAGACCCGGTTGTGTGCGGATTGATCTGCGATCCGCTCACATTGATGGTGGTGTCCAGCGGCACGCTGGAAACGCATGCGGTCGAAGAGATTATCGACCAGTCGATCAAATGCCAGCTGCACGAAATGCACGAGCCTGAACACGCGATCCAGTCGATGGCGGATGCCTTTCCTGCGCTTGGGATTGTGGCGGCTGTGCTTGGCATTATCAAAACCATGGGCGCAATCGATCAGCCGCCTGCCATTTTGGGCAAGATGATCGGCGGCGCATTGGTTGGCACGTTTTTGGGCGTGCTGCTGGCTTATGGTTTTGCAGGGCCAATGGCGAACCGGCTGAAACAGGTGAACGCGCATGATGCGCAGATTTTCCAGTCGATCAAACAGGTGATCGTGGCGAGCCTGCATGGCTATCCTCAGCCTATGGTGCTCGAAGCGGCGCGCGCAGGCCTGCCGCCAGCGCATCGGCCCAAGCTCACCGAACTGCTCGATATGATGCGCGGCAGGTAGAGGGAGCTGCCGCAATGTCCGATGTTGATACAGCGCCAACTCCGCTCGCGCCGATTATCGTCAAAAAAATCACGATCGAGGACGCTGGCCATCACGGCGGCGCGTGGAAAGTCGCCTATGCCGATTTTGTCACCGCGATGATGGCGTTCTTTCTGCTGTTATGGCTGCTGGGCGCGACCGAGGAAAACCAACGCAAGGGCATTGCCGATTACTTCACACCGACACTGGTCAAAACCCGCCAGCAAAGCGCGGGGTCAGATGGATTGCTGGGCGGTTCATCGCTGACCGATGTCGACAATTATCCCAATGCCGGCGGGCAGACGGGAACCAAAGCAATCACCATCCCGCGCGATGCCAAAGGCGGCCCGGTTGAAGGCGGTGGGCGCGGCGAAAGCGACGCGCAGCGGGTCAAGGATTTGCAAGAAGAGATCGCGAACCAATTGAAAAAGCGCGAGGATATCTCGCATTTGGTCAAACAGGTGCGCGTGATGCGCGCGCCCGATGGCATTCGTATTGATCTGGTGGATGATGCGGATTTCTCGATGTTTTCGCTTGGCACCACTGTTTTGACTCAAGAAGCGCGCGGGCTCATCGAAGTGATCGGCGGCGTGCTTGAGGCGCAGAATGTGCCGCTGATCCTGCGCGGTCACACAGATTCGCTGCCCTGGCGGCCCGGCATTGTTGCCAACAATTGGTCGCTATCGGCGGGCCGTGCAGAGGCGACGCGCCAATCGCTTATTCGCAATGGCCTTGCCGCAGATCGCTTTGCCCGGATCGAAGGGGTGGCCGACCGCGAACCTCTGGTGGCGGACAATCCGGCAGATCCGCGTAACCGGCGCATTTCGCTGCTGTTGCTCGAAGATCAACCCGGCCAGCGCATCCAGCGCCGCCGCACGCCGCAACCGCTCAGCGCGCAGCCTCCGGTGGCCGCTGCGGATATTTCCTTAAGGGATAAGGCTGAGGGCAGCGCGCCGGGCTCATAAACCATGCAAGGGTTAGCTCTCTTTATCGATCCCGCAGGCGCGATTGGATCCAATGGAGAGCGTAATGACCGAGACAATCTGGCCGCATGAATTGCCCACCGCGCTTGACCGGGCGCCCGGCGGGATAAAAGTGCTGTCGCTCGATTGTTTTGACACGCTGTTATGGCGCGATTGTCATACGCCCAGCGACGTTTTTGCAGGGCTGGATACGGTGCTGCCAGCACAGCGCGGCGCGGCTGAAATGAATGCACGCAAAGCGCAGTTTACGATGCGTCGCCGCACCGAGGTGAGCCTCACGCAGATTTACGCGCAGGCCATGCCGCATGCAGACGGGGCCAAAATCGCGCAGGCTGCCGGGGCGGAACACGCGCTAGAAGTGCGCAGCTGCTTCGCTTTTGAACCCACAGTTGCTTTGATGCGGGCGGCCAAAGCGCGCGGGATCAAGGTCATCATCGTCTCCGACACCTATTTGGATGTGCGCGAATTGACCGACCTTATTGCAAAGGCGGCAGGCGAAGAGGTCGCGGGCCTGATTGACCGTGTGTTTGCTTCGTCCCAGGCGGGCCTGTCCAAAAGCGAAGGACTGCTGGCCAAAGCGCTCAAAACGATGAAATGCAAAAGCCAAGAGGCGCTGCATATCGGCGATAACCCGGCGGCGGATTACGATGCATCGCGCAGCCTGGGCGTGCCTGCACTGCTGCTGCTGCAATTCACCGATGAAGCGCGCCAGCGGCTGCGGTTTGAACGCGCATGCGGAGCGATAGGCAGCGCCAATGCGTCTGGACCGGGCGTGACCGGGCTGCAAATGCAGCGCGCTTTGATCGCTGCCCATGAAGCAGCGATGGACGATCCGGCTGAGCGTTTGGGTTTTTGTGTGCTTGGCCCGGTGTTTCGCGCCTATCAAAACTGGCTGAGCGATGAGGCAGAGGCGCTGGCGAGTGAGCGCGGCGGCAGGGTCCACTGGCTGTTTATGCTGCGCGATGGGCATTTGCCGCAGCTCGTCCATGCCGCTTGCGACCGCGCAGACAGCACCGCGCGAGTGGAAATCAGCCGCTTTACCGCAACCGCTGCCGGGCTGGCATCGCGCGAAGCCTATGATCGGCATGTGGCGCTCGAACATGGGCTAAACCCCAGCACTTTAGCGCGGCAATTGCTGTTCACTCCGGAAGAGATCACCGATTGCATCGGCACGCCGCGATCAGATGCGGATTTGAGCGCGGTGGCAGAAGCGTTGCTTGCAGAATTGCGCACCGGAAAACGCCAGAAAACAACATTGCGGCGCGCGCGCGGCTTTGCGGAAAGGCTGATCGCGCATGTCCGCAGCGCCGTTGATCCGCAACCGGGCGATACGCTGATGCTGGTGGATCTGGGCTATAACGGGTCGGCGCAAAACCAGGTTGATGGCCTGTTAAGCGATGTTTTTGATTGCCATGTGGCGGGCCGCTATTTGCTGCTGCGCGAAATGACGGCGAACGGTTTTGACAAGAAAGGCCTGATCGACACGCGCCATTTTGATCCCGGACATCTGGAATCCCTGTGCGGCAATGTCGCGGTGATCGAGCAGCTGGCGACCTGCGAATTGGGATCGGTTGTCGATTACACCGATCACGGCGAACCCGTGCGCAATCAGAGCGGTTTCAAAGGTCAGCAAAGCGATATTCGCGATGCGGTGCAAAAAGGCGTTGTCGCTTTTGCAAAAGCCGCGATGAAGCCCCCCATTATCCGCACCAGCGCGGTGCACGATCAGCGCGGCTGGCGCGAAACCGCTGGCAATGCGCTCACCCGGTTCCTGTTTCTGCCGCAGCCTGATGAACTCAGCGTGCTTAAAGGGTTTGAGCACGACGTTAATCTGGGCAGTGAACGGATTGTGCCACTCTTTGATCCTGACTTTGGCCATGAAGGGATCAGACGGCGGGGATTGTTCTACATGAAAGGGTCTGCCCGCATGTTCCTGCCTGCCGAATTGGCGGGAGAGGACATGAGTACGCGGCTCGCGCTGCTGTTGCAAAAACGCTTTGGCCTGGGGCTGAGCTATGTCGATTATGCCCCGCAGACGATCACGCTTGATGCCTATTATGTCGGCACTACGGGCAGCGCCGCGCACCAGATCGAAGCGCGCGCAACCCATGATGGGTATTTCACCGCGCAATTGCCGATCAGCGCTGCCCCCAAAGCGATAGCCATCGGGATTGGCGCGGCGTTTGAATGGTTGGAAGTTGTCTCGATTACTCGCGCGCCGGTCGATGGCCTGCGCGGCAGTCTGGACAATGACGACCGGCCCGTGCCTCTTACCGCGATTGCCGATGGTCTGACCGAGCATCAAACAGGCTTGTATGAGTGCCCCGATCCTGCGGGCGTGCTGTTTATTGCGCCCGATCAGTTGGGCCCCAACAGCACGGTCGATATGGTCGAAATTGTCTTTCGCCCAATCCGCCAGCGGCCAGCACCCGGTGCATCAAAACCCAAAGCCCGCACGCAGGAGATCGCCGCATGAGCGAGCTTTTGATCCATTCAATGTCCGAATTTTCCCCGCTGATCCTGCCCTGTCTGGATCTGGCGAAAACCCGGTCCATCACCGAAATTGGCAGCGAACATGGCGGCATGTCCAAAGTGCTTGCCGAACGCTGCGCGCAGAACGGGGGCGAGCTCACTTGCATTGATCCCGAACCCGAAACAGGTTTTGCCGCATGGGCGGATGAACAGTCCCATGTGCGCCATATCGCAAAGCCAAGCCTGGATGCGCTGGCTCATTGCACGGCGGCGGATGCGTGGTTTGTTGATGGTGATCACAATTATTACACCGTCTATAACGAGCTGAAAATGATCGATGCGGCGCAGGTCGCGGGCGGCAAGCCGCTGCTTGCTTTCCTGCACGATGTGTCATGGCCGTGCGCGCGGCGCGATTTCTATTATGCGCCAGCGCGCATTCCTTCTGGCTGGCGGCATCCGCACAGTTTTGACCATGGGGTGAAACTGGACATGGACACAGCCACGCGCGGGCGGGGCCTGCGCGGTATGGGCAATTTCGCGGTTGCGCTGGCATCGGGCGGCGAGCGCAACGGCGTGCTGACCGCGGTGGAGGATTTCCTGCGCGAAACCGACAGCGATGATCGCGGGCTGATGTATGTGCATGTGCCCGCCGTTTTGGGCCTGGGCATTGTGTTTGATGCCAATGCGCCGTGGTCTGAAGACTTGGCGCAGTTCCTGCTGCCCTATCACGCGAACCCGCTGATCGCTCGGATCGAAGAGAACCGTCTGCGCAATTACCTCGAAGTGATCGAATGGCAGGACCGCAGCGCGGGTTGAGGGTGAGGCTTTTTTGGGTGGTCCGGCAGTGAGCGAAGCGAACACTCAACAAAAACGCCCGGCGTGAGCGATACCGAACCCTCAGCAAGAACGCCCCGGCCCGTGAGCCGAAGCGCCCAATCACAAAACGCCTCCCCCCTGAAAACAAAAAACCCGAAAGAGCGCCTCAGCCTCTTTCGGGTTTTCCTGTATCCAGCCCGGCCATAACCTGCCGGGCTGGATGGTCTTCATGGTAAGCTTACCGCAGCAGGGAAAGGACGTTCTGCTGTGACTGGTTCGCCTGAGCGAGCATCGCCGTGGATGCCTGACCAAGGATCTGCGCTTTGGCCAAAGCGGTCGATTCCGATGAGAAATCCGTATCTTCGATCCGCGAACGCGCATCGGTCAGGTTGGTCGATGTTGTGGTCAGGTTGTTGATCGCGCTTTCCAGACGGTTCTGGCCTGCACCCAATGATGAACGCGCGCTGTTCACAGCCTGAAGGCCGGCATCCACATTCGTGATCGCGGTGGCGGCGTTGGCCGCTGTGCTCACATCAAGGCCGGCTGCATCAAGGTTGGTGTCATCAATGCCGGTGCTCGTGAGAGTGACATTACGAGTTGCGTCGATCTGAATGTTCACAGAAACGTCGGTGCCGCTGGTCGTGCTGAACAGTGTTACGTCGTTGAATGTTGTGTTGGTCAGAATGTCGTTGATCTGAGCGGCGAGTTCGGTGACTTCGGTGTCGAGGAAGCCGCGATCTGTATCATCCAGCGTACCGTTTTGTGATTGCACGGCGAGTTCACGAACGCGCTGAAGCATGTTGGACACTTCATCCAAAGCCCCTTCGGCGGTTTGCGCCAGCGCAATGCCGTCATTGGCGTTGCGGATGCCTTGGTTCATCGCGCGGATGTCTGAGGTAAAGCCAGTGGCGATGGACAGGCCAGCGGCATCATCAGCGGCTGAGTTGATGCGGCTGCCGGTTGACAGGCGCTCCATCGCATCGCCCAATTGCTTGTTGGCATACATGCTGGCGTTCTGAGCGCGCAGGGCTGAGATATTGGTGTTGATTACGGACATTGGTCTAAAACTCCTAGCGATCGTAAAGTGATCTTGTGTGATCTTGCAGAACGAATTGCTTCGCCGCTGCTGAGACTAAGAGCGACCACTTGGGAGAAAGTTTAAGGGCTGGGTGATGGACCCATGCGAAAAAGCGAACGCAGAAGCGCTTTTGCCCAGAGCCGGCCCGCAGCTTGCCACCCCGGACCAGGCAGGCGTCGCCGAGTATCCTGCACGCTCCTGCATAGAGCCCGGCCAGAAATTGCAGCGCTTAGGTGCGACTACGGGGGCTTAACTTACGGCTATCTTGGCTGGCCGGGCGCCAAACCAGCATCGAGCCATTCATAAGCCCTCAGAAAAACAAGCAAATCGGTGCCGCAACATGCCTAACCCGCCTCAACCGCAATCAGTGCCGCGACCGGCTGAGCGCTGCCGCGTATCCCAATCTGCGCCTCAACCGCTCACCAAACCGGGCGCAGCCCGCGCAGATGTAACCGCGCGTCACTCTGCGCTGCTCGACCCGGTCTTGCCTTTGCTCGCGCATAAATGGCAGCGCGCACGGTTGGTGATGGGCGAAGAGGGGCGCTTTGATTTGCCTGCGGGCGGGCGGCCAAAGGATGCCATTGAGCTTGACCTTGGCCTTGCCCATCAACCCAGCCTGACGCGCAGTTCGCCAGCGCGGGTCGCTTTGCGTTACACCGCGCAATCACACGAAGCCGCGCGCGCTGCGTTTCTGGCATGCTGCGCGCAAGGCGGCTGGCCGATTGCCGCTGATGAGCGCAGCCTTGCATTGCTGACTTTGGCAGAGCGGATTGCGGGCAGCGAAATCCCCGTCTTGCTTGAAGGGCCGACGGGCACAGGTAAAGAAGTGCTCGCCCGGTTTGTGCACCGACTATCCGCGCGCAGCAGCGGGCCATTTGTCGCGGTCAACTGCGCCGCCATGCCCGAAGCGATGCTGGAAGGCCTGCTGTTTGGCCACCGCAAAGGCGCATTTACTGGCGCCGCCGAAGCGCGCGAGGGTTTGTTTCGCGCGGCAGATGGCGGGACATTGCTGCTGGATGAGATCGGCGAATTGCCGCTCGCGCTTCAGGCGAAATTGCTGCGCGCTTTGCAGGAAGGCGAAGTTTTGCCGCTGGGCGCGACCAGTCCGGTAGCCATTGATGTGCGCATCATCGCTTGCACCAATCGCACTTTGGCCGATGAAGTTGCGCTGGGATCTTTCCGCGAGGATTTGCTGTACCGGCTGAATGTGTTCCCGCTCGAAATCGCGGCTTTGCGCGATCGCAAAGGGGACATTGCGCCGCTCGCTTTTGGTATGTTGCTGCGCCATGCCTGCGCAAAAGCGGATGACGCGCGCGGTGCATCGCTGCCAAAGCCGAACTGGATCAGCGGGCACGCGCTCGGCCTGCTTGAAGGGCATGCATGGCCGGGCAATGTGCGCGAATTGGAAAATGTGATCCGCCGCGCAATTCTGCTCGCAGGGGATGCTGCGATGATCGGGGCGGACCATATCGTGTTTGATCAACCGGTGCGATGCATGGGCGCGGCGGGCGATGCGCAGGCCGCCTCTGCGCTGCCAGCACTCACTCCATCAGCACCTGCTCCATCAGCATCCAGCCAGCCCGGAGCCGCCTCGCTGTCTGATGTCGCGTTCCGATCCGAAGCGGCCGCCATCATCGATGCGCTCAATTCGAACGGCGGACACCGTGCGCGCACCGCCCGCGCGCTGGGCATATCGGAGCGAACCCTGCGTTACCGGCTGGCATCCATGCGCGAGACCGGTTTGCTGCAACAAGGAGGCGTATCATGAACGCGATATCTTCAGGATTTGGCGTTTCCGATGTGATGGCGCTGCGCAAAGAAATCCTTGGCCGCTCGCAAGCATTGCAAGATGTGCGCGCAGCCAGCGGGATTGCCCCGGAACCGGGCGAACGCGCGGGCAGTGGCTTTGCCGATACGCTGCAAAATGCGCTGCAATCGGTCAGCGCGGTGCAGAAACATTCGGGCGAAATGCAAGCCGGATTTGAACGCGGCGAAGTGACCGATATCGCGCAAGTGATGGTCGCTCGCCAGGAAGCGGGCATAGCGTTTGAGGCGACACTGCAAGTGCGCAACAAGCTGCTTTCAGCCTATCAGGAAATCATGCGGATGGGGGCGTGATAAGTGGCTGAAAGCACTCTTCCAGCCGCCTCGCCAATAGGTGATGGCACCGCTGCTGCGGCAAGCCAGCCGGGCGGATGGCGATCCATGCTGCCGGATGGCGTGGCCGATTTCACCCGCCAGCCTGCCTTTGTGCGCGCTTTGCCTGCATTGATCGGATTGGGCGCAGTGGTCGCGCTGGCGGCGCTTTATATGATGATCGCATCGGGTCCGCAGCGGATTTTGTATTCCAGCCTGTCCGATGGCGAGCGCGCACAGGTGGTCGATACGCTGGAACGCGGCGGGATCAGCTATTCCATCGACAATGGCACAGGCGCGATGAGCGTGTCCGAAGATGATGTCTACCGCGCGCGCATGCTGGTCGCATCCGATGCCGGATTGGCAGCGCCCGAAGGGGCCAGCGAAATGCTGGACGCGATCCCGCTGGGTTCCAGCCGCACATTGGAAGGCGAGAGACTGCGGCTGGCGCGCGAGCGCGAATTGATGCTGACGATCCGCGAGATTGACGGGATCGAAGCGGTGCGCGTGCATCTCGCCACGCCTGAACGATCGGTGTTTGTGCGCAATGCCAGCCCGCCCAGCGCCTCTGTCATGGTGCGGCTGGTGGGCGGGCGTTCGCTGAGTCAGAATCAGGTCGAGGCCATCGTCAATCTGGTCTCAGCCTCGGTTCCGGGAATGACATCGGATGCGGTGCGCGTGGTGGACCAAAATGGCCGCCTGCTTTCTGCCGCCCGTGATGCCGCGATGGACGGGCTGGTTTTGCAGCGCGAATTTGAAACCAAGCTGAGCGAGCAGATCGCCGGATTGCTGACGCCTTTATTGGGAGAAGGCAATTTCTCCAGCCAAGTGCAGGTCGAACTCGACACCAAGGATGTGACAAGCGCCACAGAAAAATACAACGATCCCGGCGTGGTCCGATCAGAAAGCGAGCGCACATCGGTGCGCGTTGCAGGCAGCGGCGGTGTGGGCGGTGTGCCGGGTGTAACGGCAAACACGCCTCCGCCTGATGCCGAATTGGTGGACGAAGCGCCCAATCCCGAAGCCGCTGCTGCAGACACCGAAGCCGCCGCCGAAGATGGCGTGCCCAAAGACACCGAAAGCGCGACATCGCGCAATTACGAAGTGGGCCGCGAAGTGGCGGTGACTTCGACCCGGCCCGGCGGATTAACCAAGCTTTCGGTCGCAGTCGCGGTCAGTGATGAAGCATTGAAAGCCGCCGCCCCGATGACGGCGGAGCAATTGCAAAGCCTCGTCAGCGCGGCTGTCGGCGCGGACACGGCGCGCGGTGATATTGTCGAAGTGATCCCCAGCGCGTTTGAAACCGCAGTGATGGAACCGCCTGCCTTTTACGAACAGCCCTGGTTCGCGATGGTGGTGCGTTATGCCACCGCACTGATCGCAGTGCTGCTGGTGCTGTTCCTCGCCGTGCGCCCGCTGATCGGGCGAATCAAGAAAGACGGCGCGGCCAAGGAAAGCGCGGATGGCGATGATGATGTGCCCGTTCTGATTGATGGCGATGACCCGCTTGCGGGCGCAGCGATTGGTGCAGGCGGGGCTGGTTTGGCAGGGCAATCGCAAACAGCGCCAAGCACCTTTGCCGATCTGTCGAAACAGGTTGAGCTCGCCCGGCAGCTTGCCGTTAGTCAACCGGAACGCGCGGTCGAAGCGCTTCAGCGCATGTTAGAGCCGCCATCGGCCAAAGATGAGAAAGCGCCGTCTTCATGAGTGATGCTGATGTGAAAGAGGCTGATCCGGAAAGCGCATCAGACGCGCCTGCGATCCCTGAACCTTTGCTGGGCCGGGTGGACCGGGCGGCGGTGTTCCTGATGCTGCTGGGCGAGGATGAAGCCGCAGGTCTGCTTGGTCGGATGGAGCCTGTTGAATTGCAGGCGCTGGGCGCTGCCATGTGCGCGCTGGGTGATATCGATCAGGCGCGCATAGCTGAGGCGCTGGAAGATTTCGCAGGCGAAGCGGCGCGCGAAATTCTGCCCGCACGCGGCCGCAATGAACAGGTGCGCCTGATGCTTGAACGCTCGCTTGGCCCGACCAAAGCGGAAAGCATGATGCTGCGCATCGAACCAGCGCCGCGCCCGCGCAGCATCGAAATGGCGCGCTGGCTGGCGCCCAGTGTCGTTGTCAAACTGGTCGCGGATGAACACCCTCAAGTGATCGCGGCTTTGCTGTTGCTGCTGGAGCCGGAACCCGCTGCCGAAGTGCTTTCATCGCTGAATGAGACCAAGCAATCCGCCGTGGTGGAACGGATCGCCAAGATGGGCCCTGTATCGCAGCAGGCCATCGGCATGATCGATCAATTGCTCTCGCACCGCATCGGCGCGAATTTCGGCGCAAGTGCATTGGCCATGGGCGGCCCGCGCGAAGCGGCGAACCTTATCAACCTGTCCGAAGGCGAATTGCGCAATGTTGTGCTGCCCGCCATCGCCCAGCGCGACGAGGAACTGGCGCAGAAAATCGAAGACGAATTGTTCACGTTCGAAATGCTGCTCGAACTGGACCCGCAAGGGATGGGCCGCTTGCTGCGCGATGTGGATAACGAAGCGCTGATTGATGCGCTCAAAGGGCTTAGTGAAGAAGATCGCGAACCCTTCTTTGCCGCCATGTCAAGCCGCGCTGCTGATGGGGTGCGCGATGAGATTGAACTGCGCGGCAGATTGGCCATGGCCGATGTGAAACTGGCCCAGCGCAAAATTGTCGATCTCGCCCGCTCGCTGGCCGAAGAAGGCGAAATCTCCATAGGGACAGATGACAGTGAATTCGTCTGATTGGATCGCTGATGCGGCCGCGGCCGGGGCTTTGTCAGCCGGTGGTGCATCCGGCGCCGCCGTGCCCGATTGGATCGCGGCGTTCAGCGCGCCGAGCGAGTTTAGCGCGGCATCGCCCTTCGCTCAGGTGCAGCCGGCAGAGGAGACCCCGGAAACATCCCGGCCCAGCGAGCCTGCCCAGCCGCAAACCGAATGGGATCGCGGATATGCGCAAGGCGAAGCCGCCGCGCACAAGGCGCTGGAAGAAAAGCTGGCCCTGATGGACGATGAACGCATGGCTTTGCGGTTTGCCTTTCGCCAGCTCGATCAGGCGGCAATGGATGCGCTGGCGGCAGAACTGTCGGAGACGGTTCTTTCGCTGTGCGATGCGGCTTTGGCAGATCACGCTGCCGATCCCGATGCTCTGCAAAAACGCGCGCGCGCGGCAGCCACACGGCTTGGGTCCGCAGCGCAATCGTGCACTTTGCATCTGAACCCGGATGATCTGGCGCTGCTGGAAGAAGGCGCTTTGGCCGAATGGGAGATTGTGTCTGATCCGGCGCTCGAACGCGGCTCTATCGAACTTAGCGGACCCGAAGGCGGCGTGCGCGATGGCCCGGCGGAATGGCGGCGCGCGATTGCCGCTGCGTTGCGCGGATAGCGGCCTTTATGCTGGCCGAAATGCAGCTGGAATGCGCACGGATGCGGCGCGCGCATGTTGAATGCGGCCCTGTGATAACGGGGCGAGTGGCGGCGTGCGATGGCGGATTGGTCGAAGTGTCCGGATTGCCGCTGCCTATCGGTTCACTTGGAGCCATCGAGGCAGAGGATGGCACCGAAAGCCTTGCCGAAGTGATCGGTTTTCGCAGCGGACATTCTTTGATGATGCTGCTGGGCGATGCGGTGCTGCTGCGCCCCGATGCCAGCGTGCGCGCTTGCGGCAGGCCGGGCGAAATGCCCGTGGGCGATGCCGTGCTTGGCCGCGCCTTGGACGGGCTGGGCGCGCCGATTGATGGCGGGCCGCCGATTGATTTTACCCAGCACTGGCCGTTGGCCGGACACCGCGAAAGCGCGCTCGAACGCGCGCGGGTCAGCCAGCCGTTTGATTGCGGCGTGCGCGCGATCAACGCGCTTACCACGATGGGTGTGGGCCAGCGTATGGGCGTGATTGCCGGGTCCGGCGTGGGCAAATCGGTTCTGATTGACACGATTGCGGGCCATGCGGTCGCCGACATCACGATTGTTGCTTTGATCGGGGAACGCGCGCGCGAAGTGTCCGATTTTGTCGCGCGGCATATGGCAGGCCCGCAGCGCGGGCGCATTGTTGTTATCGCTGTACCTGCCGATCACGCGCCCAATCTGCGGCTGCGCGCGGCGCAATATGCCACCGCCTTATCAGAATATTTCCGCGCGCAAGGCAAAAGCGTGATGCTGATCCTCGACAGCCTGACCCGCGTTGCCCATGCTGCGCGCGAATTGGCGCTGGTGCTGGGCGAGCCGGGAGCTGCGCGCGGCTATCCGCCTTCGGCGTTAGCAGCTGTTACCAAATTGGTGGAACGTGCTGGCAATTCGCAGCGCACCGGCGGGGCTGTCACGGGCCTTTATACGGTTCTGGCCGATGGCGATGACACCGCTGATCCGGTGGTTGATACCGCGCGCGCGATCCTGGATGGGCATATCGTTTTGTCGCGCGATCTCGCGCAGCGCGGGCATTATCCCGCGATTGATGTGCCCGCATCGCTGAGCCGGGTGATGGATGAACTGGTGCCGCCGACGGTTGCAAAAGCGGCGCGCACAGTGCGCGGATTGATGAGCGTGCGCGAGGACAATCGCGATCTTGTTATGATGGGCGCTTACCGTGCAGGATCGGATGCGATGCTGGACAGGGCGCTTTCGCTGTCTGAGCGGATCGATGGCTTTGTCACGCAGCGCCGGGGCGAGGCGTTTGACCTTGAAGACAGCCAGAGCGCTCTGCTTGACCTTGCCGCAGCGGGGCAAGAGGCGATCCTTGCCGAATAATCGCAAGCTGAAACGCGCAGAGCGGCAATTGCTTTTGGCGCGCATTGCACGGCGCGATGCAATGACCGCGCTCGCCGATGCCATCGCGCAGGAACAACGCAGCGCCAGTCTGGCACAGCGCAGCCGCGAGCTTGCGCGCGGTTATGGCGGACGAACAGGCGCGCAAACGGGCAGTACGTTAAGCCATCAGACTCTGTTCGCAGGCGAGCTGGCCGCATTGGCGCGCAATGCCGATCAGGCGCGCGGTGATGCTTCGCGTCAGGCGCGCTGGCAGGTCGATAAGCTGGCGCAAAGCGAACAGCGGATCGAGCGATTGAGCGCGCGGGCCAAGGCCGCGCTTCGTGAACAGCGCGATAGGCAGGAACGCGTAGATCAGCCCATCGCCGCCGCCATGGCACGCAAATTGCAGTCCAATCCCGACAAAAGCTGAGCGCTGCGTTTTGGGTTTCGGCCCAAAGCGGATCTGAGCGCGGTTGAGCGTGTATTTTCAAGGATGATGCTATGATTTCCGGCTCCAATTCTGCGATTTCTGTTGGCAAAGTTTCCGCCGTAGCGGACCTGCCGAGCAGGCAAGGTCTGCCGAAGGGATCAGATTTGCCGGGTTTGCCCGCGCTGCCCGGACTGGCCAGTGCGCCCGGTCTGGCCAGCCCGCGAAGTCTAAAAGCCGCGCCCAATCCTGCCACGCCTCGCCCGTCCACCGATATGGCTGCGCTGCTGGGCGAGGGGGTTTTGGCTAAAGTGCATGGCGCTGGGGCTGGACCCGTTGCCGAGCCCACTATTGGCCGCGATTTTGGCTCCGGCGCTGGCAATGCGCCTTTGGACAAGGGCGGTGCCCTGTTTGATGGCCCGCTCAATGCCCCGTTCGATGCTAAGTCTGATGCTGCGCCCGATACTTCGTCCGAAAGCCCGGCCGATGCCTCGCCGATTGCGGATGCTGCCTTGCCCGGTAAGCCTTCCGAAATGCTTGCTCCCAGCGGAGTGCAGGCGGGCGGGTCGGCGGATGCGCCCCTTGGTCAATTCCCCATCACGCAGCCCGCAATCGACATCCGCGCGAAATTGGAATTTGCCAGTGCCCCGTCTGATTTAGGGCCTGATTTGAGGCCTGCTTTGCCGGGCGAAACTGAAGGCGCGCAGCCGATTGCGGATGCGAAATTGCCAGCAAAGGGCGTGCAGGATGCAATGCCCCGCGCGGTTGCAAAAGGATCGCAGGATCGGCCTGTTCCAATGCAGCATCAGGCTGAAACGCTTGCCGCAGCTGGGCTGCCGGATGTTGCAGCGGTGGTTCCTGTTAAAGCTACACGATTGGAAAAGGCGCGCCCGGCCGAGATGCCGCGCGATCCAGCCGCAGCGGGAGCTTTGCCAGCGCTTGAACCTGCCGCGCCGGATGCGGCCGATAGACGCGCGCGCGGCGAACCGGCCGCCGCACCCAAAGGCGGCAAAGCCTTGCAGGCAGGCAAGGATATGCCGGAAGCGAATGCCGCGCAGGCTTTACCGGCAGCGCAGGCTGCACGGTCCGGACCAGAAGCGGCCAAGCCCCTGCCGCAAGACCCCGCCGCTGCTCAATCGGCCGCATTGCCAAAGGGGGCGCAGCGCCCGGATAATGGCGCAGCAGACCTTAAGCGAGCTGTGCTTAATACGCCCGCACCAGATATTCTGCCGCAGCTCACCCGCGCGCGCCAGCAGGAGCAGCAGCCCCAGCTTGATCTGGCTCGCCTACAGGTCGCAAGCCCGCTTGCTGGCATTGGGGCCGCTGAAACTGCGGATGAGGGCAAGCTGCGCACGCTTCCCCAGACCCGCACCGATCCGGCCAAGCTTACTGCCGCCGCCCGATTGGCCGAAGCGCAGCCGGGCCATGACCCGATCGCAGAGCGGCCCGGTGCCGCATCAACGTCAGCCGCCAGCGCTTACGCTGCAGCCAACCCATCGGTCAGCGCCCCCACGAGCGCCGCCGCTCCCAACACACTCTCAGCCGTTCCGGCTCCCGACAAAGCGATCGCCCCGCAAGTTGAGCAGGCGATCGACCAATTGACCCAGACGCGTGAGGCATCGCGGTCTGCCCGGCCCGAATTGACCGTGCGCCATGCCGAATTTGGCGCGGTCAATATGCGGCTGGAGGCATCGGGCGCGGATTTGCGCGCCGTGCTGACCAATCGCGATCCCGGATTTATCCCGGCAATCCATGCCGCTTTATCGGATCGCGCGGTCATCGCTGCAGTTGAAACCACCAGCCATGCAGGCAACCAGCCCGGATCGCGGCAGCAGGAAAACAGCCAAAACGGTGCAAACAATGGGGCCCATTCCGGCGCGCATAATGCGGGCAGCGGCGGGTCTGCGGCAGGCGGAAACCCGCGCTACGGGTCTTTCCTAGGGGAGGGGGAAGCGGCTCTCAACCATCTTTGGAGCATTTGGACGCTGACAGGCAGGACAGCCTTTTGCGCGGTGACGGCGGGGCTGATGGCCTGGCGGGCGCCAAGCGCAATGGCGGGCTGTTCGCTTAAACTTGCCACGCACGCTCGGGGAGCTGAAACACAATGGCCAAGACCGAAGATAAGGACGACAAAGCCTCTGGCGGGGGCGGGGTGATGATGAAAATCGTCATCGCGGTTGTGCTCACGCTCGTCCTCGCAGGGGGCGGGGCTTACGGCGCTTATGCCGCCGGTTTGTTTGGCGGCGGGAAAGACAGCGGGCCGGACTTGCCCGAATATGTCAAAAAGGGCGAAGATGATCCCTATGCCATGCCGGCAGAGGGCGGCGGCAAGGATGAATTTACCGTCGTTCACGGCGAAGGCGGCAGCGAATACCGCACCGCATATTACAATTTCGAAGACAGCTTCACGTCCAACCTGGCCGGTTCGCCTGCGCTGGTACAAACCGAGCTGGCCGTATCCACGCGCCGCGATGGACGCGTTTTGCAATGGGTCAAAACACACGAGCTGGCGATCCGATCAGCAATCCTGGCGCAGCTTGCCGCAACGACAGAGGCGGAATTGTACGATGTTGAAGGCAAGGCTAAGCTCACCGAGCGCCTGACCGATGCGATCAATGCTGTGCTGGAGGAAAACGAAGGCTTTGGCGGGGTCGAAGCGGTGCATTTCAGAGGGCTGCTGGTCCAATGAACTTGTCCCCCAACATGGCAGACGCCTTTGCCACCGCGCGTCCGCAGGCGCAGCACTGCGATGATCTCATTCGCACTGGCCCGCGCCCCGAAGAACGCGCGGAAAACCTTGCCGCATGGCAGCGCGATATTGCGCGCGAATTGTCGCAGGATCTGTCCGAATTGCTCTCAGGCGCAAAGTTGACCGTTGAACTGTCAGCGCCTGAAACAATGGCCGGGTCCGATGTGCTTGCTCGGATTGGCCCAATTGCCGCGAACAGCCTGCTGCGCTGCGGGCAGGATGATCACACGCTGCTGTTGTCCTATGATTTTGCCACTGCGATTGCGCTGACGGATCGCTCGTTCGGCGGGGATGGCAGGCCGAGCGAAGATGATCTGCCCGAACAATTGCCGCGTTCTGCTGCTATGCTGACCGACACTGCGGCCAAGATTATCGCCCAGACCATCGCGCGGGTTAGCATGGAAGGGCAGGCTGGTTCGAGCAGCGGCCCCGGCAACGGCGGCGCGGTGCGGTCGATCAAAGCGGATGTGATAGTCCGCAGCGAAAGCGCAGGCAGATTGAAACCGTTTGATCAGGACACACCTTGCGCGGTCTTTACCCTGGAATGCCGCGAGGAAAGCGCCTCGGGCGATCCGCTTATCTGGAAAGCGCTCATCGCGCTGCCCGAACAGCGGCTCGACCGATTGCTGCCGGGCGCGGCCAGCAATGATGCGCGCAGCGATAAGGCGGCGAAACGGCGCGGGGGCAATGATGCACCCTTTGCCCATATCCCTCTGTCAATCGAAGCGGTGCTGGCGGAATTTGACCTCTCGCTCACCCGGCTCGAACGGCTTAGGCCCGGCGATCAGATCCCCTTTGCCATGCCGCGCGAAGTGCCGCTGCGCATGGGCGAGGACGTGCTGGCGCATGGCCGCCTTGGCACGATTGACAATCGGATGGCGGTGCGCCTCACCCGGTTTCACCGCAGCGGGGTGGCGGCATGAACGCGGTCAGCCCTGCTTTGCAGCGATTTGGCGATGTCAGCGTAAGGCTGGCGGTGGAATTGGGCCGCAGCGATATGCCGCTGCGCGATGTTCTGGCGCTGGGCGAAGGCAGCGTGGTGCCATTGAACAGGCTGACCGATGAATTGCTCGATATCACCGCCAATGGCCGCGTTATCGCGCGCGGCGAAGTGGTGGCGCAAGATGGCCGATTCGCGCTGCGGATTGTCAGCCTTGCGGGTCATGATGAAGGGCCGGGCCTTGCCGCCCCACCCTCTTCAGCGCCTTCCGCCTCCCTTTCTGGCGGGGCAATGGATGATGCGTCATCAGCACAGCCGCCGCCCATGGGCGACACCGTTGGTGCGCCGAAAGACGCCCTGAAAGACACTTTAAAAGACACTCAGAAAGACATTGGCCAATGATGGCCGAATATCTTGTGCGGCTGGCGATTTTGCTGCCGCTTTTGGGGCTGCTTATCTGGGGCAGCTTGCGCCTGACGCGGTTTTTGCAGACCCGTTTGGTAGGCATGCAATCAGCATCGCGCGCGGTCAAGCTGGTTGAAACCAGTCTGGTGGCGCCGGGTTTGAAACTGGCCGTTGTCCGCTTTCATGACCGCGAGATTTTGCTGGGCTGTTCGCGTCAGGGGCTGGTGCGGCTGGCCGAAAGCAATCCAATTCCCGATGCGGCAGAGGCAAATACCGCTGAACACTCCAATCCAAACCCCCGGCATGAGCGGTGTTTTCCGCCTTGTCCTTGGCGCCATCGGCCTTGCCGGGTTAACCATATTTCTGGGCCTTGATATGGCCCATGCCGCAGCGCCCCAATTGCCGCCCCAGACGCCCGATCCGGGGGAAACCGGCGCAGGCATTGGCAGCGCCATTGAACGCGCGCTGGGCGGTGAAAACGGCAGCGATGCTGCGGGCGAGGGGGATGCGCCTTTAAGCCTGTCCTTGCAGGTTCTGCTGGTGATGAGCCTGCTGACGATCCTGCCCGCGATCGTTTTGATGATGACCAGTTTCCTGCGCATCCTAATAGTTCTGTCGATCCTGCGCCAGGCGTTGGGGTTGCAGGGTTCCCCGCCCACTCAGGTGCTGGTGGGGCTGTCGCTGTTTTTGTCGCTGTTTGTCATGGCCCCCACGATTGATGTCGTGAACGCCACCGCGATTGAACCTTATGCGGCGGGCACTCTGGATGCTGATGCTGCCATTGCGAGCGCGGGCGAGGCGTTCCACGCTTTTATGCTGCGCCAAACGCGCGAGGCGAACCTTGTGATGTTCACCGATCTGGCGGGCGGGGGATTGTTTGAAAATCCATCGGACATTCCATTTTCGATCCTGTTGCCCGCTTTCGTCACTTCCGAATTGGAAACCGCATTCCAGATCGGTTTCATGCTGTTTCTGCCGTTTCTGGTGATCGATCTGGTGGTGGCCAGCGTGCTTATGAGCCTGGGCATGATGATGCTGTCACCCACGATTGTGTCGCTGCCGTTCAAGCTTTTGCTGTTTGTGCTGGTTGATGGCTGGGTGTTGTTGATGGGCAGTCTGGCGATGAGCTTTGCCTGAAGGAGCACGCAGCCATGCAGGATGATGTCCAATTGCTCGCGCTGGCGGATCAGACCTTGTGGACGGTCGCGCTGATTGCTGGCCCCGTTTTGATCGCCGCGCTGACAGTCGGGCTGCTCGTCGGGATCATTCAGGCAGCGACATCGGTCAACGAACAGACGCTGACATTCGTGCCCAAATTGATGATTGTCGCGCTGGTTTTCGTTGTGCTGGGCGGCACGATGATCGGTTTACTGGGCGATTTTCTGATCGAGATTTTCGCTCATATCGCGCAGGTTTCGGCCTGATCGGGCCGGACCTTGCCTATCTGGTGCGCGCGCGATGAACACGCTTGATTTCGGCTTTGCCAATCTGGATGCGCAATTGTGGCAATTGCTGCTCTTATCGGTGCGCTGTTCGGTGGCGATATTGGCTGCGCCCATGATCGGCGGATTGACCGTACCTGTGCAGGCGCGCGCCATGCTGGGCATTGCTTTTGGCGTGTTTGTGGCGGTGTGGATGCCGTTGCCCCCGCTGCCCGATATGATGAGCTTTGCCGCCATTTTGGCCGTCGTTCAGGAAGTGTTGATCGGGGTGGCCATGGGCTTTGTCTTGCAGGTTGCCTTTGCTGTCCCCCTGATCGCGGCAGAACAGATCGCGGGCACGATGGGCCTTGCGATTGCGACCAGCATTGATCCGGCCAGCGGCGCGCAATCGGGCGCGCTTGGCACGTATTTTTCGCTGGTGATGACTTTGTTGTTCTTTGCCATTGGCGGGCATTTGCTGTGGTTTGAATTGCTGATCGAAAGCTACCGCATTCTGCCTGTAGGCTCCTTTGCCTTTGGCGAAGTGCGCGCGCGCGCTTTGGCGGAATTTATGGGTTATGGATTTGCGCTCGCCGCAGCGATTGGCTTTCCCGTGGTGCTGGTTTTGCTGGTGGTGCAAATGGTGACAGGGATGATTTCGCGCTCTGCACCGGCGCTTAACCTGTTTGCGCTGGGCTTGCCGGCAGGCGTGTTTGCCGGGATTGCTGCGCTGATACTGGCAATGCCGATCCTGATTGAGCAATTTACAACCGCATTGTTCGTCGCGCTGCAACAGGCAGAGCTGGTGATTGCGCCTGCCGGTGGGGCGCAGTTATGAGCGAGGAAACCGCAGGCGAAAAGACCCTAGAACCCACGGACAAAAAGAAACGCGACGCGGCGCAAAAGGGCAATGTCCTGCGGTCGCGCGAAGTCGCTAGCGCAGCCGCCGTGGCGACAGGCGTGTTCGTGCTGTCACAAGTGGGCGGTTGGCTGTTTTCCGGGCTGGATACCGTCGCCAATGCCAGTTTCCGGTTTGACCACCGGACTTTGGAAGCGTTGGAGCCGGGGCGCTTATTCAAACTGGCGGGCGCGCAATTGCTTCCCCCCATTCTGGTGATCGGTTTGTGCGTGATGGCGATGACGCTGGCGGCGCAATTACTGCTGGGGGGCGAAGGGCGATTTGTGCTCAAAAATCTGGAGATGAAAGCGACGCGCGTCAGCCCGCTGGCCGGGATTAAACGGATTTTCGGCATTCAGGGCCTGGTGGAACTGTTCAAGAGCGTTTTGAAACTGGTGCTGATGGCATCGCTTGCCGCGTGGTGGGCGGCGGACAATCTCACATTGCTGCTGGGGCTGGGGCGCGGCAGTTTGGATGTGCAGATCGCTTATGCGCTGGAAGCTCTATCATCGCTGGTTGGGCTGCTGGTGCTGGGCCTTATCATCATCGCGATGGTCGATTTTCCGCTCCAGCAATTCCAGCGCAACAAAAAGCTCAAGATGAGCCATCAGGACATGCGCGATGAAACCAAGCAATCCGAAGGGTCGCCCGAAATGAAAGGCGCGCGCCGTCAACGTCAGCGCGATATGGCGCGCGGCGGCGTGGCAGGCGCGATGAAAGAAGCACAGTTTGTGGTGGTGAACCCGCTGCATTTCGCAGTTGCGCTAACTTATGATCCCGATCTGGCACCGGCCCCTGTCGTGCTGGTCAAAGGGCGCGGGGAAACCGCGCTCGCCATGCGCGAAATTGCAGTCGAAGATGGCTTGCCCGTGCTCGAATATCCAATCCTGGCGCGCGCGATTTATTTCACCACACAGGCCAATCAAATGGTGCGCGAAGATTTGTATGTCGCGATCGCGTCGCTGGTTGCCTTTGTGCTGTCGCTGAAACGCGGGGGAAAGCCAGCGCTGCCCACAATCGAAGTGCCCGAAGACTTGCGCTTTGATGGCGATGGCAAACGCGAAATTCCGGCTTAAACCTGCTTCAAAAGGACCGTTCTATCCACCATGGACAATCCCGGCTCATCAATCATTTCCGCGCTCGGCGCAGGCAGCGGCGTCAATTTTGTGCAATTGGCCAATGACATTTCCGAGGCCACGTTTGCCGCCCAGCGCCAAAATCTCACATCGCGCAACGAAACGCTCACCGCGCGCATTTCGGCAGCGGCAAACCTGCGCAATGTCCTCACAGAGCTGTCTTCGGCATTGGGCGACCGTATCCGCACCGGCGATCTGTCGCCTGAAGGCACAGTCGCTGACCCAAGCGTTGCCAGCGTCTCCACTCCGACAGGCTCCACGCCCACGGGCACATATTCGCTCGAGGTTAGCCAATTGGCGCAAAGCCAGACATTGGTGTCCCCCGCTTTTGCCGATGCGAGCGATCTGGTGGGCGAAGGCACGCTGACCATAAGGTTCGGCACGGTCGCAGGCGGCGGCTTTACCGAAGACACGAACCAGACCGCACTCGATATCACGGTCGATGCGGCTGATACGGTGGAAACTCTCGCTGCCAAAATCACCACCGCCAGCGATGGCGCGCTGACGGCTTATGTGGCGCAAGGCACCGATGGCGCGCAATTGGTGATCAAGGGGCAGGACGGCGATGTAAACGGCTTTACTCTTGAAGGAAGCAATGCCTCCATCCTGCCCATCGGCGGCGGCGGCCCCGGCGATCTGACTTATCTGTCATGGGATCCGGGCAGCGATGCCGGCCAATTGCGCCAAACCGCGCAGGATGCAGTGTTCGAACTGGACACAGTCGAAATTCGCAGCACCAGAAACACTGTCACCGGCCTTCCCGAAGGGATGACGCTGGAGTTGACCGGCACCAATCCGGGCGCGCCCACCACCATCAGCTTTGTCAGCAATACAGGCGCGATTTCCGCTGTCATGGCCGATCTGGTCGCGGCGCTGAATGATGTGGCGGGCATCGTCAACGAAGATGGCAATGCACTGGGCGGCGCGCTGGGCAATGATCCGGGCGCGCGCGCGCTTAAGGGTGATCTGGGGCGGCTTACCAATGAAGTGATCATGCCCAATGCCGAAGATGATGAACCGCGCACTTTCGCCGATCTCGGCGTTTCGCGCACGGCTGATGGCACGTTTGTGCTGGATGCAGAGCGGCTGAATGAAACGCTCAGCGCCTATCCCGATGCCACCGCAGCCATGTTCACCACCAGCGTTTTCGGCGTGTTCGCCACTATCGACAATCTGGCGCGCGACAACACCACGACGACCGATCCTGGTTCGCTGGGCGGTTCGGTGGATCGGTATGAAAACCTGATTGAGCGCAATGATGAACGCCTGGAACGCATTGCCGATCAACAAAACCGCCTGCGCGAAAGGCTGGTGCGCGATCTGGTTGGCGCGGAAAGCCGAATTGCCAGTTCGCAATCCACGCTCAGCTTTTTGCAGCAGCAATTTGACCTGTCGAACAACAATTAAGCGCGCCGCGATCCCCCCTATGCAAAGCTTTTCCACCAATCCTGCCGCGGTTTATCGCAAGGTTGATCTGGATGCCCGGATTGAGGCTTCCGGTGGCAGCGATCTGACGCGCATCTGCCTTGAAGAGGCGATCTCTGCGCTGGGTCAGGCGCTGGTCCGGCTGTCGCAAAACCCCGATGCGGTGCCGCGCGATGCGCTGGTTCGCGCGCACAGCATTGCATTGTGGTTGATGCGCACGGTCGCGCCGGACAATCCTTTGCGCGATGCGCTGCTGCAATTTTACGGCGGGCTTGAAAAAACCATCCGCAGCAATCTGGTAAAGCCGCGGCTCAGCGAATTAAACAGCGCGCGGCGCGATTATCAGGATTTACTCGAAGCGGCGAAAGCTGCCGCCTAATCCTCAAGTGCTGGCCTTACTCCGCGGCGATTGCCCGTGCGATGATCGCGGCGGCATCGGCCGGGTCTTCGAAAGCATGAAAATGCGTCCTGTCTGACCGATCAAGATCCGTGCCGTTTGGCATAATATCTGCCAGCCCCGGCCATGTGGGCGAGCTTTTGAAATCCATCAAATTGGTGCGTTTCGCGCGCACGATAAGTGCAGGCGTTTTGCAGGACCGGGCGGCATCAAAAATGCCGGTATTGCTCCGGCTGGAGGCGTAAATGCTGGCTTCCATTTGGGGCGCGCAGGCGAGCTCGAACCCGTCGCCGCCCAATGCTGGCAGCAGGCCGTGGCGGCAATAATCCTCAAACACACGGGGCGAAAAAATCGCATAGGGATCACGGCTTTTGAACCGTTCGATCATCGCCTCGGCTGAGGCAAAATCACGCTTTCGCTTGGCTGTGGGGTGCGGGTTGTCAGGGGTGAAAATGGTTTCTGGCGCCTCGTAATATTCCGGTTCCAGGATCACCGGATCAAACAGCACCAATTGGCTAAAGGCAGCCGGCAATTCGCTGGCTGTATTCAGCAGCACATGCGCGCCCATGGAATGGCCTACGGCAACCGCGCCTGCCAAATCCAGGTGCAGGGCGAGCGCTTTCATATCATCAATCAACACGCGCCAATCGGTGATCGGATCGCCCGTGCTGCGGCCATGCCCGCGCTGATCGACCCCGATCACGCGGTGATGGGGGAAATGTTCTATAATCGCGTCATAACAGCGCGCGTGAAATCCAGTGGCATGGGCGAACAACAAGGTCGGCAGAGCGGCTGAATGGCCCGCCCGTTCGTCTTGTGCCGGCTCATCAGGGGCCCAATCGAAAAAGCACAGATTGATGCCGTTCACATCCGCCGTTCGCTGAACAGGCGCGGACCTAACTGGCATGTGCATCGCCTTGCGCCGTGTCCGCTTCTTCGAGTGGCAGAGCCGATTTTAACAGGAAGAACCCGGCAAAGGCGGCCACCAGGACCCGGCCAGCACGCCCACTTTCACCGCATCAATCTGCGCCTGATCGGTAAAGGCAAGATTGCCGATAAACAGGCTCATCGTGAAACCAATCGCCGCGAGCAGCGACAGCGCGTGCAGTTTGCGCCAGGTCACCTTTTCGGGAAGCGTCGCCAGCCCCAGTTTTACCGCGACAAAGGCAAATCCGAAAATCCCGATCTGCTTGCCGATAAGTAGCCCCAACGCAATGCCCAACGGCAGCGGTTGGAGCAGATCAGCCGGCGACAATCCGATCAGTGTCACGCCCGCATTGGCAAATCCGAAAATCGGGATAATCAAAAACGCGACCCAGCTGTGCAGGCCGTGTTCCATATGTTCAAGCAGGCGAGTGCCATCCTTGGCCGCCATTGGCACCATCATCGCCGCGGTCACTCCGGCCAAAGTCGCGTGAACGCCTGATTTCAGCACAAACACCCACATGATAACCGTGAGCACGACATAGGGGATGGACGATGCGATGCGCGCGCGGCCCACTGCAAAAAGCAGCGCCAGCATGATGCCGCCGCCGATCAGCATATCAACCTTGATCTCGCCCGAATAAAACAGCGCAATCACCGTGATCGCGCCAATATCGTCAATCACAGCAATCGCGAGCAGCAAGGCCTTCAAAGCCACCGGCACGCGCGGGCCAAGCAGCGACAGGATGCCGAGCGCAAAGGCGATGTCGGTCGCTGCCGGAATGGCCCAGCCGCTGATCGTGTCGGGCGAATTGAGATTGAAGGCGACAAAGATCAGCGCAGGGATGGCCATGCCGCCAATCGCAGCGGCAAGCGGGAGCGATGCCTTATCCAGCGTGGACAATTGCCCCTCGATAATCTCGCGTTTCACTTCCAGCCCGATAAGGAAGAAAAAGATCGCCATCAGGCCATCATTGATCCACAAAATCAGTCCCTTATTAATTTCGAAATTTCCGAAAGAGACATTCAGTTTGGTCTCAAGCGTGCCGAAATAGAGGGGCGCAAGCGGGCTGTTGGCGATGATCAGCGCGAGCAGCGCCGAAATGATCAGAACAATGCCCCCTGCGCTTTCCTGTTTGAGGAAATCTTTAAGCGCGGCGCCCACCCGGTTGATCATGATTAAACGTATCCTTTGGCCAGTTTTGGCGATGTCACAATACTGAACGTGCAAAGAGTGCATCGGTGCCCGAAATTCGCGCAATTGCAAATAGGGCGGCGTGCGGGATTGATTGGGGATCTGAACCGGGGGCAGGCGCGGGGGAGAGCGGCAGGAGGACCGGATTGATTGACATTCCCGTGCGTATCGGGAAACGCGCTGGCAAGCCTCTTGGTTTTTTGCGTTTATCCTCGGAGAATTTTGTTTGCCCGATCATCCCTCACACGAAACGGTTCTGCCGGTTGATGAGGGTGCGTTTCGCGCGCTGATGAGCAAATTTGCCACCGGCGTGTGCGTGGTGGCGGCGATTGGCGATGACGCGGATGCCGGCCTGAAAGCAAGCCCGGTGGGGATCACGGTCAATTCGTTTGTGTCGGTCTCGCTTGATCCGATGCTGGTGTGTTGGAGCCTTCACAATTCGTCCAGTCAATTTGATATCTGGACAGGCAAACGCGCGTTTTCGATCAGCATTCTGGCGCAGCACCAACAGGCGATTGCGCTGCGCTATGCCGCGCGGGACAAAATTGCGGACCCGGCCGATTTCGTGATTGGCAAGAGCGGTCTGCCGCATATTGGCGGGGCGCTGGGCCATTTGGAATGCCGTCCCTACCAGACCTATCCTGCAGGCGATCACACAATGATCCTAGGCGAAGTGACGGGGCTCTATCTTGATGGCGATAGCGGCGGGAAAGAGGCCAGAGATGAAAGCCAACCTCTGCTGTTTTTCAAAAGCGGGTTTCGCTCAATCGCCGCGGCGTAAGCAGCCCCTTTTTGATTCAGACTTAAAATGTATGCTGGCGAAGAATTTGAGAGCCCACACTCCCTCAAAAATCAAAAAAACCTGCATATCAGATAATTGAATACAAGTAATGGTGCGGTCGAGAAGACTCGAACTTCCACGGGCGTTAGCCCACAACGACCTCAACGTTGCGCGTCTACCAGTTCCGCCACGACCGCACGTGTAAGACCGGAGCAAACCAACGCTGCCCCTCGGTAGGAGCGCGCCACTAGCAACCTGTCTGATAGCGCGCAAGGCTTTTGCGAGATAAGCGCGCGCTTTGCGTCAGAGACTTGCCCAAGAGACTGGGGGTAAATGGCAACCGCCCTCGCGATTGGGTCAGTTCGGGGCCCAGCCCAATTCAGCTTCGCGCGCGGCTGCCGGTATGTCGGAAATGGCTTCTGTGACATTCAGGCTTTCGCCCGGCGCCAGCTCACTTTTCGCAGGGGCAACCGGCCATTTGCCCACTTCGCGCCCGCGCTCATCAAGGAAAACGACCAGCATGCTCGGCACGGCGATCGCTTCTGCTCCGGTGTTTGAGATCGTCCCGCGCACACGGAAAATCTCTTCGCCTGTTGGCAGGGTTTCGGTGCGTTGCTGTTCACGCGGGAAATCGAGCACCAATTCCGGCTTGTTCACGCCAAAGGTGGGCTGATTAACCGGGAACCAATCGGGCAGACCATAATAGCTGACCGCAAGGACGGTGGCGCTGGCCAAAACGGCAAAGGCAATAGCGGCCGCAGTCCACATTTTGAGCGGATTGCGCCGCGCAGTGAATGGCGGGCTGTATTCGAATTGCGAGATGCCGTCTTCGTAATCCTCTTCGGGATTTGACGAATAGTCCTCTTCATCGAAGCTGTGATCGGCGAGCGGATCGCTGTCAGAGACAAAGTCCGGCTCGGCATCGAAATCGGGCACGTCATCGCTATCGGGTGCGTCTGTGAAAGGCTCATCGTCAGCGAAGGCGTCGGTTTCGCTTACCGCCTCCTGCGTGCTGGTTTCTTCATCAGAGGTATCGCGACCGCGCTGAAAGACGCCGCCAAACATGGGCGATTTGGTTTCGCTTGCGGGCGCATCGGCCTCTGCATCTTGCACAGGGTCGCGGCGCGCCATGCCATTGCGGAACGCGCGCGCGGCAACAGAGGAACTTTGCGCCTCTGCGCTGCGCTGCGCATAGGCGGGCTGGGTTTCGCCGTCGGGCGCATCGGCGGGCGCAGGCGCATCGCCGGGCGCATCAGATGTCCGCCAGTGATTGACCGAGGGGCCGGCATCGCTCGCCGTCTCTTCGGCTGCGCGCTGCGGCGCAGACTGCGGCGCTGGTCTGGACGGCTCATCAGCGCTGGTAGTTTCTTCGCGCGGGGGGAGCGGGGCTGCATCCTGATGCCAGCTGTGCTTGCATTTTGCACAGCGCACAGTCCGGCCATCGCCGCCAATCGCAGCGTCCGGCACAACATAGCGCGTGGCGCAGGCAGGACAGGATATAATCATGGTCACACTTGCAATACGCCTGACACTCAAAGGCACAAGGGCTGGCGCCGCTTACATGAACAATTCGGGGGTTTTTTCCACAAAGGGTACAATTATCGTTCTGTAATGCAGGCAGAGCAGCCAGTGGGGCTTTCCCCATTCGCGCCGCGCTGATAGGACGTTTCCCATGACCGAACGCGCGTCCGAAATTGTGAAATTTGACAATGTCGGGCTGCGTTACGGCGCCGATCCTGAGGTGTTGAGCGATCTTAGTTTTACGCTGTTTCCGGGCAGTTTCTACTTTCTGACAGGGGCAAGCGGGGCTGGCAAAACCAGCCTTTTGAAATTGCTTTACCTAGCGCAAAAACCATCGCGCGGCTCGATCAGCTTGTTCGGCAAGGACATGATAACGCTGCCCGCCCCTAGCCTTCCCGAATATCGCCGCAGGCTGGGCGTTGTCTTTCAGGAATTTCGCCTGATTGAGCATTTGTCTGCTTTCGACAATGTCGCTTTACCGCTGCGCTTGTCTGGCACGGATGAGGGTAAAGTGTTCAAAGCGGTGTCTGACATGCTCGAATGGGTTGGTCTGTCGCACCGGGCGCAGGCCAAACCGGAGACATTGTCGGGCGGAGAACAGCAGCGCGTCGCCATTGCGCGCGCGGTCATTGCTCGCCCACGCATGCTGATCGCGGATGAGCCGACAGGCAATGTCGATCCGGAAATGGCGCTGAAACTGCTGCGCTTGTTCGAAGCGCTCAACAATCGTGTGGGCACAACCGTGGTGGTGGCGACCCACGATGTGCATTTGCTCAAGAAAGTTCCGGAATCGCTGATTATGCGGCTGAATAAAGGGCGGCTGTCCGATCCCACTGGCGCGCTGCGTTATCCGCCAAAGCCGGGCGGCGCATCCAGCACGCAGCGAGGGCGAGGGTAAAAGATGGCCCAAGCGCGCGCGCCTGATACGGCAATCCCTGACGTTCCCATTCCCGATGCGCTGCCCGCCAGTGGCAAAGTGCCCAAGCCCAAACGGGCGGGCACAGGCGCAAGCGATTTGCTGCCCAAGGCGCGGTTCGGCGGGCCAATCCCGTGGGTGATCGCCATCCTGATTGCGCTGGTTGTGATCGCGGCAGCGGGCGGGCTGGCGCTGCGCAATCTGGCAGAGACCGCGCGCGCCGATATCTCCAATGCGGCAACCATCCAGATCCTAGAGCCCAATCCAGAGCTGCGCATTGAACGTGTGGCAGGCGCGGTTGGGGTGCTGGAAAGCGACAATCTGGTGCGATCCTTGCGCGTTGTGCCGGATGAAGAGCTCACTCAATTGCTCGAACCATGGCTGGGCGCGGGCGCGGCGAGCGAGGATATCCCGATCCCGGCATTGATCGATGTAGAATTGTCGCGCGCGGCGTCGCCTGAAGAAATTGCCCGGTTGCAGGACGCTTTGACGGCTGTTGTGCCGCAGGCGCGCGTTGATGCGCAATCGGAGTGGCTAGCGCCGGTTTACGATGCTTTGTCGGCGCTGCAATATCTGGCGCTGGGGCTGATTGTGCTGATCGCTTTGGCCACCGCTGCGGCAGTGTGGCTGGCCGCGCGCAGTGCGTTCAGCGCGCATAAGGATACCGTTGAGATCATCCATCTGCTTGGCGGCACCGATGCGCAGATCACGCGCGTGTTTCAGCGCGCGGCCATGCGCGATGCGGCCTTTGGCGGGGTGGTTGGATTGGTGCTGGGGACCGCGGCGGTTTGGCTGCTGGGCCAGCAATTCAGCGCGCTTGACAGCGGCATGGTGAGCGGAGGCGGATTGGGCCTTGCCGATTGGCTGGCGTTAATCCTGATCCCTGTTGCAGGGGTTGCGCTTGCTTTTGTCACTGGCCGGATCACCATTGCATTTGCGCTGCGATCCATGTTGTGAGCGCCCAGTAATGTTACGACGGATTTTATCAGCTGCGTTTCTCGTATGGGCGCTGGGGTTCTTGTGGTTCACCATCACATTGCCCGGCCCCGGCGGCGCGCAAAAAACCGATGCGGTGATTGTCCCAACAGGCGGCGCGGGCCGCATCGCGCAGGGTTTGGCGGTGATGGACGAGGGCCTCGCCCCGCAAATGCTGGTAAGCGGAGTGGACCGCGATGTGAAACCAGGCGAATTTGCTGCCGAATTCGAAGTGGATGACGTGCGCATGCAATGCTGCGTTACGCTTGGGTTTTCCGCTATCGACACCCGCACCAATGCCTCTGAAACCGCGCAGTGGGTCGAAGCCAACGACATCGCTTCGCTGCGCCTTGTGACAACCGATTGGCATATGCGCCGCGCGGCAGGCGAGCTTGACCGGCAATTGCCAGCTGGCATCACGGTGGTGCGCGATGCGGTGGCATCGCAGCCCAGCCTTGCGACACTGTTCCTTGAATACAACAAGCTGATTGCCAGTTCGGCGGCCAGCCTTGTCAATCTGTAAGATCAGAGCGTGGCAATAGTGCGAAGCCTTTTGTTTTACCCCCTTTTCTACGGGTTCAGCGCGCTGCTTGTGATCGCATCGGTTGCCGCCAGTTTGATGGGGCGCGATGCCGTTGCGGGGGTGGTCAATCTGTGGGGGCGCTGGCACCGCTGGTGCGTCATCCATGTGCTGGGCATCACAATCGTGGTTGATGGCAAAGTTCCCGAAGGCGCGTATCTGATCGCGGTCAAGCATGAGAGCTTTTTTGAAGCGATTGACATGCCGTTCCTCTTCAATTTCCCCGCTGTCTTTGCCAAACGAGAGCTGTTTTTGATCCCCGGATGGGGGTATTCGGCAAAAGTGTACGGTCTGATCCCTGTTGCGCGTGACAAGGGGGCAAAGGCGCTGCGAGAAATGATCGCAACGGCCAAATTGCGCGTGGGCGAGGACCGGCCGCTGGTGATTTTCCCCGAAGGAACCCGCGTCGATCATGGCGATAATCCGCCGCTGCAATCAGGATTTGCGGGTCTTTACAAGCTGCTTGCCTTGCCCGTCGTGCCGGTCGCAGTGGATAGCGGGCCGCTTTACCATGGCTTTATCAAACAGCGCGGCACGATCACTTACCGCGTGGGCGAGACGATCCCCGCAGGCCTTGCCCGCGGCGAGATTGAAGAACGGGTGCGCCGCGCGATCAATGCCTGCAATTAAGGGCTGATCTTGGCGGCGGCGTTTATGCGGCTACGAATGATCCTCGCGCCCGAAATCGGGCCGGTCATCATCTTGGCCCTGCTCAATCACTTGCCGCCGGATCGCGCGCGTGCGGCTGAACAGATCATGCAAAGTGTCTCCGTCCCCTGATCGGATAGCGCGCTGCAAAGCGGTGAGATCTTCGCTGAAACGGCCTAGCATTTCGAGCACTGCTGTCTTGTTCGACAAGAACACATCGCGCCACATGACAGGATCGGATGCCGCAATCCGGGTGAAATCGCGAAAGCCGCCGGCTGAATATTTGATAACTTCAGAAGCTGTGACTTCTTCCAGATCGCTTGCCGTGCCAACAATCGTAAAGGCGATAAGGTGCGGGATATGGCTGGTGACAGCCAGCACCAGATCGTGATGCTCGGCATCCATAATTTCAATGCGCGCGCCAAGCTGGCTCCAGAATGCCGACAGCGCTTTTACAGCATCTTCATCCGCGCCAGTTGGCGGGGTCAGGATGCACCACCGATTGGTGAACAGCGAGGCAAAGCCTGCCTCTGGTCCTGATTGTTCGGTCCCTGAAACAGGGTGCGCGGGGACGATGTGCCGGCCTGGCAAAGTTGCGGATAGCTTTTGCGCCAGCCCCGTTTTGGATGACCCGACATCGCTGATAATCGCATCAGCTCGCACCGCATCCGCCATGGCAATCGCGGCGCTTTCCATCGCGCCCATCGGCACGCACAAGATCACGAGGTCCGCATCATGCACGGCGTCCTCGATGGTGTCGGCGACCGCGTTCGTAAGGCCCAAAGTGCGCGCTTTTTCGCGGACATCCGGGTTCTGGTCAAAACCGGTCGTCACAATCCCGGCTGCGCGCGATTTAACCGCAAGGCCAATCGATCCGCCCAGCAGACCCAGTCCAATGATCGCGACGCGCTGAATTGTCATGCGGCCTCTCCGCATAGCGTGCGCAAAGCGGCGATCACGCGGTCCATATCGTCAGGTTTGCCGATGGTGATGCGCAAGGCATGGGGCAGTCCCTGACCCGGCAAATGGCGCACGGCGTAACCGGCTTTGTCCAAAGCGGCGAGAGCGGTTTCGGCTTTCACATCGCCTTCGAACAGGACGAGGATAAAGTTTGCCTGGCTGGGAATGGCGCGAAGGCCGTGATTGCCCAGCGCCTCTATCGCGCGTGTCAGTTGCGCGCGCCCCTTTGCATTCACATCGCGCGAGCGGGCCATGAATGCCTGATCGCCCAGCGCAGCCATTGCTGCCATTTGCCCCTGAGCGGACACATTGAATGCCCCGCGCAGCCGGTTGAGCGCACCAATCAGACCGGGCGCGCCCGTTGCCCAGCCAATCCGCAAACCGGCCAGCCCGTAAGCTTTGGAAAATGTGCGCGTCACCAGCACATTGTTCGCCGATGCGGCAAGGTCCAGACCGTCATCGGACAGATCATCCTCGACATATTCAGCATAGGCCTGATCGAGCGCCAGCAGCACGTGACCGGGCAAACCCTGATGCAGGCGGCGCACTTCATCGCGGCCAATTGCAGTCCCGCCGGGATTGTTCGGATTGTCGAGCAGCACCACTTTGGTCTTGTCCGTGATGCTTGCCAGAATTCCGTCGACTGATGCTGTGAAATCATCATCGGGCGCAAACACCGGCGTGGCCCCCACTTTGCGCGCAATCAGCGGGTAGAGCGAAAAGGAGAAAGCGGAAAACACCACCTCATCACCGGGCCCAGCAAAGGCTTGCACTGCGCAATGGAGCAGCTCACCAGAGCCTGTGCCGCATACGATGCGCGCAGGATCAATGCCGTGCAATTGGCCCAGTCTGTCCGTGAGAGCCTGCGCGCCCGGATCGGGATACAGCTCGGGCTGGCCCGGCTCGCTCAGCGCCTGCAATGCCGCCGGGCTGCACCCAAGCGGGTTTTCATTGGCCGAAAGCTTGATCAGCGCGCGCCCATCATCGCCCTTGGATTTGCCGGGGACATAGGGACGGATCGCGTTGATCCATGGCTTGAGTTCAGGTTGCATCGGCATAGTTGCTGCGCGCATAACCGCTCTTGTCATGAAAAAACAGCGCAATTGACAGCCGCGCTGCCGTGGCCCAATCCGCGTGCCCTGATGACTGCCGCTTCCGCCTCGAAATGCTACACGCTGCCTGCCGCTTTACCGCTTGATAGCGGGCAGGAGCTCGATAGCGCGCAAATCGCGTACGAGACTTATGGAACGCTTGCGCCGGACAAATCCAACGCCGTTCTGATCTGTCATGCACTGACCGGCGATCAATATGTCGCGAGCGATCATCCCGTGACAGGAAAGCCTGGCTGGTGGGTGCGGATGGTCGGGCCGGGCAAGCCAATTGATACAGATCGCCATTTTGTCATCTGCGCCAATGTCATCGGGTCTTGCATGGGCTCCACCGGGCCTGCGAGTGCGGACCCAGATGGCGCACCTTACGCCATGGATTTCCCCGTCATCACCATACGGGATATGGTGCGCGGGACTATGGCTTTGCTTGATGGCTTGGGAATTGAACGGCTGCACGCAGTGGTCGGCGGCTCCATGGGCGGAATGCAGGCGTTAAGCCTTGCTGCCAATTGGCCGGATCGGGCAGAGCGCGTTTTGGTGATAGCATCAACCGCGCGCCATTCGGCGCAGAATATCGCTTTTCATGAGCTTGGCAGACAAGCGATTATGGCCGATCCTGCATGGGCGGGCGGCGATTATTATGGCGGGGATACCAAACCCGACAACGGCCTTGCCGTTGCGCGCATGGCCGCGCACATCACCTATCTTTCCGAAGAGGGGCTGACCGAAAAATTTGGCCGCCGCTTGCAAGATCGTGATGAGAAAAGCTTTGGGTTCGAAGCGGATTTTCAGGTCGAAAGCTATCTGCGCTATCAGGGCAGCGGCTTTACGCAGCGGTTTGATGCCAACAGCTATCTCTACATCACGCGCGCGATGGATTACTTCGATCTTGCCGAGGAACATGGCGGGCGGCTGGCCGATGCGTTTGCCAATGCGTCGACGCGTTTTTGCCTTATCAGCTTTGACTCAGACTGGCTCTATCCCACCGCCGAAAGCCGCCATATCGTTCATGCCTTGAACGCAGCAGGTGCAAAGGTCAGCTTTGTTGAACTCACTGCCAATGCAGGCCATGACAGCTTCCTGTTGGAGCACGACCAGCTGGACCGCGTGGTGCAGGGGTTTGTCGAATGACCGAGGTGCTTTCCCAAGGATACGAACTGACTTTTGACAAGGCAGCGATTGACCCTGTTGCGGCGCATAAATTTCTCTCAGGCTCGTATTGGTCACGGAATATTCCGCTTGAGACTGTGAGTCGTGCAATCGCGAACAGTGTGTGTGTGGCGGTTAGGCATAAAGGCATACAAGTCGGTTTTGCTCGCGTTGTAACGGACAAAGCGACCTTTGCTTATCTGGCCGATGTTTATGTCCTTGAAGAACACCGGGGGCAGCGGTTGGCGTTTTCCATGGTCAAGGCTCTGCAAGAACACCCTGATTTGCAAGGCTTGAGGCGTTGGCTATTGGCTACGCTTGATGCGCACGCGCTCTATGCAGAATTGGAGTGGGAGCAATTGCCGGAACCGGAAATTATGATGCAGCGCCATTTTCCAGACATCTACCAATGACCATGGCGCTTCGCCCTGACCTTGCGACCATCGCCGCCCAGATTGCGCCGAACACGCGTCTACTTGATATTGGCTGCGGCGATGGCGCGTTGATGGCCGAGCTTGAGATGTCCAAAGGTGTCGATGCGCGCGGGATGGAATTGGACCCTGCTAAGGTTGAGCGCTGCGTCGCGCGCGGGCTTTCTGTGGTTCAAGGCGATGCTGATCGCGATCTGGCTAACTATCCCGATAAAACATTCGACTACGCCGCGCTCAGCCTGACGCTGCAAACATCGCAGCGGCCTGACAAATTGCTCGATGAATTGCTGCGCATCGGACGCACGGTGTTTGTCAGCTTTCCCAATTTCGCCCATTGGCGCACGCGCACCGCGCTGATGTTTGGCGGGCGCATGCCAGTCACAAGGACTTTGCCTGTCAGCTGGTATGCGACCGAAAACATCCACCACGTCACTATTCCCGATTTCAAAGCCCTCGCGCACGAAAAAGGCGCGCTGATCAAGCGCGCCTGGTATTTCGCTGATGAGCGCGCCATCGGCCCTGCGGGGGCCAATTGGCGCGCTCAATTCGCGGTGTTTGAATTGAGCCGGTAAACGGTCAGGATGGCACCAATCCGTCCCTAACGAGCGTTGTTCCGTCCGTCTTCATCGTGACAGAGCCAGTTTCCTTCACATTGTTGGCTTCCAGCTTTCCGGTCAATGTCGCTTTCAATGTGTGATTGCGTTCCATCATGCCGGGCGAATTCAAAGTGATGCCGCTCCATGCGTAATCGCTATAAACTTCGTCCAAAGCGGCCTTTTTGCTATCCATAAATGCGCCAAGTCCAGCGATGTTCACGTCTTTCAAAGGCATGACATAATCTTCGATCCGAAATTCAGACGCATTCCCGCCGATGACGGTGATCTCAAGCTCTCTTGGCTCTGAAAACTCACCGGTTGAATTGTCGAATTTAACCGATAGCATTTTCTTGGGATCAGACGGATCCTGATATTCAACGTCGCAGCCCCACATCATTCCGCGCGGGTTTACCTGCATGCTGTCAATCTCGCTGCCCGCACTGAACAGCGTGCTGATTTTGCTCACCATCGCATCATCGCCCAGAAGCTGGCTGGTTTTTTTGAAGCAAATGTCAAAGCCATCATCGATCGTCAGAGCATTGGCGTTGGCATCGGCCTGCATGTCCGCCACCATCTGGTCGACGTCAGCTTCTCCGCCTCCGCATGCCGCAAGCATAAGTGCAAGGGATGCCCCAGCCGCAGCTTTGGCCGCAACCCTGCTACCTGATTGAAATAACATCGCAAATTTCTCCTAAAAAAAGGGCCTTCCCACAAGAAAGGGTGTGTGGGAAGGCCGGATAAAACGCTTGCGCCGAATTAACCGGGGCGATGAATGCCGCAGATTTTGTGGCCATCGGGATCAGTGAAATAGCACAGATACATAGGGCCCATCGTGCTTTCACGCTTGCCTGGCGGGTCTTCGATTGAAGTGCCGCCATTGGCGACAGCGACATCGTGCAATTGCTGGATTTGCTCTGGCGAATTGCAGACAAACCCGATGGTAGAGCCGTTTGAAGGTTCTACGGGTTCGCCATTGATCGGCTCGCTTACCGAAAAGGTGCTGCCATCATGGATGTAGAACAACCTGGTTTGGCCGGTGTCGTTGACATGCGCCATAGGCTCGCCCGCACCCAGCACGCCCAGCACGGCGTTGTAAAAGGATTTGGACTTTTCGATATCATTGCTGCCGATCATGATGTGATTGAGCATTGCGGTTGTTCTCCTTGTTAAAAACGGATTCGCACGCAGTCCGGTAGCATGAGGTTCATGCATGGGGCTATATGCGGCAGCGCAATGATTATACATTCTCTTTTGGCCGTATTGATGGCGGCGCAAACCCCGGCAGCCAGCACTGCTGCTTCTGAAACGCAGCTCTCTTCCGAAAGCCGCGGTTTGCTGCGCTGTTCAGCTGCCTTTGCGCTGGTGGCGCAGGGTCAGGAAAATGGCAATGAGGCAGCCCTGCGCTGGCCCGATCTGAAAACGCGCGGACGCGAATTTTTCGTGCGTTCGATCGCGAGGTTGATGGATGAAACAGGGCTGGACAGGGAAGGCATTGCGCGCTTGGTTAGCACAGAGGCGCAGAACCTGTGGGACACAGGCGAGATAGAAGCGATCATGCCCTCGTGCCTTGTGATGCTAGAGGGATCAGGGATTTAACATCTGCGTTCAGAAACAGGCCATGGGCTTTGGGCTAGGGTCCGCTTAATTCGTCACAATTGAGGGGTTTTTCCATGCGCGCTTTGCCTGCTGTTGCCGCTGCCACATTTATTCTTGCCGTGCCATCGGGCGCCTTGGCGCAGGACACTGCCCCGCCTGAAGACCCGCCGGCCGAAGCCCCTGTGAGCGAGACCGCATCGGGTGAAGAGGCTTTGGCTAAGATATCTGACAAACTGGCCGATCCTGATTTTCAGGATCAGATCACTGCGGTGGCAGGCGTGCTTGTTAACGCCATGCTGGACTTGGAAATTGGCCAATTTGTCCAGGCTGCCGATCAGGCGAGCAATGGCGAAGCAGGGATTGAGGATGCCGATATCGATGCCGACACACGTGTGCGCGACCTCATGCGCAATCCCGATGATCTGGGTGAGGATATCGAGGAAAACTTGCCCCAGGCAATGAACACGATGAGCGAAGGCTTTGCTGCCATGCTGCCCGCGCTTGAGGCGATGGCGAAACAGATGGGCGATGCAGTTGCGCGGGCGCGAACCGCTGACTAAATCAAAGGCGCGCTGCACACGGCCCGATCAAGCGGTGCCTGAGCGCGATTTGGCGGGTGGATTTTGGCCCCGTGATAAGGCAAAAGCACCTGCATAATGTGGTTCCTCTATCAATTCCCCCTATGCCCTTTCAGCCGCAAAATCCGGCTGTTGATGGGCGAAAAAGGCATCGCCTATGATCTCGTCCGCGAAGATCCGTGGACGGGGTCTGATATGTTCTTCAATCTCAATCCGGCAGGCCGCACACCGGTTCTGACCGATGAAAAACGCAAGGTCGTGATCGCTGACAGCCGCGCAATTGGCGAATATTTCGAAGAAACCGAAACACGCGCACCAATGATCATGGGCACCGCAGATCAGCGCGCGGAAATCCGGCGGCTTACCGCTTTGTTTGATGAAAATTTCTACGCCGATGTGACAGAGCCATTGTTGTCAGAGCGGATGAAAAAACGCCTCATCCTGCGCCAGCCGCCCGATAGCAAGCGCCTGCGCGAAGCGATGAAAATGGCGCATGGGCATCTCGATTATCTCGACTGGTTGATCGACACGCGCCCCTGGGTTGCAGGATCGACGATGAGTATGGCGGACCTTGCCGCAGCCGCGCAGATTTCGGTCGCCGATTATCTGGGCGGGATCGATTGGGCAGGCCACGACAGCGCGCGCGGCTGGTATTCGGTTTTCAAAAGCCGCCCCAGCTTTCGCCCGCTGTTGACCGAACGAATGGATGTCATCAAACCGCCCGCGCATTACGCTGAGGTTGATGGATAGCGAAATGCTTGCCGGGTTCGCTGGCGCGGGTTTTTTGTTTTCTCGCTCACGCCGGACCGCCCCGCCTCCCCGCCCGTCCACCAAGGGTTCCATAAGGATATGGTGGACGGGCGGGGAGGCGGGGCGGTCCGGCGTGAGCGAAGCGAACACAAGATAAAACTCGGGGTGGCCACCCCCGCCAAGGATCACGCGGAAATGCTATCCGCACCCGCCAAAAAGCCGCACGCCTTACAAAAACTCCGCCTTGCGCATTGCCTTTTCCCATCCGATATCAGGTGCGTAAAAAAGGCACGCATCATGACAAATCCCGATCCCAAAGCAATCAGCGAAGAAGAATGGCGCGCGCGCCTGTCGGCTGAGCAGTTCCACGTCCTGCGCGAAGCGGGCACAGAACGCGCGTTCACGGGCAAATACGACAAGTTCTATGAAGAAGGCGAATATGTCTGCGCGGGCTGCGGGACGCGGCTGTTTATCAGCGCGGCCAAATATAACAGTGGTTGCGGCTGGCCCGCCTTTACCAAGCCCGCTGATGAAGACACGATTGATGAACACCGCGATGTTAGCTTTGGGATGATCCGCACCGAAGTGACCTGCGGCAAATGCGGCGGTCATCTTGGCCATGTCTTTCCCGATGGGCCGCCAGACGAAGGCGGACTGCGCTATTGCATCAATTCAGCATCGCTCGAATTTGTTGCAGATGGGGATGATTAAGCGCTGGTTTGGCCTTTGCCACTCTTTTGCCATATTCACGCCCTGTTACAACTTGGCTAGGCATTGTTAAATGGCCTTGGTGGATGCCTTGGTAATTGGCGTGGGGTAGAGGCACACAATGTCAAAACGCGGTGATCGTCTGCAAAACAAGGGCAAGCGCGGTTCTCGCCGGGCCGCGTCCGAGCGGGCATCTGCATCCAAGAATAGCCGCAGCAAACGCCCTGCATCGGGCAATAGGAAAGGCGGCGCAAATGGCGGCGCGATAGCAGCGCAGCCGTCTGCCTTGTGGCGTTGGACCAAGCGGCTAACGGTATGGGGTCTTGGGCTTGCCATTTTGGCCGTCATCTTTCTGGCCTGCGCAGTGGGATTTGCCGCGCGCGAAATTCCCAGTTTCTATCAGCTGAAGACCACAACCAATGCCCAGACCATTCTGGTGCGCGCGCGCGATGGCAGCGAGATTGTGGAGCTTGGCCCAAGCTTTGGCGAATGGCTCGATTACGACACCATCCCGGCCAATATGAAAAACGCCATGATCGCGGTGGAGGACAAACGCTATTTCGATCATTACGGCGTCGATCCGGTGCGTACCACAGGCGCTGTGATCGAAGGTTTTACCGGCGAGCGATCAAGGGTTGGCGGCACATCCACCATCACCCAGCAATTGGCGCGCAATCTGTTCCTCAATTCCAATCGCACCTTTGATCGTAAAGCGCGCGAGGCGGTTCTGGCGATGGCGCTGGAATGGAAATTCTCAAAAGAACAGATCCTCGAACTCTATCTCAATAAAGTGTATTTTGGCGGCGGTGCATACGGGATCGACAGCGCCAGCCGGAAATTTTTCAGCCACCCGGCCAATGAGCTTTCCATTGGCGAGGCATCCATCATTGCAGGGCTGGTGAAAGCGCCGAGCAAATATTCGCCCACTGCCGATGTGCAAAAAGCGGTGGACCGGGCGGCGGTTGTTTTGCGCCTGATGCGCGAACAGGGATATATCACTGCCGATCAGGCCAGCGTTGATGTGGATGCGGTGCAGCTGAAACAGCAGGCGGGGCAAAATTCGGTGCGTTATTTCACCGATTGGGCTTTGCCGCAGCTTGATATCCTGCTGCCTGAAACCAACGAGCCGCTGGAGGTGTGGACCACGATTGATGTGGGCATGCAGCGCGCGGCCACAGCATCGATTGATGCAAACACACCCGACGGGGCGCAGGGCGCGCTCGTCAGTCTGGACCGCGATGGCGCTATCCTCGCGCTGGTGGGCGGGCGCGATTATGTCGAAACCAATTTCAACCGGGCCACAGATGCGATGCGCCAGCCGGGATCATCGTGGAAATTGTTCGTCTATCTCGCCGCATTGGAAGCGGGTTACACGCCCGGCGATACGGTGAAAGATGTGCCTGTCACCATTGATGGGTGGAGCCCGCGCAATGCCAACGGGCGCAATATTGGTGAGACGACTTTGCGCACATCCTTCGCGTTCTCGATCAACACTGTGGCCGCGCAATTGGGCAACGAAGTGGGCTTTGGCACGGTTGCATCCATGGCGCGCAGGTTTGGGATCACCAGCAAAGTATCCACTTTCCCATCCATGGTGCTGGGATCATCCGAAGTACGCTTGCTGGAAATGACCCGCGCCTTTGCCTCGGTTTCTGCCAAGGGGATGGGGGTTGAACCTTACGGCATCACGAAGGTTGTAACCGCGAGCGGTGAAACTTTGTATGAGCGCGAAAAACCGCGCCAGTCGCAATTGGTGCCAAGCTATGTCGCTGCCGGGATGACCGACCTGTTGCAAACAGCGGTGGCGACGGGAACTGGGAAAGCGGCGCAGATCGGGCGCCCTGTGGCAGGCAAAACCGGGACGACATCGTCCAACAAGGATGGCTGGTTTGTCGGGTTTTCCTCCGGCATTACAACAGGGGTCTGGATGGGCCGCGATGATGCGAAAACGGTTCGCGGGCTGCAAGGCGGGCGCGCCCCGGCATCGGCCTTTGCCGCCTATATGCGCTATGCCGTGAAAGACCGCGCGATTGAGAAATTCGACACCGAACTGGATCGGCCTGCATGGCAGTTGGAGCCGGATGAGGAATATCTGTATGACGATCCCGATGAGTATTACTTCATCGATGAACAGGGCAATCTGATCGAGCCCGGGCGGCGCAACCCCGACGAAGGGCTGATTGGCCCGGATGGCGATGGCGGCACCGGCAACACCAGCGAGCCGCCGCCAGCCGTTAGCGAGGATTTTCTGGAGCAAGCGACCGGCGGCGCATTGCCGGCAGAAGGCAGCCCGCCTCCTGCGCCTCCAAGGCCGCCGCCCGCACAGCAGCGGCAATCTCAGCAAAGACCGGCACAACAAACCCCGCAAGCACCGCCGCTGCAACAATAGCGAGCGGCGATGCCAGCGGGGTTTTAGGCTGAGTATTACTCAGAGTGTGATGGAAGCCTAGCGCAAACGCACAGGCACAAAACGCGGCGGCTGGCCGCGGCGCTGCACCCGCAGCAGCACGGCATCGCGATTGTCGCTTTCAGCCGCTGCGATTTGTGCATTGAGCGCTTCGACGGAGCCAACCGTTTCATAGTTGGCAGAAAGGATCACATCGCCCCGGCGCAGACCTTTGCGGCCTGCATCCGAATTGGGGTCAACCGCGCCAATCACCAGCCCTGTTACATCGTCATCAAGACCCAGCGAATTACGGATTTGCGGAGTGAGCGTGAGCACTTGCAGGCCCAGCTTTTCCTCAATGGTGCCATCGGATTCCTCCGGGCTCATCGGCTCATCGGAATCGGGATCGAATGTTTGCGCCTGTGCGCGCAGCTCAGCTTCCGAAGGACGCTTGCCCAGAACCGCAGTGAGAGCAACTGTGCGCCCATCGCGCAGCACTTCGATCGGCACGCTGGTGCCAGGCGCAAGATTGGCGACGAGGAAGGATACGGTCTGTTCCGAGGTGACGGTCTTGCCGTTCACTTTGGTGACGATATCGCCTGCAGACAGCCCGGCTTTCTCGGCGGCGCTGTCACCTTGCACCGATTGCACCAATTCGCCGCGATTGCGCGCGAGCCCGAGGGAATCGGCCATATCATCGCTCATCGGTTCAAGGCTGACACCCAGGAACCCGCGCTCAATCTCGAGGCCTTCTTTCAATTGGTCAACAATCGGCGCAGCAATCTCAGCTGGGATCGCAAAGCCAATGCCGACGCTGCCTCCCGATGGGGAGAAAATCGCATTGTTGATGCCGATCACATTGCCCTGCATGTCGAACAACGGCCCGCCCGAATTGCCGCGATTGATGCTGGCATCTGTTTGGATGAAGCGGTCATAGGGACCGCCTTGACCGGTGTTACGATAGACGGCGGAGACGATGCCGCTGGTGACAGTGCCGCCAAGGCCAAAGGGATTGCCGATGGCAACCACCCATTCGCCGACACGAGTCTGCGCCGAATCGCCAAATCGAACGAACGGGAATGTCCGTTCGGATTTGATCTTAAGGACTGCGAGATCGGAGGCAGCATCTGCGCCCACCAATTCAGCCTCGTATTCGGTGCCATCGGGCATGGTCACCGTGATCTCTTCCAAAGTCGCGCGGTTGTTGGGAGTGACAACGTGATTGTTGGTCACCACAAAGCCATCGGCCGAAATGATAAAGCCGGAACCCAGCGACTGCGCCTCGCGCGTTTGCGGTTCCTGATTTTGTCCGCCGCGGCGGCGGTTGAACATTTCGGCAAAGGGCGTGCCCGCAAATGGGTTGCGCTGCACTTCGACCCGCTGGCGCGTTGCGATATTCACCACCGCAGGCTGCAATTGTTCGGTCAAGTCGGCAAAGCTGGACGGGGCACCGGCGCGCGGCACCATTTCGTTCATCACGCCTGCATCGTTTTGCGCGACCTGTGCGCCTGCCGGGTGACCTGCCATGAGTGAAACCGCAGCGCCGCCTACCAAAAGGGCGCTGGTGAGACCGTATACATACCGCACGTTTTTCACGTCCTTCAATTCCTCAAGTTATGAGCCAGCTCCGATTAGAACCGCCTCGCTTAATCTGTCATTTGCCCTCGCATAATGACCCACCTTGCGCTGAACAGCGTTTGAACACGCTCACCAAGCGCATGGCGTTGGCAGGAGCCCGTCAACGCTTGGTCGGGGCTATCCGCCAAATGCGCCTGCCCAGTCAGCGGCGACCGCGAAACTGGCGCAGATATTCATTTTCAGGCGACAGTATGATCGAGCTTTCGCCCCGGCCTTCGCCTTTGGCAAAGCTTTGTTCGTAGCTTTGCATGGCGCGGTAAAAATCGTAGAAATTCCCGTCCTGACCAAAGCTTTCGGCATAGATGCGAGCGGCCTCGGCGTCCGCCTCAGCGCGGATCACGCGGGCATCCCGGGATCCGGCTGCGCGAATGGTGCGCGCTTCGCGTTCCCGGTCCGATTCCATCCGTTGAAACGCCGATTCCAGCGGGCGTCCGGTGGGAAGATCGGTCCGTTTGATCTGCACATCGATCACTTCTGCGCCGTATTGCCGCGCCTCACGATCAAGATTGGCGCGCACATTGGCCAGAGCATTGCCGCGTTCTGCGGTCAGCATGGCCGCAAAAGTGCGGCGGCCCAGTTCCTGACGCACGGCTGAGTTCAAGATTGGCTCCAAAGCGGTCGTGACGCCTTCGGTCGTGCCAGCGCGTTCGACCATGCGAATGGGATCGACGATCCGGTAGCGGGCATAGGCATTGACAAGCAGACGCTGCTGATCGTTTGACAGCACTTCTTCATCGGTCATTTCCAGATCAAGCACACGTTTTTCAATCCGGCGCACCGACTGGATGATCGGGACACGGATTTTGATGCCCGGTCCAGTGCCATCGCCTGCCATGTTGATCGTGCCAACCGGCCGGCCTGTCTGAATGATGACGACCTGTTCTTCTTCATTGACGACAAACAGGCTCATCGAAAGCGCGACGACAATCAGCGCGATGATGACGAGGGGAACGCGAAATGTGGTCCAGAAACTGTCCATGATCACTGTCCTCCTTGTTGGGATTGCGCGGCGGGCGCTGGCGCTGGCTCTGGCGCGGGCGGCGCAGCTGCGGCCCGTTTGCGAATTTCAGGCAGCGGCAGATAGGGCGTTACGCCTTCTGCTTCGACAATGGTTTTGTCTGTCACGGCCAGCACTTTTTCCATGGTCTCATAATACAGACGCTGGCGAGTAACATCGGGCGCAAGCCGGTATTGTTCGTACACTTTGTCAAAGGCCTCCGCCTCACCTTCGGCGCGGGCGAGCGTTTGCTGCGCGTAACCTTGCGCCTGGTTGCGTTCGGCATCGGCGTTTTGTTCGGCCACAGAAACATCGCGGAACGCATCGACCACTTCGCTGGGCGGGTCAGCTTTGTTCACTTCGACACCCAGAATATTGATGCCCGCTTTGTATTCATCAAGCACCGCTTGCATGCGTTCGCGCACTTTGATCTGGATTTCCGAACGCCCTTCACCGGTGAATGTTTCGTTGAGGGTTTTTTCGGCGACCGATGCGCGCATGGCGGCTTCGGCCACTTCGTTCACAGTTTCCACCGGATCGACCAGTTCGAAATTGAAATCGCGCAAATCCTTGATGTTCCAGCGCACGATATAGCTCAAATCAACGAGGTTCTGATCGCCTGTCAGGATCAATTTCGCGCTTTCACCTGTGCCGGGGATGACCAGCGGGCGCACGGTTTGCACATCTTCGATATCGACCGTTTGAATGGGGAAAGGTGCGGTTAAATGCAGGCCCGCATCCAAAGTGCTGGAATAAGCGCCCAGTGTTTTGACAACGGCTTTTTCTTTCGCCTCGACCTGATGCAGGCCTGTGCCCAAAATCCACACGGCCAATGCGCCAACTATAATCAGCGGAGCCCAGCTGCGCCCACCGGGCAGTTGCGGCATGCGAAAATTGGGGCCGCCGGGGCCGCCGCGCCGCGGACCTTCGGGGCCTCTGTTTTTGAAGATATCTTCGATGCTGGCAGAGCGGCGCGGTTCACCGCCGCCGCCAGGCAGCCACGGATTGCGAGGGCCATTGCCGCCCTTTTTCTCGCCATCATCACCAGAACCATCGCCGCCCGAATTGTCGCCGGACGGTTCATCACCGCCGCCGCCCCAGGGGTTCTTTTTCCCAGCCATGGCAAGACCTTTTCCAGCCAAGCCAAGGCGCTCTTTCAAACCGTCAAAAAACTGCATGAAACTCTTATAGGTATGCAAATCTGCAAAAAACAGGGGTGGCGCCTGAAATTAGGACAGGCCAAGGATGATTTTGGTGTTAAGGGCGGGCGCGAATGACCCAAAAGACTGAACTGACAGCTCAGGAAAGCGCATTATTGGCTGCATTGCCAGCGGATATTTCATCGCGGGTGCAGTCTGTAAAAGCGACTGGCGCGCGCGCCATCGTTGTGGCGGATGCTGGCGATTTGAACGGCGCGCAGCGTGACGCATTGGAAGGTGCGATTGCTGATGCGTTGAAATCGGTGCCCGATATCAATCCTCAGATCACAGATGTGCACATCGCGCTGACCGCTGATCGCCGCCGCCGCCGAGTGATCGCGATTGGATCGGGCAAAGGCGGAGTGGGCAAATCGACCTTAACCGCCAATCTGGCCGTCGCGCTGGCCAAAATGGGCCACAATGTCGGGGTGATTGATGGCGATATCTATGGCCCCTCGCAGCCCAAATTGCTTGCCACTGAAAATCGCAAACCGGCCGCCGATGAAGACAGCAAGAAACTGATCCCGCTGGAAAGCCCGCATGGGGTCAAAGTATTATCGATGGGGCATTTGGTCGCGCCGGGTAAAGCGCTCGCATGGCGCGGACCGATGGCGGGAAAAGCGCTGGGCCAGCTTGTCGATGCGGAATGGGGGGAAACCGATCTGTTGTTGATCGACCTGCCGCCGGGTACAGGCGATGTACAATTGTCGATGATGGCGGACAACAAACCCGATGGGGCGCTGCTGGTGTCTACGCCGCAAGATCTCGCTTTGATTGATGCAGCGCGGGCCGGGCAATTGTTTGAACAAGGCAATGTGGCGATCATCGGCCTGGTTGAAAATATGGCGGGTTACGCCTGCCCGCATTGCGGCGAAGTGAGCGATCCGTTTGGTCAGGGCGGGGTGGAGACATTTGCAAAAGCCCTGGAGATACCGTTCTGGGGCCGCATTCCGCTGGCTATGGCGGTGCGGATCAGCGGCGATGCAGGCACTCCGCCAGCAGCAGGCGATGGCGAGGAAGCTGCCGCTTTTCATGCCATCGCTGGCAGGCTGTCCGATTGGCTTGCCAAGGAGGCAGCGTAAAGGATGCAGGTATCGCGCCGAGGCCTTGTCACAGGCGCTGCTGTGGGCGGCGGTTTGCTGGTCGCGTGGTGGCTGGTGCCGCGCCGCTATCCCAATCCGCTGATGGCCGCTGATGGGGAACATGTCTTTGATGCCTGGCTGAAAATCGCAGAAGATGGCGTGGTGACAATCGCGGTGCCGCAGACCGAAATGGGTCAGGGCGTGACGACATTGCTGCCTCAGATCATTGCGCAGGAAATGGGCGCGGACTGGCGGCAGATCGCTGTGGAGCCAGCAGGCATATCGGGCGCGTATCCCAATGTGCCGCTTGCGACCAAATGGATGGCTTTGTGGGATCCGGTGGCAGGCGGATTGTCTGATGCAAGCGATGCCTATCTCGCTAAGAACTTTGCTGAGCGTTCCCGTTTCAGCGCGACTGCCGATGGCACGTCGGTGGCCGCCTATGAATTGCCCTGCCGCGAAGCGGGCGCTGCTGCGCGCGCCGTTCTAGTAGAGGAAGCCGCCGCCAGGTGGGGCGTTGATCCGCAGGGCTGCACGGTTGCCGAAGGCGTTGTCTCTTATGGCGAGGAAAGCTTTACCTTTGGCCAGTTGGCGAAGGCCGCGGCGCAGCGATCAGCCCCCGGCACCGCGCCGCTTAACCCTGAACCTTATAGCGAGCCGATGATACCGGGCCAGCCGATCAGCGAGATGGCCTTTCCCCGGCTTGACCTGCCATCAAAAGTGGATGGATCGCATCAGTTTGCCAGCGATATCCGCTTGCCCGGCATGGTCTATGCGGCGATCCGCCATGGCCCCAATAATGGGGCGGAGCTGGGCGAATTTGACGCTGACAAAGCCGCATCGGTCAAAGGCCATATCGCCACAATCAAAGGCAAAAGATGGCTGGCGGCGGTGGCAGACAATTGGTGGAGCGCGAGCAAAGCGATCGACGCGATGGACCCGCAATTCACGGCCGAGTATCCGGTCAACAGCGATGACATCGCCGCGCGGCTTGATACACAGGTGGATGGCGGCGCGTCCTTTACAATGGCGGAAACGGGATTTGGCAAAGAGGCATTGTCGCGCGTCGATATTGCCCGGCGGTATGAGGTGGAGGCAGCCCACGCTGCCCCGCTGGAAACTGCCAGCGCTGCGGCGCGGTTTATCGACGGGCGGCTTGACCTGTGGATCGCGGCCCAGGCACCCGAAAGCGCGCGGGCAGCTGCAGCCAGAGCCATCGGGATCCGCACAGAGGACGTCGCGCTTTACCCCATGCCGGCAGGCGGCAGTTTCGATTGCCGTCTGGAGCATGATCACGCCATCGAAATCGCTGTGATCGCGCGTGAGCTTGCCAAAGACGGGCCTGTCCCCGTGCAGCTGACCTGGTCGCGGCGCGATGAGATGATCCGCTCGCGCCCGCGCACGCCTGCCTGTGTGTTGATGGGCGCGCAAACCTCAACTGCGGGCAGCGGCGCAATTGATGCGATGCGGATGCGGATTGCTTCCCCGCCCGCCGCCGCCGAATTTGGCAAGCGTTTGTTCGAAAATCTCACCCCATGGGCCGCGATCGCATCAACCGAAGGCGCGCGCGATCCCTTGACGTGCGAAGGCGCAGTGCCGGCCTACACCATGCCCAGCATGGTGGTGGAGCATATCCCCACCGAAATCGGCCTGCCCGTGGGCCGGGTGCGCGGCAATGCGCACAGCTACACGGCTTTTGCGATTGAAAGCTTTATCGATGAAATCGCCCATTCCGCCGGCCGCGAACCGCTGACATTTCGCATCGGCATGCTGGGCGATGATATCCGGCTGGCTGCTTGTCTTCAGCGCGCGGCGCAAATGGCTGAATGGGATGGCGGGATCGACCAGAGCGGGCAGGGCATTGCCTGCCACCGCATCGGCGATCCCATCAGCGGCGCGCGCATTGCGTGCGTTGCGACCGCCCGGCGCAGCGAAGGCGGCGTGCGCGTGACCCGGTTATCAGCTGCGGTTGATATTGGCCGGATCATCAACCTCGATATCGCCCGCCAGCAAATCGAGGGCGGCCTGATATTCGGTATCGGCATCGCATTGGGCCGCGCCGTGCAGTATCGCGGCGGGCTACCGGCAAGCTTTGACTATGATGATCTGGCGCTGCCGCAATTGGCCGATTGCCCCCGGATTGATGTGGATTTCCTGCCGAGCGAAGCGGCCCCCGCTGATCCGGGCGAATTGGGCACAGTCATCGCGCCGCCTGCTATTGCCAATGCGCTGTTTTCAGCCACGGGCTTGCGCCTGCGCCGTCTGCCCCTACTTTCCAGCGGGTTATGATGCGCCGCACGCTTCCTCTCAACCCGCTTTCGCAGCCAAAGCCTAGGATATTCTGGCGCTGCGGTGCGTTGGTGGCGCTATGACCTGGGAAAAGCAGCTGCTGCCAAACGATCATCCGCCGGTAAAAAGCGGCAGCGTTGGCGTGCTTGTCATCAATCTGGGCACGCCCGATGCGCCGGAGCCGGGCGCGGTTAAGCGGTATCTGAAACAGTTTCTGTCCGATCCGCGCGTGATCGAAATCCCGCCGATTGCCTGGCAGCCGATCTTGCGCGGCATCATCCTCAACACTCGCCCGCGCAAAAGCGCAGAAGCCTATGCCAAAGTCTGGACCGACAGAGGCTCTCCGCTGGCTGATATCACTGCCAGCCAGGCCGAAGCGGTCGCGCACGATCTGGGTGAACATGCGATTGTCGATTATGCGATGCGCTATGGCTCGCCTTCCATCGAGCAAAGGCTGACGCAGCTGATGGCCAAAGGTTGCGACCGGATATTGGTGGCGCCCATGTATCCGCAATATTGCGCCGCCACGACCGCAACCGTGTTTGATGAGGTCGCCCGCGTTCTTAAAGAAATGCGCTGGCAGCCAGCCTTGCGGTTTTTGCCGCCATATCATGATGATGCGGTTTATCTTGATGCGCTCGCAAAAGACCTGACCCGGCAGATGGATGGATTGCCGTTCAAACCCGAAGTGTTCTTGATGAGCTTTCACGGCATGCCGCAGCGCACGCTTGAACGCGGCGATCCCTATCACTGCCATTGCCACAAAACCGCTCGCCTGCTGCGTGAGAGGCTTTCCGCCGTCCCGCAATTTGACGGGGTGCGGTTTGAAACGACGTTTCAGTCGCGTTTTGGCCCTGCGGCATGGCTGGAACCGGCCACTGATGCGACACTGATTGCCGAAGGCGAAAAAGGGACCAAAAAACTGGTGGTTGCCGCGCCCGGATTTGCCGCAGACTGTGTGGAAACGCTTGAGGAATTGGCACTGGAAGGGCGCGATGAATTTGTGGAAGCGGGCGGCGAGGAATACGCCGTGCTTGATTGCCTCAATGTTTCTTCCAGCGGCATTGCCATGCTTGAGGCGCTTATCCGGCGCGAGCTTTCCGGCTGGATTTAACCTTTCGTTCTGGTAGACCACCTATCAGTTGCAAAAGCGAACCAGATAGGGATGCAGGACATGGCCAGCGCGGCTGAGGCACAAACGCAGGAACCGGTTTTCGCCCATTGGAGCGAGGGGCTGCCGTCTGATGATGATCTGGCGCATATTCCCGGCGAACGCGGACTGCCCTTGGTTGGCAACACATTCAAACAGCTCGCCGATCCGCATGCTTACACCGCTCGCATGGTCCAAACTTACGGCAAGGTTTACAAAACGCACGCCTTTGGCGGGTGGAATGTTTCGCTGATCGGCGCGGATGCCAATGAATTGGTCTTGTTCAATAAGGACAAAATTTTCTCCAGCGAACAAGGCTGGGGCCCAGTGCTCGATCAATTGTTTCCGCGCGGTCTTATGTTGCTCGATTTTGACCACCACCGGATGGACAGACGCGCTTTATCAATCGCATTTAAACCTGGCCCGATGCGGCATTATTCGGGTGCGCTGAATGCTGGAATTGCGCGTGAAGTGTCAAAATGGGCGGGGTCGATGCAATTCCAGCCTGCTATCAAGCAATTGACGCTGGATCTGGCTGCCGACAGTTTTCTTGGTATTCCATGGGGGCCAGAAGCGGACAAGATCAACACGGCCTTCGTTGATATGGTGCAAGCCTCGGTCGCGCCTGTGCGCAAGCCATTGCCGTTTACAAAAATGAAAAAGGGCGTCGATGGCCGCGCTTTTATGGTCGATTTTCTAACCCGCGAAACCAATCGCAGGCGCGCAGAAGGCGGCGGGCAAGATATGTTCAGCCAGTTTGCGACCGCAACGCGCGAAGACGGTTCGCTACTGCCGGTCGATCAGGTGGCGGACCACATGAGCTTTTTGATGATGGCCGCACATGACACCATTACGAGTTCTGCGACATCGTTCCTCTATTATCTTGCTACAAATCCCAAATGGCAGGAAACCCTGCGCGAAGAAGTGATCGCGGTCACAGGAGGTCCGGATGGATCAGGCGCGGCGCGCCCGCTCGAATATGACGATATGGGCAAGCTTGAAATGCTGGAGATGGCATTCAAGGAAGCGTTGCGGATGATGGCGCCTGTCCCGTCAATGCCGCGCCGCGCGCTTAAGACATTTGAATTTGAAGGATACCGGGTTCCGGCGGGTCAACTGTGCGGGATCAACATTCAATGGACCCATTATTCGGATGAATATTGGGATGATCCGCGCATGTTTGATCCCATGCGCTTTACGCCTGACAAGGTGAAAGCGCGGCACAAATATGCCTGGGTGCCGTTTGGCGGGGGCGCGCATATGTGCCTGGGACTGCATTTTGCTTACATGCAGATAAAGGTTCTGCTGGCGCAGCTCTTGCAACGTTACCGGATCGAACCGACCGAGGGCGCAGGCTATGCTCCTGATTGGCAGCCATGGCCCATCCCGCAGCCCAAAGACGGGCTGAAAGTGACCTTCAAACCTCTTTGAAGCTTTCCTACACCGTGCCTGCGGGGTAAAATTCGCCCCACGTGCCCCGGAAAAAGTGTGCGAGGCATATCGGTATCAGCCTGTTGGCGCGGGCAAGGGTTTTTTGTCCCAGGACCGTGTAACATGCGGTCCATGCTTCAGGCTTTGGCCCGTGAAACTGAACGGATTGGGCGTTTGGACGGATTGGAAGGTTGGCTGTGAGTTACCCCGGTGTTGGGGCGGCGTTGGGGCGTCAGAAGTCCCAGGCGATCCCGTCCTTCTCCCAGTCGCCATAACGCGTGGGAGAGATGTCGCGCGGCTCATCCTTGAGCGGATCGACCGCTTTGGGCTTGGGCGGCGGATCGTTGGTCCAGTGGGCCGGTTTGGTGAAAGCCTTGGCAGCGGCGGATTTGCGTTTGGTCATATGAGAGGCAACGCGCATGCTGGCGCTTGGTTTCACATGCGGCTAGGGGCGGGTGATGGCTCAACCGACAGGGATATACGCGCGCCGCGCTGCATTGAAGATGTGTGATGCAGTTTTGCGCCGGGGGGAAACGCTCGAACAGGCCGCGCCCGCCGCCCTTCGCGATGTGCGCGGCGCTGCCGATCAGGCGCTGGCGCGCGCGATTGCAGGCGAAGCGATGCGGTGGCTGACCGATCTCGATGCGCTGATCGATGGCGCGACCCGTCAGGTTTTGCCGCATGATGCAAAACCGCGCGCGGTCCTGCGCCTGATGCTGGCCCAAGCGTTGCGGCTGGAGACACCCCCGCATGCGGTGATCGCGACCGGCCTGCCACTGCTGTCTGGCGGGCCGCGCCGATTGGCGCACGGGGTGTTCGGCGCGTTGATGAAGAGCGGGGCAAGCCTGCCCGATACGCCCACTCTGCCTGCGAGTGTGCAAGCGCGCTGGGACGGCCGGTCCGCGGTGATCGCAGCAGGGCTGATCCACCCGCCCGAGCTCGATCTCGCGGTTAAGGAGCTTGCCAAGACAGGCGAATGGCAAGCGCAGCTGGGCGGTGTCTCACTTGCCCCCGGTCATATCAGAGTGCCGCGCGGCACCGCGGTTGAGGCGCTGCCCGGCTATGCGGACGGCGCGTGGTGGGTGCAGGATCTGGCAGCGCAGATACCGCCATCGCTTCTGGGAACAGGTGAGGGCCGCCATGCGCTCGACCTGTGCGCCGCACCCGGCGGCAAGACGATGGCGCTGGCCGCAAATGGGTGGAACGTGACCGCGCTCGATCTGTCAAAGCGGCGGCTGGATGTGCTCAAAAGCAACCTCAAACGCACAGGTCTGAAGGCATCAACAGTGCGCGCAGATGCTCTCAATTGGGAGCCCAAGCATCGCTATGATGCGATCCTGCTTGATGCGCCGTGCACCGCAACTGGCACCTGCCGCCGCCATCCCGACGTGCTCCACCGCATCGGAGAGCGGCACATTGGCGAGATGGGACAATTGCAGCGCGCTCTGATCGACCGCTCGGCGGGATGGCTAAAGCCGGGCGGGACGCTGGTCTATGCGGTGTGCTCTCTCGAACGCGAAGAGGGAGAGGCGCAGGCGGAGTGGGCGGCGGAAACGCTTGCTCTCACGCCCGCACCGATAACCGCAGACGAATTGCCAGAAGGCATTGCGCCGACATCCGAAGGCTGGCTGCGCACTCATCCCGGCATGCTGCCAGAACAAGGCGGGCTGGACGGCTTCTTCGCGGCGAGGTGGCAAGCGCCCTAGGCTTTCACCTTGTTTTGAAAGCTCTTTCGCAGTTTCATCAGTTTGGGCGGGATCACGGCGAGGCAATAGGGATTGCGCTGTCCTTCGCCTTCCCAGTATTCCTGATGATAGCCTTCTGCTGGATACCACGGCTTGACTTGCTCGCCATTTTCCAAGCCTTCTATTGTCGTCACCGCTGTGCCCGCATTGCCTTCATTCCAGCGTGCAATCGCGGCCTGCGCTTCTGCGCTCTGCTCGTCTGACAGGGGAAAGATTGCACTGCGATATTGTGTGCCGACATCGCCGCCCTGCCGGTTAAGCTGGGTGGGGTCATGCGTGCCAAGGAACATGTCGTAAATCTCTGCAAGGCTGGTGATCGCGGGGTCAAAAGTCACGCGAATGCCTTCTGCATGCCCCGTGCGCCCTGTGCACACTTCCTTGTAGGTCGGATTTGCGTTGTCGCCGCCAATATAGCCGCTTTCAACTTCGCTCACTCCAACCACATCGCGGAACACGGCTTCGGTGCACCAAAAGCATCCACCTGCAATGATCGCTTGTTCCATGTCGTATTTGTCTCCTGTTCGACAAACGACATAGGAAGGCCGACAAGGATTGCCAGTGCTTGGCCCACTCAAAGCCTTGGGTCTTGTCATTGCAGCGTCACGGCGTAAGACCATGAACAGATCAATCCCAAGATGACCACCTGAACACGAAGGACCACACCGATGAAACCTGTTCTGCTTGCTCCGCTTGCCGCAATTGCTCTTGCCGTTCCCGCACTGGCGGATGACCATAGCGAAGGCGCGCCTTCGATTGAGGAGGTTCTGGCATCTGACAAACGCGGTGATGATGGCGCGCGCGATCAGTATCGCCGGCCTGCTGAAACGCTTGAATTTTTCGGTGTCGAGCCAACGATGACAGTGGCCGAATACGGCCCCGGCGGCGGTTGGTACACCCGTGTGCTTGCGCATTACATGATGCCCGCTGGCACATATATCGCATTTAATGGCGATAGCGATGGGCGAACCTATCGTGACCGCGCGCAGGAGGCCCGCGCCAAGGGTTGGACCGAGCGGTTCAAATCGAGCGTCGCTGAAATGATGGGTGTAGACGCAGACGCTGTCACTGCTTTTGAAATTGATGAGATGCCCGAAGAGGCAGCCGGGACAGTTGATCGGGTGGTGATCTTCCGTTCAATGCACGGGCTCAATATCGGTAACAGCGCTGATGATGTGCTCAAAGCTGCTCGTATGATGTTGAAAGATGATGGCATGGTCGGCGTGGTCCAGCACCGGGCGCCTGAAGGGGCGAGCTATGACGATTATGGCGCTCGCCAGCGCGGTTATATGCGCAAGCAGGATGTGATCGCCATTTTCGAAGCAAACGGATTTGAGCTTGCCGCAGAAAGCGAGATCAATGCCAATCCCAAGGATACCGCCGATTACGAAGGCGGCGTGTGGACCCTGCCGCCCTCATTTGGGTTTGGTCGCCAATCCGAAGAGGAAATGGCCAAGCACCGCGCGATTGGCGAAAGCGACCGGATGACATTGCTGTTCAAGAAAGCCGACTGAGCCTGATCCTGGCACTAATGAACATGGGAGAGAGAAAATGAGATATTCTGTAATGGCGCTTGTGAGCGCTCTGGCGCTTGCCGCTTGCAGCCCCGAAGCGGGTGAAAGTGATGCACCTGCAACGCAAACAGAGGCTGAAAACTCTGCTCTCTCCGATGTTCTTGCCGCTGATCTGCGGGCCGAAGATGCAGCGCGCGATGCGTTTCGCAATCCGGCTGAAACGCTCGCATTCTTTCAGGTTGAACCCAGCCACACCGTGATCGAATACGCGCCCGGCGGCGGTTGGTATACGCGCATCCTTGCCCCATATGTTTCGGAAGAGGGTCAATATATCGGTTCCGGTTTTGAGCCTGAAGCGGGTTCATCACTGGGCGATGAATTTGTCGCACGCGTGCGCGAAGGCAGCGAAACTTTCTCTGCAAGGCAGGCTGAAAGCACCGGCATCGCCGCTGAAAAACTGCCATTCTATTTTGCCAATGCCATCCCCGATGATGTGAAGGGCACGGCCGACCGCGTGCTGGTTTTCCGTATGATGCACAATCTGAAACGCTGGGGCATCGCCGACAGCGAAGCCGAAGCTTGGTTTGCTGCACTTAAGCCCGGCGGGATGCTTGGTGTGGTGCAGCACCGGGCGAAAGCCGACGCGCCAGATGAATATGCCGATGGCAATATGGGCTATCTTAAACAGGATGAGCTTATCGCCTTTTTCGAAGGGAAAGGCTTTGAATTGGTGGACACGTCCGAAATTAACGCCAATCCCGATGACACCGCCAATTATGAAGGCGGTGTGTGGACCCTGCCGCCTTCATTCGGGTTTGGTGCCCAGTCGGAAGAAGAAATGGCAAAATATAGCGCCATCGGTGAAAGCGACCGGATGACACTGCTGTTCAAAAACCCGAATGAAGCTATTGGGCGGCGCATGAGTAAACTCACTGTCGCCGCCCTTCAACTCGCGCTTGGCTCTGATGATGAAGCGGCGAATATCGCTGCCGTTTCAGCCATGGTTGAGCAGGCCGCAGCGGCTGGCGCGAAACTGATCCTGCCGCCTGAACTGTTTTCGTCGCCCTATTTCTGCCGGGTGGAGGATGAGGCTCTGTTCGCGCTCGCCCGCCCCGCAGCCTCGCATCCCAGCATTACCACCATGCAGGAACTGGCGGCGAAGCTGAACGTGACCATCCCCACCAGCTTTTTTGAGCGTGACGGCCACCATTATTACAACAGCCTCGCGGTGATCGGGCCCGATGGCGAGATCATGGGCACTTACCGCAAAAGCCATATTCCCGATGGGCCGGGTTATGAGGAGAAATTCTATTTCCGCCCGGGCAATGATGGGTTCAAAACCTGGGACGTGCCCGCCGATGATGGCGCGGTGGTGCGGGTTGGCGTCGGGATTTGCTGGGACCAGTGGTATCCCGAAGCGGCCCGCGTAATGGCATTGAACGGGGCCGAAGTGCTGCTTTATCCCACCGCCATCGGGTCTGAACCCTATGATGAGAGTTTAGATACCAGCCGGATGTGGCGGCGCGCGATGGTGGGGCATGCGGTGTCCAATTGCATGCCAGTGATTGCTGCCAATCGTATTGGCCGCGAAGGGCCAGAGGATGGCGCGCAGACCTTTTATGGCCATTCCTTCATTGCCGATGAATGGGGCGATATGGTCGCTGAATACAGCGCAGAAGACACTGGCGTTTTGTTCGCGACACTTGATCTGGCGCGCGCGGCAAAACACCGGGCCGGCATGGGCTTTTTCCGCGATCGCCGGCCTGATCTTTATGGCCGGATTGCGCAGGATATTTGATCCGGGCGCCTGGATTTTGAGCAGTCTTTATCTGATCGCGCTTGGGTCCAATCGGCGCCATTTTCGCTATGGCCAGCCGCGCGCCGTCGTGCATGCGGCGATGGAGGAGCTTGCGGTTCTTGGCACCGTTAAAGCGCGTTCTGATGTCATCACCAGCGCTCCTATTGGGCCTGCGCAGAGGAAATTTGCGAACGCTGCCTGTGTGTTAGAGAGCGAGCTTACACCGCCAGATTTATTGGCGGGCCTGAAACGGATGGAGCGCGCTTTTGGCCGCCGGCGCGGACAGGCTTGGGGCGACCGAGTGCTCGATCTCGATATTGTGCTGTGGAGTGGCGGGGTTTTCGCCTCGCGCGCGCTCACCATACCGCACTGCGAAATGGCCAAGCGCCGATTTGTGCTCGATCCAGCCTTGATGGTTGCAGCAGACTGGCGCGATCCCACAAGCGGCCTCACAATCGCGCATCTTGCAGCCAGAGCGAGATAGGATCGGGCTCAATGGGAGGCACACGAAAAAGCGCTCTGCCGGGAATATCGACAGAGCGCTTCGATCACGCAGGAGACCAATCCTGAATTTGTTTAGGCAGCGCCCAGCTTGCGGCGACGACGGCCAAGGCCGAGTGCCACAAGCGCCAGGCCGAACAGGCCGAGCATGCCGGGTGCGGGAACTTCGGTGTAGCCTGTGTTCTTGCGAACGAAATCGCCTGCAACCACTGGATCGCCCCAGGTTGCCCAAAGATTCCATTTGCGCCCATCATGCTTGGTTTTCAGCATTTCGGGGTGGCGCGGATCGCTTTGCAAGCCAACGACATGGCCGTTGACGATGCGAGTGCCTGTCATGGAAGTGAGAGTCGCCATCAAGGACGGAAATTCGCCGCCTTGGAAGTTGGCGAAATCAGGGCTGGTGAAATTGGCATTGACGATCGAACCCGTGACAGAGCCGGTTTGGGTGTCAGTGTCGATTGTCAGCGTATGAGCGCCATCATGGCCTAACCGATATTCAAAAATGGTGGCTGACGCAGGCGAAGCAGCTGCCATGGTGGTTGCGGCAATCGCGATTGCGGCGGTCTTGGTAACGTTCTTCATCATATTCCCCGTCTGGTGTTCAATACGTGATTGGCGAAAGCGCTGTTGCGATGACGCCGAAAAAGAAATTCAATGTGGTGAACACAGTGGGTGCAACTGGCGTGCCAAAATCGCTCGAACTCAGCGTTCCTGCATTATTCGATAGTTAACGCAGAACTGGCGATTTGCGGGTTTGTCAAAAAGCTCGACAGATTATTCGATTAACCAAACTTGCGTTTATCGCGGGCCGATTAGCCAAAAAAACGCCCCTCCGGTTTCCCAGAGAGGCGCCTTTCTGTCTGTTTTGAAGCAGCCGGCTGGTCGTTTAGGCCGCCGCAAGCTTGCTGCGACGACGACGGCCAAGGCCGAGAGCCACAAGTGCGAGACCGAACAGGCCGAGCATGCCAGGAGCGGGAACTTCCGTTGCGGTAACGCTCTGGATAGTGCGACGGAAATCGCTGGCAACAACCGGATCGCCCCAGTTTACCCAGAGGTTCCACTTGGTGCCTTCACCGCGAGTGTTCAGCATTGGCGGGTGGTTGGCGTCCACTGACGGATCATAATAAACGCCATTGATGCGGCGTGTACCAGTGATCGAGCTGAGGGTGGCTGAGAGGCTGGGCAGTTCGCCGCCTTCGAAATCAGCGAAATCGGGGCTGGCGAACGTCACGTTGAGACGTGACCCGCTCCAAGTGCCGGTGCCTGCATCGGTGTCGATGGTCAGGATGTCGCCGCCGCTCAAAGTGTATTCAAAAATGGTTGCCGATGCTGGCGCTGCCGCCATCATCCCACCGGTTGCAACAGCAAGTGCGGCTGCTTTGGTGATGTTTTTCATTGTTATCCCCCTTGTTAAGGTTTCAGCGAAAAGTCTGGTTAAAAATTAACAACCAAACTTGGTAAAGATAGAGTAAGCAACTCGCGTGCCAAAAGCTCGAAAACACCAGTTTTCAGCGATTCTTAGGGGTTAACGACTATGAGCGATCCGATAGTTTGTAAAAATGCCCGACAGATTTTTAGAACAACCCGCCGTTAAACAAATTTAGCTAGAGCGATCACTATGACCAGAACCAGCCGTTTCCTTCGATCAGGCGCCCTTTTGGCGCTTGCCCTTACGCCTCTGACCGCTGCCTGTGACACCGGGCCAAGCGATCCGCTTGCCGCTGCACAACAGGCCATCGCCGATGGAGAGCCGCGCAGCGCGCTTGATTACGCGACCGCAGGGCTGGAACAGGATCCGGGCAATCCCGATTTGCTGATGGTCGCCGCTGATGCGGCGTTGGCAATTGGTCAGCCCGACCGCGCGATCACCGAGTTGGGAAAGGTGCCATCGGATGCGGCCCAATACAAAAAGGCGCGCACAAAGCTGGCTCAGGCTCAGATCGAAGGCAGTTACATGCAAGCGGCCGGGCAAACGATTGAAACACTGGAAATTGATACGCCGCTCGCGCATCGCGTTTTGGTGATGTACCGCCTGGCGCAAGGCGAGGTTTCCGACGCGTTTGACGCGCTCGATGCAGGGCTGGCTGAATTTCCGGAAGATCCGGTGCTTGTCACCTATGATGCAGACCGGATCTGGGCGCAGGGCCGGGTGGATGACGCTTTGGCGCGGCTGGCGCCCGCATTGAAAGTCACCCCGGTTGTTTACGAGGCGCATCTGTTTGCGGGCAAAGCGATGCTGGCATCGCGTGACTTGACCGCGTCTGAAAACCACTTCAAAAAAGTGCTGTCTGTTCGCCCCGTTGACCAGACCGCAATGCTGGCCATGGCTGCGATTGCCAATGATCGCGGTGATAAACAGGCGGCCAATAACTGGCTCAACAAAATCGGTGAAAGCGTTGAACCTTCTCCTGCTTGGGCCTTGTTTGAGGCGCAGATGGCATATGAAGCAGACGATCTGGATCGCGCTTTCGGGATGATCGAAAAAGTCCCTGCAAGCCTGGCGAGCGAGCCCGAATTTGTGCGCCTGCGCGGCCTTATCGATGCGCGCCGCGACCAGCATGCGATGGCGGCTTTGTCGCTGGGCAATTATGTGAAAGAGACAGGCGGCGATGTGCTGACCCGCCAATTGCTCGCGCGCAGTCTGGGTGAAGAAGGTAAGTTCAGCGAAGCTTGGGCAGCGATTGCTCCGATTATTGATCATCCGCAGATGGATGGCGCGGGCCTGGTGATGGCGTTGCAACTGGCCGAGCGCGCCAGCCCTCAAAATGTTGACCGGATCACGGCTCTCTTAAAAGAGCGTCAGGCAGCGCCATCGCTCAACGCCGAAATGGTTGAAGCGGGTAAAGCCATTCGGGCTGGTGATTGGGCAAAGGCCGATGCGATCTACACGCCTTTGGTGGCAGGTAAGGGTAAGAATGATCCGGCTCTTTTGAACAATGCCTCGGCTGTGAAGTCGAAACTTGGCAAGCACGAGGAGGCTGTGGCGTTGGCGCGGCGTGCTTTGGCGCAGGCTCCATCGAGCCCAGAGATTATGGACACGCTTGGTTGGGCCTTGTGGCAACAGGGAGGCAATGTCGCCGAAGCGCGCTCAATCCTTACCAAAGCGCGCGACAAGGCACCGCGCAATCGTGAAATTGCCGAACATTGGGCTATCGCGCACGCAGAGTAGTACTGGTGGGCGGCTCGCCAGTTTGCGGGTCCGTTCTGCCGCCATTCGGCGAAAGAATCTGCCTTTCGTGCAAACAATTGCGCTGATTGGCTTGACCCATGGCGCAGCCCTGCCTAGTTGAGCGCTTCCGCGCGCGGTTCCGATTCCGCAAACGGTGCCTCACACACTTTTGGGGGTCCTTAGCTCAGTCGGTAGAGCAACTGACTTTTAATCAGTAGGTCGCTGGTTCGAACCCAGCAGGACTCACCATTCATTCCTATCGAACATCGGTTTCTGGGGTCTCCGCCGAGGAGGCCGAGATAGTGCTGGCAATTCCGGGTCTTTGCGCCAGTGGGAAATTGCTACCGACAATGCAGACGCATTGACCCCCTTAATCGCTCCCGAAATGCGCTTAGTTTCCTGCGGCCGATTTGAAGTTGGGTAAGCCAAGTGTCTCGCGCTGATCTGCGAAGCGAACTGGCAGGTTCCCCGTCCGCTAACGGCTACGGGTCTTAAGGTTCTCGGCCAGTGTACCCTTGAGGATGCATGGGATGACCTTGGGATCAAGATAGCTCAGCCTTGCAAGTTGCTGAAAGTGAAGCAACTTGGTGGTTTTGACCGGTCGAGCGGCGGCTTCGTCTATGTCGTGTGGCTTCTCTCGCCCTCCCCAACTTCGCGCTTGCCACAAAACCATGCATCCGTTAGTCAACATGTTATGTTGTAACATCTAATCTGCGCGCCTCCCTCTTATGAATACGCTCTCCCTCTATTCCACTTCCCACTCGCAATCGCTCGATGATTTGCGCGACATTCGCGATCGGGCCTGTTCGCTTGGCGTTTGGCAGCGTGATGCACTGCCTGAAGGTTTGTCTGGTGTCGCAGCACTGTTGAGAGATCAGCCGCGCGATGTGCGCTTTGCGGCTCGCAAAACGGATTTGGCCCGGGAGCTTCCGTTTCAGTTGGCCGAAGCTGGCTTTCCTGCGGGCGAGACATGTGATGCGCTCATTGCTGATATTGCGGCGCTGTCCGACAATTTTTGCGCCATCCTGGATATTGATGCGCTGGAAGTTCGGCTTGAGATCGTGACCGGCAATTCATGCCGCAAATGGCATGCCGATTACGTGACGGCGCGTCTTATCAGCACGTATGTGGGGAGCGGCAGCCAATGGCTTGATGCTCGCGATGCGGACCGTGTTTCGCGTGGGGGTGAGCCGGCACAGATCAACCAATTGCCTGCTGGCCATGTGGGTCTGTTCAAAGGGCGGCTCTCGACCCAGACGCCGATCATACATCGCTCTCCGCCGATTGAGGGGACGGGAGAGACCCGGTTGCTCCTGGTGCTCAATCCGGTCGATCCGGCATGAGCAAGCGACCAAATCCACACTTTTACAAATAGCAAACGCGCACATCCAACACACAACAAAACACTGGGTCACATTCATGCTAAAAATTCGTCTTATCGCCTCCACATCTGCCATTGGTCTGTTTGCGCTCGCTGCGCCCGCTGCTTTTGCCGAGACATCAGAAACGGGCGCTGCGGGCGAGGACGCTGGCAACGAAATCATCGTGACGGATCGCCGCGCTTATCGCGGTGATTTTGATGCGCTGGAGATTCCGCAAAACGATCAGATCCTGGGCGAAGACCTGCTGCGCGATGCCAATGCGCTGGATCTTAACCAAGCTCTCGATTTGTCGGCGTCGGTCGCACGCCAGAACAATTTCGGCGGTTTGTGGAATGCCTTTTCGGTGCGAGGTTTTTCGGGCGATATCAACCTGCCATCGGGCTTTCTCGTCAATGGGTTTAACGCCGGGCGCGGATTTGGCGGGCCGCGCGATCTTTCAGGCATCGAAGCGGTGGAAATACTCAAAGGCCCGCGCTCTGCCCTTTACGGACGGGGTGAGCCAGGTGGCACAGTCAATCTCGTCACCAAACGCCCGCAATTTGAAACTTCGGGCTATGTCCAGTTTCAAGGTGGATCATTCGATTTTTATCGCGGCGATGTCGATCTGCAAACGACACTTGGCGACAATGTCGGCGTGCGTATCGCTGGTTTTTACGAAGATGCCGGAAGCTTCCGCGAAACGGTTGAGACCGAGCGGTTCGGATTTTACCCCTCTATCACGGCCAAGCTGGGCGAAGACACCCGTGCGACTTACGAATTTGAATACACCAGTCAGGATATTCCGTTTGATCGCGGTGTGATTTTCTCTGAACAATTTGGCTTTAGCCCGCGCCGCACATTCACAGGTGAGCCGGGCGATGGTCCGATTGAAACCGAAGTGACCGGCCATCAATTTGAATTGCAGCACGATTATTCGGACAATTGGAGCCTGCTCGCTGGAGTGGGCTACCGCGAGACATCGCTTGTCGGCAATGCGTCGGAAAACAATTTTGGAAGCCGCCAGCTGTTTCTGCGCGATGGTGACACGATAACGCGCTTCTTCCGTTTCCGTGATTTCAATTCCGATTACTTCGTGGCGCGGGCAGAGCTTGCTGGCGAATTTGAAACGGGGTCGCTTAACCACCGGCTGATTTTCGGGGCAGATTATGACCGGTTTGAAAACAGCCTGTTTATCTTGCGCTTCCGCCCTCCCTTTGTGCCAGCTGATGCAGATCTGTCGCTGCTTGATCCGGCGACTTATCTGTCATTAAGCGCCAGCAATCCGGTCTATGGTCAATTCCCGATCCCGACGCCCGGTCCCAACACCGACCGCGAAGAAGTGCTGAAAGGCTTTGGTTTTTATATTCAGGACCAAATTGAAATTACCGAAAACCTGCAAATCCGCATCGGCGGACGGTTCGATGATTTTGAGCAAGACCTGACCAATCTTCGCGCCATCCCTGCCACAACGACATCGTCCAATTCTGATCGCTTCTCGCCGCAGATTGGCGCGGTTTATCAGGTGAATGACGGGCTTAGCCTCTATGCCTCTTACGGCGAGGGGTTCCGCCAGCAAACCGGTTCTGATTTTGAAGGCAATCAGTTTGCGCCCAATATCACCGAGAGCTTTGAATTTGGCGGAAAACTGGATGTGGGCACCATTTCAGACAAGGTTGATGGTCTTGTCACGCTGACATTTTTCCAGGTCGACCAGAGCAATATCCTCAACAATGATGATCGCCCTGAAGCGGTTGCTGCTGGCTTCTTCTTGTTCACCGCAGGCGAGGCGCGCAGCCGGGGAGTTGAGTTTGATGCCAATCTGGCATTCCAGACCGGGTTCAACCTTTACGTCTCCTATGCCTACACCGACGCTGAGTATTTAACGACAACGCTGGATGAGAGCGGATTTGGCGCGACAATCGAAGCGGGTGACCCGCTGATCAACGCGCCCGAACATCAATTGAGCATTCAGGCGAGCCAGGAATTTGCCATTGCCAACATTCCTGCTGAAATCGGCGGCGGAGTGCTGCATGTGGGATCGCGCAATGGATTTGCCGGGGTTGATTTTGACTTGCCTGCATATACGACCGTGCGCGCTTTCGCCGAGGTTGAAGTGGCGCAGGGATTTGTGCTGAGAGCAGATGTCGACAACATCTTTAACGAGACATTCTACACCAATTCCTTCGCCGATGTCTGGGTGCAACCGGGCGCGCCGACCTCTGCGCGTTTTACCGCTCGTTTCAGTTTCTAAATTGGAAGGATCAGCGAGATGACATCGCCATTGGAAGCCCGTTCGTTATCGCTCGTGCGCGAAGGAAACTCTGTGCTGGATGGAGTATCCTTCAGCGTTGCGCGCGGGGAGATCTTTGCCTTGCTGGGCGGCAATGGGGCCGGCAAATCATCCACTTTGCTCACGTTTCTGGGTTTTCTGGACCCTGCCAGCGGTGAAGCTTTGGTGGATGGCAAATCGGTTGCCAGCGATGTTGCAGCAGCGCGTTCGCTGATTGCCTATCTGCCTGAGGCTGCTTCGCTTTACGGGCATATGACCGCTTATGAAAATCTGAGCTATTTTCTCGATCTTGCCGGAAAAAAGGTGAGCGATGGGGATTTGGATGCGGCGCTTGACCGGGTGGCTTTGCCTGCAGAGGCACGCACGCGCCGGCTGCAATCCTATTCCAAAGGCATGCGGCAGAAAACCGCGATTGCCTTGGCGCTGCTGCGCGAGACGCCGATCCTGCTTTTGGATGAGCCGACTTCTGGCCTTGATCCGGTGGCGATTGATGAATTCCATGATCTTGTCACAACCTTGGCGAAAGGCGGGCAAACCATTTTGATGGTAACGCACGATGTTTACGGCGCGTGTCAGGTCGCGGACCGGGTGGGATTGCTGCGAGGCGGCCAGCTCGTGGGCAGTTTCGCTGCAGAAAATGGCGAGCGCATCGACACAGAAATGGTCCACGCTGCTTTCGCGCAGCGGGAAATGGCGCGGCCATGATCGCCCGGATCGCGCGTGAAGAATGGCGGTTGTGGCTGCGTTCAAGAGTAGTGGTTGCTGCATCGCTGATTGTGATCGTGCTGCTTGCCGCGACAAGCTTTTTGACGATTGAGCGGATCACCAGCGAACAATCGCAGCGGCACCAGCAGCAGGTGGCAGCCGAACAAACTTTCTTTGCTCAGCCTGACAGGCACCCGCATCGCATGGTCCATTATGGCCATTACGCGTTTCGCCCGCCGCCTCCCCTCGCCATGTTTGAACCCGGAGTGGACGCGGTCACCGGCCAGTCGATCTTCCTCGAAGGGCACCGCCAGAACACCGCCATGTTCGCCGATACCAAAGCGGCAGCCGACTTGGGCGGGTTTGGCGCGTTGACCCCGGCCAACTTGTATCAGGTGCTGATGCCGCTTTTGCTGATCGTGCTTGGCCATGCAATGTTCCTGCGCGAGCGGGAAAGCGGTACTTTGGCCGTTATGCTGGCGCAGGGGCAGTCGGGTGTGTCGCTTGCTGCGGGCAAAGCGGCCGCGTTGTTGGTGGTTATTGCGGCGTTTATGCTGCCGCTCGCCGGTGTGGCGGCGTTTTCGATCAGCGCGGGCGAGAGCGTGCTTGCCGCTGTCATGCTGGTCCTGGGATATTTTACCTATCTTTGCGTGTGGGGCGCGATTGTGCTGGTCGCTTCGATTTTGCTGAAACAGCGCGCTGTGTCGCTGGGCGCGTTGATCTTTGTCTGGCTGTTTGCCGCGTTGATTGTGCCGCGTTTCGCTATCAATGCCAGCAGCGCAGCGATCGATGCGCCAGGCAAAATTGAAAGCGATCTTGTGATGCTTGCCGAGCAGCGCAAGCTGGGCGATGGCCACGATGCTGCCGATCCCGCTTTCCAGCAATTGCAAGCGCAGGTGCTGGAACAATATGATGCCGAGACAATCGAGGAATTGCCGATCAACTGGCGCGGCGTTGTCGCCTCTTATTCCGAGGCGGAATTGACTGATCTGCTCAATTCATACGCCGAGGACCGGATGGGCAAGGAGGCGAGCCAATCGCAAATGTTCAATCTGTTTGGTATTGCTTCGCCTACAATCGCCATAAGCGCTGCCTCGCGCACGCTATCGGGCACCGATCTGGCGACGCATCACCGGTTCCTGCGCGAGGCAGAAGACTTGCGCTTTGCCTTTGTTCAGGCGCTCAATCAGGCGCACGCGGATGATCTGGATTACGCGGCTGATATCAATCGCAACGCCGATGCCGCTTCATCCAAAGCAGCGCGGATCAATGCAGGGGCGTGGCAAGTGCTTGATGAGTTTCGCTTTGCCCCTGACAGCGCGGGCGAGCGAGTAAGCCGCGCCGCTTTGTCGCTTGGCGTGCTGCTGGCGTGGCTGGCGGGCGCATTGGCTGCCATATGGTTTGCTGCGCGGCGGGTGAGGCTGTGATTGCGCGCGCACTTATTCGTGAAGCGCGGTTCCTGATTCGTGATCGCGGCGCGGTGTTCTGGCTGGCGCTTGCGCTTTCATTGTCAGTGATCGCAGTCAGTTTTGGCATATCCGAAGTGCGCGAACAGCGCGCCACTATTGCAACTTTGATCAAAGAGGATGCTGCCGACCGCCAAAACGCTCTGAAAGGGCATGAAGAATGGGGCTCGGCTGCCTATTACGCATTCCATTTCACTTACGCGCCGCCCTCTGATTTCGCCTTTGCAGCCATGGGGCAGCGCGATGCCAGCCCGTGGAAACACCGGGTGCGCATGCTCGCGCTCGAAGGGCAAATTCACGAAGCGGACACTCGCAACGCTGATTTTGGCCTAGTGGGACGGTTTGATTTTGCGTTCCTCGCAGCGTCGATTACGCCGCTTTTGCTGATCTTGTTATTGTACGATCTGCGCGCTTCTGAACGCACGGCGCGCCGGCACGATCTGCTGGTTGCAACCGCAGGATCATCTGGATCCTTGTGGTTCGCGCGCGCGCTTGTCCGGGTGGGCCTGCTGGCTTTGGCTTTGCTTGTCCCGCTGTGGGCTGCGGCGTTGATTGAGGGCGCACCGATTGCGTTGGTGATGCAGGGAAGCGCAATTGTTATCGGCGCGCTTGCGATATGGTGGCTGATTGTTGAGCTTATCAGCCGCATCAATGCCTCGCCATCAGTGCTGCTTACAAGTCTAATCGGCGTCTGGCTGGCCTTGGCAATCGTCGTCCCTGCACTATCCAAAGCCGCGATTGAGGCGCGCAATCCGGTGCCGGATGGCGGCGAGATATTGCTGCAGCAGCGCGAAGCGGTGAATGATGCCTGGGACTTGCCCAAAGAAGCCACGATGGAGCCATTCGTCGCTGAGCATCCAGAGCTGGCCGATCATGCCACCATTGAAGGGACATGGGCGTGGAATTGGTATTACGCGTTCCAGCAGGTGGGCGATCAAAAGGTTGCGCCTTTGGTTGAGCAGTATCGCAATGCGCGAATGGCCCGCGATAAAGAAGCGCAGCTTTTCTCGTATCTCTCGCCGACATCCTTTGTTGAACGCGCGTTTGAACATCTCGCTGGGACCGATGCGGCATCCATGATCGGCTATGAAAATGCCGTGCGCGATTTTCATGGGGAATTGCGCGCATTTTATTATCCGCTGATGTTTCCCGAACAGCCCTATGACGTCAAACGCCTCGATGATCTGCCCGCCTTTTCGCCGCCTTCGGCACATGGCGCTGCCTCATCATGACCCGCTGGCTTCGCCTATGCCTGACAATGCTGCTGGCTATTTGCGCGCCCGCGCTATCTGCTGAACCGGCGCAGCGGTTCGTGATCGGGGAGCATAGGGTCGAACCCGGAAAGCGCGCCGATATCCGCTTGAACGTTCCGGCAATAGGCGATGATCCGGGCACGTTTATCCCTGTCACAGTTCTTCACGGGGATGAGGAAGGACCAGTGCTTGCCGCTGTGGCCGGGGTGCATGGCTATGAATTTGCGTCCATTTTGGCAGCGGACGCGCTGGCAGACACAATTGATCCTGCTGACCTTAAAGGCACGGTGATCCTTGTGCGGGTCGCCAATATCCCCGCATTCGAAGCGCGCTCGCCTTACGTGAACCCGGTTGACCGCAAAAACCTCAATCGCAGCTTTCCCGGCAGCGCGGCCGGAACCTTGACCGAGCGGATTGCCGATGTCCTCTCGCGCGAAGTGGTGGCGCGCGCGGATTTCCTGATGGACATTCACAGCGGCGATGGCGCGGAATTTCTCGAAGCTTTTGTGGGCGTTTATGGCGGTCCATTGTCGAGCGATTTTGACACTGCCTTGGAGGTCGCGCGCGGGTTCGGGTTTCCCAATATCGTGCGCTATAAAATGAACACGCAGGCGCAGGTTGACACAAGGCGCTCGCTCAATCGGCAAGGAGTGGCAGCGGGCATTCCGACTGTGCTGGTGGAGATCGGCCAGAACGGCAGCCGCGATAAAGCGCATGTCCGTGCGATTGCCACAGGGGTTAAAAACGCACTTGGCATTTTGGGGATTTGGGAAAAGCCGCGCATCAATGTGCCGCCCGCGCTTCGCCTGTTTGAAAGCACAAAGGGCGTTACCGCATCGCATTCTGGCCTTTACACGCCTGCCGATCCGGACAGGCGTTATCTGTTTAAAGACGACCTGATCGGCACGATCCGCGATTACACGGGCAAGGAAGTTGAGCGGCTATACGCGCCGATTGATGGTTATGCGCTGTATGGGCTGAGAGGGCCGCCGGTGCGCGCAGGCGATGGAGTGGTGACAATTGGCCGCCCTGTCAGCAGCTTTTAAGCCGCTCGGTTCAAGCGGCGAGCCAGCCGCGCATTTCAGAAATGGGCGCTTGGGTCAGGACGCCTAAGGCAGAGCAGCGCTTTTCGCCCGGTCGCCTGCGCGAAACACCAGCGTTTCCACGTCTGTGCCTGCACCGATATTCACCCGGTTCACCTGGCGCGCCCAGATATCGGTCAGGATTTGCGAGTTCACACGAAGCTCAGCGCCCGGTCCGGGGAGGGGGCTTCCTGATAAATCAGCAAAGTGCGCCCTTCAATCTCGGTCCCCAGCAGATTGAGGGGCAGGGTATCGCTGCCCCGCTCGACTTCAAATCGCTCCGCGACATAGGCAGCAAAGGCGCGGCGGGCCTCAATGCCGCCCAGAATATCGTGGGTTTTGACGCCAAAGGTGCGCAGAGCGTGTTCGGCATCATGGATCGGCACCCGGTGCACCACTTCGATCATGTCGGTGCGCGGATTGTGCGCGATGACGGAGATCGACGCTTTCTGCTGGTGCGCTGCTGCTGGAACCGCCAGCAGCAGCGCCATCAAAAAGACGAGCGCGCGCCGCATCATTCGGTTGCGGCTTCCTCGGCTTCGGTTTCGGTTTCGCTTTCGTCGTCTTTCACCAGCACTTCGGCCATCAGATCGCGGCCTGCGCGCGAAGAGGGATCGGGGCGTTTGAACGCTTCAATCCGGCTCTCGATCATTTTGCGCGGATAATGGTTGTTGCCCACATCCGCATCCGCCGTTTCCCAATCAGGATCGACGACGACCTCAGCCAGTTCCTTGCCTTTGGGATAGACCAGCAATTTGGAGACATTGCGCGAATTGCGCCGCCAAATTTCGGCCGGGATGTTCATTTTTTCAGTGGTCCCATCGGCAAAGGTCAGGCCAAGAATGATCGGCATCACCAGCCCGCCTTTGTTTGAGAAACTCAGCACATAATAATTGGCGTCTTCCTCAACCGCGCGGTCAAAGGCTGCGCGCTCCCAATCGTCCAAACCTTCAAGGAAGCTTTCATACTTTTTCGTATCGCGCGGGGTGACGGTGAAGCGGTCGTTTTCGTCGTAGAAATCGGTCACGCCGGGATTTTCCAGCACCCAGATCGGCAGACCCTGTTCGCGGTTCAGACGCACGCCGACTTTCTCAGGCTCGCCGGCCAATTCATCGCGGCGGCGGGCAAGGTCGATATCGGGATTCTTGGTATCCAGCCGCAGCTTGTGGATGGTATCGAGTGAGATATCGACGTGATCGGTGGTGTAGAACCAGCCGCGCCAGAACCAATCAAGATCGGTGCCCGATGCCTCTTCCATGGTGCGGAAGAAATCGGTGGGCGTGGGCCGCTTGAATTTCCAGCGGCGGGCATATTCGCGAAGGGCAAAATCAAACCGCTCGCGCCCAATCACCGTATCTCGCAGGATATGATAGGCAGCTGATGGCTTGCCGTAAGCATTGGGGCCAATGTTCAAGATGCTGTCTGATTGCGTCATGATCGGCACCTGATTGCGCGATGTCATATAGGGGATCAGATCGCGCGGCAGCGAACGGGTCCATTGCACATCGGGATCCCATTCATAGCCTGCAACGCTATCGAGGAAGGAATTGATCCCTTCATCCATCCACGTCCATTGGCGCTCATCCGAATTGACGACCATGGGAAAATAGATGTGGCCAATTTCGTGGATCACCACGCCAATAAGGAAGATCTTCTCGCTTTCTGAATAGGTGCGCGTGCCATCGTCCTGCAGAGTTGTGCGCGGGCCATTGAACGTGATCATCGGGTATTCCATCCCGCCGACAGGGCCGTTTACGGATTGCGCGGTCGGATAGGGATAATCAAAGCTGTATTTGGAATAAACCTCCATCGTGTGGACCACAGCGGCGGTGGAATATTTGCGCCACAATTCGCCGCCTTCCTTGGGCCAGAACGACATCGCCATCACGGTTGAATGCTGAGCGCCGGGCTGTTTGTGTCCCTGCGCATCCCACATGAACTTGCGGCTGGTCGCCCATGAAAAATCGCGCACATTCTGCGCGGTAAATCGCCATGTCTTGTTGCCTGTGGGATTGGAGGCCTCGTTCGCTTCTGCCTCTTCAGGGGTCACGATGAACATCGGTTCGGTAGCGTTGCGCGCGCGCGCCAAGCGTTGACGCTGCGCCGACGTAAGCACGGCTGCCGGGTTTGCCAGCACGCCGGTGGATGAGACGATGTGATCATTGGGCACCGTCATCGACACATCGTAATCGCCAAATTCGAGCGTAAATTCGCCGCGGCCCAAAAACTCTTTGTTATGCCAGCCTTCATAATCGGAATAGGCGACCATGCGCGGGAACCACTGCGCAAACAGGAACAGGTCATTGCCCCCTTCGCGCGGATCATCGGGGAAATGTTCATAGCCGGAACGCGCGAAAATCACGTTTTCTTCGACAATGTTGAACGCCCAATCGACATTGAAAGTAACGCTGGCACCCGGGCGCAGGGGCGTTGGCAGATCAATCCGCATCAGCGTGCCGACAATGGTGTGATCGAGCGCGCGCCCGCCAGCCAGGCTCACCCGGCCTATGTCATAGCCATAGGCCTTGTCCGCCATGGCCTGTTGGCGGCGTAATTCTTCAAGCGACAATTTGGGAGGCTCGCCCCCGCCGCCCGCGCTTACCGCAGGCCCGCGCCTGCCGGGGCCGCCAAATGTGTTGGTGAGCTCTGCCATGGAATCTTTTTTGAAGATGTTCTGATCGAGCTGCATCCAGATCCATGGCAGGGTATCGGGCGAGTTGTTTTTGTATGTGATCGTCGCGTTTGCCGTCAGCCGGCGCGCGTCTTCATCGAGATTGGCGCGGATGCGGTAGTCGGCTTCTTGTTGCCAGTATTGGTGGCCCGGCGCGCCTGATGCGTTGCGGTAGACATTGGGATCGGCCAGCACTTCATCCAATTGGCGAAACTTGTCTTCGAAATCGCCTTTCGTCTGCTGGATACCTTGCGCAAAAGCGGGGACGGCGAACAGGAAAGCGGCGATAAAGGCGATCAATCTCAAAGGGATTTCCTCTTGGGTTTAGTGAGATAGGGTGAGCTTATACGGGGCCAGACCGGGCTGCAAAGGGCCAAATGGCAAAGCGCCGCACAAGGAACTTTTCGAACACCGCGCGCCACAAAGATTGCAAATGCTCTCTTGCCCGCGCAAGGTTGATGCGCATGATTAAAGGGGGGAACAGATGGCTGGCGAACCAGACGATATCGCAGAGGGTATCGCAGATGATACGCAGGCCAAGAGCGCGGTGCAAAGCGCGTATTGGCGCGAAAACATTCGCCTGCTTGCCGCGCTGATGACGATCTGGTTTGCCTGTTCCTTTGGCGCAGGCATCCTGTTTCGCGATTTTCTCGATCAGTTCAGCCTTGGCGGGTATCCGCTGGGATTCTGGTTTGCGCAGCAGGGTTCGATCTACATCTTCATCGCGCTCATTTTCATCTATGTTTTCCGGATGAAAGCGATTGAGCGCAAATATGATCTTGACGATTAGGCGCGCGCCCTAATGGATACGCAATCTCTTATCTATCTGTTCGTTGGCGCGAGTTTCGCGCTGTATATCGGCATCGCCATCTGGAGCCGCGCGGGTTCGACCAAGGAGTTCTACGTCGCAGGCGGCGGGGTCCATCCGGTTGTCAATGGCATGGCGACAGCGGCCGATTGGATGAGCGCTGCGAGCTTCCTATCCATGGCGGGCCTCATTGCGTTTATGGGATATGACGCCAGCGTCTATCTGATGGGGTGGACGGGCGGCTATGTGATGCTGGCACTGCTGCTTGCGCCGTATTTGCGCAAATTTGGCCAGTTCACAGTGCCCGATTTTATCGGCACACGGTACTATTCCAAAACCGCGCGCGTGGTGGCGGTTATCTGCCTGATATTTATCAGCTTTACCTATATCGCAGGGCAGATGCGCGGGGTGGGAATTGTGTTTTCGCAATTCCTTGATGTGTCGATTTTCTGGGGCGTTATCATCGGCATGGGGATCGTCTTTATCTACGCCGTTTTGGGCGGGATGAAGGGGATCACCTATACGCAGGTCGCGCAATATTGCGTGCTGATCTTTGCCTATATGGTGCCCGCATTCTTTATCAGCTTTATGCTGACAGGCACGCCTTTGCCGCAGATTGGGCTGGGATCAGTCGTGCAGGATGGGTCGGGGCAATATATGCTGGAAAGGCTCGATAATGTGCTGGTTGATCTGGGTTTCAATCAATACACCGCCGGGTCCAAATCCATGATCGACGTGTTCTGCATCACCATGGCGCTGATGGTGGGCACAGCAGGTTTGCCGCATGTGATCGTGCGGTTCTTCACGGTGCCCAAAGCGTCCGATGCAAGGCTGTCGGCAGGGTGGGCGCTGGTCTTTATCGCGCTGTTATACACCACCGCGCCTGCCATTGGCGCGTTCGGCATGTACAACCTCATCAACAAAGTCGACGGGGTCGCTTACAGCGAGGTCGAGCCGTTCTTCACCAATTGGGAGGATGCAGACCTTTACGCCTGGCAGGACAAGAACGGCGATGGTGTTATGCAATATCGCCCCGGCACAGCCTTTGAAGGCAAGCCTGATTTTACCGGGAAACGCGGCCCATCGGGAGAGCGGCTGGTGGCCAATGCGCCCAATGGGGAAAGCGAAAACGAGATCTATGTTGATCGCGATACATTGGTGCTCGCCAATCCGGAAATTGCCGGTCTGCCCGGTTGGGTCGTCGCGCTGATGGCAGCGGGCGGATTGGCAGCGGCGCTTTCCACCGCGGCGGGTTTGCTGCTGGTTATCTCAAGTTCGGTTAGCCATGATTTGCTCAAAAGCACCTTTGCCCCCAAAATTTCTGCCAAGGGCGAATTGCTGGCCGCGCGTATTGCGGCAACGGCGGCGATTGTGGTGGCGGGGTATCTGGGTATCTATCCGCCCGGCTGGGTCGCGCAGGTCGTCGCCTTTGCATTCGGTCTTGCCGCATCCAGCCTGTTTCCTGCGATCTTTATGGGCATATTCTTTAAGGGCATGAACCGCGAAGGCGCGATTGCGGGCATGGTTTCGGGGCTTGTTTTCACCTTTGGCTATATCGTTTATTTCAAGCTGGTGAACCCGGCGGCGAACACCGCGGACAATTGGCTGTTTGGTATCTCGCCCGAGGGGATCGGAGTGATCGGCATGGTGATCAATTTTGCCGCAGCGATCGGCGCGGCAAGCGTGACGGCCAAGACCCCGGCGCATATTCGCGCATTGGTTGAAACCATCCGGGTGCCGCGCGGGGCGGGGGATGCGGCAGAGCATTGATGGGATGCTCAAATAGTAAGCAGGGCCCCTGGCGCGGTTTGCTTAGGTGGCGAACAATTGGGCAGGGTCAGCAAAAGCCTTGAATTCCAAAGCATTGCCGGATGGATCGCGCAGGAACATCGTGGCCTGTTCGCCCGGCTTGCCTTCAAAGCGCACTTTGGGCGCGATGATAAACTGCGTGCCAGCCGCTTGCATTTTGTCAGCCAAAGCGCGCCAATCCTTCATTGATAAGACCAGGCCAAAATGCGGCACGGGCACATGATCGCCATCGACCTTGTTCCCCGCCACGCTGTCTGCATTTGCATGCGCATTATCGGCCAGATGCGCGACAATCTGATGGCCGTGAAAATCAAAATCGATCCATTCATCTGAGCTGCGCCCTTCATCGCATCCCAAAAGATCGCCGTAAAAGCCGCGCGCGGCGGCCAGATCATGGACGGGAAAAGCGAGGTGAAAAGGGGGCAAGCTCATAAGCGGACTATCTGCCTCAATTTGCTTCCCAGCGCCAGATCGTCATCCGCCGATCCATCTGCATGATTGCGCGCATTTTCCTACATGCGCGCAATTTGCGATGGCGATAGCCTTATGCAAAAGAAACCTGAAATCACCCGCAAAACCGCCCCGAACACTGATCCGAACATTGGCCCGAAAACTGTGCGCGCAAAGACGCCTGCTGAGGCTCGTCTTGATGCGATCATCGCCGAGCTGCTCGCAATGGACAATTTATCCTCTGGACCGTGTAACATGCGGTCCACCATTCAGCATCGACAGCGAAAGGATGAACGGATAGGGCGATCCTCGAACGCAAGGTGGAGCGGGAAACGCATGAAGCTGATCATCGGTAACAAGAACTACTCAAGCTGGTCCCTGCGGGGCTGGCTCGCGGTCAAACAATCGGGATTGTCGTTTGAAGAGATCCTCGTTCCCATGCTCGGGGAGCAGTGGAACAGCCGCAAAACCAACGAGCAGTTCCAGCCTTCCAGCGGCAAAGTGCCCATCCTGTGGGATGGTGATGATGTGATCTGGGATAGCCTCGCGATCATGGAGTACATGGCCGACAAGGTGGGGCGCGACCGGTTCTGGCCCAAGGACGATGCCCCGCGCGGCATGGCGCGGGCAATGGTGGCCGAAATGCACTCATGCTATCTGGCATTGCGCACCGAAATGCCAATGAATGTGCGCCGCCGGATACAGCTGGAAAGCCTTTCTGATCAGGCAAAAGCCGATGTCGTGCGCATTCTGGGCCTATGGGCAGAAGCCCGCGCGCGCCACGGCAGCGCCGGACCGTTTCTGTTTGGCACTTTTGGCGCGGCTGACATCGCCTATGCGCCCGTTGTGTCGCGTTTCATCACCTATGGCATTGGCGTGCCCGGTTTTGCACAAAGCTATATGCAGGCCATCTGGGAACATGACTGGATGCAGGAATGGATCGCCGCGTCTGAAGAAGAGCAATGGGTGATCGAGCAATATGAGGCGGTGACTTGATCGCTTGCGCCCGCGCTGATGCGTGCTACCCCTTCGCATTATGAGTGATGCTCTGGAATACGCCAAAGCGCTGATGGCTGCGCCCAGTGTGACCCCCGCAACCGGCGAGGTGTTCGATGTAATGGAAGCGGCGCTTGCCCCGCTGGGCTTTGCTGTCCACCGCTTTCAGCGCGGCGATGGGGACGAAGGGTCAGACGAGGCCCCGGTTGAAAACCTGTTCGCCACCCGCAAAGGGCCGCAAGGCAGCGGGCACTTTGCCTTTGCAGGGCACCTTGATGTGGTGCCGCCCGGTGATGGCTGGTCAAGCGCGCCGTTCCAGCCCGAAGCACGCGGAGAGCTGCTCTATGGCCGCGGCGCGGTTGATATGAAGGGTTCGATCGCTTGCATGATCGCTGCTGTAAAGGATGTTCCGCAAAAGGCGGGCACCATCAGCTTCATCATCACAGGCGATGAAGAAGGGCCAGCGCTGCACGGTACGCGCGCTTTGATCGACCATATGCGCGCTGAGGCGTGCGAGCCTGATCTGTGCCTAGTGGGCGAACCGACATCGGTGAACCAACTGGGCGATATGATGAAGATCGGCAGGCGCGGCTCTGTCAACATCTGGATCACAGTGGATGGCACGCAGGGCCATGTCGCCTATCCGCATCTGGCTGACAACCCGTTGCCAAAGCTTGTGGCGATCCTGGCAGAGCTGGACGCTTTGACGCTGGATACAGGCACGGACTGGTTCCAGCCTTCCAATCTGGAAATCACCGATATCGAAGTGGGCAATAAAGCGCACAATGTGATCCCCGCACAGGCAAAAGCGCGCCTCTCTATCCGGTTCAACGACCTGCACACAGGCGCAAGCCTGTCCGAAAGGGTATCCGCGATTGCGCAAAGGCACGGCGGGCGCGCTTTGCCGATCATATCGGGCGAACCCTTCCTCACCCAGCCGGGCGCATTCTCATCCATGCTTGCAGACGCGATTGCAGCGGAAACGGGCCTTAAGCCGGAGCAATCAACAACCGGCGGTACATCGGATGCACGGTTCCTGCGCAGCGTTTGCCCGGTCATCGAATTTGGCCTGTGCAATGCTACCATGCACAAACGCGATGAAGCGGTCGCCATGGCCGATCTCGATGTGCTCACGCGGATCTACACCCGTGCAGCCCTTAGCGCATTGGCTCTCAAGACAGAACAAAAAGAGGCGTAACACCCATGCAAACTTGGTTCGCAATCCCCCTTTGGCAGCGAGTGATCGGTGCGTTGGTGCTTGGCATCGCGCTTGGTCTGGCGTGGGGGCCTGAGGCGGCAAGCATCAAGATCATCGGCGATGTGTTTATCGCATTCATCAAGATGCTGGTCGTGCCGCTGATCTTCTTCAGCCTTGTGGCGGGCGTTGCGAGCATTGGCGATTTAAGGAAGCTTGGCTCTGTCGGTTGGCGCGCATTGCTGATCTTCATCGTAACGGGGCAAATGGCCGTGTGGTTGGGACTTGGCATTGGCACTCTGGCCAAGCCGGGCGCGGGACTTGATCCGTCCAAGATGGCGCTCGATGCAGCAGCCTTGGAAAAAGCAGAAGCACGCAAGGAAGAAGCGGTGTCGTTCACCGACATGGTTCTGGAAGTCATCCCGTCGAGCCCGGTTCAGGTGATGGCGGATGTGAACGTGTTGCCGCTTATCGTGTTCTCGCTCCTCATCGGGATAGGCATTCTGATGGCCAAGGAAGAGGGCGAGCCTGTGCTCAAGATCTTCGAATCTGGCAGCGTTGTCATGCAGAAGGTGACCATGGTGGTGATGGAGCTCACTCCGTTCGGCGTCTTTGCGCTGATGGCGTGGGTTGCGGGCACCTTGGGCGTGGATGCGCTCAAGGCGTTGGGGCAGGTGGTGTTCCTCAATTACCTAGGATGTTTCCTGATTATCGGGGTGATCTATGCAGGGATGATCAAGTTCATCGCGCGCCTGCCGGTAATCGACTTCTTTCGTGGCATAATTGACGCGATTGCAGTGAGCTACTCAACCGCGAGTTCAAACGCGACATTGCCGGTAACCCTGCGCTGCGCACGCCGCAATCTGGGTGTGTCGAACTCGGTCGCAAGCTTTGTCATATCGCTTGGCGCGACGATCAATATGAACGGCACCGCGATGTATCTGGGCCTTGCGACATTATTCGGCGCGCAGGTTTTCGGCGTGGATTTGAGCTGGGGCGATTATGTGACGATCTCGATCCTCGGCACTTTGGGAGCGATCGGCGCGGCGGGCATTCCGGGATCGGGCCTGATCATGATGGTGCTGGTGTTCGGCGCGGTTGACGTGCCCTTAGCGACCATCGCGCTGGTCGCTGGCATTGATCGGATCATGGACATGATGCGCACGACGACGAATGTGTCAGGTGACGCGGCGGTGGCGACGACCGTAGCGAGCTTGACCGGTGAGATTGATACCGAGGAGATGATCTCGGCGGATGATGTGTAGAAACTACCCTTCGTCGATGAAGCAGCGAAGTAATGGCAGCAGCTCTCGATAGGTTTCGACAAAACCGGAATTGCCTTGGTGGTTGGCAGCTCGATAAGCGAAGAACAACTCGTTACGCACAGCTACCAGTGAGTCTCTCGATTGGGCTTTTGCCGCGTCAGCGCATGCAGCGAACGAGCCATAGTGCTCATAGCCATTAAAGCTCGCTGCAAATTCGCGGACCGCGTCTGTATCGTACGGATCGGGAAGTTTGATCGCCATTACCGCCCCTTAGGCACCTCCAGCACCTTTTTCCTTAAACTGCACAGATCCACTTGGCTGCACCGCCAGCATTCCGGCGTTCGCGCTTTGCATACATACCGCCCATGCAGGATCAGCCAGTGATGCGCGTGCAGGCGGAAGGGCTGGGGCACGCGCTTTTCGAGCTTTGCTTCGACCGCTTCTGGCGTCTTGCCTTTAGCAAGCCCCGTGCGGTTCCCCACGCGCAAAATGTGCGTGTCGACCGCAAAGGTCTCCTGTTTGAACCAGCAATTCAGGACCACATTGGCCGTCTTGCGGCCCACACCGGGCAACCGCACGAGGTCGTCGCGCGTATCGGGAACCTCGCCGCCATACTCGTCAATCAAAAGCTGCGAGAGCGCGATGACGTTCTTCGCTTTGGAGTTAAACAGACCAATGGTCTTGATATGCTCAATCAGGCCTTCGAGCCCCAGATCGAGCATTTGCTGCGGCGTTTTCACCTTTGCAAACAGCGCGCGGGTCGCCTTGTTCACGCCAACATCAGTCGCCTGTGCAGACAAAGCGACCGCCACGACAAGCTGATAGGCATTGCCATATTCCAGCTCGGTCTCTGGCTCAGGATTGCTCTCTGCCAAACGGCGGAAGAACTCAAAAATTTGGTCTTTGGTCATGCGCCTGGCGTCATTCCTCAGCACTGGCGGGCGGGTTTGCCGCTTTCCATTCCATCGCGGTGCGCACCCTGTTTTCGACCGTGGGATGGGTATAGAACACGGTCTCCTCAATCGGGCCAGCCAGCGGATAGCGGTATTCGACTGTCTTGATCAGCGCCCCGGCAAGCGCATCGGGCAGGTTCACGCTCTCCAGCGAATAACGGTCCGCCTCGCGCTCTCCGATACGGACAATCCCGTTAAGCAGCGGCTGTGCCAAAGTGAAAAACAGCCCGAAAGCGAACAAAAACACGGGTATGCCGCGCACATCTGCCAGTGCCGCTTTGCTGCCAAACCGGCGTGCAAACCAGCCATAGGTTTTGTCAGTCAGGAAAAACACGATCAGCGCCGTCACGCTAATCACCGCGATCATGCGCCAGACATGGCCAAGAACATAGTGGCCAATCTCGTGCCCGGTCACCGCTTTCACTTCATCCAGCGAAGCCTGGTCCATCGCCACATCGGAAATCGCGATGCGAGCGGATGAACCGATGCCGGACACATTGGCCGTGAAATTGTTCGATTGGCGCGATCCGTCAAACATAAAGATGCGATCTGCCGGGATACCTGCCTCAGCGCCCAAAGCGTGAACCGCATCGCGCACTTCGCCTTCGGGAATGGGCGTATAGTCGTTGAAAATCGGTTCGATCACAGCAGGCGACAACAGCAAGGCGAAGGAGGCAAAGCCGGCCACAAGACCGCCAGACCACAGCCACCACAATTTGCCTGCACGCCGGATCAGGAAATAGACGCCGACAAACAGCACGGCGGTCATCACCGCGCCAATCCCTATACCGATCGCGCCTTGGCTAAGATAATCGGCCAGAGGTTGCTGCGTGCGGCCATATTCGGTTTCGCGCCACCAATCTTCGTAAATGGAGAACGGCAGGGTCAACAGGGCGCTCAACACGTTAAACACCAGCGCCACTGCAAACACGCGCAGGTTCTGCCACCGTTCGCTTACCTTGCCAAAGACCCGATCAAGCACGCCGGTCCTCACCACCACAAAGGTGACGATAGCGCTGACGATGATCCCGGCCAAAATCAGCCAGTGATTGCCAGTGGTATAGGCGCGAGACAATTCGAGCGTTTCTGCCCCTAGAGTGTCGATATAGCCGCGGGTCGCTGCGGCTGGATCAAATGCCATTCCAATTGCTCCTGAAATGCCTGTTATTTGCGCGCCAGTCCAAGCACATCTTCCATGGTGTAGCGGCCCGGTTTTTGACCAATCAGCCATTCGCCTCCACGAACAGCACCGCGAGCAAAGATGCGGCGATCCGAAGCGGAATGCGACAGGGTGATCGTTTCCTGCTCACCTGCAAATATGACGCTGTGATCGCCGACAACGCTGCCACCGCGCAAAGACGCAAAGCCAATCGCGCCTTTCCCGCGTTTGCCGGTATAGCCATCGCGCACTGCTTCGCGATTGCTTGCAAGGTCAATGCCGCGCGCTTTTGCGGCGGCTTCTCCCAGCAATTTGGCTGTGCCAGATGGCGCATCCACCTTGTGCCGGTGATGCATTTCAAGCACTTCGATATCCCAATCAGAGCCAAGCCTTGATGCTGCCTCTTCCACCAAAGCGCTGAGCAGGGTCACACCCAAAGATGTGTTGCCCGTTTGGATGAGCGGGATCGTGCGTGACGCCGCTTCTATCAGCGCAAAGTGCGGTTCTTCCAGACCGGTTGTTCCTGTTAGAATGGGCGTTCCTGCATCGCAGGCGGCTTTCAGGTTCGCCTCCAAAGCCGCAGGCGCGCTGAAATCGACCAAGACGGCGCATTGATCCGCGATCAGCGCGACATCATCGCCCGCATCCACGCCCACTGCGCATTTGTGCCCGGCTTCCTCTATTGCATCTGCTAAAGCCCGGCCCATACGGCCTGCACTGCCAATAATTCCGAAATCCGCCATTGCGTCCCTTAACGTGGAAGTGTTTGAAGATGCCATGGCAGGAATTGAGCGCATCGTCATCCTTACAGGGGCAGGGATATCCGCAGAAAGCGGCATCGACACGTTTCGCAATGCTGGCGGCCAGGGGCAGGGATTGTGGGAAAAGCACCGGGTGGAAGATGTCGCAACGCCCGAAGGGTTTGCGCGCGATCCTGATCTTGTCCTTGGCTTTTACGATATGCGGCGCGCGGCATTAGCACAGGTCCAACCGAACCAGGCGCATGAAGCGCTTGCCCGTCTGGAGCGCGAATTGGCCAAAGTTCCGGGGCGCGAATTGCTGCTTGTTACGCAGAACGTTGATGATTTGCATGAACGGGGCGGATCGCGCCAGGTGCTCCACATGCATGGTCAACTGAAATCCGCGCTTTGCACATCATGCGGCGTCCGCACGCCTTGGGATGGGCCCATGCTGGACCGCCCAAAATGCCCAGCCTGCGGGATGCGGGCACTGCGTCCGGATGTCGTGTGGTTTGGCGAGATGCCCTATCAGATGGAGCGGATTTACGAATCGCTGTCGCGGTGCGATCTGTTTGTCAGCATCGGCACATCAGGCGCGGTCTATCCCGCCGCAGGCTTTGTGCAAGAAGCCAGCGCGCAAGGTGCGGAAACACTGGAGCTAAATCTGGAGCCAAGCGAGGGCAGCCATTTCTTCGGCGAGGCGCGCCATGGCCCCGCGGGGAAGCTGGTGCCGGAATGGGTGGATGAGATTTTGCGAACCTCATCTTAATCTAGTTCAGATAGCTTTTTGCGCATGACTAAACGCGTGCTTGTCAGTGTGGCGGTCTTTGGACCTATCTATGCCTATCTCGCCTTTTCGTGGACGGGGTGCCTTGATGGCTCGTGCTCACCCGATAGAGCTTCAAACACTGCCGTGGCCGCGCTTACAGCATTCGTATTGATCTTGCTGCTTGTGGGTTTGGGTTCAGCCATTGCGGGTTCAAAAAATCTGCGCGAGGCGGCTGCGTCAAAACAGGCGGATAAGGCCGCGATGGGCGGCATTGATCTGTGGCTCGGTTTTCAGCTGCTCTTGCTGGCAATTGGCGGCGGGCTTGCAGCGTTCAAGCTGCTCTGAACCTGCCAAAAATTCTAAGCCTGCGAGCAATCTCGAACCAGTAGGCAAAATGCCAAAGCATGGCTCCTACTTCTTCTTCACCGGCGGCTGTTTGCGGCTGAAAACCAGCTCGCTTTCACTGGAAGCGCGGGAATCATAACGATACCCTTCCGCATCAAATCCGCGCAGGTCATCGGCATTCTCGATGCGGTTTTCCATGATCCAGCGGGCCATCAATCCTCGCGCGAATTTGACGTGATACATCAGCCGCCGCGCCTCGCCGTCTTTCACATTGAGAAAGCTTGCCTCGATCACTTGGCCGGGCAGAGCGCTTTTGTCGACGGCTTTGAAATATTCGTTTGATGCGAGGTTCACAACGGTTTGATCGCTGTGCTCTGCCAGATCTTCGTTCAATTGTTCGCCAATTCGGCTGCCCCAGAAATCATAGAGCGATTTGCCGCGTGGGTTGGTCAGTTTGGTGCCCATCTCAAGGCGATAGGGTTGAATGGCATCCATGGGACGAAGGAGACCGTAAAGCCCTGAAAGAATACGCAAATGATCTTGCGAATAAGCCAAAGCGGCATCATCCATGCTTTTTGCTTCAAGGCCCCAATACACGTCGCCATCAAACACGAGCCCGGCAGGTTTGGCGCTGTTGCTGCGTCCATCTAAATCAAAGGACTTGAACCGCTGGGCATTCAACTCTGCCAGATTGTCCGAGATGTGCATTAAGCCTTTGAGATCGTTTGCTGATTGCGCTTTGGCGACTTTGGCTATCTCCCGCATATCCTCGTCCAGGCGGGGCCGAGTGACATCCAGCGAAGTGGGATGGGCATCAAAGTTGAGCTTTTTTGCTGGCGAGAGAAGCGTGATCATAGCTGGAAGTCCGGAGTTTTCGTAAGTGAACTAAGGTGAAGCTTTGTTGATGTGTTAGCCGCAGCCTTTGCATGAGGGGTCTTTGGAAATACGGATTGTGCGCATCCCCGGCTGCATCCCGTCCAGCACGTGTAATTGACCGAACAAGGGCTGGCCAAACGCGCTCACCCCTGCAAGCAATACGCGCACGGCTTGCATGGCCGCGAATGTCCCTGTCCACCCGGCCATAGCGCCCAGCATGCCATCTTCGGCGCAGGTGTCGCAGTCCTCTGCATCAAAGGCATCGCCGACAAAGCAGCGATAGCAGGGCTGCTCTGGCAAGTGTCCCGCAAACGCGCCGACCTGCCCTTGAAACCGGCCCACCGCTGCAGAAAGTAAAGGCGCGCGTTCGGCAACGCAGGCATCGGAAACCGCGAGGCGGGTGGCGAAATTGTCAGTGCCATCAAGCACAAGATCAGCGCCAGCAATAAGGTCTCCGGCATTATCAGGCGTGATGCGGCTGTCAGAGATGCTGACATCCAACGCATCGTCAAAATTGGCCAGCCAGCGCCGAGCGGAGGTAGCTTTGCCGTGACCAATATCGCGCGTGGTGAAAAGCGTTTGGCGTTGCAGATTGCTCACATCAACAGCATCGTCATCGACCAGAGTGAAGCGTCCTATTCCGGCCCCTGCCAAATATTGCAAAGCGGGCGAGCCAATCCCGCCAAGACCAATCAGCGCAATGTGCTTCGACGCAAGCGCAGCCTGCCCAGCGCCGCCGATTTCGGGGATAACAATGTGGCGCGCAAACCGGTCCAGTCTTGCAGGTGAAAGCGGTGATGGTGCCATATGGGCGCCATCACGCGCCTGAGCTGTGGAAGCCGCTGTGGAAGCCTTTGGGGGCGTGTCTGTGAACAACCTGTCGACCATGATGGCTCTGTTTACAGGCTGGGGACGCCCTGTGAATAGGGTGTGGATGGCTTTGGGGCTGCCGCATGTACATACTCAACAGCTAATGCAAAACAGGCCCGGCAATGCGCCGGGGTCGTTCACCCGGTTTTCTTAGCTTTCCAGCTGACGCAGCAAGCTTCGCACATCGCCATCCATGTCGGCATCGCGCTCCCTAAGATCTTCGATCAGGCGCACCGCATGGATCACAGTTGAATGGTCACGTCCGCCAAATTTGCGGCCGATCTCAGGATAAGAGCGCGGCGTGAGAACTTTTGACAGATACATCGCCACTTGCCGCGGACGGACCACAGCGCGAGCGCGGCGTTTGGAACTCATTTCGCTGCGATCAATCCGGTAGAATTGGCAAACCGTGCGCTGAATTTCGTCAATGGTGATCCGGCGGCGGTTGGCCGAAAGAATATCGGTGAGCTGTTCCTCTGCCAGTTGCAGTGACACTTCCTGTCCCGTCAACTGCGCATAAGCGATCAGCTTGTTAAGACCGCCCACCAGTTCACGCACATTGCGAGTGATCGTACGGGCGAGGAAATCGACCACATCTTCTGGCACGCTCAACGGAGCAAACCGTTTTAGTTTCGATTCCAGTATGGTCTTGCGCAATTCGATATCAGCCGCCGCAATATCGGCGACCAATCCCATGGAAAGGCGGCTGAGCAAACGTGGTTCAACCCCGTCCAAAGCTTGCGGCGCTCGATCAGCAGCGAAGACGAGTCGCTTGCCTTCAGCAAGCAGAGCATCAATTGTGTAAAGCAGCTCTTCTTGAGCAGAAGCTTTGCCAATGATGAACTGGATATCGTCGACCAATAGCAGATCAAAGCTGCGCAAGCGCGCTTTGAACTCGATCATTTGATTGGCTTTCAGCGCTTGGACAAATTCCACCATAAACCGCTCTGCCGAGCAGTAGAAAATGCGAGCGCGCGGATGCGCTTGAAGAAATGCGTGACCAATGGCGTGAAGCAGATGTGTCTTGCCCTGACCAGTGGCGGCTTTGAGATAAAGCGGCGAGAACTGCGGCTGTTCGGTTGCCGCCATGCGCTGTGCGGCATTGCAAGCGAGCACATTCGCTTCGCCAGTGACAAAGGCGGCGAACGTCAAAGAAGGATCAAGACCGACGCTGGATGTAAAGCCCGCTTCACCAATCGTACCGGCGGCCACCGCAATCGCGCTCGCGCCGTCATTGGCGGGCCTGCGGCCGTCATCAAGGCGCAATTCGGGCAATTGGCGCCGGCCCGGATGTACCTGAATATTGACACTGCGCACTTCGCTGCGCGCGATTTTCCAAGCGAGCTGCAACCGATCATGAAAACGGTCTTTCACCCAATTGGCAGAAAATTCTGTTGGCAAGAACAGATCGAGCGTGCCCGATTCCTTGTTGATCGCGCCAACTTGGATCGGTTTTATCCATTGGCTGTGCAATTGATGGCCAAGATCTTTGCGAAGGCCCTGACTGATATCAGACCAGTCAGCGGCGAGGTTTACGGCTTCAGCATCTTCCATCAAATCATCATCCGAGCTGCGGCGCGTGGTCCGCGCCTTGTCAATTTTGTGCACCATTTGCTCCCCAATCCCAATACTTCTTCTATCTCGGAATCCCAGGCCGAGATCAGGTTTCAATTTTTAAAACAGGCAAAACTCTCCCGAGCTCGAAAAGCTAAAGCTTCGCGAGCACCCCCTATCGGCTAGACTGTAAAAACCCGAACTGTCCCGCTCCGGGTGAGACCTGAATTAGGGGCGCAATGGCTTCAGAAGCAAGGATCAAATTTTAAGAAAAGTGCAATAATTCGGTTGACTCAACGCAACCCCGCAGGCCTCCGTTCAAGTCCCTGAATTGGCTTAAAATTCACAAAATGGCCGATGCGAATCGGCAGAAAAGCTGACATTGTGAAATGCTTCATTTGCCCCATCGGGCTCAAACGACAAGGGCTTCGCCAATTCGGCGAAGCCCTTAGAAGTCCTCACAAAAATTACCTAAGGGAAACCCCTTAGACAAGTCCGCGAATCAGAGACTCGCCACGCGTTTGCTGAGCCGCGACATTTTTCGTGCGACAGTATTTTTGTGCATGACACCGCGAGCGACACCGCGGGCCATTTCGGGTTGTGCGGCTTTCAAAGCTTTCGCGGCAGCATCTTTGTCACCTGCTTCGCATGCCGATTCGACTCGCTTCACAAAGCTGCGGATGCGGCTCATGCGGGCGGTGTTCACTTCAGTGCGGCTGGCATTTCGGCGGATACGTTTGCGGGCTTGCGGCGTGTTGGCCATAGGTCTGTCTGTCTCGCGTTGTGTGCTGGCCGCTGGTCGCGACCGAATTGATACGGCGTGTTCGAAATAGAATGCGGCGCCGCAGATCCGATCCGGGCGTCAAGAAACGCGGCACATATGCTCAAGACCGCTGAAGGTCAAGGATTCGCTGAGGTTGGCGCTTACCTTTGGCAAACCGGGCAATACCAGGTGCTGCGACCGCCCTGTGCGATTCGCCGAACCTTTCCTTCGTCCGCGCGGTGGCAAGGTTCCCCTGTGCGGCCATAGACATTGAAGCTGGTGGCGAAATACCCCAGCTTCCCGTCGGGCGCAGAATAGTCCCGCAGCGAAGATCCGCCGTCGCGAATAGACGCCTCAAGTACATCTTTGATAGCAGGAACAAGCCTCGCAAGTTGAGGTTTGGTGACTTTGCCGCCTTTCTTGAGCGGATGGATACCGGCGCGCCATAAGGCTTCGCAGACATATATATTGCCAAGCCCGGCCACCAACCGTTGATCGAGCAGGCATAGCTTGATGGCTTGCACTTTGCCTCTAAGTGCCTCCCTGAGATGGCCCGGCGTAAAGTCTGGCCCCAAGGGTTCTGGTCCCAAGCTGGCGAATTGGGGCCATTTGTCTTGTTCATCACTGGCCACAAGATCGACAGAGCCGAACCGGCGCGGGTCACACAGGGCAAACTGGTGCCGCGCGGTTTCAATAATCCAGTGATCGTGCTTGTCGGGTTCTGCTGGATCAATGCGAAACCGCCCGCTCATACCCAGATGAAATATCACCGATTGCGCGCGATCGAGATGGATAAGGCCGTATTTCGCGCGCCGCGATAGGCCGATAACGCGGGCGCCTGTCATCACCTGCACAAGATCGGGCGGGAAGGGGCGGCGAAGATTTGGCCGGTTGAGAATTACGCGTTCAATCCGCTCGCCTGAAAGCAATTTGGCAAGGCCGCGCACGGTTGTTTCGACTTCAGGCAATTCAGGCATGACTGTTTTGTTCGCTATGGCTTGGCGGCCCGCCATGACCGGCGCTGGCGAGCAAGTTGTTCGCTCTTTCGATGCGAGAATATGCAACGTGGCGCAAGTCAGCAGGCATCACGCAATAGCTTGTGCGGACCATGCAATAAACGCCCCTTTGCCTCCACGGCAATTCCCTCTAGGGCCTCGTGGATGAGCAAGTCCACTGATGAAACCGTTTCTTTCGGTTACGAGAATGTCTCCCCCCAGGAGAAAACCCGGCGCGTTGGCGAAGTGTTCTCCAGCGTAGCGTCAAAATACGACATCATGAATGATGCCATGTCTTTTGGCATGCATCGCGGATGGAAGGACAAATTCGTCAAACGCGTTAAACCGCGGCCTGGCGAGGCAATTCTCGATATGGCTGGCGGCACGGGCGATATTGCCTTCCGGATGGCCGATCGGGGCGCGGATATCACGGTGGCTGATATCAATCAGGAAATGCTTGATGTCGGGGCCGAACGGGCAATGGACCGCACCGAAAGCGCCGATACAGGAAGCCTCGTATTCTCCCAGCAAAACGCTGAGGATGTCAGTTTTTCCAGCAACACATTCGATGCTTACACTATCGTGTTCGGCATCAGGAATGTGACTTTCAAGGATAAAGCGCTCGCAGAAGCGCACCGGGTGCTGCGCCCGGGAGGCCGTTTTTTCTGCATGGAGTTTTCAACGACGCAGTGGTCGGGCTTCAAAGAAGCCTATGACCTTTATTCCAACCAGATCATGCCGCGTATGGGGCAAGTGATCGCGGGAGACGCAGACAGCTATCGCTATCTGGTCGAATCCATTCGCAAATTTCCCGCCCTTCCTGAATTTGAGCGCATGATTCGCTCGGCTGGATTTGTGAACACAAAGGTTGAGAGCATTTTGGGCGGGGCAGTGGCAATCCATTCGGGCTGGAAAATTTGATGATATCAGCCACCGCGCCTGCGCAATTTTTGGGTAGGCAAGCTCCCAAATGACAGCTCCTATAGTCCATCTTTCTCGGTTGGCGCGCTGGGGCATTACTCTTGCTCGCCGGCGCGCACTTGTCGGGATTGAAAATGATCCCAATGCGCCCAACCAGATCAAACAATTGGCGAAATTGGCGCGCTGGGCGACTTTCACCAGTAAAAACGGAAAGCCTGATTATGCAGGCGCATTTCGCGCGATCGGTCCTGCTGCAATCAAGCTTGGTCAATCGCTTGCGACCCGGCCTGATCTCGTCGGCGAAGAAGCTGCGCAAAACCTGCTAAGCCTGCAAGACAGTCTGCCGCCTGTTCCCTTTGCGGATATCAAGGCGGCGATCGAGGCGAGTTTTGCTCAGCCCATCGAGTCGCTTTTTAGCGAAGTCGACCCCAATCCTGTCGGTGCAGCTTCCATTGCCCAGGTCCATAAGGCGGTCACTACGGACGGGCGAAATGTCGCAATCAAGGTTTTGCGGCCGGGTATCAAAGAAAAGTTTGCACGCGATATTGCCACATATGAATGGGCGGCGGCTCATGTAGAGGCGATGGGCGGCGAAGCGGGACGTTTGCGCCCGCGACTGACCATTGCGAATTTTAAGCGCTGGACCAATTCTGAACTCGATCTGAGGCGCGAGGCAGCCTCGGCCAGCGAATTGGCAGAAGATATGTCTGGCATTGGCGGCTATCGCATCCCGGAAATTGACTGGGACCGGACCAATGGCCGGGTAATGACGATCGAATGGATCGACGGCGTAAAAATCTCGCGCAGCGAGGAGCTGGCCGCGCGCGGGCATGACCTGAGCCGAATTGCCGATAAACTCGTAATCAGTTTTCTGACTCAGGCCATCAGCGCCGGTTTCTTTCATGCAGATATGCATCAGGGTAATCTATTCGTCGAAGATGACGGTACGATTGTTGCAATTGATTTCGGGATTATGGGCCGGATTGACCGGCGTGCGCGGCAATGGTTGGCAGAAATCCTCTATGGGCTGACCACAGGCAATTATCAGCGCGTTGCAGAGATACATTTCGAGGCGCAATATGTGCCGAGCTACCATTCGGTAGGTGAGTTCGCGACCGCTCTTCGCGCGGTCGGCGAACCGATGCGCGGAAAACCGGTGAGCGAATTGTCCGTGGGGCAGATGCTGGATGGGCTGTTCGCCATCACGCGTGATTTTGACATGCAGACACAACCGCATTTGCTGTTGCTGCAAAAGACGATGGTCATGGTTGAGGGCATTGCGACACAATTGAACCCGCAGATCAATATGTGGGACACCGCTGCGCCTTATGTCAGGGATTGGATCCGCGATGAGCTGGGTCCGGAATCTGCGCTTGCTGACAGGATCAAAGAAGATACCGAAACCCTGCTTCGTCTGCCTGGTTTGGTCCGCCGGATCGAAGATCAGTTTCCCGCCAAGGGAGGCGCGCCAGAAGCGCCGCCTTTGCCCGAAATCAAGCTGTTGACCGATCGGCGCACAACAGCAGGCGGGCCGGGCTTTCTTGGCTATTTTATCGCTGGGCTTGGCGGTGCTGGGGCGATGCTGGCATTGATGATGAGCGGTGCGCTTGGTTAATCAGGCGGTTAGAGCGCATTGGCGATTGAGCTTTTGCGTTTTCCGTTGGCTGCCGACTTAACTGCGCAGAGAAGAGCTGCACCACCCAGAACGGCTTCAACCACCATCGGCGCCATGTAGCCTTCAAAATTCCCGTTCACGATCAGGCCGACAAGCCGGGCAGCTAGAGTGACCAGCATCAATGCCGCGGCAATAATCAAGGGCGCGCTTTGGCGCGTAAGCGCACCCCAGATCAAGCACGCGCCGCTTACGCCGAAAAAGGCTGTGAAATCTGCGCGCATTGACGTGAGGCCATGTGCGCCTTCTGCGACGAGGCCAACGTCAGCCCCCGCCGCTGCTGGATCGATCAGAAAACCGCCCGCCATATATAAGAGGAGCATCCCGCCGAATATGAGTACGATGCGCAAAGCGATTATCATTATGGATCTCCCGTTTCACTGAGACCCTATGCGGCATGGGCGCATCGCAATAGCGAAAAGTTTACCATTGTGCCGCAAGGAAGCAGGCAGGCCTTGGCCGCGGCGCGTGGGACGGCTAGGCTGAGGGCAACGCTTGTTCAATTGGGCAAAATGGCGCACCGCGCGCTGGGAAAGCCCGCTAAAGAGGCAAAAAGAGACCGCTAGTGACCGCGCCCGACAAAACCCCCAAAATCTTGCTGGTAGTAGGCGGCGGTATCGCAGCCTACAAATCATGCGAGCTGGTCCGGTTGATGCGCAAAAGCGGCGCCGATGTCACTTGCGTCGTGACGCGTGGTGGCCAGCACTTTGTCACTCCGATGTCGCTTGCAGCGCTAAGCGAAAACCAAGTTTACACGACCTTGTGGGATCTCAAAAACGAAGCAGAAATGGGCCACATCCAGCTGAGCCGCGAAGCTGACCTTATTGTAGTTTGCCCCGCGACAGCAGATCTGGTTGCGAAAATGGCCAATGGCATTGCTGATGATCTTGCCACCACTCTGATCCTTGCCACAGATACGCCCGTCATGGCGGTGCCTGCGATGAATGTACGCATGTGGGAACATGCATCGACTCAAAGCAATATCGCCCAATTGCGCGAAGGCGGCACCATTGTGCTTGACCCTGATGAAGGGCCAATGGCGTGCGGTGAATTTGGCTATGGGCGCCTGCCTGAGCCAGATGCGATTTGGCGCTATGCAGCTCAGCAACTCGGCATCGAAGTGCCAGAAACGACCGCATCTGCTCGCGTTGTTGGTGATACCGCCGGAGATATTGCAGCAGAAGCGCTTGAGCCAGAAGAAGAGGAAAGCTCAGGCGGGGGGCTGGGGGGTCTGCTTTCGCGCATTATTCCCCGATCAACTCCCAAGCGTGAGCCCGAAGAGATTGACGGCGATGACATGCCTGATGATGAGCTTCCCGAAGTTGAAGAGGAAGAGATTGAGTTCAAGCCCGATCTTGGTGGGCCGATCCTCGCATCCAAAGGCAGCGCAGGCGCTGCTCCGCCGATAGACCCTGATGCGATCAATCATGAGTTTAATGAACGGCAATCGGCACCTGAAGTGATTGAGGAGCTGGAGGGCGATGCGGATTCAACCGACGAGACGGCTCCTGCAAAAGATACGGCGAAAGTTGCGGCAAAAGCCGCACAGGATGCGGCGCCCACAGAGGCGACCACCGCCGCTGTCGGCGAGTTTGTCAGTGACCCGAGCTATCAACCGCTGAAAGGCCGTTCTATTCTCATCACCGCTGGCCCGACGTGGGAAGCGATTGATCCTGTGCGCTACATCGCCAATCGTTCCAGTGGGAAGCAAGGCTTTGCCATTGCGGGTGCGGCCGCTGCCCTGGGTGCGAATGTAACCTTGGTCGCCGGCCCTGTCTGGCTTCGAACGCCTGCCGGTGTCACGCGCGTGGATGTTGAAAGTGCAGCGGAGATGAATGACGCTGTCAAAGCCGCTTTGCCCGCAGATGTGGCCGTGATGGTGGCAGCGGTGGCCGATTGGCGCCCTAAGGAGTTCAAAGATGAGAAAATCAAGAAGCGCGGCTCTGCCCCGCCAGCTTTGATGCTTACCGAAAATCCGGATATTCTCACCAATGTGGCCGCTGGAAACAAGCGGCCTGAATTGGTGATCGGCTTTGCTGCAGAGACCGAGAACCTCATCGATAACGCCCAGAAAAAGCGCAAGCGTAAGGCGGCTGATTGGATCATTGCTAATGATGTTTCGAGCGATGAGCACGGCGAAGGCGTGATGGGCGGCGATGAAAACCGCGTGCACATCATTTCCGCTGCGGGTGTCGAAAGCCTGGATGAAATGCCCAAGCATCAAGTGGCTATGGCGTTGGCTGAACGGATTGCCGCTGCGCTTCAGAAGGAGGCAGCTGAGTGACGGGCGCGGTCAAAGTTGAAGTGAAACGGTTGGCGCATGGGGCAGGGTTGCCATTGCCAGCTTACGCAACCGCAGGTGCAGCGGGCATGGATGTCGTGTCGGCTGAAGATGTGGCAATCGCTCCGGGCGCGCGCCACGCGGTAGCAACAGGTTTAGCGGTCGCAATCCCTCAAGGTTTTGAGATTCAGGTGCGGCCCCGATCTGGCCTTGCGTTCAAGCACGGCATAACCGTGCCCAACACGCCGGGTACAATCGACAGCGATTACCGGGGCGAATTGAAAGTCCTGCTTATCAATCACGGCACATCCGACTTCAGCGTTGCGCGCGGTGACCGCGTGGCGCAATTGGTGCTTGCGCCGGTGGTGCAGGCTGCTTGGGACGAGGTCGAGGAGCTCGATGACACAGCGCGCGGCGCTGGCGGGTTTGGATCCACGGGCGGGGCAGCCGGCCTTTAGAATTGCCTCAAAAGCTAACACCAAAAAGGCGGCGCTGATCCCTTGCGCCGCCTTTCCGTCCCATCCAAAAGGTGGGTAGTGTTTTGTTTGGACCAATCAGTCGATCGGCTTAACTTTAGTTCCTTCGTTCTTGATCGTGATCCGCAGCGTTTCACCAGAATTGCCGGGAAAGTCCGTAAATAAAGCCTCGACGAGGTTAGGAACCAATTTGGGCAAGCGGTTGGAGCGCGAAAGCGCCTGCGCTTTGCCTTCGAATAGGCGTTCCCCTGTTGCAGTGCTGTCGATCTTCAGATCAATTTCGCTGGTATATACTGTAAAGCTTCGCACATCGGGACCAGCGAGGAACGGATCGTAAAACCCGAATGCAAAATTTCGGCGGAAGCCGAAGCCTCGCCCGAAGCCTCGACGAAAACCAATGCCTGGACCGAAGAATGGATCACCTGCAAAACCACCGCCAACTGTGCGGACCCGTTCACGGCCAGTGTCCACGTCATAGTCAAAGCGCACGAGTAGCGAAGCATCAGCAGCGTTTGCCGCGCGGGTGTAGCCAAGCTCAGACATTTCTGCAGCGACGCGGTCCGCATAAAGTGCAAATTCCAGGCCGCCATCCAGCTTAGGATCATCCGCAACAATAGCGAATGTTTCGCCCTGCGGTGCGGGCAACTGGCTTTGGAAGCGTGAAACGTCCGCTTTAAAGGCGGGCGCACAGGCAGAAAGGCCAGCGGCTAGTGCTAGCGGAAGCGCGATCCGAGCCAAGTGGCTGCGGGCGTTTGTGCGCGGTTTTGAGGTCATTTCTTGTTTATACATGGCATACCCTTTGCGTAATCACCAGAGTCCAACGCCAGTGACACGTTAAGCGTTCCCCACGCATTACACCGGCCATCAAGTGGAATAGACGCGAACGGGCGATCCAAATGGCAGGTGCCTGACCTCAACGAGCAAGGCGCCACTGTCTGGCGGAAGACTAGAGGTTGGGTGTGAACGGCGATTGAACGTGCATGATGAACGATTAGCCGCGCACCAATCCCAAGGCCTTATAGGCGTTGGACAAAGTCAGGGCACTTGCCTCGCGTGCCTGGGCGGCTCCGCGTGCAAGAATTGCATCTAGCGCTTCTTCGTCCTGCATCAAATCGCGGAACCGCGCATTAATGGGGCTTAGCGTTTCGATCATCACTTCGCCCAATGCGGGCTTAAATTCGCCAAAACCCTTTCCGCCATGCTCTGCGAGCACATCGGCCGGCTTAGTGCCGGAAAGAGCGGCATAAATACCAACGAGATTGAGAGCTTCTGCGCGTCCTTCCAGACCCTTTTCCTCACTCGGCAATGGTTCAGGATCGGTCTTTGCCTTTTTCACCTTTTTCATGATCGTGTCTGCATCATCAATCAAATTGATGCGCGCAAGATCCGATGGATCAGACTTGCTCATCTTTGCAGTACCATTGCGCAGCGACATGATGCGCGCTGCCTCTGGCGGGATTATGGGATCAGGCAGTGTGAAAATGGGTGCCTCTTGCGAGCCAAAATCCGTGTTGAATTTCTGAGCGATATCGCGCGCCAATTCCAGGTGCTGCTTTTGATCTTCACCGACCGGCACATGAGTGGCCTGGTAAAGCAGCACATCAGCCGCTTGCAGCACGGGATACGTGAACAGAGCTATGGATTGGCCCTCGCGGTTTTTGCCTGCTTTGTCTTTCCACTGCGTCATGCGATTAAGCCAGCCCATGCGTGCAGTGCCGGATAAGAGCCATTGCAATTCGGCATGCGCGGGAACTTGTGCCTGATTGAACAGCACGGTTTTTGCTGGATCAACGCCGCACGCAACCAGCGTGGCGACCATTTCGCGCGTTGTTGCGGACAGTTCAACCGGATCATGCGGCATCGAAATGGCATGCAGATCAGCCAGGAAAATAAAGCATTCTCCGCCCGCCGCATGCGCTTCATCCTGAAGCTTAACGTAATTGACGATAGCGCCAAGATAATTGCCAAGGTGCGGTTGGCCAGTGGGTTGAATACCGGAGACGACGCGCATTTTAAGAAGCCTTCTTGGTAAGAGTTGCGATGCGTTGGCGGTCGATTGCGCCAACGGCAAAAGCCAGGCCGAAATAGACGATGGCAGCCGCGCCAACCAGAACGGCCAATGCGCCAAGCCTTGCAAACAATCCGGACGTGTACCACCCAGCCAGCAGATCGTTTGCATATATCAGCGCTGCGCCCATGGCAGCGGCGGCTAGCACTTGGCGGGCAATTCTGAACAGCAAGATGTACGGAATGCGGTAATGGCCGCGCTGTGCGAGGATGGCGATCAGCACGAAAGCGTTGATCCATGCACCAATTACGCTTGCAAAGGCGATGCCGGGTACGCCGTAACCTAAGCCTGCAAAAGTGAATTCTTCGCCCAAAGACACTCCAAGATTTAGAATGCAGAACGAAACAAAAACCCCGAGCGATATAAAGGCAGCGATTACGGGGGTCTTAGTATCGGACCGCGCGTAGAAATTGGGCACGAGCACTTTCACCAGAACATAGGCGGGCAGACCGAGAACGAGCGCGGCGAGCACTTTGCCGGTTGCCCGTGCATCGGTGATATCAAATCGCCCCCCTGAAAAATCATCGTCACAAAAGCCTCCGCGCAAATCGCCAATGCGACCGCAGCAGGGATGGTAAGCAGCATGGCCAGTTCGATTGCATCGGATTGGATGCGGTCAGCGCCTTCTTTGTTATCGCTGCCGACAAATTTGCTGAGCGTTGGCAGAATGGCCGTCGAAAGCGCGATGCCAATAATTCCGAGAGGCAGTTGATTCAATCGATCAGCGTAGTTCATGTAACTAACCGATCCGTCTTCAAGCTGGTTGAGAAAGTACAGCTGCACCAGCGTGTTTATCTGATACGCTCCTCCGCCAATTGCTGCGGGCAGAGCGATGATCCCTAGCCGTTTCACTTCCGGAGTTATTCGCGGCCACAACAGCTTTGGCCGAAACCCTTCGACGCGGGTCCAGTAATACAGCCATGCCAATTGCATCAGGCCCGCCCCGGTTACCGCCCAGGCAATGCCGTAAGCAATCTGTTCGACACTCGCTCCAGAAGTGGCGGCGAACCATTCGCCTGTCAAAAGCGCTGCGATCAGAACCAGATTGAGGATGATGGGAAAGCTCGCGCCCGGTGCAAAGCGGGAGACTGAATTGAGCATGCCAGTGAATAGCGTCACCAGGCTGATTAAGATTATGTAGGGAAACATAATGCGCGCAAAATCTACAGCTAAATCAAAGCTTTGCGGGTTAATCGGTTTGTCCGCAAGCAGCCAGATTACGCCGGGCATCGCGATTTCAAACGCCGCCACAAGCGCGATCAGCACCGGCAGAAAAACGCTCAGCACATCGGCGCTGAAACTCCGCGCCTCTTCCATTCCTTGTTCAGGAGTATTTGAGCCATGCAACCTTTTCGAGAACATCGGGACAAAAGCTGCCGAGAACGCCCCTTCAGCAAAAAGGCGGCGAAACACATTGGGTATGATGAACGCCTGAAACCACGCATCGGTCACTGCATTGGCGCCTAGCACGCGCGAGAAAATCATCTCGCGCGCCATACCGGCGATCCGGCTGAGCATTGTCAGCGATCCGATTGTCCCGATGTTTTTCAGCAGGCTCATATGGTCTTGCCCGCGCCTTTGCTCAAAGGGTCAACGCGCCCGCTCAATTTGGAGCGGGAGCATCGCCGCCAGCGCCATCAGCTTCGCGCTTGGCCTGCAATTGCTGCACATACAGCCCGTTAAAATCAATCGGATCAATCATCAATGGCGGGAAGCCTGCATCGCGCACCGCATCCGCAATCACTCTGCGAGCAAACGGGAACAGGATCCGCGGAGCTTCCGCAAACATAAACGCATGCGCCTGTTCTTCGGGAATGTTGCGAATACCGATCAGGCCGCAATAGGCCAATTCAACGATATAGGCCTGACCCTTTTCAGCAATGGCTGCGATGTTCACTTTCAACGTCACTTCGTGGACATTTTCACCCAGATTATCGGCAGCGATATTGAACTGAACGTCAATCTGCGGATTATCCGTCCACTGAAAAACGTCGGGCGCATTGGGGTTTTCGACCGAGAGATCTTTGACATACTGCGTGATGATGGCCGCGGCTGGCCCGTTGTCTGCGCCATTGGCGCCTGCTGCGGGATTGTCGAGATCGGTAAGTACGTTGTTGTCATCAGCCATGCGGGTCTATCTTTCGATCTTTGGTAATTCTGAGGTTCATCTTGCCAAGAATAAGATGGCAAATGTGTTCGGCGCGCGCCTAGCAGGGTGGACCATGGCTCGCAACTGCGGCGAAGGCAAATGGCCACGCCCGTCAGCAGCACTTGCGCTGCTTGCGACCACTTCGGCGCAGGATGCAACCAAAAGAGCGTTGCCGAATTGTATTTGATGCCTAATTAAGGCAGTGAGAGTTTTGTAAAGGTATCGCGGTTAACCCTGCGGCCATCAGCTGATTTATCGGATATTGGATGTGATTGAGATTGTAATCCTCGCCCTGTTTGCCGCTTTTCTGGGCTATCGGCTGTATTCTGTGCTGGGCAGCCGGGCTGAACATGAAGAGGAATCGATCCCGCATCGTTTCGATTCTGGCGCGAATCAGCAGCCGCAATCGGCGCAGCCTTCTGCGGTAAATGCACCCGCGCCTGCACGCTCGCTCGAATTGGAAGGCGTTATGCCTGCAGTTGAGCGCGGCATTCGCGATATCGCCAATGCGGATGCAAAATTTGATCTGCCCATCTTTATGGACGGCGCAAAAGCGGCTTACGAAATGGTGCTGGAAGCATTTTGGAATGGTGACCGCGAAACGCTCAGTGATCTGTGCGACGACGATGTTTATGAAGGTTTCAGCTCCGCGATTGATGCACGGGAAAAAGCGGGTGAGACGCTCGATAACTCGCTGATCCGCATCGAAGAGACCCGTATCCATTCGGCATCGCTCGATGGCCGGCTTGCCCGGATTTCGGTGCTGTTTGTTGCCGATATTGCTGCTGTCACCCGTGACAAAGATGGCAATATGATCGCCGGATCGCTCGATGATGCGATCGAAAGCCGCGATGTGTGGACTTTCTCGCGCAATACGGCGGATCGCGATCCCAACTGGGTTCTTGACGAAACCGACGAAGGTTAAGTCAAACTGCGGCGGACGCGATTGCGCCGCTGCGTTTACGCGCATAGACAGGCGTGTATGAAAATGCGCCTGACCTTTCCCATCCTTGCCTTCCTGATGCTGGGCGGTTGTCTCCGGCTGATCCCGGACAGCACACCGCCAGTATCCGGACCGGCACCGCCTCCTGTTACTGGTGCGAGCAGCGCTTTGGCAGCAGGCGTTTACAAGGGGCCGCAAATCGCAGGTGAGCGATTTGGCAGAGCTGATCTTATTTTCAGTTCTGCGGACGGCGAAGCTGCTTTGCGTTCTTTCATTGAAAGCTGCGGTGTTCTGACAAGCCGTGAAGACCGCACAGGCCTCACCCAGCCAGCAGATTGGCAGGAAGCGTGCGATAAGGCGCCGGAGAATCGCGGCACCGCCGACAGTTTCTTCATGTCCTATTTCCAAACCGTGACCATTGGTGATGGCAAGGCTTTTGCAACCGGCTATTTCGAACCGGAAATCGCAGGCAGTCGCACGGTGCGACCCGGCTATGTTCCCGTCTATGGCGTGCCCGGTGATCTGGAGCGCGGCTGGCCTGATAATGTGCCCCAGTCAGAGCGAACGGGCCGCGCACCCTTGTCGCGCAGGCTCGCAGATGGCTCTTTTGTTCCCTATTTTGAACGCGCTGAAATTGAAGAAGGTGCTTTAGAAGGCCGCGCACCCATACTGGCATATGCCGCCGATCCTGTGGAATTTTTCTTCCTTCAAATTCAGGGTTCCGGCCGCATCCTTACCGATACCGGCGAGGTTATTCGCATCGGATATGCTGGCCAGAACGGGCGGGGTTATACCGGCATTGGCGGTGTGATGCGCGACCGCGGCCTGCTGGGCGACGGGCCGGGGCAATATTCGGGCTCCATGCAGGGGATCATGGCCTATATCCGCGAAAATCCTGAGGATGGGCGCGATCTTATGCGGCTCAACAAAAGCTGGGTCTTTTTTCGCACGCTGACAGGGGATGGCCCGCTTGGTTCTATCGGGGTGCCCGTTAGACGTGAAAGCTCCGTCGCGGTTGATCCGCGATTTGTGCCCTATGGTGCGCCGGTGTTTCTCGATCTGGACCGCGATGTGGCCGACGGGTTGTGGATTGCACAGGACACTGGCGGAGCCATTAAGGGCGCAAACCGGTTCGATACCTTTTGGGGCGCTGGGGCAGAGGCGCGGACTATTGCAGGCGGGATGAGCGGGCGCGGCAATGCTTACATCCTTTTGCCGCGCGCTGCGGTGCGCAGGCTTACCCAGGGCCAATGAAGCCGCCGCGCGGATTGAGCGAGGACGAAGCGGCTGCCTGGTCGCATCTGGCGCGTTCGGTCACCCCGCTGGAAGGGAAATCCGCGCCTATGACTCCCGCACGCAAGGCCCGAGAGAAGCAGCCCCAGCCTCCTCAAGAGGCCGCTAAGCCAGTACCTGTGAAGCGAGCGCCAAGCCGGGCAGTTAAGCGCGCCGCATCGCCGCCGCCTGTGACGCCTTTGCGCAGGATCGGGCAGGATCAAACGCTTGATCGCAGCTGGAACCGCAAACTCAAGGCAGGGCAGATTGCGCCTGATTACACGCTCGATCTGCATGGTCATAACCTTGATAGCGCCTATACCCGCATCACCAGCGGTCTGGATCAGGCGCGCGCCATGAACGCGCGGGTTGTGCTGGTGATTGCTGGCCGAGAGCGGCCTGTGGACCCGGCTGACCGTGCATCCCAACGCGGCGCAATCCGTGCAAAGCTGCTCGATTGGCTCGCGGCGAGCCATCATGCCGACAGCATCGCAGCCATTCGCCGTGCCCATATCAGGCACGGGGGAGAGGGCGCGCTTTATGTGGTCTTGAAAAAAGCGTGAAACACAAAACGGCGGCGTGGGACCAGCCTGGACCAACGCCGCCGCCTCTTAGGGTAAGGGTTATCGCATCACACTTACCCCAGAGGATTTGATGGTGGCGGTCTGCCTCAGCCAAACAGCCAAACATTCATCAAGCGGCCCGGAATGGCGAAGCTGAAGATGCCCGGGATCATGAGCGCCCCGAGATAAAGGCTGAGCACCTCGTAGCGGTGGCCTTTCATATTGCCGGCACGCGCTGTGGCGACGATTTTGTACGAGGCCCAGAACGTCATCGGCACGAAGATATGAATGAAGCTGAAGCTGCCGCCTGATTTGATAAAGATGGCTGACGTTGCGGTCGCCAGCATAAGGCCAACCCACACCTTGCCCAATTGTTTGTGCAGCTTGGTGCCTTTGCGCGTCAGCAGCAGGTAAGCGCCCAGCGGGATGGCCGGCAGAACGGTGATTACATGGAGAACAATCGCCAAATGCCGCGTGGCTTGATGATCCGGGGCAAATCCTGTGAGGCCGCGCATCAAGGCATAGACCACTGCAAGCGTCATTGTAACGCCCGCCACCCATACCACAGCGCGGATATGGGGGGAGATATCGAACCCGCCTTGCTTGGCTGCTTTGTAATTGCTGGCGCGTTCCTGCGCGGTCTGTTTGTGCAGTTTGGTGCCGGTGAGAAGCGCGACGAATGGCAAGTGACGGATGAGGCTGGTCATAATGAAACTCCCTTTGAGCAGGTGCGTGATTGACTTGATGGCCTAACCATGCCGCTTGCCCATTCGCCTGCAATCACGGCTTCGCGAATGGGTGGGGGCCTTCGTCAACGGTGCGGCTAATCCGCGGGTTTGGGGGCGTTTGCCACTTTACGAAGCGCCAATGGGCAGGCATTTGTGAGCTATGGATATGCGGGGCGGCAAGCATGACGACGGGGAAGCGGCAGGCAAGCCGGCCGAGCTGACGGCGCGTGCGGCGTTCTGGCGAAGCACTTTAACCGACCTTGCAATCATGACCGTAATCGGCGTTTTTCTGGCGGTGATCGGACCGTTTGGGTCGATTGAGCAGCCGCTGGCAGTCCGGCTCGTGACATGGCTCACATTTTCCTATCTCGGCTATGCGATTTATTCTCCCATGGGATACTTCGTTGAACGGGCGCATATCGCTTTGGCATTGCCGAGGCTGCCTTTGTGGATAGCGGCTGCGGCGATTGCGACTGTGCCTATGACTGCAGCAATTTACTTCGTGCAGTTTCTGCCTGAAATGCCCCCGGTGCCATCTCTGGAAGAAGCGCTAACGAGCTATTTTTATGTGTTTGTCATTGGCGGAGGCGTGACGCTTTTGTTCAATTTCATCGGTCCAAGGGCAAACGCAGTGCGCACGGCCGAAGACATGACCAGCTCTGCTCCAAAAGCGCCGGCTGTTCAGCAGACTTCTGGGACGGATTATGAGACCGCGTCAGCAACCGCACCCAATCCGCTATTGGATCAGCTTCCTGCCGAGCTTGGCAGTGATATCATCGCTTTGCAGATGGAAGACCACTATGTGCGGGTGCACACGGCATTGGGATCAGAGATGGTGCTGATGCGCCTGCGCGACGCTATGACGCATGTGGCCGATGCAGAAGGCCGCCAGGTTCATCGCAGTTGGTGGGTGGCGCGCGGCGCTGTTGAAGATGTGCGGCGCGAAGGGCGCAATGTGCGGCTCAAACTTGCGCGAGGGATCGAAGCGCCGGTTAGCCGCGCTCAGGTAAGCGAATTAAAGGCCGCTGGCTGGATCTAGCGCGCGCTGACCGCCGATACGGTTTTTCACCCATACCAATCCTGCACCGACAGCGGCAAAGAACGCGGCCAGCGCAACATTGCTGATCGCATATCTCGCCCAGCCCAGCTCCGGCAGATTGAGGAAGAAATAGGCGTAAAAGCCTGTCACTTGTCCCAGCACCAGCGCAAAGGCGCCATAGGTCAGTGGCGGCACCATGATCGCAGGGATCAGCCGAGCAGGGTGCGGGTCAGCAGGGGTAAAACGCAGCCACCAGATAATCGTCGCGGCAGGGATGATGGTGTGGTGGAATTGATTGGTGATCCGGTCAAACCCTTGGGGGTGATGCTGACCTGATAAGAGACCCCAATAAATGCCAGCGATGATGAACAATGCGGTGGCTAGTGCTGCCATTACGCTGCGTCCAATCGGTTTTCCCAATGCGATCAACGCCATAACAGCGCACGCGGCGACATTGCCCCAGATCGTAAAGAACCGCAGCATGGCTGCCAGATTGCTCAAATAGCCGAATTCGCCCAGCAGCGGCTGCACAGCCAAAGCAAGAAAAGCCAGAATGGCGATGATCGCGGCTGGCACTCTGCCAGGGGATTGAATTGTTTGGTTTTGAGAATTGGTCATCGCTGTCCCTGCCCTTACAAAAGCCAAAAATGCAAGCAAAAGCCCCCGGCGCATATGTTGTGCACCGGGGGCTAAAGCGACCCATTGCTCAAGCCCGACTGACAGGGGGGATAGTCAGGCCTTAAAGGGCTCTACCGGGCTTTACGCATGATGTTTCGCATAGGTTACATCGAAGCGATCATTGTCCATGACCTTGGCCCAAGCGGCTGCGAAATCGGCGACGAATTTCGCCTCATTGCCGCTTTCTGCATAGACTTCGGCTTGAGCGCGAAGCTGGGAGTTTGAGCCAAAGACAAGGTCGGTGCGCGTGGCGCGGTACTTTTCTGCGCCCGTCTTACGGTCGGTGCCGACATATTCTTCATCGCCCGATCCATCGACAGGTGCCCACTTAGTGCCCATGTCGAGAAGGTTGGTGAAGAAGTCCGGTGTGAGCTGGCCCACGCGGTCTGTGAAAATGCCGTGCTTGGTGCCTCCAGCATTCGCGCCCAAGGCGCGCATGCCGCCGACCAGAACTGTCATTTCCGGCATGGACAGACCGAGCAAATGCGCTTTGTCGATCAGCATTTCCTCGGTGCGGACATCCGCTTTGGTTTTGAGGTAGTTGCGGAAGCCGTCTGCAAAGGGCTCCATCGGCTCAAAACTGGCGGCATCGGTGTGCTCATCACTTGCATCGCCGCGTCCGCCCGTGAAAGGAACGCTGATTGCGTGGCCAGCGTCGCTCGCGGCTTTCTCAATCGCAGCGTTACCAGCAAGCACGATAGCATCGGCCATCGAGATATTGCCGCGCAGCTCTTCGATTTTGGCGAGCACCTTGCCAAGTTCTTCCGGATCGTTCGCTTTCCAGTCCTTTTGCGGGGCAAGACGCACACGCGCACCATTGGCGCCGCCGCGATGGTCTGAATTGCGGTAGCTGGAAGCCGAAGCCCATGCCGCCTTCACAAGCTCACTTACCGAAAGACCGCTGCCAAGGATTGCCGTTTTGAACGCGCTCGCATCGGCATCGCTCGGAGCTGTCCCTTCTGGAACCGGGTCCATCCAGATCAGCGTTTCGTCCGGCACTTCCGGCCCCATATAGCGAACCTTTGGTCCCATATCGCGGTGGCACAGTTTGAACCATGCGCGCGCAAAGGCGTCATCCAATTGCTCTGGGTTTTTGAGGAACCGTTCTGAGATTACACGGTAATCCGGGTCCATTTTGAGCGCCATATCGGCAGTCGTCATCATGGTGCGGACTTTTTTGGAAGGATCGCGCGCATCGGGTGCCATGTCTTCAGGATCAGGATTGATCGGCGTCCACATTTTCGCGCCAGCGGGGCTTTCCACCAGTTCAAAATCATATTTGAACAGAATGCGGAAATAATCGTGGCTCCACGATGTGGGGTTGTTTGACCAGCTGCCTTCAATGCCAGATGTGGTGATGTTGCCATTGGCAATTTCTTCCGCATCGTTGAGCCAGCCGAAACCTTGCAGATGCAGGTCTTCGCTTTCGGGGCTCTCGCCGAATGTGTCTGATGGGTGCGCACCGTGCGCTTTACCAAAGGCATGGCCACCAGCGGTAAGAGCGACGGTTTCCTCGTCATTCATTGCCATGCGGGCAAATGTCTCGCGCATGTCGCGGCCCGATGCGAGCGGATCGGGATCACCGCCGGGGCCTTCTGGGTTGACGTAGATCAGACCCATCTGGATCGCGGCAAGCGGGTTTTCGAGCGCCTTGCCTTTGTCAGGAATGATGCGGGTTTCGACGCCTTGGTCGACCCATTGCTCTTCCGTGCCCCAGTAGACGCTTTCGGGCTCGTAAACGTCAGCGCGGCCGCCGCCAAATCCGAAGACCGGGCCGCCCATGCTTTCAATCGCGACATTCCCGGCGAGGATAAACAAGTCAGCCCAGCTGATGTGCTTGCCATATTTCTGCTTGACCGGCCAAAGGAGGCGGCGTGCCTTGTCGAGATTGCCGTTATCGGGCCACGAATTGAGAGGGGCAAATCGTTGCTGACCGCTGCCGGCACCGCCGCGGCCATCACCGGTGCGATATGTGCCCGCTGCATGCCAGGCCATGCGGATGAGAAACGGCCCGTAATGGCCATAATCGGCTGGCCACCATTCCTGATTGTCCGTCATCAGGGCGGTCAAGTCAGCTTTCAATGCTTTGTAATCAATGGCGTTGAAGGCTTCGGCATAATCGAAATCTTCACCCATCGGGTTGGCGCTGCGTCCACCTTCTGTGAGGATATCAAGTTGCATGGCCTGCGGCCACCAATCGCGATTGGTGCGGCCAAACAGCCCGCGCGGGCCTGCATCGCCGTGGAACGGGCAGCCACTCATCTCACCGGTTTTTACATCCATTTTCTGCTCTCCTCTTGGACCAATCCCTCAGGTCGGGATTCGGCATAATCAGGTTTGATGGCAAAAAGATGATGCAAGCGGTGTGATTAGTCCAATCGATTAATATGACAAGATTGATCGGTTTTGTGGTTTAATGTGAGTACGGGCTAGGCCGCCGCTGCGATGTCTTCGATGGCTTCGTTGCGGATGAGGTAATCAAACGCGCCAAGCGCTGCTTTTGACCCTTCGCCCATGGCCACAACAATCTGTTTGTGCGGCACAGTGGTGACATCGCCAGCGGCATAGATGCCGGGCAAATTGGTCCCGCCTTCTTCGTCGATCACTATCTCGCCATACTTCGACAATTCAAGGTCTGTTTCGACCAGCCATTCGGTGTTGGGCACGAGACCGATTTGGATGAACACGCCTTCCAATTCGATCCGGCGTTCCTCCCCTCCTGTCCGATCTTTCACCACCAGTCCATTACAGCGTTTCCCATCGCCCGTAACTTCGGTGGTCTGACCGTTGGTGATGATGTCGACATTGGACATAGATCGCAACTTGGCCTGCAACACTTCATCAGCGCGCAGCTTGGTGCCAAATTCGATGAGCGTGACATGGCCAACGATCCCAGCAAGGTCGATCGCCGCCTCAACGCCGGAATTTCCGCCGCCGATTACGGCAACGCGCTTGCCTTTGAACAGCGGCCCATCGCAATGCGGGCAATAGGCAACGCCTTTGTTGCGGTACTCCGCTTCGCCCGGCACACCGAGATTTTTCCAGCGCGCGCCGGTTGAAAGGATGAGCGAGCGCGCTTTTAATGTGGCTCCATTGGCGAAAGTCACCTCGTGCAGGCCGCCAGCTTTGGCTGCGGGTTTAAGCTGCGTTGCGCGGGAGAGGTCCATCAGGTCAATGTCGTAATCACCGACATGCTTCTTAAGATCATCCGCCAGTTTCGGCCCTTCGGTGTAGGTCGTACCAGGTAAATTTTCGACACCCAATGTGTCCATCAACTGACCGCCAAAACGCTCTGCGGCAATGCCGGTACGGAACCCTTTGCGTGCGGTGTAGACAGCGGACGCTGCACCAGCCGGGCCGCCGCCGATTACAAGAACTTCAAACGGGTCTTTCGCGGCGAGCTTTTCGGCTGCCTTCGCATCTGCGCGGCTGTCCAGTTTTGAGAGGATTTCAGCCAGCTCAATCTTGCCGTTGTAAAAGCTTTCGCCATTAAGGAATGTCGCTGGAACCGCCATGATATCGCGGCTTTCGACCTCGTCCTTAAATGTTCCGCCTTCAACCAAAGTGGCGGTGATGCGCGGGTTTTCGAGCGCCATCAAAGTGAGCGCTTGGACCACATCGGGGCAGTTGTGGCAGGTGAGTGAGAAGAACATCTCAAACTCGAAATCGCCTTCGAGCGCGCGGACCTGCTCAATCAGATCGGCATCAACCTTGGGCGGGTGTCCGCCAGCCCACAAGAGCGCCAGCACGAGCGAAGTGAACTCATGTCCCATGGGAAGACCCGCAAAGCGCACCCATTTGGCAGGGTCGGACGCACGCCGGATAACAAAGCTTGGGCGGCGGCCGCCTGCGATTTGATCGTCGCCGTCGAAATGAGCTGATACCATTTCGTGAAGTTCAGCGATTTCGGTCAAAAGCTCGCGCGTCTGGGCGGATTTTTCGCTGTCATCCAAAGCTGCGACAAGCTCAATCGGCTCGCGCAGATTGGCGAGATATTGTTTGAGCTGGGTCTGCATATTGGCATCGAGCATGGCGTGTTCCGTGGTGTATTGGGTAACAAAAGGACAGGCCCGAACCGCTTCGGGAGGGGGAGGGGGTGGAAGCGGTTCGGACCTGATGTTTGCCCGGACTTGCGTCAGGGCGCAGGCAGCACGCGGCTGGAGGATTGCGCGCTGCCCAATATTGTCAGTTAAATTTTGCCGACAAGGTCGAGTGAAGGAGCAAGCGTTTCAGCGCCTTCTTCCCATGCTGCTGGGCAAACTTGACCGGGGTTGGCGCGCACATATTGAGCGGCTTTGATTTTGCGCGTCAGTTCATTGGCATTTCGGCCTACGCCTTCGCAGGTGATTTCCATGATCTGGATCACGCCATCGGGGTCGACAACGAAAGTCGCACGGTCTGCAAGGCCCACTCCTTCACGCAGCACGCCGAACTGGTTCGACAATGTGTGCATTTGATCGCCGAGGAACGGGAATTTCAGCTTGCCGATTTTCTCAGAGCTATCGTGCCATGCTTTGTGGCTGAAATGCGTGTCGGTTGAAACGCCGTACACTTCCACACCCATGTCTTGCAGCATTGAGTATTTTTCGCCCATGTCTTCAAGCTCTGTCGGGCATACGAATGTCCAGTCGGCGGGGTAAAAGAAAAACACCGCCCATTTGCCTTCGATGTCTTTTTCAGTGACGTCAAAAAAGTCTTTGCCTGCTTGAAAAGCGGTGGCGGTGAAAGGTTGGATTGTTGAACCGATAATGCCCATGTGAATTGTATCTCCTTAAAAGTTTGGATTTCTAGCTGCGGCGCTGATGCACATAAGAATTGATGCGCCGCAACAAAATTGAATTGTGCGATTGCGAAGATCGATTTTTTCAATGAAAAGAACGGGAACCTATCCGGTTGGTTCCAACATGCACTGCCGTCTGGACGAAATTGCTTGCCGGTGACCTAATTTGCAAGGCGGTTGCCGCTTGCCACAAGGAAAGCGCGGTGCGTAAAGAGGCGGTGTTGGGGGAATAGAATTTGAACAATAGGCTTTTGCACCGCAACGGTGTCGACCGCATTGGAGAGGTCCGCGTGCGCGCCGATCTCAACCGCTTGGAACTGGGCGATCAATCATCGGCAATCGAACCGCGCATTATGGAAGTGCTGCTCAAGCTTGCGCAGATGCAGGGCGAAGTGGTTTCCCGCAATGAGATGATCGAAGATGTCTGGGGCGTAGAATTTGGCGGCGATGAAAGTTTGAGCCGTGCGGTTTCCATCCTGCGCAAGACCTTCAAGTCCCTTGGCCAATCCGAACCGTATATCGAGACCATATCAAAACGCGGTTACAGGCTGGTTCAACCGGTCAAAGCCAAACCCCAAAACGGTGACGAGCACACGCCGACTGTCATATCTGGCGGCCTTTCGCGCGAATTGCCTGAATTGCCATCCATGGCGGTTTTGCCGTTCGAGATGCGCGGCAATGCCGCATCGGATCAATTTGCCGTGGACGGATTGGTTGAAGAAGTGGTCGCAGCGCTTAGCCGCATCCGCACTTTGTTCATCATTGCCAGTGGTTCAACCTTTGCGATCCGGAACGAGGTCAACACGCCGATCGAAGCGGGTGAGAAGCTGGGCGTGCGTTATATCGTTTCGGGCCAGGCACAAAGCGCAGGGGACCGGCTGCGTGTCCGCGTTGAAGTGGCCGATGTCAGCAATGGCGGGGTCGTTTGGCAAGACCGGTTCGAAGGTTCGATGGACGATCTGTTCCAGCTTTATGATGATGTTGCAGCAGGCGTTGCAGGGGTTGTGGAGTTTTCTGTACAGCAGCGCGAAACCATGCGCGCGATCCGCCGTCCAACCGCTGATCTTAAGGCATATGAGCTCTATCTGCGCGGGCTTGCCAAATTGCGCACTTACACTCGCCAGGGCATGTACGAAGCGCTCGACCTTCTGAATGAAGCTTTGGAGCGCGATCCCGATTACCCGCTGGCGCACAGCATTGTGGCTGGATGCCATGCCAATATCGCGCAAAGCAAATGGTCGGATGATCCGCTGGAAAATCTGCGTCTGGCCGAATATCACACGTCCGAAAGCCTCACCCATGGCTCGGACGATCCGCAGGTGGTGGGTACGGGATCGCTCGCTTGCAAGATCGCCGGTGATCTTCAAGGGGCGAGCCGATTGGCAGAGCGGGCCTATCAGCTCAATCCGGGCTCCTCGTTCACGCAGATGGTGCTCGCAATGGCCAAGCTTGCATCGGGCCATGTCGATGAAGCTGAGGCGTTGATGCAATTGTCGATCAAGCTTGATCCTCTGTCGCCCAATCGCACTTTGCAGGTCGGTTATCAGGCTGCAATTGGGTTTGCGAGAGGTGACTACGCACAGGCAATGGAGCTGGCGAATGAGGCGGTGAAATACGGACAATCGCCGCCGATTTACGCATTGCTGATTGCATCGTGTGCGCATGCGGGGCAGCTGGACAAAGCTGCCGCATTGCTCACCAAGCTGGAATCAGAAGCGGGCATATCCATCGCGGCGGCCGCAGGCACCTTTTATGAAGACAAGGCGATCACCGCCCTGTTTCACGAAGGAATTGCCAAAGCGCGCGGGGGCTGACGGTGTCAGCCGGTTTTGCCGCTATTGGCTAACCAGAACATTATCGCCGGGCAGCGTCGCAAAATTAAACTTTGCCCAAATGGCGAATTTTACCGGGATTTTGGTGGAGCCGGGGTCAGGTTCGCGGCCCAAAATATCGCGAATGATCTGGTGGCTTTCGCACGTTATCACTTCGATTTCATGCGCGCCTTTCGAAAAGCCGCCGCCTTTGAACTTGGTGATTTCAACAGGCGTGTGCACAATCGCGCGGTAACACGCTGTATTGGTAGCGCCAGGCTCGCGAAATTGTTTGAGTGCGACTGCCGGAACATGGGGGCGAAAGTGAAACAAATCGGCCACGTCTTCGCCAGCGCCTGACAGCAGCCGGGTGAGGAAGGATTCTGCCGCTTTGACGCCATCACTCCATTCTGCGGCGTCCAATTCGGCCTTGGCACCTTTTATGGTGTAAAGCGGAGCCGTTACCCCGCGCGTTTCGCTCGACAGGGTGGGGAAGAATGTGGTTGTGCAGCAGAATTGCGGATTTTCAGGATTGTCTTCTGGCACTTCGAGATCGCCCAGCTCTTTGGCCCAGCCCCATGTCTCGCGTCCGATCACCATACCCATGGCATAGTTGATGAAAATATAGGGCGACCACAGAACAACGCGCGTCTTCAATAGATCGCCTTTGTGCCTTTCGATCAGCGGGATCCACACCGCAAATTCGCGTCCCGGTAGCCAGCCGACCTGCGCGCCGCCTGAAAAAGTGCGCTCCACATCGACAGAGCTGAAAATCGACACGCCCAGCGGAACTTCATACCGCACGCTACCATCGCTTGCTGCGTTGAGAAGTGCATCGGTGAGCTTTTGCATCGACGCCTTATCGGCCTCAATCACAAATGCGTGCGCGGCCGCGTTTTCAAAGACGCCCGGCGGTGCCACATCAATCGCGCCATGGCCCAGCCAGGAAATAAAAGGGATATTGCTCATCGTTTCAATCCTTATCCAAAGCCTTGTGAAGGGCGGCGTTCGAGAAAATCGTATCCGATAATTTTGACAGGCTGACCGCAGATCGCGCGGGCGGCGGCCATGCCTGACATCACTGCCCCTTCGAACGAGGTGACAAGCCCCATTTGCGTCCCTTCTCCAGCAAGGATCAGATTGCTGAAATCGGTCTTTGCGTGCAGCCGGTATTGCGTCATCCCGGCGCCTGAAAGGGTTGTGCATTCGCCCGGATCAACATTGGCGCGGTAATATTGCGCGTCCAATCGCGCTTCGCCCGTCACATCCCTGGGCGCATGGAGGATGGACCAGTTAAACTGATTATCCCTTTGCGCACCGGGCCATGAGGCGTAGCTTTTGGTGTTGAGCCAATTGATTGTCATGCGGCGCAAATCCGCTTTGGCTTTTGCTGGCGTACCCGATTGAGATTTTGGCGCGCGATACAGCGTGGATGGCATGGTGCCCGTCAGGTAATGCAGGCTTTCGGGGCCGTGATCGCCCCATCCTTCAAACTTCAAAACCTGGCTCATATCAGCCCAGATATCGAGATATTCTGGGCCTGAGACACAGGCGGGTTTGGCGCGGGTCCAGCCAAGACCTTCAAGGTCGCGGTCGCACCACAATTGAACGCTGAGGCTGGGCACGATCGGGGTGTTTTCGATCCAATTGCGCAGCGGCGTGTTGATCGCGGTAAGCGGGGCGCAGATGCCCGGCTCATCCTCGCTGAACTGTTTCAATGCGCCCAAGGCAATGGCCAGAACGACATCGTCGAAATCCTCGCCCAGCGTCAATTCACGCTGGTTTGCAGCTGGCCAGTTGTACCAGTTGCTTTCAAGATTGACCGCCGCGGCCTGCATTTGTGCGCCGGCTTTCAGCTGTTCCCAATGCGGCTGTGATGGCCACACCACCATGCCATCTCGTCGCTGCGTGGGCGCATAAGGACCATCAATGCACTCGGCCTGTATGTCGATTTTGACCTTGCCCACTTTGCCGGGATCGGTTGAGCTTGGTTCAAGCGACGTGACCTTGTTGAAGAATTCGAACGCCACACCATTGGCGATTAGCTGTTCATAAAGCGGGCCAACCATCACCTCGCCCATGCCAGCCTGCACCTCGTATATGGCTGTGCCTTTATAAGTCAGCACGATACGCATAATGGTGCCCAGCGCAGTGCCGGCGGCGACATTGGGCTGGTCCGCATCGCCATCGACATATTGATAGGCGGTGTCATAGAGCAGCCGCACAAGAGTGGATTGCGCAACTACGTCGCGGTCAGCGCCGTGTTTTAGCAGCCACTCGCGAAACTCTAAATCGTCAAGCGAAGTGAAGGGCGCATCCTTCAAAACCAGATCAAGGATGATCCCTTTCGATACCGCTTTGAAAATGTCGAGCAGATCGTGCGGGATGGAATGACCGTTCGCCCTGCGCGCCTCGGCCGAATGCGGTTCATGTGCCTTATGGACCCAGCTGATCAGGCCGAGTGCGCGGTGTGCTGCCTTATGTAGAGCATCCGCTGTTGCCTCTTCAGCGCCGCGTAAATGCGCTGCTGCTGCATCAAGAGCATCGAGCGGGTTTTGCAGTTTGTGCAGTCCATCTGGCGCAGGCCCCGCATGCCCGGTCGCCTCGCGCATATTGGGGCCTTCGTGATGCGACAGGATCAGCTTCACCCAATCTGCCATTGTGCCAAGCATTTCAAACAGAGTCGGAAACAGCCCGCCGGTGCCCGGAATGCCATTGTTTGTCGCCCAGGTCAGCGGCCAGTAAGACCAGTTTCCTGCTGGATCTAACACTCCTAGCGGAGTGAAGCGCTGGGGTTTTGCCGCATCCTGCCATGTTGGCATGGCCCACCCGCCTTCTATTGGCGGGCGTTCGGCGTAGAGTTCCTGAAGCAGTTTGAACGTGTTTTCGTAAAAGCCGAACCAGACATGCAGGCCGTGTTCGATATTGCGGTTTTGCGCGTCGCGTCCGCTGGCCCCTTTGCCGCCGCAGCGCCAGCCCATCTGATAGACGGTCACTTCATTTGCGGCTCGCAAATCAGGCGTGCGGGTCAATTGATAAGCGGCACTCAGCCCCGCCATACCGCCACCCAGAATTGCTATCTTGCGCTTGGCCATCGGGCACCCTCCTCAGGTGGTTTTGATGTATTGCGGAAAGCCGCTGATCGCGCGCGCGGCCAGCATTCCTGATTCCATCGCGCTTTCAAAACAGCCGCCGCTAAAGCGGGTTTTGGTCCAGTCGCCCACGACGTAGAAATTGCTGAGTTCGGCAGGTTTTGCAGGATCAAAGCGCGATGCGACATTTTCGCCTGATGGGGTTTGGACATATTGTTCGGACAGGTCGAAATTGGCCCGCACATAGCTGCTGATAACCTGTGATCCGAAACTGGTGTCTTTAAGGTTAGGCCACAAACCGCTGAGCGAGGTGTCGATCCATTGATCGGCTATATGGTCAGCATCGCGAGTCAAACTGGGCGGCGATATTGGGTCGCCGTCGATTGCCAAAGTGCCGCAGAAATAGGCCAGCGAATGCGGGATGGGGGCAGGGCCAGAACGGTCCTCCCCCCAATTTTCAAAGGCAATGACCTCGGTCATATCGCCCCAGCTATCGTAAGGCGGTTTGTACGATGTGAGCACGGTTGAACCATGGCTCCAGCCAAGGTCATCAAGTCCCCTGCTCATCCACAATTGCATCGCCTGTGTGCCAACCGATGCACTGTGCTCAATCGCGCTGGCCCATTTGGGATGCGCTGTCATCAGATCGGTGACGAGCGGTTCGAGAACAAGCGGCGGAAGCCCTGATATGGCGATGTCGAAGTCTTCGCCTGCTTTCAGTGTGCGGGGGGATCGGAATAGACGAGACAATCGGAATAGTCGAAATCTGTGCCGTCGGCTTTCAGCTTTTCGCCATTTTCCAATTGGGACCAATCCGGTTCGCTTGGCCAGCTGTCCATCTGTTTGCCGCCCGGTATGGTGATCCGGCGAAGCGGCTTATAGGGCTGGTCTCCAAGAGTGCGCGCTTGCCGTCTGACAGTGATTTGCGACAATTCGCCATTTGCGCATTCCAGCCCGGTCACCCGGTGGAACAGCTGGATATCGACCCCGCGTGCGGTCAGAACATCGTAAAGCGGCGTGAATACAGTGTCAGCCGTGCCTGCCACCATTCGCCATAGCGGCGCGTTGTTGTATCCGACCGCAATTTCCATCTGCGCGCGAAAGGACACGCCGGCGGCCAGCAGCCCTGGGCTGTCCATTTCTCCGCCAACCTGCGCAAAAGCAAGGTCATAGATTGCATTGACGAGGCCCGAATTCAGCGTCCCATGCGTTGCCCCATGCTTTTCCAGCCATTCGCGCATATCGAGCGTGTTGAGCGCGTCGTAGCCCGCTTCCCCCTTGCCCAGCAGATCGCTGATATAGCCGGCACTTGTCGCCACAACGAGATCCGCGCCAATGGCGATCATGCGCAAAGTGCCGAATATGCCGACCGCAAGCGCGCTATCATCGTTTTGATGTTCGCCGAGGAATTGGCCAATCTGTTCCTGCGCGCTGGCGAGTGCGACTTTTGCGCCCACTTTGGGCTGTATCCGATCGGGCACCAGCCTGTAGCGGACGACAGCGAACCAGGTCTCCACAGCTTTGCGGAAAGGTGCGTGGGCGGGGATCAAACCTTCAATCGTATCGATCAAAGTTAGAACCAATTTGCTTTGTGCGCTGATTGGCAGCTGGCCGGGGCGGTCTTTTGCGTTCAGCACCTCATCGCCCGGCTCTCCCCCAATTTGGGAAAGGGGATGTTCCACGGGGTCCAGACCCCATCGGGCGAACGGTCCATCAACGACACCAGATGCTGCGGTTTGAAGCCGTCGGTCCATTCCTGCAGGGGATTATCCGGGTCTGGATGCACTTTGCGCCACTCTTCATAGCAAGTGCGCAAAGTGGCAAAGGCGTTTTGATAGCAGCCCATCAGGATGTGCAGGCCGTGTTCCTCTATCCGGTCGGCGACCGCTTCGTTGCGGCCGCTCGCGCATTTGCCGCCCAGCCGCCAGCCTTGCGTGTAGATGGTGATGTCATAGCGGCCCTCAAGCGCTGGATCGCTGAGCCAGAAGGCGGCCGCAACCGCCGATGGTCCGCCGCCCAGGATCGTGATCCTTGTGCGCTGTGCGACCTCGTTCGCACCCTTGGTATCAGTCATATGGTCCCCCCAAACCTGATCGACTGACCCGGCCTGGCGGGAGTCGCTGGCATCAATCCTACCATTGCTTTGCCTCCCTGTCGCACGTTGATATCGTACCCTTCGGCGCGGCCAGACCCAGAGGGGGCAGCCGGTCACCCAGCCGCCCCCCTTTGTGGTCAGTGCTTACCGGTTCGCTTTGGCCGGGACGCTGCTTACAGCGAGGCGAGTGGCGTTTGTTGACTTGATGCTGGCCAGCGCAACCGATGTGGTGGCTTTCGCACATTGGCGGTATTGCGAGACCTCGCGCACCGACTGGCGCGCTCTTGAGTATCCGCACACCTTCTTGACAGCCCCGCGAATGCGGCTTTCCAAAGCTTGCATCCCCGTTTCGCTGTCGAGGTTGAGGTCGTCATAGGACACCATCACGGTGCGATTGCCGTCATCGTTGACTGTCATCGTGTCATTGTCAGCCGCGATTGCGGTGGTGCAGCCAAGTGCAAGCAGAGCGGTGGCGGTGATGGCTTTAGTGGTATTGAACATGTGAATTCCCCTTGATGAGTTGTGGCGATCTGTTCGCCTGCCATCCTCAATCGGGGGTTTGGCATTCAAAGTCCTGAGCGCACCTTGAAGCTAATCTGATGTTTCCCTTATGGCTTCTCCGCTCCTGCTCCTGCTCCTGCTCCCACCCCGATGCTGCCCATCTGGCCTTGATGCAGCAGTTTGTGATCGGCCAGCACCAGCGCCATCATCGCTTCGACTACCGGCGCGCCTCTGATGCCCACACACGGATCATGGCGGCCCTTGGTGCGCACCTGAGTCGCCTCCCCATCAGAGGTGATGGAAGGGACAGGCGTGAGGATCGAGCTTGTTGGTTTGAAAGCGGTTCGCACCACTACGGGCTGTCCGGTGGAGATGCCGCCTGCTGTCCCGCCTGCATGGTTGCTGGCGTATTGCGGTTTACCATCAGGGCCGGGCGACATGGCATCGGCGTTCTGTTCACCCGTCAGACGCGCGGCTTCAAAGCCATCGCCGATCTCCACGCCTTTGGTCGCGTTGATTGTCATCATCGCAGCCGCCAGATCGCTATCGAGCTTGGCATAGACCGGCGCGCCCCAGCCAGCCGGAACGCCCCTTGCCACGCATTCGACCACAGCGCCCAGCGAAGAGCCTGCCTTGCGCGCCTCGTCCACTTTCGCTTCCCAGCGTTTGGCCGCCGCCGCATCAGGGCAGAAGAACGGATTGCGCGCGATCTCGCTTGCGTCAAAGGCATTCATGTCAATCGCATCCCCGCCCAGTTCGCACACAAAGGCAAGCACCGATACCTCTGGGATGATCGCCCGCGCCACTGCGCCAGCGGCCACCCGCGCTGCGGTTTCGCGCGCCGATGATCGCCCGCCGCCGCGATAGTCACGGTGCCCGTATTTCGCATCATAGGTGTAATCGGCATGGCCGGGGCGATAGCTCTTGGCGATTTCCGAGTAGTCTTTGGAGCGCTGATCGGTGTTTTCGATCATCAGGTGAATGGGCGTGCCGGTTGTCTTGCCCTCAAACACGCCAGACCCAATGCGCACTTGATCCGCCTCTTGCCTTTGCGTTGTGTACTTGCTTTGCCCCGGACGGCGCGCATCCATGAAGGGTTGGATCGCCTCTTCTGTCAGCATCAGCCCGGGCGGGCAGCCATCCACCACCACGCCAAGGCCGGGTCCATGGCTTTCGCCCCAAGTGGTGAAGCGCAAAGCGCGTCCGAATGTGTTCCAGCTCATGCCAGCCCTTTCCCCAATCTGGCGCCATTTGTCCACCACCCGCCCGGCTGCCTGCCATTCAGCTTACTATTCAGCTCACCGGGCCCTCTCACTCGGTTCGTCGCTGATGAGAGGCACTTGGACCGCATGTTACACGGTCTTGGCGTAAAAATCAGATCGATCACTGATGCGGCTTTTGATCGAGCAAGTCGATCAATTCGGCAGGGTTGAGGGAGGGGCTGAGAGAGTGCCTCAGAGAGGAGAAGCGCGCAAATCATCGTGCCAAAGCCTATAGCGCGGCAGCACAAAGTAGGAAAACGGGGGCGGCAGCGCGCCTCCTCCCCCTGCAGGAGTGACGATAAACGCCTCGCACGGTCTGGCCTTTGGCGCACCTTTAGGCGAGAACACATACAGTATGATTGCAAAGCTATCAGGCAGGCTCGATGAAACGGGTGAAGATTGGGCCATCGTCGATGTCGGCGGGGTGGGCTATCTCGTCCATTGTTCGGCGCGCACATTGTCGGCGCTGGGTAATGTGGGGGAGGCATGCACGGTCCACACCGATTTGCAGGTGAGCGAGAATGATATGCGCCTTTTAGGCTTTGCGGAAAGCGCAGAGCGCGACTGGTTCCGCCTTTTGACGCAGGTTCAGGGCGTGGGCAGCAAAGTGGGCCTTGCGATCCTGTCCGCGCTTTCCACTGCCGAATTGCGCGATGCGTGTGCGGCAGGCGATGCCGCCAGCGTTGCGCGCGCCAATGGGGTAGGGCCGAAACTTGCAGGCCGGATCGTGAATGAGCTGACCGATAAAGCAGGCGCGATGCCGGGATCTGTCGGGGCAGGCGGCGCGTCAGGCGGCGGGGCGGCCATGGCCTCAGGCGGCGCAAGCGCGGATGCGGTAAGCGCATTGGAAAATCTCGGCTTCAAACCGGCTATCGCGGCGCAGGCCGTCGCGCGCGCCACGGCTGAACTGGGCAAGGATGCCAGTGAAAGCGATCTGATCCGGGTCGCGCTGAAAAAGGCGGCGGGGTGATGTTCATCGGCAATCAATCCTTGCGATGCGACCCGTTTTTCAGGAGGAATTGACCCGATGAAAAACCCGAAGATTTTCGCCGCTGTTAAGTGCATTGGACTGGGGCTTGGACTTTGCCTTGGACTGGGCCTTACCGCTGCGTCACCCGCCGCTGCGTGCCAGGGGCCGCAGTTCGAAAGCCGATTTGTGCTGTTCAGCGCGCAGCAACAGACCGAAATCCCCGAAGGCATGGTACAATACCGGGTGCGCATCACGCCCAATTCGCTGCGCAATGTGCATTACCGCGATCTGATCGATGTACATCTGATGGCCGATACGCCCCAAGAAACGGGCAAAATCGAACGAGCGACCGGCCGTCTGAAAATCGTAAAACCTGTGGGGACGAGTTGCAGCTCCGTCGCTGTGCCGGAACCGGGCGTTTATTACGTTGTGGGCTCGCTCGCGCTGGATCAGGCAGGCAATCCTGTGCAGATCAATGGCGGGAAATTGTTCCGCCCCCAATTCACCTCCCGCAAGGCCTATCCAGACTTTTCCGAGCAATGAGCAAGATGAACGATATGGCAGGTGCAGCGCCGATAAAGGCGGCGGGATGATGACTTATACCATTCGTCATCCTGAACTCGTTTCAGGATCCATCACCGGCGCGGCGCTGTTGCAAGGGCGCAAAGCCCAATTCACAGGCCAGATCTCGCCAATGGGGATTGCCCCCTTCAATCAAGTTTATCTTCCACTGCCTGCGCCAGTTCTTCAATTGCTTTTCTCTGATGATGGCAGGCTCCATCGTCTCAAACCGTTCAAAATGGACAAGCCGGTGAACGCGATACCGCTTCGTGAAGCTATCTGTGGCACCGCTTCTATGCTGAGCAAGTCGCGCCATCAAATCAGACGTAACGCCAGTATAAAGCGTTTCGCGATAGCCGCTGGCAAGGATGTACGTGCAGGGTTCGAGGTGGCGCTTCATCTCACCTGTATTGTTTCGCGATGGGTCCTGAAACAAGTTCAGGATGACGGTGGAGGGATTAAAGTACTGTCATGACTGACGATCTGCCCATTCATTCCCCCGATCCGCAAATCGGTGATCCAGACACCGCGCTCAGGCCTAAATCGCTCTCCGAATTTATCGGACAGGAAGCCGCACGCGACAATTTGGCAGTGTTTATCCAGTCGGCCAAATCGCGCGGCGAGGCGATGGATCATACGCTGTTTTTTGGCCCGCCCGGCCTTGGCAAGACGACGCTGGCGCAGATCGTTGCGGGGGAATTGGGCGTGGGATTTCGCGCCACGTCCGGCCCCGTAATTGCAAAAGCGGGCGATCTGGCGGCATTGCTGACCAATCTTGAACCGCATGACGTGCTGTTTATTGATGAAATTCATCGGTTGAACCCGGTTGTTGAGGAAGTGCTGTACCCCGCGATGGAGGACCGCGCGCTCGATATCATCATTGGCGAAGGGCCATCGGCGCGCAGTGTGCGGATTGATCTGCCGCCGTTCACGCTGATCGGGGCGACGACGCGCCAAGGGCTGCTCACCACGCCGTTGCGCGATCGGTTTGGCATTCCGGTGCGATTGCAATTCTACTCCCATGAAGAGCTGGAACAGGTGGTGACGCGCGGCGCCCGGCTGCTGGGGCTCGCGATTGACGCAGATGGCGCGCGTGAGATTGCGCGGCGTTCGCGCGGGACACCGCGTGTGGCGGGGCGGTTATTGCGCCGGGTCCGCGATTTTGCGCAGGTTGCAGGGACCGGCACCGTGACGCGCGCAGGCGCTGACGATGCGCTGACCCGGCTGGAGATTGACCGGCTGGGTTTGGACGCGATGGACCGCAAATATCTCACCATGATCGCCGCCACTTACAAAGGCGGCCCGGTGGGGGTGGAAACGCTGGCAGCAGGGCTGGCGGAACCGCGCGATACGGTGGAGGATGTGGTGGAACCTTACCTCATCCAGCTGGGTCTGCTCGCACGCACCGCGCGGGGGCGCGTGCTGAATGATGCGGGCTGGGAGCATCTTGAGATGACGCCTGTGAAACGCGCAGGCGATGATGCGAATCGCTCTGCGCCCGGATTGTTCGGCGATAGCGTCAAATAGGCCGCGCAAATGTTGCGCCCGTGTAAAATGGCTAAATGAAAGCTAACCCAGCAGTGTCAATTCGGGACAAGCGGACGTAAAATCACGGTAATTCGCGATTTTTGAGGAGCCGAGGCGGCCTAAATATGGTTAAACACATTGCGGTGTAATGCGAGGTGGAGGCATTACAGCGTTGGAACAGGCGTCGGTATAGGTCCGCTATATCAAGCCTCCAATAGGCAAATAAGGTTTTTAGTTATGTCGTTCAAACTGGCTGCTGCAAAGCTCTCCGCCGCCGTCGCAGGTGTCGCTCTTATCCAGGGCGGTGCTGTTCGTGTGGCTGAGCCGTTGAACACGGATGATCCGCAATACACCACCAATCTGGATGTGCCGCGCGACGGGACGAAGCTTCAACCGCTTCCGAATGAACCGCGCTATATCAAGACGCGCGAACGGGTGATCCCTGAACAGCGCCGCCGGATTGTGGAACGCACAGTGGAATGCCAGCCTTTGGCGCCCGGCGTTGTCGCGGCATCGGCTCCGCTGCCTGCCGGCGCGAGCCAGGCCTATTACGATCCGATTGAATGCCCGCCGATTGCGCAGGTTGCCTACGCACCTGCACCGCTTCCCCCGCTTCCTCCCGTACAAGGCGGCGGCGGCTTTGGCGCTGCGCCCGTGATTGTTGGCGGCAGCGGCGGCTTTGGCGGCGGGTTCGGTGGCGGCTTTGGCGGCGGCTTCTTTGGCGGCGGTGGCTCGTCATCGGGCGATGTCACGGTCAACAACATCACCAATACCGGCGAGCCTGTAAGCTCAACCAGCGGCGGCACAACCACCACCACGACCAGCGGCGGGACAACCACCAGCACGGGCGGTGAAGATGGCGATGGTATCAACATCAATATCAACATCGACAATTCGACCTCGACAGGCGCTGTCAGCTCCTCAACTGGCGACGTCTCATCGAGCACAGGTGCGGTTTCCACCTCGACATCAACGGGGGCGGTTTCCAGCTCTACGGGCGCGGTGAGCAGTTCAACTGGCGCAGTCTCTAGCTCAACAGGCGATGTCTCCAGCTCCACTGGTGCAGTGTCCAGTTCAACCGGCGCGGTTTCCAGCTCAACTGGGGCCGTGACATCGAGCACGGGTGCGGTTTCCAGCTCGTCTTCCTCGTCCAGCTCCAGCTCTTCATCGAGCAGCAGCTCCTCATCGTCCTCCAGCTCGACGAGCGGCGGCGGTGACAACACCAGTTCGTCGGGTGGTTCATCCAGCTCAGGCGGCTCAAGCACATCGTCAAGCGGCGGTTCCAGCGGCGGCGATACCAGCACATCGGGCGGCGCGAGCAGTTCTTCGAGCTCTTCAGGCGGCTCCAGCTCCTCATCGAGCGGCGGTGACACCTCAACCTCGGGCGGCGCAACCAGCACGTCGGGCGGTTCGAGCACTTCGGGCGGTTCGAGCACCACCTCTTCAGGCGGCGCGACCAGCGGCGGGACCAGCTCCGGCGATATGACAAGCTCAACCAGTTCTTCGTCCAGCTCCAGCAGCACCTCGACATCGACCTCTTCGTCGGGTTCCAGCTCGGGTGCATCCAGCTCCGGCGGGTCTACTTCGGGCGGAAGCACCACCAGCGGCGGCAGCAGTTCGGGCGCGACATCGACCAGCACTTCGACGTCGACCTCCAGCTCAACATCGTCGACTTCAGGCGGCACGACCACATCATCCAGCGGCGGCACCGAAGTGCCAGCTCCGCCGATGATGATCCTGTTCGGCGCAGCCGCGGCAGCGATCCTGGGCCGCAAGAAATTCGGTGTAAAAGGCGGTAGCGAAGGCGCAGCCGCTTAAGAGTACGGGCACACCAACACAGAAAAGGGCGGCTTTCCTCACGGAACAGCCGCCCTTTCTTTTGCACGCAATCCTATTGCTGGCTTGTACGTTCCGTTTGTGAGAGTTGCGCTTGAAGCTGAGCCATTGGCGTTGTTCCCACCCAAGCCACATCGGCTGTCGTAACAGTATCGCCCAGCTCCCAGACATTGCCATAGCCGTAGCCGATTAAATTGATGAATGTCGGGATGTTCAGAGCGAGGGATGCGATCTTAAGCCTGATCGGCGGCACATTGTCGCTGAAATTGTTGTTGCAATAGATCAAAATTTTGCGGCCTTTGTTTTCGCCGATCACTTCGCGCAACTTATCTTGTGTAAAGTCAGAGAAGGGCAGGTTCACCGCACCATCTATGTGCCCCAACTCAAATGCGGCGACGGATCGCGTGTCCAGGATGAGTGTATCAGTTTCGGCCGCATGAGCCTTGAAATCTGCGAGCGACAAAAGGCGTTCCTGCCTGATGGAGGCAACCTCGCTTGTCAGCAGTTCAAAGCCTGCATAATCAATTTCTTGCGCTTCGCTTACCTGATCCTGTGCAGTCAGCGACACCGCTAAGGCCGCAGACAAAGCTGCACCAGCTATCAAAACCGTGTTTATCATTGAAACCTCCTGACCTTAGGGAAAGTCATGGGGTGTCCAGTATGTAAGATTGATGAATATAGGGTCGATCCGCGCTTTAGCGGCAAGGGTAGGGGGGCTATTCTTTACCCGGAACAATCAGCGTCTTGCTCGAAGACTTCCAAGCAAGAATGCCGCCTTCAAGGTGTGTGGCGGGCTTACCAGTGTGCGCGGCAATCTTTTCGCCGACAAGACTGGAACGCCGGCCTGATCGGCAATAAAGGACGATCTCCCGATCATCTTGTGAGGCGACCTCGGCAGGATCGAAGCGATCCATTGCGATATGCTCTGCGCCGGGGATGATGCCTTCGGCAACTTCCTCAAGGGTGCGAACATCAATCAGCCGGATGTTCTCATTTGCCAATCTCTCAGCCAAATCATCAGCGCTGATTTCGATGAGCTGTCCGTTGTTTGTGCCAATTTCTGAGCCGGTTTGGCTCAGGCCTTCGCGCACTTCCAATTTTGCTGCCGCCGCCAATTCGGGAAACGGAAGAATGTCAGGAACGGTGTCCGTTTCATCCGATTGCGGCGCGCAAGCAGCAAGGGCGAGGCCCATTCCCGCACTTGCGATGAGAAAAGCGCGCCGCTTCATCGGTTTACGCTGCCAGTTTGCGCAAAACGTAATGGAGGATGCCGCCATTGCGGTAATATTCCATCTCGTTTGCGGTATCGATCCGGCAGAGCGCGGTGAAAGTGAAGCTGGTGCCATCGGCGCGGGTCGCTTCGATCTCGATATCTTGGCCGGGCGTGAGATCCGCGAGGCCTTTGATCGAGAATGTGCAATCCGCGTCCAAGTTCAGCGTTTCGCGTGTATCGCCGCCTTTGAATTGCAGTGGCAAAACGCCCATGCCGACAAGGTTTGACCGGTGAATGCGTTCAAAGCTTTCAACGATAACCGCGCGCACACCCAAAAGGATCGTGCCTTTGGCTGCCCAATCGCGCGATGAGCCCGTGCCATATTCCTTGCCGCCAACGACGATCAACGGCGTTCCATCAGCCTTGTGCTTCATCGCCGCGTCATAGATCGGCATTTGCTCGCCATTATAGACGGTTTCGCCGCCTTCAACGCCGGGGACCATTTCGTTTTTGATGCGGATATTGGCGAAAGTGCCGCGCATCATCACGTCATGGTTGCCGCGGCGCGAGCCGTAGGAGTTGAAGTCCTTCTTCGCGACCTGATTGGAGTTCAAATAAGAACCAGCAGGGCTGTCTTCCTTGATCGCGCCAGCAGGCGAGATGTGATCGGTTGTGACAGAATCGCCAAGGATCGCGAGCGGTTTGGCATCCACAATATCTTCAACCGGCGCAGGCTCCATGCCCATGCCCTCAAAGTAAGGTGGGTTCGCAACATAGGTGCTGCCAGCGCGCCACTGATAGGTGTCGGATGGTTCCACCGTGATCGCCTGCCAGTGCTCATCGCCATCATAGACATTGGCATAGCGGGTTTCGAACATAGACCGGTCAATATTGGCCGCGCGGTGTTCTGCAATCTCGGCATTGGAAGGCCACAGATCGGCGAGCATCACGTCATTGCCGTCCTGGTCCTGGCCCAAAGGCGTTGTGGTGATGTCTTCGGTAACGGTGCCTTTGAGCGCGTAGGCCACCACGAGCGGAGGGCTTGCCAAGAAGTTCGCGCGCACGTCTTGCGAAACGCGGCCTTCGAAATTGCGGTTTCCTGAAAGGACGGATGCCGCGACAATGTCATTGCCATTGATCGCTTTGCTGATCGGCGCAGCCAGCGGGCCTGAGTTACCGATACAGGTGGTGCAGCCATAGCCGACAAGGTCAAAACCGATCGCGTCCAGATCATCCTGAAGGCCCGATTTCACAAGGTAATCCGTGACAACTTGGCTTCCGGGCGCGAGCGAGGTTTTCACCCAAGGCTTTGGCAGCATCCCGCGCTCATTGGCTTTTTTCGCCACCAGACCTGCAGCAATCAGCACGTCGGGGTTGGATGTGTTGGTGCAGCTGGTGATCGCCGCAATCACCACATCGCCATCGCCAATATCATGCGCGGTGTCATCCACGCCAACACGGACGGGGGCGTCTTTCTTGTAGACCGTCTTCAGATCACCGTTGAACAGCTCGTCCACTTCGGGAAGGATCACGCGGTCTTGCGGACGCTTTGGCCCGGCAAGGCTTGGGACAACCGACGACACATCGAGCGACAATGTGTTGGTGAACACCGGCTCGTGCGCAGGGTCAAACCACATGCCTTGCGCTTTGGCATAGGCTTCAACCAGAGCGAGGTTTTCCTCTGAGCGGCCCGTCAGGCGCATGTAATCGATGGTCTTGTCATCAATGCCGAAGAAGCCGCAAGTGGCGCCGTATTCGGGCGCCATATTGGCGATGGTTGCGCGGTCTGCCAGAGTGAGGTTGGCAACGCCTTCGCCGTAAAATTCCACAAAGCGGCCCACAACGCCCACTTCGCGCAGCATTTGGACGCAGGTAAGAACAAGGTCGGTGGCGGTCACGCCTTCGGCCATTTTGCCGGTCAGTTTGAAGCCGACAACTTCGGGGATCAGCATCGAAATCGGCTGGCCCAGCATCGCGGCTTCCGCCTCGATCCCGCCAACGCCCCAGCCCAGAACGCCAAGGCCGTTGATCATCGTGGTGTGGCTGTCTGTGCCAACGCATGTGTCAGGATAGGCGACCATTTCGCCGTTTTCATCCGCGCTCGACCAGATGCCTTGCGCGATGTGTTCTAGGTTCACCTGGTGGCAGATGCCGGTGCCGGGAGGGACAGCGGAGAAGTTTTCAAACGACTTTGAACCCCATTTCAGGAAATCATAGCGTTCCGCATTGCGCTCATACTCGAGCGCCATATTCGCTTCCATCGCCTGCGGGTGACCAAATTCATCGACCATGACTGAGTGATCGATCACGAGATTGACGGGCACCTGCGGATTGATCTTTTGGGTATCACCGCCCAATTCCTTGATCGCATCGCGCATGGCTGCGAGATCAACAACGCAAGGGACGCCGGTGAAATCTTGCAGGAGGACGCGCGCCGGGCGGTACTGGATTTCATTGCCGGTTTTGGGGTTTTTCTGCCAATCGACAATCGCCTGAATATGCTCGCGCCCGACGGTGAAACCTTCGTCTTCGAACCGGAGCAGATTTTCGAGCAGAACTTTCATGGAATTCGGCAGTTTGGAGACATCGCCCAATTGCGCCGCAGCTTTGTCGAGCGAATAATAGGCGTATTGCGTACCGTTTACGTCAAGCGTTGAACGGGTGGCGAGCGTGTCCTTGCCGATGGCTGTCATAGCGTCGAATATCCCTTATTTCTCATCAGATGCGCATAAACCGCCAATTGATCCCAGCGGCGCGAATTTGCCCGATTCACCTGCGCGTTCACACGCAAGAGGTCAAGTGGGTCTGATGCGGATGAGGACCAATTGCGCCATGTTACCAGAGTTTACTACCGCTTTGCGCCGTCATCGCGGTAATGCGGTCGCGATTGTTGGGCGATAAAGGAGGGCTGGACCCATGAACAAGCAGGATACCGCGCAAACTCATGCTGAAAGCATGAAAGCGGGCATTTTTGCTGCAATCATGATGGTCTCCTTTTGCTTTACAATTGCCATTACGGTGTCGGGGAGCGCGCCTGCTGCGGCAAACTCCGAGCTGGAAACGGCTGAGCGGCAGCCATGATGGCCTCCTTTCGGAGTCGCAATTAGTTGAGGAAGAATTCACGTTTCCGCCCCTGACCCAAGGAAGCGTGATGCCGGGGCGGCTAGTCTATCCCAGCTGCTCCGGCTTTTCCTCTTTCGCTGCTTGCGCGGCGATCCAGCATCCCGTGACAATCAAGGCTGTGCCAGCAAGCGTTGGCCATGTGACCTGTTCGCGAAAGAACAACCAGCCGAAAATGCTCGCCCAGACAAAGCCTGAATATTCTATTGGCACCAGCACTTGGGCCTGCGCGCGGGCATAGGCCCATGCAATCGCCATCGCGCCAAGCACAGTCAACAATCCCGCAGCCCCGATCCCGCCCAGCGTTTCGGCAGGCGGCATTGCCCATAGAAATGGCGCAAAGACAAGCAGCACCAGCCCCCCGATTCCGCTGTGAAAGGTCGCAATCTCAATCGGGCCTGCCAGCTGCGATTGCCGCCGGATCACTACGAAATTGTAAGCATAAAGCAGCGCCGAGACCATCAAAGCAGCCATCCCCCAGGCCGCATCCTGGCTGAACTGACCCGCGCCGATCCGCCCGCCAACAATCACCAGCGTGCCTGCAAATCCCAGCATGCTGGCAAATATCGCCGTGCGCCGGATTTCCTCACCCAGCAAAATCCGGGCGAGATACAGCGCTATCAAAGGCGCGATAAAGCTCAACGCAATCGCTTCGGCGAGCGGCAATTTGGTGAGCGCAAAGAAGAAACTGAGCGCCATAAAGGCAGAGATAACGCCGCGTTCGATATGCAGCTTCATCACGCTGCGCGCCGGCCATTTCGGGCGCTGGACAAGCCAGACCGGCGCAATGATGCAGATGGCGGCAGCCGATCGCAGAATGGTGGCGGAATAAGCGCCAGCGGCAAGCGCGGCCTCTTTCATATAGGCATCCATCAGCGACAAAAACCCAACCCCTGCAAAAGCGGCAAGAGCGGCCAGTGCCGGAGTGGTCTTGGCGAGGGGGCTGGGAGGCATACTGCCCCCTATCGCGGAGCGCGCTCAAGGTCACGCGCCAAGCTCAACACTGGCCCCGTATGCGTGCTTTTCCAATTCCGCCAGAACTGTGCAGGATTCAGCCCCCGTAAAGGCATTGTGGTTGATAGTGGCTGTAAACAGGGGGTAGAGTGCGCGCGTGAAAACGGGTTTGGCACTCACAAACCCCCATATGACTTTGCAAAACGGGTAATAAGCAATGCGCAATTGGATCGGCAAATTGAACGGCACTTTCGCGGCGACGGCATTGATCGGCGCGGCCTCTGTTGCAGCCACAGGAACAGCGTTGGCGCAGGACAATGCTGGCGAGCAGAATGCAGCAGGCGATGATGCTGCCGCTGCCCCCGCTATGATCTCCGAACCTATCGTGCAGGGCGGGCTGGAACCCGCTGCGCCGCTCGTGCAGGAATGGAGCATTGCCAATGCGCAAAGCCTGATTGCCGTCATCGAAGGGATTGGCGCAGAAGGGCTTGATCCAGCCGATTATGACATTCAGGCGCTGCAAACCGCGATTGCCTCTGCGCCGTCGGCTGAACTCAACCAGATTGCGTCTAAAAACTTTGGCTGGCTGGTCGAAGATCTGCGCGATGGCCGCACGCCGATGGATGCGCGCGAACAATGGTTCGTGGTCGATCCTGACCGCGAAACCTATCGCACTGGCGACCTGCTGGCGAAAGCGCTGGCATCGGGCGATATTGCGGGCACTTTGATGGGGCTGAACCCGGTTCATCCCGATTACGCCGAATTAAAGGCCGCGCTGGCAGCCACGGCGGAAACCGACACAGCCAAACGCAAGCTGATCCGCGCCAATATGGATCGCTGGCGCTGGCTCGGGCGCGATCTGGGCAAGGTTTATCTGATGTCCAATGTGCCCGAATATCAGCTGCGGCTGACCGTGGGCAACAAGATCATCAAGAGCTACCGGACCATCGTCGGTAAACCCGGCCGCACCGCGACCCCGCAATTGGCAGAGGATGTTTCAGGCGTGGTGTTCAACCCCACTTGGACCGTTCCCCAGTCCATCGTCAAAGGCGAAGGGCTGGGCCAGCGCGTGCTCAGCAATCCCGGCTGGGCAAAGGCAAAGGGATATAAGGCAACGCGCGGCGCAAATGGTTGGATTTCGGTGGTGCAACAGCCCGGCCCGACCAATTCGCTGGGCCGGATGAAGCTGGAGATGCCCAATCGCCACGCGATTTTCTTCCATGATACGCCGTCGCGCCATCTGTTCGCTCGCGAGAACCGCGCGCTCAGCCATGGCTGCATCCGCACCGAAAGCGCGTTGGAAGTGGCGATGATGGTGGCGATCCTTGGCAAAGGCGCAACCAAGGAAGAAGCGGTCGAAATCTCCACTTCAGGCAAATACACTAAGGTGATGAACGAGCGTAAAGTGCCGGCGTATATAACCTATTTCACCATGGCGACCGATGTGAATGGCGAAATGGCGACGTTCAAGGATATCTACAACCGCGATGCGCCCGTGCTCGCGAGCCTCGACAAACCCCGCGAACGCGATCGCAGCTATGAAATTACCGACGAGGTGATTGTGATTGAGAATAACCCGCTGGCGGGGGATTAAGTTTCGCCATGGTTCAATGGACTAAAGCTACGCGAAGTAATGATAGCTTGGCGGTAAAAATAGCCAGCCGGAATTGCGTAGACTGCGATTAGCGCAACCAGATGAAAATTATCTATCGGTTCGCTAGCGGCCAAACCTCCAAAAATCTGGTAAGTCGCAAACGCTCCGGCTCCGATTGCTGTCACAATTGCCGTGATTGATGATCGCGGTATCTCGATTTTTTCTCTTAGCCATAACGCAACAGGGGCGCCAATCGCTGTGATGTAGAACGCGCAAAATGCTGCCCCGATACTGATTGCTATAATCAAAACCAAAGCAGTTCCGACGAGACCCGAAAAAGCTTGAGATATTGCAGAAAATTCTATGCCGTCGCCGGTGACCGCGGCAAATCCAATGACATAGAGAACTGAGAGCGTGCTTCCGATAAAGGAAGCCTGAAAGCTTGCGGGCAAGATGCCTACTAGCACCGATCCAACATCAAGCTCGAACTTTGCAGTACTCGGCCGATAAACCAAACCCTAAAACGTCCCCGGCGCATATCTTTGCGCTGCTGTCGGCTGATCGGGGCGCAGCGTTTCATATTGCGGCCCGCGCGCCAGGCTGCCGTCTTCCATCAGGCCCAAACTGTCGGCATAAATCATCCGCCCGCCTGATAGCTGCAACAGCGCTTTCCTGAAATCCTCTGCCCCAAGCGCGAAACAGCCATTGGAGCGGCCCAGCCGCCCCCAGCGCGCCACATGCGATGGCTCTGCATATTTGGCCTGGTGCATCACGATATAGCGGCGCAAGGCAGCCTCATTCGTGGGGTCTAGCCCGCCCAGACGCACCGATGTGCCATAGCGGCCCTGATACCATTCCCACGTCACATAGGCGCCCTTGCTTGTCGCATTGGACCCTTCGACATTGGAGTAATTGTTGAGCCAGCCATCATGTTCAGGATCAGACCCGCGCCCATGGGCGACATGATAGCTTTCCACCTCTTCGTAATTCAGATTGACGAAGTGAAAGCGCGGCAGCGCAGAATGCAGGCCGTAATCGGCAATGCCAACAATATCGCGTTTCCAGATATTGTCGCCCACCCGCGCCAGTTCGCGCGCGGCAATTTCGAACAATTTGCGATCTCGCACAGACCCCTTGGCAGGCTGTGCGGCCAGTTTGGCAGGCAAAGCGGCAGGCAGCGATAACGCGGCTCCTGCGGCCAAAGCACCTTTAAGACAATCGCGTCGGTTCATAATCTACCAATATATAGCCCAGTGATGAGGTTCCCGTGAACGGAAAATAGGTCCACCTTGCACAGGTATTTTCCCAGATCGGGACATTTACGCGGCAAGCTCTCCTTCATGGATCGCTTTGGCTTTCATCCCAAGCTTGATGACGCCGGGCATATTGTCGCGGATTTTTGCGCCGACTTGGCTGAATTGGGCAAGGCGCGGATCGCCTTCCGCCATCATTTTGGCAATGGCTGGCCCTGTCGGATGCAAGCGGCTGCGCGCATTAAAGGCGTTGGTTTTCTCATTGCCGGACAGGATTGCCGTGCTCATCAAATTGGACATCACCGCATAGGGATAGGTGTCTGTCGTATCGGTCAGCGGAGCAGGGGGCAGCAGATTGTTCTTTTCCGCATCGGTTTCAAAATTCGCTTCCACAAAGGCGGCCAGCGCGGCGGAATAGGGGACGAATGGGGCCTGCGCGAGTTGCAGGGTTATCCGGTCGCCATCGAAGAACGGGCGAATGTTGCCGCGCGCTTCAAACGGGACGGCGCTGGCGGTGCAATCGATAAAGAGCGTATTGCCGGGCACGCTCGCTACGGTTCCGCCAAAGTGCATAGTGCCCGGCGCGATGCGGGTCACGCGGCCTTGGCGATGAACCTGCGTAATGCCTTGCAGCAGCGCAACCTCAGCCTCTGAAATGACGGCAAAGTGGAACATTTTGGGCGTGATTTGCGGATCAAGCCGCAGCATCACCCCCCGCTCACCCAATTGCGCGAACATCTCATCACCGGTTTCAGCCGCATTGGCGGCTTCAACCAAGGCGACCTGAAATTCGATCAAGCCTTCCAGATTGGCATGGGCAGGCTGCAACAGCTTGCGGTTGAACATCCAGCTATCGCGCGGGCGCACCCAGCCGATGGAATCCGGCTTAACGCCCGCCTCCAGCAGCCATACGCCTGTATCCATCGCGGTTTTGCCGCCGCCAATAATGACATAGTGATCGGGCAGATTATCGGCCTGTTGCCACAAAGCGGGCAAATCACCGGGCGTTGCAAACCGGGTGCCTGGCTCAATTTCAAAAGCAGGTTTGTGTGTCGCAGGAACGCTGGTTTTGAAGAATGTGCCATCCACCAGCTTGCGCCGGACGGTGATGGTGGTCTCTTCGCCGGACAAAATGCCTTTGACCCGGTGCGTGCCTGCTTCGCCGCCCTCATAGGCAGTGAGCGGGTGATAGGATACGCGCCCGCTCGGGATCAGCCGGTCCATCATCAGCGTGTGATAATAAGCGAGGATTTCCGCATGCTTGGCCAGCGGATACATGCCCGCATTGTGGCCCTGTGTGTCCACCCGGTCGGGGCACATCTCCATCGAATTGACGCCGTATGTTGCGCTGGGCTGGTGCAAAGCGACAAAGGGATAGGCATCGTTCCAATGCCCGCCGGGCCGCGCGTGTTTGTCAACGATGGTGATGTGACAATCGGGATCTTCATCAAGCAGCGTATCGGCAAAAGCCAATCCGACAGCGCCTGCGCCAATCACGAGATAATCGGTTTCCAGCTCAGCCATATCGCGTCTATCCTGTCTTTATAGTGCGCTGATGCGCTGCGATGCTGCTAGGCGAAATGCGATATGGGGGAAAGTGAAATGGTTGCAGATAACCTTGCGAAAATGGGTCCGCCGCTGTTGCTTGCGGCGCTGTTTGGAGCGTTGTTTGGATCACTGGGCGGCTGCGCGTCGGCTGTCGGCGGGCCTGAAAGCGCGCCGGCCGCGGCGCAAGCGGCTCCTGCGGCCAGCACGGCTGAACCAGCTGCACCGGCTTACCCGCTTGCCAAGCCGCTAACGGTCGCGCCTGCGCCCCAAATCGAATACCGCAAACTTGCGATCACTCGTAGCAGCCGCACGGACACGCCCAGCACAGTCACAGTCGAAGCCGCTGAAATGCCCGCGCAGCCCACCAAAATCCTCGACCCCGCCATGGCAGAGCGGCTGTTCGGCAACACTGGCATCACCGTGCAATGGATTGGCTGGGAGGAACGCGGGCCCACCTGGGTTGCGGTGGATGAGGATGGCTATTGGCTGCTTATGGGCGGGCAAGAGGGGGCACCTGGCGAACGCATGGAGATCGAAGGGTTCATCACCGAAATCGGCACCGATTATTTTATCTATGACGGGACGATCAAAATCCTGGGCGCGCCCAATGCTGACCGGCTTTGCAATATGAGCAAAAGGGGTTGGCGGTTTGGCATCACGCAGAACCGCAAATATTGGCGGCTGCGCGAATTTGAATGGTGCGATCGTCTCACCGATTACATCGACATCTACTTTTAGTAGGTAGCGATAACCGGCGTTAATCCGCGCGCATAATCATCTCATCGTTCGAAATTTCAACCGCGCCGATCTGCGACAGATAGGATTGGCCCAGCAGCGATATGCCAAGCCCGCGCGGGATCACGACCGCTTCGACATTGCGCCTGACCATGCCGCCTATTTCCACCTCGCGCAGAGTGACCGGAACGCCGTAAACCGCCCCGCTTGCACCGGATCCGATATGGCGGACATCGCCGTCATTCCAATGCACGCCCGCCGATCTTGCATCATCCGCTGTCAGGGCGATCACCGATGCGCCGGTATCAACCAGCATGCGCATGCGCGCGCCATCAATGCTGGCGGCGGCATAGAAATGCCCATCGCCTTCGCGCGAAAGAGTGTGCTCCCCGCCAAAACTGCCGCTGCCTGATTTCGACGCAAATGTCTTGTTGCCTGACCCTGTGAAAGGCTCAGATGAAGACCCGGAAAACGGTGATGAGCTTGCAGATGATGGGGCTGGGGCGGCTCCTTCGCCAGCGTCATCACCCGAAGGCACAACCAGCACCGCAAAGCCGCAGATTGCCGCAGCCAATATGATCACCCGTTCAAGCATCGTAGCGCCGTTTTAGGGCGCGAAGCTTAAGGCACTCTAAAGCGTTTCTTTATTCGCGCGGTCACCTGTCAGCGCGCCAAGCGGAAAGGCAGCATTCACTTGCGCCATCGTCAGCATGGAGCGCGCATGGCGAGCGGCGACCTCATGCGGATCGCCATATCCGCCGCCTAGCGCGGATGCGATTGCCACGCCGCGTGCGCGCACCTCTTGCGCCACATAGGCATCGCGCCGGGCAAGTCCTTCATCCGTAAGCGCCAGCCGCCCCAGCCTGTCATCCCGGTGCGGATCAACGCCCGCCTGGTACAGCACCAGATCGGGCGCGGCATCATCCAGCATGCGTGGCAGGTGCCTTTGGAGCTCTGCCATATAGCCATCATCATCCAGCCCATCGGGCAAAGGCACATCGCAATCAGAGCGCGCTTTTCGCACCGGGAAATTGCGCTCTGCATGAAGCGACAGAGTGACGATATCCTCGCGCCCGGCGGTCAGGCTGGCCGTGCCATCGCCCTGATGCACATCAAGATCGACGATCAGGATGGAGCGCGCATCGCCTTGTGCGATCAAGCGGTTGGAAGCGACCGCCAGATCGTTGAACACGCAATATCCCGCGCCGGTATTGCTCAGCGCGTGATGGCTGCCCGCCGCTGAGTTTGCGGCATAGCCGTGCCGCATCGCAAGCTTTGCCGCCAGCCATGTGCCGCCATTGGTGTGGCGCACGCGGTCTCTGATACGCTCCGTCACTGGAAAGCCGATACGGCGTTCCTTTTCGGGCGGAACTTGGGCGGTGAAGACCTCTTCGACATAGGCCGGGTCATGCACTGCTTCGAGCCAATCGCGCGGCATGGGGAGAGGCGCGTGCTCGGTCATCGCTTCTCCGCTCGCCCGCAATTCCTCCATCACAAGCTGATACTTGTCGAACTTGAACGTGCCCCGCGTTGGTTGGGGTGCCATGTAGTCGGCATGATGGACGACGTGCAGCATTGGGGAAGGCCCTGGTTGAAGAGCGCAGTAATGTCTTGACGTTGGTGAACCACGCGAATGATAGCCACCCGACTTTCCAGCTCAAAAAATTTGTATAGGATCAAAAATCCCTCTTTACCGACCGATCGGATACTAGGCGCTAAATCCGAACGTATCCGGCCCATTTTAGGCGTTTCGCCAAGCAAACGAACCGCTGCATCAAAGGCGCGTACTTTTCGTTCAGCGGCTTTTTCATCGTAGGTCGCGTAGTAATCCCAGATTCTTTCAAGGTCATTTTCGGCGGCAGACGACCACTCAATGTGAAAGGTCATTGACCTTCCATTTTCCTCAATCGCTTACGTGAAATCAGCGTCTCAACGCCATTGTAAGGTCGATACCCGCTCGCTTCACCTTCTGCGATCAGCGATTGCAGTTCAGCAATGGTGGCTTCTTTTTTTGCTTGTGCTCTTTCCAATTGCGTAAAGCTTCGCGCACGACTTCGCTGGTGGATGCGTAATCTCCGGTGGCAACGGCTTTTTGCACGTCGGCCAGCAATTCTTCGGTTAGCGATACGGAGATTTTTTCGATTTTGCCCATAGGTCTATTGGTAGCACTAATTCCTACCGCCGGCAATCAGGATGTGTTGGCTGGCGCGCCTGCAAGCATGGAAAGCTCATCATAGATCGCGTCTTCTTCGCGGGTGGCCGTATTGCGCCAGCTGGTTGCGGTGTCGGGGTTTAGCAGTGTGCCATCAGCGCTCAGCACGAGCAGGTTGGGCGTGCCGGGCAGATCCTCGAGGCCAAAGCGGCGGGCAATGGCTAGGTTATGGCCATCGCCTGATTGAGGCATGCCGACATTGACATAGACCAGCTCGTAGCGGTCAGCGATCAGCGCTTTGAACCGCTGCGTCCCAAGCCAACCCGCCAAAGCGCGGCTATCATGACACCAGTTTGCGCCCATCACCAACAGCACGCGCTTGCCGTTTTCGCCCGCGCGAGCCAAAGCCGCATCGACATGGGCGTTTGCATCCTCGGATACGGTGTAGGCCTCGGCCTCCGGATAGTCATGCGCCTCGCCGCCAGCGACTTTCGCCAGTGCGACTCCGCCGCCCAGCAGTAGGGCTGCGAGCACTCCGGCTAGCAATGCCTTGATCATTCAGCTGCCTCGGTTGCCGTCTCAGGGGCAGGCGTCTTCTGCTCTTGAGCATGCGGATCGAACGCAACCGCTTCGCCCGCTTCAATCGCGGCGGCTTTGTCTTCGACCAGTTTCACGATGTGATCGAGCATATCCTCATCCTCAATCGCATGCGCTTTCATGCCGGACAGATAGACCATATGCTTGCCATTGCCGCCGCCTGTGAGGCCGATATCGGTCTCGCGCGCTTCGCCCGGGCCATTGACCACGCAGCCCAGCACTGACAGCGACATCGGCGTTTTGATATGCTCAAGGCGCTTTTCCAGCGTTTCCACCGTCCGGATCACGTCGAAACCCTGACGCGAGCACGAGGGGCATGACACTACGCGCACACCGCGCGTGCGCAGGCCCAGGGCTTTGAGCATCTCATAGCCGACCTTGACCTCTTCCTCAGGTTCAGCCGACAGCGATACGCGGATCGTGTCGCCGATCCCTGCCCACAGCAGCGATCCCATGCCGATGGAGGATTTCACCGTTCCCCCGATCAGCCCGCCAGCCTCTGTTATGCCAAGATGCAAGGGGCAATCGACCGCATCGGCAAGGCCGTGATAGGCGGCAACCGCCAGGAACACGTCGGACGCTTTGACGGCAACCTTGAAGTCGTGAAAGTCGTGATCTTGCAGCAGCTTGATGTGATCCAATGCGCTTTCAATCAAGGCTTCGGGGCAGGGCTCTCCGTATTTCTCAAGCAGGTCTTTCTCGAGGCTGCCCGCATTCACCCCGATCCGGATCGCGCAGCCATTGGCTTTGGCGGCGCGGACCACTTCGGCAACCCGGTCCGATGATCCGATATTGCCGGGATTGATGCGCAGGCAGGCGGCGCCGCCATCGGCTGCCTCCAAAGCGCGTTTGTAGTGGAAGTGGATGTCGGCCACCACCGGGATGTTGGCGGCTCGGGTGATGAGCGGGAAGGCGGCTGTTGCCTCTTGGGTGGGGCAAGAGACGCGGATGATGTCGCAGCCCACATCCTCACATCGGCGGATCTGGTCAATCGTTGCCGCCGCATCCTCTGTCGGCGTGTTCGTCATCGTCTGCACCGTGATCGGCGCAAGGCCGCCAACGGGCACATTGCCCACCATGATCTGCCGGCATTCGCGGCGTTCAATCGTGCGCCATGGGCGGATCGCGTTCATACTATTGGCCTTCAACCTGAAGCATGGACCGCATGTTACACGGTCCTGGAAACAAAAAGCGATGGGGCGCGCAAGTCACCCTCACGCGCCTCATATGAAGGCTTTGCTGCAAAATTGCGACCCTGAACATGGCCGCCCATCTACCACAGCGTGCAACGGGTAGGAAACCTACCAGCGGATCAGCGGCGGGACCACAATCCGGCCAATCACGGCGGCAATCGCTACGGGCGCGATGTGCCACAGTCCGACATGCGAGAAAGTGTCGAGCGGGCAGGTGATCCCGTAAGCCAAAGTGCCAAGCGATCCCGCTGCCAGCCCTGCAAGCCAGGAGGAGCGTTCAATCGATACAGGCGCGCCGCGTCTGAGCCACATCACCGATGCAACCAGCACCAAAGCCGCTGCGGCCAGCGAGGCGGTGGTGCACATAAATGCGACCGGATCGTTCAGCCCTTCGGCGGCATGATCGTGGCCTTCGCCAGTTGTCAGACTGATAATCGCGCCCAAAGGCAGAATGGAGAGCATGATCGCACCCCACAGCGGCGCGCTGGCACGCATCCCGATCCGGGGCATGGCGCTCGTTACCATGGCCGCAGTGCTGGCAATGCCAACCACCAGCAGCAATCCATGCGTGATCAGGAAATAGCCCGATGCTTCGCCTGTCAAAAGGCCATCCCACCAATCATAAACGGCGATGGATGCGACAGCGGCAATGACCGCTGCAAACGCAATCAAAGCTGCGCCTTCGGCAGGTTTCACACGTTTCACAGGTGTCAGATCGTCAGCGAGTGCTGCGACCAATGTCTCTGTGCTCGAATACTTTTCCATATCAGTCAGCTTTCTCTACCAAAGAGGCCAGTTTCTTGAGGCCGCGATGGATATTCACTTTCACCAGGCTTTCGCTTTGCCCGGTTTTTTCAGACGCTTCGCGGATCGATAATCCGCCAATTTTAACCAGTTCAATCGCTTCGGCCTGATTGTCAGGCAAGTGTTTGAACAATCTATCAAGACTGACGCGGGCCATGATAACTTCTTCGTCGCTGTCTTCTACCGCATCATCTTCCATCAATTCTGACGCATCGTGTTTGTAAACTTTGCGCAAATGATCGACCCACCGGTACCGCGCAATGGCTGCCAGCCATGGCAGAAAGGCGCGCTTTGGGTCCCATGTGGCGCGCTTTGTATAAAACGCGATGAGAACCTCTTGCACCAGATCATCGATCTGATGAGGGGGCACTCGGCGGCGAAAATACCGCTCCAGCCAAACGCCCACCTCGGTGAGCAGCACATTGGCGGCGGCTTTATCGCCGTCTTGTGCTGCCACCATGAGGCGAGCCAGAGTGGGTTCGTCGGCGATCATGGCCTAAACCCGCTTACCCGGCCTTCGAGGCGAACAATCGGTCAGAAATCCGATCAAGACCAAACAGTCCGCCACCGCGAGAGATCAGCACCAAAGCCAAAGCTATAGGTGTAATCGCCCAACCCCAGAAATGATCCGCTGTCGGGAATACGAAAAACTGGATCACCAAAGTCATAATCATCAACGAAACCGCAGAGAACCGGGTGAAAAGGCCCGCAAACAGCAGCAGCGGGAATGCAAACTCGGCATAGGTTGCCATGGGAACCGCCAGATCGGTTGGGATTGGCAGTCCTGAAAATTCATTTTCGAACAGGAAGTACTGGATCTCGTCGATTTCGAACCACGTGCCTTCAACGACTTTCGTTTTGTACGACCGCCAGAAAATCAGCGCGAGTGCAATGCGTGCAAGCAGCAATCCGACGCTTTCCATAAATTTGCCCGACAAAAAGCCGACCAAACCGCGATACATTGAAATGATGGTGTTCATTGTGTCCTCCTATGCTGCCCTTGGAAAGCGGCGCCAAATTTGCCTGATGCGCCGCTTTCCCGGGCCAATCGGTTTTATCGCTTAAGCGGCTTGAGTGAGCCTTTGCCTTTGGGCGTGCTGATTTTGACGCATGACCCTTTGTCGACATATTTCCAGGCATTGCCCTGCCAGTCGCGAGTCGATGTGCCAGCGCAGCTTGTGCCGGGGCCGGCGGCGCAGTCATTCTTGCCGGCTTTTGAAACGCCGTAGCATTTTTCTTTCGCGCCCTGAGCAGCAACCGGGGTTACGGTGAGGCCAGCGGCGATGCCTGCGGTCAATGCAAGGCCTGCGAAATTGGCGATTGTCTTGGTGTTCATGTGTCGTCTCCTGAATTTCATCTATCTTGCGCTCGGCAAGTGTGCCGCAGCTATTTGGCAATTCGCCGCAATGCCGCGATGGGTTACAAGCAGGTTTCAACTTTTTTGAAATTAGCGCCAATCTGCCCGCGATCGGGCCGTGTTTGGGTCCTTTATTTTTCTTCCTCCGATCCCCCCTTCGATGCCCCCTTTCGATGTTTATGTGTAACGCGTGCAGGGGCAATCGCGAACACTTTATCAGATACCGCGCTGAAGGGCGGCCTTACCTGGCCCTATTTGCGCTGTGTCAGGCAGTCTGGCGGGCTGCCTCTGTTTGCGCCGCGAAACTGACCCCCACCCACACACGGCGCGCACTGGGGCGAGGTATATGACAGGTCCGCCGAGCTGCCGATTTTGCAAAAATGCTGTAAGGACGCCTGCATGACATCTTCATCCCTTACGATTGACCGATTTCACGGCTTCGGTCTGGGTCTGCGATCAGAGCATTACGCCGATTTTCTGGATGCGGCAGATGGGCAGCAGGCGCCTATCAATAAGCAGCCGGTAGATTTTCTCGAAGTGATCAGCGAAAACCATATGACAGATGGCGGCCGGCCTTTGCGCATTCTGGAGGAGGCGCGCGCGCTTTATCCGGTGATCCTGCATGGGGTGTCGATGTCAATCGGTTCGGCTGGCGGACTGGATAAGGATTATCTTGCCCGACTGCGTATGCTGGCGGACCGGATTGAGCCTTTATGGGTGTCTGATCATCTGTGCTGGACCCGCACCAGCGCGCATAACAGCCATGATCTGCTGCCTATGCCATTGACCCAGGCGGCCTTGGATGTGGTGTGCGAAAACATTGATGCAGCCCAAGATGCGCTGGGCCGCGCAATGCTGTTTGAAAACCCGTCAAGCTATCTCACTTTTCCTGGTGATGAGATGGCGGAGTGGGAATTCCTCACTGAAATGACGCGGCGCACGGGGTGCTATCTGCTGCTGGATGTGAACAATATCTATGTCTCCGCTGCCAATCATGGCTTTTCTGCTGGCGATTATCTGGCAGGTCTGCCGCTGGACCGGGTGCGCCAGATCCACCTTGCAGGCCACGATCCGGCGACGGCGGACCGCGATATCATCATCGACACGCATGACCGGGCGGTGGATGATGGCGTGTGGGCGCTGTATGCCAAAGCTCTCGAAATGCTGCGCGGCCCGGTTGCGACCATGATTGAGCGCGATGCCGATATCCCCGCTTTGGGCGAATTGCTGAGCGAATTGGACCGCGCGCGCGGGATCGCGGATCAAGCCGCGATGCTGGAGCCTGCATGAGCCCTTCGGACAACCCCTCCGAAACCACTGGCGACAACCCTGCCGTAAACCTCGCGGAGACACAGGCGGCGTTCATGCGCGCGATTCTGGATGACAGCGCCCCGCTTCCCGAGGGATGGGGCAATTCTCAAGCCGCCGGCATGGGCGTTTATCGCGGCAATTACCGCTCTGCTGTTATGGACGCGATTGCCGCCACCTATGAACGCACGGCGCGCTATGCCGGGGAAGATGCGTTCCGTCAGGCGAGCATTCACCACGCGCTTGCCCATCCGTCTTCGCATTGGACGATTGACCGCGTGGGCGCAGGCTTTGATGCTACCTGCGCAGACCTGTTCGGCGACAATCCCGAAGTGGCTGAGATCGCCTGGCTCGAATGGTCCATGCTCGAAGCATCGCGAGCGGCGGATACAGCGCCTGTCAGCGCGGCGGAGTTTGCCGAGCGATCTCAGCAATTCGGTGATGAGCAATGGGCCGGGCTTTGCCTGCAATTCCTCCCCGGCTCTGCTGCGCGCATCGTGCATTATGACCTTGGCGCGCTGTGGCGATCGCTGGAGGAGGGGAGCGAGGGACCGCCGCAGCTTTCAGGCCCAGCCACGCGCGGCTGTCTGGTGTGGCGCGAGGGGGAGCGGCCCACCTTTCTGATGGTTGATGAGGCACAAGGCCGCGCCTTTGCCGCCATGCGCGATGGCGCGGTTTATGGCGATGTTATCGGATTGATCGCGGGCGAAAATCCTGACGAGGAAGCCATCCAGGCCGCCGCCATGCAGGCAGGCGCGATGCTTGGCGGATGGCTAAGCGAGGGGCTGATCGCGGCATTCAGCGCTTGACTTGATGGCCCCGCGCCTCTCTCCTCGGCGGTGAGAGGGATAATTTATGCTGACCAACACTACATCGCAGGCGCGCACTGATAAAGCGAGCCTGCTGCTCAAAACCGTCAAATGGATCATGTCGCGGCGCAAACGGGTCTTTCCGCACACCGCAGAAGAATTCCGCGCCGATATGGCGACCCGCAAATTGCCGCGCGATGCGGCGATGCCGACAAGTTTTGCGAGCAAATATGATGTGAGCCAGTGGGAAGCAGCCGGCCAGCAGGTCGTGACGCTGCATCCCAAATCGGGGCCGGGTGAATGGCACATGCTCTATTTCCATGGCGGCGGCTTTATTCTGCCAATGTTCAAAGAACACTGGCCGCTGGTCGCTGCGATGATCGATACGTGCGGGGTGAGCGTGACGGTGCCGCTGTATGAAGTGGTTCCCGAAAGCTCGCACAGCGCGCAAGATGCGCTGGCCGATAGCGTGTTTGCAAAATTGTGCGAGGATCACGATCCGGCCAAGATTATCCTCAATGGCGATAGCGCAGGCGGACATATGGCGCTGGCGCTGGCTTTGCGGTTGGCCAAAGCGGGCGGACCAAATGAAGGCAGCGCGCAGCCGGGCAAGCTAGCTCTGTTTGCGCCGTGGCTTGATCTCACCATGAAAGACCCGGCCATCGCTGCGGTAGAGCCGCATGATTTCATGCTCAAAATCGGCACTTTGCGCGAATGCGGCAAAATGTTTGCCGAAACGCGCGATCCGGCAAGCGCTGAATGCAGCCCGCTTTATGCCGCGCCGCAAGACCTCGCCATGCTGCCGCCGACGCGCATCTGGACGGGCCAGCATGATCTGTTCATTGTGGATTCGCGCACATTCGCCGCCCGCCTGAATGAAGTTGGCGTGGATGCGATGCTGTATGAATACGCTCAGGCCCCGCATGTCTTTATGGCGATCACCCCCTGCCGCGAAAGCAAGGATACCCTAAAGCTGCTGAGCGAATTTCTGGCCGAATAGCGGAGGCGTTTTGCGCGCGGATCAGACGGTGAAAACTGTGCCGGTCAGCTCTTCGCTCAGCGACCACAGCTTGTCTGCCGCAGCGCTATCCACCGCATAGCTGCGCACGCCGCCGCGCCTGTTTTCATCATCGATCTGCGCCACATGGCAATCTTCGCAATAGACGCCGCCTTTGCCTTCAAGCTCCTGCGCGGTCGCGGCCCAGCATGATGTGGCCGCGCCTTGCGCTTCGGTTTTCCATTGAAAATCAGGCTCATTCGCAAGGATATTCGCCATCAAACCTTCCTGCATTTTTTCATCCATATGGCGGCCCAAATTGGTGTTGATGCCGCCGGGATGCACCGCGAAAGCATGCACGCCGGAGCTGGCAAAGCGGTTTTCCAGACCCACAGAAAACAGCACATTGGCGGTTTTCGAATGGCCATAGCTTAGGAACGGATCGTATTCGCGATTTTCAAAATTGGGATCATCGAGGTTTACAGGCGCAATCTGGTGGCCCCGGCTCGACAGGTTGATGATACGTTTGTTCGTGCCTGCTTGCACCAGCGGCATCAGCTCTTTGGTCAGCACAAAATGCCCCAGATGATTGGTGCCGAACTGGCTCTCAAATCCATCTTTCGTGTGCGTCAAAGGCGTCGCCATAACGCCTGCATTGTTAATCAGCAGATCAATCGCGTCCATCCGCTCGCGCGCCTGCGCCCCGCAAGCGCGCACGCTGTCCAGCGAGGCGAGGTCGCACGCGATTGTGTCGAGTCGCGCATCAGGGTGCGCCGATTTGATCTCAGCCACGGCCGTATCGAGCGTTTCCTGATTGCGCCCGGCCAGCATCACCTGTGCACCTTTGGCGGCCATGGCGCGCACCGTTTCTTTGCCAAGGCCCGACGTTGCGCCTGTTACAAACACCCGCACTCCGCTTAAATCTTTGCCAGCCAGCACTTCATCGGTGGTTGTCGTCTTGCCAAAACCGCTCACGCATTGTCTCCCAGAAATGATGAGGGGCGCGATAGCATTGCCACCGCGCCCCGTCATGCATTGAAACTGAAAAGCGTGCTATTTCGCTTTATCAAGTTCCTCCAGCTTTTTGGCAGCCCATTCGCGTCCGCCCACTCCAAAGGCGAGAGCGCCTGCGACCGACAGGCCGATAACCAGTGCGCCAAAGCCGATGGTCACGATTTCCTCACCGATGTTCATGTTGTTGAGGCCCATGAACGTGAAGACCAGCATCGCGCCATAGCGGACCACGGAACCGGCCACGCTGCCATCTGTGCCAGCGGAAACCAGTTTGCCCAGCAGATTGGCAATCAGGAAACCGACCCCGATGATAACCGCGCCAAAGGCCACGTTACCGCCAATGGCGAGCACTTGGTTGAGGATGTTGGTGATCTCAGGAAAACCGAGCATCCGTGTGGCGGCAATCGCAAAGAACAAGATGATGCCAACTTGCGCAATGCGGGCAATCGCCGATGATGCTTTGGTACCAGCCGGAAGCAGGCCCATTGCAGCGATCGGTGCATCAACACCCAATCCGCCCAGCACATCGGTGAGCAGGCCCACAACGAAGCGGCTGATAAGATAGCCAATGCCAAGCAGGACACCCGCAGCAATGATGTTGGGAATAGCGCCCATAATCATCCGCAGCATATCGGTTGCCGGACCGGAAATCGCAGCGATATCAAGCACGCCCAGCGCGCCGATGCTGACCGGAATGGCGATCAGCGCATAGATGACAACGCCCAGCGTTTTGGTGATCGTGTCATTGCCTGTCACTTCGTCTGCGCCCGCTTTGTTGGCCCATTTATCAAGGTCCAGCGTTTGCATGGCAGTGACCGCAATATCGCGGACAATCCCTGCGATCATCAAACCGATGAACAAAAGCAGGCCAGCGCTGAAGAGGCGCGGGATATAACCCATGACGGTGTTCAGCAATTCGTTGATCGGGCCAGCGACGCCGCCCAAATTGAGCACGTCGAGAATGGCGAGCAAACCAAACAGCCAGATTAAAAGGCCCACGATCTTGCCGAGCGACATGCCCACGCTTTGACCGGAGCCGGTGCCGCGATTGAGTATCTCAACCTTGTCCACCAATGTGGCAAAAACTTTCTTGGCGATATTCGCCAGAATCCACGTGACGAGTAAAATGCCAAGCGCGAATAAGGCTTTTTGGCCCAAGGCCATGGCCAATTCGCTGTCAAAACTGTATCGTCCAATTTGCATGAATATCCCCTTTTCTTCAATGGTTTGTAAAAACTCTCGCTGAACGGTCAGCGGCGATTTACGTTTTTGTAAACTATTTGGCCCGCGCTGTGGGTTAAACCGTGTAAAGGCTTATGAAATGACATTGATCTGTTCTAAATTTCAGTCACTTGGCGCGTTTGTCGCAGCTTTATTGGGGCTATACGCATTGGGCCTTTCTCCCGCCGCTGCCCAAGATGCTGAGCCGGGCTCTCAGCCAAAATCAGAGCCGCAATGGTCCATCGCAATACATGGCGGTGCTGGCACCATTGCACGAGATACAACCACACCTGCACAGCGCGCCCAATATGAGGCCGCCTTGCAAGAAGCGCTGGATGCAGGCTCTCAGATCCTTCGCGATGGTGGCACATCGGTGGATGCAATCAAGGCGGCGATCGTTTTGCTTGAGGATAACCCATTGTTTAATGCCGGGCGCGGGGCGGTGTTTACCTGGGAAGGGGAGAACGAACTCGACGCATCAATCATGCATGGCCGCGATCGCAGCGCAGGCGCGGTCTCGGGCGTCAAATCGGTAAAAAACCCCATCCTCTTGGCCGACACAGTGCGCACAGACAGCCCGCATGTTTTCCTAAGCGGTGCGGGCGCCGAAGTGTTTGCAGGCGAAAAGGGATTGGAGAGCGCTCCGCCCGAATGGTTCGCGACCGAGGGGCGGTTACAATCGCTTGAGCGAATGAAAGCTGATGCCCTTTCGGCGCTGGATGTGGATATAAAGTTCGGCACAGTGGGCGCGGTGGCGCTCGATCAGCATGGCGATCTGGCTGCGGGCACATCAACGGGCGGGATGACAGGCAAACGCTGGGGCCGGATTGGCGATAGCCCGGTGATCGGAGCGGGCACCTATGCCGATAATCGCAGCTGCGCGCTATCGGCAACGGGATGGGGTGAATATTTCATCCGCGTGGGCGTTGCGCATGAGATTTGCGCAAGACTGCGCATGGAAGTGTCCGGGTGGACGGTTTATGCGCCTGCGAATAGCGACATTGATATCAAAGCTTATACCCAAGGCCGCGCGCAGGAGATCGCGGATTCGGTGATGGCAGAAGTGAAAGCGCTGGGCGGGGATGGCGGGATCATCCTGGTGACCCCTAGCGGCGATGCGCTGTTTAGCTTCAACACAAAGGGCATGTACCGCGGCCGCGCGACCAGCGAGGGTGTGAATGAAGTGGCGATTTTCGGCGAGGAATAGGGCTGGGCGGCTGGGGCCGCTAACCGGCTTCAATCGAAGGGATTGATTTTCGACCAGCGATAATCGCCCAGCACAAAATCCGTCAGCACTTTGCCAATCTGCGCCAAGACCGCCTCTGAAGCAGGGTCCATCCCCTCATGCGTCTCGCGCGCCCGGTAATAGGCGGCAAAAGTAACCGGCGCGCGCGGTTCATCGCCTTTGGGCGGGGCCTCGGCAAAACCGATATCGACATACAGGCTGCCCATACCCGGCCAGATTGATGTCCCTGTCTTATCGCCGCTGACCCAGTCTTGGGGTTTGCCATCGCCGATCCCCGCGCGCACGCGGTTCTTGCCCGTTTGGGTTTCGACCATCCATTGTTTGAGCGTAGCGCGCTCTGCCTCGGGCAAGGCATCGCCATAGATCAGCTTTGCCACCGTGCGCGCCATGGCCGCTGGCGTGGTGGTGTCGCGCATTTCAGTCACCGGCACATTGCCCAGCGCAGGCTCTGTTCTGTCAAGCCTGCTCACATCATCCCCGATAGAGCGCCAGAACCCTGTCAGCGCCGCTGGCCCGCCCAATTCGCGCAGCAGCACATTGGCCGCCGCATTGTCCGAAGTAATCTGTGTCGCGCGGGCAAGCTCGCGCAAAGTTGCCCCTTCGTCCACGCGTTTGGTGGTGAAGGGGAGACCCACATCAGATCATCCTTGCTCCAGAAAACACGCTTGTCCGCATCAATTTCCCCGCTGGCATGCGCGGCGAGCACTTTGGCTGCAAGCGAGAGCTTGAACGAGGAGCAATGGCCAAAGCGGCGATTGCGATTAAGCCCAATGGACTGCCCGCTGCCGGTATCGAACAATTCTGCGCCCAATGTGCCGCCGGCATTGGCTTCGATCAGGCGCAGGCGTGCTTCAATCCGGCCCAGCGGGCTTTGATCAGGCGGCAGGCATCCGGCGAGTGTTCCTGAAAGCCCGAGGGCCAAACCCGATCCAATCGCCGTGCGGCGCGTCAGCTTTGGTCCGCGATTGCTCATGAATATTTGTCCGCTTTGCGTTTGCCAAACCGCATGTCGCCTTCCAGCTTGGCGCGCAATTGGGCATAGAACGCTTCGAGGAAAGCGCGTTCATCCCCGCCGCCTGGATCCCAACCGATCTTGCGGCAGATCGTTTCGTGAACCGCTGCCAGCGCATCGGGTTCGCCATCGCGCAATATCCGCTCCAGCGTCTGCAATTCGCGTTCGCCATAAATGGTCAGCTCTTCATCGCCGAATTCATACCGCGCGCCTGTCACTTCGCTCGTGCCGCTGGCCGCGCCCTGGGTGGATAAGGTTTCAACCAGCTTGGTGCGCGGTGCTTCCACGACCCAGGTGCCCGCAATAATATCGCCTGCGCGCAAAGCATCCTTGTTGAAAAAGGGAAACAGCAGGAACACCGCAAACCAGATGACGGCTGCCCAGATCGTGCCGCCTGTGTCTTCTTCGGCGACATTGATGATCAGCAGCACGATCATGAAAATGACCGGATAGAAAATCTCGATATCGCGCAGCAGATTGCGGGCGATCACCGCTTCGGGAGTAAGCCGCGCGCCGCCATGCGCGGCTACTCTGATGCCAACTGCGCGCTTGCCGAAAGTCGCGCCGCGCGGGCCGAGTTCCTGCGCAAGGAAATAGCCATACCATGCGGTAAAGCTCGCCAGAATGGCGATGATCGAGATAAACTCGCGCGCATTGGATGTGGTGGATGTGTCAACGCCGATATCGGGTTCAAACAGCCCGCCTGCAACTTTCGACAGGATCCAGTAAAACACGATAAGCCCGATCATCAGGATCAGAATATCAAGGATCAACGCGCCTGCCCGCGCGCCGCGCGATGCGACCACGATGGGCACTGCAATGCCTTCTGGCGTTATGAGTGTGCGTTCGCGTTTATTGATACGCCCGCCTGCCTGCCCGGGGGCGGAAAAGCCTGTATCATTCATCGCCGCCGCGCTCATTGATCAGACCTTAGGGCACGCGGGCGATACAGATAGAAATAGGACAGCCAGAAAGCGAGCATGGACCCACCGATCATAAAGCGGTTGGGTGCGCCTTCGACCAATTGGCGGGGAAACGCTTCGAGCAGAGCAGCCGCGACCATCATCAACACCACCCCGATCATCACCACTGCGCCGCGCTGGCCCGCTTCGGACGCGGCCTGAAGGACGCTGCGATTGCCCGGAAACGCCATGGACCGGCCAATATGCAGGCCCGCTGCGCCCGATAGCAGAATGCCGAAAAATTCGGTGGTGCCGTGAACGCTCAGCCAGGCGGCAAATTCCACCTCAAGGCCCTGTCCCGCAAACAGCCACATCATCGCGCCGAGCACCGCAAGGTTGTAAATCAAAAGCAGCAACGTCGGGATGCCGAATGCAAATCCCAATGCAAAGGCAAGGATGCAAACGGCCGCGTTGTTGCTGAACAGGCTGGCGGCAAAAGTCGATAATCCGCCCGCATCCTGTTCCACCGCGAGCGTTCCGGCCAAAGCTTCGCGGCTGGCACCGGGCACGCGCGCATCGAGGAATTGGGTGGGGACGAGGCGGTAATACCATTCCTCATCGCGCACCACCAGCAGCCATCCGACGACCGCGCCTGCCACCATCACGAACAGGGCAATGCACGATTCCAGCCAGATGCCGCGCACTGCCCGGCTCCACCCGCCAAAGAAAAATTCGCGCAGCCAGCCAAACAGCCCTTTGCGCGGGCCATAGACCTGGAACCATGCGCGCTGAACAAGGCTTTCCAGATAGCTGAGCGTGGCCGCATCAAGCGAGGTTTCGCGCGCAACCGAAAGGCTGGAAGCAGCGGTGCGATAAAGGGTGGGCAAAGCCAGCAAATCATCGTCATCGATCCGGCGCAATCCGCCGCTTTCCATGCGGTGGATAATGGTTTCGAGCCGGCGCCAATCACCTTCGCGTTCGAGCCGGAAACGGTCAGAGCGCAAAGCGGCGCTTTCAATATCGGCAGGCGGGGCGATATCGGCTTTGCCGAATAGGCTGGCCAAGCGGCCTTTGGCTTTGGCCGGAGCCGCCGTGTCCTTGGCTGGTGCCTGCGGCGCGGTTTCGCCCGGCTCCAATGGGCGCGCAGCCATTGCGGCCCCTGATGTCGCAGGATTGTTCGCGCTCATCCTATGGCCTCTGAATTCTTGATCATAAAATACCGATCAATCAGTTGATAGCCGATCTGGTTCCACGGTGCCTCGATCACATCAACCCCCATGCGCCGCAGCCTTTGCAGCACAATCGAACGCTGAGTGGCAAGGCTGTCAGCGGTCACGCTGCGGGCCATGGTGGCGATATCGCCGGGCGCTTCTTCGATGATTTCTTCAAGCTCACTATCCGCGATGGTGACGAACAGCACCAGATGTTTGTCCACCAGCCGCCCGATGCTTTCCACCATCAGTTCTGCTGCGGTGGGATCGGTGAAATCGGAGAATAACACGATCAGCGATCGGCGCTGCAATTTGGAAGTCAAAGTGGCCAGCGCGAGCGTGAAATTGGGCTCGACGGGCTCATAATCGAGGCCCGCTGCTGCGCTTTGCAAGCGATGAAACGCGCGCGCATCGCTGATAAATGGCGTCATGATCTGCGGGCGCTGGGCAAAGCCGAAGAGCGACACCCGGTCACTCGATTTAAGCGCGACAAATGCGCAGGTGAGCGCAGCGGTGACTGCGCGGTCAATCCGGGGCATGCCATCAGCCGGTTCGCACATCGCTTGTCCGCAATCAAAAGCGAAAACGATCTGGTTGTTGCGTTCGCTTTCGTTTTCGCGGGCGTAAAGATGGACGTGACGCGCGCTGGCTTTCCAGTCGATCCGGCGGCGATCCATACCCGCTTCATATTCGGTGAGCGATTCAAACTGCGTGCCTTCGCCTCTGATACGGCGAGCAATCAGGCCAGTTTGGGCATCGCGCAGGAATGTCTGCAATTCCTTGCTGCGAACAGGCGAAAGGTCAGGCCAGATGCGGATTTCATCATCAAGCGCGCGGTAGGTGTTGCGCGCGCCAAGGCCCAATGGCCCGGTCCAGCGCAGCCAGGCCCGCGTGATGGGCGCAGTGCCGCGGCGTTCGGGTTTCAGCTCGACCGATCCTGTATCTTCCGGATCATAGGGACCGGGCGCGAGAGTGAAATCGGCGCGGCCCGCCATGCCAAGGCGCGGATCAAATTCCAGCGCTGAACGAACCTGCGAACGCGCGCCGTTTTTGAATGTGGCCGTTACCGTGACAGGGGTTGGCTGGCCCACTTCTGCATCACCGGGCGCGGTGACGTGCCAATTGCCGCATTTGCCCGCCAGCAGCGCATCGCACATGATCAGCACAAACAAAGCCGCCGCCGCGATGGGCGCGACAATCCACAGATCAGGCGTAGTTGCCGCAATCACGACCGCGATGGGCGCAAACCCGGCAATGACCCACGCGGCCCGTTCTGTCGGGACAACCGGGAAAGGCGGCAGCTTTGCCAGAAATGATGGGCGAGAAAGCGCCATGGCCGGTTACCGGGGTGCCTCTGTGCTTTCGACCAGCTCAGCGACCAGAGCCTCGATATCGCGGCCTTCAATCTCGGCGGCGGGGCTCAATGTCAGGCGGTGGCGCAAAACGGGCACGGCGAGCGCTTTGACATCGTCGGGCACGATGTAATCGCGGCCATCCAGCGCAGCACGGGCGCGCGCGGCATTGGCCAGCAGAACAGCGGCGCGCGGGCTGGCACCGACGGACAGTTCGGGATGATCGCGCGTCGCGCGCACCAGCCGCACGACATATTGCGTGATCTCTTCTGCCACAGTCACCTGGTCAAGAGCAGCGCTGGCTGCGACCAGCTTGGCCGCATTCGCCACCGCAGTGACACCCATTTCAGCCGGGCGCTGCGGCCCCTGACGCGATCCGAAACTGGTGACAATGCGCGTTTCTTCAGCTTCATCGGGATAGGGGACCAGCAGTTTGAACAGGAACCTGTCCAATTGCGCCTCTGGCAGGGGATAAACGCCCTGGTTCTCAATCGGGTTCTGGGTTGCGACGACCATGAAACGCTCAGGCAATTGGTGCGTTTCGCCGTCCAGCGTCACGCGGCGTTCTTGCATCGCCTCAAGCAATGCGGCCTGCGTTTTGGGCGGCGTGCGGTTGATTTCATCGGCCAGCAGCAGCTCGCAGAAAATCGGCCCGCGCGTTAGCGTGAACTGGCTCGTTTGAAAGTTGAACAGGTTTGATCCCAGAATATCGCCCGGCAGCAGATCAGGCGTGAACTGGATGCGCCCAAAATCGAGGCCCAAAGCGGTTGAAAAGCTGTTGGCCAGAAACGTCTTGGCGGTGCCCGGGGGGCCTTCGAGCAGGACGTGCCCTTCGCTGATCAAAGCGACCAGCATTTGATCGATGATGGCGTCCTGCCCCACAATCGCTTTGGCGACTTCGGTGCGGATTGCGCCGGCTAAGCTGCGCAATTCGGCTAGGCTCATACTCATTGGGTGGGTGCCTTCTTATTGTGTTTGGATGCTTCTATCTGTTCGACAAGGCTGCCCAGCGATTGGGCGGCGCGCACGATGTCCGATGGTGTTTTGGCATTGCGCAGCCGGGCCGTGCGGTGAGTGAAAGGTTCTTCATCTGGCAAGCGGGTCTGCATCGCGGCATCGATCGCGTCAGGATCAGGCTTTGACAGCGCCAGCGCGCGTGCCATGCGGCGGGCGGACAGGCCGGCATAAGGTTCCGCCAGCAATTTCAACCGGCCCGCGCGCACAATCAGCCCTGCGCCATTGCCCACCAACTGCTTTTTACCAAAGGCGATGTCAGGCCCGCTGGCCGCTGCCGGACCAAACCGCAGAAAAGCGCGCCAACCGACGATGATGATCGCAAGGATCAGGCACAGGGTCGCTGCCAGAAAAGGCGGCCTGAACGCGAGCGTCAACAAGTTCACTGTCCCGCCAAAGCCGTTCAAAGTCATATCAAATGTGACATTGGTGCCCGGACCATAGCCAGCATCCTGAACCAGAGCGAGCGCAGCCGCCGCGCGGTTTTCATCGGCGAGGCCGTAATTGTTCATGAGGTCAGGTTCGACGACGAAAACCACCTCTTCGGTTGAATCGTAATAGTCATCGCTGTTCGGATCATATTGAGGGGTTCCGGCCGTCCCGATGCGCATGGCCAGCACTCTGTCATCAGCAGCAGTGATCAGCGGCTCGTTCGCTCCGTCATCCTCGGCAAAGGCGATGGAGCGTGTTGGCAGATCGCCTTTTAGCGCAAAGCCGCTCCAATCGCTTGCCACATCATTCTGAAGGCTCTCGACCTTGTGCTCAAAAGCGTAAGGATCGGGCAATTCCTCGCTCCATCCGACATTGAATGCCTCGCCCAGTTCAACCCAGCCCCGCTTGAATTTGTCCGCCACGTCATCAGGCAGATTGGGCGGTGGGCGGCGAGCATACCATTTGGGCAGGATGACAAGCGTGGGGCCAATATATTCCCGGTCCTGCAATATCTCGGCGATATCATCGGGGTTCATATAGCTGGGCGGGGTGAGGATCAGCAGGTCATAAGTTTCCAGACCGCTGGGCGAACGCGACTGCGTAACATCGTAATCTTCCGCCTCGAGCAAGCGCACAAGCCCGGCATAACCGTTCAATCCGCGCGCCGCGGCATGGGCTGCGCCATTGTTGTCGCGGTTGCCATCATCGCCGCCCGACAGGAAATACAAAAGCGCCAGAAACGCGGCAAACCCGACAAGGATGACGAAGAGCAGCGTTAACCGGCCAAACGGCGATGCCCCGCGCGCCGATTGGGTGCCGGGATTTGCGGCTGGGCTTGGGGAAGGGCCGGCATTGCTCATGCGCGCGCTCTCCTGCGGCCCGTTTCAGCGCCGCCGATTTTCTCCAGCGCAAATTCGGCATAGGCTGCGCGTGCCGTTTCCCAATCCGCCTGATTGAGCGATCGCAGCGCAAACAGGCTGCGCTCCACCCGCTGGGCAATGGTTGCAAAGGCTTTGCGCGCGGCGTCGGGCAAAGATTGCAGCGAGGCCAGTTCGCGCGCGGTGCTTGATGGCTCAACCCAATCGGGCCGCGCCCGCGCGATCTGCCCAACACTGCGTTGCAGCAGCAAATGGGTCGCCTCATCATAGCGCCCTTCGGCAGCCAGCCTGTCCGCATCTTCGAGCAGTGCGAGGCTTTCCTGACGATCAGGCTGCCATTCGGGTATCTCTTCTTCGGCTTCAGCGTCTTTGGCTTGACGAGCCAGCGGGCCAAATGTGCGCGCGATCAGATACAGCACAAACAGCACAACCGCCCCCAGCAAAACATATTGCAAAACCGGCCAAGCCTGTGCGAGTGCGGTGCCGATGGGGGACAGTAGTTCACCCAGCCAGGCAAAAAACTCCTCCAGCGCTTTTTCAAAAGCGGAAGGTTCGTATGGTTCTGGCGGGGGATTTCGACCGGATCGAACTGGATATCGCCATTATCGCGCACAGCTTCCCAGCTTTCGCGAGTGTCTTCGACGGTTACGTCCGGCAGAGGTTCCGGTTCTTCAACCGAAAGCTCGGGCACGGTGTCATAAGGCGGCTGAACGCTGACGGGCGGATCGCCCCAATCATCGCTTTCGTAAATTGGATCTGCCGCCAAAGTCATGCGATATGGTAGGTGGCACGGTCTAGCGGCGCGCGCAACGCCTTTTGCTCACCCACGTTTGCGAGCGAGCGGATAGGTGCCCAAAATCCGCAATTGCTTGGAATAAAATGAACATTCCTCCAGCGCCCGATCCACCGCAGGATCGCCCGGCGCGCCGATAATGTCGGCATAGAACCGGGTCGCGGAAAAACTTGTGCCCTGTTGGTAGCTTTCCAGCTTGCTCATATTCACCCCATTTGTCGCAAATCCGCCAAGCGCTTTATACAAAGCAGCAGGAATGTTGCGCACCTCGAAAATAAAGGTCGTCATGGTGGCGGTGTTGGGATCGTGCGCCAGAAATGCTGGTTTATTAGCAAGGATGACGAAACGGGTCATATTGTCAGGGCTGTCCTCGACATTGTCCTCGATGATGGAAAGCCCGTACAGTTCAGCTGCAATGGCGGGCGCAATCGCAGCAATAGTCGGATCGTCGCGCTCAGATACAAAAGCGGCAGCGCCTGCCGTATCGGCATAGCTGAGCGGCACGATATCGCGTTCACGCAGAAACTCGCGCGATTGGCCAAGCGCTTGTGGATGGCTGTAGGCGGCTTCGAACGGGCCATTGCCCACCGCCATCAATGCGTGGTGGATCGGCATGAAATATTCGCCCGTAATCGACAGGCCGCTTTCAGGAAGAAGAAAGTGGATATCGGCCACGCGCCCATGCTGGGAATTTTCAATCGGAATAATCGCTTGGCCTGCGCGCCCGTCCTTCACCGCTTCCAAAGCATCGGCAAAACTGAAGCATGGCAGCGGCAAGGCATCGGCTCGGGCTTCGAGCGCGGCGCGGTGCGAATTGGCGCCGGGCGATCCCTGAAAAGCAATCGCACGCGCCGGATCAGCAGCGGCTTTACCGCGCAAATCATCAACAATCGGGAGGGCAGGGCCAGGAAAAGAACGCATGATTATGACGCCTGCTAAAGGGGCTTGCGGGTAACAGCAAGGCTTGGTGCCTCACTAAATTGCAAATATCGCAATGCGTGATGTTCCGATGGGTCTTGCGCCGCGCCAAACGCATGATTATGGGCCGCACGGGATGAATCAAGAACCACACAACTCCGACACGCCCCCTGCCACCGAGGCACAGGGTGATCTGTTCAATACCGCAGCGGGCTGGGCCCTGTTTGCAGGCATTGTTGGCCTTGGCCTTTCAGTGGCGGCAGACATGTATTTCCACGGCTCTTCGCCTGAACGGCCCGAACAATTGGGCTATGTCATCGAAGGCGCAGTTGAAGAGGGCGGCGCAGTCGCGGCCGAAATGACCATGGCCGAGGCTTTGAATATGGCCAGCGTGGATGTTTCTGCGGGCGAGAAAGTCTATGCTAAGTGTTCTAGTTGCCACACGATTGATGCAGGCGGCGCAAACGGCGTTGGCCCCAATCTGCACGGCATTATGGGCGCAGGCGTCGGGAAAAAAGCTGGCTATCAATATTCCGACGCGATGGCATCTTTCGGCGGCCAATGGGGCTGGGATGAGATGAACCAATGGCTCAAATCACCCAAACGCTACATGGATGGCACCAAGATGGGCTTTGCTGGCCTGTCCAAAGTTGAAGACCGCGCGGCGGTCGCGCTTTACATGAACTCGCAAGGTTCGAACCTGCCGGTGCCGGAATATGTGTCCGAAGCGGCAGATGGTGAAGGCGACGGCGAAGTTGCGGCTGAGGAGGCGGAAGTTTCAATCGACGCGGTTGAAACCGCCGAAGACGTTCAGAATGCTGCCGAAGAGACATCTTTGGAAACTGCCGAAGCAACCGAGTGACATGCAAAGGATGCGCGGGGGCTTACTCCTTGCGCCCTTTGAACCCTTGCGCAATCACATACCATTCCGATGATCCCTTGCGGCTTGCGGGCGGCTTGGCGTGTTTCACCGTGGTGAAGTGCTTTTTCAGCAAAGTGAGCAGGTCGCGGTCGGTGCCGCCTGCTAGAACCTTGGCCACAAATGCGCCCTTTTCGCTCAATGTCTCGGTTGCAAACCAGGCCGCAGCCTCCACCAGACCCATAGTGCGCAGATGATCGGTTTGTTTGTGGCCCACAGTGTTCGCGGCCATATCTGACAAGACCAAATCGGGCGGACCGCCTAGTGCCTCTTCCAGCATTCGCGGTGCATCGTCATCGAGGAAGTCCATCTCGAATATGGTCACCCCTTCGATGGGGTCTGTGGGCAGCAGATCAATGCCGACGACATTGGCTTTGGGCGCTTTTGCGCGCACCACTTGCGCCCAACCGCCCGGCGCTATGCCCAGATCGACCACGCGCGATCTACCTCTGATAAGATTGAACTTCTCATCCAATTCAAGCAGTTTATAGGCCGCGCGGCTGCGATAACCATCGGCCTTGGCCTGTTTGACATAGGGGTCGTTCAATTGCCGCTCCAGCCACCGTGTCGATGATGCCGTGCGCTTTTTAGCGGTCTTCACCCGCCGGTCGGGATTGCGGCCTGATCGGGTCATGATTTACGGATTGCCTTGGCCAGTGCGCAATTGTTCAAGCGCGCGCAGGGATCGTTCACCTTGCCGCTCTGATGCCATCAAACTGCGCAAGATTCCTTCGCGAATGCCGCGATCTGCAACGCCCAGCCGGGATGCGGGCCACAGGTCAAGGATTGTCTCCAAAATCGCGCATCCGGCCACGACCAGATCGGCGCGGTCTTCGCCAATGCAGGGGAGTGTGCTGCGTTCTTCGGGCGACATGCCTGCCAGATCGCCGCTGATTGAACGCATGGAATGGGCCGGAACAATCAATCCGTCCACCGCCTTGCGATCATAATGCGGCAGCTCAAGATGCAGGCTGGCCAGCGTTGTCACCGTGCCGCTGGTGCCCAGCAGGCGAATGTCAGGATGCGCGGCAGCGCCCGCAATCCGCGTCGCGAAGGGGGCGAAACTGTCCGCCACCAGCTTGCGCATTTTGGCATAGCGATCAAGGCGGCCTTGCGCCGAATTTTCGCCCGGGCTGACCGTGTCGGTTAGCGAGACGACGCCCCACGGCACGCTTTGCCAATCAAGGATGCGCGGGATTTTACCGCCCGGCTCCAGCAGGACCAGTTCGGTTGATCCCCCGCCAATGTCAAAAATCACTGCCGGGCCTTCGCCTGCTTCCAGCAGGATATGGCAGCCCAAAACGGCCAGCCGCGCTTCTTCGCCCGCGCTGATCACATCGAGAACAATGCCCGTTTCGCGGTGTACGCGGTCGATAAAATCCGCGCCATTGGAAGCTCTGCGGCAGGCTTCGGTGGCGACGGACCGCGCCAGGCGAACTTTGCGGCGGCGCAATTTGTCCGCGCAGATCGACAGCGCGCCCATCGCCCGGTCCATCGCCTCATCTGAAAGCTTGCCCGTTGTCGCGACACCTTCACCCAATTTCACCACCCGGCTGAAAGCATCAATGACAGTAAAATCCTTGCCCGAAGGCCGCGCGATTAACAGGCGGCAATTGTTGGTGCCCAGGTCAAGCGCTGCATAGGCTTCATGCGGCTTGGCAAAATGCGCGGTTCTGGGGTGAGCTTTCGTCTGCGCAGTGTCAGGATGCGCGCTGACTGAACGCGGGCCGGCTGCACGCGCGCCAGATGCTGGGTCTGCGCCTTGCTGCGTATTTGGCTGGTAAGGGCGTTTGTAGCGGAAATCGGCTACTCTACCGGACTTGCTGCCCTTGTTTGATCCAGCGCTCCTGTTCGCGTCCGGCGGAAACGCGTCCGCCATACAATCAATCTTTCAATATCACGCAGGCATTTTGCCTGTGCACCTGCGGCCAAGCTAACTCAACCACGCAGTGAGGGCAAGTTGTCTGAATAAGCGCGCCTTTTTGCGCGAGGCCAGCAGATGCGAGCATGCAACGCATGCTTGCCGCTTTCGCGCGCCGCGACTAGGGCAGGCGGCATGACTGACAAACACAATGATCACGACCTCACTGACCGCAAATTCTACCGCGCCGGGGAAGAAACCGAATTCGTCGAAGGTGCGCCCAAAAGCACTCCGCAAACGGAGCATCCCGCTTATAAGCTCGCCTTTCGCGATCATGATTTCATGCTGCGCGATGAACTGCGCCCGGTGCGTTTTCAGCTGGAATTGTTAAAGCCTGAAATGCTGCTGGATGAAGCGCGCGTTGGCTCGACCATGGTGATGTATGGCTCAGCCCGTATCCCTTCACCCGAAGAAGCGCAGGCAAAGATCGACGCTACCAAAGATGGCGATGAATACGAACAGAAAGTCGCTCAAAGGCTGGCGGACAAGGCGAAATATTACGCAGAAGCGCACAAGCTTGCCCGGCTGGTATCCGAAAAAGCGATCATCGAAGAAGGCAAACGCCAGTTTGTCGTCACCACAGGCGGCGGCCCTTCGATTATGGAAGCGGGCAATCGCGGCGCGAGCGAGGCAGGCGCGGAATCCATCGGGCTCAACATCATCCTGCCGCACGAACAGGCGCCCAATTCCTATGTGACGCCTTATCTAAGCTTGAACTTCCATTATTTCGCGCTGCGCAAAATGCACTTCCTCCTGCGCGCGCGCGCTGTCGCGGTGTTCCCCGGCGGATTTGGGACATTCGATGAATTTTTCGAACTTCTCACTCTTATCCAAACCGGCAAGATGAAACCCATTCCGATCCTGCTGTTCGGCAAGGATTTCTGGGAACGCGTCGTCAATTTTGAAGCGATTGCGGAGGAAGGGACGATCTCGAAAAAGGATCTGGACCTGTTCCACTGGTGCGAAACAGCTGATGAGGCGTGGGCGCATATCGCAGACTTTTACGAGTTGGAGCGTTAGGACGAATTGCGTTCCAGCAAATCCTCACGCTTTGAAAAGGCGCGCGGCAGGCTGACATCATAGGCCAGGCCCGCTGATTGTAGAGCGCGGATGACCCACCATCCCGGATCGCTTTGCCCTCGTTCCAATCCAATGCGCGCGCTTTCGGGAAAGGCGTGATGATTGTTGTGCCAGCATTCGCCATAGGTCAGGATACCAAGGCCGGTTAGATTGGAAGCCTGTATCCCCGCGTCCCTAACAATCCAGCGGCCAGGGCGTTTTCGCAATTGCGGGTTGTGGCAAAAATAGGTGATCGTCCAATGGCCCGCAGCGCTGACAAAAACGCGCGCGCAAATGCCCCATAGAACAAACGGCAAGCCTCCTGCTGCATAGAGGATCCCTGCCAAAGGCAATTGATGCCAGCGCCATGTCTTATCCAGAAATCGGTAGAACCTGTCATCGGCCATTGCGGCTTCAAGAGTCACAACCGGGGGCTTTTGAAATTCGAATTTATAAAACAGGTTCCACGCCAGATCAGCCAGCAGTGCCCGGCGATGAGCGAAGTAATCGTGGCACTGCGCCTCTCGCTGTGCCCAATCGCGAATATCGTGGATGCGAATGATGCCAAACGGACCCGCCACGCCGACCAGTGTGCCTAAATAGATAAGCAGCCGCGCAAACCACCGGGGCGCTTTGAATGTGCGGTGGATCATCATCCGGTGCATGCCGACGCTGTGACCGATCAGCAGAGTTGAGTATGTAAGCGCCAGAAACAGCAAAACGCTTTGCCAGGTCGCGAAAAACAGAGCGGCGATTGTGCCGGCCAACATCGTTCCGTTCCACGCGGATTTCCCCCAATCCAGTTTCACAATGCCAGCGCACGGATCAGCCTTGCGGCCATCAACCCTGAGCACAGGCTCCATCATAATTTGCGCACTGCGTGATGGCCTAGTGGGCCGCCGCCTGCGCCAAATCCGGGGGCGGATTTGATCGCTTGCACCACGAAATTGCGCGCCAAGGCGACGGCGTGATCGAGCGGTTGGCCGTGCGCCATCAGGGTTGCGATGGCGGATGACAGGGTGCAGCCAGTGCCGTGAGTGTGAGGTGTGTCGATGCGGGCGTGGGAGTACCGCTCAAACTTGCCCGGCTCAAACACCAGTGTGTCGATGATCTGCGCATCGTCGGTGTGCCCCCCTTTGGCGAGGACCGCGCAGCCATGTGTTTGCGCCAATTCGCCTGCGGCTTCCTCCACCAAAGCGGTGGTGCGCAAAGTGCGGCGCATCAGATGCTCCAATTCCGGCAGGTTGGGCGTGATCAGCGTTGCCATCGGGAACAAAGTATCTCGCAGCAATTCAATCGCCGGGTCCGCAATCAAAGCTGCACCCGATGTCGCGACCATGACCGGATCGAGAACGATGGGCACAGCGTCATCAATACCGCGCAAAGCTGCAGCGGTCGCCGCGATAATCTCGGCATCGTGCAGCATCCCGATCTTGATCGCATCGACGCCCATATCGCTGATGACGCTGGTGATCTGCTGCGCGACGACATCGCCTGACATCGGTGCGATAGCCTGCACGCCCACGCTGTTCTGCGCGGTAACCGTGGTGACCGCGCTCATAGCATAGCCGCCAAGCATGGTGATCGTCTTGATATCGGCCTGAATGCCTGCTCCGCCGCTGGCATCGGACCCGGCTATCGTCAAAATACGTGGAGGCGCTTTGGTGGTCATTGGCAGGGGCCGATCATGCTGCGGCGCTCATGATGCAAACACCCGCTTGGCTGACGGCGGGTGCTTGACGTGCAGCTTTTTGGCGCGGGTGGGGCGGTCCATCAGTTCGCCGCCGCAATTGGGGCAGATATCATCCGATTTTTCCGCGCATTCAGTGCAGAAGGTGCATTCAAACGAGCAGATAAACGCGCCCGGCGCTTCTGCGGGCAGATCGGCGCCGCAGCCTTCGCAATCGGGGCGCATTTCAAGCATGGTCGGCGCTCATCCTTAGGCCGCGGCGCGCACTGCGTCGCAGATGCGGTCCACCACGGCTTCAACCTGGGCAGGATCATCGCCTTCAGCCATAACGCGGATGACAGGCTCTGTCCCCGATGGGCGGATGACGAGGCGGCCTTTGCCTTCCAATTCTTTTTCGGCGGCGGCGATAACCGTTTTGACCGCGTCATCTTCAAGCGGTTTTCCGCCCTTATAGCGCACATTTTTGAGCAATTGCGGAACCGGGTCAAACAGGTGCAGGATTTCGCTTGCCGGTTTGTCCGTGCGCACCAGGCTGGCGATAATGCGCAGGGCGGCGACGGTGCCATCGCCTGTGGTTGCATGATCGAGCAGGATCATATGGCCCGATTGTTCCCCGCCGACATTGAACCCGCCCGATTTCATCCGTTCGAGCACATAGCGATCGCCGACCTTGGTGCGCTCAAGCGTTAGGTCAATGCTGCCCAGATAGCGTTCCAGCCCAAGGTTTGACATCACAGTTGCAACCACGCCGCCGCCGCGCAGCATTTCCTTTTCCTGCATTCGCGTCGCGATCAGCGCCATGATCTGGTCGCCATCAACCTTGCGGCCCTTTTCATCGACCACGATCAGCCGGTCCGCATCGCCATCAAGCGCAATGCCAACATCGGCGCTTTCCTCAACGACTTTGGCCTGCAAGGCCTCGATAGAGGTGGAGCCGACCCCGTCATTGATATTTGTGCCATTGGGAGTGACGCCCAAAGTGATAACTTCTGCCCCCAATTCCCAGATCGCAGAGGGCGCAACCTGATAAGCGGCGCCATGCGCGCAATCGACCACGACTTTGAGCCCGTCAAAGCGCGTTTCGCTCGACAGGGATTGTTTGACCGCGTGGATATACCGCCCGCGCGAGATCCTCGATCCGGCGCGCACGGCCAATGCCTTCGGGCGGGGCAAGAGTGGGATTGTCCGCTTCGAACAGGCGCTCAATTTCCAGCTCTGCTTCATCCGACAATTTGAACCCATCGGGGCCAAACAGTTTGATCCCGTTATCGGCATAGAGATTGTGGCTGGCTGAAATCATCACGCCCAGATCCGCGCGCATTTCACGCGTCAGTAGCGCAATGGCAGGGGTGGGCAGCGGGCCGGTCATAATCACGTCCATGCCCACGCTCGTGAACCCTGCGACCAGCGCGCTTTCCATCATATATCCGGACAGGCGCGTATCCTTGCCGATCACCACCCGGTGGCGGTGCCGCCCGCGCATAAAGTAATTGCCTGCCGCCTGACCAATGCGCATCGCCGTGGTCGCTGTCATTACGCCATCATTGGTGCGGCCCCTGATGCCGTCTGTGCCAAAGAACTTGCGTGTCATTCGAAAAAGGCCCTCCTGCTGGGCGAAATATGCGCTGAGATTGTCAGCTACCTCTGGCGCGGTTATCGCACAAAGGGAAGGGCAATTGCGGTGTGCCCATTGCTAAAAGGTGTGACACGAATGACAGATAAGCGCGCGCCGGCAGATCTGCCGCACAATGCAGCTCAGCGCTTTGAGCTGGTCACGATCAAACTGCCTGTGCTCGCGACTTTTCTCGCGCTGATTTTAGGTTTGGCGGCCGGCGTTGGGCTTTCGGGTGCGCAATTGGCCGGGTGGCTGACCGATCTGATTGGAGTGGCTGGCACCTTGTGGCTGCGCGCTTTGCAGATGACGATTATTCCGCTGGTTGCCAGCCTGCTGGTGCTGGGCCTTACACAGATGATCGAGGCGGCGAGCGCTGGCAAAGCGGCTCGGCGGTTTTTGGCGCTGGTGCTGGGCGTGGCGATTGCGGGCGGTTTGTTCACCGCTGCGGCGCTTCCTTTGCTGCTGGATGTGTTCACGATCCCCAAAGATGCCGCGTTTTTTATCGCGGATGGCTCCGGCGATGCACAAGAAGTGCCCGGCGCGCTGGAGTTTTTGAAATCATTGGTCGCGCCCAATATCGTGGCAGCGGCGGCAGAAACCGCAATGCTGCCGCTCACGGTGTTTTTTGCCCTGCTGGCCATTGCCATTGCGCGCCTACCCAAAGCTCAGGGGGAACTGCTGACCGGATTTTTCCATGCGCTCGCCAATGCGATGCTGATGATTATCGGCTGGGTGTTGTGGGCCGCGCCCATCGGGGTGGCAGCGCTCGCTTTTGGAGTGGGTTTGCGCAGCGGGGAGGGCGCGTTTGCGGCCTTGGCGCACTACATCGTGGTCGTATCGGCCATGGGCGGGTTCATCTTGGTGCTTGCTTATGTTTTGGCGGCTGTTCTTGGCGGGATTGGCCCTGTGCGATTTGCCCGCGCAATCCTGCCTGCGCAGGCCGTGGCGGTTTCCACGCAAAGTTCGCTCGCCAGCCTGCCCGCCATGCTCGACAGCGCGAACCGTCTGGGATTGCGGCCCAGCACGGCGGAGTTTGTTCTGCCGCTCGCCGTGGCGATCTTTCGCGCGACCAGTGTGGCGATGAATTTGGCAGTCGCGCTGTATGTGGCGCAGCTTACAGGGATCACGGTGCCGTTTGGCCTTGTGCTGGTGGGCATATTGGTCGCGGTGATAATCAGCGTGGGGTCTGTCAGCCTGCCCGGATCGATCAGCTTTGTCGTCTCAATCGGGCCGATTGCATTGGCGATGGGCGTGCCGATTGAACCACTTGTGCTGCTGGTGGCGGTGGAAATGCTACCCGATATTATGCGCACGCTGGGTAATGTGACGATGAACCTGGCCGTGACAAGCGCGGTGGACCGCTCGCAGGAATAGCGGCTGGGCGGCGATGCCGCGCCAGAGGTTACTTTACCGGGGTCTGACCGCCGCCCGCTGCGACATTGTCCAGTTCTTCAAGGATCGCGCGGTGAGCCGTCGCATCCTTGGTTGATCGCTGCGGGATATCGCCATCTGCTAGCATGGAATTGAGCGTGGCGCGGGCGCGGCCCACCCGGCTTTTAATCGTGCCGACCGCGCAATCGCAGATTTTGGCAGCTTCCTCATAAGAAAAACCGCCTGCGCCCACCAGCAGCAACGCCTCACGCCGTTCGGGCGGCAGAGTTAACAATGCGCGGTGCATATCGGACAAATGAAGAGGTTCTTCCTGGCCAGCCGGTGCTGTCAAAATGCGTTCAGCCACGCCTTCATCATATTCGCCGCGAAACCGATTGCGGCGCATATCGGTAAGGTATGCATTGCGCAGGATCACAAACGTCCAGGCGCGCATGGATGTGCCTGGTTCGAAACGGTCTTGCGCGGCCCATGCTTTGAGCAAAGCTTCCTGCACCAGATCATCGGCCATATCCGGGCGGCCGCACAGGCCGCGGGCAAAGGCGCGTAGATGCGGGACAACCTCGGTCAACTCGCGTTTGAAGTCGGCCTTTTCGCTCGCAGTGCGTTTCGGCTTGGGTTTGGGCGCGGGTTTTTCAGCGCTATCGGCGGCATTGCTCACCGGGCAGAACCATTGCTGGAACCTGCGCCATCATCGGACGGTTGACTGTCGAGTTCTGCGAGCAAATCCTTGAACGTATCAGGCAATTCTTCATCGACCACGGAATCGTATAATTGCTTCAATCCCGCAGCCCATTCCGGATCGCGCGATTTTTCCGATCGCGCGGGCGCGCTTTTCGAGTGCGTTGAAGATTGCTTGTCGGACCGCATAGGTGTTTTCTAACTTAGTTCAGGTTTTGCGCCGAGTTACCATGAATTGGGAACGCACAAAGCTATTTCTGCGGCGCAGATTTTCTCGGCGATTATTGCTACTCTTTGGGAACGAAGCTGTGCGTTTTTGGTTCCGTGGTCACATTCAAATTGAATTGAGCAAATTGAATTGAGTTGTGGGATCAAAATCAAGAGACCCAAATGGGCGGACTAACACACACTGCTATATTGGAAGGAGCCAGTGAAGCCGCGCCACAGACGGCAGCTGGCTCAATCAGCCGCGCACGCCGCTGGCTGATCGGGTATCCGCGCGCCATCCCATTGGCCATTTTCCTTGCGGTTTGTGCGATCACCGCGCTCAGCGTTTTTGCGGTCGAAAGCAATGCGCGCGCGCGCGACAAGGCGCAGCTTGACGCTTATGCGCAAACCATTGGTTCTGCTCTGGAACGCAGGGGATCGAGTTTCTCGGCCTATCTGCGCGCAGGCGCGGCGCTGCTTTCTGCGCGCGACGATCTTACCCCGCAGGACTTTCTTCAATTTGTGACCGAATTGCGGCTAGATATGACTTATCGCGGAGCCGAAGGCATTGGGTGGGCCGAAGTGATCGCGCCTGATGAAATTGCCGATTTTGAACAGCGCGTGCGCCAGCAACAGCCCGATTTCAAAGGGGTGCGATCCCGGCTGCTTTATGCGGACGAAGTGGGGCTTGCGCCGATCACATTTTTTTCGCCCAATTCAGCTGCCAATCGCGAAAAGCTGGGATTTGATATGTATTCCGATCCCGTCCGCTTCCAAGCGATGGAAGAAGCGTTCGGCACAGCCTTGCCCACCGCATCAGGCCGCATCGATCTGGCGCAATCGGATGCTGGCGAAGCGCCGGGTTTTGTGATCTTCATGCCTGTGTTCAGGAAAGATCCCGCAACGCCCAATAACGAGATTACCCTTGCAGGTTTTGTCTTCACTCCTTTTGACGCGGGGCGTTTTCTGGATGCCGCGATCCAGCGGGGAGAGCCTGACCAATACGGCGTTCGTCTGTATGATGGCGGCAGGGGCACGGCTCACCTTCTCGTCGCGCGGTCACTGGAAGGGGTGGGGGCCGACCGAGTGCAAATCCCCGTTTCCTTTGCTAATCGCGAAATGCAATTGGTGATCGAATCCAAGCATTCCTCAACGCTTGCGCCTTTATCGATGCTAACTCTGGTGTTCGGGCTGTCCATGGCGGGGCTGCTGATGCTGCTTGCCAGGCTGCTGACCCAGCAGGCCTATGAAGACCAATCACGTCTGGCCTTTTTTGAAGAGCAAAACTCGATCCGCAACACATTGACGCGTGAGCTTAATCACCGGGTCAAGAACACGCTGGCCAATGTCCTGTCGATCCTGTCGCTGACGCGCCGGCGCGCAAGCGATCTTGATGAGTTCACGCACAGTTTTGAAGGCCGCATCCGCGCGCTGTCTGCCACTCACGATCTGCTCACCGGCACCGATTGGGGAACCACGCCGATAGAAGCGGTGGTCGATGCAGAGCTCAGGCAGTTTATTGCCACCGGCTATCACAATGTTGAGGTGTCCGGGCCGGACGTGGAACTGGCCCCGAATGATGCGTTATCCTTTGGCCTGGCAATCCATGAACTGGCCACCAATGCCGCCAAATATGGTGCGCTGAGCGTTGCGGAAGGCAAAGTCAGCGTGTCGTGGTGGCTGGTGGCTGGTGATTTGGCAGAAGTGGAATGGTGCGAACGCGGCGGCCCGCCTGTTGCACGGGAGCGCGAGCGCGGTTTTGGCACCGAATTGATCGAAAAGATCATCGCACACGAATTGAAAAACCCTGTCGATCTCAGATTTGAGCCCGAAGGCGTGCGCTGTTTCATGCGCGTGCCTGTGCGCGAACGCGGCGCGTTCAAAATCCGTGATGAAAGCTGACTTTTACGCGAGCGGCTTGCTAGATCGGAAAAACAGCGACTGACTGATAGCTGCGCGCACGGTTTTTTCCTCGAACGGCTTGGTCACCAGATAGGTCGGTTCAGGCCGGTCGCCTGTCAGCAGGCGTTCGGGATAGGCGGTGATGAAGATGATCGGCACATCGGTGATCGCGAGAATATCATCCACGGCATCCAGCCCGGACGACCCATCGGCCAATTGAATGTCAGCCAGAACCAGTCCGGGAGTTTTATCGCCCAACAGCTCAACCGCTTGCGTGCGGGTGGCCGCCGTGCCGAACACTTCATGGCCAAGCGAGGAAACCAGATCTTCAAGCTGCATGGAAATCAGCGGCTCGTCCTCGATAATCAGAACGCTGGTGGATTGTTCGCGGTCAATTTCGCCGACAGCTTCGGCAACCAAAGCTTCGACCTGTTCAGGCGACACATCCATGATCAGCGCGGCCTGCGCTGGCGAGAAATCTTCCAACGTCGTCAGCAACAGCGCCTGCCGGTTGAGCGGAGTGATCGCGCCGAGCCGGTTTTGCGCGCTCGCTTCGTGTTCGCTTGCAATATCGCCTTTGTCAGGCACATCGAGATAGGCGCTCGACCAGACCTTGTTGAACGCGGCATAGAGCGGGATCCGTCCACCATCGAGAGAAGCCTTCAGATCACTATCAGCCAAGGCCGCTTCGAGTGTGGCCTGTACGAATGCATCGCCTGTGCTTTGTGAGCCGGTAAGGGCGCGGGCATATCGCCGAAGAAAGGGAAGGTTGGTGGCGATTTGCTGACCAAGCGACATGGGGTCTCTCCTAAGAATGGCGCACACATCCAGGGCTCGTGCGCCCTTGGCAATCAGTTAGCTCCAAACCCGAGCAAAACAAGCGGCAGACGCAAATTTCATCCGATTTCGATAGGTTTAAGAAAAAAATTTCGTCAGGCGGGAACCCCTTTTTTTGCCGTGCATTTAGACAATATCACCGCCGAGACCCCCCTCCCGTCCAAGCGGCTGGTGATACGATCCCGAAAGGCCTTCACTCCGCCGAGTGGAGGCCTTTTTTGGTATTTCGCGCCCTACCCGAACACTCAACCGAGCTGTTTTTCGTAGATCACATATTCGCGATTTACAGTGCTGTTGATCGTATCGGCAATCGCCAGCATACCCTGATTGTCTTTGAGCACCCAGCCAAGCTCTCCGCGCGTTGAGCCGTATTTGCCATGCGCCTGAACGCGGATGGCATCGATCATCATAAAGGCAAGCTGGCCGGCCATGCGCGAGTTCTGAAATTCCTTCAGCACTCCCATCAAAGGCACTCGCATCCCGGCGTTCATCGGACGGCGCAGCCAGCGCAGCATGTGGAACCAGCCCAGCGGGAACAGCTTGCCATTGATGCGGTTCAGCGCGTCATTGATGTCGGGAAAGGTCAGCATAAAAGCCACCGGGCGGCCATCCACCTCGGCGATCATGTTAAGCTCTTCCTTGATGATGGGTTTCAGTTTCTTGCCCGCATAGGCCACTTCTTCGGGCGTAAATGGGACAAAACCCCAATTATCCGACCAGGCATCGTTGAGGATGTCGAGCACTATCCCTGCATCCCTGTCCCATTGCGATTTATCGACCCGGCGGATGGTGATGCGGTCATTGCGGTGGCCTGATTTCACGATCCGCTGGATCAGCGGGGAAAAATCGCCCGTGATATCCAGATCATAGGTGTAAAGCGTTTGGACAGGCGCATATCCGTTGCTTGTAATCCACCCTTCGTAATGCGCGGGGTGGTGTCCCATCATAATCATCGGGGGATGATCGTGACCTTTGACCAGAAGGCCCGGCTCTTCCCACATGGCCATGCTTATCGGCCCCAATGCGCGAGTCATGCCCTGCGCGCGCAGCCAGTTTTCTGCCGCTTCCATCAGCTTAACGCCAATCGCTTCGTTCGCCGCATCGAAATATCCGAACATGCCTGTGCCGGGGCCAAACCCTTTGTCTGCAGGCATTGTCAGCGCGAGTTCATCGATTTGTGCCGATATGCGCCCCACCGCCTCTCCGCCGCGCATGGCGATAAACAATTGCGCCTTGGCATGGCCGAAAAGAGGGTTTTTGGATGGGTCCACCAATTCAAGCTGTTCGCTGCGCAATTGCGGGACGGAATGCGGCACTTTCGCGGCAAAGGCGCGGCCCACATCGACAAATCGGGCGCGGCCAGCCTTGCCCTCAACTGGCTCAATTCTTATGTGCGCGTCTTCCAAACCACTCGCCTCGTATTGATAGTGATAGATGCGTGTCTGTCCTGCTCACGCCGGACACGCAAGCCACTCGATCACTCTTGCCAACATAAGGAATTTGGTGATTGCGCTGAAATTGCAGTAAAGCCCCCGAAACGAACCGCTATTATGAACATGCACGAACCCGTCTCTGACCCTGCTATCATGGCCCGCGATCTGCCCCGGGCCAAGCGTGCTGATTTTCAGACACGCGATGACAAGGACATGCTGCGCGCCGCGCGCGATCTGACCAAGGATCTGGGCGAAGCGCGCGGGGCCTATTACTGGCCTGACATGCTGATTTCGGCTGGCATTGGCTATACCGGGATTGCGACCGCGATTTTGTCAGGAAACATTGCGGTGTCGGTTGCCGCCGGGGTGATCGCATTTTTGGCGCTGTATCGCGCGCTGATGTTCATCCATGAGCTCACCCATATCCACCGCGATGCGCTGCCCGGTTTTCGCACAGCGTGGAATGCGCTGGTCGGCATTCCGATGCTGACGCCCAGTTTCATGTATGAAGGCGTGCACACCATCCATCACAAACGCACGCAGTACGGCACGATTGAAGATCCTGAATATCTGCCGCTGGCTTTGATGAAACCGTGGAGCCTGCCGCTGTTTGTGCTGGTCGCGCTGCTCGCGCCGGTGGCGCTGATTGTGCGATACGCCGTGCTGGTGCCGGTTGGATTGGTGATCCCGGCCGTGCGCACATTCACGTGGGAGCGTTTTTCTGCGCTCTCGATCAATCCGGAATTTCGCCGCAAGCCGCCAACGGGCGATTTTGCCAAAAGAGTGCGCTGGCAGGAAGCGGCGGCGAGTACTTGGGCAATTGCTGTGCTGGCCAGCCCGCTGGTGATCGGGTGGGAACCCTTGGCCATCGCTTTGGCCATCTTCTCCGCCACCGCTGTTCTCAACCAATTGCGCACACTGGTTGCGCATTTGTGGGAAAACGAAGGGGAACCGATGACAGTGACTGCCCAATTTTTGGACAGCGTCAACGTGCCGCCGCCCGGACCTGTGGCGGAAATTTGGGCGCCTGTAGGGCTGCGCTATCACGCGCTGCATCACCTGATGCCGTCCATGCCCTATCACGATTTGCCTGAGGCGCATCGGCGATTGAAAGAGGCGCTGGGCGCTGGGTCAACTTATGACGGGGCAAACCATCCCGGCCTAGTGAACCTTGTGGGCCGGATTGCGAAAAGCACGATGGGCGCCGGCACGCCGCCCGCTTAGTCCAGGAACCGGATCATCGCGCAGCGGCGATGGGCGGGCAGGCCATCATCCACCTCATTCGCCAATTCCCCTGCAAGCCGGGGGTGTGCATCCAGCGCTGTCACTTCTTCAAAGCCCAGCCTTTTATAAAACGGCGCATTCCACTCCAGATCGCGAAAGGTTGTTAGGGTGACGGCTTTGAACCCTGAATTGCGTGCATCAATCATACAGGCGCGCATCAGGCCTGCGCCAATGCCGCGGCGCTGGAATTGCGGATGGACATCCATTTCCCAGACATGCAGCTCACGCCGGAATGGCTGGCTCACCAAAAACCCTGCCATCTGATCGCCTACATGCGCGGCGAGGCAATGCCCTTTTACGATCAGTTTGCGCAGCTCATCGGGCGTCCATGTGTCATTGGGATCAAGCGCGCCAAGATCGGGATCGCCAGCAAACAGGCTGGCGGCGGCGCGTTCTATTGCGGGCATGGCATCGGCATCATCAGGCCGCGCAAGCCGCAAGGACCACTGCGTCATTCCTCGGTCCTGATAAGCACGGTTTCGCCCACCAGAAAGAACAGCAGGAACGGCGCCCATGCGGCCAGAAATGGCGGATATCCCCCAAAGCTGCCCATGGCGAGCGCCGCATTATCGACCACGAAATAGGCAAAGCCCAGCGCCATGCCAATAATCGCGCGGACAAACAGCTGGCCCGATCGGGCAAGGCCGAACGCCGCAATTGATCCCAGCAATGGCATCAAAAATGCCGATAAAGGCCCTGAAATCCGGTGCCACCATTTGGCGCGCATTTCCGATGTGCGCCGCCCGACGGCCTCGAACGCATCAATCGTCTCGCCCAATTCAAAGAACCCCTGCGCATCGGGATCAATCGATTGCAGATCAATCTGATCAGGCGTGAGCATTTCTCCCACGACCAGATCATCCAATTCTTGCGTTTCGGCGCTGGCAACATCAAAGCGCACCGGACCTGTCAACCGCCAACCGGGCGCTGCATAGGTCGCGGTTTGAGCGCGCACCTGTTCGCGAATGATGCCGCCGGGCATTCGGGCATACCAGGTGACCTGGTTAAGCTTGATCTGCTCGCCTGTTCCGCTCAGCGTTGCGGCGGCCAGAATATTGGTCCCATCTGTAAGGTATATGTTCGCGCGTGTGCCCGTTTCTTCGGGGATCGGGCCATAATCAGCCGCGTCCCACACTTTTAGCGTCGCATTGGCTCTGGTGACCACGCGTTCGTTAAAAGCGAAACTCAACACCGCGATCAATGCAGCCGTTAAAAGCAGCGGCGAAAGCACCTGATGCGCGGACAACCCGGCGGCTTTCATCGCGACAACTTCGCTGTTCTGGTTCAATGTCACGAGCGTAATCAGCGTCGCCAGCAGCACCGAATAAGGCAGAAAGCGCGACACAAGCTGCGGTGCACGCAGGCTGGCATATTTGAGGATTTCCGCCTGGCCATTGCCTTCGGGCGCAAGGATATCGCCGGTATTGCCCAGCAGATCGAGCGCCAGCAGAACCAGCACCAGCATCACCAGCACAGCCAGAATGCGGATGACGAACATCTTTGCCAGGTAAAGCGTCAAAGTGCGCGAGGGGAAGAAATCAAGCTGCATGGACCGTGCTGCGCTTTATTCCGCCGGTGCCATCTGGGAATGGTCAGATACGGCATCAACGGCAGGTTTCGGCGGTTGGCGCGAAAATAGTGCGGCAATTGGCTTGGTGATTTTGCCAAATACCCGTTCCAGCGCGCCCAAGGGCTGCGCGCCCGGCACATATGCGACCCGGTAAAACATCCATAAAATCAGCGCGGCAAAGATAACAAACGGCCCCCATAATGCCACAATCGGATCGATCCGCCCAAGCGAGGCGATGTCTTCTCCATATTGATTGATCTTGTGATAGGACACCACCATCACAATCGAAGCGAACACGCCCAGCGCGCTGGTGGATCGTTTGGGCGGGATGGCGAGCGCGACAGCCAAAAGCGGCATCAGCATCATCATCACCACTTCGACCATGCGGAAATTGAACGTTGCCTGGCTGGCGTCGCGCTCTTGTTCGCTGCGCGCCTCGTTCCATCCTATTCGCAGCAATTCGGGCAGGATGTATTCGCGCGTTTCATCTCCGCGTGCTCTGAATTCTTCGATGGCGGGCAGGTCAATCGGCAGATCATGTCGGCTGAAGGATAGGACACGCGGGGTCTTGCTGCCTGTATCCTGCACAATTGTCCCTTCAGACAGGCGCAGAATGATCGTATCGGGATTGTCACTGGTGGCCAAGAAAGACCCCTCGCGCGCGCTGATCGATAGAACCTGACCTTTGGAATTGGACACGCGGGCAAAGATCCCTTGCAAACGCTGACCATCATCCTCGCTTGCTTCAATCCGCAGCGCCATGCGGTCTGCCAGCGTGGTAAACTCTCCCACCTTGATCGACGCGCCCAGCGCGCCTGATCGCAGTTCATATTCCATCTGTTCGTAGTAATACCGGCTGACCGGTTGGATGTAAAACACCAGCGCCACATTCACCGCGACAAGCACCAAGGTGATTGCATAAGGCACACGCAGCAGCCGCCAATAGGACAGCCCCACCGCGCGCATCACGTCAAGCTCGCTGGAAATGGCAAGTTTGCGAAACGCGAACAAAATGCCCAGCAGCAGGCCCAGCGGGATGGCAAGGCTGGCATATTCCGGAATAAGCGCGCCCAGCATTTTGAACACAACGCCAACAGGACCGCCTTCAACCGCGACAAAATCGAACAATCGCAGCATTTTATCCAGCAGCAGCAGCGACGCCGCCAGCGCAAAAATACCCAGCATCGGAAAAATCACGAGCCGGAAAATATACCGGTCGAGACTGGTGATGGGGGAGGATACAGCGTTGGACACTGGGGCGGCTACTCGTTGGTTTTGATGGCTCGGGGCCTTGTCGCGATTTCCCTAGCGCGAAATGAACGTCTCGTCATGCCCTGAAAAGGGAAGAGGCGCGCTCATTTCAAATGACTGCGTCCGGGTTGTCCATTTGGCATGGCAATGGCAGGAATGGGGGTGTTACCGGACATTGTTATGAGATCGTGATTTCGCCAATTGGAGTTCCCGGCGGAAGTTCTTTAACTTGCTCATGGAGTTGCCCGGCAATGTGTAGCTTTACGACAAACGAAAGCTTCTCAAGTTCGTCGGCGTTCATCGCTCCACCAAGAACTGGAGCAACTCTGAAGTCGTAACATTCGCCCTCTTGCAAGGTGAGTCCTCGGTTGCGTGCTCCAATCACTAGCCCTTCAAACAGGAGGCCATCTCTAACTTCATCGTCTTGTAGACGTGCTGTCAGTTCATCAAAGGAGCTTGCGATCCTTGAGAGCTTGCCGTCGATAGTATCAATTTGGTGGATTGCTCCAACATCGTCACGGAAGAAAACCTCACCGAAAGCCGATACTGAAATCACAGTGAGGCCCGAAAGAGGCAGCCAACGCCAACCTTCAAGAGCTCGCAAAACGTCTAGAGGGGATATCTCAATGAAAAGACCGGCAAGCTCGAGATTTTCAGCCATTGAAACCAACTCGGTTTCAACATTGAGCTCTTGTTGATCCTCTTCAGCAATCGGCTTTTTGCCGAACCATGCCATCCAACCCATAACGCCTCCCTCTGCTCTCTATGGAGTAAAGAGGCTATGACCACAATTGGGTCGTAAGCGGAATGTCCGTTTTTCCGAGTTTTTGGGCACCATCGCTTCGCCCAATTCAATCACCAGAACCGGCTGCCCGGTACGCCCTTAAATGGTCCGGCTTCGTATTGGCTGATCCAGCCGCCGTAAAACTGGCCCGGTTGCGGGGTGATGACCTCGCCGTCGACCATGCACTGATCCAGCGGGTCGGGATAGAATGCCAAAAAGTCACGAATGGGCGCAAAGGCTGTTGTGGGCTTGGGATAGGTCCATGCGATAGCCTCCAACCGCGTCTCGCCGATCACGAGATCGAAATAATTCGCCTGGCCTTTCCACTCGCACAAGGTGCGGCGCGCATTGGGGACGAGGTGATCCATCGCGATGTCGCTGCGCGGAATGTAATAGGTGGGCGGATGGCTGGTTTCCAGCGTTCGGTAAGCTGAGGTGGTATCCACCAGTTCTACGCCGCAATGCACAATTTGAATATGCCTGCCGGTTGGTTCGCAAATGGCGGGGCGAGGGTAGTCCCAGACGCTTTCCTGCCCCGGACCCGCCGGGTCTGGCCTAGGATGGCCGCCAAACAGGCTCACGCCTTTTCAAGCGTGCATTGCAGCGGATGCTGGTTCTTGCGCGCGAAATCCATCACCTGGTTCACTTTGGTTTCAGCCACTTCATATGGGAATATGCCGCACACACCGACGCCCTTTTGATGCACATGCAGCATCACGCGGGTGGCCTGTTCCAGATCCATGCTGAAAAAGCGTTTGAGCACCATGACCACGAATTCCATCGGCGTGTAATCATCGTTCAGCAGCAGCACTTTGTACTGGCTGGGCTTTTTCGGCTTTGTGCGGGTCTTTGTGGCGATCCCCACTTCGCTGTCAGAGCCATCATCGCCGCTTTTGTCCGCATCATCATTATCGCCTGCCATCATTGCGCCATCAAATGCGGTTCTCGCCCGCAGATGAGGCGCCGAATTCAGCATATCGGGTGCCGCGACAGGCAAAAGAGGCAAAGCGGAGTGATTCATGCTTGGGTCCATTATGGGATTAGCTGCGCTGTTCGCAAGGTCCGCTGCGTTTGATAATGGCATCGGGCTTAACAAGGTGTCGATACGGGCACACAAAAAGGCCGGACAAACCGCATAGGTCTGTCCGGCCCTCGCGCGCTCTGGCGCGTTTTCGTAAACCGGGTTTGGGAGAGAGAGGAGAGGCCCGGTTTAGAAACTTTGCAAGCGCTTAGGCAGCTTTCGAGATTTTCTCGGCAGCCACGCTAACGCGGTTTGAAATCGGCGCGAACGCTTCGTTGTAAAGCTTCACCCAAGCTTCGGTGCGCTGCGAACCGAACGAAACAACAGCATCAAAGTTGCGGCGTGCAAGCTCGCCCTGAAGCTGAACCAGTTCGGTCGGGGATTTGACAGAAGCCATTTTCTTGGCGTCAGCAGTCACGGTGTCGACGACGGTTTTGCCGGTTTCGACATTGTCGCGAACCAGTTCCTGCGCGCCGTTGAAGAAGATTTTGCCGCTTTCAACGACTGCTTCCAGATTGGCTTTGTTGAAATCGCCAGCTTCCGAAGCGAATTCACCCGCTTTGGCATAGGCGCCTTTCATGCGGTCCTGAACGTCTGCAGCCATGTCTTTGGCTTGCGCAGTGATGTCGGTTTTTTCGGCAGTTGCCATAATGGTATCCTTCAGTTTGATAACGGGATTGGTCGGCGCGGTTTTCGCCGAAGATTTTGTGGCGGCTTTCTTGGTCGCTGCGACTTTTTTCGCAGGCGCTTTTTTCGCGGCCGTTTTCTTCACGGCTGCGGTTTTCGCCGCGACCCTTTTGGCCGGTGCTTTTTTCGCAGTGGTTTTGCGAGCAGTGGTTTTTGCTGTAGCCGGCTTGCGGGCGGCGGTTTTACGGGCAGGAGCCGCTTTCTTCGCCGGGGCTGCCACCGCTTTCTTCACGGCTGCTACTTTCGGTGCGGGCTTGGGCGCGTCAGCATCAACAGCCGCAGCCACTTTCGCGGCGCTTGCAGTTGGTGTCTTGGACGCAGCGTCGGCATATGCCTTCTCAGCCGCTGTGTCGATTTTCGATTTGGTGTTGGCGTCTGCCATGTCATCCTCGCTTAATGTTGCACTGCACAAAATAGTGATTGCAACTGCGAAGTCAAGGATTTTTTGTGCACTGCACAATAAGCAGGTAAGTCACTGAAAAGTCAGCGATCAGATGAGAGATTCACCAATCTTCCTACGCCCGCTTAAGAAGGTGTTTCATCGACTTATCGCGTCTTTACATAACGGCCCGGCGCATCCTCGATCACTTTATCTCCGCGCCCGCCGGGCTTGCGTTTGCCTGTCGCGGGGACTTTTTCAGGCGCTTGTTTGTCCAGCCATTGAAGCCAATGCGGCCACCAACTGCCCGGATGTTCCTGTGCGCTTTCGATAAATGCGCCGAGAGATGGAGCCTTGGTATCGCCCAACCAATATTGGTATTTGCCCGCCGCCGGCGGATTGACCACGCCTGCAATGTGACCCGAGCCGGCCAGCAGAAATTCCAGCGGCCCTTTGAAATGTTCAGTGATGCGCCAAACGCTTTCCGCAGGGGCAATATGATCCTCGCGCCCGGCCTGCACAAAAGTGGGCGTTGTGACCTGCGTCAAATCAATCGGCGTGCCATCCGCTTCCAAAGCATCGGGGACAACCAATTTGTTGTCGCGGTACAGATCGCACAGATAATCATTGTGCCATTTGGAGGGCAAATTGGTGACATCGCCGTTCCAGTGCAGCAGATCAAAGGCAGGGTAATCTTCGCCCAAAAGGTAATTGTTGACGACATAATTCCAGATCAGATCTTTGCCCCTAAGAGCGTTGAATGTCGCGGCAAGATAACGCCCGTCAATATACCCCTTGCTGCCCAGCTTGCCGAGCATGTCCAATTGGCCTTCATCGATGAAATGTTTAAGATCACCGCTCTTTTCAAAATCGACCTGCGCGGTGAAAAACGTTGCGCTTTTGACCCTGTCCGCATCGCCCCGCCGCGCCAGCACAGCAAGCGTTGCCGCCAGTGTCGTGCCGGCGACGCAATAACCAATCGTGTGAACATGCGGGACAGAGAGCCGGTCACGAACTGTATCAATCGCTTCGATTTGGGCGCGAATGTAGTCATCCCAAACGACATCGGCCATGCTTTCATCAGCGGATTTCCAGCTGACTACAAAGACAGTGATCCCCTGATCAACCGCCCATTTTATAAAGCTTTTTTTGGCGTTAAGATCGAGGATATAGAAGCGGTTGATCCAAGGAGGAAAAATCACCAGCGGGACTTCGTAAACATCTTTGGTCGCAGGGCTGTATTGGATTAGCTGATACAGCTCTGTCTCAAACACCACTTTACCCGGCGTAGATGCGAGATTTTCGCCAAGAGTGAAAGCGTCAGGATCGGTGTGCGTTAGTTGTCCGCGTTTCAGATCGGTGATCAGGTGCTGCATGCCGCGAACCAGATTTTGCCCGCGCGTTTCAACCGTGCGTTTCATCACCACGGGATTGGTGAGGATGAAATTGCCGGGGCTCATCGCTTCGGATAGGGCGCTGACTGCAAATTCGAGCTGCTGGCGTTTGACCGGGTCGAGCCCGTCGATGGATTTGACCGATTGCTGGAAATACTCTGCCAGCATGAGATAGGTTTGATGCAGCAGCGCAAAGGCCGGCAGATCGCGCCATGCTGGATCGGAAAAACGGCGGTCTTTTTGCGGAAGTTCGACTGCCAGATCCTTGTCGCCAGCGCTTCCTGGTGTCAGCGAGGATGTGACCTGTTTGAACAGGCCCTGCCACAATTGCACCGAATCCTGCGCCAGTTTGGTGTGCGCATCAAACATAGTCTTGGGCAATTGTTGAAGCATACCGCGCGAAATGGTCATCCACTGCGCCGGATCGAGCGCATTGGCGGCATCGGGCGCCTTAGCTGCTGTTTGCGATGCCTGATGCGCGATAAATTCGAGCCACATTTTCTGCAGCTCAGCGCTGGCTTTGGCCCATTCTGCCAGATCACCGATTGCCATATCCTTTGGCAAAGCCTGCGCGATATCCGTCGCTGCCCCAGCGGCATCCTTGGCATGCGAAGGCAGGGCGCCTAACAGCATATCCCGCATGGCATTGCCTTGCATGTCAAAGAACGCTTTGAACTGCTCATTTTGAAGGAAGGCCGCAGGGCCGTTAACGGTTGTGTTTTTCGAAGCCATGACCAGTACAATCCCTCAAGTGACGCAGCGTTCCAAAGCCCAAAAATGGGGCCTTCGGGGGAATTGTCGCGAAAACGCCTTCCCACAGCCAGCAATAATGCCCTAGAATAATCGGTGCGCGTGTTGTCACATTGATTGCGCGATTTTGCCAGGATAAGCAATGAACGACCAATTCTATCGCATGAAACGTCTTCCGCCCTATGTGATCGCGGAAGTGAATGCGATGCGTCACGCTGCGCGGTCCAGCGGCGAAGACATCATAGATTTGGGCATGGGCAATCCCGACCAGCCGCCGCCTGCCCATGTGATCGAAAAGCTGTGCGAGGTCGCCTCCAAGCCTGACGCGCATGGCTATTCGCAATCCAAGGGCATTCCCGGTTTGCGCCGCGCTCAGGCCAATTATTACGAACGCCGTTTCGGGGTTGATCTTGACCCTGAAAGTGAAGTTGTGGTGACAATGGGATCCAAGGAAGGTCTCGCCAGCCTGGCCACCGCGATTACTGCGCCGGGCGACTGTGTGCTTGCGCCCAACCCATCCTATCCGATCCATACATTTGGTTTCATCATTGCTGGGGCCACCATCCGCTCGGTTCCAACTACGCCCAACGAGGATTATTGGCGCTCGCTCGAAAGCGCGATGAATTTCACTGTGCCCCGGCCCAGTGTGCTGGTGGTGAGTTATCCTTCGAACCCCACGGCCGAAACAGTCGACCTGGCCTTTTACGAGCGGCTGGTCGCTTGGGCGCGCGAGAACAAGGTCTGGATATTGTCCGATCTTGCCTATTCAGAACTGTATTATGACGGGGAGCCAACGCCCTCCATCTTGCAAGTTAAAGGCGCAAAGGATGTCGCCGTAGAGTTTACCAGCATGAGCAAGACCTATTCCATGGCAGGGTGGCGTATGGGGTTTGCGGTTGGAAACAAGAAACTGATAGCAGCACTCACACGGGTGAAATCCTATCTCGATTATGGTGCTTTTACTCCCATTCAGGCAGCAGCCTGCGCGGCGCTCAACGGACCGCAGGATATTGTGGAGGAAAACCGGGTTCTTTACCGAAAGCGCCGGGATGTGATGGTCGAATCGTTCGGGCGTGCGGGTTGGGACATCCCGGCCCCTTCCGCCTCCATGTTCGCTTGGGCTCCGCTTCCCTCCGCTTTGTCAGAGATGGGCAGTCTTGAATTTTCAAAGCAATTGCTGACCGAGGCGAAAGTCGCGGTCGCGCCGGGTGTTGGCTATGGTGAAGAAGGCGAAGGGTTTGTTCGCATTGCGATGGTCGAAAACGAACAGCGACTGAGGCAGGCGGCGCGGAATATTAAACGGTATCTCATATCTGTGGGTGTCAACGCCGCCAGCCCGAAGTCTTAGTTTTGATTGATGAATTGTTTTCCATCTCTCAAAAATGGAGCGATTTGCCAGATCGCGCGTTGAGGATGTATGCTGAGTGCACGGTTTAAGGAGGCCAATATGCCACCGCCAGATACGAAACCGCTGACTGACAGGCAGCGCGCCGTTATGGAGCGTGTGGATCGCCGGGTTCCGATTAAGGTTATTGCTCAGGAATTGAGCGTGTCCGAGACTCGGATCAATCAGCATATTCGCGCGCTCAAAGATATATTTGGCGCTGCAAGTCTTGGCGAGTTGGTTGAGCTTTATCGCGCGTCTTTGACTGATATTGATGCCGAAGATGGCAGCAAACTGGAGCAATTCTATCTAGGCGGAATGGAAACTTCGAGTGTGCACTATATCACAGCTAGCGCATTTCCCATGCAAATCGCAGATACAAATGCGCGTATTTCGATTTCTACAACCTCCCCACAGAAACAAGTTAAGGGCAATTCTGGTGTTCAAATAGTCTCAGAAAGCCATTTAGGTGATAGCAAGGAACTGGGCGGAACACTGATAAATGGTATTTTACCTGTCGTCGAAAATGCCCCGTGGTTTGAAAAGAGCGAACCAAGCATCTTAAATGGTGAGCATGCTATTGTGTTGCGTTTGGGTGCAATTGTTGTGATCGCGTTGTTGTTTTTGGCTTCTTTGACACTGACTTCCGCGCTAACTGGCTCAATTGAAAAGGCGGTTGGCGCAGAGCCGGCGATTAGTGTTGATGCGACTGATGGCGAGATTGAAATAGCCCGCGCGGCGAACAATACTATGCTTCCTGGTCTGAACGGGAAAGTCTAACAGCTCCAAACGCCCTAAGCTTTGCAGCAGGTGATGAAATTGGGGGGCATATGCAGGGAAGGCTTTCTTGCTCAACCTTCGCTATTGTTCAGTTCGGCAGCTGCACACCGCAGCTTTCGCATGAGTTGGATAAAAATAAATCAAAACAGCTTAATCCTACCCCTTTTTCCATAAGCCACGAAAAATGTACGGGATTTTCATTTTTATTCTACAATTTACTTTCCTTTATTGACAAAATTTCGTCTAGTGTTGAAAGTTAGGGGGAACTTTATGTGCTGATAGGGGCTTTATCAGCAATGCACTTCTTGTGGGATCAAGAATGATAATCGATTATATCGGCCGTTCAATGAGTGGTCACAGATCTGAAATGACAATGATATCGGAAGGTTTATTCCACTATTATATTGTTCAAGTTTGATATTTGTATTTCGATTATTTTATTGTTCTCGCAAGTCAGTGTGCTCTAATCTTTCAGGGGCCGAATTATGACGTCAACACCTGCCTATAACATGTTTCCGGACAGCGACACGCTTATCCCTCGTTTTCGAGAGGCAGGCGACGTGACGCTTGATCTGGTTCACAGAGACGGCCGGGTTGAATCCAAGTGGCTTGGTCTTCATCCGCGTGAATTTGAGCTTTTGTGGAGGCTCGCAGAAGAGCCAGGCAAGGCTTTCACCAAAAAGCAGTTGCTCGCTGATGTCTGGCGCATTGCATTTGAGCCAAAGACAAACAGCGTTGCTGTTCATGTTGCGCGGGTAAGGGCGAAACTGGAGCCTTATGGGCTTGCGCACATCCTCGCGACGCACAAACAGAACGGCTATTTCCTTGATGTGCCGCCGAGCCCGGGGGCATTTAATCAAGAACCCGAACAGCATGAATAATGCTTGTCAGAATGCGGCTCTTGACCCGGCTTGCCGCGTCGCCAGAATGAACGACTGGACACACCTTCTCTGATCCGTCACACCTTTGCCAAACGGAATATCATTCAGGCACAGGCTCGGATTAAGCGATGGCAAATACTACGGAAAAACCCTCCAGTGATCGCGTTGCGATTGATATGGACGAGGATGGCGTTGCGCATGTGCGTTTGACACGTGCGGACAAGATGAACGCGCTAGATCCGGCGATGTTCACCGCGATTATCGAAGCCGGTGCCTATCTCAATCAGCTTGCGGGCCTGCGCGCGGTTGTTCTGTCGGGGGATGGCCGGGCTTTTTGTGCAGGGCTTGATACATCAAGTTTTTCGAATGTGTCATCGAGCCTGGTTGAGCGCACGCATGGCAATGCAAACACGTTCCAAGAGGTCGCGCTGCAATGGCGCAAGCTTCCTGTCCCGGTCGTGGCCGCGCTGCACGGCGTGTGCTTTGGTGGCGGATTACAGATTGCCAGCGGCGCTGATATCCGCATCGCGCATCCTGATACGCGTATGGCGATTATGGAGCTGAAATGGGGACTGGTGCCCGATATGGGCGGCTATGCCTTGTGGCGCGGGACTGTACGCGATGATGTGCTGCGCGAACTGGTTTACACCAATCGCGAGTTTACAGGCGCTGAAGCGCAAACCCTTGGCCTTGCCACTTATGTCGATAGCGATCCTCTGCCGCGCGCTCGTGCAATCGCTGCTGATATTGCCAACAGAAATCCTCACGCCATCCGTGCAGCAAAGCGCTTAAGCGCAGCCATGCATGATATGTCGGGCGATGAAATCTTGATGGAAGAAAGTGCCGAACAACAAGCGATCAGCCGCACGCCCAATCAGATTGAGGCGGTTATGGCAGGCATGCAAAAGCGCAAAGCCACTTTTGAAGACGTATAGACCCCAATCAGATAGGCCCCAATAAGGGCAAGTCTTACCCAAACACCGCCACACATTGCAGCCCGTCGAGCACTTGGCGGCCATTGCTGTCCCACATCCTCAGCCGCTCTGAGGAATAGCCATGATCGGCGTGCTGGCTGGCATTTTCAGCCAGATACCAACCGCCGTCTGACTGTGTCGCCGGATCGAGCACATTGAATGACCAATTGATCGAACTGATCGGACCCATGCGCTGCATGATCCGCATCGCGCCTGGCGGCATCACATCGCCCATCAGAACGAGCTTGCTCACCGGGTCAAGATCATGATCTTCGGTCAGCCTCGCCCAGCGCCTGATAGTGCTACCGTGATCTGCGTCTTTATCCTGACCAAAGCGAATTTCGAAATTGTTCTGAATAAAACTTGGGCCTTGGCCCTGCATGGTGACAGGATTGTCTTGAGGGGCGCCAGGCCAATCGGCCAGCGGTGATGTTTCGCGCACGGCGTTGGCTTCGCGCTCTGCTGCAAACAGCCAGAATGCGGTCAAGGCTACGCCTTTCTCGTTGCGGATTTCGCTGCGAACTTGGGTCACATTGCGGCCTTGCCTGACGATCTCGGCGGACAGTTCGATATGTTCACCCACTGGCGCGACAAAACCGATTTGGGCCGCGCGCAAGGGGGAGATCGGGAAAGGCGCGGCGAGCCATGGTGAACGCGATCAAAGCGGATGCGCCGCCATAAAGAGTGCGCCCCTGCATCCAGTCATCAGCATGATTGAGAGTAACAAGGCCGGACACGCCGGTTATGGGTTCGAGCAAGCTGGCAATGGTCATAGCCGCTTCTTTGCCTCGCCAAACGCGCCGGGTCCAGATTGACCATACGTAAAGCCCATTGTGACCACACAGATTAGTGCCTTCTTGCAAGAGGCGCATTGCCTTTACCGCGCCGAATCGCTAGTGCGCCCGCTCGCCCCTTTCGCAGGAGGGTGGCTCGGCCCGATGGCGGAGTGGTTACGCAGCGGATTGCAAATCCGTGAAGGCCGGTTCGATTCCGGCTCGGGCCTCCACATCTGCGATTGCGCGTTTTGGGGTAGAAGCCTTTAGTGCTGACGCGCTGCCGCTTTAGCTCAGTTGGTAGAGCACATCATTCGTAATGATGGGGTCACGTGTTCGAGTCACGTAAGCGGCACCACGCCTCGTGGTAGGCTGTCCGCGCTTAGGGTCGTTTCGCAGCATCGATAAAGCGCGCATCGGTGTGGTCTTTCAAAACCCTTTGGAGCCATGCTTCGCGCTCAGTCGTTCTGACGCAGGCGACAATGCATCCGCCAAATCCGCCGCCCGTCAGCCGCGCACCGATGGCCCCGCAATCCAGCGCGCTTTGCACCAGGGCATCGATCGCCGGCACCGACATTTCAAACTGGTCGCGCATGGATGCGTGGCTTTCGATCATCAGATCGCCGAAGCGCTGGATATCGCCATCGCGCAGCGCAGTGACAGATTGAGCCACACGGGCATGCTCGCTCACCAGATGCGCCACCCGGCGTGCGATTGGGGGATCAAGGTCTGCTGCGGCAACATCCGCCTCGCTTAACAAGCAGAGATCCTCAGTGCCGAAATACGCTTTAGCGGTATCGCATTCGACCTTACGCTCGGCATAGCGTCCATCGGTTAGCTTGCGGGTTACGCCCGAATGCAGGACCATCATGTCATAGCCTGCGGGCAGATCGATGATGTCCCAGGCAAGCGATTTGGTGTTGAGCGCCATTGCAGTGCCCGGAGTGGCCAGCGCTACGGCCATCTGGTCCATGATCCCGCAAGGGACGCCAATGTAATTGTTTTCGACCCGGCGGGCGGCAATCGCGATATCGACATCGGATATGCTTGACCCAGCTGCCGCGCGAGCGGCTTTGAGCAGCGCGACGATAAGGGCGGCGGAAGAAGACAGCCCGGATCCTTCGGGCATGGTAGAAACAATATCGATTGTCGCTCCGCCGTTAAGCAGGCCGAGAGCGTTCGCTTCCCTTACGGCGCCCACGGCGGCATCGGCCCATTCATCCACGGCATCATCTGTCAGATCGCGTATTACGGGCGCGTCATAATGGTTGGAAGTGACTGCAACTGCGCTGTCGCTTCGCGGGGCAAGCGTGACCTCTATCCCAACGCTGAGCGCTGCTGGCAGCACCATGCCGCCATTGTAATCAGTGTGTTCGCCAATCAGATTGACGCGGCCCGGTGCGCGCGCGGTGAACGTCTGTGTCATGATTGTGCCTGCTCTCGCAAAGCGGCAACGGCTGTTTCAGGCATCACATCAACCGTGAACGTGCCGGTGTGCTGTTCGACAGAAGCGAGATATTTCACCCGTCCCGGCGCGCGCAACAGGGGATAGAACTGCACGGTGAAATGGTATCCGTTCGCTCTGGTTGCTCCACCCGGATTGGACGCAGCGTGAAAAGCCATCATCGTGGCGGCCGGCTGCTTGAACAGAGCGTCATACCGCCGTGTCATTTCTCCGAGCCAGTAACTGAGCGCTTCCAGTTCTTCATCGCTGCATTCCCATGGGCCAGCGCGTTTTTGAACGGGCGCGATCCAGGTCTCAAAAGGGAACCGGGCAAAGCGCGGGACAAAGGCCGCCATCCCGCCGTCCTCGCCTAGGCCATAATCGGGCATCGCGCGGCGCATTTCCGCTGCTAAATCGTACCCAGATGCAAAAGCATTGATCGCCCGCTGCTGGATGGCGGGCACACGGTCAAATCCATAAATCTGCCCATGCGGGTGATGCAGGGTCACGCCCACTTCGTCGCCGCGATTTTCAAACGGCAAGACATAGTCGCTCCCGGCTGAAAAATGCGTTTCATACCGGTCGAGCAGGGCGCTTACCAATAGCTGGCAGCGATCCGTTCCCAATGTGTGCAGGCTGCCGCTGGCATCAGGAGCATAGACAACGACATCGCAAGCGCCTTTTGCGGGCTCGCTGGCTATGCCATCAAGCTCGGCTGCATCAGCCGCGCTGGGGTGAAAAGCTGCAAATTTGTTCTCGAAAATGGCGATTTCGAAATCGCTGAATGGGATTTCGGTCGCAGGCCCGCCGGGCAATGTAGGGGCAAGTGGGTCTTGCGCTGATGATGGTTTGAAAGTCCGGTTTTGCCGGTGCGCGGCATAGACATTCCATTCATCACGCAAGGGGTGATGGCGGATCTCGCCGCCCTGCGCGATGTCGTCATGGGTTTCTTCTAAGCAGTCCAGGCCATGCGGTGCGCGGCCGTAAAGGTGCAGCATTCGCCCATCAGCCTTGCGATGATCGCGCCTGTAAGCGCCGCGCCCGCCAAGCATGCGGGGCAAAAGGACATTATCGCTCACGCCGGGGTCTTCGCCTGCTCGAACCACTTGGCAACGCGCATTTTGGCATCGTCGTCGAGGTGAAGGTCCAGTTTGGAGCGGCGCCATAAGACATCCTCGGATGACGTCGCAAATTCCTGATCGACCAGATATTCAAGCTCGCGCGTATACAGGTCACCGCCCAGATGCGGCCCCAGATCATTGAGCCCCTGCGCGCCGGTCAAGAGGACATGGACCCGCGTGCCATAAGCTCGGCAAAGCCGCCGTGCTGCGCCACCGGGAAGCCAGTCATATTGGGTAGCGACATCGGCGACAAAAGCATCAAAACGTGCCGGATCAATATCGCCCCCCGGCAGAGGCTGATCGGCCGTCCATGATTTGCCCGCTAGCCCCAGTTTTTCCAGCGCATGCTCTGCCAGTTTGCGATAGGTTGTAATCTTACCGCCAAAAATTGAGAGGATCGCGGCTTCATCGCCGTCATCCCCCCGATCAAGCTCAAACTGATAATCGCGCGTTACGGTTGAATTGGACGCGGCGCTGTCATCGTAAAGCGGGCGCACCCCTGCATAGCTTGAAACGGCATCATCCGGCGTAATTTCGGTGTGCAGATATTCATTGGCCGCATCGCAGATGTATCGCGCTTCGCGGTCCGAAATGGTAATACCGGTTGGATCGCCTTCGAACCCTTCATCGGTCGTCCCTACCAGCGTGAAATTGTTTTCATAGGGTATCGCGAAAATGATCCGATCATCTTTGTTCTGAAAAATATAGCAGTGATCGCCTTCGAACAATTTCGGAAAGATGAGATGGCTGCCTTTGACAAGGCGCAGGTTCGCCTGGGTTTCGTGCGGTTTTGCGCGCGACAATACCCTGTCAACCCAGGGTCCAGCGGCGTTTATGACGGTTCTTGCGCGCGCCTCATCTGAGCCTTCCGGCCCGATCAAAGACGCGGTCCACATATCGTTGTCGCGGGTGAGCCCGACGCATTCGGTGCGCGTGCGAATGTCAGCGCCGTTTTCTTTTGCGTCCATGCAATTGAGGACAACAAGCCGGGAATCCTCCACCCAGCAATCGGAATACTCAAATCCTTTGGTGAGCCGATCCTTCAGGATAGCTCGGTGGGGAGGAGAATTGAGATCCAGAGTGCGGGTGGGTGGCAGCATTTTTCGCCCGCCCAAATTGTCATACATGAACAATCCGAGCCGCAGCAGCCATTTGGGACGCAGTCCCTCATCATGAGGCAAAACAAAACGCAGCGGCCAAATGATATGCGGCGCCATGGCGAGAAGGCGTTCACGCTCAATCAGGCTTTCGCGCACCAGCCGAAATTCGTAATGTTCCAGATAGCGAAGCCCGCCATGCACCAATTTTGTCGAAGCGCTTGAAGTGGCTTGAGCCAGATCGTCCTTTTCCACCAGGCACACTGACAAACCGCGCCCGGCGGCATCGCGGGCAATCCCGGCGCCATTAATCCCGCCACCAATGATCAGCAGGTCATAAACGGGGTCCATGCCTGCGCTCACTTGCACGCTTTCAGATGATAGATGAGACAGGTGTCGGGAAAAGTCAGCGGGGGTTGAATGCCGTGCCCGACCAAGGCTGCACCCAGCACTTTGATCCCATTTCCTTGAAGATCAGCTGTATCCATAATCGACGGCGCGCTGATTGAGGGATTAAATTCTGGCCAGACAATGCGCAGCTCGTACAATTGGGCAGGATCAATTCCGTCAAAATGAATTCGGCTGGGCAATGTCGAAAGCTCAGGCTCCAGTTTCGCGTAGGAGAACAGCGCTTCGCTTTTGTCACCCGCTACGGAGCCGACGAAATTGGTTCCTTCCGGGCTGGCAAGAGCAAGATAGTCGCCAGAATGGATCAGCGCGCGGTGTTGTTTATAAAGCGCGATGCCGGCTTTCAGCGTTTCGAGATCCGCTTCGCTTTCCTCACGCAGGTCCAATTCCATGCCCATATGGCCGAACACGGCACTGGCGACACGGAATGACATTGGCAATTCGCGCCCGGTAATATGGCACCGTCTTGGGCCGACATGGCTACCAAGCACGCGCAGGGGAAAAAATTGGCCGCGCCGCGCTGGATAATCTGCCGTTCGCGCGCGTCGTTATTATCGGACGTCCAGATGCGATCCGTGTGGCGCAAAATACCGAAATCCGCCCGCGCGCCGCCTGATGAGCAGCTCTCAATCTCAAGCGCGGGATGCTGGCTGCGCAATTCATCCAGCAAGCGGTAAACTGCATGCGTCTGGCGGTGCATCGCGCCCCTGCCATTGCTGCTGGGGTGATTGGTATCGCGGTTCATATCCCATTTGATATAAGCGATGCCATATTCGTGCACGAGCGCGCTGATCTTTTTGAGCAAATAGTCGAACACTTCGTTTCTGGTCAGATCAAGCGTTAACTGCCCGCGAAAAGGTATCGCCTCAACGCCATCAGCCTTTAGCACCCAATCGGGATGAGCGCGGTACAGATCGCTGTCTGGGTTGACCATTTCAGGTTCGAACCACAGGCCAAACTCCATGCCCAAGTCTTTGACTGTTGTGACAAGGCGGTGAAGACCTTCGGGATAGACGTTATTGGACACCCACCAATCACCAAGTCCCGCTGCATCATGGCGGCGTCCACCAAACCAACCATCATCCAGCACAAACCTTTCCGCCCCGACAGCGGCGGCGGCCTGTGCAAGCTCAATGAGCGTTGCCTCATCATGGTCAAAATAGACAGCTTCCCAGGTGTTATAGTGCACTGGCCGCGGATTGTCGCGAGTGCGCGCATCAAGCACTTTGTCAGTGAGATGAGTATGAAAGGCCTGCGCGATAGAATTGGTGCCGTTTTGCGACCAAACCGCGAGAAATTCAGGCGTTTCATATACGTCGTTCTGGCCAAGCTTTATTTCGCCCGGAAACGCCATTTCGCCGGTCTGAACAAAGCCACGTCCATCGGAATGCCGATCAACGCGTAGTTTGTGATTACCGCTCCATGCAAGATGAAAGCCTAACGCCAACCCTGTGGTTTCGGTGGTTTCTGCGCTGGCCAAAATGCCGCCGGGAAATACATCATGACTGGTCCGGCCAGCCTTGTTCTCGCGTACAATACTGCCTTGAAACAGATCGATCTGCTCAATCTGAAATTCCTTAGACCAGCGTCCGGTAAGGCTTAGGAAACGGTCGAAGCGCTGATCAAAGGGCAGGCACAGGGCAGCACACCAATCGAGATGGAAAGGCGCATCAGCTTGGTTTTCGACCAGTGTTTTGGCGCGCAGCATCCCCGTGCCGGCTTCGATCTGAAAAATGTGCCGGGTTGCTATTTTCGCATTGGCATCTTCGCAGCGGATCTCCACTCGATCGTTTTCGGTGACATCAACCGCGACGATGCGCAAATCAAGCGCCCAGTTCTGCCCATCGCGATGACCTATCATGCCAGAGGGGCCGGATATTCCGGTACCGATTTCGTTGAGCAGCGATCCACGCAGCGGCACAGAGGCGCTGCCCGGTGCATGCTGGCGCGTGGCGAGCAGTGCCATATTTGCAGGCGTGACGCCGGGCAGGTCAGGTCCAGCATAAAGGATGATCGGGCGCATTCCCAAAGTCGCCTCGAGCGCGAGCAGCGTGCCGCCTGCTCTCAACTCGCAATATTGCGGTTCGCCTGAAATCCGCTCGGCTGGATCGGTTACGGGCACAGGCCGGTGTTCATGGATCACGGTTTCAGCGACCGCGCTTTCGCTGCTTACACTGCGAACAGCTTCGTCCCGTGACGCAGGCTGCTCATCTGACTGTGCCATGCCGATTGCCGCTTTTTCTGTCATACTAACACATCATGCCTCTGACGAAGCATCCCTTAAGGCTGAGTGCCCAAACAGCACATGCCTTTTCCTCTCCATGCCCAAAACGGCTTGCTGACGCGCGCTTTATGGGACTCCGCGTCACCATCACGCCTTTGCCCGGCATTTGTGAAGTGCGATTTTGGCAGTGCATGAATTTTTTGGTAATCCCAATCCAGATTTAATCAAGGAGAAGCCCGTGTGGGAGGAAAAAGTCTACAAGCAGAACATGCAATTGTCGCCTATTGGCGGCATTAAGCTGGCTTGCTTCCTTAAAAACGGCGTGGGCGTCTTGAGTGCGAGGCGGACGTTGCCGCACTTTACCCTTGTTTATGTGACGCGCGGGGAAGGGCGATATTGGGATGAGACAGGGCAATCGCTGAGCGTCACTGCGGGCGATGCCATTATTGTCGCGCCAGGCGTGGAGCATTGGTATGGGCCGCCTGCCGGGGGCAGCTGGGATGAATTTTATCTCGTCTTCGAAGGTCCAGTGTTCGATCTTTGGCGAAATTCGGGATGTCTTGACGAGGCAGATCCAGTCGTTTCGCTTAAGCCGCTGGATTTTTGGCGCGACCGGATCTTGAACCTTATCGGCCAGACCAGAGCCAAAACGCAAAGCGAATTGATGCGCGAAACGGTCGGATTGCAAAGCCTTCTTGCTGATATCACGCAGGCACGTGAGCAGGATATGGGCGATGATATTGCCTGGCTTGCCAATGCTAAAACGGTGATTGGAGAAACTCTGGACGTTCGCCTGGCCGCGACCCGGCTGGGTCATTCCTATGAGGCGTTTCGCAAGCGCTTTAAAAAGCTCGCGGGGCAATCACCCGGCCGGTATCGCACAAGCGTCCTGATGGAAAAGGCCTGCGAAATGCTGTCTGATCCCAATATTATGCTACGCGAGATATCTGACGAGCTTGGATATTGCGATGAATACCATTTCAGCCGCCAATTCAGCAAATCAGTCGGTTGGCCTCCATCAGAATATCGCTCCCGGATTGCGCGTAGTCCGTCGCGATTTGAAGAATTGGGCGAAATCGCGGATCATGTAAGATAATTCGCCGTGAGGCGTTGCAATATTATGACAGATTTGAGTAATCACGCTCAGCGACGTTGATTTTTCCCAAAAACTTCATGCCGGTCCAATTCGCCCATGGAAATCGCGGATCGAAGCGCCACAAATCCTACTGCGATCCGGATAGGGTCACGTGAATGTGCCTCCATAAGAAATCACATCGGTCAGGTGGGGCGCGGTTAAGGGAGAGTATCATGTTGTTTTCCAAGCGGGCCATGTTGGCTCAAGGCGCTGCCATTGCAGCAATTGCTATTTCCAGCCCGGCTGTTGCCCAAGACAATGACGCCGAAGCGGTAGAGGGTGAAGAAAACACCATCATCGTCACCGGCTTCCGCAAAAGTCTAGAAGATTCGATCAATCTCAAACGCAGCAGCGCTGCTGTTGTAGATGCGGTCTCTGCCGAAGATGTGGGCAAATTCCCCGACCAGAACGTTGCGGAATCGCTCCAGCGTATTACTGGCGTTGCGATTGACCGGTCCGGCGGTGAAGGCCAGTTCATCACCGTTCGCGGCCTTGGCCCTGAATTCAACGCAGTGCTTTTAAACGGGCGGACAATCGCCACCGATAACCCCGGGCGTGAATTTTCGTTCGATGTGCTGTCTTCGGATATCATCCAGACCGCTGAGGTTTATAAGTCAGCCCAACCAAGTTTCCAGTCAGGTGGTATCGGGGCGCTCGTAAACATCACAACCGCGCGCCCACTGGATCGCCCTGGTTTCAATGCGTCAGTTTCAGGCGCTGCGATTTACGAAAACCTGAGCGAAGACGTCGGTACAGACCTTAGCGGTGTCGTGTCGTGGTCCAACGGCACTGTCGGTGCGCTGTTCGGTGCATCATACAATCTGCGCAACGCCCAGATCGATCGCAATATCACCAACGGTTATGCACTGCGCCAAGGCGATCCCGCTATCTTTGCGCCGGAAAGTGCCGCCGGCTTGCAACCCGCCGATATCGGTGCCTTGCCAGACGGGGCACGGGTTCAGCAGCAGGTGATCTTCAGCCGCGATGTGCAAGAGCGTGAGCGGATCACGCTGAATGGTGCGTTGCAATTTGCGCCGTCTGATCGCTTCACGGCAACATTTGATGGTCTGTATTCAAAATTCGACATCAGCTCGTTCGATCAGCAGTTCTCCGGCTTTTTCAGCCCGCCTTTCTTGAACCCGGAAATTGATGCCAATGGGACCGTGACATCGTTCAACCGTCCCAGCATCGATTTTGCCAATCGCAACCCCGATATCGCAGGCGCTGTCGGCTTGTCTCAAAACGACAACGTGCTCACATCGAACAACCGTGAAGCTGAAACTTTTGCGTTTGGTGGTAACTTCGAATTTGAAGCCAGCGATGCACTGACATTTGTGGCGGACGTGGCATGGTCACGTGCAACGCGCGATGGCACCAACCCGTTTGTCGTGCTGGGTGCGCTTGCGCCCACATCACCGCTGATCCAATCTACCAGCACAACCGGCATTTCGACAATCACCAATATCAACGCCGAAGACTTTGTGGATCCGTCGATCCAGCGGCTGCACTTTGTGAATGTGAACCGCACTCAGGTTGAAGACGAAGTGTTCGAAGTGCGTCTTGATGGCGCGTGGGAAGTCGATGCAGGTCCGCTCAGCGCAGTGACATTTGGCGGGCTCTATACAGACCGCGAAAAGGTGCAGAACCTTTTCGATAACTTTGCTGACCCTGGTTTTGGAAGCCTGACAGCGGCGCAAATTTTCTGCGCCTATTGCGGTTACACCGTGCCGTTTGACACCTCGATCCTCAGCCCGTTCTCATTTGACGGGTTCCTGAGCGGTGTCGATGGCGCTGACACGGTTCCAGCCCAAATCCTGACTGCCAGCTTTGCTGATGCATTCGCGCAGCTGAACAGCACGGCGAACCTGCAGAATATGGACCGCACAGGCGGCAACACTGCTGATCTCTTGGCATATCTGAACAGCGGCGGACTTGATCCGGTGCTTGGCATTTACACGCCTTCGTTCAATCCCGGCGGCAGCTTCCAGGTCGAAGAGCAGATCTATTCCGCCTATTTCAACACCGAATGGGGCGGCGACTTTGGTGGAGACCTGCCATGGTCGGCCAATATCGGTTTCCGCATTGCATTCACTGATGTCGTCTCAAGCGGGATTGACCAGCCGGTGATCGAATTCCGCGAAACGCCTGGCGACACGCAGCTTGTCACGGTCTTTGGCCCTGCAACCAATGTCTCGGTGCCGAACGACTACGTGAACTTCCTGCCGGCGGTAAACGTCAAGGTTGAGCCGTCCTTAGACACGGTCCTGCGGATGAGCTATGCGCGCACCGTGACGCGGCCGACATTGACCGCGCTGGGTGTCGCCAACACCTTTGGCGGCCGTTCCGATGCGCCTTTGAGCGGAGGCGGCAACCCGCTGCTTCAAGCGTTTGAGGCTGACAACTTTGATGTATCGTTCGAATGGTATTTCGATAGCCTAAGCTATTTCAGCGTTGCCGGTTTCCATAAGGAGCTTGGCGGCTTCCTCGAAACATCGACCATCGGTGTGCCGGGCGTTGTCATCTTCCCTGCTGGCAATGGCGGGCTTACCGTTGATACGCCGACCGACGTGACATTCCAGGATACGCGTCAGCGCAACGGTCTGTCGGGCAGCATTTCAGGTGCAGAGATTGCCTTTCAAAAGACGTTCGACAACGGCTTTGGCGGCATCATCAACTACACTTATGTGACATCAAGCCGTGACAACGCACCGGTAGGAGATCTTGGCTTCAACGGCTTTACGCCGCACACAGTCAACCTTACCGGTTTCTATGAAGGGGACCGGTTGTCAGCGCGCGTATCGTACAACTACCGCGATGGCTTCCTCTTCCAGGGCAGCGACGTGCAAAGCGAACCGCGCCAGCGTGAGAGCTTTGGTCAGGTTGATTTCTCGGCCAGCTATGAATTGACTGACCAGTTCCAAGTGTTTGTTGAAGGTCTCAATATCCTCAATGAAGACACACGTGACTTCTCGCGCTTCCGCAACCGGGTGCTCACTTATGAACGGACCGGTGCGCGTTACACTGCGGGCGTTCGCGCCACGTTCTGAGCCTGAGGGGTACGCATAGGCATTCGCGGGCATCTCTCTTTTTTGAGGGGTGCCCGCTTTTGTTTTGCATTTGGGCGCGGACCGGACTTGCGCACCCGGCCTGTTCTTGAAAGACTACGGCAAAATCAGCGATCACGAAGCGCTGCGGAGAGGGATTTTTATCATGACCATAAGCCAGGCGGCGGTGTTTCTTGCGATCACTGTGCTCATCGCGTTTGCGACCTATATGCATTGTCGGGGCAAACGGGGGACAGGTGATGACAGCAAAAGCGATTACTTCCTCGCGAATGGCGGCCTGTCTTGGTATTTTGTCGCGGGTTCAATCACGCTGACCAACTTGTCGACCGATCAGCTTGTCAGCATGAATGGCAATCAGATGCTGCTGATTGCCTGGTGGGAGCTGGCTGCGGTGGTCGGTTTGTTCATTCTCGCTTTCGTGTTTTTGCCTGTTTATTATCGCAACAATTGCACCACCACGACGGAATTGTTGCAGAAGAAGTATGGCGACAAGCATATCCGCGCGCTGATCTCGCTGCTTTTTCTCGCAGGCAATCTCTTCATTTTTCTCCCCGCAATCCTCTATGGCGGATCGCGCTTTTTCTTGTCCCTGCTCGAACTGGATGGCGGGCTTGGGAACATCATGATCCTTTCGGTTGTGCTCGCCACAATCGGTGCCGCCTATGCCATTTTCGGCGGTCTTCGCGCAGTGGCCGTATCGGACACCTATTCAGGAGTCCTGATACTCAGCCTTGCATTGGTGGTTGCCTATCTTGCTCTCAAAGCGATTGATTTCGATCTCAGCGGTATCCCTGCAGACCGGTTGACTTTGATTGGTGACAACAATTCCGACATCCCCTGGCATACTTTGCTAACAGGGATGATATTCATCCAGACATTCTATTGGTCCACCAATCAGACCATAACCCAGCGCGCCATGGCATCGCCGTCAATCGGCGAAGCACAAAAAGGCGTGATGGCTGCTGCTGCCATCCGCTTGATGATTGTGCCTATCATCGTGGTGGTACCGGGCATTGTCGCCTTTAAGCTGTTCGGCGATGTCCCGCAGGATGGCGCGTACGGCATGATCGTCAGCTCGGTATTGCCTGGCTGGCTTTCTGGCGCTTTTGCAGCGGCTTTGTTTGCAGCCGCGCTCACTACCTTCAACTCGATCCTCAATGCCAGCGCGGCATTGTATGTGTGCGATATGCACGAAGCTTATGTGGGCGAACCAAAAAAGGTCGCGCGGCTTGGAGCTATTGTTTCCATTTTGATGAGCCTGTTTGCACTCGCACTGGTGCCGTTCTTTGCCAGCCAGGAAAGCCTGATTAACACGGTTCAGACGCTCTATGGATTGTTGTCCATGCCGATCCTTTCTGCGTTTATCGTCGGGCTTGTCTTCACCGGGGTTCAGGCGCGCGCCGCGATGATCGGAGTGGTGGCAGGTGTATTCTTCTACGGCTTTTGGGCTGCGCCATTGGGCTTTGTTATCAATGCGCGCGAAGGTTTGATGAAGCTGCTGGGGGCAGAGGCATTGTTGAACGTGCACTACATTCACTGGATGGCATGCACGTTGCTGCTGTCGGTGTTCACATCGTTGTTGGTCAATCGGCTGGTCTTCGGGGCGAACGCTGAGTTCGCCTTGGGTAAAGAGGCAGGGCAGCCGCAAGCAGCATGAGCCGTCCTGCGGCGTCAGCAGCGACGCGCCATGGCGTCCAGCGCGTGGTTCTGGCCGGGTCAACCGGGACGATCGGACAGGCAGTTGCGCAATGCCTTGTTGCAAACGGCTACAGGGTAACCCGGCTTGTCCGCTCACCCATTGACGCGGCGGGTGAGGATGCGATTGTCGTCGATCTTGCAGATAGTAAGGCTGCCGCGCGCGCTTTGGCTGCTATTCGTCCGTCCGCAGTTGTCTCCTGCATCGCTTCACGCTCGGGCGCTCCCAAAGATGCGTGGGCGGTCGATCACGATGCCAACGCAAATCTGTTGGCCGCGAGCGAGCAGGCAGGTGTTCAGCATTTCGTGCTGCTATCGGCGATCTGTGTGCAAAAGCCGCGACTTGCCTTTCAACACGCCAAGCTGGCGTTCGAGGCAAAGCTCGTCGCCAGCCCGGTTGCGCACACCATCGTGCGCCCTACCGCGTTCTTCAAATCGCTTTCCGGCCAGATTGAACGGGTGCGCAGCGGCAAGCCGTTTATGGTGTTTGGCAATGGCGAATTGACCCGGTGCAAGCCGATCAGCGATGCCGATTGCGCGCGGTTTATTACCGATTGCCTGACCGACCCAGAGCGGCGTGGTGCGATCTTGCCCATTGGCGGGCCGGGGCCGGCGATCACAATGCGCGAACAGGGCGCGATGCTGTTTGAACTGCTCGGACAAGAGCCGCGATACCGCAGGGTTCCGCTCGCGGTGTTCAGCGCGGCCGCGACGGTGCTGGGTGCAGCTCAAGGGTGGTCAGATTGGGCGGCGGAAAAGGCTGAATATGCCCGGATTGCGCGATATTATGCGACCGAAAGCATGCTGGTGTGGGATGATACCGCGCAGCGATACAGCGCCGATGACACGCCCGAGTTTGGCAGCGACACTTTGCGCGATCATTATGCAAAGCTATTGGGCATCGAGGGTTAGCCCGCGGCCTATCGCGGCCAGATCGCGGTTCCTGCTGGCGGAAGTTCGGTTTGCCCGGTCACAAGCGCGGCTCCGCCTATTAGATGCGCGATATCGACGGGTTCTGCTGAATAGTTGAACGCAAACACATGGCTTTGCGTGCGGCGCAGACGCAGCCCGGTGGGCAAGGGGGTGAGCGGCAAATCCGCTTCATCCGCCATCATCGCCACAATCTCATCAAGCAGCGTGCGGTTCGGCCATGCGCCGATATAGCGCGCACCTCCGGCGCGGTAGAGCACGCCTTGACCGCTTTGAGTTGCCTGCTCCGGTTCCAGATCGCTCGCAATATCCTCAAGCCAGCGTTCAACCGCGCCGCCGCCCACATCTTCGCTCACGCGGTCACGCAGGCTTTCGGCGCGTGTGACAGTGATGGGCATGACCTCTTTCAGTTTGCCGGGCGCAAGGGTTTCGGGAATGCAAAAGCTTGCCGTCTTGCTACCCGATCTTGGCCCGATCAGCACCGGGCAATTCAGCCCCGCTAGCGCTTTGACGAAATCATCGCTTACGATGGGCAGGGTGGGGACCAAAACGATGGAGTAACCGGTAAGGTCAGCATTGGGCGCGACAATATCGACATCCAGTCCCTGCCGCCTTAGGGCGGAATACCATTCAAACACCAGTTCGAGATAGCGGAAACTTTCCCCCTGCGGCTGGATACCGCACACCCATGCTGCTTCGTAAGATACGACCAGTGCAGCGGGCGCCTTAATTGCCGATTGTTCGCCCAGCTCATCAATGACCTGCGCCGCCTCGCGTGCTTCGTCTGCGCCGGGTGCGTCAATGCTGTCGGGGCGCAGTAGCCCTGCGTGCATTTGTTCCTGTGCAAAGGGCGCTTGCCGCCAGCGGAAATAGCTGACCAGTTCTGCGCCGTGCGCCATTGCTTCCAATGTCCACAAGGTCACCATTCCTGGCAAGGGTGCCGGATTGAACCGCGCCCAGTTCACAGGGCCTGGCTGTTGCTCCATCACTCCCCAGCGCCCCTGCGGGCAGCAGCCTCTGTAAAGGTCGTGGTGAAAAGCGGCGATGTCGGGGTGACCTTGCCTTAGAAAGTCGCGCTTTTCCTCTTGGGAGAACCAGAACTGTTCAAGAAAGCCCAGCGGATAGCTGTCCCATGTCACAATATCGAGATCGCGGCCCAGATCGTGATGGTCGAACTCGGTGAAGAACCCCATGACATTGTGCGTCACATCGCGGCCGGGCGAGTATTCGCGCAAAATCGCCACTTGGGCTGCGTTAAAACTGATGACTTCGTCCGAGGCAAAGCGGCGGTAATCCAGCCAGTGCGCGGGGTTTGCTTCGGTAACAGTCAGGTTGGGCGGATCAATCTCGGCAAAGCTGCCATATTCCATGCTCCAAAAGACATTGCCCCATGCCGCATTGAGGGATTTCACATCGCCATATCGCGCTTTGAGCCATTCGCGAAAGCGGGCGGCTGCGCTGTCTGAAAAGCTGAGCACGGTGTCGTGGCAGCCATATTCGTTATCGGTTTGCCAGCAGGCGATAGCGGGGTTGCGGCCATACCTTTCCGCCATGGCGCGAGCGATGCGGGCGGCCTCTTCCCGGTATCCCTGGTGCGAGAAACAATAGTGCCGCCGCGATCCGAAACCGCGCGGGCGGCCTGCCTCATCAATCGCCACCATATCGGGCATTTGATCGACCAGCCATTTTGGCGGGGTCGCGGTGGGAGTGCCTAGGATTACTTGCAAACCCGCCTCTGCCAAAAGGTCTATTGCGCGGTCCAGCCAATCCCAATCGAAGACGCCGGGACGAGGTTCAATCCGGCTCCAGGCGAATTCCCCGATGCGCACCAGTGACAGGCCCATTTCCGCCATTCTCTGCGCATCTTGGAGCCACATTTCTGGCTGCCAATGTTCGGGATAATAACAGCAGCCAAGCTTCATTTGGGTCGCCTTTGGTTGAGGAAATACATGCGTAGCGCAAGGGTTTTGGTGGGCCTAGTGGGGGGTGCATTTTTTGAGTGTTAATCCCGCCCATTTACACATATAAAAATATCTTTATATGTTCTTTTCAATGCTCGTCGATACCATCTTCAAGGCGCTGGCTGATCCCACCAGATTGCGCACTATGCGGCTGCTGTCTGCGATGGAGCTGGCGGTGGGGGAATTGGCACAGGTTCTGGGCCAAAGCCAGCCGCGCGTATCGCGCCATGTGGGAATTTTGTGCGATGCGGGGCTGGCAGAGCGGCGGCGTGAGGGCAGCTGGGTGTTTCTGCGGCAGGCCAGCGGCGAAACGCTTGATACAGAAATCCTAAGCGCGGTCGAAACGCTGCTTAGCGCAAGCCAGAACCACGATCCGGAATTTGCGGCCCTGTGCGATACCGACAGACGCAAGCTTACCGCCATTCGCGATGCGCGCGACGCGCAGGCAGAGGATTACTTTGCCCGTCATGCAAGCGAATGGGACGCCTTGCGCGCGCTTCACAGCCCGGACGATCAGGTAGAAGAGGCGCTGATAAAAGCGCTTGAGGATGCGCCGCTTGGCGCGGTGCTGGATATTGGCACGGGCACGGGGCGCATGGCCGAATTGTTCGCCGATAAAGCGCAGCGGATCACCGCGGTTGATAAAAACCTTGAAATGCTCCGCATTGCGCGGGCCAAATTGCAGCATGTGCCCGGTACGCAAATAGAGCTGGTGCAGGGCGATTTTACCGATCTGCCTTTGCCAGATGCCGCGTTTGACACAGTGCTGCTGCATCAGGTTCTGCATTTCGCTCAGGTTCCCGCACACCCGCTTGCAGAAGCAGCGCGCGTTACAAAACCGGGGGGCGCATCGCGATTGTCGATTTTGACGCGCATGACCGCGAAGAATTGCGGGGCCGTCATGCCCATGCGCGGCTGGGATTTTCCGACCGGCAAATGGCGGCTTTGCTGCGCAAGGCAGGCTTTGACCCCGCGCCGCCGGCGCAGCTTGATAACGGCGAATTGATTGTCAAAATCTGGATTGGCCAGCGCCGCGCTGCGCCTGAGCAAATGCCTGATCGGCGCGCTTCTCAAACCCAAAAATCCCCTGATAAGAAAGCATCAGCATGACCGCCCCTCTCGACAGCACCGCTGAACTTCGCACCGCGCATGATACGCCGCTTTTCTCCGGCTTGCCGGGTGATGTGGATGTCAGCTTTGAATTCTTCCCGCCCAAATCGGAGAAGATGGAAAACCAGTTGTGGCAGGCGGTGACAGAGCTGAAACCGCTTGGTCCCAGTTTTGTCTCTGTGACATATGGCGCCGGCGGATCGACGCGCGAACGCACGCACAACACGGTTGCGCGGATCATTGCAGAGGCGAATTTGCCCGCCGCCGCGCATCTCACCTGTGTGGGTGCATCCAAGCAAGAGATCCGCGAAGTTGCCGAACACTATTGGGAAGCGGGCGTGCGCCATATTGTCGCACTGCGCGGTGATGCAGGTGAACCGGGCGCGCCGTTCACTCCGCATCCTGAAGGTTATGCCAGCGCAGCCGATCTGGTCGCGGGCCTGAAAGAGATTGCCGATTTTGATATCTCGGTTGCCGCCTATCCCGAAACCCACCCGGATGCGACCTGCCCGCAGGCCGATATCGACCATCTGAAACGAAAGCTGGATGCAGGCGCAAGCCGCGCAATCTCGCAGTTCTTCTTTTCGGCTGATACGTTTTTCCGGTTTCAGGACAAACTTGCCGCAGCAGGTGTGTCGCAGCCGGTGCTGCCGGGCATTCTGCCTGTCACCAATGTCGCCCAGGCGCGCAAATTCGCAGGACTTTGCGGCGCGGTGATCCCTGAATGGATGGACGGCCTGTTCGAAGGTCTGGATGAACGCCCCGGCGCGCGCCAACTGGTTGCAGCCACTGTCGCAGCCGAGCTTTGCCGCCGGCTTTATGCAGGCGGCGTGCGCGATTTGCATTTTTACACTCTCAACCGGCCCGATCTGGCCTATGCGATTTGCCATATGCTGGGCAAACGCCCCGAAGGAGAGGCCGCATGACGCACCATCAGGCAGGCTCAGAGCAGGGCGCGCGCGAAAAACTTCAGGCCGAAGCTGCAAAACGCGTGCTGATTTTTGACGGCGCGTTTGGAACGCAAATCCAGGAGCGCAAGCTGACCGAGGCGGATTATGCGGGCACGCTGGGCTTAAATGCCGACCAAAAAGGCAATAACGATATCCTTGCGCTGACCCGTCCCGATGTGATCCGCGATATCACGCGCGCTTACCTCGATGCGGGATCGGATGTCATTTCGACCAATACGTTTTCAGCCAATCGCATCAGCCAGGCCGATTATGCGGCAGAAGATCAGGTCGCCGCGATTAATATTGCAAGCGGCAAAATCGCGCGCGAACTGGCCGATGAATATGAAGCAAAAGATGGCCGCCCGCGCTTTATCGCAGGCGCTATCGGGCCGACGAACAAGACACTCTCGCTAAGCCCCGATGTCGAAGACCCCGGCTACCGCGAGATTGATTTTGATGAACTGACCGCGGTTTATAAAGAGCAGGCTGCGGCCCTGATTGAGGGCGGCTGCGATTTCATCCTGATTGAAACGGTGTTTGATACGCTGAATGCGAAAGCCGGCGTGATGGCGGTCAAACAGCTTTCCGATGATCTGGGCCGCGACGTGCCTGTCATGATGTCGATGACATTGACGGACCTTTCAGGCCGGAACCTGTCCGGCCACACGGTCGAGGCATTCTGGTATGCTATCCGCCATGCAAAGCCTGTGACTGTTGGCCTTAATTGCAGCTTTGGCGCAGACCAATTGCGCCCCCATGTGCAATCGCTTTCCGCCATCGCGGATACGCTGATTATGGCTTACCCCAATGCGGGCCTGCCCAATGAGCTTGGCGAATATGACGAAATGCCGGACACCACGGCAGGCCTTGTCAAACAATGGGCCGAAGGCGGGCAAGTGAACATTCTTGGCGGCTGCTGCGGATCATCGCCCGCGCATATTCAGGCGATTGCGAATGCGGTTTCCGGATTGGAGCCGCGCGCTGTGCCCGAAGGCGAAACCGCAATGCGGCTTGCCGGGCTGGAACCCTTTGTGGTGGCGAACTGAAAATGACTGCTCAAAAATCAGCGTCAAGCTTCATCAATGTCGGTGAACGCACCAATGTGACCGGGTCTGCCCGGTTCAAAAAGCTCATCATGGCGGATGATTATGCCACTGCCGTAGAGGTCGCGCGCCAGCAGGTCGAAAACGGCGCGCAGGTGATCGACGTCAACATGGATGAAGGGCTGCTGGATGCGCATCATGCGATGACCACATTCCTCAAACTGATCGCGGCAGAACCCGATATCGCGCGCGTTCCGGTGATGATCGACAGTTCCAAATGGGAGGTGATCGAGGCAGGGCTGAAATGCGTGTCGGGCAAGCCGATTGTGAATTCGATCTCGATGAAGGAAGGCGAAGAGGCTTTCTTGGAACATGCGCGGCTGTGCATGGCATATGGCGCGGCTGTGGTGGTGATGGCGTTTGACGAAGTGGGTCAGGCCGACACCAAACAGCGCAAGGTTGAGATTTGTAAACGCGCTTATGACCTGCTGGTGGCAGAGGGCTTTCCGCCCGAGGACATCATCTTTGACCCCAACATCTTTGCCGTGGCGACCGGTATTGAAGAGCATGACCGATATGGGCTCGATTTTATCGAGGCGGTTGCGGAAATCAAAAAGCAGTGCCCCTATGCGAAAACGAGCGGCGGGCTATCGAACCTGTCATTCTCCTTCCGCGGGAATGAAACGGTGCGCCGCGCGATGCACTCGGTGTTCCTCTACCATGCGATCCCGGCAGGGCTTGATATGGCGATCGTCAATGCGGGGCAGTTGGATGTCTATGACACGATTGATCCCAAACTGCGCGAGCATTGCGAAGATGTGATCCTGATGCGCCGCCCCGATGCGACCGAGCGGCTGATTGACCTTGCCGAAAGCTATAAAGGCAAATCGGTCGCCGATGAAAAAGCCGCAGAAGAATGGCGCGGCTGGGAGGTGGCGAAACGGCTCGAACATGCGCTGGTCAAAGGGATCGACGCGCATATCGTGGCTGACACCGAGATTATGCGCGCCGCCAAGGAAGAGGAAGGCGGGCGGCCTATCGAAGTGATCGAGGGGCCGCTGATGGACGGCATGAATGTGGTGGGCGATCTGTTTGGATCGGGCAAAATGTTCCTGCCGCAAGTCGTCAAATCAGCGCGCGTGATGAAGAAGGCGGTCGCGCATCTCATCCCCTATATCGAGGCGGAAAAAGAACTGCTGCCCGAGGCCGAACGCGCTTCCAAAGGCACGATCATCATGGCGACGGTGAAAGGCGATGTGCACGATATCGGCAAGAATATCGTCGGCGTGGTGTTGCAGTGCAATGGCTATGACGTGATCGATCTGGGCGTGATGGTGCCGTGGTCTGACATTCTGAAATCCGCCAATGACAACAAGGCGGATATGATCGGGCTGTCCGGCCTAATTACGCCTTCGCTCGATGAAATGGTGACAGTGGCCGAAGAAATGCAGCGCAGCGATATGACGATGCCGCTGCTGATCGGCGGGGCGACAACGTCGAAGGTCCACACCGCGCTGAAGATTGATCCGAGCTATGAAGGGCCAGTGATCCATGTGCTCGATGCGAGCCGGGCGGTGGGCGTTGCCTCCAAGCTGCTTTCGGATACGCAGCGCGACGAATTTGTTGCCGGTACAGCGGGCGAATACACCAAGGTGCGCGATGCGCGTGCGGGCAAAACGCCCAGCCAGCTGATGACTTTGTCAGAGGCGCGGGCGAATTTCTACGACGCATATCTCTCCGATAAACCCGCACCGCCTTTGCAGCCCGGCGTGCATGTTTTCGATGATTGGTCTTTGGAAGACCTGCGCGATTACATCGACTGGACGCCGTTCTTCCGCGCATGGGAACTCCACGGCAATTACCCCGCGATCCTGCAAGACGATGTGGTCGGCGAAAGCGCGCGGTCTTTGAAAGCCGATGCGGACGCGATGCTCGACACAATCATCGGCGAAAAATGGCTGACCGCGCGCGGTGTTGCCGGGTTCTGGCCCTGCGCGCGCGATCATCAATGCCGCGATGATGTGATTATCCACCGCGTCCGGCGCGAGGAAAACATCCGCCTTCCTTTCCTGCGCCAACAGATCAAGAAATCGCGCGACCGCGCCAATATGTGCCTGTCCGATTTTATTGATCCCGATGGCGACTGGATTGGCGGTTTTGCGGTTGGCATTCACGGTATCGAAGAGCACTCCGCCCGGTTCCAGGCGGACAAGGATGACTATTCCGACATCCTCCTAAAAGCTCTGGCGGACCGGTTTGCCGAAGCGTTTGCAGAGCGCCTGCATCTGCACACCCGCACCGATCTGTGGGGCTATGCGCCCGGAGAACAGCTCACCAATGAAGCGCTGATCAAAGAACAATATCGCGGCATCCGCCCCGCACCCGGATACCCCGCGTGCCCCGATCACTCGCTGAAACCCATATTGTTCGAACTGCTGGACGCGGAAAAGAATGTCGGTTTGACCCTAACGGAAAGCTTCGCCATGTTTCCCACGGCGGCGGTCAGCGGGTTCTATTTCGGCCACCCGGAAAGCCAGTATTTCGGCGTCGCGCGCATCGGGCGCGATCAATTGGAAGCCTATGCGGAGCGGCGCGGGGTCGATGTCGCCACGGCAGAACGCTGGCTGCGGCCCAATCTGGATTGATTAACGGAGCAAGCCGCGCAATGGTGAGCTATGCTTAGACATATCCTTGCCGCTGCTGCTCTCGCTTTACCCCTATCCGCTCAGGCCGAAGACCGCACACCTCCGCCCGCAACCGTGGTGGTGGCGTTTGATAGTGAGACGATCACCCCGCTGATTGCGGAAGGCTCGCGCAATCGCGAAAGCGGCGAGGCGGTGGAGGCCAATGACCCGGTGCGCATTGCCAGCATCTCCAAGCTCATCATGGCGCTCGCGACATTGCGGCTGGTGGATGAGGGCGTGGTCGAGCTTGACCGGGATGTGTCGGAATATCTGGGCTTTGAGGTTCGCTCCCCCCATCATCCCGATGCGAAAGTGACATTGGCGCAATTGCTTTCGCACCGATCAGGCCTGCGCGATAATGCTGGCTATGTAATCCCCTTGGGTGAGAGCCTGGAAGCCAAGCTTAAAGACCCCGCCGCGTGGTATGCAGACGCGCCGCCGGGCGAGGCTCCCTTCGAATACGCCAATCTGGGATCGCCCGTGGTGGCGACTGTTTTGGAAGCGGCAACGGGGGAGCGTTATGACGCAATCTTGAAGCGCACCATGTTTGACCCGCTCGGCATTGAAAACGCCTGCGTCAACTGGACCGGGTGCTCGGATGATATGAAAGCGCGCGCCGTCGCGCTTTACCGCGATACGGGCGAAGAAGCGCGCGATTTTCCCGCCGAACTGGCAGAGGGATGCCCCGTGCCTGTGGCGGAAGGCACAGAATGCACGCTCGACAATTATGTGCCCGGCACCAATGCCTCGGTGTTCAGCCCGCAGGGCGGGGTGCGGATCGGGATGACGGATTTGGCAAAGATTGGCAGCGCCATGCTTGATCCCGATTTCTCCATCTTACATCGTTCCATGCTCAATCCCATGCAGCGTTCGGTTCGCGAAAGGATTCGCGATTTTGACAGCACTGGATCGGCGCAAGATTTTTTCTGCATTTATGGCTTTGGCGTGCAGGTGATCCAGTGGACTGATAGCACGTGTGTCGATGGGCTTTTCGGCGATGGCGCTGCGTATATCGGTCATGCAGGTGAAGCGTATGGTTTAAGAGCGGGTCTATGGTTTGCGCCGGATGATCAACCAGAAGATCTGTCGATAAAGGGCCGCGGCTTTGTCTACTTCACCACCGAAGTCCCCCCGCGCCAATCGGCTGAAGACGAAGGCGGTTTTGATGCGCGCGAAATTGCGCTGATGAAGCGCGCGCAGGACATGGTCGGACCGGTTGAGAAAATCGATCAAACGCAACAAGTTGTCGCGACTGAGAAATGATATTTCGCGCACGCCATCTACCCTGCGAATAAGTCTCTTTTGGCGCGCAAAAACACCCCCTTTGCGCGATTGACGGGGGCCTTCGCATCCGCAACATAAGGCCTCGCTGGCCGGAAGTGATTCTGGCATTTTTGCGCGGGAGAGCTTGGTTCGAAATCGGACCGGCGCCGAAGGAGCAACCGCCCCGGAAACTCTCAGGTACAAGGGACCGCGCAAAAGCATTGGCACTCTGGAAAGCGTTTCCGGCCTTGGGTTGGAAACCACCGAAGGGGAGGCGCGCGCCGCGATCCGGCGCGCCGCTGAAGCTCTCAGGTTCACCCGACAGAGGGGGCAAGAATACGCGCTTCATCCGAAGCGTTCTTGCACCTGTCTGGGGAACACGATTTTGAGCGAAACACCACCTAAAGATACAGGCGAAGACATGCCGCTTGGCACGTTGCCATTGGATGCATGGCACCGCGCTCGCGCCGCGCGCATGGTTCCGTTTGCGGGCTATGAAATGCCGATCCAATATGCCGGCGAAAACGGCGGCATTGTTGCCGAACACAATTGGACGCGCACCCAAGCGGGCCTGTTTGACGTGTCGCATATGGGGCAGGTTCTGCTGTCAGGCGAAGGGCTGGATGAAGCGGTGGAGGCGGTGCTTCCGATTGATCTTTCCACCCTCAAACTCGGCCGTCAGCGCTATTCGCTGCTGCTGGATGCAAATGGCGGCGTGCTCGATGATCTGATGGTCTCGCGCTGGCCCGGCCACCTTTATCTGGTGGTGAACGGCGCGGTGAAATATGACGATATCGCTCATCTGCGCGAACATCTGCCCGATGAAATCACGCTGCATCATATGGAAGACCACGCGCTGCTGGCGTTGCAGGGGCCAAAGGCAGCCGATGCCTTGGCGCGCCATGCAAGCGGCGAATACGCGATCTCCGATCTCACATTCATGCGCTTTGGCAAGTTTGAAATTGCGGGCCACAATGCGACGATTGCGCGCGCCGGATATACGGGCGAAGACGGCTTTGAAATCTCGATTGCCGCCGAAGCCGCAGAGGAAATTGCGACGCTTTTATGCGCAGAGCCAGAGGTGGAACCCATCGGGCTGGGTGCGCGCGATAGTTTGCGGCTGGAGGCTGGATTGCCACTTTACGGGCATGATTTGTCGCCCGATATCAGCCCCATCGAAGCAGGCCTTATCTTCGGCATTAACAAGCGCCGCCGCAGTGAAGGCGGATTTCCCGGTGCAGACCGGATCAATCGCGAGATCAATGAAGGCACAGACCGGGTCCGCGTCGGCCTAACGCTCAAAGGGCGCATGCCCGCGCGCGAAGGCGCTGATGTTTATGCAGGCGATACCAAAGTCGGCACAGTCACCAGCGGCGGGTTCTCGCCCACTTTGGGCGCGCCGATTGCGATGGCTTATGTCCACGCGACCTATGCCGAGACAGGCACCGCATTGGAATGCCAAGTGCGCACCAAACGCCTCGCCGCTACCGTATCACCCATGCCATTTGTCCCGCACCGCTACTACAGAGGGAGCTAACCCACATGCCGCGTTATTTTACTGATGAACATGAATGGATTGATGTCGAAGGCGATAGCGCCACCGTTGGCATTACCGATTACGCGCAAGAACAATTGGGCGATATCGTCTTTGTTGAATTGCCCGGTGTCGGCACCGCTCTTGATAAAGGCGGAGATGCGGCGGTGGTCGAAAGTGTGAAAGCGGCCAGCGATGTTTACGCGCCGATTACCGGCGAAGTGACCGAAGGCAATGACCTGCTCGAAGAAGAGCCTGCTCTGGTCAATTCCTCACCCGAAGAAGACGGCTGGTTCTTCCGCATGACCATTGGCGACAAGGCCGAGCTGGAAGGTCTGATGGACGACAAAGCTTACAAGGCATTCGTCGCGGGGCTTTAGACCGCGTCATCCCAGCGAAAGCTGGGATCGCTAGCCGCTTGTGCCCCACTGTGTTGAGAGAGATCCCAGCTTTCGCTGGGATGACGAAGGTTGAAAAACAATGCGTTACTTACCCCTAACTGACACCGACCGCAGCGATATGCTCGCCACAATTGGCGCGGGCTCAATCGATGATCTCTTCGTCGATGTGCCCGAAATTGCGCGGCTCGATGGTCCCATTCGCGATCTGCCTATGCATGCGAGCGAAATGGCGGTTGAGCGGCATATGAAACGCCTTGCGGGTAAGAACCTGGCCGCAGGCGATGCGCCGTTTTTCCTCGGTGCGGGCGCGTACCGGCACCATGTGCCCGCCAGCGTTGATACCATCATCCAGCGCGGCGAATTTCTGACCGCTTACACGCCCTATCAGCCCGAGATTGCGCAGGGCACGCTCCAAATGCTGTTTGAATTTCAAACGCAGGTCGCGCGTCTTTATGGCTGCGCGGTGGCGAATGCCTCGCTCTATGATGGCTCGACCGCGTGCTGGGAAGCGGTTGCGATGGCGACGCGGGTGACCAAGCGTAACAAAGCGGTGCTCTCAGGCGCGCTTCACCCGCATTACGCGCAAGTCGTCAAAACCATGGCGCAGTTTACTGGCGAACAGATTGCGACGGCGCAGCCCGCGATCACGCCTGAACCCAATCTCGAAACGCTGACCTCGCGCATTGATGAGGATACCGCCTGCGTCGTCGTGCAATATCCCGACATTCTGGGGCGCATCTCTGATCTGTCGAAAGTCGCCGATGCCGCGCATGAAAAGGGCGCTTTGCTGGTGGTCGTGAACACCGAACCGGTGGCGTTGGGTGCGGTGAAATCGCCCGGCGAAATGGGCGCGGATATTGTCGTGGGTGAGGGCCAGGCGCTGGGCGTTGGCTTGCAATTTGGCGGGCCATATCTTGGCCTGTTCGCCGTGCGCGATCCCAAGCATGTGCGCCAGATGCCCGGACGGCTGTGCGGAGAGACAGTGGATGCGAGCGGCAAGCGCGGTTTTGTGCTGACGCTCTCTACCCGCGAACAGCATATCAGGCGCGAGAAAGCGACATCGAACATCTGCACCAATTCAGGCCTGTGCGCGCTCGCATTCACCGCGCATATGACTTTGCTGGGCGAAAAAGGCCTGCGCCAGTTGGCGGCGGAAAATCACCGTCTTGCCTGCCATGCCGCGGACCGTTTGGCCGCGGTTCCGGGCGTGAAACTGCTCAACAATGCGTTTTTCAATGAGTTCACTCTCATGCTCGATGGCAGGCCTGCGCGCGACATTGTGCGCGATCTGGCGGATCGGGGCATTCTGGGCGGCGTGTCGCTTGGGCGGCTTTATCCCGGCGTTGCGGCGCTCGAACACGCGCTGCTGGTCACTGTGACCGAGATGACCACTGAGGAAGATATCGAGGCGCTTGCCGCCGAACTTGAAACGCTCGTGAAGGAGCCAGCCCAATGAACGCGCCCAACAAATCCGGCTGGAAACCGCAGATGGAAGTCGCTGATGCGGCAGGTGATGCGCCCACCACTACAGGCAATCGCGCCCTGATGCTGGAAGAGCCGCTGATTTTCGAGATTGGCCATGCTGAGCAAACAGGTGTGGACCTGCCCGAGATTGACACTTCGGCCCCTAACCGCCTTGGCGGATTTGAGCGCACCGACGCAATCGGTCTTGTCGGCCTGACAGAGCCGGAAACCGTGCGCCATTACACGCGCCTTTCACGGCAGAATTACGGGATTGATCTGGGGTTCTTCCCGCTTGGTTCGTGCACGATGAAGCACAATCCGCGCCTCAATGAGAAAATGGCGCGGTTGCCCGGTTTTGCCGATATTCACCCGCTGCAACCGGTTTCAACCGTTCAAGGCGCGCTGGAAGTGATCAATGAGCTTGCGCATTGGCTGCTTAAGCTAACTGGCATGCACAGCGTTGCGATGAGCCCCAAAGCGGGCGCGCACGGTGAATTGTGCGGTATCCTCGCGATCCGCGCAGCGCACACCGCCGCCGGAAACCCGCGCGAGGTCGTGCTGGTCCCGGAAAGCGCGCACGGGACCAACCCTGCCACAGCAGCGTTTGCGGGCTATAAAGTCGACAATATCCCCGCAACGCCCGAAGGCCGTGTGGATGTCGAGGCTTTGAAAGCACGCCTTGGCCCTGACGTGGCGGCGGTGATGATTACCAACCCGAACACTTGCGGATTGTTCGAAAAGGACTTTCGCACGATTGCCGATGCGGTTCACGAAGTGGGCGGATATGTCTATTGCGATGGTGCAAACTTTAACGCCATCGTTGGCAAGGTGCGTCCGGGCGATCTTGGCGTTGATGCCATGCACATCAACCTCCATAAAACCTTCTCCACCCCGCATGGCGGCGGCGGACCGGGGTCTGGGCCAGTGGTTCTGTCCGAAGCTCTCGCCCCGTTCATGCCGCTGCCTTACACGGCGCGCACGGCGGATGGCGTGGTGCATCTGATCGAGGAAGAACAAGCCGACGATTTTGCGCGCGAACATTTTGGCGGGCCGCTCAATCACTTTGGCCGGATGACAGCGTTTCACGGGCAAATGGGCATGTTCACCCGCGCGCTCACCTATATGCTCAGTCACGGTGCGGATGGGCTTAAACAAGTCGCCGAAGACGCTGTGCTCAACGCCAATTACATCCTGCGCAGCCTTGAAGATATCCTCCACGCGCCATTCGCAGACAGCGGCCCGTGCATGCATGAGGCGCTGTTTGGCGATAAGGATTTCGGCGGCGGATTGTCGACTTTGGACCTTGCCAAGGGGCTGATCGATGAAGGCTTTCACCCCATGACAGTGTATTTCCCGCTGGTGGTCCACGGCGCGATGCTGGTCGAGCCGACAGAGACGGAAAGCAAGGCGTCGATCGACCAGTTCATCACAGCCTTCCGCAGCGTGACCGAGCGCGCATTGGCAGGCGATGAGAGCCTGAAGCAAGCACCCTACTTCGCTCCGCGCAGGCGGCTGGATGAAACGGCAGCGGCACGGAAACCGAAACTGGCATGGGAAGAGCCTGCGGGGTGATTGCAAGAGGGCTCAAAGCAGGCATCATCGCCGCGATTGGCGTATCGCTGATCGCGGCGGACGATCCGCCCGTTTCTGAATTGGTGCCTGTCACGCCCGAGCCGTTGGAGGAAGCTTTTCCGCTAGATCCGCCGCCCGCTAAGCCCGATTACCCGGAGCCGCCTGCCTTCATTGCTGATCGGGTCATCAACAAGGGCTACATCTATGACGGTTTTGACCTTGGCGAACTGGAATATCTGCGCGGGTTTTTCCCCGGCGCGACCGCCGAAGAACGCTCTCAATATGCGCAGCTGAAAGCTTGGTTCAATAAATGCGACGAAGAGGGAACGGCGCGGCTTTACACTGAGATGGCGGAATATGGCGTTGTTCTTATCGAAGGTGAGTTTTCCGGTGCTGCCTCGATGTGCCAGCAAGTCGCCTTTGGCAATCAAGGGCTGCTCGACCGGTTTGAGACGTATGAAGAATTCGCTAAGGCGGCGCGGTCTGCCCGGCTGGTTTTCGATGGCTTGATCGAAGGGCTGGAAATTGCCGAAGGCAATATCTCTGCCCTCCATTTCAGGCAGATTTTGGGAGAAATCGATTACTTTTCGATGCGCTACCATGTACTGCTTAAAGCGCACTTCTGGGGGAGGGCCAAAGGGTACGGAGACCGGCTTACCTTTAACCCAGAGCGCCCTCCCAAAATGACTGAAGACGAACGCTTTGTCTTTGGAGCGTTTCTTGAAAGCGAACTTGTGCGGTTGCAATTTGCCCGTACGCGGTGGCTTGAAGAGATCGTTGCACGTCATGGTTGGCCGAGTGAGGCAAATTCCACCCGATCTGGTGCAGGCAATGCGCGGCTAATGGTATGGCAGGGCGATCACGACCCCGCGTTTCAGGTAAGAATGCTCCGCTTGATGGAAGCTGAGGTTCAAAAAGGCGGCCTGAAGGGTTGGGAATTTGCCGAAGTCTATGATGGCGTCATGCTAAAGCTGTCCGGTGAACAGCTTTATGGCACGCATTTCTCCTGCGGAGATGGCGAAAGCGGCCTTGAGAAATTGGCAGATCCCGACAAACTCGATGTGTTGCGCAAGAAAATGGGGCTGGAGCCGATTGAAGACTATCTTGACTACATCCGCGCGGAATGCGGCAGTTAAGTTTTCTCCCCATCCCCCTTCACCGAAATCTTGATCTCGCTCAGATTCAGGATCGCCACATAGAACCCGATCACGGCCAAAGAGCTTGATCCCAGCACGGCAAAGGCCGCGCCTTTTGCGCCGTTCCAGTCAATCGCGGCATCCAGCATCACCAGCGCCAAAATGGTCGGCACGGCGCGCACGATAAAGGCTGTGCCTGCTCGGCCGGCGCTCACCAGCAGCGATTCAAGGCTCGCCCCGATCAGCTCCACTGCGCCTGCGATGGATAGGATCACCATTGCCCAGTAAAACCCGCTGAAATCTTCCTGCGTGATCGTCTCCAGCGCCCAGCGTCCGCCCATCAGCGCGACCAGCACGGCAATCACACCTGCGACCAGAGCGATATTGGCCATGCGCCGGGCTAGCATCAGCGCGTTTTCCTTGGCATGGACGAGCTCTGGGAAGATCGCTTTCGACACAGTCTGCGCAAGGCTGACAAGCGCTTGTCCCAATTGCGCGGCAACCCGGAAGCCACCTGCAAGCGCCGCTCCGCCAAAAGTGCCGACCAGCAGGATTATCACTTGCTTGCCCGCAATGGTGAGACTGCCCGACATATTGGTCGACCAGACAAACGCCCATGCGTCTGGATATTTGGCCGGGATACGCGTGAGGCTGAGCGCGGACAGGTCAATCTTCTGATCGCGCGCTGCGGCAAACCACAAGGCAATCGCTACGCATACCTCTGACGCAGCCCAGGCAAGGATAAAGCCTATGACATCAGGCATTGCGAAAAAGGCAAGGATAGCGCCCGCAGCGCGAATGGCAGGCTGAACCGCCTCTGCCGCAGTCGCGGTGGCGAATTTGAACCGCAGGCGCAAGAGCCCGGTGGGCGTCGCGCGGATCGACAACAGCGAGACCGCGCAATACCCAAATGTCAGCGCGTACAGATCGGGCGGCAGCGGCAGCCAGTTCCACTGCGCGACGCTGGCGATGACCAGGGCTGCAATGACCGTCCCCATAGCGACGGAAATCATATCAAGCGCGATGGCAAACCCTGTCGCCTCGCGCACATTAGCCGGATCAGGCTCTTTGTCTGGCGCGTTCTCATCCGTCACGCCGTTTGCGCCCCAGCGCACGATAAATTGCCATGTCTGGAAATTGGCAAGGCCTGTAATCGCCTGACCCAAAGCAATAATCAGCGCAAAGTGCCCGAACCGCTCCAGCCCCAGAGCATTGGTAGCAAGATACAGATACACAAGGCTCATCACGGCGTTGAAACCGCGCCCGCCAAGCAGCCAGCCGATATTGGTGAACAGCCGTTTCACGCGTGTCAGGCCCTAGGCTGCGGGATCGCGCTCGCCTTCGCGGCGTTTCAATATGGTGTCGGTCACGGTGTAAGTGCGTTCATTGTCGACATCGATGGCGTAATGGCCATCGGACAGGACAATCGGCACCAGCTTGATCCCGAACCGCTTGGATATCTGCGCAAACAGTTTCTCTTTCGATCCTGTGCCAAGGCGAAAACGCACCAGATTGAGGAACCCGAACGCTTTGATAATGCGGCGGGGAAATTTCACAAACTGTCCGCCTTCGCGCATGATTTCAGCAGCGCTAAGCGCGCTTTCATTGCCGATCCAATACATATTGCAATTGGAAAACGCGCCATCTTTGAACTGATAGAATTTCGATTGGCCTTGCGGATCGGCGGCCTGCACGTCCTCTTTGCGAGCAAGGCCTGCCGCGCCGCCTGCGCCAGCGTCCAGGCACTTGCCGATAAATTCGCTGTATCCTTCCGGTGTGACAAGGCAATTGTCTGCTGTGGTCAAAAGGATGGGAAACTGCGCCCCATCCGCGCCTGCAAAGACGCTGTCGACAATGTTAAACTTGCCCTCAACAAAGGACAAGCGGCCTTCATCCAGCAATTTGGCCACGGTGGGTAGCGCTGCGATTTCATCGGGTTCGTGCGCGATGATGCGGATTTGATCGACCTTTTCGCAGGCAGCGACCTGCGCGGTGACGCGTTCAACCATCGGGATGCCGTTCACCGGCACGACCGCTTTTTGCGAAACGCCTGCGCGCTTAGCCAGAGGATCAAGCACTCCCGATCTCTTGCCTGCCATTATCAGCGCAGTGACTTTTGTATCAGCGTTCATGGTTAAGTCCTTTAGCGGCGATGGTGGTGCAGCGTAAAGGGGGCAGGCGGGTCATGGCGGCTTGCCGTGGCGGAAGCGGGACCGCATAGCACAGGCCATGCGCATTATCTTTAGCCGCAAAGGGTTTGACAGCAGTGCAGGCGGCGGGCCTTCGCCGATTGTGGGTGGGAGGCCGTTAAGCTTGCCGATCCCGGCAGCGCGCATTGCAGGGCGCGCGGCCAGCTGCACGACCTATGGCGATCTGGGGCTGGGCGAATATGCGGCGCGGGCGAGCCGGGGGAAGCTGGGCGCGGATGATTTGTGCCACCATGATCCGATGTTCCTGCCTGATGGAACCTGCGTTTTCGGTCAATGCGGGGCTGCGCAAACGCATCTGGAACGCCAAGGCGTAGGGCTGGGGGATGTGTTTGTGTTCTTCGGTCTGTTCGCAGAGGAGGAAACGGGAGAGCCGCATCACCGCATCTTTGGTTATTTGCGAGTGGAAGAAATGGTGCCTCTGGCAGGTGGCGCGCCGCAATGGGCGCTGGATTTAGCGCATCCCCATGCGCTGGCGATGCACCACAAAAACGATGTGATCTGGCGAGGGGAAGGGCGCACGGCAAACCAGGCCAGCGATACCTTGCGCCTGACGGTGCCCGAAGGCCCGCCTAGCCTGTGGCAGCGGCCCGCATGGCTGAAACGCGGCGGGCTGTCCTATCACGACCGCGAAGACAGGTGGATCTCAGGCGGCAGATTGCGCTCCGTCGCGCGGGGTCAGGAATTTGTCGCCGATGTCGGACGGCGCAAGGCCCCGCGCGAATGGCTGGAGCAGGTGATCGGGGAGATAAAAAGCTAATCCTCCCCGGTTCGGGGAGGATTGGGGGGATCAGAGCGACTTGATAATCGCTGAGAAATCAAGCGCGCCATTCTCTCCAGCAAACGCCTCGTAAATCTCAGCCGAATGCTTGCCGAGCGGCGTTTTCGCCCCCGAAGTGTGCGCCGCCTCCATTGCAAGGCGCAAGTCTTTGAGCATCAGCGCTGAGGCAAAGCCGCCTTGGTAATCGTTATCCGAAGGGCTTTCAGGGCCAACACCGGGAACCGGGCAATAGCTTGTCATGGACCAGCACTGGCCGGAGGATACGCTGGAGATATCGTAGAAGGTTTGCGGATCAAGGCCGAGTTTATCCGCCATGGAAAACGCCTCTGCCGTGCCGATCATTTGCACCGCGAGCAGCATGTTGTTGCAGATCTTCGCCGCCTGTCCATTGCCTGCATCCCCTGCGTGGATCACGGCTTTGCCCATAGCTTGCAGGATCGGCTCCGCGCGGGCGAAGGCCTCGCCCGTACCGCCGACCATAAAGGTCAGCGTGCCGCCATTCGCTGCCGCAATCCCGCCGGACACGGGCGCATCGACCATGGCGTAACCTGCCCCTTCAGCGCTTTCGATCACCGCGCGTGCGGTGGCGACATCAATGGTCGAGCAATCGAGGAAAACCGCTCCTTCAGGGGCCTTGCCGATCACGTCTGCTTCGTAAACGGATTTCACAATGGCCCCATTCGGCAACATGGAAACAACCGCCTCTGCATCCGCGCACGCCTCTTTGGCGCTGGTGAATGTGGTGCATCCGGCCTCGCTCGCAGCGGCCAGCGCATCCTCGCTCAAATCAAAAGCGCGCACATCATGGCCCGCCTTCACAAGGTTAGCAGCCATCCCGCCGCCCATATTGCCGAGCCCGATAAAGGCGATTTTCATAGGTAATCTCCGATTTTCGTCATCCCAGACTTGATCTGGGATCGTTCGCCGTTAGCTCAGCGTCGCATCATGGATTGCCGCGTCACTGCGTTCCTCGCAATGACGAGTTTTGAGAGTGTGGGCGTGAGTTTCGTAACGTTTCGCTAGGATGACGTGGGTGTCTAGCGCCCCTTCCACACGCCCTCACGCTTCTCGATAAATGCGGCCATACCCTCGGCTTTGTCCTCTGATGCGGTCAAAATTTGGAAGATACGGCGTTCAACGATCAAGCCTTGATCTAGCGTCATTTCAAACGCTGAGTTCACCATTTCCTTGTTCGCGATTGTCGCCATGGGCGGCATTCCTGCGATGGTCTTGGCGGTTTTAAGCGCGTCTGCGATCAGGTCCGCTTGCGGCACCACGCGCACGATCAGGTTTGCGCGTTCGGCTTCCTCGGCGCTCATCATGCGGCCTGTCAGACACATTTCCATGCTCTTGGATTTGCCAATCGCGCGGGTGAGCCTTTGCGAACCGCCCATGCCGGGGGCCACGCCCAGCTTAATCTCTGGCTGGCCGAATTTGGCATTGTCCGAGGCGATGATGAAATCCGCCATCATCGCAAGCTCGCACCCGCCGCCAAGGGCAAAGCCATTGACCGCCGCAATCCAGGGCTTGCGCGTTTTCTTGACGATTTCAGACGTCCAGGGCGAGAAGAAATCATCGAGGTAAAAATCAGCTGCCGCTTTCTCGCTCATCTCTTTGATATCAGCGCCCGCGGCAAAGGCTTTCTCGCCTGACCCTGTCAGCACAGCGCAAAGCTGGCTGTCATCGGCTTGGTAAGCGGCGAAAGCTTGGATCAATTCATCCAGCACTTGGCTGTTCAATGCGTTCAGTGCCTTGGGCCGGTTGAGCGTTATCAGCGTAACGCCGGTGTTTCCTTGGGCGTTGGGTTCGACGAGAATCGTTTCGTAGGTCATTTGTGTCTCCTTAATCGTCATTGCGAGGAGCGAAGCGACGCCGCAATCCAGGGGCAGCAGCGCACTAGGCTCTGGATTGCTTCGCTTCGCTCGCAATGACGAAGGCGCAACCGGCATGTCGTAACTGCTAAAGCGGCTTCCACTCCTCGCCCCCCGGCAGCGGCGCGAAGATGCTGTCTATCAGCTCTTCGCTGACCTCTTCTGGCGTTGCGGGATCCCATTTGGGATCGTTGGTTTTGTCTGTGATGACCGCGCGGACGCCTTCGGCAAAATCGGGCCGGGTCAAAACGCGCGAAGCTATGCGGTATTCCATCACCATATTGTCGGCAAAGTCAGTGAGTTCGGTGCTTTCCGCGAGTTGCCGCATGGCGACTTTGCAGGTCTGCGGGCTCTTGGTGCCAAGCGTATCGCGTTCTTTCACCGCCCAGTCATCGCCTTCTTCGATGGCCGCCTCCAGGCTCGCACCGATTTCCTCGACACTGTCAGAGGCGAAGTGTTTCGCGATTTTGAGCGCGTTTTTCTCAATTCGCGCCTCGGGCGGAGTGCCGACAGGTTCGGACAGGATACCGCGAATGCGCCCGGGCCGTTCGATTATGCGCTCCTTAATCTCATCAAGCATCTCGCTTGGCACGTAATGCGTGGCAAGGCCCGCCCACAAGGCCTCCGCCCCGTCCAGCCGCGCACCGGTGAGCGCGAGAAACTGCCCAATCCGCCCGCCAAGGCGCGAAAGGTACCAGCCGCCGCCCACATCGGGGAACAGACCAATCCCGGTTTCTGGCATGGCGAACCGAGTGTTCTCGGTCGCCACGCGGAATTTCGCTGGCATCGCAATGCCCACGCCGCCGCCCATCGTGATCCCGTCCATGAACGCCACAATCGGCTTTTTATAGGTGAACATCTGATGGTTGAGCTGATACTCATCGTGAAAGAATTTGCGCCCCGATACCCCGCCATCGTTCAGCGCTGAATCGCGCAGGAAAGCGATATCGCCGCCTGCGCAAAAGCCGCGGGAGCCATCGGCATGGTCGAGTATGACCGCCTCAATCGCGTCATCATCCGCCCATACGGTGAGCGCGTTGGACATGGCATGACACATATCGAGCGTCAGCGCGTGGAGCGCCTTGGGACGGTTCAATGTGATATGCCCGATGGGGCCATTGGTGCGGGTTAAAACGTCAGGTGTCATGGTGCTGGATATCCTTGCGCGTCTGTTGGATACTCCGCGTCAAATACAGTCGGCGCAACCCCATCTTCGCGATAGGGACCGGGCTCACACCAAAATCCAACATCGGGCAATCCCTGCGCCCTCCATTGTTCACTTACGTTGCTGTTTAGAAGGCGGGTTACCATTTGGCAGTTGTTCTGGTTGTAGTCGTTTGCCTCGCCCTTAACATCAAAGGTGGCAAAATGGAGCCGCATATTCTTGTCTAGGCTACCATTGCGATACAACGTGGCTACGTGTGTTGTATTCTCACTTGCCTCTTGCTCGTTTAGTGGGCTTTGACAACCGGATAACAATCCAAGCAGAGTGAATGTCACTGCGAGTGCAGACTTCGTTTTCATTGCAGCAGCCAGTCCCGAATTACGATCATACATCGCTATTATTTCTTTGTTTGTTCGCAAATGTTGGTGCCATAGCCCGTTGGTTTACACTTGTAGCCGCATTCATAGTCACCCCCGCCATCAGGTCTTGCTCTTTCTAGGTGCTCAATCGCAGCCTTTTGGCAAAGATCAAAAGTCCGAAATCCGCGGATGGTATCATTTGTTAGCAGAGTATCACCCGTGTAAATGAACGCGTCCCATTGGTCGGGGCGATCATCGCAAGCGCCAAGCCCAAGTGAGACAATAGCCAAAACTGAGATTGCGAGCCGCCTCACTGCCGCAGTAAATCCCGGCCCACAATCATGCGCATCACCTGATTGGTGCCCTCCAGGATCGAGTGCACGCGCAGGTCTCTCCAGAACCGTTCAATCGGGTAATCGCGCAGATATCCGTATCCTCCGAAGAGTTGCAGCGCATCGTTCACAACCTTGCTGCCATTATCGGTCGCGAGGCGTTTTGCCATGGCGGAAAAGCGCGATTTGTCGGGCGCTCCATCGGTGACTTTGGCTGCGGCGAGGTAGAGTAGAGCGCGTGCCGCCTCCAAGTCGGTTGCCATATCCGCGAGCATAAATTGCGTGTTCTGGAAATCGGCAACGGGTTGATCGAACTGTTTGCGATCCTTGGTGTAAGCAATCGCTTCGTCCAGGCACCTTTGCGCGCCGCCCAGCGAGCATGCGCCGATATTCAAACGCCCGCCGTCAAGGCCCATCATGGCAAAGCGAAAGCCTTCGCCTTCATCGCCGACCCGGTTTGCCACTGGCACGCGCGCGTCCTCGAAAATCACTTGGGCAGTGGGGGAGGCGTTCCAGCCCAGTTTCTTCTCCGGCGCGCCAAAGCTGACACCCGGCGTATCTTTGTCGATCACGAGGCAGGAGATGCCTTTCGTTTTGTGATCGGAAGTGCGGACCATGCAGACATAGACATCGTTCACGCCGCCGCCTGAGATAAACTGTTTGGTCCCGTTCAAGACATAGTGATCGCCATCGAGCCGGGCCGTGGTTTTCAAAGCCGCCGCATCCGACCCGCTGCCGGGTTCTGTCAGGCAGTAACTTGCGATTTTCTCCATGCCGATGAGGTCAGGCAGATATCGGTCTTTTAGCTCCTGCTGCCCAAACTCATCGATCATCCACGCGGCCATATTGTGGATCGAGATAAAGGCGGACGTGGTGGGGCAGCCATAGGCCATCGCTTCCATAATCAGCGCGGCCTCGAGCCGCCCAAGCCCGATGCCGCCGCTTTCCTCCGACACGTAAATCGCGCCAAAGCCGAGCTCTGCCGATTGCTTGATCGTGTCTTTGGGAAAGATGTGTTTCTCATCCCACTCCGCCGCAAATGGCGTGATCTGGTCGGCGGTGAAACGCTGCGCGACTTCCTGAATGGCGAGCTGATCGTCGGTAAGGGAAAATTGTCCTGTCATGGCGGCTCATCTAGCCCCCTTGCGCGGCAATTAAAGGGATAGGCTTTCAGATTTTTGCTAGGTGTCCCGGTGTGATTGCGGTTAGTCTTGGATAGAGGGGAGCGAAACCTTGCGCATTGCCGTTCTGTCCGTAGTTGCAATTGCCTTGCTGGCGTGGGCTGTCTGGTGGCTCGCCCCCAAGTTTATGGTCAGTGATGGCGATATGACAGAGCCGCGCTCTGAGATTCACGCCGCCACGCATGAGGGCGTGATTTACACCGCTGGCGGGATTGGGTTTTTCCGCACTCTCAAAAGCTGCGAGGCTTATGACACACGGTTGCAAGAATGGCGCGATTGCCCTGATCTGCCGCGCGCTTTGCATCATGTGGCGATGGCGGCAAATGATCACATGGTGTTTGCAAGCGGCGGGTATTCAAGTCTGCCATTCAATGCGGATCGCGATGCTGCTGTGTTCGCCTTTGACCCTGCAAAGCCTGCTTCGGGGTGGGAGGAAATCGCCAAGCTTCCCACTGAATTGGGCCAGCACGCGATGGTCTATCGCGATGGGGGCTTGTTCCTGATTGGCGGGGAAAGCGGGGGCGAAACAGTCGCGCATTTGCGCCGGTATGATCTGGCAAGCGGCCGGTGGTCGCAGATGTCCGCCATGCCCACCGCGCGCCATTCGCATGCGATTGCCATGGATGAAACGCGTCTGTTCGTAACCGGCGGTCGCAGCCCGGCGCTCGGCGATGCGTCATCTGTTATCGAAGTGTATGATTTTGGCTCGGACAGCTGGACAAGTTTGCCCGATGCTCCGTTTAAGCTTGGCGGCCACGGTGCTGCGGTGATTGGCAGCCGCTTGCATGTCTATGGCGGAGAAGATCTGGATAGCGGCCTCGTGCTGGCACGGCATGCATCACTCGATCTGGCTGATCCGCAGGCGGGTTGGCAGGATGAAGCTGATCTCAGCAAGCCGCGTCACGGCTTTGCAACAGCATCGGTGGGCGGGGTGATCTATATTCTGGGCGGAGGTGCCCGCGCCGGGCTGCAGACGCCGTTCTCGGTTACCGGAACGGTTCAAATGCTGGCGGATAAATAATGGGCGCAGGTGTAACCTTTGCGCGCTATCATGCGTAGACTGATATATGTCTGCACAACAAAATCGCGCACGCCTTATCCTTGTCTACAACGCTGATACAGGTCTGATCCAGGCTCTGATGCATGCGGTGCACAAACAGCTGCGCCCGGACACCTATCCGTGCTCTTTATGCGCGCTTACATATGGTGCGGTGTCTATGCGCAGGGACTGGCGCAATTTTCTGGATGAGCTTGATCTGGATGTTGAGATCTATCACCGCGATGATTTTACCGGTGCCCACCCGCAATTGGGCACAGGCGGCGCGCGCGAGATTGCTTTGCCTGCGATCCTGATGGCTGAACCGGGGGCAGAGCCATTTGTGTTCATCCCCGCACCGGAACTGGACGCGATGGCCGATGCTGATGAGCTGATGGAGCATGTGGAAAAGACGCTGATGGTGTGCCGGATGGGCAGCCCCGTTGCAGCGAATGCAGCCGGCTAATTCGTTTCAAGCTCGCAAAAATCGCTTTGCGCGACTTGTTTTGCCTCGTCAAACAGCTCCTGCGTGGGCGCGAGCCGCCGGATCAGCACCACGCCGCGCGGTGTTGGGCTGATCGTGGCGGCATCATCACCTGAGCTGCCCGCGACAAGCTGTACCGATTTCGCCAGCCCTTCGCCGCGCACCGTCAAATAATTGTTGGTGTTGGCATCAAAGAAAGACAGCGACTGATAGCCGGGCCATTCGGCCATGGTGACATTGAGGCGGCTGCCCGGCTCGCTCAAATCATAGCGGCACAGCGAATAGAAGAGGTCAGGCGAAGTGCGCACCACGGCCTGTGTTTGCGGGGTGATCCGCTGCGGCGTGGTGAAAGCGTGCTGGCTGATCCCGCGGTTTTTCAGCGTTGCAAGCGTGCGGTCCATAATGACGCCGGGTGCATAATGCAGCGCCGCCCAATGCGCGGCGATGGCGGTGATGATGAGCACGGCGACGGGGCCAATCCAGCGGGTCATGATGCGTCCCCTTTGCAGGACAAGCGTTCAATAACCGGGGGTTTCAAACTGGTTTGCGGATCGGACAGCAGCTCTTCATCGGGCAGGTAAAGCCGCAGGGTGAGATCAAACTGGCCTGCATTGCGGCTGGAAATCCAGTCGACCCCTGGCTCCGGTCTTTCGGGCGCGACGAGCACGCTCCAGTCATCCGCTTCACCTGAAATGCTGGTCGCATCCATGCTGAGCGCTTTATCCTCGTTCATGGGCAGCATGCTTTGTGCATCGTACAAAGTGATCGACCACCAATTTGCAGGCAGTGCGCCGCCCAGTATCGCGTATTCGCATTCCTCGCGCAGCGGATCGCCTGCGCCATCAGTGGTGCGGGTGAAATAGACCGCTTCGCTTTTAGCCAATCCCAAGAGGCCATGGCGCGCAACGCGGGCGCGGGTGTAGGGATCGGCGGCCTTAGACCCGATAGCAAAATCGCTGCGCCAGCCATCCACTTCTACATCGCCGAAATCGAGCGGTTTCATGCCTGGCCAAAGCCCCGCCATATACAATGCGCTGGCAAGGCCTAAGCCAGCGCCGAGGACCGCTGCGAGGCCATAACGTATACTCGCGCTCATCATTCGATCACCGCCTCCGCTTCAATCTCAACCTTCCATTCCGGGCGGCATAGCCACGCTGCGCCAACCATGGTCGCAGCCGGATTGGCGCTTCCGAAGAAGATCTTGTGCACCTCGCCCACCGCGTCTTGGTCATTGGGATCGGTCAAAAACATGCGCGTGCGCACGACATGCTCTGCCTCGCCGCCCAATTCCTCAATGGCCGCGAGGATCAGATCGCAGCACCTTTCAGCTTGTGCGGCGGCATCGCCCACCCCATGAATATCGCGTGTGGTGGAGCCATCATCTTCGACGGGGCCAGTGCCCGCAACAATGATCCGATTGCCTGTCCGAACTGCGCGGCAAAAGCCGAATTGCGCCTCATAGGGGGAGCCGGAGGTTGTGCGTTGGCGAGAGGTCATTGGGGGCACCTTGTCCACGGAATCGGAGTAACTAAGATGTCTTCGTCCGGTGTTGGAAGCCGGTACAAGGTGACGTCGTTAGAGTCCCGCTTCACCAATCGAAGCATTTCTCGCCGTGTCCAGATTTCGCCTTCACCTTGCATTTCAAGCGAGACGATTAAGCCTTCAGAGTGTTGTTCTATCAATGTAACCGTGCCTACACTCTCATAAAAGACGATTTTATCCGATTTGATCTCGATCCGCTCTTCATTTGCGGTCTCACAACTGACCTGAATGTAATCCCACACCCACACGCCATGATATTGGTCTGGAATGCTGGTGTCGGCGGTTTGGGTTGAGGCACCTGCGGACGCTTCGGGCGCGGGTTCGCGATTGACCTTTTCCTGACCGCCCTGCTCGATCAATGTGGAAGGCTCACTAGGGTCGTCGGTGTTGGGGGATTGGTCCACTTCATACGAACATGCGGAGAGCAAAGCCAAGCAGGCAACGATTGGAAAACCGCGCATCCTATTCCCCTTCGGCCTCGCCCAGAACTTCGCGGTTGAACCGCTCTTCCAAAAGCCGTGTATTATTGCCCGGATACCAGCGCTGCGATCCGATCCCTTTGTGCCACGCCGCAAGCTCAACCAATGTCCCCTGCGCTGAGGGAACATCGGGCGTGTTCAGATATACAGGGTCGGCAAAGGCTTCATCGGCGGTGGCAATCGTCCACCCTGCCTTTTTCAAACCCGCAATCAAATCGCCCAGAAACAATGCCGATAAATCGGTTTCGTGCAGCAGGATATTGTGCACGATAGGGCGGTCATACGTCTTGAGGGCCAAGGCGTTGTAGAACTCTGCCGCTTCCACATGGGCGGTGACAAACAATCGCCCAGCGGCTGCCGGATCGTAGGCTTTGCCCTCACGCTCGGCCTTGTTAAGTGCGCCGTCAATCCACCAATCCGAGGCATCGACCGTTGGGCTGGCATTGAGCAGGCCTCGCGCGCTTAAAGCACCGCGCACCGCATCACGTTTGGTTTTGTCATTGCGGCCTTCATCAAGATAGGGATAGCGGAACCATTCGCGTGTGCCTTTTCGCTCCGCCAACCATTGGGCTGCCCGGTCGATTTCAGCGATATATTCGCCGGTTTCCGTGCGCGAAAGCCGGGGATGGCCGAATGTGTGATTGGCGATGACATGCCCGGCATCGATATAGGCTGCGATGCGCGCCTCGGCGCCGGGCCGCTCGGGAATTTTGCCCGGATTGATAAAGAAAGCCGCTTGTTCAACGCCGCCTTTGCGCAAGGCTTCGATCATCAGGCGCGTGCGCTCATCTTCGCTGAAAAAGGCGCCAGGATGGCGCGGCGTATCGTCAAAGGTTATCGCAATCCGTTTGCCCGGTAGCTCCGGCGTTGTAGCGCAAGCAGTAAGGATCAGCGCAAGGCAAGCGGTAAACAACCAGCGCAAGCGTTTATCCCTCACCTGCCGGGCAGCGCTTGCGTTCAAGCGCGCCGTAATTGGTGCCCGCAACTTCCATAAACAGGCGGCCATCTTGGACGCGAAGCCGGTAGGTCGTCTCCCACGTTTCCCCTTCGCCGGTGGAAAGCACAGTGATGAGCGCGCCTTCATTGTCCTGCCGGACGCTGGTCACTTTGGCGACGCTTTCGTAAAAGACCATTTCGCCCGCTGAAATGCGCAGCCGCGCATCGGAATTGGGTGAGCAATCGCTGTTCACATCATCCCATGTGCCATGAAAGCGCTCCGGGATAACCGGCGTGTTCGTGTCTGCATTGGCGGCAAAAGGCGCAGCTATGGCAGAGACAGCAAGGGCGAAGGGGGCGATGAGTTTGTATGAGGACATGGACAAACTCTATCACCCCATTTGCCGTTAGCCCATAGTCGGGATCACAAAAGCGTTGCCATCATCAGCCGAGCCATCGGGCCAACGCTGGGTTATCTTTTTCAGCTTGGTCCAGAATGCGAGGCCTTCGGTCCCGTATTGGTCGATATCGCCAAATCCTGATCGCTTCCATCCGCCAAACGAATGATAAGCAACAGGCACAGGGATCGGCACATTGATACCCACCATGCCCACCTGAACGCGGGCAGCAAATTCGCGTGCGGCGTGGCCATTGCGAGTGAAGATCGCAACGCCGTTGCCGTATTGATGCTCTGACGGCAGGCGCACAGCCTCTTCAAAATCCTTGGCGCGGACCATTTGCAGGACGGGGCCGAAGATTTCTTCCTGATAAGACTTCATTTGCGGCGTCACATGGTCGATCAATGTGGGGCCGACAAAGAACCCGTTTTCGTGGCCCTGCAAAGTGTATCCCCGCCCATCGACGACAATCTCGCCGCCTTCTTCTTCAGCCGTGGTGATCCATTGTTCGATGCGGGCCTTGTGTTCAGGCGTAACCACCGGGCCGTAATGCGCATCGGGATCGGTTGAAACGCCGATCCGCAGGGCCGCGATGGCCGGCAGCAGCTTTTCCTTGAGTCGCTCAGCCGTGTCTTCGCCGACCGGCACCACCACGGGCAGCGCCATGCAGCGTTCGCCCGCCGAGCCAAAGGCCGCGCCTGCCAGATCGTTCACCACAGCATCAAGATCAGCGTCTGGCATCACGATCCCGTGGTTCTTCGCGCCGCCAAAGGCTTGCACACGTTTGGCTTTTTCTGCGCCGCGCCGGTAAATGTAATGCGCGATGTCAGAGCTTCCGACAAAGCTGATCGCGGGGATATCGGGATGATCGATAATCGCATCGACCATTTCTTTATCGCCATGGATGACTTGCAGCAGGCCTTCAGGTGCGCCCGCCTCGATAAACAATTCGGCCAAACGCACAGGCACGGATGGATCGCGCTCTGATGGTTTGAGGATAAACGCATTGCCCGCAGCACACGCCATACCGAACATCCACATCGGGATCATCGCGGGGAAGTTAAACGGGGTGATCCCGGCGCCAATGCCAAGCGGTTGGCGCGTGGAAAGCACATCAATGCCGGGGCCTGCGCCTTGCGTGTATTCGCCTTTCAAAACCTGCGGAATGCCGCAGGTATATTCGATCACTTCCAGTCCGCGCTGCACATCGCCGATGGCATCGGGAACCGTCTTGCCGTGCTCGCTCGACAGCAATTCAGCAAGCGATTGCATATTCGCCTCGATCAGTTCCTTGAACCTGAACATGACGCGCGCGCGTTTCTGAGGATTGGTCGCGGCCCAGCCCGGCTGGACTTTCTTGGCGGTTTCAACCGCTGCATCGAGCAAAGCGGCATCGCCAAGCGCAACTTCGGCCTGAACTTCGCCGGTCGATGGGTTCCATATCTGGTGTTTGCGTGTGGGCGCGGGGCTATCGCCGACAATAAAATGATCAACCTGGCGCATGAATATTCCTCTCAAGCATCAATATCTGTCGCACGCCATAAGGGCATGAGCGGGCGAATCCAATCGGTTCCGCCATTGCGGGCCAATATAACGGACACGCCGCATCATCACCTATCTGATTGACCATCCAAAGCGTTTGCGGCAGAGCGCCCCCGCGCCAAAAGCACGCGCAAATCAGGCGCGGGTGTAGCTCAATGGTAGAGCAGCAGCTTCCCAAGCTGACGACGAGGGTTCGATTCCCTTCACCCGCTCCAGTCTGGCTACACCCGGCCGTTTACGTTTCCGATCAAATCTCGGTGATGATATCGCCCAGGGGCAGGCGCGATTTTGGCAGGGCGGCGTTAAAGTCATCATCGGCGCGGTAACCGGCAGTGACAATCGCGAGGCTTTGCAGGCCTTTGTCCGACAGGCCAAATTCTGCATCCAGCGCGCTGTGGTCCACGCCTTCCATTGGCGTTGTGTCGATGCCCATGGATGCCGCGCCCAGCATGAACTGGCCCATATTGAGGTACGTCTGGCACGCGTTCCATTCGGCAAGCTTGCCCGCATCGCGGTTCATATTGATGAACATTTTGCGCACATCATCGGTTTGCTTGGCCAGTTTCTCTGGGTCCTCGGCAAAACGGCCATCGGCCTGCTCCACTTCGAGCACTCGCGCGAGGAAATCATCGCTGAGCTGCGTGCGCGAGGCGAACACAATCGCGAGCGATGCATTGAGCACTTTGGGTTTGTTAAAGCTGAAGTCTCCCTCCGTCCCTTTGGCGACGCGCGCTTTGCCTTCATCGGTAGTGGCAAAGATAAAGTGCCATGGCTGGGCATTGGTGCTCGACGGGCTGAATTGCAGCAGGCTGCGCAATTTTGCCAGATCATCCTCGCTGATCGGGCGGGCGGGGTCGTATTCCTTGGTGGTGTAGCGCGATTTGGCGCTGTCGAGGATGGAACTGGCAGCGTTAAGCGGTGCGAGTGCGGCTTTGGTCATGATGATTGATGTCTCCTGATAAGAGTTTTGCAAGGCAGGGCGTTTTTGAAACGCGCTGCGGGTTTGACCCTCTAACTGGTGAGGCCTTGCAAAGTTTCAAATTGGAAGAGGGGCGCGCCTTTATAGACGCTCGCCATTCGCTCGCGTTTATCTAGGGGGCATCCTGATCGCGCCATCCAGCCGGAATTGATGGCCATTGATGTAGGTGTTGCGGGCAATCTCTACGATCAGCGAGGCAAATTCTTCCGGTTCGCCCAGCCGCTTGGGAAAGGGCACGCTGGCGTTCAATTGATCCCACATTTGCGGATTGCGGTCTTTCATGCCGAGCATTAGCGGCGTTGCAAAAATGCCGGGCATGACCGAGTTTACCCGAATGCCCAGGTCCATCAAATCGCGCGCCATGGGCAGAACCATGCCGTTCACGCCCGATTTGCACGATCCGTAAATCACCTGGCCGATCTGACCATCCTGCGCGGCGACGCTGGCAGTCAGAGTGATAGATCCGCGTTCGCCGTCATCATTGACTGGGTCGGCATGCGCCATGCCCAGCGCGCTGAGGCTCGCCATGCGGTAGCTGGCGACCAGAATGCCTTGCGCGCCGAATGCGTAATCTTCGCTGGACAAGCGTTTGTAGCCGCCCGTTTCCTTGTCATAGCCAATCGTCTTGCCGCGTTTGGATGCCATGGCGCAGTGGACCAGCGCGCGTTCCTGTCCGTTAGCGGCGCGCGCGGCTTCAAATCCGGCAATGGCAGAAGCTTCATCCATGATATCGACATGGTGGAACGTGCCGCCAATTGCGGCGGCATGCGCTTTGCCGTCCTCTTCATTGATATCGAAAATCGCGACGTTCAGCCCCGCATCGGCCAATGCCTTCGCGCTTGCCTTGCCCATTCCCGATGCGCCGCCGGTTACGATTGCGGCCATGCCCTGTTCCAATTTCATGCGGTGTCGCCCCTCTTATATGTCGCGCCGTTGAAAAACCGATTGGTAGGCCGGATTGCCCCTTTGTGCCAGCGGTCCCGGCGGCGCGCAGGCGCATCGCATTGATTTGCTCGTTAACCTTGCCGCGCTAAAGCTCGGTGCAATGGATACGTTTCTTTTCACTATGCTGCTGGTTTTTGTGTGCGCTCAGGGTGCGCGCGATCAATTGGTTGTGGCGAATTTGTCCGATGCGACAGGCCGCGCTGTACCGCCTTTGGTGTTTGGCATTGCCTGCGCGGTGTTCAGCGGCGTTGCGCTGGCCTTTGCGGGCGCAACCATTGCGCATATCCTGCCCACGCGCGCAGCGGAAATGCTGGTGGCTTTCGCTTTGGTGGCAGCCGCGATTGAATGCGTGTGGCCGGTAAAAATGAAACCCGCCAAAGAACCGACCCGGTCTGCCTTTGCCATCAGCGCGGTGCTGCTTTTTCGCCAGATCGGGGACGGGCCGCGCTTTATCATCTTTGCACTTGCCGCCGCTGCCAATTACGCGCCAGCCGCTGCGATTGGCGGCGCATTGGGCGGCGCGGCGGCGCTGGCGCTGGGCTGGCTGATGGGAGAACGAACGCTGGCGCGCTATCCGCTTTATTATCTGCGCATGGCACTGGGCGTGTGTTTGTTTGTTGCGGGCATCTTCATCGGATTGAACGCTCGTTACAATATCTACTGATCGCTTTTGCCGATCACTGCAAATGCGTTTTTCTCGAAACTAAATCCCGCCTTATCCATTGGTTAGGTGAAGAAGGCGGCGCGCGGTTCCCCCGTCCATACTGACGGTCTTTCGCGTGCAAACAGATTAAAAGGAGGGCAGAAATGCTTGACCCTAACAACAACTCCACCACTCAAATGGTTGCCGAAATCAATGGCCTGCTGGCCGATCATTTTGCGCTGTATGTGAAAACAAAGAACTTTCACTGGCATGTGAAAGGTCCGCGCTTTCGCGATCTGCACCTGATGTTTGATGAGCACGCAATTGAAATTCGCGACCAGATCGATGCCATCGGTGAACGCGCGCGCAAACTGGGCGGCGATACGATCACATCTGTTGGCATGATCGCGCAGCATACGCAGGTCAAAGACCAGGACAGCGCATCGCTCAGCGCGGACGATATGATCCGCGAATTGCGCGATGATAACGCAAACATGGTCGCACGCCTGAAAGCGATGAAAGAAACCGCAGATGCCGCAGGCGACAATGCCACGGACGGTTTGATTGATGACTGGACCGACATGGCCGAAGAGCGTGTGTGGTTCCTCAATTCAGCGCTCGGTTAAGACAAAGCAGGAGAGGCGCGTATCAAGCGCCCCCGGAACAAGGGGCAATAAACCCCGTCCAAAAGGCCGTTTCCGCTATAGGCGGAGGCGGCCTTTTTGCTATGCGCGGCTTTTGAAAGAGTGAAAGCGCGATGGACAATATAGAATTTCTGGGCGGGCAGGACGCGGTCGATATTGCTGACCGAATTGCAGCATTTCTCGATTGGGCTTTGGCCACCAGCGAAGGCGATCTGGCGATTGCGGTGCCGGGCGGGTCAACGCCGTTTCCGATATTTGAAGAACTGGCGAGCCGCGATCTCGATTTCACCCGGCTGGTGATCTGGCCCACCGATGACCGCATCGTCCCCGAAGATCACCCCGCTTCGAACACCGGCAAAATCCGCGCGATTTTTGAGCCTTTGGGCGCGCTGGTAAACGCGTTGCATGAAGAGGCTGAGCCGCCGGAATTTACGCTCGTCTGGCTCGGAATGGGGGCAGATGGGCATATCGCTTCGCTGTTTCCAAACACCGATCCGCAAGCCGATGAAACGCGCAGCGTGCTGCGTCTGACGCCCGATCCGCTCCCGCCAGAAGCTCCGTTTGACCGCATCACTTTGACCATGCCGGCATTGCTGGCGGCCGCAATGCTGTTGTTCGTGATCCGCGGCGATGACAAACGCGGCGTGTTCACTGGCGCGGTGGAGGGAGCGCATGATCTGCCGATTGCCCGGCTGCTGGCAGCGGCGCAAGATCACCCGGCGCCGCCGCAGATTACATGCTTCACCTGATTATCAAGGCGATCCCTGCGCCCGTGCACCGCGCGATTATGCCGCTGGCGCATAAGGTGCGCCATTACTGGCGGCGCTGGCGGGGAAAGCCGATTGCAGGTGCGGCGATTGTGCTGACCAATCCGGCAGGCGAGGTGCTGCTGCTGCGTCATTCTTATGGCCCGCCCGTTTGGGCTCTGCCGGGCGGAGGGATTGGCGCGGGCGAAGATCCTGCGGCCGCAGCCGCGCGCGAATTGGCCGAAGAATTGCAGGTTTCGCCGGACGCACTTGTACCCCTGGGCACGATGGAGGAGACCATTTCCGGCTCGCACCATATCGGCCATCTGTTTGCGGCAACCACCACTCAAACACCGCGTCCCGATGGCCGCGAAGTGGTGGAGGCGCGTTTTTTCCCGGCGGATGCCCTGCCATCCAATACAGGCCGCATTTCGCGCGCGCGGCTTGGTGCGTGGGCTGAACGGCGCGGATAGCGCCGAAACGGAAAAGCGCCGCGGTTAGCGCCAGGCCGGAAAAACGCCGCGGTTAGCGCCGAAACGGAAAAGCGCCGCGGGCCGCCTTAAAGCAGGCTCAGCTGCGCATCATCTTTGGGCGGGTCTGCCGCTTTACCCCGGTCCAGATTGGAGAGGGTCAGTCCCATTAACCGGATCGGCATGGGCAGCGGCAATTCTTCATTCAGCAGCGCGCGGCCAAGCTCAGCCATTTCCGCTTTGCTTTCAATCCAGTGCGGCACCGATTTTGACCGGGTGATCTGCTCAAAATTGTTGAACTTCATTTTCAAAGTGATGGTCTTGCCGCGCACCGGTGTGTCTTTGCCGCCGCCAGCCGCCTCAATCCGGCTCCACACGATCTCGATGATATCTTCCAGCGTGCTGCGCAAAGCCGCGCCGCCGCCAATATCCTCGCTGAAGGTCCGCTCTCCGCCAACAGATTTGCGCACCCGGTGCGCGCGCACAGGGCGCAGGTCGATCCCGCGTGCGGCGCGGTAAAGATAATCGGCCATGCTGCCGAAATTGGCGCGAAGGAAAGCGATGTCTTTCGCCGCCAGATCAGCGCCAGTGGCAATGCCAAGCCGGTTCATTTTCTCTTCCGCCTTTGGCCCCACACCATGAAAGCGGCGAATGGGAAGCCCGGCCACAAACCGTGCGCCTTCACCGGGGCGAATAACGCAAATGCCATCAGGCTTGTTCTGATCGCTCGCGATTTTGGCGAGGAATTTGTTGTAGCTCACTCCCGCGCTTGCCGTCAGCTGCGTTTTGGCGCGGATTTCCTGCCGGATCAGCTCGGCAATCCGGGTCGCGCTGCCAATGCCAAGCCTGTCCTCGGTCACATCCAGATAGGCCTCATCCAGGCTGAGCGGTTCGACATGTTCGGTGTGATGGCCAAACACCGCGCGTATCTGGCGGCTGGCTTCTTTATAGGCGTCAAAGCGGTGCCGCACGAAAACGAGATCGGGGCACAACCGTTTCGCAGTGACCGATGGCATGGCGCTTTTTACGCCAAATTTGCGCGCTTCATAGCTGGCCGCCGCCACCACGCCGCGCCCGCTTGACCCGCCGACAGCCACAGGCCGCCCGCGCAATTCGGGATTGTCGCGCTGCTCGACGCTTGCAAAAAAGGCATCCATATCGACATGGATGATCTTGCGAAGTCCGTTTTCGTCGGCCTGCTTGGGAGCCTCTTCATGGGCCGGGTCATTGGCCGGGGAACTGGGAACCGCATCGGTGGTCATCACCCCCATCAATTAGTCGCTGAGCGGAGATAAGTAACCTCCCTTTGGAACAATCACGTTGCACGCGGATTTTGTGCATATGCGAAAAGAACAATGGTCAATGGCCGCGCCAGCAGGCAATAGCGGCTCGATGGCTTCGAACACTTCCCAATCCACTCCATCAAAAGCGCTGGGCGAAACTCAGCTGATCTGGATGATGGCGATGCTGATGGCGCTTCAGGCCTTCGGTATTGATGCGATGCTGCCTGCATTGGATGAAATGGCGCTCGATCTGAATGTTGCGGGCAATGACCGGCAATATGTGATCGGCATTTACCTGCTTACCGCCGGGATTGGCGCACTGGTGCCCGGCGCATTGGCGGACCGTTTTGGCCGCCGCCCGATCCTGCTGGGCGCGATTGCGGTGCATATTTCGCTGTCGCTGCTCAGCGCTTTTGCAACCTCGTTTGAAATGCTGATCGGCATCCGCGCGGTTCAGGGCTTTTTCGGGGCAGGCATTGTCGCGCTGCCGCCTGCGATCATCCGCGACCGGGTGGGAGGCGATAAAATGGCCAAGATGATGAGCCTGATTTTCGTCATCTTTCTGATGGTTCCCGCCATCGCGCCCAGCATTGGCGAATTGGTCCTGCTGGTTGCCGATTGGCGCGCGATCTTTGCCGTCATGGCTCTGCAAGGCATTGTAATCGGCGCATGGGTGTATTTCCGCCTGCCCGAAAGCCTTTCAGAAGAAAACCGCCAGCCCATCGAAATCCCGGTGATCGCACGCAATATGGGCAAAGCGTTAAGCGTGCCGAGCGTGGTCGGCTATGTTTTCGGCAGCACATTGGTGTTTGGCGCCTTGTTTGGCTTTATCAATTCCGCCCAGCAATTGATCACAGAGGCATTTGACGCAGGCGATCAATTCCCGGTTGTATTCGGTATTTGCGCAGGGTCGATGGCAGTGGCGAGCTGGTCAAATTCGCGCATCGTCGAACGCTTTGGCGCGCGCCGGGTCAGCCACACGGCTCTGTTTGCGTTTATCGCGGTCAGCTCTGTGCAGGTCTGGTTCGCGTTTCAACCCAATGAAAGCCTGTATGAATTTGTGCCGCTCATGGCGATCAATATGATGCTGCTTGGCTTTATCGGGAGCAATTTTGGCGCGATTGCGATGAACCCGTTTTTCTCCATCGCAGGCGCTGCCAGCTCCGCGCACGGCTTTGTTCGCATGACCATTGCGGCGGTGATCGGCGCGGTAATCGGCCAGGCGTTCGATGGCACCGCGCGCCCGCTGGCGATTGCTTTGCTGACAAGCGGGATTGTCTGCTTGCTGCTGGTGCTGTTCAGCGAGAAAGGCAAATTGTTCGGCCCGCCGGATCGGATTGCGGGGCCGACAAAGATGAAGAATATCTGAGGGTTATTGTTTTTGCGCCGCCATCCGGGCGCGCATCCTCGGCGCTATTGCCTCGCTGCGCTACGGGCACCTGCGGGCGGGCGGTCGCCCTTGCGGCCTTGGGCCGTTCCTACCTCTCACACTCCAGCTTACGCCATGCAAGTTCAGCAAATTCGCACAATAAAGGCCGCGTATCGCGCGGGTCTATGATGTCCTCGACATTATAGCGTTCGGCTGATCGGAACGGCGATGTGACTTTCGCCAGACGCGCTTTGATGGCTTCGAGTTCAGCTGCCGGGTCTTCGGCGGCTTCGAGTTCCGATTTGTAAGCGACTTCCAATCCGCCCGCGATTGGCAGGCTGCCCCAATCACCCGATGGCCAGCAAAACCTGTATTGATACCGTTCGGCATTGCTCATCGCGCTGCCTGCAATGCCGTAAGCGCGGCGCATCACGATGCTGGCAAGCGGGACGGTGGCTTTGTAAATCGCATTCATGGCCTGAACGCCGTACCGGATCGTGCCCGCCATTTCCGCCTCGCGCCCGATCATAAAGCCGGGATTGTCAACGAGGTGGACGATGGGCAGGCGAAACTGGTCGGCGAGTGTGACGAAGCGTTCGACCTTTTCGCTGGTTTTCGCTTCCCATGACCCGCCAAGGAAGGTTGGATCGCTCGCAACCACTGCGACAGGATAGCCATCAAGGCGGGCCAGCGCAGTAATCGCCGCGCGGCCCCAGTTTTTGCCGATCTCAAAGACGGTGCCTTTATCGAGGATCATCTCCATCGCGCGGCGCATGGAGTAAACCTGATTGGCCTCATGCGGGACAAGGCTGAGCAGCGCTTCCTCGCGGCGGTCGGCGGGGTCTGAGTTTTGCGCCCGCCGGGCGAGCTGCCCTACATGTTCGGGCATAAAGGAAAGGAAATGGCGCGCGCGGGCGAACGCCTCAGCCTCTGATGCTACTTCATCATCACAAACGCCATTGCGGGTGTGTATATCCGCGCCGCCCAGCGCTTCCTTGTCGCGCGGGTCAGTGCCTTCATCGCCATCCATTGCGGCGACTACGGCGGGGCCAGCGGCGAAGACCTGGGAAAGCCCGCGCACCATCACCGAATAATGGCTCGCCACCAGCCTTGCCGCGCCCAATCCTGCCGTCGGACCGAGCGCCAGAGCCACCACAGGCACCGTGTCGAGATTGCGCACCGTCTCGCCCCAGCCCGGCACGGCGGGGATATAGGTCGCGCCGATTTGCTCCAGCGTTTTGACAGAGCCGCCGCCGCCCGTGCCATCAATCATCTTGATAATCGGCAGGCGCAGTTCGTGCGCCATTTGTTCAGCCTGCACCATCTTGCGCGCAATACCTGCATCCGCCGCGCCGCCGCGAATGGTGAAATCATCGGCTGTCGCAACCACCGGGCGGCCATGAACGGTCGCTTTGCCAAACAGGAACGGGGCAGGGGTGACGCCGGTCAGATCTCCCTTGTCATCATAGCGCGCCGCGCCCGCTATCTTGCCAATTTCGCGAAAAGAACCGGGATCACAGATTGCCGCCAGCCTTGCGCGCGCATCCATTTTGCCGCGAGAGTGCTGCCGCGCGACTTTATCCGCGCCGCCCATTTGCTCCGCCATCGCCTCACGCGCGCGCAGCTCTTCGAGTTCTTTTTCCCACGTCATGGTGCGTTATTCGACAGTTTGAGGCATGGGCGCACCAAGTGCCTCGCATTCATCGAGCGAAGTCATGGTGAAGCTTGTGTTGGTCACTTTCCAGCCCTTTTCGGGAAACTTGGCAAGGCTCATCGAATTGATCCCGCAATGGGTGGGTGTGTGGTTCACGAGGAACACATACGGCCCCCACACATGCGCCATGGTGCCGTCGATCTGCACCTGAGTGTAGCTCATATATTCGTCCGTGCCCGGAGGCGTTTGCTCCCAGCCTTTAAGGTGCTCACCAGCAGCCACAATGCGGATTTTGGGATCGTCGGGATCGCGGCGATCATGGACGAAGATGACGCTTTCTTGCGCCATGGTGTCGGCAAGGGCGGTTTTGTCGGGACTGCGAAGGGCCTCGAAAAAGGCGTCCACGGCGGCGGTGACTGGCGCCTCGGCGGTTTCTTCAGCGGCGAGGGGTGCGGCGATGAGCGCGAGCGCTGTCGCGGCTAGGGCGTGTTTAATCATGGACACTAGCTAACCGAAAGTGTTCGTCATTGCGAGCCGAAGGCGAAGCAATCCAGTCTCGATTTCTGTCACCCCGGCGAAGGTCGGAATCCAGTTGGCGTCGGCGATCAAGACTTCCGTTATCTGGATCCCGGCCTTCGCCGGGGTGACGGTTAGGGTGGTGGCTAGGCAGGCCGAAAATCCGCGATGCCCCAGGTGATCGGGCCATCGGGGTGTTTTTCGCGGTTGATCACTGCCGAAAAGAATGCGCGCACGCCGTACAAAGCTTTCTCTGCGCGCGGCACATAGGTGCGAGAATTCCACGCCTCGGTCCCGCGCGCGCGGACCTTGCGGCCAATCGCGCCATAAATGCGCGCGGCTGACAACACGGCCCAGCGGCTGCGAAAAGGCAGACGTTCGGCTCCCACCCGCGCGGCGGCTTCGTGTTTTTCAACCAGAGCGACCAGACGCGCGGTCATTTCGGCCAGCTCTTCGCGGTGATGCGGTTTGGTGTGCTGGCCCGGCTCGATATCCTGTTCGACCAGCCATTCGACCGGCAGATAACAGCGCCCCGCTGCATCATCTTCGACGATATCACGCGCGATGTTTGACAGCTGAAAGGCCAGCCCCAAATCATTCGCGCGGTCCAGCGTGTCGCTATCAGCGGGGTCCACGCCCATCACCACCGCCATCATCACACCAACCGCGCCCGCCACGTGGTAGCAATAGCGCATCATGTCGGCTTCGGTGCGCGGGCGCCAATCTTCTGCATCAAGAGCAAACCCTGCGATGACATCTTCTGCCATTTGCGGGGTGAGGCCCACTTCGCGCGCGACAATGCCGAAAGCATCGAAAGCCGGATCGCCTGTGGGTTTGCCTTCAAACGCTTTGGCCGTCAGTTTGCGGATGAGTGCCAAGCGGCTGTCGAGATCGGATTGATCGCCAAGCTCGCCGCCCATCACCTGATTGTCGGCAATGTCATCGCACCTGCGGCACCAGGCATAAAGCAGCCATGCCCGTTCGCGCGTTTCGCTGTCGAACAATTGCGAGGCGGCGGAGAAACTTTGCGAGCCTTGTTTGATCGCAAGGCGCGAGTGTTCGACGAGAGCGGCGCGGGTTTCGGGGGAGGTCATTGAGCTATTTGCGGGGATTCGCGATTGGGAGGCATCACAAATCATCCGCCTTCATCTGAAAGATGGGCGTGTGCGGCTGATACGCCGCCATCTTATCCAGCAGATCCGCAATTGTATCCGCCGCCACAAGAATGCCCTGATGCGCAGGGCGAACAAAGCCGACCTCGGCCATTTTCGCGTTGAACGCTATCAATTCGTCGTAAAAACCAAAGGCGTTGAGCAATCCCACAGGGTCCGAATGATAGCCAAGCTGCGCCCAGCTCATCGCTTCCCACAATTCATCCATGGTGCCCACGCCGCCGGGCAGAGTGACGAAACCATCCGAAAGATCGGTGAAGCGCTGCTTCCTCTCATGCATGCCGGAAACGGTGATAAGCTCATCGCAATTGTGATTGGCAACTTCGGAATTGACGAGCGCTTCGGGGATGACCCCGATAACCTCGCCACCTGCTGCGGCAGCGCCATTGGCGACAGCGCCCATCAGACCGAGACGCCCACCGCCATAGACAACGCCAATGCCGCGCTGCGCAAGTGTAGCGCCAACTTCGCTGGCAAGCGCTATATAGCGCGCGTCTTCAGGCGTGGCAGAGCCGCAGTAAACAGCGAGACGTTTCATGAATCCTCCCCAGCATGGGGAGGGGGACCAAGCGAAGCTTGGTGGAGGGGCGCGTTGTTCAATTCGGCCAACCTTTCATCACAAATCACACCCGATCGCCTAATCACTGTTTCCAGTCCTGACCGCATACAGCGCGCATCATCTGCTGTGTCTCAACTCTTCTCAAGTCCCACTTCGCAAACTCTCCAAACTCCAGTTGTTCGACGGTCCAGCGGTGTTCGCCGGGCGCGTAGGCTTCTTTCGATATCTGGTGAGATGCCTCGACCGTAGCAATCATGTTTCGCTTACAGTCAATTGCGATCACTGCGTCCATTCGCCCACTCGGATAAGTTCGAGGCACGATTTGAAATCGGGTCAAAACAGTCGGGAATTCACGCCCTTCGAATTTTATAGTCTTGCGTGAATTTCGATCCCAGTGAAACCATGACCCCTCATCCTTTTCGAGAACGGCCCAATCGTGCTGATGGTTTGGTGCCACCAATGTGGAAGTGCTCAAGTCCGGTGCGGCGGCAACCAATAATAGGGCGATGAGGCTCACACCGTCGCCCTTTTCTTCAAATCTTCCAGCATAATGCCAGCCGTGGCCTTGCCCGAACCCACAACGCCCGGAATGCCTGCACCCGGATGCGTGCCAGCGCCGACGAGGTAGAAGTTTTCGATGACATCGTCGCGGTTGTGACCGCGCAGGTATGCGCTTTGCCACAAGAGCGGTTCAAGGCTGAACGCGCTGCCCATATGGGCTGACAAATCCTGCTGGAAATCCTTGGGCGCGTAAGAGAACTTGGTCACGATCCGGTCATGAATGTCCGGGATCAGGCGGCGGCCGATTTCATCGAGGACCATTTTCTCAAGCTTGGGTCCAACCTCATCCCAATCCACCGGCATCTTGCCCATATGGGCAACCGGAACAAGCGCGTAGAATGTGCTTTTGCCCTTGGGTGCCATGCTGGGATCGGTCACAGTGGGGTGGTGGAGGTAGATCGCGAAATCTTCAGGCAGAACGCCGTTTGAGAAGATGTCGTCAAGCAGACCCTTATACCGCTCTGCAAACAGGATCATGTGATGCGCAATGCCGGGCCATGTTCCCTCAAGCCCGAAGTGGACGACGAACAATGAGGGTGAAAAGCTTTTCTTATTCAAGCTCTTCGCCATTTTCTGGCCGCGCTGGGAATCTGATAGCAAGTCCTTGTAAGAATGCATGATATCGCCATTGGACGCGACCGCATCAAAGCGCTGTTTCCAGCCTGATTTCGTCTCAACCTCATCCGCGCGGGTGCCCAATGTGTGGACCTGCACCACCGGATCGCCCACGCGCATTGTCCCGCCGAGCCGTTCGAAATGACGCACCATGCCCGCGATCAAGCGGTTGGTCCCGCCGCGCGCCCACCACACGCCGCCGTCTTTTTCCAGCTTGTGAATGAGCGCGTAAATGCTCGAGGTTTTCATCGGATTGCCGCCCACCAGCAGCGAATGGAAACTGAACGCCTCGCGCAGTTTGGGATGCTTGATATAGCTGGAGACCATCGAATAAACGCTGCGCCAGGCTTGCTCTTTCACCAGAGCAGGGGCAGCTTTCAACATGGTTTTGAAATCGAGGAACGGCTTTGTGCCAAGTTTCAGATAGCCTTCCTCATAAACGCGCGCCGAATATTCGAGGAAGCGCTGGTAACCCACCACATCATCGGGATTGAGCTTGGCAATTTCGGCGTTCAATTCGTCTTCGTCGTTGGAATAATTGAAATTGGTGCCATCGGGCCAGTTGAGGCGGTAGAACGGCATAACCTTCATCAGCTCAACATCTTCGGCGATGTCGTGGCCGGTCAATTCCCACAGCTCTTCAAGGCAAGGCGGATCGGTGACCACCGTGGGGCCTGCATCGAAGGTGAAGCCGTCTTTTTCCCAGAAATATGCGCGCCCGCCCGGCTTGTCGCGCGCTTCGACGACGGTTGTCGCGATGCCGTGTGATTGCAGCCGGATCGCCAGCGCCATCCCGCCAAAACCGGCGCCGATTACGCATGCCGATTTGCCTGCATATTTCTTCGCCATATCAGGATTGATCCCTTTGCCGCCTGGTTGCGCTGGGGCAAGGTTGAGTTTGGCATCTGCGTTCATGCAGGTTTCTCCGTGCTGAGTGGAATTCCGCGCGAGAAAAAGGCTTTCATCGCTCGGGGTATAGTTACGGGCGGCTTACCTGAGAGGATGCGCAGCTTGTCTCTTAACGAGCTGTCGCCGGCATAAAAGCGTTCCACCAGAGGGCCTGACAGGCCGTAAAAGCGTTGCAGCACCACCACGCGCTGGGCGGGGTCTGCCGCTTCGAACAGCATGCGCACCAGCATCCGGTAAAACGCCATTTCCTGCCAATGCGCGCGGGCGCGGCCTTCGCAAAACTGCGCCAGATCAGCGCCGCTCGTCTGCGGCGCGCGGGCCAGCAGGCCGGCTATGGCGAGCGCATTGTCGGCTGCAAATGGCAAGGTGTAACTGGTGAGCGGGTGCGAAAACCCGCCGCGCGATCCGGCAATGGCAACGCCGGGAATGCGCAATTCATCCAGCACCGCATCGAAATTGCCGCCGGATACAACAGGCAGAATTCCGGCTTCGTGCCCGATAACCTCGCCATGCAGCCCTTTTGCACGGGCATAGCTTTGTGTGCGCGACCAAAGCTGATCGCGGTCCATCTTGGGGTCATCGGCGTAATAGGTGTCTTCGATAAACACTTCATCCTTCGCCAAAGGCAGGACATAAACGAACCTGTAGGCCGCCCCATTGCCGTAAGGTGCGACCTGATCGACGGTGGCATCCATGATGACAGGGCGGGTGAGGCGGTGGGGTTCATCGGTGCGGATATGCTGGCCAAGGAAGACCTGCCATCCGCCTGCAAGGTTTTCGCTTGGCGTGAAGGTGCGGCAATCAATGACGCGTTTCGCTGCGATTTTGGAGCCATCATCCAAGGTTACACCATCAGCGTCCAACCCGCGCGCCCGGGTGCCAAGGCGCACCGAACCTTCCGGCAGGGTCGCCATCATGACTTTGTGAAAATCCTCGCTCGCCATGGAGCGGTATCCGGTGGGCAATTCGCGGCCATAGCGGGGGAAGTGTATCTCATATCCATCATCCCACGCATTTTGGGGGAAGGCGGATAAAAGATCGGTCGCGGCCCTATCGAGATCGCTCGTAAACCAGCTCCAGCGGTGATTGCCGCCCAGCGTTTCGCCTGCATCCAGCAGCACAAACCTGACATCAGGCGCGCGCTGGTGCAATGCAAGCGCCAGCAGCCCGCCAGCAAGCCCGCCGCCAACAATTGCGACGTCCTTGCCCGTCTGTGCGCCCGCATCTGAAACTGAGTCGTTCATCTGTTTCAACGCCCTAGGCGCATGGGCCGCGTCCGGCAATGTCGGCGGGGGCGGCGCGCTTATGCCGCGAATACGTGTTGCCCAATTGGAACTTCGCACGCGCCCGCTCATTGGAACGGATGCGGCGAGCGGCGTGCTTGCATCTGTTTGTTGTCGCTTATGTTTCTTGCAAAAAGGTCTCTCCCCGCCGTGCTCTTGTCCATTCTGCCATCCGAAAAATTGCGCCTTTCGCGCATTAGCGCCGCTTTCCTCGCCGCATTCGCGCTGAATGCGCCTGCCCTAGCTAAGGAGGCACTAGCTGAGGAGGCGCTGACTAAGGAGACCGCTGAATTGGAGGCGGAGGTGTCCGGGCACCAGGAAACGGACCCAAGAGCGAATGTTTCGCCCCAGACCCGGCAGCCGCCCCGGATCAAGCCTGTGTTCGATGACAACTGGGTTACCATCGGCATCGGTGTAGGGCTGGTGCCCAGCTATTCCGGCTCTGATGATTACAATGTCTTTCCGCTGCCTTTGATCGTTGGCCGTGTGGGCGGGGTTGGCCTGCGCCCCAACGGCCCGGGTCTTGCGCTTGATCTGCTGTCACCCGGCCCGGCCATCGGGTCGGGGCGCGATGTTGAGTTTAATTTCGGCCCCGCATTTCGGATCCGCAATGACCGGGCCGCGCAGGTCCGCGATGATGTGGTCGAACAGCTTGAGGATCTGGATCTGGCGGTCGAAGTTGGCCTCACCGGCGGGGTCAGCATACCCGGCGTGCTGCACAAACGCGATTCCGTTTCGTTCAACACTCAGATCCGCTGGGATGTGGCCGGCGCGCATGGCGGAATGCTGGTTGAGCCAAGCGTTGGATATCTAACGCCTGTATCGCGCAGCGCGCTGCTGAATGTGAGCCTGGGCCTGCAGTTTGTGGATGATGATTTCGCCGAATATTATTACAATATCAGCCCGGCTGACAGCGCGCTGAGCGGCCTTCCGGTGTTTGGCGCGGATGGCGGGCTAAACTCTGCCAGCGCCGCGGCAATCTTCACTCGCGATCTGGATGGCAACGCGCTGAACGGCGGTTTCAGCATCTATGCGATTGGCGGGTATTCGCGCCTTTTGGGCGATGGTGCAGACACGCCGTTCACAAATATTCGCGGGGATGCCGATCAGTTCATCGTCGGTGTGGGCGTTGCGTATACGTTTTAGGTCATTCCCCCGCTTCGCACGCATCAAGATGCGCTGAAATGAATGCTTCTGAAGCGGCATCAAATTCGGCATTTTGTTCGTCTGTGTAGTCCCGGTTGATCAGTTCAAGGCCGAGCGCGTTTATCTTGGGTTGCAAAGTTCTGAATGCGGGGAACCAGCTGGCGTTTGCAAATATCGTGTCCAACCTGCGGGTTTCATCCGCATTAAACGCCTTGAGAAAGCGCTTCACGCCTTCCTGCTTGTCAGCATTGTAGGCTTCCGCTGAAATCGTCAGATTGTCGTCGTCTGCATCAAGGACTTCGGCAATTGTGTTGTCTGCGCTTTGGCTGGCGATGGCTGTGGCAAGAAAGCGTTGCCCCAAATCAGAGCCAAAAAACCGGGCTGCCCCTGCCGCCTCTTCCTCCGACACATTCTGTTTGAAAAATCCCTCCAATTTGCTGCGATACCAATCATTGTCGGACATGTGAAAGCGGTACATTATCGGTCTGACAGCAGCGGTATACCCGTCAACAAAACCAGGGCAGTCGCGTTCCAGCTGCATGACGTCAGCATCCTGTCTAAGCACCGCGACAAAGCCGATCTCCATGTCATGTTCAAATCGCGATTTTGCGATATCATCTGAAGCCACGGCGAAGGCGAGCTGCGAAAATCCGTCTTGTTCATCGGCATTTTGCGCAACCAGTATCTGCGGCACAAAGGCCAGCATACATGCCAGAAATGCGCTAAATAAACTCCGCATGAGATTGTCCTATCGCTTTGTTAAAACGCCTATTTTGGCGAGGCTCCGTGCGATGTGTATGTGCGAAAATCGTCTTATCGGCAAGCCAAAGCCTTGCCATCGTTTTCGCACGCGCGCATCAAGCGGCTGAAATAACGGGAGAGAAGAACAATGGGTTTGCTTCATAAACTGGCCGCCGGATGCATCAGCCTTGCCGCGTTGGTCAGCGCGCCTGTTTCAGCGGAGACGATCCTGGTGCGCGCGGGCAATGTTATTGTTGATGCCAGCAGCGACCCCACGGGGCCTGCGACGATTGTCATCAAGGACGGCGTCATCACCAATGTGTTGAGGGTGGATGTGGCCACTCAAGACGCGCTTGAGGAAGAAGTCTCGCGCATGATCGATCTGTCGGACAAGACCGTTTTGCCCGGCCTTATCGATCTGCACACGCATTTGTCCGGCGATCCATCGGGCGAATTTTGGCGCGCGGCGACCACGCCGCCGGAATATTACACTTTGATCGCGGCCAAGAATGCGCGCCTAACCGCGCTTGCAGGTTTTACCACGGTCCGGGATCTGGGCTCGCGCACCGATCAGGTCACACAAAGCCTGCGCACAGCCACGGCTCAGGGGCTGGTGCCCGGTCCGCGCATTGTGACATCGGCGCGCACGATCAGCATTGTAGGCGGGCACGGCGATGTGAACGGCTTTCACAAACATGTCGATGATGTGCTGACATCGGGCTTTACATGCACAGGCGCGGTCGAATGTTCTGAAAAAGTGCGCACTGCGTCGAAATACGGCGCAGACCTGATCAAAATCACTGCCACAGGCGGCGTGTTGAGCCAGCAGGGGCGCGGGCTCGAAGAGCATTTTACCGCCGAAGAAATGCGCGCGATTGTTGAAACGGCAGAATTGCTGGGCCTGAAAGTCGCCGCTCACGCGCATGGGGCGCGCGGGATTGAGGCGGCGGCCAAAGCGGGCGTGCACACCATCGAACACGGCACCTATATGGACGAGGCCGCCGCCAAAGCGATGAAGGCGAGCGGCACAACCTTAATCCCAACCTTGATGGCATTTGCAGGCATCAAGGAAAAGCTGGGCACGGGGTTTTATACGCCCGTGGTTGAGGAGAAAATTCGCGCCGTCAGCGAGATCGCCGATACGATTGTCCCGCGCGCTCGCGAATACGGGGTGAACATCGCCTTTGGCACCGATGCAGGCGTGTTTGCGCATGGGGAGAATGCGGGCGAATTTGCGCTGCTGGTAAAAGGCGGGATGTCGAACCGCGAAGCCATTGCTTCTGCCACGACAGGGGCGGCTGAAATCCTCGGCATGGAAAGCGAGATTGGCCGGATTGCGCCGGGTTTTTCCGCCGATTTGATCGCTCTTTCCGGCAATCCCTTGGACGACGTGACCACGCTGGAGAATGTCGAGTTCACCATGGTGCGTGGCCGCGTCATCGAATGATATCGCAAGGGTTTGTTGGGGCGGCTTAAAACTCGCCCGCCACCCCGGCGCGCACGGCGGTGGAATTGCCGCCTGCATAAGTGACCCCGGCTGTGATCGCGACATCGCCTTGCAGCCGGTGCATCAGGCCAAGCGATACGCCCACTTCGCCGCGATAGGCCGCGATATTGCTGGCATAGCTGGTCTTGCCCGCTTCGCTGGGGAAATGCGGCGCGGCTTGGGCGGCGATGGCGGCAATTCCGCGCTTGGCATCATCATCGACCGTTTGCGCCAGATCAAACGCGCCATCAATCCGCGTTTCCAGCCCATTCACTCTCGCCTCAAGCGCGCCAAATTGCGCATCGGAAACCATTGCCAGAGCATTCATCGACACGCGCACATTGGCGACAGAGGCTGCGGTGGCGGCCTGCTGGCGACCCAAAGTGCCGTTTGCATCTATCGTCACGACATCGACGGGGCCTTCCTGCGCGGCGGTGGACGCGGTGATATCGCCCAGCCGCACCGATGATCCGGTGCCGCCCAGTGTCACTTGCTTGTCCGCAGTGGTCGCCGCACCTTGGCCGATGGCTGTTGCTTGTCTGTGCGAAGCGACCGCATCAACGCCAATTGCCGTGCTGAAACTGCCGCTGGCCTCGGTGTTCTCTCCCAAAGCCGTCGCGCGTTCTCCAGCATTCGCGCCGAACCCCACCGCGGTTGCGCGTGATCCGGTTGCGCGGCTGAGCTGTCCCACAGCCGTCGCCCGGCCAGCGGTTGCGCCTGCGGTATTGCCGACCGCCGTTGCGCTGGCAGCGGTGGCAAAGGCATTGCGGCCCATTGCTGCGCTGGAAAAGCCCGTTGCCCGTGAACCTGCGCCAACGGCTGAGGCGTTCTCGCCCGTGCCTTGCGCTCTTGCGCCCATTGCAAGTGAATTGGTCATGCTGGCAAACGCATCCACTCCGAATGCGGCTGCGCCATCTGCCAGGGCTTGCGCGCCCAAGCCGTCAGCATCCCCGCCGTCGCCTCCAATCGCGATCGACGATATGCCTGCTGCATTGCTGGCAGCTCCCAGCGCAATCGCTCTTTGTGACGCTGCACTGGCACCGGCCCCTATGGCCAGCGCTTCATCCTGCGCTGCCGATGCGAATGTGCCAAAGGCAAGGGATGAGGCGCCTTGGCTGGACGCGCCTCTGCCAATCGCTGCGCCCGTAATGCCGCTGGTCTGCGCCTCATATCCGATAGCAATCGCTTCGGCAGAATTGGCACCTGCTGATCGTCCTATGGCGATGGCAGAGCCGAAATCTGCTGCTGCCTGCGTACCAAGCGCGGTTGAGAAATCGCCCATCGCAGAACTGTCCGGTCCAATCGCAGTGCCGCGTACACCTGTGGCTTGGGATGCGGTGCCAATCGCGATGGCGCGTTCGCCTGAGGCAGCGCTGGTTGAACCCAATGCGATGGCGCGTTCAGCGTCGGCGGCGGCTTCGTCGCCGATGGCAATTGCGCTTGATCCTGATGCCGCGCTGTCTTTGCCCAAGGCCAAGGCGGCCGCGCCAGATGCGCTTGCCGCGTCACCAAATGAGGCTGCGCTCAAGCCGCTTGCCAATGCATCGACACCAATAGCGGTGGCTGCATCAGCGAGCGCTTGCGCATCGTTGCCAGCTGCGAAAGAGCTGATGCCAGCGGCCTGTGCGAGACTGCCAAGTGCGGTTGCACCCTCTGCTGTCGCGCGGGCTTCTTTGCCCAAAGCGCTGGCATCAACACCGCTTGCTTCTGCCTGACTGCCATAGGCCGCAGCGCCGGCTTCCGTGGCTTGTGACCCGGCGCCGACAGAGGTGGAATCGGCGCCTTGTGCATTGGCGAGATTGCCGATGGCTGTGGAGGCCGCGCCGCTTGCTTCAGCCGCCTTGCCTGCGGCGATGGCGTCAATTCCGTCGGCATTGGCGAGGTTACCAAGGGCGGTGGCTCCGTCTGCGGCTGCGGAGGCTTCTTTGCCGACAGCGCTGGCGTCAATGCCTGTCGCGCTGGCGAGATTGCCGATGGCTGCAGCGCCTGCAGCGTTGGCTTCAGCCGATTTGCCTGCGGCAATGGCGTTCACCCCGTCGGCGCTTGCCAGATTGCCGATTGCGGTCGCGCCGTCTGCGGCTGCGGAGGCTTCTTTACCGAATGCGCTGGCGTCAATGCCTGTCGCGCTTGCAACATTGCCGATGGCTGCAGCGCCTGCAGCGGTGGCTTCAGCCGATTTGCCTGCGGCGATGGCGTTTAGCCCATCGGCGCTTGCGAGATTGCCGATTGCTGTGGCGCCGTCTGCGGCTGCGGAGGCTTCTTTGCCGAAAGCGCTGGCGTCAATGCCTGTCGCGCTGGCAAGGTTGCCGATGGCTGCAGCGCCCGCAGCGGTGGCTTCAGCGGATTTGCCTGCGGCGATGGCATTGACCCCGTCGGCATTTGCAAGATTGCCGATTGCGGTTGCTCCATTGGCCAACGCATCCGCGCCAGTTCCCACGGCGAGTGCGCCAATACCGTCAGCTTCGCTAGAAGATCCAAAAGCGGCCGCGTCTTGCCCTGTTGCCTTTGCGTTTGATCCGGTTGCCGTTGTGTCGTCCCCGCTTGCTTCTGCATCGGAGCCAATGGCGACCGCATCATCGCCATCAACGATAGCGCCAGATCCGCATGCAAGCACTGAGGTGGCCGCGCCGACCACCGACGCGCCATCGGTGCCATCGCCAAGCACCGTGATGACGCCATCTGCATTGATATCAAGCAAGCAGGCTTGCGCTTTCACTTCCTCGCCAGGAGCGAAAACGAGGCTGGCAGCGATTGCATAAGCCGAGCATTTGATTGCTATGGGAAATTTCATGGATACCTCGCATTGCTTGATTGCTGTTCGCGATCCGCAATTGCACGAAATCATCCATGAAGCTTTCGAGGCGGCTTAGGTAGATATGCCCCGGCCAAACCCGTAACCACCTCGAAAGACTAACGTTTATCCCTGAGAGTTCTGCACCCAGGCTTAAAACTCGCCCGCTACCCCGGCGCGCACGGCGGTGGAATTGCCGCCCGCATAGGTTACGCCAGCTGTGATCGCGACATCGCCCTGCAATCGGTGCATCAGGCCGAGCGATACGCCAACCTCGCCGCGATAAGTCGCAACATTGCTGGCATAGCTGGTCTTGCCCGCTTCGCTGGGGAAATGCGGCGCGGCTTGCGCTGCAATGGCGGCAATCCCGCGTTTTGCATCATCATCCACCGTTTGCGCCAGATCAAATGCGCCATCAATTCGGGTTTCCAGCCCGCCAACGCGCGCTTCCAAAGCGCCAAATTGCGCTTCATTCACTTGGGCAAGGGCGTTCATCGATACGCGCACATTGGCAACAGAAGCTGCGGTTGCGGCCTGCTGGCGGCCAAGAACGCCGTTTTCATCAATGGTGACAACATCGACGGGGCCTTGCTGTGCATCGGTGGAGGCGGCGATATCGCCGATCCGCACCGATGAACCGCTACCGCCCAAAGCGACCTGATCATCAGCCGTTGTCGCTGCGCCTGCGCCAATCGCGGTGGAGCGGGCATTGAACGCTTCGGCTTCAAAGCCGACCGCCGTGCTGAACCCTCCGCGCGCATCGGCCCCTTCGCCAACGGCTGTTGCGCGGTTTCTGGCATTGGTGCCAAATCCAACCGCGGTGGCGCGGCTGCCTGTGGCGCGGCTGTCCTGCCCCACAGCCGTCGCCCGGCCAGCGGTTGCGCCTGCCGTGTTACCCACAGCAGTTGCGCTGGCGGCGGTGGCAAAGGCATTGCGGCCCAATGCGGCGCTGGATGTGCCAGAAGCCTGCGTGCCCGTGCCGACAGCTGATGCGTTTTCGCCCGTGCCCGCTGCCCCGCTGCCAAGCGCGAGCGATTGCGCTGCGCCAGCATTGGCTCCTGCACCAAAGGCGGCGGCGCCATTACCTGCTGCCGATGTGTTCGCACCAATCGCCAGAGCGTCTGCATCACTGGCATTCGCATTGACACCCAATGCCACAGACTGTGTGCCCGTGGCGGAAGCCGGTGTTGAGCTTGTTCCTGGCTGGATTGCCAAAAAGGCGCTGCCGCCAGATGATACATTGGCAATAGCGCTGTTGAGTTGTCCCAGATTAACCGCATCCGTCACCGCAGTGCCATCGGCGACATTGACCAGCCGCCGCTCTGATCCCTGGCGCCCGAATGATACGGTGTTCTCTTCCAGCGCGGCGGAATCCTGGCCGATTGCAACTGCGCCCTCTGCGCTCACAAACGCCGCCTGACCAATCGCGGTGGCGCGTGCGACATTGGTGAAAGCCGATTGTCCAATGGAGACCGAATCCTGCGCTGCAGCGGATTCGTTGCCGATTGCGACAGCGCGCTCGCCAAAGGTATTTGCGAACGCCCCGATTGCCACCGCGCTATCATTGCGGCCCACAGATGCGCGCGTGCCGATTGCGATGCTCAATTGCGCATCGGCATCCGCTCCTGATCCCAGCGCAATGGAATCCTCGCCCACAAAGCCTGCCGGTCCCTGTGTCCCTGTGGCAGCGAGAAATCGTGATGCGCCAGCGACTGTTTCAAGCGCGGTGTTAAGCTGCGCGACATTGACGGCATCGGTGTCTTCGAACCCTTCGGCGACGTGGATGATGCGGCGTTCAGAGCCCGCAATCCCGATTGAGACGACATTGTCCTGATCCGCGAGTGATCCGTATCCAAGCGCGACCGAATTGTCCGCACGGATAACCTGAGCCTCTGATCCAAGCGCCAAAGCGCCAAAACCGTCCGCGATTGTGCCTGCATTGCCGGAATCGTCGCTGTCTGCGCCGATAGCGACCGAAAATTGCCCTTCCGCGCGTGCTTCGGGGCCAATGGCAATGGCCTCATCACCCAAAGCTTGAGGGCTGACACCGTCTGAATTGACGTCCAGGAAACCCCCGCTTGCGCCGCCGCCGCCCACGGCTGCTTCAAGCTGGGAAAGCGTCACTGCGTCATTGGCATTCACGCCTTCTGCGACATTGGTGATCCGGCGGAAATCGCCCGATGCGCCGACAGAGACGGTGTTGGCCTCGGTCGCTTCTGATCCGAACCCGATGGCGACCGCGCGCGGGGCCGATGCCACGGCCTGCGCGCCCACGGCGGTTGAAGTTGCGCGGCTGGCATTTGCGCCGGAACCCAGCGCGAGGCTGTTTTCGCCATTGGCATTTGCTCCGCCAAAAGCGGCTGCGCCAAAGCCTGTTGCATTGGTGATCGCGCCAACAGCTGTAGTCATGTCGCCATTCGCACCGGACATCGCGCCGATGGTCGTGGCTTCTGACCCATCGGCAAAGGAAAGCTCTCCGATAGCGATAGAGCCGAACCCGGTTGCGGTCGGCTCTGATCCTTCGCTAAAATTGATGACTGCGCCTCCAAATCCGCTCATTGTGCCAAGTGCCGCATTGAGTTGCCGCACATTCACAGCATCAGTATCGAAAACGCCATCATTGACATTGGCTATGATGCGCTCTTCACCGTCAGATCCCACTGCAAAAACGTTGTCTCGGCTGGTGTTGGACCGCGCTCCGATGACGACAGAATTAGACCCGTTGTTTTCAGCGTCCACGCCAATCGCGATGCTGCCATCTGTCGCGACAAATGCACCCAGCTCGTCACCGTTTCCGTCGCTGCCAATGGCGATTGAATTGTTGCTGAAGACCCGCGATCCGGTGCCAATCACGATGGAGTCCACACCAAAAGCCTGCACAGGAACCGCGCCCGGTCCCCTCGTAGGACTGCCAATCACAATGGATCCTTGGCCATTGGCTTGCGCAAACGAACCAAGAGCAATGCCATCTCTCGCTGCGACCGAACTGCGCCCTAGTGCCAGCGCATCGGCGTCTGCAATCGCTCCAAAACCAAGCGCAACCGCGTTGATCGCCGCTGTGCTGTCCGATCCCAATGCAACCGCGCGCGTGCCGGTTGTGCTTGATCCGACCCCGCAGGCGAGCGAGGTGTTGACATTGGCCGAATCCGCCCCGCCATCATTGTCTGATCCTTCATCGACAACTCCGTCATCGTCGCGGTCGAGCAGGCAATCTTCGGCCTGTGCGCTGTGCGGTGTGAGCGCGAGGCCCAAGCTTCCGGCGATCATGGCGGTGGTGACAAGCAGCTTCGTCTTCATGGCAATTCCCCTTAAACCTTGCAGTTTTCCAAGAGGAACAGAGCCAAGCGCGATCCTGATCAGCGCTGTGCCAAAGTAATTATAACCCCGCTCCCCTGATGCGATCAGTATTGGGCGAAACTTGCCCGATAGCAACAGAAAACAGAAGCAATTTAGATGCTTACTGTTCTGTTCGGAGATATGGGTTAGCGCTCAACAATTCTTAGAACCCAAACGCGACCCCCACGCGCCCGCCTGTGCTGTCAGGCGCGCTGGAGCCTGCAAGGCCAGCGGAGATATAGACCCTGTCTGCAAGACGCGCCGATACGGACCCGGCAAAGCCCTGTTCGCCCCTGTAGGTGGATGCATTGAGGCTGACGCTGACCGCGCTGTCAGGCACAATCATCTGACCGCCCAATGCCATGGCCGCTGCGATCCCGCCGGACAGCCGCTGGTCCATGTCCTCCAGCTGAAATTCCAATCCTGCCACCTGGTCACCGATTGCAAGAACGCTGGTTTCCAGCGCGCTGAACTGAGCATCTGATACTTGCGCGAGAGCATCCATCGACAGTCGCACATTGGCGACCGAGGCGGCGGATGCGGCCTGCTGGCGGCCAAGAGTGCCGTTCTGGTCAATCGTCACGACATCCACCGGGCCCTGCTGTGCAGCTGTTGAGGCAGCAATATCGCCAATCCGCACGCTGGAGCCATCCCCGCCCAGCGCCACTTGATCATTGCGGCTCGTTTCTGCGCCTGCACCAATGGCGGTGGAGCGGGTGTTCGCAGCTTCAGCCTCAAATCCGATAGCGGTGCTGGCAAAACCGCTTGCGCCCGTATTTTCCCCCACCGATGTCGCGCGTTCCCCGGCCTGCGCGCCGAACCCGACAGCCGTTGCGCGATTGCCTGCCGCGCGGCTGTCCTGTCCCACGGCGGTGGCGCGGCCTGCACTTGCGCCTGCGGTGTTGCCAACTGCCGTTGCGCTGGCGGCCGTGGCGAAAGCGTTGCGGCCCAGCGCCGCGCTTGACAATCCGCTCGCCTGGGTTCCGGTGCCAAGGGCAGAGGCGTCTTCGCCCATCGCTCTTGCGCCTGTACCAAAAGCCGCAGCGCCGTCAGCGTTTGCGCGGGTTTGGTGCCCAATGGCGATGGAGCGTGTTGCCTCTGCGCGCGATTGCGAGCCCAGCGCGATGGCCTCGACCCCGGTCGCCTGTGCCTGCGCGCCCAAAGCGGTGGCGAATATTGCGCTGGCCAGACTGTCTGCGCCAAGGGCGGTGGAATCGGCTCCCAGCGCCAGCGCGCCTGTATCGCCTGCATCATTGCCATCACCGCCAATCGCAACCGCGCCGACACCGCTGGCCTGTGTGTTCCAGCCCAGAGCCACTGCGCCATGAGCGGTCGCAAAAGATGCTCTGCCAATGGCAATCGCCCCTTCGCGGCTGGCGGTTGCATTGCCGCCCACTGCCACGGCGAACGCGCCGCTGGCATCGGCCTGTTGGCCCAGCGCGCTGGAGCTTACGCCTGTTGCATCCGCCAGCCTGCCAACCGCGATGGAACGGTCCCCTTCAGCATTGGCCGAACTGCCAAACGCGCTCGAAAAAGCGCCCGTTGCCTGCGCATTGATCCCGCATGCGGTGGACGTTTCATCATCGTTGGAATTGGCCGCGCCATCATTATCGGTCGGCCCCAGGTCCACCGCGCCATCATTATCGCGGTCAAGCAAGCAATCATCCGCGCGCACCGCCTGCGGCCAAGTGACCGCCGCCATATTGATAAGCAAAACGCCCAATGCCGCATAAAGTTTTAGTGTCATACCATGCCCCTTAACTGGGCTGTTTGCCCAAATATTCCCCGCAATAGATCTATACCAATAGACCTTTATTAGCAGGGGTTAGGCACAAGAGGGCAGCAGCGATAGCGCCATTATAGAGCAGGTTTTTCGCGAACAGATGGCGCGGCCCGGTTCCCGCAGCTTGGCAAGGCGAGAAATAATGTCCAATGACCTGTAACCTTTTGCCGCTGGGTGCGAACCTGCTGCGAATGCGATATCTTTGGGGGCTACACACATGGAATTCACACTTTCGCGCAACACGCGCATCACCGCCATTCTGCTGCTGATCGCGGCAGTGACGCAGGCGGTTTACACCGTGCTTTACATCAACGAAGTCGATGTGCCCCGGCAATTGCTGTGGGGCGCAGAAGGCGTGCTCTTTACGCTGATGACAGCCTTTGCCGGCGCGGCCATGGCGCAAACCGGCCGCGTGCATCTGGGCTTTGCCGCAATCGCCTTTGCCAGCGTCCTCAACGTGGTGCAGGTGGGTGTCGGGCTGACTTTGTTCGGCCCATTTTTCGAAGCGGCAGGCGAAGTGGAAGCGCTTGCGCCTGTTGCAGGCGCTATCGTGGCATTCTCGTTCATGGTCTACAATGCGGCAAAGGTTTTGCTGGCCATGGCGCTGATGGCCTTTGGCTTTGCGAAATTGAGCGCGGGCGGCAAAGCGCTTGGCGGGCTTAGCGTGGTTGTTGGCCTGTTTGCCGCTGTCACCAATGCCGCATCGATGGCTGCGGGCCGCGATGTGTTTGGCGAATTGCCGCTTGCAGGCGGATCAGGCGTGTTGGCGACCGTGCTGCTGGCCGTGTGCCTGATGACGCTGCGAACAGACGAGGGCTGATCCGTCCGCCGCAAGACTGGCGCATTCTTGCTCGTTTAATCCCCCCCCCCCTTTTTTCCGGCACGCAATTTGTCGCATTCTTCCAAGGCGATTGGCTGCCGAGGCTTTATTGTCCTTGGTATCGCTTAGCCCGCGTTAGACGGCTGGGCCGAGAATTACCGAGACAAAGCCAGGTCAGGGGGCTTACGATTATGAATTTTGCAATCAGGGATACCGTTACCTTTATTGTTCGCGTGGCGGCAGGGGCGTGCTGCGCTGCTGGCTTTGCGATGGCTTTGACAGCGCCTGCGATAAGCTGACATCCGCCAAACACAGTGCCCATGGACTGCGCTGCGAACAGGGCATCAAACACAGCATCAAACACTGGACGCGCACGGTTAAAGCGCCTAGCTTTAATCCATCCCCGGGGAGCGCTGCTTTGCGCTGAGAGGTGGGTGTAGCGCCCCATGACCCGTTGAACCTGAACCTGTTAACACAGGCGGAGGGAGCGGGCTGTCCTGAGCGTGTTGAAGGAGCGGCTGTGCGATCTCTCCGTCTTTAGGAGAGCGTAAATGGCCGATATCAATTCACCTGTAGAAATTGGCGTAACCACTGGGCCCATTCGTGGCAGCCGCAAGGTTCATATCGGCGCGCGCACGGGCAGCGGTATTCAGGTCGCCATGCGCGAGATTGATCTGGAAGCGGGCGAAGAGCCAGTGCGGGTCTATGACACATCCGGCCCCTACACCGATGAAAATGTCAGCATTGATATCAATGCCGGGCTTGCCGGCCTTCGCTCTGACTGGATCAAAGCGCGCGGCGATGTCGAGCAATATGATGGGCGCGAGGTAAAGCCTGAAGATAACGGGCAATTGGGGCCAGACCGTTCTGGCGGGGTTCCGCAATTTCCTAATGTGGTGAAACGCCCGCTTCGCGCCAAAGCGGGGCAGAACGTCACCCAGATGCACTATGCCCGCAAAGGCATCATCACGCCCGAAATGGAATATGTCGCAGAGCGTGAGAACTTGGGCCGCGAACTGGCGGCTGATTTCGTGCGCGATGGCGAAAGCTGGGGCGCGGAAATTCCCGATGTCATCACGCCCGAATTCGTCCGCTCAGAAGTAGCGCGCGGCAGAGCCATCATCCCCAACAACATCAACCACCCCGAAACGGAACCGATGGCGATCGGGCGCAATTTCCTCGTCAAGATCAACGCCAATATTGGCAACTCCGCCGTCGCCAGCGATGTCGCGACCGAGGTTGACAAGATGGTCTGGGCCACGCGCTGGGGCGCGGATACGATCATGGACCTGTCCACGGGCCGCAACATTCACGACACGCGCGAATGGATCATCCGCAATTCCGCCGTGCCGGTTGGCACGGTGCCGATTTATCAGGCTCTCGAAAAAGTCGGCGGGGTTGCCGAAGACCTCACCTGGGACATTTTCCGCGACACGCTGATCGAGCAAGCCGAACAGGGCGTCGATTATTTCACCATCCATGCAGGTGTGCGTCTGCCGTTTGTGCCGATGGCAGCGAAGCGCGTCACCGGCATTGTCTCTCGCGGAGGCAGCATTATGGCAAAATGGTGCCTGGCGCATCACAAGGAAAGCTTCCTCTACGAGCATTTCGACGAAATCTCAGAGATTTGCGCCGCATACGACATCGCCTATTCACTCGGCGATGGCCTGCGCCCCGGCTCCATCGCGGACGCCAATGACGAAGCGCAATTTGCCGAGCTTTACACTCTGGGCGAGCTGACCAAGCGCGCTTGGGAACGCGACGTGCAGGTCATGATCGAGGGGCCGGGCCATGTCCCCATGCACAAGATCAAAGAAAATATGGACAAGCAGCTGGAGGCGTGCGGCGAAGCACCTTTCTACACGCTCGGGCCCCTCGTCACCGATATCGCGCCCGGTTACGATCACATCACCAGCGGCATTGGCGCGGCTCAAATCGGTTGGTACGGCACCGCAATGCTCTGCTACGTCACCCCCAAAGAGCACCTCGGCCTGCCTGACCGTGACGATGTAAAAGTGGGCGTGGTAACCTACAAACTCGCCGCCCACGCAGCTGACTTGGCGAAAGGCCACCCGGCCGCCAAAGTGCGCGATGATGCGCTGTCAAAAGCGCGCTTTGAATTCCGTTGGAGAGACCAGTTCAACCTCTCCCTCGACCCCGAAACCGCCGAAGAATTCCACGACCAGACCCTGCCAGCCGAAGGCGCGAAAACGGCGCATTTCTGCTCCATGTGCGGGCCGAAATTCTGCTCGATGAAAATCAGTCAGGAAGTGCGCGAATTCGCCGCCAAGCAGAATGCAGGCGCGGATAGCTTCCTTGCAGCAACCGCGCCGGTTGAAGGCGCGGAAGCGGGAATGGAGGAGATGAGCCGGGTGTATAAGGAGAAGGGGGAGCGGCTGTATCTGCCTGAGGAGGAGTAATCCATGACCGCCACAAAAGCACAAGATCATCAATACCGCGTGCCTTTTGTGGAGCGCACTGAGATGCAATATCTCGCTTTAGAGCGCGGCTATGCCAAGGCGCTTATGCCGCTTGGCCCCAATGCCAATCACGTTGATGTGATGTATATGGGCGCCTTCACCGTACTGGCCGAAGCGACCGCCGCCAATCCGGGTATCTCTGTTGTGGATGCAGAGAAGCACTTTCCCATCGTAAAAGACATTGCGGTCGACTTTCACCGCATGGCCGCCCGCGATGTGACCGCCGAATACCGCCTTAGCGAAGAGCAAATCGCAGGATTACTGGCAGACCTGGAACGCAAAGGCAGCGCTGGGTATTTGGCCGAAGTACCGATGCTGGATAGCAAGGGCACGCTGGTTGCGACAGGGAAGGTCACGATCAAGCTGCTGTCGCATTCTTGGGACGGGTGAGGGCGCGGAAGCGGGGATGGAGGAGATGAGCCGGGTGTACAAGGGGAAGGGCGAGCGGCTGTATTTGCCGGAGGAGGTGATGTGAACGGACTTTCGCTTGAGACCGATTTCGATGCAGCGATGATGGACATTTATGTCCGAGCTAAAGCAGAGGCAAACTACGTCGCTTCGATATTTCACCGCATGCTCATTGAACACCGTGGTCTCGAGACGGCTCGAAGATTGATCAATGATAGAACCGTTTCAGAGGGATATACGGCGCTTTGGCAGCGGGGACGTATGGACCTTACGGTCGAAGCCTTAGTATTCGAAAACCCAAAGTGGCATCCATTGTTCGAACCAGATGAGATTGAGAGAGCTCGAAAGCGCTTGGAGAACTACCAATACTTCGGAGAAAAACAGAGCGGCTAAAAATCAATAATGTCAGTTTTTTTGATGTCTCGAACAATCAGAGCCTTAAGCCTCCCAGTTGACGATTCAAGTCTCTGGCCATGAACTGTTATCATTCCGCGCGATGAGGAGCGATCGGTTGCATTGGAGCGCAAGCTGGATGCGATAAGCTCAATGTTCGCATTAGAGCGTGCGCCTTCACTTAACTCGAAGGGTATCGGGCGTTGTTCCATCGGTAGAAAAATCCGTCCTTTGAAAGTATTTACATTGTAACTCGACACCAATCCATCATGCTCGATAATCTCCTCGCGTTTAATGGTACGAGAAATAAAATCAAAACTGACCTGGGTCATGTCTGGGCCAATTTGTTCTTCGCCGCTGCGATCAACCCAAAACAATCTCGCTTGGCTCGCTGTTTCTGATCCGACAATTGGCCGGTGTATATCTGATATGCTCGACTCTGTCTTTTCAATAAGGCTATCGAGCTTTTCAGCCGTGATCTGCTTCTCTTCTAAGAGTTCACGATGCGACTGCAACAGACTCTTCTCATAATCAACGTGAAATCCTAGGGTATTGGCGACTACGTAATCGTATGAAGAATAAAGCAGGTGCCCCAACGGAGACTCTTTTGGCGCGTTACCTACCACCCAAGCAGCACCTACAATCGTAGCAGCAACTTTCCAAGAACCGGATTCGGGAGTTGAAACAAGGATTTCTGCATTCTTTAGTGATGGGGCTTGTGTGATTATTTCGCCATTCATCACTAAGTGGGTAGTAAGTGCAAGAGAGCGCTGAAACCCTACCATTGCGCGTGCCGCATCGTAAAAATCGAGGACGTGATTGTCGGACGACCGACCTTCGAATTTCAGTACAATGTTGGTCATTTATGAGCTGCCACAATAAAATTGAATAACAACTCAAGATCATTACAGCAGTGCATAGGAAATGGAAGCTGGACTTGAATTACTGACAACCTGAAAGATCGAAATCGCTTCGTTTCGTTGACTATAGTTGCGCGCTCCGCAACGTCGACACTTGTTATCGCTTCGTCTAAATGTTTCCGGTGACAAAGCGCCCACCCCTCAGCCTCAACCCCGCCCCATAGCCACCATCACCCGGTCCAAGCTTTGCAAGAACCGCGATCTATCCGCCTTACTAAAGGGCGGCGGGCCTCCGCCTATTCCGTCCATTCCGGCGCGCAGGTCTTCCATGATTGCTCGGGTTGCAAGCGCTGCGCCTATGCTCGCGGGGGTGAAAGCATCGCCATTGTGTTTAAGGACACGCGCGCCCGCTTTCAGGCAGCGATCCGCTAGCGGGATGTCGCCCGTAATCACCACGCTGCGCGCATCCGCATTATCGGCAATCCAATCATCAGCCGCGTCAAAGCCATCACCGACCACCACCCGTTTAACCCGCGGGTTATCGGGGATGCGGAAGGGAGAATTGCTGACAACGCGCACTTCGGCTTTGTACCGGTCAGCGACGCGGTAGATCTCGTCTTTGACGGGGCAGGCATCGGCGTCGATCAGGATGGTTACAGGCGATAAAGCGCCATCAAAGTCAGGCATGACGCCCCCTTAGCGCGCCCGGCCAATCTTTCCTACATTGCAAAATTGTGGCTTAAGCTCGTCGATGAGCAACTCCAAATCAGCGCCCACGCGCATCTCCGCCCATTCCTCTTCACTGGGATCCGATTCACTGGGATCCAACTCACTGGCATCCGACACCGCGCGCACGGTTACCTCTATTCGCCGCGATGGATGGACATTGGCAAAGCAAGCCGAATTTCTGCGCACGCTTTCGGCGTGTCACAGCGTAACCGAGGCCGCCCGCAGTGTCGGGATGAGCCGCCAATCAGCCTACAGGCTGCGCGCCCGGATGAAGGGCGAGCCATTTGATATGGCATGGACAGCCGCCTTTCGATGCCAGTTCGATGCGCTTGCCGAATTGGCGATGGACCGGGCCATGAATGGGGTGGAGGTGCCGCATCTCTATAAAGGCGAGCTGGTCCATACATCGCGCAAATTTGATGAACGGCTGACGGTCGCTTTGTTGGCGATGCGCGGTGCGTTTCGCCCCGCCAATATTGCGATGCGGACGCTTGATACCGATTACACCGATGCCGAGTTTGGGCAATTGGTCAAACGTTTGGAAAGCGGCCCAGAAACATGGGCCGAAGAAAGCCGAATGGATGGTGAGGCGGACGAAATTGAGGCGGTTAAATATCTGGAAAACAGGAATAACTCTAAGAAAGATCGGCCTGACAACGCGAAGTAAAGGCGTTTTCATGTTGGATAAGTGTCACCTTTGATTTTTGCTCAAAAAAGCGCGGATTTCCGTGGCTTTTCCCGCGAAAAGGGTGGGTGACACGGTGTCACCTTTGTCAACTTCGCCAATGGGTCAAAACAACGGCGGTTGGGACCTGAAATGGGGCCGATTGTGCTTGCCCCTTTGCGCATGGCTTCCCACATTGGATGGTACAAAAAAGCATCAAAGGAGAGCCTTGCTATGACAATGCAGTTTCAGTTTAACTCCGACAGTTCGGTAATGGGCACAGAAAATGTGGCAGAGCGGATCGAGGCGATGATGCGCGACAAAATGGCGCGGTTCGAAGATCGGCTCACTCGGCTAGAAGTGCACGTTACCGATGAGAACGGGCGCAAAGGCGGCGCAGATGACAAAACCTGCATGATCGAGGCGCGCCCGCGCGGCGGCAAACCAATCGGCGTCACCGAACATGCAAGCGATGTCGACACAGCAGCCCGGCGCGCGGCCAATACGATGGCGCAGCGGCTGGAACGCGTGCTGGGCAAAGAGGAAAAGCACAAGCACGACCCGCGCCCTGACAAGGTGCTCTGATCGGGCAGGCGCAAGTCTGCGTTCAAGGTGGTGACAGAAGCGTTTTCTTGCACCACCTCAAACTGTTACATGGCTGTTCGTCTATTCGACAATCGTGATCTCAACCCGGCGCGCTTCGGCATTGGATAGCTCTTCGCTGGTGGTGTCATCGGGTTTGACGAGTTCAGTGCGCGCTTCATCAATGCCAAGCGCAACCAGCTGCGCCTGCACGTTTTCAGCGCGCTGTTTGGACAATTCAGCGTTCAGTTCGGCATTGCCGGTGGGATCGTTAAAGCCCGATATGGCGAGCGTCGCATCCGGGTTCGCGTCAAGGTAGCCGCGAAGGCCAGTGGAGACGGTTTCGAAATCGGGCGTGACATCGGTGGCGCCGCTGTCGAAATAAACGCTCAGCATGGGGCGGCCATCGCGTTCGCTTGCGGTGATGCCAGCGCCTTCGGGCACGGTTTGCGGCTCGGGTGCGGCCTCGGGTGCCGGTGCGGGTTCAGGCGCTGAGGCGGCGGCTGGCGCGCTCACGGCTGCTTCGGGATCTTCGGCGAGGATGGTGGAATTGGCCCAGACCGAAACCAAGGCTGCCACCGCGATGGCACCGATTGCGATCAGGGCGACGAGGCACCCGGTCTGGAACATGGTGTCTTCTTCTGCGTCCTTGCGGCGGCGGCCAGAAGCAGCGGTTTGGGTTGGATCAGCCATGGTCAATTCCCCTCATGTCTTGCGCGAACGATCCGCGTTAGGCGAGGGGCGCTGTGCCGCTTTGCCGTTACAGACTCGAACACTGGCGAAAGGTTTAAGCAAAATGATCCAGAATGACAAGATTGCACTACACAATGCGTGTCATGCAATTTTGACGCTTATTTGATTGGGTAAATCGGATGGCGAAATTGTCTCGGTTGTAAAACTGTGTTTCCGCGAATGCCCGGTTAACTCAATGGCGGTAGACCGGGCACGTCATGACAATTTCCGACCACGCCTCCTTTGCCGCGCATTCTGCACCCGCTGACACCGCGATGAAGCTGTTTCCGGCGGTGTACGATGCCGCGCAGGAGGAGATGGCGGCGGCCTATCCCGCCAAATGGTGTCAGTTTGGTCACCATCTATCGGGCCATCCTTTATTGGGTTCGGCGGCGATTGCGCAATTGGCGACGCGCCTGCCGGCGCATCATGTGACGATACGGGGAGGCAAAGCGGGTTTGAGTGTGGCTGAACTGCTTGCCCAGATGGAGCGCGGGACCGCTTCGGTTGAGCTGCGCGACATTGACCGTGATCCGCAATACGACCTGCTGATGCGCGATGTCTTGGGCGAGTTAAAGCCGGTGATCGCAAAGGTAACCGGAGCCATGCGCGAACCTGCCGCTTCGCTGGTTATCGCAGCGCCGCATACCTCCACCCCCTTGCGGTTTGATCCAGCCTTTACGATCCATTTTCAGCTGTCAGGATCGCGCAGTGTGACAAGCTTTCCTGATGCAGAACAATCGGTTATTGTCCCGGTCGAGTTTGAACGCGCGCTGTGTGAGGATGCGGCAAGTGCCAGCGCAGCTCGCACTCTGGAATGGAACGATAGCCTGGCTCCGCTGGCAAAACGCCGCGATCCAGCGCCGAGTGAGGCGCTTTATGCCCCGGCTTTTGCTCCGCATTTGGTGCGCGTGCATGAGGAAATGTCAGTTTCGCTCGCGCTTTCGTGGAATTCGCGGTGGAGCATCCAGTTTGCTGAGGCGTGCCGGTTCAATGCAAGACTGCGCGCGCGGGGGCGAGCCCTGATCCTGCCCGGCCCTTTCCGGGGCGAAATTGGGTGCGCAGCTATGCCTGGCGGGCTTGGCAGCAATGGGACTGGGCCAAAGAACGCTTGCGGCGAGAGCGCGCGGCGTGGGCTTAGGCTGCGGGTCTTGGATTGGCCTTTGCGGCGGGCGCGCCGCGATGTGCGTCTTCCTAAACGAGCTTGCGCCCGAACACCGGTTTAGACCTTCGCTGGTGCATTCTGGACGCAGTATGATTGGCGGGGTCAGCGGGCGCGGTGATGATGGCAGGACCAGGCGCTGAGCCATTGTCGGCCTTCGGCTGAGGGGCAGGATCAAGCGGGACCAGTTCGAACAAAGCGGCGGCCTTATCGCCATCGTCCTCAAGCGATTTAACGCGGTAGCGCTGCGCTTGCCCTTCGGGTTCGAAGACCTCTCCATCGGTCCATGCTCGAGCGCCGCCCGCTTCGCTCAACCCCGCCTTCGCCGCGACAAAGGCGAGGATGCCTGTATAGCTATCGCGCCAGTCCTGTACGGCCGGTTCAACGACAACCTCGCCGCCGATCCAATGGACCGCGCCAAAACTGCGCACGCCCCGGGTTGCAGGCTCAGGGTCAAGCGCCTGACGTTTCGGGCCAAAGATGACCGGGTGAATATGCAGCGGGCCGGGTATGGGCTGAGCGGCGGCGGCATCAAAATGCTCGCCTGCAAACAGGCGGTTGGACTGTGCCCAATGGACCGCTGATGGCGGGGCATGATCGAAGGGAATGCGGCTCATCAAGGTAAGCAATTCAAGCCTGCGGTGAAACTGGCTGCGCTCTGATTGCGGTTCGGCCCGAGCTGGGCCAGCGTGCACACCCGCGTCTCCCTCCTTACTCGGCACATCCCCTTCGTCCGGCTCTTCGTGCCATACCTCGAGCAGGATGTGGCAGGCAGCGCGCTGCACCCGCGCGGCGATATCGGGACAAAGCTGCGTTGTGGCAGGCGATGCCAGCACTTGTTTCAGCGTCTCTTTGGGCGGCGGGCCAAGGCAGAATTCAAAGCTTAACCGCAACGCCTCTTCGGCATTTTCAAGCTGCGCAAACAGATCTGGCTTATGTTCGGAAACGGCGAAGATCGTGCCCGTTTTCATCTCTTCAACCCGCGCAAAATCACGCACAAGCGCGTCGAGCGTGTCGATGCGCTGATCGAATGTCAGCATGGATTGAAGGCGAACGGGATATTGCATTGCGGCTAACAGGTTAGCTGCATGTTTTGCCAATATCCTAAAGCGTCACGGTAAGCGGGGCGTTAACGGATCGCTGCTTCCCGTGATGCCCAGCTCGTCCAAAATGCTATCGGATTTCTTCTTTACACCGAAAAATCCAGCTTTGGCCAAAGGCCATGTCGCGCGGTTAAGGGGCTGGGTGATAATGTGCAGATCGCCGCTTTCGGCAAACGGGGCAAGATCATCGCGCAGCGCATCGCGCAACCAGCCCGCCGGCAGGGTCGGGGTGACAATCTGGGTGATGCCTGCACCGCGCATAATATCACCGAGCGCTGTATCGCTGTCCCACATCGCGGTTTTGCACCCAAACGCCTCGCCCGCTTCTGCAATTCCGCCTGCAACAGCCTCGCTTGCGAAAATGCGCGCGGCATCGCCAATGCCCCCGGGAGAGCGCGCCTCTGGCCGGGCAGCCCCAATGACAAGGGCCGGAATGCCGGGCAGGTCAAGCGGCGCGTGATGCGCGGCTTCATCATGCAGCAGCAGAGCGAACGGGCCATCAACCTGCGGCGTACCGGGAAAGGTGATCGGCTGGCGGCTGTGTTCTTCGGCTTCGGTCAGCGCCTCCGCTTCATCGGAAAGTCCATCTGCGTTCAGAGGACCGTCCGGCTGATTGGCCGTGTAACGCGCGATATTATCGGGCCGGGCAAGGTATGTTTTGCCTTTGGTGTGCAGCCCGCCGACCCAGCGCCACGACAGAGTGTTCGACGCCGCATCGCCATCGATCAAATGGCGCAGGAAGAAGTCCGCGCCCAATTGCCAATCCAGTTTTAAGGTAAAAATCCAGATGCTCGCAAACCACATGCGCGCATGATTGTGGAGGTATCCTGTCTCCACCAGTTCGCGCGCCCAGTGATCGAATGCGGCAATGCCGGTGCGTGCCTCTATCGCCTTAATGTAAGCGGTCTGCACCCCCGCATTGCTTTGCACGCGGGCGAAAGCCGCATCGCGCCCTTCGCAATAACTTGGCCAGATGGTGGGGCGCTGCTGAAGATACCCTTTGAAATAGACCCGCCAGAACACCTCTGCGATGAATTTCTCCGCCGCTTTTGGGCTGTGCTGGCCCAGAACCGCGTCAATCACTTCTGTCTCGCTTAACAGGCCTGCATGCAGCCAGGGCGACAATTGCGAGACATTGGCCCGCAAACCATCGGCGGCGACCGGGTCATCGTAATTGCGGGTGTTTTCATAGGCTTTGCCTGCATGGGGCAGGAACTGGGACAGGCGTGCAAGCCCGGCGGTGCGTGTTGGGGTAAAGATCATGGGGCTCAAACCCGCGGAATGCCTCGCCGGTTCCAGAGCAAAGCGCACGGAGCCCTATCTTTTTCGGAACATCCGCGCCGTATGTGGCTTCGTATGTAGTGAAGGGCACTGCGATCCCTATTCGCAGCTCGGCCCTCGTTTGATCCCCCTATTAAAAGGATAGACTTTATGAACATTTTCAAACTGACGCTCGCATCAGCCATGGCGCTTTCCATTGCGGCCTGCGCGTCCGAACCCGCCGAAGAAACCACGCCGGATGAAACCGCCGTGACCGAAGAAGCGACCGCCGCTGGCACCATTGTTGAAGTTGCGCAAGGCGATGAAAGCTTCTCCACTTTGGTCGATGCCGTTGTGGCCGCTGATCTGGTCGATACGCTTTCCGGCGAGGGTCCGTTCACCGTATTCGCTCCCACCAATGACGCATTCGGCAAACTGCCGGAAGGCACGGTCGAAGGTCTGGTTGCAGACGACAAGGAAACGCTTGGCGCGATCCTGAAATACCATGTTGTTGAAGGCAATGTGGCATCCGAAGCGCTGACTGCGGAAATCGCAGCGGCTGGCGAAGAAGGCTACACCGTCACCACCGTCGGCGGCGGCACCTTCACTGCAACTGTCGTTGATGGCGGCGTTGTGCTGACCGATGCGGCAGGCAACACCGCGGCAATCACTGCGACTGATGTCGAAGCGTCAAACGGCGTGGTGCATGTGATCGATACGGTTTTGATGCCGCAATAATTGCTGCGCAAAAACCAGACGCATAAAAAAGGGCGGGCTCTTGAAGAAAGGGCCCGCCTTTTGCGTGGGCGATCTGTGCCCGCTATGATGCCAGCAGGAGATACACGATGCGCGAATTGTTTTTGGCAGCAATGACCCTTGGCCTGGCCGCATGCGGCGCAAGCGATGGGATAGAGCGGGACGCGCAGCCTTTTTGCGCAATTGCGGCGGACGAAAAGATCACCGCGACTGGCACCGAACCGTTCTGGTCGATCGCAATCACAGGCGGCGAAGCTGTCTATTCCAGCCCCGAAACCCCTGATGGAGAAGTCTTCAATGTGGCCCGGTTTGCCGGGAACAATGGGCTGGGCTTTTCGGGCGAATTTCGCGGCGAAAAGCTTGTGCTGACGGTCACTCCGGGTGAATGCAGCGATGGGATGAGCGATGCGGCCTATCCCTTCACCGCAACCGTCGCACTGGGCGATGAAACATTGCTGGGCTGCGCCTACACTGACAGGCAGGGGGCAGAGGGCGCAGAGGAGGCATAGGGCGCGCCCTGACAAAAGTGCCACGGGACTTGGCCTGATGGGCGCGCCTATGGTCACTCGGACGAGGGCGCAAAGCGGCCAGTATCGCGGCGCATAATTGGGGAGGGATATCATGGCAGATCAAACAGGGGGCTGTCTGTGCGGCCAGGTGCGCTACACGCTCAGCGCTGATCCGGTGGTGTGCGTCGCGTGCCATTGCATCAATTGCCAGAAACAGGCTGGGTCAGCTTTGTCAGTGATCGTGGGCGTGCCTGAAACAGCGGTGGTGTGCGAAGGCCAATTGAAGACTTACAACGATACAGGCGACAGCGGCGCGCATGTCTACCGGCAGTTTTGCCCCGAATGCGGATCGCCTGTTTTCACCCGGCTTGATCGCGGCGATGGCTTAATGTTCATCAAAGCGGGCACTTTGGATGACACGTCAGCGCTTAATCCTGCATTCCATTGCTACACCAAAAGCAAACAAAACTGGCTGGATATTGGCGATGTTCCTGCGTTCGAAACGGTGCCTGCAGGGATGTGAATAAGCCACCGCTTTTGCTGCGAGATTCGCCTTTCACAGCAATTTTCGGAGAAGCTCAAAAGCAGGTAGGCCGTGCGCTTTGGGCGTTGCGCAGCGCAAAAATTTTGGAACGCGCCTCTCGTTTTCTCGTTGCATAGGAAACGAAATACAAACTGGTGAGCGCGTGCGGCCCCCTAATTTACGCCGCGTCATCGCCGGGAAAGCAGGTAACGTGAACACTGATGACGAACGCGATCGCGGGCGCCTGACCGGTCAGGCGTCGATGCGGTTTGACGATGCGCCTGATCGCTTTAAGGCTGGCGGCGCAGACAACAAATTTTCAGGCTCTTCCGGGGTTCTGTTCGAACAGGCCATGGCGCAAACGCGCATGGCGATATGTTTGTGCGATCCATACGCCAAAGATGTGCCGATCGTATTTGCGAACCGCGCATTCCGCCGGTTAACCGGATATTCCGAAGAGGAAATTCTGGGACGAAATTGCCGTTTCTTGCAAGGACCAGAAACCGATCCTGAACCCATTGCCCGCATCCGTGATGCTATCGCGAATGAGGATGTGGTTGTGGTTGAGATGCTCAACTACCGCAAGAACGGCACCACGTTCTGGAACGCGCTGCATCTTGGCCCGATTTACAATGATGAAGGCAAGCTCGTCTATTTCTTCGGCAGCCAGTGGGATGTCTCTGATGTCCGCGCGGCGCGTGCCGAAGAACAGCATGCCAAGGATATGGCGCGCGAATTGTCGCACCGGATGAAGAACATGTTCGCGGTCATCTCAGGCATCGTCAATGTGACGGGCCGGGTGCGCGGCGTGAAGGACGAAGCGGCTGAAATCAATTCGCGCATTCAGGCGCTTGGCCGCGCGTATGAAACCACACTGGATGAAGCATCAAGCGGCAATATCGACATTGGCGAGGCTATTCAGGCCGTCCTGTCGCCATATGGCCGCGAAGATGACCGGCTGACATTCAAAGGCAGCAGCGTGCGCATGCCGTTCACTGTTGTTTCGGTTGTCGGCCTGATCCTGCACGAACTGGCTGCCAATGCGACAAAACACGGCGCATGGCTGCGTGATAATGGGAAAGTCAGCGTCGATTGGTTCGTCAAAGACGAGCCGATGCTGACGATCACCTGGCGCGAACAAGGCGGCCCTCAGATTGATCCGCAAACCATCACTGCCGGCACTGGTACAGCGATTGTTGATCGTCTGCTCGCCGGTGGCCGCGGATCGATTGCCCGCCAATGGGATGAAAAGGGCCTCACCGCGACAGTGAAAGTGCCCGTCAGGGACACGCCATGAGCGTCCACCACACTCTGCTGTTGCTTGAGGATGAGCCGCTAATTCTGCTCGATCTGGAATATGCCGCGCAGGATCGCGATTGCGAAGTGCTTAGCGCGATGGACTGCAATTCGGCCATGGCGCATATCGCCAGCGGCACGCGCATAAGCGCGGCGGTTCTCGATGTGTCGCTGGGCGGGGGTGAGACATGCTTCACCGTCGCGCGCAAACTGAGCGAGCTGAAAGTCCCATACATCCTGCATTCCGGCGATCTTGACCGGCACAACGAACGCATTCGCGACATTAATGCAGAATTGATCGCAAAGCCTGCTGCTGCAGACAATGTGATTGACCGCGCGATTGGTCTGGCAGACGGCAAGCATTGATTGCTGGCCTGGCGGATCAATCCTAGAACAGCCCCGGCATTTCATATTGCGCCACGCTGGGCTGTTCAGGCTGCAAAGGTTCGCGCCCGCCTACGCTCAAGACGCCCTGGCCTTGCCCGCCGCTGATCGGAGTGCAGCTGCGCCCGGCCAGAAAATCAAGCGCGGTGGAAATCGAGGCCTCGTTGGGATCGCCCAACGCGGTGAATATGTCATCATCTGCGCGGCACGAATTGGGGATTTCGCTTGCAAGCCCTGTGAAGTAATCGCCATTGCCATCTGCGTTGACCGTCTGGAACGTCACGGCGCGCACCCGCAGATCGCAGCTATCCAGATCAAATCCAAATTGCCCCACAGGCTTGCCCGATGTGTCACTGCCGATCAGGGCGATGCTGTCATTGGCAAGATACGGGATCATCGCATTGGTCACCAGTTCGCTGGCCGATGCCGTGCTGCCGGTTGCGATCACGGCGATTTTGGTGGGCTGGATCGCATTGGTTTCGTTCTGGAACAATTCGGTTGAGTTTTCCGATGATTTTGAGGGCCTAAGCACGGTTTCGCTGAAGACTTGGCCCACACGCCCTTCGCCCATCAAATCGCCCAGCGTTTCAGCAACGCTCACCAATCCCCCGCCATTATAACGGAAATCGAAAATCAACTCGGTCACGCCCTGGCTGGCGAACAATTGAAATGCATCGCGCAATTGATTGGCTGCATCCGAGACGATGAATGTGCGCAGATTGAGATAGCCCACTTGCTTGCCGCCATCGTTTAGGATGAGCGCGCCATAACGGTCTGAAATGGGATCGAGCGAGAAATCGCTTTTCGCCACAGTCGTTTCAATCACCGCGCCATTGACATCGGTAAAGCGCAGCACGCGCTGTGTGCCCGCGGTGGACGGGCCAAGCGCATCGACAACCGCTTGCGGGCCCCCCGATGCCATCAGGCTGGATACGGTTTGCAGATTGCTCGAACTTGTCCCGATCGCCAGCAATTCGCTGCTGCGGTCAAAGCCTGCTTGAAAGCCATTGCCGTTTTCAAACGATTCAACACCGAACACGCGGTTGTTCACTGTGTCATAGGACAGACGAATGCCAAATCCTGCGCTGGAACCTGATGCAATCAGCTCGTTTTCTTCGGCAATGGAGGTTGCAAACGTAAAACCGACATCGCGCGATTGCGCGCGGGCAGGGGCGACGCGCGCGTTTAAAAAAGACTGCACATCGCTAAAATTGGCAGGGTTCACCGAATTGTCGAGCAGGTCGGGGAACAGATACCATTCATCGAGCACCCGGTCGGCAAAATCGATCTGTTCAGCCACCGAACACCCTGTGGATGGCGGCGGGGTCGGCGTGGGAGTGGGGCCAGGCGTGCCGACAATAGGCGCAGGGGGCGATCCGCCGCCGCCCCCGCACGCTGTCAAAACAAGTGCGAGGGTGGCTGTCAAAGCGGTGGTGCGAACAAACTTCATGGATGCGACTCCGAAAATGGGGGGCGAGCTTTTGGACTGTTTCGCTCGGCAAAGAATGACTGTGACCATGCAACGCCGGGGGCATTTGGGCAAGTTCCCACGGGGTAATTCACAATTTGTGACGATATGAAACAGGCCGACCCGTTGATTTTCCGCGATATTTTGAAAGTTTTCCGCAGAAACCGGGGCAAATGTGCTTGCGGCGGCTCGTATCAGAGCCATTGAAGGACTAGCAATTAGGTAATGGAAGCGATTCAATCATGACCGGGTTTCCCGATTGGCTCTCTCAAAAGTTGCCCGCATCCGCGCGGCACAATGGCCTTGCGATTGCCGAATTGGGCGATGCAAAGACATTCGGGCGTGGCGGCTTTGCGCTATCCAGCCCGGCATTTGAAGCGGGTGAGGAAATGGACCCGTGCTTTACCGCGAAGGAAGAAGACGCGGTCGCCCCCCCGCTGGAATGGAATGCACCGCCTGCAGGCGCGCAGGAAATCGTCGTTATCGCCGAAGACGCATCAACCAGCGGTGACATTCCTCAGACGCATTGGCTCGTGTGGGGAATGAAAGGGCAGAAAGGCAAACTGCTCGAAGGCGAAGCGCCGCCGCGCGCTGGTAAGAACGCACAAGGCAATTCAGAATGGCTTTTGCCCGATCCTCCGCTGGGGGAAACGCGGCACTACGTATTCCAAATCTTCGCGACTGAGTTACCGCTGACTTTGATGCCCGGTGCAACGCGCGACGATCTCATTGCATCGATCAAAGGCTTTGTGACGGCTTGTGATGTGCTTTATGCGCCGTTCACAGGTGTTGAGGCCGCCGATGAGGGCTGGGACGACGATTTGGAATAGACGAACCTAATTACACGTGAACTTTAACCGCCTGATTATATAAGGGAGAAAACCAATGGCGAATGCACTGCAAAAGCCGGTAAAATTGTCAGAAGAACTGGAAGCCGTTGTCGGCAAAGGTCCGATGCCGCGGACCGAAGTGACATCGAAAGTCTGGGTCTATATCAAGGCCAACAACCTGCAAAAGGAATCGGATAAGCGCACAATTGTGCCTGATGCGAAGCTTGGCGCGGTGATCGGTAATGATGAAATCAACATGATGAAGATGACCGGGAAAATCTCCAAGCATCTCAGCTGATTTCGGCTTTTCAATCGAAGTAATGGCGGCGCGCGATCCATCAGGGTCCGCGCCGTCTTTTCGTTTGGGCTGACTGGCGCTATCGTTTTGCCTGCGCAGGCGCTTTGCCAGCGCGGGCTGTGAGTTTAGCCCCGTATCCACTCAGGAGAGACCGCTATGCCCCGCCGCGCCCCGTTTTCCATCGCTCTTGGACTTGCCCTGTGTGCACCTGCTGCCGCGCAGGATGGCGTGCCTTCCGGGGCGGAAATTCCGGTCGAAGATGTGACTGGCGCGCTTCCTGAACCAGAGCCTCAACCCGAACCCGAACCGCTCAGCCCGGATCAAGTGGCTGCCAATGCCGCGCTGGATGCAGCGCCGGTGTTTGATGGTCATAACGATGTGCCGATCCAGCTGCGCGCACGCTTTGACAATCAGCTTGCCGGTTTTGATTTCACGGACACGGCAGATACCGGCACAATAGGCACCGATGGCGAAAGAGGCCGCCGGGTGATGCACACCGATTTAACGCGGCTCAAAACGGGCAAAGTGGGCGCGCAGTTCTGGTCTGTTTATGTGCCCGTGCAATTGCCCGAACCCGAAGCGGTGCAGATGACGCTGGAACAGATTGACGTTACCAAGCGGCTGATTGCCAAATACCCTGATGATCTGACTCTGGCGCTCTCCGCTGATCAGGTCGAAACCGCAATGGCAGAGGGGCGGATTGCCTCGCTTATCGGGATGGAAGGGGGGCATTCCATCGGATCAAGCCTTGCCGTGCTGCGCCAGATGTATGCGCTGGGCGCGCGTTATATGACGATCACGCACAATGCGAACACGCCGTGGGCCGACAGCGCAACCGATGATCCTGAACATGGCGGGCTGACCGGATTTGGCCGCGATGTCATTCGCGAAATGAACCGCATCGGCATGCTGGTTGATCTTAGCCATGTGAGCGAAGAGACGATGAACGATGCGCTCGATATTGCCACTGCGCCGGTCATTTTCAGCCATTCAGGCGCGCGCGGGGTCAATGGCCACGCGCGCAATGTGCCCGACAGCGTCCTTGCCCGATTGCGCGACAATGGCGGGATCGTGATGGTGGTGGCGCTGCCCGGCTATCTGAACGAGGCAGAGCGCGAATGGTACGCTGCCCGCTCCGCTGAGGAAGCGCGGCAGAAAGCTCTGTTCGCCGGTCAGCCTGATATTGTGAGCGCTGCGATGGAGCAGTGGGACGAAGCCAATCCAACGCCTGAAACCATGATCAGCCACATGGCCGATCACATCGACCACATCAAATCGGTCGCCGGGGTCGAAGCCATCGGCATTGGCGCTGATTTTGACGGAATGCCAACAGGGCCTGTGGGACTTGAGGATGTGGCGGGCTATCCCGCTTTGTTCGCAGAGCTTTCCCGGCGCGGCTATTCGCAGGTGGAAATGGAGCTGATCGCCAGCCGCAACGCGCTACGCGTGATGCGTATGGCAGAACGCGCCGCTGCCAATGCGCGCAGCCAGCCGGTGATTGAAACGATAATGCCCCAACCCGAGACTGATTGAGCCTGGGACTGATTAAACCCGAGACGCATTAAACCTTCTCAAGCAGCCTTAACGCAGTGTCAGCCCCACAAGGCCGGCACGATCCAAACCGCGCTCATCGCGATAATTGCTACGACAAGTCCAATGCCGAGCACATAACGCATATGGCCCGTGGTTTGCGCCGCGCGGGCATCATCATCTTCGATATGGATGGCGTCGTCTTTTTCTTCCATGATTATCTCTCGTAATCTCTTGCTGTTTATTGTCTCTTGCCACGCCAAAGGTCGGCGCGCCAGCGGATTGTCTTTAAGCGGCGGGCCTGTTTCAGTCGCGCAGCAGATCATTGATCCCGGTTTTGGACCGGGTTTGCGCGTCCACGGTTTTCACAATGACAGCGCAATAAAGCGATGGCCCAGGTGTTCCATCGGGCAAGGGCTTGCCAGGCAAAGCGCCGGGAACAACCACAGCATAAGGGGGCACTTCGCCCATATGCACTTCGCCCGTGGCCCGGTCGACGATCTTGGTCGAAGCGCCGAGGTAGACGCCCATCGACAGCACCGCGCCTTCGCCAACCCGCACACCTTCGGCCACTTCGCTGCGCGCGCCGATAAAGGCGCCATCGCCGATAATGACAGGTTCCGCCTGAAGCGGTTCGAGCACGCCGCCAATGCCGGCCCCGCCCGAAATGTGCACATTTTTGCCAATCTGCGCGCACGATCCAACCGTCGCCCAGGTATCGACCATGGTGCCTTCATCGACATAAGCGCCGATATTGACGAAGCTCGGCATCACCACTGCGCCTTTGCCGATATGGCTGCCGCGCCTAACGACTGCGCCGGGCACCACGCGAAAGCCTGCATCGCGAAAACGGTTTTCGCCCCATCCGGCAAATTTGATCGGCACCTTGTCAAACGCCGCCTCGCCCGCGGCGGCATCGGGCATGACGCGGTTGTCGTTGAGCCGGAAGGATAGCAGCACGGCTTTCTTTAACCACTGGTTCACTTGCCAGCTGCCATCAGAGACAGGCTCAGCAACGCGCGCTTCGCCGCTGTCGAGCATTGCGAGCGCATCGGAAACGGCATGACGCACCTCGCTGCCCGGCGTTATGTCCTGACGGTTTTCCCAGGCCTGTTCGATTTGGGCAATAAGTGTCTCGGTCATGGAGGTATCTCGCTGGGTTGCAGTTTGGCGTTGTCGCTTGCGAGGCTGCTAGCCGCGCAATCCCGGTGCAGCAAGCCTTATAGAGCGATCCCGGCTGCGACCTTAAAAGAATGGCGAAGAATGCGCTGCGTTCCAAAAAAGCCGCAGATCTTGAACCAAAATGGCGCTGCTATGGGTTGCCTCTTGTCAGCCTGTTAAGCTTACACTTAAACAGGTTTCTTAGGAGGCTGTCGAACAGGACATAAAAATATGATTCAACCGTCTCCGCGCGGCTCGCGCAAATCCGCCCCGCTTTCGATTTCAAAAACATCGATTCCTCAAGCGAACCCATCGCCCAATCCGGCCGCATCGCGCGCTACGATCCAGCGCGATGTGATACAGCCCGATGATAGGGCACCGATCCGCTGGAAAATCGTGGTTGCTGCGGTGGCTTGCGCTGCACTCACGGCTTGCGGCGGCGGCGGTACGTCGGGCGGAAACGGCGTTTCTTCAGTTCCGCCGCCGCCACCGCCGCCACCTCCACCTCCGCCGCCTCCACCTCCGCCGCCCCCACCTCCGCCGCCACCACCGCCCACAAATTTCGACACGCAGGAATTTCGGCGTTCTGACGGTCCATCATTCCACGCAGCGGACGAAGCATGGCGGCGCAATTTTACCGGAAACGGGGAAATCATTGCGGTGATCGATACAGGGCTGGATGAAGACAGCCCCGAATTTGCAGGCCGCGTGCATCCCAATTCAACCGATATTGTCGGCAATCGCGGCATCACACCCGAAGATGACCATGGCACCAATGTATCCCTGGTGGCCGCTGGCGGGCGCGATGATACCGGCGTTTTGGGGATTGCTTTCGATTCCCAAGTGCTCGCCATTCGCGCTGACAGCATCGGCAGCTGCGGCGATGATACACCGCAAGATGCGGGGCTGGATTGCAGTTTCACCGATAGAGACATTGCGCGCGGCGTCGATCTGGCGATCAATACCGGAGCGACTGTCATTAATCTCAGCCTTGGAGGCGGAGCCGCATCGCAGCCTCTGCTCAATGCGATTGGCCGTGCGGCTGATGCAGGCATCGTGGTTGTTGTGGCGGCTGGCAATGGCGGTGACGGTTCCGAAGCAGGGATTGATCCGGATCAGCCCGACCCCTTCGCATCCAGCCTGCAGGAAGCGGGCAATGGCAATGTCATTATTGTCGGGTCGGTCGATGCCTCGGGTAATATTTCCGATTTCAGCAACCGCGCAGGCAACTTCTCCGCGTCTTATCTGACGGCACTCGGCGAACGGGTGTGCTGCGTTTACGATAACGGCGAATTGTTCGTCGAAACGGTTGATGGCTCGCAATTCGTAACTCTGTTTTCGGGCACCAGCTTTGCTGCACCGCAAGTGGCAGGGGCGGTTGCTTTGCTGGCTCAGGCATTCCCCAATCTTTCAGCCAATGACATCGTCGAAATCCTGCTCGATACCGCGCGTGATGCGGGCGCTGCGGGGACGGATGATGTGTTTGGCACCGGCATTCTGGATCTCGCCGCAGCGGTTGCGCCGCAAGGCACAACGCGGCTGGCGAACACTGGCACGGCTTTGGCATTGGCGGATGATTTTGCGGTGGGTTCAGCCGCGATGGGCGATGCGCTGACAGGGTCAAGCCTGCGCACCGTGGTGCTCGACAGGTATGACCGGGCCTATAATGTTCAGCTTGGCAGCCAGTCGCGCTCGGCTGCGCAAGTGCAGCGTTTGCGCGGCGCGGTGGAACGCGGCGGCACAACGCATTCGGCGGGCAGTGACGCGCTGTCTCTGGCCGTTACGGTGGGTGATGGCCCGCTGGCAGGCGGCCTCAACTGGGCGCGCGATCTGCAATTGTCTTCCCGCGATGCCCAAGGTGCGCGCGTTCTGGCAGCGCGGGTGGCCGCGCGCATTGCGCCTGACATGCAGCTTGGCTTTGCCATTTCGCAAAGTGCGCATGGGCTGGTTGCGCAAATGCAGGGGAGTGAGCGCCCCGCTTTCGCCATCGCGCCTGATGCCAGCAATGATGCAGGCTTTCTGGAAAGCAGCGATGTCGCGATTGCCGCGCGCCACACTATCGGCCCGTGGGGCGTCACGCTGTCGGCTGAAGCCGGGCGCGCCTGGCTTGGCAATAATCGCCTTGTAGGCGGGGCGGCAATTGGCGTTCGCGAACGCCGCCCAACGACCACCTTTGGCCTCGCGGCTGATCGATCGTTTGGCGATTTGGATACCAATTTTGCACTGACTTGGCTCGCCGAGGAAGAGACCGTTCTGGGATCGCATTTCAATTCCGGTTTCGGGATCACCGGGGCGGATACGCTGTTCCTTGATGGGGAGGCGGGGTACAATTTTGCTCCCAATTGGCGGCTTGGCGGATCGCTGCGCGCCGGCGTAACGCGTCCGCGCGCAGGATCGCTATTGGGCTCTGGCTCGCAATTGCTGACGCAAGGGTGGTCGCTTGACCTTGCCAAACGCAGCACTTTTGCATCCGGTGACAGCATCGGTTTCCGCCTCAGCCAACCCTTGCGGGTAAGCGGCGGGGCGCTCAATTTTGAGCTGCCGGTCGCTTATGATTACGCCACCGAAACATCGGTGATCGGCACGCAGCGCCTGACGCTGACACCCAGCGGGCGCGAGGTTATGGGCGAATTTGCGTGGGGCACGCCGATGTTCTTTGGCTATGCGAGAGCCAGCGTGTTCTATCGCCGAGAGCCGGGCCACTTTTCCGCTGCGCCCGATGATATGGGCGCCGTGATCCGGTTTGATGCCAGGTTTTAGATTGCTGGCTGGAGCTTCAACCAAAATCAAAGCTCCAGCGCAGGTCTATTCGGGCATTCCCGCCGCTTTGGCAAAGCTGTAAGCGCTCGCCATCAAAGGCTGCACACGCTCGCTCATCTTTTTGGCATGAGCGGACGAGGCGGTGCCATCGATCACACGCTTTTTGATGCCCTGCATAATGCCGGCCAGCCGGAACAAATTGTATGCAAAGTACCAATCCATCGGGGGTACAGGATATCCGGTGCGCGCGACATAGCGTTCCACCGCTTCGTCCTTGGATGGGATGCCCAATTCTTCGAGGTCAAGCCCCATCAATCCCGCGCGTCCATCGGCCGGGTTGAACCAGTTGAGCATCAGATAGCTGAAATCCGCAATCGGATCGCCCAATGTCGACAATTCCCAATCCAGCACCGCGATTATGCGCGGTTCATCGCTTGCAAAAATCACATTGTCCAAGCGGTAATCGCCATGCACCACGCTTGATCCGTGCTGCGGCGGGATTGTTTGCGGCAGCCATTCGATCAAGCGCTCCATCATTGGCTGATGCTCGGTTTCGGACAGCTTGTATTGCTTTGACCAGCGCGAGATCTGGCGCGCGCAGTAATCGGTGGGTTTGCCATAATCGCCAAGCCCAATATCGCCGGGCGTATTAAGATGCAGATCGGCCATCGTATCGATCAGCGCGTAATAGATATCGCGCCGCTCGCTTGGCTCAAGACCGGGCAAAGCGCCATTCCATAAAGAGCGGCCATCGGCCATGCCCATTACGAAGAACTTGGAGCCGAGCACGCTCGCCTCTTCGCACAGGCCATATGTGCGCGGCACGGGAAATCCGGTCGGATACAGCCCCGTCATCGCGGTGTATTCACGGTCGACCGCATGGGCAGATGGCAGCAATTTGCCAAAGGGCTGGCGGCGCAGGACGTAATTTTGCGCAGGCGTTTCGATCTTGTAGGTCGGGTTGGATTGCCCGCCTTTGAACTTGGAGTAGCTGATCGGGCCTGCAAACCCCTCGACATTGGCTTCAAACCACGCGGTCAGTGCCTCAAGATCAAGCTTGTCCGCTTCTGGCACTTCGACGGTGCCGACCATTTCTGTGTCGAAATCAATATCCATTAGTCAAACACCACCACACTGCGCGCGGAATGCCCTTCGCGCATTTTGTCAAAGCCTGCATTTATATCGTCAAGCCCGATGCGCTCGGCAATGATCGTCTCGAGATCGAGCAGGCCGCGCATGTAGAAGTCCACCAGACGTGGCAGATCAACAGGGAAATGGTTGCCCCCCATAATTGCGCCCATTAGCTTTTTGCCAGACAGCAAATCCATCGCCGAAAGCCCGACTTTGCAATCGAGCGGCATCATGCCCAGGATGACTGCGCTGCCGCCGCGCCGCAAAGATGCGACCGCAAGATCAGCGGCCGCCTGACGGCCCACCGCCTCGATCCCCCAATGAACGCCGCCACTCGAAATCTCCAGGACTTGTTTTGCGGCATCATCGGCAAGAGCATCAATCACATGCGTCGCGCCAAGGGTTTGAGCGAGCTCACGCTTTTCCGGCAGCGGATCTGCTGCGATGATCTGACCTGCGCCTGCAATTTTGGCAGCGTTGATCGCGGCAAGGCCCACGCCGCCGCAGCCAACCACCAGCACGCTTTCCCCCGGTGTGACTTTGCACGCATTGAAGATCGTGCCAGCCCCGGTTGTCACAGCGCAGCCGATTACGGCGGCGCGGTCCATCGGCATGTCCTTATCAATCGCCACACAGGCGTTTTCGTGGATCAGCATCTGTTCGCTGAAGGCCGACAGATTGAGCATCTGATTGACCGGTTCGCCATTGCTGCGGGACATGCGCGGCGCATCGCCTTTGCCGCGCCGGGTGGCTGCGCCCAGGCACAAGGCCATGCGGCCCGTCACGCAAAATTCGCAAGTGCCGCAAAAGGCGCTGAGGCAGGATACGACGTGATCGCCCGGTTTCACCGTGCGCACTTCACTGCCCACAGCGCGCACCACGCCCGCTGCTTCATGCCCCGGTATCGCGGGGAGAGGATGCGGATAGGCACCATCGATAAAGTGCAGATCGGAATGGCAAAGCCCGCAGGCCTTGGTGTCGATCAGAACTTCGTGCGGGGCAGGATCGGCAAGCTCAATATCGCCGATCGCAAGCCCTTCGCCCGGAACTTCCAGGATTGCTGCCTTTGCCATTTGTCCTCTCCCCTAGCGCGCCGCGCGTTAGCGCGCTGCGCCGATATCACCTGCGCTCATACCGCCATCATTGGCCGCATCACCCACGCCGCCACCGCGCAGCGCGTTTGCGCTGGGGCCTGCTTCGGGCACATGCTTGCCAAATTCCATGCGTGCAATGGAGCGGGCGTGCACTTCGTCCGGGCCATCGGCCAGCCGCAAAGTGCGCTGATGGGCATAGGCAGAGGCAAGGCCGTAATCGTTCGATACGCCGCCGCCGCCATGGGCCTGAATGGCATCATCAATGATCTTGAGCGCCATATTGGGAGCCTGAACCTTGATCATGGCGATTTCCTGCTTGGCCGATTTGTTGCCGACTTTGTCCATCATATCGGCCGCTTTCAGACACAATAGGCGCGTCATATCGATATCGATCCGGGCGCGGGCCACGCGTTCTTCCCAAACCGAATGCTTGTAAATCGGTTTGCCGAAAGCTTCGCGTTCCTGCAGGCGCTTGCACATTTTTTCGAGCGCTTCTTCGGCGCAGCCAATGGTGCGCATGCAATGGTGGATGCGGCCCGGGCCAAGGCGCCCCTGCGCGATCTCAAACCCGCGTCCTTCGCCCAGCAGCATATTGCTGACAGGTACGCGCACGTCTTTCATTTCCACTTCCATATGGCCGTGAGGTGCGTCGTCATAGCCAAAGACGGGCAAGTGGCGCAGAATGTTCACGCCGGGGCTGTCAATCGGCATCAGCACCATGCTTTGCTGCGCATGGCGTTTCGCTTCAAAATCGGTTTTGCCCATCAGGATTGCGATTTTGCAGCGCGGATCGCCCAGGCCAGAAGACCACCATTTGCGGCCATTGATGACATATTCATCGCCATCGCGTTCAATCCGGGTTTCGATATTGGTCGCATCGGATGAAGCGGTGAACGGCTCTGTCATAAGAAAGGCAGAACGGATTTCGCCGTTCATGATCGGACCCAGCCATTGTTCTTTCTGTTCAAGCGTGCCGTAGCGGTGGAACACTTCCATATTGCCGGTGTCAGGCGCGGAACAGTTGAACACTTCTGATGCCCAGCCAATGCGGCCCATTTCTTCGGCGCACAAAGCGTATTCGAGATTGGTCAGACCAGGGCCGTCAAATTCGAATGTGTCATCGACATGGTGGTGGCTGTCATTGCGCGGCGGCATGAACAGGTTCCAGATGCCCGCTTCTTTGGCGAGCTTCTTTTTGTCTTCGATGATCTGAATGACTTTCCAGCGATCCCCCGCCGCATCCTGTTCGTGATAGGTGTCCATATTGGGGCGAACATGCGTTTCGATGAAATCGCGCACGCGGTCGCGCCAATAGACCTGTCGTTCTGTCGGTTGGAAATCCATAGGGTGATCCTCTCTAGTCCTGAATTGCAATCGAATCTGTTGCGGGCGACCGTGGCAGAGCGGATTGCCTGCGCCAAGCTCTCATTTGTGGCATTGGGCTTTGCTACATGGCATCTGGCTGAGGCCGTAGCGACAACCGTTCAATGCGCGCTTCGTGTTCTTCGCGGCTGATCGGGAACCGGGCGAGCCAATAGGCCGCGACAAGCGCCAGAATGATGGTTAGGCCGGCAAAGGCAGTGATGATGGTTGCAATGACATCAAACGGCACTTTGGTCGGATCAGCGCCCTGTTCAAGCTGCGAAAATCCGATGATCTGCCCGGTCAATGCCGCACCAAAACCGGTGGCGCATTTCTGCACCAGCCAGTTGCCCGAATAAAACGATCCCTCTGCGCGGCGTCCGGTGCGTTCTTCAAATGCCTCGACTATTTCTGCCAGCATGGAAGTGGACGAAATCATTACCACCACGCCGAACATATTGGCGAAAATGACGAACAGATAATACAGCACGGTCGATGAGAAAGAGGCGATTGGCGGCCACAAACCTGCAAGAAACAGCCCATAAGGCGCAATGCCGATCACAAGCGCGAGGATCGCAGACCAGGCAGCGCTTGCAGGCTTGCCGAAACGTTGGTGCATGGGCGCCACAATCATGAACATGCCGATCACCGACACCACCAGCACAAACGGATAAGCGGTCAAGCCATTGAGCCAGACAGGAGCCCAATCGAACGTCACCCGGTCAAGCTGCCAGACATAGACATTGAGAAAATTGGAGATGGAGAAATTCATCCCCTGGCTGATATAAGCGGCCAGCGCTCCGGCGGCGAAAATCAGAAACGCCTTTTCGCTGAAGGCCTCAACGATTTCGCCAAAGGCATCCTTGACGCTGAAAGGTGGCGGCTTTTGTTCGGGCAAATGCGCAACCAGCTTGTGCTGGCCAATGGCGGACCCGAGCACAGCCACTGCCATCAGGACCGCGCCCACCGTTCCCCATACCGGATAGCCTGCCTGATTGAGCAAGCCGTTCTCGCCCGGCATGAACACGGTATAGGCCAGCACCATCATGAGAATGCCGCCAAGCCATCCTGACAGAAAGCGAAACCGGAACAAGGTGGTGCGCTCATCGTAATCGGACGTAAGTTCAGGCACGAGGCTGATGGAAGGCACTTCGCAGGCCGACAGCAGCACCCGGATTGTCACCATCAATCCCAACAGGCCGAGCGCCGATGGCGCCTCACCACCGGGAGGGGACCACAGCATCACCCAGACAAACGCCAGCGGGATCGGCGCGGCATAAAGCCAAGGCAATCGCCTGCCCCAACGGGTGTAAGTGCGATCAGAAAGATATCCGATGATCGGATCGACAAAGGCATCGATTAACAAGGCTGCGAGCAGGATCAGCCCGACGAGGCCCGCATCCATTCCCAGAACCTGACTGTAGTAGAACAGCAGGAAGAACAAGAACCCCCCATCCTTGACCCCAAATGCCACCGCGCCAAAGCCATGAATGAGCTTTAGCCGCATCGGCAATTTGCCTTGTACAAAACTCATTGCGCCCCCTCACCTGGGTGACAATGCTCTGCGAATCCCGTCATTGTGGTTCTCCCAAACCTTGACCCTAAGCCTAGGCTTGCGATGTTTTTCGTCAATGATGTGTGTGGCCAAAGACCGGTGACGCTACGGCAAGCGAGGGCGTTTGCGCAAAGCGGCCGAATTGCGGTTTGAAAGCTTGCAGGAAGGCGCGAAATAACGATAACGTAAGCGTCAAGTGGGAGCTTATTTGAGAGGAGTTACGCCTGTTATGGCTGATCTGGAAACATTCCGCACCGAGACGCGGCAATGGCTTGAGGCAAACTGCCCGGCTGAAATGCGCGAGCCTGTACGCGATGAAGAAGACGTCTATTGGGGCGGCCGCAATGCGGTGTTCAAAAACGACGCGCAAAAGGCTTGGTTCGAAGCGTGTGTAGCAAAGGGCTACACCGTGCCAGCATGGCCAAAGGCATATGGCGGGGCCGGACTGGAACCGGCTGAGGCGAAAGTGCTGCGCGAGGAAATGGGCCGCATTGGTGCGCGCCCGCCGCTCAGCTCATTCGGTATCTGGATGCTTGGACCCGCTCTGCTGAAATTCGGCACTGAAGAGCAGAAAAAACATTTCCTCGGCCAGATCGCCCGCGGAGAAATTCGTTGGTGCCAAGGATATTCAGAGCCCGGCAGCGGCTCGGACCTCGTATCCTTGCAAACCTTTGGCGAAGACAAAGGCGATCACTGGGTCGTCAATGGGCAAAAGGTCTGGACCAGCTATGCCGATCATTGCGACTGGATTTTCTGCCTTGTCCGCACTGACAAGAACGACAAATATCGCGGCATCACATTCATGCTCTTCGATATGGAAAGTGAAGGCGCATCAACCAAGCCGATCAAATTGATCAGCGGCAATTCGCCTTTCTGCGAAACCTTCTTTGACAACGTAAAGGTGCCCAAAAGTTACGGCGAAGGTATTCCTGCACAAGTCGGCGAGATCAATCGCGGCTGGGACGTGGCGAAATATCTGCTGGGTCACGAGCGCGAGATGATTTCGGGCGCGGGCGGCGGTGATCGCACCTCTGCCATTGGTGCCGCGATGAAACGCCATGCGGCCAAGACCGGCGATGAGATTGATCCCGTTTTGCGCGCAGAACTGGCGATGTTTGATGTCGATGCGCTTGCCTATGGCGCGATGGGGGAAAAATTCCTCGACGAGATCAAGGTGGGCAAAGCGCACCCGGCGCAGCCAAATATGATGAAATATGCGGGCACCGAGCTGAATAAGCGCCGGCATGAATTGATGATGACAGCAGGCGGTTCGCGCAGCTTGGAATGGGAAAGCGACGAGACCGAAGGCGGCAAGCCATCGCGCAACTGGCTTCGCACCAAGGCCAATTCGATCGAAGGCGGCACGTCAGAAGTCATGCTCAATGTGATTTCCAAACGCATTCTCGAACTGCCTGGTTCGTAAACACTATTGGCGTCACCCCAGCGAAAGCTGGGGTCTCGTGCCGCTAGAGGAACACCCGGCGGCAGACGATCCCAGCTTTCGCTGGGATGACGTTTCTTGAGAGGACGAAACACAAATGCCCCTATATCACGACGAAGATCAGGCCATGCTGGCCGACAGCGCAAGCGGCTTTATGGCCGAAGAAGGCAATATCGCGAAACAGCTGCGCCATTACCGCGATGGCAATTGCCCCGATGGATTTGGCCACAAGCTGTGGAAGCAAATGGCCGAGATGGGCTTTACAGGCATGCTTGTGGGCGAAGAGGATGGCGGGCTTGGCATGGGCCATGTCGAAGCGGGCATTGTGCTGGAGGAGATTGGCCGCAATCTTACGCCTTCGCCGTTTCTGACCAGCTCCGTTCTGGCTGCGACCGCGCTCAAACATGGCTCGTCCGATATGAAAGGCCGCTATCTGCCCGGCCTGATCGAAGGCGACAGCGTCTTTGCCGTGGCGATTGATGAAACCGCAAAACACCGGCCCAGCCGGATCGCTACGCGCGCTGAGAAATCGGGCAATGGGTTCAAATTGTCGGGCGCAAAAACCTTCGTGATCCAGGCGGTTGCCGCCGACATGCTCGTGGTTGCTGCGCGTACCAGCGGATCGGACGATGACAATGATGGCATCACCTTGTTTGCCGTGCCCAAAGATGCCGCGAACATGACGCAGGATCCTGTGCGGCTGGTTGACAGCTCGGTTGCAAGTCACATCAAATTTGACGGTGTTGAATTGGACGGCGATGCCGTGATCGGCGACGTTGATGGCGGCCGCGATATTCTCAACGCTATGCTCACTGCCGGCCGTGTGGGTGCAGCCGCCGAAGGTGTGGGCGTCGCCAGCGGCGCGATGGATATGACCATCGATTACCTCAAACAGCGCAAGCAATTCGGCACCCTGATCGGTGAATTCCAGGCATTGCAGCACCGCGCCAGCCACCTTTATTCCGAAGTTGAAATTGCGCGCGCTAGCGTCATCAAAGCGCAGCAATTGCTGGATGCAGGCGCTGAAAGCGCTGATCTGATGAGCTCTGTTGCCAAAGCGAAAGTCGCCAAGACCGCAGGGCTTTCGGTGAAAGAAGGCGTGCAGATGCACGGCGGCATCGGGATGACTGATGAATATGACATCGGCCTTTACATGAAGCGCGACCGGGCTTTGCAGGAATTTTTGGGCGATGCCTATTTCCACGCGAACCGCGTCGCTGAACTTAGCGGATATTGAGGAAGCAATTGCATGGATATCCAATCCCTGTTCGGCCTTGATGGCCGTATCGCATTGGTCACGGGCGGCAGCCGCGGCATTGGCAAGATGTTTGTCGAAGGTCTGCTGGCCGCCGGCTGCGTCCGGGTTTACATCTCGGCGCGCAAAGTTGAGCAGATGGAAGCCACCATTGCCGAATTTGGGGCTGATAAAGTGATCGGCATTCCCGCTGATCTGTCCCAGATGGACGGCATGCAGCATGTTGCCGATGAAATGGCTAGCCGCGAGGACAAGCTTGATATCCTCATCAACAATGCGGGCGCTGCTTGGGGTCAGGATTATCTGGAATTTTCCGAAGCGGGCTGGCACCGCACGATGGACCTGAATGTCAAAACGCCGTTTTTCCTGACCCAAAAACTGCACGATCTGCTGGTGGCAGCGGGCAAAGGCGATCATCCGGCCAAGGTTATCCATGTGTCCAGCATTGATGGCCAGCGGATCAATCCCTGGGAAACCTATCCCTATCAGGCATCAAAGGCTGCGGTGATCCAACTCACCCGGCGCATGGCAGCTCGGTTGATACAGGACAATATCATCGTCACTTCCATCGCGCCGGGCGCTTTCGTCAGCGAAATGAACCAGGCGGCCAAGAACGATCCTGCCACCAGCGCGGCGGTTATCCCGGCCAAGCGCATCGGCACCAAGGAAGATATGGCAGCGGCGGCGATATACCTGTGCAGCCGGGCAGGCGATTACGTCGTCGGCGATACGGTGACAGTGGATGGCGGCATCGTAAACGCGGCTTTGCCAGCATCGTTCAGCGATCCATCGGGCGGCGTATAACGGGGCCATATTGGATGGGGCGGCGTAACGGATCGCGGCGCGCGCGCGTATAGGTCTGTGAACCTGCCCGTTATTCGGAGAGACCATGATGGCTGCGCTGTTTTTCCCTCGCTTTGCTGCTTCGCTTCTGGTTGGCGGAGTTTTCGCTCTGGCTCTTGCTGCGCCGCCGCTAACTCCGCTCGCTGCGCAAGATAGCGAGGAAGAGCGCGCGCCTGCCCCTGATTTCAGCGACGAAGCAGCCCCCGATGAAACGCCGCAGGAACCGGCCGCTGAAATGGCTGAAGCGCTTGACCGGATGGGCGAAGTGATTGCGGCGCTGGATGGCGAAGCGAGCCGCACCGGCAACAATTGGCAGTTTAATCTCGATGAGCAATTGATGATGGTCGTCACCGATCCCAAAGCAGGGCGGATGCGGATCATCACTCCGATCGCTGAGGCTTCTGCCCTTCCCGAAGGCGGGATGGAACGGTTGATGCAGGCCAATTTCGACACCGCTCTGGATGCGCGATATGCGGTGGGTCAGGGCGTTGTATGGGGCATTTTCCTCCACCCGCTCGACAGCCTGACGACGCGCGATTTTGCGAGCGGCATTTTGCAGACCAAATCGCTGGCCGATACATTTGGCACCACTTTTTCAAGCGGCGCGCTGAATTATGGCGGCGGCGATAGCGGCGCGATCATTGAAGAACAGCTCAAACAATTGCTGGAAGAACTGGAACAGCGCGAAACCGTTTGAGCGCCAGGCGCTAGAGCCTGCTCCCAGAGGCTATCCCATCAATCCGCGCACAAACGGGATCAGCCCTGTCTGGCGCGTGCGGCGCATCCGTTCTGCATCGAGCACTTCGCACACGCGGGCAAAGCATTCGTCCACATCGTCATTGATGACGACATAATCATATTCGGCCCAATGGCTGATTTCATCGCGCGCGCGCTCCATGCGGGCATCGATCACGCCTTCGGAGTCCTGCGCGCGTGCTTCCAATCGGCGGCGCAATTCATCAAGGCTGGGCGGCAGGATAAAGACGCTGACCACATCCTGCGCGTCTTTTTGATAAAGCTGCTGTGTGCCTTGCCAATCAATGTCGAACAGGAAATCGCGCCCCTCTTTCAACGCTTCGCGGATGGCGCCTTTGGGCGTGCCGTAGCGGTGGCCAAACACCTGCGCCCATTCGTAAAAGTCATCCTCTGCGATCATCGCATCAAAGCGCTCTTCGGAGACGAAATGGTAATGCACGCCGTCTTCTTCGCCGGGGCGGGGCGGGCGCGTGGTGGCAGAAACCGACATTTCGATATGACGGTCCGCTTCCAGCAGCATACGCGACAGGGTCGTCTTGCCCGCACCAGAAGGAGAGGACAGGATAAAAAGCAGCCCGCGCCGTTTCAGCGCATTGGTTTGCAGCGGAGGCGCGGTGCGTTCAGCGGTCATGCGCCAGGCTCTTCGCGCGTGAGAGCGGGGCGATCATCAGCAGCCGCGCGCGCCTTTTGGACACTGCGCCCGCGATCATAGAGCGTTTTGACCAGCACCCCGCCTGCCACCAGCGCAAGGCCCGGCACGGACCGGGTCGCAAGCTTGCTCGCCCCATACAGCGCAAGGCTGGTGACCACGGTGCGCCCGTCGATCAGTTCGCGCGCTTTGGCAGGATCGTAAGCGGCAACGACCATGCGCTTTTCCAGGTGGTCAAGCACAAGGCGGCCCGCGGCTTTCACAAGCAGCCCGGTGATCACCGCATTGGTGGCGGGATTGGTGCTGGGCAGGGGCAGCGATTTTGCATGTTCGCCCGCAGGCGCGTTGTCACTGAGCGAGCCGCTTTTGCTCGCGCCTTTCGCTTTCCCACGGTTAAGAATGCCCATCAGCCAAACGCCTTCCCGCGCTATTTCTTTCGGCCAAAATCCACTGAGACGACGTTCGAGCCATCGCCATCACCGCCCGCGCCATCTGTGTCGTCATTGCCTTCGGTGCCGTCATTTTGCGCCGCGTCATGCTCTTCGGGCGCAAGATCATCGACAGCGGCCTGAAACTGCAGACCAAAATCAACCGCCGGATCAACAAAGGCTGTGATCGCGGCAAAGGGCACTTGCAGTTTGGCAGGGATTTGATTGAACGACAGGCCGACCGAAAAGCCTTCTTCGCGCACTTCGAGTTCCCAGAACTTGTTCTGAAGCACTATCGTCATTTCATCGGGAAAGCGATCTTTCAGATGCTGCGGGATCGATACGCCGGGCGCGGTGGTTTTGAATGTGATGTAGAAATGATGCGTTCCCGGCAATTCGCCGCCGCCGCTTTGAATCTCGCCCAGCACGCGGCCCACAACCGCGCGCAGCGCTTCCTGCACGATTTCATCGTAAGGTATTAGGCTGTCAGGCGTTTCATCGGTCATGATGGTTAAAGAAGTGGCTGCGCGCGCGCCGATGGTCAAGACCTGTTCGACAACTATCCGGGATTGCACGAGGCTGACAGGCGCTTATAGCGCGTGACACTATGACACAAAACGCCTCTCAATCCGCTCGCGTTCCTGGCAGAACCGGTCACATTGCGCGCAAAACCGCCGAAACCTCGATTGATATCGCGGTCAATCTGGATGGCACAGGCGTTTATGATGTTTCGACAGGGATCGGCTTTCTCGATCATATGGTGGAGCAGTTTTCCAAACATTCGCTGATTGATGTCACGATGAAAGTGACCGGCGATCTGCATGTCGATCAGCATCACACAACAGAAGACAGCGCCATCGCATTGGGTCAGGCGCTGTCTGATGCGCTGGGCGATAAAGCGGGGATTGGCCGGTACGGTGCAGCCTATTCGCCCATGGATGAGACATTGGCGCGCGTGGCGCTTGATATTTCAGGCCGTCCGTTTCTGGTGTGGAATGCCGCGTTCACTCAGGAAAAGCTGGGCGAATGGGACACCGAACTGATCGAACACTGGTTCCAATCGGTCGCGCAAACCGCCGGGATCACGCTGCATATCGAATTGCTGTATGGCAGCAATAATCACCATATTTGTGAGAGCATTTACAAAGGGTTCGCCCGGGCCATGCGCATCGCAGTGGAACGCGATGTGCGCAAAGGCGACGCGGTGCCGTCAACCAAGGGGCAATTGGGCGGATAGGCCATGTTTGTGATTGATCTGGAATACACCGCCGCGCTTGATGTGATTGATGCGCTTTTACCCGATCATCAGGCGCATTTGCGCAGCGGCCATGCGGACGGCGTGTTTTTAAGCTGGGGCCGCAAACAGCCGCGCACGGGCGGTATCATCCTTGCCGTCGGAACCCGCGAGGCTGTTGAACTGCGTGTGAGCGATGATCCTTTTGTGCGCGAGGGCGCTTGCAAAGTGACGATCACCCAGATGATCCCGACATTCGCTGCCAAGGGGCTGGAGGCGTTGACGGCGTGACCACCGCGCTCATCGATTATGGTGCGGGCAATCTGCATTCGGTTTACAACGCTTTGAAAGCGGCTGGAGCGGATGTGACCGTTACCGCTGATGCAAGCACAGTGCGCACCGCCGACAGGATCGTGCTGCCGGGGGTTGGATCGTTTAAAGCGTGCAGCGATGGTTTGCGCGCGCTGCCCGGCATGATCGAGGCGATGGAAGAACGCGTGCACATTGGCGGCGCGCCGTTCCTGGGCATTTGTGTCGGCATGCAATTGCTGGCCACGCGCGGGCTGGAATTTGGCACGCATGAAGGGCTGGGCTGGATCGCGGGCGAAGTGCGCCTGATCACGCCCAGCGATCCTGCGATCAAGGTTCCGCATATGGGATGGAATGATGTGGCCTTGCTGCCCCATGCAAAAGGGCATGCAGTGATTGATCCGGGCGAGGCGTATTTCCTCCATTCCTATCATTTCGCTGCCGAAAACCCGTCGGATATCACCGCGATGACCGATCACGGCGAAGGGCTGGTCGCAGCCGTGGCGCGCGACACAATGCTGGGCGTGCAATTTCACCCCGAAAAGAGCCAGGCCTATGGTTTGGCGCTGCTAGAGAGGTTTCTGGAATGGAAGCCGTAGAGCCTTCGCCGCAAAACATTTCCTACAGCGGGAAATTGGGGCAGAGTTGCACAGCGGCTAAATCGCAATTGAAAGTGCCGAAATGCTAAAGGTTACACTTTTGAAACGGAAATGGGCCTCAAACTCAGGGGATGCGGGGCTTTGCGCCCGCGCACAACTTTTGCAAAAACCCCTCTCAGCGGTCCATGTCTCAGCCCCAAGCATGAAGGAAATGCCATGATCGTCTTCCCCGCCATCGACCTGAAGGCAGGCGAGGTGGTGCGCCTATCCGAAGGCGATATGGACCGCGCGACGGTTTACGGCGATGATCCTGCTGCGCAAGCCGCGCTGTTTGCTGAGGCCGACGCGCAGCATCTGCATGTGGTGGACCTTGATGGCAGCTTTGCCGGCGAAGGGCGCAATGCAGAGGCGGTGAGAGCGATCATCAAAGCGTTTCCCGGCCATGTGCAATTGGGCGGCGGTATCCGCGATGCAAGCGGGGTCGAAGGCTGGTTCAAGCTGGGCGTTGCGCGCGTCGTTATGGGCAGCGCCGCGCTCAAAAACCCCGAATTCGTGCGTGACATGGCCCGGGAGTGGGAAGGCGGCATCGTGGTCGCGGTGGATGCCAAAGACGGCATGGTCGCAACCGAAGGCTGGGCCGAGGTTTCCGATGTGCCTGTGGTCGATCTGGCAAGGCGATTTGAGGATGCAGGCGTTGCCGCGCTGCTGTTCACCGACATTGGCCGCGATGGGCTGCTGAAAGGCGTGAACGTGGATGCGACGGTTGAACTCGCCCGGCGCGTTGACATCCCTGTGATCGCGAGCGGCGGGGTCAAGGGATTGGATGACATCCACGTGCTGGCCGCTCATGCAAATGAGGGAATAGAAGGGGTGATAACAGGCCGTGCGCTCTATGAAGGCAGGCTGGACCTGGCCGCGGCGATTGCGATGGGGAACCGGGCGTGATGATCGCATTGCTTGGCACGATGTTGATGTTCGCTCTGATCTTGGCATTCATCGCCGGGCAAACCCGTGTGACCTTGGAGGCGCTCCAATCTGGCAAAGCGGGTTGGGGTAAGTATCGGGGGAACAAAGAAGCGTCACCTGTGAAGTACTACACTTGGATAGCCATCTACATCCTGTCTCTGGTGATTGGCCTTTCCTACGTTTTGGCCGCAATTCGGGTGATCCTCACATGACAGTCCGCATTCGCGTCATCCCCTGCCTCGACGTTGCTGATGGCCGCGTGGTGAAAGGGGTCAACTTCGTTGATCTCAAAGACGCAGGCGATCCGGTGGAGCAGGCGCGCGCCTATGACGCGGCGGGCGCGGATGAGCTGTGCTTTCTCGACATCTCGGCCAGTCACGAAGGGCGCGGGACATTGCTCGATATCGTCAAACGGACAGCTGAGGTGTGCTTCATGCCGCTGACGGTTGGCGGCGGGGTGCGCAGCGTGGATGACGCGCGCGCGCTGCTGCTCGCAGGGGCGGACAAGGTGGCGATCAACTCAGCTGCCGTTGCGCGGCCAGACCTTGTGGCAGAGATCGCCGCGCGCTTTGGCAGTCAATGCGTGGTGGCCAGCGTTGATGCGCGCAGCGTGGTGCCGCCTGTGGGCGAAGAGGCACCCAAATGGGAGATCTTCACGCATGGCGGACGCAAACCGACCGGCATCGACGCGGTCGAATACGCGGCCAAGGTGGCTGAGCTTGGCGCGGGTGAGCTGCTGGTGACCAGCATGGACGGCGATGGCACGCAGGCTGGCTATGACCTTGCGCTAACCCGCGCAATCGCGGACCGCGTGAGCATTCCGGTCATCGCCAGCGGCGGTGTGGGGACGCTGGATCACCTCGTGGACGGCGTGCGCGAAGGCGGGGCGAGCGCGGTGCTGGCCGCCTCGATCTTCCACTTTGGCACGCACACAATCAGCGAGGCACATGCAGCGCTGCGCGAGGCAGGCTTGCCTGCGCGCGGGGTATGAGGGAAGAGGGCGGGATGACAGACACTCTCCAACGGCTCGAAGCCACGATCGCGGCGCGCGCTGATGCTTCGCCTGATACAAGCTATGTGGCCAAGCTGAATGCGAAAGGCGTGGGCGCCATCGCGCAGAAAGTGGGTGAGGAAGCGACCGAGGCGGTGATCGCAGCGGTTGCTGGCTCTCCTGATGAGCTGACAAGTGAGGCGGCCGATCTGGTGTTCCACCTGCTGGTGCTGCTGCACAAGCGCGGTGTGTCGCTTGAGGATGTGACCAGTGAACTGGCGCGGCGCGAAGGGCTGTCGGGCCTGGATGAGAAAGCGCAAAGGAGCCAATAGAGCGATGCCAATCGATGCCACCCAGCCCTATGATGATGACAACATCTTCGCCAAGATCCTGCGCGGTGAGATACCCTCTGCCAAGGTTTATGAGGATGAATGGGCCTATGCGTTCGAGGATATCAACCCGCAAGCAGACGTGCATACACTGGTGATCCCCAAGGGCCGGTATGTCAGCTGGGATGACTTCAGCGCGAACGCGCCTGATGCTGAGATTGGCGGGTTCGTGCGGGCTGTCGGCAAGGTCGCTCGGATGAAAGGGCTGGTTGAACCGGGATACCGCTTGCTTGCCAATGTGGGCCAGCATAGCGGGCAGGAAGTGCCCCATCTGCATGTCCACCTGTTTGGAGGGCATCCCCTTGGCCCCATGATCGCGCGGTGATTGCTGGCGGGTTGAGGGATCGGTTCATCGCGGGTGGAACACCCATAATCCTGCATTCAGGTGGACATCTACACAGCTTGGCTATGCAGGGATTTGCAACCGCGCTAACCGATTGAATGATGAGAAGGCCAAACCTCCCCGGCGGATTGATCGATGGTTCGCGCCACCTGTACGGCGTGCGGGTCTATTACGAGGATACGGACCTTTCAGGCATCACCTATCATGCCAATTACCTGCGCTGGTTTGAACGCGCACGCTCTGACTTGTTGCGATTGCTGCGGATCGATCAGCGCGCTGCGATTGAGGCGGGCGAAGGCGCCTATGCGGTGACAGAGATGAACATCAAATACGTGTCTCCGGCCAGGCTGGATGATGATGTGATCATCACCACCACCAGCACCCAGATTGCGGCGGCCTCTGTGCGGATGGAGCAAGCTGCACGGCGCGGCGATGATGTGCTTTGCACAGCGCAAGTGCGTGCAGGCTTTCTCACTCTCGAAGGCCGCCCGCGCCGCCAACCGCAAGAATGGCGCGATGCCTTTCACACCTTTATGACCGCTTCATCCTGATCAAAGGACCATTTTCGAAAGTGTCACTCACCACTCTGACATCACAAGTCATCGCCGCCGCGTCACAGGTCTCTCTGGCTGCTCCTGCGGCTGGCGCTGCATCCACCCGGCTTGACCCGGTGGAGCTGTTTCTCGATGCCGATATCGTCGTTCAGGCCGTTATGGCTGGTTTGCTGATCGCCAGCATTGCGGTGTGGGCAATCAGCATCGCCTTTGCCTTGCGCATTGGCGGACTGGAGAAATCAGTCGATGGCTATCAGTCTGAATTCTGGGAAACGCGTGATCGCGACGGCATGCTGACCAAATCGGCCCGCGCGGGCAATCCGGCGGCGCGTGTCGCAGGGGCGGGGATGGATGAATGGAAGCGCTCCAAAGCCGGGCCTTCGATTGATCGCAGTGCCGCACGCGACCGGATCAGCGCTGCAATGGAAAGCCAGATCGCTGAGGAAGCCGACGAAACGGCAGGGCGTTTGGGCTTTCTTGCAACCACCGGATCGGTCGCGCCCTTTGTCGGCCTGTTCGGCACAGTCTGGGGCATCATGAACAGCTTCTTCCAGATCGGCGCACAGGAAAGCTCATCCCTGGCAGTGGTCGCGCCGGGCATTTCAGAGGCCTTGTTTGCGACCGCAATCGGTCTGTTCGCTGCTATCCCGGCAGTCATCGCCTATAACCGGTTTTCGGGCCGTGTGGACCGATATGAAGCGAAACTTCAAAGGTTTGCTGACAAGGTTCACGCAGGGCTCAGCAGGGAACTGGACAAAGGCTGATGGGGGCCGCACTCTCCTCTAACCGCCGCGGATCGCGCCGCTCGCGCCGTGCGCCGATGGCCGAAATCAACGTCACGCCCTTTGTTGATGTCATGCTCGTCCTGCTCATCATCTTCATGGTGACAGCCCCGCTCCTTGCAGTGGGTGTGCCCATTGAATTGCCCGAAAGCGCGGCCAATCCGGTCAATCAGGATCCTGAACAGATCACCGTTTCGCTCAATGAAGAAGGCGCGATCTTCATCAACAATGACGCTGTGCCCACTGGCGGTTTCCCCGCAGCTCTTGCGCAAACGGAGCGGGGCGCAGATGGGCAATTGCCCGTCGTCGTCTTTCGCGGGGATCGCAGCGTCGATTATGGGCGGACAATGGCCGTTCTGGGTGAGCTCAATCGTGCAGGCTTTACCCAGATTAAACTGGTGGCAGAGCCATGATGGGCAACGCAGCTTGCCCGGTCACCTCGGATTCATCGAGGCGCACTTAGCGTTGAGGTAATGATGGCTGAGGCACGAACATATCGCAATGAAGACGGCATTGGACTGGCCGTCGCTGCCGTTTTACACGTGGCGGTTGTCGCATTGCTATTGCTCCAGCCTGTGCGACTGCCTGATACCATCCCAGAACCTGAAGGCATCGCCGTCAGCCTCGCAACCGATGTGAGCTTGACATCCACGGCGCCTGATCCTGTGCCGGAGGCTGCGGCGGCTACTGCTCCCGTTCTGGGAGAAGTTCCGGTGCCTGAGCTGAGCGATCCTGTCCCGCTGCCCGATAGCGCGCCGCCTCCGCCGCCACCTTCGCGCTCAGTAGCGCCCAATCGCTCGGCATCCGCGCCTGCTGCGCGCCCAACGCCGCGAACCCCAGCGCCGTCGCCGCGCGCTACGCCCAGCCGGCCAAGCGGTGGAAGCCGGATTGGCGATGACTTCCTGCCCGGTGCAGGCACGTCATCGAGCAGCACCGAAACACGCATCCCGGCAAGCCAGATTGGTGCGAGTGCGCGCGCTTCTCTGCAGGCTGCGATCAACCGTCAGATCAAACCGCATTGGAGCGCGCCCAATGGAGTTGATGCGGAAAAGCTGGTTTCGATAGTGTCTTGGCAGCTCAGCGAGAACGGGTCTTTACGCGGTTCACCTCGCTGTAAAACCAACGCAAATAGCATAACCGCGTCCAATCGCCCGCAGGCAGGATTGCATTGCGAGCGCGCCATTAAGGCTATTCGTCAAGCTGCGCCTTTCGATCTCCCGGATGAATATTACGAAGCCTGGAAAAACATCACCGCTTGGCGGTTTGATAGAAGGTTGTGACCGATGAAACGTGCATTTATTCTGTTTGTCTTGAGCTTATCTACTCCCCTCGCAGCGCAGAACACCGATCTGGGCGAGCCAGTGGCAGAAGGCGGAGACGTGAACACCGTCTTTGAAGATAGCTCGCCGTTGAGTGAAGGGGGCCTTACGGGCTCCACCACCGATGAAAGCGCGTGGGAAGATCTCGGCATTGCCATCCCCGCTTTTGCTACCAATGCTGACCGGTCAACCCCTGCCAATTCGGGCGGAACGGCGGCGCTGGGGCAGGAAATCGCGCGCGTCATCACAGCCAATTTGCGCAATAACGGCCTGTTCAAACCGACTGGCCCAGACAGTCTGCCGCAGCCGCCATTCTCGCAAATCCGCAGCCCCAGCTGGAGCACGTGGAATTCGCGCGGTGCCGAAATGCTGGTACAGGGTTTCGCCAACGCAAGACCTGACGGCAAGCTGGTGGTGGGATGCTATCTTTATGATGTGGCTCTCAAAGATGAACTTATCCGTGAAGGGTACGAAGTGCGCCCGGCTGATTGGCGGCGCGCCGCGCATAAATGCTCCGACCTGATCTACGCGCGGCTGACGGGGGAAAGCCCGTTCTTTGACAGCCGCATCGCCTATATCGCCGAAACGGGACCAAAGGATAAGCGGGTCAAACGCCTTGCAGTGATGGACAGTGATGGTGCCAATCACCGCTTTCTCACCCTTGGCAGCGCCACCGCACTAACACCGCGATATTCGCCCGATTATTCTAAGATCCTGTACCTGTCCTATGTCGATGGCAATCCGCGGATCTATGTCTACGACATTGGCCGGGGCAGTCAGACTTTGGTGACAGAGAACAAAAGCCCGACACTCGCCCCGCGTTGGGCACCGGATGGCCAGCATATCCTGTTTTCCATGGCGGTTGCAGGCAACACCGATATTTACCGTGTCCCTGTAACGGGTGGGCGGATTACGCGGCTAACCGATACGCCTGGGATTGATATTGGCGGATCGTATTCGCCTGATGGCAGCAAGATCGTTTTCGAAAGCGATCGGTCTGGGTCGCAGCAATGCTATGTCATGAATGCTGATGGCACAAACCAGCGGCGCATCACCTTTTTCGGAGGGCGCTGCGCGACACCAGAATGGAGCCCGCGCGGTGACCAGATCGCGTTCACGCGCATTGCAGGCGACTTCAATGTCGCAGTGATGACGCCAGCGGGGCGTAACCTTCGCGTGCTGACGAACGGATGGCAAGATGAGGCCCCGACATGGGCGCCCAATGGCAGGATCATCCAATTTTTCCGTACGGCGCGCAATTCGGGCAAATCGAACCTGTGGCAGGTTGACCTCACCGGCCAGAACGAACGGCGTCTGCCAACCCCGGTTGATGCATCTGATCCCGCCTGGGGACCAATCCGGCCCTGATGGGGCTTGCCGATACGACCGATTGATGCGCTATTTGTATGATAAGCGATTGCGCTGACGAATGCTCAAAGAAAGGATAGTCTTGATGAACAAGCCTCTTGCCACCGCACTGCTGCTGGCCTCCGTCAGCGCGATTGCCGCATGCTCGAAAGAAGCGCCTGAGGAATTGCCGCCGCCACCGGTGAATACCGCGACACCAACCCCGGCGCCGCCGCCCACTAATACGGCGGGTGTTGCAGGGCCGGGTACACAGGCCCATTTCCGCAATGCTGTGGGTCAGTCCACGGTCGTTTTCTTCGATACAGATCGCTTTAACATCGACAGCGCGGATGCCGCCGCTTTGCAGGCGCAGGCGCAGTATTTCGCGCAATATCCCTCGCTGACTTTCACAATCGAAGGCCACTGCGATGAGCGCGGGACACGCGAATACAACCTTGCCCTGGGCGAACGGCGCGCCAATGCGGCGAAGAACTACCTCGTCAGTCTTGGCATTTCACCAGACCGGATCACCACGGTCAGCTTTGGTAAGGAGCGCCCCGTTGCGCTTGCTTCAACGCAGCAAGCCTGGGCTAAAAACCGCCGCGCGGCCAGCGTATTGATCAATTGACCTGAGCAGTGATGATGGGTGCCGGGGCGCTGATGGCGATCCCCGGTGCTTGCCCTGCGTCAAAGCCTGAAAACTGAGCAACAAGGCACAGAGCTGCCAGCGCGGCAGTGCTGAAAATGCTCGAAATTTTGAGTTGCTGGCTCATGCGGTTCCCTGTGTGAAAGCGCCGCGATAACGACACTTCGTAAACGTAGTATTGCAATGCAACATTTTCAATTGCAACTGGTTCCTCCAATTTACGAAAAGCGTGCGGGCCTGGATGCATCTCGCCTTTTCATCTGTGGTCAGGGTGGTTAGATTGGCGCTTGTGACCCATTCCATTCTTTCTTTCATTCCCCGTATTCAGGTTCCCGCATGAGCGCGGCACGTCGTTCCAACGATTGGGGCTTTCCGCGCTGGCGTTCCTACGATTCGTCGCGCGAAACGGTCGCGCAGCGTGAATGCGACCGGCATGGCTGCGATGAACCGGGGCTTTGTCCTGCGCCCAAATCGCCCAACAACCCGGACAAATGGTATTTCTGTCAAAAACATGCGGCGGAATACAACTCAAAGTGGGACTATTTCGAAGGTCTCGAAAAGGCCGAGAAAGAGCAGCGCGCCAAAGCGGAACGCGCCGAAAGCGCAGCCTATGCGGAAAGCTCGCATTATGGCTGGGCGACATCGGGCGATGGATCGCGCACCGCTGATGAGATGCGCGCGCTCGAAGTGCTGGAATTGGAAGCGGATGCTGAGTTTGAAGCCATCAAGAAAGCCTATCGCCAAAAAGCAAAACTGGTGCACCCTGACGTAAAACCGGGGGATGAGGAAGCTGCCAAGGAGTTCCAGAAACTCCAGGTCAGTTACGAAGTATTGCGTTCCGCCGAAGAGCGCCGGGTGTGGAAGGGGTGATCCCTTACAATCGCACGGCCTGAGTAGGAAAGCGGTTTAAGCGCTAATCTGCTTTCGGTCCTGCAAATCCGCGTTTGTTTGAGCTTGAATTGATCGCCGGGGCGGGATTGTCATTCCACCATGCAACATCGCTCCACGGGCGCGCATCAACCTCGTGGGTCCAGCAATTGCGCGGCTGCTGCGCCAGATGCCAATAGGTCTCTGCCAGATCAGCCGGGTCAAGCACGCCGTCTGCGCCCTTTGCCTGTCTGAATGCATCCCATTTATCACCCAGCAGTTTGCCCAATGTGTCGGGAGCATCGACCGCGCCATCGACCACCACATGCGCGACATGCACGCCTTGCGGGCCGAATTCTGCGTTTAAGGTCTGGCACAGCATCCGCCGCCCGCCCATGGCCGCTGCGTGGCTGTGCTGGCCCGCATTGCCGCGCATCGCCGATGTGGCAGAGGTCACCAGCAGCGTCCCATGCCGTCCGGTCTTGGCGCGCTCCACCATCGCTGGCAGCATCGAATGGGCAAGGCGGAACAGACCAAAGCAGCCCAGCCGCCACCCCAGCTCAAAGGTGCGGTGCGGGGTATCGTGCAGATCGCGGTTTCCGATCTGCGCGCCCAGATTGTAGAGCGCGGTGTCGATGGGGCCGATGTCGCGCTCGACCCGTTCCACCAGCTCTTCAATCGAGCCGTCTTCAGCCGCATTGAGCAGTGTGCCTGTCGCAGTGCCGCCCGCTTCCTCTATGTGGTCAATCAACCGGCCAAGGCTCGCCTCATCTGATCGGCGTGCGAGCACTGCGTGATATCCGCCCGCGGCAAACCGTATGGCGGTGTTCCCGCCGATCCCTGCGCCAGCCCCGATTACCAGACACACTGGCTTTCGCGTATCACCCATTGCTTACTCTCCCTCCCTTGCGGCTTAGCGCGGGTGAGGGGAGTAGGAAAGCGCCTCAAACGTGTTCGAGAGCTTGCTCGAAGTCTGCGATCAGATCGTCTGCATCCTCAATCCCCACGCTGATGCGCACCAGGCTGTCGGTTATGCCAAGCGCGGCTTTGCGTTCATCGGGCACTGACAGATGCGTCATGGATGCCGGGTGGCTCGCCAGTGTCTCTGTCCCGCCAAGGCTGACGGCAAGCTTTGCGATTTGCAGGTTGTCGAGGAAAGCGAAGCATTCCGCTTCGCCGCCTTTCAGGAACACGCTGAACGTGCTGCCTGCGCCTTTGCAATGCCGATCATAGATGTCGCGTTGGCGGGCATCTGTGATATCGCCGAGATAGCCAAGGCTGGTGACTTTGGGATGGTCTTTCAGAAACGCGCAAACCTTGGCGGCATTCTCGCCTGCGCGCTGCATGCGCAGTTCCACCGTCTCCAATGACCGCAGCAGCATCCAGGCGGTGTTCGGATCAACAATCCCGCCCATCGTGTTGCGCAGCGCGCGCACCGGGTCCATCCAGCTTTTCGCGCCCGCAATGCTGCCTGCCACAAGGTCCGAATGCCCGCCCACATACTTGGTGAGCGAATAGGCGACGATGTCCGCCCCGTGATCCAGCGGGCGCTGCCACAAGGGGCCAAGGAACGTGTTGTCAATCGCAATGGGGCAGGGCCATTTGAGGTTCGCATCGCGCGCTGCTTTCACAGCTTCGATATCGACCAGCGCGTTGGTGGGGTTTGCCGGGCTTTCCAGGTAGATCATCGCCACTTTGCCGCCATTCGCGTTTGCTTGGCGTTTGGCGCGGCTCAGCACCTCGTCCAGCTCTTCCCTGCTCGCGCCAGCGGGGAAGTCGACATAGGTCACTCCGAACTTCGACAGCACTTTGGCGACGAAGCCTTCGGATGCGGCATAGAGCGGGCCGGAATGCACGATCACATCGCCTTGGCTCACATAGGCCAGCATCAGCACGCAGATCGCGGTCATGCCGGATGAGAACGTCAGCGCATCCTCTGCCCCGTCCCAGATGGCAAGCCGGTCTTCCAGGATCTCCTGATTGGGTCCATTGAAGCGCGAATAGACCAGCCCTTCTGCTCCGCCTTCGCGTTTTCCGGTGATCCCTTCAAAGTGGCGTTTGCCGTCAGCCGCGCTCGGGAAGGCGAACGTGGAAGTGAGGAAGATGGGTGCTTTCAGTGATCCTTCGGACAGCACCGGGTCAAACCCGTGTCCCATCATCAGCGTCGAGGGCTTGAGCGGCCGGCCTGCGATGGAGGTGCGTTCTGGCTTGGGCTTGCGGCGCGGGGTGGGGGCACCGGGCGCTGCGTTCTGATCAACAGGTGTGTTGGTGGGGGGCGTATCGGTCATGGGCGGGAGCCTTCCTGCGTATTTGGACGCTCCCAGGAAGGCAGGAGCGGATTGGAGAGGGTAGGGGCGCCCGCCTCTAACCTTCCGCAGAGGCGCTTCTCCCTTTGCCTGTTAGGCCCTGCGATAGCCAGAACTGGTTTCACATGCAACCGCTTCGCGTCAGCTCGGTTCATCGCAGCTGAGGCACACATGGACCGCATGTTACACGGTCTTAGCGTAAAAAAGATCCGCCCGATATTTCGCCAGGTGCGCGGCAAGTGAGAGAAGGGGGCGGGATGGTTCATGCGCCCTTTATACCGCGCGGGAGCCATGTAGGACAGCGCTGCGGTTCCGGGGGAACAGGCGAGCATCGGCAGGCGCGCCTCTTCAGAAAAAAGCAGCTCGAAGCCGCACCCAGGTTGTGCTTTGATTAGGCCGATGGGCGCGCATGGGGCCAAAGAGCCTGAGACCAAGCGAAAGGGAGAGGCTTATGTCCATAAACGATCCGTTCCAGATGCAGCGCGAGCTGCGTTACGGCGCCCCGGTATGCGATCAGATTTTGACCGGGCGGCATTTCACCATCGGATATTCCTGGTATTTCCGGCAGGCCAAATGGACGCTGGAGATCATCAACCGCGAACGCGAGCTGGTGAACAATCTATCGGGCGTGGTGCGCAAAAACGCGTTCCGCGCAGACACGCGCATTCCCAAGCGGTTTCGCGCTGGGCTGAAAGCTTATGTCGGCAGCGGCTATGATCGCGGGCATTTGGTGGCGAGTGCCAATCAGGATTTGCAGGAAATCCAGAACTCCGAAACATTCCTGATGTCCAATATGAGCCCTCAAAAGCCGCAATTTAACCAAGGCATCTGGCGCGATCTGGAAGATGAAATCCGCAATCTGGATAAGCGGCCCAGCACTGCAGAAACTTATGTGCTGACTTGCCCGGTGTTCTATTTCGGCGAAAAGGTGGAGCGCATCGGCAAGACCCAAGAAGATTTCGGCATCAGCGTGCCGGTGCCTCATGCCTTCATCAAAAGCGTGCTGGTCGAAAACAAGCGCGGGCGATTCCGGCTGTGGACTTTTGAGATACCAAACAAGAAACAGACCGCTGATCTGGAGACGTTTCTCGTTAAAACCTATGATGCAGAACAGATTGTCGGCGGGCAGTTCTGGGACCGGATAGCGGGCGGCGATCTGCATGCGTATAAACGCAAAGCAGGGTCCATGTGGTGATCGCTTAAACCAGCGATCCCACCGCCCAAACCACGCCGACAATCAGGAAAATCCCGATTGCATCGAGCAGCAGCCCGGCGCTCATCAGTTTGCGGATCGTCAGCCGGCCTGTGCCCCATGCAATCGCGTTGGGGCCGGTTCCAGCAGGCAGAATGAAACCCCAGCTTGCCGCCAATGCTGCGGGCATCGCGACCAGAATGGCCTGTTCGCCCAGCCCAAGCCCTGCGGCTAGGCTGGCCACCACCGGGATGATCGCGCTGGCCGTGGCGACATTGCTGGCAAATTCCGTCACCAGAACTACCATGGCAACAATTGCGAGCGTCATCAGGATCAGCGGCACAGCCTCTAGTGGTAGCAGCGCATCGCCCAGCCACTGCGCCAGCCCGCTCGCCTGCATGCCTGCAGCCAGCGCCAGCCCGCCGCCAAACATCAGGATAACGCCCCAAGGCGCGCGGTTGGCCTCTTTCCATTCGAGCAGACGGCGCGCCTTTCCATCCTCGCCCGCGCCATCCTCGCGCACGCCATCGGGCAGAACGAACAGCGCAAGAGCCGCGATCACCGCAATGGTGCCATCGGTCCAGCTGCCCTCTGGCAAAAAGGGCGCGACCCAGCGGCGGCTCATCCACAGCGCAAAGGTAACCGCGATGATGATCGCCACGCGATTCTGCGGGCGCGACCATGGCGCGTTGTCCTCGATGGCATGGCGCGCGGCGGCAACATCAAAAGGGTGCGCGGTGACATTCTGAACGCGAGCGATGATCGCAGCGGCGAGCGGCACGCCCAAAAGCACAATCGGCAGGCCAAACATCATCCAGGTGGCAAAGCTGATTTCCAGCCCGATCATGTCATCCAGCAATTGCACCGCAATGCCATTGGTGGGTGATCCGACAATCGTGCCAAGCCCTCCAATGCTGGCGGCAAAGGCAATCCCCATGGGCAGCGCGCCGGAAAGGCCTTGGGTTTGCGGCTCGCTTGCGCTCGCGCCATGGCCACCCGCTCCCTCCACCCTTCCACCCGGATCGTAACCCGGTGTGATAATCCGGGTGGAAGGGTGGAGGGAGCGGGTGGCTACGGCCCCCTTAGACAACGCCGTCCCCTCAGACAACGCCGCTCCCCCAGAGAGCACCGCCAGTGCCATCGGCATCATAATCAGCGCGGTCGATGTGTTGGATATCAGCATCGACAAAACCGCCGCGCTCACCATAAAGGCGAGCAGCAGGCGCGCTTGTCCGCCGTCTGATCCAATCGCTTTCAATATCGCAAGGCTCAACCGGCGGTGCAGCCCGGTGCGCTCAATCGCCAGCGCGATAAACGCGCCGCCCAGCAGCAGGAACAGGATGGGCGCGTAATAGGCGCTCGCGGTCGCTTTGGCATCCATTACTGAACTGAGCGGCAACACCGCAAATGGAAGCAGCGCGGTCGCCGCCAAGGGCACCGCTTCGGTCATCCACCACACCGCCATCCACAGGACAAGGCCAGCGACCAGCCAGCCGCCCGGTTCCATGCCAGCAGGCGGCGCGGTCAAAGCGGTGATCGCAAACAGGGCAGGGCCCAAAAGCAGGCCGATGCGGCTGGCTGTCATGTGCGTTTAACCTCCCCCTTAAATCCGCGCGCGCGGATTGGTCAGGCATCCTGCCAGCTTGCATGACAAGCGCAAGGCCTCTTGCCCCAATTGCGGCGAGTGATTAGCGCTTGGGGTATGGGATGGCAGTACCATTTGATCGAAGGTGTGAAAGCGGTGTTCGCAGGCGCGGCGATTGGCATGGCTTTGCCGACGCTGTTTGTGATCGCTCTCGTCTGGGACGAAGGCGACGTCACGCAGGGCGAAACGGTTCTTTTGACGTTGATGCCATTTGGCGTGGGCGTTGTTGCTGCAGGGATTGGCCTGATCGTCGTCGGCTTTCCGATCACAGCATGGCTGGCGCGCCGCAATCAGGAAAGCTGGCGCGCTTATTTCACTGGCGGACTAATCGGCGGTTCGGTCCCCGTATTTCTGATCACGCTGGTGTTGATCGGGGCGGGTGGATCGCTGGCAGGCGGGTTTATTGGCGCGCTGTTTGTAAGCGCTTTTGGAGCGGTCACAGGCGGCGCTGTCGGTCATTTCTGGTGGGTCTTCGCACGCAAGAAAGCCGCGCTCAACAACACCGATGGCTTGACCGAAATGTTCGAATAAACCTTGCCGGAACGCGCCGCCGCCACTGGTGGGGGCAGCGCGTTCTGGCTTAGGCTTTATTGCACCTCAGGCGGCGCTTCGCCTTCGGGATAAGCGCCATCGCCATAGATGACCGTGCCTGTACGGATACCGCGGCGATAGGCCTTGTTCAGTTTTTGCGCGCGTTCGAACATCAATTGCTGCGCTGCCCGGTTGGCCACCGGCTCATCCGCGCATGCGGTTACCGGCGACATCCACGCATTGGGCGTGTCATCACCCACGCCGCGCCCGGTTGTGCACACAAATGTCAGCCCCGGATCGCGGTGGCCATTGATCATATCGGCAATGGTGCCTTCATAGCGATTGTATTTGATACGGTCTTTCTTGGCGATGAGAGCTTTCACATCATCACGCGCGAATTTGGACAGATGCGCTTTCAAATCCGCGTCCTGCGGAAAAAAGAACGGCTTTGCCTCATCATAAATACGGCTGATCCGCAATGCCCCGCCAAACGATTCCACTCCGCGTAGCGAGTTCACAAATTCCTCGGCATTGAGCGACAAAAGGACATCGACATTGCTGCCTGTAAAAGCGAGCCGCTGGATCGATGGCCCGCCAATTTCACCGCGCCAGAAACCGTAAATCACTTTGGGATCAGACCAGTTGGGATAGACGATCCGCTGGCGAATATCGCTCAGGCTTAAAGCGACACCGCGCACTGTGATGAATTTCGCCTCGTCCAATGGCGCACCGCCAATTGTGATTGCATAAGGTTGGCGCACGGGCCATCCTTTCGCGATTTGTTCGACCATGGCAACATTGTGCAGGTTCAGCCAGAACGCGAGCTGTTCGTTGCGCGGCAAAGTGGTGATATCGAGAGTGTCAGCAACGCGCTGCAAGTCTTCGCGATATTCGGTAAAGCTCGCAATAATCTCGGCACTCATAAACGAAAAGCCGACCATCGACCCATCCAGCCGGTAGATCGAATTGTGCGCCATGCGTATCCGAGTGGCGAGCGGGCCGGTGATTTCAAACGGTTTGCGCCGCATTGGCGGACCCATTGACATGACGAAATTCGAAAGCGCCTCGGTCCAGATGGAATAGTCTATCCGGTGGCGGATACGGTCACCCTTGGGCGCGAATTGGGTGAGGGAACTGTCAAAACTGGCGTCAACGTAATCTGCTTGAGCGATATCGGTAGAACTCGCTGAAAGCGGAACACCGGTCGCCGCCAACAAAGTAGCAGCGCTCAAAGACAAGAAATGACGATTGCTCATAGGCGTATACGTAGAGCCATCACCGCGCTCGTAAAGTCAAAATGCTACCAATGGCGATCTATTCAATCTCGCCTTTATCTTCTGGATCCCCCGGCAATGCGATATTGCTGAAAGTGACCGTTCCGGTTCGCCCTTCGCGGATGATTTTCTGGAATTTCTGTTCGCGCTGGGCGAGCAGACGCGCCATGCTCTGGGGTATGCGCGCGCTGACCGAACTGCCGCCAGACGTGATGTTCTGATAGGTCGGCTCGCGCACGCCGCCGGCCAGATCGGCGATGTCATATTCTGAAATGCGCGCCTCAGTGCTGGTGGTTTTTGCCAGCAATTCGCTCACTTCGGTATTCGCATATTGCGCGATATGGGCGCGCACATCTGCTTCGAAATTGGGAAAGAAGAAGGGGGCGGCCTCTTCATAGATTTTCGACACATCAAGGCGGCTGCCTGATTTTTGCGTGCCGCGCAGCGAGTTCACAAAATCGCGCGCGCCGCGTTCTAGCAGCCGGCCGACATTGCTGGCGTCAAATGCCTCTTTCTGGATCGAAGGCCCGCCAATTTCGCCTCGCCAAAATCCATAGATAACCAGCGGATCGTTCCAGTTCTGATAGACGATCTTCTCGCGAATATCGCGCGGGGAAAGCCTGATGCCTTCGACTGTGATAAACTTTGCCTCATCCAAAGGCACGCCATCGACTTTCAATTCGCGGGGCTGGCGCAGGGGCCAGTTTTGCGAAATTTTCTCAACCAGCGCGACATTGTGCAGGTTAATCCAATAGCTCAATTGCTCATTGCGGCTCAGCGCCTGAATGTCGATCTGGCTGGCGGTTGCTTCCAGATCGCGGCGATATTCTGAAAAACTGTCGCGGATGGCATCATCGAAAAAGCTGAACATGACCCGCGTGCCCTCGAGCCTGTAGCGCGAGACATGGCCATATTGGCGGCGCGAGCCAAAACTGGGATCAGGCCGGCCGGCACCTTGGCGCAGGGAAGGGCCCATTGAGATGACAAGGTTCTGCATCGCCTCGGTCCAGATTGAATAATCGATCCGGTCATTGTTCGGGTTATCGCCGGGCACAAAGGTCGCATATTGCGGATCTACCGAGGCGCTGCGGGCGTGTGCTGCCTGAACGGCAAAAGCGGCAGCGCAAGTGCTAATCGCAAGAATGGCGGCAAAGCGCGCAGATCCTGAACGCGGGCGGCGAGGGAGAGGCCTTAACAAGGGCATTCTGGTAGTCCTTCCGTGGGTAACAGACCGGCCCTTCTTGCGAGACCGTTTAGCCGATGCGCGGTATGGATGCGAAGCCAATCCGCAGCTTAAAGTTTAAGGCGCGCCGCACAAAGGGGGAAGGCGGCGCGCTGGGCCTTTGCAGCGCGAAGTGCACAGCAGTTGGCCCTAATACTGTGGTACATGAAATAATGTAACGCGCGATGACGGTAATCGGTTTCGGTGTGTTATTTGTCGAATACAGTGCTTGTTGGGTGCGCCCTTGGCATCCGCCAAGGGCTTGGCCGGACCGCGCCTGAGTCTTTGTTTGGTGCGGATTGCACATCCGTGCAATCCTTGGCCGGACCACCCCACCTCCCCGCCCGTCCACCAAGGGTTCCATAGGATATGGTGGACGGGCGGGGAGGTGGGGTGGTCCGGCGTGAGCGTTAGCGAGCCCAAACAAGAACGCGCGAAGCGAACACAAACAAAAACGCGCGTTATCAAGCAAACAAAAACGGGCGCTCTTTCGAACGCCCGTTTTAACGCTGCAGCGTTTGGCCGCACCTATTTCGGAGCCAGCACCATCAGCATTTGGCGACCTTCCAGCCGCGGGAATGCTTCGACTTTGGCCGTTTCTTCGACATCGGCCTGCACGCGTTTGAGCAGGTCCATGCCCAAATGCTGGTGCGCCATTTCGCGCCCGCGAAAGCGCAATGTCACTTTCACCTTGTCGCCATTGTCGATGAACTTGTTCACATTGCGCATCTTCACGTCATAATCATGCGTGTCGATATTGGGGCGCATTTTAACTTCTTTGATGTCCTGCGTCTTTTGGGTTTTGCGCGCGGCATTGGCCTTTTTCTGAGCCTCATACCGATATTTGCCAACATCGAGGAATTTGCACACGGGGGGGTCCGCATTGGGCGAGACCTCGACCAGGTTAAGACCTTTCTCATTGGCCTGTTCTGCCGCTTCGCGCGTGAACATCACACCCAGATTTTCGCCTTCGTCATCAATGACGCGGACTTTGGGCACTTGAATGAAATTGTCATAGCGAGGGCCGCTTTTAGTTGGCGGGGCCATCTGACGCCGAGGTGGACGGGCTATTGTGTTCTCCTGTTGTAGCCTTGATTCTTACGCGCTCCATGTAGGGGTTTTGAGCTCGAAACGCTAGGCAGAGTCTTAAGCTGCCTCGCGATAAAGCGGGAATGTGACCAATTTGCCCTTTGCGGGGAGCACCGCATCAATCGCGCTTGCGGGACTTAGCGCCTTCAAAATCTCCGGCGCGCCTGCATCCATTCCGCCTGTGTATGCGCCAAAGGCCGGCGCGATCATGCGATCGCCTGCTTCCATGGATCGGCTGATCACGCCGCAGGGACGCGCGATATGGCGGTTCCTTACACGCACGCGCATCTTGGGATGATAATGCCCGGAAAGCTCCGCGCGGGTTTCGCCCGGCTTTGCCTCGTGCCGCAAGATCACGCCGCCGACTTCCAGCTCGCCCGTAATCGCAGCGCCGAATGCCCGCGCCATGTTTTCATCGTGATTGCCCGTGATCCAAACCCAATCGAGCGCGCGGGTCAAACTCTCCAGCATTCCGGCGGCATAGGGATCGAGCCTGTGCGTGCCTGCGTCATCGTGAAAATTATCCCCCAGAGTGATAACCCGCCGCGCGCCCGTCGCTTTCACAGCATCGGCAATCCGCTCCAAAGTTTCGCGGCTGTCATAGGGGGAAGCATTTGCCCCTGCTGCGCATACCAGCTGCCCTTTTCCAGATGCAGATCGGCGACCAGCACTGCGCATTCCGCCGGCCAATACAGCGCATTCGATTTGAGCAGCACCATTTCATGGCCTGCAAACTCCATCGCAGCGCCAGTATCAGGCATGATGTGAAGGGGTGAACGAAACAAGAACCATGCGATGTCTCTTGCCGGGAGAGGAGCGCTTTGGCAAGAGCGCGGATATGGACTGGACATCGAACACACAGCAAGCGCGCACCTGGTTTGAAACCTTGCGCGATATGATCTGCGCAGAATTTGAAAGCATTGAGCGCGAGGCGGGCTCTGATGCGAGCTTTGAATACACCCCATGGAACCGCGAGGAAGAGGGCAATGATGATCCCGGCGGCGGCGTTCAGGGCTTGATGAAAGGCAAAGTGTTTGAAAAAGTCGGCGTGAATGTATCCACCGTGCGCGGCAGCTTTTCTGAACAATTTGCGGCTCAGGTGAACGGCGCAAGCGCTGAACATCCAGAGTTTACTGCGACCGGCATCAGCCTGGTTGCGCATATGGCCAACCCCCATGCGCCTGCCGTGCATATGAACATGCGCTTTCTTACCACGCAGGCGGCTTGGTTTGGCGGCGGGGCAGACCTTAATCCGCCCATTCCTTACGAGGAAGACACCGAGGCGTTTCACGCGAAGTTCAAGGCGACGTGCGATGCGCATGGCGGCGATTATTATGAGCGATACAAGAAATGGGCGGAAGATTATTTCTATATCCCGCATCGCAATGTGCACCGGGGCGTTGGCGGGATTTTCTACGACCATCTGGAATGCGCTGATGAGGCCGCGTTTGAGGCGAACCTCGCGTTTACCCAAGATGTGGGCAAGACATTCCTCGACATATTCCCCGCGCTTGTGCGCAAACGCATGAAGTCTGATTTCACCGCTGAGGAGGAAACCCAGCAGCTCGAATATCGCGGGCGCTATGCCGAGTTTAACCTCGTCTATGACCGAGGCACGATCTTTGGCCTCAAAACCGGCGGCAATGTTGACGCGATCCTGATGAGCCTGCCGCCGCGCGCTGTTTGGACGTAGTTTGGCTGCCGCTTGCGGCTTCTATTTCGCAGGGCAAGGGAGCGTCTGTTAAAGTTTTAAACCCGCGCAGATGTTTGTGCATCACATCGCGCAGCCGCGCCAGTTCCAGCGGCTTTGCCACATGTTCCTGCATCCCGCTTTCCAGGCACGCTTCGACATCGTCGTTGAACGCATTGGCAGTGAGAGCGACGATGGGAAGATCTTCGGGGGCAAAGCCAGCTTCGCGGATTGCGCGGGTCGCCTCCAGCCCATCCATGCGCGGCATCTGCAAATCCATTAGAACCATGGAATAGGGTTTAACCTCATCGCGGGCATCGATAACAGCTTTCACCGCTTCTTCGCCGTTTTCCGCAATTTCAAATGTGAGGCCGAGACGGCGCCCCATTTCGCAAATCAGTTCCTGATTGATATCGAAATCTTCGGCCAGCAATATCCTGCAGCTGCACCCCGCACAGGGATTGGCGGCGATCTCAGCTGCTGGTGGTCCCTTTATCTGAGGCGCTGGCGCAAGCACAAGCGGCAGGGAAAGTGTAAAGCTTGATCCTTCACCTTGCACGCTTGCAACCACCAGATCACCGCCCATCAATTCGCACAATTGGCGGCTGATGGGCAGGCCCAGACCCGTTCCGCCGCGCTGTGAATGCATGCGCTGATTGTCCTGACAAAACGGATCAAAGATCGACACCAGCATATTCGAAGCAATTCCAATCCCGGTATCACTTACGGTGAAGATGATGTGGCTTTTGCTGCGCGTCAGTTTGAGCGATACTGCGCCCTGATCGGTAAAGCGCACAGCATTGGACAACAGATTGCCAAGGATCTGGCGCAGCCTAAGCCCGTCCAATTGCACATAGCGCGGCACATCCGAGGCAATCTCACAGGTCAGATCAACGCCTTTTTCCTGCGCAATGGGCTGCGACAGGCGCGCGGCTTTGGCTGCCAGATGCGCGATATCGCAATTGTCCGCGCGCAATTCCAGCTTGCCTTCCTCGACCTTGGTCAAATCGAGAATGTCATTGAGCAGGGTTTGCAGCGCTTTGCCGGAATCCAGGATCAGATCGACATGCCGCTGCTGTTCCGCATCAAGCGCGCTTGTGGACAGCAATTCTGCAAAACCCAGCACGCCGTTCATCGGAGTGCGGATTTCATGGCTCATTTTTGCAAGGAAAGAGCTGCGCGCATTGGCGGATGCGTTGGCATTGTTGCGGGCCTCGCGCAGTTCGGCCTGCATCTTTTCTTCTTCGGTGCGGTCGCAAAACACACCAAACAAAGCGCTGGCTTTGCCATTTTCGTCAAATTCAACCAGCGAAGTGCTTTGCGTATGGGCCACTTCGCCGTCGGCGCGCAGCAAGCGCGCTCTAAAACTGAACGGTTCGCCGGTTTGCCGGGATGTTTCAATGGCTTCATTGACGATTTTGCGATCCCCTTCGTGATAGAAATTGATCGCATCCTCAAGGGCGGGCGGCTCATCGGGCTCAAGCCCGTGGATCGCGAAACACCCATCTGACCAATACACTTTATTGTTGCTCAGATCGACACGCCAATGGCCCACCTTGGCCGTGGTTTCGGTGAGTTTTAGCAGCCGGTTTGTTTCTTTCAGCCCGCGCATCTGGGCAGCGAGAGTGAGAGATTCGGCCTTGGCGCGGCGGCGCGCCGTTGCATCGCGCAGCAGAAATGCAAACGCCAATGCAGTGATCATCGCGACGCTGGCGATTTGCAAGGCGGCACCTGTCAGCAGCCCGGAACACAGCAAGATGATGCCGCACACTGCCGCGACTATTGTCGCTGCTGATGCAGCATGCACTTTGCCTGAAGAGAGCGCCGTTTCGTGTCCCATGTGCCTTAGAACGGCACGTTGGGCCCAATGTTTCAGCCACAGCGCTACTACCTAAATATCCATTTCCCTTTTTGAACGGCGCTCCAAGCAATTGAAACGAGATGCGTTAACGCTTGCCCGCTGGCGATGTTCGCCACATACTCGCAAGTGATGCTGCGCCAGTATGAACTTGTTGAACGGGTCAAGGAATACGATCCATCCGCTGATGAGGCGGCGCTGAACCGTGCCTATGTTTACACCGTCCAAAAACATGGCAGCCAGAAACGCGCGAGCGGAGACCCGTATTTCTCGCATCCGGTCGAAGTGGCGGGACTGATGACTGACCTGCAACTGGATCAGGAAACGATCATCACGGCCTTGCTGCATGATACGGTTGAGGACACGCTGGCAACGATTGAGGATATCGAACAGCATTTCGGAGCCGAAGTCGCGCAATTGGTCGACGGAGTGACCAAGCTTTCAAAAATCGAGGCTATGCCCGAAAATGAACGCGCGGCGGAGAACCTGCGCAAGTTTTTGCTGGCGATGTCAGAGGATATTCGCGTGCTGTTGGTCAAGCTGGCTGACCGTTTGCACAATATGCGCACGCTGCATTTCATCAAGAAACCTGAAAAACGCCAGCGCATCGCGCGTGAGACAATGGATATCTACGCCCCCTTGGCAGAGCGTGTGGGCATGTACGAATATATGCGCGAAATGCAGGCGCTGTCGTTCCGCGAGCTTGAACCCGAAGCCTATGCCACCATCACCGACCGGCTTGAAAAACTGCGCAATTCCGATGGCGGTCAGGTCGATGCCATCGCGCTTTCGATAAAGCAGGCGCTGGCCGAGGCTGATCTTAATGTCGAAGTGATGGGACGCGAAAAGCACCCCTTTTCGATTTGGCAGAAAATGTCTGAACGCCATGTCAGTTTTGAACAGGTCACTGATATCATGGCGTTCCGGGTGGTAACCGATAACGAGGCGGATTGTTACCGCGCTTTGGGCGTGCTGCACACGACGTGGCAGTTTTTACCCGGCAAATTCAAGGATTACATCTCAACGCCCAAAACCAATGGTTACCGCTCGCTGCACACCAGCTTGATGTATGAAAATTCAATGCGGGTCGAAGTGCAGATCAGGACGCGCGAAATGCACAAGCGCAATGAATTCGGGCTGGCGGCGCATTGGGCTTATAAACAGGGCGACAAACACGATGGCGCGGTGGGCTGGCTGCGCGATCTGATTGAGATTGTCGATGCCAGCCACGATGCCGAAGAATTGCTCGAACACACGCGCATGGCGATTTATCAGGATCGCATCTTCGCGTTCACTCCCAAAGGCGCCTTGTTCCAATTGCCAAAGGGTGCAAGCTCGGTCGATTTCGCCTTTGCGGTGCACACCGATCTGGGACTTGCCTGCGTGGGGGCAAAGATCAATGGCCGCCACATGCCGCTCAGGACGCCGCTCAATAATGGCGATGTGGTGGAGATCATCAAGGGAGCAGGCGCAGAGCCGCAATTGTCGTGGCTGGGCTTTGTCGTGACAGGCAAGGCGCGTGCGTCGATCCGGCGCGCGGTGCGGATGAAGGAGCGCGCTGAGGTTGCGACCATCGGCTCCAAACTGTTCGATGAAATCGCCTCCCGCGTGCCTGCGCGCATTGGCAAGAAAGCGATCCGTGCGGCAATTGAGCGATTGGGCATGGAAACGCCTGAAGAACTAATGTTCGCGATAGGCTCTGCCAAGCTGACCGACCGCGAAGTGATGGAAGCTTTGGTGCCGGGATGCACGTCTGAATTCGATAGCGATGCAGACTGGTCGCGGCGCGAACGGGTGGTTTCCATTCGCGGATTGACGCCGGGCGTTGCGTTTGAATTGGCGACATGCTGCCACCCGGTTCCTGGTGACCGCATTGTTGGCTTAAGGCGCAAGGGCGAAACGGTGCTCGTCCATGCGATTGATTGCCTGGAACTCGCCAATGGTGAGGACACCGATTGGCTGGACCTGTCCTGGGGTAAACGATCCCATGGCGCGATTGGGCGGTTAGCGGTGACGATCTATGACAGGCCCGGCACGCTGGCGGAAATGGCGGGCGTTTTTGCGCAGAACAAGATCAACGTGACCAGCCTGTCGCAAACACAGCTCGATCATCCATTTACCACCTATGAAATCGATGCAGAGGTCGAGGATTTAACCCATTTGACACGCATCTTGAGCGCCTTGCGCGCCAGTGATGCGGTCGCTCAGGCTGAACGCATCTAAACGTGCTTAAGCGGCTGTAACCCGCAGAATACGGGGCATTGCTTAGTTAAAGCCGGGTTAACCAGTCTTTAAACCGGTGCTGACACATCCTTTGCCAATCTGGACCTTCAACGCAATTGCTTTGAACGCCTTGCCAGGATCCTAAGTGAAAGGGATTTGACTGTGAATGCGATCAGTCATCGTGTCGATATGTCGGACAGCCCATCAGGGGCGATCGAGGTGGGAACGCCGCCTGATTTGCCGGGCGAATTGAGCCTGCTTGCGGGTGATACAGACGAATATCCCAAAACCGGCCAATCAACCCGGCGGCCTAAATGGCTGGATCGCTATTCCTTGAATGCCAAATTGCGCTTTGCAATGCTTGGCAATGTGATTATTCTGGGAAGCATGGGGCTCATCGTCTTGGGATGCTGGCTCTATTTTCTGAATTGGGGCGAAGATGTGGGCGATATGATCGCCGCGGAGATACGCACTGGTCAGGCAACGCTGGATCTGCGCGATGCACAGGCGCAGCTGGACGGACCCAGTGATGAATTTACGGCCGCGCGAAAGCAGGCAATTGCGTCATCGCTTGCTGATGCCAAAGCAGAGATCGCCATTGCCCAAGACCGCAATCAGGGCGCGGGGCAAATCGCCACCAAAGACCAACTTGACGCTTTTCAAGCCGACCTCATCCAGGTGCAAGCTCAGGTCGCCGCATTGCCCCTGCCAGCGTCGGAAGAAGCAATCGGTGCTCTGCGCGAAACCATCAAGGCTGCCGAAATCGATCAGCGCGCCAATGTCGAACAGCTTCGCGATGATGTGAGCACAATCTCGAATGAATTTTTCGACGCGCTCGTTTGGACCTTGAGTCTTGCAGGGTCGCTTTTGCTGGTTTCGTTTGTGGTGACATTTGTCGGTGTCAACTCGATTATCCGAAACGTTGTCGGCGTGGTTCGATCGATGACCGCACAAATGTCCAAAGTTGCCGGCGGCAAAACTGATGCCGAGATCCCGGGCCAAATGCGCGGGGATGAAATAGGTGAAATGGCAAGAGCGCTCGAGGTTTTTCGCGTTAAGTCTCTCGAACTTCGCGGCCTCAATGACACTCGGGCAAGGGAAGCCGAGCAGCGTTTGGCACAGCAAGAAGCGTTGAACAAAAGAGCCGCAACGCTTCGCAGCGAAACCAGCGGATTGCTCGAAGGGTGGGCGGATCAGTTTGAAGTAACCGGGACCGAATTGGTCGCCTCCGTTTCCAGCGCGATCGAGCAATTGCGCCAGACATCGCAATCCATGGAAGCTCTCTCACACGAGTCCGCCGAGCAATCGCGCGGAGCGAGCAAGGCCATGGAAGCGGCCAATGTCAATGTGACCGCTGCCGCTGCTGCGACGGACCAATTTGCCTTGTCAATCAGCGAGATCAGCCAGCAGGCTTCGGGGTCAGCAGCACTGGCGCGCGAAGCCAGCACTTTGGTTGATGCTGCCAATTCCCAGATGAACACTTTGGCCAATGCCGCTGATGAAATTGGCGAGATTGTTGAACTGATCCAAACGATCGCGCAGCGCACAAATCTGCTTGCCTTGAACGCCTCGATCGAGGCGGCCCGGGGAGGTGAGGCAGGGCGCGGTTTTGCGGTGGTAGCGAGCGAAGTGAAAGAACTGGCCAATCAAACGAGCGCAGCGACCCAAAGTGTGGGTGAGCGAATTCACGCGATCCAATCTTCAACCAATTCCAGCGTTGATGCGCTCACATCGATTGTGACTCAGATTACTGAGCTTGAACAATCCTCTGGGGTCATCGCAAGCGCGGTCGATCAGCAGTCTTTGTCGGGTGAAGAATTGGCGCGCAATATTGATGTGGCAGCATCGGGATCGAGCAGCGTTGTTGAACGCCTCGAAAAAATGCGGTGCACCAATGAGAAGACGGGCGGGGCAATCAATGAGGTTGTGGCCAGCGCGCAAGAGCTTGGCCATGTGGCTGAAAAGATGCGGGAAAAGGCAGGCGTGTTTGTTGCTCAGGTGCGAAAGTCTGCACGCGATCTGGCTGTGGATGACATAGATCCTGTGAGCGATCCATCGGTTCGCACTGAACCTAAAGCAGCTCTAGCGTCAGATTGACCGGGTCTCCCTCGGCCAGATTTTCAGCGCGCATCACCTTTTTGGACACCAGCAGCGTCCAATTTTTGCTGCGTTTGGACATGGTCTCGATATTCATCGGGAAGACCGAGGTTTTCCAGCGCGTTTCGCCAATCTGCGCATAGCATTTGACAGAGCCAAAACCGCGCTGCTTGCCAAATTCGAGGCGGTGCAGGGCAGCGTGAGTGGTGATGGCCTCAGCGGCTTTGCCTTTCAGGTTCACCAGATGATACGTGCCGCGCTCCCCGCTCCACCGCTGCAGGGGGAGGGCGGTATTGATCGTCTCGCTCATTCGTCTGCCGAACTCTCGGTAGCAATGGCGCGAATTGGCACGGGAATATTGCAGATATCCGCGCCGCCTGCGGGCACGATAAAGAATGGATCACGCCGGTTGGCGCGTGCCTCAGCATAGCGGGCAAAGCTCTCGGTTTCGGTGGAGAGATATTCAAAGCGGGGCTGCTCAGCCTCGGGCAAATCGGAGGCTACGCGGATCGAGAGGATAGGCGTGCGCTTGTCCGCTTCCTCAGCGGTGTAGAAACCCAATGCGCCTGAGCCGCGAGGAAGGGAGGACAGATGCTCCATCCCGCTGATAATGCGCCCTACAAGCGCGATATTGCGATCAAGATGACGCGGTGCATGGCCGATAACGGTGTAAAGCTCTGCGCCTGAGCCTGTGTCGGGGGAGGTGTTTCGGCCAACGCCTACCATGCCGTAGCAATGGACGGGCCAGAAAAAGTTCTCGGATACATCACGATAGAAACCTCGCTTTTGGACTTCCGCGTGCGGCAACATCGGTGCTTCGATCTCATTGTCGTTTTCGTCACGCCAGGGCCCGACTTGGTAGTTGCCAATTGGCCAACCACGCCTGAACTCAACCCATTCGGCATAACTGTCGCGCTCATGCCAGCCATTTGGCGCCGTCGGCGTGGTTGTAGTGTTGATTGAGATCATGGCGATATCATGACTGCTCATTTCACCATCGTTGTGTGGACCGGGAAAGGGAACATCTTCGGTCATTTTGAGGTATTCTTGGATCGCTGCTTTTTTCTCTGGCTCTGAGACATCTTGCCTAGAGAGCACCGCTTTGAGCGCAGATTCAGCGACCCAAAGAAATGCCGCCGATCCCATTTCTCGACGAAAAGCGTTCAGACTATCGAGGTTCATGTCCGCTTCGCCTAGTTTATTTTCATCGACTAGATACTCCTCCTCTCCCATCACCTTCAGCCCCTCAGGCAGCGGCTTCGCCTCGCCCTCCGCCTCAGGATTGTCGTGATTGGGATCGCCCCATTGGACGACGTAATTGTCCTGCACGCGGTTCACCGAGATACCGTCATACCATTTAGCGCGCGCCAAGGTGCGGATGTTTTCCACCCACCCTTGGCTGAACGGCGCAGGCATTAGCTGGATCACCACTTGTCGCTCGTTACCGTCACGGTCAGGAGCCAGCGTCATCACCACCATATCCTCTGCCGCAATCCTGACCCAATCTGCAGCATCAGCGGCGCTCACAATTTCATTGGGAGAAGGCGCTGCTTGTGCCTCTTCTTGAGCGGAAACGGGGAGGGCAAATGCGAGAAGCGCGGCGGCGGCAATCAGTGGCTGTTTCATGAAACACCTTGTGGCACCGCATCATCGCTTGCGAAAGGGTCAAGGCGTCGCTATCGACGCGCACCTGCTGATAAAGCATGCGGAGACGTGGCCGAGTGGTCGAAGGCGCACGCCTGGAAAGTGTGTAAAGGGGCAACTCTTTCGTGGGTTCGAATCCCACCGTCTCCGCCACCCACCCCCAGCACCGATCTTGTCTGTATTGCAGACTTAGGCTGCGAGGGTAGTCCGGTTTCCGCTGAGCCTTAGGAATGTCGACGACCTGCTGGCGGAGCGGAGGAATGATTTCTGTCACGAGGCCGTGCGGCATTGGTGAAACGGGTTCGGCCCGTTGTTCGCAGATGATGTCCAGCGACAGCGAGTAAGCCGGATGCGGGTCTTCTGGCAGTGGAAGTGGCACCTCGACGAGATCTATGTAAAGATCAATGGCGAGCTGCATTATCTGCGGCGCGCAGTCGACCAGTAGGGCGAGATCCTCGAGAGCTACGTCACGAAGATGTGCGACAAGAAAGCTGCAATGCGAGAACCCGGCAAGCGGGACAAACAGGAGGTAGGACGCTGGGCCAATAACAGGTTGGAGAACAGCCACCAGCCGTTACGATTGCGAGAGCGAGCGATGCTCAGATTTCGGCAGATGAAGTCGTTACAGAGGTTCGCCTCAGGCCACGCTAACGTCCACAAGCACCTCAATGCCCAACACTACCTATTTGATAGAGAAACCTAAAAGACCGCCCGCTCAGTCGCACTGGCTGAGTGGCAAATCTCATGGCCTGAGAATTAACTTGGGAAGGGGTACTTGCGCGGAACAGAGACAAGTTGCGATTAGACAGAATGCCCCTCGCACACCATGCCTGTTTCTGTGATTGCCAAACCCAGCATACATATTTAAGTCTACTAAGAATGTTGGTCGAGCGCCGTAATAGGGCAATAACTGAGCTTCGATTACGCTTACTAGTGATTTTTTTCGCCGCAATATCTGCTGGCGTTTTATCGGGATGCTCGCAGTCCAAGAACGATACTTTGCAGGCCTCGCCATGCCGGACTGCAATGCAAGCCGCTTACGGGACCGTTCCGGATGATCTGGGGGCTGCTTGCGCAGACGAGCTTCCCCAACTCAATTCCGATCTCCAATCCGCGGTTGTCGACAACTACATCCGCGAGACACGTAAATATCTTCCTGCAGAACGTTTGCCCGAGCTGATAACAAAGCTGTCGTCAGACAATCAGCGACGTATGAGCGCATTCGGAGCCCTCAAGATCATGCGCGAAGACGATGCTATGGAACGCTTAGACGCCATGGCAGCCGATCCAGCGAATGTGGCTGATGAAGTTGCATCGATCCTGATCGAACGTGCCCGTGCTGAGGTCATCGGACTGTCCGGCGATCGCGATCGTCAAACGATTATGTATGACAAGCTCATGCCGCGAGCAAAAGCTGCGGGTTTGATCCGTATGGTTCCTAGCCTGCAATATGGTTATGGCGTGATCGCTGCGCGTCAGGGTCGCTTGGCTGATGCAATAGGTCACTACCGTGCGTCCACCATAAGCTATGAACAAGTGGATAATCTGAAAGCTCGAGATGTGAGCTGCGACGGCCTGGCTGCGACAATCATAAATCTAGACTTCACCTCGCCTGAAGGTCAGGAAGTTCTCGAGGCTGTCAACAATGCTGGCTTGGCGTTGTGGGCTGGATGCGCTTTTCAGGGGATGAGCTGGAAGACCGGTCACGACGGCGATATCGATCTTTCAAACCAATACGCATCCAAGGCAGAGGAAATTTATCAGCGACATAACGCAGAAGGCATGTTGGCCATGCTTTATCTCAGCGATGCTAACACGGAAATGTTCGCGCAAAACTTCGCAAATTCCATTGCACTGGCCCAAAAGGCCATGGACATAGGGACCAGACTGAAAGACCAGTCCATAGTATACAACGCAAACAAATATCTTGCAGGGATATATTCCGATCTAGGGCAACACGACAAGGCTATTACGCTTTTCGAGGCTGCATTGGATGCCACACAAGGCACTAATCTGGCCCTGACGAGCAGTGTTGAGGCAAACATCGTAAAAGAAATTGGAGTCCAACATTATTGGGCTGGTCGTCCTGCCGAAGCTTTGGAAACCCTGACACGCGCGGGCAAAATTTTTCAGACCACTGACGCATACATGTCAGGTTATACCGATTTTCACATGGCAAAGTCACTCTATGATCTTGGGCGCATGGATGACGCTCTCGAACGAGCACAAGCAGCCTTGGAAAGATACGATGGCCCGATGGATGGTATCAAAAAAGCGGCTGTTTTGACCTGGATTGCGGAAAGACATCTCGAAAGCGGAAATGACGATCTGTCATATTCACGGCTCACTGAGGCAAAAGACCTGATAGAAGCGTCTGGGACATCCGTCGAAGATTTACCATCTCTAGGCGGATATAAGTTTTGGAACCTAGAATACGCGGAAAGCATGGCGAATATGTTGAAGCGGATGGGAAAACCGGAGATGGCCATTCCCTATCTTGAAGCCGCAGCCAAGATCAGCAAGGCCCAGTATCGTGGCGATAATATGAAAGCGCTGGCCAATACGGAACTTATGTTTGCTGTGCGCGACCGCGAGCAAGATCTAAGACTTATGCAGCGCAACGGGGAGCTCAAGGATCTCCAATTACAGAGATCTCAGCTGCTCGGCATCCTGTCTTTGATGGGTGTGGGCCTTGTCGGCCTGCTCGCATTTATTCTCTACCGATCGTACCGATATCAACGGCAACTTGTATTGACGCGCGATATGTTTCTGTCGGAAATTCATCACCGAACCAAAAACAACCTTCAGCTGTTATCAAGCCTATTGAGAATTGATGCCCGACGTAAAAAGGACATGAGCAAATCTCCTGGCAGCCGCTACGATTCTGCAAATCGCGCCCGCACAATGGCTCTGGTGCATGACCACCTTTACATGAGCTCGGATACGTCCGAAGTCGATACGCACGAGCTTATCATCGAGCTGCTAGCACTTCTCGACTCCAGCCTCGGACGTTCCGAAATCATTGTGACTTCCGATATCGAGAATGCGCAAGTTAATGTCGATACCGCTACGCCACTAGGCCTTGTCTTGTCTGAGATCATGACCAATGCATACAAGCACGCTTTCGGTCTAGAGGGAGGCACTTTGCATGTGGAATTGGCTAGCAAGGACAATTCCCTCACCTTGCGCATCCAAGATAACGGCCGCGGTTTCGATCTTAACAAAGCCCGAAACAAGAGCGGCTCAATGGGCCTGTCTATAATAGAAGATATGGTCAAGCAGATGAACGCATCTTTGAATGTGCGATCCAACGAGCAAGGATCCTGCTGGACTATATCCGGTATTCCGCGACATAGATCTTTCCCGCTTGCCGATCATTAGACTAACGCTTTTGAAAAGATAGAATTGTTAAGATGAATAGCCCCAGGCTTACTAGACGCCTTCGTGCTTTATGTTTTGCTTTCTTTCGTAATTGAACGGTGACAGCATACCATTAGCCGTGTGCTTTCGAGGGTTTACTATGGACAAATAGCGCTGTCGTTGCACGCCCAAACAAAGACTGGTTTTCGTTATCACTAGCGTCATCAGGATCGCGCTACATCCCTTTGATGCGACGACTTTGAACGAAGTCGTGGAAGGTGATGGCGTTTGGTTTTAACGCGCGTAAGCTCTCATAGCCGAAGGCAAAGTTGATCCGGTTATGCCAGCTGAGTTGCTCTGCGAACTCAGGCGCCAATCTGCGAAACAGTGCGGCCGGAAGGCGCCAGCCTTTGGGGCGTGTGCCGGTTACTTTGCGGTATGCACGTTTCATATCGTCCACCGTCATAACATCACCAGCCAGGTTGATTTTGCGACCTGCAAAGCTGTCCGGTTTGGTCAAGGCCTCTGCAGCTATCCACGCTAGATCGCTGATTGCCAGCATTTGGAATTTCGTCTCGGCCTTTAGAGATCCTGCCAAAATCGGAAACAACAGTTGGGGTTTCATGTTAGGGTTCATCAAGTTGTCCATGAACCAGACAGTGCCGAGAAGCGTCCAGTCGAGGGGGCTGCGTTTGATGTCTCGCTCCAGCAATGCCTTCGAAATGAAATGCTCAGGACCGCCAGGTTCGTGACCATCGCCCATGCTGGACTGTACAATATGGCGAACGCCAGACGCCTGTGCGGCTGCAATGACTGCCCTTCCTTGTTCCAGCTCGCCCACGAGCCCCGCCTCTGGCGCATAGAAATCCTGAACTGAGAATACGGCCTCGATACCGTCGAACGCAGGAAACAATGTGTCAGGTTTTGACAGATCCCCTTGGACGACCTGCGCACCCATTCTGGCAAGCGCTTGTGCTTTGTCAGACGAGGCCCGTCGGGTCAGGATACGGATTGCGTGACCGCGCCTCAGCATCTCATGCGCAACAGCTCCGCCCTGCAATCCCGTCGCGCCAAGGATAAGGAAGGTCATTGGGCCACCTCCCTTGTGATGAATTCATCAACGTGTTTCGCGACTTCGTTTGGCCGTTCCACGACCGAGATATGTTTGCCGCCCACCGGCGCGAAGTGGCCGTGTGGGATAAGTAACGCGGCTTCTGCCTGCACTGCGATCGGATACATCACGTCTTCTTTTCCGGCGATTACAAGCGTGGGGCAAGACAGGTCAGCTATGCGCGGCAACAACGGCGATCCGCGCAAAAGAACAGAGCGGATTGCGGCTGACATTCGCTTAGGGTCTGCCGTCTTGAGCATGTCGTGAAAGGCGCGCGCGTAGTGCTGGTTCGCTGCCAGAACCTCAGAAGTGAAGAAGCTGTTGGCGACGCCGTTGCGAAAGGTATTTGATGGCAAAATCCAACGGGCACCGCTGGCGATGAAGCGAGCCTGAAGGCCAGGGCGGGTCGCGCCAATCTCCATGGGTGTGTTCATCAATATCAGGGCTTTAACTCGGTCAGGATGCGCGAGCGCCAGTTGTGCAGCGGCCATCCCGCCCCAAGACGTTCCGCCCACGATGCCACGGTTCAGATCGAAGTAATCCATGATCTCTGCCACCGCCTTTGCGCAGGCGTCCATGGTAAACTCGGCCTCGCCGCCGCCGCTTTGCCCATGGGCGGGGCCGTCGATCAACAAGAACCGATAAGACCCGCCAAGTTGCGCGACAAGATCGCTATAGATCCGATGGTCGGTGAAAATCGACGGCCAAAGGACAATTGCCTCATAACCCGCGCCTGTATCCAAAACATGAAGCTGCCCCAAAGCGGTCGAAACGGTGCAGGAAACAGCCGCTGTCGCGTCAACTCTTGTCATTGGTTTCATCGTGCTCTCCAAAAGTAATCAATGATTACATATCGTCGCTTGCGCGCAATGTAAACACTGATTACAATTCCCTCATGACACTGGCAAAGCCCGATAACGCGCATCACCACGGAAACCTTAAGCAAGCACTTGTGGAATATACCCTTTCTGCGGCTGATCATGGGACGTTAGCCCAGCTGTCCGTGCGCAAGGCCGCCCGTGATTTGGGCGTGTCACCGGGGGCTGCCTATCGCCATTTTCCTGATAAGGACGCCCTAATGGCCGCCGTCGCGGCACAAGGATTCGACGCTTTGGCAGGCGCCTTTGAACACGCCGTCCCCTTTGAAAGCGAGGCGCGGGACGTAGCGGAGGCGCGCGCAAGGTTTGTGACGCTGGCAAACACCTACGTTGCATTCGCGCGCGACAGGACAGAGTTATGGAGGCTGATGTTCGGCCCCTTAGGCCTGATCCCAAGCCCGAATATGGACCGACCTTCTACCTATGACTGGCTCGCCAAGAGCCTGGATGAAATGGCGCTTTTTCAGATCATTGCCCCACCAAGCCCTCAGGATCAGTTCTTTGCATGGACTGCCCTTCACGGATTGTCGGACCTGCAAGCCTCTCCCGCGGTCAAAGGAGTGCCGCTTAAAAGCACGATAGAACGGCAGTGTTTGAAGATTCTCGCAGCCCTCTCGTAAAGCATAGTAGGGTGCCCTTCGCCGGTAATAGGGCGAAGGGCTATGGCGCAGTCTTTTCCGCCTTCAGTTAGTTCACAGGTATTCGTGACGTTCTCTGTGATACCGCTCAATTGAGTCAGTAGCGCTCAAAGAAGTCTCTCAAGACGGTGCTCAACTCTTCTGGACGGGTCTCTGGGATCCAATGGCCGCTGTCGAATGCCTGACCCTCGACGGTTGTTGCCAACGGTGTCAGCATGTCTCGCACATAAGGCACCGGTGCGAGGCGGCCGGCGTTCAGGCCGAGAACTGGCATTTCCAGCCGTGTTTCCATGAACGCTTTGTTGTCTTTTACGTCCTGCGCGAAGGCACGGTACCAATTAAAGCCCGCTTTTGCCGTCTTGGGATCGCTGTATGCATCCACTGTGATTGCGATCTCGACATCAGTAATGCCGCCAGCGCCGGCATCGAATTTCTTCATGAACTCGCCGTAATAAAAATCCTCTTGCCCTGCTGTCAGCACCTCCGGCACGTTATCCGGTGCTGCGTTAAAGGCAAAATGCCATGCGCGCGGATCAACAGAGATCGCAGCGAATGTAGGCGTGCCCGGGATTGGCACGTCGATTATCGTTACTGTGTCAGCCGCCTCTGGGAATTGGCTGGCGAACGCGAATGCCGTCATGCCCCCGACATCGTGGCCCACGATGTTGGCGCTGCTGATGCCGAGTTCATCCATCAGCGCCTTGATGTCGCCTGCCATAGTCGCTTTGTCATAACCGTCTTCCGGCTTGTCGGATGCGCCTACGCCGCGCAGATCAACTGCAATGACGTCATAGTCAGCAGCGAGCAACGGCATGACTTCGACCCATGACGCCCAGGTTTGGGGCCAGCCGTGCAAGAGAATAACAGTTTCACCGGGCCCGCCGTCACGCACATAGTGTAAGTTTACGTTGGAGGTGGTTGTGCGGGCGCTTTCGAAGCCTTCTGGGACTTGCGCGTTAGCGAGTGCGGCAGAAGCGGATAGAGCAAGAATTGCAGCGAATTGCACAAGGGTTTTCATGGTTTTGTTTCCTTTGGTTGAATTGAGAATAGTCTAGGACCAGTCGGACAGGTTCTGGCCGGTGATCTGCCCGACGTCCCGTGCCGGCAGTGCGTCCATCGCGTCCGAGAACAGCTCTGGACCAACCGAATTGAACCCGCCGATTTCTTTGAGTATCCGGACCGTGGTTTTCAGATCGAAGTCCCCGTCCCCGGGAAGGAGGCGATGGCGCAAAAGGTCGTTGTAAAGATCGCCTTTTTGTTCCGATTTCGCATCAACCAACTGGACGTCGAAGATCTTGTGGCCGGGGATTGTTCGCAGAAGGTCGTGATCCGGGTCTGATCGCCAAAAGTGCCATGTGTCGAAGGTCAGCCCAAGATTGTCGCGATTGACGGCCCGAACGAGATCCCACCCTTTGGCCAGAGTTTGAATGGAAGACACCGGCATCGGCTCAAACCCAAGGCGCAACCCACGTTGGTTTGCCCGGTCTGCAAAGCGTCCCAAGGCGTCGATCAGGGCCGAGCGTTCGTACTCCACGCCCAGGCCTTCGACGACATTGATTTGCGTTGCCCCTAGCACGTCAACCATCTCGAATATCTCATCTTCTGTATGATCAAGAAAGGCGATGTTTTCTTCGGGAAAGCCCTTCGGGATGGCAAAATTGGGGACCCATTGAACAAAGGGGTCGACAATGGCTGCATGGATTCCCGCATCGTCGTACCGCTTGCGGATGTTCGCATTGCTCAGACCTTGGTCGCGCCAGGTTTTGAAATCGATCGGAAAGACTGACATAGTGTCGAAGCCGCCCTCAATTGCAGCGAGGATCCGGTCGTCTAGCGACTTGTTTCGAACATTGGCCGCCCAAAGAACGCGACGTTTTGGTGTACTGGGCATAAGGCCCTCCGGTTTGCTAAATGCGAGAGCTGCAGCAGCGATTGCCGATGTGAGGACTGCACGACGATTCATCGAAACTCTCCCTATGCTGCGTGTGGGCGAGCGATTTCATCCAGCTTGGCGAACGCTCGCTGAATAGCGGGCCGTTGTTCAAGAGCTGCGACCCAAGCCCGCGTGTGAGGCATATCGGGAAGGCGTTCTGGCGCGGAGCGATCCAAATAGATTAGCCCCCCCGTGCCCAAGGAAAGGTCATCATGTCGGCAATGGTGTAGTCACCACCGCCTAGATAGGCGCTGACAGCGAGTCGTTGTTCGAGAACCGTGAAAAGACGGATTGTCTCGGCCAGATAACGTTCGATTGCATAGGGTAGCTGTTCGTCAGCCGCTTGGAAGTGCCCCCATTGACCAATCATCGGCCCCAGCCCGCCGACCTGCCAGAACGACCACGCCAAGGTGTCAGCCCTAGCTTGTCCTGTCTTTGGCAGAAATGAGCCGTGCTTTTCAGCGAGGTGCAGCAGAATAGCGCCTGATTCAAAAAATGTCAGATCACCGTCTTCAAGTGCAGGTATTTTGGCGTTCGGGCTAACTTTCAGAAACGCGCTTGTGCTCTGCTCTCCATGTTCGATGTCAATTGGCACCAAGTCGTAGGGGAGACCGAGTTCTTCCAGCAGAATTGCCGGCTTTTGGCCGTTGGGTGTGTTCCATGCGTATAGGGTAGTCACTGTCTCTCTCCAGCTTTGGTGTGCGTTGAGAGCAAACTATGAGAAAACCAAAACTAGCATTAGTCGGCGAATTCGGATATCATTTATCCATGCATGAATTAATAGACGCTTCATTGCCAGATCTCGCTTTGCTTGTACGGGTCAAAGACAGCGGCGGATTCAGCGCCGCTGCACGGCTCACCAAAACACCTCAACCCACGGTAAGTCGCCGGATCGCTGCATTGGAAGACCGTGTTGGGGTGCGTCTGTTCAATCGCACCACCCGCAGCGTAGTGCTGACAGACGCGGGACAACGCGTTTACCAACATGCGAAGCAAATGCTGGAACAGGCAGAGGCTGTCGCAACGGCCCTCGAAGAAATGAATTCAAGCCCCACAGGAACACTGCGTTTGACCTGCCCGGTGATAGTTGGCCAATGCCTAATAGGCGAGATCTTGCCGCAATACATCTCAACCTATCCCGAGGTGCGCATCAGGCTTGAGGCAACCGCGCGGCGTGTCGACCTCATAGAAGAAGGGTATGATATCGCGATAAGAGTCGGTGAATTGAGTGACTCAGGTCTTGCTTTGACCCCGCTTGGTCAGGCGACAACAGCGTTTTTTGCTACGCCAGACTACATGCTAGCTGCACCGCCCATTCGCGCCCCAGGTGATCTTGGCGCTCATCCCTTGTTTCTGTTTTCAGGATCGCTTGATCCAACTCGTGTCACTTTCGCAAAAGCGTCAGACGAAATGGTCGCTGATCTGACCCCCAGATTTGCCTGCAACGACGTCAGTCCAATCCTGAATGCTGCTCTGCAACATTTGGGAGTAGCGCAATTACCGAGATTTGCCGTCCAGTCGGAGTTACGCGCAGGGGACCTTGTCGAACTTTTACCGGATTGGCAGTTGCCCAAGACAAAAATCAGCGCACTGACCCCGTCATTTCGGGGTTCTTCTCCGGCCGTCAAAGCGTTTCTCGCATTAGCCAAAGAGGGTGTGAAAGGCCACCTTTGACGATGTTCTTTGTTTTGATCCTAAGGCAAACACGGTTTTGAAAGCCGCGATTGATGTCTGTCGCAGCATCGATAGTTCTGGGCGGTCTTGTCGGGCTTATCAGGCATTTCTGACTTCGCGTGTCATCGCGCGTCGATGCGCCGCAAGTCGAGAGCAAAGCCTTCTAGTCTATTTCGCCGTTCTAACTCATAGTTAACGTCCTTCGCGTGGTTGTTATGATGTAAGACAGCTTCCCACCGAGCTTGCGGAATGTTGACGAGATTTTGTTCGAACGCGGGATCGACATTTGTCACTAAACTCCTCGAATGTGGCGGAACTTTTCAGCCCGATGTCCGCTGCTGACATCGAACGGCAGCGGATGAGCCGGGCGCGCGGCTTCGTAACTGGCGCTGGCACCTCGATGAGATGTTCGTTTAAATGAGCGGTGATACGCGAAATTTTTGGTGAGCGGTCGACGACGAGGGTGAAGTTCTTGAGCGTTATGTCACCAAAAAAGCCCGCCAAAAAGCAGCTCTGAAGTTCTTTCGCAAACCGCTGAAGTGGCGCGGTAAGGTTGAGAAGATCGTGACCAGCGGTCTGAATTTTTATCCAGCAGCGATGCGCGAACTGGGAAAATTAGTTTCAGGATCATGGGCCAATAGTTTAATAATCGGACCAAAACTCGCATTTTCCGTTCTAAAGAATAGAAAACGTAATGCCGCGTTTCCGCCGGATGAAATAGCTACAAAAATTCGGTTCAATTTACGCCAGCGCCCACAACCACTTCGACTCTCTGCGCCGGCTTATGGATCGACAAACCTACAAGATCCGCCGTTCAGTTGGGCTTACCGCTTGGCAAAATTACGCTGCATGGTCCTGGCTCGCCTTTGCTATCGGTGGCCCATTCCAGGCGAGTTCGCTTTAGTCTGACAGCACCCTCATTTTTCTGAGAGCATCATGGGGCTCAAAAGCCACAACCCCGACTTCGCATGCCAAATTGGTATTACAGAATTATCTCGATAGGTCTACAAATTAGGTTGACAAAAAATAATGCCAATCTATCCCATCAAGCAATAATTACAGAATCACATGGGAGAGGAATGATGGGCAATCGGCTTACGCCGTCGCGGGGGTATTCGCGCAAACACCGTATTATCACTGGAATGTTGGTTGGTTCAGCCATTGCCCTGATACCGGGCGCGGCATTTGCTCAGGATGAGCAATCGGGCGCTTCTGTTGATGGCAGCGATGAAGACAATACGATCATCGTCACCGGCATTCGCAGTTCTTTGCAAAGCGCTCTGAACGAACAGCGTAACGCAGACAGCCTGATTGAAGTTATTCAGGCAGAAGACATTGGTAAGTTGCCTGACCAGAACCTTGCCGAGGTGCTTGAGAACGTCACAGGCGTGCAGATCACCAGAACCGCTGGCGTTGGTACTGGGGTTCAAATCCGTGGTACGAATGACAACCAAGTGCTTATCAATGGCGTTAAAACCGTTTCGGCTGGCACGGGTCGCGGCGGCATCAGCTTTGAAGACATTAACCCTGCCATCATTGGTTCAGTAGAAGTTATCAAGGCTCCAACTGCCGCCACACTTGAGGGATCGGTCGGCGGTACCGTTAATCTTCGCACTATTCGCCCGCTTGATATCACTGACCCCATTATCGCTGTGCGTGTGCAGGGTGAGTATAGCGAGCTGTCTGAAAGCGTGAAGCCGCGCATTTCAGCCAGTTTCGGCAATGTTTGGCAAACTGGCGGCGGCGAAATTGGTCTTGTGGTCAGCGGCAGCTACACCGAGCAAGAGGCAACCAGTTTCCGCCCGCGTGTTGACCGCGATAACCTGATTAACGCCAACGATTCAGTGACGGCAGCTGGTCTCCCGGGCCCTGCCAATCCGTTTCTAAATATCCAGTTCCTCAACCAGGAGCGGGAGAATTTCGAATACGATACCATCAACCTTGCAGGGTCTTTGGAGTGGGCACCCAGCGACAGCCTGATGTTCTTCCTCGATGTGATCTACAACGACCAAGAGCGTCGTCAGGACAGCTCACGCATTCAGGGTTCAGGCGTCAGCGCGGTCGACCGGGTCAATGTTCCTGATACGTTTGAAACCGTCAATTTTGGCTCGCTTGATGGGTTGGCATTGGGTAGCATCGAAGCGGCGCTAACCGGGACGATTCAGCCCAACCTTGCTCAGGATGATGATGATCCAAACCTCCGCTTTTCCAGCGATACTGGCGCGCGGCTAACCACTAGCGAAGTCTATCGTTTGGGCACCGAGTTCGAGACAGGAAAGCTAACCACTCGCGTTGAGTTGTCGCGTTCTACTTCGGATACATCCAACCCGAACCTCAGCACCACGCTCAACTTTATCAACCCGAACCCGCTCACTCCGCTGGATGGGTCCAGCAATGATAACAGCGTGCCTTTTATTTATGATCTGACGGGCGGCTCGCTTACTTTCGGTGTTGATTTCGATTCGCCTTTTGCACCCACCGTTGCCGATTTGCTTAACCCGGCGAACACGGTGCTGGATGCGGTGACGAACAGTAACAACACCACTGAGAACAAAGAAGACGCTTTCCGGATCGACACCTCGCTTGATCTGGAAGATACCTTTGGTTTCATCACATCTGTTGATGTCGGTTACCGCTACAATGACAGCTCAACTGAATTTAATCAGCTGCGCTCCACCTTTGGTACAGGCGCAATTGCGAACAGCCCCAGCGGTGCTGATCTGGGCGGTCTGATTGTTCAAGGGCCAGACAATTTTGGTGCTTTTGATGGCCGCGAACTTGCGTTCCGTAACTTCGTCGTGATCGATCCAAATCAGGCTTTCTCCAACCGCGACGAAGTGTTTGCGCAGTTGCAGGCCGCATTGGACGCAACGCCGGGCGGCATGGCAGCGATTGCTGGCGGTGGCCGTTTGCTAAATGATCTTGATCCAAATGCATCGGGCAATCTGAGCGCGTCATTCCGCGTTGAGGAGCAAACCCATGCTTTGTACGGTCAGGTCAATTTCGAAACCGGCCCAATCCGCGGCAATATCGGTGCGCGCTGGGTTGATACAAGCATCGATTCATTCGGCAATGCAGTCGCCAATGGGGTCGCCTCACCGCTGACTTCGAGCGGCGGCTACAGCGAGTTCCTGCCGCGTATAAACCTGATCGCAGATGTTACCGACAATCTGCTTTTCCGGGCCAGCTACACCGAAGATATCAATCGTCCTGACTTCGACGATCTGTCGCTGTCTGTGTCGTTCCCGACGGGGCCAAACAACGCTGTGTCGCTGGGCAACCCCAATCTTGCGCCAGAAACGGTGCGGTCTTACGATGCCTCGCTTTCGTGGTACTTTGCGCCGTCATCGCTGCTGAGCATTGGCTTCTTCCACAAGGATCGCACGAACCTGTTTGTCACTCAGCTCGAAGATGCTGTTGAGGATGCCAACGGCTTCCGCGACATTACGGATCCATGTGAGGGCGGCGGTATCTTCAACCCCGTGCCAGACCGTAACGTTCTGTCGCCAACACCGGGCAACGGCCTGTGTGTACCGCTGCAAACAATCGTGAACGATACCGCGACCACATCGCAAACGGGTATTGAGATCGCGTTCCAGTATGACCTGTCGCAATTTGAAGACACGCTGGGTTTTGCATCGGGCTTTGGTGTCATTGCAAACTACACCTATCAGGACTTCAGCGGCGGCGAGGCGACACAGACTGCTTCGGGCCGCGGTCAGGACATCTTTGAAGCGATCAATGCTAGCGTTCCTGATCCAGTTGAGGCGGTCCAAGGGCTGCTCGATTTCTCAGAAAACGCTTACAACCTGACGTTGTATTACGAGAAATACGGATTGTCGGCGCGTGCACGTTACACTTGGCGCGATGCGTTCCGCACGCTTGACACGGCGGCTGGTGCTTCGCTCAATTCGACGCTGGGCTTTCCGACTGTGACTTCCGCTCGCGGTCAGTTGAACGGTTCGATCGTTTATGAGCTCACCGACAATATCGCCCTTGGCGTTGAAGGTGTGAACCTGACGAAATCCCGGATTGAGCAATTCTGCGTTAATGACGGGGCGCTGCTGTGCTTCCAAGGATTGCCTGATCGCCGGATCACATTCGGCGCGACGGTGCGTTTCTAAGGTTCAATCGTTAAAAGTATCGCCAGCCGCTATTGCCCATTTTTGGTGCGCAATCAGCGGCTGGCCTTACCACAGATTGAACAGTTCAATTGTCTAGGAAAATTGGTATAGGCCTTACGATTACCTTAAGCTGGAGCCTTTTTGCAGATGAGTAGCAAGCGACTTTTTCAATCAGTGGCTGAGCAGATTGCCCAGTTGATCGATGAAGGTGCCTACCCGCCTGGCACGAGGTTGCCGGGTGAGCGGGAGCTCGCTGAAAAGCTGGGCGTAAGCCGGGTGACAATCCGCGAGGCTGAAATTGCATTGCAGGCTATCGGACGTCTGGAAATTAAGACTGGGTCAGGCGTTTATGTAAGCGATAGCAAGCCCTTAGTGGGTGAGGCGCTTCCCAATGCGAGCGCATTTGAAGTGACCGAAGCTCGCTTGCTGGTCGAGTCCGAAGCAGCTGCTCTTGCTGCGCACAACATATCTGATGATGCGGTTCTGAAGCTTGAAAAACTGGTTGAGATAATGCGTATCGGGACGCCGGAACAGGCGGATGAGGCTGATGAGAAATTTCATGCCACCATTGCCGAGGCTTCCAACAATGCAGCAATGGTCCATATGATCAAATCAATGTGGCGGATGCGCGAAGATATCCCTGACGTAAAGGCCACCTATCAGGCTGTTTGCGTTCATGATGCGGAAACGCGCACGGCGGAACACCGGGCTGTGTTTGATGCCTTGAAAGCGCGCGATCCTGCTGGCGCGCGCGCGGCAATGCGGGAGCATTTCCACCGTTTGCTGGAAAACATGCTTGAGGCGACCGAGCGCAAGGCGCTGGAGCAAGTGCAGCAGCAGGCAACCGAAAGTCGCGAACGCTTTCTGGCCTCTGCCAAAATCGGTTAGACCGATTGGTATTACAAATTATATAATTAGAACATGCCAGATTGATTGACAATCAATCGACTCGCCGTATAATCCTTGTAATCGGAATGTGGAGAGGACTGAGGGGATGGTAGCGAGGTTCGGCCTTGTGTCGGCGATAGTGTGCGCGGCTTCAAGCTCAGCATTGGCCGAACGCGTTCTGGTTTCCAACCAATCCGAATACGAAGCTGCTGCTGCCCGTGTCACAGCGGGTGATACGATTGTGCTTGCTCCCGGCGAATGGGACGATTTCGAGCTTGTGATTACGGGTGAAGGGCGTGCGGATGCGCCGATCACTGTCATGGCGCAAAATCCAGGCGAAACGATCCTTACAGGTCAATCCAGCCTACGCATCGGCGGCGAATACATCGTGGTCTCTGGGCTGGTGTTTCGCGATGGTTACAGCCCGCGCGGGGAAGTGATTGCCTTTCGCGTTTCCAAAGAAAATCAGGCCAGCAATAGCCGCGTCACGCAAGTCGTAGTCGATGGCTTTAGCAAACCTGATCGGTATGAGAGCGATTATTGGGTTGGTATTTATGGCAACCGCAACCGATTTGATTACAATCATTTGTCGGGAAAAACCAATAAGGGCGTGACGCTGGCCGTTCGGCTCGATTCAGAAGAAAGCCGCGAAAACGATCACCAGATTGCTTACAATTATTTCGGTCCGCGCGCGGTGCTTGGGTCAAATGGCGGCGAAACCCTGCGCATCGGTACCAGCCGATATTCGATGTTCAATTCCAACTCGCTGGTTGCCTATAATATATTCGACCGAACCGGCGGCGAGGTTGAGATTATATCGTCAAAATCCGGCGGGAATGTCTTTCGCGGCAATGTTTTCCTGAAAGCGCGCGGCACGCTGACTCTGCGTCACGGCGACAATAACGTGGTCGAAAGCAATGTCTTTTTTGGCGGCGGAGAGGATTACACAGGCGGTATCCGCGTCATCAATCGCGGCCAGCATGTGCTCGGCAATTACATGGAGGGCCTGCGCGGTGAAGCATTCTCCAGCGCGCTCGCGATCATGAACGGCGTGCCCAATTCGCCCGTCAATCGCTATGTCGAGGTGGCCAATGCGCGCATTGAAAACAACACCATTGTCGACAGCCGCCGGGTCGCATTCAATGTTGGCGCAGACGAAGAGCGTTCCGCAGCACCCAATGGCAGCACATTCAAAAACAATCTGATGAGCGGGCTCGAAGGTGCTTCCTTCATTGAAGCTTACGGTGATGTGTCCGGCATTAAGTTCAGCGGCAACCGTGTCAGCCAAGGCGGCGTTACGGAAAAGCTTGGCGCATTAACGCAGGCGCCTGCCGCGATGGAGCGGGCGGCCAACGGCTTGCTTTACCCTACCGATCCAGCGCTTGCCCATGTCGGTGCTGCGCGCGATCTGCCTGTGGTGGCATTAAGTCAGGTTGGAGTAAGTTGGTATCCCAAGCCCGCCGAGCGCATCGCGTTTGGCTCATCGGGCCGGACAATCGAAGTGGCGCCCGGGCATGACGCGCTTGCTGACGCTGTGATCGCGGCGCAAGATGGCGATGTTCTGATGCTCAGCGCCGGCAAATACATCGTTGATCGCTCTATTCCGGTTTCTGCCGCTATCGCGATCAAGGGCGCTGGGTCTGGGGAAACCTCAGTCCTGTTCACTCGCCCATCGCTATTTGAGCTGCGCGAAGGCGGAGAGCTTTCTCTTGAAAGTGTAGCAATCGACGGATCGCTTGCACCGGATTCGGTGGGCAATTCGGTCATAAGGACCACTATCTTTCCGATCCAATCCAATATGCGGATTGCGCTGGATCAGGTGGCTGTTCGCAATCTTACCGTCAACAAGTCGTTCAATGTGCTCACTTTGGGCAAGAACACTTTAGCTGATCGCGTTTTAATAAGGCGCAGCAGCTTTTCCGACATCACCGGCACAATCGTTTCCGCCGCAGCAGAAACGGATGATTACGGACAATACAATGTCGAATATCTCGAGATAACTGAGAATGACTTTGCGCGCGTTGGCGGGCCTATCGCGGACATTTATCGCGGCGGCCGCGATGAGAGCACTTTCGGGCCAAACGTCACTTTTGCGCAGAATTCGCTTCACGAAGTTGGGCTGGCCGCGACGAATGGTTCTGGCGGCTCGGTTAACCTCCACGGCGTTCAGATCGCGGCGCTTACGGACAATATGGTGCGCGGCTCTGCTCCGTTTCGTGTGGTTCACACTGTTGGCACGCCGAAAACATCCATAACGGGCAATGCTTTCGCTGGCACCGCTGATCTGATCCTTGAAGAATTAAATTTCAGCGGAGATCACCGGGCGAACACCATGGGCAACACTTTTGAGAAGGGGGACGCGAAATGAGCCGCTCCAGTCTCTTCGCAGTAGTCCCAGCAATGCTTGCAATGCTTGCAACGCATTCTCCTCTCCAGGCTGCTGCAAAACCAGTGACCGTCTCGTCTGATACGCGGATCGATCCAGGCGAGGCGGTCTTGGCTCATGCGCCGTTGTTTGCGGCAGAAATGGCCCGTGCGAGCGCATTTATTGATGGTATGATGAAGGACGGAATTGTCGTTCCCGTCCCCAAAGACCCAGGCGGCGGCTACACCCACGAACAACATAAACGCAATTTTCGCGCCCTGTATCAGGGCGGGCAGCTTTACCGGATCACCGGCGATGAAAAGTACCGGGTGTTTGTGCGTGATATGCTGCTCGAATATGCCGATCTTTACCCGGAACTTGGCGATCATCCCGCAAAGGCAAACCAGAATGTCGGGCGTCTGTTCTGGCAAGTTCTCAACGATGCCATGTGGCTCGTTCATGCCGTGCAGGGATATGGTGATATCCGCGATACCTTAAGCGCCGAGGAACGCGGGCTGATTGATGACAATGTCTTCCGGCCCGCAGCGCATTTCCTGTCTGTGGATTCTGAGCGGACGTTTAATCGCATTCACAACCACGCCACATGGGCCACTGCCGGGGTTGGCATGACCGGTTATCTGCTTGGCGATGATGACATGGTTGAGCGCGCTCTGCTTGGGTCTGACAAAAGCGGCGAAACCGGCTTTATCCGGCAAACCGAATTGCTGTTTTCACCCGACGGATATTACACTGAAGGCCCTTACTATCAGCGTTTTGCTCTCCTTCCCTTCCTGGTTTTTGCAAATGCGATTGAGCGCAACGAGCCAGAGCGCGCAATTTTCAAACATCGCGATGGGATTCTGCTGAAAGCGCTGCGTACAACCGTTCAGCAAAGCTATCGCGGGTACTTTTTCCCTTTCAATGATGCGATCCGCGATAAAAGCCTCCGCACGGCCGAACTTTATGAGGGCATCGCAATTGCTTACGGGCAAACGCGCGATCCAGCCCTGCTTTCAATTGCTGATTTTCAGGGGCGCACGGTTCTCACGCCCAATGGCGCCTTGGTCGCGCGCGATCTTGCGGCGAGTAAAGCTAAACCCTTTCCTTTCCGATCTCTGCTTTTGAGTGATGGGCCTGATGGAGATGAAGGCGCGGTTGCGATTTTGCGGCAGGGTCCGGTCAATCGCGAAGGCGAGCCAGCGACTGCTTTGATTGCGAAAAACAGCTCGCAAGGCATGGGCCATGGCCACTTCGATAAACTTGCATGGCAGCTTTACGATAATGGCAATGAAGTCGTGCGCGATTACGGCGCAGCGCGCTTTCTCAATATCGAGGCGAAGCGCGGCGGGCGTTACCTGCCTGAAAACGAAACTTGGGCGAAAAGTTCAATTGCGCACAACACTCTTGTTGTCGATGAGCAAAGCCATTTCGGTGGTGATGCAAAGCTAGCGGACACGTTCTGGCCCACGCAGCTCTATTTCTCTGATGCGGATGGCTTGCAAGTTTCCAGCGGAGTGATCGCAAGCGCTTATCCCGGCGTAACGATGCGCCGGACATTGGTGATGCCGCAAATCCCTGGTCTCGATGCGCCTCTGGTGATTGATCTGGTCAATGCGCAAAGCAATGAGGCGCATCAATACGATTTGCCGCTGCACTATTCGGGTCACATCATGGAACACGATTTTGCTGCGAAGACCAATGTCGCTGCTCGTCCCGTTTTGGGGACAGACAATGGCTATCAGCATATTTGGGTTGATGCAGAGGCCGCGCAGCAAAGTGGGAAAGGCGCGCTCACATGGATATTGGATGGACGCTTCTACACCTATCGTTTTGCAGCCAATGGACCCGTGACCGCGATCCTTGGCGAAAGCGGCGCAAACGATCCTGAATTTAACCTGCGGCGCGAACCCGTGCTGATCCTGCGCGCCCAACGGGAAGGCGAGGCAAGCTTTGCCAGCCTCTTGGAAGCGCATGGGCTGTATGACGGCGCGACCGAACAAACAATCGACAGCCGCAGCCTTGTTGCAGACCTCGACCATCAGCAGATTGAAGGCATGGATATCGTGGGCTTGACCCTGAAATCAGGGCAGCGCTTTGCGATAGCGGTCTCCCATAATCCTGACCCCGCGTCCGCACACAGTGTGACGATCAATGGCGACAGCCTGCAATGGGAAGGGTTTGCGAGTGTGATTGCGCTTTCCGGAGGGGATAATTGACAATGGCAACAATCGCAGAGGCACAAAGCCCGCCCTTTGTGGTCGCGAAGGACACACCCAAAGAAGATCTGGGCGATGGCATATCGCGTCAGATCCTTGGGTTTGGGCCGGAGATTATGATTGTCCGCGTTTGGTTTGAAAAAGGCGCTGTGGGCCAGGTGCATGCGCACCCTCATAGCCAATCCAGCTACGTTGAAAGCGGCAATTTTGAAGTCTTCATCGATGGTGAAAAGCGCGTTCTGGGCGCAGGCGATTGCTTCTACATTGCTCCCGATTTGGATCACGGCGCGGTGTGTCTTGAAGCAGGTGTGCTGATCGATACGTTCAGCCCTGTTCGCGAAGATTTTCTTGGGCTGGAGGGCTGAACGATGAAGATGAGCGGACTTCGCTGGTGGGTTGTTAGCCTTGTCGCGATTGCGACGATTATCAATTACATTGATCGTCAAACAATCAATGTCCTTTGGCCAGAACATATTGCGCCAGACTTGTTCCCGGACATGGATGCCGACGGGCATAAGGAAATTCTAGGCATCATCAGTGTCGTGTTCATTTTCTCATATGCGGCAGGGCAGGCGATTTTCGGCAAGATTTTCGATTGGCTGGGCACCCGGATGGGGTTTGTCCTTTCGATTGGCGTTTGGTCGCTGGCAACGGCGGCTCACGCGCTGGCAAAAGGCGTTGTAAGCTTTAGCATTTTCCGCGCTATTCTCGGAATTGCAGAGGCTGGAAACTGGCCCGGTGCGACCAAGGCAAACGCGGAATGGTTCCCGACCAAGGAACGCGCACTTGCTCAGGGTATATTCAATTCAGGCGCCGCTATTGGCGGCATTATATCGATCCCGCTAATCGGCTTTCTTGCGGTCATTCTCGACTGGAAATTGATCTTTATCATCGTCGGTTTGGTCGGCCTTTTGTGGCTGGTGCCGTGGTGGTTTATCGTAAAAGGCCCCCCGCAAAGCCACGATTGGCTTTCCGATGATGAGCGCGAATACATTCTTAACGGGCAAAAGCCGGAAACTTCTGATCCGGACGAAGCCGGCGAAGAATACAATCCATCGACAGGCGAATTGCTATCGCGCAAGGAAAGCTGGGGCGTCATTATCGCATCAGCCGCTATTGATCCCATCTGGTGGCTTTTCATCATCTGGATCCCAACTTACTTCCTCGAGGTTCATGACTTTGCCATCAAAGACGTCGCCGCTTCTGCATGGCTCCCGTATGTGGGCGCGATGGTCGGAGCGTGGGTTGGCGGATGGCTTGCTGGCAATCGTCTGAATTCTGGATGGAGCGTTGATAGAACCCGCAAATTCGTGATCACACTGGGCTGCCTGATCATGTTGCCTGCATTGCTGGCGCTGTCAGTTGCATCATCCCCGTGGGCCGCATTGTGGTTGATGTTTGCAATTCTGTTTGGCTTCCAGGTTGCAATTGGAAATGTCCAGACACTGCCCAGCGATCTTTATGGCAAAGGCACTGTGGGTACATTGGCGGGCGTTGCGGGTATGGCCGCGAAACTGAGCGCGGCGGCTTTGACCGCAATCGTTCCGATCATGACCGCGGGCGCCAATTATTATTCGGTGTTTGTTCTTGGCGCAGCTCTCGCGTTGACAGCAATTGCCAGCGTTTGGCTACTCTGCGGGACCATCAAACCGCTCAAACCACAAACCGCATAATCCAGAATTTGAAATTCACCTTTAGGGACGGGACACGATATGAAATTTTCAGGCAAAACAGCCATCGTAACGGGCGGCAGCCGCGACATTGGCCGCGCGGTGTGCGTAAAACTTGGCAGCGAGGGCGCCAATGTGGTTGTCAATTACAACAGCAATGAAGCGGACGCTGATGCGACTGTGGCAGCGGTAGAAGCGGCAGGTGGCAAAGCGATCAAAGTGAAAGCTGATGTAACCAAGCAAGCCGATGTCGCTGCACTTGTCGCAAAAGCTACCGATACTTTTGGTGATGCGATCCATATCCTGGTCAACAATGCAGGCGGTCTGGTCGCTCGCAAGACTTTGGCTGAAATGGACGAAGATTTTTTCAACTTCGTTATGCAATTGAACGCGACTTCGACTTTCCTGGCGTGCAAAGCGGCAGTTGCGCATATGAGCGAAGGTGCATCCATCGTGAATCTCGCATCGCTTGCCGGCCGCGATGGCGGCGGCGGCGGTGCGATTGCCTATGCTACTTCAAAAGGCGCGGTTATGACGATGACGCGCGGCCTTGCCAAAGAGCTTGGACCAAAAGGCATCCGTGTAAACGCGATTTGCCCCGGCATGATAGCAACCAAGTTCCACGATGATTTCACTCCCGATGCAGCCCGCGAAAATGTTGCCAATTCAACACCGCTGAAACGGCAGGGCAAAGCAGAGGAAACCGCTGAGCTTGTCTCATACCTCGCCTCGGATGAAGCTTCGTTCATTACAGGCGCGAATGTTGACATCAATGGCGGTCTGGCGTTCTCATAACGCTTTCCCTTTCTCCCCCTTTTTTAAGTTTATGAGAGCTTCTCTCCATGGCTGAATTCCTTTCTTTTGGCGAAATCATGCTGCGGCTCAAAACGCCGGGTCATGAACGGTTTTTCCAATCCCCTGCGTTTGAGGCGACCTTTGGCGGGGGCGAGGCGAATGTCGCTGTGGCTTTGTCCAATTACGGGCTTGATGCAGGCTTTGTCAGTGCGCTGCCGGATAATGACATTGGCGACAACGCCATCATGGAGCTGCGCAAATTTGGCGTGGATACAGCGCATATCAGCCGCTCAGGTGACCGGGTTGGCATTTATTTCCTCGAGACAGGCTCCAACCAGCGCCCCTCCAAAGTTGTTTATGACCGGGCAAACAGCTCGATCTGCAATGCCGGCATGGATGAGTTTGATTGGCCGGCAATCTTCAAAGGCGCAAAATGGCTGCACATCACCGGGATCACACCCGCGCTTAGCCAGTCGGCGGCAGACTTGTCGATGGCCTGTGTGAAAGCGGCCAAAGAAGCAGGGCTTACCGTAAGCTGCGATTTTAACTTCCGGGGCAAGCTATGGAAGTACGGCAAAAGCGCGCCTGAAGTGATGCGCGAACTCGTCAAATATGTCGATGTCGGCATCGCGAACGAGGAAGACTGCCAGAAATCGCTTGATATCAGCGTGGATGTCGATGTGGAAAGTGGTGAACTGGATACTGCCAAATACGAAGCGCTAGGCCAGAAAGTGCTCGATACCTATCCCGACATGCACACCATTGCGATCACACTGCGCGAAAGCCTTTCTGCGGATCGCAACAACTGGTCCGCCTGTTTGCGCACTCGCGATCACGGCTTTATGTTATCAAAGAAATACGCTCTTACTGATATTGTTGATCGAGTCGGCGGCGGAGACAGCTTTGCCTCAGCACTCATCTATGGCCTGAACGCTTATGAAGACCGCCAGCAAAGCCTGGAATTTGCCGTGGCCGCTTCCGCTCTCAAGCATACGATTAGCGGCGATTTCAATCGTGTGAATGTGTCTGAGGTGGAAAAGCTGATGAGCGGTGATGGATCAGGCCGGGTTCAACGCTGAATTTATCAACGATGGTTCGCAAGGGCACTGCCAGACCATATGTGCTGCTGGCGAAATGCGCCTGATCGGGTAGGACAAGGGCTAAGCCCTGCGGACCAGCCGGCTCGTTTCGCTATTTCATTTCATCACCGCAGATCCTTTGGCTTGAGGGTGGCAAGGACAGCGAAAGCCTCGAGAATTGCATAAGGAAGACCAGGGATAAGACGGCGGCGCCACGCATTTAGCGGTCAGCACCGAAATGGCATGGCATGCCGACTGAAATTACCATTGACGGTCCCACTTCCTGCGAGGCTGCGATGCGTGATTTGGGTGGCTCGGAGAAGCTGGAAACAAACCGCTTGTGCAGTGCCCCCGTCTATGCGGGAATTTCGTTCGAGCATCGCTTTTTTCTTCTCCCATTTGCATGCCCTATAGGTGCCGTGTCAGCACGCCTTGCGATTCTCTTGCCGGTTCAGCTTCGCCTTCTCAATAGCCAGCCTCTCTGGCGGGCGCTTGTGCGCGGGCGGTTTGCGGTGCGGATGTGGCAGTGCTGATCAATGTCTGCGCCTTGGCGATAGCAGCGGCTTCATCCATTTTGCCTGTGTGAACGGCTGTGCCCATTTCGAGCAATTCCATGCTAATCACAGTACCAGCGGAGGCTTCTTCTTCCACCGTGATGCCGCCAGCGCGCAAAAGCGAAGCATCCCATGCCGCGCGCACGGCGTTCCAATATGCGCCGGTCGCTTCCCAATATTCATCCGCCGCGCTCACCGGGTAGCCGTCGAACTTCCTATAGGTGTTAAGAACGCTTTCCTGCACATAGGGCACAGCCTCGCCATTGACCCATTTCATTTTGGTGTTGTCTTGCCAATGGATCCAGCCGCCCGGCATGGGCTGGTGCCGGTTGATTGACATGTAGTGATCATAAACCGGATTGCGCGTCGCATCGCGGCGAGCGAGCGGGCGCACAGTCCAGCTCGAACGCCAGCGGCGCACACCATTGGTGGTTTGCCATTGTCCCCACGCGGCATAGCGCGGGCTATCATCCACCTGGTACACCGTCTGCGCCCAGCGCCCTTTGCGTAAAGCTTCGGGTACGTCCTGCAATTCCCATGTGCCGGGCGCTGTGTATCCGAGAATTTGCTCGGGTTCATACTCCCAGTCTTGCCGCCAGTGTTTGACGACAAATGGGCTTTCATCCGGACCCACGACCAGCAGATGCTGAAGGACAATCTTTCGCCCCGTATCCTCAACCACTCGCACGCTTTCGTGCCCGCCGGACATTTTGGGTTCAAGCGGTGTGTAATCGGCGCGCCAGGGCGTTGTTTCTTTCATATCAAAGGTGACTTTGAAATTGCCTGCCATAGCCAGAATATCCGCGCGGTCAGCCTCAAACGATGCTTGCTCCATTTCAGCTGAGCGTTCGCCCACCGGATCATCAGCCAAAGCAGGTGTGCCTGCCATAGCAAGAACAGCCAGTGCGCCGCCAATCAGTGCGTGTTTCATCATGTCGTATGTCCCATTCTTACTTAGAAATTCGCGGTTAGAGAGACGCTGAAATTGCGTCCCGGCTGTGTGAAAGCATCAGTGATGGTGGACGCTGTGGTCAGGCCGCGCACATCGTTCCAATAGCTGTAGCTTTTGCCCAAAATATTGAAGATACCTGCACGCAGGGTGATCGTGTCGCCCACCCGGTAAAAAGCGGTGGCATCCAAAATGAAGAATTCATCCGGGCGGAAGCAATCGCCCTGGCATACGCCGGGAGTTTCATTGGCTGGCTTTTGAGCGTTGTACGTGCCGATCAACTCGCCGCCGAATGTGCGATCTGGATGGCGGTACCCGATGCCGATAACCGCGTTCAATGGATCAATGGTGGAAAGCGAGGCATCGGCAAGATTGGGTGATGAAACTTCGCCATCGGCATAGGCGATTGCGAAGCGCGCTCGAAAACCGCTGTCTGATTGATAGTCTGCCTTGGCCTCAACACCTGTGACATCAACCGCGTCCAGATTGATGAATTGGAAGATGCTCGGATCAAACGGAGTCCCTGTCCCGCCAACCACTTCTTGCGAGATAAAATTGTCATAGCCAGCGATAAAGCCTGTCAGCGACAGATCGACATTATCATCATTGTAGCGGATGCCTGCTTCAAAGCTCTCGCTGGTTTCAGGCTCCAGATCGGGATTGGGCGCGGATGTGTAGCCAAAGGCGAGGTTTTCGAAGAAATTGTTCACCTGGCTGGGCGTGGGCGCGCGAAACCCTTGTGCGTAATTGGCGAACAACCGAACTTCGCCGCCCAGTTTCACCACCGCGCCGACCTTGGGCGAAATGCGCGATCCGTCTTGGCCTGTCGCATCAAATGTAGGCAACAGCGGATCATCAGTTGGGTCGAGATCGTAAAAGTCGAGGCGAACCGCAGGATACAGCGTGAATGCGCCGCTAGCGAATTCTATCGCGCTGCCGATAAATGCGCCTCCAAGCGTGAAATCAGTGGCTGGAAAGGCGCGCGTGGGGAACACTTCGCCAAAGGGCGGGACGACCCCGTCGCGCAATCCTTCTTGGCGAGTGAAACTGATATCAGCGCCATAAGAAACAGTGTGTTTGACACTGCCGGTTGTAAAGCTGGACCTGAAATCGGCAACCGCCCCATACACGCGGTTGTCAAAAGTGTTGATCCGTTCGCGATCAGGGCGCGGTGTTGGCGATAGGGGGAGCGGTCTTCATCGGCGAATTGCCGGTCATTGCCATCTTGCCAATACCCGGCAAGATGAGCGTAGTCGAGAAAGCCTGCGCCAGCTTCATCCGCCGTCCAAGTCCAGTCGCCAGACACCCGAGTGCGTTCAATTGAATCAAGCGCGGTGAGATTGTCGACATTCCAGGCTGGAAACGGGCCGAAAAAGACAGGGCCAATGCCGCTTAGTACTTCGGAAAAAACCTCACGTTCCTGATATTCGCCGGTCAGGCGCAGGCGGTGATTGCCGTTGTCCCACACGAGCTTTCCAAGAAAGGCGTTGGAGCTGCCATCCTGCGGATTGGGAGTGGTGCGATCCGGGCCTGTGACGTCATTGGTGCCCTGATTGGCCAATTCTTCGAAATCACGCCGCGAATAGGCCAGCATGGCGGAAAACTGACCGGTAGAGCCAGCCACAGCGATTGTTTCGGCAAACTCCTGATCGGCAGAGCTGTATTGCGCACGCGCAAAACCGCCAAATGCTGCACCGTCCAGCAGGTCTTCTGGATCAGATGTGGTGAAACTGACGGCCCCTGCCAGTCCATCGCTGCCGTAAAAGGCTGATGCTGGCCCGCGCAGGATCTCGATCGATTTGACCAGACCGATGTCGGTTGAGCTGTCGCGGCCCACGCTTTGAGCGCCAAAGCTGAAACCTTGCGGCGTGCGAATGCCATCGACTTGGATAAGCACGCGATTGCCGCCAATGCCGCGAATGTTGAAATCTTCATTGCCCGCACGCCCCGTTGATCCAAGCGCTGCGCCAAATCGAGCAGGGGCCCGGCGCACGGTAACGCCCGGTTCAAATCGCACGACGTCGCGGATGTCTGTCGCCAGCTCGTCAGCGATTTGGTCAGCATCGATAACCGTTACTGTTGCGGGAGCATCGGCAATTGTTACGGGTGCGCGCGTCGCGGTTACTGTGATCGTTTTGGTGTCCTGCTCATTTTCCTCAGCATTCTCTGCTGCCACGGCAGGATTGGTGAGACTGAGCGCAAGACAGGAACAAGCCGACAATTTCGCGGCTCGATTTTTGAGAATGAACAAGAAAAACCCCTACATGTTGAATCGCAAATGCGAGTCACTCTCATTAGCATCGAGAGGTGCGGGGTTCTTGTCAACCGGTTTGGTAAAACGCTGCGCAATTCTTGTAGGGCAAGGGGTGGGCTGCATCGCTGATTGCCCCGACCAATAGCCTCGCTAATCGCCCCGCCAACCGTACAGCAAATCGCCGCGCGCATTGCCTGAGCGCAGGCGCCAACTCACAATTCAGCTGAAAAGAATGTCAGGCCTTATTTACCGGCCGGCGCATTCCGGGGTTCCGGGGGCAAATCGTCTTCGATGCTTTTGGCCATCGCTTCGATATCGCGCTCGGCCTTGGCGAAGCGGTCCTCGAACGAGCCTTGAGGGCCATCACCAAATATGATCGCTGCCAGCGCTGCAAGGGTCAGGCATCCAAGGACAATGGCGGGCCGCATCAATAATCGCGCCTGTAGCGCAGATTGACATTGGTGCCGATGGTTCCGCCCGCTTGGCTGAGGACGGACAAAGCGGGCGTGAGGCTGATTTCGAGCTGCGTGGCGGTAAATCCGCGCGCATCCGTGATGACCTCGATATAGACATCATCGGTGATGTATTGCCCGGCAGCAACCGCTGTCCCGCGGCCCGTCGCCTCGTCAGAGCCAAGGACGCGCAGGCGGTCCACGCCCGTGGCAGAGCGCAATTTGCCTAGCGGGTTCAATCCGCCGCTTCCCCCGCGAAGCGCGTTGAGCGATCCAGCCAGCTGAACGGCCTGCAAGGCCGACAGATTGGCAACGCTGCTGCCAAATAGGACGCGCGAAATGATTTCATCCTGAGGAAGTCCCGGCGTGCTGGAGAAGGCGATTTGGGGAGAATAGGCCCGGCCCGATACATCCACACTCACCGTGACTTCTTCGACCTGCTCGCTCGCATTCATCGCGATTGTGGGGTTAACCTCGCGCCCGCCATTGAAACGAATGCTTCCCTGATTGAGTTCAAAAGAGCGGCCAGCAAAGCCCAGCGTCCCGCGCACCATATCCACTTCACCTGCCATACGCGGATCGCCATTGGTTCCGGTTATGCGCAGGTTCGCGCTCCATTCGCTTTCTAGGCCCATGCCCGACACATACAATTTTTCGTCTGCCACCAGTTCCAGATTGAGCCGGATTTCGGTGAGCAGGTTTGCCAGCTCAACCTGCGACTGTGTTCCGTTTGAGCTCCCATCTTCGGGCGGTGGTTTGAAGCGCACGCCGCTAAGTTCGGGTACTTCGGCAGCTCCTGGATAGGCGAGTTTGTAACGCGCTTCGGGCAGGCGGATCGTTCCTGCCAAAATCGGCATTTCTCCGACGCGTTTGGTGAAGGTCAAATCACCCGTCGCACTGGCCGACAAAGCATCGCTGCGAGCAAGACGCGCATTGTTTAAACTGACATCGATATCCATCGGAAACCCGCGATCTGAAGCAAGGCTGACGGTCCCTGAAGCGGACACCGTCCCATCGCCAGCGGCCGCTTCGAGCTGTTCGATCAGCAATTCATCATTATCGAACCGCCCCGCAAATGTCATATCCGCCAAGCGAGTGCCATAGACCAGATTTTCATAGGTAAGCCCTTTGCCGCGGATAATACCGTTGAGCGCAGGCTTACCGACCTGACCGGAAAAATCGGCGGCTATGCCAAGCGCGCCTGTCAATTCCTGATCGTCCTGTCCGGCGAGCGAGAACACCGCTTGGGCAGGGCCATTATAGCGAATGCCCCCGCCAAGGGGCGCGCCCAGCAATCGGTTAACCCATGAACCTGTGCTGGGGGAAGGGGAGTGAGGCTGGCATTCAGCCGTCCGATCACTGCACCGCGCTGACGAATGACTGCGCGGCCCGCCCCGCCGCTTGCCTGCAATTGCCCGACAAAATTCACGTTCAAGGGCTCACTGACTGATGTCGCGGTGGACCGGGTCAGCCCTCTGATCCGCAGCCGTGCATCCGCGCGAGGGAAACTGGTCGCGCTTGCCTGAACGAAATCGAGGCTGCCTGATGCCTTGCCGCCGATCCCGAGATCTGGCGACACCGAATTGAGCAGTTTCAGCTCTACATCCTCCAGCCTGCTTTGCAGTTTGACGGCATCGCCAAATTCGCCTGCAATCTGCGCGCTACCTGCGCCGATATTCATCCGCGTAGGCAGCAGATCATAGCTGTTTGTGCGCGGGATTATGCGGGCAGGGGTGGCAGTTTTGAAGGGAATGCCGCGCACATTGCCATCTAATGCGGCGCGCCACAGATCAGGGGCCAGCTGCGCGTTAGCGGCGATGCGAAACGGCGCGCCATTATCGCCAGAGGCCAGCAATTGGGCTGTGCCCGTTCCTTCCCTGTAATTCACCTGCGCGCGCACCTTATCGATGGTGGTGCCAAAGTAATTCGCATTGGCAAGCTGGATATCTGCGACCACTTGGGGCTGATCATACAGCACCACATCGGCATCAATAATGCCGCGTCCAATGGTCAATTGAGCAGGGCCGGGCAAAGTGGTGCCCGAAGAGCGCAGCGCAATCGCAGCGGTCTGGAATTTGCCTTCGCCCCCCAATTGCACCAGGCCCGCAAGGCCGCGCCCATTGGCGTTCAGTTCGCCGGTGAAGGGCCCAGCTGCGCTTTGGCGTATTTCGCCTGAAAAACCGATGCCGCTCAAGTCGCCTTCATTGATGGCAAACGTAATCGGACCGCGGCTGAGATCGGCAATCATATCAGCGCGCAGCGGGCCGTAATCGGTGGCCGCATCAGCAAGGATCGCGTAGCGGCCATTATTGCCGCGAATTTTGGCTGTCAGGTCAGCAAGGCCGATCCCAAGGCCGGGCCGGGCCGCCTTGATTGTCGCTGTTGGGCGAGTAATGGTCCCTGCCAATTGGACGCCAAGCGGGCCATAATCATCGGAAAGCCCGCTTGCCACGAGATTGATCTGGCCGTCTGCGGAATAACTGCCGCGCCCATCGCGCAAGGCAAAGGAAGGCGCGGTCAGCCGCAAATTGGAAAAACGCGCGGTGCCGTCGCTGCCGTAGGACACATCGCTGGATGCGCGCAGATTGCCGCCAAGAAAATCGCGAACGCTTTCATTCGTCAGCTGTGTTGATCGCGCTTTGACAGAGCCTGCGAGCGCGTATTCGCCCGTATCGCGCGCTTTAAGATCTACATCGCTTGTGATGTCGAACAAGCCTACGCTTTCAAGCCGATAATTGTCGATCTTGCCATCCAGCGCGCCTGCATATCGGCCCGCCTCGGCATCGGCCAGCAAAGTGACCTGCGCGTCAATCCGGCGCGATTGCAGTCGCAAATTGTCGGACAGAATGCGCGGCCATGCGATCAAGATATCGCCCGTCAAGGCGATATCGCTTAACGTTCCTCCAGCGGCTGTATCGAGGCCAATGATCCGTGTCGCGCGCGCGGAAACCGGGATGGTCATGCTTGCGACGTCAACGTTTGCCGCGCCGCTTGCATTCAGCCCCTCAATCCCGATGCCGTTTGCTTCAATGCGGTTTGCATCAATGTCATACTGCACCGCAGGCGCCGAAAATTCCCCATCCAGCGTTAGCTGCGCGCGCAGGCCTGATCCGCTAATGTCGGGCGCGATTGTGCCGGGTTGCAGCAGCGCGAAGTTCGTCCGGAAATCCTCAAAAGTGTTCTGCGAAAGATCAACGAGACCGATGGCAGCAAGGTTGAACGCGTCGCTGAATACGCGCCCATCTACCTTTGCAGTGCGCTCATCCAAGGCTGCCTCAATATCGAGATTGGTGGTCTCTCCGAGCATTTGCGCCATCGCTTCGGGCGCAAATGCGGACAGTCGCAAATCGCCGCGTGCTCCAACGGTGCCATTGCGGGCTGTGAGGTCGATATCGGCAATGTCGGTCCCGTCCAGCACTGCCGAAAAATCACCATCCCATTTGGTCCAATCGCCTTGGCCCTTAAGTGTTGCTTGCATGGGGCCAGGCAAACCCGCCAAAGCCGCGATCACTCCGTCATCAGGGGCGTTGACTGACAGAGCGAGGTCCAAAATGTTGTCTTCGGGCACTGCGTCGAGCAAAAGGGTGAGACTGTCGCCTGCCGCATCGCTTTCTCCGCTTGCCAAACTGGCCGCGTCAAAATTGACCACGGCGCGCCCGTCTTCGATATGCGCATTGCCCGATAGCTGAGCGACACGCTGGGTGCCGGTCACACCGCGTTCAACCGTCAATTGATCAATTGCGAACCGTCCCACATCGATATCGTAATCGGGCAGCAGCGGTGCATCACTCGGCGGAGTCTCGGCAAATTCGGGCAGCCGAGCGAGGACCGCGGTCTCACCTGATAACTCGGTGATGTCGATATGCCCTGCGATAAAGGCAAACGGGTTCCAATCGAGCGCGATTTCAGGGGCGGACGCAAACAGGCCTTGCGGATCGGACAGGGTCAGATCGCGAATGGTGAGATCGCTGTAAAGCGAGCCTTCGAGCGAGCCAATCCCGATTTCAAGCCCGTTTTCAAATTCCAGCGCTTCGATCTGGTCCTTGACGAAATCGCGTCCCGGCGACGAATTGAGCGCAATCAGCGCGATGCCTGCGATCAGGATCACTGCGGCGATTACCGCGATTGCCCCAACCATTACGCGTTTGGGCCATGACCAGCTCTGTTTTGTCTCGCTCTCGGGCATCAAAATGCCTGCCCAATAGAGACATAGACATTGATGAGGCTTTCACCCTCGCGCCGATTGATCGGAGTTGCGACATCCAGCCGCAAGGGGCCAAAATTGGTGTAGAACCGGCCGCCAATTCCTGCACCGAAACGGATGTCGGAAAAGGTCGGTAGAGTATCTGTGTAAACCTGGCCCGCATCGACAAAGGCAACAATTCCATAATCGCCAAAGCGATATCGCACTTCGGCAGCGGCTTCGACTACGCTGCGCCCGCCGATCGGAGTGATGATAAATTCATCGGCGGTTTCGTCAGGATCAGTTGGGTCAAAATTGTCATTGGGCACCAGCACATTTGGCCCCAATTGCTGGAAGCCGAACCCGCGCACCGATCCCCCGCCGCCTGCATAAAGCCTGCGTGATGGAGCAATGTCGGAGCGATCTGCACCGGTAATGCTGCCAAATTTCGCTCTGCCTGCAAGAACGAAACTCTCATTGATCGGATAATACGCGGTGCTGTCGATCACGGTGCGCACATAGGGCACGAATTCGTTGTCGAAAGATGCCTCAGGTTGGAGCAATGCGTTGACCCTGAAACCTTTGGTTGGATTTAACAGATCATCGGATGTGTCAAACCCGACCTGCCCGGTGATCGATCCAATAAAATAGGTCTGATCCACGACATCGCCCAGATCGGCATCAAACGCCTCTTCGACGCTTCCGATGGCTTCTGCGCCAAATGCATAGGTAAAGCGTTTCTGCCAGATCGGGGTGGAGACGTAGGAATAAAGCAGGCCAATGCGCCCGGTGAACGCCTCGAACGCATCAAAATCTGAGCGCAGCGCGTTAAGGCCCACTTCAAAGGTCCGGTCGCGCTGCCCTGCATTGGCGCGGCGAAAGTTCAGCCCTGCGCCTTGCTCATTTGTGCCTGCAACAGCCGAGGCTGACAGCGCGCCTTCGGGCGGGAATAAATTGCGATGGGTCCAGCTTCCTTCGAGGCGAAAACCCTGACCAGTTCCAAACCCAAAGCTGCCGGCAAGGGTGCGCGGTGGTCCTGCATTCTGATCGACGGCGATGGTCACATATTCCGTGCCATCGCCAGCATCCTCGCCCGTGCGTTCGGGCACGACACTGACGGTGTTGAAAAGGCCAGTTGCAACCAATGCCTTGCGCAGATCATCGAGACCGCGGCTGTCAAACAATTCGCCGCGTTCAAACCGCGCAATGGTGGCGACTTGATCAGCATCAAAAGCGGTGTCGCCGCGCGCGACAAAACCGCCAATCCTGGCGCGAGGTCCAATATCAACTGGCAATGTGTAATCGCCGGTTGCCGTGATCGGATCAAGCAGCACATCGCGCTGGCCCAGTTCGGCAAAGGGATAACCGTTTTCAGGCAGAGCAGTCGCGATCAGAGCCTCATTTGCCAGAATGCGCGATGCAATAATCGGTTCGCCCAATTCAAGCGCGGAACTATCCGCAATCAAACCAGCCGGGACCGTAGGTTCAGCCTCAATCTTGATCGATGCCAGCGTAAATCGTTTGCCTGGTGTAATGTCGAGCGCCGCGACAATTCCAGTTTCGCCGTGTTCAGATGTGTTTTCGATCCGCGTTGCGACTTCGCTTTGATACCAGCCTTCGGACCTCAACAAACGCTGAACCAATTCGCCATCCTCGGTCAGCCGCGCTCTGATCATAGCGAGGTTGGCAGCTTTGCCATCCCCGTCTTCCAGTGCGGAAAGCCGATTGAATTCGCCCCGCAGGTCAAATTCGGTCTCCTTGTCGGCTTGCGCGAGGCCAGTTATTGCTGCGGTGTAGGCGAGCTCTGGCGCGGGTTCTGTGTCGCTGGTTGGTGCGCCGGCCAGTTCAACCTCCACCAGCTCAAACTGATCGAGAGGAGTGAGCGGGCGGGTTAGGTCAGCATCGCGAATGGGCGCATCGGCTATCACTTCTGTGCGGTCACCATCTGCCAGTTCGGGCAGGATAACGGTTGCCGATGTTTCATTAACAGGACCGTCTTCGGCCTCCTCGGCGCCAAAGCGACGCTCAAAATCCTCCAGCGATTCCAGTTCCTGATCAAGCGCGGGATCATCAAGATCGAGTTTAGGGATCGCGGATGCAAATTCGTCATCAGATATCACGGGTTCAATTGAGGGAAGAGCTGAGCCTATGGGTGGAGAAGGCTCAACCTCTGCATCGATTTGCGTATCTTGTGCTGCCAATGGCGCGCAGGCCACACCAAGTGCGAGCCAGACGAGCGAACGTCCCGACAGAACCAAAGATTGCTGCACTCTAAATGCCATTTGCTTTAATCAATACGCCTTGCGTTGCGGGCCTGGCGCTACGTCACTCCACATGATCCAAAGAGCGAAAGGTTCCCGCCATTGTTTGGAGGTCCTTCAACCGGCGCCTGTATGAACAAACGCTTGAGCGGGAAAGTGTTCCAGCGTCACTCCGGTCGAACCGATGGACTGATGGGTTTGCGCGCCAACCAGTTAAATTACTGGTCGCTTGGAAGCACTCCTGAGAGCCCTTTATGAACCAACGCTAAGCCTCCGAAACGGCGCAATAAGTCTTCAGGTAGTCCTCGTGAGCGGGAAGGCCGTTGGTCGCGCGTTCGACCAAAGAACGTACATTGTCCAAAAATTCCTGCAATTGCGCATCTGACAGGCCGTTCGCCATGGGATCATGAGCTGCCGGGTTAACGCCTTGCCCCAACATTACCTGCACCCAGCTCGCTTCGCGGAACAAGTCATCTGCATCGCGGCCAACCCGGCCAGATGATGCAAACAATTCTTGTTTCTGGGTCAGGGTCTCTGGCACATCCATATGCTTGCAATAACGCCAAAATTCAGTGTCTTCGCGAGTGGTCTGCTTATAATGAAGAATGAGAAAATCGCGGATCTGCTCAAATTCTTGGGCGCACCTGCGATTGTATTCCGCGCGTTCACGCTTGGCATTCTGATTGCTTGGAAACAGTTGTATAAGGCGGTTTATCTGAGATTGGATGAGGTGAATGCTGGTCGATTCCAACGGTTCCAGAAACCCGCTCGATAATCCGATAGCAGCGCAATTGTGCGACCAAAACTGCGACCGGCGCCCTGTGGTAAAACGAATAGGGCGGGGGTCAGCCAGAGCCTTGGTATCAAGACCCGCGATAAGAGTTTCACTCGCTTCATCATCAGATAAAAAGTCAGCGCAATATACGTGGCCATTGCCTGTGCGATGTTGCAGCGGAATGCGCCATTGCCATCCCGCAGATTTCGCAGTGGCGCGAGTGTAGGGCACTAATGTTTCTAGCCGCTCGCTTGGAACAGCTTGGGCGCGGTTGCATGGGAGCCAATGTGACCAGTCTTGATATGCCACACCCAGTTCCTGCCCGATCAGCAATGCGCGAAATCCGGTGCAGTCGATAAAGAAATCGCCGTCGATCCGATCGCCATTGCTGAGCGTGATGGCGGTCAGATCCCCGTCTTCCCCGTCGCGCGATATAGACTGTACGATCCCTTCGGTTCGTTTGACGCCGCGGTTTTCGCAATATTCACGCAGATAGGTTGCATATAGGCTTGCGTCGAAATGATAGGCATAGGCCAAGCCCGTCATGGCGGTATTACCGACACGGTCCAGCTTTCCAAATTTAGCCTTATCAGCCGCACATTGATGGAGCGAATAGTGCCATAGATCCTGGGTAATACCGAGCTGTTTGCCGCGTTTCCAATGATGATGGAAAGAGACATTCGCGAGGCTCATGCCCGCGTCGCCAAAGGTGTGCAGATAGCGCGATCCGAGGCTTCCCCAGTCGACAAACTCAATGCCCAATTTGAAAGTGCCATTGGTGCGGCGCACGAAATCATGTTCATCTAGGCCAAGGATAGTGTTGAGCCGGATGATCTGCGGGATGGTTGCTTCACCCACACCAACCGTGCCGATCGTATCGGATTCAACCAATTCGATCGAAAGTGTCTTGCCAAGCAGGCGAGAAAAGGCTGCCGCGGCGATCCACCCAGCAGTGCCGCCGCCCACAATGACAAGTTTTTCAAGAGGTTTCTTCATGGCCTAGATACGATGAGAGCAGACTTTGGCCGAAAAAATGCATTGATGGTCAGGCGACCTTCGACGGGGTCCGGTGAAAGAGGCGCTTTTTCATTTATAAGACCGGAATGGAGCATATTACCGCGATAGAACACTGCCTGGTTGAATGCACCATCGCTGGCAAAAATTCGCTCAAAATGTGGGGCCCCGTCGGTGACATAAGCTGGCGGCGGCAATCCGGTGGCGCGGACATCGTTTTCCAAAGTTGCTTTGTATTGCGGGAAATTATCCGCTGTTAGCGCTTCAAAACCAGTAGGTAGGTGGCGATAAAACCCGGTCCCGCCATGATCGGTTCGACCAAGGTAAAGCATCATGGCGATTTGATGGGGATCAGTGCCGTCGACATGAGGAAAGCACTGCATGGGAACAAGCCTTGAGGGGGGCGTTGTGACCAGCGAGAACCAAGCCTGCATCTCCCACCCATGGGCTGCTTTTCCGAATTGCGCATCGAGCATCGGCGCCAGTTGCGTGAGCAATGCAGTGCTCGCCTTTTCGTCAAGCTGCGACCGGAGGCCAGGATATTGCGGCGTGACCTCTGCAAAATTTTGCAAAGATGCGATATCAACAACGACATCAGGATTTGCAAGGAGGTCATGCACTTCGATAAAATCATGATTTTTCGAAGGAAACAAATCGGACCGAAGAGTTGCAAGTGAGATTGACCAGTTTTGCATTCTTAGATGTTGAACCTTCCTGTGAGTTCGCCGCTCGCGGAGCCTAACAAACCAGAACTGAAGCGCAAAGAAGTAAGGTCTAAAGATCTAAAATATAATAAAAATTATGGGTTCTGGTGCTAATTGTGTCGCGTTGCAGAGGGTTTGTCGCGCGAGAATTGCCACGCCGAACTGGAAAGTGTGGCAGTGCGGCCACATCTTTGAGAGTGTTGGGGGTTATTTTCGCAAAAGCCGGACGCGATGTACGTGAAAATATTGATTTTAAACATAAAAATGATCTCTCACTCATCTTTGGCGCAAATGCAGTTTCCGATTTACGGATCAAGCTTGATGCGTTATGCAAAAACATGCAAACACGCTGAGATCGTGATGCCCTTGGGGAGGATTTGAAATGGGATTTAAGCTTCACACTACCAATGCGCGCCTGCTTTGCGGTGCCGCAACTGGGCTTGCGCTCGTGGCGAGCGCTGTGCCTGCTGTGGCTCAAGATGAGCAGTCTGATAAAGAACCGCAGGCAGTTGATGATGGCAACCAGATTGTTGTCACCGGTATCCGCAGTGCCATTCAAAATTCACTCGAGACAAAGCGAGATGCAACGTCAATCGTTGAGGTCATCTCAGCTGAAGATCTTGGCCAATTGCCCGATCTGTCAATTGCCGATTCCTTGGCGCGTTTGCCTGGCGTCACAGCCCAGCGCGTTCGTGGTCGTTCGCAACAGGTTTCCATTCGCGGCCTTGGCCCTGATTTCTCGCTTGCTCTCTTGAATGGCCGTGAAATTGTCTCGGCGGGCAATAACCGCGGCATCGAATTCGACCAATTCCCCTCTGAGCTCATCAGCCAGGGCGTCGTCTACAAAACTGGCGATGCGCAGCTGGCTGCTATTGGTATTGCCGGGGCGGTTGATCTGCGCACGGTTCGTCCACTCGATTTCAACGACACTCAGCTGAGTGTTTCGGGTACTTACGTCTATAATGACAGCGGTTCGCGCAATCCTGACTTTCCCGAGGATGGTTACCGATTCTTTGGGTCTTACATCGACCAAAACGAGGCCGGTACTGTCGGTTGGTCCATTGGCGCCACGATCCAATCAAACCCAACGCATTTTATCTCACGGGAATTGAAGACCAACCAATTCCAAGTCGCGCGCGATGCAAATGGTATCATTTACCCCGCCGATAACCCACGTCAGGGCGCGGTGAGCCGTGAATTTGAGCGGACTTCAGTTGCTGGTTCTTTGCAGTTTGAGCCAAGCGAAGACTTCTCGCTAATGTTCGACGCGTTTTACACCGAAACCACCGATGCCGGTATTTTCCGGGGAACGGAAACTCCAATTGCATCATGGAGCGGTGCGCAGTTTGAAGGTGCGACAGGAGCGGGCCCATTTGCTGACAGTGCAAGTTATTCCGCCGTGGTGCCAATCCTGCGGACCGATACTGAAGGCAATGAAACTGAAATTTTCGCGCTTGGCGCCAATCTTGATTTCAATGTGACTGACAATCTCAGTTTCATTCTGGATTATGGTTTCTCAACCCTGGACCGCGAGGATATCGATTACGAATCCTATGCTGGCACCGGCCCTGCACGGTCAGGCGCTCAGGATACGTTGAATTTTACATTCCCAAGCGACGGGACATACAGCATTGACGGTTTGATTGACTACACCGATCCGGCCAATGTTCTGCTGACCGATCCAGGTGGTTGGGGCCAGGTTGGCTTTCTGCGTGAGCCTGTCATCAATGATCAATTGCATCAACTTCGCGCCGAACTTGCGTGGGAATTTGACGGGGGCTTTCTCGACAGCATGATCGTGGGCTGGTTGTTCACTGATCGTACCAAAGATTTCGATAATAACGGCACGTTCCTCCGGCAAGGTGCTGGCTTTGTGAACGGCTCAGCAGCCATTCCGGGCGATCTGATCGTGGGGGCGACCGATACCGGTGACCTTGGTCAGAATATCATTGCCTATGACCCTGCTGATTTGTTGACCAATGGCACATATCTGCTCGAACGGGCGACCGATGACACCGAATGGGAAGTCAACGAAACCGTTCACAACTTCTATATGCAGGCCAATATCGATGGTGATCTGGGCAGCATCCCGGTGCGCGGCAATATCGGGCTGCGCTATGCCTATACTGACCAGTCATCGACAGGCACTATCAGCGGCGGATTGGTGAATACTGTCGGCACTACCTATGGCGATTGGCTTCCCAGCGCCAACCTCAGCTTTGAAGTGGCTCCAGACACTTTCATTCGCCTTGCGGCGGCAGAGACGATCACCCGTTCACGGCTCGATCAGTTGGCGGCAAACCAGAACATCACGTTCAACAATTTGAGCTGTTCTGATACTGACGGTGACCAAATCCCAGATACTCTGCTGGCATTTAATCCGCCGGCTGTGGTCTGCTTCAATTTGGGCGGCGGAAACCCTCTATTGGAGCCATTTGAGTCGACATCATTCGATGTCTCGTTCGAAAAGTACTTCTCCCCAGGCACTGCGATTATCGTGGCGGGTTTCCACAAGGATCTTTCGAATTGGATCATTGATTTCAATGAATTGCGAGATCTGACACGCGAAATCAATCTGGGCAATTTCGATGGCAATGGTCTGGTGACAGCCAATCCGGAATTGGCCAACGGTGTGTTCAGCGGACCGGTGAACTTTTCGGACGGCACAATCACCGGTGTTGAAGGCACGGTTCGCGTTGATTTTCGCGATGTCACCAATGCACTTGATGGATTTGGCGGGTTCGTCAGCATCACTTATGCTGATGCATCGGTTGAAAACCAGAACGGGGACTCAATTCCGATCCCTGGCTATTCAGACACCACATGGTCTGCTGATCTTTTCTACGAGAAAAGCGGGTTTAGAGCAAAGCTGGCAGCAAGGTATCGTAGTGGGTTCCTTTCAGAGGTCCAAAACTTCGCCGGCGGACTTGATGGTGCCGATGCTCAGAGCGAAACCATCCTTGATGCGCAAATTGGATACACCTTCCAGGATGAAAGCGGGCCCTTGTCGGGTCTCGGGGTCTTGATTGAGGTGTTCAACCTCACGAATGAGCCGTTCGTTACTCAGAACGACCTGCTTGGCGTAGGTGGTGATGTGATCGGCACATTCCCCAGCCGCCATGAAGTTTATGGCCGGACGTTCAACTTTACGCTCCGCAAAAACTTTTGAACCTGAGGGTCGCATCTCTCTCGTGAACGGGGCTCGTCAGCGATGGCGGGCCCTTTTCTTTTGTGTCGCAAGTAAGCCTGAAATAGCTTTAAGCGGCTAGTGGCGACGGGCAGTGTCGTGCCAGAAAATCAGCGTGCATAGGCATATCGCTAACAGCGCTTTGCATGGCTTCGGCTATCATGCGCATCCGCTGCGCAACGGGTACATCGGCACGCATTTGTGTGATCGCTGGGGCTTTTTGCGGGGTGATACCTTGACCAAGATAAACCGCGATCCAGCTTGGATTGGCAAAAAGCTCCCGTTCATCTGCAACAATCATTCCATGGTTACGGAAATGGTCAATCTTGTATTGCAGGCTGTCTGGTATCGCCATCGCTGAGCAATAGCGCCAAAGCTCTGCGTCATCACGTTCGGTTGCAGTGTAATGCAGGATGAGAAAGTCGCGGATACGTTCATATTCGCGAGTCGTTTGCGCGTTGTATTCGCGCGCAAGTAATGGCGACATCTCCGTATCGGGCAGCAACGCTAACAATCGCAATATGCCATATTGGATCAGGTGAAGGCTTGTCGATTCCAACGGTTCCATAAATCCAGCCGACAGCCCGATAGCAACGCAGTTCTTGTCCCAAAATTTGCGGCGGCGGCCCGTTGTAAATCGCAAGGTTCGCGGGTCCGCCTGCGGTTTTCCGTCAAGCGACTCCAGTAGCGTTTCAGTTGCTTCATCCTCGCTGATAAACTCGCTGCAGTGAACGTAACCGTTGCCCGTACGGTGTTGCAAAGGAATGCGCCATTGCCAACCAGCCGCCTTGGCGGTTGACCGGGTGTATGGCGCGATATTTGCTCGCTTCTCGCAAGGTACGGCCACGGCACGATCGCATGGCAGCCAATGCCGCCAATCTTCATAGCCTGCATGCAAAGCACCTTCGATCAAAAGCCCGCGAAACCCGCTGCAATCAATAAATAACTCGCCTGACAAGGTTGAGCCATTGTCCAAAGTGACACCTTCGATGAAGCCATCTTCGCCGCGCAAATTCACATCGGTGACACGCCCTTCAATGCGCGACACGCCGCGAGCTTCGGAGAGCTTTCGCAAGAACGCTGCGTAAAGGCCAGCATCGAAGTGGTAGGCATAATCGAAAGTAGACTGGATTTTGCGTCGATCGCTTTCAGGATGGGCGAACCGGCCCGCCTTGGCCATGGCCCAACACATCGAGAAGTCGTCAATCGGACCCTCGATGCTGCCAGCAAGGTTCTCTCTCATCCAGTAATGGTAGAATGGCACTTTATCGAATTCAGCGCCGTAGCGGCCGAAGGGGTGGAAATATGAATGTCCCTGGCGCGCCCAATCAACGAATTGAATGCCAAGTTTGAATGAGCCAGCGGTTTCCTTGACGAATGTTGTTTCATCAATGCCGATGCGCTGATTGAATGTTCGGATAGGCGGGATCGTTGCCTCGCCGACGCCCACTGTGCCGATGGCTTCGGATTCTACGAGGGTAATTGAGCATTCGCGGCCCAACGCGTCGGATAAGGCGGCGGCTGTCATCCAGCCTGCGCTGCCGCCGCCAACAATCACAATGCGTTTCAGCGGAGCAGACTTCTCTACCATATCAGCCACCGCAGCTTTCGCGGATAAGCAGGCTGGTTTCCATCCGCTCTGAAATGGCTTTACCGCCGTGAGTGTCGATCAGTTTTGATACAAGCATCCGGCCAGCCAGATTTGCGTCTTGGTCGATAGTCGTCAGGCGAGGAGTGACCAGTCGCGATGCGGGGATGTTGTCATATCCAACAACCGATACGTCCTGCGGAACAGAGCGACCCGATTTTATTAGTGCGTGAATGGCGCCGATGGCAATCAAATCACTGGCAGCAAAGATCGCGTCAAACCCCGTTCCACTTTCAATCGCCGAGCGGGTTGTGGCTTCGCCTGATTGCACATCGAAATGCGCAGGCAGCGCCAGACTGTCATCCTGAGCAATGCCAGCCTCTTCCAGGGCTATTTTGTAGCCGCGATAACGTTGTTCCGCCTCGGGCGCCTCAGTATCGCCCAAGAACAGCACGCGTTTGCGCCCAAGCCTAAGCAGATGGGATGTGGCTCGGCGTCCACCCGCGACATTGTCAGAGCCGACGCTGCAATAGGCCGAGTCATTGAAATCCGCGCCCCAAACGACGAAATTGTCTTCCCCACCGGCAAGGCTGTTAAATGCATCATGTAAGGAGCTTTGCCCAATGAATATCATGCCGGTGGCGCGGCTTGTCGTCATCGCGAACCGCAAATCTTCAGCCGAGCGCGGAAAGACATGACTGATGACAAGATCAACTTTGCGGTCCCGCGCAGCTTCGGCAATGCCTGCCAACAGCTCGAGGAAGAAAGGATCGGCGACGCGAGTTTCCCGTGCTTGAGGGGCAGGCACAATTACCGCAATTGTGGCCTCTGCACCTACTGGCCCGTTAGGCATATGGCTGCGAAAATCGTAGTCATGCGCTCGGGCAATGCGCCAGATTTCCTGTTTAGTACGGCGTTTCACAGCAGGGCTGTCATTGAGGGCTCTTGATACGGTGGATATCGATACGCCCGCCTGCCGCGCGATATCTTCCAGCCGTGCGTTTTTCTTCGACCTCAATCCCGCAGCATCCATGCTTTATCTTTCCCCCAATGCCGCCCAGAACCCGGTGCGCGGCGCGAGAATGGATTGCACGTTTTGTGCGGTTTGCGCCAGTCTCTCATTTGCGATTACTGTGGCTGCTTGAAAGGCAGGCGGCACATCCCACTCAATGCTCTGGGTGCCTAAATTGAAAGCGCATAGCACCTCGCTTGTATGGCTGCGGCGAATGAAAGCGACGATGTCTGCTGGCGTATCCAGCAACTCGCTGTCACCCGCGATCAATGCATCAAGCGTTCGCCGCAACGCCAGCAATTGCCGCGTATAATTTACCATAGAGCTCGGTTCGCCTGATTGCAGATCAATCGCAAGTGAGGTGTGTGCAGGGTCCACTTTCAACCAGGTCTGGTTGGCATTGGAAAAGCCTGCCTGCGATGCTTGGGATTTCCAAGGTATTGGCGTGCGCGCCCCGTCACGGCCCAATGTGTGGGGCCAATTGAGGATCGCTTCGGGATCTTGCAGATCGGCAAACGCGACATGGCCCTGTGGCAGACCCAATTCCTCACCTTGATAGATAATTGGATTTCCGCGCAGCGATAACAGCAGCAGCATTGAAAGCCGCGCGGTTTGTTCAATCCCAGTCTCTCCAGTGCCCTCATCGCTGGCCCAGCGCGTGGTTGCGCGCGGTGCATCGTGATTGGAAAACGCCCATGATGGCCACCCTTCACCCGGCGTGCCGTCCCAGTTTGAAAGCGAATGTTTGACTTTCTGAGCGGTAAGGTTCGGCGCATAGAGAAAATCGAAATTGTAGGCTGAATCCAGCCGCTTGCCATTTGCCGTGAACGCTTTCATTTCAGCCAATGGATTGGGGCCGCCAACCTCTGCAACGGTGAACCGGTTTGGATATTCATTGATCGTCGCGCGGATGCGTTCAAGGAATGCCGGTATATCTTCATGCGATTGATTGAACCGTTTGATCTGCATATCGAACGGACGCGTAACCTCATTCATCGGCGCGCCTGAAGGCGGATTGTCGCGCAATTGCGGATCGTGCATCGAAAAATTGAGAGCGTCCAAACGAAACCCATCGACGCCGCGATCAAGCCAGAACCGCGCGACATTCAGCAGTGCTTCTTGAACTTCGGGGTTATGGACATTCAAATCAGGTTGGCTGGTCAGGAAATTGTGAAGGTAGTATTGCCTGCGCGGCCCATCCCATTGCCAAGACGATCCTCCAAACACCGATTGCCAGTTGGACGGAGGGGAACCATCCGGTTTTGGATCGGCCCAGACGTACCAATCGGCCTTGGCATTGGTTTGATCGCGCCGGCTCTCCTGAAACCATGCATGTTGATCGGAGGTGTGCGAATAAACTTGGTCGATGATCACTTTCAGGCCGAGCTCATGCGAGCGTTTGATGATCGCATCAAAATCATCGAAGGTCCCGAAAGTCGGATCAATCCCGCAATAGTCGGAAACATCGTACCCGAAATCCTCCATGGGTGACGTGAAGAACGGCGAAATCCAAATGCCGTCAACGCCAAGTGATGCAATGTAATCAAGGCCTTCTGCCACGCCGCTCAGATCACCGATGCCATCAGCATTGGTGTCTTTGAAGCTGCGCGGATAGATTTGGTAGATCACCGCACCGCGCCACCATTCCTGAACCGTCGTGAGCGGCTGGGACTTTGCTTTTTCAAGCGGTTTGGTCATTTCTTCTTCCCGTGTAATCGCGCGATGCACCAGCCAAAGGCGGGCAGTTCCATTTCCACGCTACCTGGCGCGGCAACGGCGCCTGGGCATTGGCCGTTCAATGCTTCCAATGAACGCGCTGCGTAACCCACTCTCGATGTAATGCTGATTGGCGCAGACGAAGTGTTGAAAGCCACTAGGTATTCTTCATCCGTCTCAGCATCGAAGCGAGAAAAACTGACAAGACCAGGCGCTTCATCATCATAGGTGCGCGCGATTTGTTTGCCCCGGCGCAATGCGGGATGCCTCGCCCTGACTTTAGCAAGCTCGGCAATCAGCCCATAGAGTGGATGGGCGGTATCGAAGTTCTCTTCGCTGGTGGTCGCATCTGTTCCGATCAGAATGTTGTCATTGTAACTGTCGGTAAGGCTTGCAAACATATCTTCACGCGCTGCTTGATCGTTGCCATCCCCTACAAAGCCTTGCTCGTCGCCATAGTAAATGACGGGGTTGCCGCGCAGGGTCATCAACATAGCATGACCAAGCTTGACCCGGCTCAAAAGTTCTTGGTTTGAAATGTCTGGATTGTCAGCTTTTACCAAAGTCGAAAAGCGGCCCATGTCGTGATTGCCAAGGAAAGTCGGCATCGTTCTGGCCGCGTCGGGTCCGCCTTCGTAATTCACATCGCCTTCGAACATATCAACTAGGACAGAAGGCGGGGTTCCTTTGCCTACGGCTTCGTGAACTGCCGATTGAAACGCGAAGTCCAACACCGCGGGAAACCCATCGCGGCGCGTAAACTGTGCCAAGACACCGCTGTCCGGGCTGGAGGAATACACTTCTCCGAATATCAGGAAGTTGGGAATGCCCTTCGCTTTCGCCGTTTCCAGCATAGCCGGCACAAAGCTTTGCCAAAACTCAGGGTTTACGTGTTTTGCAGTATCGATTCGGAAGCCATCAATGCCGAACCGAGTGATCCAACTGGCATAGATTTCGATCATGCCCGAGAGAACGCGTGGATGCTCGGTGTAAAGGTCATCAAGCCCGGCAAAATCTCCATAGCGGCTGCTTTCGCCGGAAAAGGTTGTGCTGCCGCGATTATGGTAGAAGATTGGATCGTTCAGCCATTCGGGCTTTTTGGAGTTGCGCTCTCCTGCAGGCACAATAGGAGTGTAGGCATAATCTGGGGATCTTAGACGCGCGAAATTCTCCTGAGTTTGCAATTCGTCGCCCATGAAACCGTCATTGATCGGCTCTCCAGTCAGCCCGCCGCGACGCGAATAGGGGAAATCTGAAAGGCTGCGATAGGTGTAGCTGGAGGCATTGCCATCGGCATACTGGATTACATCTGCCGTGTGATTGGTGATGATGTCCATATAAACTTTCATCCCGCGTGCATGGGCTGCATCGACGAAAGCTTTGAATTCTTCGTTGGTGCCAAAGTGTGGATCAATGCTGGTAAAGTCTGTCACCCAATAGCCGTGATAGCCTGCGCTTTCATCTCCTTCTGGGCCTTGCACTGGCTTGTTTTTGAAGATGGGTGCGAACCAAATGGCGGTCATCCCCATGCCTTGCAAATAATCAAGCCGTGCCGTCAGCCCAGCCAAATCGCCGCCGTGATAAAATCCTTTATGTTTAGGATCAAAGCCGTGATCGAGTGCTGTGCCTTCTATCCCGCCGCGGTCATTGGAGGGATCGCCATTGGCAAAGCGATCGGGCAGAACAAAATAGACCACCTCATCTTCGGGAAGCCTATCGCGATAAGCTGACCTTTCTTCAGGTGTTGGTTCTGCAGGCGCATCGTTCATTGCGGATGCGCTGCCAACAAAGCCTGCCAGGGCAAGCACGCCTGCCATCCATAGTCGCGTCATAGTCACGTCCTCCCGTGACCTGATTGCCACTTTTGTATCAACTTTGCAATTCTTTGTGAAAAATCATCAGCACTGAAATTGATGCAAATTTATCTCATAAAATCATTGGACTAATGACGGAAAAATCGAAAGAACTGGTCGTATATAGCGCCGAACCACAAAGGTTCTTGCAAAAATTTGCATAAGCGGCACACTAGGGCGGCTGGAATTAAGGGCAGATAATTGGCCTTTGCCAGCGAAACATACGCAAGAAGCGTGCCTGCAATTCTGATATCAGAATTGCAGAAACTGCGAGAGGGATAAGTGGATATGGCACAGGCGCAAGTGCTTGGATCGGGCACGGGCACCAGCACGGGGCGAAAACCAGCGATGAGCGCGGGCCAGATCTGGAATATGAGCTTTGGTTTTCTTGGCATCCAGATCGGCTTTGACCTTCAAAACGGCAATGTAAGTCGCATTTTCCAAACGCTTGGCGCCGAGGTGAATGAGCTTGCGATCTTATGGATCGCAGCGCCGATGACGGGCCTGATAATTCAACCGATTATCGGCCATCTATCCGACAACACATGGGGCAGGCTGGGGCGTAGACGCCCCTATTTCCTTATTGGTGCGATATTTGCGACATTGACATTGTTCATTATGCCGAATTCACCAACCTTGTGGGTTGCTGCAGGCATGTTGTGGATCATGGACGCCTCGCTCAATATCACGATGGAACCCTTTCGCGCATTCGTTGGTGACAATTTGCCGGATCGCCAGCGAACGCGAGGCTATGCAATGCAGAGCTTCTTCATTGGCGTTGGCGCCGTTATCGCTGGCGCGCTGCCATGGATGATGACCAATTGGATGGGGTTGTCTAATGTGGCGGGCGAAGGTGAGATACCTCAGACCGTTCAATATGCCTTTTATATTGGAGGCTTGGCTCTGTTCATCGCGGTGTGCTGGACGGTTTTTCGGACTAAAGAATACAGCCCTGATGAGATCGCTGGGTTTGAAGCGGCTCGGCACGCAGCTTTGGGCGTCGAGCCTATGGAAGCTGCAAATGTTCAACGCAGCGCTGCGCAATTTCAGCGCGGTGGTCTGGTCTGGATTGCAATCGGCGCAGCGTTTGCTGCCTTCGTGATGTATGCTCGCGGTGAACCCCGGCCTGCGTGGCTGGGCGAGGTTGAAGTCGCGCAAGAACTTTATGTCCTCGCTGGTTTGGTTGCAGCGTTCGGGGCCATTCAGATCATTGCATCACTGCTGCGCAGCGGCGGCAAAGATGACAATGGCTTTATGGAAGTCGTCAATGATCTGTTCTCCATGCCCAAGACCATGCGGCAGCTTGCTGTAGTCCAGTTCTTTAGCTGGTTTGCCATGTTCTCGATGTGGATTTACGGCACGCCCGCAGTTGCAGAATTTCACTTTGCGTCCCCTGACCCTGTGACCCAGGGGTATCAGGACGCAGCCGATTGGTGGAGCCTGCTTGGATCGGTTCGCAATGGCGTTGCAGCAGCGGCGGCTTTGGCTTTTATCGTTATCGCAGCAAAGATGGACAGGTGCCGTCTCCACGCCCTTAATCTGGCGATTGGAGCGGCGGGTTTCGCAGCGATGCTGTTAATCCGCGACCCGGCATTGCTATGGATGCCGATGGTTGCTGTAGGGTTCGCCTGGGCTTCGATCGTTTCGCTGCCATATGCCATTTTGGCAGGGTCTGTCCCTGCGCGGAAAATGGGCATCTATATGGGTATCTTCAACATTTTCATCGTTGTTCCGCAATTGATCGCGGCGACGTTGCTGGGCTTTTTGCTCACCACATTTTTCGATGGTGCGCCGATTTACGCGATGGCCATTTCAGCCATATCCTTTGCCCTGGCTGCGGTCGCGACCCTGTTTGTAACCGATGGGACCACTGCCATTCTAGAGCGACAGGCCAAATTGTCGGGGGCATCCTGATGCGCAAAACAGCATTGATGGCATTGGCGGCGGTTGGTCTTGCGGGATGCGAACCAGCGTCTGCACCAGCTTCGTTTGAGCCCCAGCCTTATGTGCAAACTGCGACGCCAGAATGGGCCGCAGATGCTGTAATTTATCAGATGAATACTCGGCAATTCACGCAGGAAGGCACCTTTGCCGCTGCGCAAAGTCATTTGCCAAGGCTTGCCGATATGGGGGTCGATATCATCTGGTTGATGCCGATCCACCCGATCGGCGAGGAAAAGCGTAAAGGGACAATGGGGAGCCCGTATGCGGTCCAGGATTATCGCCAGGTCAATCCCGATCTGGGCACGGAAGAAGAGTTTCGCGCCTTCGTTAGCGCGGCCCATGAAGCGGGTCTGAAAGTCATCCTTGATTGGGTCGCCAATCATTCAGCATGGGACAATCCGCTGATTGCCGAGCATCCTGAATGGTATACCCGCAATCTGGAAGGGGACATAATCCCGCCTGAAGGCACTGACTGGTCGGATGTTGCCGACTTTGACTACTCGAATTCGGGTCTGCGCGATTATATGACTGGCAGCCTGGCCTATTGGGTGCGCGAATTCGATGTGGATGGCTACCGCGCGGATGTCGCAGGCTTTGTACCGCTTGATTTTTGGGACACCGCACGCGCGCAGCTTGATACGATCAAACCTGTTTTTACGCTGGCCGAATGGGAAACCCGCGATCTTCACGCTCGCGCATTTGATGCGACCTATGCCTGGGGGTGGAAAGAGGCAATGCAGGAACTTGTTGCGGATGGCAGCGGCGCCGGAAAAATGCGCGGATACTATCTTGCGCAAAAAACCACTTGGCCGCACGCAGCGATGCGCATGGTTTATACCGATAATCACGACCAGAATTCGTGGGATGGAGTAGCGTCAGAAATTTATGGTCCAGCCTATGAAACGGCGATTGCCTTGAGTTTTGTTGGGCCTGGTATTCCGCTAATCTATAATGGTCAGGAAGCGGACCTCGATCGGCAGTTGGAGTTTTTCGAGAAGGATGAGATCGATTGGAATGAAGGTCGTTTCGATCCTCTATTCCGCTCTCTCATTGCGCTCAAAACAAGCGAGCGGGCATTGCACAATGGAGCCCATGGCGCCCCATTTGTTGATGTACCAAACAGCGCAAAAAAGGACGTGTTGAGCTTTATCCGAGGGGAGGGCGATGACCGCGTCTTTGCGGTCTTTAACCTGTCACCGCGCGCACAAAAGGTAACTTTTGATTTAGAGCGTCACTACGGCACAATGAGTGATGCGATTGGCGGCGAGACCGTGAGATTTGAAGCAGAAACCATGCTGGATCTTGGCCCCTGGGGTTACCGTCTCTTTACGGCTGAGTGATCTCAACCAGATCACCAGCAGACACATTGGGTTGGATGGTTTCCGAGCCATCGGGCCAGATCACGCGCAGGCCGGCGCTGGTGTTGCTGCCCATTCCAAAAATTTGATCAGTAGAATTGTGTGAGGTGAAATTGCTGTTGATGCCGACCATCCGCGTTTGAGTCGTGTCGGCGATGGTGAGCTCGATGATTGCACCAATCGCAAAAGTGTTCGGACCTCGCCCGCGCAGGCGCACTTTGACACTTTTCGCACCGGTTAATTGGTTTTCCCAATAATAGACCGCACCACTTGGCTCAGCGGTCAACAACAGCGCATCCATATCGCCATCATTGTCAAAATCATCGCAAATCACGCCGCGGCCCTGATCGGTCTCAGCAATGGCGGACGCCTCGGCGGCGTCTGCAAAAGTTCTGTCGCCGCCGTTCATCCAAAGACGGGTCACATCGTTCACATAGTTTGAAGCGCTGGGGTCTTTCCCAGCTTCCCAGCCGTTCGTCTGGTAAAGGTCTAGCCATCCATCCGCGTTAAAGTCTGCAAAGCACGATCCCCACCCCCAGCCGCCTGGCTCAATTCCCGATGCTGCATTGCGAACAAAACCGCCCGAGCCATTGTTTTCGAACAATCGATTGCCGTTGATTGAGGAAACAAACCAGTCGAAATCACCATCATTGTCGAAATCGCCAATCGCGGCTCCCATTCCGTTTTCGTCGTCTGGGATGAAGGCGCTTGAGCTGAAAGTTCCGTCGCCATTGTTAAGCAGCACTTTCGATCCGCGAAAATCGGACACCATCAGGATGTCCAGATCTCGGTCACCATCAATGTCGGCAAAGCCAGGCGCGAAGGTGTAATCATAATTTGGGCCCAGCACCCCCTGCGGCAGATCGAATGCCAGTAGACCTGCAACGCCGCTAGTCGCGCTGACTGGGGTGAAAGAGACTGCTCCACCTTGCGCCGTATCATTGCGCCAAAGTGTTTCGGTTTCGCCTGGATTTTCCGGATCGCGCGGTGTCCCCCAATGCGCCATCAAAACGTCCAGATCGCCATCCCCGTCATAGTCACCCAAAGCCATGGAAATGGTTTGTTGAGCGCTCGCCAAATCAAATCCTGATCCAGCAGTCGCATCTGTAAAGCTTCCAGTGCCGTCATTGATGAAAAGCTTCGTTGGCCCGCCTTCCAGCCCGCCAAGCAACAGATCTAGATCGCCGTCTCCATCCAAGTCGCCAAAAGTGGGGCCGCTATGCGCGCCGTTAATGCTGGTCCCCTCCAGCGTGAAAGCCAAACCTGCCGCGCCTGCGCTTTCCACAAAGGTGCCGCCCTGGTTTAAGTAGAGCAAGTTGGGGCCAATATCACCCCGCACAACAAACACATCGATGTCGCCATCATTGTCGATATCGCCTGATGCCGCGCCGCCAGCAAATTGGCTAACCATGCCATTGATGCCGCTTGAAAAGCCGAAGCTATGGCCGAAGCCGGCGGCGGCTGTACGATTGGAAAAGCTGGTGTTGCCTCCTGCAGGTAGCGTTGCACTGGCGGTGCTGGGCGAAGGGGAGGGCGTGCTGCCTCCACCTGCCGCGACCGGCGCAGGCGTGGTCGCACTATCGCCGCCGCCGCACCCGGCCAAGCCTGCAAACAGCAAAGCGCATATGGCGACCGCACTGACATTGGTCGCATTGCCCCTGTTACCGATCATGATCCCTCTCCCCGTGCCATTGATAGCACTTCTAACTTTTTTGCAGAAAAATGCACACTGGAAAAGCATGAGTTTGCTGGTATCGTGAGTGCGACGCCGGAGAAACTTGCAAAAATTTGCATAAATCTATCGATTGGGAGAATGTGATGCTGGCTCGTGTGACAAAGGCGGCCTGGATTGCCGTGTTGGTAATGGCCGCTGCGGTGCCTTTGCGCGCAGAACCTGTTCAGGAAACATCGCCCGACGGCCGAATTGCAGTCGAGATATCTGACCAAGGCGGTCTGGCAACCTACACAGTTTCGTTTGATGGCGAAGTTGTGATGGAACCTGCGCGTCTCGGCCTATTGTTTGCCGATCACCATGGCTTTGAAAATGACCTAAAGATCACCAGCCATACGCGGAACCGGGTTGATCAGTCATGGGAGCAACCATGGGGTGAGCGCCGGATCGTGCGCGATCATCACCGAGAAGTGGCGGTAACTTTCGGGTCTCAAAAAGGACCTGAGCGGCGCATGATTGTCCGCTTTCGTCTGTTCGATACCGGAATTGGTTTCCGCTATGAGCTGCCTGAGCAAGACGCTTTGCAAGGCGATATTCGTATTTCGGACGAGCTGACCCAGTTCAACATCGGGACGCAGGCAGACAGCTGGTGGACACCTGCGAGGCAGTTTAATCGATACGAATACATCTATCGAAAAGGCAAAGCGGGCATCGTGGATGACGCGCACACGCCAGTGACCTTTCGCCAGCCAAAAGGCGTGCATATCTCAATTCATGAAGCCGCTTTGGTGGATTATTCCGCCATGTCGCTTTTGGCGCTTAGGCCTGGCAGTTTCGAGGCGCGCCTGCGCGAAGGTGCAGACGGGGTGAAAGTGCACACGGCGGCTCCGTTCAAAAGCCCGTGGCGCACAATTCAGATTGCGCCTGATGCCAAGGGGCTTATCAATTCGGACATTGTTCTGAACCTTAATGAATCCAATGCGCTGGGCGATGTTTCGTGGGTTGAGCCGGGCAAATATATCGGCATCTGGTGGGCCATGCACATCAACGAGCGCACCTGGGGCAACGATGGCATTCACGGTGCGAACAATGATGATGTAAAACGCTATATCGACTTTGCAGCTGAGCACGGTTTTTCCGGGGTGCTCGTTGAAGGTTGGAACATTGGCTGGGACGGCGATTGGTTCAATAATGGCGAATTGTTTGATTTCACCCAGAGCTATCCAGATTTTGATTTGCCGATGCTCAGCCGATATGCGGCTGAAAAAGGCGTGCGCATAATCGGTCACCATGAAACCAGCGGAAATGTTGCCAATTACGAGGCGCAGATGGAAGCCGCCTTTGATCTTTACGCCGCCAATGGCGTGCGCGAGGTTAAGACGGGATATGTCGCGGATGCAGGCGATATTGTGCGCTATGATGACGAAGGCGTGAAGCAATATGAATGGCACGACAGCCAGTTTATGGTCGGTCATCACCTGCGAGCGGTCAAAGCAGCCGCTAAACGCAAGATTTCCATCAATGCGCATGAGCCAGTCAAAGACACAGGATTGCGGCGGACCTATCCCAATTGGATGACGCGGGAAGGGGTTCGCGGGATGGAGTTCAACGCATGGGGATCACCGCCCAATCCAACCGAGCATATCCCGGTGATCGCGTTCACCCGAATGCTATCAGGCCCGGCAGATTACACACCGGGTATCTTTGACCTGCGCCCCAATGAACGCCCCCCTGTGCGCGAAGATATGCAGCGCGGTGACCCTTCCAATCGCCCGCAAACAACATTGGCCAAGCAGCTGGCGTTGTATGTGGTGTTGTATTCGCCGTTGCAGATGGCGGCTGATCTGCCTGAAAACTATGAAGCGCGTATGGATGCGTTTCAGTTTATCAAAGACGTGGAGGCGGACTGGGAAGAAACCGTTGCGATTGCAGGCGAAGTTGGCGAATATGTTGCCATTGCGCGCAAAGGCCGCGCTGGTGGTGAATGGTTCTTGGGCGCCGTCACCGATGGCCGGGCGCGTGAAATGTCGTTACCTTTGGATTTTCTTGATGAGGGTAAGAGCTACACAGCGCAAGTTTACCGCGATGGTGATGATGCGCATTGGGACACCAATCCCAATGCCTTGGTGATTGAGGAAATCGCTGTAACCAGTACCGACAGTCTTGATGTAAGTCTCGCAGCTTCGGGCGGTGTGGCCGTGCGCTTTATCGAGCAGTGACGGATTTGATGTGAGCGATAACTTCTGCCTCGCTCACTACATCAGCGTATTTCGCTTCCATATCAAACAGGTTTGCTTGGTGCGGATCTTCATGCCGATCTCCAACGGCCTCTCGCACCACCGTCGTGATAAAGCCATGCGACATGCTGTCGACGCAAGTCGCGCGGATACAGCCGCTGGTGGTGAGACCTGTCAGGATCACATTATCAATGCTCATAACTGTTAAAGTTGAAGCGAGCGACGTGCCGAAAAAGGCGCTGGGATATTGCTTGGAAATAATAAGTTCGTGAGCGGCCGGCTCCAATCCTTTGGGCCATGCGCCCATGGGAGAGCCTTTTAAAAAATATCGCAAGGGTTTGGCTTTTTCATAGAACCGTCCGCCGTCAACCGCGCTTTGGTGATAGACAACATTGGTTAGGATGACCGGAATACCGGACTCGTGTGCCACTTCGCGCACCCGCAATGCCGATGCCAGAGTGTTGTCAACATCGGCATACAAATCGCATTCGGGATCAAAATATCCCTCAACAAAATCGATGAGAAGCAATGCTGGTTTTTTGCCAAAGCCTGCTTTTTGGCCATAGGCAGCTGCGTAATTGGTATTGAGATCGTTCATGCCCATTGCTTATGCCCGAACACAGTGCAGCTCAAGCGGGGTGATATGCGCGCTGTCCGGCAGTCGGACAGTTAAGTGCTGACTTGCCAGTCGGACCCGCACCGCGCATAGCGCCAGCGGTGAGTGAGAAACGACGATATGCGATAATCGGCTGCGGCATGATGGGCCGCGAGCATATGGCCAATCTTGCGCTGATCGACGGTGCACAATTGGTCGCAATCGCTGATCCCGATGCAGGATCACGCAAAGCTGCTGAGGCGTTGGCGAGCAAGCTTGGGCAAGATGTCGCGGTGTTTGCAGACAACGCCCGAATGCTTGCTGATACTACCCCCGATGCTGTTATTATCGCCGCACCCAATTACGCCCATTTTGGCCTTGTGCAGCCGGTGATGGAAATGGGCGCAGGTATTCTGCTTGAAAAGCCAATGTGTACAGATGTCGCGGATGCACTCACTTTGGCCGCAGCCGCTCGTGATTACGCCAACCTGTTCTGGGTGGGGCTGGAATATCGGTATATGCCGCCTGTCACCCGATTTATCGAGCGCGTGCATGCCGGCGAGGCGGGTGATGTAAAAATGCTCGCCATTCGCGAACACCGCTTTCCGTTCCTAGAAAAGGTGGGCGACTGGAACCGCTTCAATCGGAACACCGGGGGCACTCTGGTGGAAAAATGCTGCCATTTTTTCGACCTTATGCGTCATATCCTGCGCGATGAACCTTGCCGCGTTTTTGCAAGCGGCGGGCAGGATGTGAACCACCTCGATGAACGCTATCTTGGCGAGACACCCGACATCATCGACAACGCCTTTGTTACTGTTGATTTCGCAGGCGGCGCGCGCGCAATGCTTGATTTGTGCATGTTCGCAGAAGGGGCAGAGCAGCAGGAAGAGATCAGCGCGGTCGGGGACAGGGGCAAGCTTGAGGTTAAATTGCCTGCAAGCGAGATCATCTGGGCACAGCGGGCGGGGCAAGTCGATGGTAACGGCCAGCGCATCCACGGGCGACCGGGCTTTGAGGTAGAGCCCGTCTCGACGCCCAAGGACGCTCTTGCCGCCGGATCGCATCACGGCGCGACCTTTTTCCAGCAGCGCGATTTTCATGATGCGCTTGTGAACGGAACAGCGCCGCTTATCACCGCGCAAGACGGCTATCGCTCTGTTGTGATGGGTGCAGCTGCGCAGCAAAGCATCGCCACGGGCGAGCCTGTAACCATAGATTTTAAAGATGAGGATTGATCGACGTGCCTGACACCATGCCCCGCATTGGCTTTGGCCTGTGGAAGATCCCGCGCGAGGATACCGCTGATGCCGTTTTCGAAGCGGTTCGTGCAGGCTATCGCCATTTCGACAGCGCTGCCGATTACGGAAATGAGGCTGAAACCGGCGAAGGTTTGACGCGGGCCATCGCCGAAGGTCTGGTTGCGCGTGAGGAGCTGTGGATCACCTCAAAACTGTGGAACACCTTTCACGCGCCAGAGCATGTTGAAGAAGCATGCCGAAACTCAATGGCCGATTTGCAGCTTGATTACCTTGATCTTTATCTGATCCACTTTCCTATCCCGCTCGAATATGTGCCAATTGAAACGCGCTATCCGCCCGAATGGCTGTTTGACCCGGATGCGCCCAAGCCGCAGATGAAGCCGGCGCGTGTGCCGCTCCATCAGACGTGGATGGCGATGGAAGCATTGGTCGACAAGGCCGCCGCGCACCGCATTGGCGTGTGCAATTACAATTCGGCTTTGCTGCATGATCTGATGACCTATGCCGAGGTTAAGCCGGCAATGCTCCAGATCGAAGCGCATCCCTTTTTGACACAGGAGCGGCTGATCCGGCTCGCGGGTAATTACGGGATGGATGTGACAGCGTTTTCGCCTCTGGGTGCGCAAAGCTATTTTGAGCTCAATATGGCCGAGGCTGGAGAAAGTTTGCTGGGTGCGGCACCCGTCATGGTCGCAGCACAGGCGCATGGCAAAACCCCCGCGCAGGTTCTGCTGCGCTGGGGCGTGCAACGCGGCACGGCGGTCATCCCGAAAACTACCAAGCCTGAGCGGATGCGCGAAAATCTTGATATCGATGATTTTGAGCTGTCAGCGGTGGAAATGGCGGCGATCTCGTCGCTCAATCAGAACCGCCGGTTTAACGATCCGGGCACCTTTGCAGAGGAAGCGTTCGGCGCGTTTCACCCAATCTATGACTGATTTCCCGCATGTGATCGCAGGTGAAGGTTCGCTGGTGGAATACTTTGCCGATGGCCAGGCCGGCGTGGGAGCGCGTTTGGCTGACCATGGCGCAGTGCTGCTGCGCGGCTTTTGCGTGCCCGATGCGCATGCCTTTGACGCGGCAGTCAAGGCGTATGGTAAGCCCGGCTTTACTTACGAAGATCTCGCTTAGCAATGCGGTGCGCACGAATATCACTGCGCGTGTTTTCACCGCCAATGAAGCGCCGCCTCATACCGAGATTTTCCTCCATCACGAAATGGCGCAAACGCCGATCTATCCATCGGCGCTGTTCTTTTATTGTGAAATCGCACCAGACGAGGGCGGTGCTACGCCCTTGTGCCGATCTGACTGGGTTTGGGAGCGCTTGGTGATTGAAGCGCCAGCTTTTGCCGCGCGGCTTGAGGCAGAAGGCGTGCGCTACACAAATGTCATGCCGGGTGATGATGATGCGGGGTCAGGGCAGGGGCGGTCCTGGAAAAGCACTTTGAACAGCATAGCTCCCGAAGCGGCTGAGGCGCGGTTGGCACAGCTTGGCTATTCTTGGGAATGGCGAAAAGATGGATCCCTGCGCGCAACCACGCCCGTTCTGCCAGCAGTCCGCGAAATTGGCGGTGGCAGGCGCAGCTTCTTTAATCAGCTTATCGCCGCGTTTCGAGGGTGGTCAGACAGCCGCAATGACCCTGGCAAAGCGATCACTTTTGGCAGCGGCAAACCGATCACGGCAGGGGAGATGGGCCCCGCCATCGCAATCGCCGATGAGCTGACCTATGATCTGCGATGGCAGGCGGGCGATGTCGTTCTGGTCGATAATTTCACCGTGATGCATGGGCGGCGCCCTTTCAAAGGTAAGCGCCGCGTTTTGGCCAGCCTGATCAGCTGAGGGCTGGTCTGCGCGCTGCCATCACCCACGCTGCGATATTGGCAATACCCAGAGCGCTCATCAAAACGAAGAATGCCGTGCTGAAACCCTGAGCATTGGCCGCGCCCAATGGCGAAAACAGCAGATACAGCGCCACCACGCCCGACAGCAGTGTGAACGCCGCTGGCTGGGCGTAGGCCCAAGGCGTCATATCCACCTCGTGCCGCGCGGCTGGCCGATAAAGTTCCGCTCGCGGTGCCCAATATCCGCAGGCCAGCATGATCCCCACCTCAATCACAAACAGGATTGCATATTGGTGGATGAAATGCAGCGTCACAACATCGTCAAACACGAAGCGGAGCAATCCATAAGCGGTCACGTGGAAGACAATCACAAGCTTGGCTCCCAATGCCGGAACGCGCGCGGTGAACAGGCCCATGATGACGATCACGACCGTGGGGATGTTATAGAACCCGGTGAACACCCGTACGATCTGCCACAGCCCTTCCTGTGCAAAGTAGAGCATCGGCGCGGCCACGAATGAGAACAGCGCGATCACCACGCTCGCGATCTTGGCGACTTTCACCAGATGCGCATCGGTGGGCGCTTTGCGGGATGGCGCATAGATATCGAGCGTGAACAAGGTTGCCGCGCTGTTGAGCAGCGAGTTGAACGAGCTGAACACCGCGCCCAGCAGGACCGCCAAAAACACGCCTGCGAGATAAGCCGGCAGCAGATCGGAGACAAGCCGGGGGTAGGCCTCATCAATCGAGGCAAAGCCTGCGCCATACAGATGGAACGCGATGACGCCGGGGATCATCATCATGAACGGCACAAGGATCTTGAAAAACCCCGATGCCAGCACTCCCTTTTGCCCCTCAGCAAAAGAGGCCGCGCCCAATGTCCGCTGGATCACATATTGATTGGTGCACCAGTAGAACAGATTGGCGAAAATCATGCCGGTGAAGATTGTGCCGAACGGCGTGGGGTCGCTGGCAGAACCTATCGCATTCAGTTTTTCGGGGTGATTGGTAGCCAGCCGCTCAAGCCCCTCGCCGAAGCTGCCATCGCCCAGCGCGATCAGGCCCAGAACCGGGATCAGCGATCCGAATATCAAAAGGCCAATCCCATTCAGCGTGTCCGAAACGGCGACCGCGCGCAGCCCGCCAAACACCGAATAGGCCGCGCCGATCAAGCCTATCGTTACCGATGTTATGAGCAGTGCGGGGAACGCGCTCAACCCCGTCAGCGTCGGCACATCGAAGAACTTCATCACCGCCAGGCTGCCCGAATACAGCACCGATGGAATGGTCACGAGGCCGTATCCCAGCATAAACAGCAGCACCGACAATCGCCTGACAGTGGGATCGAACCGTTCGGCCAGAAATTCGGGCAGAGTGGTAAAGGCCCCGGCGAGGTATCGCGGCAGGAAAACGAACGCCATCGCCACGGTCGCGATAGCGGCGGTTACTTCCCACGCCATGCTCGACATATTGTGGCCATAGGCTGATCCATTGAGGCCGATCAGCTGTTCTGCCGATAGATTGGTGAGCAATAGCGACCCGGCGATAAACCCCGCGGTCAGCCCTCTTCCCGCAAGGAAATACCCATCGCGCGTTTCGGTCGTGCCGCGCGTTTTGAGCCAGCTGACCCAGGCGATCACTGCCATAACGACGGCGCAGCTTGCCAGTGTGAAGAGCAGTGAAGCGTCCATCGTTATGCCGCGTTAGCGGCAAGGGATGCCCTGCGTCAAAGCGGGCGGTGCATTGGCGATCTCGTACTAGCGCTGATTGACGAAGTACATACTGCGGGATGGGGGTCTAGGTGGAGGGGGAAGGGGGCTTTGTTCCGGCCCTGCGCTGAATGAGGGTGCAAAGGCCCGGCGCAAAGTTAGCAGGGTTCGGGCATGTAGGAAAATGGCCAAGTCTTTGCCTCGCCGCCGCCCCGCTGCCCCCCGTGGCCACCCCGCCGCCTCCATTGTCATCCCCGCGAAGGGCTCTCCTGAGCTTTGTCGAAGGGCGGGGATCCATGGACTGGCACGCGGTTTTGCAAACATTGCGGTGACAATTAGTGAATTACTTCACGGTTCATTTTACGGCCCCTACTACAAAGCTGTTTTGTGACAGGCTGTTAGCCAAACGGTTGTCTGCCTCGATATGTCTAATGCGACGTCCATCGAGCATCTTGTCATAGTAATCCGGCAACCAACCCAGCCGCTCCGCAATCCCTGTCGTCACCGGATCATTAGTCACCTCAACTGTAATCCGCTTCAACTTCACACCCTCGCCAAAGGTCGCGGCGAGATCGAGCGGGTCTACCTTTTCAACGCTGGTTGGATCATCGAGATCGCCGAACGTCACCAACATCGGATACATATGGCGGCGTCTGCCGGGGCCGGCGGGTTTGTACAAAGGCAGATCGTATTCGCCCTGCATCCGGAGGATTGCCCGGACTTTCTCTTTTGCAGCCCCATCTCCGCGATAGCTTGGTGCCAATAGTGACATCACATTGGAGGCCCAATCTGTCTGGCTTTCAGACCGCAACAGAGCAAACAGCGTGCGACCACCGGGCAAGTCCACAGCCACAGCCTCTCCGCGAGCGCGCATGGTCGCGCGTCCGGGTGAGAGTATAGCGTTCTTGCTTGCCACGCGCGTGGAGACCTCGATCACACTGGAGCCGGTTTTGAGGCCCTCGGGCGTTTCCACCTCGACCTTGAGGCGATAGCGGTATTCGGGCGGTGTGCTCTCAGCACACCCCGCCAGCAGCATCGCAGCCACCAAAGCCCAAAATCCGGCAATCATCCGCATAACCCACGCGCCCTCCTGCTGCGCTCGGAGCGGTAATCGCATGATTTGGTTGCGGTTTGGTATCCAGCGCGCCGCCCTAAAAAGGCGACTGCGGTGGTTGCCTCAATAGAAAACCCGCTCGTGCTGAGCTTGTCGAAGCACCGTCCTTCTTTTTGAGAGCATGGAGCCAAAGCGAAGGATGGCCCTTCGACAGGCTCCGGGCGAGCGGTCGTGGCCCGAAAGTTGGTAGACCTAGACACTCTCCCAAACACCCGCCAAAACACGTCCACGAAACACCCGCGCACCTACGATCCACAAAAAGAGCACCCCACCCACCATGACAGCCTGGCGTTTTGCGGTCGATCGTGGCGGCACTTTTACCGATGTGGTGGCGCTGACGCCGGGTGGCTCTTTGGTCACCGAAAAGCTGCTGTCAGAGCATCCTGGCCAGTATGATGACGCGGCCAGTGAAGGCGTGCGGCGGCTGCTTGCGCGGCACGCAGGGGGCAATGGCGAGGCGCCCATTGCCGAGGTGCGCATTGGAACGACTGTGGCCACCAATGCCCTGCTTGAGCGCAAGGGGGAACGCATCGCGCTCGCCATTACGCGCGGGTTTGCTGATGCCTTGCGGATCGGCACGCAGGCTCGGCCCGAAATCTTTGCGCGCCATATCATTTTGCCAGAGCAATTGCCGGACCGCGTCATCGAAGTGGATGAGCGCGTTGGCGCGGATGGTGAAGTGCTGCGCCCGCTTGATGAGGCCAAGGCGCGTTCCGATTTTGCGCAGCTAAAGGCAGACGGTTTTGACGCTATCGCTATCATCCTGATGCATGGCTGGAAATACCGCGAGCACGAGGCGCGGCTTGCGATAATCGCGCGCGAGCTTGGCTTTGCGCAGGTGAGTGTTAGCCATGAGGTCGCGCCGCTGATCAAACTCGTCCCGCGCGGGGATACGGCGGCGGTGGATGCGTATCTCTCGCCCGTCCTGCGGCGCTATACGGACGGTCTGCAAAAGAGCCTGCCTGAAACAGGCGCGCTCAAATTTATGCAATCCAATGGCGGATTGGCCGAAGTCGGCGCGTTTCGCGGTAAGGATGCGATCCTGTCCGGGCCTGCGGGCGGGGTTGTGGGCATGGTCGCGGCATCCGCGCCGCTTGGCCACACAAAGCTGATCGGGTTTGATATGGGCGGGACCAGCACTGATGTCGCGCATTACGCCGGCGAATTGGAGCTGACAGGCGAAAGCGTGGTCGCAGGCGTGCGCGTTGCCTCGCCCATGATGCAGATCCATACGGTGGCGGCGGGCGGCGGTTCTGTGTGCAGTTTTGATGGCGCGCGGTTCCGTGTGGGTCCGCAAAGCGCGGGGGCCAATCCGGGACCTGCGTGTTATCGCAAGGGCGGCCCGCTGACGGTAACCGATTGCAATCTGTTCCTAGGCCGGATTGACCCTGCGTTTTTCCCGCCTGTGTTTGGTGAGGGCGGGGATGAGCCGCTTGATCCCGATGCCTCGCGCGCCCGGCTGGAGGCGATTGCCGCTGCGCTGCCTGATCCCAAACCGCTGGAAGAAATCGCGGCGGGTTTCCTCGATATTGCGACCGACAATATGGCCAATGCGATCCGCAAAATATCGACCGCGCGCGGTTATGATGTGACGCGTTACGCGCTCGCGTGTTTTGGCGGGGCGGGCGGGCAACATGCGTGCAAAGTGGCTGACGCTTTGGGTATGGAGACGGTGCTGGTCCACCCGCTCGCGAGCATCCTGTCAGCCTATGGGATCGGGATTGCGCCTGTAAAAGCGATCCGCGAAGTTAGCCTTATCCGGCCATTGTCGGACGGATTTGGCGAAGAACTGGCACTGCTTGAAAAAGAGGCATCGGCTGCGCTGGCTGCGCAAGGTATTGAGAGCGCTGAGATAAACCTGGAGCCGCGCGCCCAGCTGCGGTTCGAGGGAAGCGACAGCGCGTTGATGATCCCATGCGGCGATGCCCGGAAAATGGACAGCGAATTTCGCGAACTTCATCGCCTGCGTTTTGGGTATTCCGATGCTCACAAAACAATCATCATTGAGGCGTTGAGCGTCGAAGCAAGCGGCCTGTCAGGCGGGCTGGGGGAAGCGTTCGCGCAGCCTGAGATGGCCCATGGAGAGGCTTTGGGCGCACTCAAAACAATGAAGCGCGCCGCGATGCAGGCAGGGCAAAGGGTGGATGGACCCGCGCTGATTATCGACCCTGGCTCCACGATTGTGGTCGAAGAAGGCTGGCAAGCGCGGCTTGCAGATGAGGGCAGTCTGATCCTGTCGCGCATTGCGGCGGCCAAACACGCGGCGGCAGCGGGCACTGAGGCCGACCCCATCAGGCTGGAGATATTCAACAATCTGTTCATGGCCATCGCCGAGGAAATGGGCGTTGTCCTCCAATCCACCGCGACATCGGTGAATATCAAGGAACGGCTCGATTTCTCCTGCGCTCTGTTTGACCAGGCAGGCGCGCTGATTGCCAATGCGCCGCATATTCCGGTGCATTTGGGATCGATGGGCGATTCCATCGCTCAGGTTATCGAGCAGAGGGGCCCTAGCGAAAACGGGATGCCGCGCGATGGGCGCGGGTTTAAGCGCGGCGATGCCTATGTTTTGAACGATCCCTATCGCGGCGGCACGCATCTGCCTGATGTTACGGTGATTGTGCCTGTGTTTTACTCAGACGCGGGAGAGGCCCCCGACGCATTCGTCGCCGCGCGCGGGCACCATGCCGATATTGGCGGGATCGCACCCGGCTCCATGCCGCCTGATAGCCGCACCATCGACGATGAAGGGGTGCTGATCGACAATGTGCTGATGGTGGATGAGGGGCGCTTTTGCGAAGGCGAAGTGCGGGAAGTGCTTGGCTCCACTGCAAATCCTGCGCGCAATCCGGACCGCAATCTATCCGATCTGCGCGCGCAATTGGCCGCCTGCACGCGCGGTGCGGATTTGCTCACCGGTGTGGTGGCCGATCAGGGGGCGGCGGTGGTGGAGGCCTATATGGGCCACGTCCTCGCCAATGCAGAGGAAAGCGTCCGGCGTCTGATCGACGGGCTCGACGAGGGCGAGTTTGCTTACGCAATGGATAGCGGCGCGTGTGTGAAGGTTGCCATCCGCATAGACCGCGCAGGCCGCAGCGCCGTGTTCGATTTTACCGGTACGTCCGATCAGCGGCCCGACAATTTCAACGCGCCAAGGTCAATAACGCGGGCAGCCTCGCTTTATGTCCTTCGCTCTTTAATCGACGATGCGATTCCGATGAATGACGGGTGCCTGCGCCCTGTGAAACTCGTGGTGCCCGAAGGGTCCATGCTCAACCCCCGGCCCGGAGCGGCCGTGGTCGCGGGCAATGTCGAGACGAGCCAGGTCATCACCGATGCTTTGTTCGCGGCGTGCGGTAAGCTTGCGCCTTCCCAAGGGACGATGAACAATTTCACTTTCGGCAATGATCGGCACCAATATTACGAGACGATCTGCGGCGGGTCGGGCGCAGGGCCGGATCATGACGGCACAGATGCTGTGCAAACGCATATGACCAACAGCCGCCTTACCGATCCGGAGATCCTCGAGACGCGCCTGCCCGTCCGCCTTGATAGCTTTGCGATCCGGCGCGGTTCCGGGGGCGAGGGCGCGCATTCGGGCGGCAATGGCGTGGAGCGGCGCGTGACTTTCCTTGAGGCAATGCGCGCGAATATGCTCGCAAACAGGCGGGCTGTGCCCCCGCGCGGTATTATGGGCGGCGGGGACGCGGCACCGGGCAAAAACTGGGTCGAGCGCAGGGATGGATCGCGCGAGGATTTGAGCGCAAGCGCGTCTGCTGAGATGCAACCGGGGGATACATTTGTGATCCATACGCCCGGCGGCGGCGGTTTCGGGGGAGGATTTGGTGATGGATGAGATGAATTACTGGCCGCTTGCAGGCATCGCGATTGTCGTTGCCGGCTTTGCGCTCAAATTCAATCCGCTGCTGGTGGTGGTCAGCGCGGCTGTTGCGACGGGCGTTCTCGCAGGGCTGGATGTGGTCGCGGTGATCGAGGCTTTGGGAAAGGCTTTCAATGATAACCGCTATATCTCGGTCACTTGGATCATCCTGCCTGTCATTGGCCTACTAGAGCGATACGGCCTGCAACAACGCGCGCGCGGTCTGATCGAGGGGATACGCGGGGCGACGTTTTCAAAGCTGCTGATCATCTATCTCGGCTTTCGCCAGATTACTGCGGCGCTGGGCATGAAAGATATCGGCGGCCATCCCCAAGCGGTGCGTCCTTTGGTGGCGCCCATGGCAGAGGCAGCAGCCGAAACCGCGCATGGCAACCTTCGCGAAAGCGACCGGGAGGAAGTCAAGGCGATGTCAGCTGCGACCGACAATGTCGGGCTGTTCTTTGGCGAGGATATTTTCTTCGCCATCGCATCAATCCTGTTGATCCAGGGCGTGTTTGAAAGCGCAGGCTACCCTCTCACTCCGCTTGAGCTGTCCGTCTGGGCCATCCCAACCGCGATATGCGCGTTCTTCATCCATGGCTGGCGGATCAATGCGCTCGACCGGCGAATTGGCGCGGGCAGGAGTGCGCGGCGATGATCACCTATGAATGGCTCTATATCCTCGCAGGAAGCTTTTTCGCGATCTGGGCGCTGCTCAGCCTTAAAGACAGGCTTTGGGGTAATGCCGGGTTCTGGGGGCTTTTGTCGGCAAGTTTCTTTGCTGGCAGCCATGTTTCCGATCTTGTGAACGGGATCATCGTGCTTGCCATGGTCGCGATTGCGGGGCTGGGCGGGCTGAAGCGCTCCAATCCGGACACCACAGGCGAGGCATCACGGGGCAAGCGCGCAGCGAGCCTTGGCAATAAGCTGTTCGTGCCCGCACTCATCGTGCCTTTTACTGCCGTGGCCGGAACGCTGCTGTATAATTTCACGCCCTTGGGGGAGACGGGCCTGTTTGAAGAACGGCGAGAGACGCTGCTCTTGTTCGGCATTGGCGTTGTCATCGCGCTTATCACTGCGATCATCTGGCTGCGTCCGCCCGCGCTCGCGCCTGCTGAGGAAGGGCGGCGATTGCTCGATTCCATTGGCTGGGCCGCTATCCTTCCGCAAATGCTGGCGGCGCTTGGCGCGGTGTTTGCGCTTGCCGGGGTGGGCGACATTATCGGCGGGGCAGCGGGGAGCGTTATTCCCGAAGGAAGCATCTTCCTCACCGTCGTCGTCTTCGCACTGGGCATGGCGATATTCACGATGATTATGGGCAATGCCTTTGCCGCATTCCCGGTGATGGCGGCGGCCATCGGTATTCCCCTGCTGGTTGAGGGATATGGCGGCGATCCTGCCGTGATCGGAGCGGTCGGTATGCTCGCCGGGTTCTGCGGCACTTTGCTCACGCCTATGGCGGCCAATTTCAACATCGTGCCTGCCGCGCTGCTTGAACTCAAAGACCAGAACGGAGTTATCAAACAGCAAGTGTGGACCGCGATCCCGCTGTGGGTGTGCAATGTTGCGATCATCTATGTGGGGGCGTTTCTGCTGTGGAAATGACCGCCGAAATCGCGGCCAAATTCGCGCAAATCGCGCTGGGTCACGTGGCAAAGCCGTTTCCGTACAAGGACGATCATGTCTTTGATGGTGAGAATGATGCGCGCCTGCCGCAGGCGGCACATCCATGCTTTTTCGGCAGTTTCGATTGGCATTCCTGCGTCCATTCCTGGTGGATGCTGCTCACTCTTCGGCGCCTTTATCCCGATCTGCCGGAGGCGCGCGCGATTGAGGAATTGGCCGATGCGACATTCACAGCGGAAAAGCTTGGCATTGAGCTGGCCTATCTGGACCGTCCATCAGCGCGCGGGTTTGAGCGGCCCTATGGCTGGGGCTGGCTGCTTTACCTCCATCACGAGGCCGCGCGGCACAGCGACAAAGATTGGGGCGACCGCTTGGAACCGCTCGCCCGCGCCTTTGCCGCGCGATTTGGCGATTACCTTTCCATCCTCACCTACCCGATCACGGTCGGCACGCATTTCAACACCAGTTTCGCGCTTGTTCTGGCGCGCGAATGGGCGCAGGCGCGCGATGCGGTGCTGGCCGGCACAATTGATGATTGGGCGCAGCGCGCGTTTGCCGGGCGAAGTGATTATGCCGGATGGGAGCCGGGCGGGGACGAATTTCTCTCTCCCGTTCTCACTGCCGCCTTGCTGATGAGCCGGGTGATGGAGCGCGATCAATTTGCGCCGTGGTTTTCCGCGCTGGTTGTCAGCAATGGCTGGATTGAGCGCGAATGCCGCCCTGTCACAGTATCAGACCGAACAGATGGCAAGATCGCGCATCTTGACGGGCTGAACCTGTCGCGCGCCTGGTGTTTGGCGCAGGTGAGCGCGGCTTTGGGCGATCACTCTGCAACGCCGCACTTGGAGGAACGCGCTCAGATCCATCTCGACGCTGCCATGCCGCATGTCGCAGGCGATTATATGGGTGAGCATTGGCTGGCGAGTTTTGCGACTTTGGCGCTATTGGGGCGGGGGTAGGGCCTAACCGACTAATCGGTACCACGCGGCGGTTTGCCTTTGTATTTCGGCTTTCCCTTATCCTTGTTCTTGGTTCCCTTTTTGGGCTTGCGCGTGACGGGATGGCTGCCATCTGATTTGGAGCCAGCTTTCGCGCCAGTTTTTGCGCCATCTTTTGCGCCAGCTGTTTCAGGGCTTTTCCCGGCATAGGGCTTTTTCTTGAACGGCTTTCCGCCTGCGCGCGGTTTTGCGTCATCATCTTTGCGAAACGGCTTTCCGCCCCGATCATTGGCGCCCCGATCACCGCCGCCTTTACGGAAAGGTTTGGCGCGCGCTCTCGGCCCCCCGCCACCGCTACCGCCGCCATGTTTGCGGTTGTGGCGCGCTTCGATGCGGGGGCCATCGGGGGATTCTTCGATTGCGATCGCGTCTTGCTCATCCTCGCTCGATGCGGTGCGCTGCAAGGTTTCGCTGAATTTGCCCGCAATGGCGCGCGGCACCTGAAACCACGTTTCTTCTGGCCCCACACGGATCGCGCCGATTTCATTGCGAGTGATATGACCCCGACGGCAAATCAACGGGAGCAGCCAGCGCGGCTCAGCGTTTTGGCGGCGGCCAATGCCCATTTTGAACCACACCACATCCTCAAATCCGGGACGATGCCTGTCTGCCTTGGCTTTTTCGCGCGCCTCCGGCGTGTTGGCGAGCAGTTCTTCGGGCTGCGGCATTTTGGCCCGGTGCGCTTTTACCAATGCAGCGGCGATGTCTTCGGCCGGCAAACGCTCCATCAGCTCTGCCGCCAAAGCCCGGTCATCGTCTTCGTATTCTGAGGGCTGGGTCAGCTTTTCCATCAGCCGCGCATGGTCTTTTGTGCTGATCTCCTCGCGCGTGGGCGCGCCCATCCATTGCGCCTCGATCTTGGCTCCGCGCAGCATCCCCTCGGTCCGCCTGCGCCGATTGTATGGCACAAGGATCGCGGCTGTGCCTTTCTTGCCCGCGCGGCCCGTCCGTCCCGAACGGTGCTGCAAAGTTTCAGCATCGCGCGGCGTATCGACATGGATCACAAGGCTGAGCGTTGGCAGATCAAGCCCGCGCGCGGCAACATCGGTTGCCACACACACCCGCGCGCGTTTGTCGCGCAGCGCCTGCAAAGCCTGATTGCGTTCCTGCTGCGAATGCTCACCCGACAGCGCAACGACGCCAAACCCCCGGTTTTGCAGCGTGGCATGCAGCCTGCGCACACTGTCGCGCGTGGCGCAGAAACAGATCGCGGTTTCCGCCTCGTGAAAGCGCAGCAGATTGACAACCGCATTCTCCACCTCGGATGGTGCGATCGTGATGGCCTGATAGCTGATATCGCCATGCCCGCGATCCTTACCCGCAAGCGAGAGGCGCAGGGCATCTGTCTGGTAACGCTGCGCCAGCCGCACAATCGCCTGCGGCATGGTGGCTGAGAAGAGCAAAGTGCGCCGCTGATCGGGCGCTGCATCGAGGATTTCCTCCAGATCATCGCGAAAGCCCATGTCGAGCATTTCGTCCGCTTCATCCAGAACCACGCCGACAAGGCCCGACAAATCGAGCGCGCCGCGCTCCAGATGATCGCGCAATCGGCCCGGCGTGCCCACGACAATCGCCGGCCCGCCGCGCAAAGCGCGCCGTTCCTTGCTCGCATCCATTCCGCCGACACAGGTCGCAATGCGCAAGCCCGCTTTGGCATAGAGCCAGCCAAGCTCGCGGCTAACCTGCAATGCCAGCTCGCGCGTGGGAGCAATGACCAGCGCAAGCGGTTTTTCGGTCAGCGGTGTCCCGCGTATCTCGCCCAGCAATTGGTCCGCCAGGGCTACACCAAAGGCAACCGTCTTGCCCGATCCGGTTTGCGCAGAGACGATCAGGTCGCGTGCATGCGCATCAGGCGCGATGACGGCGGCCTGCACCGGGGTGGGCTGATCATAGCCGCGTTCGGCCAGCGCTTCGCCCAGATGGGCAGGCAGAGTTTCAAAAGACATAGAAGTTCGCTTGGATAGGCGCGCAAAAGGCAGGCGCGGGGGAAGAAAGAGGCATGAGCACGTTGCGCGGAAATTTGCGCGGTGATCACAATTGGCGACGGCGCGGAGCCGAAATCGCCTGCGACATGCGCCATAGCGGGGAAGGGCCGGTTTGGCTTGCGATATTTTTGGCCATTACCTGGGTTGAGACCAAAAAGCTGATGAGCGGGGATGGATCAGGCCAAAGCGCCTCACCCCCGCCCCGATTTGGCGGGGCCATCTATCCAGCTAAACATCTGAAAAAATGGTGGGCGCGGCAAGGATTGAACTTGCGACCCCACCCGTGTGAAGGGTGTGCTCTACCACTGAGCTACGCGCCCGCCTGATGCGCCTGGCTGAGCCAAGCTTTTCAAGGCGAGGCGGGCACTTACTGCGAGTGTCTGCGCTTGGCAAGTCTTGCGAATGGGCGCTTTGCCAAATGGTGTCTTGCAAATTCGTTTGCGCGCGGCTTCGCCCGGTTACGGCGCGAACAACGCTTTCACCATCGCCAGAACGCTGCGGTTGGTCGGTGCGGCTTGCGGGGCGGGGCTGACCGGGCATTCGAGGCAATAGGCCTGAATGCCCCGGCTGCCTGATAGCACTTGCGCATCTGCTGCAATCCGGCGGATCAGCGATTGCTGGCCGATAGCAGCGCGTGCGAACAGGTCTGCGCTGCGCGGCTGCGCACTGGCATCGGCGGTGCTGCCCAAAAGCTGGCGGATGAGCGAATCGTAACTGTCCTGCTGCGCGCCAAGGAATAGCGGGCTCCACGTGTCTTCTTGAATGCCGGCCTTGGTTGCAGTCCATTCCAGCGCATCGGCCAATCCGCCAAACTGATCGATCAGGCCTAATTGGCGAGCGGTGCCGCCATCCCAGACGCGGCCTTGACCAATCTCGTCAGCTTTGGCTTTCGTGATCCCGCGCGCTTTGGCGACGCGTTCCAGAAAATCGTCATAGGTGTTGGTGATGGTCGCCTGAAAGATTGCATCGGTTTCGGGTGTCAGCCCGCCAATGATATCGGGCTGACCCGACAAGGGCGTGGTGCGGAACCCGTCAGTGCTGATGCCGACCTGGTCGGTCGCATTTTCAAAGGTGGGCAGCACGGCAAAAACGCCGATAGAGCCGGTTACCGTTTCGGGCTGGGCAAAGATGCGGTCGCCTGCGGTGGCGACCCAATATCCGCCGCTTGCCGCGACATTGGCAAAGGAGATGGCAACGGGAATATCCTTGGCCTTGTAACGCAGGATCGCGCGGCGGATTTCCTCTGATGCCGTGACAGAGCCGCCGGGTGAGTTCACCCGCACAACGAGCCCTGCCAGATCATCATCAAGCGCCGCATTCAGCACATCGGCAATCCGCGTTCCGCCGGCGGTTCCGGGGCCTGCATCGCCATCAATAATCGTGCCAGCAACAGTGACAACGCCAATCCGTTTGCCGCCTGCATCGGCTGGGTTATCGGCAAGGTAGGGGGCAAGATCGCTTTTCGCGTAAGAGCCGGGAGCTTTGTCAAAGCTGTCCTCGCCCACGATTTCAGCAACGCGCGCGCCAAATTCCACGCTGTCGCCCAGCTTGTCGACAAGCCCCGCGGCCAAAGCGGCCTGCGCAAGATCGCCCGAGGATGCCTCGACCCAGGCGACGGGATCTTTGGTCACGCGGTCCAATTCGAGCGCAGGGCGCGCCTTTTTGACATTGGCTTGCCATTCTTCCCACAAAGCGCCGTAAAGGCTTTCCAGATTTTCGCGCGCGGGGTCTGACAGATTGCTGCGTTCGAACGGTTCGACCGCTGATTTGAACTCGCCCACTTTGTAAATGCGGGCATTGACGTTGAGCTTATCGAGCAGCCCTTCGTAAAATAGGATGCTGCCCCCTGGCCCCGCGATCAGCGCGCCGCCAAGCGGATCAGCCCAAATCTCGCTGGCATGCGAGGCGAGCAGCATGTGATCATCGCCGTAAGCAAGCGCATAGGTGAGCACGGGCTTTTCCGCCGCGCGCACACGGTCCATCGCCTCACCAATGGCTTGCAGATGAACCTGCCCGCCGCCGGCAAAGGTGGACATGTCGATCACCACCGCTTTGATCCGGTTATCGCTGGCCGCTGCATCCAAAGCGCGGATGACATCGCGCGCCTGATGTTCGGTAGGCGGGGCTTCTCCGCTGAGCAATGTGGCGACCGGATCGATCAAGCTGCGCTCTTCAACGATAAAGCCGGACAAGTCGATTTTCAGCGCACCATCGCGCACTGCGCCCGGATTGGGCGATGCGGAAAGGATGCTGAACAAAGCGAGGAAAAACAGGAGCATGAAAAGCAGTACCAGCCCGTCTTTGATCCCGACGAGAACTTTCCAAACCTTACCGACAAATGCCATATGTGCGCTTTCTTGTATTGGGGCCAGGCCACCCCGCGCCCTCCACCCTTCCACCCGGATCGTCACCCGGTAGGATAATCCGGGTGGAAGGGTGGAGGGCGCGGGGTGGCCCGGTGCGCGAACCTAAGCTCGCAGACCTATCTCCACTTAATCACAGAATGCGCAAACTTCCATGGCAAAGGGGCAATTGGTGGGTTGAGCGTTGGATGCGGCTCGACTAAAGGCGTGGCTTTAATGGACAACACGGCATCTTATCGCGCTCCCGATCGCTTTCCAGCGGGCCGGGCGGCCTTTCCGCATCGTGATCTCACTGGCATCGGGCAGCTTGAACGTCACGAGGTTTTGTATTTGCTCGCCTCAGCTGAGCAATGGGTCGAACTGAACCGGCAAAGCGCGAAACATGCAGGCTTGCTTGCCGGGCTAACCATCATCAACGCCTTTTTCGAAGCGTCCACCCGAACGCTGTTAAGCTTTGAAATTGCGGGCAAACGGCTGGGCGCAGATGTCGTCAATATGCATGCCGCGCAATCGAGCGTGAAAAAGGGCGAGACGCTGATCGACACCGCGATCACGCTGAATGCCATGCGCGCCGATGCGATTGTGATCCGCCATGGATCAAGCGGGGCGACCCAATTGATCGCGGACAAGGTGGATTGCCCGGTGCTTAATGCTGGCGATGGCAGCCACGAACACCCCACGCAGGGTTTGCTCGATGCGCTGGCGCTTCGCACAAAACTGGCAGAGCGGGGCGAGGCCGCCGAGGATTTCACCGGGCGCACTGTGCTGATCTGCGGGGATATTCTGCACAGCCGGGTCGCGCGTTCGAACATTTTGTGCCTGCAAGCCATGGGCGCGAGCGTGCGGGCCTGCGCGCCGCCTGCTCTGATGCCGGCAGGGATTGGCGCGATGGGAGTGGAGGAGTTCCACGATTTTGATGCGGCATTATCCGGCGTTGATGTGGTGATGATGCTGCGGCTTCAGCAGGAACGCATGGCGGGGCAATTCATCCCTTCAGCCCGCGAATATCATCACCTGTACGGCCTCACAAAAGCGCGGCTGGCGCTCGCGGCAAGCGATGCCTTGGTCATGCATCCCGGCCCGATGAACAGGGGCGTGGAGATCGACAGCGAGGTGGCCGATATGCTCGACCGGTCGATTATCACGCAGCAGGTTGAAATGGGCGTGGCAATCCGGATGGCTTGTCTTGATGTGCTGACCCGGCAGGCGCGCGGTGTTGAGGGGTGGGCACAATGAAGCAGACGCAGCCTATAACGATCACCGGCGGGCAGCTGGTCACGGGTGATAGCACCATAAGCGGCGGCGTGCGGCTGGCCGATGGGCTGATTGCAGCCGCCGGGCCAGATGTCGCACCTGAGGCTGGCGATGCGGTGATGGATGCGCGCGGGCAATTGATTGCGCCGGGTCTCGTTGATCTGGGCGTGTTCGCGATTGATAAACGCGCGTTTCATTTCGGCGGTATCACGCGGGCGGCGCTTATGCCCGATCAATCCCCGCCGCTCGATTATCCCAGCCGCATCAATTACATTGCCAAATCGGGCAAGCCTGATCTGTGGGTCCACCCGCTGGCGGCTGCGACTCGCTCGCTTGAAGGGGCGCAGCTGGCTGAAATAGCGCTGATGCGCGATGCGGGCGCGCGCGGCATTGCAACCGGGCGGCGCTGGATCGGCGATAGCGGCGTGATGCTGCGCGTGTGCCAATATGCTGCGATGCTCGATCTGGTGGTGGTGACCCATGCCGAGGATGCAGCCCTGGTGGGCGATGCAGCGGCCAGCGCGGGCGAGATTGCAACGCGGCTTGGCCTGCCCAGCGCGCCTGCCGAAGCTGAGGCGCTCGCAGTGGCGCGCGATATTGCGCTTGCCGAGATGAGCGGCGCGCGCGTGCATTTGCGCCAGGTGACCACGGCGGCGGGATTTGATCTGGTGCGCGCGGCCAAATCGCGCGGGGTGCGGGTAACCTGCGGGATAACGCCTGCGCATTTCATGCTGTCCGACCTTGCGACAGCCGATTTTCGCACCTTTGCCAAGCTTTCGCCGCCATTGCGCAGCGAAGCGGATCGGCAAGCGGCCATCGCTGCCATTGGCGAAGGGGTCGTGGATGTTATTGCAAGCGGCCACGATCCGCGCGGGCCAGAGGATAAACGCCTGCCATTTGCCGATGCGGAGCCAGGAATGGCGGGGGCTGAAACGCTGCTTGCCATGACGCTGACACTGGTGCGCGACGGGGTGATCGATATGGCGCGCGCGTTTGATTTGCTGGCGCGCAATCCTGCCCGGCTTTTGGGAGTGCCAGCGGGCGCCCTCGAACAAGGGCTGGAGGCGGATATTGCTCTGATTGATCCAGAGGCCCCGTGGATGATCGACCGGACAAAGATGGAAGCAACGGGCGATAACACTCCGTTTGAACGCCAAGGCGCACAAGGCAGAGTGCGCGCGCTGATCAAAGGCGGAGTGCAGATTGAGCTTTGAGGCCAATGGCGCAGACCCGGCGCCGCAGGCGTCGCAAGGGCGACTGCCCGCCCGCAGCGGGTCCGCAGCGAAGCGAAGGACGTCTAGCGAGGACGAACCCGCGGATGCGGGTTCGCAAACCATTACTCCATAAAAAACGCCCCCGGAAGTTCGCACTTCCGAGGGCAGTTTCGCTGAAGTTCGTGTGTGTTTCTTACCGGGTGCGGGCAGCGATCCGCACGCCGCGATCCACTGCGCCTGCTGGCGGGTTGGATGCAGCATAGGCAAAGCAGCCTCGGCCCGAGGCCTTGACGGTGCGGCACATGGAGCGCGCGGTCGATTGGCCAAAGCCAGCCGCTGCGACGCGGAAATAGGTTTTGCCTTTCACTTCGGCGCGAGTGATGACGACATCATGCGCTTTCAGCTGCGGGAATTTGGATTGCGCGACTTTCCATCCGCGTTCCGCCTCGGCGCGGCTTGAAAAGCTGCCCAATTGGATAAGATGCGTGTCCGCCTTTGGCTTGGTATAGGCCGCGCGGCGCTGGGTTGCAGGCTTGGCTGCGGGCTTGGGCGCGCGGGTTGGCGCTTTGGCAACGCGCTGAGGAGCTGCGCTTGAGGGCGCGACAGGAACTTTCTGCACAACAGGCTTGGAAACGAACCGATCGCTCGATGCGCGAGCGGGGGTCGCTGCGGGTTTAGCGACAGGTTTCGCAACCGGGCGAACCGCAGGTTTTGGAGCCGCCTGGTTCGTCGCTGCCAGAATATCGGCAACGGTCGGATCAACGGTGGCAACGCGCGCTTTGGGAGCGGCGGTGGTGGTGCCGGGTGCCAGTTTGAATGCGAGAGCTTCGCCTTCGCTCACTTTGCCAGGTTCGTCCGCACCATCAACAGGGACGCTGGCAGCAGGCACGCTGGCGGCGGCCTGTGCGATCATTTGTTCGGTGCTGGGGAAATTGCCAAGCGCCAGATGCTGCGGTTGGCCGCCATCGCTTGCAGGCGAAACCTGGAGCAGGTCAGCAACGCGCGCCTGATGCGCTTCGGGCTGTGATGTCGCTGCCCATCCGGACAAACGCCCGTCAAGCTGGCCAGCGGGCACATCTTCTGCCGCCATCACGCGGGCCGCGCGCCAGTTGCCTGCCAGCGCATAAGCATAGGCAAGGTTCTGACGCACTTTTGCAGTGTTCTGCCCAGCGCGCAGCGTGTTCATCAGCACATGCGTGCCTTGTTCAGGCTTTCCAGCAAGCGCGATCGCAAGGCCATAATCAGCCGGATTGATCGCGGCTTCATTCGCTTCGAGTTGACGCAGCGCTGTTGCCGTGTCGCCGGCCGCGATCTTGGCGAGCGCAAAGCTCAGTACAGTACGCGCATCCTCATCACCCAGATCCAGCGCATCGCCAAAGCTGGTGGCAGCAGACTGGAACCGGCCCGCTTCAAGGTAAGCAGCGCCCAAAGTGGAGCGGAAAGCGGGATTGCGCGGCTCTGCCAAAACGGCGGCCTCTGCATGGGCGATGGCTTTGGAAACCTGCCCTTTTTCCAGCGCAATCTGCGCCTTGCTGAACGAGGCATCCGCGCGCGGCGCAGAACTGGTGGTGCACCCTGCCAGCGCGACACTTGCAAGGGCGGTGCCCATCACGAGGGCGATCCGGTTGGCATTATGGAGACCGTTGGTGCGGCTGTTGGTGCTGCGTGACATGGTCATATTCCCTGTTTCAAATGGCGCGTTCAAATGCGTTGGGTGGTCAAACAATTCAGTGAAATTCAGCGGCGTTTCATGCGCTGGACGAGAGCATCGAGATCTTCGATTTCATCCAGCATCTGATCGAGCGCCTGTGTCACCAAAGCCTGCGCGCTCATATTGTGCATCGTGGATGCAAGCCGCAGTTTCAGGTGGCGATCCGCATCAAGCCGCAAAGTGAAAGCGGCGCGTTTGGCGCTGGATTTCGACTTGGATCTGGCGGGTTTGGATTTCTTGGGTTTTGGAGCGATGTCGGCTGCCGATTTGGCCGAAATGGGCACGACTTTGGCCGTGTTCTTCGCGGCTTTACCCGTGGTCTTTTTGGGTTTGGCTGTTTTTACTGGAGCGACTTTTACAGGCGCTGGTGTGGCAGGCGCAGCAGGCTCGACCAGATCGGCTTCTTCTGCGCCCATATCGTTCCAGCCCAGATCTTCCAGCTGATCGGCATTGGCGCCGGTTGCGGTGGCAATGTCGCTGGGCAAAGATGCCGCCTGGGGCCGCATAGCAGGTTTTGCTCCGCCTTTGCGAGCGAGCAAGCGCGGGCCGAGTGAGGCGAAACTGGCTTCTGTCATCCTCCCCGGCTCCCTTATTGGGCCACGCGGCGGCCAAAACCACCAGCGGGCCGCGCAACACCGCCGCCATTGGCGACAGGCGTGCCGGGTGCGGCAAAGACTGTGCGGCGGAAGTTTTTCTCCAGCCGGTCAGAAATGTATTTCCACAAAGCCGTGATTTCAGCAGCGCTGCGGCTTTCTTCGTCCACTTCCATCACTGTGCGGCCATCAATCATCGAGGCGGCAAAATCAGTGCGGTGGTGCAAAGTGATCGGGGCAACCGTGCCGTGCTGCGACAGTGCAACGGCGGCTTCGGATGTGATTTTTGCTTTGGGAGTGGCCGCGTTCACGACAAACACCAACGGCTTGCCAGCGCGCTCGCACAGATCAACCGTCGCGCCCACAGCGCGCAGATCGTGCGGGCTGGGACGGGTGGGGACCACGATCAGTTCAGCCACGCTGATAACCGATTGGATCGCCATGGTGATGGCAGGCGGCGTGTCGATGACAGCCAGTTTGAAACCCTGTTGACGCAAAGCTGCCAGATCATTGGCCAGCCGCGACACGGTGGTTTGGGCAAAGGCGGGGTATTCCGCTTCGCGCTCGTTCCACCAATCGGCCAAAGAACCTTGCGGGTCGATGTCGATCAGCACGACAGGGCCAGCGCCAGCGCGCTGAGCCTGAACGGCGAGATGCCCGGACAGGGTTGTTTTACCCGATCCGCCTTTTTGCGATGCCAAAGCGAGTACGCGCAAGGATTGGTCCCCCAAGAAATTAGGCCAGTGCCCGCTTGCGTGATTGCAGCGAGTGCCATTGAGATCGCAGGATACCCCTAATTTTGAGTTAACGAGAGCCGGAGCACCCGCCGCGAAATGACCTTGGAGACAGCAACGAAATCCTAACCCGGCATTCACTATACCCGGTTCAAAGCTGATACATCGCGCACGCAGTCCCATTGTGGTACACTTGGCAGGGATAGCTGTATGGCGCGCTGGAATACGGAACGAAAAGGGCGAAAGATGATGGCACATTCCATGACCCAATTGCTTGGAAAAGGGCGATTTTTACCCGGATTGGCTGCGGGAATTGCTTTGGGTGTGGCAGCGCCCTTATCCGCGGATGTGAAAACCGGCGTCGATGCCTGGAGCGCGGGCGATTATGATCGCGCAGTTGCCGAATGGTCAGAGCCCGCTGCAAAGGGCGATACCGATGCGCTGTTCAATTTGGCGCAGGCTTACCGTTTGGGACGCGGGGTCGAAGCAGACATTTCCAAAGCGCGCGATTTGTATTTGCAAGCCGCCCGGCAAGGCCATGTCAAAGCGGCGGACAACTACGGTCTGCTGCTGTTTCAGCAGGGCGAACAGGCCAATGCGATGCCTCTGATCGAGGCCGCTTCAGGACGCGGCGATCCGCGCGCGCAGTATGTTATGGGTCTGGCCCATTTTAATGCGGATTTTGCGGAAAAAGACTGGGTGCGCGCCTATGCGCTGCTCTCGCTTTCCCAGGCAGCTGGTTTGCCGCAGGCGAGCAACGCACTGGCGCAGATGGACACCTACATCCCGCTGGCCCAGCGGCAGGAAGCGCAGATTTTGGCGGTGACTTTGAAAGCGGAAGCCGATCAGCGTCTGAGCGCGCAATTGGCTGCTGCTGATCTGGGCGTTGTAACACCGGTGAACGCGGCTCCTGCCAATTCGGGCCCGGCTATGGCCGCACCGCGCGCACCGCATCGGTCCGCTTCGGCACGCAGCGTTGCATCACCGCCGCCTGCTACGCCGCAAACCCGCCGCGAACCGCGCGGATTGCCGCCCGCATCGCAGCCTGTGCCGCAATATCGCCTGCCAGCCGCCGCGCCACCAGCGCCAACGCCTGCGCCATCGCGGGCTGCGGCCCCTGCTCCTAAACCCTCAGCTCTTGCTGCCTCTGGGGGCGCATGGGGCCTGCAATTGGGAGCGTTTGGCGTTGCTGCCAACGCGGACAAACTTTGGAGCAAGCTGTCGAGCAACCCCGCACTGGCCGGCGCGCGCAAGTCGCTGATTTCGGGCGGGCGCGTTACCAGGCTGATGGCGTTGGGCTTTGCCAGCCAAAGCGAAGCGGCCCGCGCGTGCTCTGCGCTCAAACGTCAGGGGCAGGATTGTCTCGTCAAGAAGCCGTGATCACGCATTTGTGACCGGGCACATCTGATCGCGCGTTTTTGCCGCTCGAATTTGCCCGTTCGAATATGACCGCTCGACTTTGAACGAATGCTATCAGCGGCTCGGCTGCAATCGCTTTTCTTGGGCCTCGCACCTGCTAGACAAGGCTCACAGGGGGATTCGAGATGAGCGATACAATCAGTGCAGCGGCGATAGAGGCTGAGTTCGGTGATAAGGGCGCATCCCCCGTCCCTTCAGCACCCGTTGCGAAAAGCGATCGGATATCCACGCTCGATTTCATTCGCGGCATCGCCGTTATGGGCATTCTGGCCGCCAATATCATCGCCTTTGGCCAGCCGTTCAACGCCTATATGTTCCCTGAGGCTTTTCTGGTCGATGCAGCTGATCCGGGCGGGTGGCAATGGATTGCGCAATTCGTTTTGGTCGACGGTAAGATGCGCGGGCTATTCACGCTGTTATTTGGCGCAGGCATGTATCTGTTTATGGAGCGGGCATGGGCGCGCGGGGAGACGCGCAAGCTGCAATTGTGGCGATTGTTCCTGCTGCTGTGTTTCGGGCTCGTGCATTTCTTTTTCATCTGGATGGGCGATATTCTGGCGATGTACGGCCTTATCGGCTTTGTCGCAGTGGCTTGCCTGCGGTGGACCGCCAAGGCGCAGCTCGTTGTCGGGCTGACAGGCTATGTGTTTGGCGCGCTGTTTTACGGCGCAATGATCAGCTTTCCTTTCGTGATCGCAGAAACGCCCGCGGGCGAGGCAGCGGAATTTTCCGAAATGCGCGTCGAGTTTCAAGATGGGATCAAAGAGGCGCTTGCCGATGATGCGATCACAACGGAGCTTAAGCAGTCAGGTAATTATGCGGGGCTTGTGGAACGGCGCGTGGCCGAGGAATGGTTCCTGATCCCGGCCAATTCGCTTTGGATGATGTTTGAAACCCTGCCGCTGATGCTGTTGGGCATGGCGCTGTACCGGTACGGCTTTTTCAGTGGGGCGCTGGCATCCAGAAAAATGCGAGTCTGGGGCTGGGCCGGGCTGGCTGGAGGTGCGCTTTTGCACTTGGGTATAGGATTGTTTGTCAAAGCAAGCGGCTTTGGCTTTTACGCGGGAACTGCCGCATTTATTGGCTGGAGTATGCTGCCCCGAATTATGATGGTCTTGGGACTTGCGGCCTTGCTTGTCGAATACTCGCCCAAATGGACGGGTTGGCTGGCCGAGCGTATCCGAGCAGCGGGCAGAGCGGCCTTTACCAACTATCTGGGTACATCTGTATTGATGCTTTTTGTGTTTCACGGCTGGGCGCTGGGGCTGTTTGGCGCGCTCAATCGTCCGCAGCTTTACCTGGTCATGGCGCTTGCGTGGGTCATCATGCTGGCGTGGTCAAAGCCATGGCTTGACCGGTATCGTTATGGCCCGCTGGAATGGCTGTGGCGGTGTATGACCTATCGCAAGGTATTTCCGCTCAAGCGCTGAGGTTCGAAGCGGAACCCGCTGAGTTTTTGTTGACTGCGGATTGCACATCCGTGCAATCCTTGGCCGGGTGTTTTCGTTAAGTGCGCTCAGGCATCCGCCTGAGCTTGGCCGGACCACCCCGCTTCGCGTTCTTGTCTCGTGTTCGCTTACGCTCATGGCCGGGCCACCCCACCTCCCCGCCCGTCCACCATATCCTATGGAACCCTTGGTGGACGGGCGGGGAGGCGGAGCGGTCCGGCTAAGCCTTTGGCGGATGCCAAAGGCGCACCCAACAAAACCCTTGCAATTGAGAATAATTCGCATAACTTGGTTTTGCAAACGACTCGCAGGAGTAACTATCCGCCCATGTATATCTGCATCTGTAACGCAATAAGGGAAGCAGACCTGCGCACCGCAGCCACAAAAGGGCGCGGTGACGCGGCGGCGACTTATGCTGCGCTGGGTAAGAAACCCAATTGCGGTCAATGCCTTATGAAAGCAGGCGCGATCATCAACGAGGAGCGCGCGCTGGCCTCTTGCGATCAAGTCGCAGTCTAAAGCGCTTTTCAGTTACTGAGAACGGTTTTCAAGTAGCTGAAAAATAAAGAGAAATTTTCGATTTCCCCTTGTTCGGGGCGATGTATGCCGCATATAAGAGCCATGCGACGCGGCATGCGCACTCTTGCGCATCTGCCACCAGAACAAGGAAACCCCCGCCATGAAGGGCGATGCAAAAGTAATCGAATTTCTCAACAAGGCTCTCACAAATGAGCTGACCGCGATCAACCAATATTGGCTGCATTACCGCGTGCTCGATGATTGGGGTGTGGCGAAGCTTGCAGCTTATGAACGCAAGGAATCCATTGAAGAAATGGAACATGCCGACAAATTGGCCGCGCGGGTGCTGTTTTTGGGCGGGCTTCCCAATTTTCAGGCGATCCACAATCTGCGCGTCGGCGAGACGGTGAAGGAAATCCTCGATGCGGATATGAAGCTTGAGGAAGACGCGATCCCGCTGCTGCGCGATGCGGTCGAACATTGCGAAAAAGTGCGCGATTATGTGAGCCGCGATCTGTTCGCCCACATCCTCGACAACGAAGAGGAGCATGTCGATTTCCTCGAAACGCAGTTCGATATGATCAAGAATATGGGGCTGGAAAACTACGTCCAGTTGCAAAGTCAGGCGGCGGGCGAGGGGTAACTTTGCCGCGTCAGGCATTCGATGCATAGAAAGGGGCGGGGCAGCGGTGCCTCGCCTTTTTTGTGTGCGCGTAGATCGTCAGCGTTTTTTCCGCTCATGCGGGCCATCAGCAGCCAGCAAGGTTTCGCGCAAGAACTGCGACAGCGCAAAGATAAGCAAGCCCATGGTGACGACCCACAAAACCGCGACAATCGTGCCGATCTGCGCTTTGATATAGACCGAGACGAACAGCAGCGCGATCACCACGCTGATGACGCAGGCTGCACCGGTTGAAAACTTGATCGCCCGGCGCGATATCGCGCGGCGGGCGCGCAGCCATTGAAGCTCTGCCGCTTTGGCTGCGCCGTCATCTTTGGGCACTTGCTCATCCAGCCGCTCAATCCGGCCCGCAATCCAATTGAGCCGGGTCACCATGACATTCATGATTGATCCAATCGCGACGAGCAGAAACGCAGGCGCAAGGCTGAGCTGCACTGCGCGGCTGACATCGGGCGTGTTGGATGTGCGCTCGATTATCTCGGTGGCGATGCCCGCTGCGCTTAACAGGTCGATCACGTCTTGTCCGATCCGCCCGAATAATTGCCGCCGCCACCTTTGTTGGCGTTATACGGGTTTTTGGGGCTTTTCAGCGTCACGCGCACAGGCACCGCGTCAAATCCCAGTTTGGCGCGGATGCCGTTCACCAGATAGCGTTCATAGCTTTTGGGCAAATCATCCAGCCGCGTGCCAAACACCACAAAGCGCGGCGGGCGCGTGCCGACCTGTGTGATATAGCGCAGCTTGATCCGCCGCCCGCCGGGGGCTGGCGGGGGATTGGCCGCCAGCGCATCATCGAACCAGCGATTGAGCGCGGCAGTGGGCACGCGTTTTGACCAGTTTTCGCGCAGATCAAACGCCGCGCCCAGCATCGTATCGAGCCCTTTGCCGGTCTTCGCGCTCACTGCGAACAGGGGCACGCCGCGCACTTGCGCGAGGCCATCATGCAGCGCGGCTTTGATCCCGTTGAACAGGCCGCTGGGCGTGTCCGTTCCGCCTTGGCCGGCAATGTCCCATTTGTTGATCGCAATCATCAACGCGCGCCCTTCTTCAAGCGCGAGCGATGCGATTTTGAGATCTTGATGCTCAAGCCCCTGGGTCGCATCCAGCAGCAGCACGACAACCTCGGCAAAATCCACCGCGCGCCGCGCATCGGCAACCGAGAGCTTTTCCAGCTTTTCGGTGACATTGCGCTTTTTGCGCATGCCAGCGGTGTCGATCAGGCGGATGTCGCGCGCGTTGTCTTCGTCGGGGCCGGCTTTGGGATCGTGCCACACCCAATCAATCGCAATCGAATCGCGTGTGATCCCGGCCTCTGGTCCTGTCAGCAGGCGATCTTCGCCCAAAAGCTGATTGATCAGTGTCGATTTGCCCGCATTGGGCCGGCCAACAATGGCAAGTTTCAGGGGGCCAAGCGGCGCATCCTCATCCTCTTCAATCGGGCGCGAAGCGGCTTCTTCAAAGGCATCGGCCTGATCGCCAATGATAGGCCACAGCACGCTGAACAAATCGGCAATACCTTCGCCGTGTTCGGCGGATAGAGGGACAGGTTCACCAAGGCCGAGCGAATAGGATTCGAGCACTCCGGATTCGCCCGAAGACCCTTCGGCTTTGTTCGCGACCAGAACAATCGGCACATCCGCGCCGCGCAGATAGCGAGCAATTTCGCTGTCGAGAGGGGTCAGTCCGGCGCGTGCATCAATGACAAACATCGCCGCATCTGCGCCTTTCAGACTGGCTTCTGTCTGTTTGCGCATTCGGCCGGGCAGAGTGAGTTCATGCTCGTCTTCCCACCCGGCGGTGTCAACGACGGTGAATTGCAATCCGGCAATCTCTGCATCGCCCATCCGCCTGTCCCGCGTCACGCCGGGCTGATCATCGACGAGCGCGAGCTTTTTGCCGACAAGCCGGTTGAACAGCGTCGATTTGCCCACATTGGGCCGCCCGATAATGACGACTTCGGGTTTTGTGGCGGGGAGGGGAGAGGTTTCCATGGCAATAGGGGCGCTGTGTGCGCCGCCTTAATCCTTCTTCGCAACGGGCGGATTGTCGCCTAGATCTTCAAACCATGCCTCAACCGGGCCATTAAGCTTGATGGTGAGCGGGCGGCCTTTGCGGTCGACGGTTTTGCCGGCCTGCACGCGCACCCACCCTTCGGAAATGGAGTATTCTTCGATATCGGTGCGCACTTTGCCTTTGAACCGGATGCCAATGCCGCGCTGCAGGGTTGCTGCATCGAAATGCGGGCTCGCCGGGCTGACCGAGAGGTGGTTGGGCGGAGTGTCTGCGCTGGAAGGCGTGGCGGATTCGGCGGATTGGGGTGTTTCGTCTGTCATGATATTCTTTCGCTTTTGCGGCGCGTAATGCCGCTATCGGGTGCGCCTTACGAGCCTCGCGGCCTCTAAACAAGCAGACACTGGGTCAGCGGATGCTTGCCCTTTGGCGAAAGCGGCGATACAGGCCATCGCGAATACGCGCGGGGACCGGCTTTGGTTTCCCGCGCGGCTTCGTTCAGCAATGCGGGCGTGGCGGAATTGGTAGACGCGCTGGTTTTAGGTACCAGTATCGTAAGATGTGGGGGTTCGAGTCCCTTCGCCCGCACCAATCTGCGCCATCAGGCCCGCGGCTGAACGACGATACGCTGTCACGATTTTGCGAAGAAGAAGGCTCTCAAAGTACACTCATGCAAACCAAGCAAACCATCAATGAAGGCCTCAAACGCGCCTATTCGATCACCATCAGCGCTGATGAAATCAGCTCCAAAGTGGATGCAGAGATCAAAAAGGTTGCCCCGCAGGTCAAAATGCCCGGCTTTCGCCCCGGCAAAGTGCCCGCCAATCTTGTGAAAAAGATGCACGGCGAACAATTGCACGCGCAGGTCGTCAATGATGCGATCCAGTCGGCAGTTGATGGCGTGATCCGGGATGAGGAACTGCGCCCGGCCATGCAGCCGCAAATCTCGCTTGGCGAAGGGTATGAAGAAGGCAAGGACGCTGAACTGACCGTCGAGCTTGAAGTGCTGCCCGATATCGAAGCGCCCAGCACCGATGGGTTGAAGCTGGAAAAGCTGGTCGTGCCGGTCACCGATGAACAGATCGACGAAGCGATCCAGGGCATTGCGGGCCAGAATAAAAGTTACAAAGACGCAGCCAAAACTAAGAAAGCGGCCGACGGCAATCAGCTCATCATTGATTTTGTCGGCAAGATTGACGGCGTTGAATTTGAAGGCGGAAAAGCCGAAGACGCGCCGCTCGTTCTTGGATCAGGCGCGTTCATTCCCGGTTTTGAAGAGCAGTTGACCGGTGTGAAAGCGGGCGATGAAAAGACCATCACGGTCAATTTCCCCGATGATTATCAGGCCGACCATCTCGCAGGTAAAGAGGCGACCTTTGACGTAACGGTGAAAGCGGTGAAAGTGGAAACCGACACCGTCATCGACGAAGAATTTGCGACCAATCTGGGTCTAGAAAGCCTCGATAAGCTGAAAGAGCTGATGAAAGGGCAATTGGAGCAGCAAACCGCTGGTCTGACGCGCACGCAGATGAAGCGTTCGCTGCTCGATACGCTGGCGGCGGGGCATGATTTTGAAGTGCCCGGCCAAATGGTCGATGCCGAATTTGAGCAGATCTGGAACCAGCTGCAACAAGAAGCGTCCAAGGAAGACGATCCCGAAGCGGCTTTGAAAGAAATTGAAGCGGAAAAAGACGATTACAAAGCGATTGCCGAACGCCGCGTGCGTTTGGGCCTGCTGCTGTCCGAGATCGGCCAGGCCAATAATGTTGAGGTGAGCGCGCAGGAAATGTCGATGCTGATCCAGCAGGCAGCCCAGCAATATCGCGAGGAAGACCGCGAACGCTTCATGCAATATGTCCAGTCTGATCCGATGGCGGCGGCTCAATTGCGCGCGCCTTTGTACGAAGACAAAGTGGTCGATTATCTGTTCGACACTGCCGAAGTGACAGAACGCGAAGTGACCGCAGAGGAATTGCAGGCCGCGATTGAAGCGGATGAAAGCGCTGAGGCGGAAAAAGCCAAGGCGGCACCGAAGAAGAAAGCCGCAGCGAAAAAGCCAGCAGCGAAAAAAGCGCCAGCGAAGAAGCCAGCAGCCAAGAAAGCTCCGGCCAAAAAGGCTGACGCTGAGGAAAAACCCGCCGCGAAGAAGGCTCCGGCGAAAAAAGCCCCGGCCAAGAAAGCGGCAGCGAAACCTGCGGCTGAGAAAAAGCCGGCGGCCAAAAAGGCTCCCGCTAAAAAACCAGCTGCGAAAAAAGCGCCTGCCAAGAAAGCATAAGCTGCAAATCAGCGAGTCCCTGCGAAGGCGGAGACCGCGTGCAACCAAGCGCCAAGCGGCATGAGATCCCCGCCTTTGCGGGGACGCGCTATTCGGTTGCCGCTTGGATTTCGGGCGGCGACCAAGGTTTAAATGACGGCGCGGGCAGTTCGGCTGTTCGCGCCGTTTCATATGCAGCGCCCGCTTTCAGCACATCGTGATCGGCCCATTTTGCGCCGAAAAAGCTGATGCCAACCGGCAGCCCTTCGATATGTCCCATCGGAACAGTCAGGTGCGGATAGCCCGCGATGGCTGCGGGCGATCCGAACCCGATGGAGCCGTTGAAACTGTCGCCGTTGACCAAATCGCTCGTCCATGCCGGGCCGCGTGTTGGGGCGACGAGGAATTGCACATTGTGCGCCGCTAGCAGCATGTCGAGCGTTTCCTCGCCTGCGATCCGCACTGCATTTTCCCGCGCTTTTTCATAGGCCTCGCGGTCGGTGGTCGCTTCGGCAAGCTCGAACAATTCCTGCCCGAACCAGCGCATTTCGGTCTCTGCATTGGCTTTGTTGAACGCGATGAGGTCAGCCAGTGATCGCGGGGCGACATCTGTGTCTGTTTCGCCGGGTCCGCCGCCGATTGCAGGGATCGATTCCAGATAGGCGTTCATGCCCTCGCGCAGCTCGAACATCAGCACGGTAAAGCTGTCGCGGAACATTTCCTCGCGCGGTTCAAACTCGATATCGACCAGCACCGCGCCCGCGCGCTCCAAATCGGCCAGCGCCACACCGAAAACCTCAGCCAGATCTGCGCGGTTGCCGATCTGATTGCGCATCACCCCGATGCGCACGCCTTGCAGGGCCGCATCGTCAAGCCCCGCTGCGTAGTCGGAAATGCGCGGAACGTTTAAGGTGACGGGGTCGGCATTGTCCTCGCCCGCAATCGCGCTCAACAGCCTAGCGGCATCGCGCACTGTGCGCGTCATCGGACCCGCTGTATCCTGCGTGCTTGAAATCGGCACCACATGCGTGCGGCTGACGATCCCGACGCTGGGCTTGAAGCCCACGATCCCGTTGATCGAGGCGGGGCACGATATGGAGCCATTCGTCTCAGTCCCAATCGCCGCCCAGGCAAAGCCCGCAGCCACCGCAGCGGCGCTGCCTGAGGATGATCCGCAAGTGTTGCGATCGGTGGCATGCGGATTGCGAGTGAGGCCGCCAATCGCGCTCCACCCGCTGGTCGAGTTATCGCTGCGGATATTGGCCCATTCACTGAGATTGGTTTTGCCCAAAACCACCCCGCCAGCCACGCGCAGATTGGCGATCAGCGGCGCGTCGCGGCCTGTGAAATTGTCCTTCAATGCCAGACTGCCAGCGGTGGTGGGCAATTCGCGCGTCTCGATATTGTCTTTGACCAGCACCGCGCGCCCGCCAAGCGGTGCGATTCCGATCAACTCAGATGCTTGCTCGGGCGCATCGGGATTGACGGCAATCACCGCATTCAGTTCAGGGCCTGCATCGTCCAGCCGCTCAATCCGGTCGAGATAATAGCGCGCCTCAGCCGCCGTATCGCTCAAGGTCCGCGCATCGGATGAAGTGATCGGCAAAATCAGAGCTGCGGTAAGGGCGAGGGCGCAAATGGGGTGTTTCATGCGTCAAGGATCGCACCTTTTGGTTCAGTTATGCAAGCGAGTAAAAAACCGCCGCTATTAACCTTTTGACCCGCGCCGTCTCAATCGCGAACGCCGATAGCATGATGCTTGTGGTGGGCGCGTCTGCGGGTCAACGCCGCGAAACGCAATTTTGCAATCCGGTAACTCAAAGCTGCTATAGCCCCCAATCAGATGAATCAATCAGCCGCCCAATCCCAGCCCAGCGCGCCGCCCAAGCGCAAGCATTATCACGATATTGATGGTGCGCGTTCGGTGCTGATGTTCCTGTCTGTCGCGCTGCACACAGGCACAGTCTACGCGCCGATGCGGCCATGGATTACAGGGAACGAGGACCGCGCGGCGTTCTTTGATTGGTTGATCTTTGCTTTCCATCTATTTGTAACGCCGACCTTTTTCTTTGTTGGCGGGTTCTTTGCCGTGCTGCTTCTCACAAGGCGCACAGTGGGCGATTTTCTGTGGAACCGCTTTCAGCGCACCGCCATCCCGCTGATTGTGATCGCGGTCACGTTCAACATGCTCGAACATTATCTCAGATGGAGTGATGCTGGCGGGACAGGCTCGATATTCGAATGGATCGGCAGCCCGGCTTTCGTGCAGATCTGGGCGGATGGCACATGGCAATTGCATCTGTGGTTCCTTATCAGCCTGTTGCCGATGTTTGTGCTTGCTGCGATTGTTCAGGCAGCCGTGCCCAAGGATGCGGGGCTGCGCGGGCTGTCTGTCAAACTGTCCGACTGGCTGGGCAAAATCGCCAGCGGCAGCCTGCCTTTCTTATTCGTCCTGTTGTTTTTTGGTTTTGCCAACACGGCCAATTATTCCGCTGCGGCGCTGGTGCCGGGCGGGTATGATCTGATTTTTCCCGGCTTTCAAAGCTGGTACAAACTGACCAGCGAATTTCCTTTCTTCGTCATCGGCGTGATGGCGGCCCTGTCACCGCGCTTGCTTGCAGCCTTGGTTGAATGGCGCTGGTGGATGCCGATTGCTGCATTTGCAGCGCTATTGTTTCAACCCTATCCGATGGCGGATCAGGGGCACATCATGCCGTTTGTGTTCAATGGCGCGGCCTCTATGGGGATTGATCTGGGTGAGGATCGCACGTTCGCTGTGCGCATGACATTGCTGTTCCTTAACCAGCTGGCGATCTGGACACTGGTTTTGTTCATCCTGCAATTCTTCCACCGCTTCTTTAACGAAGGCGGCCCGCGCACCGCTTGGCTCGCCGATTGCGCGCTGTCGATGTATCTGTTCCACCACTGCTTTGTATATATTTACGGGCAGATGTTTGTGGGGCTCGATTGGCCGATTGCGCTGGAATTTGCGATTGTGACCTTTGCAGCGGCGACCACGGTCATCCTGATCCATGAATTGCTGGTGCGGCGCGTTGCGATTTTGCGCTTGTTGTTCAATGGCAAAACCGATGTGGAACAGGTCGCTCATCAGCCCGGTTTTTTCGAAGCGTTCTTTCCATCTGCCAAGGCGCAGTCGGTTAAAACCACGAAGCCTGCTTGAACCTATCCCCAGCGTAAACGCGCGACCCCTTGAAAAAGCGCATCCCGGCCCGACATAGCGGGTCCGGCATTCACGAAGGAAAAGCTCACCATGATCGATCTGCTTGGCGCAAACGGCGAAACACACGGCTCTCAGGGTCAGTTTACGCGTGATCCTCTTACCGGCGCCTTGGTGCCTGTGGTGGTGGAGCAAACCAGCCGGGGCGAGCGCAGCTTCGACATTTTCTCGCGCCTTTTGCGCGAACGTATCGTGTTTGTGACAGGGCAAATCGAAGACGGCATGGCATCGCTGATCACAGCGCAGCTGCTGTTCCTCGAAAGCGAAAACCCGTCAAAGCCGATTTCGATGTACATCAACTCGCCCGGCGGCGTGGTGACTGCTGGTCTGCAGATCTATGACACCATGCAATATATCAAACCGCGCGTTTCGACCGTGGTGATGGGGCAAGCGGCCAGCATGGGCAGTTTCCTGCTTGCCGCAGGTGAGCCGGGCATGCGCATCGCTTTGCCCAATGCGCGCGTGATGGTGCATCAGCCTTCGGGCGGGGCGCGCGGCATGGCGTCCGATATCGAAATTCAGGCGCGCGAGATCTTGCGCATTCGCACCCGGATGAACGATCTCTATGTCAAATTCACGGGCCGCACCCTTGAAGAGATTGAAAAGGCGATGGACCGCGACACCTTCCTTGAGGCTGAAGAGGCCAAGGAGTTTGGCCTGGTCGATAAAGTCTTCGAAACGCGCCCCGAAAATGAAGAGGGCGATGAGGAAGCAGGCTCTGGCGGAGCGCCCGAATAACCTCGCGCGCGGTTTTGCCTGCGGTTGTAATATATTTGGAAACGAATGCGCATTCATGTGTCCCGCGATGTGACGCGGCGGCAGGTAAACGGGCTTTGCGTGTTACAAAGGCGACATTTGCCGCCTGATTGGACGTAAATTCGGGCACTTGTGGTTGATTCATTTTGTGTCGGAGATACAGTCAGCGAATCCGAACATGGGGTCGTTTCAATTGGCGTGTTCGGATTAAAGGAAACTTGGAATGACAAAACTCAGCGGATCCGACAGCAAAAGCACCCTGTATTGCAGCTTTTGCGGGAAGTCCCAGCACGAAGTGCGCAAGCTGATTGCAGGGCCAACCGTGTTCATCTGTGATGAATGCGTGGAGCTGTGCAATGACATCATCCGAGAGGAAACCAAGCAGGGCATTGCCGGCAAAAAAGACGGCGAAGTGCCCACGCCTTCCGAAATTTTCGCGACTTTGAATGATTACGTGATCGGTCAGAATTCGGCCAAGCGCAATCTTTCGGTGGCGGTCCACAACCATTACAAACGCCTGCACCATTCAGGCAAAGCTGGTGAAGTTGAGCTGGCGAAATCGAACATCCTGCTTGTCGGCCCGACAGGTACGGGTAAAACCTTGCTCGCCCAGACTTTGGCGCGCACGTTTGATGTGCCTTTCACCATGGCCGATGCGACGACGCTGACAGAAGCGGGTTATGTTGGTGAAGATGTTGAGAACATCATCCTAAAATTGCTGCAATCATCCGATTACAATGTTGAAAAAGCGCAGCACGGCATCGTCTATATCGACGAAATCGACAAGATTACGCGCAAGGCGGAAAATCCCTCCATCACGCGCGACGTATCGGGTGAAGGTGTGCAGCAGGCGCTGCTGAAACTGATGGAAGGCACCACTGCCAGCGTTCCTCCGCAAGGCGGGCGTAAGCATCCGCAGCAGGAGTTCCTGCAGGTTGACACCACCAACATCCTGTTCATCTGCGGCGGCGCGTTTGCTGGACTCGACAAGATTATTGGTGACCGACTGCAAAAACGCTCCATCGGGTTCGGGGCGCATGTTGCCGATCCTGACAAGCGCAAAGTGGGCGAATTGCTCGAAAAGAGCGAGCCGGAAGATTTGCTCAAATTCGGTCTGATCCCTGAATTTGTGGGTCGTTTGCCAGTTATCGCGACCCTGCACGACCTTGATGTCGATGCGTTGGTTACGATCCTTCAGGAGCCGAAAAACGCTTTGGTGAAACAATATGCGAAACTCTTCGAGCTTGAAGATGTTGAGCTGACCTTCACCGAGGATGCGCTCAAAGCCATCGCCGAACGCGCGATCAAGCGTAAGACTGGCGCACGCGGTCTGCGCTCTATCGTCGAAGGCATTCTTCTGGATACGATGTTCGACCTGCCCGATATGGACGGCGTGACGGAAATCGTGGTTGACGGCGAAGTCGTCAGCGGCACCAAAGAACCCGTCCGCGTCCACGGCGCGAAAGAGGCGAAGGAAGAGGCGGCTTGATCCGCTGTTTGTCAGGTATTTTTGCCTGACTTGAATTTCCTTTTTATCTGTAGCCAGAACAAATGGCGCAGCCCTACTGCTGAGCATATTTTTGCAGAAGTTGACGGGGTCAATACGCTTTCCGCGGGAACCCATCGCGATGCGCAGGAGCGTGTCAGTGATGACCTGATTAGCTGGGCCGATATCGTTTTTGTGATGGAGCAGCATCACAAACAAAGGCTCCAGCAAAACCATCGCACTGCCCTCAAAGACAAGCGGGTCGTGGTCCTTTCCATTCGCGATAACTACGAATTTATGGACCCCGAACTGATCCGATTGCTTCGCCACAAGTTTAGGCACTGGCTTCCCTGATTGTGCGCCCTGAACGCAAAAACCCCGCTCAGCCTGGAGGTTGATGGCTGAGCGGGGTTCTGTTTAGCGCCGCCCCGGGTGGGAGGGAGGGGTGGAGCAGCGCTAGCTTTGAAGAGTTACGGTTTAGCCCGGCAAAAAGACGCCATCGGTGACGTGAATGATGCCGTTCGATGTGTTGACATCAGCCGTCGTAACGGCAGCCGTGCGGCCAGCGCCGTCTGTCACCACGATGGTTTCGCCTGACAAGCGCGCTTCGAGTACGCCGCCAGCCAAGGTCTTGATGCGGGCAATCCCATCGCTGCTATCGTTGATATAGCCAAGGATCATTTTGCTGGTGATGTTGCCGCCAACCACATGATAAGTGAGGATGCCTGTGAGAGCCTCTTTGTTTTCAGGCTTCACCAAATTGGCCACCGTGCCATCGGGCAATTTGGCAAATGCGGTGTCAGTGGGGGCAAAGACTGTCAGCGCGCCATCGGCTGAAAGCGTTTCGGCCAGACCAGCGGCCTGAACCGCTGCGACAAGCGTGGTGTGAACCCCTGTGCTAACAGCGGTCTCGACCAGATTGGCCTCGGCCTTTTTCGCTTTGTGATGATGGGCGGCGACAGGGGCTGTGCCAAGCGTTGTAACAGCAGCGGTGCCGATAGCAGCTGCAAGCGCAATGGCCTTGAGCCGGGCGGGGAGTTTAGCAGTACGTGACATAAAGGGGGATCTCCTTTTGTTGCTGCAAGCCCTCCCGGTCTTGCGTGTGGAGTTACGCACTGCGTTTAGATGCGGATGCAAAGCAGTTTCAATTAAATGAGGAAATCATTAAAAGTCAGGGATTTGGGGGGTGTATTGGCGCGCCACTGGGCTTCGCCATTCTAAACCCGTGTCAGGTTTACACCTGGGACAGCGAACCTTGCGCCACAACCGGACCTGCATCCACACCCTCAGGCTTTCCGCCCAAAGGTTCGCGTGTCAGCACCAGTTCCACCCCGTCGCCCATATTGCGCGCGACATTGGCGGGCAGTTCAATCCGGCGTTCTTCGCCCGCTGCCACCACGCCAAGCGATTGCAGATCGGACCCATCGGCAGGCACCAGCCACAATTCGTGATCGTGCACGCCGTCAGCAGAAAGGCCGGAGGCCGACACCAGCATCTCATCGCTTTCCGGCAGAAACGTCACGCCAAGCCGTAATTGCGTTTCCCCAATCGGGATCGATGCCACCAGAGGCGCTGCGGCGATCTGCGGTGTTTCCGGGTCCATTGGCGCAGGCGAAGTGCCCGGCCCAAACGCCATAAAGGCAAGCGCGATTGCCGCCGCGGCGGATGTCAGCCCGGCGGTCCACTGCCAGCGGTGCAAGCGGGCGCGCAGGTCGATAACCTCGCCCGTATTGGCCGCAGCGTCCCCAATCTGTGCAGGCTGCGCCGGTTGATCAAGCGCTGCGTGAACGCGCGCATCGATCTGCTGCCAAACGCTTGCATCAGGCTCCATCGCGGCCATTTCATCGGTCCACGGCGCAAACCAATTGTCCCACCACGCCTTGCGATCAGCAAAGGCCGCATCATGCGCCATGCGCCCGCGCGCGGTGAGCAATTCCTCACCTTCGAGCAAGCCCAGCGCATATTCTGCGGCAATGGTTTTGTCGTCGCGATTGTCCATCGGATCGAGTTTGTCTTGGCCGCTCATTCGCTTGCCTCCAGACAAGCGCGCAGGCGCATCAATCCGCGGCGGATCCAGCTTTTCATGGTGCCCAGCGGCACATCGGCCTTTTCGGCCAATTGCGCATAGGTGCTGCCTTCGAAAAACGCCTCACGAATATAGGTTTGCGCCTTTTCATCGAGAGTTTTGAGGCAGGTGTGGATCTGCGCGTTTTTCTCCGCATCAATCAGCAGCGCATCAGCAAGCGGCGTTTCATCAGGCAGCGGGGCGGCCTCTTCCACGGGCACTGCACCGCCGCGCACTTTGCCCGTGCGCAAACGGTCAATCGCGCGGTTGCGCGCGAAAGTGGCCAGCCACGATATCGGGCTGGCGCGGTCCGGATCATAGCGATCCGCCCGCTGCCAAAGATTGACATATACGTCCTGCAAAGCGTCTTCTGCTTCCTTTCGATCTCTCAAGATACGAAAGCAGATACCAAACAGTTTCACGCGGGTTGCCTGATAAATTTCCTCCAGCGCTGCGCTGTCGCCCTCGGCCAGACGGACCATGGCGCTGCGCAGCGCTTCGCGCGCTTCAGGAGTGGAAGGGGTAGGGCTCGTTGCCATCGGCAATGCAATTGCCTCTAGGATGGCTAAACGTCAATGGGTGTGGACACCATTTGCGCTTCAATCGTAGACGCAATCATCCAGGCCATCGCGCTGCACCACGCCAATGCGGCGTTCCAGATTGCGGCCATAGCTGGCGAGCCAGCCTGCAGGGCTGGTCACCTCGCGGGTTTTTGGGCTGGGAAGAGCAGCGGCCATGCGCGCGGCTTCGTTGGCGGAAAGCTGGCTTGCGGATTTGCCAAAGTAACGCTGCGCGCCGGCTTCTGCGCCGTATGTGCCAAGGCCCGTTTCCGCGACGTTGAGATAGACCTCCATGATGCGGCGTTTGCCCCACACATTTTCGATCCAGAACGTGAACCAAGCCTCCAACCCTTTGCGAAAATAGCCGCCGCCTTGCCACAAAAAGACGTTTTTGGCCGTTTGCTGGCTGATCGTGGACGCGCCTCTTATCTTGCCGCCTTTTTGGTTGTCTTTATATGCTTTTTCAATGGCTTCTGTATCAAAGCCAGAGTGGCTGCAAAATTTGGAATCCTCCGCCCCGATGACGGCGGCAACCAGATCAGGGTCGATTTGGGAAAGGCTTTCCCAGTCTTTCGTCACTGCGTTTTCGTCCATCGCCATGGTCGCGGTGTAGGGGATGGGTAGCCATTTGAATGCGATCACGGCGAGCAGCGACAGGCCTGTGAACCACAGGATCACTTTAACCAGCACCCGCGCGCATATTCCGGCCAATCGCATCATCGCAGCAGCGTTTATAACGCGCGCCCTGCCAGTGCAATCATCGGTGTGTGTGGCCCCTGCGCCGAAAGACTTACGGGGTCAGCGTGCAGGGCCAACTTGCGAGCCACGCGCGGGCATGCTTTATCTGCGCGGTATACAAAATGGGGAGAGAAACCATGCGAACTTTCACAACCGCCGCCGCATCGATTGCTTTAATCTGCGGGGCAATGGCATCGCCTGTCTGGGCCGAAACCCCGCAGGAAATCGCCGCCGCGGTTGAGGCGGATTACGACAATTACCTCGCGCCCTTATTTGTGCATTTTCACCAGAACCCCGAGCTTTCTTTCCTTGAAAACGCAACGGCGGCGCGCATGGCGGCCGAATTGCGCGGTGCAGGCGTCGAAGTGACCGAAGGCGTGGGCGGCACCGGCGTTGTGGGCATGATCCGCAATGGCGAAGGCCCCCTGATCCTGCTGCGCGCGGATATGGACGGGCTGCCAGTGGTTGAGAAATCGGGCCTCGAATACGCCTCCACCGCGACGCAAGTGGGCCAGGACGGTGTGGAATATCCCGTCATGCATGCCTGCGGGCATGATGTGCACATCACCTCGCTTGTGGGCACAGCGCGGCGTTTGATGGCGATGAAGGATGAATGGCAAGGCACGATCATGTTCGTCGTCCAACCGGCCGAAGAGCGCGTGGGCGGGGCCAAGGCGATGCTAGCCGATGGCCTGTATGAACGCTTTGGCAAACCCGACTATGCGCTTGCCTTCCATGTCGCCAGCGTGCTGCCAACGGGCAAAGTGTCAGCAGCCGAAGGCATCCAGTATTCGAGCGCAGACAGCGTCGATATCACTGTTCCCGGCATTGGCGCGCACGGGGCCAGCCCGCACCGGGGCCGCGATCCGGTTTACATCGCCAGCCAGATCGTCACCGGCCTGCAATCGATCGTCAGCCGCGAAGTGAAGCCCTTATCCCCCGCCGTCATCACTGTTGGTTCGTTCCATTCGGGGTCAAAGCACAACATAATTTCTGATCAGGCAAAGCTGCAATTGACCGTCCGGTCCAATGATGAAGATGTGCGCGCGCAATTGCTCGCCAGTATCCGCCGCGTCGCGGTGGGCATAGGCAAAGCGCATGGCCTGCCCGATGATATGCCTGTCGAAGTGGTGGTGAGCGAGGGCACGCCTGTCACCTATAACGACAAGGCGCTGGCCAAGCGGCTCAACAATGTGATGATCCGCGATCTGGGCGAAGATGCGTTTATCCCGTTCGAACAACAGGGCATGGGCGCGGAAGATTTCGCCTATTTCGTTGAAGAAGAGCTGGGTGTGCCGGGTTATTACTTTGCCGTCGGCGGCACTCCGCCCGAAGATTTCGCCGACGAAGAAGCAGGCGGACCAGCCGTCCCGTCGCACCATTCGCCTCTGTTCAAAGTGGCGCCGAAGGAGAGCGTGACCTTGGGCACAAGAGCGATGGTTGCTGCTGTGCTGGATTTGGCGGGCGCTGAATAAAGCCAGCTAACACTCAAAACTTGGCCGCGTGCGGCGGCCTGCAAATAAAAAAGGCGGCCATCGCGGGCCGCCTTTTCAATGCGAGTAGTAAGATCGCGCTTACGCCATCCCAGGCAGCAACCGCTCACCCGCGATGCGCTGCATGGCTTTTTGCAGCTTTTCAAACGCGCGCACTTCGATCTGGCGGATGCGTTCGCGGCTGACTTCGTAGACTTGGGAGAGTTCTTCCAAAGTCTGCGGTTTTTCGGTCAAGCGGCGCTCTGTCAGGATGTGCTGTTCGCGCTCATTAAGCGCATCCATTGCCTCAACCAGCATTTCGTGGCGGACGCTGGCTTCTTGGGCATCGGCAACCGTTTCGTCCTGAAGCGGGCGATCATCGGTCAACCAATCCTGCCATTCGCCAGCGCCTTCTTCGCCGCCGCGCATGGGTGTGTTGAGCGAGCCATCGCCGCCCATCATCATGCGGCGGTTCATATTGACGACTTCTTGTTCGGGCACGCCCAGATCGGTCGCGATCTTGGTCAGATCTTCGGGTGAAAGATCGGTGTCTTCATAGGCTTCCAGCTGTTTCTTCATCCGGCGAAGGTTGAAAAACAGCTTTTTCTGAGCTGCGGTGGTGCCCATTTTGACCAGGCTCCACGAACGCAGGATATACTCCTGGATCGACGCTTTAATCCACCACATCGCGTAAGTCGCGAGGCGGAAACCGCGTTCGGGTTCGAATTTCTTGACGCCCTGCATCAGGCCGACATTGCCTTCGGAAATGAGATCACTCACCGGCAGGCCGTAGCCGCGATAACCCATCGCGATTTTCGCGACGAGCCGCAGGTGCGAGGAGACCAGCTGGGCAGCAGCCTCAGGGTCTTCGTGTTCCTCATACCGTTTGGCGAGCATATATTCCTGCTCGGCGGTGAGGACGGGGTATTTTTTGATTTCCGACAAATAACGGTTGAGGCTCTGCTCACCGCTAAGGGCGGGGACGCTTGTTTTTGCTTTACTCACAGTGTTCCTAACCTTTCTGGTGTCAGCCGCTTGTTGCGGACCTCTAATGAGCATCCGTAAATCTGGGCCACTCGGTTACATATACGCGAGAAATGCGCATTTGGGTGCGCTTTCATCGATTACAACGGGTAAGTTCGTCGATTAGTTCCAAAATATCCGGCGGCAGACTGGCCTGGAAATGGACATTTTTCCGTGTCACAGGATGGTTAAAGCCAATTTCCGCCGCATGCAGCGCTTGGCGCGCAAAACCAAGCTGTTTTAAAAGCGGTTTCAAAGCCTTGGGTGTCTGTCCGTAGAATGGGTCTCCTAATAAAGCATGGCCGATTGATGCACAGTGAACGCGCACCTGATGGGTGCGCCCGGTTTCCAGCCGGCATTCGATTAAACTTGCATCAGCCAGCCTGTCGAGAACGGTATAATGCGTAACGGCGTGTTTCCCGCGTGAGGAATTCTTGTCGAGCACAGCCATTTTCTTTCGATTGGCATCGGATCGGCCGATTTTGCCTTCGATAGTGCCGGTTTTGGGTGTAGGAAAGCCTGCGCATACAGCGAGATAACGGCGATGCACAGTGTGCGCAGCAAACTGCGCAGCAAGCCCTTCATGCGCGGCATCGGTTTTGGCCGCGACCAGCAATCCTGAGGTATCCTTGTCGATCCGGTGGACAATGCCGGGCCGCGCAACCCCGCCAATCCCGGAAAGTGAGCCCTTGCAATGGTGCAGCAGCGCATTGACAAGCGTGCCATCCGCATTGCCGGCCGCAGGGTGGACGACCATGCCAGCGGGTTTGTTGACGATGATAAGGTGCTCATCCTCATACGCGATATCGAGCGGAATGTCCTGCGGCTGCGCTTCGGCGGGGATCGCGGCGGGAATGGTGATGGCAAAAGGGGTGCCGCTGGCGATTTTGGCGCTGGGGGAATTTGCTGGCTGACCATCAAGAACGACGCGGCCCTGAGCGATAAGTGCTTGGACACGTGCACGGCTCAAATCGGTTGCGTCCGCTAGCGCTTTATCGAGGCGGGCGGGCGCACAGGTCTTGCCGGTGAGGGTGTTTTGGGAAGAAAAGGACGGTGCTTCGACAGACTCAGCACGAACGGATTTTGCTGTTTTCTCTACCATTTCAACCGTTCGCCCTGAGCTTGTCGAAGGGCCGTCCTTGCTTTTGGCGAGTGCAGAGATTCTGTCCCAATCGCCTCTGATAAGCGCTTGTTTCTTCGCTCTAGACCAACCCTTGATCTGCAATTCAGCGGCAAGAGCTTCGTGACGAGTGGGGAATTCCTGGGACCAGACAAGTTCAACTGGTAGCTTGTCTTTGGTGAAGCCCTGTACCTTTCCCGATTGATGCTCTCCGATCCGCCGTTCCAGATCATCGGTATGCCCGGTATAATACTTGCCCGCGCGGCAATGCAGCATGTAAGTCCAAAATGACATGGAGGAGGCCTAAGTGAAGGACGGTGCTTCGACAAGCTCAGCACGAACGGATATTGGGTTGAGCGAGAAGGCGCTCACTGACATCCACACAGCCGCTGCCGCTGCTTACCCCCGCGAGGCGTGCGGGTTGCTGCTCGGGGAAGGCGCGCAGATCACCCGCGCGGCGCCTGCTCGCAATGTTCATCCAACCCCGCAGACCCATTTCGGAATTGATCCCCAAGCGCTGATCGATGCGCATAAAGCAGAGCGCGCAGGCGGAGATGCGATCATCGGCTATTACCATTCGCACCCTTCGGGCGATGCGGTGCCGTCCAAAACCGACCGCGCCATGGCGGCAGGTGATGGCAAGGTCTGGGCGATTATTGCAGGCGGCGATGTGCGGGTTTGGCGGGACGACCCGGATGGCTTTGTCCCGCTTTCCTACTCGGTCTTGAAGGGGTAAATTGGCCGGCGTGATGACCCGGCCCATTCGATCTTTCGCGGACAAAACCGCTTTGGCTCAAACCACCTGTGGCAAGCGCGGTTTTTTATCCCTAGGACCGTGTAACATGTGTAACACGCATTCAGGAATGACGGCCCCAATATGAACTCACAAACCGATCTTGCCGCCCTGCTGTGCTCGCGGCTGTGCCATGACATGCTCTCGCCCGTGGGCGCTTTGGCCAATGGGCTGGAGCTGCTTGCAGATGAAAGCGATCCCGCAATGCGCGCCAATGTCTTGGAATTGCTGGAACAATCCGCCAAAATCAGCACGGACAAACTGCGATTCTTCCGCTTGGCGTTTGGCGCTGCGGGCGGGTTTGGCGATGCTGTCCCCGTCGAAGAAGCGCAAGAGGTGATCGCTGCGCTGGCTTCTGATGCCAAGAAAGTGGAGCTGAACTGGGCGATTGCCTCGTCCAGCCTGCCCAAACCGGCAGTGAAAGTGATGCTGAACCTATCACAGATCGCGCTGGATAGCCTGGTGCGCGGCGGAACGCTCGATATTGGCGCGGAACTGCTCGATGGCAATGTCGAGATCGTGGCGCGGGCAACCGCTGAAAAGCTCGCCTTTGACGAGGTGATCGGGCGGGCCTTGCAAGGGGAACTCGCCGCAGACGAGATCACCAGCCGCACAGCGGCAGCGCATATGGTCGCACTCGTGGCCAAAGAGATGGGCGGCGGGCTGCAATACCAGCTGACAGATGGCGCCTTGGTGCTGGGTGCGGTGCTGCCGCAGCCTGACGGGATGATTGGGTAAACGCGCGATGGAACGCTGCGAGCTTGTTCACGAAGTGGTGCCGTCGCCCAATTGCAATGAACGCGCGCTGCCGATCAGCATGCTGGTCATCCACTATACAGAGATGAAGCCCGTTGAGAGCGCGTTGGCGCGGCTTACCGATCCGGATGCGGGCGTATCGGCGCATTACCTCATCAGCGAAGAGGGCGTGGTGACGCAGATGGTGCCTGAGGAAAAGCGGGCATGGCACGCAGGCGTGTCGTATTGGCGCGGGCACAAGGATGTAAACTCGGCCAGTATCGGGATTGAGCTGGATCATCCCGGCCATGGCGGCGGCTACCGCCCCTTTGCCGATGCGCAGTTTGAGGCGCTGGTGCCGCTGGTTGCCCGGATCGTGAAACAGCACGACATCCCGCGCGCCAATGTGGTGGGCCATTCCGATGTCGCGCCTGCGCGCAAGATCGATCCGGGTGAGCTGTTCCCCTGGGAGCGGCTGGCGGAATACGGGCTGTGCCTGCCTATCCCCACAAACCTGGCATCAGGTGATCCGTTTCACAATGATGGGGCGTTCATGCTCGCACTTGAACGGTATGGATACGACATCACTGTCGGGCCCAAAGCGGTCGAGGCGTTCCAACGGCGCTGGCGGCCAGAGCTGATTGATGGCCAGATCGACCAGCAGATCAGTGCGATATTGTGGCAATTGCTACTTGATCGGGATCGCGGAACCGCTCGTTAAAGAGGCCGCAAGATCGACAATCCGAACGAGAGCTTTCCTACTCAGATACTAAGCGATACCTTTAACACCACCTTTACACATCGAAACACCACCGGGCGCCAAAAGCGTTATAAGCGCTCTCAGTGATTTTGCGAATAAGGGAGGGATTGATGATGGGAAAGAAGCTCGCAGCTGAGTTTTTCGGGACATTCTGGCTGGTGTTTGGCGGATGCGGTTCGGCGGTTTTGGCCGCTGGCATTCCGGATTTGGGCATTGCCTATGCAGGCGTGTCGCTGGCGTTTGGTTTGACGGTTCTCACCATGGCTTATGCTGTTGGCGGGATTTCGGGCGGGCATTTCAACCCGGCGGTTTCGCTCGGTCTCGCTTTGGGCGGCCGGTTCAGCTTTGGCGAGCTGGTGCCTTACTGGATCGCGCAAGTGATCGGCGCTTTTGCCGCTGGCGCGACTTTGTTCACGATTGCCTCAGGCGTGCCGGACTTTGCCGCAGGCGGGTTTGCCGCCAACGGATATGGTGAGTTCTCTCCCCATGGATACACGATGATGTCGGCTTTGGTGATTGAGATTGTGCTGACCGCGTTCTTCCTGATTGTGATCCTGGGATCGACATCACCCAAAGCGCCATCGGGTTTTGCGCCCATTGCGATTGGGCTGTGTCTGACGCTCATTCATTTGATCTCTATCCCTGTCACCAACACGTCGGTGAACCCTGCGCGTTCCACTGGCGTTGCGTTCTTCTCGGACAATGCGCTGGCTGTGCCGCAGCTGTGGCTGTTCTGGGTTGCACCGCTGATCGGCGCTGCTTTGGGCGCGATGATCTGGAAACTGCTGTTGTCGCCGGACGAATCGCTCGACAATATCGGCGGAACGGAGTGATCTTCCACTGCTCATAATGAAATGCCAAAGGGCCAGCTTTCCTACAGCTGGCCCTTTGTGTATCAGGTCCCAGTATCAGGGGGCTTGAGGCAGCCGCTCCTTCGACAGGCTCTCGATGAGCGGGTTTAAGTGAGAGGAAAGTCCGGGCTCCACGACGCAAAGGTGGCGGGTAACGCCCGCCGGGCTCGCTTGGTAACAGGCGCGCTTAGGGAAAGTGCCACAGAGAGAATACCGCCGATGGCCTTGCGGCTTGCTTGCAGGGTACAGGCAAGGGTGAAAGGGTGCGGTAAAAGCGCACCGGGGCGGCTGGTAACAGCGTCCGCATGGCAAACCCCACCTGGAGCAAGACCAAATAGGGATCTCGCGCTCGCCTTATCGGCAGGGCAGGGGGGCATCGCCCCGAGGAGGTCCGGGTTGGTTGCTTGAGCCGCTCAGCAATGGGCGGCCCAGATGAATGGCTGCCGCCGCGCGGCTGGTGCCTTTGGGCATACCGCGCGCGGAGACAGAACCCGGCTTATGATGGCCCCCTGATACGCTTTGAATTAGGCTGCGCTGCGCGCTTTCGCCTCTGTATTTTCCGCTGCATCGGGATATAGCTCATCCAGCGGGCGTGACCTGCCATCGGCGCAGACCATGCGAACATGGTACCGTTTAAGCCTGCGCGGTTCGGGCACGCCGCAGGAATGGGCGATAACGCCAACTTCCTTGCGCATCTGTTTGATGAAGTTCGCCACGCGCACCTGTTTGTTGGCAGGATCGAGCCCGCGCTGAAGGTCTTGATCGTGTGTGGTGATGCCCGTGGGGCATGTGTTCTTGTCGCATTTCATCGCCTGAATACAGCCGAGAGCAAACATGAAACCGCGCGCCGAAATGACAAAATCTGCGCCTGCGCACAAGGCCCATGCAACCTCGCCCGGTGTCACCAGCTTGCCGCTCGCAACAATGCGGATGCGGTCTTTCAGCCCGGCCTTATCGCGAATATCGACCATCATCGGCAAAGCCTCGCGCAGGATCAGCCCGACATTGTCAATCAACGGCAAAGGAGCAGCCCCCGTTCCGCCATCGCCGCTATCGACTGTGATGAAATCCGGCGCGCTTTGGGCCCCGCGCTGATTGATCGCCTCCATCAGCTCTTCCAGCCAGCCATACGCGCCGATGACGGTTTTGAAACCCACAGGTTTGCCCGTCACTTCGCGAATATGTGCAATCATATCGAGCAGTTCAGCGATATTACCAATATCGGGATGACGGTTCGGAGAGATGGAGGCCTGATGCGGTTCAATCCCGCGAATTTCAGCGATTTCCTTGTTCACCTTCTCTGCTGGCAGAATGCCGCCTTTGCCCGGTTTCGCCCCTTGAGACAGCTTAAGCTCAAACATCCTCACCTGTTCGTGCGCAGCCACTTCGCGCAGCTTATCATCTGATAGATTGCCATCTTTATCGCGCACACCGTACTTAGCTGTGCCGATCTGAAAGACGATATCTGCACCCCCTTCGAGGTGAAAAGGCGATAGCCCGCCTTCGCCAGTGTTCATCCAGCATCCCGCTTTGGCCGCACCATGCGACAGCGCTTGCACAGCTGGCTTGGACAGCGCGCCGTAGCTCATCCCTGAGATGTTAAACAGCGACGGTGCGTTGTAAGGAATGCGCGCGGCCCCCTCGCCAATCATCATGGCTTTGGCCTCGGATGCGTCAGCTTCGAGTGTGGGCCACGGGCAATTGACAAAGATGGGGGTGCCCACTGGCTCCAGATTGCGCGTCGATCCGAACGCTACATTGGTCGATTTGTCCGATGCCGCATCGTACACCCAATCGCGCTGGGCCCGGTTAAACGGCATTTCCTCGCGGTCCATGGCGAAGAAATACTGGCGGAAAAATTCGCCAAGCTCTGAAAAGACATAGCGCAATCGGCCGATAACCGGGTAATTGCGCCGCACTGCATCGGCGGTTTGGAATCGGTCGACAAAAAACACCGCGATCAACGCAGCAGCGCCCAGGCCAAGTACGAAGATAAATGCGGTGGTGAGCCCGCTGAAAATGGCCGACATTGTGTTTCCTCCCAAGACGCCTCTTGCACAGTATTACGCAAGAGACGCCTGGAAAGGTTACAGGTGTAAGGTCAGCCGGTCAAAAAGCTCTAGCTGCGGCCAATGCTGGAATATTCAAAGCCTGCATCGCGCATATCATCAGGGTTATAGATGTTGCGCAGATCGACCATGATGTGACCCTTGGCGAGCTCCTTGACCCGGTTAAGATCGAGCGCGCGGAAGGCATCCCATTCGGTGACAAGAGCAACAACATCTGCATCCTTGATCGCTTCATATGGATCCTGGCACATGTTCACCTCTGGCATCAAAGGTGCGGCGATTTCCATGCCTTCAGGATCATATGCGGCGACTTCAACTCCGGCATCGGACAGTGTCTGCGAAATCGCGATAGCCGGCGAGATCGCGCATGTCATCGGTGTTCGGCTTGAATGTCAGGCCCAACAAAGCTGCCTTTTTGCCGCGTGCATTTTCCTGACCGCCCAGCGCATCAAGCACTTTGCGACCCATGGCGCGCTTGCGCATATCGTTCACTTTGACGACCGCTTCGACGATGCGGGTGGGGCTGTCGTAATCTTCGGATGTCTTGAGCAGCGCCAAGGTATCCTTGGGGAAGCACGAACCGCCATAGCCGGGCCCGGCGTGCAGGAACTTTGAACCAATGCGGTTGTCCATACCGATGCCGCGCGCGACATCCTGAACATTCGCACCCACTTTTTCGCACAGATCAGCCATTTCGTTGATGAACGTGATCTTGGTCGCCAGAAATGCGTTGGCTGCATATTTGATCAGCTCGCTGGTGCGGCGATTGACGAACAAAATAGGCGATTCGTTGAGGAAGAGCGGGCGGTACACTTCGCGCATAACCTCGCGGCCAAACTCCTCTTCTGCGCCGATCACGATGCGATCAGGACGCTTGAAATCGCCAATCGCTGCGCCTTCGCGCAGAAATTCAGGGTTGGAAACCACGGCAACCTTGTGAGCGGTTCCGCTGTCTTTCAGGATGCGCTCAACCTCATCGCCTGTGCCGACCGGAACAGTGGATTTGGTCACAACAACCGCATCGTTGGAAAGGCTTGCGCCCACTTCGCGCGCGACCTGATGGACAAACGTAAGGTCAGCATGGCCATCGCCGCGGCGGCTGGGCGTGCCCACAGCGATAAAGATCGCACTTGCGCCTGCGATCCCTTCAGCAAGGTCGGTGGTGAATGACAGACGGCCAGCGGCCACATTATCCGCGACGAGCTTATCAAGGCCCGGCTCATAAATTGGCATCACACCGTCGTGGAGACGGTCAATCTTGCTTTGATCTTTATCGATGCACACAACATCGTGACCAAAATCGGCAAAGCATGCCCCTGAAACGAGCCCGACATAGCCAGAACCCACCATTGCAATCTTCATTGAGATCAGCCTTTACAAATTAGTTATACCGCACTTGCGAACGAGCGCCGTGGATTGCGCAACACGGGGGAAAAGGGAAGTGCGCAAAGGTATATGTCCCTTTCCAAAGCAGGTGGTCCCCCGATTACTTAAGAGAATCGCTGCTTGCGATCTCGATAGACCCATCCCCGTCAATCGCCTGGATCTGCCGCCGCTCATCCCCATCGAGAACAAGGGCCGTCAGCACACCGGATCGGAAAGCGCCTGTATCAATGCCGATCCGATTGCCGCAATCCATGACTTTGTCGAATATCGTGTGGCCGTGAATGACCACCTTTTCGAGCGCGCCTTGATGATTGAGGAACCTGTCCCTGATCCACAACATGTCTGAACGCTGCTGTTCGGCAATGGGGACGGCGGGGTCAATCCCTGCATGGACGAACAGGTAATCACCTGCGACGATCTTCTCTTCGAATGAATTGATGTAATCGCGTTCTTTTTGCGTCACGAGCCGGGGCAGGGCCGCGAACAGCTCTTCGAGTGTCATTGCGTCGAATTGCTGGCTCGAAATGCCATAGCTGAGGATCGTTTCGCGCCCGCCATGTTTGAGAAAGTGGCGCAGTATGTCCACTTTTTCAAAGGATTCCATGAACATATCTTCGTGATTGCCGGCCAGCACACGAACATTGCGCGCGCTTTGCCATTCGCGCGTGCGGGCGACCACGCCTGAACTTTCTGGTCCGCGATCAACCAGATCACCCAGCAAGATCATATGCGTGTCAGCCGGGTGCTCGCTTGCGGCATTACGCGCTGCATCATCCGCCTCAATCGCACCAATCAGGGCATCATAAAGGTCCAACCGGCCATGAATATCGCCGATCACATAATACCGCTCACCCTCCGGAACGCTGGGCAGGCGGGGGCTCGCTTGGGATTTGGAGCCGAACATTTGGCGAAGGGATTTGAGCATAGTTAGGTGGTCTGAGTGGCAATCATTGGAGACGGGCGTTGGTTGCGGGGGGGTCGCGGACGCACTGCGCCTGTCTTGGTGGATATAACGCAGGGCGCGGCATAGAGTTTCCGAGCGCACTGGGCAACCAAGCCAGTATTACATCTGGTATACACGCGGCCTTGATGCAAAAAGTGCACACTTGTGGGTGATTTAACAATCACCGGCAATTTTGCTTGCGTGAATTTGCGATAGTGTGCACGATTATGTCGCACTTCGATGAGATCGCCTCATAAGATAGCGACCGCGCAGTGTGCAGGTGGGACGAAGCAACCAATAGACAACACCAAAATAGGGAAGTTGTAATGCTCACGTCCATCCGCGGCCTTCTGGCCGCATCTATACCCGCAGGTGTGCTCCTCTCTGCTACACCCGCACTCGCTACAAATGTCGAGGCTTTGCCTTCGGTTGAGGCCGATGCTGAGATCGTTCTGGCAGATGCTGACCCGGTAAATGTCGAACTGGCAGACGCGCAGATTGTCGACATTTCAGTATCGCCCGAATCCACGCCCACACTGATTGATCCTTCAACCGACTGGTCCGCGCAATCCGCTGCTGCAGCACGGGCCAGCGCGCCTGTTGATGCGGACAGCGAAAGCTCTCTTGCAGCCGACAGCCCGCTTACCTTTTCGGCCAATGTCACGCTTGCAACCGAGTATCGCTTCCGCGGTGTTGCACTTACCGATGGTGAGTTTGCGATCCAGGGCGGCCTCGATCTGTCGCATTCATCGGGGTTTTACATCGGAACATGGGCATCCAACCTGGATGAACAAACTGTCGGTTATGGCTCGACTGAGCTTGATCTTTATGGTGGCTGGAGCGGCAATTTCACCGATGCTGTATCTGCAGACGTTGGCGTAATTGCATATCTGTATCCGGATGCAGGACCAGGCGAGTTTGACTACTATGAGGTGTATGGGTCGCTAAGTTTTTCCCTCGGCCCGGCATCGGTAACACCTGGCGTTGCTTACGCGTTCGAGCAGGATTCTTTGGGTGGGACGGATAACCTTTATCTTTACACCGATGTCAGCTTTGGCATTCCCGATACACCGCTCACCTTGAATGGGCACCTCGGCTATTCCGACGGCTTTTTGACCTTCACAAATAAGAGCGAAGCAGTTGACTGGTCGATCGGCGTCGATGTGGCGGTGGGGCCGGTGACGTTTAACGCGTCCTATGTCGGGGTTGAAGGCGATCCGTTGCTCGATCCGGGTGGCACATTCACCGATGACGCATTCGTCGCATCGGTAAGCGCAAGCTTCTAAGCTCTTTCACCACCACGCAAGAAAGGGGCGCGGCGCAGCGGAAAGCTGCTCGCGCCCCTTTTTTACGTTCTCAAGGCAAAGGCATTGCCGTGCACGGTGTGACTCCATACATCACAGGCCAAGCCGAAAGGAACACCTTAAACCATGACAGAATTTCTACATTCCATGCTGCGCATCACTGATGTTGATGCAACGCTCGATTTTTTCAAACTGATCGATGTGGAGGAAGTGCGCCGGTTCGATGTCGAAGCGGGGCGGTTTACGCTGATTTTTCTGGCGGCACCGGGGCAGGAAAATATTGCCGAGATTGAGCTGACCTATAACTGGCCGCCTGAAGATGGCAGTGAGGCGGAAACCTATGATGGCGGGCGCAATTTTGGCCATCTCGCATTCAGAGTGAAGGACATTTACGCCACCTGTCAAAAGGTCGCTCATGCCGGTCATATCATTCACCGTCCGCCGCGCGATGGGCATATGGCGTTCATCAAATCACCCGATGGCATTTCGGTGGAGCTGCTTCAGGAAGGCCGGCTTGAACCCAAGGAGCCGTGGGCCAGCATGGAAAACACAGGCACGTGGTAAAACCCTCGGTGGGCGAAAGGGCCAAGCAGCTGCCCTAGGTGCTGCTTGGCTGCTGGCCCTGATCGTCGCAATCCTCTGCGGTGTGATTGGTCGTCAATCGCAATACGATAAAGCCGAGGATCGCTGACACGGCAGAGCCTGTGAGAATGCCGATCTTGGCTTCTTCCACGAACAACTCGTTACCGGGGAACGCCAAGCCTGCGATAAACAGGCTCATGGTAAAGCCGATACCGCACAGGATCGATACGCCCCAAATCTCGGCCCAGCTGGCATTGGCTGGCCGCGATGCGAAGCCGATCTTGTCAGCAATAAAGACGGTCGAAAATATCCCGATCTGCTTGCCCACCACCAGGCCTGCGGCGATCGCGATGGGCAGTGGTGCGAGCAACGCATCTGCGCCCATGCCTTTGATCGACACGCCTGCATTGGCAAAGCCGAAAATGGGTACGATCATATAGGCGCTCCACGGGGCCAGGCCGTGCTCCAGCTTCTCCAGCATGGAATTGCCGTCCTTGCGGTGGAGCGGAATAGTGAGCGCGGCGACCACGCCGGCAATGGTCGCATGGACGCCTGAATGCAGCACGCAATACCACAGAACGACAGCGGCGATGATAAATGGCCACAATACGCTGACTTTCATCCGGTTCATCGCAATCATAACCGCGAGGACTGCGGCCGAGGCAGCGAGCCATTCAATGTAGATTGAAGGTGTGTAAAACACCGCAATCACCATCACCGCGCCGATATCATCGACGATGGCTACGGTAAGCAGGAACAGGCGCAAGGATGCAGGCACTCTGTTGCCCAAAAGTCCCAGCACTCCCATCGCAAAGGCAATGTCTGTGGCCGCAGGGATGGCCCAGCCGCTGGTGTAACCGCCGCCGCCTGAAACGAGCATAAAGACGGCCGCTGGCGCCAGCATTCCTGCAACCGCGGCAATCATCGGCAGGCGGCGCGCAGCGGGATCTGAAAGTGATCCGCTGACCACTTCGCGCTTCACTTCAAGGCCAACGACGAAGAAAAATATCGCCATTAAACCGTCATTTATCCAGTAATGTAGATCTTTTAACTTCTCTATCGGGGTCCATGGTAAGGTACCATAGAACAGTTCTTTATATTCGGCTGAAAGTGCAGAATTCGCCGCAAGCATTGCGGCCGCCGCGACAAGAATCAACAAGATGCCAGCAGAAGCATCGCCGACAAACAGGGCGCGCACAGGTGCAAAAACACGGCGCAGAGGCTTTGGTGCAGAAGATGGATTATCCGACATAAAATCTATTTGATCATCTTTTCTTGATTGTGTTGCAACTGAAAGAAGAGACTGTATTCTACAGGCGGGGGCAGACGGGGTAATAGTGGGTATTTCTGAGTTTTCAGTGTGGCAGTGGCTGGCTATGGTCCAGCACGAATTGCTTTTATTCGCTGGTGTTTTCTTCCTGATTGGTGCGCTTGATGATCTTGCGATCGATTTCAGTTGGCTATGGCTGAAGCTTTCCGGTCGGGCAAGCACTCCTGAACTAAACCGCATACGGCTGCAACAGCGCGAACTGGATGGGCCAGCGGCGATCTTTATTCCCGCATGGCAGGAAAGCCAGGTGATCGGCGATACCATCGCGCACACGCTCGCCAGCTGGCCGCAGCAGCGTTTGCGGTTGTATATAGGCTGCTATCAAAACGATCCCGCTACGATTGAGGCGGCGATGGATGGCGCGCGCGGCGATCCGCGCCTGCGCCTTGTTGTCCATGACAAACAAGGACCAACGACCAAGGCTGATTGCCTCAATCGGTTATACGATGCGATGCGCAGCGATGAACGGCGCGGGCAATTTCGCTTTTCCTGCGTCGTGTTCCACGATGCCGAAGATATGGTGGACCCGGCAGGCCTTGGTCTGTTGAGCGCGACGGTTGAGGATGGCGCCGATTTCGTCCAATTGCCGGTCGAGCCTGTGGTCCAGCCGCGCAGCCGCTTTTGCGGAAGCCATTATTGCGAGGAATTTGCCGAATCGCATGGCAAAGCGATGGTCGTGCGCGATGCATTTGGCGCAGGTTTACCCGGAGCAGGCGTCGGCTGCGCGATATCGCGCCAGGCGCTTGGCTGGCTGCATCAACGCAAAGGGGCAGAGGGCCAGCCATTTGCCTCCGATTCGCTAACAGAAGATTACGAACTCGGCCTCAGTATCGCGGCAGCGGGCGGCAAATGCCGGTTTGTGCGCGCTCGGGGGGCGGATGATGGCCGCTTGATTGCAACGCGCGCCTATTTCCCATCCAGCCTTGGCGCGGTGACCCGGCAGAAGACCCGGTGGATCCATGGCATTGCTCTGCAAGGGTGGGACCGGGTGGGCTGGAGTGGCAATCTGGTGGAAACCTGGATGCGCGTTCGCGACAGGCGCGGGCCGATCACGGCCTTGGTGCTGTTGATCGGATATGCGCTGATTGTGATGGCAGGTGTAGGCTGGCTGTTTGCCGGGCTCGGCCTGTTACCCCCGCTTGTGCTTACGCCGATGCTCAAAGCTTTGCTGGTCGCCAATTTGATCGCCTTTATCTGGCGAGCTGCGTGGCGATTTGTGTTCACGACCAGCATTTACGGACCGCTTGAAGGGATCTTGGCTGTGATCCGCATTCCTGTTGCCAATGTAATCTCAATCATTGCGGGCCGCCGCGCCGTGACAGCTTATGCTCGTTCGCTTTTGGGGCGCGGGATTGAATGGGACAAGACCAGCCATTCGCTGCACCCGACCCAGACCAACGGGCTTGCTGCAAGAGCGATCTGAGAGTGATGACGACGCTTTCTCGCAGGGGCAGCCCATTGGTGACTTTTGTGCTTTTGGGCGCAGTGTGGGTTGGTGCGCGCGCGATGATGTGGGAAAATCCGTTTCCCTTGCCGGCACTGGAAACGCCATATGCCGGTCATCAGGCTGCGCAGAGTTTCGGGTCTAAAGAAATCGGCGGTCCGTCCGGAGATTTTGCCCAAAACATGATTGACGATGGGCGCGCATTTCTTGGCCGGGCAGCGCCCCCGGCTGGTGTAAATACGCCATTCTCCAATGGCGCGCATGTCCGTGTGCCGCTGCGCGGTGACGTGATCCGCGTCAGCCTTGGGCGGGGTGATGACCACTACGCTCAGCAACGGCGATGGGCTGCGGCGCCCGGTGATTACGGCACGCAATCATCCATGGGGCACACCATGTTGTGGCGCGCCGCCATGCTGCAATCCGGGCGAGCGCGGTTGCAGAATGCTGATTTTCGCACAACCGCTTTTGCCCGGTCATCGCAAAGCGGATCATCGCCCACTGGCCCGGTAACCCCGCGCGAAAGCGGAAAGGTGGACCGGTTCTTCCTCGATACATGGGGATTTTACCGGCAGGGATCGAGTTCTGCGCCCATTTCGCAAGGGCGCGTGCCCACTTATGGGGCAAGTCAGGCCGGCGCAAAGCTTGCCTATCGCATCGCGCCGCGCTCCGGCCATGATCCGCGCGCATTTGCCCGCGCTTACCGTGCGCTGACGCTGAATGGCGAAAGCGAGCTTGCCTTGGGGCTCTCTGGCCGGCCATTGCCGAAATTTCCGGTGCGCTTTGCAGGCGAAGTGCGCGCCACCCAATTCGCGGACAGTTTGCGGTTTCGCCCTGCTGGCTATGCCTTTACCGAAATTGCGCCGATTGCGCTTCCTGGTCGGTTCTCTTTGGAAACCTATGCGCAGGCCGGCTATGTTGGCGGGCGTGATGGCACCTTTTTTGCCGATGGTCAGGCCACTGCAACGCGGCCGCTGACCACTTTCAACGCAGGCAAATTTGGCAATGCGCGCGTTAGTGTTGGCGGCGGTGTGTGGGGCGGGGCGCAAAAAGGCGCGAGCCGGGTGGATATCGGCCCAACCATGCGAGTGGATATGTCCATCGGCAAAGTACCCGCGCGCTTTTCGGTTGATTGGCGGCAAAAGGTCGCTGGTGATGCAGCCCCGGAATCGGGTGTAGCCGCAACCGTATCGACCCGGTTTTAAGCTGCCCGTCATATAGAGGGTGTTAAGCGCTCTCCAGATCGGCCATCATAACGGCCGATCCTTTTCACATCGCTGCTTTAATCTGAACAGCTGCGGATCATTCGTGCCGCTTCCCTTTCAACCCTGCGCGCTCTGGAGTAACTGGCTGGGCCATGGATGTTTATCTGCCCATTGCGAATCTATCGGTGAATGGCCTTGTCATCATCGTGCTTGGCTTTGGGACAGGCGTGCTTTCAGGACTGTTCGGCGTGGGCGGCGGATTTTTAACGACACCGCTGCTGATTTTCTACGGTATTCCGCCAACGGTTGCCGCTGCGTCTGCCGCAACGCAGGTGACCGGCGCAAGCGTATCCGGCGTGCTGGCCCATCGCCGCCGCAACGGGGTCGATTATCGGATGGGGGGCGTCCTGGTGGGCGGCGGCATTATCGGCGCGATGTTTGGTGCCTTGTTGTTCCGCGCGCTCCAGTCGCTGGGGCAGATCGATGTCGTCATCAACATACTTTACGTGCTGATGCTGGGCACGATCGGAACGCTGATGATGCGCGAGGCGCTCGGCGTGCTGATTCCTTCGAAAAAGGGTGCGAGCACCCAGCCGCGTAAACGTCGCCATCATCCGCTGGTGGCAGCCTTGCCCTATCGCTGGCGGTTCTATCGCTCGGGGCTTTATATCTCACCCTTGGCTCCGCTGATCCTGGGAGTTCTGGTGGGCATTTTGACTATGCTGATGGGAGTGGGCGGGGGATTTCTGCTGGTGCCTGCGATGCTCTATCTGCTCGGGATGAGCGGGAATGTGGTGGTCGGCACATCGCTTTATCAAATCCTGTTCGTGACGATGGTGACAACCATGACTCATGCGCTGACGACCAAAGCGGTGGATATTGTGCTCGCTGCGCTGCTGCTGGTTGGATCGGTGCTTGGTGCGCAGTTCGGCACCCAGATCGCGATGAAAGCGCGGCCAGAATTGCTGCGGCTTGTGCTGGCAGGTCTGGTGCTGCTGATCGCGCTGCGGATGCTGTGGGGTCTGGGCGTGCAGCCGGACGAGATTTACACGGTAAGCCCGCTGTGATGCGTGCTTTGCGATGTGCGATTGCGCTGTTGGCGGCGATCACCTTGTCAGCGCAGCGCGAACCTATCCTTGTGCCCGAAGTCAGCCAATCGCGCATTGAGGTGCGCCAGGGTTTCACCGGAGCTGACCTGCTGTTGTATGGTGCGGTGATCGATCCGGCGGGGATCAACGAAGGCAGTGAATACGACATCGTTGTGGTTTTAAAAGGCCCATCGCAGGCCATACGATTGCGCGAGAAAGATCGGATTGCCGGCATTTGGATGAACGCGCAAACCTCTGATTTTCGTTCTGCGCCCAGTTTTTTCGCGGTGGCCTCATCTGCTCCAGTCCGCGCTATCGTGGATGAACGCACCGCGGCGATTTATGAGCTGGGCACCAGTTTTATCCAGCTAAGCCCTTCAGGCGAAATTGATCCTGAACAACAGGCGCGCTTTGGCGAAGGTCTGGTTGATCTGCGCCGCCGCCAGCAGCTTTACAAAGAAGACCCCGAAGGCGTGCGCATCAGCGAAGGCGTATTGTATCAGGCTCGGATCGAACTGCCTTCTAATGTCACCACCGGGTCTTACACCGCTGAAACTTTTGCGATTGCCAATGGCCGCGTGCTCGCCAGTGCGACCGCCAAGATTGAAGTCGAAAAGGTTGGCCTCGAGGGACGCGTGGTTCGCGCGGCGCAAGAACGTGCGTTTTGGTATGGGCTGCTGGCGATAGTGATGTCACTGGGCATGGGCTGGCTGGCTGGCCGTCTGTTTGCGCGCGGCTGAATTGCCGCCCATTTTGACGCGATCTTAACCCCAATACGGTTAGTTTCTTATCGCAATCGCCATCGGCCTTTGCAGTAGAACCGCATTTACCAAGGGTAAGGCATCCAGATGAGCGATATGAGCCAGCACAATTTTGACAGCGCAATGCGCGACGACAATGCCTCTGTTACGCCGCCCGAGGCAAGTGGCGACAGTCGCTCGCAAGACAATGCTGGGTTGCCGATTGGTGTGGTGCTGGAGATTTCTGGAGCAGGTTCGCAGATCGCGTTTGATTTGCAACGCATCACCGAATGTATGCAGGATGATGACCCGTCGATCGCTTTGGCGGGACAGGTTGGCAGCCAGGTCAAGATCCGCGTGGGCGATGCTTGGCTGCTTGCCAATGTTCGCGATCAGCGCAAGGATCGCCGAACCGAAGGCGGGATCATCGCCAATATCGACTTTCTGGGCGAGGGCAGCGAAGAGAAGCTAACGGGCCGAATTCACGGCTTCAAACGCGGTGTTACCCGCTATCCCGTGCCCGGCGCGCTTGCCTATCCGGCGACCACGCAGGATCTGGAGCAGATCTATGCCAGCGATGGACGAGCCAACATCACCATTGGCAAGGTCTTCCCCACCAAGGACATCCGCGCAGGCCTGTATATCGATGCGATGCTGGGCAAGCACTTTGCGCTGCTTGGCTCCACTGGTACCGGTAAATCGACCAGCGCTGCGCTTATCCTGCACCGCATTTGCGAAGCTGCCCCGCAAGGCCATATCGTCATGATTGACCCGCATGGCGAATACTCGGCCGCCTTCCGCCAGACGGGGCAGATCCTCGATGTCTCCAACCTTCAAATGCCCTATTGGCTGCTCAATTTTGAGGAGCATTGCGAAGTGCTCCTCTCCAGCAGCGGCAATGACCGGCAGGTTGATATGGACATTCTGGCCAAGTGCTTGCTGCATGCCCGGTCCAAGAACAGGCTGGCTGAAACCATGGGTAAGATCACCGTGGACTCGCCTATTCCCTATCTCCTGTCCGATTTCTCCAACGTGCTTCAGGACGAGATGGGCAAGCTCGACAAGGCCACCTCTTCTGCGCCTTACATGCGGATCAAGGGCAAGCTCGAAGAGCTGAAAGCCGATCCGCGTTATCAGTTCATGTTCTCCGGCATGCTGGTGGGCGACACTATGGCCGAGTTCATCTCCAAGGTGTTCCGCATGCCAGGCGATGGCAAGCCGATCTCGATTATCGACGTCTCGGGCGTTCCTTCTGACATCACCGCAACCGTGGTCGCTGTCTTGTCGCGCCTGGTGTTCGACTTTGCGATCTGGGGACGCGAGGACAACACGCGGCCTATTCTGCTCGTTTGTGAGGAAGCGCACCGGTATGTGCCTAATGAGAAGAACTCGGATGGCTCCTCGGTTGGACGCATTCTCAGCCGGATCGCGAAAGAGGGCCGCAAATACGGCATTTCACTGGGCCTCATCACGCAGCGCCCCTCTGACCTTGCCGAAGGCGTCTTGTCGCAATGCGGCACCATCATCTCGATGCGGCTCAACAACGACCGCGACCAGGCGTTCGTGCGCGCAGCCATGCCGGAAGGCGCGCGCGGCTTCCTCGATTCCATCCCTGCCTTGCGCAACCGTGAATGCATTGTGTGCGGAGAAGGCGTTGCAATCCCCATCCGCGTAAGCTTCGACAATCTCGAAGAGCACAAGCGCCCTGCCTCCGAAGACCCCAGCTTTGTCGAGCTGTGGAATGGCGGCGGCGGCGAGGAGGAGATGGTCGAGCGCGTCGTCCTGCGCTGGCGTTCACAAGGGTAGGGGACTTCCCCGAGCTTGGGCTGGCCCACACCAAGGCGAGTCCCCGCGAAGGCGTGGACCTCCTTGATCCTAGCGCTTGACTGATGGAGGTCCCCGTCTTCGCGGGGGCTCGCATTCTTGGTATTATGTTCCACGGCTGTCCCCATAGAGGTGGATGTGCAGCCTGTCCGACATGCGCAGGCCGTGTTCCAGACAGATCGGGCTGAGCCATTGCTGCTTTTCGCGCAATGCCTCGCTGTCCGTCCCTTCTGCCATCAGGAACAAGCGCTCTGCCGCTATGCCGTATCGGCGTTTGAGCGAGAGCACTTCGTCAACATCAGCAGGCGTGCCAATCACGAACTTGAAGAACGCGCGCGGGTCGGTCGCATAGGCATCCAGCCGCTCCTCGATCAGGGCGAGGTCTGCCGGATTGCCCGAATGCGCCAGCTTTGGACTGACATTGTACTGATCGACCCGGATATCAACATGGGCGCTCGCTTTGGTGGTGCCGTTGGTCTCAACCTCCACCTCAATATCCGGCAAGATCGCGAGCATATCCGCCAGCGCCCCGCATTGCAGCAGCGGCTCGCCGCCTGTGATGACAAGGCGTTTCTGACCCAAAGCCGCCACTTTCGCCGCTGCCTTGGCGGGGGAGAGGGCGACCTGATTGGCTTTGCGGTCATAGGCGATGCCATCGCGGTGCTCTCGATTGTCGCCGTCAAACCGCCACGTATAGGCCGTATCGCACCACACGCAGGCCAGGTTGCAGCGCGACAGCCGCATGAAGGCAACAGGCACGCCTGCGCTTGGCCCTTCGCCTTGCAATGATGCGAACACCTCAGCGCGCCCCGTGTCATCCGTGGCAAGCACCAGATCAGCCATTGGCCATCCCCCCAATCGCGCCCACTCGGTTCGTCGCAGCTGAGCAACACATGGACCGCATGTTACACGGTCTTGGCGTAAAAATCAGATCGATCACAGGCGCGGCTTTTGATCGAGTAAGGCGATCAATGCGGAGGCAAAGGGTCTTTTGAAATGGCATGTCCTACCAGTGCCACGTTTGGTGCAAGTAGGAAACTCGGGTCCGCAGTGCAAAGTGAATGCGGTGAAGGGCCGCTCAATTCCACCCGCTCAATTCCAGTGTGCCGGATCAAGCGCCAAGAGCTCGGCCAATTGCGCGTACAATGCCGGTTCTTCGCGCTTTAGCGCCTGCGGTTTCTCAAAAAAGGTGACAATAGTCTCTGCGAAAAACTCTTCATGGTTCGTGGCGCCGTAACAATCGATCAATGTGGGTATCCCGCTTTCAACGCGCCGCACATGAGTGCTGAAAGCGTCTAGCATGGCCTTTTCCCAGCCAGCATAGGCCTGCCCCTTGCGCAATACAGGGATGCCGTTGGTCTGGCCGCTCAGGCTGTCCAATTGGTGCGCAAATTCATGGATGACCAGATTGTGCCCGTCTTGCGGGTCCAAACCGCCATGCAATGCATGATCCCACGACAGGATGACAGGCCCGCGCGCCCAGCTTTCGCCCAATGTTGCGGCTTGCCTTTGATGGATGACGAAGCCGTCATGATCGGGCCTGTGTGTGAGGAAAGTCGAAGGGTAAATCAGCACGTTACTAAGTGTGTCATACCAGGCGTCAGTGTTGACGATCAAAATGCATGCCTGCGCGGCGATGGAAAGCTGCATTGCCTCGTCTACGACAAGGCCGTTTTGCCCTCTGAAGGTAACCTGATCGAGGAACAGGTTGATCTTGCCCTCGTGTGCTGCGCGCAAAGGCTGGGGTAGTGATCGCACAAGCGGCACCAGCCGCTCTACCACTGCACGCTGCGCATCAGTGAGCGGGGTCGCCAGGATCGCTTTGCGCCTGCGTTGTTTTGCAAACCAACGATGTGTCAGAAACGCACCGATGAGCGGCGGAATGCAAAGGATAAGCCAAGCGAGCATGGCGGCTAAATAGGAGCGGACCCATGCCGTTTGTAGGCCGCGCCCTCTATCCCAACCGCTCAAGCGCTGCCGTCAGCCGCTCTACTTCGCCCGAATGGTGCGCGTAATCCTCGCGCGCTTTCTCTACCGCTTCGGGTTTGGCGCGTTCGACGAAATTGGCATTGGCAAGGCGGCCCTCGATGGATTTGGCTTCCTTCTCGCTCGCTGCCAGCGCTTTTTCGAGCCGCGCTTTTTCCGCGCCCACATCTATGATGCCTTCCAAGGGGATGACGAACGCATCGTTCATGGCGGTCACTTGCATCGCGGCCCCATCGGGCGCTTCGCCCACAGTGACTGGCGTGAGCCGCGCAAGCCGCTCAATCGCCGCGCTGGATCGTTCGATTGTGCTGGTTGCAAGGTCTGATGGCGCAGGCACGAAAGCGGGCAGTTTTGCGCCCGGCGGGATGCCAAGCTCGTTCTTCGCGCTGCGGACATTGGTGGTGAGATCGATCACCCAGTCAATCGCATCGGTGGCCGATTTGGACACTTCAGCGCGCGGATTGGGCCAGCTTGCAACGATCAGATCGTATTGGCGTGTCCCTTGTGCGTGCCACAGCTCTTCTGTGATGAAGGGCATGAACGGGTGCAGCATGACTAGGATCTGGTCGAGTGCCCACCCGGCGACTTCGCGGGTTTCCTTGGCGGGCATGGCGTCAGGGTCTGCGCCTTCTGCAAACACGGGCTTGATCAGCTCCAGATACCAGTCGCAAAACTTGGACCATGTGAACTGGTAAATCGCGTTGGCCGCCGCATCAAAGCGCAAGTCTTCCATCGCAGCTTCGATCTCTGAACACACGGCCTGCACTTCGCCAATGATCCATTGGTTGGCGGCAAGGCGCGCTTTCGGAGCCTTGATCGTGGCGGATTTGCCGATGTCGTTCGACTGGCAGAACCGCGTTGCATTCCAGAGCTTTGTCGCGAAATTGCGGTATCCTTCGACGCGGCGTTCGTCCATCTTGATATCGCGGCCCTGGCTTTCCATCGCCGCCATAAAGAACCGCAACGCATCCGCGCCATATTGATCAATCAGGCCGAGCGGATCGACAACATTGCCCTTGGATTTCGACATTTTCGCGCCGTCTGCCGCGCGGACAAGGCCGTGCAAATACAGCTTGGGCCAGGGCGCCTGCCCCATATTATACTGCCCCATCATCATCATCCGCGCATCCCAGAAGAACAGGATATCAAAGCCGGAGATGAGCAGGTTGTTGGGGAAGTGTTTTTCGAGCAGCGGTTGATTGTTCTCAGGCCAGCCGAGCGTAGCGAAAGGCCACAGAGCGGATGAGAACCATGTGTCGAGAACGTCATTATCACGTGTCAGAGCAACGTCTGCGCCTGCCTTGGCTTGCGCTTCTTCTTCGCTCTCAGCGACAAACACATTGCCGTCTGCGTCAAACCAAGCCGGGATCCGGTGTCCCCACCACAGCTGGCGCGAGACGCACCAAGGCTGGATATTCTCCATCCAGTTGAAAAAGGTCTTCTCCCAGCTCTTGGGCACAATCTCGATCGTGCCATCGCGCACATCTTGGATTGGTTTTGTGGCCAGTTTTTCCGCATCGACATACCATTGATCGGTCAGCCACGGCTCAATCACCACGCCGCCGCGATCACCGAAGGGCGTTGCGATCTGGCGCGGCTCGGCGTCGGAGATGACCTCCTCGCCTTTCTTGTTTTTAGAAGTGTGCGGGATCAGGAAGCCGTCCGCTTTCAGCCGCTCAACCACAGCCTCGCGCGCACCGTCCACTTTGTCGCGGCGGAAGCGGTGGAGGCCGATAAACTCTTGCGGTACCAAGCCATCGGCGGTCTGGCACACATTACCCTCACCATCGAGCATGTTGAGCATTTCGCCAGCCTGCATTCCGGCGCGCTTGCCCACTTCGAAATCGTTGAAATCATGCCCCGGCGTGATCTTCACCGCGCCTGAACCCAGCTCTGGATCGGCGTGTTCGTCAGCCACTATGGGGATGCGGCGGCCCGTGATGGGCAGCACCACATGCTTTCCCACAACGCTGGAATAGCGCTCATCCGTGGGATGCACCGCGACCGCCATATCAGCCAGCATCGTCTCAGGCCGAGTGGTCGCAACCTCGATGTAATCGCGGCCATCGGTAAGCGTTACGCCGTCAGCAAGCGGGTATTTGAAATGCCAGAAATGGCCCGGAATGGTCTGCTGCTCAACTTCCAGATCCGAAATCGCCGTCTTCAGCTTCGGATCCCAATTGACGAGCCGCTTGTCGCGGTAAATCAGGCCGTCATTGTAGAGGTCGACGAAGGTCTTGAGCACCGCTTTGGTAAAGTGCTCGTCCATGGTGAACTGCTCTCGCGACCAGTCCATTGAACAGCCCAAACGGCGCAGCTGCGTCGTGATCGTGCCTCCGCTTTCCGCTTTCCATTCCCACACTTTATCGACGAAATCTTCGCGGCTGTAATTGGTGCGCTTGTCCTGGCGCTGCTCCATCTGGCGTTCGACCACCATCTGCGTCGCGATGCCGGCATGATCGGTGCCCACGACCCAAAGCGCATCCTTGCCGCGCATGCGTTCATAGCGGATGACAATATCCTGCAATGTGTTGTCGAGCGCGTGGCCGATATGCAGGCTGCCGGTCACATTGGGCGGCGGGTTCACAATGGTGAAGGGCTGCGCATTGGGGCGTTCAGGGCGAAACCCCCGGTTTCCTCCCAATGGGCATACCAGCGCGCTTCTATGTCGGCGGGATTGAAAGTGGTGGGTAGTGTCATCTTTATTGGGCTCGCTAACGCTCGCGGGCCGGGCCACCCGCTCCCTCCACCCTTCCACCCGGATCATACTCCGGTGTGAAAATCCGGGTGGAAGGGTGGAGGGAGCGGGTGGCCCGGCATCCGATCAGGCCGGATAGCCTGACCGCACGCAATTCGACTCCCCCATGCCTCGCCAAGGGGAATGAAGCAACATCTCAACATTCTAACGGGCGCTTTCTCTTGAGAATGTGCGCGATTAACCGCATAGCTGGCGGCGATGGACGCGACCGCGCATTTTGACATCACCGATGATGGGGCAGGGGCAGCGCAGCTTGGCATGCACGGCGCTTTGCTGGTGTCCAGCGTGGGCGAGCTTGAGGGTGAGCTGAACCGGATCGATCAACCGATCAGCACCATCGACCTTGGCAATGTCCACGAAATTGACACGGTTGGCGCGTGGCTGACATGCCGGCTTGCTGCGCTGCATCAGGCGCAAATCACCGGCGCCAGCCCGCAGGCACAGCGGCTGCTCGACGCGGTAGAGGGCGCATCGAGCAATGCCGATATTCGCCCCGAGCGTGTGCCCGTATGGGAACGGGTGCCGCTGTCGCTGGGCGAAAAGCTGTATGCGGCCCGGTCCGGCTTTCTGGGTGTTATTGGATTTCTCGGTGCGATTGTTGCCGGGTTTGGCGCGCTGATCGCACGCCCTTCACGCTTTCCTTTGCGGCCACTGGTGCGCCAGATGGAGCTGGTGGGGGTCGCGGCGCTGCCCATTATCGGCCTGATGAGCTTTTTGATCGGCATCGTCATCGCGCAGCAAGGCGCGGTGCAATTGTCGCAATTTGGCGCAGAAACGCTGACGGTGAACCTCGTTGGCCGCATCACCTTGCGCGAGTTGGGCGTTTTGATGACCGCGATCATGGTCGCCGGCCGTTCTGGCAGCGCCTTTGCTGCGCAGATCGGCACCATGCGCCTGACCGAAGAAGTGGACGCGATGCGCACTATCGGTATCTCGCCGATTGAACGGCTGGTGATCCCGCGCATTCTCGCTTGCACCTTGATGATGGTGCTGCTGGGCTTTTATGCCTCTATCGTCGGCATTTTGGGCGGGGCGGTGATCGGCCAGTTTGCGCTTGGCATTCCGTTTTTCACTTTTCTTGAACGGATACAGGAAGTTGTCCCTGCGCACGATGTGTGGGTTGGCCTTATCAAAGCGCCCGTTTTCGGCCTGATCGTGGGGCTGGCGGGCTGTTATCACGGCATGCAGGTCAAAGGGAATTCGGAAGAAGTGGGCAGGCGAACCACTTATGCGGTCGTCTCGGCCATCTTTGCCGTCATTGTGCTTGATGCCTTTTTCGCGGTGTTCTTCACCGAGATCGGATGGGGTTGAGCCATGCATGATGATCCCGCCAACGCGCATGAACGTTTCTGTGATGAGCCGCCGATTGTCGTCGAAGGGCTGGTCAATCGCTTTGGCGATTTTGCCGTTCACGAAGGGCTTGATCTGGAGGTGCGCCGGGGCGAAATTCTGGGCGTAGTCGGCGGATCGGGCACGGGCAAATCGGTGCTGATGCGCTCTATTATCGGGCTGCAACGACCAACTGAGGGGCGGATTGATGTGTTTGGCCGCACCATCACAGCGGTTGATCTGGACAAGAAGATCGGTGTGCGGCGGCGCTGGGGCGTGTTGTTTCAGGGCGGCGCGCTGTTCTCAACACTGACCGTGGGCGAAAATGTCGAAGTGCCTTTGCGCCAGTTTTATCCCGAAATCAGCGACACATTGCGGCGCGAGATTGCGCGCTACAAAGTGCTGTTATCCGGCCTTCCCGAAGAAGCGATCGCCAAATATCCATCCGAGCTGTCAGGCGGGATGAAGAAACGCGCCGGGCTTGCGCGGGCGCTGGCGCTGGATCCGGAATTGCTGTTTCTGGATGAACCTACCGCCGGGCTGGACCCGATTGGCGCTGCCGCATTTGACCGGCAAACGCGTGAACTGAAAGAGACGCTGGGCCTCACCGTGTTTCTCATCACGCACGACCTTGATACGCTGTATGAAATTTGTGACCGGGTGGCGGTGCTGGCGGACAAACGTGTGATTGCGGTGGGCACCATTCCTGAATTGATTGCCACGCGCCATCCCTGGATTGAGGATTACTTCAACGGTCCGCGCGGGCGCGCTGCGCTGGCGACGCATGATCGCGGGGAAGATGCGTGATAGATGGTGGCTTACACCAAGCAGGCCATGGACAGACGCGGGTTACCCCGTTCATAGGAGGCTAGATGGAAACGCGGGCAAATCACCTTTGGGTTGGCGTTGTGACGCTGGTTCTGCTGGCGGCGCTGGCGGCGTTTATCGTGTGGATTGCTCGGCTGGGTCAGGGCGATCAACGCGAATACGATATCCTGTTCGCGCAAAGCGTTTCGGGACTTGCCAATGGATCGCAAGTGGCCTTTGCTGGCGTTCCCGTGGGGCAAGTGGCGGAAATCGCCTTGTCGCAGGACAATCCTGAATTCGTGCGCGTGCGGGTGAAGGTTAAAAACGATGTGCCCATTCTGGTGGGCACCACTGCCACCATTCAGGCGAGCTTTACCGGCGTATCGACCATTTTGCTGGATGGCGCGCGCAAGGATGCGCCTGCAATTTCATGCGAGACAACCGCATGCCCCGAAGGCCGCCCGTTAATCCCTGCCGGACGCGGCGGATTTGGTGAGATTGTCGCAAACGCGCCTTTGCTGCTCGAACGGCTGGCGACTTTGACCGAACAATTGAATGTCATCCTCGGTCCTGAAAATCAGGAAGAGCTGGCGGGAATTTTGAAGAATTCCAATACCTTGACTAAGGAACTTGCAGAGGCTGCCCCGCGATTGGAAGGCACTTTTGCCGAACTTGAAATTGCTTTGAAGGAATCGGGCGAAGCGCTTGATGCTTTTGAGAAAGTCACGCTCACAACCGATAAATTGCTCAACGAAGAAGGATCAGCCCTGTCCGCAGAACTGCGCGGTACGCTTGCTTCGGCCAATCAGGCTGCTGCATCGCTTGCGGCGACTTTGGAAGACACGCGGCCAGCTGCGCGCGCATTGCGAGAGACAACTTTGCCAGCGGCAGAGGCGACCTTGCAGGATTTGCGCACGACATCGCGCAGTTTGCGAACGATCACCGAACGGCTTGAAAGCCAAGGCATCGGCTCGCTCGTGGGCGGCCAGACATTGCCCGATTACGACCCGCCCGATTACGACCCGGAAAAGGACCGCTAGATGATGGATGCTTGGAAGGGTGCGCGCGCAGGCGCTGCGGGTTTGATAGCGCTTATGCTGGCAGGCTGTGTCAGCGTCGGCGTGGGGGGCAGCGCAGAACCGCCCACCAGCCTTTTGACATTGCGTGCTGATGATACTGCTCCCATCGGTGTGGCTGCTCGCGCTGGCGGGGAAGCCAATATCGGATCGCTGGCTGTGCTGGTGCCCGAAACGCCTGCAAAATTGGACGTACTGCGCGTGCCGGTTGCGGTGACCGACACCGAAATCGCTTATCTACAAGGCGCCACCTGGGTCGAACGACCTGCGCGGTTGTTCCGGCGATTGCTGGGCGAAACTTTGCGCGCCAAAACCGGCGCGCTGGTGCTCGATACCGATGACACGCCGCTTTTGGCGGGCCGCATTGTGCGCGGGACTTTGCGCGAAATGGGCTATGATGCGCAGAGCTCTACGGTGATCGTGCAGTTTGATGCGGTGATCTCAAAACCCGATGGCGAAGTGGTTGCGCAAAGGTTCGAAGCGCGCGAGGAGAATATCCTGCCAGAGCCGGGAGCGGTTGGCGATGCGCTGAACCGCACGGCCAACACGGTCGCGGGCGATGTGGCAGAGTGGATTGCGGCTACGCCTTAAAGCGCGTCTGAAAACAGGGCAGTTTCACCCTTTCGAGGCCTCCACAAAACCATGCGCGGTTAAAAAATCGCGTGCGCGTTTTTCGCGGCGTTCTTCCGCTTCCTCATCGCGGCCCCACAGATCCGCCTGCCATTCTTCTTCGAGGCTTGCCGCTTGCCACAGATCGCCTGGGTCTAAAGCGCCATCAGCCGCGCTCAGCGCGCAGATCAAGGATGCACTAAGGCTCGCCATCGCCTCAATCCCGGCAAGCGCAAATGGGGTCTGCCCCTCCAAACGCCCACGCAGATGCGTCAAAGCGGCATCGCTCTGCGGTTTGTGCACAACCCCGCTGATCCGGGTGAGAGTGATCTGCTCGCGTTTCTCGAATGCGGTGACAATCGGCTCCCACAGCTCCATCTGGCGGCTGTAAAGCGCTTCATCCGGGTCCGCGCGGTAAAGCAGCGTGTCGGTGTCGCCATAGCGGGCCGTTTTGGCGGCGATATCGGCAATGGAATGCGCCACCACGTCAATTGCGTAATCGGCCATATCGCGCATTGGAAAGGTGGCAGGGTCCAGTTTTTCGCCCTGGCTTTCCCATTCGCTCGCCAGTTTGCCCGCAAGCCTGCGGGTCGGCACGATCTGCGCGCTGCCTTTGACGGTTTTGATCCCGCGCCCGTCAAGCTGCACCTGCCAGCCGCTCTCAGCCTGCGCGACATCAACGTTTGTGTAAAACCGTTTCATGGTCTGCGCAGCGCATCCGCCGCCTTAAACCGCCGGGCCAAAAGCGGCGGGCCAAAGAAGAACCCGGCAACGCCTACCAAGGCGAGAATGACGGAAAGGGCATAGGGCAGCGGGATCGCGTTTTGCGCCCCGGCAATGCCCGCCATGACAGCGATAAGCGAACCAAACCGCAGCGCGTTCATCAACGCAAATCGCTGGCCTGCACGCTTTTCGTCGGCGCGCTTCTCATCGGCCTCCCGTATCACAGGATCAGGCGCGCTCATGCTTTGGCCCCCAGCAGCATTTCGCCCAATTCGCTTACATTGCGTGCAATCTGCTCCGCACCAAATTCGCTCAATTCAGCTGGCGCGTGATAGCCCCATGCGACCCCGATGGCAGGCACATTGGCAGCGCGCGCGGCTTCCATATCGAAACTGGTGTCGCCAATCATCACCGCTTGGCCCGGCTGCGCGCCGGCTTCGAACAAAGCCGCTTCGATCATGGCGGGATGGGGTTTGGAAGGGTGACGATCCGCGGTTTGCAGCGACGTAAACAGTTCGGCGATGCCGTGGGTTGCAAGGCACGCGGCAAGGCCCCGGTCCGATTTGCCGGTCGCCACCGCAAGGTTCCATCCGGCGGATTTTAAAGCATGGAGCAGGTCTGCAATGCCATCATAAAGCGGCTCATCAAGGAGCCCTTCTTCGCGGCGGGCGCGGAAGATCGTTTTGAAATGGGTGACAACATCGCGCAGTTTTTGATCATCTGCGCCCGGTGCAAGTTCGCGCACCGCGACAGGCAGGCTCAGCCCCACCAGACGGCGCACGGCATTGGCATCGGGCGCGGGCAGGCCAGCCTTTTTAAATGCCGCATCCATCGAAAAGCACACATCCGCCTGCCCATCCACCAGCGTCCCATCGCAATCAAAAATGGCAAGGCGGGTCATTTGCCGCGACCCTTGGGCTTGGCTTTGGCCTTGGCTTTCTTCCTCGCTGACCCGGCGGACGTCGCGCGGGTGCGGCGCTCGCCTCGGCGGTCTTTGCGATATTGCTTGGCATATTGGCGCGCGGCCTGTTTCTTTTGCGCAGGCGTGCGTTCAGGCGCTTCATCGCGCACGGGTGAGGCATCGCTGTCAGCAGGGTCAAAGCCCAAAGCCTCCATCGAGGCGGCGAAATGTTCGGGCAGGTCTGCGGTCACATCCAGCTTGCCGCCGCCCGTTTCGCTGCCGGTTTTGCGTTCGGGTGTCCCAATAATCAGGCGGCGCGCATGCAAGTGCATTTTGCGGCTGATCGCGCCTGTCAGGAACGCATCTGGGCCGCCATATTTCCCGTCGCCCACAATCGGATGGCCGATGGCAGCCATATGCACGCGCAATTGGTGCGTGCGCCCGGTCAGCGGTTCAAGCTCAACCCAGCTCGCGCGGTCAGAGGCGCGGTCCACAATTCGGTAACGGGTCTTGGCTGGCGCGCCGTCTTCTTCATCGACATGCATTTTTTCGCCGCCCGTGCCCGGCTGTTTGGCCAGCGGAGCATCGATTGTGCCTTCCTTTACCTCAGGCCGCCCCACGACCAGCGCCCAATACACTTTGCGCGCGCTGCGTCCGGCAAAGCGTTTGGAATAGCTCGCCGCGCTGCCGGGGGTTTTGGCAATCAGCAGCACGCCCGATGTGTCTTTGTCCAACCGGTGAACGAGGCGGGGGCGGGGTGTGTCTTCGTCTTCGACAAAAGCATCGAGCAGCCCGTCGACATGCCGGGTTTGTTTGCTGCCGCCTTGGGTGGCAAGGCCGGGGGGCTTGTTCAGCACAATCGCGGATGGCGTTTCGCGGATCACCATGGCGCGCGCCTGGGCGATATCGTCAGCGGAAAGCTCGCGCGGTTTGCGCGGGGCCTTGCCGCCGGGCTTGGCTTCTCCGCCGGGGGGCACCCGCAAAACCTGGCCTGCAGCAAGGCGATCTTCGGGCTTTGCGCGTTTGCCATCGAGGCGCACCTGACCCGTGCGCGCCCAGCGCGATATGGTGGCAAAACCGATCTGCGGCAGGTTGCGTTTGAACCAGCGATCAAGCCGAATGCCCTCATCATCGCCGGAAACGGTGAACTGGCGCACTTTGTCTGATTGTTTATCAGTCATGGAGCTTCTCCCATAAGGGCAAAGCCCAGCATCAAGGCCGCGATGCCGCCAAGCACCGATACCGCAGTATAAGCCGCCGCCGGTCCAAAGGCTCCGCGTTGCAGCAAAACCACAATTTCGAGGCTGAAGGCGCTAAAAGTGGTGAACCCGCCCAGCAGACCCACGCCCACAGCAAGGCGCACATTCTCAGCGCTTTCGCCAAAGCGCGCGAGCCAGCCAATCAGCACTCCCATTGCCAGACTGCCCAGCACATTCATGCACAGGGTTGCCCAGGGAAAGCCGGCCTCCGGCCCCGTCCAGCGGGCAATAGCGCCGCCCAGAAGATAGCGCGCAACTGCGCCTGCAGCGCCGCCCATGGCGACATAGGCCGATGCGATAAGTGGAGATTGGATAGCGACGCTCATCCTTGCGCCTTTAGCGAGGCGCACTCGCCCTGCCTAGAGCAAGGAATACAGCGCGCGCGGCAATTGATTGGCGCTGCTCCTTGCCAAATCGCCCCAAGTCCCTTAATGGGGCACCATTCGAAGCGCGACCCTGCGGGGATTCGCGGCTTTTTTAGCGTCAATCTCATGCGTGATGCCTCGCAATTTGGGGCCTCTTTCGCTTTTGAAAAGTAAGGTAGTGTCCGTTTATGCAAATCATGGTTCGCGATAACAATGTCGATCAAGCCCTGCGCGCTCTGAAGAAGAAACTTCAGCGTGAAGGCGTCTATCGCGAGATGAAATTGCGTCGTCACTATGAAAAGCCCAGCGAAAAGCGCGCTCGTGAAAAAGCTGCTGCCGTGCGCCGCGCACGCAAGCTTGAGCGTAAGCGGATGGAGCGCGACGGCATCAAATAATGCCTCGGTTTGGGCGGGAATCCGCTTGAACGCTCCTTTAGGATAAGCCATTAGGGCGCGGTATCATTCCGCGCCCTTTTGTTATGGCGCATCACCCCTCACCAGGCATCACCCCTCACCAGGATTGTATAATGGCAGAAGTTACCCGCGTTCCGATCCAGCCCATTGCCAGCGGATCGCTCACCAAATTGTGGCTTGGCGTGCTTCTGGCGGTGCTGATCGGCGGTGCAGTCGCGTGGGCAGCGGTTCCCAAGACGCTTAAAGTGGAAACGCTGGTTGAGGGCGAGGGCGACCTGATCGAAGAAGGTGATCTGGCTTTTGTGAAATACACCGGCACTTTGGCCGATACGGGCGAAGAATTTGACAAATGGAAGCCTGAGCAATTGCCGATCCCCGGCATTTTCCCCGAAGGCACCGCGTTCGAAATTCGCAAAGGCGCAGTGGTGGATGGCTTTTTCGAAGGTCTCCTGCAGATGCAAAAGGGCGGCAAATACAAGCTCTTCATCCCCGCCAGCATGGCCTATGGCGCATCGCCCCCTCCGGGAAGCGACATCCCTGCCAATGCCGATCTGATTTTCGATGTTGAAGTGGTTGATTTCTTCAATGAAGAACAATTGCAAAGCCGCATCAGCATTATGCAGCAGGCCATTCAGGCGCAGAACCCCGAAGGTTTGGGCGGCCCCGGAGGTCCACAAGGAGGCCCGCAAGGCGGCCCGCAGGGTGGTCCCCCGCCGCAAGGTGCACCGCAGGGGCCGCCGCCTGCTGGTCCTGCTGTGCGTTCACCGGGTCCGTAAACCGGCCTTACTTAGACCGTAACTTCCTATCGAAAGGCGCAATTGTGTCGGTAGACAAGAAAGACGTCGCCAAAATCGCCAAGCTCGCGCGGATCACTATGGATGATACCGAGCTTGAACGGATGGTGCCGGAATTGAACAATATTCTCAATTGGGTCGAACAATTGGGCGAAGTTGACGTGAGCGAAGTTGAGCCGATGGCGGCCGTGATCGCTGACAAGCTGACTTTGCGCGATGATGTGGTGGATGCTGATCCGAAAACCGGCGGCGGGCGGCGCGACGACGTGCTCGTCAATGCGCCTGCGGCTGAACACGGATTTTACGGCGTGCCCAAGGTGATTGAATAGACTAACCAGTTTCCCGTTTGCCCTGAGCTTGTCGAAGGGCCGTACTTAACTTCATGTGCTGCGCTCAGAAAAAAGAGCGGTGCTTCGACAAGCTCAGCACGAACGGTTTTGGATGTATGACTGACCTAACTGAACTCGGTGTAAAAGATATCCGCGATGGAGTGGCCGGCGGCGATTTCACCGCGCGCGAGGTTGCTGAAAGCTTCAATGCGGCGGTCGAAGCGGCCAGCGCTTTGAACGCCTTCATCGTCGCGACCCCGGATCACGCGCTTGCCAGCGCGGATGCGGTCGATGCCAAACGCGCCAAAGGCGAGGCATTGGGCGCAATGGGCGGCGTGCCGATTGGCATGAAAGACCTGTTCGCCACCACCGGCGTGCAAACCACCGCGGCCAGCCACATCCTTGAAGGGTTCACCCCGCAATATGAAAGCACCGTCTCGCAAAATCTGTGGGATGCGGGCGCTGGGATGCTGGGCAAGCTGAACCTGGACCAGTTCGCCATGGGTTCCTCGAACGAGACGAGCTATTTCGGCAATGTGAACTCGCCTTGGCGCAAGGAGGGTTCGAATGCGGCGATGTCGCCCGGCGGGTCTTCGGGCGGTTCTTCGAGCGCGGTTTCTGCGCGCATTGCACCTGCGGCCACGGGCACGGATACAGGCGGTTCGATCCGCCAGCCCGCTGCCTTTGCCGGAATTTGCGGGATCAAGCCGACTTACGGGCGCTGTTCGCGTTGGGGCGTGGTGGCGTTTGCGTCCTCGCTCGATCAGGCAGGGCCGATGGCGCGTTCGGTGGAGGATTGCGCGATTATGCTGGGCGCAATGGCCGGGCACGATCCCAAGGATGCGACCTCGCTTGATATCGCGGTGCCCGATTGGGAAGCTGCCTTGTCAGCGGACCTTAAAGGCAAGCGCATTGGCATTCCCAAGGAATACCGGATGGACGGCACCGATGCCGCCATTCTGGAAAGCTGGGAACAGGGCAAGGCGATGCTGGAAGATGCAGGCGCGACGATTGTCGATATCTCGCTGCCGCACACCAAATACGCGCTGCCCGCTTACTATATCATCGCCCCTGCCGAGGCGTCATCCAACCTCGCCCGCTATGACGGGGTGCGGTATGGTCTGCGCGATCTGCCAGAGGGTGCTGGCCTGCAGGACATGTACGCCGCAACGCGCGCCGCCGGTTTTGGTGATGAGGTAAAACGCCGCATTCTGATCGGCACCTATGTGCTGTCGGCTGGCTTTTACGATGCCTATTACACGCAGGCGCAAAAGGTGCGCGCATTGGTGGCTCGCGATTTTGACCGGGCATGGGAGGATTGCGACTTGATCCTTGCCCCGACAACGCCGACAGCTTCGTTCCCGCTGGGCAGTCTCAATGATGACCCGCTGACGATGTATCTGAACGATGTGTTTGCGGTGCCTGCGTCCTTGGCCGGCCTTCCTGCGATGAGCGTGCCTGCTGGCGTGAACCCCGATGGTTTGCCGTTGGGCTTGCAACTGGTGGGCAAGGCTTTTGATGAGCAGGGTGTGCTGGATGCTAGCTTGGCGATCCAGCAGCGCGCGGGGTTTGAAGCGGCGCCGGAGAAGTGGTGGTGACACACACAATTCCGTTCGTGCTGAGCTTGTCGAAGCACCGCTCTTTTTGGGCGCCCTGTGTGCAAAAGAAGGACGGCCCTTCGACAAGCTCAGGGCGAACGGAGAGGGCATTCGGTAAGCCGATGACCGGAGAGATCATCTACGCGACCATATTCATGGTGTGCTTCGTCCTTTTGGCGGGGTTTGCGATGTATCTTTCCAAAACGATCGACGCTGGCGAAGCGCGCTTTGACAGCGAGACGGGTGAACAGCTGCCTGATGAGGATGAGACAAAACTTTAGCCGTCATCCCAGCGAAAGCTGGGATCGGTATCGGCAGGTACAGGGCCAGTGGAAACAGATCCCAGCTTTCGCTGGGATGACGTGAGAGTAGAGAAAATGACTGAATACCGCATCCAAGGGCAAACCGGTGAATGGGAGGTCGTGATCGGCCTTGAAGTGCATGCGCAGATCACCACCCGGTCAAAATTGTTCTCCGGCGCGTCCACCACTTTTGGCGCAGAACCCAATTCTCAGGTTTCTCTGGTCGATGCGGCCATGCCCGGAATGCTGCCCGTGCCCAACCGCGAATGCATCCGTCAGGCCGTGCGCACCGGTATGGCGATTGAGGCTGAGATCAATGCGTGGTCGCGTTTTGACCGCAAGAACTACTTCTATGCCGATTTGCCGCAAGGCTACCAAATCAGCCAACTTTACCATCCGATTGTGGGCGAAGGACAATTGCTGATCGAGGCGGATGAAAAACACGGTATCCCCGAAGACAAAGTGATCGGGATTGAGCGTATCCATGTGGAGCAAGATGCGGGCAAGCTGATGCACGATCAGCATCCCACCATGTCCTATGTCGACCTCAACCGCTCGGGCGTTGCCTTGATGGAGATCGTCTCGCGCCCCGATATGACATCGCCAGCCGAAGCGGGCGCTTATGTGCGCAAATTGCGCTCTATCCTGCGCTATGTCGGCAGCTGCGATGGCAATATGGAGGAAGGCTCCATGCGCGCAGATGTGAACGTCTCTGTGCGCAAGGTGGGTGACAGCGAGCTTGGCACGCGCACCGAAACCAAGAACGTGAACTCGGTCCGCTTCGTTATGGCGGTGATCGAATATGAGGCCGCGCGGCAGGTTGATCTGATTGAAAGCGGCGGCAGCGTTGACCAGGAAACGCGCCTGTTCGATGTTGCGACCGGCACCACGCGCACCATGCGGTCCAAGGAAGACGCGCATGATTATCGCTATTTCCCCGATCCTGATCTGTTGCCGCTGGTGCTCGAAGATGACTTCCTCGCCGAATGCCGCGCCAGCCTTCCCGAACTGCCCGATGCCAAGCGGGTGCGGTATGAGCAGGAGCTGGGCCTCACGCCTTACAACGCGCGCGAGCTGACTGCCGAAGTGGAAACCTTTGCGCGGTTTGAAACGCTGCTGGGAACGGTCGCGGCTGCAATGGGCAAACCGGAAACCAAAGTTGCAACGCAGGTTGCCAATTGGGCGCTTTCGGTGGCTCCCGGTGTGATTAAATCGGCGCGCGAAAATTTCCCGGAAGAAACCGACCCCGCGCGCGCCACGGCAGAGCGTCAGGCAGCGATCCTCGCGATGCAGGACAAAGGCGAAATCAGCGGCAAGCAGGCCAAGGAAATCTTTGAACTGGTTCTAAGGACAGGCCGCGAACCCGATGAAATTGCTGACACAGAGGGGCTGAAACAGGTCTCAGACACGGGCGCGATTGAGGCGGCGATTGACGATATCCTGGCCAGCAACGCCGACAAGGTTGAGCAATATAAAGGCGGCAAGGACAAGCTGTTCGGCTTTTTCGTTGGTCAGACCATGAAAGCGATGCAAGGCAAAGCGAACCCGGGCGTTGTGAACCAATTGCTTAAAGATAAGCTGGGCTAACCCCGCGCTATCCGCCCCGCAGGCGATCAATTGCGGATCGTCTGCACCGCGACAAAGGCGCGCAGGCGCTGATCGCCGTCGCGCGCATGGAAGACAGCGCCCTTTTCATCGCGCAGCAATTGCGGCCCGTGAAAGCCGGCTGCCGTGGCAGTCACATCGCTTTTCTTGTCGGTCGCCGCAGCGTATTGCGCGCCCGTTAGCGACAGGATCGACGGCAGCACTTCGCCTGCACGCTCAAACGCCATTTCAATCGCGGTGCGAGCCAAAGCGCCATCATTGGCCGCCCAGATCGCCACGTTGTCTTCCTCTACAAAACTGGGGCGGCGAAGCTTTACGATGCTGAGCAATTGCTGCTTGTATATCCGCGCAGCCGTGCCGGGTTTGCGGATGGCGACATCCACGATCACCTGGATATTGGTGAAGTCTGCGGACAATTGATACCGCCAGCTGAGCACCGCAATTTCGCTTGCCTGCGGATGGGTGGCGGCAAATTGCGCCTCTAGCCGCTCGCGTTCCTTATCCCAAGTGAGCGCGCCAACCGTGTCATTCGCCTCTTCATCGAATGACCCCATGGCGAATGTCATGCTGACCGTGCTGTCGCCATCAATCGCGGCAGGATCGCCCGATGTGAGCGCCATGGATGTGCCCGACAGAACCTGCGTCGGCGGCTCAGCGAACCAGATCACCTCGGCCAGCGCCTGATCGGTGGCAGACAAAGCAAGCGGGCCAGCATCAAAACCGGCCAGCGCGCCGCGCAGAGGCTTTGCAAATCGGTGTGCCTTTACCGCTGCGTTTTGGGCGAGCGTTTCGGGTGTGCGATCAGTCAGAGCGCCAAGCAAGCCGCCTTCGCCTACAAGGATACGGCCCAGTTCAATGCTGGTCGCAAGCTCCTCCTGCGCAAGGATAATCGCTGCGGGCCGTGCAGGTTCAACCGTGCGGTCACTTTCAGCGATGAAGTATTCAGCCTGCGCCGCCGCAGGCCGGGCGATAGCAGGCTGAATATAACTGGCAGCAACCCCGCTGGCCGCAAACGCGCAGATCGCGAGGCGCGCGGCTATAGCTCGCCGCTTACTTGAAACGCTTGGCATATTCTTCGAAGTTCGCCAGCAAAGCTTGCCGCAAATCCGCATCCGCTTCGGGACGGTCTTCTACGGTTTTGGGCGGGAATTTTGACAGGCCATTGCCGCCGCGCCCTTTGATCAGCCGCGCCTTTTCAACGCCGCCGCGGAAATCCTTGAAGATAAACCGGTTGTTGAGCGACCGGCCATAGATCATCTTTTTCTGATAAAGGTTCTGCGTGACGATCAATTCGGCATAGCATTCATGCGTGCTGTCGCTGAGCCGGGTTTTGACTTTGGTCGTGATATCTCGGTCTGCAATGGGCACCTGATAGATCACCTCAGTGCCTTCTGGCATGCCGACTGCATCAGCGACATCAATGGACTGGAACGCCTCCACCTGAAAACGCGGGCTGAGCGCTTCGCGCATATATTCCGCGTTCGAGACGTTCTTGTCCTTGTTGATGGCTTCGTTGATGAGGCCGGGGCCGAACAGACCGATATTCTGCGCTTGCCCTTCGATGGTGGGGTAGATGTGCAGTTCGCACACGGCGGGTTTTTCCGCCGCTGCAATGGCATCCGAGGCCGCCGCGTCCGCATCAGCAATCATTTTGTCTGCGGCTGCATCTGCCACCGCTTCTGCAGCTTCTTCCGCGGCCTTTGCCGCGTCTACCGCGCTATCCTGTGCCATCGCAGGCATCGCCAGGCATGCATGCGCAGCCGCGCACAAAATCACGAATTTCGTTTTCATTTCCCGCCCCAAATTCAATTTCAAACAGATTCTACGATCGGCCGGATACCCTCCGGTCTGAATTGGCTAGCATAAGAGATTGATCGCTTTCAATGGGTTACTTGCACAATTTTGAGCGATCAAAGAATGGACTTAAGGGAATATGGGGCCGCCCGGCAAAGCAGTAAAAGCAAGGTGCGGGCAGGCGATCAAGGCTTCCCCGCCATTGCCGGGCGCGGTGCCAGCCCTGCGGCACGGCATAAGAATTTACTTGCCGTTTACCACATCCTTTGCGAGCCTAAGTACGGATCACGGGGGAGTAACTCATGAATGGAACAGTGAAATTCGCGATTGGCGCGGCGCTGGCGACCTGCCTTGCATGGGGCACGCACGCTGCATCGGGCGCAAGCTATATTGATGGGATTGAAAGCGATACCAAAGCGGCGCTGACGGCAGGCGGCTTTGACGGCGTTGAAATGGCAATGCAACGCGACCCTTTGGCGCGCGTTGCGGTGCTGCGCGGCGTGGATGACCCGGCTGAGCGGGCGAAAATCGAAAAAGCTCTCATGGCGAGCGATGCCAATCTGGCGGGAGTGCGCTGGGCTGATGGCGCCGCCTTGGCGGGCGGCGACAAAAGCGCAAATGAAACACCCTCTGCCGCAAGCGATGCTGATGCTGTCAGCGGTGCAAGCGCCGCGCAGGTTGCAGACTGCCAAGGCGATATTGATGCTTTCATGGACGGAAAGACGATCAATTTCCGTTCGGGCAGCGCCTATTTGCCTGACAGCTCGCTTGCGATCGTGGATGGTCTGGCTGAAAAGCTTACCGCATGCACAGGGATGAGCGTTGCCGTTGGCGGCCATACCGATGCGACAGGTTCGGCGCAGATCAACCAAACCTTGAGCCAGGCGCGCGCCGATGCTGTCGCCGCCGCTCTGGCTGAACGCGGAGTGGGCGAGGCGCGCATTACGGCGAAAGGGTATGGATCAGACCAGCCTCTCGTCGAAGGTGACGGCGCAAACGAAGCCAATCGTCGAATCGAATTTACGCTCGCGTCAGACGAGTAAAAGGGGGAGCGAATAGTATGGGATTGTTTTTTGAAAGCTGGATCCTTGTGATCGCGATGTTCTTAGTCGGGGTTGGCCTTGCATGGCTGATCTGGGGCCGGAATTGAAAGCGGGAGGGTTTGGAAAATGATTGAACTGTTTATGGATAACCCGCTGCGTATGCTGGCCGCTTTGGTCATCGGATTTGCAACAGGCTGGTGGATTTGGGCGCGGCTTTCGGCTGGCGCTGAGGCAGAAGCGGAGCCGGTGCGCACTGCGCCGCCACCGCCACCGCCACCGCCACCACCACCACCGCCACCTGAGCCGGAACCGGTTGCGGTTGAGCCAAAGCCCGAACCCGCTCCTGAACCCGCGCCAGCGCCCGTTATGGCCGCAGCGCCCGTGCAGGCCGAAGAGGGCAAGCCCAAGATCGCAGCGGCTGTTGGCGCGGCTGATGATCTCACCCGGATCAAAGGGATCGGGCCAAAGCTGAATGATTTGTGCCATTCGCTGGGGGTCAAACGGTTTGACCAGATCGCAGCGTGGAGCGCGGCGGATGTGGCCGAGGTTGATCAGTACCTCAAAATCAAAGGCCGGATTGACCGGGACAATTGGGTCGATCAAGCCGCTTTGCTTGCTGCCGGCAAGGATGAAGAACATGCTGCGAAATTCGCTATGAAAGCGCCGCCCAAGGGCCTTTCATAGCCCGGCAAAGCCTGCGCATCAGGCGCAATCAGCACAACAAAAAGGCCGCCCGGATTGCACCGGGCGGCCTTTTCTTATGCGTTTAATGCGAAGCTTAGACGCGTGTGCCGGTCACTGGCATTGCGCCAAATGCGCCTGCGTTTACATTGCCGGTGATGGTGTCACCATCGACAGTGGCTTCGCAATCGAGCGTCATCGGCATCGGGACAGTCATGTTCATTTTCCATTTGACGGTATCGCCAGCCACGGTGCCTTCTTCGATATCCATCGATCCCATGCCGCCTTCCATCTTGCCGCCGACAGTGCCATCGCCATTGTCAACAATGGTGAGAGTGCCGGTTTGATCGCCCATCGGGCTTTTGACGGTGGTGTTGTACGTTCCTGCAACAGACATGATTATCTCCTTGGGTAAGCGGCGGGCATTGGCCCGTTTCCGCAGTTTGTTTTGCCGAGCGATGCGGACGATACCGCCCGTGAAACTCAGCTTTGTTTCTGGCACGTGTGCGGCCTGCTATCAACCACAATCACGGGCGGCATTGCGGCGTTCCGGCAAGGCCAATGCGTGCCCTGCCAAAGCCGTAACGTCACATATGAGCAGCTTTTTGCGGCCAGATGCGCTTCCTCACTCCGTTTCGGGCAATTCGCGCACCTCAATCGGCATGCCAAGCGTTTCAAGCTGCGGTTTGACTTGCTCTGCATCGCCCACAACGACCCAGATAAATTCATCTGTGTCGAGCACATCGCGCGCCGCTGTATCCAGGCTTTCGCGGGTTTGCGCCTGATATTTGGCAACCAGCGTCTCGTAATAATCATCCGGGCGGCCAAATTGAGCGTTGCTGCGCAGCGCGCCCAGAACCGCGCCTGATGTTTCGAAACGTCCCGGCAATTCGCCCACTTCAGCCGCGACATTGCGCGCGAGTTCTTCCTCGCTTACGCCGCTGGTGGTGAGGAATTCTTGTGTTTCGCGAATCATTTCGGCGATCGAAGCGCCCGTCTTATCGGCCTGCACTCCGCCGCGGATCGAATAGGTTACCGCGTTTTCACGCGCCTGCGGCCCGCCGCGCACGCCGTAACTCCATCCCTTGGTCTCCCGCAGGTTCATATTGAGCCGCGCGAGAAACGTGCCGCCCAGTGAATTGTTGGCATTGGTGAAATCGACGTAACCAGGATCGCCTGCATTCAGCTTGGTCAATTGCGCACCGACAATCCGGCTTTGCGGGCTATCAGGACGATTGACGAGAATGATGCGGCCTGTCTCGCCAGCGGCTTTATCTTGCGCGGTAAAGCTTTTGGCTCCCTTGGGCGCATCAGGGGCGCTCCAATCGCCAAATGCTGCGTTGAGAGCATCGACAATTGCGGCGAGCGGCTGGTCGGAAATGACGAAAACTTCGCCATTATCGGGTCTTATCCATGCCTGTTTGAACGCCAGCAGATCATCGCGCGTGATCGCGCCAACGGTTTCAAGGCTGGCAACTGAACCATAGGCGGTGCCTTCGCCGAAAATCTCTGGCGCGATGGTGCGCTGCGCGATGCTGGCGGGATCGCGCAATTGCTGCTTGATCCCGGTCAGGGTCTGCGTGCGCACCCGCTCAAGTTCTTGCGGATCAAACGCTGGGTTGCGGACAATGTCCGACATAAGATCAAGCGATGGGGCAAGCTTTGCCGACAGCGCTGACAGCGTGAAGCTGGACCGGTCAGACGAACCGCCAATTGAAATGCTGACGCCGAGGCGCTCGCGTTCTTCGGCGATCTGCTGCGAGGTTAGAGTGGAAGTGCCCTCGTCAAACAGAGCCAAAGTCAGGTCTTCAAGCCCGGTCTTGCCAGCAGGATCGGCTGCATTGCCCGCGTCAAATTCCATAGTGACATAGGTTGCAGGCACCGCATCGCGGCGCGCATAGGTGACTTTCATCCCATTGGCCAAAGTGGCGCGTTCGACATCAGGGAAATCGAGCGCGGGCACCGTGTCAATCGGCGGTGCGGGGCGCTCAAGCGAAACGGTCAGCGTGCTGTCTGCCGCCTCTGAGGCATCGGGCGCATCGGCTGCAGCTTCGACGCTGGCGGCCTCTTCATATTCGCCGCGCTCCCCTTTTTCGAGCACGAGAGTGAAAGCGGGTTGATCCATCCATTTGCTCAAAGCGGTGCGCACTTTGTCTGGTGTCATCGCGGCGATGGCGTTCAATTGCTTGGCGTAATAGGCCGGATCATCCGAAAGCACTTCGCCGCGCGCCAAAGTCACCGCTTTGCCGCCGAAACCGCCGACTTGTTCAAGGCCGCGAATGGTGCTCGAAAGACGGCTGGTCGCGGCCCGCTGCAATTCATCGCGCGTCGGGCCTGTGGCAAGGTAATCGGCAATCAGTTCATCCAGCCGCGCTTCGAGAACAGCGACATCAACACCCGGTTTCACAACCGCGCCAACCGACAGCCAGCCAACACGCTGAAAATCGGCATGGCCAGCAAAGACGCTGACGGCGAGTTCTTCTTCGCGCACCAGCACTTGATCAAGGCGGCTAGAAATCAGTCCGCCCAAAACGGTCGCGCCCATATCCAGCGCGAAGGCATCGGGATCATTGCTGCCGGGGGCAGGCCAATATTTGGTAAGCCGCGTGGCCGCCACCTGATCTTTCATGATCGTGCGCGATGGCTCGGCCAGAGGCGCAATCGTCGCCGCTGCTGGCGTGTTGACAGGGCCGCTTTTGATGGCTCCGAACCATTTTTCAACGAGCGGACGCGCTTCTTCGCCCGACACATCGCCTGCGAGCACCAGAGTTGCATTGTTGGGGCCGTATTTGTCGCGGAACCAATTGCGCACATCATCCATGCTGGCCGCATCAAGATCAGCCATCGAACCGATCACTGAATGGCCGTAAGGGTGCCCTTCGCCATACAGCTTGTCGATGATTTCATAGAAGACGAGCCCGCCGGGACGGTTATCGCCCTGGCGTTTTTCGTTCTGGACAACGCCGCGCTGGTTATCGAGCTTTTCCTGCGTGACTGCGCCCAGCAGATACCCCATCCGGTCGCTTTCCAGCCAAAGCGCGCGCTCCAATGCGGGGCGGGGGACGGTTTGGAAATAATTGGTTCGGTCAAAATTGGTGGTGCCGTTGTAATCGGTCGCGCCCATTTCCTGAAGGTATTGGAAATAGTCATTGGGCGCGTTTTCAGAGCCATTGAACATCAGGTGTTCAAACAGATGGGCAAATCCGGTCTGCCCTTCGGGTTCGTCCTTGGAGCCGACATTATACCACACGGCCACGCCAACGATTGGTGCTTTGCGGTCTTCGTGCACAATCACGGTGAGGCCATTTTCAAGCTCGAACCGGTCAAAGGGGATGGCGACTTGCTGAACCAGCTGCGCAAGGTCGCCCGTGGCCGCATCATTGGCCGCCTCAGCTGGCGTTTCGCTGTGGTGGTCAGCCAAAGCGGGCGTAGCGGGCAATGCGATGGCGGCAGCGAGCGCGGTCAGGCTGGTGGCGGCTTTGCCAGCGGATTTAAAAGCTGATGGGAAAGTCATGAGTGGTCTAGGCTCCGTTCTGCGAGACGGGTGGAATGGTTGATGCCGTGCGAGCGCATCGCGCGCGCCGGGTCAAGGGGGCGGTGTGTGCCATCGACAAACGGCGCTGTCACGTCGATGAATGAAAAGCGGGCTGCGCAAAGTTCAGCGTGCATTGGTGACGGTTTTGCGCGTCTTTGCCGCGGCCAGCACATCATCGCGCCAGAAATACACAGGCTTAAGCTTGTGATCGACAAACAGCTGCATCTGATCGGTGTAATGCGGGCTTTTGGGCCGGGTGGTGGCAGCGCCGAATGGCTGGATAGAGCGGGAGAAAACCCGCCCGCCATCGCTGCCCGGTGCGGGCCATTCGACCCATTGGATAAAGCTGTCGCCGTGAACGAGGCTGGCGCGGCCATCGGGGTCAATCTCCCAGGTGGTGGCGGCGCGCAAAGTGTCTGATCCGCCGTCCAAGGGCAGGTCAACGTCCCCTTGGCGCAGGCGGACAAGATCCGACAATGGCGGGTCGAGCCTGCCGAAATGCTCCATCAAATGACCGGCTGCATCGCCCAGTTTTTCGCCGACATCAGGCCATTGGCGGTTCTGATATTCTGACGACATGAAATCACGGATCATCAGATAGGCCAGCGCATCAGCGCGGCCTTCTCCATCAGCGGTAAAATCCCACTTCAGCAGCAGATCCCGGGCCTTTTGCACCTGTCCACCGCTTGGCCCTGCATCTTTCATACGCGGCGGGAAGGACAGCGCTTCCAACTCATCAAACAGCCGCGCAATATAGCCTTCGCGTTCATAGGCAGTGTCGTATTTGATCTGCTCGAGCGCCGCGCGGTCCAGCGGGCCTGTGACAGCGCTCATCAGCTTATAGGCGCGGCGTGACCGGTTGGTCTGCTTGCGCTCGATTCCCAAAACAGGTGAGAAATCCTCGGGCAACAAATCGCTGCCTTCGCCTGCTGCGGTGTAAGGTTCATTGTTGGCGTTGTAGATCCAGCCAGATGCCGGATTGATGAGCTTGGGTATCTCTTCATAAGACACCGCGCCTTGCCAGATCAGATCAGAGCGGGTGCCATCCAGTATGCCGCGCCAATTGGCCTTTACATCTTCGGGCCGGTCAGGGATGCTGGCATTGTAGAGATAGGCGATATTGCCTTCCTTGTCGGCATAGATGAAATTGGTCGAAGGGATCGCCATGCGCGCCATTTGCGCCTGCCATTCATCCAGCGTTTTCGCCTTGTTTATCCGGTAATAGGCATCAAGCTGATCGACATTGTCTATTCCGCCATATCGGACCGCGAAATAGCCATCATCGTTCTGGATCACGGGGCCATGGGCGCTGCGAAGCACTTCGCGCCGGATGGGAAGAATAACGGGGCCAAACTTTACTGGAAGTGTTACGGTCTTGCGCTCCAGATCGCGCCATTCGCCGTCCAACTTGTACCGCGTGCCCGCTTCGCTGACTTCGAGCTTGTAGATATCAGTCATGTCGGGGCGGTTGACTGTGTTGGTCCAGCCCAGATGTTCATTGTGGCCGAGGAATGGGAAAGGCGATCCGGGGAAATTGGCGCCGGTGAAATGCCAGCCTTCTTCGCTTTCCACGCTGAATTCATACCACGCGACCCCGCCGCGAAGCGGTTGGTGCGAATTGGAGATAAGCGTGGTTGGCCCGCCGGATCGTTCAGGTGTGACTGCCCAGGCATTGGAACCCAGCAGCGCGGCATCTTCGCCCATGGGCAGTGGATGGAGCACATTGGCCTGATCGGGCGACGGGGCCTCTCTTGGGGTATCACCGCGCGGAAATCCCGGAATGTCCGGGCCAAATTCGCGCTGGAGTGGTTCGCCTGCCACCAGCGGACCGATCACATTGCCAAGGCCGAAGAAGAACGGTTGGCGCAGAACAAATCCGGCGGCAACATCCTCGCCGTTCACGGGAAAGAGATTGCCGAGTTTCAGCTCTTGCGGGTTCTCCTCAGCATATTGGTTCAGCCCGCTCGCATAGGCTTCGAACAAAGCGCGCGTGTCACCGGGCAGGCCCTGATATTTGCGCTGCGCCGTGCCGCGCGCATCGAGCAGGTGGTAGACATAATCGAATTCTGCGCCATCCTGCCCAGCGATGGCTCCGTAGCGCCCGCGTGACATCGCGATCACATCCTGAAGAGTGAAAAAATCATCCTCCGCATGGGCAATCGCTACGCCAAAGGCGACATCGGCATCGGTCTTGCCGTAAATATGCGGCACGCCGTATTCATCGCGGATGATCTCGGCTTGGTATTCGGTCCAGCTTTCGGGTGAATAGGAGGCTTCCTCGGCAAAGAACGGCTCCCACGTGGCCAGCGCGACGAACACGCCAATCGCAATCACCACCAGCGCTGCCGCGCCGCGTGCAAGCCATGTTCGCATCAATCTCTCCTGAACCTTTTATGCGCCGGGGTGTGCCGATGGATTGCCCCCTTGGCAAGCGGGCCTTCGTCACCCACCTAGTTGAGTAACACACCGGCATGCTTGCGGCATGCTTGCGGCTTGGTTGCGGCTTGGTTGATGAAATACACGCGAGAGAAGAATCAGGAAAGGCCTTGTGTTGCAAATGGGCAACACTATATAGGCCAGGAAAGTCACATGAGGGGTCTCTATCCATGAATCTCGAAAAGTTCACCGACCGCGCGAAAGGGTTCCTGCAATCGGCGCAAACGGTCGCCATTCGTATGAACCATCAACGCATCACGCCGCTGCATTTGCTGAAAGCGCTGCTTGAGGATGAAGAAGGCATGGCCGCTGGCCTGATCCAGCGCGCGGGCGGTGAAACGGCGCTGGCCGTCAGTGCTGTCGATGATGGTCTTGCGAAAATCCCAGCGGTGACAGGCGGCGGCGCGCAGCAAACGCCGGGTCTTGATAATGATGCCGTGCGCGTGCTCGACAGCGCTGAACAGCTCGCCGATAAGGCAGGCGACAGCTATGTCGCGGTGGAGCGCATTTTGACAGCGCTCGCCATGGCTCCCGGCGCAGCTGGCGAGGCGATGAAAGCGGCCAGCATTACGCCGCAAACTTTGAACGCAGCGATTGAGGCTCTGCGCGGCGGGCGCACCGCTGACAGCGCGAATGCCGAAAGCTCTTATGATGCAATGGAGAAATTCGCGCGCGATCTGACGCAGGCCGCGCGCGATGGTAAGCTTGATCCAGTGATCGGGCGCGATGAAGAAATCCGCCGCGCGATCCAGATCCTTGCTCGGCGCACCAAAAACAATCCTGCGATGATCGGCGAACCCGGCACGGGTAAAACCGCCATTGCCGAAGGTCTCGCGCTGCGTATTGCCAATGGTGATGTGCCCGACAGTCTGAAAGGCCGCACGCTCATGTCGCTCGATATGGGCTCGCTGATTGCGGGCGCGAAATATCGCGGCGAATTTGAAGAGCGTTTGAAATCCGTCCTTGATGAGGTGAAGAATGCCGATGGGCAGATTATTCTCTTCATCGACGAGATGCACACGCTGATTGGGGCAGGGGCGTCTGAAGGCTCGATGGATGCCTCAAACCTGCTCAAACCTGCACTCAGCCGCGGAGAGCTGCATTGCATCGGGGCCACCACGCTCGATGAATATCAGAAATATGTCGAGAAAGACCCCGCGCTCCAGCGCCGGTTCCAGCCGGTCTATATCGAAGAGCCTTCGGTTGAGGATACGATTAGCATCCTGCGCGGGATCAAGGATAAATATGAATTGCATCACGGCGTTCGCATCACCGACAGCTCTATTGTCGCGGCGGCAAAATTGTCCGACCGTTATATCCAGAACCGTTTCCTGCCCGATAAAGCCATCGACCTTATGGACGAGGCAGCCAGCCGCATCCGGATGGAAGTGGAGAGCAAGCCTGAAGAAATCGACGAGCTTGATCGCCGGATCATCCAGCTGAAGATTGAAGAGAGCGCGCTTGAAAAAGAGGATGACCGCGCCTCGCGGGATCGGCTCGCTACATTGCGTGAGGAACTGGCGAACCTTGAGCAGGAATCCTCCGAACTCACCACGCGCTGGCAGAATGAACGCGACAAGATCGACGCAGAAGGCAAGATCAAAGAGCAGCTTGATGCCGCGCGGCTGGAATTGGAGCAGGCCGAACGGAATGGCGATCTCGCCAAAGCGGGCGAGCTTTCATACGGCACCATCCCCAGCCTCGAAAAGCAGCTCGAAGAAGCAGAGAGCCTGAATGATGATGCGCTTTTGCGCGAGGAAGTGACCGAAGAAGATATCGCCAGCGTTGTCTCGCGCTGGACCGGCATTCCCGTTGATAAGATGATGGAAGGCGAGCGCGAGAAACTGCTCGATATGGAGAACATCCTCGGCAAACGCGTCATCGGCCAAAGCGCTGCTATCGAAGCGGTGTCAAAGGCCGTCCGCCGCGCGCGCGCTGGATTGCAGGATCCGGGGCGGCCCTTGGGCAGCTTCCTGTTCCTCGGCCCAACAGGTGTCGGTAAAACCGAACTGACCAAAGCGCTTGCCGGGTTCCTGTTCGATGATGACAGCGCGATGGTGCGCATCGATATGTCGGAATTTATGGAGAAGCACTCCGTCGCCCGGCTGATCGGTGCGCCTCCCGGCTATGTCGGCTATGATGAGGGCGGCGTGCTGACCGAAAGCGTGCGCCGCCGTCCGTATCAGGTGGTGCTGTTTGACGAGGTGGAAAAAGCGCACGCCGATGTGTTCAACGTGCTCCTCCAAGTGCTTGATGATGGTCGTCTTACTGATGGGCAGGGCAGAGTGGTCGATTTTTCGAACACACTGATCATCCTCACATCCAATCTGGGCAGCCAGTTCCTCTCCAACCTTCCCGATGACGGCAAAGTCGCGGAAGTCGAGGACAGCGTGATGGACGTGGTGCGCGGGCATTTCCGGCCCGAATTCCTCAACCGGCTCGATGAGATCATCCTGTTCCACCGCCTCGCGATGGAGCACATGGCGCCTATCGTCGCGATCCAGGTCAAGCGTGTGCAAAAGCTGCTGGATGATCGCAAGATCACGCTGGAGCTGACCGATGCGGCGCTCAGATGGCTTGGCCGGGTGGGGTATGACCCTGTCTATGGCGCGCGTCCGTTAAAGCGCGCGGTGCAGCGATATTTGCAGGATCCGCTGGCTGAAATGCTGCTCGAAGGCAAAGTGGCAGATGGCACCACGCTGGCGATTGATGAAGGCGATGGCGAATTGCAAATGACCGCGAAGTAAGCGGGGCAAAACCGATTCTCTCGCATTTGCGGCACGCCATCAGCCAACATCGCGGACGATGGCGTCCAGACCCGATATGATACAAAGAGTGGTTTGTTTCGCGCAGGCCGCTCTTTTTGTTACGTGCGGAAAGCCTGTCCGGTGAAAAATTTCCAAGCTGTTTGAGTGAATGTGGGATTAACGCAACAGGGGGGTAAAAATTACGGAATCGTTACGCGCCGCTTTGACATCAATTGTTCCCTATTGCACAAATCCGGCACCGCAGGGGCTTGGCTGCGTGGTGTCAGGGGCTGTTTTCGTTGTGCGTCGGGTAAACGCATGGAAAACAGAAGACAGCGCGCGTTGCTATAGTTCCGGTTGTCGCAACTGGAGTAATCATGAAAAAGTTTCACACCAATTCTATGAAGGCGCTCGCCTTCTCAGCATCGGCGATTGCATTTGTCATCGCCGGGCCCGCTTACGCGCAGGACGCCGATCCTGAGGCCCAAGAAGAAGAGGAAGAAGAGCAGGTCGATATCACGACAGATGCTGCCGGCTCTTCGGCTTCAGATGGATCGATCACAGTTACCGGTTCGCGGATTGTGCGTGACACATATTCCTCGATCTCGCCTCTGCAGGTGCTGAGTACAGAAAACCAGCAAGCCATCGGTGCTTTTGACCCCGCACAAATTCTGCAACGGTCCGAAGCTGCTGCAGGCACCCAGATTGATGCCACTTTCCTTGGGTTTGTTCTCGATAACGGCCCAGGCGCGCAAACGATCAACCTTCGCGGCTTGGGTGCGGACCGTACGCTTGTCTTAGTCAATGGTCGCCGTGTGGCGCCAGGTGGTGTTGGTGGTGCGCCAACCAGTCCATCAATCAACCTTATTCCGGCAAGTCTTGTCGACCGGTTCGATCTTTTGCTTGATGGTGCTTCGTCGGTGTATGGTTCTGATGCTGTCGCCGGTGTTGCGAACGTCATTTTGCGCAAGGACTTTGACGGTCTCGAGCTGCAGGTTACCGGTAACATCAACCCAGAAGGCGGCGGTGATGATTACACCGTCAGCGGTGCTTGGGGTTTCAACACTGATAGGGCCGTGTTCGGCATTGGTGTCGAATATTCACGCCGCGACCAGATTACTCTCGCTGACCGTGATTTCCTTGCTGATGACACCGTCAATGTCGAGATCGATCAAGATGGCAATATCTTCAACACTGGTCTGCGCGATAACGCGATTGTTCAAAACCGGTCGCCCGGGATTAGCGTGGCAGAGCGGGATTCTATCATTAGTGGAATTTCCGGCCGTATCTTCATCCCCGGCACATTTCTTGGATCGGTCTACTTTCCAGCTGGAGGCAACATTGCCAACATTCCGGGCTTGAACTTTGGCGAGAATACCAATGCTTTTGGTCAGGATCTTGATACGGATGGCGATGGTATCCGCGACGTTGATTTTCAAAACGTCAACTTGAATGGTGCCAACCTTGATCAAACGTTTGTGCCGCAACAAGATTTGTACAACATTTTTGCCTACGGTGAATATACATTCCCGGGAGAGGCGAACATTACGCCGTTTTTCGAAGCGCAATTCACTCGCGCCGAGATTTCGAACCCTAACAGCAACATTCCGCAAATCTTCCCGTTCGTTCCGGCCGACAACGCGTTTAACCCTTGCAATGTAAACAGCCCCAATGGAACGGACTGTTTTGCTGCTGATAACGCGCTTTTGGGCGGGCTTTTCAATCCGGGTGCTGGTAGCATTTCAACACTTCCGATCGCTGCAATCCGCGGTGACCGCAACAACTTCGAAGTCATCCAAGAACAGTATCGCGGCGTTCTGGGTGTTCGCGGTGATTTGCCGTTTATCGGGCCGTCTTGGACATTTGAGGTTGCAGGTGTCTACTCGCGCTCCGACGGTAATTTGTCAGTGAACGGCATTCGTGAAGACCGCTTGGCGCTTGCGCTTGGGATTGACCCGACTGCTGACTTTGACGGTGATGGGATTGTCGACAATACAGGCGATGGAATTGCCGATGATTACAACCAGAACATCCAAATCGGTACTGGCTCGCCGCTGTCTATCACGCCTTGTGATGCCAATGCTCTGGCCAATCCCGGATTGGCCGCGCCAGACCTTTTAGCTGGGTGTGTCCCCGTCGACCTTTTCAATGGCAGCGTTTTGGGCGCTCCGATTGGTGACTTTGCCACCGCTGCTGAACGAGATTACGTCTTTGGCGAGAGCACGTTTGATACTGTTTACGAGCAGGTCTTCCTGAGTGGTTTTGTCACTGGCGATTTGTTTGATCTACCAGCTGGTCCAGTCGGTGTCGTGCTTGGCGGTGAATGGCGCAACGATTCGATCGACTCACAGGCAGACTTCGTAAATTCAAATGGTCTGTTCTTTGCACGCTCGAGCGACTCAGGTGCTGTTGGTTCGGCTTGGATCCGCGAACTGTTCGCAGAAGTCGATGTTCCGTTGGTGGCTGGTAAGCAACTGGTCGAAGAACTGACAGTCAACGTGTCAGGTCGGCTAACGGATCAGGAGTTCTACGGCACAAACGGCACGTTTGCGGTCAAAGGTGGTTGGCGCCCGGTGGCACCACTGCTTCTCAAATTCTCCTACGGCACCTCGTTCCGCGCACCAAATCTGCGCGAAAACTTCTTGGCCAGCCAAACTGGATTTTTGAATATCTTCGATCCCTGCGCTGTTCCGGATGCTGCGTTTGTTGCTCCTCCTGGTGCGCCAGCAGGGACTTTGCCCTCTTACAATGCGGCATTGGATACTCGCGATCCGCAGATCTTGCAGAACTGCATCCGCGAAGGCCGTGATCCAACGACGGTCGGCATTGATGATCTTGGTCAAAACACCTTCCAGACGTCTGGTGTTGAAGTTGAATCGGGCGGTACGCTTGATTTGGATCCCGAAACTTCTACGTCGATCACAACTGGGTTTGCATTCGAAGAGAGCTTTGCGAGTGGTTTTGAAGTGGCTCTGAACTTCAACTACTACGATATTCAGATCCGCGATGCGATCGTTGAGCCGGGTGTGCAGTTTATTGTAAATGACTGTTTTGCAAGGGAAGACGGGGTTCGCAGCCCGTTCTGCGATCGTATTGATGTGTCGACCATTGGCCGTGATCTTATCTCGGACGTTTTCCAAGGCTTCATCAACTTCGACTCAGAAGCGGTTCGCGGCATCGACATGAACGCCACATTCCGTAAGGATCTTACTGTCGGCGGTGAGCAGTTCGATCTGGCGCTTGAGCTTCGGGCAAACCACCTGATTGAGCGTTCGATCGAAGAAGTCGATGATGAAGGTAATATCAACCGGGTTGATCTCGACGGCGAATTTGGCTTCCCAAGCTGGACTGGTCGGGCGACCTTCACGGTTAATTACGACGATTTCCGCTTCACGTGGCAGACCCGATATGTCGGCGAAGTCGAACAGGATGCCGCCGGTATTGATGAATTCTCAGATGTGTTCGGCAACGGTCCTGACGGAAATCCAACACCGGGCTTCTTCTCCGATACCTGTCTTGGCGGCGGCTCAGCAAATGTGCCGGGTGACGGTCGGTTCTGTCGCGACGTTGGGTTTGCTGACGAGTGGTTCGAGCATACCGCTTCTGTAACTTGGGACAACGGTACGTTCCGCGTGATTGCAGGTGTGACCAACATTTTTGACACCGACCCGCCTCAGGTCGATGCGTCAGAAGTGTTCAGCATCTCCAACGTTCCGATCGGAAACCCCTACAACTTTGATGGCCGTGAGTTCTTCGGCACGCTGCTGTATCGTTTCTGATCAAAAGTGTCATAAGATAGCAAAAATTGGGGCTTCTCAGCACTTGCCGGGAAGCCCTTTTTTTGATTTACTGCGAAGTTCGAGTTGCTGGACGGGAGGCTAGGTGGCTCACCTGAACTTTTGATTTCTCTGCAAACTGGAAGATACATTCATGAAGTTTTTCAAAGCCCCTTTAGCGGCCGTAATGGCCGGTGTTTCTGTGCTCGGTCTTGGCATCGCTGCGGCACCTTCCGAAACAAACGCACAATCCTCCGTTCCGGTCGATGTCTGGGCTCTGCGCAGCGTCGTAAATGCAGTGCAAGTCTCTCCCGATGGCAAGCACGTGCTGGTTCACAAGATCGAAAGCCGAGAAGGCGACTATCTGCTGGAGATCTATAAGACTGATGATTTGAGCAAACCGATCCGCCGTCTCAACGCAAAGCCAATGGAAATCATAAATGCGCAGTGGGTCGGCAACAATTACATCTTTGGAACGGCTTGGCAGGTCAATCGGAGCCAAGTAAAACGTCCAGAAGCTGATATTCGGGATTATCTTGGCTACTCATACAGCTTGGAAGAAAATAAATTCAGGTCTCTTGAAGGTACATTCAGTGTGGTCAGCACACTGCCAAATGATCCAGACAACATCCTTGTTTCGGATGCCAACTCAATCCCTGATCCGACCGGCGTTGATCCCTTTGCAGCTTTTCGGCCCCGTGCATATTACAAGTTCAATCTCAAACGCGCGTCACGCTCGCTTGTTCTCAAAGGAAACAGCAAGTTTCCTCAGGTTCTGTTGTGGGACAGCGATGGCAATCCGCGCTACACGCGCACGCTGGAAAACGACAACATCCTGCGCGAATTTTATCGCAAGCCGGGGGATGGTTCCTGGACGAAATTCCAGGAAATGGATTTCGACGATCAGGACAACCTTTACCGAGTGTTGAGCGGTATTCACGGCATTGCTGGGTTTAAGGATGGCGATCCTAACACCGGCTATTTGATCGATAATCGCGACGGTGATGACAAGGCTGGACTGTATACGTTCGACTTTAACACTGGTCAGGTTGGCGAGAAGCTCTTCCAGGCTGAAAATTCCGATGTGATGGGCATTCAGACTCACTCCATTCCTGGCAATGATAAGCTGGTGGCCGCGCGCTATCCGGGGGCCAAAATGGAGCGTCACTGGTTCGACGAGGATGAAAAAGCGCTTTACGAGGCGCTCGAACAGCAAATTCCGTATGCGCACAGCATCGGCATTTCCAGCCGGTCAACTGATGGCAAGACGATGATCGTCACCAACCGCGGACCGCGTGATCCTGGTTCGTACTGGATGGTGAAAGACGGCAAGCTGGCAAAGCTTGGCAGCCGCAACCCGCTGGTGAACCCGCAGCAGCTCGCCGATGTAAGATACATCCGGTATAAAGCGCGCGATGGTCTGGAAATCCCGGCCTATGTCACAATGCCAAAGGGTGAGGGGCCGTTCCCGCTGGTGGTTCAGCACAATGGCGGGCCGCACGTTAACGGCATGGTCTCTTACGACGAGATGGGCCAGATGCTTGCCAATGCAGGCTATATGGTGCTGCACCCAGAAAACCGGATTTCAACCGGTTGGGGTCAGAAACATTTTGACGCAGGATACGGCGAACATGGCGGCAAAATGCAGGACGACAAGGATGATGGGGTGAAATACCTTATCGAACAAGGCCTTGCTGATCCCGATCGTGTGGCGTTCTTTGGCTGGTCCTATGGCGGGCAAGCGGCACTGTATTCGGTCGCTCGTGAAGAGCAATTGTATCAGTGCGCCATTGCGGTGAACGCGGTGGCGGATGCGGAAAAGCAATATATGGGCCGCCGCGATGGCGATTTGAAAGCTCTGGATGAGTGGTCAAAACGCCGAGGCATGATCGGCGTCAACCCCATCGACGAGGTGGATAAGGTCAACATCCCGCTATTGATGGTACACAGCGATAATGATCGCCGGGTGATGTATTATCACTTTAAAGACTACAAAAAGAAGTTTGAGGCTGCCGGCAAAGAGGGGCAGTTCGTGACCATCAAGGGCGCGGACCACTTCTCCAATACGCTGATGTTCAGCCATCAGCAGCAGCTTTACACCAAGATGCTCGATTATCTCGCAAATGATTGCGGGCCGGGCGGGTTGTAAGCCTGCCGGATCGCATTAGCGGCAATCAAAAAGCCCGGCCTGCGCAATCGCGCAAGCCGGGCTTTTTTGTGTCGGTATTGTCTGGCGCTGCCGAATTGGAGGATACAGACCGGTAAGCGTCAGGCCCGGCCGGCGCGTCCCGCTCGGCCTATCCTATGCGGTTGCCGCGCACGCCCTTGCGCCCGTTGATGCGGATCCAATAGGTGCCCATGCTGGCGGGCTTAAATTCAACGGACTGGCCCACCTCGGGTGCGCGGGCGCGGATTGAATTGTTCTTGAACCGCCATTTGGCGTCGCCTTCTGCAATCCAGAAATGCCATTCATTTCGGCCAACCTTGCGCACCTTGGTGATGGTGGAAGTGAGGCGTTTGGACTCTTCTTTTTCTGCCTCGGTGGAAGCCTTGAAAATGCCCTTATCGGGGATGGAATAGCCAAACAGTTTTTTGCGTGCATCGGTAATCTGTTCGGTTCCAACCACCTTGACCTCACCGTCGCTAGCGGCGCCCACCAGAGCGCCGACTTCACGATCAAAACAGGCGAGACGCTGTGCATCGTCAGAGATTGAGGTGCAGCTTTCAAGCTTATCGACGATAGGGCTGTTGTCGAGGCTGGCGGACGGATCAGAGCGATCCTGGGCCAATATCGGCGTGGCCGACATACTGACGATGCCGAACATCAGCGCGGCCTTAGAACCGGTAGCCGTCAGGACGGAAGCGATCAGATTCCCTCTGCGTTGGTAAATGATCGGGGGCTGAGCGGCCTTGTCGCCATAATTTGAGGCTAACATTCCTGACACTCTCTCAGTTGTTTCCACCCATAAAACCGGCCGCATTGTCATCGACGAATGAGCGGGAGGCTTCGTTTCCGCGCCGTTGAACAAGCGCCCATTCGCGGTTGGTCATGCAGGTGCGTTTTCGCTTTGCGCGCGAACCGATAACGGCTTCGCTTTTGCAGCGAATGTAATTCGGATCTGACTTGTCCGTGATTTTCTCGGCTTTGGGCAATTTGTTTTCGATCACTTCAATCTCGGGTTCGGGCTGAGCTGTTGGTGTGTCAGCGGTTTCGGGGACCGGTTCATCAGCGGCTTGCAGCGCAAGCATGATGGCTGCGAAAATCGTGAAAGTCATGGGCGTAAGCTCCTGTTGCGTATTTCATGAGCAATATCACGATCGCTCCTTGCGTGAAAGGCAAAGAAAAGGGGGCGAACCGTGTGGTTCGCCCCCCGTCTTTTCGTTGGTCACTTGGGACCGCTTGCTTAAGCTTAGAAGCTGAAGCGAATGGCCGCACTGTAACGACGACCCAGTGGATCGTAGGTCGACGGGTAGATGTTACCCGAGTTGAACGCGGTTGTACCAATGTTCGAACCGACCGGTGTGGGGTCATTGTCCAGAAGATTGGTCGCGGTGAGCGTGAACAACACGTTATCGATCACATCCCACTGGAACGAGAGATCGAAATAGCTCTCGGATGGGATTTGAGTGAAGTCGACTTCGCCGAATGTTGGCGACGTGCCGATGAAAGCAGAACCCTGCGCTGCAATATCAGCAGGCTCCTGCTCAACACCGGAAAGGAAGCGCCAGCGCAGCGACAACGAATAGTCGTCGAAGAAGCTGAGCGTGGTCCGCTGGTTGAATACGAACTCCGGTTGGATGGACGCGCAGTTGGTTGAGTAGAACCCAACGCAATCACGGTTCAATGAACTTGCACTACCAGCGATGGCTTGGAAGCGGTTTTCGTTGGTCCATGTACCTTGGAAGTTCAAAGCCAACGAAATGTTGTCCGTCAGATCCATGCCGTAATTGATAGCAACATCAATACCATCGGTTGCGATAGCGCCGAGGTTGGTAAGGTTTTGCAAGAGACCTGGAACTTCGTTCACAGCACCGGCAATTTCACCAGTGGTCGAGCTACGCGAGACCAGCTGACAGAATTCATTGGTGTTGAAATCTAGGTTACCACTGTCGTAGCAACCGCCGATGATATCACCGATTGCCGGTGAACCAATCGCATCTTCGATTTCAATGTTCCAGTAATCAACCGTAAGCGTCAGACCCGGCGCGAAGTCGGGCTGTGCAATGAAGCCGACCGTCCAGGTTGTAGCTTGTTCGGTGTCGAGCTGAAGGTTACCGCCTGATGTCGTGTTGATCTGCCCAGCTGGTGGCTGGTTAATCAGTCCGGCATTCACGATCGCTGCTGGTGCGCCCTGAGCAATACAAACGGCAGCAAGAGCTGCGTCTGTTGTCGGGGCTGCGCCTGCGCAAGGATCAATCGCGAGGTTGTCCAGGCCGGTTGTGACCGGGAAGAACAACTCACCAATGTTCGGTGCACGTGCCGCACGCTGGTAGTTACCGCGGATAGAGAAGCCAGATACTGGCTCCCAAGTTGCGCCAACTTTCCAAGTGAACTCGTTGCTCGACAATTCGTACTGCGAATAGCGACCGCCCAGTTCAAGCGTCAGGTTCTCTGCAAACGCGACATCTTCCAGAACAGGAATGATCAGTTCGCCGAACACGTCGAAGACGTCATATGAACCTGCGAAGTTCGGATCAGCAGCACCGCCGCCAACAACCTGACCGGATTGCGAAGCTTCATCCGCGAACTGGCTGGTTGAAAACTCGCGATATTCCGCACCAACAGCGAAGTTGACCGGAGTGTCTGCGAACAGATTGATTGGCAAGTCACCGAAGATCGAGCCTTGAACAGTAGAAATCGACGAGGTGTCGATGACTTGCTGTGTCAGGTTGAACACGAAGTCTTGCGACTCTTGGGTGCCAAGGTCGCCTTGTGCGCCGAAGAGGTCGACAGGCGCACAGCCTGCGGATGTATCAACGCACTGAATGCCGCCAGCACCATCGGGAATGGCGAGCAATGCTTGCTGGAGACGACCGAGACGAGCGAAGCCCGACTGACGCTGCAGACGCTCTGATTCACCGTAAGTAGCCGACACATCATATTGGATGCCGTCTGTGATGTCTCCACGCGCGCCAACAGCGATGTTGAAGAGTGTGGTGGTGAAGTCAGAATTACGGGTGCCGATTTCGACCGTACGACGACGGATCTGCGTGCCAAACTGAACGTAGTCAGGATTGGCTGAGCCGTCGGCCAGTGTAGGGCCAAACTGCGAGTTGCGAGCAGCGGTGAATTCTGCAGCCGTGAGACCCAATGCATCGCCAAAACGTTGTGCGATGGCGTCAGGCAATAGCGGGTTGTTCAGGTTCAACTGGTAGGTGTTAAAGAACGAACCGCCAGGCGCGATGATCGTCGAAACAGTTTGCTTCGAGAACACAGCTTGTGAATAGAGTTCAATGTTCTCATTGATCTCGTAATTCGCAGCACCGTAGATGTTGTAACGTTCAAACGGTGTTTGGAAGATGTTGAACGGGTTGAAGTTGAACGGGCCCTGGCCGCTGTTCACACCTTCGGTAATGTCCGTACCATCGTTGTTGATCTGACCCGTGACGGTGCCGAAAGGCACGCCGGCAAAGGTAGTGCCAGCCGGGCAGTCAGCTTCGTCCATGAATGCCATCATGTCGCACACGGTGGCTGGGTTGGTCGGGCCGGTGAACACGAAGTTACCTGGTACCGAGTTGGACGAACCACCGGGGTTGCCGCTGAAAGAGCTGACGTTGAAGACTGAGAAGTCGCGGTCGCCCTGAAACACGGCTTCTTGGTTTTGGTAGCCAACGCTAAGAACAGCGTTGCCGCGGCCATCATCGAAGTTTGCACCGATGGTCAATTCAGCGCGGAAGATATCGCCGTCACCTTGTTCGGTGATGGTGTTGCTAACGTCAGCCTGGACGCCAGCGAAATCTTTCTTGGTGATGAAGTTGACAACACCGGACACCGCATCAGCACCATAGGTCGTGGTAGCACCACCTGTGAGGATGTCAGTACGCTCAATCACGGCGAGAGGGATGTTGTTCAAATCGACGCGGCCGGTTTCATCAGCCGGGACAAAACGGCGCCCGTCAAGCAGAACGAGGTTGCGAACCGAGCCAATACCGCGAAGGTTGACGAAAGATGCACCGCCATTGCCGTTGTTAACGGCAGAACCGATGCTTGGGATCGCACCAGGAAGTTCTCGCAGAAACTGTTCGGCAGTGGCAGTCTGACGCAGGGTCAGTTCTTCTTCGCCAATCGCCGCGACTGGGCTCGACAGTACGAGGTTGGGGTCGGTAACGCGCGAACCAGTCACGATAATAGCGTCAGCTTCTACCGTTTCTTCTTCCGCAACATCGGCATCCTGAGCGAAACCCGGCGTTGCAGCGAGCGCGAGGCCCACGGCAAGCGAGCCAGCGCTCAGTCGCAATTGTGTGGTCTTTTTCATTGGTTATGTACCCTTAGTTATGGTGATCAGCCAACCGCCTTTTTCAAACGACATGCCTGACTCATATTTGGCAACAGTCCAGGCCAGTCTGTAAAAACCAGCTTTGAATCACTGCCTGCTCCGGGACAATTTTTGATCAATCCTCCACGCGAGGCGCGCGAAGATACTGACCAAACCCTTGTCTCTGAGGCTCAAATGGAGAGTTTCGGGGGGCAAGGAAAGCGATCTGGTGCAATTCTGCAAAAATCGAAATGCCGTGTAGCTTGATTGCAACACTGTAAAATCAGCGAATTTCAAAACTTCGCATTTCCTAGGGGGAACAGGCTGGCAGGTGATGCAAAGTTACCGATTTGTAAAACTGGGGCATTTTTTTGAATTTGGTTAATTGGCGGCTTTTGGGCCCTCGTTTGAAGGGGTTTGGCGATTCTATTCGGCCGATGTTACGTCAAAGGCGATGGTCATCCGCTCTGCCGGGTTGCGGAAGGTAAAGGGGCGGGTGCCGTGATAGAGGGTCGAGGGGAACAGCGCGAGGTGGCCTTTTTGCGGCTTGATCGCAGTGACAGGTGCCAGATTGCAGCTCAGATCAGATGGCGGGCGGCCCAGTTCGAGCCAGCCCTGATGGCTGGTATCATCTGAAACAGCTTGTGGGACGCTCACGTAAAGCGCGCTCGAAATGATCCCCGCCGGATGGATATGTGCGGCGTGATGATCGCCCGCCGGATTGCTCGCGCTATCCGATATCAGGCGCACCGACCATGATCCCGCCAGCGCCCATTCCCGTCCATGATGGCGCAGCAGCGGGTGATGCGCGTCGGGGGCGGGCAGATCGCGGCGATATTCGGTCAGCGTTGCATCAATCGCGCGGTGCAGTTCTGCCAGCACCTTTTCGTGCCGGTGAAACAGGATGCCGCGCGTTTGTGTGCCCCCGCGCAGCGATTGGCCAAGCGGCATAGCGCTGGTTTGGTGAAGCGCGCGCAGGGTTTCGGCCGCGTCATCGATCAAGCCTGCGCGCGCAGACAAGGGGCGCATTTGCACAAGTCCCGGTTGTTCGTGAAGCCATGCTGCACGTTCATCTCCGGTCATCCGCCAGATGATGCCGCGCAAAGCCCAGGCCGCAATGCTCCAGGGAGCTTTCGCGATGATTTCTTCGAGCAGCGCCTGCGCCCGAGACCAATCGGCTGCGCGGATGCGGTGGCGCGCTTCGTGGAGGAGGCGGGAGGGGGAGTGTTCTTTCAGGCCCGCAAAGATCGTCTCGGCCCTGTCCCATTGCCCCACAGCGCCGGCATTGGCGGCTTCGAGTAAAGCGAAATGGGGTTCGCCCGGGAACCGGGCGCGCGCCTCTTTTGCGATATCGGCGGCTTTGGCGGCGTGATCGAGCCCGGCGAGCGCATCCACATGCGCGGCCGCAATATTGGGATCGCGCGGCTGGGCAAGCGCGGCATCTGAAAAGGGGCTGGCATAATCGGCATGCCCCTGTGCCAGCAGCAATCCAGAGAGAAATTCCAACGCCTCGATAAAGCCGGGCGCTTGCCCTGCCAGCTGGCGCGCAATCGTGATCGCGGCTGCCCTGCCGCCTGCCACATCAAGCGCCTGCGCTTTGCCAAGCCACAGATCGCCATCACCGGGCCGCTGTTTGAGCGCTGCATCGAACCGCGCGGCTGCATCCGCTTCGCCGCGCGCCAGCGCCAGCCGCGCGCGTTCATGCAGGGCAGTGGCATGGGTGGGCGCTGTATCAAGCACATTGTCCAATTGCCGCTGCGCTGCGGTCACATCGCCTGCCAGTCTCAGCACCTTTGCTGCGCGAACGGCCTCGTCATATTCGCGCATCAGACGTGGCCGAGCATTGGGCCGCGCATTTGGCGGCGATTTCGGCGGTGGGGCTCCAGACATATCCGTTTTTCCCTTCTCGCCGCATACAAAAGCCCGCATGCCGTAGCGTGACGATGCACGCCATGCCAGAACCTCATTTTTGAGCGGTTGATTCCCACCTCTCCCTCCCATAGGCAAGGCCCAAACAAAACGTTTACGTAAACGGGAAGGGACATTTCATCATGACAACAGCCTATATCGTTGAGGCGGTCCGCACCGCTGGCGGAAAGCGCGGAGGGCGTCTGGCCGGCGTGCATCCGGTGGACCTTTTGGCGCGCTCGCTTGACGCGGTAGTCGAACGCAGCGGCGTTGACCCGGAAGCGGTGGACGATGTGGTTACGGGCTGCGTCAGCCAGGCGGGCGAGCAGGCAGGTCAGGTCGGGCGCATGGGCGTGCTCGCTTCCAAACTGCTCCCCCAATCCACGCCTGCCGTTTCGATTGACCGGCAATGCGGATCTTCGCAGCAAGCCATCCAGTTCGCCGCGCAAGCCGTGATGAGCGGCACCCAGGACGTGGTGATCGCCAGCGGCGTGGAAAGCATGACGCGGGTACCGATGGGCTCAAACATGACGCTGCACATGAAAGAAGGGCTGGGCAATTACATGTCACCCGGCGTGATGGAGAAATACCCGAACGTCCAGTTCAGCCAGTTCATGGGCGCAGAAATGATCGCGCAAAAACATGGCTTTTCCAAAGATGAGCTTGATGCCTTTGCCTATGAAAGCCACCGCCGCGCCATCGCCGCGACCGAAGCGGGCGCGTTTGAAAATGAGATTGTTCCCATTGCCATCGAAACTCCCGAAGGCGATGACACACACACAGTCGATGAAGGCATCCGCTTTGATGCCAGCCCCGAAGGGATTGCTGGCGTAAAGCTGCTTTCACCCGAAGGCCGCATCACCGCCGCGTCTGCCAGCCAGATCTGCGATGGATCATCGGCGGTGCTGGTGGTGTCAGAAGAGGCTCTCAAACGCCACAATCTTACTCCCATAGCGCGAATTCACAATCTGACGGTGACCGCAGGCGATCCGGTTATCATGCTGGAAGAACCTTTGTTCGCAACCGACAAGGCGCTGGCGCGGGCAGGGCTCAAAATCGGCGATATCGACCTTTATGAAGTGAACGAAGCGTTTGCCCCTGTGCCGATGGCATGGCTCAAACATACAGGCGCTGATCCGGACAAGCTCAATGTGCATGGCGGCGCGATTGCGCTGGGCCATCCGCTGGGCGCATCGGGCACGAAATTGATGGCGACGCTTGTGCATGGCCTGAAACGCCACGGCAAGAAATACGGCCTGCAAACCATGTGCGAAGGCGGCGGCGTTGCCAATGTCACGATTGTAGAGAGCGTTTAAGAGTTAATCGAACCTGTTCCCGGCGTGGGCCGGGATAACGAATTGAGAGGAATGAAAACAATGGAAGTATCTGCAAATACCCCCGCCGTTGTAACCGGCGGCGCATCAGGCCTTGGCGCGGCAACAGCGCGCGCCATCGCTGCCAAAGGCGCAAAAGTCGCGATCTTTGATATGAATGAGGAAAAGGGCGAAGCCATAGCGGCTGAGCTTGGCGGTGTGTTCTGCAAAGTGAATGTCACCAGCGACGATGATGTGGATGCAGGCTTTGCCAAAGCGCGCGAGGCCCACGGTCAGGAACGCATTCTGGTAAACTGCGCCGGGATCGGCAATGCGATCAAAACCGCCAGCCGCGACAAGCAAACGGGCGAGATCAAGCATTTCCCCATTAGCGCTTTTGACTTTGTCATTCAGGTCAATCTGATCGGCACTTTCCGCTGCATTGCGAAATCAGCCGCAGGCATGATGAGCCTTGACCCGATGAGCGATGAAGGCGCGCGCGGCGCCATCGTCAACACCGCCAGCGTCGCTGCCGAAGATGGGCAGATGGGCCAGGCTGCTTACTCTGCTTCCAAAGGCGGCGTTGTCGGCATGACGTTGCCGATTGCGCGCGATCTGATGCGCGAAGGGATCCGGGTGAACACCATTCTGCCTGGCATTTTCAACACGCCTTTGATGAACGCTGCCCCGCCGCAAGTGAAAGAAGCGCTCGCAGCCAGCGTTCCGTTTCCCAAGCGTTTGGGCAACCCCGAAGAATACGCAAATCTTGCCATGTGCATGATCGAAACCGGCTACATGAACGGCGAAGACGTGCGGCTGGACGGCGCAATCCGAATGGCGCCGCGTTAAGGGCTCTTTTTACAAGCTTACGAGAATGATCGCCGCTCGCGCTTTCGGGTTCGGGCGGCGATTTTCGTTGGGGAGGGGCAAGTTATGCAGTCTCGATATGCCGCAATCTGGGTGGCTAAATGCAGACAATCACGTGTTTGACGCGCCCATTGTCTCTTCCAGCTCAAGACGGATATGTCCGAGTGTTGCGGCCAGCTGCGCCCACTGCGCCTCGCTTACATAGTCGGCATAGCGCGCAATCAAATCCAGTTGCACGCTTATACCTTGCGCGCGCATTTCTCTTCCCTGTTGAGTGATGGCAATACGCTTTTGCCGACCATCTTCCGGGCACTGTGACACTGCGACAAGATTTTTACTTTCGAGTTTTTCGGCGGTTGAGCTCATCGTAGCCCGCGTCACTCTGAAAGCTGCAGCGACTTCACTCAGGGTTTCATCAAGGCCAAGCCGTACAAGGCGATTGAGCACGCCGAATTGGGCCGTGGTAATCCCCGCTGGCAAATGACGAGCGAAAAGCACATCAGTAAGATGAGCAATGATGGAGATTTCCATCAAGGCCTGGACTGAATTTTCATCAAGGACTGCTGGTTCTTCAGGCATTGGTCTTTAGCTTCTTTGTAATTGGCCATCGCGGCGATGGCGAGGGCATGTCGCCATAGCCAAGTCGGAAAAGGCCCTGAACGCGCGCTGGTGGCTCGACGCCGAGTTCTGCGTGGATCTGAGCGAATGGCGTTTTCATTTCGGGGTATTCTTGAAGCGCTTGACTGGCGGGATGGAAACCGATGCCCATCGCGCTTGCCTGCTGGTTTAAGCGCACCCATTGCCTGCCTGCGGCCAGTTGATCCAGCCGATCATTCGCATCGCTTGCCAGCCACGCATATGTCGGCGTCGCATCGAGCAATCCTGCATAAAATGCATGCGCTTGCTCGAAGGCAAAGCTGTCTTGCCGGGCAAGGTTCGAGCGCGACATCAGACCGGCAAGCGAGATCGCCTCGATCAATGGGCCTGACAAAGAAATGCCATCGGGTTGTTCATTGACTTGTGCAGCACCTATTCGTGTGAGCCTGGTGCTTTCGGCATGCGTATGGGGCGTATTGGTTTCAATTGACCAGGCGGCCTGATTGATCTCGGTGATACGGGCTACACGTGCCGGCTCACTGGTTGCGCCAAAGAGACTGGCCTTTTCGATGGAGCCTGCAAGCTGAGCCAGATCCTCTTCGGTTATCGGGCGATCCAGGTCGAAGGGCTGGCGCGTGGTGCGTCTGGTTCCAATAGTCTGAAAAAGCGGGTCTACAGGCCCCTCTTTTGGCTCTAGGCGGATGGCCGCGATTGGTCGATTGTCGAGCCTGTCAGGATTGCTGCCATCGGGGAATGGATCGATTTGTGCGGCCATGCCGATTGCGCTGGCAGCTTGAGAAAGCAATTCGAGAAACGCACCATACCCGATAGTGATTTGACGATTGGGCGGATCAGTTTGCGGCAGAAACCGCGCCGTATCGGGGTGCAGGATGATCGTATCGGACTGGGCAAATTCGACCAGCCAAGGCTGCTGATTATGAGGGTTGGGCGCAAGGATAGCGTGCGACAAGACATGCATGCGAGGATCATCAAATCTCTTGTCAATCGCACCCCAAGGATCGCGAGCTGCGGCGATATCTCGGCTGCTTACCCAAGCGCCTGTGCCGATCAACAGGCAGGCAGCAGCGCCGCCTGCGCCTATGAGAAATTGTCGACGTTTCATGATCGCCTCATATAGTTAGATATCTAACTATTATGTGAAACATGAATTGTGTCAAGGAGGGAAGTGCTTTCGCACGTTCTATCCGATTGCCTCAACCAGTCTCACGAAAGCCGATAGGAACACGACTAACGTGTGAACCGGCGGTACGCCGACGGGGTGGTCCCAAATGTCTTTCGAAACGCCGCTGTGAAATGTGATTGATTGCCGAACCCCACGGCAAGCGCGATTTCGACCAATGACCACTGCGTGTTGCGCAGCAAACGCTTGGCTTCCTTGAGCCGCTCTTCGGAAAGGTATTTGTACGGAGAAGACCCGGTCGCTGATTGAAACTGGCGCGAAAATTCTGCCGCGCTTAGGCCGCACAATTTAGCAAGTTCCTCCACTTTGATTGGCCTATCGAGGCGTCTTGAAATGTAGTCTTCCACGCTTTGTAATCGAGCAGCGGACAAGGTCCGATTGTCAGCATCAGATGGCTGAGAGATCCCTTTGCTGTTGAGCGTATGCTCAGTCTGAGAGAAATTCGCCAAAGCCACATTGATAAGCGCATCGACTGATTTCTCGTCAAAGGGTTTGACCAGATAGCCATTGGGCCTGACGATTGATGCTCTCATCACTGTTTCGTGATCGGCGTGGCTCGTGATGAATGCCAGCGCCAGGGAATGTTCTTCGCGCAATTCGCCAGCGACCGCGACCCCATCCCGGTCGCCGTCAATATGGATATCCAGCAAGGCCAGATCAGGCTTTGCCTCCTCGATCAGGATGATGGCTTCGGAAAAGCTGTGTCCCACACCTGCGACTTGATGGCCCAGCGCTTCAACGATTGACGCCAGATCTCGCGCAATAATGCGGTCATTTTCAACAATGAGTATGTTGGCCATCTGGCAATGATATCCCCGAACAATTGCCGCACACCGTCAAATCTTGCGACTCGCGTCACCGATTTTGGCGAAAAATTGCAGCCTTTGTCCCATCTAGCGCAGGATTTGAATAAAATCACACCTGAATGGAAATACCAGCATGGGCCAGCCAGCTATTCATCCTCCAGCGGCCCGAAACAACGGTACGCATTAGGAGGGCCAAATGGCACAAGCATTGGCATATCGACACGCTCAGCAGGCAATGATTGTTGTCGATGACGTTGTCGAACGGATCAAACCGCAGAAACTTGAGTCGGCACAGGATGCCCAGGTAAGGGATCAGCTTCGCTGGGAACTCGTGCGCTCAATCGATGTGGCGACAATCTGCGGTGATCCAAAGCATTGGCGCGGGCTGGCAACCCGCGCTGCGATGGGAGACCGTCCGGCATACATCCAATTGCTGACTGACTTTGGCACATTTCTTCAGCTGTTCTTTGATCGTTTGATGCCTGAGCTTTATGCCAAGCGAATGGTCGATGAGACGCTGATTACAGTCGATCGGAAATTTGCCACCTGTAACCCGGCAAAGGGAATTCTCCCATGGCTGTTGGCGATCGCGCGCTACCGCGCCGCCCACCCCATCTGCGAGGAGAACTTTGCTTGGTAATAGTGCAATAACCTTTCTGCTTGCGTGTCCGATCTCACCCCCTCTGTGACACGCACTGGCGCCCGGAAGCTGCTCTCCCCCCGACACCCAGCTTTCCGGGCGCCCTCTTTTTGCAGATTGGTTGTAGAATTTCAGGCTGCTGGCAACCGGTCATGGGCTTTCAATTTCGTAAGCAATCCTTTGGCCGGGCAGCGCTGATTGACGAATGCGGCTTCCAAATATTTCCTTTTCCTGCGACTAAAGCACCCAGTTGGAGGCTGGTGACAAATCTGGACCCGCATACTCATATTGACTTTTCTAGTGGCCGGCGCCGCACTGTTTGCACCGCCCAGCGCGGCGCAAACAGATAGGGAGGCGGCGGAAAATGCTTGTGATCGCTTGCTGGATCCCATGTCCAGCAAGGCTCGGCGCAATCAGGCTTTAGTGTCTGTTTGCATTAGGCAGGCAGCTGCGATGACATCACGTGAGCAACTGCATTTTGCGACGCGCTATGCGCGGTTTGGATACACTTTCCTCGATAAAAGCGCTCGTGACAGTCTCAAGCCGAAAGTGTCGCCAAAAGCGTTCCTGCGGCTGAGCGCTGCATCTATCTGGCAGGAAGCCAAGGACAATGTCGATGGCGTCCGCGCCGAGGTGCGCGATCTGGCTAAGCAGGCTGACACGCAAAATGACGTGACGGCCCTTGCCGCTATTCGCCGTGCGCAAGCCTACATTGCGATGCATGATGGCAATGATGACCTTATGAAAGACCGTCTTAATCAGGGGCTTGCCCTTGCTGAAGCAGAGGATTTGCCAGGCATCAAATCTGGTGTTCTCTCTCTTCTGGGAGTGCATGCGTATCGGCAGGGAAATCGGCAATTGGCTTTGGAGCGAAACTATCAATCCCTGGCCGGATATATGAAAGCTGGTTGGCCTGACGCCGCTTCGCTGCCTTGTGAGAATATTGGATTGCTCAGACCATTGGCCGAAAATGCGTCGGAAAAAGCCATCGCTGCCGAGATCGCTGAAGCGGAGAATTCGAACAGTCCTGTGCAGGCTTGCTTGAACTTCGCCGCCTCGCAAGTCGTCAAATCTCGAACCGAGGACCGGGTTGCCTATTTGAGTAAGTCTCTGGAGCTGGCACGATTGCAAGGCTTCGTCCAGATGGAAGCCCGGCTGCTCGATAAATTGGGCGACAATGCTGTGGAAACGCTCGATTATGGTCAAGCGCTTGAATATTATGAAAAAGCTCTGGCGCTCAATGAAGAGTATGACCGGCATGCCTTAAAGCCGCCCTCCTACAGCCGGATTGGCATTGTCTATTACAATTTGGGCGATGGTGACCGCGCTATTGAGTATTACGAGACTGGTCTTGAAATTTTGGAGAAATACGATCCGTCGGACATGTCGATCAAAGGCACTTTGTTAGCCAATGTCGGCGAAGCGCATGTTAAGGAAGGCAGAGCCGAAGAGGCTATCTATTTCTTGGAACTTGGCAAAGAGGTCTACGCCAAGTCCGGACAGCAACGCAGCCTTGCCTTTCTCGACCGGCGCCATGCAGAAGCTTTGTACACGCTGGGACAATCGCAACAGGCCCTGAAAATGGCCGAGAAATCGGCTCGAGGCTTCCTTGAAAGCGACCTCGACACAGAAGCTGGAGCCACTCTCAGCTGGCTCGCTGCTCGGTATCTTGAAATGGGTGATTTCGATGAGGCCGAAGTCACTCTCAAGCGTGCACAGCAGCTTGTTGATCCTGAAAATCGCGGACCGTCCTATTTGCTAACACTAGAAACGAGCGCTTTTTGGCGGATGGACTATGCCCGGGGCATGGCGCAAATGCTCGCTCGGCTTGGCAAAGCTGATGAAGCTTGGCTCTATTCCGAAATGGCATTGGAGCTCAGTGAGCAACGCTTTGAATCGGACAGATTGGAAAGGCTTGCCAATGCTGATGTGCTGATAAAACTGCGTGATCGCGACAGGGATGTGGAGTTTATGCGCCAAGAGGCGCTGGTTTCGGACCTCCGGTTGGATCAGTCGCAAAGCCGAATGATATTGAGCGCTTTGGCTGCTGTAATTGCCTTGTTGCTTTCTATCTTATTGTTCTGGTTTTATCGCACTCAGCGCAAACTGGCTCACACGAAAGACGTATTTCTTTCTGAGATTCACCACCGCACAAAGAACAATCTGCAAGTTCTATCGAGCCTTCTGAGCCTTGATGCGCGCCGCAGCCGCCATGCTGACAAAAGCAAAGTGGCAACCCAGGATGCCGCCAATCGCGCTCGCACCATGGCGCTGGTTCATGATCACATTTACCATCATGAGCTGGGCGAAGACAGGCAAACTGATCTGAACGCCTTTGTTCAGGATCTGCTCAAGCTTTTGGAAGAGAGCCTTGGCCGCAAAGAGATTTCGCTCACTGGAAAATTCAATGCACCGCCAGTCGACGTTGACCGTGTAACCCCGCTGGGCTTGATTGTGGCAGAACTGGTTTCCAATGCCTTCAAATACGCCTTTGACGATGGGAAGGGTGTCATTGATGTCACTTTGAGCGATGACAATGGCAATCTTCTTTTGCTCGTCAATGACGACGGCGCTGGATTTGAACCTGAACTGGCGATGCGCAAGTCTGGGTCGCTTGGACTATCCTTGGTTCACGACCTGGCGTCTCAGATCGAAGCGAACATTGAAGTCACAAGTAGCGAGCGGGGCACCAGCTGGCGGCTCATCTTGGATCCGCGACCGGGCCATTGATCAGCGTAGTGCGATTGGCCGAGGGATCTCTGAAAGCGGTTTGAACGCCGTCATCGTGCCTTTTCGTGAACTTTGGCTTTCCTTGTCGCTCCCAGCTGCAAAACCAAACCGTCCGTGTCTCTGGAAAGCCGCCATTTAACGCTGACCCCAAGCGGCGCGTATGCGTGCAGACCTTTCCTACACCGCCTGCAATCGCCTATCCATTTTGGCCATGTTGATGCCCGGCAAGTCCCTCTTATCTACTCGCCCGGTTCGCCCATGTTCCGCGCGGATCGCGAAGGTTACACTGCATGCGCAGCGATTTGCGCGCAAGGCGCAGAAATCCGCGGGGTCCGGGATGGGGAGAACTTTTGCAAAAGGGTGGGTTGAGCGGTCCACGTCTCAGCGCCTATCGCATGCAAAAGCGTATGAGAAAGGAACATGATGAGCGACTACACTCAGATCCTGGTCGATAAGGCCGATGGCATCGCAACGATCACGCTGAACCGGCCTGACAAGATGAACGCCTATACCCGCACAATGGGCGAAGAGATCATCGCGGCGATGGACGACATTGATGCAGATGATGCGGTGCGCGCGGTGATTTTCACCGGGAGCGGGGAACGCGCGTTTTGCGCGGGCGCTGATCTGACACCCGAAGGCGGGGGCCAGGTGTTCTCTGATGGCGCGCAGGTTGATGACCTTTCCGATGAAAGAGTGCGCGATGGCGGGGGATTGCTGACTTTGCGATTGTTCGAAAGCCAAAAGCCGCTGATCTCTGCCTGCAACGGGGTTGCCGTCGGCGTGGGCGCAACCATGCAACTGGCAATGGATATCCGGCTTGCAGCGAGCCATGCGCGATATGGGTTCGTGTTCGCGCGGCGCGGCATTGTGCCAGAGGCCGCTTCAAGCTGGTTCCTGCCTCGGATCGTCGGCATCAGCCAGGCGCTCGAATGGTGTTATTCGGGCAGAGTGTTTGATGCTGAAGAAGCCAAAGCAGGCGGGCTGGTGCGTTCGGTGCATGCACCGGATGATCTGCTGCACGCAGCGCAAGGCATCGCGCGCGAGATTGCCGATAACACCTCTGCCATATCGGTCGCGATGACCCGCGCCATGATGTGGCGTTTGATGAACACCGATCACCCCATGGACGCGCACAAGATCGACAGTCGGGCAATCTACAGGCTATCGCGCGGAAAGGATGCCAAAGAGGGTATCGCCAGCTTCCTTGAGAAGCGTAATCCCGTCTATCCGGGCAAGGTCAGCGAAGATATGCCCGATTTCTACCCTTGGTGGGATGATGTTCGATACGAATGAGCAACCAATTGATGAATGCAAAGACGACCAAAGCGGCGCCCAACCCAAAGCCTGAAAATGGCCAGCTTGGCTTTTTCATGCCCTATCAGCTTTCGGTGGCATCGAATGCGGTGAGCGCGCTGATCGCAGAGCGATATCGCAAGCGTTTCCGGCTCAAGATCCCCGAATGGCGGATCATGGCGGTGCTGGGCAATCGCCATGAAGCGCGCGCGGGCGTTACGCAGCGCGAACTGACCGAGGCGACTTTGATGGATAAGGTTGCAGTCAATCGCGCGTGCAAGGGGCTGGAGGATCGCGGCCTGATCGAACGTCTGCCCAACAGGGATGATGGCCGCTCACACCTATTGGCGCTGACGGGCGAGGGACGGGCGATCCATCTTGAGGTGATGCCGCTGGCGCTTGCTACGGAACGCGAGCTGCTCAGTGAGTTCGGCGCAGAGGAGCGCGCGGCGTTCCGGTCCATGCTGGATCGGCTGCGCGCGCGGGCGGGCGAGCTGGGGCAACCTGACTAGCAAGGGCGGCGAAGGCCGAAACGCTGCGAGGCTAGTGAAACGCAAAAGGGCCGGCGCGCTGTGCACCGGCCCTTCTGTATGAGGCGGATTTAGGATCCCGCGCTACTTGATCAGCGCATCCGAGATCGAGCAGGCTGCGGGTCCAAGAATAACGATAAACAGAACCGGCAGAATGAACATGATGAGCGGAATGGTCATGATCGCAGGCAAACGCGCGGCTTTCTCCTCAGCGCGCATCATCCGCTCGTTGCGGAATTCGCCCGAAAGGACGCGCAAGGCAGAAGCGAGCGGCGTACCATAACGTTCGGTTTGAACCATAGTGGTCACCACGCCTTTGACCGCTTCCAGATCGACGCGGTAGGCGAGGTTGTCGAACGCCATTTTGCGCTCTGACAGGAAGGACATCTCAATCGCGGTCAGGGCAAATTCGTCGCCGAGTTCGGGATAGGCACGGCCCAGTTCCTTGGCAACGCGGTTGAAAGCGCTGTCGACAGTCAAACCGGCCTCGGCGCAGATCACGAGCAGATCGAGCGCGTCGGGAAGACCTTTCTGGATCTCCTTGGTGCGCTTGGTCGCCTTGTTGCTGAGATAGAGTTCGGATCCCTTATAGCCCAGAAACAGCATGGCAGACACCGCGCCAAGGCGCGTCATCGGTCCCCAATCGGGGAAGTATTCGATAACGTAAATGACGAGGAAACCAAGCGCGCCCAGCACGATAGGCAGGATGGCGCGCAGGCCGATGACGATAACCGCAAGTTCCTTGTTGCGATAACCGGCATGAGCCAGCTTTTGCTGAACCTCTTCGACCTGACTTTGCTGGAGGACATTCATCTTCCCCAGGCTGTCTTTGACTCTGTCGGTCGTGTCAGATTTGCGAACCAGGCTGGCGCGTTTCTTGGCTGAGCTGGTTACAATGCCCGCTTTCAGCTCTTCGCGCCGCTCATTGAGCGATTTGACGCGTTTCGCCATCGGGTCCTTGATCGTGACCGCAGCGTAAATCGCCATGATCACGGCAAAGGCGGCCATGCCGGCAAGGATAGTGCCGACCATGACAACATCGATGCCAAGCAGGGTTGGGCCGGGTGGTTGTTCAAGCATGTTCTAAACCTTCCCAGCTCAAATTTCGAAACTGACCATTTTGGCCATGATAAAGACCCCGATGCTCATCCAGACCATGCCGCCAAGGCCAGCAATGATAAGACGATCTTCGTAGAAGAACCCGCCGATATATTCGGGGTTGATCCAATAGATCAGGCCGAACACGATAAAGGGTAGCGAACCAACGATGTAAGCGGATGCTTTCGATTCAGAGCTCATCGCCCGAATTTTCAGCTTCATCTGCGAGCGTTTGCGCAGCACATCGGCAAGGTTCGACAGCGTCTCAGCAAGGTTCCCGCCCGTCTCGCGCTGGATCGCCAAAGTGATGCAGAAGAAGTTGAATTCAGAGATATTCAGCCGGTCAGCTGTTTCCTGAAGCGAATCTTCCATCGTCTTGCCGATTTTGATCCGTTCAACGATGCCTTTGAATTCGATGCCGACAGCGCCGGGCACTTCTTGCGCAACAACCGCAAGCGTTTCTGTCACCGGCAAACCCGACCGCAGACCGCGCACCAGCAATTCAATCGCATCGGGAAACTTGGCGTTGAATTGGTTGGTGCGTTTGTTGATCAGGTAATTGATTACCAAGTGCGGAATGCCCGCGCCAAGCACCAGACCGATGCCGAGGGACAACAGTAAAGCGCCCGACTGAATGTAGATCACAACCGCAAAAGCGAGCGCGATCCCGAGCGAGGCGTAGATGTATTGCGACACCGTCCATGGGTTGCCAGTGCGATCCAGCCGCATCGCCAAAGCTTCGGAACGTGAGCCTGCACCTTTGACCTGATAGGTCTTGGGTTTGCGCGATGCGATTGCCTTTTTCAGCTGCGATTCCACTTTGGCATCGGTGCTGTCGGAATGGCGATAACGCAGCGCTTCGAGCCGCCGCTTTTGTGATTTGCCTGCGCCAGATCCTGAGAACAGCAAAAAGCCGCCCACCAGCACCGCAAAGATGACAAGCGTGATTATGAGGGTCTCAAAGAGGTCCATAATGTCGTGTCCTGTCTGGTCCCTTTTGTGGCCTCGCTTAACGCAAGACCTGTGTCGAAATTATCTGCCAAGAGGCTGTGGAAGTGGCGCGGATCTGTGATGATCGCGCGCCTATCTCCAGACGGCTTATTCAGCCGGTGCCGCTTCGGTTTTGTCTTTTTTCTTCGCCAGCAGCGATTTGAAGTCGAACCCGCCAAGCAGCGATTTCTTCTCTTCGGTCACTGCCGCAAGATCTTCCTCGCTGGCGCCCATGACGCGTTCTGCAAGCTGCTTGATCGTGGCGGTTGCTTTGCTCGAAGCGTTGGCTTCGACAAAGACCTGACCCAGCTTGGCAGCATTGGATGCAGCTTTCACATCATAGGGGATGGCAAAGTCGATCTTGCGTTCGATCGATGCTTCGAAATCGGCTTTGCTGATCTCGGCAACGCTCGGCTGAACTTTGTTGGCGATGATCATCGGATGCGCATGGGCTGCGTTGGCTTTGAGCCAGGACAGGATGCGGATCGTGTCGCGTGCCGATGCCAAGGTCAGCTCACACGTGACAAGCACAAGGTTCACATCAGCCAGCAAATGCGGGAAGTTAATCAGCATGTTGCGCGGCAGATCAATCACCGTCATTTCGAACGCTTGACGGAATTCCTCCTCAAGCTGCACGAAGGCCGAACCATCGGTCATCAGCGGCTGGCTGATAGGCGCTTCGGCTGACAGGATTGACAGATTATCGTTGGCGCGGATCATGGCGCGTTCGATAAACAGGCCATCGATACGGCTGGGATTGTCAATCGCATCCGTCAGGCCGCGACCTGGCTCCAGATCTAGCGCGAGCGCGCCTGTGCCAAAATGCACATCAAGATCAAGCAGAGCGGTGGGCGACTGGTGATGATCGGAAAACAACCAGGCAAGCGAAGTTGCAATCGTCGATGAACCGACGCCCCCGCGTGTGCCAACAACCGCGGTGGAGATGTGGCGTTTGACGGCCTCTCCATCACCAGCCTTGGGCGCGTTGAATACGGCGAGCGCCTGATTGAGAGAATCGTGCACTTGCTGCGCCGAAAGCGGTTTCAGTAGGTAATCGTGAATGCCGCTCGACAGCAGATCGCGATACAGGCGCACGTCATTGACCTGACCAATGGCGATCACAACCGTGCCGGGTTCGCAAACTTCCGCCAAAGCGTTGATATCATTCAGCGGATCGCCGCTTTCCGACAGATCGACAAACAGGATCGCAGGGCTTGCGCTGACTGAAAGCGATTGCACTGCATTGCGCAGGCCGCCTTTGTTACACTTTTCCGGCTGCCAGCCCATTTCGATGACGACCGGACGCAGCACGTCCAGAGCGTTGTCGTCGCAGATATAGGCTGCGAACGGATCGCGATTGCCGGGAAGGCCTGATTTCCAGGGAGCATTCATGACTTAGTTACCTCCGGCTGCCGCGTCTTGAAGGCCGCCCGCACCAGACGGTTCGGCTTCGCGAAATGTTGTGATGGCTTTGTTCGAAGTCGCGATTAGGGTCTCGCTTGATCCGGTTTGACCTTCGAGAAGGTCTTCGGGATTGGCGACCATCGCGGCCAGATTGCTGTTGACTGCGCAGCCATAGCCGGGGCTGGTTGCGTTGACATAATTCATGTCCGATTTTGCAGACCAGTCAGGGCAACCTGGGACGGAAGCAGTCGACCGGGTGATGACCACGCGGGCCGCGCCGGGATTTAGAAAACCCGAAGTGGCAGGCGCTGTGCTGGTAACCATCAAGCCATAACGGCCAGCAAGATCGTTGACCGCGCCGGTTACTGCCGGGTTTTGGCCCGGATCTTCGATGGTGATGCGATCACCATAGCGCAGGTCCATGGCTTCGAACCAACCATTGAGGCGCTGCTGTTCGGAAACCGCAAGGCCGCTGGCCTGCGTTTTCACATCAAGCGTGAAATTGGTCCGTTCAACCACAGGCTGCTTCTGGCTGTAGACGGTGTTGTTGGTCGGCATTCCGCCGCACCCTGCAAGGCCAAGACCTGCGGTGAGGGCGAGCGCGAATGCGGGCACGGTCGCCAATTTGCTTTTGCGTGGCTGTGACATCGTACTATCCCTTTTCATCAGAGGTTAAAGCCGGGTTTGGCGGCTTCGGCTTGGCGGTCTTTTTTGCGTTTCTTTTCGCTGCGTCGCGGCTGTTGCGGCGCGGGTGCAGGAATAATCGCGGCTGGGCTGGCTGCGCCAATCGTTGCCGATGGAGCAGGCGCGCTGTTTTCAGCCGCGCTGGGGCCGGGACGCGCTTCGCCAGAAACACCATTTTGATCCCGAAAGCCCAGGAATTGCTGCGCTTCGTTCGCGGTGTGGAAACCGTCGGTTGGCAGCTTGATGTCGCTCGCATTGACCGGTTTGACGAGATACGGTGTGGCGATAATCACCAACTCGGTTTCGCCTTTGCGGTATGACCGCGAACGGAACAAATTGCCAAGGATCGGCACATCGCCAAGGCCGGGGGCCTTATCGATGGCGTTTTGCGAATTGTTGCTCATCAGGCCGGCAATCATGAAGCTTTGGCCAGAGCCAAGTTCCACGGTTGTTTCGGTGCGGCGGGTTGTCAGACTTGGAATTTCAAAGCCGTTCAACGTAACTGAACCTTGACTTGACAATTCAGACACTTCGGGGCGCAAACGCAGCGAAATACGGCCATTGGAAAGAACCGTAGGAGTGAAGGCGAGGCCAACTCCGAAATTCTTGAATTCAACCGCGACATTGCCCAGTCCCTGACTGATCGGGATCGGGAATTCACCGCCCGCCAGAAACGTAGCGGTTTCGCCCGAAAGCGCGGTAAGGTTCGGTTCGGAAATTGTGGTCACAAGGCCGATCTGTTCCGACAGATCGAGCGCGCCCAGCATGTTAAGGCCAAACAACTGACCAAGACCGCCCAAAGTGGTCCCGCCATTTGAATCGATCGAAGGTCCTGTGAGCGTCGTTCCATCGGGCAGCACAATCGATGTCTGTGCTGCGCCGTTGCCAACACCAAGCGGGCCACCATAGTTGAATTCAGTCCCGCCGATCTGGCGTCCGCCAGTGCCTACGCCAAAGCGGAAACCGCCTGTTGCATCGGCCGTTTGAAGGTTGCCGCCAATAGCGCGAACCAGCGAGCGGCTGACTTCGGCGAAGGTTACCTTGAGGTTCACTTGCAGCGGGGTAGCCGTTTTCAGGCGCGTGATAACATTGGTCTCTTCGCCCAGAAACGCCTGAACCAAACGTTCAGCTTCAGATGCATCCTCAGGGGCGGCCACAGTGCCTGTCAAAAGCACCGTGTTGGTGCCCATGGTCGAGACGCTGACTTTGGCCTCTGGCATGGCGAGAGCAAGCATTTGATCAATGCTGTCAATGTTCGAACCCACGCGGATATTGGCCGAAAAGATCACATCGCCGCGGGCATTGCTGGCGTAAATGGTCGTTTCGCCGCCCGCTTTACCAAAGACGTAAAGCTGCCGCTGTGATTTGATCTGCACGTCGGCAACCTGATCGTTGGCGACAAAAACGTCGGCCATGGATCCAGGCACAGTGACCAGTTCACCTTTGCCGATTGACAGAACGATGTCCTGCGATGGCCTGACGACCTGTTGCGCGGTTGCTGTGCTGGTCGGCACAGAAGCAAGCGGCGCAATCGCCAGACTTGCCAGCAGCAGTTTTTTCGTAAGTTGGCGTGTCATTTTTCGCCCCCCAATGGGTTTTCCATTTGCCGCTTGCGCAGCGTTAAAGCGTGAATTGGTGTCCGACATGGTCATGCCCTCAGCGGATTACGGCGCCTGCCACACCCGATGCGGTCTGGCCGGTGCTGCGGATGTTTTGCGATTGACCGCGCAGCAGCGAGTTTGCAGCTCCTGCCTGGCTATCGACCATCACTTCGGTGGTGGCCTGACCACGGGTCACTCGGACCTTGGGGCCTGTCGGTGCCGCAGGGCCATTGTTGCGGCGATCAAGCCCAGCAGCAGCGGCGGCAGCGCGTTGCGCATCGGCCTGTTGCTGGCGCTTCACCTCTTCAGGGCTCGGCGGGATCGATTTGCGCTGAAAGCGTGAGACATCGCCGCCGGTTGAGAAGGTGGTGCCTTTGTCAACTGGGCGGGCCATGGCGGCACGAAGGATGCGCTCTTCTTCTTCTGGCGTCGCATTTTCGGGAATTTCGATATCGCCCGATGCGATTGCTCGTTCAAGTTCAGCCTGATTGTCAGCAATAGAACGCAGCACCAAAGTCAGTTCGCCAATCGTCATGGCAACCGAAACTTTCTCGGCAATCTTCGGCGTCACTTCAATCGTTACGGTGCGGAAAGCGCGAACCTGAGTTTTGCCGTTTTCATCAAAGAACTGCTCGGTTGACTGATCGGTTGCGAGCACGCGCAGATTGCGCAGCACAGTTTCAGCCGCATTGAGCGGGCGACCTTCGCCGCCGACGGTTTGCGTGAGCACGAGGTCAACCCGATCACCCGGAAAGACAAAGCCTGCAACGCCGGTTTTGGCAGAAACAGGAACCGTGACAGCACGCATCCCAGCGCCCAGCGCAGCAGCAAGGAAGCCGCGATCGCCCGGGCTAACAAGAGTACCCTGCGTTACAGGTTCACCCACGGTGAGCGGATCACGAACGACCGTTCCCAGCAGACCGGACACATCCGATTCGCCTTCAAGGTAATATGCATCCTGCACAAGACCTTCGGGCCAGGACTGGAATTCCAGCGCCTCGGCAGTGATAATTGTTCCAGCAGGCAAAGGCAGCTTGGCTACCAAAACCTTGGGGCCCACAGGCTCTGCGGCAACTGCCTCAGGTGCAGCCGTTCCCCCGGCGAACATGGTGCGCGCTGCAAATGCGGTGCCGACCGCGATGATCAACGCGCCGAGCAGCAGAACCAGTTTCTTCCTATCCATGGCTATTCAGGCCCCTTCGTAATTGCCCTTGTTTGTTGTGCGGGCAGGTATGGTTTCTATCGTTAAGCGCGAACTGGTTAAGATCGGGTTCACCCCGGATTGGCGGCCAGTGCGATTGTGTCGAAATGATTGATGCTCAGCACCCACAGCGCGCCGGCTGCAATCGCCACTCCGTAGGGGAGCTGGCCGGGGGTGGAGGGTTTGAAGACGATGCGGCGCACGACAAAATAAATTGCCATAAAGCCACCCACGATCGCCATGATCACAAGCAAGGTCATGTAATCGAGCGGCGCGATCCAAAGCGAAAGCGCGGCGAGCAGTTTGATATCACCGCCGCCCAAAAGGCCGAGAGCGTAGAGCCCCATCAAGGCAACGCTTACCAGCAGGGCAAAGCCGAATTGCATGAGCATATCCGGCCAAAACGCCATGCCGCTGGCAAACCAGAACAAAGGCGCGCCCAGTGCGATGGCACCGTTCAGCCAATTGGCGATTTTGCGGCTGCGGATGTCAGTGAACGCTGCAAAAAGCAGCGCAATTGCCAAGCCAATCAGCAAACCGTAGTGAAGGTACATCATTAGCGCCTAGCCCTCGCGGCAGTGTGATCGCCAATCCATCCGGCGATCCTTGAGTAAGGGCGTGCTACAGGTCAGTGCTTACTATAAAGTAACCAAAACCAGAGGGACGATATTTAGGACATGCATGGCGGCGAAATGTCTTCCCTGACAAATAAGCGAATGTCTGCTGATACGATTGATCGGCGCGCTATTCCTGCTGAAGCGGTGGAAAGCCGCTGGGCCGCGCGCGATGGGCATTCCATTCGCCGAATCGATTGGCCGCTCACGCAAGGGGCTGGCCCGCGCGGATCAATCCTGTTTATGCCGGGGCGCGGCGATCATTATGAAAAATATCTGGAAAGCCTGCATGAGTGGCACCTTAGTGGCTGGCGCGTAACGGCTGCTGATTGGCGCGGGCAGGGCGGCAGCGGAAGGCTCGGCGGTGATGCCACAACCGGGCATATTGACGATTTTTCGACATGGACCGCTGATCTTGCCGCGTTTTGGGAGGACTGGGTGGCGGCCACTCCCGGCCCGCATGTGCTCGCGGCGCATTCGATGGGCGGGCATATCGTTATGCGCGCTTTGGTCGACGGCGTCCTTTCCCCGCTGCCCGATGCCGTGGCGCTGTCTGCGCCCATGCTTGGCATGGCAGGGCCTCCTTTGCCGCTTGCAATGCTGCATTCGGTTGCGAAATTGATGACGATGATCGGCGATCCCATGCGCAAAGCATGGAAAGGCGGAGAAAAGCCGGGCGATCTGCCTGAGGAACGCGCTCGGCTTTTAACGCATGATCCTCAGCGTTATGCTGATGAATTGTGGTGGCGCGCGCAGCGCCCAGAAATTGCGATGGGTCCGGCTAGCTGGGGCTGGTTAGAGCGTGCCTATGCATCATGCAGGCGGTTGGAGGAAGCAGGCGCCATGGAAGCGGTCGATTTGCCCGTTCTGATTGCGTCCACTTCCATTGATAAACTGGTGAGCCACCCGGCCAATGTCCGCGCCGTGTCCCGCTTGCCAAAAGGCGAACTGCTCGAACTGGGCGCGGAGGCGCATCATGAGGTTCTGCGCGAAGTGGACGATGTGCGAAGCCTTGTGATGGACGCGATTGGCGAATTTCTCGGCCGTGTGACCGATGGGGGATCACACTTAGAGGCACCGCACGGCTGATGTCTGGGAAGGTCTATGATTTTGCTGTGATCGGTGCCGGAATGGCGGGCGCGAGCATTGCCGCTGAAATCGCGTCTTATGCTTCGGTGCTTGTGCTCGAAGCGGAGGGTGCTCCCGGCTACCATTCAACCGGGCGTTCGGCTGCGTTTTGGGAAGCATCCTATGGCGGGCCGGGCGTGGCGCCGCTAACATTGGCGTCTGGGCCGTTCCTGAAGCAGCATGGTTTTCTGCGCGAGCGCGGCGCGCTGTATTTGGGACGCGGTGAAGACCGGGGCGCTATGCAAGCCTTTATTGATCGGTTCGCGCAAACCGATGTGATGCTGGAACGCAAGGACCGCGAGCACTTGGCCGCTCGGGTTCCGCAGGTCCGGGCTGAATGGAGTGAATGCATCTGGCAGCAGGCCTGCGCGGATATTGATGCCGCAGGTTTGCATCAGCATTATCTTGGCGAATTGCGGCGCGCTGGCGGCGACATGATTTGCCGTGCGCGTGTGAGCGGGCTCGCGCAAGAAAGTGGTGTGTGGCGTATCTCAACGCAGTCGGGGCAAACTTTTCGCGCGGCCCAAGTTATCAACGCGGCAGGTGCGTGGGCAGACCCGGTCGCCAAAATGGCAGGCGCAAGACCATTGGGTATTGAGCCTAAGCGCCGCACAGTCATACAGCTGCGTGTGGACCCTGCTGCGCCCGACGATCTTCCGCTGGTGCTCGATATCAATGGCCGGTTTTATTTTAAGCCCGACAATGGCCGTCTATGGCTCAGCCCGCATGATGAGATCGCAAGCGAACCGTGCGATGCAGCGCCGGAAGAGATGGATGTTGCGCTGGCGATTGATCGGTTTTGTTCGGTCACAGATTGGCGGATCGAAGCGGTCGAACGGCGATGGGCAGGGCTGCGCAGTTTTGCGCCTGATCGCCTGCCAATTTATGGCGCGGACCCTGTCGTCGAGGGCTTTTTCTGGTTTGCCGGCCAAGGCGGCTTTGGCATTCAAACTGCGCCTGCCGCTGCCCGTCTCGCTGCGCAGATTGCGCTTGATAGACCGCGCGATGCGATCACTTGCGGACTGGATGAACACGCCTATTCGCCAGCAAGGTTTAAGGTTGTAAATCCTGGTGTCTTCGCGGCGGCTTCACCCTAGCCAAGCTTCTTTCGATCTGTATGGTGCGGGCCAGATCCAACACAAATGAGGGGAAGAGAAATGTCTCACAAGTTTGAAATCTACAAAGATAAAGCGGGCGAATTTCGTGTGCGCTTCAGCTACAATTCGGAAGTGATGTTCTCAACGCAGGGTTATTCCAGCAAATCGTCGGCGAAGAACGCGATCGAGATCGATCCAAAAGAATGGACCCGGCGCGCCGGTAGAAGACAACAGCTAAGGCTGTTTTTCATTCGTAAGAGACAATCCGGGCGTGCCAATGCGGCGCGCCCGTTTTTGTGTGGGGTCTTGCGCTCTATTCGGCTGCAAGGATGGCGTCGGCTTCGTTGCTGGCAAGCTGATCGACTCGCTCATTTTCCGGATGGCCTGAATGCCCCTTAACCCAATGCCATTCGACTTGGTGTTTGGCGGCGACATCAATCAATTCGTGCCATAGATCAGCATTGCGAACCGGTTTCTTGCTGGCCGTGCGCCAGCCATTGCGCTGCCAGCCATCAACCCATTTGGTAATCCCATCAAGCACATATTTGCTGTCGGAATATAGGTCCACTGAGCACGGTTCGATGAGTGCAGAAAGCCCTTTGATTGCTGCGGTCAGCTCCATCCGGTTGTTGGTTGTGTCTTCTTCACCGCCGGACAGCTCTTTTTCGTGCTGACCCATCTTTAAAAGTGCGCCCCAGCCGCCTGGCCCCGGGTTTCCCTTGCATGCGCCGTCGGTGTAAATTGCTACTTGTTTCATTGTCTTGTTGGCCCCGATCAATAACGGAAACCGCCCCTCAGCTTAGAAGACCCGCGCCTTTTTGGTCGTAGAACTGCCATCTATGGACAAATTCCATCGGGTCTTTTCTTGTAACCAATGCATCATTTGGCGTCTCTAACCAATCCTCTGAACGGCTGGCGATGAAACGCAGACACGCCCCCTTTGCAATTGCCGGGAAGAGCATCCGCTCCTGCTCTGTCAGGTTCCGGATAGTTTCGTAGGCGTTAAGCAATTCTGTCCCACAATCGGACATATATTCGCCGGTGTGAGAATCAAAGCACCAGGCGGCGTGTGTCGTCGCCAGATCAAGGATCATGCAATCTGTGCAGGCGAAGTAAAAGTCGATGAGGCCAGTTACGTGCCCATCCAGCAATAAAACGTTGTCAGGAAAAAGGTCAGCATGGATTTGCGCGGCTGGCAAAGCGGATAAATCAAGCGCTGCTGCTTCGCGGGCCGGACCAAGCATTGCTGGCAAGTCAGGATGAATCGCGCTCAGGCCGTTGGGTGTGCACTTTTCCAGGGCGGCAAAATTGCTGGCAAAATCCATCGTGTTGGACCGGTTCAGCGGAAAATCTCTGCTTGCCAAATGAATTGCCGCCAGCGTTTTTCCAACCGCCTTGGCCTGTTCTGGCGTGGGGCGGGTGGGTGATACCCCAGGCAAAAATTCAATCAGCGCAACGGCTTTGTCATTCACCATGCGGAATTCTGCGCCGCTGCGATCATGGATTGTGCGCGGGACAGGGCAGCCTTTGGCGGACAGATGATCGAGCAGGCCTAGGAAATAGGGCAGATCATCAAGCTCGATCCGCCGTTCATACATGGTGAGGATATAGCGAGCTTGCGCGTCATCATCCTTGCGCGTTTCAATCAGCCAGTTGGAATTGGACACACCTTCGGCGATCCCTTTGGCCGAAACCAATTCACCGACGTCATAGTGGTTGATGAGATCGGTGAGATCTTCAGCGCTTAGATGTGTGTAAACGGCCATGGCAACTCAATTCGCGCGCGTCAGCCGTAATTATTCGGTCAATTGCCGCGGAAGTTTGAACACCATTTTCTCTTCCGCCGCTGTGATGGTTCGTTCTTCGACGGGGCGCAATTTGGCCAAGGCATCCACCACTTCGCGAACCAATATTTCGGGGGCTGATGCGCCGGCGGTCAATCCAATTGTATCAATTCCATCCAGCCAAGCCGGGTCAATTTCATCAGCGCGCTGGATCAGCTTGCCCGGTGTGCCCAAACGCTCCGCAACCTCCACCAGCCGCAGCGAATTGGATGAATTGGGAGCGCCGACGACCAGCACAAGATCGCAGTCCTTAGCAAGGTCTTTGACTGCCGCCTGCCGGTTTGACGTGGCATAGCAAATGTCTTCCGCTTTGGGTCCGCGAATATTGGGATAGCGCCATTCGAGCGCCTGAATCACCTCACGCGTGTCATCAACCGACAAGGTGGTTTGGGTGAGATAGGCCAGCGGTTCATCACTGTCGAAGGGAAGCTTGTCCACATCTTCGATATTCTCAACCAAGGTCATCTGACCCGGTTCTACTTGGCCCATAGTGCCAATAACTTCGGGATGTCCTTCGTGGCCGATGAAAATGATATGCCGTCCTTTTTCAAGCTGGCGTTCGGCCTGACGGTGGACTTTTGAAACCAGCGGACAGGTCGCATCGACATATACCATGTTGCGGCGTTCCGCCTCGGCAGGCACCGCTTTGGGTACACCGTGCGCACTGAAGACCACGGGCGCATCTGTGGGCACCTCGTGCAATTCCTTGACGAAAACAGCGCCTTTGGCTTTCAGGCCTTCAACCACATATTTGTTGTGGACGATCTCGTGCCGGACATAGACCGGTGCGCCATAGCGTTCGAGCGCTTTTTCAACGATTTCGATCGCCCGGTCCACGCCAGCGCAGAAGCCGCGCGGCGCTGCGATCAGCAGATTGAGGGGTTTTTTGGCGGATGCTGAGTCGTGAAAGGGCGCGTTCATGCAAGCGCTACTAGCGCTTTGAGACGCGTCTCGCTAGGGACATGTCACTGGGTTGGTTCAGGCCGCCTTTTTGGATCGAAATTTAAGGACCGTGAACAGATGAAATCCGTTGCACATTTGGGTGCTCGCTGGACAATGGCCTTGGGGTTGGCGGCAGCTGTCGCTGGATGCTCTCAGGAAGGCGAATTGGTCGTCAATCAAGGTGTGGGTATCACATCGGTGCTGTCGAGTTGTCCGGCTGTTGGCATTCCCGATTACACCGGTGATATAACCACTTTCCGTACCGCAGATGATGCAAGCTTTGCCAATCTTGATGTGAGCGCTGCGATTACCAAGCTGCGGTCCACTTGCGATGACACGACTGACAAAATCTACAGTGAGGCGACCTTTGATGTGGTTGCCACGCGCAAGGATGTGCGCGGCGCTCGTACGGTGACATTGCCCTATTTTGTCACCGTTTTGCGCGGTGGTAGCGCGGTCGTGACCAAGCGGGTGGGTCAAGTCACATTGTCTTTCGCTGATGGCGAAGAGCGTGCCATGGCGAGCAACAAAGCAGGATCATTTGTTGATAAGGCCGCAGCGACCTTGCCGGAAGATATTCGTGAGAAAATCACCGCTCGCAGGCGCCCCGGCGATCCTGAAGCTGCGCTTGACCCGCTGACTGCGCCCGATGTGCGCGCGGCGATCCAGCGGACCAGTTTTGAGATGCTGATCGGGTTCCAGCTGACCGAAGATCAACTCGCCTATAACGTTCGGCGGTAGGATTGCGGCTTTTCCCTAGGCCGCCATTGCGCTAACCGCGCGGGGACATGACAGACCACACAACACTCTACACCGCCTTTGCAGGCACGATTGACGCTGCTTTGGACGCGCTGGTTGCAGATGGCGCTTTGCCTGCGGATGCCTCGTTCAACAACGTAACGCTGGAGCCTCCGCGCGATCCTTCGCATGGCGATCTTGCAACCAATGCTGCCATGGTGCTGGCCAAACAGGCAAAGACCAATCCGCGCAATCTGGCAGAACAGATCGCCGCCAAACTGGAAGCGCATCCCGCGATCATCAGCGCCGAGATTGCTGGGCCGGGATTTATCAATTTACGTCTTGATACAAAGATTTGGCTGGAAGAGTTGAAGGCTATTCATGCGCTCGGCGATGGGTATGGCCGCTCTGCCATGGGGCAGGGGACCACGGTGAATGTCGAATATGTTTCAGCCAATCCGACAGGGCCGATGCATATGGGTCATTGCCGGGGTGCGGTGGTCGGTGATGCCTTGGCCTGCCTGCTTGAATTCGCAGGCCATGATGTGATCCGCGAATACTACATCAACGATGCGGGCGGACAAGTTGATGTGCTCGCACGCTCGGCGCACATTCGCTATCGCGAAGCCTTGGGCGAGGACGTCGGTGCAATCCCGGAAGGTCTTTATCCTGGCGATTATCTCGTGCCTGTGGGCCAGGCGCTCGCCAATGAGCTGGGCGACCGCTTCAAAGGTGCCGCAGAAGAGGATTGGCTGCCGATTTTCAGGGCAGAGGCAGTGTCGCGGATGATGGATGTTATCCGGTCTGACCTTGCCCTGTTGGGAATCCATCATGACGTGTTCGCATCCGAAGCTGCGCTACATCTGGCGGGCAAACCGGATGAAGCGGAAAGCTGGCTGCGCGAGCACGATTTTGTTTATGACGGCGTGCTAGAGGCGCCGAAAGGTAAAGCGCCGCCTGACGATTGGGAGCCGGTCGAATTGCCCCTGTTCCGGTCCACCCGGTTCGGCGACGATCAGGATCGCCCGATCAAGAAGTCAAACGGCGCATGGACGTACTTCGGAGCCGATCTCGCCTATCACATGCAAAAGGCTGAAAATGCTGATGAATTGATCGACATTTGGGGTGCAGACCACGCAGGTACGGTAAAGCGGATCAAAGCTGCGGTTGCTGCTTTATCCGAAGGCAAGGGCAAGCCAACCCCGTTCGATGTGAAGCTTGTCCAGATGGTCCAGCTGATGCGCGGCGGCGAACCTGTGAAAATGTCCAAACGCTCCGGCAATTTCATCACCATCGCCGATATGATCGAGGAGGTGGGCAAGGATGTTGTCCGCTTCACCATGCTGACGCGTAAGCCCGAGGCGCAGATGGATTTCGATTTTGCCAAAGTGGTGGAGCAGAGCAAAGACAATCCGGTGTTCTACGTTCAATATGCTCACGCCCGGCTCAATCGCACCGCACTGAAATCCGCTGAAGAAGGGATCACGCCTGACCCAGCCGATCTAGAGCGTTTGGGCGAAGAAGAATTGGCGCTTATCAAACGCGCGGCGCAATTCCCGCGTGAGATTGAAGCCGCTGCCAAAGCGCGAGAGCCGCACAGAATAGCGTTTTACCTCTATGATCTGGCCTCAGAGCTGCATTCTTTTTACACAATGGGCACCAAACAGCCTGAAAAGCGGTTCAAGCTGGAACACGATGTGGGATTGTCGGGCGCAAGGCTTTTCCTTGGCCAAGCAATCGGGCAAGTAATCCGTAATGGGTTAGGTGTGTTAGGCGTCGATGCGGTCGAAGCCATGTAGCACCCGCGCTCGTGCCAACAGGGGGTAGGCACCATGACGATGGTAATTGATGCCGAATTTGAGGATATCACCGTGACCGAAGACCAGCTTGATCTTAGTGCTGATGAAAGCCTGCCTTGGCTCGAATCCGATGAAGACGATGCGGCTGCCGGTGGTATCGACAGTGTTCAGGTCATGAGCTTTCTGGCTGTGCTACTGGTTCTGGCGGCAGCGATTATCATCGCTGTGTGGTATTTCACCAAGGGGTCTGGCGATACCGATCTGGTCGCAGATGGCAGCACAATCGAAGCACCCGCCGGTCCGATCAAGGAACGCCCGGAGGATCCGGGCGGCAAGGAATTTGAAGGCACGGGCAATCTGGCACCGGGCGTAGGCGAGGGCGAGGTCCGCGATGCGCAAATGGCCGATAGCGCAGGGTCAGAGGGTGCAGGCAGCGCAGGGGGTGATGCTGCGCGGCCATCGATTGACACTCAAGCGTCTGAAACCGCAGCAAGCCCTTCGTCAGATGCCTCAAGCGGTGCGTCGTCAAATGCCAGCGGTGTTGCGGTGCAACTGGCCGCCTATGGTAATCGTGCGCGGGCCGAAAAAGGGTGGACGGATTTGAGCCGCAGTTCGGATGCTCTGAACGGCGCTCGCTACCGGATTGTCGAAGCCAAGGTCGATATTGGCACCGTCTATCGCTTGCAGGTCATGGCATCCAATCGCGCCGAAGCAGATAGGCTTTGCGCAGCGATCAAGGCGGATGGCCTGGAGTGTGCGGTCAAGCCTTAGGAGCGATGCGCACTGCGTTCTGCCGCATTTTTCCCCATAACGGACCGTTAGTCCGCTTGCCTGACCGCGCCTGTGCTGCAAGGCTGCAGACATGACACCGGCAATCTTCGGATGTTCCGGCCTGACTTTAACGGCTGATGAGCGTGATTTCTTCCGCGATGCTGATCCGGCAGGCTACATCCTGTTTGGGCGCAATTGCGACAATCGCGAACAATTGCGCGCGCTCACCGATGAATTGCGCAGCCTGCATGGGCGCGACCGTCTGCTTGTATCCATCGATCAAGAAGGGGGACGCGTGGCACGATTGCGTCCGCCGCACTGGTCGCCTTATCCTTCGGGTGAGGCGTTTGCGGACCTTTACCAAATCGCACCAGCCAGCGCGATCGAAGCGGCGCGGCTGAATGCGCGCGCGATGGGGCTCGAATTGTCGGCCATGGGCATTACGGTCGATTATCACCCACCGCTCGATCTGCGCCAGGCAGGCGCGCATGATGTTATCGGGGACCGTGCGCTCGGCTCTGACCCTATGCAAATTGCTGCAATCGGGCGCGCAATCCTCGAAGGGCTGTCCGAAGGCGGTGTGACCGGTTGCATCAAACACATGCCAGGCCATGGGCGCAGCAGCGTCGATACGCACAAGGAAATGCCGACGGTCAATGAAAGCGCAAAGGAGCTCGCGTCAGACCTCGCGCCGTTTCGGTCGCTTAACACCGCTTTGATCGGGATGACGGGACATTTGCTGTTCCCGGTATGGGATGCGCAAAATCCTGCCACTTTGTCTGAGACAGTCATCCGCGATATTATTCGCGGTGAAATCGGCTTTGATGGTCTGCTGCTGACCGACGATATTGATATGGAGGCTCTTACTGGCACCATCCCCGAACGATCCGCCCGCGCACATCAGGCTGGCTGCGACATTATCCTCAACTGCTGGGCCAAAATGGAGGATATGAAAGGGATTTGCGACGTCTTGCCTGCTATGACTGAGGTAACCGCGAACCGGCTTGATCGTGCGTTGGAGAACACCGCTGTCGCTGACAAAATGCCGGATGACCAAGCTGAATTGCTGGCTAAATGCGATGCTCTGCTGGCTCTGACGGTCGAGCAGGCATGAGCAATCAAGAAGATATTGAAGGCCCTATGCAGGCCCTCAATTCAGGGCCTGCGGAGGCTAAAGATGTCGCGGCACCAGTGATGCCTTGGCCAGATGGAGACCGCGATGATGCGGGCGAAAATCTGATCGTTCACGGGGTGCATGAAGACAACACCACCTCGGGCGACAAACTTTATCTCGATCTGGAAGGATGGGAAGGGCCGCTTGACCTGCTGCTTGATCTGGCGCGCCGTCAAAAGGTTGATCTGCGGCAGATATCTATCCTTGCGCTGGTTGATCAATATCTTGGATATATCGAGCGTGCGGAAAGCCTGCGGTTAGAACTTGCCGCCGATTATCTCGTGATGGCGGCGTGGCTGGCTTATCTCAAATCTGCACTGCTTTTGCCCAAGGACGAGCAGGAAGACCCAAGCCCAGAGGAACTCGCGCTGCGTTTGCAACTGCGCCTTCAAAGGCTGGGAGCCATGCGCGAAGCTGCAGCGCGCTTGATGGGGCGTGACAGGATCGGGCGGGACATATTCTTGCGCGGTGCACCCGAAGGGCTGCGCACCGACCGCAAAACGGTTTGGACCAGCAATGTCTATGCGATCATCCAGGCCTATGGCCAGGTAAAGGCCCGCACGGCGCCGCGAATATACCATGTGGCTGATCGCCCGGTGATGACGCTCGACAGCGCGCTTGATCGGGTTTCCTCGATGCTGGGCGTAACGCTGGAATGGATGGATATTCGCGACTTTCTCCCCCGCATGCGGAACCAGAACTGCGCAAATCCGCGCTTGCTTCCAGTTTTGTCGCAGCGCTGGAATTAGCGCGATTGGGCCTGGCAGAGATTGATCAGGACGAGGCGTTTGCGCCGATGCGGATCAGGCGGATGAAACAGGGCGCAGCGCAATGAGCGGGGAGACGGTCCACGAGTGCGAAGGCGCAAGTGAAGCGGCCGCTTCCGCCCCCACCAACGCTCAAAGCACGTCATCTGATGATATTGAGCGGGCGATTGAGGCCACATTGTTTGCGGCCGAAGAACCCTTGAGCGTCGAAAATTTGTCGGCGCATTTGGGCGGCCTTGAACATGCCAAGATTCGCAGCGGTCTTCATGCGCTTGCTCAGCATTACGAGAAGCGCGGGGTTCATCTGGTTGAACGCGGCAAACGGTGGCACTTTGAAACCGCACCTGATCTTGCGCATTTGCTTCGGCGCGAGCGTGAGCAGGTCCGCCGGTTAAGCAGGGCTGCCACCGAAGTGCTTGCGATCATTGCCTATCATGAGCCTGTTAGCCGGGCCGAAATCGAATCCATTCGCGGCGTTCAAACGGCCAAGGGAACGCTGGATGTGTTGCTGGAAGCGGGTTGGATCAAACCAGCAGGCCGGCGCGAAGTGCCGGGCCGGCCTGTGATCTATGCGACAACGCCGGGCTTCCTTGATCATTTCGGCCTGGCATCGCGGCGCGATTTGCCCGGAATGGATGAATTGCGCGCTGCGGGCCTTCTCGATCCTGTCGATGAGGCAGTGGAAGAGGCTTTGGGCGATGTCTCAGCAAACGCAGAAAGTGGGCCAAACGATGACGACGGCAGCGATGCGGGCGATGCTGTGCCCGATGGCACAGTTGACGCTGTAACGGATAATGAACGCTGATTGTGTAACTCGGGTGGCATAGCGGGGCGTTTGTCCCTATATCGAATGTGTTCTGTGCAATAAGAGAGAAACCCCATGGGTCTTAGTGTTTGGCAAATCGCAATCATTGCCGTGGTCATTCTTGTCCTGTTCGGCCGTGGCCGCATTTCAGAAATGATGGGTGATTTTGGCAAAGGTATTTCCAGCTTCAAAAAGGGTATGAACGAAGAAGTGGACGACACGCCTGCGTCCAGTGCCCAAATCGAAGCGCCGCCAGCCGATCCTTCGACTGCTTCGTCGAAAAGCACGAAAACGGGCGAGAACACGCCATCGTCGTAATTTGTGTCGCAGGCCTGCGCCGCGCCCAAATCGTGTAATTTTCAGGAGAGGCAGGGCCTTTAACCCGTCATGTTCGATCTCGGCGCCGCTGAATTGCTTGTCATTGTAATCGTCGCCGTCATCGTGATCGGCCCAAAAGACATGCCGCTTGCCATGCGTACGGTTGGTCGATGGATTGGCCAGGTGCGCAAGGTCTCAGCTCATTTTCGCACCGGCATTGATGCCATGGTCCGCGAAGCTGAATTGGAAGACATGGAGAAAAAGTGGAAAGCGCAGAATGAGGAAATCATGAAGCGCACCGCTGTTTCGGCTGAAAACAAAGCTGGTGAACCTGTAATGACAGGCCCGCCTCCGATTGAGGCTCCAAAGAGCCCTCCAACCGGTAATGGCGATGAACCCGCCAATAGAAGTAACGCGGACCCGGCGTCTGTTGCAGCGGCGCCCCCCAAATCTGATTCCAATCCCAAACCACAGCCTGACACTGAGGGATAAGAGGGCGCGATGGTTCTCAAGATTGAAGATATCGATGAAAGCCGTGCGCCGCTGCTTGATCACCTGATTGAGCTGCGCGGCAGAGTTGGTCCGCTGTGTGCTTGCATTGCTGGTGTGTTTCAGCGTCTGCCTGGTCTTTGCCGATCCGATCCTGGCATTTCTGGTCAAGCCGCTCATCAGCGCATTTCCCGACGGCGAAGGCCAGTTAATCTTCACGAAACTGCCTGAATTGTTCTTCGTCGATCTCAAAGTCGCCTTGTTCGCGGGCTTTATGCTGAGCTTCCCAATTATCGCCAATCAGCTTTGGGCGTTTGTCGCGCCGGGGCTTTATGCAAAAGAGAAGCGTGCATTTTTGCCATTTCTTATTGCCACGCCTGTGCTGTTCCTTGGCGGAGCTGCGCTTGCTTACTTCGTGGTTATGCCCACCGCTTTTGCGTTCTTCCTTGGCTATGGAGGAGATGCGGGCGGAATTGATATTGAGGCGCTTCCGTCGGCTGGTGAATATCTCAACCTTGTGATGCAGTTCATTCTGGCCTTTGGTGTCACGTTCCTTTTGCCCGTTCTATTGATGCTTCTGCACAAAGCAGGAATTGTTACGCGCGAACAATTGGTTGCTGCCCGTCGATATGTAATCGTTGGTGTGGTCGCTTTGGCAGCGATTGTAACGCCGCCTGATCCGGGCAGTCAGGTCATCTTGGCAGTGCCGCTATTGCTTTTGTTTGAAGGGTCGCTGTTCCTCATGCGTTTTCAGGAAGCAGGCCGGCCTGACGCTGAGAACGAAGAAGACGAGGGCTTGATCGACGAGGGAGAAGATACGGGCGAGCCGTCTCTTTGAGAAAGGTCTGTAGACGCAGGCCGTTGGATACTCTTCGACCCTCACCTCATCCTTTGCGCGCCGCGCCAATAGCTTAGCGCGCGGATTTTGGACAAAAAAAGAGGCTCCAAAAAGGAGCCTCTTTCAATTGATTCGTCAAAACCCTCAGGGGCTTGTCGGCTCGTCGTCACCATCGTCAGCAACGATGATGATACCGGCAATAACAGCAGCAGCCGCCAAAACAGCGATGATGATGCCAGAGCCGCCTTCGAGACCGCTTTCACCTTCGACCGGTGCGGTCGAACGCTCAAACGCGGCTTCTGCGATAGCCGGCGTAGCAGCAAGCGAAATAGCTGCTGTCGCCAGAGCGAGATTGCGGATCTTCATTTAGTGGTCTCCTATTGAGATCGTTCTTGTGTTGCCAGGTTTCAATTAGACTTGCCCGACGATTGTGACAACCCTCTTTTTGTGATGCACCATATTGAGGGCTGTCAAAAATATGGTGCAATTCTAAAACCTTAAACGAGTTCAGGCAGTTTCGGACCAATTCCATGCTAAATCGGAGCAAGTTTTTTTGTGCAGTTGCACAATTGCATCAATCGCATCAGTCAGACAAAAGAAACCATGATTTGCTTAAGTTCGCGCAACGCACTTGCACGCCAAGTATGACGAAAAGGTGAACGTGCCGACCCAAAACTGTTCAAACCGTGTTATTAAGAAGACCAGCTGAATTGTTGAACGAGCGCAAGCCCCGCTTAACGGCTGTTAATCGCCCTCGCAAAGCTCGCTCTATTGCTGAAGAACCCGGACGCCGCCCACCCAGACCTCGCTGATTTGAGTTGCTCTGATATCGCGCGGTGTGGAAAGCATTGGATCGCGATCAACGAGCAGAAAATCGGCCCGTTCTCCGATGACAAGCCTGCCAAATCGACCCTCGGCAAAACCTGCAAATGCCGCATCAGCGGTGAAAGCGCGCAAGGCGTCTTCGCGGCTCACAGCTTCTTCTGCGCGCCAGCCGCCGAAAGGTTCACCGTTTTCATCGGTCCGGCTGATCGCAACAGCAATGCCCGCAAATGGGTCAGCCAATTCCACTGGAGCGTCTGACCCGAAAGCCAGCCGCCCGCCTTTGGCAAGAACGCTGCGCCACGCATAGGCGCCGCCCAAGCGATTAGGCCCAAGGCGCGCTTCTGCCATTTCGCGGTCCGATGTCTGATGCAATGGCTGCATTGACGCGATGATCCCATGCTTGCCAAACGCTGCAAGATCGGCGGGATCAACAATTTGGGCATGCTCAATGCGCCAACGCCGGTCGCCTTTATAGGTGTCTGCCAATTCCTCGATCGCCAGCAGCACATCGGCATTTGCCGCATCGCCAATCGCGTGAACTGCCGTTTGAAAATTATCGAGCGCAGCGCGGCTCATCCGGTTGCGCAATTGCGCTGGAGTTAGCAGCGGCAGGCCCCGCGTGCCGGGTTGGTCTTCGTATGGTTCCTTTAAGACAGCCCCGCGTGATCCCAGCGCGCCATCCAAGTATAGCTTCACGCCCAAAAGCCGCAATTTGTCGCGATATAGCCAGGGAGTAGGGCCTGGCCCGCCGATCAATTCCATCGCCTCAATGCTGTCTGCATAGGCCATTATCCGGATTTTCAAAGAGCCTAGATCGCCCGCACGCCGAAACGTCTGCCAATCGACCACCGGCGTACCCATGTCAGCGACCGCGGTCACACCTCTGGCGAGCAACACTTCCTGCGCTTTGGCGAAGGCGGCATCACGGTCCTGAGGGCGAGGCGTGGGGACGCTTTCTCCGACAAGCTTAATCGCATTGTCGATAAATACCCCGGTGGGATTGCCCCCAGCATCGCGCACGATCCGGCCGCCTTCGACGTCTTTACTGGCCGCCGTGACCCCGGCGCGTTGCATGGCGAGGCTGTTGGCCCAATTGGCGTGATTGTCGGCGCGTTCCAGCCAGACGGGGCGATCTGCAACAACCGCATCAAGTTCTGCGGCGGAAGGGAAACGGCCCAGCCCCCATTTTTCCTGATTCCAGCCGCGACCCAAAATCCAGGGGCGCCCCGGATTGTCCTCGGCAAATTGCTTAATTTTGGCCAGTGCATCTTCGAGGCTGGCCGTGTCAGACAAATCGAGTGTGAGTGCGGCAAAGCCGATATCCATCACATGCACATGCGCATCGATCATGCCCGGCAGCATCACCTGGCCTTTTCCATCGACCGCGAAATCGGTGCTGGGCCGCTCATCAGCGCGCTCCAGAACCTGAGTGATGCGCCCGTCATCATCAAATACAAGGCCTGTGAACCGCTTGACTTTGCCGTCCTCAGCGATGGTGATCCCGTCAACATTATCGACCAAAGTGTCAGCGTTGGCAGTGGAGGAGACACCGAATAGAAGTGCCGCCGCCAATGATGCCACCGCGCGAGAAAACATTTGCATTGTCAATCAATCCTGTATCGTCGATTTGGCCAGCCGTGTGATGAGCGCACTGGTGTCATGTCTGTTGCCGCCCTGCGCCTGAACATCAGCATAAAACTGATCGACCAAAGCGGTAATAGGGGAAGACAGGCCCAGCCGGTTTGCCTCATCAAGGGCATAGCCCAGATCCTTGCGCATCCAGTCTATTGCAAAGCCAAAATCAAATGTGCCGGCTGTCATCGTGGCCCAGCGATTGTCCATCTGCCAGCTTTGCGCGGCACCACCTGAAATGGCATCATAGGTCTTCTCAAGATCGAGCCCTGCGCCCTGCGCCAATCGCACAGCCTCAGACAAGCCGCCCAGGATCCCCGCGATGCACATTTGGTTGGCCATTTTGGCGGTTTGGCCAGAACCCGCCGGACCCACATGCGTGATAGCCTTGGCATAGCTTTCCATTACGGGACGCGCGCGCTCCATAGCTTTATCAGTACCGCCGCACATGATTGCGAGCTGCCCGCTTTCAGCGCCAGCCTGCCCCCGCTCACCGGCGCATCGAGCCATTCGATAGAGCGTTTTTCGCATTCTTCTGCGAGGCTGCGGGCGAGCGCTGCCGACGTCGTGGTGTGGTCGACCAGCATGGCGCCTTTGCCGATCCCTTCGAATATCCCTGCTGGGCCCCGAGTGATTTCATCGACATCCTCGTCTTTACCAACGCAGGTAAAGACTATGTCGGCGCCCGCTGCCGCCTCAGCCGGTGTTGCAGGCATCGCGATTGCAAGGCCTTCATCCTGCCAAGTTTTTTGCCAACCAGAAGAGCGTTTCGCCGACCTGTTAAAAGCGCGCACGTAATGTCCCGCTCGTGCGAGATGCCCGGCCATCGGACCGCCCATGACTCCAAGGCCGATGAAGGCGACTGTTTTCAATCTGCTCATAGGGTTGGTGCCTAGAGTCTTATCCAAAGCTTGCCAACCGATAGGGTTTGCTCTGGCGCGTTTGAGCGCGTAACCGGGCGGCGACATGACTGCACAAGAAGCTTCCCTATCCGGCCTGCGCGAAAGCGCTGCGATCCCTTCAGACCTTACGATAAATGACGTGCGCGCTGCGGCCGAACGGATCGAAGGTGCGGTTGTCAAAACGCCGATGATGCACTCGATAACCTTGTCCGAAATAACCGGCGCAGAGGTTTGGTTAAAGTTTGAAAACCTGCAATTCACCGCAGCTTATAAAGAACGCGGGGCGCTCAATGCCTTGCTGCACCTCACCGAGGAGCAAAAGCAGCGCGGTGTGATTGCGGCATCAGCTGGCAATCACAGCCAAGGGCTTTCTTACCACGGCACTCGGCTGGGGGTTCCCGTCACCATCGTGATGCCGCGCACCACGCCAACCGTTAAAGTGATGCAGACAGAAAGCGTCGGCGGCAATGTCGTTTTGGAAGGCGAGACCTTTGACGATGCGCACGCTTATGCGCGCCAATTGGAAGGGGAGCGGGGACTTACATTCATCCATCCCTTTGATGATCCGCTGATTGCTGCAGGGCAGGGAACGGTGGCCCTTGAGATGCTGGACGTAAAACCGGATTTGGATTGTCTTGTCACCCCTATCGGCGGAGGCGGATTGATCTCTGGCATGGCAACTGTGGCACGCTCGACCAATCCCGATATTGAGGTTGTTGGCGTACAGGCTGGGCTGTTCCCCAGCATGTATTCGCGCATCAAGGGTGAGGACCGTGATTGCGGCGGCGACACGCTGGCCGAAGGTATTGCGGTTAAACGTCCCGGCGCTTTCACAGCCAAAGTGATTGAAGAACGCGTCGATGACATTTTGCTGGTGGGTGAGCCAGCCTTGGAAAAGGCAGTTTCTCTTCTGCTCCAGATTGAGAAAACCGTCGTCGAAGGCGCAGGGGCTGCGGGTCTTGCTGCGGTCCTTTCAAACCCTGAACGGTTCAAGGGCAAAACAATCGGTCTCGTTTTGTGTGGGGGCAATATCGATACGCGTTTGCTCGCCAATGTGCTGCTGCGCGATCTGGCCCGGCAAGGGAGGCTCGCGCGTTTGCGCGTGACATTGCAGGATCGGCCCGGCGCGTTATTCAAGGTCATGCGGTTGTTCGATGATCACAATGTCAACATCATCGAGATTTATCATCAGCGTATTTTCACCACGCTCCCTGCCAAAGGCCTTATCACTGATATCGAGTGCGAGGCGCGTGATGCCAGCCAGGTGGAACAATTGGTCAGCGCTTTGCGCGCCAAAAATTACGCGGTTGAATTGGTGGAGCTGAATTGATCTTCGGCTGAAAGCATAGGGCTGAGATAGGGGTTTTTACCTGTCTGTGTTTCACAAATGCGGCGGTCACCGTCCCAGATTGCTCCGCTTTGGCCCTTGCGGCCCTCGGCATTGTGCAAAGTAAGACAATATTCACCCTGTTTCATGGTTAAGGGTCTTTTACCGCGAGGGTGGAGCAGGCATAACCTGATCTTAACGATTTCCCCCGCGATTCTCTCGCAAGATAGGACCGACTTTTACCCGTGACGGCCCCGATCCGCTTTCCCCGCTTCTTTGTTACGAGCCCTGCGCCGTGCCCCTATCTGCCGGGCAAACAGGAACGCAAGGTCTTCACCGAGCTGAAAGGCGCGCATGCCGATCAGCTGAACGAAGCGCTTGGCCGGATCGGATTTCGCCGCAGTCAAACCGTTGCTTACCGTCCCAGCTGCCTTGATTGTCAGGCTTGTATTTCGGTCCGTGTTGTTGCCAGCGAGTTCAAACCATCCAGCACGCAGAAACGCGACATCAAACGCAATTCCGATCTTGTTGTGACCGAATGCCGCCCTTGGGCAACCGATGAACAGTTTGAGCTTTTGTCCAAATACCTCGCTGTCCGCCACCCGGATGGCGGCATGTCTGCCATGGACGAGCTCGACTATGCCGATATGGTCGAACACACTCCTGTTACCAGCACTCTGGTTGAATACCGCGAACCGGGCGTTGGCGGGGAGCAGGGCAAACTGATCGGCGCATGTCTGACGGATCGTCAGGGCGATGGGCTTTCGATGATCTACTCGTTCTACGACCCTTCTCACGAAGGGCGCGCGGGATTGGGCAATTACATCATCCTGGACCACATCCGCCGCGCTGCGATGGACCGGTTGCCGTTTGTCTACCTTGGCTATTGGGTCGATGGGTCACCGCGGATGCAGTACAAGGTCCGTTATCGCCCGCTCGAAACGCTCACCCGCGATGGGTGGAAACGGATGGATGCGAAAGAGCAATCTCGCCTGATCGCAGAGGCCACCGCACCGCGCAAAGCTGCTGTGGATGACCTTGCCAAGGGCCTCAGCAAAGACGGGCAGAGCGCCCCGTTCAAACCCAGCAAAACGATCTAGGTTTGGCCCTGCACGGCCCGATTGGCGCCGCAGGCGAGCTCAACGTTCATACAGCTTCCGTTCTGCCGCACGCCGACTGACCAGACCGTTCATCACGCGGCCTCCTGCCTTGTTCCAGCGCGGGAACTCGCGCGCCGCGCCTGCGTAATCGCGGGCGATGTGCTTTTTGGTTAGAGTCGCGCGGGCAATCGCGCCAGTGTTGTAGTGAAAGCTGACCATTGCATCGAACTGGCTCTGCGTCGTCGGCGTCTTGCCAATCGCGCGCGCGACGTCATCGGCATAGCGGACCAGATCGCGTTCCAACCGCGCATCGCATTCAGCCTTGGACCACACAGTGCCGGGCCCGATCCGTTTGCCATCCAGTCCCATACCGGTTGCGCCCCAGCCAATCGTCCACGGTTCCCCGCCCGTTCCGGGATCAGGATAGGCCTCAACCCGGCCATCTGGGCGTTTGCGTTCGCAGCCCTCAAATGCTTTGATAAGCGCAATTCCGTCTGGTCCGATTGCGAGACATGGACCGCATGTTACACGGTCCTGAGACAATAAATCTGCGGCCTTATCGCCCGCACAATCCATGGCGTTATCCAGCGCATCATCCAGCGCATTCACTTCATCGCGGCGAAATCCGCGGCCCAGCAATTTGCGGACAGCGTCGAATACAGGGGCTCGGGTGTTCATTGGGGGTCTCCCGTTTGCGGGTGATAACAGATTTGAAAGAGGCGGCCTCGGTCAGGATCGCGCCCAATTCCAGCGCAGCGTCGCGAGTCATCGGCTGCACCAGCGTGTTTTGCTCAATCGGTGTGCGGATACTGACAGCCAGCAATCCAATCGGCCGCCCGTCCAGCGTTCTTAAGGGACACGCAACCGATGCTTTCAGATTGCCAGCGAGCATAAAGGCCTGAAGCTCACCATCTTCATAGTCCTCAACATTGCGGGCAATGCAGCGCGGAACGTCGCTCGCCAGCATATAATTCAATGTGCGCCGGATCGCGGTGAGAGGAAGGGGGCGATTGCGAAGGCCCGTTTCCTCAGTGCGGATGTCCATGCTTTCAAACACATCGACAATGCCCACAACCTGTTCAGACTGGTCTACATCAAACACCAACGCCCGAATAACTGCACGGCTTGACGAGGAGCGAAGGCGTAGATCGAGCAATCGCTGACGCACCAATTCATCGACTTTTATGGCGTGCACTTCGGCGCGCCGTTCGCGTTCTTCGCGCAGGATTTCCATCCGGTAAGTGTGATCGCTGCGCGCTTCGTAGAGGCCAATCAGCGATGGTGCCTGCCAGAAAGCAAGCGCCACAATCGCCGCGCACATCACAACGGGAACAGCAATGACAGCGCGGCGCGGATGTTTGTCGATCAGCGCAATAAAGCGCTCTGCAAATCCCAGATAAGGGGCAATGCTAGCCATGCTTACTCCCTCGCTTTAGCGGCAAGAGAGAGGATTTGAGCTGTTTTCAGCGCAAGGGAACGGCGTTTCATTAGACTGCCTCATGAGGTCAGGCTTTGTGGTGCCGTTTGGATTAAGCCGGGTTCATAGGGCCTGTCACAGACACAACAAAGCAGGTGAGGCCGACCTATTAGGCAGATTCTTGCAGTGTAGGAAAATGGTTTCACTTGTTGCAGCGAAGACACAGGCAAATTGCGTGTCAATTGCGCAACAAAAAGGCCGCCCGGATTATACCGAACGGCCTGTTTGTGTCTCAGTTTGGGAATTCATTGTCGCAAAAGAAGGCCTCGCCCCCTGATGCGCCAAGAATTACGCGCTGTAATACATATCGAACTCAACCGGGCACGGCGTTGTTTCCATCCGCATCACCTGCTCCCACTTGAGCTCTGCATAGGCTTCGATCTGATCCATTGAGAACACATCGCCTTTCAGCAAAAATTCGTGATCCTGCTCCAACGCTTCAAGAGCCTCGCGCAGCGATCCGCATACGGTGGGCACTTGCGAAAGCTCAGCCGGCGGCAGATCGTACAGGTTCTTGTCCATTGCCTCGCCGGGGTGGATTTTGTTCTCGATCCCGTCGATGCCTGCCATCAGCAATGCAGCAAAGGACAGATAGGGGTTGGCAAGCGCATCGGGGAAGCGAAACTCGACTCGTTTTGCCTTATCACCTGCGCCATAGGGAATGCGGCACGATGCCGACCGGTTGCGCGCCGAATAAGCGAGCAGCACGGGCGCTTCAAAGCCTGGGACCAACCGCTTATAGCTGTTGGTTGTCGGGTTGGTGAAGGCATTCAGCGCTTTGGCGTGTTTAATGACGCCGCCAATGTAATGCAGGCATGTTTCCGAAAGTCCGGCATATTCATCGCCAGCGAAAGTCGGATTGCCATCTTTCCAGATCGACATATGGGTGTGCATGCCCGATCCGTTATCGTCCTTGATCGGCTTTGGCATGAAAGTCGCCGTTTTGCCGTAAGCGTGGGCAACCTGCTGGACGACATATTTGTAGACCTGCACCTGGTCAGCCGTTTTGGTCAGGGTGGAGAAGGTAATGCCAAGTTCATGCTGGGCAGCGGCCACTTCGTGGTGGTGCTTGTCCATATCGAGGCCCATTTCCATCATGGTCGCAACCATTTCGCCGCGAATATCGGTGGCGCTGTCAACGGGCGCGACGGGGAAATAGCCGCCTGTTGCACGCGGGCGGTGGCCCATATTACCCATTTCGTATTCTTTGCCGGTGTTGGTGGGCAATTCCACATCGTCAATCGCAAAGCCGCTGCCGGCATAGCCGTCTTCGAAGCGGACATCATCGAACATGAAAAATTCAGGCTCTGGCCCGACAAAGACAGTGTCGCCAATGCCAGTGGATTTAAGGAATGCCTCAGCGCGTTTCGCGGTTGAGCGAGGATCGCGGGCGTAAAGCTGACCGTCGGATGGTTCGACGATATCGCAGAAAATCGAGATCATCGGCGTTGCCGAGAAAGGATCAGGATAAACCGCATCCAGATCCGGTTTCAGGATCATGTCGGATTCATTGATAGCTTTCCACCCTTCGATGGAGGAACCGTCAAACATCAGGCCATCTTCCAGCGCATCTTCGTCCATGGCGCTGGCAGCCATGGTGAGGTGCTGCCATTTGCCTTTAGGGTCGGTGAAACGTAGATCAACCCATTCAATTTCTTCGTCTTTGATCTGTTTCACAACGTCTTTTGCGCTAGCCATTATTGTATTCTCCAGCTGGTAGATGGTTTGAGAGGTTTGCCCGGCCCGAAGGATAGGCGGGATATTGGTAATCTAAATTGCGTCCTCACCGGTTTCGCCTGTGCGAATGCGCAATGCGGTTTCAATCGGGGTGACAAAGATTTTGCCATCGCCAATGCGGCCCGTTTGCGCAGCGCCTGCAACCGCTTCGATGACGCGTTCAGCCTGGTCGTCTTCGACAACCACTTCGAGTTTCACTTTGGGAAGGAAATCGACAACATATTCGGCCCCGCGGTAAAGCTCGGTGTGGCCCTTTTGTCGTCCAAACCCGCGCGCTTCGGTGACGGTGATGCCGGACACGCCGATTTCGTGCAGCGCTTCCTTCACCTCGTCGAGTTTGAAGGGTTTGATGATCGCTTCGATCTTCTTCACTTGGATCCCCGCCTGTTGGCCTGCTTGTGGGACAGCAGGCTTGCCGGTGTTTGACCGGTCGGTTTGTCACGCTCTCTTAACCAAGAATCATGCCAAACCGGCCAATTGTGCCGTTTCATAAGATCCGGTCCTTGCACCCCCTGTTCCTTGCCCAAATTCGCGCAAGGAATCGCTTGATGCAGCCTGCGAAATAGCAACATTGTGACGCGTTAAGCAACACTGCTCATCAAGCAGGCGATGTGTGCTCAAAAATTGTGCAAGAGGGGCTCTGCGGACAAGCCGGTCAGAGCCGCAATCCGGTGGTTTCGGGGAGGCCGCACATAATGTTGAGGTTCTGGATTGCCGCGCCCGATGCGCCTTTGCCAAGATTGTCGAGCTTCGCGATCAGGCGAACATTCCAGCCGCCTTCGTTGCCGCAAACGAACAGCGTCATGCCATCTGAGCCTTGCGCATTTTCATTGAGGAGCAATTCGGACGGCACTTTATCGCTGACATTGATCATTTGTGAGCCAGCATAGTGCTGCTGCAAAGTCTCCTTAAGATCATCAGCAGATGCATTGGTTGCCATCGCGCCCAAATGCAGCGGCACTTCGACCAACATACCGCGAAATGCGGGCACCACGGCTGGGGCAAACAGCACTTCGTGCCTCAGTCCAGCGTGCAGTTTCATTTCGGGGCGATGTTTGTGCGCAAGATTGAGGCCGTATGAGCGGAAGGCGATGTCAGGCTCGTTTGCGAACCGGTCAATCAGCGCATTCCCGCCGCCCGAATACCCGCTAACCGCGTTGACGGTGTAGGGCCAATCGGCAGGCAGCAGGCCGCTGCGAACCAAGGGCGCAACAAGAGCGAGAAAGCCCGTGGGATAGCATCCGGGATTGGAGACGAGCGAGGCATTCGCGATCTTGTCGCGGCCAGTCAGCTCAGGAAAACCATAGGTCCAGCCATCTGCCACCCGGTGCGCGGATGATGCATCGATAATCCTCGTGCCTGACCCGTCCGCCAGCCTTACGGCCTCGCGCGCGGCGTCATCGGGCAGGCACAGGACCGCGATGTCGGCCGAATGCAGCGCGTCTTTTCTTGCGGCCAAATCCTTGCGCTGTGCATCGTCAAGCACCAGCAGCTCAAATTCGCTGCGCTCTGCCAGACGTTCGCGTATTTCGAGGCCGGTTGTGCCCGCTGCGCCATCTATGAAAATGCGTGTTGCCATAAAATCTGCGCGCTAGCTTGCGTCAGAACGGGGGGCAAGCGCTGCTTTCAAGCAATATCCGCTCGGCCCCTTTGGCCCCATGCAGGCCCATATCCAGTCGCCTTCGGTGTCGAGCAACTCGATCGTGCTATCCGGCTGGGCTTTAGCAACAATCTGCGCGTCCACACTGGGCAGAAGAAGCAATTCTGCGCCATTTTCGCCAATCATTCGGCTGTCTGGGATCACATAATGCGCAGCAAGATGTTCGCCGGCCAGAGCCATATGAGCAAGGTCGCCGCGCAGGGGCAGGGTGCCCGGCGCAGGTTTTTCAACCGGCCCATTCAGACCAATCACCCCATTTGGCACTTCGTATTTTGGCATCTGGCTGCGTGCGCTGCCCATTGCTCGTCAATTCCTTATGCCCCCGCACATGACCGCGCTTAGCGGCAGGTGCGCTGGCGAGCAAGAGCACGGCCATTTCAGCCATAGCGTGCTTGCAGCATATGCCAGCTTGCCCGCAGGCCATATGCAGTGCCGCCTTTGGAGCGGCCAGGCTTGGCAAAGGGGCGCCAGGCAAAGGTGTCAAAATGCACCCAATCGGTGCCTTCGGACACAAATCTGTCGAGGAACAGTCCTGCAACGCTAGCGCCTGCATAAGGGTTTGAGTGCGCATTGACGATATCAGCGATGTCGGACCGCAGATATTCGCGATAAGCATCGGGTAGGGGCAGCCGCCAGGGTTCATCCCCATGCGCTTTGCCTGCTTCTGTCAGAGCATTCGCAGTGTCATCGCGGCGCGCCATCATCGCCGCGTAATCGGGCCCCAGGGCGACCCGTGCGGCGCCTGTCAAAGTCGCAAAGTCGATCACCAGATCGGGGTTTTCCTCGCTCGCACGGGTCAGAGCATCGCCCAGGATCAACCGCCCTTCCGCATCGGTGTTGTGGATTTCCACCGACAGCCCCTTGCGGCTGTCCAGCACGTCACCGGGGCGAAATGCGGGCCCTGAAATGGCGTTTTCGACCGCTGGCACCAACAGGTGGAGCCGCACTTTTAGCCCCGCGCCCATAATCAATCCGGCCAGCGCAATCGCATGGGCAGCGCCGCCCATATCCTTTTTCATCAGACGCATTCCGGCCGCAGGCTTGATATCGAGCCCGCCGGAATCAAAGCACACCCCTTTGCCGACAATCGCCAGCACGGGATCCTTTGTGGAACCCCAGCTAAGGTGCAACAGGCGCGGCGCGTGATGGCGGGCAGCGGCCCTGCCCACTGCGTGCACCATAGGGAAACCCTGCTCCAACGCATCGCCTTTGGTGGTTTTCAGTTCAGCGCCATGCGCACTTGCCAGCTTTTCGCATTCCGCCTCCAACGCGGCTGGTCCCATATCTTCGGCAGGGGTGTTGACGAGATCACGGACCAGCATTTCCGCATCAGCCTCGGCCCGGATCGCATCGATCTGGCCAACCTGGCTTGTTAAAAGCACGCGGTTTCCTGTGGGGTTGTCCTCTTCACGGTACCGGGTGAAACGATAATGCGCTGTGATCCAGCCGAACATCGCTGCGCCGGGATCGACCTCTTTAAGCCGGTAAGTGCCTTCGGGCAGGCGATCGGCCAAAGCGGCGAGGCAGAATGGTGAGAGATCATCGGGTTTTGCCACGCCGCCGACGGCAAAAAAACCGTCCCCATCGCCCACAAAGGCGACCTGACCAGGTGATCCATCAAACTTTTGCGCGGTAAGCTGAGCTCTCTGGCCCGCAGGCAGTGATTTGAGGAGAGCCTCACAATCATCTTTACAGGTCAGAGTGATGGACGTCGCGTCTTGTCCGCGATCGGGTTGGATCAGATCGGCTGTATCGGTCATATTGTGGTAATTAGTGCAGGTTTACCGCTTGTCACGCGGCAATTTGATCGCGCCACTTGGAAATGTGAAAGGCTTTGGATGAAACGCGCAGGATTATTGGGTGGACTATGCCTTGGTTTGGGTTTGATGGGCGCGGGCGCGGCCTTGGCTGATCCCGCCTCGGTTGAACAGATGCCCCCGCACGGCGCCGGCAATATCAGCGATTTTGAATTTTCTGACGTTGAAACCTCAGGCGAAGCCCGGCGCGAATTTGTATCGCAGTGGCCACGTGAGGCAGAAGACTTTCCCGGTTTGATCGCGGTGCTGAGCGAACAGCGCGCGAAAACTTTGGCGGCGCAAAAAAGCGAATGGGAGGAAGCGGTCAAAGAATTTGCAGACTCTGACTGTGTCACCTGCGTTTCGCGGTCCTATTCTGAAGACTGGGAAGTAATGGCGGATGCGCAGCGGTTTCTCTCTCTTGGGCAAGAGCGTTACTTCTATTCAGGCGGGGCGCATGGCAATTCCAGTTTTGATGCGCTGTTATGGGACAAGCAGGAGCAAGCAGCGCTTCGCCCAATTGAAATGTTTGTCGATCCCACCGCGCTCGAGAATGTTGCCTATGGTGATTATTGCGCCGCGCTTCACACCCAGCGCAGCAAGCGGCGCGGGCTGGACCCGGCACAGGGCAGCAAGTTCACCGACTGCCCCAGCGTTGACAGAATGGTGGTTTCTGTATCGTCTTATGGCGGCGAAAAGCTTGACCGGATCGAATTTCTAGCCGCGCCCTATGTGGCTGGCCCTTATGTCGAAGGGTCTTATCAGATGACCTTGCCTGTGACCGAGGCGATTTTGAGCGCAGTCAAACCCGAATTTCGTGAAGCGTTCGCGGCAGCGCCGTAACTCTCGCATTTTGGCAAACGCATCGCTATGTGGTGGGCATGCAAGAATATCAGCTCGTAGAAAACACCGACACCGTCTACCGTGACGGCACGATCAAACTGCACACGCAAGAAGGTTTTGAAGGCATGCGCCGCGCTGGCCAACTGTCCGCGCGCATCCTTGATGAAGTCGCCGACTGGGTGCAGCCCGGCGTGACCACCGAAAGCATCGATACCCGAGTGCGTGAAATGATGATGGATGCAGGCGCTGTTCCTGCAACGCTTGGCTATCGCGGTTACACCCATTCGAGCTGCATTTCGATCAACCATGTGATCTGCCATGGTATTCCGTCAGACAAAGTCCTGAAAGAAGGCGATATTCTGAATGTCGATGTGACTAGCCTGCTGGATGGCTGGCATGGCGACACAAGCCGAATGTTCTTTGCCGGCGAACCCTCGATAAAGGCCAAGCGGCTGGTTGATGTAACCTATGAATGCCTGATGCTTGGGATCGAAGCGGCCAAGCCCGGCGCGCGGCTGGGCGATATTGGCGCAGCGATTGAAGCGCATGCCAGGCAGTTCCGCTACGGAGTGGTGCGCGAATTTTGCGGCCACGGTCTGGGCCGCCTGTTCCACGATGCGCCCGAAGTGGTGCACGCATCCAAAGCGGGCACGGGGCCAGAGCTTAAACCGGGCATGTTCTTCACGATTGAACCGATGATCAATCTGGGCAAGCCGTGGGCCAAAGTTTTGAGCGATGGCTGGACTGCGGTCACCCGTGATAAATCGCTATCGGCTCAGTTCGAACATTCGCTGGCGATCACCGAAGACGGGAATGAAATCTTCACCAAAAGCCCGACGGGACGCGATAAGCCGCCTTATTGACGGCTCATAAGAACCAAATCGCCAGCACTGCCACCATCACGGCGATTACGGCCACTGAGAACGCGAGCATTGCGATAACTTCGCGCGTTATGTGGCCTTTGACCAGCCAGTCATACCCGCATGCAATGGCGATTGTGATCGGCATTTGCACACCAATCGCGACAGGGTCTGGCAGATCCAGCACTTGCACAACCCGCGCATAAGCGGGTGTCATGAGGGCCAAAGTTGCGATCAGCATGGCTTGGCGGTGTTGGTGGGTTTTCTTTGCCCGGGCGTAATTCACCGCGACGAAATAGAGCGGCAGAAATGTCACAAAGGCAGCGATGTTTACCACGGTGACTTCGGGCCGGCCCAGCTCCCTGCCAATATTGACCGCGATAATCGCGCCTGACGCAGCCATCGCCCCGACCAGAGCAATTGACGCGCTGCCAAGCCCGCGGTGCCACCGCATCCGCTTGGTCAAAACCAGCATCGGCTGGATCACGAGCAGCGCAAGCCATGTCAGCATAAGTACCCCGTGCAGAATGACGATAGGGATATAACGCGCCTGCACTTCGGGATGGACGATGGCTTTCACAGCGAACGCAGTGATCGTGAACACCAGCAGCGTGGCTGCGATCTGGCTCATCAGGATATGGGCCCGGCGATGTCTTTCTGGCGCGCGCATGTCAGGCTTCTCTCGCGGCTCTGATTGCGGCGCCTGCTGCGAAGGGGGTTATAGCAACCAGGCCAAGCGAGACCGCGCCTGCAAAACCCAGGCTTGCGACATCCTGCCGTGCGAGCGCCCCTGCGCCAAAGATCAGGATCGGCAATGCCAGCGGGATCAGCAGTAAGCCCGATAACGCCGCGCCCGCGCGCAGGCTGGCAGTCAGGGCCGCGATCATCAGGCCGATGGCCGCGAGCCCCGGAGTGCCCGCGAGCAAGCCGATGAGAACCAGATGCAAGTTCGGCCCATCCAGCCCGAGCAGCGCAGAAGCGGGGAAAGCGGCGAGCACCAATGGCGGGCCAAAGCTCATCCAATGGGCCAAAAGGCGCACTGCCATCATCGTCTCTTCAGCCATGCCGCGCAGGCGCAATTGGTCAAAAACGCCGCGTTCTATATCGGCGCGCACCAATCGTTCAACGGGCAGAATAGCCGCGAGAAGCGCCGCGATCCACACAACCCCGCCGCCTGTCTGGGCAAGCAGATCACCATCTGGCCCGACCGCAAAGGGGTAAAGCATCGCGACTGCTAGGAAGAACACCACTGGAAGCGCAGCCCCGCTGCCTGCAAAGGGCAGGAATTGGGCAAGGTCGCGTCTGAGCAAGGCTGCGATCACGGCGCGAAATCCTCTATCGCGAGGGTTCGCAGGGCGCCAATGGCAAGGCCCTGATGCGAGGCGATCACTGCAATCCCGCCATGTGCCGCATGGTTTTCAATCAACGCTGTGACCTGCCCAATCGCGGCTGTATCAAGGCCGCTCAGCGGTTCGTCCAGCAGCCAGATCGGAACCGCGCGATTGACCAGGCTGGCAAGGGCTGCCCGCTTGGTCTGCCCGGTTGACAGGTATTGCACCGGGACTTCCAGCAAAGCCTCCAGCCCCAGCGTTTCAATCGCAGATGCCGGGTCCAGGCAGCCATCCACCTTTTGCCAAAAGGCGAGCGCTTTGCCCAAGGGCAATTCAGGCTCAAGCGCGGGGCGATCATCCAGCAGCCCGATTGCGCCTTCGTTTTCGACATGGCCTGCAAAAGGGGTGAGCAGCCCTGCCAAAGCGCGCATCAATGTCGTCTTGCCCGTGCCATTGGCTCCGGTGACATGGATCACATCGCCTGCGCGCAGGTCCATCGCCAGCGCGCGGAACAGCAAACGATCCCCGCGCCGACAGGCGAGGGCATGCGCGGTGAGGGATGGTGGCAAAGACGCTTGCATCGCTATGCGCGTTAGGCAAAAGCGGGCCTGCAAACAACCGCTGCGATCCCCGCTCGCACACAACCACGCACACACGCACTCACAGGAGCAATCTGCCATGGTATCTGTACCCGAACTCACGCCTGAGGAACGGGCGCGCCTTTTGGCTGACAATCCCGAATGGGAAGACGCTCGCGAAGGCAAAGCCATTACCCGCACATTCCAGTTTGATGATTTCTCACAAGCCTGGGGCTTTATGAGCCGGGTTGCGCTGTTGGCCGAGGCGCAGGATCATCACCCCGAATGGTTCAACGTCTATGCCAAGGTTGAGATCACTCTCACCACCCATGATGCAGGCGGCGTGTCACAGCGCGATGTCAATATGATGAAAGCCATCGCAAAGCTCGTCTAACCCCCTTACAACCGGCGAGACATGTTACGCTCACGGGGGTTTTTGCAAAATTTGGCCGTCGCCGCAAACACCTGAAAAACCGGGTGCATTTTGAATTTCGGGTGAGCCCAAGTGTAACCTTTTGGATTTGCCGCCCTGAACGCCTATCGTTCAACCAAAAAACCGCATCCCATACCGCCACAATGTCAAAGAGCCGCGCCGCTTATAATCTGCGCGTGCCAGTGTAGGAAAGCGCGGGCTTGCCTGCCTAGCGGCCAAGCAGGCTGGCGCTGTCGCGCTGCTGTTTGCGCACGCGGCCCGGCATCCATTTTTTGGCAAAGTTGATTTTCCGGGCTGTCTTGCCGACCAGATAATGCAGGTCTTCGCCGTGAACCGCATCCCACACGGTTGCGGCGACTTCGCTCACTGGAGTAATCTCCAATCCGGCAGATTGAACCCGGCTGCGCACCGATTCGTTGGATTTTCGGTGCCCTGTCCCTTCGAGAAGAGGCGTTTCAATAAAGCTGGGGCAGATGGAGCAGGATTTGATGCCATCGGGCGCCCATTCCGCATCCAGACTTTCGGCAATGCCGCGCACTGCAAATTTGCTGGCGCTGTAAACGCTCATACCCGTGCCGCCCACAATGCCTGCGGCGCTTGCGATATTGACTAGGCATGATCCCGGCGCGGTTTTGAGCAGATGCGCATAGGCCGCCTGCGCGCCATACAGCACGCCGCGAATGTTGATATCGACGCAGCGGTCAATCTCATCCTTGCCCAATTCGTGGATCGGCCCGCCAGTGCCGATACCGGCATTGTTGACAACCACGTCCACCCGGCCGCCAGATGCCACGCTGAAAGCTTGCAAGGCGTTGTCCCATTCATCCCGGTCACGCACATCAAGGATGTGCATGTATTTGAAGCCGCCCTCAATCAGGCCGAGCGTGTCCTCCATCCCGGCTTCATTCACATCGCCGATCCCGACGAACCAGCCGCGCTCGGCAAAATGCTGCGCGATGGCTCGGCCAATGCCCGATGCTCCGCCGCTGATGAAAATAGCTCGGCGCTGGTTGGTGGCGCTCATATTATCTCTCTCCCCAAAAATGTACGCGCGCAAATCCTTAGACCCGCGCGCGTACATTGTCAGCCGCTGACATAAGTGTCAGCAAAAAAGGTGGGGCAAGCCTATTCGCTTAGCGCCTCTTCGAGGCCTTGGACATGCTGCGCCCCTTCGAGGATTTCGGCCGTTGATGCTGTTACCGTGTCGCCGATGGGTTCCGCGCGGCCGCCAAGGCAGCTGGCGAGAAAATTCTCAGTGATCGCGGTGTAGGCGATGTTGTTCACCGGCTTGGCAAAACCGTGGCCTTCATCCGGGTACAACACATAGGTGACAGGCACGCCTGCCTCTTTCATTGCGCCCACGATCTGGTCGCTTTCCGATTGCTTGACGCGCGGATCGTTGGCGCCTTGCAGGATAAGCAGCGGCTTGGTGATTTCATCCGCCTTGTAAAGCGGGCTGGCCGCTTTGAGCAGAGCGAGGCCTTCTTCGGTGTTCGGATCGCCCATGCGTTCATGGAAAATCTTCACCAGCGGCGCCCAATAAGGCGGAATGGTGCCAAGCAGCGTTTCAAGGTTCGATGGGCCGACAATATCAACCCCGCAGGCGAACTTTTCAGGCGTAAAGGTAAGCCCGGCAAGCGTCGCATAGCCGCCGTAAGAACCGCCCATGATCGCAACCTGATCAGGGCTCGTGATCCCTTCTGCAATTGCCCAATCGGTCGCATCAATGAGGTCATCATGCATTTTGAGGCCCCACTGCTTGTTCGCGGCATTGAGGAAGTCTTTGCCAAAGCCGGTTGAGCCGCGGAAGTTCACCTGCAACACGCCATATCCGCGATTGGCGAGCCATTGGACGCCGCTGGAAAAGCCGTAATCATCGCGCGCCCACGGGCCGCCATGAACCAGCAGAACCATCGGCACAGCTTTATCAGGACGGCCATCACCGTCGCTGTCGCTGCCCGGCGGCAGGGTCAGGTAAGAGGGCAGGGTCAGCCCATCGCGGCTGGCAATCTCTTCCGGGTGCATAGGCTGCAATGGTGCGCCTTCAAGCTCTGGCCTTGTGGTGTAAAACGGGGTGAGCGTGCCGGCTGCCCGGTCATAGATAAAGGTTTGCGATGGCGCGGTCAGCGGGTCGTTCCACACGATCCATGTCTGATCGTCATCCGTGCGGCTGGAAATGCCGAAATCGCCTTCCAATTCGCCATCAAGGAATGCCAGAGCTGCGCCGATATCATCGTCAATCGCGGTCCAGGTGTTTTTGAGGTAATTCACCGAATACGCTTCGACCAAGCCGGTTTTGGGATCGCGGATTGTGCCGCCCAGATCGGCCTTGTCATCTTCGGCAATCATGGTTTTTTCGCCGGTTGCGGTGTCCTGTGCAAACAAGGCAGCGGTGTTGCGACCCCGGCTGTCGAGCCAATAGAGGACCGATCCATCGGTTGTGTAACCAGCCGGGCTGGTGGTCAGCGAATCTTCCATGGCAGTGGTTTCGAACGGGGTTTCCTCCACCGTTCCATCTGCGACATTGAAGTAATCTGTGCCGCCTTCGGCATTCTGGCGAAACGCCATGCGCAAGGTTAGCGTGTCATCAGCCATAAACCCGGCATAGCTGTCATTTTGGTAGACCAGCTCCAATTCGCCGGTGTTGATGTCGAGCAGGTGGATGTCATGGAATTGCGGATTGCGATTGTTGACCCCGATCAGGATCTTGTCCTTGATCGTTTCGGACGCGCCGACGATCTGAACCCGCGTGTTTTCAAACGGGGTCATCAGGGTTTCTTCGCCGCTGGCGATATCGATTTTATACAGGAGGAAGTTTTCATCGCCTCCCTTGTCCTGAATGTAGCCGACGCTTTTGCCATCGGGAGCCCAGAAATGATCGCGGATCGGGCGGTCTGTTGAACTGGTGATCGCTTTGGCAGCGGCCATATTATCGCGCGGCGCAACCCAGATGTTGAGAATGCCGTCCTTGGGAGCAAGCCAGCTCAGCATGGTGCCATCCGGGCTCAATCGCCCTTGCGCTTTGGTGGGATTGCCAAACAGAGCATCGCGCGGGATCAAGGGGGCGGCGGCTTGGGATTGGGTCATTGATGCTCCGGTTTCGGATTGCGCGTGGTTGTCGGCTGAAACGACGCTTGGCACGGTAAGCGCGCAGGCAGTGGCAGCGGTGACAAGCAGGCGCGCAGGGTGTGAAAGACTGAACATTGGCGGGGGGCCCCTTTTATTCAAGATGTGATGGCACGCGCCGCATCATGGCCGCATCGTGCATGGAAACAGTGATACGGGTTTGCTCCCTTATCGCAAGCGCGCTTGGTCGAGCGGATATGCCGTTGGTCGGGCGCATTACGCCGCTTCACAGGGCAGGGTTGGCATAAAAATGCCAGGTAAAGATCGCCATTGCGCCCCTGTGCGGGCGCCATCGTTCGCCGTGCGCGCGGCATTCTTTTTCATTGGGGCGTTCTTCAAGGTCAAGCAGGCGCTTAACGCCTTCCTGCACGGCAAGGTCGCCAGCGGGCCAGATGTCGGTGCGCCCTTCTGCAAATAGCAGATAAATCTCCGCCGACCATCGCCCGATCCCTTTGATCTGGGTCAGGGTTTGGGTGGCCTCTTCATCGTCTTCGGGCATCGCGTCAAAATCGAGTGCGCCCGCTTCGACCAGTTCGCACAAGGACCGCGCATAGCCTTGTTTCTGGCGGGAAAGCCCGCAGGCTCTCAATGTATCGAAATCGCGTTTGAGCAAGCAGGACGGCGTGAAATCCGCACCCAATTCCGCTTCCAACTTGTTCCACATCGAGCTGGCAGCGGCGACCGAGACTTGCTGGCCGACAATGGTGCGCAGCAGGGTTTTGTACCCGCGTGGCCGCAATCGCGGTTCCGGGTATCCGATCCGCGCCAACTCCTCGCCAATGCGGGTATCTTGGGCAGCAAGCGCATCCATTTCGGCTTTGATAATTTGTGCGGTCAGGCCCACTCTCAATTCCTCTAACTTGCCAATTTGCAAGGAACTCCCTAGCTGAGCAGCGCATTATTCCAAGGGCGCACTCTTGCGCTCAATCGTTTCGAAAAGGACTTTGAAAGCCCATGCCCAAGCTGGTCGTCACCAATCGCGAAGGGGAAACAAGCGAGATCGAGGTCGAAAGCGGCCTAACTGTCATGGAGGCCATTCGCGATAATGGCTTTGATGAACTGCTGGCTTTGTGCGGCGGATGCTGTTCTTGCGCGACGTGCCATGTCTATGTCGATCCCGCTTTTGCAGACAAACTGCCGGAAATGAGCGAGGACGAGGATGACCTCTTGGAATCCTCCGATCATCGCAACGAAACCTCGCGCCTGTCATGCCAGGTTCCGCTGACCGATGAGCTGTCCGGCATGAAAGTGACTATCACCGCTGAAGATTAAACTTGTTTGCTGGCGCGCGTTCCAGCGACTAAATCTCTCGGCATGAACATAACTCAACCTTACGGCGATACGCTCAGCCTGATTGGAAACACGCCGCTTGTCCGGCTCGAAGGGCCGAGCAAGGCTGCGGGCTGCGACATTTGGGGCAAGTGCGAATACGCCAATCCCGGCTCTTCTGTGAAAGACCGCGCGGCGCTTTACATGATCCGCGATGCAGAAGCGCGCGGCGGTCTGAAGCCGGGCGGCACAGTGATCGAAGGGACGGCGGGCAATACCGGCATTGGCATTGCGCTCGTTGCCAATGCGCTTGGCTATAAGACGATCATCGTCATGCCTGACAATCAATCCAAAGAGAAAATGGACACGCTGCGGGCCTTGGGCGCTCAGCTTGTATTGGTGCCGCCCACTAAATACGCTGATCCGGCGCATTTCCAGCATGTCTCACGCCGCATGGCCGACGAAACAGCGGGCGCGGTTTGGGCTGGGCAGTTTGACAATGTCGCCAATCGCCGCGCGCATATCGAAGGTACCGCGCGCGAATTGTGGGAGCAAACGGGCGGCAAGATTGACGGTTTCACCTGTGCGGCTGGCACAGGCGGCACGATTGCAGGCGTTGGCATGGGGCTGAAAGAAAAGAACCCCGATATCCGCATCGCTCTGACCGATCCGCACGGCGCGGCGCTGTATAATTATTACGCCCATGGTGAGCTGAAAAGCGAAGGATCATCAGTTGCCGAAGGGATCGGGCAAGGACGCATCACTGCCAATCTGGAAGACGCGCCCATCGACACGCAGTTTCGCATCTCGGACGAAGAAGGCCTGATCTGGGTGGAAAAGCTTCTGCGCGAAGAGGGGCTTTGTCTTGGCCTGTCGAGCGGGATCAATGTGGCAGGCGCGATTGCGCTGGGGCAGCAATTGGTGAGCGAAGGCGCTAAGAACCCGCAGGTTGCGACCATTTTGTGTGACACCGGCTTTCGCTATCTATCGACGCTGTACAATGCTGAATGGTTGGCGGCGAAAGGTCTGCCTGTATTTGATTGGCTGGAACAGGCTGAGCCTGCCTAACGTCTAACCCGGCATCGACAAGCCGGTTATGGCGCGCTAGGCACGCCTGATGGCAGGACGCAGACTGTTTGGCAGCGCTTTAGCTGACATTAATGAGGCGGAGTTAGAGGCCGCTGGCATGAGCGGCGACGCGCCCCATTCCATGCCCCTTGGCGGCACCCGCGATGAAGCGGCTCAGCGTTTGCGCGCAGGGCTGCTGGGCATTTGCACCATGATCCTTCTGGTTGGGCTGGCCAGCATTATCGGCACGCAAGCCGAATTGGCAGAGCAAGCCGCCGTGCCCGACGCCGCGCCTACAACCGAACCCACAGAAGCACCCGCGCAGGTCGATCCGCTGGCCGATGCAGGCATCGTGCCCGATATTCCGGCTGATCCCGAGGAATCGGCTGAAGAGCCTGCCCTTAAAGAACCAATCTTTGCCGAAGATGGCGTGGTTCCTGATACTGCTGACACTGACCCGGTTGATGCGCCTTAGCCAAAGCCGCCGGGCAAGCAGTCGCTTTGCCCCTTACCTGAACGCGCAATCGCTTCTGGCAACCGTTTTTCTGGGCGCGCTAACCGCGTGTTCACAAAGCGGCGATCATCCGCACGATCACGCCGAAAGTGCTGCACAAGCGGCGATGCCAGAGGCGGTTGAATGCGAGAATGCAGGCAAAGCTGCTTCTCTTGGTCTGACCACAAGCCTGCCCGTATTCTGGTCGCTTGACGCAAATATAGAAGATGTAGCCAGCGGCCAAAGCGAGCAATCCTGGCAGTTTAGCGCGCTGTCTTCCTGTTATGATCTGGTGCCGCTTGATACGCTGACACCGGTTCCGGGCCTTGATGATGCATCGCCGATCGCGGACCCGCTCGCTTCGCTTGACCGGATTGCCATCATTCAGCCGCGCGTTTTGACCCCTGCTGACAATGTTGCGCTGGATGATTGGGTGCGGGCAGGCGGGCATGCTCTGATTGCGCTCGATCCGCTGCTAACGGGGCATTATGATGCGCCGCTTGGCGATCCGGTGAGGCCGATTGACAGCATGCTGTACGCGATCCCGCCGTTTGTTACGCGGTGGGGGCTGGAAGTGGTGTATGTTCCGCCAGAAAGCGGAGGCGCTGGTGCGGGCGAGGGCGAGGCAGGGGGAGTGGGTGCGGACCAGATCGTTCTGGGGCGCACGCTTGTTCCGATTGATACAGGCTGGAAATGGCGGATCACCGATCCTGATGCGGCAAGATGCGCGTTGACTGGCAAGGAATATCTTGCACAATGCAAAGTCGGCGAAGGGCAAGTCACCTTGTTTGGCGATGCGGCTGTTTTCGAACAGCGCGACCTGGCAGGCGACAACCTTGAAGCCATGACGGCAGTGCTACGATATGCTTTTGCGAGCGATCAATGATCCAATTTGGGGAAATTGCGGGAAATGCCTGCTGCGGCCATGCAGCAGCCGGGACTCGGAGCCAAATTTCTCGCGAAATCAGATCGTTTTGTGGGGAAATTAAGGGAATGTCCGGGTGATTGGGGGATTCATCACCAATTACTCACAAGATGAAATATAGGTAAATCAGATATTTACCATCTAATCCCGTGATTTCCCGCGAAAACCCCTTTTCACCCGCCTAGTTCCCGGATATTACCGGGTTCCATCAAACACATCTGTTTGCCTCGCGCCGCCTCTATGGATTGGCGCGCTGCCTCCGTTCGCGCGGGGGCGGCAGCGGGGAAGGTGTGTCGCGGTGAGGTGAATGCGGCAAAAGGTGGGGCCGCACAAGGGTATACGGGGAATTGTTCAGGTGTCGGGTTTGGGAGCATATAGCGGTAACGCTTTTTCGCCAGCAGGCGATAAGGGCCGTTTTGTGCTGCCGCCGGCGTTGCGCAAAGAGCTGAAAGAAAGCTCCGGCGGGGCCAAGACGCTGTGCATTGCTGCTCACGACAAGCTCGATTGCCTTATCGGGTTTGGTGTCTCACGCATTGAAAAACTTCAGCAAAAGCTCGACGATGAACAAGAGCGCGCCATTCGCATGAATAATGCCGAATTTGATTACGACACGCGCGCGCAGCAATTGTTCGGGTTTGAACAGCTCCCGTTTGATGACAGCGGCCGCTTTGTGATGCCTGATTACATTCGGGATCTGGGCAAGATCGAAGATGGGCTGTTTTTCCAGGGGGCGGGCGACTTCTTCCTCATCTGGAACCCCGAAGAGCTCGCCAAAATGGGGCCTGATTTCAAGGGAGCGCAAGCCGCCTGCCGCAAGCAATTGAGCGAGGCTGCGGCCAAAGCAAAAGCCAAGGGCGCAAAGAAATGAGTGCGCTCCACATCCCTGTCCTGCTTGATGAAGTGATCGCGGCCATTGCGCCTCGGCCAGGTATGGCCGTGGTGGATGCGACCTTTGGTGCAGGCGGATACAGCGCGGCGCTGCTCGATAAGGGCGCGCGCGTTTACGCATTTGACCGCGATCCCAATGCCATTCGCGATGGGGCGGGCATGGCGGCGAGCGCAGGCGGCCAATTGTCGCTGCACCCCCACCGTTTTTCCGACATGCAGGCGGAATTGGCGGATGCAGGGGTGCAGGCGGTCGATGCTGTCGTGATGGATATCGGCGTGTCTTCCATGCAGCTCGACCAGTCAGAGCGCGGCTTTTCGTTTCAATCAGACGGCCCGCTCGATATGCGGATGAGCCAGCAGGGCGAAAGTGCAGCGGATTTCCTCAACAGCGCCGATGAAGCCGCGATTGCCGATGTCCTTTATGATTACGGCGAAGAGCGCCAGTCGCGCCGCGTCGCCCGCGCGATTGTGGCAGCGCGCCCTTTAGAGACCACCGGCGATCTTGCCCGCGTGGTCCGCCGCGCTTTGGGGTATAAGCCGCATGACAAGAAAGACCCCGCCACGCGCAGCTTTCAGGCCGTTCGCATACATGTGAATGATGAGCTGGGCGAACTTCGCGCAGGGCTTCTTGCAGCGCAGGCATTGCTCAAAGAGGGCGGGGTTCTGGCCGTTGTCAGCTTTCACAGCCTTGAAGACAGGATCGTCAAACGGTTCCTGCGCGAGGCATCGGGCGCAGGCCGGGCGGTGTCGCGCCATTTGCCCGGCGAAGTGCCCGGACCGCCGCCAACTTTCGCAAAGCTATCCAAAGCGATCCGCGCGAGTGAGGCAGAATTGGAGCGCAATCCGCGCGCACGTTCCTCCATCCTTCGTACCGCCATTCGCACCGCCGCCCCCGCAAACCTCCCACAAGGAGCCGCCGCATGATCGTCACCGATGCAAGAAAACGCCAAATTGGCTGGGTTGCAGCTTTGGCTATGTGTGTGGGGCTGTTTGCTCTGCTCTCGATCAGCGCGATGGCTGAAAAGAGTGCGGTGTTGTTGGCCGAACGCAAGATTGTCGCGCTCGAGCGGCAAACCTTGATGCTGGAAACCGAATTGCAAGCGCGCGCCAGTCAGCGCCAGCTTGCCAATTGGAACCGGATTGAATTTGGCTATGAAGCGCCGCGCGCAGATCAATATTTCGATCACCAGCGCCAATTGGCAAGCCTGGGTCAACCCGCCGGACCCGAAGCGCCAAGCCCCGTGCGCGTAGCCCGCGCCGATCTGGGTGAGAGCGGCGATGTTCGGTCAAGCGAAACCGCTCAGATGGTATCGCCCATTTCGGGCGAGCCGATCACTTTTGCCTCGGCAAATGTGGCGAGCGCCGATCCGGGTGCAGCTTTTACTGAAGCCTTTGGCAATTTCCTGATCGAAGCTTCCCCCATCCGCGCCGCCAATGCGCAAACCCCGCTGATGGATGACGGCGCCTTGTCACGCGAGGTCGCCGAATGAGCGCTTTTGCAGCGCCCCGTCCAGCGATTGAGGCGGGCCGCATCCAATTGGTGCATCTGCGTTATCGTTCGTTGTTGACGGCGCGGTGGCGCGTTTTGTGGATCGCAATAGTCTTCACAATAGTGGCGGCGGCGGCTTTGCTGCGGATCGCTTATCTTGGCTTTGCTGGTCACACGCCGGTGCAATCGAGCCTTGCTGAACAATTGCTGCCTGCGCGCGGCGAGATCACGGACCGCAATGGCAAGCCGCTGGCCCGTGCCTTTCCCGCCTATGCCTTGTGGTTTGATCCAAAGGCGATGGGCGATGAAGGTTCACCTTTGGTTGGAGAGCCTGACGACATCGCCGCATCTTTGAAAGCGATTTTCCCGGCCATAAACGAACGCCGCACCGCGCGCCGCCTTGCATCTGGCAAAGCGGGATATCTGCGCCGCCGCGTTCTCCCGGAAGATGCGAACAAAGTGTATTCCCTGGGCGAGATCGCGCTGCAAATCCCGCGCGAAACCGATCGCCATTATCCGCAAGGGACGCTGGCATCGCATGTGCTGGGCTATGTCGCATCGGATGATACCGGGCGGCTGGGGATGGAGCAGGTGCTGAACGAGCAATTGTCCGATCCCGAACTGCGCGATCAGCCCACCGCGCTGTCGATTGATGTGCGCGCGCAAGGGGCGCTTGAAGATGAATTGCGGCGCGGCATGCTGGCGACCAATGCGCTGGGCGCGGCAGGCATTATCCTTGATGTTGATACAGGCGAGGTCATGGCGCTTGCCTCTCTTCCTGATTTCGATCCCAACCGGATCGATGCGGAAGGTCAGGCCAACATGATGAACCGCGTCACCAACCAGGTTTACGAGCTGGGTTCGACATTCAAACCCGTCAGCATTGCGGCTGCTATTGATGCAGGGGTGGTGCGCAATATGGGCAAGGCCTGGGATGCCTCAACAGTGGAAATGTCGGGCCGCAAGATCCGCGATTTGAAGCCCAAAGGCGCGGCGCTGAATGTGCCCCAAGCGCTCGTTTATTCGTCCAACACCGTGACCGCGCGCGTTGCAAACACGCTTGGTCCTGAAAAGCTGCGTCAATCAATGATTGATCTGGGCATGGATCAGCGTCCTCACATTGAATTGCCCGCCAAAGGCCAGCCTATCTGGCCGCGCGGCAAATGGAGCAAGCTTACTAATATGACGGTCAGCTATGGCCACGGCCTTGCTGTGACACCGTTGCACCTTGCTAATGCTTATGCAGCCATGGTGAATGGCGGCATCTGGCGGCCTGCGACTTTGCACAAGCTTGCGCCCGAAGATGTGCCGCGCGGGCGGAGAGTGTTCAAATCTTCTACCTCATCGCGCATGCGGCAATTGCTGCGCATGATTTCGATGTACGGCACAGGCCGCAATGCCGATGCGCCCGGATACCGGGTCGGGGGCAAAACGGGCTCTGCGGAAAAGGCGAGCAAAGGCGGCTACCGGAAAACCTCGCTCGTTTCCTCATTCGCTGCGGCCTTCCCAATGGATCAGCCGCGCTATGTGATCGTGATTGTGCTGGATGAACCGCGCGGCACGGCGGCGAGTTCTTACCAGCGCACCGCCGCATTTAACGCTGCGCCTATCGTTGGGCGCTTGGTGCCTCGGATCGCGCCCATTCTGGGCGTGCGGCCCGACAATCGGCGCGATGTTGATATTTCTGACCTTCGCTATCTGGTGGAGGGGCGCAAATGAAGCTGGCGGCGCTGATGGATCAGGCTGGGCTGGATATGGGACTTGAACGCGCGCGCGCAGGTGATGCGCGCGTGACAGGTTTTGCCATTGATCACCGCAAGGTTGCCCCCGGCACCGTATTCGGCGCGTTTCGCGGCGCGACTTTCAATGCCGAAGATGTCATCAGCGACGCGGTTGAAGCGGGCGCTATCGCTGTGGTTGCCCGGCCCGAGGCGCAAGTGGCAAACGCCCTGCATGTGCCAAGCGAAGAGCCGCGGCAGACCTTTGCGCATTTGGCGCGCGGCTTTTTCAGCCCTGTGCCTGAAACGGTTGTCGCAGTGACGGGCACCAATGGCAAGACTTCCACTGCCGAAATGACCCGGCAAATCTGGCGGATGTGCGGCGAGCGTGCGGCCAGCATTGGCACTTTGGGTGTGACCACGCCGGATGAAAGCGTTTCAACCGGTCTTACCACGCCTGATATCGTAACATTCCTTAGCAATATGAGCGGTTTGGCGCGCGAAGGGGTGACTCATGTTGCCTATGAAGCATCCAGCCATGGCCTGTCCCAATACCGCAATGAAGGCGTGCGGGTAAGCGCATGTGCGTTCACCAATTTCAGCCGCGATCACCTCGATTATCACGGCACGATGGAGGATTACTTTGCCGCCAAGATGCGGCTGTTTGATGAAGTGATCGAACCGGATGGGCGGATCGTGATCTGGCGCGACAAATCCAGCGATGAATGGACCGAACAGGCGATTGAGCATGGACTGAAAAGTGTTGCCAAAGTGCTTATCGTCGGCGAGGCGGAGGGCCCATCTGGGCACAAGCGTGATACTTTCCTCCGCCTCGTCCACCGGTCCGCAACTCAGCTGGGCCAGACATTGACGCTTGAATATGCAGGCGAAGAGCGCGTTGTTAAATTGCCGCTGATCGGCGCTTATCAATCGGCCAATGCTTTGTGCGCTGCCGGGCTGGCTTTGGCGACGGGATCTGATGCGGGGCAGGTTTTTGATGCGCTGTCGCGGCTTCAGCCTGTCAGAGGGCGGCTGGAACGCGCTGTGATAACGCGCAGCGGCGCGCCGGTTTATGTCGATTACGCGCACACGCCTGATGCTTTGGAAGCCGCGATTGCAGCTTTGCGTCCGCATGTTGACGCGGACAAAGGCGGCCGTCTGATTGTGGTCTTTGGCGCAGGTGGGGATCGGGATACAGGCAAGCGCGCGCCCATGGGCGAAGTTGCAGCGCGCCTTGCTGATATGGCTATTGTTACGGATGACAATCCGCGCGGCGAAGACCCATCTTCGATCCGCGCGCAAATTCTGGAAGGTGCAAACAGCGCCTGTGCCAACACCCGCGACATTGGCGACAGGCGCGCAGCCATTGGCGCTGCCATCGCGGAAGCGGGCGCGCATGATATCGTGCTGGTTGCGGGCAAAGGCCACGAACAAGGCCAGATAATAGGGTCAGGAAACACTATGCGAGTGCTTGCCTTTGATGATGTTCAGGTGGCGCGTGAATGCGCGGCAAATGGCGGGGAGCAGCTCCAATGAATGCAATTAACCCCTCCATCCACAAATGGCTGCGCGAATGGCCGGTTGATGCCCGTGACGCGTTGCCGATGGCTTTGTGGGATGCAGCAGCGATTGAAGCAGCGACAGGCGGCACCGCCAGCCACGCTTTTCAGGCCGCGGGCGTTGAAATGGACAGCCGCGATGTCAAGCCGGGCGATGTGTTTGTCGCGCTGAAAGGCGATGCGATGGACGGGCACCGGTTCCTGCCGCAAGCTTTCGCCAAAGGCGCCGTCGCAGCGATCACGGATCGCCCCGTTGATTTCCCGCATGTGCTGGTGGGCGATACCACCAAGGCGCTTCATGCGCTGGCCCATGCCGCACGCGATCGCAGCGAAGCGGTGCGTATCGCAGTGACCGGATCGGTCGGCAAAACAGGCGTTAAAGAAGCGATCTTCACAAGTCTTGATAGAGCGAGCCGAGGCGCAGCCCATCGCTCTGTGCGCAGTTACAACAATCATGTTGGCGTGCCGCTCAGCCTTGCGCGAATGCCCGCGCGCGCGAAATTTGGCGTGTTCGAGATGGGCATGAACCACGCAGGCGAAATCGCGCCTTTGGCCGATCATGTGCGCCCGCATGTGGCGCTGATTACGACTATTGCGCCGGCTCATATTGAAAACCTTGGCAGCATCGAAGCGATTGCCGATGAAAAGGCGCAGATTTTCACGGGCCTGATCGAAGGCGGCACCGCGATCATCCCGGCAGACAGTGATATGACGCAGCGTCTTATCGGCCATGCGCGCGGGGCGGGCGTGAACATCGTAACCTTTGGCCGCAGCGAAGGGGCCGATGTGCGCTTGCTGGACGCGATCCCGCAGGACCATGGCGGCGCGCTGATCACCGCCGACCTGGGCGAGACGCGTCTGTGCTACACCATCGCGGAGCCGGGCGAACACTGGATCGGCAATTCGCTAGGCGTGATGGCCGCGATCCGGGCAGCGGGCGGCGATCTGTCGGGCGCGGGGCTGGCCATGGCAGAAATGGGCGGATTGAAAGGGCGCGGCGCGCGCTTTCAGATCGCGGCAAGCGGCGGCAAGGCTTTGCTTGTCGATGAAAGCTACAATGCCAATCCCACCAGCATGCGCGCAACGCTGGCAAGCCTTGGCCAGACGCCGGCTGCTCGCCGCATCGCGGTGCTTGGCACAATGGGCGAGCTGGGCGACTTTGCCGACAGTTTCCACCGCAAGCTGGCAGAGCCACTCGCCGATGCAAAAATCGACCATGTCATTCTGGTGGGCGAGGGAATGCGGGCGCTCGCGGCGCAATTGGGGAAACGAGAGGGCGGCCAACTTGGCTTTGCGCCCTCCTTCACGCATTGCAATGATGCCGATGAAGCCATTGCTGAATTGACCGAATTTGGCCTGACCAATGGCGATGCTGTTCTGGTTAAGGGATCAAACTTTATGGGCCTTGGCCGATTGGTGTCACATTTTACTAGCGCGCTTTCATGAGCGGGCGCCGAGGGATCTGAATGCTTTACCTACTTGCCGAATGGCTGGGCTATGAAGGGCTCTTCAATCTGATCAGATACCAGACGTTCCGCACTGGCGCGACGTTGATGACAGCGCTTTTGATCGGTCTGGTCATTGGCCCCAAATTCATCAACATGCTGCGCGTGCGTCAGGGCAAGGGCCAGCCGATCCGCGAAGATGGCCCGCAATCGCATCTGGCCAAGGTTGGCACGCCGACCATGGGCGGGCTGATGATCCTGGTTGCGCTGTCATTGTCGCTTCTTTTGTGGATGGATTTGCGCAGCCCGTTTGTATGGGCCTGCCTTGCCGTGACGCTGGGTTTCGGCCTGATTGGCTTTCTTGATGACTACGACAAAGTCACCAAGAATAGCCATGCAGGGCTATCAGGCAAAGTGCGCCTGCTGCTGGAATTCGCAGTGGCCGGGGTGGCGAGTTACATCATCGTCAGCCAGATCAACACCAATTTGTATATCCCGTTTTTCTCCGACGTAGAGATACCCTTGGGGCCGTTTTACTACGTCTTTGCCGCCTTTGTTATGGTGGGCGCTGGCAATGCGGTGAACCTGACAGACGGGCTGGATGGCCTGGCGATTATGCCGGTTATCATTGCTGCGGGCACCTTTGCGATCATCGCTTATCTGGTGGGCCGGGCGGATTTCTCTGAATATCTGGGCATTCCGCATGTGCCGGGCGCTGGCGAACTGGCGATTTTCTGCGCGGCGATTATGGGCGGGGGGCTTGCCTTCCTTTGGTTCAACGCGCCGCCTGCTGCGGTCTTTATGGGCGATACAGGCTCGCTTGCACTGGGCGGGGCATTGGGCGCAATCGCGGTGGCTGCGCATCACGAAGTCGTATTGGCTATCGTTGGCGGCTTGTTTGTGTTCGAAGCATTGAGCGTCATCATTCAGGTCTTCTGGTTCAAACGGACGGGCAAGCGCGTGTTTCGCATGGCCCCCATTCACCACCATTTCGAACAATTGGGCTGGAGCGAGAGCAAGGTCGTGATCCGGTTCTGGATCGTTGCAATCATCCTTGCGCTGATCGGCCTTGCCACGCTGAAGCTGAGATAGGGGAAACAGGCTTGATCACTTCTGCCGCCTTTGCCGATAAACGCTATGCCGTCCTTGGCCTGGCGCGATCGGGCGCGGCTGCGGTGGAAGCTTTGCTGGAAAGCGGGGCGCAAGTGACCGCGTGGGACCGGCAGGATATTGCGCGGGACAGATTTATCGGCCGGTGCGAATTGGCCGATCCCTTGCAAACCGACCTGACCGGATATGCCGGCGTCATCGTCTCTCCCGGCGTGCCACTGAACACCCATCCCATCACGGCCCATGCTGCAAAATTCGGCGTGCCCGTGATTGGCGATATTGAGCTGTTTGCGCTCGCCCGGGCTGAATTGCTGCCGCACAAAGTGGTGGGAATTACAGGCACCAATGGCAAATCGACCACGGTTGCGCTGCTTCATCATATCTTGAATATGGCGGGCATTCCCACAGTGATGGGCGGCAATATCGGCGATCCCATTCTTGGCCAGCAGCCGCTTGCTCCCAATGAAAACGGCGTGGGCGTTTATGTGCTCGAATTGTCGAGCTATCAGATTGATCTGACTTTCAATCTGGACTGCGATGTCGCAGCGCTCACCAATGTGACGCCCGATCATTTGGACCGGTATGACGATTACGCGGCCTATGCTGCGGCAAAGGCGCGGCTGTTTTCAATGCAATCGGCGCGCAATCTCGCGGTGTTTGGTTCGCTCGATGGTCCTGCGGGCGCTGTCCACCGCGCGCAATTGGACAGCAGGCCAGATGGCTGCGTGATCGCGGCAGATGGCGCGGCGCTTCAATCGCTTCAGCGCGGTTGGCCAAGTTTGCAGGGTCCGCACAATCTTGAAAACGCCGCCGTCGCCATCGCCATTGCCGAAGAGCTGGGCGTCAAACCCGCACAGTGGCAGCACGCTTTGCCCCGGTTTCAATCCCTGCCGCACCGGATGGAATTGGTGGCGCAGGATGCGGGCGTCATGTTCATCAACGATTCCAAAGCGACCAACACCGCTTCCACCGCGCCTGCCTTGGCCGCGTTTCCGCCTGATCCGGCGATCAATGACGGCGCGCCGCGCATTCACTGGATCCTTGGCGGGCTGGCGAAAGAGGAGGGGCTGGGCGATTGCGCGCAGCATCTGGGTATGATCGCCGCCGCTTACACCGTGGGCGAGGCTGGCCCGATGTTTGCCGACCTTATCGCGCCCCATACCCGCGTTGAACGCTGCGAGCTTATCAGCGAAGCGGTAAGCCGTGCGCGCGATGCGGCCCGGCCCGGTGATGTCGTGCTGTTTTCACCCGCCTGCGCCAGCTTTGACCAGTTTCGCGATTACGAAAAGCGCGGCGAACATTTCCGCCAATTGGTGGGCGTGATTGCCGATTGCGAGGTTGATTGTTCGGCTGCCTATTTCAAGGATGAAGCGGCATGACCGTTTTGAAAACACATACGGGTACGCACAGCGATGCACCGGCCATTGCCCCGACCGGATTTCTGAAGATCTGGAACAATCGCGGGCGCATCTGGTGGCGTGAACTGGACAAAACGCTTTTGGCACTTGTTATCGGCTTGATGCTGCTGGGTACGGTCGCGGTGGCAGCGGCCTCTCCTGCGGCTGCGGATCAATATGAAACGGCTGATTTTGCTTTTTTCAAACGCCATATCCTTTTCCAATTGCTCGGTTTGGCAGGGATGCTGGCTGTGTCCTTTATGAGCCGCGATGAAGCCCGGCGCATCGGGATCATTATGGGCGTTGGCATGCTGCTATTGCTGTTTCTGGTCCCCATTTTCGGGGAAGAACGCAATGGTTCGCGCCGCTGGCTCGAAGTGGGCATGTCTTTGCAGCCGAGCGAGTTTCTAAAGCCCGGTTTCGTCGTCATCCTCGCGTGGATTATGAGCCTGCGGCTGCGCGATCCTGATTTGCCTGTTCTCACTTTTGTCAGTGCAATCATGGTCTTAGTTGCCGGATTGCTGATGTTGCAGCCCAATTTGGGCGCGACGATCCTGTTTGGCGGCATTTGGTTTGTGATGATCCTGCTGTCGGGCGTATCCATCGCGCGCATCGGCGTTTTGGTCGCCAGCGGCATTGGCCTCATCACCGCAACCTATTTCTTCTACGACAATGCGCGCCACCGGATCGATGCGTTTCTGGGCGGCGGCACCGCGTTTGATCAGGTTGACCTTGCGCAGCGCACTCTGCTTGCGGGCGGATGGACGGGCAGCGGGCTGTGGCTCGGCATTCGCAAAATGAGCCTGCCCGAAGCGCACACCGATTACATCTTCTCGGTTATCGGAGAGGAATTTGGCCTGATCGTGTGCGGCTTGGTCGTGCTTTTATACCTCGCCATTTTGACTCGCGCGCTGATCCGGTTGGTGGATGAGGACAATCTGTTTGCTATGCTGGCCGGTGTTGGCCTTGCCACACAGGTTGGCGGGCAGGCTTTCATCAATATCCTCGTCAATCTTCAGCTGTTTCCATCCAAAGGCATGACCCTGCCGCTCATCAGCTATGGCGGTTCCTCCACGCTCGCCATATGCTTTACCTTTGGGTTGCTGCTCGCGATTACGCGCCGCAATCCCTATCTTGAGCGCGAGACGAAAGGGCTCAAACATTTCTTTGAGCGCAAGGAGGGCGCATGACGGGCCAGAACACAGCGGACCAGCACATCCCGACAGGATCAAGCCGGCATTTCGTGCTGGCCGCAGGCGGGACGGGCGGTCATCTGATCCCGGCCTTTGCGCTAGCAAGCGAGCTGGAAGCGCGAGGGCATCACGTTGCGCTTATCACCGATGAACGCGGCGCCAATATTCCGGGAAAACCCGAAAGCCTGACCGCGCATGTTCTTCCCGCTGGCCGGTTTGGCAAAAACCCGCTGAAATGGATTGGCGGAGTGCGCGCTGTGCTCGAAGGGCGGCGCATGGCGCTGCGCTTGTTTGAAAGCTTTGAACCGTCCGCTGTCGTTGGCTTTGGCGGCTATCCCGCTTTGCCTGCTCTGCTCGCTGCAACATCGGCCAAAGTGCCCAGCGTTGTGCATGAACAAAACGCTGTGCTGGGCAGGGTCAACCGCTTGCTGGCCCGCCGAGTGGATGCCATCGCGACATCCTATCCGGAAGTAGACCGGCTCAAACAAAAATATCAGGTCAAAACCCATCTGGTTGGCAATCCAGTGCGCGAAGGCGTGCTTGCTTTGCGCGATGAGGATTTTCCCGCGCTGGGCGAAGAGGGCCTGCTGCGCATCCTGGTGACAGGCGGCAGTCAGGGCGCGCGTATCTTATCCGAAGTGATCCCCGATGGCATGGCGATGCTGCCCCCGCCGCTGCGCAACCGGCTGCAGATCACTCAGCAATGCCGCAGCGAAGATCTGGACGCGGTGCGCGAACGATACGGCGAGCATGGCATTCCGGCAGAGCTGGGCACCTATTTTGAAGATATGGATGAAAGGCTGGCTGATACCCATCTGTTTATCGGGCGGGCAGGCGCATCCACCATCGCTGAACTGACAGCGGTGGGCAGGCCAGCCATCCTGATCCCGCTGCCGATTGCAACCGACGATCATCAGGCGGCGAATACGCGCGAAATGGTCGAAGCGGGCGGCGCGCGCATGATCCGCCAGCCTGCCGAAACCGTCACCGATCCGCGTCCGATGGGCGAAGACGGCAATGATCTGATGCGCCGTCAGGAAGCGATCTTTGCCAAGCTTTCAAAAGACATCTGCTTGCAAATTCAGGCCATGGCGCAAAATCCGGGCAGTCTTGCCAATGCAGCCCATGCTGCGTGGAATTGCGGCCGGCCCGATGCGGCAAAGGACTTGGCTGATCTGGTTGAAAGCATGAGCGGCATTGATCTGATGGATGTGATCCGCGTGGGCGATGCCGTGCCAAGAGCGGCGCAGGGCGCTGCGGTCACTCAGCCTTCGACCCGGAAAGCGGCGAAAGATATTGCCGCCAAGGATGCCAGCTAAATGAAAGTCCTTCGACAGGCTCAGGATGCACGGAAACCTTTCAAGGGAGCGCTGCTCCCATGAAAGGCGTTGGCACCGAAATTGGCGTTATTCATTTCGTTGGCATTGGCGGCATTGGCATGTCCGGCATTGCCGAAGTGATGCGCAATCTGGGCTATAGCGTCCAAGGGTCCGACATTGCCGAAGGGCCAAGCGTGGAACGCCTGCGCCAACGCGGCATCACGGTGCATATCGGCCACGCGAAAGAGAACGTGGAAGGCGCCGCCGTTGTGGTCACGTCCACCGCTGTGCGCCGCACCAATCCCGAAGTGGCCGCTGCACTTGAAAACCGCATTCCCGTCGTGCGCCGGGCTGAAATGCTGGCCGAGCTTATGCGGCTTAAATCCACTGTCGCGGTCGCTGGTACGCACGGCAAAACCACCACGACCAGCATGATTGCAGCGCTGCTGGACAAGGGGGATATTGACCCCACCGTCATCAATGGCGGTATCATCGAACAATATGGCTCCAATGCGCGGCTGGGCGATTCTGAATGGATGGTGGTTGAAGCCGATGAAAGCGATGGCAGCTTTTTGCGGCTAGATGGCACGATTGCGGTCGTCACCAATATCGATCCTGAACATCTCGATCATTACGGCGATTTTGACGGGGTAAAGCGGGCCTTTCTTGAATTTATTCAGAACGTGCCGTTTTACGGCGCGGCGATCCTGTGTGTTGACCATCCCGAAGTGCAAGCCGTGATCGGGCAAGTGCGCGACCGGAAAGTGGTGACTTACGGGTTCTCGCTTCAGGCCGATATTTGCGGGGTCAATATCCAATCATCGGGCGGCGGGAACACGTTTGATGTGATCGTGCGCCAGCGCGGTGAAGAAGACCGCCGTATCGAAGGCGTGCAATTGCCGATGCCGGGCCGCCACAATGTCCAGAATGCTTTGGCGGCGATTGCGGTTGCGATTGAGATGGGCTGCAGCGATGATGTAATCCGCACAGGCTTTGCCAGCTTTGGCGGGGTACGGCGGCGCTTTACCAAAGTGGGCGAGATTGCACGCGATGGCGGCGTGGTAACCGTCATTGACGATTACGCGCATCACCCGGTCGAAATTCAGGCTGTTTTGTCCGCCGCGCGCGAAGCGGTGTCTGATAATTCGGGCCGCGTCTTCGCGGTTGCGCAGCCGCATCGTTACACCCGGCTGGGCGATTTGATGGAGGAGTTTCAATCCTGCTTCAACGATGCCGACAGCGTCTATGTCACGCCCGTTTACGAAGCAGGCGAAGACCCGATCGAAGGCGTAAACAGCGCCGCGCTTGTCGCAGGGTTGAAATCGCGCGGACACCGATCTGCCGCCACGATTGACAGCCAAAGCGACCTTGCCGCGGCGCTGGCAAGCGAAATCGCAGCCGGAGATATCATCGTATGCCTCGGCGCGGGGGATATCACACGGTGGGCGGCTGGCCTTGGCGCTGCGATTGACTCACTAAAGGCTGCATGAGGATGACAGCAAACCAACCCGGCGATGGCTATCAAGGCGATACGGGCATGGCCCCCAATTGCCACGTCGAAGGCGAGGCGAGCACGCATGTGCCCACAGATGGCATTCGCGGCACGCTTACGCGCAATGCGCCTTTGGCAAAGCATGTCTGGTTCAAAAGCGGCGGGAATGCGGATTGGCTGTTTGAACCGGCTGATCTGGATGATCTGAAAGCGTTCGTGCAGCGGCTTGATGGGCAAATTCCGGTGATGGCTTTGGGTGTCGGATCAAACATGATTATCCGCGATGGCGGTGTGCCGGGGATCGTCATCAAACTGGGCAAAGCGTTCAGCGAGGTTGAGATCACAGGCGAGACCAGCGTTCAGGCAGGCGCGGGTACGCCGGTGAGCATTCTGGCGCGGCGCGCGGCGAAAGCCGGCATTGACGGCATGGCGTTCTTTACCGGAATTCCCGGCTCTGTCGGCGGGGTCACGCGGATGAATGGCGGCTGCTATGGCCGCGAAACCTGCGATGTTCTGACGGATTGCGATGTGTTTTTGCCTGATGGCGAATTTGTGACATTGTCCAACGCTGATCTGCAATACAGCTATCGCCATTCCGCTTTGCCCGATGGCGCAGTGGTTGTCGCGGCCCGGTTCGAAGGGTTCCCCGGCGATCCTGCGGCGATCAAGGCAGAGATGGACCGCATTTCAGCTCAGCGCAAAGATGCGCAGCCCATTGGCAGCATGACCGGAGGATCGACATTCAAAAACCCTGACGGGCATTCATCATGGAAGCTGATTGATGATGCGGGTCTGCGCGGGTTTAAGCATGGCGGTGCGCAGGTTTCCGAAAAGCACTGCAATTTCCTGATCAACACAGGTGATGCGACCAGCACCGACATTGAAAGTCTGGGCGAATTGGTGCGCGAAAAGGTTTACGCGCATTCGGGCATTCAGCTCGAATGGGAAATCAAACGGGTGGGCCGGGTATGAGCGACTTGAGCGAGTTCGAAGAGCGCATCCTTGCCAACATCGAAGAGCATGGCTGTCAGGTTAATTACGTTTTTGATCCTGATGGCGAAACACCTGGTAAAAGCTATTCGGTTGGTTTCCCGAGATCCATCCGTCAGCCCGAAGTGATCTGCTTTGGGCTCGATAACAAATTGATGCATTCGATGATCAACGAAACTTACCGTCAGTGTCGGGATGGTCTCGTCATCCAACATCGGGAGCGAATTTCTAGCCTACTTGATGGCTTTGATTGTGAGTTTCGCAGAGTCCGTCCGGAAAACATCATTGAAGATCATTTCGCTTCGGCGATGTGGTATTCGAGACATTGCGGGCGTGGACACATGTCCGAAGCATTTCAAATCGTTTGGCCGGGTGCGATCAACGGCTTGTTCCCATGGAACAATGGCGCTGCTCAAGATGTCATTGACGCACAACCCGCACTCTATGAGGTGGCAGCATGACCGCCACTATCCATGTCGCCGTCCTGATGGGCGGCTGGGCGAATGAACGTGAGGTCTCGTTAATGAGCGGAAACGGCGTTGCCGATGCGCTTGAGGCCAAAGGGCACCGCGTCACGCGCATTGATATGGGCCGCGATGTCGCCGCGCGTCTGGCCGAGGCCAAGCCTGATGTGGTGTTCAACGCGCTGCATGGTGTGCCGGGCGAAGATGGCAGCGTGCAGGGTATGCTCGATCTGATGGGCATTGCTTACACGCATTCAGGCCTCGCCACATCGGTGATCGCGATTGACAAACAGCTGACAAAACAAGCGCTGGTTCCCCACGGCATTCCCATGCCGGGCGGGCGGATTGTGCCGTCTGAGGAATTGTTCGAACGCGACCCGCTGCCGCGCCCCTATGTGCTTAAACCTGTCAATGAAGGATCGTCAGTCGGCGTCGCGATTGTGACCGAGGATTCCAATGTCGGCAATCCGATCGCGCGCGATGCTGCGGGGCCTTGGCAGGAATTTTCGCATCTGCTTGCCGAACCGTTTATCAAAGGGCGCGAGCTGACCACGGCTGTGATCGATGGGATTGATGGCCCGCGCGCTTTGGGCGTGACCGAGCTGATTATCGAAACCGGTTTCTACGATTACGAACACAAATACACAGAAGGCCGCACGCAGCATGTGTGCCCGGCGCAAATCCCGCCCGCAATCGCCGCGCTGTGCGAAGATTATGCGATCCGGGCGCATCAGGTGCTCGGGTGCCATGGCACCAGCCGGACCGATTACCGCTGGGATGAAGAACTGGGCGAGGACGGCCTGTTTGTGCTCGAGACGAACACGCAGCCGGGCATGACCCCGCTCAGCCTGGTGCCCGAACAGGCGCGTCATGCCGGGATCGATTACGCCGATCTGGTCGATATGATCGTGCGCGAAGCAATCAGAGTGCATTCATCCGCCAGCAGCCAAACCCACGCGCAGGAGACAGCCCATGGCTAAAATCAAACGCTCCAACACCAAAGGCGTGCGGCGAGCGGCGCAGTCGCACAGCCGCAATGCCAATGCGCGCCGGGCCAAGGCGAAAACCGCAGGCGTGCTCGACACGGCGATGTCGGTGCTGCCCTTTACCGAAGAACAATGGGGCCGCATCTGGATGGTGTGCATTATCGCGGCTGCCTTGGCGGTTGCCGCGTTTATCGCCAATCTCGCTGGCGTGCCCGCCATGGCCCGCGCGCAGATGTCGCATGTTGCCGCCGATGCGGGGTATAAGGTTCGCCATGTCCGCGTGACAGGGACCGAGCGCATGGACGAACGCGAGGTTTATGCGCGCGCTTTGGGCCAGCAAAGCCGGTCCATGCCCGATGTTGAAATTGACAAGCTGCGCACCGAACTCCTTGAATTGCCATGGGTAAAGGATGCGCGCGTGTCGATGCAGCTGCCCGATACTCTGGTGATTGATATTGTCGAGCGCACTCCGCATGCGGTGCTGGTGCGGCCTGACAGGATGATGCTGATTGATTCGACCGGGCGGGAGCTTGAACCGATTGCGAGCAAGGATGCGGACGCAATGCTCAAAATCTCCGGTCCCGGTTCGGCTGCGCAAGTGGGCGAGCTTGATCAATTGCTGGCCGCAGCCCCTGCGTTGGAGCCGCATCTGGCGGCGGCGGAATGGATTGGCAATCGGCGCTGGAACCTGACGTTGAACAGCGATCAGGTGGTGGCTTTGCCCGAAGGACAAATGGCCGCATCCAGCGCGCTGGTGAAATTTGCGCGCATGGACGGGCAGAACCGCTTGATTGGCGGCAAGGTTGCAACCTTTGACATGCGCAATCCGCCGCGCGTCTATATGCGTGTGCCAGGGCGCGGCGATACCGTTCTTGCGCAGGGGGAAGCTGAGTTATGGCAATCACCAAAGCCCGCAAATCGGCAAAACCTGCGCCCGCCGCGAAAACCCCTAAACCCGCTCCAAAACAAGCGCATAAGGCGCGTCTTTCAAAAGTTTTCGGCGCGATCAATATCGGTTCGTTCCGTATCTCTGTCATGGTTATGGGCGAGAGCGAGAATGGCGATCTGTTGGTGCTGGGATCAGGCCACCGCGCCGCTCAGGGGATCAAGCGCGGCTATGTCACCGATATGCGCAGCGCCACTTATGCCATTCGCGATGCGGTGGAGCGGGCAGAGAAAAACGCCGGCGTCAGCGTCAACAGCGTGTGGATCGGATGCGCCGGGGCAGGGCTGAAAAGCCAGGTTTCCAAAGTGGAGATTGAAATCGGCGGACGGCGCATCGAAGAAGACGATGTCGACCATCTGCTGTTTGCCGCGCGCGATACGATTGAACCCGATGGCCGCACAGTGCTGCATGCACAGCCTGCGCATTACACGTTGGACGGGGCACACGGCGTTGCCAATCCGCGCGGGCTTCATGCGGAACGGCTGGGCGTGGATGTGCATGTTATGCTGGCCGATGGTCCGCCTGTGCGCAATCTGATGGAAGCGGTGCAAAGCGCGCATCTCGATGTCGAAGGCGTGGTCGCGTCTCCGCTGGCGGCGGGCTATGCCTGCCTTAACGAAGAAGAGCGCGATCTGGGTGTCGCTCTGGTTGAGATCGGTTGCGATGTGACCAATGTTTCGGTCTTTGCAGGCGGCATGCTGCTGGGGCTGCGTTCTATTCCGATGGGTTCGGGCAGCATCACGGATGCGGTGGCAAGCGCATTTGGCATTCGCCGCTTTCAGGCCGAGCGGCTGAAATGCGTATCAGGCTCTGCCATGGCCAGCCCTAGCGATCACCGCGAAATGATCCCATTGTTCGGCCCGAATGATGAAGGCAATGAAACCCCCGCTCCCGGCGCTGAGATTGCGGCCAAAAGGGGCGCTGACAACACTGCCCGGATTGCGCGGGCGGAATTGGTGTCGGTTGTCACGCAGAACTTATCGCAGCTCACCAATGAAGTGGGCAAGGCGCTGCGATCCATGGGCTTTTCCGGCCCGCGTGCAGGGCAGGTCGTTTTGACTGGCGGCGGCGCTGAACTGGATGGCTTGGCCGAATTTGCGCAAAGCGCGCTGGGCATGCCGGTGCGCATTGGCCGCGCGCCAGCTTTACGCGGCCTGCCCGAAGCGCATGCCAATCCCGGCTTTGCGACATTGGCGGGTCTGTGTCTGTATGCAGCCGATGACCCGGTTGATATCCGGTCGCTGCGCGGCCAGGCAAGCAGTGTTTACAAATTGGACCCAGCCAAGAAAAGCGCGTTCCAGTTTGGCCGGTTGGCGCGTGCACTGCGTGAATATTTCTAAAGGTTCACGCGGTGTTTATAAGACTATATGTGCCCAATGGGGGATAAGCCCCACTGTGGATAAGGATTTTACCGCTATAACGGGTAAGTCAGGAATGTGTCAGAGATAAACAGAATGCAAAAAGCGCACTTTCAAACCTGAGCGCTTGCATTCGGAGGACAAGGCGATGAGCATCACAATTGGACCCGCAGCAACCGACGATCTGCGTCCGCGTATCACCGTAATCGGGATTGGCGGCGCCGGCGGCAACGCAATCGGCAATATGATCGCGTCCGAGATTGAAGGGGTCGATTTTATCGTCGCCAACACCGATGCGCAGGCGTTAAGCTCAAGCTCGGCGGATAAACGCATTCAGCTTGGCCCAGAAATCACTGGCGGTCTGGGCGCTGGCGCGCGGCCTGAAGTGGGCAAAGCAGCTGCCGAAGAAACCGTGCAGCAAATCGAAGAGGCGCTCGACGGCGTCAATATGGTCTTTATCGCCGCTGGCATGGGCGGCGGCACGGGCACAGGCGCTGCGCCTGTCATCGCAGAGGTGGCGCGCAAAATGGGCGTGCTGACCGTGGGCGTTGTGACCAAACCGTTTCTGTTCGAAGGCACGCGCCGGATGCGCGCAGCAGAGGCAGGCATTGCCGAATTGCAGGATCACGTCGACACGCTGATCGTCATCCCCAACCAGAACCTGTTCCTGATCGCCAAGCCTGAGACGACGTTTAAAGAAGCGTTTGAGCTTGCCGATGAAGTGTTGCAACAGGGCGTTCGCTCTATCACCGATCTGATGGTGATGCCGGGGCTGATCAATCTCGACTTTGCCGATGTCCGCTCTGTCATGAGCGAGATGGGCAAAGCGATGATGGGTACAGGCGAAGGGTCTGGCGAAAGCCGCGCACTCGAAGCGGCTGAAATGGCGATTGCCAATCCGCTGCTCGACGGGGTCAGCATGCAAGGCGCCAAAGGCGTTATTATCTCGATCATCGGCGGCGAAGATATGAAGCTGCTCGAAGTGGACGAGGCCGCCAATCATATTCGCGAACTGGTCGATGAAGACGCGAACATCATCTGGGGCAGCGCGTTCAATCCTGACCTTGATGGCAAGATCCGTGTTTCGGTTGTGGCAACGGGTATCGAACCCGGCGCTGCGGGAGAGACTGTGCGTTCATCCTCCAGCGCGTTGCCAGGTGCTCGTGCGCCCAAGCGGCCCGTATTTGAATTGCCGGATGACAGCGCTGTGGCAGATGACGCCGCTGGGCAAGCGGCCGATGAACCTGTGGCATCCCTTATGGCAGTGCCCGAAGAACCCGAAGCAGTCGAAGCTGAGCTTGAAGAAGCTGAGGCCGAAGAAGTTGGAGCCGAAGAAGTTGGCCTCAGCGGTGATGTTTTGGCTGGCGGGAACGAGCCGTTTGATCTTACCGGAATGCAGGCCGGTGATGATATGGGCGACAGCGAAGATGACGTTGACGAAATCGTCGATCCGCTCGCCGGATTGCGCGGTGCAAGCGATGATGCATATGGAGTGGACAATGGCGATGAAGGCGGCATGTCTCCGCGCGAAAATGGCAGCCTGTCCGAAGCCGGCTCCGCCGATGCGGACGATACGCTTGAATTGAGCGATGAAGGCTATGCCGAATATTGCGAAGCCGATGGCGATGATGTGCTCGCCGATGCAGACAGGCTGGCAGCCGAAGATAACCCTGTTGAGGCGCGTTTGGGCGGCGGTCGCCGCCGCGGTCTGCTGGGCGGCGGCGATGATGCTTCTGCCGATGCGGATGCGTCTGGCGGCAGTTCCGGCGCGGCTTCGGGCGGCGGTTCAAGTGGCGCTTCAGGTGGCGGCGGCTCAGGCGGTGCGGCTTCGAGTGGTAGTGGCAGTTCGGGCAGCACTTTGTTTGAACGCATGGCCAATCTGTCGCGCAGTTCCAGCGATGATGATGATGACGACGAGGATGGCGACGGTGATGCACCAGCGCTCAGCATTCCGCGTTTTCTGGGACGTCAAAACAACCAGTAACCTTTAGTCGTTTGCCGGGTGCACGTCTCCATGTGCGCGTGCAAACTACCGCTGATTGCTCAGCCTAACCTGAGCAAAGCGCGCTTCGCCTCGTCTGATGCGGCAAGAGGATGCGTGCGGGCGGCGAATTGGCTAGCGTAGCGTTCGTGAAAATCGCCCGCATACTTAGATCGCCCATATTTGCCCGCGTATCGGCCCCAGCGCTGATCGCAGCTGCTGTGTTTGCCGCAATGGCGGGCAACCCTGCGCAGGCTCAGGAAATGGTCTCGCGCCCGGTCGTGCAATCGCTGGGATCTGAGGAAGTGCAGGATTTGGGTGCGGCTTTGCGGCAATTGGCGCGCCGTCCGCGCGATCTGTCGGCATTGCTGGCAGCAGGGCACGCCTCGCTTGCGGTGGACGATCTGGATGCCGCGATCGGCTTTTTCGGCCGCGCGCAGGATTTGGCTCCCAGTGATCCGCGCGTGAAACTGGGCATGGCATCGGTGCTTTTGCAATCGGGCCGCCCGGTTCCGGCGCTGCAATTGTATAACGATGTCGCGGCCTCGGGCACGCGTCTTACAGGCACTGCACGAACAAGCTTTGCGCGCGATCGCGGGCTGGCCTTTGATCTGGTCGGCAACACCCAAGCTGCGCAGGCGCAATACGCCGCCGTGCTCGCGGCCAATCCCGAAGATGCTGAAACCGTGCGCCGGTTGGCTATCTCTCAGGCGATTGCGGGTAATGACACCGGCTTTCAAGACACTCTGCGCCCATTGCTCGAAGAAAGCGATCCGGCTGCCTTTCGCGCGCGGGCTTTTGGTTTGGCGATTATGGGTGAGCAGGCACGTGCCGCGTCAATCGTCAATGAAGTGATGCCGCGCGATCTGGCGAGCCGGCTGACCCCCTATCTGGCATTCATGCCGCGCCTTACTGCCGCGCAGCAATCCGCCGCTGCCAATCTGGGCATTTTCCCGCGCGCGGCTGATATTGGCCGCGAAGATCCGGCCATTGTTCAATATCGCGCGCTCGAAGGGGGCGAGCAGCCTCGCGCTCTGGCCGCTGCCGCCAATCCGACCAGAGCCAATTTGACAGGCGTCGATGCTCGGCTAGCGCCTGCGGGAACACCGCTAGGATCGCCTGCATCGGCTGGCACAGACACCGCAGCCCGTTTGGCAAGCGCGCCGCGAATGACAGGGCAAGCGTCTGGCGCACCCAGCGAAGTCGCAGCCCAAACGCAGTCTGATAACGCAGAAGTGCCCATTTCCGCGCCCACAGGTCCGACGGTTGTGTACGGCACTGCGGCCCCTCGGCCAAACCGGCCCGCGCCAACGCCGCAACCCGCTTCGCTTGCAAAACCCAGTGTCGCGGATGCCTTTGCCGATATTGGCGAGGGGGAAAGCACGCCCACTGGCAGGCGCGCCGATGCGGTTGATATCAATGCGATAGAGGTGCCGCGCGAAACCAGCGCGCCTGCTGAGCCCGCCCCGCCTGCCGCGCCGCGCCGATATTGGGTGCAGGTCGCAACCGGGCGCGATGTGGCTGCGCTGCGGTTTGACTGGCGGCGGATCAAACGCACAGCGCCCGATGTTTTGGGTGACCTCAATGCCCATGTAACCCCGTGGGGCGAGGCCAATCGGCTGCTCGCAGGTCCGTTGGGCAGTGCGACTGATGCGCGCGCCATGGTCAATGATCTGAAAGCCAAGGGGCTCGATACCTTTGCCTATACCAGCCCCGAAGGCGCAGAGATCAAGCCGCTCACGGGTTCTTGAAATGGGGCTGCGAAGCAATCTTTGCACAGCCTTTTAACAAGTCAGATCAATTCTCCCCAGCCGCTCTCGCCTCGCGCATTGCCAATCGCTTGAGGCCGGGTCCATGCCGCAAATGTATGATAAGTCGCACACCGCAAGGCCGTATGGCCCCAACCGCTTCGAAAGCGCCCAAATGACCCCGCGCCAGCAAATGGTTGCCGCGCAGGATGATGGCGCGCCGCTGGACATGCTGCTGGCGCTGTTCGAGGCGCGCGGGTGGAATTGCGAAACCGTTTCCGAAGAGGAAATGCTGGGCGAAGTGCAAGGCAGTTGGGCAAAATATCAACTGCGCGCGATCTGGCGCAGCAGCGACAATGTGCTCCAGTTTCTGTGCCTGCCCGATATCCGCATTGGTGAGGAAAAGCGCCAGCACGCCTATGAGCTGCTCAGCCTTGTGAATGAGCAGATATGGCTCGGCCATTTCGATATCTGGTCCAGCGGCGATGTTCTGCTTTACCGCCATGGCGCGCTGCTGGGCGATGATGGGATGCTGAGCCTCGATCAGGCGCAGGCGATGGTGGAAAGCGCGATTGACGAATGCGACCGGTTCTATCCCGCGTTTCAATTCGTATTGTGGGGCGACAAATCCCCGCGCGATGCTTTGGAAGCGGCGATGGTCGATGCGGTTGGTGAAGCATGAGTAGGGGTGAGGCATGACTGGGGGCAACGCATGACTGGCGGGCCGCTGCTTATTATTGGGTATGGCAATATGAGCGGCGCAATGCTGGCCGGGTGGCTGGCGGCAGGCGCTGATCCGTCGCAATTTGCGATCTTGAACCGTTCGGTAAAGCCTGCGCCTAGCGGAGTGCGCGTTTACAAAGACCTTGCTGAGGCTGAAAGCGGGCTGCGCCCTTCGGCGGTGATGCTGGGGTTTAAACCGCATCAATTGAATGGTTTGGCGAGTGATTTTCAGACCCTGTGCGCGCAAGTGCCTGTCTACTCGCTGCTTGCCGGCATCACGTTGGAGCAATTGCAGGCTGCGTTTCCCGCCGCATCGGCGCATGTGCGGGTGATGCCCAATCTGGCGAGCCGGGTGAACAAATCGCCGGTCATTCTGGCGCAAAGCGGATTGGACGAGCCGGGCCGCACAGCCGCGTTCGATCTGTTCGATCGCTTAGGCATGGCGGTGTGGCTGAAGGATGAGGCGCAATACAATCTGGCTACCGCGCTGGCAGGTTCAGGGCCAGGCTTTGTCTACCGTTTTATTGATGCATTGGCAGGCGCGGCTGAGGAATTGGGCCTGCCGCAAGAAGAGGCGCAGACCTTGGCGCTCGCAATGGTGGACGGCGCCGCATCGCTGGCGGCGAATGCTGAGGATGCACCGGGCGCTTTGGCCGATAAAGTCGCCAGCCCTGGCGGGATGACGCGCGAGGGGCTCAATGTGCTCGATGCGGATTCGGCGCTGAAACAGCTTTTGCGCGAAACCTTGCGCAAAACACGTGATCGGGGCGCCGAATTGTCAAGTGAACTGGGGTGATTAGCGCCCAATTGTGCAATTTGTTCATTTTTTAGTAAGTGTATATGAACAATTCGCGCAAATCAGTCCGGTTTTGCTTGAAATCCTCTGACAAAACACCGATATTGTGCAGGCAAGGCGTGTGCGTTCGCGCCGTTTTCATGACTCCGATCTTGGAGAAAGGGATCCATAATGTCTGACTGGAATGACACTCAGCCTCGCCAAGGCATCGGCTCTGTGCCGCGCGCTGGCGGTGCTGTGACCTATGATGAGGGCCTGCGCAAATACATGCTCTCGATCTACAATTACATGTGCACCGCGATCATCGTCACCGGCTTCGTCGCGCTTGGCATGGCAGAAAGCGGGATGGCTGCGGCGATTGCAAGCACTCCGCTGCAATGGGTTGTGATGCTCGCTCCGCTTGGTTTTGTGCTGGCGATGAGCTTTGGCCTCAACAAATTGAGCCAAGGCACGCTGCAAGTCCTGTTCTGGGCTTTTGCAGTGGTCATGGGCATGTCGATGTCGACCATCTTCCTCGTCTTCACGGGCGAATCCATTGCGGTCACGTTCTTCGCCACCGCAGGCGCGTTCGCGGGGCTTAGCCTGTTCGGCTACACCACGAAGAAAGACCTGTCGGGTTTCGGCACGTTCCTGATTATGGGTGTTGTTGGCCTGATTATCGCGTCGATTGCGAATATGTTCATCGGCTCCAGTACGCTGGCTTTTGTGATCAGCGGGCTTGGCGTTTTGATCTTCGCAGGCCTGACCGCTTACGACACGCAAAAGCTGAAGACGCAGTATCAGTATCTGCGCGGGACCGAATTTATGGGCAAAGCCATCATCATGGGCGCGCTGAACCTGTATCTCGATTTCGTGAACATGTTCATGTTCCTGCTGAACTTCCTCGGCAGCCGCGAATAATCGGTTAAGTTTTCGGAGCGGCCCTAATCGCCGTTTCCGCAGGAAAAACGAAAAAAGTGATGCCCGGAGCCTAATACCTAGGCTTCGGGCATTTGCTTTGCGGCGAAGCTTGGGTAACGCGGGGATAAACCAATCCGCTTCACCCTCCATAAAGGCTGGGTTGGGCAACCTCGGCTTGGTGGGATAGACAAAGGTCGCTTCATGATGACAACAGACACGACATCGCCGTTAAAAACTGCCGCAATTTCCGCCAGCCGCGATGCCAAAACGGCGCGCAAGCCCCGATCCGCTGTTAAGCTTGCCGTCATGGGTGCAGGCGCTGCTTTGCTCAGTGCATGCGCGACCACTCCACCGCCGCCGCCACCCCCGCCACCACCACCGCCGCCACCTGTGGTCGAAGCGGTGCCGTATCGTCCGCTCCCGCCATCTGGCGCGGCCTATGTGATGACGATCCCGCCTTTGGGCGCGGACGGCAGGCGCATGACAGTCAATCGCAATCTGAGCGATGATGAACTGGTGTGGCATTTCCGCTCTGGCTGGAATGTCGCCGCGCTCAATTGTTCAGCGGCGCGCTATCAACCGATCATTGATGGCTATTCGCTCTACATCAAACGCTATGCCAAGCCGCTGAAAGCGGTGAATGACCGGATGGACCGGGTCTATCGCGGTCAAAACTCCAGCCGCCGGGCAGCGATTATGGAGCGCGAGGGCAATATGACCAGCGTTTACAACTTCTTCGCTCTGCCGCCCGCACGCGCGCAATTCTGCCGCGAGACGCTGGATATCTCCAACCGATTGCTGGCCGCGCCTGATGTGGACCCGGAGGCATTTGCGCGCGATAATTTCGTCCAGCTCGAACGCGCGTTTGAAACCTTTTTCAACAATTATGCGGCCTATCAGCAAAGCTCGGCTGAATGGGATGCGAAATATGGCGCGCAATATGGCGCTTCGCAGCCCGGCTGGGTCGCTGTGCAAAGAGCCAAAGCGCGCGGCGTTGTCGTTCCCTCGCCCGGGCAGGGGGCGACCAATCCCGGTGCGACATTGGCAAACCCGGCTGCTGTATCAGGAACGGTGGCCGATCCGGCAACCGGGACGCAGGTTCCCGTCATCCCGACCGATACTGAGTTCGTATCCCAACCGGTCACCCAGCCAATAGCGAGTGATGACAGCGGCGATCAGTAAGGCTCTTGCCCTTGGTATCATCGCCTTTTAAGGCGCTGGCACACACCGGTAACGGGAATGCGGTGCGGCGCGCTCTTTTGGGCATGCCAATTCCGCAGCTGTCCCTGCAACTGTAAGCGGTGAGTGTCTTTCTCGCGCATGCCATCCGGCATGCACCCACTGGGCGACAGGCTTGGGAAGGGGAGAACGGGCGCACTGACCCGCGAGCCAGGAGACCGACCGGAGTGTGTCGCTTGTGGCCGCTCTCAGGGATTGGGGAGGCGCGGATACATTTCGTTTCGAGCGACGATACGTGTGCGCCGTGTGGGTAAATCCCCGCACGGTGCGTTTGTTGACGCTTGAACGAACGGGATATCCGCAATGAAACTAAAAAACCTTTTGGCAGGCGCGTGCTTCGCGGCGCTTTGCTCAGCCAGCTCCGCTTTTGCTCAGGATCGGCGAGATGGTGTTTGCTACATTACCGATGATGAGAGCACGCCTGAACTCGAAACCTTGTGTTATCCCGGAAGAGTGATCCTGGTTCCGGGTAGCCGGACTGGGCAATTGGCCGTGGGAGACTACACCGGCTCTGCCACGCTCATAACGCCTGACCAGATCACCCAGCGCCAAATCCGCAATGTCGAAGATGCCTTGCGCGATGTGCCCGGTGTCGCGGTTGCCTCTACGCCCGGCCAAACCCAAATCCGCCTGCGCGGTTCTGAGGCCAATCATGTGCTCGTGCTGGTTGATGGGATTGAGGTTTCCGATCCCGGCAGCGGCGAATTCGACATCGGCACTTTGCAGGCCGAAATTGGCAGCCGCCTAGAGGTTTTGCGCGGACCGCAATCCGCGCTTTACGGCAATGATGCGATTGGCGGGGTCGTTGCTTACCAAACCGCATCGGGCCGCGCTTTAAGCGGTGTATCAGCGTTTCTCGAAGCGGGCACTGATGACACATTCAATGTCGGCGCGCGCGCGGGGTTTGCAGGGGATGAATGGGATTTGGCGCTGTCGGGCATTGTTGTCAGCACTGATGGGCAGCCCAATGCGCGTGGGGGGCTGCGCGATATCGGACGCGAAAGCGCAGCGTTGTCGGGCAAAAGCTCAGTCAATCTCGCTGACAATGTCACCTTGCGCGCAGTTGCCCGGTACTCATCGGCAGAGGGGCGATTTAACGAACAGGATTTCGCCTTTGGCAGCCCCACATTCGGCCTTGTCATCGACAGCCCCGGCACCAGCTTTGAAAGCGAGGCGTTCTCCGCACTTGTCGGCGCGCGTGTGGCCGCGCTGAACGGCGCATGGACGCATGATCTGTCCGCACAGATCACCGATGCTACGCGCGATACGGTGCAGCCCAATGGCTTTCCCAGCGGAACGGAAAGCGACCGGTTCAAAGCATCCTATGTCACCGCCTATGATTTTGGCGGCAGCGAACACAGCGTAACCTTTGCAGCTGATTACGAGCTTGAAGGGTTCAACAATGTCCTGACTTTCGATGATCGCAATGAGGTGGAAAATATCGGGTTTGTCGGCGAATATCGTTTTGCAGGCGACCGCTTCGACCTCTCTGCCGCTATTCGCCACGATATCAATGACCGGTTTCAGGATGCGACCACGTTTCGCGTGGGCGCAGGTTACCAGATCACCGACGGCACGCGTGTAAGAGCAGCCGCGGGATCGGGCGTTAAAAATCCGACGCTGAATGAATTGTTCGGCTTTTTCGATGGCACCTTTATCGGCAATCCTGATTTGCAGCCTGAACAATCGACCAGCTGGGAACTAGGCGTGGACCAGAGCTTTGCAGATGGCGATATAGCGGTGTCAGCCACTTATTTCCGGGCCGAGCTGGATGATGAGATTTTCACCACCTTTCCCCCGCCAACCTTTATCGCCAGCCCCGGCAATCGCGAGACTCAAAGCGATCAGCAGGGCGTGGAATTGGCGATCACGGCCGATTTGGGCGCGGGCTTCTCTTTTAACGGGGCTTACACGTTCCTTGATGCAGAAGAGGACGGCGCGGAAGAAGTGCGCCGCCCCGATCACATCGCCAGCGCGGTGCTCAATTGGGAAGCGCCGGGCGAACGCTTTGCTGCCAACCTTGCGGTGCGGTATAATGGCGAGGCGAAGGATCTGGATTTCAGCACTGGCGCTTTCCCGGCTCCGCAAACGACGCTAGATGATTACACGCTCGTCAATTTCAACGCGCGGGTGACCCTGACAGACGATATCGCGCTGTTTGGCCGGGTCGAAAACCTGCTTGATGAACGCTATGAACCCGTCTTCAGCTTCGTCGCTCCGGGGCGCAGCGCGCTTATCGGGATACAGGCAGGGTTCTAAGCTCTCGCTTAAGCTCTCGCTTTCTGGCGGGGAAATGCATACATGCGCGCTTATGCATTTCCTCGACCAAGCCAAAATCTATATCCGATCAGGAGCCGGCGGCCCCGGCGCGGTCAGCTTTCGGCGCGAAAAATACGTCGAATATGGCGGTCCTGATGGCGGCAATGGCGGCAAAGGCGGCGATATAATTTTCGAAGCGGTCCAGGGCCTCAACACTCTAATTGATTTTCGCTACGCCCAGCATTTCAAAGCCAAGCGCGGCAATCACGGGCGTGGGCGCGATCAGACGGGCGCGGGCGCAGATGACCTTGTGATTGAAGTGCCTGTGGGCACGCAGGTCTTGTCAGAGGACAAGGAAGACATTCTCGCAGACTTCACCGAAGTCGGCCAGCGCATCACCATGCTTGAAGGCGGGATGGGGGGACGCGGCAATGCGTCTTACAAAAGCTCCACCAACCGCGCCCCGCGCCAGCACCAGCCGGGTGAGCCTGCGCAGGAAGAATGGGTGTGGCTGCGGCTTAAACTGCTCGCGGATGTGGGGCTTGTCGGGCTTCCCAATGCGGGCAAATCAACGTTCATCAATGCGGTGTCCAATGCAGGCGCAAAAGTGGGGCATTATGCTTTTACAACGCTTGTTCCAAAGCTTGGCGTTGTGCGGCACCGCGCACGCGAATTTGTGATCGCGGACATCCCCGGCCTGATTGAGGGCGCGGCTGATGGGGCCGGAATTGGCGACCGCTTCCTTGGCCATGTAGAGCGCTGCCGGGTGCTGATCCATCTGGTCGATATTGCAGGCGATGATCCAGCCGAAGCTTTGCGTATCGTGCAAGATGAGCTCGCCGCCTATGGCGCAGGTTTGGAGGATAAACCCCAGCTGATCGCGCTCAACAAGCTTGATCTGGCCGACAGCGAATTGGGCGATGCATTCGCGCAGGAATTGATCGCTGCGGGGGCTGAGAAAGTGTTCAACATCTCAGGCGCAACCGGCGAAGGGATTGATGCGCTGATGGATGCGGTGCTGGCATATCTACCCGACCGCACTTCGACCGAGACCAAAGCCAATGAGGTTGTGGACGAGGAAGCGGACGGCGCGGCCGAATGGTCGCCAATTTGAACAATGAGCGCGCACTCCCTTAAAGACATCGCAGCGGCCCGGCGGCTGGTTGTCAAAATCGGCAGCGCGCTGCTGGTCGAAGACGGCAAGCCTGCGCTTTCGAGGCTGCAATCCCTGGCGGATGAGATCGCCCAAATGCGCCGCGCAGACAGCGAAGTGATCGTGGTCAGCTCGGGCGCAATTGCCTTGGGCGCGGCTTTGCTGGGTCTGCCCAAAGGCGGGCGCGCCAGCCTTGCCGATGCGCAGGCGGCGGCGTCTGTGGGGCAGGTGGCTTTGGCGCAATTATGGGCTGATGTTCTGGGGGCGCATGATTTGCAGGCCGCGCAGATGCTGGTGACGCTGGATGATCTGGAGGATCGGCGGCGCTACCTTAACGCGTCGGCCACTTTGGAACGTCTGCTCGAACTGGGCGCGGTGCCGGTGGTCAATGAAAATGACAGCGTAGCGACCGAAGAAATCCGCTTTGGCGATAATGACCGCTTGGCCGCAAGGGTCGCGCAGGCGGCTGGTGCGCAGGCCGTTCTGCTGCTTTCCGATGTAGACGGCCTGTATGATCGCGATCCGCGCGAGCCCGATGCTGCGCTTATCCCGGTCGTCGAAGGGGTCACGCCAGAGATTATCGCGATGGCGGGCGAGGATTCGTCTTCGGGCCTGGGATCAGGCGGGATGAAAGCCAAATTGCAAGCCGCCCGGATTGCCGAACGCGCCGGCATTACGCTCGCGATTATCAACGGTACGGGTGAACGCGCGATCACCCAAGCTTGCGAGACCGGGCGCGGCACCGTGTTTGTCCCTGTGCGCGATGACAATGCCCGCAAGAGCTGGCTCGGCGGAAGGCTCGCGCCCGAAGGCGTGCTGAGCGTGGATGCGGGCTGTGTCGAGGCTTTGAGCAAAGGCGCAAGTTTGCTCGCCGCTGGCCTGACCGAGATCGAAGGTGAATTTGAACGCGGCGCGCTGGTAAGCCTGCACGGCCCCAAAGGGGAGCGATTGGGGCAAGGATTGGTCGAATATTCAGCCGCCGAATGCCGCGCGATCCTTGGCCTGAGCCAAGGCGATCAGGAAGCCGAGCTTGGCTACGCACCGCGCGCCGCTGTCGTCCACCGCGATCATATGGTGCAAGGGTGATTTTGGGATGAGCGACCCGCTGACGCTTGCGATAACAGGGGCGACCGGGTTTGTCGGCAGCGCAGTGCTCGATCATGCTCTAAGCGCCGGACACACTGCGCGCGCGCTCACCCGGCGCGATCAGGCAGGGCGCGATCAGCCGGGGCGCGATGGCGCGGAGTGGGTGAACGGCACTTTGGATGATAAAGCGGCCTTGCGCACATTATGCGAGGATGCTGATGCGGTCATCCATATTGCGGGGCTGACGAACACGCCGGACCCTGCCAATTTTGAAGCGGCCAATGTCGGCGGCACCGCCAACATGATCGCAGCGGCAAAGGCCGCGCGCGTAAAGCGGTTCGTCTTTGTCTCATCGTTATCGGCGCGAAAGCCGGAATTGTCCGCCTATGGCGCATCCAAAGCGCGTGCAGAGGAATTGGTGCAGGCGAGCAAGCTTGATTGGACAATGGTGCGCCCGCCTGCGGTGTACGGCCCGCGCGATACCGACATGTTTGAGCTTTTCCGGTCGGCGAAAATGGGTTTGGTCCCGCTGCCGCCGCGCGGTGCGACATCCATCATCCATGTGAGCGATCTGGCCCGGCTGCTTGTCGCGCTGGCGCAGAAACCACGGCTCAAAACCATTTACGAACCCGATGATGGGCGCGAGGGTGGCTGGTCGCATCAGGAACTGGCGCAGGCCATCGGGCAGGCGGTTGGCAAACGGTCGGTCTTCGCGCCTCATTTGCCGGAAACCGTGTTGAGAGCAGCTGCCAGCGCTGACAGATTGCTGCGCGGTGACAAGGCCAAGCTGACTGCGGATCGCGTGGGCTATATGTGCCATCCCAATTGGGTCGCGCGGTCTGATCGCGCTGTTCCCGGCACCGTGTGGGAACCGCAAATCGGCGGTGAAGACGGCCTAAAACAGACGGCGGATTGGTACAGAGCCAAAGGTTGGCTTTAAGAATGATGGTGCGAATCCCCGCGAAGTTGGGGATCTCTAACTGGCGGCGCTTTATCGGTGGAGGGCCCCGCCTTCGCGGGTGCTCACACGAGGCAGAGGATCACAGGAACGGTTCTTCGCCCGGCTTGTGGATGCCGCATTCGGTTTTGTCCCAGCCTTTCCAGCGTCCTGATCGCGGGTCTTGACCCGGTGCGACTTTGTGCGTGCACGGCTCGCAGCCGATCGAGGGAAACCCTTTGGCCACCAGAGGATGCGCTGGCAGGTCATGCTCCGCAAAATAGGCTGCGATGTCATCGGCTGACCAATCGATCAGCGGGTTAATCTTCAGACGGCCTTGCGCGTCCGATGTGTCCACTTCAAATCGTGGCAGGTTTGCGCGGGTGGAGGATTGGAACGCTTTGCGCCCGGTAAAGCTCGCGTCATAATCAGCCAGCGCTTTTTCAAGCGGTTTGACTTTCCGAATTTCGCAGCAGCCATCGGGATCATACGACCATCTAAGGCCCGTTTCATCCTTTGCTGCGATCTCGTCCGCATCGGGCGTTAGGATTTGCAGATTGGTGAGGCCAATGCGCTTTGCCAGCAGATCGCGATATTCCAGAGTTTCGGCAAAATGCTTGCCCGTCTCAAGAAACAGCACCGGGATGCCGGGATCAACTTCAGCCACAAGGTGAAGCAAAACAGCGCTTTCCGCGCCAAAGCTGGAAACGATCGCAATATCGCCTGCAAGATTGTCCTTGATCACACCTTCGAGCATTTCGTGCGTTGATGACCCGCGAAACATCCGGTTGAGGCGCACCGCGTCGTGCTCTGAAAAGCGCGGTGCGATATCGAGCCGGTCAATCTTGCGCACTTCGTTCATTGGCCTGTCCCATGACGCAATTGCTGGATTGTCGCGCGGCCATCGACCGTGCGCTGATAGACATTGTCCCATGTGGCAAAGGCGCGTTTCGCATCCGCTTCATCAAGCGGTGTATCGGGCGCAAAGGCGTCAAATCCGCAGCGGCGTAGATGCGAAAGCTGGTCAATCCCAATGTCGCCCACCGCGCGCAATTCGCCCGCGAACCCCGCCTCGCGCAGGATGCGTGCGGAGGAATAGCCGCGCCCATCGGTAAAGCTGGGGAAGGTCACTTCAACCAGCGCAAGCCTGTCCAAGAATGGCAGCAACGCGCGCGCATCATCGCCCGGTTCGATTCGCACAGCGGTCGCGTTGGTCTGATCGCAGCACGCATCGACGGTTACGGTGCCGTGATCGACCACTTCGTCATCGCGGAAACGGAATTGCACTTCGTCAGGAGAGGTGCCGAGGTTCTCAGTCATTCCCGCCTCCTTTAGCGGCCATCGCGCTGGCAAAATCTGTGTGGAGATGGACCGAACGCGCCGAACCGGCAACGGTCCTGAGGCCGGTTTCAACCATAGAGCGCCTCCTTAAACGGGGCCATGCCGATCCGGCGATAGGTGTCGAGGAACCGTTCCTCTCCTTCGCGCGAGGACAGGTAGACATCGGTGACTTTCTCCACCGCGTCGATCACGCCGTCCTCATCGAAACCGGGGCCGGTGATCTTGGCAAGGCTGACATCCTCAGCCTCGGACCCGCCGAGCGACAATTGGAAGTTTTCCTTACCCTTTCGGTCCACGCCCAAAATGCCGATATGGCCCGCATGATGGTGCCCGCAGGCGTTGATGCAGCCTGAGATTTTGAGCTTCAATTCGCCCAGGGTTTCGGTTTTGCCCTTATCGGCAAAGCGCTGCGAAATGCGCTGGGCAAGCGGGATCGAACGCGCATTGGCAAGCGCGCAGTAATCCAGACCGGGGCATGCGATTATGTCTTCGATTGTGTCGAGATTGGGCGAACTCAAATCAGCCGCATCCAGAGCAGTCCAAAGCGCATGCAGATCAGCGATACGAACATGCGGCAGCACCACATTTTGCGTGTGCGTGATGCGCAGCTCATCAAAGCTATATTGCTTGGCAAGATTAGCCATCAAGCGCATCTGATCGCCTGTTGCATCGCCGGGGATGCCGCCTACAGGCTTTAGCGAGATGACGGCCGAAACATAGCTGTCATGCCGGTGGCGATTGGTGTTGCGGTCCACCCACAGCGCGAAATCGGGATCGGAGCGGTCCACCGATTTGGGGCCGTCTTCGAATGCGGGTGGGGCAAAGAATGTGCGCAGCCGTTCAATCTCGGCCAGAGGCGGTTCAACGCCTTGATCGAGCATGTGCGCAAATTCTTCTTCGACTTGCCGCGTGTATTCATCCTTGCCCAGTTCGTGGACGAGGATTTTGATGCGCGCTTTATACTTGTTGTCGCGCCGGCCATAGCGGTTGTAGACGCGCAAGGCGGCCTCAGCATAGGTGATGAGCTGATCGACCGGCACAAAATCGCGGATCATCGGAGCGATCATCGGCGTGCGGCCCATGCCGCCGCCAGCAAAGAAGCGCGCGCCAACCTTGCCATCCTGCTCGACGATCTGAATGCCGATATCGTGCAGCCGCATCGCAGCGCGGTCTTTCTCGCTAGCGATCACGCAGATTTTGAACTTGCGCGGCAGATAAGTGAATTCGGGGTGAAAGCTCGACCATTGCCGCAGCAGCTCGGCATAGGGGCGCGGGTCAATGAGCTCGTCATGCGATGCACCGGCGAAGTGATCTGACGAGATGTTGCGGATGCAATTGCCCGAGGTCTGGATGGCGTGCATCTCAACCTTGGAAAGCTCTTCCAGAATGTCGGCTGCATCTTCCAGTTTGATCCAATTGTACTGGATGTTTTGCCGGGTGGTGAAGTGGCCATAGCCGCGATCATATTTATCCGCGATATTGGCAAGTGCGGTCATCTGCCCGGAATTGAGCGTCCCGTATGGGATTGCGACACGCAGCATATAGGCGTGCAATTGCAGATAGAGGCCATTCATCAGCCTCAATGGCTTGAACTGGTCTTCGGTCAATTTGCCATCAAGGCGGCGCTGTGCCTGATCGCGGAATTCCGCAACGCGGGCATCGACCATGGCTTGGTCATAGCTATCGTACTTATACATCAGATAATCCAGTCGAGCGCTTCAGGGTCTTTGGGTTTGAGCGTCAGGTCAGGCCGCACTGTGGGGCCGAGTGCGCGCACGCGGTCCTTGATATGGGCAGGGCGCACGCTGCCGTCATCTTCGCGTGTCGCCTCTATAATGTAGGGCACATTGACGCGGCGGGCGGCTTCTTCGCGGGCAAGGATTTCCTCGCCTTGTTCGCCCACATCAGCCGCATCGTCCACATATCGGGACCAGCCAGAGCCGGTCCACCAGGTGACATCGCCGGTTTTCAGGTCGTTGCCTGTGAGCACTTTCATCTTATTCACCCGTCATCCCAGCGGAAGCTGGGATCTGTTTGAGGATTGCGCCCAACTCGGAACGATCCCAGCTTTCGCCGGGATGACGAGGGAGGCGCGCGGTTACATCGCCGATCACAATCAAGGCAGGGCTTTTGATCGCCTGTTCGCGCACCAGATCGGGCAATCCAGCGAGCAATCCGCGCACCACGCGCATTTCGGGGCGTGCGCCGTTTTCGATCACAGCCAGCGCCGCGTCAGGAGCAAGGCCATCTGCCATCAGCTTTTCGGCAATCTGAGGCGCGGTTTTAACGCCCATATAGATAACGAGTGTGCGCCCTTTTCCAGCCAGTCCCGACCAATCCTGATCGGACAATCCCTTGCATTGGCCTGCGACAAAGCTGACAATGCTGGCCGCATCGCGGTGAGTCAGCGCGATCTGGGCTGCGGCAGCTGCGCCATTGGCTGCTGATATGCCGGGAACGATTTCTACCGGAACACCGGCGGCGCGCGCATCTTCTGCCTCTTCCCCGCCGCGCCCGAAAATCAGCGGATCGCCGCCTTTAAGGCGAACCACATCGCGGCCAGCCTTGGCTTCGCTGATGAGCAAAGCGTTGATGTCATCTTGAGGAAGAGTGTGCCGCGCGCGTTTCTTGGCAACCGAGATCAGCCGCGCATCGCGTCGCGCCATTTTAAGAATTTCAGCGCTGACCAGCCCATCATGGACGATAACTTCAGCGCGCTCAATCAGCCGCGCAGCGCGCAGGGTCAGCAGATCAGGATCGCCGGGACCTGCGCCGACAAGATAAATGATGCCTGTTTTCATGGTGCCCAAATGGGGCAGGGCACCCAGCTACGCCAGTGAGAATGGATTGGGATGCGTGAAGGAAAGCTATTGCCATGCGAGCGGGCGGCGCCCTGGCGTTCAAAATCCGGTAGGCTGCGCAGAACCCCCTAGCCATGGGATCACGCGAAATTTCTGCGCTCAATTCAGAAGAAGGCGTTTTCAATCGCTTATAAGGAGTTTCCTGTGCCGCGTCGCTTTACTTTCATTGCAATTCCTTTTGCCTGCCTGACCATCCCCGCAGCCAGCTTTGCGCAGGACCAGGCGGCCAACACTGCCGCATTATCAGAACCTGCCCCTGCCAGCCCGAGCGCGGATGCCCCCGTTTTGGCGTCGCAGCCTGCTCCTCTCATCGCAGTTCAGCCCGCTGCGCCTGCGACCGATTATCTTCCCGCAAACACCGAAGTGCGCCTGCGCATGAACCAGACGGTGACGACAAAGGGTAAAACCTGGAGCGAAGGCGATACCTTTTCGCTGAGCGTGACGCACAATGTCTTTCACAATGGCTATATCATCATCCCCGAAGGCGCGCGCGCGATTGGCCGCATCACCTGGCTTACGAGCAAGGGAGCGTTCGGCAAGTCGGGCAAGATGGATGTCGAACTTGAATATGTCGAAGTAAACGGCCGCCGGATCGATCTGGAAGGCACATACCGCCAGGAAGGCGAAGGCAATACGGTCGCCACGATTGGCGGCGTGATTGCCGCAGGCGTGTTTGCAGGGTTTATCACGGGCCGCAGCGGGACCATACCCCAGGGGCGCGAGCTCACGGCCTTTACCGAAAAGGCGATGCCGGTGGTGCTTCCCAAACAGGCTGTTCAAACGGCGCAGCCTGCTGCGAGCGCTCCGGCTGCTGTCCAAACAGCGCCGCAGCAGCCCGCGCAAACCGCTACCCCGCAGGCAAGCGGAGGTCTGGTGGCATCACCCGGTTGGTGAGCGTTAGAAGCGCGCCCCTAAGCTTTGCCTGCGCTCATCAATTCGACCAGCTGATCGAGCTGTTTGGATGAGCGCAGGTGAAGATCGCGCTGCGGGAAGGGAATCTCGACATCGTGTTCTTTGAACAATTGCCAGATCCGCATATAGACATCGGACCGGATATTGGCGAGCCCGCCTTCGGGATCCTCGATCCAGAACCGAATTTCGAAATTCACCGAATTGTCGCCAAATTCCATGATGTTAACGCGCGGTTTCGGGCGGGGCAGAATGCGGTCTGTTTCGCTCACCGCTTGATACAACAGCTTGGTCACCAGATCGAGGTCGCTGTCATAGGACACGCCCACCGGCGCTCTCACGCGCACTTCCTTTGACGAATAAGACCAGTTCACCACCTGATTGATCATTAGGTTTTCATTGGGAATAAGGTGCTCTGTCTGATCGCGAGTGATCACGGATATCGCGCGGATGCCGATCTTGCGGATTTGGCCCACCGCTTCATTACCAGCCTGATCGGTGACCGAGATGACATCGCCCGGCTTGATCGATTTATCGAGCAGGAGCAGAATGCCTGAGATGAGATTGCCGAAGGTTTTCTGAAGGCCAAAACCAATCGCCAGACCAAAGGCACCGCCAGCAAAGGCTAGGGCGGTTAGATCGATGCCCAGCAGATCAATCCCGATCAGAAATGCAACCGCCCAGATGAGAATCGTGCTGAGTTTTTCGGCAAGCAGTTTTTGGGTGCTGTCAAACCCTGTGACCCGGCGGATGAGATTGCGGCTGATGCGGGTGAGCAGCCATGCAGCGGTCATCACCAGCGCGATTACGCCAATCACCAAAATCACATCGAGCAGCGAGATACGGATGCTGCCAAGCTCGAAGGCCCAGTCAGCCATCCAGCCCAAAACAGCGCCCGCCGTTTCGCTTTGCGCGCCGACCCCTTCGACCAGATCGCCAGATGCACCAATGGCTTCGGCTACGTCGCCGCCATCTTCTGACTGGGATGCGGCTGTATCGGATGCGCTTTCGCTGCCACTATCCTCGCTGCCCGCATCGGCTGTACCTGTTTCGCCTGTCCCTGTTTCGCCTGTTCCTGTTTCGGATGTGCCCGTTTCGGGCACGTCGGTCTCGGTGGCATCGGCAGGTAGAGAAGCAGTCGTGGCAGTCATCAAATATCCAATTTTGCAAGGGCCTGTGCCAGATCTGCGATCAGGTCAACCGGGTCTTCAAGACCAATCGATAGGCGAATAGCGGCCCCTGCACCAGCGCTTGTTGGGGCATTCATGGCGGAACGGTGCTGGTGCGGGTAGATTGGCAGCACGAGGCTTTCAAAACCGCCCCAGCTGTAGCCAATGCCAAACAACGCAAGCGCATCGGCGACGCGCGCGCTGGCATCGGGATCATCGCCCTCAAGGACAAAGCTGAACAGACCGCAGCCGCCGGTAAAATCGCGCAGCCACAATTCGTGGCTCGCATCACCGGGGCGCATCGGGCACATGACCTGCGCGATCTGGGGCTGATTGTGGAGCCATTCGGCAATCGCAAGCGCGCTTTGGGTGGAGCGTTCCAATCGCACCGCCATGGTGCGCAATCCGCGCGCGGCCAATGCAGCATCATCGGGCGAGACAACCTGCCCCAATTCCTGACCTGTACGGCGCAGCGCGCGATACCATCGCTCGCCTGCCGATGCGCTGCCCATCATCAAATCCGAATGCCCGCCAACATGTTTTGACAGGCTTTGCATGACGATGTCGCAGCCATGGGAAAGCCCAGCGAAACCAAGCCCGCTGGCCCAGGTGTTGTCGAGCAGGCTGACCGCTCCTGCGGCGCGCGCGGTTGCGGTGAGCGCGGGGATGTCGCACACTTCCATTGTCAGGCTGCCGGGGCTTTCCAGCCACACGGCGCGCGGGCTGGTTTGGGCGACCAGCGCTTCAAAAGCCGGAATGTCGAGCGGATCAAAGAAGTGATGCGCCACGCCCATGCGTTTCAGCAGCCCCATCGCCATTGCGCGCGAGGGATCATAGGCGTTGTCGGTTACCAGCAGCGTATCGCCGGGTTTGAGCACTGCCAAAAGGCTCCCTGCAATCGCTGCCACACCGCTGGGATACAGCACTGTGCCATGCGCGCCGGGCTCCATTTCGGTGAGCGCCTGTGCCAGCGCCCATTGTGTTGGCGCGCCGCGGCGGCCGTAGAAGAAATCGCCATCCTCATTCGAACCCAAGGCCGCCTTGCGGTCGGCCTCGCTCGCATAAAGGTGCGTCGATGCGCGCCATATGGGCGGATTAACAACGCGCCCGGTCCATTCTTCGCGCCGCCCTGCATGGGTGATGCGAGTGGCTGGGCTCAGATCCTTGTCTGCGCCTTTTTCGGTGCCGCCTGGATCGCTCATTTAGCAGGGCCCACCGCTTTGGGAGTGTCAGGATCGGCGCTCCATTCCATCCAGCTGCCATCATACAAAGCGGCGTCTTGCTTGCCGATCAGATCAAGCGCGAACAGCAGCACGCTGGCCGTGACACCGCTGCCGCACGTGGTGGTGATGGGGCGGTCAAGATCAACGCCTGCCTCGTGAAAGACTGCGCGCAGCAGGGGCGGGGATTTGAATGTGCCATCTGCTGCAAACACGTCCCCAAATGGCACGTTGAGCGCGCCGGGTATGCGGCCATTTGTGCCGCCATGGACGGGGTCTATCCCATCGCCAAACACGCGATCAGCGCTGCGGGCATCGACGACTTGCTGCGTCGGGGTTTTAAGATTGGCGAGCATATCGGTCTTCGTCATGGTCCGCACAGGCGCGGTGCCTGCGCTGTTATCGGCCGCCAAGTCTGGCGCGGTGCCGCTCTCAAGCGAGCGGTTTTCGGCGCGCCACTTGGCCAGCCCTCCATCAAGGACCGCGACATCGTCAAATCCGTGCGCTTTTAAGGCAAACCAGGCGCGCGCGGATGTTTTCACCGCGCTGTCATCATACAAGACAATCCGGTTGCCTGGCGCAATGCCAAGCGCGTTGAGCCGGGCATCTACCTGAGCTTTATTGGGCAGGGCGGCGGGCACGTCAGATCCGCTGTCGGTAAAGCTCTTCAAATCGAGAAACAGCGCGCCCGGTATATGCGCGGCTTCGTATTCTGCGCGCGCATCCCGGCCGGCGGCAGGCAGATGCAGCGATGCATCCACCACTGCGATATCCGGCTGGTCAATGTTGCCGGCAAGCCAGTGGGCCGTGACAAGCGATGGAAAAGGGTCACTCATAAAGCGAGGCGTAGCGTTCGCCGCCGCTCCCGCCAAGACCTCATGCCGCTTTGGCAGCGGCTCCATCGGCTTTGACCTGACGGGCCAGCAAGCCCGGAACGCTGCCCGGCGGGATATCGAGCGCAATCGGGTGGAGCCTTCCGGCGCTTGCCATGCTGGGCGTGCCGATCACGAAACTGCGCGTTTCATCAGGCGATCCGGCGCGGGCGAGGGTGATTTGCGCAAGCGGGATAAACAGCGGTTTTTGCCCCTGCCGCAGGGGCTGCACTTCGCTCAAAGGCAGAGTCAGCTGCGCGGTGATGGTGCGGCTTTGATTGGGTCCGATGCGATCGAGCGTTTCAAGCGCGTTGGCAGCTGAGCCTGTGGCGGGCGCGGTGGCGCTGCGCTGTGCGCATACCAGCGCGCCGGAGACCGCGATATCGCGCACCGCATTATCAGACCGATTGGCGAGAGTGAGGCGGCAATCCAGCGTGAACATCATCAGCGAACGGGTCGCGCCTGCAATCTCAAGCTCAAGATCTATACGCGGCGGCGGCGCAGGTGCAGCCGGCGCGGCGGGCGATTTTCCAGGAGATTTGGCGGGTGGGGGTGTATTGGCACGGGTTTGCGGCTGCTGCGCTTCGGGGGCGAGGGGCGGGGCGGTGACAGGCGGTGCCGGGGTAGCCGCCGGCTGGCGCGCGGCAGTTTTGCGCGCGCGCAATTGCCACGCGGCAATCGCCGCGGCTGCGCCAAGGCCCAGTGCAATCAGGGCCCATAGCCACAAGGGAATGCCGCCAGGTTGCGCTGCGGTTTCGGATGCAGCGTCAGGAACGGCTGCGGGCGGGGCAGTAACAGGACTGACTTGGCCTGCGTTCTGAGGTGACGAACTGTCTTGCGGCACGGTGGGCGCAGGCGCGCCTGGCGCGCTTGCTTCAAAGCCTTGAGCGGACGGCGCACCGCCTTGCCGTGCAGGCTGAACAGGCCGCGCCGCCGGTACGCTCGATGCAGGCGCGGTCGATGCAGGCGCGCTCGCACTTTCACGCTCCCCTGCCGCCTCAAGCTCAGGCTCACCGAGAGGTTCGATTGCCGCCTCATCAATTGGCGCAGGCGTGTCTGATGGGGTGGGCGCAGGCGTTTCGGTGGGGATCGAGCGCGGCGCAATCGGCACGCCTGAACGCACATCGACGGGCCCTTGCGGAGCGGGCGTTGGCGTCGGCGTTGGTTCGGGCAGGGAAAAACCGCCCGGCGCGTTCTGCGCCTGCGCCGCCCCATCAGCGAGCGGGCCTGATCCCGCTCCAATCCCCACACCGGCCACAATCGCCAGCGCAAGCGCGCCGCATAGGCGGCGGATCAACCGAATGCGTCGAGCGGAAAAGGGGCGATCAAAATGCGTCATCACAATGGTTGGTCGAAATAAGCCTAGACCCGGCAATATGAACGGATTGACAAAACCGGGCTGTCGCATCGGCGATTGATCCGATGCAGGCCCGCTTTCACCGCAAATAGGGGATCTGATCGCTGCGTCCAGTAACGCGCTTGCATGACGGCATCTTTCGCGGCAACAGCGCGGCATGGAAAGCACACAAGACCCCGCCACAGCGCCCGCCTTTTTGGGCAAGGATACCCCTCTGCCGCAATCGCCGGAAGATGCGGTACTCGATTATGTTCCCAATCCGCGTGCAGGCGCGCTGTTTCTGGTGCGTTTTGCCGCGCCTGAGTTCACCTCGCTATGCCCAGTCACCAATCAGCCCGATTTCGCGCATCTGGTGATCGATTATGCACCGGGTGAGACAATTGTCGAATCCAAAAGCCTCAAGCTGTTTCTGGGCAGTTTTCGCAATCACAACGGCTTTCACGAAGATGTGACCGTGGGCATCGGTCAGCGGCTTTATGACGAGATGAAGCCGCAATGGCTGCGCATTGGCGGGTATTGGTATCCGCGCGGCGGCATTCCCATCGACGTGTTCTGGCAAAGCGGCGCCCCGCCCGAAGGCCTGTGGCTGCCCGATCAAGGCGTAGCGCCCTATCGCGGGCGCGGGTGAACACCGCGCCAAGCCTGAACCCAAACCAACCGAGCATCCCAAGCTCGTAAGGCCGACCGGCCGCCCGCAGATGCCCGTAGCCGGACGAAGGGCGGCGAAGGAACAGCATCGAGGAAAAAGAAAATGGTGCCGGCTGCACGATTCGAACGCGCGGCCTGATGATTACAAATCAACTGCTCTACCAACTGAGCTAAGCCGGCCCATTATCTTCGCGATTTTCGAATGAATCGCATCGCGAAGCGCGCGCCTAGCCGCAAAGGGCCAGCTTTGTCCAGATGGCAATCGAATCTCTTTGCATTTCCTTTGCCATATCGAAATTTGCCGAGCGGCCTGTGTCGTTCATCGAACAAGCGGGCGGCTTCGCCATTTAAGCCTTGTCTGCGCAGCCCTTAAGATACATCGTAGCTCCAAGCAAAGGGACTGAGCACGTGGACCACAATCGAGAAATAGATGAGGCGTTTGAAGCCAACAGCAAATCGGTCGGGGTGGCCTATCTGTTGTGGTTCTTCTTCGGACTTTTGGGAGTGCACCGCTTTTATGCAGGCAAGACCAAATCGGGCGTGGTGCGCTTGCTTTTGTGGCTGATCCCTTTTGTCGGGTGGGCCATTCTTGGATTGCTGTGGATCATTGATCTGTTCCTGATCCCATCCATGATCGGCGAACAGAACCTGAAAGCGCTCAAGCTGATCAATGCAGGCGCGGCGCAAAACCCGCAGGCTTTGCCCGAACCGGGCCCGCAGGATATTGCGCCCGAAAATCTCGATCCCAAACGCAAAGCGATGCTCGAAGAATTGCGCGCCACTGGTTATCGCAAAGAACGCCGCGACCGTTTCAGCGGTGATTTCAGCGCTCTTCGTTAACAAGAGCGGGGTTAAAGCGCGCCAAATGTCCAACCCTCGGTCCGCGCGATGTGCGCGGTGAGCGCCTTTGGCCTCCAGCGGGCCGGTTCGCGGTGCACTTTGCGCAGCCATGCAGCAGTGATCAGCGCGTCGGATGAATGATCATCAATCGCGCCTTCGCCCGCAACCGGCGGTGATCCCAGACAATCAAGCGCTGCGTTGAGCGCGCCAAACCTGCGGATTTTCGATTTGCCCGGCGCGCGGCCTGCTTCTGCTGCGGCAAGGGCGGTGTAAATCTCGCAGATGACGCTGCCGTTGGCTGAGCCATTTTCTGGCAGCGGATCAATCGGCCACACGGGCACTTGCCACGATAGCTGGTGCAAAACCCGCATTCCCGTGAGCGAGCTTTTGCCAACCTGCGCCGCGCCGACAAGATTGAAATTGGAATAGGGTTTCAGCCCCATCGCGGCCTGCGCGTGCTCCGTAACGCGCAATCGCCCGCGCCCGCCTTGGGCCGGGTCAGCGCGAAAATGCGCGCCTTCGCGCCCGCCATGACGGCGGAAATAGGGGGCGAGGGCCGGGTGATCGGTAAAGCTGTTTGCGCCCAAATGCGGGTCGGCGGCGCTGATCTCGTCGATCATAGCCCACAGATCGCGCGCGCTGGCAGGGCTGGTTGCAAGGCCGGGGAAAAACGCGCCGCAATCGGCAAAGGGAAGACCAATGCCAAGGTCCATGCCAATCAGCGTGTTGGGAGGTAAATCCTCCCGCAAAAGGGTAAGCACTTCGCCGCGCGACCAGCCTTTTTGAGGAGGCTTGACCAGAACGGGCGCGCCGCCGCCAATCGCCGCAAAGGCTAGCGCAATCCCCTTATGCCTTTCTCCTGCTGCGCCTGACCAATCGATGGCGAGGAAATGCTCAAAATCTCTCATGAATTTTGTTCTTCGCCGCGCTGCGTCCGCAAACTGTCCCAATATTGCATCCGCTCGCGCACTTTGCGTTCAAAGCCGCGTTCAACCGGCGCATAGAATTGCTGCGGCTCCATGTCCGCGGGCCAGTAATTGTCGCCGGAAAACCCTTCATCGGTGTTGTGGTCATAGGCATAGCCTTCGCCGTAGCCGATATCTTTCATCAGCTTGGTCGGCGCGTTGAGGATATTGGCAGGCGGCATCAGGCTGCCGGTTTCGCGCGCTGTTTTAAAAGCGGATTTTTGCGCGGCATAGGCGGCGTTCGATTTGGGTGCGGTGGCGCAATAGAGGCAGGCCTGAACAATTGCGAGCTCGCCTTCGGGGCTGCCGAGGAATTGGTACGCGTCTTTTGCAGCAAGGCACTGGGTGAGCGCTTGCGGATCAGCAAGGCCAATATCTTCGCTCGCAAACCTGACCAGACGGCGCAGCACGTAAAGCGGTTCTTCCCCGGCGGTCAGCATGCGCGCAAGGTAATAGAGCGAGGCCTGCGGATCGCTGCCGCGCAGAGATTTGTGCAGCGCGCTGATGAGATTGTAATGCCCATCGCGGTCCTTGTCATAAACAGCGACGCGGCGTTGCAGGAATTGGCCGAGAGCAGCAGGATCAAGCGGATCGCGCAAGTTTGCATTATATAGCGTTTCAGCCTGCCCCAGCAGAAAGCGGCCATCGCCATCCGCGCTCGCGATAAGGGCAGCGCGCGCATCTTGTGTGAGGGGTAGGGGGCCTTCAAGCGTCTCAGCCCGGGTTAGCAAAGCTTCCAAGGCCTTAGCGCCAAGCCGTTCCAAAATCAGTACTTGCGCGCGGCTTAACAAGGCGGCGTTGAGAGCAAAGCTGGGGTTCTCAGTCGTCGCGCCCACCAATGTCACCGTGCCGCGTTCAACAAAGGGCAAAAACCCATCCTGTTGCGCGCGGTTAAAACGGTGGATCTCGTCCACAAACAACAGCGTCTTGCGTCCGGCATCGGCCATTTTGTCAGCTTCGGCGAAGGCTTTTTTAAGGTCGCCAACGCCGGAGAACACCGCGCTGATCGATACAAAGCGCAGCCCCACCGCATCGGCCAGAAGGCGGGCAATACTGGTCTTGCCCGTGCCCGGCGGCCCCCACAGGATCATGCTGGAAAGCTTGCCCGCCGCCACCATCCGCCCGATTGCGCCCTCTGGTCCGGTGAGGTGTTCCTGCCCGATCACGCCGCCGAGTGAGCGTGGGCGCAAACGGTCAGCCAGCGGGGCATCATCGCGCGGCGCGCTGGCGGCGTTTTGCGCTCCGTCACCTGCGGCAGGTGCATCATTTCCAAACAAATCAGCCATTGATCGGGCGTGATAGGCCGCTCGTCGGAAAAAGCCATATGGGGCTTGAAGTGATGCATCCACGATATATCTTTACTATCATAAGACGTATCAGGAGAACGAATATGACCCGGATGAATGGTGGAAACTGGTCGCAGCTTGGCCCGATGATCGCGATGATGGCAGCCTCTGCCGCGAGCGAGTGGGACGATGGGGCGCGCCGGTCGCGCAAATCGCAGGGTTGGTATGATGGCGGCAAATCGCGCAAGCGGCGCGGGCGCATGTTCGGCACAGGCGAATTGCGCCTCGCTTTGCTGGCGCTGATCGACCGGGAGCCGCGCCATGGCTATGAATTGATCCGCGCGATCGAGGATATGACCGGCGGCAGCTATGCGCCAAGTCCGGGCGCGGTGTATCCCACGCTGCAAATGCTCGAAGAAGAAGGTCTGATCAAACCGGCCAAGGCAAAACCGGCCGCCGGCGATGAGGGCAGCAGCAAGAAACCGTTCAAGCCCACCAAAAAGGGCAAGGGCGAACTTGAAGACCGCGCAGAGGAAGTCGAAGAATTGATGGCCCGGCTGGGCGAACACGGCGAACGGGCGGAAAAGGTGAAAGAGAAGTCACCCGATCTGTGGCGCGCTATGGGCAATCTTGCCAATGTGCTTAAAAACCGGGCGCGGGCAGGCAAGCTTGATCAAAAGGCATTGGATGAGATCGTCGATATCATTGACGAGGTGTCCAAGCGGATTGAACGGATGTGAGCCGAACCGGGCCAGCTTGACCCCTTTGACCCCTGTCTGATCTCCTCCTGAGCCCCGGCAATTGCCGCGCGCGCCATAAATCTATACGATCCTCTGCAACCGGGTCGCGCTGGTTTAATCCGATCGGGGGATTGGGATGAGTATCACACAGAAAACACCGTGGCATCTATGGGTCGTGGGCGGGCTTAGCCTGCTGTGGAATTCCGGCGGCGCGATAAGCTACACCATGACGCATCTTGGCATGCTGGAAGCGATGGGTATGCCGCCTGAGCAGATCGCTTTTTACTCCAGCTTTCCCGCCTGGGCGACCGCCGTTTGGGCGCTGGGCGTGTGGGGCTGTTTTACCGGATCGCTGGCGTTGCTCCTTCGCAGCCGATTGGCTGTGATCCTGTTTGGCATTTCGATCATCGGCCTCATAGGCACGACGATTTTTAACTGGGGGATTTCTGATCTGCCCGCCGAATTGAAAACCGGCGGGCATATCGCGTTTGCCGCTGCCATTTGGGTGGTCACCATCGCGCTGTTTTTCTACGCAAAGGCCATGCAGCGCGCGCGGGTTCTGCGTTAAACGGTTTCCGCTTCGCTGTTTTGTAGAGCGCGGCGGTCTTCGATCAAGCGGACATAGGTTTCGGCAACCACGCGGTTGATCGCTTCCCAGCTGAACAGCTTTGAACGTGCCTCCCCTGCTGCCCCGTGGCTTTCGCGTAACGCGGGATCGGTGCAATAGGGGGCAATCGCTTCGGCCAGGCCCGCTGCATCGGGCTTGCCATCGGCCAGCGGCACCAGCCGCCCTGACGCGCCGCAATCCACCAGACTGGATGCGCCAGTTGCGCCCGCCGCGACGACAGGCAATCCGCAGGCCATGGCTTCCAATGTCACATTGCCAAATGTTTCGGTGATGGATGGGTTAAGGAACACATCCCCGCTTGCCAAAGCTGTGCCAAGGTCCGCGCCCGTTTTGAACCCTGCGAAAATCCCGCCGGGTAGATTATCCTCAAACCATCCGCGCGCAGGGCCATCGCCGATCACCAACACTTTGTGCGGCACCTGGCGTTTGCGCAATTGGACGATGGTTTCGGCAAAGACATCCAATCCTTTTTCCATCACCAGCCGACCCAAAAACACAATCGCGACATCATCATCGGCAAGTCCAAGGGACCGCCGCCAATCCAGATCGCGCTTGCCGCTGGAAAAGATCGTGCGATCCACTCCGCGGCTCCACAGGCTGATATCGTTGTGCATGTCCTGTTCGAGCAATTCGGCAATCATGCTTTGCGATGGAGCGACCAGCGCATCGCAGCGATTGTAGAACCGGCGCAGCATCCAGATGACGGCAGGTTCGGCAAAGCCAAGCCCATAATAGCGCGGATAGGTTTCAAACCGGGTGTGCACCGATGCGAGAACCGGGATATCGGCATCCTGCGCCCAGCGCAAAGCGGCGTGATTGGCCGGATCAGGCGCGGACAGGTGGATGATATTGGGCGCAAACTTGGCCAGATCGCGGCGCACTTTGCCGCCTAAGCCTGTTGCCATGCGGTATTCGCCCCGGCCCATGGGAAAACCAATGGAAGGCAGGCTGATGAGATCGCCGGTTGGCTCAAACGCGGGTTTTTCCACTGTCGGAGAATAGACGCGCACTTTCGCGCCAAGGCTCAGCAAAGAAGCCACCAGCCGATTGAGCGCCTGATTGGCGCCATCGCGGGTGTAGTTATAATTGCCGCTGAACAGCGCAATGCGAAGATCGGAAAACTCCATCCCGCGCGCTTTAGGCGATGCGCGGCTGAGTTACCACCGTTCAAGCGGCACCGATGCGTGCGCCAATCGGGGAAGCGATGCGCCGCTCGTCTTTTATCCGGCCAGCGGTCCCTTCCACCGATCTGGGAGCGATAGAGATTGACTCTCTCCCCTGCATCTCTATTGGCGGCTCCGGGCCACGCGGTCCCAACGCCGCGCGAGCTCTCTGTAAGGAGAGAATACAATGACTGACTATGCACGCGGGCTCGCACATGAGCCGCCCGTAAAACCTGAACGTCCGCAATTTTCATCCGGTCCTACGGTGAAATTTCCCGGATGGTCCCTCGACAAGCTGAAAACCGAATCGCTGGGGCGCTCGCATCGCTCTGCGCTCGCGAAAGGCCGATTGAAATATGCGATCGACCTGACGCGCGAATTGTTGGGCGTGCCCGATGATTACCTCGTCGGCATCATGCCCGCATCCGACACCGGCGCATTGGAAGCGGCGATGTGGACGATGCTCGATCCTGCGCGCCCTGCAACGGTTGCGGCGTGGGAAAGCTTTGGCAATGTGTGGATCCAGGATGCGGTCAAGCAGCTCAAACTGCCCAATCTGCAAGTCTTGTCAGCCGATTACGGCGAAATTCCCGATCTTTCGACAATCCCTCAGCGCAATGATGTCGTCTTCACGTGGAATGGCACGACATCGGGCGCGATGATCCCTGATACGGACTGGCTGGAGCCGGGCCGCGAAGGCATCACGATCAACGATGCCACCAGCGCCATTTTTGCAATGGAAATGGACTGGGCAAAGCTGGATGCAACCACGTTCAGCTGGCAAAAAGTGATGGGCTCAGAAGCCCAGCACGGCATGCTGATCCTGTCGCCCAAAGCGGTGGAGCGCATCGAAAGCTATGATCCGTCATGGCCGCTGCCTAAGCTTTTCCGCATCAAGAAAGGCGACAAAATCAACAAGGGCATCTTTGAAGGCGCGACAATCAACACGCCTTCTTTGCTGGCCACTGAAGATTACATTGCAGCGCTTGAATGGGCGAAATCCATTGGCGGGCGCAAAGCTTTGATTGAGCGGGCAAACACCAATGCCAAAATCGTCAAAGACTGGATTGAGGCCAAGCCATGGCTGAAAAACATGGTCGCCGATCCGGCGCAGCGCACCAATACAGGTGTGTGCATGCAATTCACCGGCGAATGGTATGATGGCCTTTCGGCTGACGAACAGGCTGCGGTGCCCAAGAAAATTGTGAAAATGCTCGAAGAGCGCGCGGTTGGCTATGATTTCAACGGGTACCGCGATGCGCCACCATCCTTGCGGATATGGTGCGGCGGCACATTGGAAGCTGAAGATATCCAGCGCCTGCTGCCATGGATCGAGTGGGCTTACGAGATCGTCAAAGCCGGCTGATTAGCGTCGCAAGTGCATCCCCGTGAAGGCGGGGATCGCTCGCCACTGTTTCCAATCTATTTGATAGCGATCCCAGCTTTCGCTGGGATGACGAAAGTGTTTTCCATGACCAAACCCAAAGTACTCATTTCCGACAAGATGGACCCCAACGCTGCGCGCATTTTTGAAGAGCGCGGCTGCGAAGTTGACGTAATCACTGGTGAAAGCCCTGAAGAACTCGCCGCGCGTATCGGCGATTATCACGGGCTCGCAATCCGGTCCTCCACCAAAGTCACGCCTGCCATTCTTGATGCGGCGACCAATTTGAAAGTCATCGGCCGGGCCGGCATCGGTGTCGACAATGTCGATATCCCCTATGCCAGCGGCAAAGGCGTGGTTGTGATGAACACGCCGTTCGGCAATTCGATCACCACGGCTGAACACGCGATTGCCATGCTGATGGCGCTCGCTCGCCAGATCCCGGCTGCCAATGCGCGCACGCAAGCGGGCGAATGGCCCAAGAAAGACTTTATGGGCGTGGAGGTCACCGGCAAGACGGTTGGCCTGATCGGCGCGGGAAATATCGGTTCGATCTTTGCCTCGCGCGCTTTGGGTCTGAAAATGAAAGTGGTCGCTTACGATCCCTTCCTGACCGAGGACCGTGCGGTAGAAATGGGCGTTGAGAAAGTTGATCTCGATACGCTCCTCAGCCGGGCTGATTTCGTCTCGCTCCACACCCCGTTGACCGACGAAACGCGCAATATTTTGAGCCGCGAGCGGCTGGAAAATGCAAAACCGGGCATCCGCATCGTCAATTGCGCGCGCGGCGGATTGGTTGACGAGGTGGCCTTGAAAGACTGCCTTGAAAATGGGCAAGTGGCCGGCGCTGCATTGGATGTGTTCGCCGAAGAACCGGCCAAGGAAAACGCCCTGTTTGGCGCGCCCAATTTCATCTGCACCCCGCATCTGGGCGCATCCACCACCGAAGCGCAGGTCAATGTCGCGCTGCAAGTCGCCGAGCAAATGGCCGATTACCTCGTCAATGGCGGAGTGACCAATGCGCTCAACATGCCATCGCTTTCCGCCGAAGAAGCACCCAAATTGAAACCCTATATGGCGCTGGCGGAAAAGCTGGGAAGCCTTGTCGGGCAATTGGCGCATGGCAGCTTGACCAAAATCAGCATCGAACGCGAAGGCGCAGCCTCTGAATTGAATGGCAAGCCGATCACAGGGGCGGTTCTGTCAGGCTTTATGCGGCGGTATTCCGATACGGTGAACATGGTCAACGCGCCGTTCCTTGCCAAGGAACGCGGGCTGGAAGTGTCTGAAATCCGCCAGAACCGCGAAGGCGCGTTCTCAACCCTTATCCGCGTGACAGTGGAAACCGATGCCGGGCCGCGCTCTGTTGCGGGCACTTTGTTCGGCAATGAAGCGCCGCGTCTGGTTGAGATATTCGGTATCGGGATCGAGGCGGAACTGGATGGCAATATGCTTTATGTCGTCAATGATGATGAGCCGGGCTTTATCGGCCGCATCGGGACGCTGCTGGGCGATAATGGCATCAATATCGGCACGTTTAACCTGGGCCGGCGCGATGCGGGCGGGGAAGCTGTGTTGCTGCTCAGCCTCGATGACGCGCTGAGCGAGGATATGATCGCCAAGGCCGAAGCGGTCGAAGGTGTGAATATGGCCAAAGCACTGGTGTTTTAAGTCACGCCTATCTGCGTCCCCGCTTCCACGGGGATTGCAGATAGGCTAGGGGCCCTCGCGAAATGACCAATTCAACAGATCTCCTTCCCGAAGGGCTTCAGGATCGCCTGCCTGCATCCGCGCAGGCGATCACCCTTGCCATGCGCGCGTGCCTCGATGTGCTGCACGCCCATGGTTATGACCGGGTGCGCCCGCCATTGCTCGAATTTGAAAGCTCGCTTGCCGCCCGGATGAAAGGCGTGGAAACGCGCCGCATGTTCCGCATGACAGACCCGGCCAGCCTGCGCACTTTGGCGCTGCGGTCGGATATCACGCCGCAAATTGGGCGTATCGCTGCAACCAGCATGAAAGACGCGCCGCGCCCGCTTCGGCTCGCCTATTGCGGGGACACTGCCGTAATGCAGGCAAGCCAGCTTGATCCTGCACGCGAGCGGCTGCAATTGGGCGGCGAACTGATCGGGTCAGACACGGCGGCGGCGGCGGGTGAGATTGTCGCGGTGGCGATTGAGGCATTGCGCGCAGCCGGGCTTACCGGGCTGTCGGTGGATTTCACTCTGCCCGATCTGGTGGACACATTGGGCGCGCAAGACCGCTCGCTTGCGCCTGAAACATTGGATGCGATCCGGCGCGAATTGGATACCAAGGATGCAGGCGGGCTGAAAGCTGTGGGCGGCGAGGCGTATCTGCCGCTGCTTTATGCCACCGGGCCATTCGCCGAAGCGCTGCCGAAACTGCGCGCGCTTGATCCGGGCGGCGCATTGGCGAGCAGGCTTGATGGGTTAGAAGCAATCGCGGCGCGCATTCCCGATGATGTTCGCATCACGCTTGATCCGACAGAGCGGCACGGGTTTGAATATCAAAGCTGGTTTGGCTTTACCATCTATGCGGGCAATGTGCGCGGCGCAGCCGGGCGCGGCGGCACGTATATGATTGGCGGCACGGGCGAAGCGGCAAGCGGATTTACGCTTTATGCAGACCGGCTGGCAGAAGCCGCGCCTGCGCCCGAAGCGGGGCAATTGGTCTATTTGCCGCAAGGGTATGACCCGGTGCGCGCGGCTCAATTGCGGGCGGATGGCTGGCGGACATGCGCGCAAATTGGCGATGATGAAGACCCGGCGGCTCTGGGCTGCACGCATAAGCTGCGCGGTGACGAGGTAACAGAGCTTTCCTGACCGCAATCGCCGAGTTGGCTTAGCTCAGGATTGCTTCCAGAAACGCGTCAATCGCTTCAGTCTGCGCGGCGCCTACATCGGTTCCTATTTCGCGGTTCAACCGGCTGTGATCCGTGTCTGCAATGGGCAGCGCGCTCGCCGTTCTGCCTGCTTCCACCAAGGCGTTTGTCAGCATCTGCGCCTGTTTGCGCGATGCATCGCGCTCTTGGACATAAAGCGCCAGCCAGTTTGGCACATCGCGCCCGCCCACATGGGTTTGGGGCGATAAGGCTGCGTGGCGGGCCGCATCATTGCCAAATACGCGCAGATACAGATCCCGGCTGCGCGGGCCGGCATCCGCCATATTGGCAGCGATATCGTATCCAGCGCCATCGAGCAGCACCGCGCCCCGCACCGCCTCAAACGCATCGCCTGCATATTGCGGATCGCTGGCGACCAATGCCGCCAGATGCGCGCCTGCGCTGTGGCCCATCAACACGATGCGTTCCCGGTCAATCCCGACAGATTGGGCCTGACCCACCAGAGCCTGCACCGCTGCGCCGACATCTTTTGCCTGTTCTTCGACAGGCGCGCCGGGCAGCAATCTGTACCCGGTTGACGCAAAGATGATGCCGCGCGCGGTGTAATAAGCCGGTTTGCCCTGCACATATTTGTTGTCGCCCATCGACCACCCGCCGCCATGGACAAACAGGATAACAGGCAAATCATCGACTGCATCGCCGGGCGTGTAGACGCTAATTTGCTGACTGGGATGCGAACCAAAAAACAGCGTGCGGGCGGGCTTTGCTGAGGCAAAAGAAGCGCTGCGCCCGTCAGCATTCCCGCCGCGCCGCGCCCGCGCGCGCTCTCGCACTTGCTGGGCGCAGGTGTCTGATAACTGATCTGATTTTTGCGCAAGGCAGTTGCGGATATCTGCCCGGTTAGGGCGGCCATCCTGCCCGCACAGCGTTCTGATCTCGCGCATACATTCGCGCGCAGGGCGATCTGACCCGCGATCCTGGGCAAAGATAGGGCCGATGATAAGAGAGGCCATCAGACCCGTTCCCAAAGCAGCGGTCAATCGGTTTAACACAAGGTGGGCTTCCTCAGATTGATTACGGTGTTCTCATTGCGGCGGTCTTATTGCGATACCACAATGCCTATCCGTGCCAATTGGCGATAGCGTCGCGTTTTGTAACGATCCTTTGCTCTCCGCCGATCAGCCGCAGGATATGTCGCATTTTTACAAAGGGGGCCTTTTATGCTGATTGAGAAGCCCAGGCCCCTCAGATCAGGCGCTTTCCTACATAACCGGCCATGTGCGAATAGATGCGCATGGCTCTGATGGCGACTCTCGACAAAATACGCGCACTGCGGGGCCGAAGCTGCAAAAATGAACAAGGTTACACTTTGTTCGGCGGCATTGCTTTGTTCTCTTGCAATTTCAGCCACTTGCCCGAAATTCACTATTTTGCAAAAACGGCCTTCACCGGTCCATGTCTGCGCGCGCTTGCCCTTCGCTTGTCCAGCGCCTAACCCCCGCGCGGCGCTTCGCGAGCGCTTCGATCTAAGACCCAGTTTCAAGGAAATCGCATAGCATGGCCAACGTCACCGTAATCGGCGCCCAGTGGGGCGATGAAGGCAAAGGCAAGATCGTCGATTGGCTGGCCAGCCGGGCGGATGCAGTGGTGCGCTTTCAGGGCGGGCACAATGCCGGGCACACCTTGGTGATCGATGGCAATGTGTTCAAACTGTCGCTGCTGCCATCGGGCATTGTGTCAGGTACGATGAGCATGATCGGCAATGGCGTGGTGCTCGACCCATGGGCTTTGCGCGATGAGGTGGAAAAGCTGGAAGCGCAAGGCGTCGCGATCAGCGATGACAATCTGGCGATTGCCGACAATTGCCCTTTGATCCTGCCGATGCACCGCGATTTGGATGGCCTGCGCGAAAACGCGGCAGGTAAGGGCAAGATCGGGACAACCGGGCGCGGCATTGGCCCGGCTTACGAAGACAAAGTGGGCAGGCGCGCAATCCGCGTGTGCGATCTGGCGCATCTTGATGACCTTGATGCGCAGTTAGACAGGCTTTGCGCGCATCACGACGCGCTGCGCGCAGGGTTTGACCAGCCGCCCGTGGACCGCGCGGCCTTGATTGCGGAACTGCGCGATGTTGCTCCGTTCGTGCTGCGGTTTGCGCAGCCCGTTTGGAAGCGGTTGAAGAAAGTGCGCAAAGCAGGCGCGAAGATCCTGTTTGAAGGCGCACAGGGCGTTCTGCTCGATGTGGATCACGGCACCTATCCCTTTGTCACCAGCTCCAACACGGTCAGCGGCACAGCGGCGGCAGGCAGCGGGCTTGGCCCCAATTCAACAGGCTTCGTGCTGGGCATTGTGAAAGCGTACACCACTCGCGTGGGCAGCGGCCCTTTCCCAACCGAGCTTGACGATGAGATCGGCCAGGGCATCGGGGAGCGCGGTCATGAATTCGGCACCGTCACAGGCCGCCAGCGGCGCGTCGGGTGGTTTGATGCGGTGCTGGTGCGCCAGACTTGCTCGATCAGCGGCGTTACAGGCATTGCGCTCACCAAGATTGACGTGCTCGATGGGCTGGAGACGGTGAAGATTTGCACCGGATACCGGCTCAATGGCAATGTGCTTGATTACCTGCCCAGCCACGCCGCGGATCAGGCAGCGGTCGAACCGATCTATGAGGAAATGGAAGGCTGGAGCCAGAGCACAGTGGGTGCGCGGTCTTATGCTGATCTGCCTGCCAATGCGATCAAGTACATCCAGCGCGTCCAAGAGCTGATCGAGTGCCCGGTTGCGTTGGTATCGACCAGTCCGGAACGCGATGACACCATCCTGATGCGCGATCCGTTTGTGGACTAATGCATCCTGACCCCAAGGCCTGCGCAATTTACAACTTAAGCCTTTCCTACTGGCCTGCTCAGCAGCTAACCCAATTGCGGTGAAGGATACAAAAGGCATAAATCCGGCGTAATGGGTTTCAAGTCTGTCTTGGCTGTTTTGGCAATGTTTGCGGGCTTCGCGGTGTTTTGGAGTGCCGGGTTTTCAAGCGCGGCTGCCTCCGATCAAAGCCAGACCTATCCCACGCAGCGCAACACTCCGGTGCAAAGCGGGCAAAGCGGGCAAACCGGGCAAACACAGGCGGGCGGGCCGCAAAGCGCCCCTCACGCCCGCGCGCCGCACCGCTCGCTTGATCCTTACACTCGGCAGGTCATCACCCGCCAATTTGCCGATTTCCTGCTGGTTGATAAATCGGACCGCATGCTGATCGCCTATTCCAAAGGCAAACCCATCCGCACCTATCGCGGGCTGCGTTTTGGCGATGCGCCGCGCGGGCACAAACGCTTTGAAGGCGATGAACGCACGCCCGAGGGGCTGTATTACATCGATGCGCGCAATCCTGAAAGCCGCTATCACTTGAGCCTGCGTATCTCTTATCCCAATATGCGCGATCGCGATTATGCTGCGCGTCAGGGCCGTTCGGCGGGCGGCGATATCTTTATCCATGGCCAGCCCAATGGATATCGCGGACGGGCGATAAAGCGCGATTGGACCGATGGCTGCATCGCGCTTTCCAATGCGGAAATCAGGGAGCTGTGGCAGCTTGTGCCCGATGGCACCCCGATCCGCATTCAGCCGTAGCGCGCTTACCTCGCATCCTTATCGGCGGTCTCGCTGGCGTTCTGTTCGGCCAGCATCGCGACCTGAACCTGGAGCCGCTTAATCTCGCGCAGAATGGTCAGCATGTTCATGCGGGCAAACATCCATTCCTTGGCAAAGCCCATAATGACGAGCAGAGCGACCCCGGCAATCGCCCAGATCGCGTGCAGGATCGGGTGATCGGTGGTCTGCGTTGTCTGCCACAGCACGAACAGCAGCAGAAATCCCAGAACGGTGGTGAAAGCAAAGATCAGCTTGGCCCAACCGCCCAAAGGCCCTTTCCAACTGTCGCCGATTTGCTGGAACATGCCGCGATCATCTTCAAGGCTCTCCAGAAAGGCCCAGTCATCATCGCTGAGCTGCTGGGCAATGCGGGTATCGGGTGCGTCTGTCATGTTTAGGGCTCCTTTAGCTTGAGTTCGGTGTGTTCAAAGTCAGTCCTGCAAGGCAAGCTTCAACTTGCGCCGTGCGTGGAACAGGCGGGTTTTGGCTGTCCCCAGCGGGATCGATTGGGCGCGGGCAATCTCAACAAGGGTCAGCCCTTCGGCGAAATGCAGATGCGCGGCCAGTCGCTGATCGGCGGGCAGGCTGGCAAATGCCTGGGCCAGCGCGCTCGCGGTGTCCTGCGTGGGCGGGGCGCTGTGTTCGCTGGCCGCTGCGTGTGAGTGATCTGCCTGTTTTCGCGCCTTGATCGCGCGCGCAATCGCATCGGCCCCGCGGCGGTGCAGCACGGCAAAAACAAAGCTGCGAAAGCGGGCCGGATCGCGCAAATTGCCAATCCCCTTCCAAATGCCCACCCAGCATTCCTGCACCAGATCGCGGGCCAGATCAGGCTCGCCTGTATACCGCCGCGCCGCGCGCAGCAGACGCGGGTTCCACCGCTGATACAGCCGCGCAAAGGCCGCCCGGTCGCCTTGCTGTGCAAGCACGACAAGCAATTCATCGAACAGCGCACTTGCCTGTTCAGCAGGCTGAGAAGTTGAAACAGATGGCGGCATTACAAGGGTAGTCTGACCATGGGCCAAAAGGGTTCAATGGAGCGCGATTTATTTCGGTTGATTAAGAGTTCAGCGGTAAAATTCTTGACTTGAACCTGTTTTGTTCTACTTCTGTTTCTAACAGGTGGAGGTGATTCGATGAAACAGGATGGCATGGATACAGGTTTTGGCTCTGATATTGGTGATGTTGCTTACGATCTGCCGGGCGCTGATGATCAGATTGATGATCCGGCCGGCAGTTGGGGCATGCCCGCGCAGGATGCCGCAGGGACGCGGGCCCGCGTTGCGATCTTTGCTGATCGGGACCGGATCCGCCGCGAAATTGGCGAAGACCTTGCAGGCGCAGGGTTTCGCACGCTTGATGGCGGGACGATTGATGCCTTGCTGACTGGCCCGATTGCTCTGCTGGGCGATGTTGTGATGATTGATTGCCCGGTGGTGGATACCGGCACGCTTGCTGCCTTGACCCGGCTCGATATGCGGGTGGCGCGGACAGGGGCGCAGCTGATTGTCTCGACTTCGCTTGATGCGCTTGACGGTGTGTTCGCAGCGTTTGACCAATCGCATCCGCAAATTCTGGTCCAGCCCAGCCGGGCAGAACGGGTGCTGGCCGTGGGCCAGGTAATGGCAAATCTCTCCAATGGCCGCGTGCGCGAAATGAGCGAGGAGGACAGGCTCAACCTGCTCCACCTTTCCCGCCAGGTCGAAGCGATTGCCAACACATTGGAAGGTTTGTCGGACCATTCCGGATTGCGCGATGCGGCAGGGTTTGGCGCGGCGTCACATTCGGGCGAGGGCGGTGATGGCGCGCCGACGCAGCTGTTCAATTCAACCGCGCCTGCGCTGCCTGATGCACGCTTTGTGCGGCAGATCATCGCAGGCCGGCAGGCGCGCGCGAAGTTTTTCGATGCAGAGCTGTTTGCCGATCCGGCATGGGATATGCTGCTGGACCTGGCCGCGGCGCATGCAGAAAAATCGCAAGTTTCTGTCACCAGCCTTTGCATAGCCGCAGCTGTGCCAGCAACAACGGCGCTGCGGTGGCTCAAACAGATGGTGGATTGCGGCATCTTTGAAAGGGTGGCTGACCCTTCCGACAAACGCCGCGCCTTTATCGCGCTCAGCGATGCATCGCTCGAAGGAATGGCGCGCTATTTCCAAGAGCTCGAAGTGCCATTGGCGAAGGCCGCTTAGGCGACGCGCTAACTTGCAAGGTCGCTATGGTACGCGGCGCGTTAGTCAACCGGCAAATGGGCTGCGCAGGATCACAATCGAGCGGTGCGGGTCCAAATGCGCGCCACTAGGTGCGGCCCCAGCGGCGACCTCAGCGGCGCCACCAGCCTGGCCATCGGTCGGACCCTCAGCCGCGCCAGAATACCTGTCTGCGCCATCCTTTGCCGATGCACAAGCAGGCATGCCGCCAGCTCCGTTCGCGGCGGGGCACTGGGACAGGTCGCATTGGATACGAACCGCATCAGCCCGCGCCCGCGCGAGGATTTGACCACTCACATCGCCGTGAGTGCACACAATATCGGCTTCACCCAGCATCCGCGCTTGGCGCAGGGTCAGGTCTTCGGGATCGGCGCTTGTGAGAATGAAATCAGCGATCTCGCGGTGCGTCATTGTTGTTGGGGCGAGGGGGCAAAGCATCGCCTGCCGCCCCATCTGCCGGCTCATCTGGCGCTCTATTCTGCTCCCCTTTTGACGCGGCCACTGCTGCGCCGCCTGCCTGCGCGGCGTCATTGCCAAGGCTATCGGCCCAATCCTTCACCCGCTGGTGCGCTGCCTCATCAAGCGCATCAAGCGCGCCGCCTTCGCGCAAAGCCGCATCAATCGCGCGGCGGCGGTCAGCTCCACCGGGCAACTGGGACCGCAACCGAGGGCGAACCGCTTTCAAAGCATCGGCAAGCTTCCCAAGGCTTTGCGGCAATATCCGCTCCAGCCGCAGCCGCACATGTTTGGCAAGCCCGGCAGAAGCGCCGCCTGTGCCAACGGCGATGAGCAGCGGATCTCGGTCCAGAATGCTCGGCGTTGTAAAATCGCACAGGTCAGGCCGGTCGACCACATTCACAATCATCCCTGCACAGCGCAGATTGATCGCAGCGACTTCGCACGCCTTTGCATCTTCGAACGCGACAAAGGCAATGCGCACACCTTCATCAACAGCGCGCGCATGGTCGTCCACCACAATGCCGCCTGCGCGCTCCACCAATCGCCGCTTTGGCTCGGCCGCAGGCCCATCGCCCAGCACCAGCACCGATTGCCCGGCGATCTGATGAAACAGGGGAAGGCTCGCGATTTCGGCCATTACAGCGCGCTTAATCCAGCCATTCCGGCACGCGTTCTGCATCCATGATGGTGGCGGCGGCTATCCGGTCTGCGACCACCGCATAGCGATCCCCGTCAACCAGCACTTCGGCGACAAATCCGCGCGAATTGTAGCTGGACGCCATGGTCGCGCCATATGCTCCGGCAGTGCGGAACACCGCGAGATCGCCGCTTTCCAGCCTGTCGGTCAGGCGGCCCATCGCGAATGTATCGCCGGTTTCGCAAATGGGGCCAACGATATTGGCCGTCATATCCGCGCCGCGCGGCTGAACCGCGACGAAATCGTGATAGGCCCCGTAAAGGGCCGGGCGAGCAAGATCATTCATTGCCGCATCGACAATCACAAACGGGTCTTTGATCCCGCGTTTCACCCGCACCACACGGGTCAGAAGCACGCCTGCATTGCCTGCGATCACTCGGCCGGGTTCAAAAATCAGCGACACACCCCAATCGCGCGTGACCCGCGCCACCATCGCGCCATATTCGGCAGGGGATGGCAGCACTTCTTCGCGTTTGTAAGGCACACCAAGCCCGCCGCCCAGATCGACATGAGTGATCGTATGGCCGGCCCCGCGCAAAGAAGCGACAAGAGCGCCCAGTTTTTCAAACGCGCGCTCCAGCGGGGCAAGATCGCCCAATTGGCTGCCGATATGCACCGCAACACCGCGCAAATTGACGCCCGGCTTGGCCGCCAGCATGCCGAATATCTGACCCGCCTGATCGATCGGTACGCCAAATTTGTTGTCCGCTTTGCCCGTGGAGATCTTGTCATGCGTGCCCGCATCGACATCGGGATTGATCCGCAGCGCGCATTGCGCTTGCTTCCCCATTTCGGCGGCGATTTCGGCAAGCTCCAGGCCTTCTTCTTCGCTTTCAATGTTGAACTGGCCAATGCCCGCCTCCAATGCTTCTGCCAGTTCTGCTGCGGTTTTGCCCACGCCGGAAAAGACGATTTTGTCAGGTGTGATCCCTGCCGCCAGCGCGCGGCGCATTTCGCCCACCGACACGCAATCCGCCCCGTATCCCTGTTTTCCAAGCACTTTGAGCACAGCCAAGTTCGGATTGGCTTTAACCGCAAACGCGATGAGTTTGTCAGGCACACCCTCCAGCGCGTCGCGGAAGACCGCCGCATGGCGTTCCAAGGTGGCGCGCGAATAGACATAGACGGGCGTGCCGACTTCATCTGCGATGCGCGGCAAGGGAACGTCTTCGGCGTGCATGACGCCGTCTTTGATGGCAAAATGATCCATGGTTTCAGGCTTTATTCGGGAGGGAGATCAAAGGGGTCGTCTTCGCGCTCTTCGGACCGGCGGCGCAATTCGACGCTGCGTTCGGGCGCGGCCAGCGCTTCGAGTTCAAGCAATTCGTCGGATGTCGGCTGCACACTGGCCCCTGCGGGCGCGACGGGCAGGCTGGCTCCTTCGGGCGGGGTCAGCGCCGTGCGCGATCCGCACGCGGCAAGCAGGCCGGCGCTTGCGATCAAAGCGGGGGCTAAACCGTGAATGCTTCGAATGCGCACGTCCTATTCTCCTCCAAGCGCGTCCTGCGCGCTGCTTACCTGCCGTCTTACCTCGACCGGCGCGGTTCCGCCATAGCTTGAACGCGCAGCAACCGAGGCATCCACGCTGAGCGCATCAAACACGCGCTCGTCAATGCGCGCATCGATGGCCTGCAAATCAGCCAGCGGCAATTGCGCAAGGGCTTGGCCGCGTTCCTCAGCCAGTTTCACAGCAGCGCCGGTGATATGGTGCGCTTCGCGAAAGGGGATGTCGGCCTGCGTGACCAGCCAATCGGCAAGGTCGGTTGCGGTGGCATACCCCAATTCAGCCGCTTCGCGCATGCGTGCAGTGTTGAACGTGCTGTCTGCGATCATTCCGGTCATTGCCGCGATGGACAGCGTCATCAGGCTGGCGGCTTCGAAGACGGGCGGCTTATCGTCCTGCATATCCTTGGAATAGGCGAGCGGCAGGCCTTTCATCGTTATCATCAGAGCATTGGCGCATCCGATCACGCGGCCCGCATGCCCGCGCACCAGTTCGGCGGCATCGGGGTTCTTCTTTTGCGGCATGATGGATGACCCGGTTGAAAGGCTATCGGACATAGCGATAAAGCCGAAAGGCTGGCTCGCCCAGATAATCATTTCCTCGGCCAGCCGCGACAGATGCAGCGCGGTTACGCTCGCGCAGTGGAGGTAATCCATTGCAAAATCGCGGTCTGAGACGGCGTCGAGTGAATTGGCGGTTGGCCCATCAAAACCAAGCGCGGCCGCCGTCGCGTCGCGGTCAATCGGAAAGCCGGTGCCCGCAAGCGCGGCTGATCCCAGCGGGCATTCGTTCAAACGTGCCCGGGCATCGGCAAGGCGGGACTCTGTCGCGCCGGATCATCTCGTAATAGGCCATCAGGTGGTGACCCAAGGTGACGGGCTGTGCGGTTTGCAGGTGGGTAAAGCCGGGCATGATACTGCCTGTATGTTCGGCAGCGCGCGCGACCAGAGTGCGCTGCAACCCGGCCAGCCCTTCGTCCATCGCATCGCAAGAGCTGCGCACCCACATCTTGAAATCGGTGGCGACCTGATCATTGCGGCTGCGCGCGGTGTGGAGCCGCCCTGCTGCTGCTCCGATCAATTCCGCCAGACGCGCCTCGGTGGTCATGTGGATGTCTTCAAGATCCCAATCTTCGGGCACCCCGTTCGCTTCGTATTCGGCAGCGATCTGATCGAGCCCGCCGGTGATCGCGGCGACATCATCTGCGCTGACAATGCCCTGTGCTGCCAGCATGGCGGCGTGCGCTTTGGATGCGGCGATATCTTCGCGCCACAGCGCTTTATCAAACGGGATTGAGGCATTGATTTCGCGCATGATCGCGCTAGGCCCGTCAGCGAACCTGCCGCCCCACATGGTGTTTTTGGAGTCGCTCATGTCTCGTTTATTTGCTTTCGTCACTTTGGCTGCGTTCGCGCTTGCAGGCTGCGATAGTGGCGCTGGCGACGCGGCGCAAGAAAGCGCTGCTTCGGCCGGCAATAGCGATAGTGCAGCCCCGCCGCCCCCGCCGCAGATACCGGGCAAGATTGTGCGCGCTTTTGCAGGGACTGAGCTGCCTGCGCTCACCTTTGAAAACCCTGCGGGGGAAACGCTGGATCTTGGCGCGATGGATCAGCCGGTATTGCTCAATCTGTGGGCGACATGGTGCGCGCCGTGCGTGATCGAAATGCCGACTCTAGATGCGCTGGCGGGCGAGCTAGAAGGCGAAGTGCGGGTCATCACCATCAGTCAGGACATGCGCGGAGCTGAAGTGGTGGAGCCGTTTTTTGCAGATAAGGGCTTTGAGCGGCTGGAGCCCTGGCTCGACCCGCAAGCCAATATGGCGGCAGAATTTGGCGAAGCGGGCGCGCTGCCGCTTACCATTTTGTTCGATGCCGATGGCAAGGAATTGCTGCGCGTTGCAGGCGGATATGAATGGGATAGCGAAGACGCGATTGCCGCTGTGAAAGAGGCGCTTGCTGAGTAAACGCGGGCGCAAGCCTTTGATTGCAATGCAATGAAACGTGGTGGGCGATGACAGGCTCGAACTGCCGACCCTCTCGGTGTAAACGAGATGCTCTACCAACTGAGCTAATCGCCCCACGGCCATTGGCGGGGATTTTTCCCGCCGGGTGGAGCGATATCTAGCGGCAAATGGTTCAAAATCAATTGCTGAGTGGTGCGGAATTTTCAAAAAGAGTAAAGCGCGCTTTCATGACGACACCTCATCTTTGTGTTTTGGCGACCGGCGGCACCATTGCCGGGATGGCCGGATCGCCCACGCGCCACGAATATCGCCCCGGCCAGATTGCCATTGCCGATTGGCTGGAACAAGTGCGCGCCTTTTGTTTGTCGGCGCAGCTTTCCGGCGAACAGATCGCCAATATCGGGTCAGAAGATATCGGCCCTGCGGTGTGGGCAAAGCTGCACGCGGGGATCGCCCGCGCGGTGGGCGATCCAGCGATTGATGGCATTGTGATCACCCATGGCACCGATACGGCAGAGGAAACCGCGTTTCTGCTTGACCTGACTGTGCCTGCGACAAAGCCTGTGGTGCTGGTCGGCGCGATGCGGCCTGCCGATGCGGTTGGCAGCGACGGGATGCGCAATTTTGTCAATGCCGTGCGGGTGGCAAGCGACCCTGAGGCGAGCGGGCGCGGCGTATTGCTGGTGATGGGCGACAGGATTTTGGCCGCGCGCGATGCAAGGAAAGTACGCACGCGCGGCACCGATGATGCCTTTCGCGGGTTTCCGCGCGGTTCTGTCGGGCTGGTGACGCCCGCCGCGCTCGAATGGTTTGGCAATCCGTGGCGGGAAGAAGAAGGCGCGCGTTATGCTTTGCCAGATATGAGCGCGCCTCTCGCCATGCCTGATGTGCCGATCCTTTATATCGGTGCTGGCATGCCGGCTGATTATGCCGCGCGCATGCTCGGCGGCGACACGCGCGGCGTGATTGTTGCAGGGGCAGGGGAAGGCAACATGCCGGACGGATTGCGCCAGGTTTTGGTTAAGCGCGCGAGCGAAGGCACAATTGTGGTGCGAGCCAGCCGGGTTGATGAAGGGCTGGTGGACCGCGAACCGGAGGATGCGGAGAACGGCTTTATTGCCGCCCGCGCGCTCAATCCGCAAAAGGCACGGATTTTGTTGCAGGTGCTGATCGCGAATGGGGTGCGGGAACTGAGCGCTATTCAAAGCGCGTTTGATAATCCTTGATGAGGGGAGTCTTTTGTTGGGTGCGCTCAGGCATCCGCCTGAGCTTGGCCGGACCGCCCGCCTCCCGCCCGTCCACCAAGGATTCCATAGGATATGGTGGACGGGCGGGGAGGCGGGGCGGTCCGGCGTGAGCGTGAGCGAACTTAAAACGAAAAACGCGTGAGCGGACATCCGTCCTGATCTTGGCGTCGTGGCCCCCGGCTCTAAATCTTCTTACCCCCAGGGCGTAACCAGATATTTCTCGCCCGTTTTCATCTGGCGATAATCCTCGATCACGTCCTTGGTCAGCATTTCTTCCAAATTCACTTTGGCTTTGTAGCTTGATGCAAAGGTCGTCGTCAGGTTTTCCAGCACGCGGGTGCGCATTTTGACGACGGTTTCCATTCCCGCTTTGGCAAGGAAGGGTGTCAGCAGCCAGCCTGCGACGCACCACTGCAAACCATAGCTGGGCGTCAGAATGGTCGGGCCAAGATCCAGCCGCCCATACATATACATCTTCTTGTCCTGATTGGAGCCATAGCGCGAATATTCACCCATTTGAGAAGCTGCAACCTGCTCCATCGCTTTCAAGACCTTGTCGCTGTTCTGCCCGCCGCCAATCGGGTCAAAGCCCAGAAAAGCGCCGGTTGCAGCAATCGCGTCGCGCAGGTTTGCACCATATCCTTTATCGGATGAATTCACGATATGCGATGCGCCAGCGGCTTGCAGCAGATCGACATGCTCTTGCTTGCGCACAATATTTACAAGGCTCATGCCATCTTCGATGCAGATGCGGTTGAGCATCTGGCCAAGGTTCGATGCAGCGGCCAGGTGGATGATCGCATCGTGGCCTTCGGCCTTTGCCGTTTCGACAAAGCCCAAGGCTGTCATCGGGTTCACAAAACTGGATGCGCCCGTTTCGCAATCGTGATCGCCTAGCGGCAAGCACATCATCGCATCGGCAATCGCATATTGGCTGAAAGCATGGCCGGGCACGCAGGCGACCCGCTGGCCCATCAGCGCTTTGGCCATATCGCTATCGCCTGCCGCGACAACAGTGCCTGCGCCTTCATTGCCCGCCTCTAGGCGCTGGCCGTGGCGGCCTTTCTGCCCGCTCAAAAACGGCTCCGGCATTTGCGCGACTACTTTGCCGGGCGAATATTCCGCATTCTGGAAATCGGCCGCCGAAGTGAGGATCGCAAGGTCCGATGGATTGATCGGCGCCGCTTCCATTTTGACAAGCACTTGATTGCCGGTGGGTTCGGGGAAGGTTTCTTCAACCACTTCCAGTGTCAGTGTGCCCTCAGCAGAAAGCGTGGTGTAAAGCTTGTGTCCGGTCGTCGTCATGGCAGAAGTCCTCTCTTTGTGTTGATACGACAGCTAGGCGCGCTGCCACGCATTGGCCAGCGTGACGTTACGTAAGCTCAATCGGGATAGACGGCTTCGACAAAATAAAGCCCATGGGCAGGGGCATTGTGGCCCAAGGCCTGCCGGTCGCGCGCGGCCAATGCCTCGCCAATGCGGCTTTCTGCCCAAGTGCCTGTGCCAACCATTTTAAGGCTTCCCACAATGCTGCGCACTTGATGGTGGAGGAAACTGCGCGCAGCGACATGGACGTGGATTTCGTCGCCATGAGGCCCGGCGGCGCGCACGACATCGAGCTGATCAAGGGTTTTGACAGGGCTTTGCGCCTGGCATCGGACGGATCGGAACGTGGTGAAGTCATGCTCGCCGACCAGGGCTTGGGCGGCGCGGTGCATCGCCTCTGCATCCAGTTTGGGCGCGACTTGCCACACGCGGTTGGCGTCCAGTGTCAGCGGGCTGCGGCGGTTGGCGATGCGATAAAGATAACGCCGCCCGGTGCACGAAAAGCGGGCGTGCCAGTCATCAGCGACAATCTCGCAATCGGTGACAGCGATAGGGTTGGGCCGCAAATGCGCGTTCAATCCCTCCATCAAACGAAACGGCGTCAGGTCTTTTGCAACATCAATATGGCTGCGCATGGCGAGCGCGTGAACGCCCGCATCGGTGCGCCCGGCGCTGAGCATTTGCACATTCTCGCCCGTGATCGCATGGGCCGCCTCTTCAACCGCGCTTTGCACACTGGGCCCATGCTTTTGCCGCTGGAGGCCCATGAACGGCGTGCCATCAAATTCGAGAGTGAGCGCAAAGCGGGTCACGTGAGAATTGTTCCGGCATCCACGCCGCGCCCGCGCAGGAAATCGGCTCGGTCCATCGCAGGTTTGCCCGCGCGTTGCAGGCGCGAGGGGCGGATTGCGCCGGTCTTGCAGGCGATTGAAAGGTCATCGTCGAGCACTTCACCCGGGTGTGAGCTTCCGCGAAGGCGGGAGCCTCCTTCATCCTGCGCAAGGTCCCCGCCTTCGCGGGGGCTCGCAAGAGCCTCTGCCAACAACACTTTCACCCGCTCGCTCTCTTCTCCAGAACCCAGTTCAAACCAAGCGCCAGGAAAAGGTGCAAAGCCTCTGATTTTGCGCTCGATTACCTCGGCATCCTCGCGCCAGTCAATGCGCGCCTCAGCCTTGTCGATCTTGGGCGCGTAGGTGGATGCTGCGTCATTTTGCGCCTCGGGGGGGAAGGCTGACAAATCCTCTAAAACTTCCACCACCGCAACTGCGCCCATTGTCGCCAATTCGCCCGTCAGCTCGCCTGTGGTTTTGCGCGCGGTAGGTGTGCGCACAGTGTGCAGCATGGGGCCTGTATCCAATCCCGCCTCCATCTGCATGATCGTAACGCCCGTTTCCTCATCGCCTGCCATAATCGCGCGGTGAATAGGCGCAGCCCGCGCCAGCGCGGCAGGATGGAGGCGTGGATATTGATGCAGCCATGCGTGGGCGCATCGAGCACCGCCTGTTTCAGGATCAGCCCATAGGCGGCCACCACCGCAACATCAGCGTCAAGCACCGCGAACGCGGCCTCCTCCTCGGCGGGTTTCAGGCTTTTGGGTGTGCGCACCTCCAGCCCCAATTCCTCTGCTTTGGCATGCACAGGCGAAGGGCGCAGCTTCTTGCCGCGGCCCGAACGGCTTGGCGGCTGCGAATACACGCACACGATTTCGTGCCCAGCATCCCGCAAAGCGACCAGCGCGGGCACTGCGAAATCCGGCGTTCCCATAAAAACTATGCGCATAAACCCAGCCCCAAGCTTTGTTACCAAGCCGCCAGCCCCTATCTTGCGCCCCATGGCATCGCAAGAGATTGAAAGCTTATCGCAAAGTCTGGCTCGGCTCCCCGGCCTTGGGCCGCGCTCTGCGAGGCGGGCTGTTTTGTGGCTGGTGAAGAACCGCGCGACCGCGCTGCCCGCTCTGCTTGAGGCGCTCGACGCGGTGTCGGAAACGCTGGTGGAATGCTCGGTATGCGGCAATGTCGATACATCGGACCCGTGCGGCATTTGCACCGATCACCGCCGCGATGCGCGGTCCTTGTGCGTGGTAGAGGATGTCGCCGATGTGTGGGCGCTTGATAGGGCAAAGCTGTTTCAGGGGCGCTATCACGTGCTGGGCGGCAAGCTGTCCGCGCTCGATGGGATCGGGCCGGAAGACCTCAACATTGCGAGCCTGCTTAACCGGGTTTCAGATGGCGCGGTCGATGAGGTTGTGCTGGCGATGAACGCCACTCTCGAAGGGCAAACGACCGCGCATTACCTGGCGGAGCGCCTTGAGGAGCACAAAGTGCGCATAACGCAGCTTGCGCACGGCCTGCCCGTGGGCGGAGAGCTGGATTATCTGGACGAGGGGACTCTGGCGCAGGCGCTGCGGGCACGGAGGCCGGTGGGATGAAGCCGAAGCTAAGTTTAGGCCAGCGCTTAAAAAAGCTGACCAGTAGCTCCGCGCGATTTGAAAGAGTTCGCGAAGAAACATCACATTGGATCGCAGATTGTCCCAAATGTGGGAGCCGAGTTTCCTTGTGGGATGCCGGAGGCGCAACTCTTGGTGACCGCTCAGTCACTTTGAATTCTGCCACTATTGAACAGGGCGGCTATCATCGGTGTGGTGGATGCAAAAATTGGGTGCCACTTACATTTGCGCGCCGACAAGGTCGATCACTTTAATCGAACCATTGCGATTGAATCCGCCCGCAAACCCACCTATTTCCCTCACATGGCTATCCGCGAAATCCTAGAAGCGCCCGATCCGCGCCTGAAAACTGTCTCTGTTCCCGTTGAACCCGGTGAGTTCAATGATGAGCTAAAAACGCTCGTCGATGATATGTTTGAGACGATGTATGATGCGCCCGGCATCGGTCTTGCGGCCATCCAGGTGGGCGTGCCTAAGCGCTTGCTGGTCATTGATCTGCAACCCGAAGACCCCGATGCAGAGCCGGTGGAATGCGACCATGACGGCACCAAACACACGCATCCGGCAAACAAGAAAGAGCCGCGCGTTTTTGTAAACCCTGTCATTCTTGATCCGGCAGAGGAGATGTCGACCTATCAGGAAGGCTGCCTTTCCGTCCCCGAAATCTACGCCGATATAGACCGCCCGGCGACTTGCACGGTGCGCTATCAGGATTTGGACGGAAACACTCACGAAGAGGCGTTGGAAGGGCTGATGGCGACGTGCCTTCAGCATGAGATGGATCACCTCGAAGGCATCCTGTTTATCGACCACCTCTCGCGGCTAAAGCGCGGCATGGCCTTGAAGAAGCTAAAGAAATTGCGGGCGGCGGCGTAATTTGTGCGAACGCGCATTCGCGCTTGCGGTTGAATTTTAGCAACCGATCGTTCGAACCTATGTCGTCATCCTGAACTCGTTTCAGGATCCATCACCGGCGCAAATCCATCCGATTTGGTGGAAATCCAACTGCCTGCCCCTTGTTCTCACTATGTTCCGTGCTATGCAAAAGTATGGAAAACCCGATTCTTATGATCGCAATATTGATCGCAGGCCTTCTCACAGGCGGCGCTGCCGCGTGGTTCTTTGCATCGCGCCCGGTGGCGGATTTGCGCGCTCGGCTTGACGCTCGCGAGGAGGAGTTCAAGCGCGCGGCGGCTGAGCTTGGCCATGCGCAGATTGAGCTGTCTGCGGCCAAGGAGCGGGCAGGGCGCGCCGATGGGCTGGCGGAGCAATTGGAGATGTCGCGTGAAGAGCGCGCGCAGCTTGCAGAACATCTGGCTGCGCTGGAAAGTCAGGCGGAAGAACGGGCGAAAGCCTTTGCCGAACAAAAGCGTGTCTTGACCGAGCAGCGCGAGGAATTGCTCAATCAATTCAAGGCGACAGGGGCAGAGGTTCTCAAACAGAATCAGGACGAATTCCTGCGCCGGGCCGAACAGCGCTTCAAACAATCCGAAGAGACGGGTGAGGCCAAGATCAAGGCGCTGCTTAATCCTGTGGGTGAGCGGTTGGAGAAATACGAGAAACAGGTCGAAACGCTCGAAAACCAGCGCAAGGATGCGTTTGGGCAATTGCACGGCCTGATCCAGTCCATGCGCGAGGGGCAGGAGGAAGTGCGCCGCGAAGCGCAGCGTCTGGGCAATTCGCTCACCAATGCGCCCAAAGCGCGCGGGCGCTGGGGAGAGCGGGCTTTGCAAAACCTGCTCGAACAATGCGGGCTGGCGCAGCACACCGATTTTCAGATGGAGCATTCGGTCGAGACCGAGGAAGGTCGACTGCGGCCCGATGCGATCATCAATGTGCCGGGGCAAAAGAAGCTTGTGATCGATTCCAAAGTGTCCTTGAACGCCTATCAGGCCGCGTTCGAGGCGGATGATGATGAAACGCGCAAACGCGAGCTTGACGCGCATGCTAAATCCATGCGCGGTCACGTTCAAACCCTGAGCGCGAAAAGCTATCAGAGCCAATTTGAAGAAGCGCCCGATTACGTCATCATGTTCATTCCCGGTGAGCATTTTGTGACCGCTGCTTTGGATGCAGACCCGCAATTGTGGGATTTCGCGTTTGAACGCCGGGTCTTGCTGGCCACTCCCACCAATCTCGTCGCAATCGCGCGCACCGTTGCGCAGGTTTGGCGGCAGGATGGGCTCGCCAAAGAAGCGCAGGAAATTGGGCGGATGGGGGCAGAGCTTTACGGGCGGCTTGAAACGGCGGCCCAGCACCTCAAACGCATGGGCGGCGGGCTGGAAAGCGCGGTCAACAATTACAACAAATTCGTCGGATCGTTCGAACGCAATGTGCTGTCATCGGGCAAGCGGCTCGCTGAAAAAGGCGTCGAAATCGGCAAACGCGAGATCGAGGACGTACCGCTGGTGGAAAGCGCCCCCCGCTACAACGCCGCCGATGCAGCCGATGTGGATTCCGGGGATGCGGATGCAGCGGCGATTGAGGCCGAAGACCATACCTCTGCGCAAGATTTCATGCTGGCGAGCGACACTGACGCGGCGCAATAGTTTGCACCGCCCCATTTTCCTATTGGGGATATCGGGCTAACCACACCCCAATTTTCCTACACGCGCCATTTCTGCTTCACCCTGGCAGATGGCAAAACATCCTGCACATTCGCGCCGCCGCAAACCGCATTTCTTTCGCCCTGTACCTGTGCGTGCTCGCCCCGATGGGTGGAGCGCGGTGCGTCAGGCGCTGTTCCTTGCTGAGCTTTACCTGTCGGGATCGGTCACCACGGCGGCGCGGCGTGTGGGGATGAGCCGGATGAGCGCTTATCGGCTGCGCAAACGCGGTGATGCGGTGAGTTTTGCGCGGGCGTGGGACCATGTCCTGTCGCCGCCGGGCACTGGCCGATTACCGGGCGTTCCTGCCAATTGGCAAAAGGTTACACAATCTGAACTGATGGAGAGGATCGAAGAAGGCTTTGTGCAGCCCGTTCTGTATCGCGGAAAAGTCACCCAGATCAGGCGCAGGCCCGACAATTCCGCCGTTTTGCGCTTTTTGAAACGCTCTGATGCGCGCATCGCGAAAGGGGAATTGTGAGCACACGGCGCGGCCCGGCAAACTTTTGCAAAACCCCCGTCACCGGTCCATGTCTCGGTATGGAAAAGGGGCCAGGATGGCGGCCTTAAGGCTCCAAACTGGCCAGCACTTCATAGGCAAGCACCGCGCCCGCCATGGCGGCGTTGAGCGAATCGGCCCGGCCGCGCATCGGCATGGTGACGCGCAGATCGCATTCCGCTTCGTAGCTTTCGGGAAGCCCTTGCGATTCGTTGCCGACAAGGATGAAGCAGGGCGATGCGTAAGGCGCACCGCGATAGGGCACGGCATCGCGCAAGGATGCGGCGACAAGCTGCCCCGATCCCTCGCGAAGCCATGGTACAAATGCCTCCCACCGGGCCTGCGCGATGGTTTGAGTGAACACAGCGCCCATGCTCGCGCGGACAGCTTCGGCGCTGAAAGGGTCGGTGCAGTCGTCGATCAGGATCAGCCCGCCAGCGCCCACCGCGTCTGCGGTGCGCAGCATGGTCCCCAGATTGCCGGGATCGCGCAGGTCTTGCGCCACCAGCCAGATGGGGGCGGCATGGCGGTCAACATAGTCAAGGCTGGTCTCCCACTCCTCAAACACGCCGAGCACGGTTTGCGGGTTCGACTTGCCCGTGATCTTGGTGAGGATGTCTGGCGTTGTGGTGATGACATCGCCGCCTGCGTCGAGCACCGCGCTCTCCAACTGGTCAAGCAGCGGATGCGGGTTGCGCCCGCTCTGTTCCGGGGCGACCATGATCAGCTCTTTGGGAAGCCTGCCGCTGGCGCGCGCATCCTCGAGCAGCCGGAGCCCTTCGACAAGGAACTGGCGCGCGCGGCGGCGATGCTTCTTATCGCGCAGGGACCGCCAGTACTTGACGCTGGCATTGGAGAAACCGGAGATATGGGTGCGGGTCATCAGATCAGGCACGCGCGAAGGGGAGGCGCGCGCGCTACTCCTCGCCAAAGCCATCTTCGACCAGGGCAACCAGATCGGCGAGCACCGCTTCCGCGCTGTCGCCTTCGACGATCAGATCGACATCGTGTCCCTTGGCTGCGCCCAGCATCATCAGACCCAGGATCGAGCCGCCCGCTGCCTCGTTACCATCCTTGGCAACGCGCACTTTGACAGTGTCTGGCAAAGCGGCAACCGCGCCCACGAACTTGGCGCTGGCGCGCGCATGCAGGCCGCGCTGGTTGACGATAGTGACAGTCTGGCGATGCGCGGTCATGGCTTTGGTGTCGTCCTGTCCGCGATCAGCCTTTGCCGCCAACAGCGCGCTCGGGCTCGCAGCTCGTGTCGCTTGCCAGCAGCTCGCTGGCGACGGTGATGTAGTTGCGCCCGGCGGTTTGCGCGGCTTCAACCGCGTCTGCGACCGGCATGACCTTGCGCGCGCCGGCAAGGCGGATGAGCATGGGAAGGTTGATCCCGGCGATTACCTCGACCTTGCCCTTATCGAGCAGCGAGATCGCCAGATTAGAGGGGGTGCCGCCAAACAGATCGGTGAGGATAATGACCCCTTTGCCTGCATCGACATCGCCGATAGCATTCGCGATGTCAGCGCGGCGCTCTTCCATATCGTCATTGGGGCCGATGCACACCGTCGCCAGCGCATCCTGCGGGCCAACGACATGCTCCATCGCTTGCACGAATTGCTCAGCCAGGCGGCCATGCGTTACCAGTATCAAACCGATCATGTGAGAAATGAAACCCGTTACTACCTTGCAAGGACACGCCCGAAAGCGTGTGGCTTTGTTCGTATTGGCAATTGCTGTTCAGCGGCGGTCGCGTTCGATCTCGTCAGCGGCGCGGCTGCGCAAATTGCGATGGCGGACAGTGGGCGAAAAGCCAGCATCGCGCAAGCCTTGGGCCATGCGTTCAGCGGTAAAGACGGAGCGATGTCTCCCTCCGGTACACCCGAAAGCGACGTGGACATAGGCTTTGCCTTGCGCTTCGTAACGGGGGAGGAGATCGGTCAGAAGGTCGCGGATCTGATTGAAAACCGCGTGAAAAGCGGGGTCGCTCTCGATATGCTCGCCCACGGGCGCGTCCTTGCCGGTCAGCTCGCGCAGGCCATCGACCCAGTGCGGATTGTCGAGAAAACGCATGTCGAAAACCAGATCAGCAAGCGGCGGCATCCCGCGCGCAAAGCCAAAGCTGGAGACGGTGAGCGTCATTTCACCTGCCTGCTCATCGGAAAACTGGCTGCGAACCTGCTGTTGCAGCTCATTGACGGCAAGCGCGCTCGTATCGACCACGATATCGGCCCAGCGGCGCAGCGGTTCGAGCAGCTCGCGCTCTGCGGCGATACCGTCATGCACGGGGCGGCCCTGCGCCATGGGATGACGGCGGCGCGTCTCGTTATAGCGCCGCTCCAGCTCAGCGCTGGCGCAATCGATGAACATGAAAGTGACCGCCAGATCATCGCGCTCGGTCAAGTCCTTCACCAAGGCGATGATGTCGCCCGGGACAAAGCCGCGCGTGCGCGAATCGAAGCCGATAGCCATGGGGGTGCGCTGCCGATTGGCCTGCTGTTCAGGCTTTGCGACAAGCCGTTTGAGCAGGCGCACCGGGAAATTGTCGATCGTCTCCCAGCCCAGATCCTCCAGCACATCGAGCGCGGTCGATTTGCCCGCTCCCGAAAGGCCGGTGACAAGCAGGAGCCGCTGGCGATCTTGCGCCGCGCCGTGCCCTGCCATGTTGGGAGCAGAAGGGGTGGTTGGCTGGTCCATACCGCATGCTACGACCTGACCGCGATAGCGCAAGGCACAATCGCGTGAGCGGTTCAATCAGATGTCTAGCTCAGATGCCGTGCATGCGCAAAGCCCAGCGAGCCCTTGCGGCAGGCGCCCAAGGGCCAGGTGTGAAAGGCAGCACGGGAATGGGAGCGCCGAGCAGCGTGCGGGCGGTGAGCGCCTCGGGCAGCCGTTCGCCCTTTGGCTCTGGCGATCTTTCAAGCTGCAGGATCAGCGCTGCAGGTACGCCAGCGGCGGTTGGCAGCGTAACCAGTCCAACCCCGCGGATCTCGAGAAGGCCAGCGATATTGGGAGGCGGGGAGGCGAGAATTTGTCCCTGGGGTGAGCGCGACAAACGCACGCCGTCATCCCCGATCAGGACCGCGCCATCCTCTATTAACGCCAAAGCCAGCGAGGATTTGCCCGACCCCGGCTCGCCTTCGATCAAAACAGCGCGGCCATCTATCGCAACGGCGGTGCCTGAAAAGATCGCCTCTGCCGTCATGGCCGTATCAGCCCGATTGCGCAGCGGGCAGGCGCAAGACGAGGCACGCCCCGGTCTTGCCATCCGCGCGGGCTTCTGCGCTCAGCGACCCGTCATGCGCCTCGGCAATGGCGCGTCCTATGGCAAGGCCAAGGCCGGAATGGTTGCCGAAATCCTCGCCTTCCGGGCGGAGCGAGTGGAAACGCTGGAACACCTTTTCGCGCGCATCTTCGGGGATGCCGGGGCCGATATCGCACACTTTAAGGACCACCCATTCACCATCATTGTCGATCTCAACATCAATCGGTGCACCGGGCGGAGAGAACGACACCGCATTGTCGAGCAGGTTTTCGATGACCCGTTCAAGCCGCGCCCCAACGCCCATCACATAGGCGGCAAAACCGCGCGCTTGCAGATCAATCGGGCGGCCTGCGTTTTCCGCGCGGTTTTCGCGGCTGCCGATGATTGCGCGGACCAGATCGGCAATATCGATCCGCTCCAATGTGGCGCGCGACATTTCGGCATCGATCCGGCTGGCATCCGAGATTTCAGAGACCAGCCTGTCAATCCGGCGGACATCATGCGTGGCGATCTGGATCAACTCTTCGCTCAGTTTCGGATCGTCCACCCTGGGGAGAGATTCAATCGCGCTGCGAAGGCTGGCAAGCGGGTTTTTGATTTCGTGTGCGACATCCGCAGCAAAGCTGTCGACCGCATCAATCCGCAATCGCAAGGCGCCCGTCATATCGGAGAATGCCCGGGCGAGCAGGCCGATTTCATCGCTGCGCTGGGGCAGGCGCGGCACTTCAACCTCGCGCTCGCGTCCCTGGCGAACGCGCATCGCGGCATTAGTCAAGGCGCGCAAAGGTGTGACTATTGTGCGCGCCAAAAACAGCGACAAAAGGGCCGAGGCGAACAGCACCAGCATCACAGCAAAGCCAAGCGCAGAGCGCGCAGAGCGCACGCGTTCTGTGATATCGACCGGATTGCGCACCGTCAGCAGGGTCGCGCCGTTCAATCCGACAGGGGCCGCCGCGGTGATGACAGGGCTGCCATCGGGCCAGTCATACAATGTGATCTGGCTCAAACCCTCTTCACGAGCGCGGGCGAGTTCCGGCCAGGCATTGGCTTCCATGGCTTCAGGTTCGATGTAATCGGGCACAGGTTCAGCGCTGACAATGGCGCTGACAGTGTCATCAAGCCAGCGCGCCAATTGCTGATCCCAGTCATCATCGGTGATATCGTTGAATTCAAACGCGGGCTCATCGAGAGCAAAACTGTCCGCAATCATCGCCCCATCGGCATCGAACATGCGAAGACGCAGGCTTTGCTCTTTGCCGATCTGAACCAGCAACGCCTCTTGGCGCTCCAGAGTGGCACCGGCCAAGGCCTCGGCGGTGATCTGCGCTTCGATCCGCGCCAGTTTGAACCGTTCATCGATCAGCTGGTTGCGATAGACATCAAGGTAGAACAGGCCGCCGCCCAGAATTGCCAGCGGCAAGATATTGACGACCAGAATGCGCGCGGTCAGCGCAAATCTGCCGGTGGTTGTCAATTTCTCCGGCGGCCGGACCGCTGGCGTCGGATCATCGATAGCGTTTGACGAATAGGTATCAGCCATCGGTGAAACTGTAGCCGGCCCCATACAACGTATCGATTGCACCGAATTCAGGATCAACGACGCGAAATTTGCGCCGCATCCGCTTGATGTGGCTGTCCACTGTTCGGTCATCGACGAAAATGTCGTCGGGATAGGCTGCGTCCATCAACTGGTTGCGACTTTTGATGACGCCTGGCCGCGCAGCGAGAGCTTCGAGGATGAGAAATTCGGTCACCGTCAGGCTGACGGGACGATCATTCCAAGCGGCGTAATGCCGGGCAGGGTCCATATACAGCCGGCCGCGCGCGATAATGGGATGCGATGCATCCGCTTCGCTGGGTTCATTGCCAAATGTGCGTTCGGGATCGGCGCGGCGCAGGATCGCTCTGATCCGCGCGGTCAGCAGGCGCAGGCTGAACGGTTTTGCGATGTAATCATCCGCGCCCAATTCCAGCCCTGCTTCCTCGTCGCTTTCATCATCTTTGCTGGTGAGGAAAATCACCGGGAGGGCGGAGTGTTCGCGCACCCTTTGCAACAATTCCATGCCATCCATCTTAGGCATTTTGATATCAAAAACAGCAAGATCAGGCGGGTTTTCAATAAGCGCTTTCAACGCTGCTTGCCCATCGGAATACAACCGTGTCACGAACCCTTCGGCCTGAAGCGCGATGGAAACTGTGGTGAGAATATTGCGATCATCATCAACCAGCGCGATCTCAAAGCGCTCATCGGTTTTTTCCTGCTCACTCTCACTTGCATCAACAATTGCGGGTTGGTTTGCTTCGGTTGAATGGTCCGAATCAGAATTGCTCGACAGATCATCGGGCAAGGATGATGATGTGATGGCCATATATTTGCTCCCAAGCCTCTATATTCAGGGGCGATTGAAACGGGTTAGCGCCAAGCGTTCAGCGAAACAATTGGCGTTTGTCTGCGATCAGTATGACCAAGGCGGACAATGATGGCTGAATGCGATCTGCCAAGCCGATGTCCCAAAGTGGGGCGTATGCAATGGCGTCCAGTGCAACTCGCTATGCAGTATCGTCAATTCAACTCCTCTCAATTGGGTATCACTAGCCCATTTGAGCGGTTTACGCTGCGACGGTGGGTCAGTATGCAAATGGCCGGATTGGGATCCAGCCATTAGCGAATCAGCGGCCATGCTTTCCCCCGGATCTTTGATCTGAGCATTTCTCCAATCCACAGCAAACGGGTTCGATGAAGGAGATTACGTTTGACACCGCTCGCCCAATCGCTGGCTTCGCAAGGCATCAATGCCGCCGCTGATATTCACCCCAATCTCGGGACCGCTGCTCTGGTTGAAGCATCGCTCGCCAATGATGAAGGCGCTTTGTCAAAAGACGGCGCACTGGTTGTACAAACCGGCGCGCACACCGGCCGTAGCGCGAAAGACAAGTTTATCGTGCGCGATGAAACGACCGAGGACACCGTGTGGTGGGGCAAAGTCAACGCGTCAATGACGCCGGCCCATTTCGCCGCTCTCAAAGAAGATTTCATGGCGGCGGTTGCCAAGAAAGACACTTTGTATGTCGCGGACCTGTTCGGCGGGTCGCAACCAGAGTACCGCGTCAATGTGCGCGTCATCAATGAGCTTGCCTGGCACAACCTGTTTATCCGCACTTTGTTGGTGCGTCCCACTGCGGAAGAATTGGGCACGTTTGACCCCGAATACACGATCATCGACCTGCCCAGCTTCCGCGCTGATCCAGATCGCCACGGCACACGCAGCGAAACGGTGATTGCAGTGAACTTCACCGAAAAGCTGATCCTGATCGGCGGCACCAAATATGCCGGCGAAATGAAGAAAAGCGTTTTTGGCATTCTCAATTACCTGCTGCCGACCAAAGGCGTGATGCCGATGCATTGCTCTGCCAATATTGGCGCAGACCAGAAGACGGCTGTGTTCTTTGGCTTGTCGGGCACGGGTAAAACCACGCTTTCCGCTGATGCCAGCCGCACGCTGATCGGCGATGATGAACATGGCTGGTCCGACACGGCGGTCTTCAACTTTGAAGGCGGCTGCTACGCCAAGATGATCCGCCTGTCCGAAGAGGCAGAGCCGGAAATCTACGCCACGACCAAACGGTTTGGCACCGTGCTTGAAAATGTCGTGATGGACCCGTCAACGCGCGAATTGGACTTTGACGACAACACGCTCGCGGAGAACACGCGGGGCGCTTATCCGATCCACTTCATCCCAAACACATCTAAGAAAAACCTCGGCCCTGTTCCTGCCAATGTCGTGATGCTGACCGCCGATGCGTTTGGCGTATTGCCTCCGATTGCGCGGCTTACGCCCGAACAGGCAATGTATCACTTCCTGTCCGGATATACCGCCAAAGTGGCCGGCACCGAAATCGGCGTGACCGAGCCTGAAGCGACCTTTTCAACCTGCTTTGGCGCGCCGTTCATGCCGCGCCACCCAAGCATATACGGCAATCTGCTGAAAAAACGCATCGCCAAGGGGCAGGTCCAATGCTGGCTGCTCAACACCGGGTGGACCGGCGGCAAATACGGCGTTGGCAGCCGGATGCCGATTAAGGCGACCCGCGCTTTGCTGAACGCGGCACTGGATGGCAATCTCGACAATGTCGAATATCGCAGCGATCCCAATTTCGGATTTGATGTGCCCGTGCATGTGCCTGTTCTGGCCGAGGCGGGGATTGATCAGAGCATTCTCGACCCGCGTAGCACATGGGCCGATAAAGGCGAATATGACACGGCTGCATCCAAGCTTGTGCAATTGTTCATCGATAACTTCGCTGAGTTTGAAGCGCATGTTGATGAAGGCGTTCGTCAGGCGGCACCTGCGGCGGCCTGATAATCAGGTTTCTCTTTGTAAAGGCCTCGCACCATGGCGGTGCGGGGCCTTTTCTTTTGCGCGATTGCAGCGCACAACCTCGGCAGAGATTCGCGAAGGGAAGGAAGAACTATGAGCATTCTTGATGGAATTATGAAACAGGTCGCAGGCTCGCCCGATACGGTTGCCAGCCTTGCAGAAAAGGTCGGCATTGATCCGGCCATGGCTGAAAAAGCGGTTGCCGCTTTGGGCGCTTCGCACGCCGAAGAAGGCGATACGGTTGAATTGGCCGCTGAAAAAACCGGCCTTGATACCGGCGCCTTGGGCGGCATCATGGAACAGCTTGGCGGCGAAAATGCGCTGGGCGATATTGCTGGCAAATTGCAAGCCGATGGCGAAGGCGGGCTATCCGGGATTATGGGGATGCTGGACCGTGATGGCGATGGCAATCCGCTCAATGACATTACCGATATGGCGTCGAGCTTTTTCGGCAAGAAATAAGGCAGATGGTGCGCCTGGCCTTTCGCAGAACACGCGGGACAGGCGCGCCAATCTGACCACAAACCAAGGGGGATAGACGATGAGCCTTGCTCAAATGCTGCAACAATCGGGCGCAATTACATCGATGGCGCGCGAACTTGGAATTGATGAAGGCACCGCGAAAACGGCGGCGGGCGCTTTGCTGCCGGCGATCGTTGCGGGGATGGGCCGCAGCGCAACGGGGGGGACAAGCACGCCCGAACCTTTGGGTGGGCTTGGCTCTTTGGCTGGCGCGATCCTTGGCGGTGGCTCAGGCAGCGGCGGTGCAGCAGGCGGGCTCGGCGGTATGCTTGGCGGCGGGCTGCTCGATGCGGTTCTGGGCAATGATCCAACGCCTACGCAGCCGGGCAATGACATTCTTGGCAATATCTTTGGCAGCAAGGATGTGAGCCGCTCGGTCGCAGGTGAAGTCGCCGCGATGACAGGCCTTGATGAAGGGCTGCTCAAAAAGATGCTGCCGATCCTTGCAATGGCGGTGGCAGGCTATCTCGCGAAATCTGCAACCGGCGGCGCGGGCGCTGCGTCATCAGGCGGAGGCGGCAGCAATCCGCTGGGCGGCATTTTAGGCTCGATTGTGAGCGGAATGATACGCGGCTGACAGGGGCGATATCAGCTGGATCAGTGGTAAGCGTGCGCGCTTAACGCTGGTCCGGTTGTTGCGTTATCGTTTCTATTTGCTTCACTGCTACCTTTCGGATCGTTATCGTTCGCCCCTTCGTCCGCATCGGTTCCCGCCTCGGCTATGCCCGCCATCGACGCATTCACCGGCGTTCCTTCGGGCGCGTCTTTTAGCCCTTCGATCAACATTTTGGTCTTGTCAGCCCGGTTGCCCCCATGCGGGTCAAACGCAATAGGCTGTAAGGATTGCCTTGCGAGCGCAATCTTGCCCTCGCTTAGCTGCATCATCGCCACATTGAACCACAGGCTCTTGTCAAACGGGGCCAATTGCGCCGCGCGTTCGAGCGCATGACGAGCGTTTTCAGGCGGCGTTATGCCGCGCGCGACGAAGCTGCGATAGTAATAGATGAGCGGCAGTGGATGGTCGTTCTCGATCTGGTTCAGCGCGGAAAACGGCTTCATCGCTGCATCATAAGCATCATCGCGCGCATCCCCGTCCAGCTCACTTGCCTGGCGAAACAATGCGAAGCCTTTTTGAACATAAGCATTGGCACGCGATGGATCGAGAGCGATGGCCTGTTCCGCCGCTGCGATGGCTTCGGCGTTATTGCCCGCGTCAAACTCCGCTTCGGCAAGGGCCGTGTAAACCCCTGCATCGCCTGAATATTTCGCCGCGATTTCGCGCACATCGGGAAGCAGTTCGAGCGCCTGTTCACGCGATACTCCGCGCTGCGAGCGGATGCGAAGGGGCATCATCTTTGCTTCGCCTTCGGGCAGGCGGCGTATCGTGATCTCGCCAATCGGGAGCTCTTCTGGCGGCAGCGTGAGCATATTGAACCGGCGCCCGCGCATATAGGCATCCAGTTCTCTTTGCAGCGCATCAAGATCGCCAAAAACCGCTTCGCCTGCATCCAGCGGAGACGAGCCGGAAAAGACTGCCCGGCCGAATTCGGCCAATTGGCCGCGCCGTTCGGGGGTAAATGTGAGATAGTGATAAAGCAGCCAGCTGCGCCCGTAAAACGCGGTGTAGCGGCGGCCCGCACGCTTTTCGTACAGCTCGTGATCAAGCAATTCGCGCACGCTTACATCCTTGGCATAGGCGAGTTCGCCTGCCCGGTGGCGCGCGACGCGCCCGATCAGAATGCCGCCATCTTTTTCAAACGAAGCAGCGGCGAAAAATTCTGCTGCCCCTTCGCTTAACCAGCGTGGCATTTCAAATCGCGACGACGAGATCAAGAAGTGGTGCACATATTCGTGCATCAGCACGATGGTGGAGAAATCGGGATAGCCGTTCTTGTTGCGAATATTCTGGACAAATGCCCGGCTTGCGCCTGCACGCGGCACGTAAAACCCGGCGATGTTCCGGCTTCCTTTGCCTGCGACTTTTTGCAACTGGCGTTCGCTGCCAACAACGAAAATGACAACTCTGTTTGACGGGCTGGGCTTTTCCACGCGGCGTCCGGTCAGCACTTCCATCGCCTTGTGAAACCGCTCAAGATTTTCAGCGTAGCGTGCGATGTCCTTTTCCTTGTCATCGGCATAGACAACAAAGTTATCGCTTGATGCCTCGTACCACGCGGCTTTGGCAGGGGAAGTAATCAGCAGGAATGTGCTGAAACACACAAATATCGAAAGCAATCTTGTCGTCATCGCAAAGTACCCTGTTAGCCCCATTGGCGCAGCGATTGCGAATCTGTGCGCTCAATCTGTCGCAGGATATTGAATTTATAGCATTTGAATAGCCCTACGCTTGGCTATCATCCTTTTGACTGATCGCATCGAGATAGCTCCAGATGGTGCTGACCACGACGGACCCTTCGCCAACCGCGCTGGCGACCCGTTTGACAGAGCCTGCGCGCACGTCACCTACAGCGAATATGCCATCGGTCCCGGTTTCAAAAGGAGAGCTTCGCCCGGCATCGGGGCCGGTGTAAACAAAGCCTTTGTCATCGGTTCGGACCAGACCAGACAGCCAATCGGTGTTGGGCGCGGCCCCGATCATGATGAACAAGGCTGTGGTGGCAAGCTGCTGTTCGCCGTTTTGCGTTTTCAGCGTCACACTCTCCAGCCAATCACTCCCATGCAGCGCGGTTACCTGCGTGTGATAATGAATGGTGATGCGCGGGTCCGCTTCGAGACGGCTGGAAAGATAGCTCGACATGGACGCCGCCAGCGAGCCCGAACGCACCACCAAATGCACATGTGCGGCGCTGCGCGATAAATACATCGCAGCTTGCCCGGCAGAATTGCCGCCGCCGATCACGACCGCTTCGGTCTTGGCGCAAAAGCGCGCTTCCATTTCGGTGGCGGAGTAGAAGATGCCTGCACCTTCGAGCTCGCGCAGATTGTCCAGCGGCAAGCGGCGATATTGGACACCCGTGCTCACCAGAACGGCGCGTGCGCAAATGATGTCGCGTCCCCGGTCGCCTTCATCTAGCGTCGCGCAATACGATCCATCCTCGCGCCGCTCCAGCTTTTCAACGCGGCGCGGCATGACAAACCGGGTGCCAAACTTCAGCGCTTGAATCTGGCCGCGATAGGTTAGGTCAGTGCCGCTGATCCCTGTGGGAAAACCCATATAGTTTTCGATCCGGCTGGATGTGCCCGCCTGTCCGCCAATGGCCATATCTTCAACCACCAGCGCCTCAATGCCTTCAGCCCCGGCATAAACGGCAGCGGCCACACCAGCAGGTCCGCTGCCCACGATCAAAAGATCGACATCGGTGTTTTCGCAAATGTCCAGATCAAGGCCGAGATAGCGAGCCACTTTGCGCGGGGTCGGGTCATCAAGCTGTTGATCGACGCCGAGGACCACTGAGGGTTTGTGGCGCGTGATTTCGCAAACCTTGATTGTTTCGGCATCGCTCGCGCCCATGTCAAAGCTTTGAAAGGGTATCCGGTTGCGCGATAAGAAGCGTTCGCAGGCTTGCACCGCCGGATCGCGGTCCGCCCCGATGATTTTAACAGCGCTGTTGCGCATCTCGAACTGTTTACGCCGTCTTGCGGCAAACACCGATATCAAGTGATCGGACAGCTCCGGCACGCGTGCCATCAGATCAAGCATGGCACCGCGCGGCGCCTCAATTGCGCATGTCCGCTTTGCTGCACGCATTTTGAGGTAATTCGTTGCCCGGTTCAAAAACCCGATCTCGCCCATGAACTGGGTCGGGCCGAGCGAGGATTCCATGAGCCGTTCATCCGTGTACGGATTAACGACTTCAAGCTCGCCTTCGACCACATAGACAAAGGTGTCCATCGGATCGCCAATATCGGCAACAATATCGCCCTGCTCGTAAGTTACCTCACGTCCAATTTCGCGGATCGCGTCCACATGCGCTTCAGCAAGCGGCACGCGGCGCATGGTTTCTAGTTCTTCGCCGAATGTTTCCATGAAAGGATGTGCCTGTTTTTGAAAGCTCGGAGCAGAGAATCTAGCCCCGGATCCCTGCAATATAGCGGCTGACGGTTTTATCGACCACATCGAGCGGGGAATTGCCGCCAAGAATTACCGCTGTGTTGAATGCCTTGAAATCATAGGCATCGCCCAATTCCGCTTCGGCGCGGGCGCGCTGTGATACGATTTGCGAATGGCCGATCTTGTATCCGCACGCCTGGCCCGGCCAGCTGCAATACCGATCGACTTCGGAGGCAACCTCCTGTTCCTTGGAGCCATTGCGTTCAACAAAGAACCGCCGCGCCTGTGTCCGGGTCCAGCGTTTGTGATGTAGCCCCGTATCCACCACAAGGCGGCAAGCGCGAAAAGCGAGCGCTTGCAAGTAACCCAGCCGGCCAACTTTGAATTCGTCATACGCGCCCAGTTCATCGGCCAATTGCTCCCCATACAGCGCCCAACCTTCGCTGAAGGCGTTAAAGGCGAGGATGGACCGGATCAGCGGCAAACGGTTGGAATAGGCCGCTTCCCACACATGGCCGGGAATGGCTTCGTGGAAAGTGAGATCGGGCAGATCATACTTGCGGTGCAGATCGGTGTCGCGCAGATTGATCCAGAAGCGGCCCGGTATCGATCCATCCTTGCTGCCGCCGCCGCCATAGGCCGCAGGTGCGCCCAATTCTTCGGATTGCGGGATGCGGCGCACTTCGAACGGGGGATCGACCAGCTGCGTAAAGGCGCGGGGCATTTGCGCTTTTATATAGTCCACCTGATCGCCAATAAACGCCATGATTTCAGCGCGGCCTTTATCGCCCGGAGCAAACTGATAGCGCGGGTCTTGTGACAGGGCCTGCATGCGTTCGCCCACCGTGCCTTTGGTGTAGCCGATTTCTTGCAGGATAGGCTCCATCCGGCCATGCAATTCGGCCAGTTCATCAAGACCCTGCTCGTGAATTTCATCAGGCGATAGCATGGTGGTTGTCGATGCGCGATTGGCCCAGGCATACCATTCATCGCCATTGGGCTGCGCCCAGATGCCAGCATCGGACTTGGCCAATGCGCGCTGCGTTTGCAGTTCTTCCAATTGGCGCTGGAGTGCGGGTGCGACATCGCCTGACACGATGCCAAAAGCGTATTCGCCTTTTTCGCCCAGCGCTTCATCGCCAAATTTCGATGTGATCTGGCTGGTCAGGCTGCTGACCAGAATGCCCCCTTTGGCTGCATCGGCAATGCTCGATTGCATTTGGGTGATGGCCTTATCGAGCAGGAAATCGGGCGGGATAACGCCGTAAGCGCGGGCCGCCTTCATCCGCTCGGTCTCTCCGTCGAGCACCAATGGGATTTGCGACAGACGATTAAGGTAAAAATAGATGTCCTCCTCGCTTGCCACAGGCTGGGATGAGGACATGAAACGCGGCAAGTCGATGTAAGCGCCGACATTCTGGATCACCACGTAAGGTGCATTGCGCCAACTGCCCACGGCCACATCTCCATAGGGCAGATCCATGCCTTCGAGGGCTGTGGTAAAGGCGCTTTCCACCACCTGAAAACTGGTTGCCTGATCGGCGGTGAGGCCGTCTTTGGGATAGGTGCGCGCGCCTTCGCGCAATTCTTTCAATGTCGCTTTATAGTCGTCGCGGCCCTCTGCCCCCGGCGTGCCAAAAGTCCCGCGCCATTCGGCATATTCGCCCGTATCCACGCCAAGCCCGGTTGCGCGCGCTGGTTCATGGGCGAGCATGCGGTAACCGATATCCTCAAGCACCTGATCTGGGTCGGAAAATACCGCAGGCGACGCTGAGAGGGCGCGCGAACCAGTTGGCGCGCAACCCCCGATGGTGCCAGCGCCCAGTGCCAATGCAGAAGCGCCGCCAAGCCCTGAAAGGGTCTGGCGGCGCGTGATGTTCGTGTCTGATCTATCCATGGCCGAAATGTCTACCGCGCCCATGGTCTCAGTTCAATCAGTCCTTGAGTTCAGGCGGCACAATCCCGCCTGCATCGGCCAGAGCTTTCATAACAGACCGGTGCAGCGCGATATTGTCTTCTGCCGATCCAGAATAATCGGCATTGCCCATTTCCTGAGCCAATTCCTTGCGATTGGCATAGCTGGGATCAAGCCGCAGCAGTTTCATCAGATCGACAATCGAGGTTTTCCAGTTAAGATCATCTGCTCCCGGGATCGAGCCGACGCGCGCGACCACATCAACTTGATCTATTGCAGCGCGCTGCGGCGCGGCATCTGCGGCCGGTGCTGCCGCCGGTGCGGCTTTCGCCTCTTCCTCGTCATCGCCCCAAATTGCGCTTTTGATTGAACTGAAAATCCCCATATTATCCTCCTTTGTATTAGACCCGAATAACCGTATCGGAACACACGCAGTTGGGCCAGCGTAATGATGCTGCTTGCTCGGTAGTTTTGTAAAAAGAGGCTTTAATCACATGGCAGATCTGGTGCTTTCCATCGTCATGCTTGCCGCGATTGCGCTTTTGGTTGGGGCGTTTTTCCTGTGGCGGCGCACTGGTGAGGCGAAACAGCCTTTGCTGATGGTGCTGCTTTCAGCGGTCGCGGTGGCGAATGTGCTAATCTGGACATTGCCAAGCGCGGTTGGCGAAAGGCCGCTCGATCAGGCGCAGGCGCTGGAAGAGGAATAGCGGAAGCGGGATGGGCCGCGCGCCTTTTGCACGCGGCCCATTCGTGTCAGTTCAGGGCAATTCCCAATTGATTGCGCTTGAATAGGTGCCTGCAACATTTGCGCCGCTGCTGTCTTTGGCAGGGGTAAACCGCCCTCGGCTGGTCAAATGTTTGCATGTCGCCTCATCCAGAGCGGTGTGCCCGGTTGACCGCGTGATTGTGCAATCGCTGACTCGGCCAGACGCGCTGATTTCCAGAGTGAAACTCGCGCGGCCAGAATAACCCCGGCGGATCCAGCTTGAACGGTAATCATTCGTCGTCACCCATGATCCCGGATTGCCGCGCGGGCTGGCTTTGACCGGATCGAATGTGGGCGGCGGCGGCGCGGTGGGGCCTTCGATCCCGAGATCAATCGGGCCAGATGGGCCGGCAGAGCCGATAAGCGGACCATCCAGATCGGGAAACCCGGTTACAGGGCTGGTCGGGCCAAGCACAATTGGCGCATCTGGCGCGGTAATGTGCGTGTTTTCGATTGGACGCGCTTCGCTGGTTTGCTTTTCAACCGGTTTCGGGGTTGGTGCGGGCGGAGGGGGTGTCTCGATCACTTCGGGCGTGACGATCACGCCTGTGGGGTTGGCAATCGGCTTGGTTATCACGACTGTCACTGCCAGTCCGGCAATCAAGATCGCGCCAAATGCGGCAGGCACACCGATCGCGCCCAGCATGGCGGCTGGGCTGGGCCTGCTTGCTTGTTTTGCATAGTTCATTGGGTGGTACTCCTCTCTCATCACGTGCGCCGTGGTTGAGTTAAGAGCGGTTAGGGGCGCTGATAACTCAGGCTCACTATTCGCAAGCTAACCCCCCAAATGATTGTTTTGCAAATAGTTTCGAGTTGCTGATTGGGACTGGTCGCGAACAGAAACTTTGTTTGTTTTAGTCTCACAAGCGCCAGGCGCGGTCCATCCGGGCATTTGTTTTGTGTTTCGCGCCCCATCCGGGGCGCGTCTTCGCTATGCGTGCAGCAAGCTGCACCCGCTGCGGGCGGCCTTGCAGGTGGCCTTTGGCCAGCTGCGTCTTCGACTTCGCTTCCGCCCTTGCGGCGCTTCGCACCGTGCTACCGCGACCAAGCCGCTGGCTGGCACCAAGTTTCTGGGGGCAACGGGTCTGACGAGCGGTGATTGCGAGCCGTAGGCGAGCCAGAGCGCGACTGCGCGACCGCAGGTGCTCAAAGCCGGACGAAGCCCGGCTTTGAAACCGCACCGAGGACGAACCCGCCGATGCGGGTTCGTAAAACCAAAAACCGATCAAATGATCCGCAAGATTATTTGATCGGACAATCCGGCGACAGCCTGAAATCTAGGTAATTGTCGACGCTTGCCATCATGTCTTCCATTTCATTTTCAAAGAAATGGTTTGCGCGCGGGATTTCGTCGTGATGGATCGTGATGTGCTTTTGTGTCCGCAGCTTCTCCACAAGCTTTTGCACAGCGCTCGGCTGCACCACTGTATCCGCTGCGCCTTGCACGAAAATCCCGCTGGCGGGGCAGGGGGCAAGGAAGGAAAAATCATACATATTTGCAGGCGGCGCGACCGATATAAACCCGCGCACCTCAGGACGGCGCATCAACAATTGCATGCCAATGAGCGCTCCGAATGAATAGCCTGCCACCCATGTCGTCTGCGCTTCGGGATGGATCGATTGTACCCAATCAAGCGCGGATGCCGCATCCGACAACTCGCCCACGCCGCTGTCAAACGACCCCTGGCTGCGGCCCACACCGCGAAAGTTAAAGCGCAAAACGGCAAAGCCGCGGTCCACAAACGTCTTATACATCCGCTGGACGATCCGGTCATTCATGGTGCCGCCGCCTTCGGGATGGGGATGCAAGATCATCGCGACGGGCGCGCGCGGGCGCGGCGGAGGGGAGAAACGACCTTCAAGACGGCCTTCGGGGCCGGGAAAAATGACGGATGGCATGAAAAAACCTTGTTATGAGGAATGCGATATGTCGGCTGACACATTGGAATGCAGGGCCTATAACGCGATAGGTTTCATTCTGCAATTTTTTAAGAATCGTTCGCAATAAGTGTCCAAACCCCGCATCTATCTCGACCACGCCGCGACCTCGCCCCTGCGCCCCGAAGCGCGCGCCGCGATGGAGGAGGGCTTTGCCTTGTGGGCCAACCCTTCCTCGCCGCATGCAGAGGGGCGCAAGGCGAAAAAGGCACTCGAAGATGCACGCGAGCGGATAAAGCGGTCGCTTGGCTGGAATGGCGAAGTGATCTTTACGAGCGGCGCGAGTGAGGCGCTTTGGATTGCACTCAACCGTGCGAAAGCGGACCGCCGGATTGTGAGCGCGGTGGAGCATGACGCGGTGTTTCGGGCGGCGCCGGATGCTGAGATTGTTAGCGATGACAGCGTGTTTGCTGAAAGCAGCGTGCTGGCCGTTCAGCACGTTAACTCAGAGACCGGGACAATCAATCCCGTTAGCGATATGGCCAAAACCGTGCGCGAAAGCGGCGCATTGGTTCTGTCCGATTGCGCGCAGTCAGCGGGCAAGATCGCTCTGCCAGATGCGGATATGCTGGTTGTGTCTGCGCACAAATTTGGCGGCCCTATTGGTATTGGCGCGCTGCTGATGCGCGACTTCAATATGCTGGAGCCGATAGGCGGGCACGAACGCGGCTATCGCCAGGGAACCGAAAATGCGCCGGCGGCGATGGGTATGGCAGCCGCATTAGAGGCCGGCGATTGGGCGAGCAGCCCTGCGGATCGCACCTCTTTTGCCGCCGTTATGGGCGAGGGTGTCCAAGCTTTTGGCAAGCAATGCGACTATATTCACGCCCTTGCTCACCCCGAAATATCCGCCCAAGCGCTTCTGATCCGTCTTGATGCCATGGGCTTTGCTGTTTCAGCGGGAAGCGCATGCTCCTCAGGAACACTCAAGAAAAGCCGCGTGCTTGATGCTTTCGGTGTGCCTGATGATGTCGCAGCGCGCACAATCCGGGTGAGCATTGGCTGGTCCACAACGCCGAATGATCTTGAGCAATTCGCCGAGGCGTGGAAATCGCTCTCGTAAGGAAACCCGCTCATCCTGAGCTTGTCGAAGGGCGCTCATCCTGAGCTTGTCGAAGGATCGTCCTTCACTTCAAACGTCTGCTTAAAAAAGGAAGAACGGTGCTTCGACAAGCTCAGCACGAGCGGTTAGAGGATGAGGGGCAATGATCTACCTCGATTACCAAGCCACAACCCCGCTCGCGCCTGAAGCGCGCGATGCTATGCTGCGCTGGCTGGATGGGCCGGATGGCACTGGTTTTGGCAATCCGCATTCCCCGCACAAGCTGGGCCGTCAGGCTGCCGCTGCGATTGAGGCGGCGCGCGAAAAGGTTGCTGCGCTGTTTCCCCCGGCGGGCGCGTCATCTTCACCAGCGGCGCGACAGAAGCGCTTAACCTCGCCATTCGCGGTTGCTCCAGCAGAGGCGTGGTGGCGCATTCTGCCATCGAACATTCAGCCGTTGGCGATACCGCCGATGCTGCCGGGCAAAGGCATATTCTGGGCGTGGATGCGGCAGGGATTTGCGATGCCTCGCAGGATATTCCTGGCAGCGTCGGCCTGATCGCGGTTCTGCAGGTCAACAATGAAATCGGCACTGTGCAGCCGATCCTCGACTGGACGGCAAAAGCGCGCGAGATGGACGCTTTGATGCTGGTGGACGGCGTGCAGGCCTATGGCAGGATCATTGTCTCTCATGCCGATATGATCGCGATTTCCGCGCACAAATTTCACGGCCCCAAAGGGGTGGGCGCGTTGTGGGTGCGCGATGGTGTTTCGCTGGACGAAGTGCAGACCGGCGGCGGGCAGGAGCATGGCCTGAGGTCGGGAACATTGTCACCTGCGCTGATCGCCGGAATGGGCGCCGCGGCGGCTTTGGCGAAAGAGCGCATGGATGAAGACGCAGAACATGTGCAGGCCCTGTGGAACCGCGCGCGTGATCTGTTTGGCGGATGGACACTGAACGGAAGCGAGGATGCACGCTGGCATGGCAATCTCAACATTCGCAAACAAGGTGTTGATGTCGCAAGGCTTATGTCGGAATGTCGCACTGTCATGTTTTCGGCTGGCAGTGCGTGTGCGAGCGGATCAGGGCGGCCCAGCCATGTTCTAAAGGCTATTGGGCTGAGCGACGAAGAGGCTAAATCTTCGATCCGGCTGGGATTTGGCCGTTACACGGCGATGGACGATATCGAAGCTGCAGCCAAGGCGATCAACAATGCCGCAAAGGAGCAAGAGCAATGGGGCTAAGCGTCACCTTTATCGACCCGCGCGGCAATCCGGTTGAGGCGCGATGCGAGGCGGGCGACAATTTGCTGCGTGTGGGTCAGGCGGCAGGTCTGCCGCTTGAGGGGACATGCGAGGGTCAGATGGCATGTTCGACCTGCCACGTGATTGTCGCGGGCGAATGGTTCGACAAGCTCGCCGAGGCAAGCGAGGAAGAAGAGGACATGCTCGATTTTGCCTCAGGAGCGCGGAGGACCAGCCGGCTTTCCTGCCAGATAGACATATCTGACGCGCTCGACGGGCTCACCGTGCACGTGCCCGGCGAAGCCCGCGATGCGCGAGGAATGGGCTAGCGGTTTAGCCTAAGCCTCTGTTTTAGAGGTTTCGCGCAGATTGTTCTTCCAGAACCGCAAGCGATAGCCAAAGCGGTGGAGCAGCCAGCGCAGAGCCAGCACCAGCAAGGTGATCGGCAACAAAGCGGTCGCGGCCATCATGATAAAGGCAATTGTCCCGCCAAGGATGGTGCCCAGCGAATTCCACGCTGCCTCAATTGGCTCACCAAAGCTGCCCGAAACCGCGCTGACTTCGCCCGCTTCATAGCGGATCGTCATTTCACTAAACGCGACGCGCGTGCGCATGGTTTCCAGCCAGCTTTTCGCCTGATCGATTTCCTGATTGACCTGCGCCACGGCCCGTTCCGCCTCGACCAATTCGCCAACGCTGCCGCTGCGAGAGGCAAGGATTTCGGTAAGCCTTTCGCGCAGCAATTCGCGCGAACGCAGGCGGGCCTCAGTATCGACGATCTGTTTCGACAGATCTTCGCCTGTGCGCGAGGATGATCTCAGTTCGCCATCCGCTTCGCCTGATGTGGTTTCCAGCTTTTTGGCAAAATCGGCGGCTTTGTCTGCGGCCACGGCAATGTGGAGGCGGCCGCTTGAATATTCATCGCTATCACGCGCCTGATCCATGGAGATAACGCGGCAGCCTCTGTTGCCCAATTCCTCGCACATGGAGACATGCGTTTGCTGAACCTGCCTGATGCTGCCCAATGGAAGGTCGAAGCCAAGACGGTAGGTATAGGCGATCTGCGGCTCGCTGACGGGGATGTCTGCGCCATCGGCAGGGGCGCTGCCCGCTTCCTCGGCGATTGCATCAGCGGCAGCCATGTCAGGCGCTTCCATCGCCATCATATCCGCGCTGCGGGCCATTTCGCTTTCCGCGCCGCTGCATGCGGTTAGCGTCAAAGCGGTTCCCGCGATCAACATCCAAGATTTAGACATGCCCATCCTCTCCTGCCTTATTTTAGCCCTAATATCGCCATATTTACGCCACAATTGAGGCAAGCGCAAGTCTGCTCCATTCTTTCGTCACCACCACAAGCTGCTTGGTTATTGATAACGCAACCATTCGTCGCCATGGGTCGCGGTAATGACTGCCTCCGGTGAAACCCTTATGCCGCCTGCAACAGGCCCTTTGTCAGCCGTGCGCAACCGTGTGCGCGCTTTGGTGGAATCCAAGCGGTTTGAGCACTTCATCATCGCTGTCATCGTCATCAACGCGGTTGGTCTGGGTCTTGAGACCTCCTCCACCATCATGGCACAGGCGGGCGGGGTAATAGCTCAACTGGATCGGCTGGCTCTGGGCATTTTCATTGTTGAGTTGGCGCTCAAACTATTCGCTTATGGCTGGCGGTTTTTCAAAAATGGCTGGAATGTCTTTGACTTGACTATTGTCAGCGCAGCCCTGCTGCCCGCAGGCGATCAATTCTCGGTACTGCGCGCGCTGCGAATTCTGCGCGCTTTGCGGCTGGTTTCAGTCGTGCCGAGCATGCGCAAAGTGATTGTTGGCTTGTTCAGCGCGATCCCCAGCATCGGCACCGTCGTCGTCATGCTGGGATTGTTGTTTTATATCAGCGCGGTGATGGCGACAAAGCTGTTTGGCGAGGCGTTCCCCGAATGGTTCGGCGATCTGGGATTATCGCTCTATTCGCTGTTCCAGATCATGACGCTTGAAAGCTGGTCGATGGGCATCGTGCGCCCCGTGATGGAAGTATATCCCTATGCCTGGGCGTTCTTTGTGCCGTTCATCCTGCTCACCAGCTTCATCGTGCTAAACCTGTTCATCGGTGTGATCGTCAACGCCATGGCCGAGGCAACGGGCGAAGACGCGCATAATGAGCGTGAGGAGATAATTCTGGAGCTCAAAGCGCTGCGCGAAGACGTGGCAGCGTTGCGCGAAGATGGAAGCAGATAACTCGCGCCTATTGCTTGTCGCTCCGGCTCAGCGGCGCGGGATTAACTCTCGACTAGAGGAAATGTTCTAGCTCTATTGGGTGAACACAACCCCATCGTTAGGGACTTGCTGATGAGATTTTCTCCGTCAAAAACGCTGGCTATGATGATGGCGGTCATAGCCATTGTCCTTGGGCCATCTGCCACCGCATACGAAATGTCGAGCGCAGTGGTGCGATTGCAGCCAAGAGAATTTCGCATCTACGACATCGCCGCAAATGAACCCATGATGGTTGGGTTTAGCCTTGAGGAAGATCCTGAAGTGGCGCTGCATTGCCAGGGCAGGCGGCCAGATCCGTATGCAATGCCTCTGCCATATTGCGCTGGTGTATTTGAAAGCGATGGCCGCAGCGTCAACGAAAATGGAACATATGTGACGGGCCTTCATGGCGCGGGCGTTGGCTTTTCACCAAAGAATGGAAAAATTACAGTGGCTTTGAAGAACATTTCAAAAGTTCCTCTAGACCTTTCGCTATACGCAAGGCCGCTGGATTGATCGGCCCGAGGTTGGAAGATTGATCCGCAACTGAGCATTCAACCCTGTGGAAACGCCTCTCCCCCGCGCGCGCGCCGCTTGCTAAGCGGGTGGGATGGATGAACCGACGACACCTGACGATTCCCCCAAGGACGAATTTGACCTCATAACCGATGCGCCGTTCGATGCAGCGCTGGAAGAGCGGTATCTCGTCTATGCGCTTTCCACGATCACAGCGCGGTCGCTGCCCGATTTGCGCGATGGGTTGAAACCGGTTCACCGGCGCTTGCTTTGGACGATGCGGCAATTGGGCCTGACGCCCACCAGCACGTTCAAAAAATCCGCCCGCGTTGTGGGCGAGGTTATTGGTAAATACCACCCGCATGGCGACACGGCAGCCTATGATGCGATGGTGCGGCTCGCGCAGGATTTCTCGCTGAGATACCCGCTCGTTGAGGGCCAAGGCAATTTCGGCAATGTCGATGGCGATAACGCCGCTGCGTACCGCTATACCGAATGCCGTCTGACCAAAACCGCGATGCAGCTGATGGACGGCTTGGATGCGGGCACGGTTGATTTTATCCCGACCTATAATGGCGAGGAACAAGAACCCGACATCATGCCGGGCCTGTTCCCCAATCTGCTCGCTAATGGGGCAAGCGGGATTGCGGTTGGCATGGCGACCAATATCCCGTCGCACAATGTCGCCGAAGTGCTGGATGCGGCCGAACTTGTCCTGTTCAACAAGGATGTGACCCATGAAGAGCTGATGGGCGTCTTTAAAGGCCCCGATTTTGCCACTGGCGGTCAAGTGGTCGACAGCGCAGAGATTATCTCGCAGGCCTATGCCACAGGGCGCGGATCGTTCCGTTTGCGCGGAAGGTTCCATGCGCCAGAGGCTGACAAGGCCGAGGATGTTGCCGCCGGGATTGAACGGCTGGGCGGGGGGCAATGGCAGCTTGTCATTTCCGAAATCCCGTATCAGGTGGCGAAGGGTAAGCTGATTGAGCAAATCGCGCAGGCGATTGCGGATAAGAAACTGCCGATCCTCGAAGATGTGCGCGATGAAAGCGACGAAAGCATCCGCATCGTGCTGGTCCCGCGCAGCCGCAATGTGGACCCGGAATTGCTGAAAGAGAGCATTTTCAAGCTCACCGATATGGAAACGCGTTTTGGGCTGAACCTCAACGTATTGGATGCAACCCGCACGCCGATGGTGATGGGGATCAAGGAGCTGCTGACCCACTGGATCGCAGCGCAGATCGACATCTTGCAGCGGCGCACTCAGCACCGGCTCGATCAGATCGCACGGCGGTTGGAACTGGTCGAAGGCTATATCATCGCTTTCCTCAATCTTGATCGCGTGATCGAGATTATCCGGTACGAAGATCACCCCAAAAAGGTGATGATCGCCGAATTTGAGCTGACTGACAGGCAGGCCGAAGCCATTCTCGACACGCGGCTGCGCTCACTTCGCAAGCTTGAGGAAATGAAGCTGCGCGATGAGAAAACCGCGCTGTTGGAAGAGCAGGAAGCTTTGCAAAAACTCTTGGACAGCCCGCAGCGCCAGCGCACCCGGTTGAAGAAAGATATGGCCGCGCTTCGCAAGGAATATGCCGAGGACACTGCGCTGGGCGCGCGCCGCACTCTGATCGAAGAAGCCGCCCCTACGGTTGAATTTTCGATGGATGCGATGATCGAAAAAGAGCCGATCACGGTGATCCTGTCGCAAAAGGGCTGGATCAGAGCGGCAAAAGGCCACGTCGATCTTGCGCAGGAATTCAAATATAAAGAGGGCGATGCGCTGTTTGACATCGTCCATGCGCAAACGACCGATAAACTGCTGATCGCGGCGGCCAATGGGCGGTTCTACACGTTGGGATGCGACAAATTGCCCGGCGCGCGCGGCTTTGGTGAGCCGGTGCGCACGATGATTGATCTGGAAGCCGATACCAGCATCGCCAAGATGTTGGTGCACAAAGAAGGCGGGCGGCTATTGCTCGCTTCCTCCAACGGCAAAGGTTTTGTCGCCGAGACTGGCGAACTGGTTGCGGAGACCAAAAAGGGCAAGCAGGTGGTGAACCTCAAAGGCACAGCCCGGCTGCAAGTCATCCGCGAAATCGCCAAGGAACACGATCACGTCGCCGCTGTTGGCGATAATCGCAAGTTGATCGTCTTCAATCTTGAAGAAATGCAAGTGCTGGCGCGGGGGCAGGGTGTGATGCTGCAACGATACCGCGATGGCGGATTGTCCGATGCGACGACGTTTACGCTGGCAGAGGGTCTAAGCTGGCAGATGGGCGGATCTGGCGAGCGCACCCGCACTGAAAACGATATCTGGCAATGGAAAGTCGCGCGCGGGGCGGCCGGGCGCATGCCGCCGCAGGGCTTTCCCAAGGACAACCGCTTTTAACGCCGAAAACGGACAGTGAAAAGCCCGCAAGCAGAGGCAACAGCCTTTTCCTTGCGGGCTTTGTTTGCGAGCTGAAACGGCGGTTTAGCTGCCCGTTTCGCCGCCTGCTGCCATGCTGGCGGTTTCAATCACAGTGCCTTCGGGCACTTCGGTGACATTCTCGGCGATTTGCGCTTCATTCACGCGCACCACCAGCGTATCGGCGGCATCCAGCATGAAAAATTCGCGTTTCAAGGTGATGATGCCATCCTCGCGCATCAGAACGATCTGATCGGCTTCGTTATCGATCAGATGGATCGTTCCGGCAGGCTTTTGATCGGCGCTCATAACCGCAGCGCCTTTGACCAGCGCGGCATCAAGCTTGGCTGCCTTTTCCGCCTCTTCAGCGGCCATCATCGCGTCCAGATCCGTCTTGGTCGTATTGGCAGTCCAGCCAATTTCGCGCTCGGCAAGCAGATCGGCGGGCAGCGGCACTTTATAACTGCCGGTGTCCAGCGTTACGATGCCATCAACATTGCTTTCAATCGTGCCAACAGGCGCATCGTCATTGCCATAAACCACTGTGCCTGCATCCTGCGCGCTCGCGGCGAACGGGGCGCCTGCAATCAAGAGGGCGGCGGTGAGGGATTTAGCGAATTTCATGGTCAAATTTCTCCATTCGATGTGTGGGCCCAGCCGGGCATATCCGCGCTCTGATCACCATTTGCCGCGACGCGATCGCGGCTTAGATGGTGCAAGGGCGCGTAAAGAAAGAATGGCGCGCACACGCGGATCGTTCCAAATTTGTGGGCCTGTTCAGGGCAGAAATCGGTAATGCGAGGCGCAGCTTCGGTGAAGCGCTCTATTGAGCGCTAATGGTCAACCGCCCAGTTCTGCGTCCAACAGCGCCTGGACCCGCTGTGTGTCGGGAAAGCCCTCCGCGATCCAGCGGCGCTGAACCGTTTGCAGTATGCGCGCAACCTCTGGCCCTTTGGCGACCCCGCGCGCGACGATTTCTCCGCCTTTCAAGGGGAAGGTGGGCGGCTCCCATCCGGACAGCACGCGCGCATCGGCGTTCAGCAATAGCAGCCTGTCCACCGCAAAAGCGGGCGAGACCTCATACGCCAGAGCTTTCGGATTGGCGGCATCTTCGCCCGTTCGGCTGACCGCGCTGACGAGCCGCGCACGCTGCGCTTTGGATAGGCGCAGCCGCGCTGCGACGCTTTCAGCAATATCGGGCGAGGTCGGCAGCAGGCTGGCAAGGCGCCGCAGCGGATCGGACGCAAACCCCTGCGCCGCCTCAGCCGCGATCAGCTTGCCAAGGCTCGCGATAAAAGCCTTGCACACTTCGGGCAGGATCACTTGCAAAACGCCGCGCTTGTGCATCCGTTCTATTGTGGCGTGCGGATCGGGCAGGGCAAGAAGGCGGAGCAATTCATCGCATACCCGTTCGCGGCTCAGCCCTTTCATCGTGCTGGCCATATCGGCGCAGGCGTCTTCGGCGGCGTCATCGAGGGCTGAACCAAAGCGTGCTTGAAACCGGTAATAACGCAGGATGCGCAAGTGATCTTCGGCAATCCGGTCCCGCGCCTCTCCGATAAAGCGCACGCGGCGCGCTTTCAAATCGTCCAGCCCGCCGAAATAATCAGACAATTCAAGCGTTTCCGGGTGAGCAAACAGCGCATTGATTGTAAAATCGCGCCGCGCCGCATCATCGCGCCATTCGGTCGCAAAGGCGATGGTGGCGCGCCGCCCATCGGTCGCGACATCGCGGCGCAAAGTCGTTATCTCGACCGTGCCGTCATCGAAAACGGCGGTGACAGTGCCATGGTCAATGCCTGTGGGAACGGTTCGGATGCCAGCTTTGCCGCACAGATCGATCACCGTGTCGGGCCAATGCGTGGTTGCGCAATCGATATCGTTGACGGGCAGTTCTAACAACGTGTCGCGCACCGCGCCGCCGACCCAGCGCATATTCTCAGCGCCCAAAGCGGCGCGCAACGCCGCCAGATCCGCGCGCTTTGTCCACGGCGCGGCAGGCAGATGATGCGATGTTGCAGAAGGCGGGAAAGCGGACATAACCTCGCCCCTTTAAGAGCGCAGCTGATCCACCGCAATGCGCTGCGATAAATTGACGCAGATCGCGGCGGTCACGCCCCATATGCGAAAGCCCGCATAATCCATATCAAGATAACGGCGCGGCTTGCCTTTCCACATGGTGCTGCGCTGTGTCCAAGCGGCAGGGTCGAGCAGGGTTGCCGCAGGCACTTCGAACCAGGCTTCGACTTCTTGCGGATTGGGAGTGAACGGCAGGTCGGGGGGGATAACGGCGAGAACGGGCGTGATGAGAAACCCTGTGCCGGTGTGGTAAAGGTCGCTCGTACCGATCACGCTCACGGCGGAGCGGGGCAGGGCAAGTTCCTCTTCCGCCTCGCGCAGGGCTGCCTCAACCGCATCTTCGCCCGGATCAATCTTGCCGCCGGGAAAGGCGACCTGGCCGGGATGATCGCGCATATTGGTGGGGCGCTGGGTCAGCACGATTGTGGGCTCTTCCCGGTCGACCACCGCAATCAATACGGCGGCGGGCGTATCGCGGCCATCGGCAAGATCCGCATCAGTGAGCAGGCCGGCAACATCTTTTGCGTGCCCTTCGTGATAAAGCGCGCATAGACGGTCATACAAAGCCGTCATCCGCTCAGCCCGTTGCAATCAGCGAAAAAATTGCGCCCTGGCTGGTGACCAGCCAATCATCGCCGCTCGTTTCCATCGCGATTTCAGCCAATTGCGCATAGGTGGACCGGTTGAGCCGCGCTTCGCAGCCGCGCCGCACATGCAGATAGATCGCCGGGGTTTCCGGATCGCCAGCGGCCCTAAGCGCATTGTCAGGCCCCACCAGCACCAATTCATCGGTGTTGAGCCGGATCGCGATCTCGCCCGTCTTGGCAACGCAATCGGTTGCAATAAAGGCGGCATCGTCGACTTCGATGCTGAGTTTTTCAACGGGTGTTTGCAGCCAGTGCTGGCCCGCATCATCGCGGATCAAAAGCGAGGAAAACGCGCGCACCATGGCCGGGCGATGGATGATGCCGCCTTCGTGAAACCAGGTGCCATCTGCGGCAATGCGCATATCGCTGTCGCCGATGTGCTGGGGCGACCAGGTTTCAACCGGCGGAATTTTGCGCGCGGCAACTTGCTCAGCGATTTGTGCCAGCGTCAGTTCTGCAAGATAGGGCGGGGGATCGTATGGCATTTGTGGCTGTGTCGATGGCAGATGATGGGTGGCAGGGGAAGGGGGTTTTGTTTGTGTTCTTTACGCTGAGTTTTTGTTGGGTGCGGCCGGGACATCCTCCAAGGGCTTGCCGGGCTAACCTGAGTCTTTGTCGGGTGCGGCCAGGACATCCGTCCTGACCTTGGCCGGGCCGCCCCACCTCCCCGCCCGTCCACCAAAGGTTCCATAGGATATGGTGGACGGGCGGGGAGGTGGGGCGGCCCGGCGTGAGCGTAGCGAACACAAGCAGTAACGCCCGGCGTGAGCGTTAGCGAACACAAACAAGAACGCCCCCAGCAGGCCTCCCGCTCTACTCGCCCCAGGGGCCCAGCATTCCTTCGGCGGGCATTGCCCCAAGCGCGGGGCCGCGTGCCAGCAGGCGGTCTTGCTCATATGGCCCCGGACAGCGCCATCCGCCTGTCATCGCGGCGGAAAAGCCCCAGCGCTGATAATAGTCAGCATCACCGATCAGAACCTGAGCCAAAGGTGTCTGCCCGCCAGCGGCAAGCTGCATTTCAGCATCAAGCATCGCTGCCATCAGCCCCATGCCAAACCCTTCGCCCTGACGTTCGGGCAGCACAGCAACCGGCCCCACCATGATCAGCGGGATCGCCCGGCTTTCGGTGTCGCGGGCGGTTTTTTCGCGCAGCGCCACGGGCCAGCACTGAATGGTGCCAACCAGCATCTCATCTTCATCCAGCGCGGCAAAGCTGAGGCTGCCCAGGCATTCCATGCCTGCGCGTATGCGATAGGCGGTGCGCGCATGGCGGTCCGGGCCAAAGGCACGGTCCAGCAGAGCCTCGATCATGGCGGGCTCTACGCTGGAAAGCGGTATGAGAGAGGCGGTTTTGGTTGTCATCGTGTGTTTTGCAATGTTGTGCGCAGGAAGAGTGAGGCGGGTTTAGGCCGGCCGCTTCCTCCACCTTGTGCATCGCGAAAGCAATGCAAAACAGCGTTACATAGTCAGTTTGAGAAGGCGCGCTTCATCGCCATCTTCGGCCACCCAGATCGCGCCATCTGGCCCCTGTTCCACTGAACGCAGGCGCCCGCCAAGTTCGATCCGGTCTTCCTCGGCCACCGCATTGCCATCAAGCGACACGCGCACCAATGCCTGCGAAGCAAGCCCTGCAATCAGAACCTGATCCTTCCACGCGGCAAACATATCGCCTGTATAGATAATCATATCACCCGGCGCGATCACCGGGGTCCAGTGGATTGCGGGTTTGACAAAGCCATCATCAGGCGTGTGATCGGGGATATCGACCCCGTTGTAATTGTCGCCATTCGACCGGGTGGGCCAGCCATAATTGGCCGCGCGCTGCACCAGATTAAGCTCATCCCCGCCAGCAGGGCCGTGCTCTATCTCCCACAAACGCCCCTCAGCATCGAAATCCATACCGAGGATATTGCGGTGGCCATAGGACCAGATTTCCGCTGTCACGCCGCCTTTATCAGCGAACGGATTGCCTTTGGCAGGCGTGCCATCAAGGTTCAGCCTGACCATGGAGCCAAGCGTGTTTGTCATATCCTGTGCGGGGTCTTGTTTTTGGCGGTCACCGCTGGCGACAAACAGATACTGCTCATCAGGGGAAACAAGGATGCGGTGCGAATAATGGCCTTTGCCTGTCACCTTCGGGGCCTGACGCCAGATCACTTCCAGCCCTTCGACAGAGCAGGCATCGGTTGCGCTGCAATCCAAAGTGCCGCGCCCGACAACCGCTCCGCGCGCGCCGTCATCTCCATCCGCATCCTCGGCCATTTCGGCCCAGCTAAGATAGATGGTGCGGCCAGTGAGTTCGCTTTCTGATTGAGAGGGGAGGAACGCGATATCGCCAAATCCGCCCTGTCCGCCATAGGCGACTTCTGGCGCGCCTGCCACTTCGCCGATTTCGCCGGTGGAGGTGTCCATGACTTTGAGAACGCCCGCTTTTTCAGTGATGAACATCACGCCGGTGCCCGGGACAAATTCGATCGCCCATGGTTCTTCAAACACGCCCATGGTTTCAACGGTGTAATCCGCGCCTGCCTCTGACCCCTCGGCGCTATCCCCGGTTTCAGCAACCGCGCAGCTTGCGAGCGCGAGAGCGGGAAGGGACAAAGCTGTAAGCCGAAGCGAAGCGGCGAATTGTGAAGAGAACGTCATGGATCAATCAACTCCGGAAAATCAAACGGGCGCTGCCTCTTTGACGCGGCCTGTGCTCATCGGGGTGGATGAGGCTGGGCGCGGGCCTTTGGCGGGGCCGGTGGTGGCAGCGGCGGTGGCTGTTGGCGATGATCTACCCGCTGGCTGCGCGGATTCCAAGGTGCTTTCCCCAAAGCGGCGCGGGGCGCTGGATGTCGCAATCCGCGAAACATGCGCCTGGGCCGTGGCAGTGGTGGAGCCGGATGAGATTGACAGGGTCAACATTTTCCAGGCGACGATGCTGGCGATGACTCGCTGCGTGCGCGATTTGACTGCGCAATTAGGCGATCCTGCGTGCGAGGTGCTGATTGATGGCAATCAGACCCCGCAAGGGCGGTGTGAGGAATGGCGCTGGGATGCGCGCGCGATTGTGGGCGGAGATGGGAGCGAACCGGGGATCAGCGCGGCTTCGATCATTGCTAAAGAATGGCGCGACCGGCTGATGATCGCCGCTGCCGCCGATCACCCGCATTTCGGTTGGGAACGCAATAAGGGGTACGGCACCAAAGAGCATATGCAGGCCCTTCGCCTGCACGGCCCAACCCCGCTGCATCGCCGCAGTTTTGCGCCCGTCGCGCAGGCGAACCTGTTGTAGGGCCGAAGGGTTTTTCCTCTGCTTGGACCGCGGGTTTTTTGTTGAGTGCGCCCTTGGCGGACGCCAAGGGCTTGCCGGGCCACCCCGAGTCTTTTGTTGGGTGCGCTCAGGCATCCGCCTGAGCTTGGCCGGACCACCCCGCTTCCCCGCCCGTCCACCAAGGGTTCCATAGGATATGGTGGACGGGCGGGGAGGAGGGGTGGTCCGGCGTGAGCGTTAGCGAACACTAAACAAAAAAACTCCCGGCCCCGAGCGTTAGCGAGCCCAAACGAGAATGCGCGAAGCGAACACAAACAAGAACATCCGCCGCCACCAATCCGCTTTGCTATACCCCACAACCCGCCTAAACGCAGCGGATGTTTGGTGCGATTCTTCTTAGTCTGGTGGGTCTTGTTGGCCTTGGCATTGGTGGTGAGCTGCTGGTGCGCGGGGCGGTGGGCATTGCGCAGAAAATGGGCGTGTCCACTCTGTTTACAGGGCTGGTCATCGTCGGATTTGCCACCAGCATGCCCGAAATGGCAGCCAGCGTTCAGGCAAGCCTTGCAGGCTCTCCGCAAATTGCTTGGGGCAATGTGGTGGGGTCAAACCTTGCGAACACGCTGCTTATCCTTGGCGCGACTGCTCTGGTCATGCCGATTGCACTCAGCGGCAGCGGAAAACGCGATGCGGTGGTGGCGCTGGGCGCGACATTGCTGCTCTGGGCGCTTGCCATCGGTCAGGTGGGCGGGCGCTGGATTGGCTTTGCGCTTCTGGCGGGTATCCTTGCCTATATCGTGTGGCGCTATCGCAATCCGGGGGCGGGCGGCGATGATGAAGAACTGGACGATGCGCCATCGGTCTTGTGGCAGGCCATTGCCTTGTTCGTGGTGGGCCTTGTCATTCTGGTCGCAGGCGGGAACGCGCTGGTGACAGGCGCGATTGATCTGGCGACCATTTTTAACGTGCCTGAAACCGTGATCGGCCTGACGGTTGTGGCCGTGGGCACCAGCCTGCCCGAACTTGCCGCATCCATCGCGGCGGCCTTGCGGGGCAGGCCGGGGCTGGCATTGGGCAATGTCGTGGGCTCCAACATTTACAACATCCTGCTGATCGGCGGGGCGACGATGTCGATTGCACCGCTGCCTCTGCCGGCTGAATTGGCGGGCGTTCAGCTGCCTCTGCTGGCTGCGAGCGCTGTTTTGCTGCTGCTGATTTTGTGGAAGGCAAAGCGGATCGGACGGGTGATGGGCGGGCTGCTGCTGGCCGGGTTTGCGGCCAACACCATTTGGGTTTTTGCGTAATCGCGGCCAAGCTTTGCGCTAAAAAATGGCATGGCCTGAAAAATTTACAATTTTCCTGGCTCTGTATTACCCGGTTAATACACCCCCTTCATATCGAGTCCCCTCAATACACTCAGACTCCACATCTTGTGGGTTCTTATTTCGTTCCTGCACAAGCGCTAGAGTCTTTACGAAGCCTTAACCATAAACCCCTCTAATTCTTTGCTTGACGCGGACTCCTATCGGACTCCATGCCTGTGGATAAGTGATGGAGTCCCGATCCGGGACAAGCCAATGGGGCGATAAAATGGGTGTGATCGAAACTTCAAAACTGAAAGCGGCGGGCGCGGTTGCGGCCCCTGCGATCACGCCTGCGCGCCCCATTCCTGGCTTGCCGCTTGGCACCATTCTTGGCGGTGATTGCGTCGAAGCCATGCGCTCATTGCCCGACAATTCAGTCGACCTTGTGTTCGCTGATCCGCCTTACAACCTGCAATTGGGCGGCGATTTGAACCGCCCTGATGGCAGCCAGGTCGATGCCGTCACCGATCACTGGGACCAGTTTGATAGTTTCCGCGCTTATGACGATTTCACGCGCGCCTGGCTTGCCGAAGCGCGCCGTGTTTTGAAGCCCGATGGATCGCTGTGGGTCATCGGCAGCTATCACAACATCTTTCGTGTGGGCACTGCGGTGCAGGATATGGGGTTCTGGATCCTCAACGATATCATCTGGCGCAAGACCAATCCGATGCCCAATTTCAAAGGCACGCGTTTCACCAATGCGCATGAAACGCTGATCTGGGCGAGCATGGGCGAAAAATCGCGCTATCACTTCAATTACCGGGCGATGAAAACGCTCAATGATGAACTGCAAATGCGGTCTGACTGGGTGATGCCGATCTGTTCGGGCAATGAACGCCTGAAAGAGCACGGCAAGAAAGCGCATCCGACACAAAAACCCGAAAGCCTGCTTTACCGCTTGCTGCTCGCGACAACCGAGCCGGGTGATGTGGTGCTCGATCCGTTCTTTGGCACGGGCACAACAGGCGCGGTTGCCAAGCGGTTGGGCCGCCAATGGGTCGGCTGCGAACGCGAGGAATTTTACCAGACCATTGCGTATAAACGCATAGAAAAGGAACTTCCTCTCGACGAGAGCGCTTTAAAGACAATGCAATCACGAAAGTCCGCGCCCCGGGTCGCCTTCGGGACGTTGGTGGAAACCGGACTGATCGCGCCCGGAACCAAGGTGTTCGACAAGAAACGCCGCTGGGTCGCGATCGTCCGGGCAGATGGTTCGCTTGAACACGAAAAAGGCCACGCGCCCAAAGGTGTCCACACCGGATCGATCCACTCGCTGGGCAAGGAATTGCAAGGCGCGCCAAGCTGCAATGGCTGGACGTTCTGGCATTATGAAAAGGGTGGCGAAATGCTCCCTGTAGACGCGGCAAGGCAGCTTTATCTGCTCGCGTCTGAGGATTAAGTCCGCTTTCTATCCATCTGAAAACCTGAAACTTGTGCGAAGGATATGCATCATCCAGCGCAGATATCGCACGTCCTGGCAAATCCTGACAATCATTCGCATCTAAGGTTCAGGTGGCATCGTATCCTTGGGGCATCCGGTCGTGTGATCGGGCCTAAGCGGGGGGAACACTAAGCGGCGCAAAGCCGCAACCCTTAGGAGCTACGAATGTCTTTTTCTAAACTTGCACCTATTGCCATCGCGCTTGGCGTGCTGGCGGTTCCATCCAATGCATTTGCGCAGGATGATGATGGCGGCATCTATGTCGGCGTAAGCGGCGGCGCCGCATTGCCCAATGACAGCGACAATTCCGGCGAATTTGATGAGACCGTGCCAGCAACGGCGGATTTTGGCGAAATTCCTGCCGGAACAGATCTCGCGTGGAGCACCGAGAATGACACAGGTTTCGCGATTGGCGGACAGGTTGGCTATGATTTTGGCAATGGCCTGCGCGCCGAACTGGAAGGGACTTATACCGAATACAATGTCGATACGCATGCTGGCTTGCTGGTTGGCGGCGCGGATATTGACGGTGCCGATAGCGCGGTTTTAACCCGCGGCGCGGCTGACCCCGCCAACCCGACCGTCGGGGCCGTGATTGCCGATGGACAGGGCGATGTGTCCAATCTCGGCATTTTTGCCAATGTCTTTTATGATCTCAACACGGGCAGCGGGTTCAAACCCTATGTCGGCGCGGGAATTGGCTATCAATCCACCGATGTCGAATACGCCCCATCCGGCGTTCTGGTTGGCGATGATAGCGACGGATCGTTCGCCTATCAGGCAATGGCGGGTGCCAGTTTTGCTGTGACCGATGGCGCAGAGGTCTTTGGCCAATACACCTACCGTGCCAATTTCAGCGATGCGGATATTGAACTGGACTTGTTGCCAGCGACTTTGGGTGTGGAAAGCGCCCAGTCGATCATTTCAGCAGGGGTTCGCCTGAAGCTGTGATCGCGGGCGCATTATCCACACCGAAAAAGAAGGGGCCGGGCACGCAAGTCTGGCCCCTTTTTGCGCCAGAGCGCTGCCGATTGGCTAAGCTTGCCCGTTTCCTATTGGAAAATTCGTGATATCGCCGCGGTCCAACAAAAGGCATAAAAGAGGATGTCGCGGATGATCTTGCAAACCCCACTTGCGCTGCCATGCGGCGTAAGCCTGCCCAATCGCCTCGCAAAAGCAGCGATGACCGAAGGACTGGCAGACAGCCGCGGCGCGCCGACCGCTGAATTGGAGCGGCTGTATGGCATTTGGTCGGATGGCGGCTGCGGCATGCTGCTTTCGGGCAATATCCAGATTGACCGCGATCATCTGGAGCGGCCCGGCAATATCATTATTGATGGCGAACTGGATGATGACGCCATCGCCGCCTTCCAGCGCTGGACAGCGGCGGCGACGCGTTCTGGCAATCATTTCTGGGCGCAAATCAGCCATGCCGGCCGGCAGACCTTTGCCAATATCAACCCTCAGCCCAAGGCTCCCTCTGCGGTGAAGCTGGGCCTGCCCGGCGGGCAGTTTGGGGAACCTGTTGCTCTGGAAGACAGCGAGATTGAAGCGATCATCCACGGGTTCGTGCGGGCGGTGCGGATTTGCAAGCAGGTGGGCTTTACAGGCGCACAGATCCACGGCGCGCACGGCTATCTGATTTCGCAATTCCTCAGCCCGCGCTCAAACCTGCGCACCGATCGCTGGGGCGGGAGCCTTGAAAACCGGGCGCGATTGCTGCTGAGCGTTGTCGAACAGGCGCGCGTCATTGCGGGGCCTGATTTTGCGATCAGCGTGAAATTGAACAGCGCGGATTTTCAAAAGGGCGGCTTTGCATTTGAAGACAGCCTTCAGGTTGTCACCTGGCTTGAGGAGCGCGGGGTTGATCTGATCGAGATTTCCGGCGGCACCTATGAACAGCCCAAATTGCTGGGCATCGAAGGGATGGAGCCCGCTGATGATCCCGGTATCGCGGCGTCTACCTTAACGCGGGAGGCGTACTTTGTCGATTTTGCCAAAGCGATGAAAGACGCTGTCAATGTACCGCTGATGGTGACGGGCGGTTTCCGCAGCAGGGCAGCGATGGAGCAGGCCGTTAGCGATGGCGCGGCGGATATCGTGGGCCTTGGCCGCCCGCTTTGCGTCGAGCCTGATGGGGCGAGGCGCATTCTGGCAGGTGCAGACGCTCTGCCGCGCGCAGAAAACACGCTTTCGCTTTTGCCAGCGCCGTTGAAATTCCTGGAAAAGATAAGGGCAATCAGAGCCATGGCCGGGTTTGCCACGCAATTCTGGTTCTACGCGCAGATATATGCGCTGGGGCGAACGGGCAGAACGGACCCGGACATGACTGTTTTCAAAGCGTGGCGATTGGTCGAAAAAGAACACGCACAAAGACTGAAAGCCAAAGGTTGAAGCGAAGCGGCGCGCGATAGAGTTGACGAGAACCCGCGCGCGGCCCTGTCCTACATCGGGGCGGGGCGCTATCGTTCGCGCCATGACCAAGTTATCGCTCATTACCCGCCTGAAATCCCTCCCAAACGCTGCTTTTGGGGCAGGGCACTTTTCTTTGTCAGGACCGTGTAACATGCGGTCCATGTGTCAGACTTCGGATGAGAAAGCTGAACAGATCACCGATTCGAGGGGTCGGGTATGAGCGCGTCAGTCTATGTCCATCCCATCGGCCTTTCCGCTTCCCCGCAGGCAGAAGCAGGGGCAGGCGGCCCGGCATCGATCCGGCTGGGCGGTTCGATGGCCTATGCCAGCCGCTTTGCGCTGGTGGTGCGCGAAAGCGGGGCAGTGACGCATCGCCGTGTGTTCGCCCTTGCGGATGCGGCAGAGGCATTGGGCGAGCCGGGCGGCGCGCTGGCTGAGGACGCTCAGGCGCAATGGGCGAACCTTCAAAAGGTGCATCAACCCTGGGATCTGGGCGCGCGCGTGATCCGGTTCGATCAGCCGCAAGTGATGGGCATCCTCAACGTAACGCCCGACAGCTTCTCGGATGGGGGCGCGTTCGATACAGCCGAGCGAGGCCGCGAGCACGCCGCTGCCATGCTGGAGGCAGGCGCGGCGATCATCGACATAGGCGGGGAAAGCACACGCCCCGGCGCTGCTGCGACTTTCGAAGGGGATGAGATCGAACGAGTGATCCCGGCGGCTGAGTACTGCGCGAGTATGGGCGCAGCGATCAGCGTCGACACACGGCGCGCAGGCGTGCTCGAAGCGGCACTGGGCGCAGGCGCGCAGGTGGCCAATGACGTATCAGCCTTGCGCTATGACCCGCGCATGGGGGAATTGGCTGCCAATGCCGGGTGCCCCGTCATCCTGATGCATGCACCGGGCGGGGGCGAAGACCTCCATGCCAAGGACAAGCTGGATGGCGGCGACTACACCGATGTGGTGAGCGACGTGTTTGACTTCCTCAAGGATGCCCGCGCCCGCGCGATTGCGGCCGGTGTTGATGAAGCGCGCATCATGCTCGATCCGGGCATCGGCTTTGGCAAGTCGCTCAGCGACAACCTCGCGCTCATGAACGCGCTGCCGCTGTTTCATGCCCTTGGATCGCCGTTGATGGTCGGGGCCAGCCGCAAACGGATGATCGGCGCGTTGAGCCGCGAGGAGGAAGCAGGCGCACGCCTTGGCGGCTCGATTGCGTTGGCCTTGCGTGCGATAGATGCAGGCGTGCATGTGCTGCGCGTGCATGACGTGGCGGAGAGCGTTCAGGCGCGCAATGTTTGGCGCGGTATGCGCGATGCGGCGCTAACCGACTTCAGCCAGCTTGAACCTCTATGATTGGCGCCGCGCCTTTACCGCTTTCCTACTTGTCACAAACTCGCCATGAGACGTGGGCAAGAGGCAATTGACCATTCAATCAAGGATATCACCCATGCGCCGTCTTTCGCTGTTTGCCGCTGCCACCTGTTCCATCGCTGCCCTGGCAGCAGCGCCTGCTTTTGCCGATGCGCATAAGGGACACGGCGGTAACCATGGCGAAGTGCCGCTGGCCGCTGAAGACTTGCTTGCGCCCTATTACGCGAAACTGGCCGAGAGCATCGAATTGCCCGTCGCGCCCGCCAATGCCTCGCTCGCGCCGGAAAGCGTGATTACCCGGCTCGCCTTTGGCAGCTGCAATCACCAATTGCGCTCGCAGCATATGTGGGGCCAGATTGCCGCAACCGATCCTCAGCTGTTCCTGTTTATCGGTGACAACAATTATGGCGATCAGTTCTGGAAAGGCGATGCATCGCTCAGCACTTTGCGCAAAGCGTATGAAGTGCAGGCTGGCACGCCTGAGCTTGCCGATTTCATGGCAAAAGTGCCGATGATGGTCGCATGGGATGATCACGATTTCGGGTTCAACGATGGCGGCGCAAGCTTTGCCCATCGCCGCTGGTCAGAGACGATTTTCGAGACATTCTGGGGATCATCCGACGAAGTGCGCGCGCGCCCCGGTATCTATGAAAGCCGCATGTTTGGACCCGAAGGGCAGCGCACTCAGGTGATCGTGCTCGACACCCGGTTCTTCCGGTCAGACTTTGAAGCGATGCCCTATTCAGACGAACGCCCGCCGCTTGGCCCCTATGTGCCCAGCGAAGATGCGTCGAAGACCATGCTGGGCGATGCGCAGTGGGAGTGGCTGGCGCAGGAGCTTGCCAAACCGGCAGACTTCCGCATCATCGCATCCTCCATTCAGGTGGTGACCGATGCGCACAATTACGAAAGCTGGGAAGCGCTGCCGCTGGAGCGTGCGCGGCTTTACGAAATGCTCGCCAATCGCGAGGAAAGCGGCATGGTGCTGCTGTCAGGCGATCGCCATGCGGGCGGCATCTACACTGAGACCGCACCCGAGACGAAAGGCGAGACAATCTGGGAGCTGACGAGCTCTTCGCTCAACTACTCGTTTTCCACCACCGAACGGAACACCGCGCGCGAACCCGATCCCAAGCGGGTGACGGACTTCATCTCGGAGGAGAATTTCGGGCTTGTCGATATCGACTGGGCCAAGCGGACTTTCACCATGTCCATGCGCGGCAATAAGGGTGAAGAGCGAGTGACCCAGACGGTGAACTGGTAAGCGCGTTTGGGGGCAAACGGCGCTAAAGCGTGAACCCGCCATCATCGACCAGCACGTGGCCTGTAAGGTTCGCGGCTTCATCGCTGAGCATATAGAGAATCGACTGCGCGGTTTCGCGCGCGGTTGAAAAGCGGCCCAGCGGCGTCGTTTTGCCCATGTTCTGGATAACAGCATCGCGCCCGTGCTTTGCAACCGCTGCGTTGAATTCAGGCCCGCTTTCCCAGATGGCGGTGTCAACGCCGCCCGGCGCAATCGCATTGACGCGAATACCGGCGGCGGCGTTTTCAGCTGCTGCCATGCGCGCCATATGGGCAACGGCTGCTTTGGAGACGCCGTAGGGGCCAGTGCCGGGCACAGGCTTTACCCCGGTTGATGAGGCTGTGATAACGACACTTGCCGCTTTCCTACTGCTGTCTGACTGTGCTTTGAGCATGGCATTGAGGCTGGCCCGCAAAGTGAGGAACGCGCCATCAAGGTTTACGTCCATAATGCGCCGCCAATCGGCCATGGTGAGATCCGCAAAGGCTCCAAAACCGCCCATGCCAGCATTGACGATGGCGTGATTGAGGCCAGTAAGGTGCGGGGCGATGTCATCCCACAAGGCCTCATCCGCGACGCTGCCGGTGATGCACACGGTTTCGGTATCGCCAAGGTCGAGCGCCGCCATGCCGGCCTCGTCCACATCGACAAGGATCAGCTTTGCTGCGCCGCGTTCGGCGAGCAAGTGGGCGCAGGCAGCGCCAATGCCGGACGCTGCGCCCGTGACGAGCGCAGTCCGGTTGGTGAAGGCATGGGCGATAGGGTTTGTGTCAGTCATGCCCGCAGGGATAGCCCAACGCGCACAGCGATCAAGCGACGTTATCAATCCCCAGATCGCTCAGCTTGCGATAAAGCGTTGATCGTCCAATGCCGAGCCTGCGGGCAACCTCGGTCATTCGGCCGCGATAATGACCAATCGCGAGGCGGATCACGTCAGCCTCGATCTCTTCCAAGGGACGCAAATTGCCGTCTTCGGTATACAGCATCACGCCCACACCTTCGTGCAGATGGCTGGATACGGGGTCTTTCTGCTCTCCCAAAAGCTCAGAAAGCTGAGGGAAACTGTCCGCTGTCAGCGAATCGGTTTCGCAATAGACGGCGGCTCGGAACAGCACCGATTGCAATTGGCGCACATTGCCCGGCCAATCAAACGCCGAAAGCAGCGATAATGCGCTATCAGAAACGGACAGATGCTTAAGCCCCGGCTGTTCGCCAATACGCGCCAGAAAATGGCGAGTAAGAGCGGTGATGTCGCCCGTGCGTTCGCGCAAAGGCGGAAGCGAAATGAGCGTGCCGCCCAGTTTAATCGCCAGTTCCTCGTCAAACTGATCAGCAGAAACGAGCGTTTTCAAAGGGAAATTGCTTGCTGTCAAAAGACGCACATCGATGCGGAACCCATGCGCGGCGCCAACCGGACGGACAATGCCGGTCTCAAGCGCTTCGGCAAGGCGGCGTTGGACAGGGCCAGGAAGCCGGTCAATCTCGTCGAGCACCAAAGTGCCGCCATCGCAGTGCTGCATTGCGCCGATCTGGCGGTCAAACGCGCCGGGAAAAGCATTGGGTTCGTGGCCGAACAGCACCGATTCGAGCGAATTGGGCGGAACGCTGGCGACATTGATGATGCGCAAAGCATCTTTCGAGCGCGGAGAAGCGGCGTGCATGGCGCGCATCAGCATCTCTTTGCCAGTGCCGCTTTCGCCTTCGATCAGGGTGTGGCCATGCCCGCGGGCCGCTTTTGCAGCTTTAGCCAAAGCCGTGCGGAAACCGGGCGCGGTTCCGATCATCGCATCGAAATCGAGCGTGGCAGACATCTTCTCGGTCAGCGGGGCAAGCTCGTCCTTGGGCGCTTGCCGCTTGGTAACAGTGCGCAAGGCTTCCATCAGCCGGTCGGGCGAGACGGGTTTAACGAGGTAATCGCTTGCGCCTGCACGCATCGCTTCGACCGCGAGCAGCGGGGAAGCGCTGGTGGTGAGCATTAGAATGGGAAGCGCAGGGCGGCGCTCTTTCAACTCGGTGATAAGAGCGCAGGCATCATCGCCCGGAACCCACTGATCGAGCAGGATCGCAGACAATTGCATGCCTTCGCGCGTGCCCAGCATGGCGATTGCTGTATCGGCATCGGGCGCGACCAAAGTGCGCCAGCCATCACGCGCTGCAATAGCTGAGATAAGCCGCGATTGTGCAGGCTCATCATCGATCAACATCACAAGACGTGTGTCTTCTAGCTGTTCTGTCTCCGCCATGATCGGCAAGGACCCTCCGATGCCCTGGCAATCGTCCCAGGGTGAGACGTCCGCAGGGCGTACAAGCATCGAGTAAATACGATATTAAGGCTGTTCGACCCGATGCACTTTAAGCCGGTCTTTGTACGCGACCAATCGCACAGCATTGTTGCAGAGCACTGGCAATACAGTGGGCTTGAGCAACGCGGCTCTCTCCGATACGGGGAGGGGCCGCTTAGATTAAGCTGTATGGTTTTCGGATGAACCGCGCGTGACGCGCAAGTTTATGGCAGGAACCGCAGGCGGATCGGTTGGATGAATAAGGGCCAAACAGGCCGACAAAGGGAAAATGACGCAATGAGCATCCATGATATGGACAAAGCACAAGAAACATATGGCGGCTTTATGAGCGCGCTGAAATATTCGGTCCCCGTGATTGCGGTGATCGTTGCACTCGTCGTTGCGATGATTGCCGGCTAAAGCCTGGCCAATAGGCCGTTAACAGGGGCGTACTTGTGAAAATTGCAGTGTTGAAAGAACGCAGCGCGGGCGAAACGCGCGTTGCGGCAACGCCGGAAACGGTCAAAAAGTTTGCAGGCCTTGGCAATGATCTGTTCGTTGAAAAGGGCGCAGGCCTGACCGCGTCGATCACGGATCAAGCTTATGAAGAGGCCGGTGCCACTGTTGGCACCGCCGCTGCTACGATCAAGGATGCTGACATCGTGCTGGCGATTCAAGCTCCCGATGTGAAGCTTTTGAAAGGCGCAAAGCCGGGCGCGATGGTTGCGGCCCTGTTTGACCCGTTCAACAATAAAGATCTGCTTGGTGCTTATGCGGCAGCGGGCCTTGAAGCGTTGTCGATGGAATTCATGCCGCGCATCACGCGCGCGCAGGGTATGGATGTGCTTTCCAGCCAGTCCAATCTTGCTGGATATAAAGCGGTCTTGGCCGCAGCGGACACCTATGGCCGCGCTTTTCCGATGATGATGACGGCAGCCGGCACCGTTCAAGCGGCCAAGGCGTTTATTATGGGCGTTGGCGTGGCGGGTCTGCAAGCGATTGCCACCGCGCGGCGTTTGGGCGCGCAGGTTTCGGCGACTGATGTGCGCTCTGCTACCAAAGAGCAGATCGAAAGCCTCGGAGCCAAGGCGATATTCGTTCAGGACGTAGCCGGGATCGAAGGCGAGGGTTCGGGCGGTTACGCGACCGAGATGAGCGATGAATATAAGGCGGCGCAGGCCAAGCTTGTCAGCGAACACATTGCCAAACAGGACATCGTCATCACCACCGCTTTGATCCCCGGACGCGCTGCGCCTGTGCTGATCACCGATGCGCAAATCGCCACAATGAAGCCGGGCAGTGTCATCTTCGACTTGGCCGTGGCGCAAGGCGGCAATGTCGAAGGTTCAAAGCCTGACGAAGTCGTCGAAAAGCACGGCGTTAAAATCATCGGATTTTCAAACACGCCCGCGCATTTGCCCGCTGACAGCTCCGCACTGTTTTCGCGCAATCATTTCACCATGTTTCAGGCGTTCTGGGACAAGGAAGCGGGCAAGCCTGTGTTTGACGAAGAGATCGGCGATGCGATCCGCCTGACGCAGGGCGGCGCTGTTGTTAATGAGAGGCTGAAGGGGGCCTGATCCATGGACTTTATCTCAATCCTCTCGATTTTCGTGCTGGCGTGTTTCGTCGGCTATTATGTGGTCTGGTCGGTGACGCCTGCGCTTCACACGCCGTTGATGGCCGTGACCAATGCGATTTCCAGCGTGATTATCGTCGGCGCACTGATTGCGGCGGCTGAGGCTAGCAGTCCGGTGGCCAAATATCTGGGCCTGTTTGGTGTGGTGCTGGCCAGCGTCAACATTTTTGGCGGTTTTGCCGTGACCGAGCGTATGCTCGCCATGTATAAGAAAAAGGAGAAGTGAGGATGGGTTCTTTCATGTCACCCGTCATCCCAGCGAAAGCTGGGATCTCCCTCAATAAGCTCCGCGCTAAGTGGCCAGCGATCCCAGCTTTCGCTGGGATGACGGCTTTGTTCGCAACCCCAGCTCATGCCGCTGGCGATGGCGCGGCTACACCCGCTTGGGCAATGCTTGCCTATCTTATCTCCGGTGTGTTTTTCATCCTTGCTTTGCGCGGGCTTTCCAGCCCGGCCACAAGCCGCGGCGGCAACCGCAATGGCATGATCGGGATGGTCATTGCCGTTGGCACCACTTTGATCACGCACAATCTTGCGACATGGTATGAGATCGCAATAGCGGTCGCGATCGGCGGCGCGATAGGGTTTGTTATCGCGCGCAAAATCGCGATGACATCCATGCCCGAGCTGGTTGCAGGCTTCCACTCGCTTGTTGGCCTCGCAGCAGTAGTTGTTGGCCTTGCCGCATGGCTTGATCCGGCGAGTTTCGGGATCACTGATAATGCGGGCCAAATCCTTATGGTCAGCCGGATCGAGCTTGGCCTTGGTATCGCGATTGGTGCGATCACCTTCTCAGGCTCGGTTATCGCTTTCCTTAAACTGTCAGGCAAAATGAGTGGGTCTCCGATCATGCTGCCGGGGCGGCATGCCATCAATTTGGGCACTTTGGCTGCGATCATCGGATTGGTCGGCTATTACGCCGTTTCACCGCAAGGCGGGGCAGGCGAAGGCTGGATGATCCCGGCAATTACTGTGCTTGCCTTTGTCATCGGTTTCCTCCTAATCATCCCGATTGGCGGGGCGGATATGCCGGTCGTTGTGTCGATGCTGAACTCCTATTCGGGTTGGGCAGCGGCAGCAATGGGCTTCACCCTTGGCAATTCAGCTATGATCATCACCGGCGCGCTGGTGGGTTCATCGGGCGCAATCCTCAGCTACATCATGTGCAAGGCTATGAACCGCAGCTTCATCAGCGTGATCGCTGGCGGCTTTGGCGCGGATGATGCTGGCGGCGCTGGCGATGGCGCACCGCGCGAACAGCGCCCTTACAAACAGGGCAGCGCGGATGATGCCGCCTTTATGCTGGAACAGGCTGAAAGCGTTATCATCATTCCGGGATACGGCATGGCGGTGGCGCAGGCTCAGCATGTCCTGCGCGAAATGGCCGATGCGCTGAAAGAAAAAGGCGTGGATGTGAAATACGCGATCCACCCTGTTGCTGGCCGGATGCCGGGGCATATGAACGTGCTGCTTGCAGAAGCGAACGTCCCTTATGACGAGGTGTTCGAGCTTGAGGATATCAACTCAGAATTTGCCCAGGCCGATGTCGCTTTCATCATTGGGGCAAATGACGTGGTGAACCCGGCGGCTAAAACCGACAAATCATCGCCCATTTACGGCATGCCCGTGTTCGATGTGGACAAGGCAAAGCAGGTGTTCTTCATCAAACGCTCCATGGGCGGCGTCGGCTATGCGGGCGTTGACAATGATGTCTTCTACATGCCGCAAACCGTCATGCTGCTGTCTGATGCGAAGAAGATGGTCGAAGGCATCGTAAAGGCGCTCGACTAAATGCGCGCGATGCTCCTTGCGCTTGCGGTGATTGCGCTGCTGGTTGGGGGGTATTTTGTGTTCCGCGATGGCGGGGTGCTTGAACAGGTGACCGAGGAACGCGTTGAGCAGGCGCTGCTCGCCAATGGCGTGCCTGAAAACCTGGCCACCTGCATGGCGCCGCGCCTCACCGACAGGCTATCGATTGTGCAATTGAAAAAGCTGGAACGCCTGGCCCCCGAAGAGGGCGAGGACCGCGTGCCCTTATCGCCTGGCAAAGCGCTGGAGCGATTGGAGCGGGTCGATGACCGCGAAGCTGTTGAAACGCTGGGATCGGTCGCGGCAGGGTGCGGGTTGGATATGCTGAAACAGCTGCTTTGAAACCGCTTTTGGGGGTCGCAGAATGAAATGGGTGTTTAGGACAATCGGATTTCTCGCTGTGGTGCTGGGCGCAGCTTTCCTGCTCTTTCGCACGCCAGATACCGATCCCGCCGAAATGCGCGCCAAATATGGCGGTGAGCCTTCGCAATTTGTGTTGCTGGAAAGCGGTTTGAAAGTGCATTTGCGCGATGAAGGCCCTTTGAACGGCGATGCAAATGCGCCTGTCATCATGTTGCTGCACGGTTCAACAGCCGATCTGCACACCTGGCAGCCTTGGGCAGAGGCCTTGCGCGAAGATCACCGCGTCATCCGGTTTGATCAAGTGGGGCACGGCCTGACCGGGCCGGATCCAGACGGTGATTATTCGCTCGATAACTTTGTCTCCGATATTGATGAGGTGGCCGATGCGCTTGGACTGGAACGGTTTGTTCTGGCCGGAAGCTCGATGGGCGGATCGCACACGGCGGCCTACGCGATGGCGCATCCGGACAGATTGATTGGCGCGGTTATGGTGGGGGCAAGCGGTGCGCCGGTGCGGCCAGAGCGTGATGCCAGCCTTACCTATCAATTGGCGCAGACCCCTGTCATCAATTCCATCATGGCGCAGATCACTCCGCGATCCATGGTCAAGGATGCCTTTGCTCAAACCGTCAGCAACAAGGCCATCGTCACCGATGAGACGGTCGACCGGTATTGGGAATTGTTGCGCTATCCCGGCAACAGGCAGGCCACAATCGCCCGGTTCGGTAATCCGCGCACATCGTTTGACGCTGAAGACATCGCGCAGATAGCTGTGCCAACTTTGCTGCTGTGCGGGGAAAAGGATCCGCTGATCCCGGTTCCCTCCTGCCGCTGGTATGACGAAAATCTGCCTAGCTCGACCATGGTTATCTATCCCGGCATCGGCCACTTGCCGCACGAAGAAGCGCCAGAGGCGAGCCTCGAAACGCTAAGAGGCTGGCTGCTGAACATCGCAGAAACCACGTAAGCGCCTTGTAAAGCGGTGGTTTTTTCCCGCCTATAGACGCGGCGTAACGTTCGCCGCTAAACCGGGCCACCTACCTAAGTGGAATCGAGGGTCGCTTTGCGCAAATTGGGATTGATCGGCGGCATGAGCTGGGTGTCGACGGGCATGTATTATGAGCGGATCAACCGCATCATCCAAAAACGCGCGGCCCCCATGGCAAGCGCGCCGATGCTGATCGAAAGTCTTGATTTCACCGAACTTCACGGCCTGAACACGCCAGAAGATTGGGAACGCGCCACTCAAACATTGATTGCCAGCGCAAAACGGTTGGAAGCAGCCGGCGCAGAGGCATTGTTGATCGGTGCCAATTCCATGCACAAAGTCTATCGCGAGCTTGAAACGCAGGTTGATATCGAAATCATCCATATCGCTGAATGCGTCGGTAAAAAACTAAAGCAGGCGGGCATCAAGAATGTCGCTCTGCTGGGCACGCGCAATGTGATGACGGAGGGGTTTTATCGGCGCAGACTGGTTTCGCACGGGATTGATCTGCTGCCGCCCGATATGGGCAATGTCGAAACGCTGGACCGGATTATCTACGATCAATTGATGGTCGGCAAAGTCACGCGTGATGCACAGCGCACATTGAAAACGATCATCACAAACAAGGAACAGGAAGGCGCACAGGCGATTGTGCTGGCTTGCACGGAGCTTGATCTGATCGTCGATATCAATGCCAATGTGCTGCCAGTGTTCGATTCGACTGTAATCCACTGCGAAGCAGCGGCAGAATGGATTTTGAGCGAGGATTAAGCGCGCTCATTTGCGACTCAACGCCGCGCGGGAACAACTGGCCGCAGGGATCGCTCACAAAGGGATGCGGTTTTGAATTGAAACCCGTATTGGCCGTGGCGAATTTGTCATTGGAACGTAACAGTGCAAATTCCGGGCTCTCGGGTCGCTATGCCGATAGCCCGGGGCCGCTTGCCACCCCTTTTTCTGTCCGGCGAGCGGCCCCACTCAACTTTGCGCGGGGCGCCAATGGGCGGTATGCAGGCGCAATAAGGGATTGGCTGATGTCCACATATGCGCGCAGAGTTGCTGATCTGTTCGCCTTGAGGTGGTTGGCACCCTCCGCCAATGTCCCAAAATGAAACGCGCACCTTACGCTGCCAATCCTGACGCGCTGGATCACCGCGGGTTTTCAGGCCGAGAATTTGACGGGGCCGCCAATATCGCAGGCGCGCCCAGAACGCCCAGCGAGCGCAGAGGGCCGCGCACCGCCTTTCAGCGCGACCGCGACCGGATCATCCATTCGATGAGTTTTCGCAGGCTCAAATCGAAAACACAGGTCTTTATCGCGCCCGATGGCGATCATTATCGCACCCGGCTTACGCATAGTCTGGAGGTTGCGCAGATTGGACGTGTGCTGGCGCGCGCTTTGGGCTTGGATGAGGATCTGACCGAAGCCTTGTGTCTGGCGCATGATCTGGGGCACCCGCCTTTTGGCCATGCAGGGGAGCATGCTTTGTCCGATGCGATGGAGCGGCATGGCGGGTTTTGCCACAATGCACAGACATTGCGCACGGTGATGCGGCTCGAAAGCCCCTATCCGCTGCACGAAGGGCTCAACCTGACCTGGGATTTGCTCGAAGGGTTGGCCAAGCACAATGGCCCGGTGGAAAATCCGGGCTGGGCGCTGGCGGAGCTTGATGCGGCGTTTCCTTTGGAACTGGGCCAGTGGCCTTCGCTCGAAGCGCAGATTGCCGCGCTTAGCGATGATATCGCTTACGACAATCACGATATTGATGATGGCCTGCGCGCAGGGTTTCTTGACCTTGATGATCTGCTTCAGCTGGATTTCCTCGCGCAGCAATGGCGAGCGGTCGAAAAACGCTTTCCTGGTGCACCCAAAGACCGGCTACTGCGCGAACTGGTGCGCGGGCAGATTGGATTGATGGTGAATGATGTGCTGGAACACACGGCGAAACAGATCGAGGGTATGGAAAAAGTCGCCGATATTCGCGCCGCTGGCCGCCAGCTGGCAAGTTTCTCGCCCGCTATGGAAGCGCATGAGCGTGCGCTCAAATCCTTTATGTATGACAAGCTGTATTTCCACCCCGAACAGGTCGCTGCTGCTGCACATGCACGCGATGTTGTTGCGCGGTTATTCGCCGCATATTCGCAAGATGCAAAGCTGATGCCCGCAGAATGGCAGGATCGTCTGCCCGATACAGAGCCTGCGCGCGCGCGCTGTATTGCCGATTTTATCGCCGGAATGAGCGATGGCTTCGCGATCCGCCAATGCGCCGCCATTTATGGCGAGGCCCCAAGCGGATTGACCAATGTCTGACCGGACGCGCGAATATTTTGCCGACAATGGCATGGATGAGAAAAAAGCGCCGCTACGCATAGGGCTTGTGGGCGCCACCGGGCTGATTGGGCGGCGCGTTATCGAAATCTCCAGCCATGGCGATGCCGCCCGGATCGTTGGCATCGCGCGGCGCGAACTTGATATGCCTGCGGGCACGCGGATGGAGATTTTTGTTGCTGAGCCGGAAAAATGGGGCGAAATATTCGAAGCGGTCCGCCCGCGAGCGTTGATCTGTGCGCTGGGGACAACGATCAAGAAAGTGGGCGGGGACGAAGACGCCTTTCGCGCGGTCGATCAGGAACTCGTCATGGCCACGGCAGAGGCTGCACACAAGGCAGGCATTCTCAATCTGGTCCTCGTCAGCGCGGCGGGAGCTGATCCGGCGTCCAAACATTTCTATATGCGGGTGAAGGGTGAGACCGAACAGATGGTTTCCAAAGTGGGTTTCAAACGGCTCGATATTCTGCGCCCCGGCCTTTTGAAAGGCGCGCGCAATGATGATTTCCGCATGGCAGAGGGATTGGCAAAGATCGCCAGCCCGCTGATCGATCCGCTGCTTCCCAAGAAATGGGAGATGTTCCGCTCGGTCGAGGCTGATCTGGTGGCAGAGGCGGCTTTGGGATTGGGCATGCGGCGCGCGCAGGGGCGCTTTACCCATGATAACGAGGCAATGAAGCGGGCCGCGCGCGAATGGCGGATGAAAGCGGATCTGCCTGAGGAACAGGAATAATCGCGATTATGCCATGGGATCTTGTCTTTAGCGCCGTGAATGCCCTTGCGATGATCGCATGGGCCGCATTGATCTTGTTGCCGCGCTGGCCTGCTTTGCTGTCGGCGGTGCTTTATGCAGGGATTGGCATGCTGTGCTGTGTTTACGCTGGGGGCTTGATCGGGATTGTCAGCGGATTGATATCGGCTGGCCCGGATGTGGGCGCGGGCGGGGGCGGCGCCAATTTCTCCACGATTGAAGGCGTGCGCGCTTTGTTTGCCAGCGATGGCGGCGTCACCGTTGGATGGACGCACTATCTCGCCTTTGATTTGTTTGTCGGGCTTTGGATTGCGCGCGATGGCGATGCAAAAGGGATCAATCGGTTTATCCAGGCCCCTATCCTGCTGGCCACATTGTTTGCAGGACCGCTCGGTCTGTTTATCTGGCTGATCCTTCGCGAGCCTGCAGCACGCAGACAAGGCCGTTTCGCCTAACGTAAATTGATGGACTGATAGAGCGGTTTGCGCCTAGTCTGTCCGGCAAAGAACAAAGCCAGGAGAGATAAGCATGGGCTGGGAAAACACCATCCAGGGCAACGCGCATCACAACTATGAAACCTTTGATGAAATTCTGAATTTCTGGGCAGAAGAACGCCCCGATGCGATCGCTTTCGAACAAGGCGATCGCCGGACAAGTTATTCAGAATTGAACACGGCAACCCGGCGGATCATCGCGCTGTATAAATCGCAAGGCATCAGCAAAGGTGACCGCGTTGCCTGGCTGGGCAAAAACTCCGAATTTTATTGCCAGCTTTACCTTGCAGCGGCCCGGATGGGCGCTGTTATGGTTCCCGTTGGATGGCGACTGGCTGCGCCTGAGGTCGCTTACATCCTGTCCGACACAGAGGCGAAATTGCTGTTTGCCGAAGAGCAATTCGCAGACATGGCAAACAATGTGGCAAGCGAGCTTGAACATGATTGCGGCGTGCTGCTTGTCGATGAGGCGCGCGCGCACATTGCCGAAATGCAGCCCGATAACGATTACACGGCCCCGCCTGCCGAAGATCCAATTTTGCAATTGTACACCTCTGGCACCACCGGCAATCCAAAGGGCGCGGTGCTGTCCAATCGCAATCTTTTGGGCCTTCGCAATGCGGCGGCGGAAGAGGGGCTGGCGTGGAGCTTTTATGAGGAAGGCGACTGCATGCTGGTTGCCATGCCATGCGCCCATATTGGCGGCACGGGCCTGATCAATATCGGCATTTCAAACGGCATCCGCCATCATATCGAGGCTGAATTCACTCCCGAAGGTGCGCTCAAAGCGATTGAGGCGGGCGCAACGCATATGTTTATCGTGCCTGCCGCGCTGCAAATGGTGGTGCAGCACCCCAAAGCGGCGGAAACCGATTTCTCCGCGCTGCGATATCTGATGTATGGCGCAGCGCCCATGCCTTTGGAATTGCTCAAAGAAGCGGTCCGGACCATGCCCAATGCGGGCTTTTTGCAAGCCTATGGGATGACAGAAACATCGGGCACAATCTCGCTCTTGCCGCCCGAAGATCATGTGCTCGAAGGCAATGAGAGGATGCGTTCGGCGGGCAAGGCTGTGCCGGGGGCTGAGATTGAGGTGCGCGACACTCACAACAAAGAAGCGCCGCGCGGCGAGATCGGCGAAGTGTGCATTCGCTCCCCCTCAAATACGCGCGGATATTGGAAGCTGCCCGGTGCAACGCAGCAGACGATTGATGCCGATGGCTGGTTGCACACCGGCGATGCGGGGATCATGGACGCAGATGGTTATGTTTACATCCAGGACAGGATCAAAGACATGATCATTTCGGGCGGCGAGAACGTGTACCCCGCAGAAGTGGAAAGCGCGATCTACGGTCATCCAGCCATAGCCGAGGTGGCAGTGATTGGCATCCCCAGCGAAAAGTGGGGCGAGGAGGTCAAAGCGTGCTGCGTTGCCAAACCGGGCATGGAGATCGATGAAGCTGACGTAATCGCCTATACGCGCAAGAAGATCGCCGCTTTCAAAGCACCCAAAAGCGTTGATGTGATCCCTGAAATGCCGCGCAATCCATCGGGCAAAATCCTGCGGCGGCAATTGCGTGCGCCTTATTGGGAAGGGCAGGACCGGCAAGTGGGCTGAGTGCTGTGAAGCACCACGCGCCCGCCACTCTACGCAATCGCGAGGCTATTCTTGGTGTTTTGCAGGCGGAATTGACCGGGTGCCGCAAAGTGCTCGAAATTGCATCGGGCAGCGGCGAACATGCGGTGTATTTTGCGCAGCATCTGCCGCAGGTTCAGTGGCAGCCCAGCGACCCTGATCCGCGAGCGCTCAGTTCGATCAAGGCATACAGAGCGGAATATCGGGAGGGCAATCTGGAATCACCGATTGCGCTAAACGCGGCGGATGCGGCATGGCCCCTTGCGCGCGCGGACGCGGTTTTGTGCATCAATATGGCCCATATCAGCGAATGGGCGGCAAGCCTTGGCCTGATGGCAGGCGCGGCCCGTGTGCTGGGAAAGTCAGGCGGACCACTGATTATCTATGGCCCGTTTTTTGAAAACGGATTGGAACCAGCGCCTTCCAATCTTGAATTCGATGCCAGCCTTAAATCGTGCAATCCCGCTTGGGGCATTCGCCATGTTGATCAGATGGACGAAGCGGGCGCGGCAAACGGCCTATCGCGCAGCGCACGGCATGAAATGCCTGCCAACAATCTTGCGCTGGTTTACAGGCGGGTGTAATTTATTCGTCGCCGTCAATCACATCTTCGCCCGCTCTGCCAACCGAGGAGATGTCCTCGCCTAGACCTTGCACTGTGTTACAGGCAGCGGTGGTAAGGGTAAGCGCGCCAAGCGCGGCGGCGATCAGGGTGGTGCGGATCATCGAGAATTCCTTTCAGCGTCCCATTTAGGTTGTCTCAGCCGCTTTCGCTTTGGCCTGTGCGAGGAGACGTTCGCGATATGCGATCAATGCCCCTGCGCCGATAATCAGCGGCGCGCCGATCCACAAACTGGCGGGCGGGGTGCGGTCAAACACGGTGTAGCCATACCATGTCGCCCAAAGGAGCGAGGTGTAATCCATCAGCAGGATCACCGATGCAGACCCAAATCTCAGCGAGCTGGTGAGGAGTATTTGGGCAATTGCTCCCGCAGCCGCCATGGCGACTATAATGGCCCAAGTTTCCGCGTCATGCGGCTGATACACAAACGGCATAGCGAGAAAGGCGATGGGGGTGGTAAGGGCGGCAAACCAGAACACGATGCTCCACGGGGCCTCGGTTTTGTTCATGGTCCTGAATTTGAAAGCTGATAAGCGCCACAAGAAAGGCGGCAATCAGCGCTACGGCTGCGCCTGCGGGATCAATAGTCGTGGAGCCGGGCTGAGTGAGGACCAACACACCCGCAAACCCCAAAACAACCGCTGCCCAGCGATACTTGCCGACCCGTTCCTTGAACAGGATTACGCTTAGCAGGACCGCGAAAAAGGGTGCGGTAAAGGACAGGGTTGTCGCTTCTGCCAAGGGGAGCAGGACGACCGCGCCGTACACAAAGAACATGCCGACAATGCCATAGGCTGCCCGTTTCGCGTGGCTGCCAAATCTTTGCGTTTTGACGCTGGGCAATTGTCCAAGAGCCACAAGCGCGGTGAGCACAAAGCCGAATGTCAGAAATTGCCGCCAAAAGACCAGTTCGGCCAGATGCACGCCTTTGCTGCTTGCCAGTTTAAGCAGCATCGCCATCGTCGCGAGCGCGGCAGCGGTTGCCAAACGAAGGCCGAGCGCCAGAAAAGGGCGCGGTTTGGCAATTGATCCATCCATGTGTGAGAGCCGCTTTAAGCCCCGCTGACTATTGCGCAAGCTGCAGCTTTGCCTACATCGCGCCGCAGATGATGGACTTGTTCACCCAATTGGCGCTTTCAAGCGATGCCGCGCAGATGGCGGTGGCAGGCGGCTTTTTCTGGGCGCTGGCCGGCTTTGCCGCGCTGATGGAATGGCGGCGCAAAAAGATGCGTGACTATGCGCAGCTGGAACGCGTCGGCTGGGTGCCTTGGACTGCGATTTTCATCATGGGCGCAATGATAGGCGGCGGGTGCCTTGCGATGAGCCTGCCGGTGGTGCTGGGAACTCTCTAAGCGCTTGAGAATTCCTGCAAAGGCAGGGATCTCTTGCATAAATGAGGTAAGCCGATGGAGGCTCCCGCCTTCGCGGGAGCTCACAAGCTTACAGACAAGCCTCAAGATACGCCTGATCAAAGCCAAACTGACGCGCTTTTTCCAGCGTATAGGGCCGCAGACCGGCAGCACGAAACTCGCCCAAAATCTTGCCGTCTTCTGTCTCGTCGAGATATTCAAACTTGAACAGATTCTGCGTCACGATCACTTCGCCTTCCATCCCGATCACCTCGGTGATGTCAGTCGTGCGGCGCGAACCATCGCGCAGACGTTTCACCTGAACAATGATGTCCACGGATTCTGCGATCTGGCGCGAAATGGCTTCTTTGGGGATCTTGATGTCGCCCATCAAAATCATGTTCTCCATCCGGCCAAGGCATTCGCGCGGGGAGTTAGCGTGAAGCGTACACATCGAGCCATCGTGGCCCGTGTTCATCGCGGCGAGAAGGTCGAAGCACTCGGCTCCGCGAATCTCACCCAGGATGATTCGGTCAGGACGCATACGCAGGGCGTTTTTAACAAGGTCACCAATGGTAATCGCGCCTTGCCCTTCAAGGTTAGGCGGACGGGTTTCCAGCGGCAGCCAGTGCGGCTGTTGCAGACGAAGTTCGGCGGCGTCCTCAATCGTCAGAACGCGCTCACCCGGGTCGATCATTTTCGACAGGGCATTGAGCATGGTGGTTTTACCAGAGCCCGTACCGCCAGAAATAACGATGTTGAACCGGCAGGCGCCTGCGATTTTCAGCGCGGTGCACATCTTCTCGCTCATCGAACCAAACTCTTTGAGCATGTCCAAGGTGATCGGTTTCTCAGAGAATTTACGAATGGAGATCGCGGTGCCGCGCAGCGAAAGCGGGGGAACGATCACGTTCACACGAGAGCCGTCTTTCAAACGGGCATCGGCAAGAGGCGTGGTCTGGTCAACGCGGCGGCCAACCTGGTTCACGATGCGCTGGGCGATTTGGAAGAGGTGCTGTTCATCGCGGAACCGGATCGGCGCGATAATCAGCTTACCCTTTTTCTCGATGTAAGTCTGATCGGGACCGTTGACCATGATATCAGACACGTCCGGATCATTCAGTAGCTCTTCTAAAGGACCAAAGCCCAAAAGCTCATCGATGAGAACTTTTTCGAGCGCGAACTGTTCGCGGCGGTTCAGTGTGACCTTAAGTTCGGCCAGCACTTCCATGATAATCGGGCGAAATTCTTCCGACAGCTCTTCCTTGGAAAGCGTGGCTGCGGCTTCGGGATCGACCCGTTCGAGCAGGCGCGGGAGCACTTGCTCTTTGATTTTGTGGACGCTGGCTTCGAAACCGCCGCCTTCATGTTCACCCGAATGGGTTGCATTCATGCGTTCGGTAAGGCGGTCCATCGCATCAGCGGTGGAAGTTGGTTTGGAGGGTTTGGAGGGCGCAGCTTTGGCTTTTTCAGCCTCGGGCTTTTCCTCTTCACCTGGAAGCGGCGGAAACTGCTCTCCGCCGTCGGACTGTCCGCCGCCGGATTTCATCGGGCGTGCAACCCCAAATGCCGGACGACCGCCAGGTTTCATCCCGCCGCCGCCTTTTTTCCCGAATGCGCTCATTCCTAGCCCCCAAGGCTACCAATCCAAAATCGAGACATGTTCAAATCGAGCCGAACAGTGCCTTTCGAGATGTGGTGAATAATTCGGAAACCTTATTTTTTCCCTAAATTTCGCTGAAAGGAAGTGAGCTCTGATACGTGGCCATGGTCCTTTGGGCGGCGATGTTCCAGCGGAAGCACTGGTCAATTTTGTTTAGAGATGATGAAACAAAGCTCTGACGCTTTTCTAACGACCAACCTGAAATGGTCGAGATAGTCTGTGTCCAGGCTGCCGCGTCTTCCGGTCGAATAAGAAACCCCGTTTCGTTATCAAGGATTGCAGCAGGGATACCGCCCGAACGTGAACCAAGCACGACGCCGCCCGCAGCCGCCGCCTCGGTCGCGACCAGTCCATAGCCTTCGAAGGTTCCATCGTTCGGTACAATGTTGGGAACCACCACGCATAGCGCGCGGCGATAGGCCTCGGCCAGTTCCGGTTTTGACAGCGTCCCTAGGTGTTTTACGCGAGGGTGTTTGAGCGCCGCAGCTTCTTCGGCATCGGTTGGCGGCCCTGCGACATGGAGCGTGATATCTGGGTCGATATGGGGAAGCACATTGGCCACAAACCAACTTAGCCCCTTTAATGGTATAATCCGGCCTACAAACAGCAGATTTCGCTGAGGCAATGTGTCCTGAACGTGACCCTTTATCGTTGTCGCGAGCGGGATAATGTCCACTTTGTGCCATCCCGTTTCACGCACCGCATGAGCGGTGGCATCGGAATTCGCGGCGATAGTCGCTGTGCGAAGAAGCCATGCACCCAGCTTAAGGTAGGCGCGGTAAACCTGGCCGCGCAAATTCTTGCGCCGGGCATAAGATGCGTCTGTGCCGTGCGCGCTGATGATCACGCGGCCCTTGTGGCCGCCCAGCATCGCGATTGGCCAGATCGCCATATCGCCCAAGTGCAGGATGTCCGCTTTGCTCTTACGGGCGATCAACCGCTTGATCACCTTAATTGGAAAACCTAAAAGTGATGCTGCGCGGGGCGGACTGCCATCGGGCTGCCCCGGCAACGCAATCACATCAATGTCAGTAAGTGATCGTAGTGCGTCGCTGATCTCAATCGACCAGGTTTCCATCCCTCCGACAGCGGGCGCCCATTTGCGGGTAATAAATAGAACGTCTAGTTGGGACTGTGTCACCGATCACACCTGGGCAACGATCCATAAACGCGCCTGACACCATTTGCCGATCAAAGGCATTTGGCTCAACGGGTCAAGGTACTTTAGGATGTTATAGTGCGGTATGTGCTTGAGACTGATTCCGTCTCTACGGAAACCCGCTTTTACCAAAAGTTCGACAGTTTGCTTGCCGTTTCTAACCGCAACATGCTCATCAAACTGACGTATAAGCCCAGCATCTTTCGCTCGCTCTAGAATAAAATCGAGGTTGGGCGTGTGCAGATACAAACTACCGCCTTGTACCAAAGAGCCGCGGATTGCGGCATAGATCGGGATCAGATCATCATCGGTCACATGTTCGGAAAAATCGAGTGTGGTTGCCGCATCAAAAGCCGCGGAGTTCTTTTTGCAAAAGCGGATGATGTCGTCGCAGTGAAAACGGTAGTTAGAGCGCCCTTCGCGAACGGCCCACTCATTGGCTGAGGCAATAAAGTCAGGGGAGAAATCCACACCGTCATAAGTGCCTTCACGATCACCCAACGCATGAAGTAACATACCGTTGCCACACGCAAAATCGGCAAGGCGCGCCTTTTTAGGCAGGTCCATCAATTCTGCAAGATTGCGCACCCTGTCGAGCGGTTTTGAGTTATAGCGTTCGACGTAATCGCCGCTGTGAAGTGCAAGGCTGTCAGTCATTCTCGTTCTCTTTTAGCGACGTGGGCTGCGTAACGGCTTCAACCAATGGAGCGAACAAAGCCGTGCCAAGGAACTGTGCGACGCGGTTGATGGCAAGGGCTAGGAAAGCTGATTGGGGTGAGGCGTCAATCGCGCTTGCCATCAGCGCACCGAGAGCCTCGCTGACTCCAAGACCGCCAGGTACCAAAGAGGAGGCAGAGCCTGCAATAGCAGCCAGAGCGTATGGCATCGCCTCCGGCAATTGCACGACAAAATTGATGACTGCAAAAGCGAGCGAGAGGCGAAGCGCCGCAATGCCGATGCCGACCAGCCGGTGAAAAAGGGTAAGAGCGGCGATCCACATCGTACCCTTGATCGCAATTATAACAAATGCGCCAATGGTCACAATGATACCGCCAGCAAGAAGCACCACTCCTGCATCCGGCAATTGGGCAAGCAAAATGACCCCCGAGGCGATGCTGGCCAAGGCAATCCAGAGAAGCGCGGTAGCCATTACAAGAGTTACGCTGTTCGTAATTGAAACGCCAGCCTCAACCAAGGCCATAGTGCGCACAATTGCGCCGCCTGGAAGCGGCAGCGCTTCGGCCATCTGGGCGCGCGAACTGGCGCGCATCGCAGCGCCGAAGGATATATCCCCTCCGCTTCCGCGCGCCATAAGAACCAAGGAGACCGCGCTGTAGACCAGCATGACGACCCCCATTACCGCAGTAAGGATCGCCATCGCGATAAGTCCGGATTGGCTCCACGCGATATCCAGCATCACGAGCGAAGAAAAAGTGCCAACAACGAAAAGGGCGATGGCCAGCCACAAAATGAGCTTTCCCCTGCGTTCTTTCCACGAACGCAAAGGAGCCGCATGCTCGCGGATCGCGCCGATCATGTCGTCAACAACGATCATCACAAACCCAGCCAATACACGCGCGTTTGGGGGCGTACATCAGGCGGCGCTCGTTTATCAAGCAATGTCAGGTTTTTACACCTACTCAGACCGCTCACACAAGCCGGCAGCAGCTCTGTTTCATTAGCGCTATCTGATCCTGACTGGATAGATTGATGGGGCGTGTGCATGTTCATGACGGGATGGTCAAAACCTAAAAGTCAGTCCAATAGGGCCGCGTAGGTGCAGAGGCATTGGGAGGGGTTAGGTTCTCACCAAACAGAAGGCCAGCAGCGTTTTCTGTAGAAGCGGTCAATATGACGCGGCCGCGATTAAGACTCACGGTATCGCCATCGGCATAAAGCACGCCGTCAATGCTCAGCGATCCCTCGACCGTGTATTTGCCAGGCACACGCAAAGTCCAAGCGAAAGTCTCGCCAGCGTCAATGGATGTGCCTGCAAGGTAAACTGGTCCCCAAAAGTGCCGATAAGTCTCTTGCAGGGCTGCCAGATCGGCGGGCAGGAATGCGCTTTGGCGCTCCCCGCCTTCCATAGAGGCGAGCAAATAGGGGTTGTAGGGCGGCTCTACGGTCAACAGCATCGGCACCGGCCGCTTAGCCATGGCATCTGCAAAAGCAGGCTCGCCGTTTGCTTTGTAATTGCGCATCCCCCAAGTGGTCATGAAGAAGTTGGCTTTATCGTGGCGCGGGAGAAAACCGGGAAAATCAAAATAGGCGATGCGGTCGGTGAAGATACCATCCACAGCGGCTTCAATGGCGCGCTGTTCGGGTTGGCGGCTGGCATCGTCCATTGCCCAGACTAGGATAGCAGAACCCAACAATGCCAAAGCGACAAGGCCATGATTGTACCGCGCACATACCAGCGGCAGTCCAGCGGCAAGCCCGGCGCATACGGGCGGCAACATAAAAGCATAATAATAGGGAAAAGCATTTGTGTAAAAAACAAGCGTCGAGATCGGCGCAAGCAAACCTGCAAACGCCCAACGCTCAGCGTTCAGATAGCTTTGACCACGGATTGCCGCATACACCGCGACGCCCAATAGTATCGCAAAGGGAAGTGACAACAGCAGGCCGGTTGAGACGTAATTCACGCGAAACTTAAGGCCAAACATAGTGGCCCCAGAATTGCCGAGCATCTGAGCAGTTTCATCAAGCCCTGCCAGATTGGCGCTGTGCCAAAAATAGATCGGGGTCGCGAGAGCTATGGCGATTGTCGGAACCGCGGCGATCGAAACAGCCGCTTTGAACGTAAAATTAGCATCTGACCAGCGCAGCCAAGCCATACCCATGAAAGCGGGTGCCCACAAAACAATCTTGATCGTAACGCTAAAGGCAAGCGCAAGCGCTATGGCTGCCGCTATCACGGCCGAAGGCGAAAGGCGGGCTCTTGCCAAAAGCGCAAGTGCGGTCATGCAAAAGCTGGCTGCAAGCGGATCGACACGGAAAGCTGACCCGTGCTGCAAAACATAGCTGAATGAGAGATAAGCGAGCGCGCAGATAATTGCGGTACTGTGCGCCGCAAAACGCTTTGCCGTCACCACAATCATAGCGCTGGTCCAGATCATTGCTGCAAACATCACCAGTCGGCCTGCGACAATCTGATCGACCGTCGTTCCGTCGATACGTGGAAGCCAGGCAAAAAAGCGCACGTGAATGGTGTTGAGCGGAGTGGTCAGATCGCCACGCAGATAATCGTAAACCTGTCGAATAAAATGATATTCATCCCAGCTGATCGACCGGGTCAAAATCAGATGAAATTGCAAGGCGCATAGACAAACCCCGACTGCAAACAGCACGCCGTGAACCGAAAGACCCAGATTTTTGAGCCCCGGATTGCGCGGCGATGCCAGCGTGGTCACGCCGATTTCCTAAGGGGATCGCGTGCAACCGTAGGTCGTTCACCTTTGACTGCTTCAGCATGTGATCTGGCGACTATTTCGGCGGCATCAAGCTTTTCCTCAACCCGGCGAAGCTTTAGCATATTGGCCTCAAGCAGCTTGCGATTGGTCGCGATCAGATCGGCTAAAACGCCAAGAACCGCTACAAGCACTCCGACAATCAGCAACGCCGCGCCAAGGATCAAAGATTGGACATGGCCAGCGCCATCGCCGTTCGCCACAAACCACAGGAACCGCGCAATCGGGATAAGACCAAAAGCACTTAGCAATGCCCCGATGGCAAGGAACACCCGCATCGCATTGAATGTCGTGTAAGCGCGCACAATCGTAACGCCCGTCGACATGATAAAGCGAGGAATTGACTTGAACAATCGGGACGGGCGCGTCGCGGCATTGGTGCGGATGGGGACAGATTTAATTGATAGCCGTTTGCGCCCAGCCTGGATCAGCATGTCTGTGGTGTAACTGAATTCGGTTGTGATATTGATGCGCTGGGCTGCATCGCGCGTCATGGCGCGAAACCCGCTGACCGCATCTTCGATGTCAGTGGCCGACAATGTACGCACCACAAAGCTGCCTAGTCGCTGTAACAGCCGTTTAAATGGCGAGAAATGCTCATTGTCCGCAACGGACCGGTCGCCCAGCACGATATCAGCATCACCCGATACAATCGGCGCAACAATGCGAGCGATATCTTCGCCAGCATACTGCCCATCAGCATCAGTATTTACGATGATATCCGCGCCTTGGTTCAAGCAATAGTCGATGCCGCTACGAAACGCCTCGGCGAGGCCTCTATTGCGCCGGTGCCGAATAATGTGCTCTACTCCCCACCGGCGGGCGACACCGATTGTGTCATCGGTCGAACCATCGTCAATAATCAGGAATTCAATTTCATCCACACCGGGCAGGCTGCGCGGCAATTTGGCCAGAGTGTCTGGTAACACTTCGGCTTCATTCAGGCACGGCAATTGGATAATCAGCTTGGACATGTATGTGCTCAAAGTTCCTCAGCGGGCGCGCATCAGGCCCAATCAAAGGCTGTAACAGGAGGCTGTTAAACAAGCGTAAACTATGATCCGTCCGACTATCTTCAGTGCTGCATCGCGCGCTCCTTGTGTCTGCAAGCGTTCATTACCGAACGCAGTCCAATGATTCAGGCCGACCGCGCAGGTTTCCTGTATGCGCTTACCGGATTTGCTGTGCTTGCGCTGGGCGATGCGGTTGTCAAAAGCATGGCCGGCGACTGGCCGGTTTATGCGGTTGCGGCGTTAAGATTTACGATTGGCGCGATTGCTTTGTCTTTCTGGTTGTGGCGAAGCGAGGGCGCAGCGGCGTTTGTTCCGCAAAACTTGAGGCTGCAAATTGCGCGCGGATTTTGTCTGGCGGCAGCTTCGCTGTGTTTCTTTTCAGCAATTTACATCATGCCGCTGGCTGAAGCTTTGGCGATATCGTTTCTCGCCCCGATGTTGACGCAGGCGCTGAGTGGATGGCTGCTGAAAGAGCGCGTGCGGCGTTCGGTTTTTGCCGTGTCGCTGGTCGCGCTGATTGGGGTGGCGATTGTGCTGCGGCCCAGTCTGGCAGAGCTTGGCTGGGCGGCTTTGCTGCCGCTGATTTCGGCGGTGTTTTTTTCGTTATTGATGGTCGCCAACAAAGCAAGCGCAGGGCAGGGCAGCGGGCTTTCCATGCAGGTGTTTGTCGCGGTTTTCTGCGCTCCGTGGTTGATTGCAGGCAGTCTGGCTGCGAAGTATTCGGGCATTCCCGCGCTCGATTTTACCTGGCCAAGCTGGGATGTGGTGCTGCGCTGTACGATTGTTGCCTGCACCGCGACAACCGCGCATTGGCTTGCCTATATCGGCGCTGCAAAAGCGGGACCAGGGGCGATTGCACCTGCCATCTATGTGCAAATGTTGATCGCGATTGTGGCAGGCTGGCTGGTGTTTGATGACATTCCTGATCTCTACACGCTCGTAGGCGCTGCGATCATCATTGCAGCGGGCCTGTATCTGTGGCGCGATGGGGGTAATGCGAGCCCCCCAAAGCAGATTGCACCAAACGAGAGCTTGCCGATCAAAAGATAGCGGTTAGACGCTTGGCTGGCAGATGGGCACCTTTGGCAAGGCAATGTTCATGACTAATGCCTAGGGGCTTTGATCAGGGCGGGGGCCAGTTCAGGGTGCCAGTTATAGGCGGAAATTAAGGGGTTTGACGATTTATGTGCGGCATTATCGGAATTGTTGGCGGTGAAGCGGTTGCAGATCGGCTGGTCGATGGCCTGCGCCGGATGGAATATCGCGGCTATGACAGTTCTGGCGTTTGCACTTTGCATGATGGCCAATTGGTGCGCCGCCGGGCAGAGGGGAAACTGCTCAACCTCGTAGGCGTATTGGATAACGAACCTGCGCCTGGCACCGTGGGTATTGCTCACACGCGCTGGGCGACACACGGCGCGCCGACGGCATCCAATGCGCACCCGCACGCGACCGATGAGGTTGCGATTGTGCACAATGGCATCATCGAAAACTTCAAAGAATTGCGCGCAGAGCTGGCCGCGCAAGGGCGCACCTTTGAAAGCGAAACCGACAGCGAAGTGGTCGCGCATATGGTCTCGCACCGGATTGAGGCGGGACTGGATCCCATCGCTGCGGTCAAGGACGTGCTGCCGCGCCTGCGCGGTGCGTTTGCGCTGGCGATTGCGTTTCGTCAGCATCCTGATCTGTTGATCGGTGCGCGGCTCGGGTCGCCACTGGTCGTGGGATATGGCCCGGCAGGCGATGATGCCGAGATGTATCTGGGCTCCGATGCCCTGGCGCTTGCTCCGCTGACGCAGCGCATCACTTATCTTGAAGAAGGCGACTGGGTCGTCGTGCGCCGCGATGGCGCGCAGGTTTATGATGATGAGAACACGCCCGTCACGCGCGAGATACAGGCGTCGGGTGCATCAGCGGCTGCGGTGGAGAAAGGCAATTATCGCCACTTCATGCAGAAGGAGATCTTTGAGCAGCCCACTGTGGTGGCCCAAACCCTGGGATCGTATCTGCGCCGTGATGACAATTCTGTCGCTTTGCCTCAGTTCGACATTGATCTGTCAGCCATTCGCCGCCTGACAATTGTTGCGTGCGGGACATCTTATTACGCTGGAATGGTGGCGAAATACTGGTTTGAACATTTTGCCCGCGTGCCTGTCGACATCGATGTCGCGTCCGAATTTCGATACCGCGATCCGGTGCTCGAAGACGGTGGGCTCGCGCTGTTCATCTCCCAAAGCGGGGAGACAGCAGACACGCTGGCGGCGCTGCGCCATTGCAAGGAAAATGGGCAGGTCATCGGCGTTGTCGTGAATGTGCCCACCAGTTCTATGGCTCGCGAGGCAGACTTGCTACTGCCGACCCATGCAGGCCCGGAAATCGGCGTTGCCTCGACTAAGGCGTTTACTTGCCAGCTTGCCGTGCTCGCCGCTTTGGCGGCGCATATGGCGGTCAAGAAAGGGCTGATGAGCCGCGAGGAAGAGATCGAAGTTGTCGGCCACCTGCTCGAAGCGCCCGCTGCGCTCAATGCTGCGCTTGATCATGATGAAGACATTGCCGCCATGGCGCCTCTGGTCGCGCCGGCGCGCGATGTGCTGTATCTGGGACGCGGGCCGGATTATCCGCTTGCGCTCGAAGGCGCGTTAAAACTCAAAGAAATCAGTTATATACACGCCGAAGGTTACGCATCGGGTGAAATGAAGCACGGACCCATCGCGCTGATTGATGACGAGGTTCCCGTGGTGGTGATCGCGCCTTCGGGGCCATTGTTTGAAAAAACGGTCTCCAACATGGAAGAAGTGCGCGCGCGCGGCGGCCAAGTCGTGCTGATTTCGGACAAGGATGGCATCAGCGAGGCGGGCGATGGCTGCATTGCCACAATCGAAATGCCCGTTGTCCATCCACTCATCGCGCCGCTCGTCTATGCGATCCCTGTGCAATTGCTGGCCTATCACGTGGCGGTTGTGAAAGGCACAGATGTCGATCAGCCGCGCAATTTGGCGAAGTCCGTTACAGTGGAATGACACGCGCCTTGCGCCCTTTGGCGGAGAGGCGAATTAACTCTTTGTGAGGGGCTCAAGCTTTACGCGCGGCTAACCTTTTTTGGTTAGGCCGCACGGTGTGAACGATCCGGCTTCCTCAATTCAAAACACACCCGATCCGGCCTTGGACAAGGTCGCCGGTGCAGCGCGTCCGCGCAACCTGTCTTTGAAAGCGGTTCTGGGCCTTTCCGATAAAGCGGACAGGGATTGGGCGCAGCTGCGCGGTTTGCAATATGCGGGCCTGGCCAAACTGACATTCCAGCGCGCTTTTGCGCATTCGCTGCTCGCCGTGTTTGTGGCGCGCATTTACCTAGATAGCGTGCCGCCCGCCATTGTCCTTGTGTGGATGGGGGCAATGGCGCTGATCAACATCCAAAGCGCACGGCTGGACCGCGGCCTTGCTGACACCGAAAAGCGCAAGATTTCGTCCGGCGAGTTTAACCGCCAGATGCAATTTGCTGTCCTGTCGGGAATATTCTGGGCTGTGCCAGTGATGACATTTGCGCCCTATGGTTCGATGGAGGATATGGCGGCGCTGCTGATGCTGATTGCGCTGTTAATCGCCTCTTCAGTGTTTTTCTACACCGCTGCGCCGATCAGCATTCTTATCCTTGGCATGACCGTGGGACTGGCCAGCATTGCGCAATTGGCGATGAACGGATTGTGGCTGGTGATGGGGGCCACGATTTTGTTCCTGATCGCGGCGATGCTGGGCACAGTGCATGTTGGCCGAACCTATCTTGCCGCGCGATTGTCTGAGCGGGTGATTGCGGAAAAAGAAGAAGTCGTCTCGCTGCTGCTGCGCGAATTTGAAGAAAACGAAGCGGACTGGTTGTGGGAAATTGACCCCTCGCGCCGCCTGCGTTCGGTCAGTCCGCGCTTTGCCTTTGCGCTGGGAGCAAAGCAGAGCGAGGTGCAGGGCAAACCCCTGCTTGATCTGATTGCGGGTGAGCATGTCAGCGGCGGCCAATACGATAAAAGCCTTCGCGAACTGGCCGAATGTCTGACCCGGCAGGAGAACTTCTCCAACCTGCTTGTGAAAGTCACCATCAAGGGGCAAGAGCGTTGGTGGGAGCTTTCCGGTACGCCCATGCGCGATCAACGCGGGCGTTTTATCGGGTTTCGCGGAGTGGGTTCGGACAAGACAGAGGCGCGCGAAAGCTCAGAGAAAATCGCTTATCTGGCGCGTTTTGACACACTGACCAGCCTGCCTAACCGGTTGCAGCTGACAGAAGCGTTGGGCCATGCGCTTGATGACAGCGCTCGCTGGCGCACGCGCTGTGCGTTGATGATGGTGGACCTTGATCGATTCAAGGCGGTGAACGATTCGCTGGGCCATATGACAGGCGACAAATTGCTCGCACAGGTTTCTGCGCGGCTCGAAAAGCTGATGGGCGATGGCCAGATGTGCGGCCGGCTGGGCGGCGATGAATTTGCCATCGTGATCAAAGATGCGAGCGAGCAGGGCACTGTAAAGGCGATGGCGAACAAGATCATCGAAGCTTTGTCCGAACCCTATCAGGTTGAACAGCACACCTTGTATGTCGGGGCGAGTGTCGGGTCAGCCGTTGGCCCGCGTGATGGCAAAAGCGTTGAGGAATTGATGCGCAATGCCGACCTTGCACTGTACCGTGCCAAGGATGTGGGCGGGGGCGAACATTGCGCGTTTGAACAGGAACTGCATGCCTCTGCCGAAGAACGCCGCCAGTTAGAAGTTGCGCTCAGGTCCGCCATGGCGCGCGATGAATTTGTGCTGCATTACCAGCCCGTGGTCGATGCGCGCAGCGAGAATATCGTCAGTTTCGAAGCTTTGGCCCGCTGGAACAGCCGCGATCATGGCTTTGTCAGTCCGGGCAAGTTTATCCCGCTTGCCGAAGATACACGGCTGATTGTGCCGATTGGCAAATGGGTGCTGTTTCAGGCCTGCCAGGAAGCGATGAGCTGGCCCGATCATATCAAGGTGAATGTCAACGTATCGCCTGAACAATTGCTTGAACCCGATTTCCACGCCGATGTTGTGCAGGCGCTTTCGCAAAGTGGGCTGCGGCCTGACCGGCTTGAGATCGAAGTGACTGAGAGCATTTTCGTGCGCGATGCCAGTGTTGCGCGCAACGCTTTGGAACAGGCGATGGCGCTCGGGTGCTCGATCGCGCTTGATGATTTTGGCACGGGCTATTCCTCGCTCGGCTATATCCGCAAGCTGCGCTTTTCAACGATCAAAGTGGACCGCACTTTCGTGCAGGGGGCCGCACAAGGGGCCTCGGAAAGTCTGGCGATTATCAACGCGGTGGTCGCCATGGCAAAAAGCCTCGACATGACCACCACTGCCGAGGGTGTTGAAACGGTTGAGGAAGCGGATCTGATCCGCAATCTGGGCTGCGATAAAATCCAGGGGTTCTATTTTGGCAGGCCCATGTCAAACGAGGAGGCGCGCCGCCTGTTTGGCGCCGCATCAATGAAGCGCCGGGCGTAAGCAGGTCGAAAACGGGCCGTTCGCAGCGGCACATTACTGCCGTGCTGATTTACGCAGAAACCAGACTGCCAAGCAGATTTTCAAACATCCGCCTGCCATCTGTGCCGCCCAGCGAAGGGTGCGCGGCAGCACGGATTGCGCGTTCGGGATGCGGCATCATGCCCAGCACCCGGCCATTGGCGCTCAATACGCCTGCAATATCGCGCTGTGATCCATTGACAGCTTCGTCATAGCGAAAGGCAATGCGCCCTTCCGCCTCTAACTGATCCAGCGTCGCATCATCGGCAAAGTAGTTGCCATCGTGATGGGCAACGGGGATGTTCAAAACCTCGCCATCGGCAAAACCGCGAGTGTAAAGTGATGAGGTGTTGGCGACATGCAAAGGGACCGTTCGGCAGATGAATGTCTGGCCCGCATTGCGCATCAGCGCGCCGGGCAGCAATCCCGCCTCTGTGAGCACCTGAAATCCATTGCACACGCCCAGAACGGGCAGCCCTTTTTGTGCTGCGGCCACAACCGCGCGCATGATCGGGCTTTTGGCCGCCATCGCGCCAGAGCGCAGGTAATCGCCATAGGAAAACCCGCCGGGCAGAGCGAGGAAATCAAGGCCGCTGGGAAGGTCCGCATCCCCATGCCAGATGCGCACAGCCGGTTTGCCGGTTACATCTTCCAGTGCCACCGCCATATCGCGGTCGCAATTGGAGCCGGGAAACGTGATAACGCCTGCAGTAAAGCTCATCAGGCGGGCTCTGCTGCTTGGCTGGCGATGCGTTCAATCGCGTAATCTTCGATCACTGTGTTGGCGAGCAGCTTTTCGCACATTGCCTTGATCGTCTCATCGCTGGTGCCGTCTGCCACATCGAGTTCGATCACCCGGCCAATGCGCACATCGTTTACGCCTTCAAAGCCAAGCCCATCGAGCGAATGGTGCACCGCGCGCCCCTGCGGATCGAGAACGCCGGGCTTTAACGATACGATGATGCGGGCTTTCATAAGAAGCGGCTCCTGCTGAGCGTTGGATTGCTGCGTGCGATATAACCCGCCTGCACCCTTACGCAATTGCCAATGCCTATTTGTCCTGAGCTTTCTGAGGCAAGACCACCACTTCGAGCGCGTCATCAGGTGCCAGATATTTGACCGCCATCGCCTGAATATCACCCGGAGTGATCGCATCGAGCACTTGCGGGTAATCGAAGTATCGCTCGATCCGCTCCGGCTGGCTTTGTGCAAAGCGCGCGAGCCCCATCCATCCGCCAAGGCTTTTCAATGCGTTGTCATAGCGTTCTTTGACCGGCTTGCGCGCGCGCTCAAGCGTGTCAGGATCAATCGGAGCGCTGCGCAGATCGGTGAGCAATGCGCCAATCGCCGCGCGCGCCGCATCGATATTGGCGGCTTCCAGCGAAGAGCCGAGCGCAAATGTGCCGTAACCGCGATAGACCCGGCTGGGGCTGCTGCCGGCCGTGGGAGAATAGGCCTGGCCCAATTCTTCGCGCAGACGTTCCTGAAGCTCGATCCGCACCACGCTTGCCAGCAGGCTGAGGCGCACCGTTTCAGCCAGATCGCTATCATCGGTTGTGGGCCACACCATGCGCAGCAAAGCCTGATCCGCTTCGCCCTGATGGGTAAGTGTGCGCGGCGTTCTGTCGGCGGTGAAAGTGCGAATGCGGGCTTCCTCGCGGGGCAGAAACTCCGCCTCTCGCTGGGGCAAAGTGCCAAGTGTTTTGGCGACCGCTGCGATGACTGCGTCCTCATCCAAATCGCCAACAATCGAAACTTCAATCGCGCCATTGGCCAGTCTGTCGCCAATCGCTGCGCGCAATTGTTCAAAATCAATCGCGTAATACGCCTCCTTTGCAGGCAGCGCAAAGCGCGGATCAGCATCCGATACAATCCCGCCAATTGCGGTGCTGTAGGCTCTGCCCGGTGTTGAGGTTAGCGTTTCGTAGAAATTGTCGATCCCCTTGCGGAACCGGGTGACGGCTTCGGGGCGGTAGCCCGGATCGGTCAGCATGGCGGTGATCAGCTGCAATTGCAGTTCAAGATCGCGCGGTGTGGTCCCGCCGCTTAAGGCAAAGCCATTGCCGGTTGCGCTGATATTGCTGCCAACGGATCGGCCTGCCAGAATGGTCGATAATTCATCGCGGCTGTGCTGGCCCAAACCGCCCGCGGCAAGCGAGCTTGTGAGGAAAGTCTTTAGCGGATCGTCCTTGGTATCGAGCAGGCTCCCGCCATCCACCACCGTCAGCACCGATATGCGATCTTCGCGAATATCGGTCTGTTTAAGGTTCAGCCGCACATTGTTGGCAAACCGGATCTTGCGAATGCCAAGCCGCTCTTCGGCGCTGTCCGCCACGATTGCGCTCGCTTTGCCGAAATCGGTGTAAGCAAATTCTGCCGTGCCGGTGTCTTTGGGCGGGGCAATTGGCAGCGCCATGGCGGCATTGAATGCACTGCGCAGCGCGTCCTCGCCGCCTTCGGGCGCGGTGCGGCCTTGAAACCGGATCAGCGGGTCAGACAGATCAGCGGCATCAGCCAGCAATGCGGCATAGACTGATTGCGGCGTGATCGCGGGTGCAAGCCGTTCAAATTGCGCGAGCCTGTATGCGGGCGTTGTCGTCACCACATCATCGCCCACGACGCGCAGCGCGCTTCCAGCAAAAGCGGCATTGCTGCGGGTGTCGGCTGATTTGACTGCGTTTTCGGCAGCAGTGCGCCGATTGGCGAGCTGTTCGTCCACTTCGGCCTGGGTAAAGCCATAGGTAAGCGCCTGGTTCACTTCGCGCACGGCGGCAAGCAGGCCTTTCTCCCATTCGCCATCAACGCTGGAAATGCCTATCCCGGTGCTGCGCGCATCTTCGAACACGTCACTGCTGGCAAAGCTGGCCGCGCGAAAGGGCGCATCATCGCCGCGCGCCAGCCGGGTAAGGCGGCGATTGATAATGGCATAGGCGATGGATCTGTGCATACGCTGGTCGCGGTTTGCCTGCGTGTCGGGTTCATTGCGCCACGGGGCCAAGGCAAAGATTGATACGCTTTCCGACAAAGCCGGGTCGATATAGATATCAGCCTCGATCCCGCGCGCGGGATCGATAGGGCCGCTGATGGGCTGGGGCGGGGCAGGCGGGCCTTGCCAATCGGCAAACCGTTCGCGCAGCTTGGCTTTCATCATTTCGGTCGGATAATCGCCAATGACGATAAGCACCGTGTTGTGAGGCGTATATGTGCGCTCATACAAGGCGCGCAGTTGCGCAGCGGTCGCATTTTCGAGCACCGATAGATCGCCAATAGGCAGCCGGTCGCGGAACCGCGCATCAGGCGCGGTAAAGGCCATGGAATCCTCGGCAGCGCGCTGTTGGAACCCGCGCCTATCGCGCCGTTCAGCCAGAATAACGCCGCGCTCGCGCTCCACCGCATCAGGCGCAATGGTCAGCTCGCTGGCCGTCTCGCGCATCAACATGAGTGCTGTATCGAGCAGCTTTTCCTCATTGCGAGGCAGGTTGAGCATGTAAGTGATCGCCTCAAGCCCGGTTGACGCATTGGTGTCCGCGCCAAATTGCAGCCCTTCGCGTTCGAGCAGCTTGATCATTTCGCCTTCGGGGATGTTGGTCGACCCGTTAAACGCCATATGTTCCAGATAATGCGACAATCCGCGTTCGGACGCGGTTTCTTCCAGCGACCCGGACGATATCCGCATCCGTACCAGCGCGGTGCCTTCGGGTGTGGCGTTTTGCCGCAGGATAAAGCGCATGCCGTTATCAAGCTGGCCGTAAACATAATCGGGATCGACCGGAATGTCGCTCGTCTCAAACGGCCAGACAGGCTCGCTCGCCTCTGATGGCGCCGCCGCATCTGCGACGTCCTGCGCCGCCAGTGTGTGCGTTAAAGCAAAGTTGGTAAGGGCAAGCAAAAGGGCGCAGGAAATCGCGCGCGACATCGGAATTTTCAAAGCGGTGGTCTCTCCAAACCTTTAAGATGAGGGGAGACTAGCGGGTCAAACCTGACTGTCAGCTTATTTCTACGTTTTTTGGGAGGGCGCGGGTGGCTTGGTACAGAACCAATCCCAAAACCCTTATTTCTTTGCAGGCGGCATTCCGCGCAGGCGGGATCGGTGGCTCGACAAGTCGAGCACTTCGCCGGGGCCATTGTCCTCATTTTGCAGGAGGCCAAGGCGGCGGGCCACTTCGCGGTACGCTTCCTCTTCGCCGCCGAGATCACGGCGGAAACGATCCTTGTCGAGCTTTTCGCCCGAATTCATATCCCACAAACGGCAGCCATCCGGGCTGATTTCATCGGCGAGAATAACCCGGCTGAAATCGCCATCGAACAGCCGTCCAAATTCGAGTTTGAAATCAACCAGCCGGATATCAATCGCGGCAAACATTCCGCACATGAAATCATTGATACGGATCGCCATGGAAGAAATGTCCTGCATTTCCTCGTGGCTGGCCCAGTTGAAACAGGCGATGTGTTCTTCTGCAATCAGCGGATCGCCAAGCGAATCGTCCTTGTAGTAATATTCGATCAAGGTGTGAGGCAGCGGTTCGCCTTCTTCGATGCCCAGCCGTTTGCTGATCGAACCAGCCGCCACATTGCGCACCACCACTTCGATCGGGACAATTTCGACCTGCCGCACCAATTGCTCGCGCATATTGAGGCGGCGGATAAAGTGGGTGGGGATGCCGATATGCGAAAGGCGCGTAAAGACGTGTTCGCTGATGCGATTGTTGATGACGCCTTTGCCGTTGATTGTGCCCTGTTTTTCGGCGTTAAAGGCGGTCGCATCATCCTTGAAGTACTGGATGATCGTGCCGGGTTCCGGCCCTTCATACAGGATTTTGGCTTTGCCTTCGTAGATCTGACGGCGACGCGACATGCACAAAACCCTTTATCATACGAATGGTGCCCGGGGGCGGATTTGAACCACCGACACGCGGATTTTCAATCCGCTGCTCTACCCCTGAGCTACCCGGGCATTCGCTGCGGCGACGTTGTTGCTGTGGCCTTTATCGGACAAGCTTTAACGGCGAGCAAATGAAGGCGGCGCTATGACGCGGCGCGCGGCGCTTGGCAAGAGGTTTTAGGGCCTGTTTTTGCAAGTATCCTGCGCCATGTCGCAATTGACCTGTTCAAAACTCGTCTTTCGCATCGCTATCGATCCCTCGCGCAGCGATTTCAGCCGGGTCAACGGGCGGTCCGGGCACAGCATATCCATCGCCAAACCACTTGGCGAGATCGCGGTCACGGCAGCGCGCTGAGCAGAACGCTTTGAATTCAGCGCTGCGCGGTTTTGATTTGCAAAAGGAGCAAAATTTGGGAGCGGTCTTCATACACCCACAATTTGGGCCTGCGGCGCCTCAAGGGCAAGGCCTGGATCGGTTTCAATCCGCAATTGCTTGCCCGTGCGCCGGGAAAGTTCCTCCAGCCAGTCTGGTTTCAATTTGGCTTTAAGAGCGGGGTGAATCCGCACAAGCAGGATTGGCCCTGTCCCCTGTGCATGCTCGGCCACTCTCATCGCGTACCGTGCGCACAGGCCCGTGCGAGAAGCGGCGAACAGGTGGAGAAGCGAGGGGCCTGTTAGCCGCGCAACAATCTGGACAAAGCCAAATCCGTTCATTGCGGTGCGTTCATGCGGCCAATCGGAAAGCGCTGCGGCGAGCGCATCATCGACGGCGCGGCGGTCTGCTTTGGCGGTGAGAGTGGGGAAATCAATTCCGATATTCCCGCCAATCTCAAACCACGCGGTCGCGCGAGCTATGGCGGGAATGGCTGCGAGCGCCAATTCGCGCGGGGCCATGTCGCCGTCAATATCCACCAAAGTCATCGCAGGGGTGGGGCTGATGATGATCTGCCCGCCGGAAAATTCAAGGGTGGCGGACGAGGCTGCGTGCCACACATCCTCCCACAATCCGGCTGGGAAGCGGGCGACGGGCTTTCCATTTGCCTCATCAAATCCGGAATTTGTGTCATTTTGAGACAAGCTTGTCCCATTTTGAGACATTTCCGTGCGCGCAGCGCGCCCTTGCGCCAGTTTGAACCGACCTCGCTCGGTGATTGCAGCGCGGGTTATGCGCACATTGACTACGGCGCCTTCGGTCACATCGCTCGGTAAGTGATCGACCAATATCTGGGTGCCGTTTTCGGTTTTGGCAGTGCCGCGCCGCGCGCCTTTGGTTTTTGCGATAAGCCGCGCTGTAACCTGATCGCCTGCACGCAAAGCCCCCGGCCAGATCAACCGCGCGCCCAGAACCTGTTCGCCCTTGACCAGCAGCGCGCGCCTTTCGCCGATGCCGCGTTCGACTAGCCACCGGGCATCGGGCCTAGCCAATGGCGAACCCTGCCGATTTCAGCAAAGCGCGCGTTTCGTACAAAGGCAGCCCCATAATGCTGGAATGGCTGCCCCTGATCCACTGGATCAAGCCTTCGGCCGCGCCTTGTATCGCGTATCCGCCCGCTTTGCCGCGCCATTCTTCGCTGGCGAGATAGTGCTCGATTTCCTCAAGGCTCAGGCTTTTGAAAAGCACGACATTTTCAGACAATCGCTCTTTCACGCTGCCATCGGGCGCGCGCAGGGCAATGCTGGAATAGACCGTGTGCCGCCGCCCGGATAGCAGCTCAAGGCAAGCACGCGCTTCGGCCTCATCCTCGGTTTTTGGCAGGATCCGCCGCCCGCATGCGACCACAGTGTCACCGGCCAGCACAAACCCGGCTGCCTCCACCGCAACCGCCTTTTCGCGGCCCATGCGCGCGGCGTAATCTTTTGGCAGCTCGCGCAGATGCGGGGTCTCATCAATGTCGGCAGGAACCACGCCATCAGGTGCAATGCCTAGCCTTCCCAGCAGCTCGAGCCGCCGGGGTGATGCAGACGCCAATGTCAGATGCGGTAATGTCAAATTAGGGGAACCCATCGGCCTCGCCCTTGGACTATTATGCGGGGCCGGGGCCCTGACCGGGGCCGCCGCGGCCCGGCATAAAGCGGTACGTGATCCGTGCCTTGGTAAGGTCATACGGGGTCAGCTCGCACAGCACTTCATCGCCGACCAGCACGCGAATGCGGTTCTTGCGCATTTTGCCTGCGGTGTGGCCCAGCACTTCATGGCCGTTTTCAAGCTCAACCCGGAACATCGCATTGGGCAACAGTTCAACAACGCGCCCGCGCATTTCGAGGAGTTCTTCTTTGGCCATGGATGTCCTTTGTGTCGGCTTTCGAGTGAAATCGGGTGTTCAGGAGGCGCGCTTTAACGAGCGGATGAACAAAAGGGAAGCCTTGTGCGTTGGTGCCTGTGTGGCGGACCTGCGCGCGCCGCATTGTCGCAGCTTGCCCTTGTTTTCATTAATATGGGTGCAAAGCGATACAATTCAACCGCTTGTCCTTTTATCGGGAATGCTCAAAAGGGCTCTTTATGACCTCTCCTCTCGCTTGCAGCGCAGCTTTTCGGCCGTTTCTTTTGGCTAGCGTGTGTCTTGGCGGTGTCATTTCGGCACCAGCCTTGTCGCAGGATGGTGGCGCTCGCGGGGCAGGCGATGACGACCGTGAGATCATTGTTGAGGGGCAAAGATTGCGCGGGCAATTGGATGTCGAACAGGCCCCTTTGCAAGTGCTCGATGAAGACGATGTCGCTGCCGAGGGTGTCTCCTCCATCACCGATCTCATCGCGCAAATCACGGCCCAATCGGGCTCTGCCAGAGGGCGCGGCGGGGGCGGGCGGCCTGTTATCCTGGTCAATGGTATCAGGGTAGGCTCGTTTCGCCAGCTCGCCGCCTATCCCACCGAAGCGCTGGAGCGGGTGGAAGTCTTCCCCGAAGAGGTTGCGCAAAGGTTTGGCTTTGCGCCTGATCGCCGGGTCATCAATCTGATCCTCAAAGACAATTTCGCCAGCCGCGAGGTGGAATTGGAGTTTGAAGGGCCATCGCGCGGCGGGTATTTCGTGAACGAGCAGGAACTGGGATATCTGCGCATATCGCCTGAGGGCCGGTTCAATATCAATCTGGAAGCCAACGACACCTCGCTTTTGACCGAAAGCGAGCGCGATGTCATTCAGACAGAGGGCTCCATCCCAGATCTGGCGAGCGATCCTGACCCCGCGCAGTTCCGCAGCCTGATCAGCGATGCGCGCTCGCTTGAGGCAAATATCAGCTGGGCCAAAGCAGTGATTGCAACTGGCACCACGCTTACCGCTAATGTAAATTACGACCGCAATGATACGCGCAGCCTGTCGGGGCTGAATTTCGTTACCTTGACCGATGCCGCCGGCATCAGCGTCATCCGCACTTTCGGCCAAGACAGCCCGCTGGAGCGGCGAACGGCAACCGATGCGGTCTTTGGCTCAGGATCTTTAACGAAGCGCATCAACGCCTTTCAGTTCACCGCCACATTTGATGGATCGCTGACCGAAAGCGAGACCGAAATTGACCGCTTGTTCGACACTAGCGATCTCGCTTTGCGGGCGAGTGCGGGGCTGATCGCGCTGGATGCGCCATTGCCTGTCAATGCCGATAACGGGTTTGATATCGCACGCTCGCGCACTTTGGCCGGCGAAACGCTGACCACTTTGCGCGGCCCGCTTGCTGATTTGCCGGGCGGCGAATTGCTGGTGACTTTCGATGCCGGATACAGCTGGACGAACCTAACCACATCGGACACGCGCACTTTGCAAACAGCCGACCTCACACGCGGAGTGGTGACGACAGGGGCAAATATCACGGTCCCGATCACGAGCACGCGCCGGGGCTTTGCCGACGGGTTGGGAAGCTTCACTTTGAACGCGCAGATCGGGCTCGACCATTTGTCCGATTTTGGCACTTTGGGCGATTACACCATCGGCCTGAATTGGAAAGTGACCGATGCGCTAAACCTGTCAGCGACCTATATCGTACGCGAAGTGGCACCGGGCCTTTCCGCGCTTGGCAGCCCCACGATCACGGTTTTCAATGCGCCAGTGTTCGATTTCACCAATGGCGAAACGGTGCTTGCCAGTGTGACAAGCGGGGGCAATCCCGGCCTGCTGGCAGAAACGCAAAGTGATTGGAAATTTGCCGCGACATGGGAATTTCCATTTTGGGAAAATACAAGTTTTACAGCCGAATATATCCGCAACCGATCACGCAATGTCACAAGCGCTTTTCCGCAGATCACGCCGGAAATTGAGGCCGCTTTCCCCGCCCGTGTCACGCGCGATGCCGCAGGCGTTCTAACGGCGGTGGATCAACGCCTTGTGACTTTTGCGCAGACACGGGCGGACCGGTTGCAATTCAATCTGCTGACGCGCGGCACTTTTGGCGGCTCATCAAGAGGAGGCGGGGCCGGGAGCGGAGGACGAGGCGCTAGCGGAAGACAGGGCGGCCCGCCTGAGCGGACCGCTGGCGGCGGTGTTCCATCTGCGGCACCGGGCGCGCCTTCCGATGATCGCCGCGCTGCTTTCATGGCGTTTCGCACAAAGGTGTGCGCGGATGATGGCGTGCAATTCCTCGCCCGCTTGATCGCTCGGGTCGAGGCAGGAGAAGACGTCTCCGGCGAATTGCCCGGATTTAACCCGCAGCGATTGCAAGGAATGCTCGAGCGGGCACGCGATGATAGCGGGGCAATCACGCCTGAACGGATCGGCATGATCCGCGAAAGAATATGCAGCATGGACCTGGCGCAAATGCGCGGCAGGCGTGGAAGTGGGAGCGCAGAAAGCGAGGGCGCAGGCCGGCCCAAAGCGCGCCAAGGCGCTGGCGCTGGCTCTGGCAGAGGCGGCGGTAGCCTGATCGGTGCCGCTTTGGGCAGGCGCGGCGGCGAGCGGCGCGGATGGCGTTATTTTGCCAGCCTGACGCACACGATTGAACTGCAAAACGACATTCTGATTGCGCCGGGGCTCGACCTGCTTGACCAACTGGACGGCGATGCGACCGGAGCCTTTGGTTTTCCCCGTCACACAAGCCGATTGGAAGGCGGAATGTTCGGCAATGGCATCGGTGCGCGTGTGTCTGCGCGCTATACCGGCAGCACCCGGTTAAACGGAAGCGGCTTGCCGGGCAGTTCTGACCTGATCTTTGATGACCTGGCGACATTCGATCTGCGATTGTTCACCAATTTGGGCCAGTTTCTTGGGCGTGATGAGGGGGCATTGAAAAACCTGCGGCTGTCTTTTCGTGCGGATAACATCTTTGATGCCCGCCGGCAGGTGACCGATGAAAGCGGCGCAACGCCGATCAATTATCAGCCCTTTGTTATTGATCCGACCGGACGGTTTGTGGGCGTGGATATTCGCAAGCTGTTTTGAGGGTGTTTTTGTCTGTGTTCGCTGGCGCGCTTTTTTTGTCTTTTGTTCGCGTGCGCTCACAGCCGGACCGCCCCGCCTCCCCGCCCGTCCACCAATGGTTCCATTAGGATATGGTGGACGGGCGGGGAGGCGGGGCGGCCCGGCAAGCCTTTGGCGGATGTCAAAGGCGCACCTAACAAAAACTCGGGGCGGTCCGGCCAAGGATCAGGCGGATGCCTGATCTGCACCCAACAAAAACGCCCGGCCAAGGTCAGTCGGGTGCCTGAGCGCACCCAACAAAACTCACCTTAGCGATTGCTCACCGCTGTCAGTGCAGTTTTGAACGCGGGAACATCCAGCTTTGGTTGAATGTCGGCGCGAAGGGTTTCCAATCCCCTTCGGCCTGCGCCAGCCGATCCGCCAGAGCGACCATCACCGATGGATTTACACCCATGCCGCAATGGCTGGCATGAACCTCGATATTCTCGGTCGGATGTGCGCCTTCGGCCTGAAGGCTCGCATGCCAATGCACAATGCCATCTGTTTTGGTGTAAATCGATGTCGTGGGCAGCGGCGGGGCGGTTTCCAGATCGTCAAACCGGCCATCGCGCATCGCTTCGGGTTCTTTGCCGTTCAGCCGCTCAAACAAAGCGCGCGCATGGGTGTGATTGCGATCTGAGGAAATGGGGCTGCCCAAAGTGATGACGCTGCGCACCATATCAGGATGCAGTTTGGCAATTTCCCGTGCGAGCACACCGCCAAGGCTCCACCCGATGATCGACACTTTGCGGCCTGATGTTTTGTAAAGGCGTTTCAGCTGGCTTTCGAGCTGTGCAACCAGAGCGTTGTCAACGCGGATATTGCGGCCTGCGTCCCAGCCATGCGCGTCATATCCCAGCTCTTTTAACAGGCTGCGCATAGGCATGGTGGAACTGTTCGATGCCATAAATCCGGGCAGGCACATCACCGCATGGCCATCACCTTTTGGCAAAGTGGTCAGCATGGGGCGGCTGGCGTAAAACAGGCCCAGCTCAAACATGGCGCGCCCTTCGCTCAGCGTCCAGAAACGGTTGGGCGGCGAGGCCTTGTAATCAGGCTGCTGTGTGAACGGGATGCTTGCCATTTTGCTTTTCTCCTCAGAGGCCCTTGAAGGCTTATGCGACCCGCTCTTGCGGCAGGCTTTTTGCAAAGATTATATGGGTTTAATCAGGCTTATTCAGGTTTTGTTTTTCGTTTCATAGTGGTCGTAGGTTTGCGTTTTGCAGGTTTACGAGCTGCCGGTTTCTTCGCAGCGGATTTGGCTGCGGGTTTCCTTGCAGCAGGCTTTTTCGCTGCTGGTTTTCGGGCGGGCGGTTTTTGTGCGGGCGCTTTGCCAGCAGGCGCGCCTGCAGCTTTCGCCACAGCCAGCATTTCGTCGAAACTTTCCTGCAGGCATTCTGAGTAAAACTCAGGATCGGGCATGATATCGCGGCAGGCGGTGAAGCTTATATACGCTTCATCGACATAACTTTGAACCACGTGCGCAAGGCCCAGCCCATCGGTTAGACAAATGAGCGAAAGCGCCATCGATTCCATCCGGGCACCAGCCGAATAAATCGGAACCGGCGGTCCGGGCACATTGGTGACAACCGTGTTGAACGGCATCAATGTGCGGTGGGCAAGGCTGACGCGGTTAAACAATTGCGCGCCAAGGGCCATATATAACAGCGGGTTGACCTTGCTGACTTCTGTCATGGTGCGCGCGCCGATGGCGTTGGTCATCGCTTTGGAGTTTTTGGTCCGTTTGAAGACAAATTCCAGCCGTTCAGCCGGGTCTGCTATCTGTGATCCCAGCGGCGCGATCATTGCGGCCACCTGATTGCCCATATCGCTTTTCTCATCGGCAGATCGCACCGAAATGGGCGCCATTGCCGTCATCGAGGATTTGGGCAGATCATCTTTCGCGGTGAGATATTTGTGCAGCGCGCCGCCGACAATCGCTAGCGCCACATCGTTCACCTTGGCTTCTGGCTGAAGCGCACGGATCGCTTTGATATCGGCCAGCGGGAAACTGCGCCCTTCAACCACGCGGTGCGGCGAAATGGAGCGGTTGAACCGCGTGCGCGGCGGCACATAATCGCTGTTCAGCTTGAACTGGCGTGTGACCAACCCTTTGATCGCGCTGGCGATACCGGGAACGGCCTGAGCTGCCACTTGCGCCTGCTTAACCGGGTTCACGATGGCGTTGAGATAGGATTTGCCAAGCAATTCAACCGGACCCGGTATTTTTTCCGGCTTCCATTCATCGGAGGAATTGGGCGGGGCGGTGCTGGGCGTGGCGGTGTGGATTGCCTCCATCAGGTCAATCCCGCTCATCCCGTCAATCGCGGAGTGGTGGATTTTGGTGACAAAACCAAAACAGCCGGGCGGATAACCGCGCACATTGTCCAGCCCTTCGATCACGGTAAATTCCCATGGCGGGCGGTTCAAATCCATCGGCCGCGCGTGGATGCGGGCGGTCTGGATGCACAATTGCCGCCAATCGCCCGGTTTTGGCAAAGCGACATGGCGCACATGATATTCAAGGTCGAAATTCGGATCTTCGATCCAATAGGGATAATCGAGATCAAACGGGACGCGGACAAGGCGTTGACGCATCGTTTTGGACAGGTGCAGCCGGTCGCGGAAGAAGTCGAGAATGTCTTTAAAGCGGACAAAACCGCCTGGCGCCGTTTCCGGATTGTAGATCAGCAGATTGCCGATATGCATCGGCGAATTGGGGGATTCCAACGCGACAAACGAGGAATCCATACCCTGCAATTGCTGCAAACGGGCCTCCTGTTAAAGCATCCTCCAAAACGGCTTGTTTTCAAGCTCTGTAAGGTGAGGTAGGCACGTTTTGGGATCAAGGCAAGCTGACGTAGGCGGTAAGTGTTGTTCTGGGACGGGCCTGTGTTGTAATTTAATTACACACCTTTAGCGGCCTTACTGTCCGAAACCCACCATTGCCGCAGCGTCAATGCGCGTTTGCTCGATACGCCTGCCAGCACCATAAGCCCGGCCAATATCCCTAGGTTTTTGACGAAATTCTGCGTCTCGCGCGGGGCCGTATCCTCGCCCATGGTCCAGAAATCGTGGAGCATAAAATTGACCAGCAAAATGTAGATGACGCAGCCATAGGCAACCAGACGGACATGGCGGCCGGCGATGAGGGCGAGGCCGCCAGCGATATTCACAAACGCGGAAAACCACATCAGCGGTGCGGCAAAGGGGATGGCGTGGCTTTCCATATAAGCGATGGTTTGCGCCGGCCCTGCGGCTTTCATCAGGCCCGGAAAGAGGAAGTAAAGACCCAGCAAAATGCGGCCTATGGTAAAAGTCAGATTGGTCATGAAATCAGCTCTCTCGTTTGTGATATGTCGTATTTTTACAATTGAGAGCCGGGCGCGATGCTGTCGCCGCAGGCCGCTCCGCTCGCCCAGGCCCATTGGAAATTGTACCCGCCAAGCCAGCCTGTCACATCCACAGCCTCGCCAATGGCGTAAAGGCCGGGCATGCGTTTGGCTTCCATCGTTTGGCTCGACAATTCGGCGGTGGAAATGCCGCCTATGGTGACTTCGGCTTTGGCAAACCCTTCGGTGCCGCTGGGTGAAAAGCGCCAATTGGCGAGCTGTTCGCCCGCTGCGCGCAGGGCTTTATCCGGCACATTGCCAAGCTCGCGTTCTATGCCCAGTCTATCCGCCAGTGCATCCGCGAGCCGATCGGGCAAATGTTCGCGCAGCGCCGCTTTGACGCTGGCGCGCGGCCGGTCGCGTTTCATATCGAGCAGCCAGTCGGCATCGTTTTGCGGCAGGAAAGTGATGCCGATATCTTCGCCATGCCGCCAATATGAGGAAACCTGCAGGATCGCTGGCCCGGAAAGCCCCCTATGCGTGAAAAGCGCTGCTTCATCGAAAGCGGCGTTTCCGGCGCTCGCGCGAACAGGCGCGGAAACGCCGGAGAGTTCGCGGAACAAGACGTCCTCTCCGCCAAGGGTCAAAGGGACAAGGGCAGGGCGCGGCTCAACCACTTTCAGGCCAAACTGGCGCGCAAGATCATAAGCGTATCCGCTCGCGCCCATTTTCGGGATCGAAGGTCCGCCTGTGGCAATCACCAGGCCTGGTGCGGAAAAATGCCGATCGCGCGCGGAGACTGCGAATGCGCCATCCTTATGTACGACTGCCTCGCATTCTGCACCGCAGATCACGTCCACATTGTCCGGGCATTCATCGAGCAGCATTTGAACGATCTGCTTGGCTGAGCCGTCGCAGAACAATTGCCCCAGCGTCTTTTCATGCCAGGCAATCCCGTGCGCATCGACCAGATCAATAAAGTCCTGCGGCGTGTAGCGGGCGAGGGCGGATTTGGCGAAGTGCGGATTGGCGGACAGGAAATTGGTAGGGCTCGTATTCACATTGGTAAAATTGCAGCGCCCACCGCCGGAAATCAGGATCTTCTTGCCCGGCTTCTCCCCCTTTTCCAGCACCGCCACGCGCAGCCCCCGCCGGCCTGCGCGGCCTGCGCACATCAGGCCCGCAGCCCCTGCGCCCAGAATGATCACATCATATTGTTCCATCAAGCTGGCGATAGAGAGCCTCGTGCGGATTGCCAATCGCGCAGGGCAATCCCTATCTAAAGCCCATGGCGAAAGCAGGCACTCCCCACAGTCCCGACGGCGCGCAGCGGTTCAACGAAGAACGCGCGGCAGAGACGGTCTCGCGCGCGCAGCCCAATCTGGAGGCGGGTGTTGATGCCATTCGCGAGGTCGTCAAAACGCTCAAACCCATTCCCGGCGTCTACCGGATGTGCGATGCGCGCGGCGATGTGCTGTATGTGGGTAAAGCGCGCAGCCTGAAAGCGCGGGTCGCCAATTACACGCAGACCAACGGGCTGACCCAGCGGATTTTGCGGATGATCTCGCAATGCCGCAGCATGGAGATCGTCACTACCAATTCCGAAGCCGAAGCGCTGCTTTTGGAAGCGCAATTGATCAAGCGTTTCCGCCCGCCATTCAATGTGCTTTTGCGCGATGACAAAAGCTTTCCCTTCATCCTGCTGCGCGCCGATCATGCGTTTCCGCGCATCCACAAACATCGCGGCGCGCGCCGGGCGAAAGGCAATTATTACGGCCCCTTTGCGAGCGCGGGCAGTGTCAACACGACGCTTAACGCGCTGCAGAAACTGTTCCTGCTAAGGTCCTGCACTGACAGCTTTTTCAACAATCGCGACAGGCCCTGCCTGCTTTATCAGATCAAGCGCTGCTCTGCCCCATGCGTCAATCGTATTGATGAAGCGGATTACGAAAAGCTGGTCAAACAGGCCAAGGATTTCCTCGCCGGGAAATCGTCTCAGGTGCAGGCCGATCTTGAAAAGCAAATGGCCAAGGCAGCAGAGGATCTCGACTTTGAAACCGCCGCTATCCTGCGCGACAGGCTGCGGGCGGCGACCTTTATTCAAGGCAGCCAAGCCATCAATGCCAAGCATCTGGGAGATGCCGATATCTTCGCTTTGGCCAGCAAAGGCGGGCATGTCGGGGTGCAGGCATTCTTTATCAGGGGCGGGCAAAACTGGGGCCACCGCGCGTTCTTTCCCAGCCACACAAAGGATGTGGACGAGGATCAGGTGCTCGCCAATGTCATGCTGCAATTCTACGAAGAAGTGCCGCCGCCCGCGACCGTTCTGCTTGACCGCGAATTGCCGGAAAGTGAGCTGATTGAGGCGGCCTTGTCCGAAGTGGCGGAGCGCAAAGTGACCCTGTCCGTCCCCCAACGCGGCGACCGGCGCAAATTGCTCGGACAGGCGCAGCGCAATGCGGTCGAAGCATTGGAGCGGCGGCTGGCGGAAACAGGCACCAAGGCCAAAGTCCACCGCGAGCTGGCTGAATTTCTCGAACTGCCCGAACCGCCGCAGCGGATTGAGGCTTACGACAACAGCCATATTCAGGGGGCCAAGGCGGTGGGTGCGATGGTGGTTGCGAGCCCTGAAGGCTTTGAGAAATCGCAATATCGCAAATTCAACATCAAAACTGCACAGACCAATGATGATTTTGCAATGATGCGCGAGGTGTTTGAGCGCCGCTTTACCCGCGCGATGAAAGACGATCCCGACCGCGAGCGCGCAGGGGTTTGGCCTGATCTGGTGCTGGTTGATGGCGGCAAGGGGCAGCTATCGGCGGTTATGGAGGTCTTGGGCGAACTCGGGATCGAAGACCTGCGCGTCATCGGCATCGCCAAAGGGCCGCATCATGGCCGTGAAGGGCGCGAAGTGTTCCATTTCCCCGATGGCCGCGAGAAAATGCTACCGACCAATTCGCCCGTCCTGTTCTATGCCCAGCGCCTGCGCGATGAGGTCCACCGCTATGTCATCGGCGCGCACCGGGCCAAACGCTCCAAAGCGATCACGGCGTCGCCTTTGGACGAAATCCCCGGCATCGGCCCTGCGCGCAAACGCGCATTGCTGCTGCATTTCGGCACGGCCAGCAAAGTGCGCGCCGCCGCGCTCGAAGACCTGCAACGCGCACCGGGAGTCAGCGATAAAGTCGCGCAGCAGATTTATGACTTTTACCATGCGGGCGGGTGAGGGGAGAATGCGCTTGCGGCCCTATTCGCGGTCATTTCCATCATCGCTGGCGACACTTCAAAGCCGACATTGGCAAACAGCTTTTCACCTCAACTACTCTCTCAACATCGGAAGAACATCGATCAACTCGACATCACGCATCTGGGAAAGATACGCTTCGTAATATCCCTTGTGTGAGGCACCCACGATCGCGAGCATCTTTGAGCCGGGCGACCTACCGAGCACTTCGCGCATGTTTGCAACCATGCGAAGGTTTCGAGTTTCCCAATAGGAGACATACCTGCGGCCATATCGGCCGAGAGAGGGTTCGGCGAGCGCCGCACCAAAATCTGATGCATAGACAAGAGCTGCGTATTCGGGCGCATTAAAGGCGCGATATAAATTCAGAAGGCCGTCTGGCTCGCCAATTGCAGAGCGCAAGCTATCATCCTTTTGGCTGCGCTTTTCGCTCGCTGGATTGTTCCAAGCAGCGCTGATCGCTGTGGCATATGCCTCATCGTCACCATCACCTTTGCCAGCGTAAAAGTCCTGCGCATCAACGCTCCACAGCCGATCCAGTCCGGCTCTTACGGCCACAGGTGCAGCGATGAGGTTCACCTCATTTTGGTAAGTCAGCTCGCGTTCAAGTTCTGACATCAGCTCATCGGTCAATCCGTCTGCGGCTATCCGTTCTTCTTTGGGCAGATATAGCCACTGAACCAAGGCAGACGCTGGTTCTCCGGCAGCTAGAAAAAGCAGTGCATTGCGCCGCCGATCTTCGGCGGAAAAATCTCCTTCGCGTTCTTCCAGCCGGGTCTCGATCTGGGCGTTCGCTTCAAACACGGTCAATCCTGCCGCCGCCTCCGCCGCAGACGTGTTGTAGCACCAGCGCGATACGGTTGCCTGATCGAACCTTGATGGCATCTGCTTCATTGCCGCGCATCTCAGGCCGGACGTATTTTCGATTGCGATAAAATCCGGGGACCAATTCGCGAGGTTCTCGACAATCGGACGAACCATGTTCGGCTGAAAGCTATCCGGTAGTCCTCGTAAGTGAGGTGTGCCAAGAACTAGCACTTCATTCGGTGGTCCTGCGGGGCGATCTTCCATCTCATCCGGTTGGAATGCTGGCTCATATGGCTGAGCGTTTAAGGAAGTCATCTGGAACCACACCATGAAAAGAAACGCGATACATCTGATCATAACAGCCGCCTTAGTGAAGTAATACACCGCATCTCTATTGTGTCAAAGCTGCGGCGACAAGCTGCGTCGAGATCGTGGGCGCAAAGGCACCTGCACCGGCTTCCTTCTTGCCGAAGCCTGAAACCAGACTGTCCGCTCTCCCCTATTTCCCGAAACAAAGCTCTCCGCCAACAAAAAGGCCGGCTCGCTAGCTAAGCGAACCGGCCTTTTTGCATTGCGATTTTGGTCGCTTACTTCGGATAGGTCCAAGCGCTGCCGCGGGCGAGGTTTTCGCTGGCGAAGGCCCAGTTCAATTTGTTGTCGACCACGGCGTCCAGATAAGCGGGGCGCTTGTTCTGGTGATCGAGGTAATAGGCGTGCTCCCACACATCCACGGTCAAAAGCGGGTTGAAGTCGCTATCAGCCAGAGTGTCGCCATCGTGGGTTTCCTCGATGGACAGCTTGCCGTCTTTTTCAGCGAGCCACACCCAGCCGCTGGCAAAGTGGCCAGCGCCGCGATCTTTGAGCTGCTTTTTCAGCTCGTCAACTGAGCCGAAAGCTTCGTCGATTTTCGCTTTCAGATCATCTGACGGCGCGGTTTCTTCGGCGGCCATGGAATTCCAGTAAAAGGCGTGGTTCCAGCTTTGCGCGGCGTTGTTGAACAGGCCCTGATTGCTGCCGCGAGCAGCAGCGACAATGTCTTCCATCGCGGCATCAGCGTGATCGGTGCCTTCGATGGCCGCGTTCATCTTGTCAATATAGGCCTGGTGGTGCTTGCCATGGTGGAATGACAGCGTTTCGGCCGAAATGGCCGGGGCCAAAGCGGTGTCAGAATAGGGAAGGTCGATTACTTGATAAGCCATGTGGGTGCCCTCTGTTTGAAAATCTCGTGGTTCATATGGGTTCAATGCGCGGACCGCGCAAGAGTTGCGAAAACTTTGGGAAATTTCGGCGGATTGCAGGCGAAGCGGGCTAAGCTGCGGCGCAGGCGCCGAGGTTTTGTTTGAATGCGGCGTCGCTGCGCAATTGCGCATGCTCGACCCAGGTTGAATGCACACCGCTTGAAATCTTGTGCGGCAAAGCGAGGCGGCAGATGGGGCCTTTGGTGATGTCGCTTGCATCGATGATGGCGCATTCGGACGTGCCCTTGTTCTCATCAATCAGGAACGTGATGAGATAGCCGTCATCTTCTGATGCTCCACCCTTCCTCGGCACCATGGGGCTTTCGCTGGCATAGACGCCATCGGGCAGTTCAAACACTTGCTCCTCGCCTGTTTCGGTGTCGTGGCGGACATAGCCGTTGAACAGGAACCAGCCGGGCTTGGCCGTGGTGGACCAGACATAGCGGCTCTTGCGCATCAGATACGCAGGGTTGATCATGCCAAATTCGACGATGCGGTCCGACAGGCGTTCCTCGCGCGTGTCGCCGGTTGCAAGGTTAAAGCGCCAGCGGTGGAGTTTGGGCTGGAAGGAATGCTCATCGACATAGGCCATCATATGCCCATATTCGCCAGCTTCCGCGATTGGATCGGGCATGGGTTTGTCCTGAAAATACCCTTCCAGCACGACCGCATCACCGTCTTCGTAAGCGTTGGTCCAGTGGAGGACATAAGTGGGCGCGGCCTCGAACCAGCGGATGTCGTCCGCACTGCCATAACGCGGGATCAGGGCGAACCTTGTGGGCACGCCTTTGTGAATGCGCGCGGCGTGGATATCGCGTTTGAGCAGCTCCTCATCCCAGAACAGCGGCATATCGTTGAGGATCGACCAGTTCTTGGTGATCGCCATATCGTGCGGCAGACGAGGGCCGGGAAGCGGCACGGGCACGTAATGCGCGATTTTGCCCGCGCGGTCCACGACGCCGTAATGCATGAAAGGCGCGTGTTTGGAATAGTTGAAGAACATGAGCTCGCCCGTCTCCTCATCCACTTTGGGATGGGCTGAGACGCCGTCCAGCGGGCCCCATGATGCCTTGCCAAGGTTTTCTAAAGTCACCGGGTCCATCTGCCAGGCTTCCCCGCATTGATAGAGTGTCGCGAGCGCCACGCCTGCATGCACAATGATATCGGTTGAGGCGGTGTCTTTGAGACTGCCATGCGCGCCAAAACCGGGGCGTTTCGACAGTTTTGGCGGGTCCATCAATCCGCCCCATAGCGCGCCGCCTGCGATCTGTTCGGCTTCGAAACAGGCGGTGCGCACGAAGCGGTTGCGATAGCTCGCGCGCCCGCTCGAAATGTTGATCTGATGCACCATCGCATCGCCATCAAAGGGATGGTGACGGCCAAGCGGCTGGTGCACGGGGTTTTCGGTGTTGCGCAGGTAAATCCCGTCCATGTCAGCCGGAATTTCGCCCTCGATCACTTCCAGCTCATCCACGTCCACCTCTTCATGAAGCGGGGTCCATGCGCCCGACAGATAGGGGTGGTTTGAGGGTTCAAGGCTGGTTTTGACAGGCGGCTGACGTGTGATCTGCATTGATGGTGTCTCCCACGCAAGAGGCTAGCGCACAGCAGGCATCGGGGGAAGGGGCGGCGCGCTTATAGAAACCGAGCGCGCATTTCGGCTGGCATGAGCGGGCAGGAATTCGCTTTGGTGCCGAACAGACGGTAGCGGCGATCTCCGACGAAATGATAGGCGGCGTTGGCGAAGCGTGTTGGCAAGGCGCGCAGGCCCCAAGCCACCAATCGCCACAGCCCGCCCAAATGGTGGAGCAGATATGCGACCGCAGCGGCCTCTGTCAGAACGCGCCCATCCGGCGTTTGCACCGCAATCGTATCGCCCAATGCCGCGACCTTGTCTGCGCCAATCGCTGCCTCCAGCGCGCCATCCTGCAAGGCGGCAAAGCGCAATTCACCGCGCGCCTCCTCTGCTAGCAGGAACCGCACCGTGCCATGGCACAAGGCGCACGTCCCATCGAAATGCAGCACGGTGTCTTTGAGCGATTTAGCCCGCAGCCATGCCGGGTTGAACGTGAACATGTGAAACAGCAGCATCGCTATCGTCAGATCGGGGAAATTCAGCAGCAGTAAGAACCCAAACTGCACCACCAGCATCCCGCTCCACAGCCATGGGCGCAGGCGTTTGATCAGCGCAAGCGGGGCAAAGAGCAGCTCTATGCCAAGGATGAACCATGTGAGCCCTTTCAGCGCCGCATCGGGCACTGCCAAAGCGATGTCGCGCACGAACCAATCCCGCGCGAGCGGATTGTCGAGCACATATTGGACATTATCGCCCGATACCCAACTGGGGCTGAGCAGTTTGGTATAGCCGGAATAGCTGTAAGTCAGCGCAAGCACGACCCACGCGGCAAAGAACACGCCAGCAGGCATATGCCACCCGCCGCCCGGATCAGCGCGCCCGCGCGCAGGCCATGACCAAAACGGCTTTGACGGGATGAACGCATGGGCAATCAGCATCCACCCGGCATAGGGCATGGCGGGGTTTGATATGAGCGGATTTCGGCCCAGAAAACTCGCCAGCACAATCCACATAAAGATCGCGGCCCATTTGTCCCATTTGCCTGCCGCAAACAGCACCGATGCCGCCGCCGCCGCGATGGCAAGCCCGGTGACGAAAGCCGGGCTGTCAATCAGTCCCAGAACATTGGGAAAAGCGATGATGAGCGGGCTGAGCTGTGCATCGGGTAGCATCCCAGCATTGGAGAAGATGTCAGGCGCCCACAGGGCCAGATAAGCGAAATGGACAAACAGATAGGCACCGAACAGCACGCGAAAGACGCTGTATTGGCCGCCTGTCCAGGTGTTAGCGCCCCACTTACTTGGCATCACAGGTCACCTCGTAATCGAGTTTCCACGGATGGTTCGCGGGCAATGTCTGGCGCGGGATCAGGCGAAACTGGATCGGGCCATCGACACCCTTGCGGTCCAGCCCAATTTCCTCAAGCGCGGTCGAATTGCCGCAAAAGGTGTGCTTGATCGCGGCCTCCAGCATCGGGCGGCTCAGCTCATTTGAGTTTAGAACGGGCGCATAGGACAAGGCCGCACCGTAAGCGTTGCGGCGATTATAGGGCCCGCGCACGCCGGCATAGTTTTGCGGGGTCAAAACCAGTTTGCGCCCCGCGCCTGTTTTGTCTCGCCAGCTTAGGATGAATTGCGAGGAATAGGTTTCAAACCCCTGATGTGCTGTAAAAACCTTGGGTGCAGGCGAGGCGACAGAGGCCGCGCCCACGGCCTTAACGACCGGCAATTCCAGCGCATCGCCGACCATCTGAACGCAGCCAATCGCGATCAGGACGGCGGGCGCTATCGCTGATTTCAGCGCGCTCATGAACCGGGGCGCTCCCGTTTTGCATGGACATCGCCGCCGATCAGCATTGTGCCCAGTTTCAGCTCGCGATTATCAGCAAAACCGCAAGCCTCGTTAAATTCGCGCGGATTGTGGAATGTGCCAAACAGCATGTCCCAGATCGGCAGATCTGAGAAATTCTGCCGGTGATGGCCTTGCTTGTGATGGACGCAGTGGCTTTCGGGCCGCTGGATGATAAAGCCCAGCCAATAGGGCGTTTTGACATTCCAGTGATAGAACAGTTCGGCAATCCCGGTCAGCAGGATGGCATAGACCGCTGCCTCTGGTCCAAGCCCGCACAGCACGTAGAGGATAAAGCTCGATAATCCTGCATTGGCGAAGATTTCGGCTGGATGTTTGTAGAAACTGGTGACGATTTCCAGACGCTGCGGGCTGTGGTGGATCTGGTGGAACATGCGCCACAAAAACGGCACCTGATGGCGCGCACGGTGCCACCAGTAATAGATGAAGGTGATGGCGAGGTATCCGAAAATCGCACCGCCTGTCTGGCCAAAAGCGGCTTCGGCATTCCAGATCGACCAGTTGGCAAGCCATTTGTCCCATGTCAGCCCGGCGATGAACACCATCGCGACCTGCACCGCATTGAGCGCGAGAGCGCGCGCCCACCATCCGGCGGTTTTGGGCCAAGCTCTGCCGGGGGCAAACAGCTCAATTCCAAGCATAATCAGCGCCAGGCCCAGGACGATTGCAACGATCTCCATGGGTTCGAAGATAAGGGCGAAAGCTGAATTGAGAAGCAAAAAAGCAAGGTTAACGCGAACCTTACAGGCGTAAGTGGGGAGAGCGCTGGGCCGCTGGAGGCACGGTGGAGGCAGGGCCGAAATAGAGCGGCGCGAGGGGAAGTTGGGGGACGCGCGCTGCGTTTTCCTACTTGCGAATGCTGGTGTATTGCGCGCGCTGTTCTTTGATATTGTTAGGGCGATGCGGGCGCTTTTGATCGAGTGAGGCGATCAATACGGGCCTGTGTGATCAATCTGATTTTTGCGCTAAGACCGTGTAACATGCGGTCCATGTGTGCATGACGAGCGACGAGTTGAGTGCAGGTGCGGTGAGCTGAGGCGGCTGCGCTTCAAGCCTTGCTCTTTCGCTTCCTCATCATCCCCTCTTGGGCAACGCTGGCCACCAGATCGCCTGCCTGGTTGAAGATGCGCCCCCGGTTGAACCCGCGGCCCGCGCCAGACCAAGGGGCATCGGTGACATAGAGCAGCCAGTCATCGGCGCGCGCATCACGGTGGAACCAGATCGCATGGTCAAGGCTGGCGCCCACCAGTTCGCCGCGCATCCAGCTGAGGCCATGAGGCAAAGCGCTGGTGCCAAGCAGAGTGTAATCGCTGGCATAGGTGATGATGGCGCGGTGCAGGGCTGGGGTGTCAGCCTCTCCCGTGATGGGGGCGGCGGTTTTGAACCAGCTGTGCGCGCGGGGCGGTTTGGGTTCGGAGTTCATCCAGTGAAGCCGGTCAACCGTGCGCATCTCGATCGGGCGGGGCCGCAGCATCAGAGCGCGCTGCCCCTCTGTCAGCTGGTCCATCGTTTCGATCATGGCCCGGCGCATCTCCATATCGGTCTTGAGCGTATCGGGCGGAGCGACATCGGGCATAGGGCTGTCCTCATGGCTCAACCCGGCCTCTGGCGTCTGGAACGAGGCGGTGAGGTTGAGAATGGGGACGGCGCGGCCCTGGTCGTCCTCCTGCGCTGCGACAACGCGGCGATTGGCAAAGCTGCGCCCGTCAAAGTCGCGCTCGATCCGGTACTCAATCGGCACCCCTTCGCGCCCACCGCGCAGGAAGTAAGCGTGAAGCGAATGCGCGGTCTTGGTGTCGGGCACGCTGGCCTGCGCAGCTTGCAGGGCCTGGGCAAGCACTTGCCCGCCAAAGACGCGGCCAAAGCCATCGGTTTGCTGAGCGCCTTCATAGACATCAGCGGCGCGCTTTTGGGTGGTGAGCAAGCGGATGAGGTCTTGGACGAGTTGCTGAGGGGGTGGGCTGTCGGTCATAGCGGATGCCCATGCGGTGGGTGCGGGGCGAGGTCAAGCGCAGGTGGGTTCGAAATAGGATGTGCTGATACGCACTCTCCCCATGCACTCTCCCTATGCACAAGACCCCGCCGCACCGGAGTGCTGCGGGGCCTTGCCTTTGGGTTTTGCTATCCGCTCTAGTGCGCGAGGGCAGCGAGCAGCAGCAGCGCGACGATGTTGGTGATCTTGATCATCGGGTTCACCGCCGGGCCTGCGGTGTCCTTGTAAGGATCGCCCACAGTGTCGCCCGTGACAGCAGCCTTGTGAGCCTCAGACCCCTTGCCGCCGTGATTGCCATCCTCGATGTACTTCTTGGCATTGTCCCATGCACCGCCGCCAGCGGTCATGGAAAGCGCGACGAACAGCCCGCCCACGATCACGCCGAGAAGAAGCGCGCCGAGAGCCGCAAACGCATTGTCCTGACCTGCCAGTCCAAGGATGACAAAGTAGGTCACAATGGGAGCAAGCACTGGCAGGAGCGATGGCACGATCATCTCCTTGATCGCCGCCTTGGTGACGAGATCAACGGTGCGGGCATAGTCCGGCTTTTGCGAGTAATCCATGATGCCCGGCTTCTCGCGGAACTGCTCCCGCACATCCTTGACCACATCGCCTGCAGCCCGGCCCACCGCTGTCATGCCCATGGCTCCGAAGAGGTAGGGCAAAAGCGCGCCGAGCAGAAGACCCACGATCACGTAAGGGTTTTCAAGGCTGAAATCGACATTGGCATCGGGGAAGAACTCCCGAAGGTCAGCGGTGTAAGCAGCAAACAGCACAAGCGCTGCCAGCCCCGCCGAGCCAATGGCATAGCCTTTGGTCACAGCCTTGGTGGTGTTGCCGACCGCATCGAGCAGATCGGTCTTCTCACGAACGCTTTCGTCCAGACCCGCCATTTCAGCAATGCCGCCAGCATTGTCGGTAACAGGGCCATAAGCATCAAGCGCAACGACCATACCAGCCAGGGCCAGCATTGCGGTCGCTCCATATGCGAGGCCGATAAGCCCTGCGAGCTGATAGGCACCGATGATCGCTGCAATGATGACGATGGTTGGCAATGCGGTCGATTCAAGGCTGATCGCCAGACCCTGGATCACATTGGTGCCGTGGCCCGTTTCCGATGCCTTGGCGATGGAACGCACCGGGCGGAAATTGGTGCCGGTGTAGTATTCGGTGATCCAGATGATGACACCTGTGAGAACCAGACCAATCAGCGAGCAATAGAACAGGTCCATCCCGCTAAAGCCGAGGCCTTCGCCGGTGATACCGCTTGCGATCTCGGCGCTCATGCCATCAGTGCCGCCCGCCAAAGCATAGCTGGTAACAAGGTAGATCAGCGGCACGGATAGAACCGCCGTGACAAGGAAACCCTTGTACATCGCGCCCATCACATTGGTGCCGCCGCCAAGGCGCACGAAATAGGTGCCAATGATCGAAGTGACGATGCACGCCCCGCCGATCAGCAGCGGCAATGTCATCAAAGGAAGCAGCAGGTCGCCCAATGCCTCTCCAAACAACAAAGCGGTGAGCACCATAGTTGCACCAACCGTCACCACATAGGTTTCGAACAAGTCAGCCGCCATGCCAGCGCAATCGCCGACATTGTCGCCCACATTATCGGCGATTGTAGCAGGGTTGCGCGGATCATCCTCAGGAATGCCCGCTTCGACTTTGCCGACAAGGTCAGCGCCCACATCCGCCGCTTTGGTAAAGATACCTCCGCCAAGCCGCGCAAAGATCGAAATCAACGACGCGCCAAAGGCAAGCCCGACAAGGCCATCAATGACCGTGCGACTATTGGGGTCAAGCGCCATCGGTCCGACCAGAACGTAAAAGAACACCGCGATGGCCAGCAAAGCAAGGCCAGCCACGAGCATTCCCGTGATCGCGCCGGCGCGAAAGGCGATTGTAAGCCCTTCCTGCAGTCCCGTATCAGCCGCAGCAGCGGTGCGAACATTGGAGCGAACCGAGATGTTCATCCCGATATAGCCAGCAACGCCCGACAAGATTGCCCCGATCAAAAATCCAACCGCTGGAACCGCGCCAAGGAACACTCCGACCAGAACAGCGACGACCACGCCGACAATGCCGATCGCGGTGTATTGGCGGTTGAGATAAGCCTGTGCACCTTCTTGAATGGCGCCTGCAATTTCCTGCATTTTTTCATTGCCAGCGCTGGCTCCCAGCACTTGGCGGCTAGTGATAAAGCCATACACGATGGCGAGCACACCAAGCCCAATTGATATGAGAATTAAGTCCACGAAGAATCCCCTCTCCAAAGCGTGGAAGATAAACGCAAGAAATGGGGTCCGCCGTCATTATCTCTCAGTGCAGATCCCTTGCGCCAAGACGGTGCAACCTATCGAGAGAATTCTCGGACACAAGCACGAAAGCGCATGGGGCGTGGGAAACTTGCGTTTTGTGCAGGAGCGCTTGCAGAATTAGTTGTGCTGGAAGCCGAGATTATCGCCGAGCGCAAGAATTTTATCATCGAGCCAAAGCGGCGCAAAATCGGCTTTCGTCACAGTTCCGATGCGATAGGCTGCGGCCGGTGTAGTGGCATCGGGGGCAGCTGTGAAAAGGAGCTGATAATCATCTCCCCACCGGATGCATTCATCAAACCGCGTGCTATCAGCGACCGGGATCGAAGCGCTTTCCAATTCAATCGCAACTTGGTTGCTCGCCGTTGCCAATCGCCAGCAATCCAGCAGTAAGCCGTCCGACACATCCATCATCGCGGAGACCATAGGCGCAAGCGCTTTACCTTGCGCCAATAACGGGCGGGGCCGGTTAAACGCCTCCAGATATTCGGGGACACCTTCAAATCCGAGCAGTGCGCCGCCCACTGGGCCAGTTACATAGACCCCATCACCGGCATTTGCGCCGCCGCGCGCCGGGACAGGCGTGTGCGTTGCCAGCCCGATGGCAGTGAGGCCATGGGTCTTTGGCCCCTTGGCTGAAATGGTGTCTCCGCCGAGCAATGGGGTATCATATTCTTCCAAGACCGCACGAAGCCCTTGGGCAAAACGCGCATCGCCGTCCCCCAGCGAATAGCCAAGCAACACCCCAACAGGCTCCGCGCCCTTAGCAGCGAGGTCTGACAGGTTGCTGGCGACAAGTTTCCAGGCAACATCGAAAGGATCGGCATCGGCGCGAAAATGCGTACCCTCAGCCATGGCATCATGAGTGAGGATTAACGTTTCGCTGCCGACTTCTAAAACCGCGCAATCATCTTTCAATCCGCGAGCGCCTGTGTGCAGGGGCAGCGCGCTTAACGCATGCCAGAACTCCAACTCGTTCATTTCGAACAAACTTTCTGCTTCTTCCGGTGCTCGCTAGACTGCATTTGCCTTTCGAGCAAATTCAGAGGCGCTAGCGGGTGAGTATTTTCTTCCCTTTGCTTGGCCAAAACGGCATGCTCATGCCAATTCATATGAGGTGAAAATGCCAACGTTTTTCCGTTTCGTTTTATCATCTTTCGCATTTGTGCTCGCATCTTGCGCTGGAGCACAGACCCAGCCGTCCCTTAAGCCTGATGTGCCAATTGTTTCGGCTGGCGAGATTGTATCGTGGCCAGATTTTTCACCGGCAAAAGACGTAGGTGTCGATCATGTCTGGATCTGGCTTCCGCCAAGCTATCAAAGCGAGCCGAACAAGCGGTTCCCGGTGCTCTACATGCACGACGCTGAAAATTTGTTTGATCGCCGACTGTCCAATTTCGACAAGGAATGGGGCATAGACGAGACAATTACGCGAATGGCTGGGCGCGCAGATCTGCGTGAATGGATTGTGGTCGGACTAAGCAGCCCCAAAGACCGATATCAAACGCTTTTCCCCCAAAAGCTGTTTGGTTTGCTGCCTGAAAGCTATCAGCGAGGCGTGACCGGGATTGACTTAGGAGGTATGAAGGCGGGACCGCCGCTGCGCGGTGATGCATATGCGAAAGTGGTCGCGGTTGATTTGAAGGGCGAAATTGATCGCCAGTTTCGGACGTTGCCCACGCCGCAGGATACCGCTGTAATGGGTTCCTCGATGGGCGGGTTAATCAGCTTATATATTATTGCCGAATATCCCGATATTTTTGGCCAGGCCGCCGGGGTTTCAACCCATCTTCCACTGACCAATCCGGAAGGCGGTGACCCGGAAGAGCGCGCCGCACAGGTTGCGGCAGCCTTTGGCCAATACTTCAGTAGGACCGCACTCGATCCGGCGCGAAACCGCATCTACCTTGACCATGGGACAGCGACGCTTGATGCGTATTATGCCCCCTATTTCGGGGCATTCGATGCGATGATGGCAGAACAGGGTTGGCAGCTTCCCGCTTATGAAAGCCGGGTATTTTTCGGCGCCGAGCATGACGAAAATGCGTGGGCGCAGCGCGTCGATATACCGTTGTCGTTTGTTGATGCAGCCGATCCTTAAGCACGCGCATCCTTTGCCACAGCGTCGAGAACGCCGTTGACAAATTTCGCCTCACGATCATCGAAGAACGCTTTGGCGACATCCACATATTCGCTGATGGCGCTCGCTTTTGGCACGTCAGCGCGCGCTATCAATTCATAAGCGCCCGCACGCAGAACCTGCAGCATCGTCTTGTCGAGCCGTTTCAACGTCCAGCCATCAGCCAGCTTGGCAAGCAAGGCTGCGTCAATTTCATCGCGCCGCGCATCCACACCGCGCACCAGATCATCGAAAAAGGCAATCTCTGCATCGGCGAACACTTCGCCTTCATATTCGGCATCATCCACTTCACGGCCCAGTCGGTGCTGGTGAAATTCATCGAGCAGTTTGGGCAGGGCTGTGCCTTCCATCTGCTGCTGATAAAGCGCCTGTACGGCAGCCAATCGGGCTGCAGAGCGCGATTGTGAGCGGGAAGAAGTGTTCATTTGCGGCGCAATTCTATTGTTTTGGCATGAGCGGGCAGGCCTTCTGCATGGGCAAGGGTAGCAGCGGCAGGGCCGATTTTGGCAAAGGCACTATCATCAAGCTCGATGAAGCTGGTGCGTTTCATAAAATCAAGCACCGATAGGCCACTGGAAAACCGCGCGCGCCGCCCGGTTGGCAGCACGTGATTGGGCCCGGCGACGTAATCGCCCACGGCTTCTGGTGTCATCCGTCCCAGGAACACACTGCCTGCATGGCGGATCAGGCCCATCATCGCTTCGGCTTCATCAATAGCCAATTCGACATGTTCCGCGGCAAGCGCGTTGGCGAGCGCGGGGGCTTCTTCCATAAGGTCATTCACAATGATGACAGCGCCATGCGCTTCCCAGCTTTCCTTGGCGGTTTTGGCTGTTGAAAGCTGCGCCAATTGCACGTCAATGCAGTCTTCGACATGGGCTGCAAAGCCCGCATTGTCGGTGATGAGGATCGATTGCGAAGTGGGATCGTGTTCTGCCTGACTTAGCAAATCTGCCGCGATCCAGTCAGGATCATTGTTGCCATCTGCGATGACCAGAATTTCAGACGGGCCAGCGACCATATCGATCCCCACCCGGCCATAAAGCTGGCGCTTAGCTTCGGCGACATAGGCATTGCCGGGGCCGGTGATGACATCAACGGGCCGGATCCGGTCAGTCCCATAGGCGAGAGCCGCCACGGCCTGCGCCCCGCCAATACGCCAAATCTCATCAACGCCTGCCAAATGGGCTGCGGCGAGCACCAGAGGGTTCGATTGCCCCTTTGGTGTGGGCGTGACTACGACCAATCGTTCAACCCCCGCAACGCGGGCGGGAATGGCGTTCATCAGCAAAGAAGAGGGGTAAGCCGCGCGTCCGCCGGGCACATACAGGCCAGCGGCATCGACTGGCAGCCACCGTGCACCCAGCCTGACGCCTGCATCATCGGTGTAGTCTCTATTTTCGGGCAATTGCGCCAGATGATAGGCGCGGATGCGGCTTGCAGCGAGATCGAGCGCTTGGCGCAGTTCCGGTTCGATTTCGGTGTATGCTTGCTTGCACCTGTCTGGCGTGATGACCCAGTCTTCATCGCGCGACAAAGCATAGCCATCAAAGCGCTGGGTATACTCTTTCACCGCTTCTTCGCCTCGGCTTTTGACCGCGCTCAGTATGCCCTGAACCTGGCCCGCGACATCGCCATCGCTATCGCGCCGAGCGTTGACTAGCCGCACAAACTTTGCCTCGAAATCGGGATCAAGGGTGGAGAGCTGCTGCATCACGCAGCCTTTTCATCGCTGCGCCGCGCATTGTCGCGGAAACGGGTGACGAGTTCGGCAATACGCGGATCGGTTTTCAGTGCGGCTCGGTTGACGATCAAGCGCGCGGAAATATCGAGAATGCGGCTAACCTCGACAAGTCCGTTCTGCTTTAAAGTGGCGCCAGTTGAAACAAGATCGACAATTTGCCCAGCCAAACCGAGCGAAGGGGCCAGTTCCATCGCGCCATTCAGCTTAACACATTCAGCCTGCACGCCCTGACTTTCAAAATGCCGCCGCGTTAGATTGGGATATTTGGTCGCAACGCGCAGATGGCTTGCGCTTTCGATAGGGACCGTATCATCGGCGCGCCGCGCGACAGAGAGGCGGCAATGCCCGATATCAAGATCAACCGGCGCATACAGATCATCGTAATCAAATTCTTCGATCACGTCAGATCCCACAATCCCCAGCTGCGCAGCGCCATGCGCGACAAAGGTCGCCACATCGAAAGCGCGCACGCGGATGAGGCGCATATCTGCGCGGTTTGTGTCAAAGGAGAGGCTGCGGTTGGCCTTGTCGAAAAAGCCATCTTCGGGCACGATGCCGCAACCCTTCATAACAGGCAGCGCTTCATCAAGAATGCGCCCTTTGGGGATGGCAAAGGTCAATTGGCTTTGGGCCGAGAGGGGAGGCGGCGTTGTCATAGCGCTGGCACTTAGGGTGCGGCCTTAAAAAGGGCAACCAAAACGGCGGTCGTATAACGGGAGTTTTAAGCCGCATGGAAGCGCATGATATTATGGCTACGCAAGAATTTGATGCCGCGATCCAGTGGCAGGCAGATCATGCGGCCAAAAATGGGGCACCGTGTACGGCGAGAGTGATTAAAGCGCTTAGGGTGATCCGCAATAGCGACACCGCATTGGGCCGCGCCATGACTGGTTGGGAAGGGCTGACCTTGAAAGATGCGCTGCCGCTGCGCGTGGCAGGCGGTTTGCACCATCTTGTCTTGAGCGGTCGAGATACCCGGCTGAAGCCCGTTTACGAGGGCCAGATCACCGATCAGGATGAGATTGACGCGCTTGTGCTTGATATCGCCCGCCAGCATGATGCGGAGTTGACACCGTGGCTTGATGGGCCGCCCCAAACCAATGAGGCTGGACGTTCCGCCAGCATTATGGCGGGATTGCTGTGGCTGGCGCAGCGGGTCTGCGCGCGCTTTGATCTGTTTGAGCTGGGTGCAAGCGCCGGGGTGAACACCATGATGGAACGGTATTTCTATGATCTGGGCGGCACGCAGGCTGGCCCCGTCTCATCACCAATGCAAATCCGGCCCGAATGGCGCGGCACCGGCACACCGCCACTGCCGCCGAGCGATTTTGCAATCCTATCGGTAAACGGGTGCGATGTTGCCCCCATCAATCTGGCCGATCCTGACGCCGCCTTGCGGCTCAAAGCCTATGTCTGGCCCGATGCGGGGGAACGCATGGAGAGGATTGATGCTGCGATTTGCCTGGCAAAACAGGCACCGCCTGACTTGGTACGGATGGATGCAGCCGGTTTTGTCGCGCAGGAACTTGCCCGGCCGCAGATGCCGGGCACGACCAAGGCGATGTTTCATTCGATTATGTGGCAATATATGCCGCGCGAAACGCAGAAATCTATCGAAGACGCATTTGCCGCAGCGGGCGAGAACGCCGCGCCAGATATGCCGCTCGCCTGGGTCAGTCTGGAAACAGACCCGGCGACTTTCCGGCACGAATTGAAAGTGCGGTTTTGGGACGGCAGGGAAGGTTCGGGCACGCCAACCTTGTTGGCGCACGCCCATCCGCATGGCGCATGGATTGAATGGAGCGGAGCCTAATTGGGTGAGTGGAGGGCCTCCCTCCACGTCACCATCCTCCACTCGTCAATCGTTCAGCAGCAATCGCAATCCTGACACGTAGCGCCCTGCTGACACTTGGTGCAGTCGCAATCACAACAATCGGCTGGGATATGATATACCATTTTATTTCTCCTTGTATATCAACAACATAGCGCGGATCGTATCCAGATGCCAGCAAAAACCCGCGCAGCCTAGATGGGCAGGAATTTTTCCATTGCTGCGTTGACTTTATCAGGGGCTTCCCATGGCACAAAATGTCCGCAATTCGGCACGCGCTCTATCGTCAACGGGTCGACAATGTCGTCCAATCCTTCGATATTCTCAGGCGGCAAAGCGAGATCGTCCAGAGCCCAGATCACCAATGTCGGGATGGTCAATTTCGGCAGATCGAGCGGCACGAAATCGGCAGGCAATTCAAACGGCTCTTCCATTGCGGGCACCACCAGCGGGCTGGCGCGGTAGTAATTCAGCATGCCAAAGGCTGCATCGCGGTTTTGCCAATCGCGCAGCAAGGCGTCACGCTCATCCGCTTCCATCGCGCTGGGGCGGTCCCATTTGACCTCTTTCAGCATCAGGCCTGTGAGCCCCTGATCTTTCACTAAGGCATCGTTGGCGGGATCGCGAAATCCGCGAATATATTGGCTGGCCTCGCGCTGGCCGGGATGGGTGTAAAGCAGCTTTTGAAAGATTGCAGGGTGGGGCGCATTGGCGATAATCGCCCGCTCAACCCGCATATGTTGTCCGCCCAAAGCCACGCCCCAGGCAATCGCGCCGCCCCAATCATGGCCGACAATCGTGAATTTGGATAAAGACAGCGCATCGGCCAGCAGGAAGACATCGCCGATCAGCTTGTCAGGCGTGTATGCGCTAACCTCTTGAGGTTTGGACGACCCGCGATAGCCGCGCTGATCGGGCGCGATGCAGCGAAAGCGATCCTTGAAATGCGCAATCTGGTGGCGCCATGTCCGGTGGCTTTCTGGAAATCCGTGAAGGAAAATCAGAGGCTGGGCATCAACCGGCCCTTCGTCGATCACGTCCAAATGGATGCCATTGGCAAGTTCAACGCGCTTTTGTTCCATGCCGGCCGTTCCTTATGTGTTTGCGGCCCGCAAGCAGGCCCTAATCGTCATAGCGGCTGTTTTCGCGAAAGCGCAGCCCGGCGGTTTGCAGAGGCGTTTCGGCCTCTTTAAACTGGCCCGGCGTCATATGCGCAAACATCCGGAATTCCTTGTTAAGATGCGAATCGTCGAAATATCGCAATTCGGCAAGCACTTGATCGTTGGGGCTGCTGAACCCGCGAATAGCCGCTGCCATATCAAGGAACCTGCTGCGCCTTAGAACGGCCTTAGGCGTAAGCCCGAAATGATACTTGCAGCGCCGCTCCATCTGGCGAACCGAAAGCCCGATTCGCTGCGCCGCCTCATCAATTCGGATCGTGCTGTCCTGACGCGATATGCGTTCAAACAAGGTCATCGCCTCATCGACATGATAGCTGCCAATCTCGTCCAGCCTCCGTGTGAGGATATCTTCGACGATTGCGATCTTTGTTTCATCGTCGGGCGCGCGGGCGGCCTCTTCATGTAAAGTGTCTGCTAGCGGTCCCCAGATATCGCGCAGAGCAAGCATATCGTCGGCAAAATCCGCATGGGATTGGGTGAACAATGCGCGCCATCCGCCGGGGCGAAAGGCAATACCGATATTATCAAGGCTGCCGGTAAGTCGAACCTTGTATGGGCGGCTGTTTGCACCTGAAAACAGGGCATAGCCCGCGCGCGACAGTTCATCGGGCGCGTCCCCGCCGCGCCAATCACCTGTGATCAGGCACCGGACAAAGGCGGTTTCTGCCAGCAGGAAATCCTCAATCACGTGATTGTCAGGCAATGGTGCCTGAAAGATGTAATAATCCCGGACATAGGGCGCGAGCTTAGCTGATGGCTTGAAATTGCGAGAAAACATAATGTTACGGCCCAGTCTTGCCTGTTTTTCAGGCTTCCATTTTCTCCATATATCCCGCCGCGACCATGCCTGCGACCTGATCCATCAATTCCTCCGGGGTGCGGCGCAATTCGCCCATCGCCTCTTCAGACCCTCGCGCCACGATAATTTCCCGGGTGCCCGCAGCGATTTCGTCGAGCATGGTTTTGGCTGCATCTGCGGCGGGTATTCCTTCATCAATCACTCTGTCAGATCGGCCCCTCTTGTGGCCATCACCGACAAGCGCATTGCGCGCGACATCGGTGGCGACTGATCCTGGGTAGATGACATGAACACTCACACCCGTTTGCGACAATTCCGCGCGAAGGGCATCGCCATATCCAGCGAGGCCAAATTTTACCGCTGAGTAGGCCGTGCGCATGGGCACACCCACTTTACCCGCGATTGAGGAAATGAGCGCAATACCACCTGATCCGCGATCTACCATATGGCCGATAAGCCCTTGGCAAAAAGCGATTTGTGCGGTCAGATCTATATCAATAATATCGCGGTAAACCTGCATGTCGGTCTTGAGCGCCCGCGAACGCTGCGACACACCGGCATTGGCAAAAGCAAGATCAACACCGCCTTTCCAAGCGATTGCTTTTTCGGCGGCATCCGCCAGCGCGGCATCATCGCGAACGTCAAAGGGCAGGATCAGCGTTTCGCCGCAATCGGCTGCGACCGCAGCAAGCCGGCTTTCATCGCGCCCTGAAAGCACAAGATGCGCGCCGCGGCCCGCTAAATCCCGCGCGAGCGCTGCGCCAATTCCCGATGATGCGCCTGTTATCCAGACCGTCTTACCGGTGTAATCCATGTGCTCCCCCCAGAATTCTGGCCCCAAACTGTTGTAATGCGTAACAGAAAGTGCGCGAAGGGCAATCAGCTTGAAATATTCCTTTTTATAATGGCGGCGATATTTTCCGGAAATATTGCTTCAGGCCATTCGCCCAATTCGCGGTATGTGAACCAGCGGTGCTGCGTCATCACCTTTTGTTCAAGCGGGGTGTGGCGCGCTGTATCGATAGCCGCATCGTCTACGCGAATGAGGAAATAGCGTTCATCGGCTTGCACAGGCTCGCCTTCGACCGTGACAAATTGCGGAGTGGTGCGCGCGATTTGCTTCCCCGGATCAGCAATAATGCCGGTCTCTTCAAGCAATTCACGCCGCGCGGCTTCTTCGAACGTCTCACCAGCTTCGCATTCACCGCCGGCCGTTACCCAAAAAGGCGCACGGCCCGGCACATTAAAGCGAAACATGAGTGCGCGGGACTGCGGACCGAGCACGATGATGCGCGCGGATCGGCGGATGCGTAAGGGGCCGGCTGCAGGTTCGCTCACCCTGTGGGCACGCCAGCTTTGATCGCGACAGCATGCACTCGCTCGCCAACAATATCGCCGAGTGCTGCGATCACCGCTCGCTGCCGGGCAAGGCGCGTCATATCGGCGAACTGGGCCGCCTCGATCACGATGGTAAAGTGCGATTCGCCCGATCCATCATCGCCTGAATGGCCAGCATGGCTGGCGCTGTCATTGATAATCTCAAGCCGCGTCGGCGCGAAGGCCTGCGTCAAAAGCGCGCTCATTTCGTCAGCTATGTGTCCAACCATTTGTGTGTTTCCCGAATTGCAAGTCTTGGCATTTGGCATATGAGGCACCATTCTCAAGCTCTTAATGGCTCAATCCCGATTTCATGGCCGCCATGAAGGCGCGCATCGGCAATGCGAACGGCCCGGTTGCACCGAGGCCGGAGAGTTTCGCGCGCCCGGTCACCGTGCTGCCGGGTTTGATGGGCCGGGCACATGGCGCTGGTTCTGTCTTGAGCATGTGCGCGAATTCAACGCGGGCTATGATTGGTTCGAGGGCATGAGCGCGGACGAAATCCTCGCCGCGCAATCGCCAATGTCGGGATGGCGCACCGAAAGTCCGGGGTTTTCCGCCAAAGTCCATGTTGACGGTATGCCGCGCTGGGCCGATTTCAACGATCCGCTTGATGCGATTTCTGCGCGCGCGGCGGGGATCAAAAGCAAAGCCCAGCGCGAGGCGGCAATGGCCATGGATGGGCGGTTTTCCAAAGACGAAGCCGAAGCGCTGGAAGTCATGGGCCTGGGCACAGGCACCGATAAACGGCGATTGCGGCGGCGATATTCAGAGCTGGTCCGCCGCTATCACCCCGACCGAAATGGCGGGGACCGCAAATACGAGGCGCGGCTGGGTAAGGTGGTTGAGGCCTATCAACTGCTCCAGAAAAGCCGTGCTTTGACCTAGCTGCCCGCCTGTTCAATCAGCGCAGCATCGATCGCATTTGCCTCACTATAGGCAGGCCGCTGGGTGATGCGCTCTACATAGGCTTTGAACGCAGGGCTTTCAGGGATCGAGCCGAACCTAAGACCCCACACGAATTGGCTGCCGACATATGTGTCGGCCATTGTGAAACGCGATCCGGCGGCAAAATCGTTATGAGTAAGCCAGTCTTCCATCGCAGAAAGGGCGAGGTCCAGCGTGCCAAAACCTGCCGTCCGGGTGCGATCTTCGGACACTTCCCAGCCCAAAGCTTTCGCCAAAAGAGCCTGTTCAAGCGGTCCGGCTGCAAAGAACATCCAGCGGAAATAGGCCGCCATCTCATCGTGTTGTGGCAGAAGGCCTTTATCGGGATGCGTTTCTGCAAGGTAATGGTTGATCGCAGCCGCCTCTGTGATCACATGGTCTTGGCCGCTTTGATGATGCACCAGAACGGGCACTTTGTTCATCGGATTGATGTCTTTGAAACTATCGGGCCGCGTGGCCCAATCAAACACCACAGAGGCGTAGTCCGCTCCCGCTTCGTGCAAAGCCCAACGCGAAATCTGCCCCCGGCTCATCGCGACAGTGTAGAATGTGAATTCAGCCATTTCAGCCGCGTCCTCTGGTCAAAACGGGAGTAAATTCGCCAAAAATCATGCGCGCCGGATCGAACGGAGGATCGCCTTCAGGATAGCCTTCGAACCCTTCGCCGCGTCCCATGGCCTCTTGCGCTTTGGTGAGCGTTTCCTTGTCCGGCCAGATCACCCATCCTGCGACAATCTGCTCGCCATCTTGTGCAGCAACAGCTTTGCGAAGATCGGTGGTTTTGCCTGTCGGCACATTGGCTTCCCACAATTCCATGACTTCCAATGCGCCCTGGCTCATCGACCAGTCGGCCATGAATTGCGCGGCTTTTTGATATTCGTCCCGATTGCCCCCGGGCACGGACAGCACGGCAATAGCTACATACACAAACGCCTCCTTCGTCAGCGACTCAGCGGGCGAAGTGTATCAGAGGGCGGCGAAAATCCGGCGATCAGTTTTGTTTGAATGCCCAGCGCAATGTTCGTCCAACGGCTGATGTGGCAGCGCGTGCGGGCAGGGCGGTCAGGCGAGGGCGCTGCAACCGCAGCATTCCGCGCGCCCAATCAGGCAGCATGGACACCGCGTCTGCCCCCAACATTGCTTGCACACCGGGAGGCGTGCCGGGAGGGCGCTGGGTTAAAACCAGTTGGGCCACTTCGCGCGCTGCGGGTGTGGCGCGCAAATCGCTGCGCAATTCGCGAAAGATCGCATCAGCCTCTGCGCGGGTTTCAGGCACGGGGTCCGCCCCCAATGCTCGCGCGATCACTGCGAATTGCCGGTAATATTCATCCCTTTCCGCACCAGGCATATCGGGCCGGACATGGCGGACATATCCGGCAAGGAAACTCTGCGCCTCGACCACATGAACCCATGCCAATGTGCGCGGATTGTTGGCGATGTAAGGCGTGCCATCGGGCAAGGTGCCGCCGACACGGGCGTGAATGCGGTTCACCCGGTCAATCGCGCGCATCGCTTCGTCCTCATGCCCGAAGGTGGTCACGGCGATAAAGCGAGCGGTGCGGCGCAGCCGGCCATGCATATCCTCGCGAAAATTGGAATGATCGAGCACACCTTGCAAGGCGTGAGGGTGGAGCATTTGCAGCAAAAGCCCGCGTATCCCGCCAGTCATCATCCCAACCAGATCAGCATGCACCATGCGAATGGGCGTATCACGCGCGAACAATGCCTCATCAGAAGGCGGCACTGGCTTTTGCCCGGCTGAGGTGTCGTTAAAGACACCGCGCACTTGTTCGACCACTTTTAGTCGCAGGGCTTCGATTGGGTCAGCCATCAGAGCAAGGTAATTACTCCAATCGCATTTTTCGAGAGACGCTGCCGCTTTTAAAATCCGCTCGTGATGCCCATGTGATTGACCATGCAGATCAACGCCGACTTTGCCTCCCCCGCGATGGTGCACACAAGCACACTGGAATGGAGCGCCTCGCCTATGGCGGGTGTGGATCGCAGGATGCTTGACCGCATCGGCGATGAGGTGGCCCGGGCAACCTCTATCGTCCGCTATGCTAAAGGCAGCGCTTTTGCCGAGCATACCCATTCAGGCGGTGAAGAATTCATAGTGCTTGAAGGCGTGTTTCAGGATGAGCACGGCGATTATCCGGCGGGCACTTATGTGCGTAATCCGGTTGGCACGCGCCATACGCCCAGATCAGAGGATGGTTGCACGATCTTTGTCAAATTGTGGCAGTTTGATCCGGCAGACTGCGATCAATTCGCGCTTGATCTCACCACGCTGCCATTAACCGCGGATAGCCGCCGCGAAGGTGTGCGCGAAGCGGTGCTGGCAAAGAGGGATTACGAGCATGTCGCGCTTGAGGAATGGGATGCCAGCGCTTGTATTGAAATGAGCGAAAAAGGCGGTTTTGAACTGCTTGTGCTCAAAGGCGATATGGAGATCGGCGGTGATCGCTACGGTGTTCATGACTGGGTTCGTTGGCCTCCGGGGCAAAAAGCGTCTGTCACCGCAGGAGGCAATGGCGCGCGGATTTGGATAAAAAGGGGGCATTTGCGCGATATTCGTGTGCCCGCCCAAACCCCTTGATAAAAATAGTGAGGCGCAAGCCGCGCTGACCCTCTTGCCCGCTTGGCTTAAGGCCATTAACGCGGCCTCTGCAATGAACTCACCTGCTACACCCAACACCGCCGGCGCAACCGCCATTCCCGCCTCTCCCGATACGACGATTGATGTGCGCGATGTCTTTGGCATTGATGTCGATTGGCAAGTGCCTGCCTTTTCCGAGGCAAGCGAGCATGTGCCTGAATTTGACGCGGATTACGTTTTTGATCCTGACACCACGCTGGCGATCCTCGCCGGATTTGCGCATAATCGCCGCGTGATGGTTCAGGGCTATCACGGGACGGGCAAGTCAACTCATATCGAACAGGTCGCAGCTCGTCTCAATTGGCCCAGCATCCGGGTGAATTTGGACGCGCATATCAGCCGGATCGACCTGATCGGGCGCGATGCAATCGTGTTGAAAGATGGATTGCAAGTCACTGAATTCAAAGAGGGTATTTTGCCATGGGCGTTGCAGCATCCGGTTGCATTGACCTTTGATGAATACGATGCGGGTCGCCCGGATGTGATGTTCGTTATCCAGCGTATCCTCGAATTTGATGGCCGTTTGACACTGCTCGATCAGAACCGCGTGATCACGCCGAACCCGCATTTCCGCCTGTTTGCGACCACCAATACGGTGGGGCTGGGCGATACCAGCGGGCTGTATCATGGCACACAGGCGATCAACCAGGCGCAGATGGACCGCTGGAATGTCGTGGTGGCGCTCAATTATCTCGATGCCGATACAGAAAAAGCCATCGTTAAGTCGAAGACGCCGGATACCGATGATGGCGTGATTGCCGACATGATCAAAGTAGCGGATCTCACGCGGCAGGGCTTTATGAACGGCGATATCTCCACAGTGATGAGCCCGCGCACCGTCATTACATGGGCGCAGAATGCGGCGATCTTCAAGTCAATGGGCTTTGCCTTCCGCCTGTCATTCCTCAACAAATGCGATGAGGCAGAGCGCGTGCTGGTAAGCGAATACTACCAGCGCGTGTTTGGCGAGGATTTGCCGGAAGGGGCTGTTTCTTTTGCTGAGTAGTTTGATGGGTATAAAGAGTGTGCTAACGAAGGGCTTCCTTTGCGGTATTGCCTTCCTGCTTGCCTTTTCTTCGTTCTTTGCAACTGAAGGCAGCAGAGCTCAGAATCCTCAAATTGAAGTGCAGCAGAGCGCTTCAGATCATGGGTCGAATGAGCAAACTTTACCTCCGTCATTAGTCGTTACCCAGTCGGAACTTGCTACACCTTCAACCGATGACGGACCTGTTCAAGATGTCAGTCCACCGATACCTCCATGGATAAGCAATCCCGCGAAGGCGAAGCCTGCTGGTCGCACACATCCACCAAAAAAACCAGCTAGACCAGTTCCGATTTCGGTTATCGAGTTGCTTCCGATTGAAGAAAAGATATCCTGGATTCAAACCCCTCATCTCTTCTTTCCGGGCAGAGTTCAACCGAGCAAGGGGCGAGTGTTTGAGCATCAGATAATATTCAGTTCGCCGCTAAGTTGGGCGATTTCAGTACGCTTAAATGAAAGTGTCATGGTGAAAGCGGGCGGGCGAACATATGAGTTCGAAGCTGGAGATCTCCTGCCCGAAGTTGTTTTGGGATTAGAAGACGGGGTTGACGAAAGATTTAGGATGTATTGTACGCGTGATCTGACAGGTATTGGTCGTGGGAATTCTGAATTTGGGCGGCTCTTAAATAGCGTTCGTGATGCACGTTGGTGCTTGCAAGACACAGACAATGACAACGCTTTTGATTTGGCAGTTCTCCTAAATGTTGGCAAACCCATAATTCAGGCTGAGGCAATAGATCCGATACGATTTGATCTTCTTTATGGCGAAGTTATTAATAGGGAAACTGATAAGCTGGATTTTTCACTATTGAAGGTCGGTAAAAGTATAGTCAGCTTACGATTAAATATTAAAATAAAAGGTGAATATCTATTTTTTAGCTTCATGCGTTCTGGAGATTATTCAAATCCACAGATTCTCAATCTCAATTATAGCGAGGAGTTTGGATCGAACATTAATGTCTTAGGGGTGAGATTTACTATATCAGAGGCCGATAGACGAGCTAACTCAGCGAGGGTTTATTGGAAACCTGCCATAACGGAGAGAAACGAATTTGTGGTTATGCCAACGAAATTTGAGCGATAGTTGACGATAACTGTGTGCTCGCAATGCTGCGTCGTCAGCCTCTAGCGCTTGGAAGCAATCGAAAATCAAAGGGGGCCATTGCACGCCAGTGTAATACTTTGCTAACACAGTTGGTGTATGGGCGTATTTGACCGATTCTGGAAATACTCGCAGGGGCGCGATGCTGCGGCTGGCCGTCGGTCGGAAGGTGATACGCCGGATGGTGAGTATTTCGCCACCTATGAAAGCCAGCGCCCAGTATTTGACGACGATGATCTGACGCCGCAAACTTCACACACTACGCGCCCGATCCCCGATTACGATAGCTGGGATCAACGGCTCGGCGAGCTGGATGATCACATTGCCCCTGAGGAGCGCAAACGCCTTCCATGGTGGAGGCCTGCATATTATCGCGGGCGCAAGAAACGCTGGTGGGCGGTGCGGATTGTCGCTCTCAGCCTCTTTGCTTTTATCCTGCTGGTGGCGTGGCTCGCTGTCACCGCACCCTTGTCCAAAAGCTTGGAGCCGATTGCCCCGCCGCAGGTTACTCTGCTGGCAAGTGACGGAACGCCGATTGCGCGAAGCGGGGCCGTGGTCGCCGCGCCGGTCGAAGTGAACGCTTTGCCAGATCATGTAATCGAAGCCTTTCTCGCGATTGAGGACCGGCGGTTTTATTCGCATTGGGGTGTCGACCCGCGCGGCATTGCACGCGCTGCCTGGACTGGGCGGGGCGGGGGCAGCACGATCACCCAGCAATTGGCAAAGTTCACATTCCTCACGCCAGAACAGACCATGACCCGCAAAGCGCGCGAGGCGTTGATCGCTTTGTGGATGGAATCCCAGCTCACCAAAGACGAAATTCTGGGCCGATATCTGTCCAACGCCTATTTCGGCGACAATCAATATGGTTTGCGCGCAGCCAGCCTCCATTATTTCTATCGCAAGCCTGAAAATCTCCTTCCAGAACAAGCAGCTATGCTGGCAGGTCTCCTACAGGCACCGTCGCGTTACAATCCTACACGCCATTTTGAGAGAGCCCGCTCTCGTATGTACTTAGTCACCCAAGCCATGGTGGATGCAGGGTATATGACGCAGGAAGAACGCGACGCACTGCCTGTGCCAAAGCTCGATGTGCGCACGCGCGATGACTTGCCCACGGGCACCTATTTTGCCGACTGGGCGCTGCCATTGGCGAGGGCAGGGATGGAGACAAGCTATTCTGCGCAAGTGGTCGAAACTACGCTTGATGCGCGGCTGCAAAAACTGGCCGGACGTGTGATTGGCCGCGCCGCATTGGGCGATGCTCAAGTGGCTCTGATTGCAATGCGGCCCACGGGCGAAGTTGTCGCCATGCTGGGCGGCAAAGATTACGCGGTATCGCCGTTCAACCGCGCGACACAGGCAAAGCGCCAGCCCGGTTCAACGTTCAAGCTGTTCGTCTATCTGGCCGCTCTGGAAGCAGGTTGGGAACCCGATGACACCTTGCCCAACACTCCGATAGAAAAAGGGTCTTACCGGCCCAAAAATTCAGGCGGCAGTTATTCGGAGACGATCACACTGGAAAATGCACTGGCGACATCCAGCAATGTGGCAACTGTGCGGTTGTTCAACGAAATTGGCAGTGAACGGGTGATCCGCACGGCCCGGTCGCTGGGGGTGACCTCGCCTATGGCCGAAGGTGATCCCAGCCTTGCTTTGGGCACCTCGTCCATGACATTGCTTGAGCTCACATCCGCCTATGCGGGGATTGCGGCCAATGAATTTCCCGTGCGCGCATTTGCGTTCCCGCAACAAGAAGAAACCTGGTGGGAATGGCTGACAACGCCTGAAGACAGCGTGTCTTCAAGCGCGCATGACGATATAGAAAAGATGCTGCGCGCCGCAATCAATCGCGGCACAGGCAAAGCGGCCACATTGCCAATTGCCAATTACGGCAAGACCGGAACGACTCAAAACTACCGCGATGCGCTGTTCGTTGGCTATGCCGGCGAAGGCGAGGATGCGTTGGTGGTGGGGGTTTGGGTTGGCAATGATGACAATACGCCCATGGGTAAAGTCACCGGCGGCGGTTTGCCAGCGCGCATCTGGAAGGATTTCATGCGCGGTGCCTTGTCGCTGAAGACCGCGCCAGCGCCCAAATCGTCGCCTAATCCCCAAGGTCCATTAGAGCGGTTCGACATAGAAGAGGGTGAGACAATCCCGCTTGATGAGGAAGGAACAGAGCTGCGCTTTGACGAAAATGGCGTGACGCTGACCACCGATGTTGACGGGGTTAGTGTCGATTTGCGGCTGGATGAAGACGGTTTGGCGCTTGAACCAAGCGGGCCTTAACTCACCAGTATGTTCATCACTGCGCTTGCAATTGGGCGAGTGCGATCATCCTGCCAGGCTTCCACCGTCACATTTGCATTTCGGCGGCCCAGCCGGGTGATCCGGCCAAGCGCAAATGTCTGCTTTTGTTGGCCGGCTGACAGATATTGGACGGTGATGTTGATCGGCTTCATGCTTGCATCAACACGTCCTTCATGGGTGAGAACTGAGCGCAAGGCGGCATAGCCTGCATTTTCCAAAAGACCGGCGGTTGCGCCGCCGTGAAAATAGCCTGGCCTGCCTTCCACGTTGGAACCGAAGTCGATTGTCAGGATCGGCAGATCATTCTCGATTTGAGCCATCTCAATGCCAAGCGAACGGGCATAAGGCGTCAGGGGCGGACCGTTTGTGTCAGTCATCATGGGCCCCTTCGATTTTGGCTTTGGCAGCCGTTCGCGCGTCTTTGGCGATCGTCATAAACACGCCTGCAACATGAGCGACCGGGTCATCGATGTCTTCATCATAGGCGACACCCCTGACAAAAGCGGCAGAGCGTGTCATTTTGTAGCATTCAACTCGGCCAAAGACGCTGCATTGCGGGCGAGCGGGGCGCTGGTAATCAACTCTCAAGTCCAGAGTTGCGACAGGGGTGAATGTGGTTGATGTCTGCCAGATGGACATGCCGCTGGCCATATCCATCAGGCTGATGATCGGGCCAGAGGCTAGCACGGCAGCCGCCTTGTCCTGCGCATCTTCGCCGAGCAAATCTTCGCGCCAGGGCAATTCAAGTTCGACCCAATTGCCACCGTGACTGCTGTATCGAAGGCCCAGCCAGCCGGTATGGCCGTGACGGAAGAAAAACTTCGATGCCTCGCGGGCGTCAAATTTGGCGGCCTCAGAACTCATGCACGCTTCCTGACATCAAAACAAAATGATCTAACCGAGTTTTAATTCGGTCACACGAACATGGTGACCCATCATGCCTAAAGCGAGTCAGGCGGTTTGTGAACTGGCTGCTTAATGGTGAAGGTGATCGAATATGGACGGCGCAAAAATCGACCTGACTTCTCTTCCAGGCCTCAGCACGGCGCAGGGATTGTTTGGCTCTCTGGTTCAGCAATCAGGGCCAATCTACAACGAAACCATCGTCGATATCATGGTCTATCTTTATGACGTTTTGCCACCAGAGGCCGAGGGTTAAGGGAGTGGTGAAGGGCGTATTGCGGTGAATATTCACCCCGCCATTGCAGCTATGCGAAGCGATCCAATTCGTCATAGTTCCAATCAAGAGCAGTTTCGGGCCGCGGTTTCAAAATGGAAATCGCAAGACCACACTCAGGCGATACTGGGCGATCTGGAAAGGTTCGGTGTTGGCGAGGATTTGGCAGATTGCGAACATCTCGACACCCTTGTGTCAGACTTTATAAGCGCCAGCACATTTGTACAGATATGGCAGCGCTGCGTTATTGCTGCGTCGCGCGAATATCCTCTTGGAAATCTGACCTTCCAGCACCGCTCTTCTGATGCAAACGCCAATATGGTGTTGATGTCGAGCGGACGCGCGGCCCTGAGTGTGAACGTTTATGAAGAGCAAGCAAACCTGATCCAGCCTGAAACAGCCGTTTTTTCAGATCGTCAGACGCATGAATGCGTTGTGAAAGGATCAGCTGATGGCGTGCTTCACGAAGTTCGCCAATGCGACGGATACGACACCATAATCGATACCTGCCATGCTCGTTGGCGCGCCGGAGCTGTCATTGTGACAAAGGGGCCGTGCGAAGCGCGTCAGGTGATACGAGTGGATGGGGCAATGGTGGTTTTGCAACTGTCTCGAAACGCTCCCAATCCGCAGCCCACGCGCGAATACAAGCTGGAAGATGGCGCGCTTGTCCAATCAGTCAGCGGGGATAAGCTGGCCAGCCAGAAATTCATGGCTTTGGGCGTGCTGGGCGCTTTGGGCGACCAAAGCGGACTTGATGCGATGCGCATTTGCGCGCTCGACCAGAGCGAGGATCTTGATGTGCGCTGGGAGGCTGTTCGCCAGTCACTTGCGCTCAATCCCGCACGCGGCATCGCATTGTTGGATGAGATTATAGCACGCGAAACTGATCCGTTATCTTTGGATGCGTTCGATTTGCGCAAAGCTTTGAGGGAAACTCAACCCGAACTCGCGCATTTGCTTGGAGCGGCAGCGTAATGCCGCTTGTCATTGATGAGGGCACTGAAGACGCAGCAAAAGTGGCAAAAACCTGCTCGCTCGATCAATGTATCGATGCGCTGGAAGGCCTTCATTTCGACCCTTATGATGCCGATAGTGTTATCGAAGCGGCTGAATGGCTCAAGCAGTTGAATGCAAACCGGACCTTCCTTGCCGATCGGCTGGTTGACAGGCTTTGCGGGCGTTCCGCACACGAGATTGCGACAGGATATGGCCCGCAAGCTATCGTTTTAAGCCAAGTGCGCGGCGGCATGTTTTTGCGAGCCAATATTTGGCCCGCAGAAGACGATTTGTGTTTCAAGAACAGCGGGGCACGCTCGTTCGTGTATGGGATACCTCACGATCACAATTTTTCGTTTCTGACCAGCGGATATCTGGGGCCGGGCTACCAGAGCGACTATTTCGAATATGATTATGACAGCGTAACGGGCCTCGCCGGTGAACGGGTTGATCTGCGGTTTGCTGAGCGCAGCTGCCTGAAGGAAGGGCGTATCTTGCTGTACCGGGCGCATCGCGATGTGCATTCCCAATTGCCGCCTGAAAGCCTGTCCGTATCGCTGAACATCATGCATGTTGATCCGGTGCAGGGATGGTTCGATCAATATGGCTTCGATCTGGAACGGCAAGAGATCAGCCGTGTTTTGAGCCCCAATGCCAGCGAGGTGTTTATGCGTATCGCGGTGGCGAGCGGTTCGGATGATGCTCTTGAATATGCGGAGTGGGTCGGTGAAACACATCCCAGTGAACGCCTGCGGCTTGCCAGTTTTGAGGCGCGTTCTGCAGTCTATTGTCATCCAGAAGCTCGCGATGCTTTATGGCGCGAGGGGGAGAATTGCGGCAGTAAAATGGTCGCGGCCGTGGCCAGGCAAAAACGCGCAGAACTGGGCCTGGTTTAGTCTGCGAAACGCCTCCGCATCGGCGGCCTAGATCACTCCGCCGGCCAACCTATCAATCGCGCCTTGCAAGATGATGGCAGCGGCGTGGCTGTCTATCGCTTGGGCGCGCTTGGCACGGCTCATATCCTGCCCGATCATCGCTGCTTCGGCGCTTTGCGAAGACCATCGCTCATCCCATAACAACACAGGAAGCGCAAAGGTATCGGCCAAGTTTCGAGCATAAGCGCGCGAAGACTGGGCGCGCGGCCCTTCGCTGCCATCCATATTGCGCGGCAGGCCAAGCACGATGCCGCGCACTGTACGCTCTTTCACAAGCGCTTCGATGACCGCGCGATCACGGCCCCATTTGCCGCGTGCAAGAGTTTTGCCATTGGTCGCAAATCGCCAGCCAGCATCGCATAAAGCGGTGCCAATCGTCTTGGTCCCAAGATCAAGGCCAAGCAGCACGCCGCCATTCGGCAAGCCATTGGCGAAATCGGGTGCGACTTCGGTAATCAGGATGCGCTGCCTGATGCTTGCGGTGCTGTATTGCCGTCCTCGACATCGCCAAGGAAGGCGCGAACCCGGCCATTCACATCGGCCTGGGTGTTTGCCCAAAACAAGGGGATGTCATAAACGTGATAATTGTTGCCCGGCAGCACATAAGAACCGAGCTCTGGCGGATTACCGATCAACAGCAAGCCGCGATTATCGCAGCGCGCTGGGATGGCCGCGGGGTAAAGCAAACCGCTCGATAGATCGTCATCGGGCACTAAAGTGCCAAGATTGGCATCTTCATCAGCCGCGCCGCCAGACCCGCCGGTCAGCGGATTGGTGCAGACGATCTCGCTATCGCCGCGAGGATTACCATCAAAGCCTACAGAACTGGCATAGGTTTCGATGACCGAAGAGGGATCGGCTGGTTCGGCAAAGCTTGACCAGGAAAGCAGGCAGCCTGTTTCGGTAGGCGAAGAGCAGGCTCCGATGCCCATCTCTGGCAGGTCGTGTTCGATAGAGATCGGCCACCCGACTGCATATGCCGCTACCAGCCGATCAGCGATTGGCGATCCCTGCACTTCTTCGCGCAGCAATCGGATCAGATGCAGCGATCCTTGGCTGTGTCCAGAAAGCACAATGGGGGTGTCATCATCCAATGATGAGAGGAAGTAGAGATAGGCGTCTTTGACATCCTCATAGGCAGCATCAATCGCCTGTTGCCCTTCGGGTGCATCGGTTAGAAACGCGCCCATGGTCGCCTGGCGATAGCGCGGAGCCCAGATCTCATCTGCAGCGTTGAAAGGACTGGCCATGCCGCGCACAAACAGTTTGGCGATACGCTCTGCTTCGGCATCTGCGTTTTCGCCAATGGGTGCATTCCAGCTCGCGCGATTGAGATAGCTGGTGGGATGAATAAAGAAGACGGCAAAGCCCGGCGTTTCGGCATTGTTGGCTGCTTTCTGGGGCTCGCTCTGAGCTGCAGAAGTCGCATTTTCCCCTTGTTCCTGACCGTCGCCGGTCGGAGCGAAGGCGGGCTGCCAGCGCGCGGGATCGCTTGTGCCCATTCCGGGGCGCGAATACCACATGGCAGGGTCTTCATAAGCGTTCGTTTTAAGCGCTTCTTGAGGCTCAAATTCAGCGGAAGGCACAAGCGCGATGCGCGCGATGTCGTCTTGAAACATTTCGTAGCCGATCCGGCCGATCAGAAAGACGACAATGCAAAACGCGATGAAGTAAAGGAATTTCTTGGCCATAAAGCCGATGCTATCCTGTCAAAAAACCAAACGCAAAATCGCCGGGTTATTCGGGGTCCGTTGGCTGGGCTGATACGGTTTCTGCAAGAGCAGGGCGCAAGGTTGTCCAGGCTCTATCGCCGCGCAGGCTGGTGTACCAGCTAACCGGGTTCCAAGTGGTCGATCCATCAAGCGAGAAGGTGATAAATTCTGCCCTGCCGCCAACATTTTCAAGCGGGATGCCCCCGCCCAGACCTTTTTCGGCAACCTGCGCCCGGCTGTCGGCAGAATGATCGCGATTGTCCCCCATCACGAACACATTATCGTCAGGCACAGTGTAGGGGCCAAAATTGTCAAGGTTCTGGTCGACGTGATCAATGATAAGATAAGTCGCACCATTGGGCAGTGTTTCGCGGTATGTAGGCGGTTCAAAAAATTCACCGTCTGCATCGCGATATTCTTCAAAATCGCGCAAACATGCCTGGGGGCCCACGCTGCTGTCGCACATGAGTTCGGGTTCAAACGGGATTTGCACCGGCGGCACCACTTCGCGCTGCACCATGTCGCCATTGAGAATTATCCGGCCGTCGCGCACTTCGATTGTGTCGCCAGGCAAGGCGACAACGCGTTTAATGTAATCCTCGTCTCGTTTGGGGTGAACCGGGATCACGATGTCGCCATATTCCGGCGTGGCTCCAAAAAGTCGCCAATCGCTTCGCGGTAGAATGTGAAAACTGGCCGATGCCCAAGACCAGCCATACGGATACTTGCTAACAATCAGGCGGTCGCCCACGAACAGGGTCGGCATCATCGAAGTGGACGGGATGTAGAAGGGTTTTGCCACAAAGCTGTGAAACATCAGCACCGCAAGCAGCATCAAAGCGAGACCGCGCAGTTCGGCAAGCCAATTGACGCTGCCCTCTTCGCTGGCTTCTTCTGTAGCGGTTTGCGGGGCGTCATTGCCTGGTTTGCCGCCGTCCTTGGTCACGGGATCAGCCGCATTTTCAGTGTTTGTCACGTTGTCGGTGCCTGTCAGAGTGCTCAAAGGGGCCGCGCTTCAAGAATAACGAAAGCCTGAGCCCATGGATGATCGTCGGTTAGAGTGAGATGAACGACCACCTCATGCCCCTGCGGCGTCAATTCTTCAAGTCGCTTGGCCGCGCCGCCTGTTAATCCAAGTGTTGGCGCACCAGATGAGGCGTTGATTACGCCAATATCTTTCATGAAAACGCCGCGCCGAAAACCTGTGCCCACGGCCTTGCTAAAGGCCTCTTTCGCGGCAAAGCGTTTGGCATAGGTGCCAGCGATAGTGAAAGGCCGTTTGCGGGCTTTTGCGCGCTCAGTATCGGTGAAGACGCGGTTCTCAAACCGTTCACCAAAACGGTCAAGCGAATTGGCGATGCGTTCGATATTGCACAGATCTGATCCGGTGCCGATAATCATATGAATAATCCTGAAGAATACAGAGCTCCGCCGATAACGAAGATGACGCTTGTGAGGCAAAGCGCGATGGCGATTGATCTGCGGCCAGCGTTCCACAACCAGATCGTAACGCCAAACAGCGCCGCGCTGACCAAAAACGGTCCGCCGATAATCAGCCATTCCGTTATGGGCATGGGCCGCCCGCGATAAGATTCCGAGGCGAACATTAGACCCAAAAGAAACAAGCCTCCACTTCCCAAAAGCAAGGTGGCGTACCAAACCAGCATCAAGACGAGAGGGATATTGGAGGATGCTTTATCGGTCATAGGCGGGGGAGAATTCAACAGGCTTAACCAAATGCCCTGGCAAATGCCATTGCCAGCAAAGCGAGAGCAATAGCATGCAGCATGATCTGACTTTTGAATAAAGGATGCGCAAAATCACCGTTCGCAAATTTGAGCGCACCGACATAGCCAAAGATTTGCAAGGCGACCCATCCAATCGCAAACGGCACGAGGACTTGCTGGGCTAAAGAGAAGCCCAAAAATCCGATGGCCAACAAAAACAGGATAGCTGCAATGCCAGCCCAGAATTTTTGGGCAGATGTCAGTTCAGGCAATTCTTGCTGAGCCATCACCCGCGCGCCTCATCCATCAATTCACGCATGTGCCTGATTGCATTTTCAAGCCCGGTAAACACCGCCTCACCAATCAGATAATGGCCGATGTTCAATTCGGCGATTTGCGGAATTGCGGCGATGGGTTGGACGTTTTCAAACGTGAGACCGTGGCCTGCGTGAGGCTCAATCCCGTTTTTCGCAGCAAGCGCGGCCATGTCGCTGATGTGTTTCAATTCTCTGGTCACCTTCTCATTGTCCCCATCAAGGATCGCATGGGCATATTCGCCCGTGTGAAATTCAACAACAGGCACGCCTAGGCGCAGGGCGGTGTCAAGCTGGCGTTCATCGGCCTCGATAAACAAAGAGACGCGAATGTTTTCGCCGCGCAAGGCATCCACAATCGGAACAAGCGTATTGTGGAGGCCAGCCGCATCCAAGCCGCCTTCGGTGGTGCGTTCTTCACGTTTTTCAGGGACAATGCATGCGGCATGAGGCCTGTGACGCAGTGCGATTTCAAGCATTTCAGGAGTCGCGGCCATTTCGAGATTGAGCGGAAGATCGGTCGCATCCTGAATGCGCGCCAGATCTTCGTCACGAATATGCCGGCGGTCTTCGCGAAGATGTGCTGTAATGCCATCGCCGCCGACACTCGCCACTATCTCAGCCGCGCGGACCGGATCAGGGTGATCGCCGCCGCGCGCATTGCGGATGGTCGCTACGTGATCGATGTTTACGCCGAGACGTAAAGGCGTGGCCATATTGTTATTCCTTGCGGCTTCCTGGTTTCGTCACAGCTACGGCGGCCAGTTCTGCCGGGATGTCACCTTCATTGTAGGTGGGAAAATCAAAGGCTGCGAGCGGATAGAAAGGCACGCCCAATTCGACACTGCCCATGGAACGATCGATTAGCGCGCATTCGGCAATAACTTTGCCGCCTTCGCGCGCAATTGCTGCAATCGCCTCGCGGCTGGAAAGGCCCGTGGTGACGACATCTTCTACCATCAGAACTTTGGCGCCCTGCTCAAGCGCGAATCCACGCCGCAAATGGAAAACGCCATCGGGCCGTTCAAGAAACATTGCGTCTTTATCGAGCACCCGCGCGACTTCTTGGCCAATAATGATGCCTCCCATGGCGGGGGAGACCACCACATCGACCACGGCAAGGATTTCTGGCGGTATTCCGAAAGCGACAGCCTTTGCGAGGCGCGCCGCGCGCTCGGGCCGCATCAGAACCCGGGCGCATTGCAGGTAATGTCCGCTATGCTTGCCTGAAGATAGTTTGAAGTGCCCTTCGAGCAAAGCTCCGCAGTTTCGAAATTCGTCGAGTATTGCGTCCAAATCCATTCTCGGATCGTTATTAGAATGCATAGAAGATTATCCAAAAGGGCTTTGAGGATGTGGGAACTTGCGTGATCAACATGGATGCTTGCATAATTTTCTCCCTAGAAGCGCTTGAGGCTATCGGCAAGCGCGTCTATGGAGCGGTGGAATCTGGCAGAAATGCCGGGGCAGCGCTTGTGGAATGTGCCGTGTGAAGAGCGGGTTTTGCGAGTATGGGATTACAATCTGGAATGTTTAGGCACGTGATTATGGGTCAGGCTTTTGCCCGTTTGAAACTTGGGTTGGTTGCGATTGCAGCCGTTTTTGCATTGATGATGCCGGGTGTTGTCGCGGCGCAAGAGGCGCTTACCCCAGAGGCGCCCGCCACGGAGCTGGCTGTAGAAGCTGCTACAGCCGAACGTGCATATTCGCCCATGGCGCCCACGCCGGGCAAGGGGATGCCCACTTCCACTGATGATGACATGCTCAAAAGCATGACATTCCAGGATCAGTACACCGAAACAGGCCAATATGCCTTGTGGATGCATGATTACATCCTGCTCCCCGTGATTACGCTGATCAGCCTGTTTGTCCTTGCGCTGATGATTTACGTTATGGTTCGGTACAATCGCCGGGCTAACCCTGTCGCATCGAAAACCACCCACAACACCGCGATTGAAGTTATCTGGACAATTGTTCCAGCGCTTATTCTTGTGGTAATCGCTGTGCCTTCGATCACTCTACTGGCTGAGCAGTATGAAACGCCGCCTGAAGATGCTGTGACCATTAAGGCGACCGGCTATCAGTGGTATTGGACCTACACCTATCCCGACCATGGTGAGATCGAGATCGTCTCTAACATGCTGTCCGAAGAAGAGGCCGCAGCGCGCGGAGAGGGCGAGCAATATCTGCTTGCTGTGGACAACCGGATGGTTGTGCCCGCTGATACGCCGCTGCGTATCCAAACGACGGCAGCGGACGTGATTCACGCTTTTTCAGTGCCTTCGCTCTGGTTCAAGCATGACGCGGTGCCTGGGCGTCTGAATGAAAAGATGATGGGTCCGATCCCTGAAGGCGTTTACTACGGCCAATGTTCTGAACTGTGCGGCGCAAAGCACGGATTTATGCCGATCACGGTCGAAGCTCTTCCGCCTGAAAAATTTGCTGAATGGGTGGCGGAGCAGGGCGGTACGATGCCTGGCGCTGAACAGGTTGCTGAAGAAGTGCCGGCCGATGCCGCTACCGAAGAAGCGACGACTGAAGTCGCGCTTGCTGAATAAGACTTAACTGAACGAATACGAACTAGAGAGACGCTGAACGATGGCCACCACCGCAGAAGGTTTTGACATCCATACCGATGATCATGCGCATGACGCGGATCATAAGCCGGGCTTTTTTGCTCGGTGGTTTATGTCGACCAACCACAAGGATATCGGCACGCTGTATTTGATCTTTGCGATTTTTGCAGGGATCATAGGTGGGGCCATGTCGGGCGTTATGCGGCTGGAATTGGCCGAGCCGGGCATTCAGCACTTGGGCGCTGCGGTTGAGTTTTTCGGCGGCACTGCATCCGAAACGGCCAATCTGCACATGTGGAATGTGTTTATCACCGCGCATGGTCTGATCATGGTTTTCTTCATGGTGATGCCTGCGATGATTGGCGGGTTTGGTAACTGGTTTGTGCCGCTTATGATTGGTGCGCCGGACATGGCGTTCCCGCGCATGAACAATGTGTCGTTCTGGCTCACCGTGGCTGGCTTTGTTAGCCTGTGCTTCTCGCTGTTTGTGCCCGGCACCGGGCCAGATGCGCTGGGCGCGGGTGTGGGTTGGACGGTTTATGCGCCGCTTTCCACCACGGGCAACACCGGGCCTGCTGTCGACTTTGCGATCTTCTCGCTGCACTTGGCCGGCGCTGGTTCTATCCTTGGTGCAACCAACTTTATCACGACCATTTTTAACATGCGCGCGCCGGGTATGACCCTGCATAAGATGCCGCTATTTGTGTGGTCGGTGCTCGTCACAGCGTTCCTTCTGCTGCTCGCGCTTCCGGTGCTTGCTGCGGCGATCACTATGCTGCTTACCGATCGTAACTTTGGTACGACCTTCTTTGATCCTGCAGGCGGCGGCGATCCAGTGCTGTATCAGCACCTGTTTTGGTTCTTCGGTCACCCCGAGGTATACATTATGATCCTGCCGGGCTTTGGCATGGTCTCTCAGATTGTAGCGACCTTCAGCCGGAAACCAGTGTTCGGCTATCTCGGCATGGCTTACGCGATGGTTGCCATTGGCGTTGTCGGCTTTGTTGTGTGGGCGCACCACATGTATACCGTGGGCCTCGATGTGAATACGAAGATGTATTTCACCGCGGCCACCATGGTTATCGCCGTTCCGACAGGCGTGAAAATCTTCAGCTGGATTGCTACGATGTGGGGCGGCAGCATGGAGTTTAAGTCACCCATGGTCTGGGCGCTCGGCTTCATCTTCCTGTTCACCGTTGGCGGCGTGACGGGTGTGATCCTCGCCAATGGCGGTATCGATGATAACCTGCACGACACGTATTATGTGGTCGCGCACTTCCACTATGTGCTGTCGATGGGCGCTGTCTTCTCACTGTTTGCGGGCTTCTATTACTGGTTCCCGAAAATCAGCGGCAAGATGCATTCCGAACTGCTCAGCCATGTGCATTTCTGGGGCTTCTTCATCGGTGTTAACATCGTGTTTTTCCCGCAGCACTTCTTGGGCATGAACGGCATGCCACGCCGGATCCCGGATTATCCTGAGGCATTTGCCTATTGGAACGAGATCAGCTCCTATGGTTATGTCGTGATGGCGGCTTCCATGCTCGTGTTCTTCGTGAACGTCGGGTGGTCGCTTGCCGCAGGTCGGGCTCCGGGCAAGAACCCATGGGGCGAGGGTGCAACTACGCTTGAGTGGACGCTCACCAGCCCGCCGCCATATCACCAGTTTGAAACGCTGCCCGTGATCGAAGATCATCATGATTATCACGATCATATGCCGCGCGAAGCAAAGCCGGCTTAAGCTGGTTCGCCAGAGAGATCATGAGTGAGAGAGGAGGGAAGGGCGCTTCGATAAGGAGTGCTCTTCCCGATTATGTAAGACCGACCCTATGAACACCGCAGTCACAACCACTCAAATGCCGGCCGATTGGCGTGATTTCTTCACGCTGACAAAGCCGCGCGTGATGACGCTTGTGATCTTCACTGGCATTTGCGGCGTGCTGGCAGCGCCGGGCAGTATCAACCCTGTGCTCGGTTTTACGGCTATCTTGGCGATTGCCATGGGGGCTGGCGGTTCTGCTGCGCTCAATCATTGGTGGGAAGCTGACCTGGACAAAGGCATGAAGCGCACTGCCAATCGGCCATTGCCTGATGGCCGGATGCGCCGCGAAGATGCGCGTGATTTCGGCATATTCCTCTCAGCTGTTTCGGTCTTTATGTTGGGTGTCGCCGTTGGTTGGCTGGCGGCTGCCTGCCTGTTCGCCGCTATCATCTATTACGCCGTAATCTACACAATGTGGCTGAAACCGCGCACGCCGCAGAACATTGTGATCGGTGGCGGGGCAGGAGCCTTTCCGCCGTTTATAGGGTGGATTGCGGTTACCGGCGAAATCACGGCCATGCCGATTTTGCTTTTCGCGATTATCTTTATGTGGACACCGCCGCATTTTTGGGCGCTCGCACTGTTTGTGAAATCGGATTACGCAAAAGTTGGCATTCCTATGCTTCCTGTGGTCGCAGGCGAGAAGGTCACGCGGCAGCAGATTATGATCTACACCGTGCTGCTTGCGCCTATTGCGATTGCCCCATGGGCAATTGGCGGGACAAGCTGGGTTTATGGCAGTGTTGCGGTGGTCTTGTCCGCTTTGTTCCTTGCATTGGCGGTTCCTGTGATGGCCGAGAAGCGTTCGGGCACGGATCCGCTCGCTCCTGAAAAGCGATTGTTTAAATTCAGCATCTATTATCTCTTCGTGCTGTTCGCTGCCTTGGTCGCAGACCGTATGCTTGAGAATAACGGTTTGATCGGTGGGGGCATTCTCGCATGACGCCCGAAGAAGAAGCCGAAGTGAAACGCCGCCAGAAAAGCCGCAATCTTGTGGTTGGCGGTACGCTGCTGTTTTTCGTTGTCCTATTCTATGCGATCACAATCGCCAGGCTTGGTGCGCAGTGAATACGGCCGCAACTGTTCTCGACACCGAAGTTCAACGCAAAAACGCGCGCACAGGCTTCCTTGCCTTGCTTTTCGCTGCGGCAATGGTCGGCCTCGGCTTTGCATCTGCGCCGCTGTATGATTTATTTTGCCGGGTAACAGGATTTGGCGGGACGACACAGGTCGCAAGTGAGGCCGATGCCTCCAGCGCGGCAGCGGTGGGGATCGACAAAGAAATCTCGATCCGGTTCGACGCATCGACTGCGGGCGACGTTGCTTGGTCTTTCCGGCCAGAGCAATCGACTGATACGGTGCGCATCGGGCAACGCGACATCGCCACATATGTGGCCAAAAATCTCGAAGCGAAGGCTGTCACCGGGACAGCGACATTCAATGTCGAGCCGAGCCAAGCAGGCCAATATTTTCACAAGATCCAGTGCTTCTGTTTCACTGAGCAAACTCTGGAATCGGGTGAAGAGGTGACCATGCCGGTTTTGTATTACATCGATCCAGCCATTCTCGAAGATGAGTTTATGGCGGATGTCGAGCAGATCACCTTGAGTTATACCTTTCACCGCGCGAAAGAGACTGTGAAATCAGCTCGCGCGCCATCTAACTGATTGCACAATCGCAGCCATGGGAATGAAAATATGGGCGGCCAAGTAAACCACGATTATCACATCCTTGAACCAGATATCTGGCCTTTGGTTGGGTCGATCTCGGCCGTGACTTTCACCACTGGGCTGGTGTTCAATATGCACGAAATGTTCGGCACAACCGGTCCGATCGTTATGTATCTTGGCCTTGCAGGACTGATCGCCACTTTCTTTATGTGGTTCAAGAATATCGTGGTTGAGGCAGAGCGGGGTGATCACACTCCGGTTGTCCAGCTGCATATGCGTTACGGGATGATTTTGTTCATCGCGTCCGAAGTGATGTTTTTCGTCGGGTGGTTCTGGGCATTTTTCGATTTCGCGCTGTTCCCTGAGCCAATTGTTGTCGCCCCAGATGGGGAAGTGACCAGCCTGTTCCAGCAAGAGGGTGCAGCGGCCGTCACATCTTTCCCAGCGCAAGGTCTTGAGGTTATCAATCCGTTTGCTTTGCCGCTGCTTAACACGCTCATTTTGCTGTGTTCGGGTACTACGGTTACCTGGGCTCACCATGCCCTGATCCATGGCGATCGTGAGGGGCTGAAGCAGGGGCTTTGGGCAACTATTGCGCTTGGTGCAGTGTTCAGCGCTATTCAGGCCTATGAATATGCTGTGGCGCCTTTTGCCTTTGGCACCAATACTTATTCAAGTGCGTTTTATATGGCGACAGGCTTTCACGGCTTCCACGTGTTGGTGGGGACTATCTTCCTCGCTGTGTGCTTGTTCCGCGCCTATAAAGGCCACTTTACCCCGCGCCAACATTTCGGCTTTGAAGCGGCCGCTTGGTATTGGCACTTTGTCGATGTCGTTTGGTTGTTCCTGTTCATCGCAGTCTACATCTGGGGCGGTTGGGGCGCGCCTGTTCATTGATCGTCCCGCCTGACAATTCCCGTCATTCAAAAGGGCAGCCGGGTTTATTCTCGGCTGCCCTTTTCGGTATCTGTCCGCATTGCGGGGCAAAAGGCCTGTTCGCAGCGCCCGCCCAAATCGCTAATCAGTGCCGCGCTTGCGGGTATGATTTTGCCAGCGTTGAGAGGGGCGGGCGGTTAGCGGGGCTAGTCATGATATTAGTCGCCATTGTGCTGTTCGCGCTTGCTGCGGGCGTGGATGCATTTGTGCGGCCACCTCTCGCCTTGCTTATGGTGATTTTTGCGCCCCTGACGATTGGGGCTGTTTTGTACGCCCTTCGCTTTTACAAAACGCTGTCCCTGTATGCAGGCTACGAAAGAACGCGTCAGGCCGCTGAGGATACAACGCCATGAACCGTATTCCCATCATCCCGACAATCCTCGTAGTGGCTGCTGCGGGCATCATGGTTGCGCTTGGCATCTGGCAATTGGGCAGGGCTGATGAAAAGGCAGCCTTGATTGCTGAATTTGAGCAAAAGCAACAATTGTCTCAAATTGTCGCGATCAATGCCGGGGAGCCAGACTTGGTCTACCGAAGTGTTCGACTGGAATGCCCGGAGCCAAAAGATTGGCAAGCGGTTGCTGGACGCAATGACAAAGGGCAGGCTGGGTTCGCGCATCGTTACACTTGCAATGTGCTATCGAGCTTCGCCTATCTTGATGAGCCGGGACCGGCTGTAATCACATATGGCGATATTGGCTGGTCTCGATCCGCCAAACAGCCCGGCTTTGACGGCGGTGTTGTGGAGGGCACTCTGGTCCGGCTTGGAGACGGGTTCAAAGTGGTTGCGAGCAAACCTGCCGCTGGTCTTCAGCCCTTGGCCAAACCTGACCCCAACGATTTGCCCAACAATCACCTTGCCTATGCAGGCCAGTGGTTCTTTTTCGCACTGACGGCTTTGCTGGTTTATGGCTTTGCCCTTCGCTCCCGGCTGCGCGCAAAGTCCTAGGCAACCGCTTGCCCGCAGAACCAAACATTGCCCCGCACCGTCTCCCTCGCTAAGCGGCAGTGCAAGATGGAATACGTATCAACCAGAGGAAACGCGCCTGTTCTCGATTTTGAGGGCGTGACGTTAGCTGGCCTTGCCAATGATGGAGGGCTTTATCTTCCGCGTGAATGGCCGCGCTTTTCTGACGATGAAATTCGCGCCTTGCGCGGAGCAGATTATGCCAGCGTCGCTGTCGCAGTGATGAAGCGGTTTGTAGGCAATTGCCTGAGCGAAGACGAGCTGACGCGTTTGTGTGAAGAGGTTTACGGTGAGTTTAGCCACGATGCCGTGACCCCGCTCGTCCAGCTTAACCATCGCCATTTCCTGCTTGAGCTGTTCCACGGGCCAACTCTCGCGTTCAAGGATATCGCGCTTCAGATGCTGGGGCGGTTGTTCGAAACCTTTCTCGAACGCCGCAATGAACGCCTCACTATTGTGGGGGCGACTAGCGGGGATACGGGCTCGGCTGCGATCCGTGCGGTGGCGGGTCTTGATCGGGTCGAGATATTCATGCTCCATCCCCAAGGAAAAGTGAGCGAAGTCCAGCGTCGCCAAATGACGACAGTGCGCGCACCCAATGTTCATAACATTGCGATTGACGGCAGCTTTGATGATGCCCAGCGCCATGTAAAACGGATGTTCGGCGATGCTGCGGTGAACACGCCTCATGGCGGACCGCTGCAATTGGGTGCGGTGAACTCGATCAACTGGTCGCGCTTGATGGCGCAGGTCGTCTATTACTTCTACGCTGCGCTGCAATTGGGCGGACCTGATCGCCCGATCGCCTTCAGCGTGCCGACCGGCAATTTTGGCGATGTATTTGCAGGCTATGTCGCGGCGCAGATGGGTTTGCCCATCGCGAAACTGATTGTCGCTACCAATGTGAATGATATTCTGCACCGGGCACTGATGTTCGGCGACTACTCTGCTGGTGAAGTGACTCCCACGCTGACCCCCTCGATGGATATCCAAGTCAGCTCCAACTTTGAGCGGCTGTTGTTCGATGTGGGAGGGCGCGATGGCGCTGCTTTGGGTGAGCAGATGCGCGGCTTTGACGCATCACGTGCCATGCAGTTGACCAATGCGCAGCGCGAGGGGGCGAAAGATCTGTTCCTCAGTTTCCGCGCTGATCAGGATCAGACAGCAAGAGCCTTGCAATGGGCATATCAGTCATCCGGACAGATCATCGATCCTCACACCGCCGTTGGCCTCAGCGCTGCTTTGCAATCGGATGAAGAAGACCACTTTGGCGGCGTACCGGTGGTGACCTTGGCAACGGCGCATCCGGCCAAATTTCGTGATGCGGTTGAGCGCGCAACGGGCGTTCGTCCATCGCTGCCCGCACGCGTTGGCGATTTGTTTGGCCGCGAGGAAAGTTTTACTGAGCTTGGCGGATCGTATGAGGCGGCGCGCGATTTTGTGCTTTCGAACACGGCGCACAAGCCGGCAGCCGCCGACGCCTGATGGCTCAATTGGTGCGCGAACCCCAATTGATGGTTGGCGAGGGCTGGGACGCCTATCGCCTGCTGGATAGCGGGCACGGCAGAAAATGGGAGGCGTTTGGTCCGCATCATTTTATTCGCCCCGAACTCCAGGCGATGTGGTCGCCGCGCATTGATGATTGGGCCGCGGAAAGCGAATTTGTTCCCGGATCTGATGAAGATGGCGGCGGGCGGTGGTCAGATGCACCGGATTTGCCGAAAGATGGCTGGGAATTAAAGTGGAATGATGTGCGCTTTAAGGCGCAACCAACACCTTTTCGTCACCTGCAGTTTTTCCCCGATATGGCGCCGGTGTGGGATTGGATGGGCGAACGGCTTGCAGGTTGCAAAGATGCCGAAACGCTGAACCTGTTTGGTTATACCGGTGTTGGTTCGCTGGCATTGTCCGCTTATGGCCGCGTTACTCACGTTGATGCATCGAAGAAATCTGTCGCACAGGCGCGCGTGAATGCGGAAATTTCGGGCATGCAGGATCGCTCGATCCGTTGGTTGGTCGATGATGCGGCCAAATTTACCGGACGCGAAGTGCGCAGGCAGCGCCGGTATGATGGTATTATCCTTGATCCGCCGAAATTTGGGCGCGGGCCTAAGAACGAAACATGGCGCCTTGAAGAGGGCTTGCCTGGCCTGATCGCCGATTGTGCGCAGCTGCTTGATGGCGACAGCCGGTTTCTCTTTCTCACTGTGTACGCTGTTCGAATGAGCAGCCTTTCCATCGCTGGCCTTTTGGAAGAAGCGCTGCGCTCTCTGCCGGGCAGGATAGATCATGGGGAGTTGTGTGTGGCCGAGACGGGTGAAAATGCCCGCATGCTACCCACAGCAATCTTCGCACGGTGGAGCAATCCGGGTTAAAGGCGCGCGATGGAAAACACCGATCTCGCTTATTCTTGAAGTCAACGATCTGCTCGTCGATGTTCTCACTGGGATCTATTCAGAGGAAACGGGCAAGCCGCAACCCCTTCGAATTTCGATGGCAGTGCGGTATGATATCGCATCCCGGTACGATCCAGATACGCCGCTTGAGGCGAGCAAGAATTATATGGATTTGAAGGAGGCTGCTGAAGGACTGCCTGAGGGTATTCACTTCAAGCTGATCGAAGCTGTCGCAGATCATATCTGTAGCACCCTGTTTGGGCAGGACACGCGCGTTCAGGCGGTAACGGTAAAGATCGTCAAGCTGGCAATTGCCGATGCCGACGAAGAAATCGGCATAACACTTCACCGCGAGCGGCCAGACTGTTAGGGTCCGCCCGTGCCGGACCATAGCCTTTTTGTTGATGCATTGCCCGATGGCGCTCTTGCAGCTCATGCTGCGTTTATGGACCATCACTTTAGGGCCGTGCAATCTGCTGCGACCAAGCAGGATGTGGACGTCCTTGCCATTATCTTTCCAGCCGCTGACGCTGAACACGATGATTGGCGCCGTGCGCTAGCTCTGGATCTGGCGCGGGCGTATGCGCCCAAGCGCGTCAACATTATCGGCGCTAGCAGTCAGGACAGCGCAGCCCAAATGCTCTCATATTTGAGGGATGCGCCCGGTATCACGGGGCAGTATCTTCAGTCGCATGAATAACAGATCGGTTCGCCAGCCCGACCTTATCATGGTCCATAATCAAACCACACAGCTGGTTGACACGTTTCAAAGGCGTATCTCCTATTTACGCTTATCTGTGACGGATCGCTGCGATTTGCGCTGCACCTATTGCATGCCCGAACGGATGCAGTTTCTGCCTCGGCGCGAAGTATTGACGCTCGAAGAAATGTATGAGCTGGCAACTGGCTTTATTGATCGAGGCGTTACAAAAATCCGGATCACTGGGGGGAGCCGCTGGTGCGTCGCGATATTTGTGATCTGTTTGATGCACTGGGTCAGCGGCTTGGGCATGGACTTCACGAGTTGACGCTTACCACCAACGCTACCCAATTGGCGCTGCATGCGGATCGATTAGCTAAGGCAGGGGTGAAGCGGGTCAATGTCTCGCTTGATACGCTGGATAGGGCGCGCTTTGCTCAGCTCACACGGCGTGATGCTTTGCCGCAAGTTTTGGACGGGATTAACGCTGCGCGCGAGGCTGGGTTGAAGGTAAAATTGAATGCGGTTGCGCTCAAAGGGGTGAATGAGGATGAATTGCCCGATCTGATCGCTTGGGGGCATGGTGAAGGGCACGATGTGACCCTTATCGAAGTTATGCCGCTTGGCGATATTGAAGAGGATCGGATCGACCAATATCTGCCGCTCAGCTATGTGCGCGAAGGTTTGGAAAAACGTTGGACGCTGACTGATACAGACGCAACATCTGGCGGCCCCGCGCGCTATATCGACATTGCAGAAACCGGCGGCAGGTTGGGATTGATTACACCGCACACCAGCAATTTTTGCGAAGGCTGCAACCGCTTGCGGGTTACAGCAACCGGGCAATTGTATCCCTGTTTGGGCGGGGCGGAGCGAGTGGATTTGCGCGCTGCGCTCCGCTCGGACAATCCGCAAGTGAATTTGGCCAGAGGCTTGGCCGAAGCGATGCAAATCAAGCCTAAGCAGCACCATTTCCGGATGGATGAACGCGGTGCGGCTCCTGCTTTGGACCGGCATATGTCGACAACGGGTGGTTAAAGAGACTGACGTGGCTGTCACACTAGTTTTTCTTGGCCCTCTGCGTGATCTTGCAGGTGCAAGCACTCGCGAGGTATCAGCCCCACTCAATTGGGCGGGCCTGCTAGAAGCTGTGAGTGCTGAAATTGCCGAGCAATTGAAGTCCGATCGCGTCAATATTGCCTGCGCGGGGCGGGTCTTAGCCGACAAGACTGCTTTATCAGCGAAAGATGGTGATGAAGTCGCGATGCTCCCGCCAGTATCGGGAGGGTAACCTTTGCGCGAGATTCGGATTGAAGAGCACGCGCTCGATCCTCATGCTTCGGTGGATAAGCTATCGCAGGCGAGCCCGAATGCAGGGGGGATTGCCAGCTTTGTTGGTATAGTGCGCGCTTCTGGTGATGTGGAGGCGCTGGAGCTTTCGCATTACGAGCCGCTTACTTTATTAGGGATGGAAGCCCTAGCCGACCGCGCTTTTGATCGTTTCGAACTTGAAGGCCTCGTACTGTGCCATCGCGTGGGATGCATGCGTCCCGGTGATCCTATTGTTTGTGTTGCCGCTGCTGCAACCCATCGCCGCGACGCAATTCAAGCCGTGGATTTCTGCATGGATCATTTGAAAAGCGCTGCATGGTTTTGGAAGCGCGAGAAACGAGCGGGCGAATGGCATTGGATTCAGCCGCGCGATGCCGATCATGATGATCTTGCGCGTTGGGAGCAGTAATGCGGTCTAACGATTAAGGTCACGCCACAATCGGGCAAGCACCTCATCCTGTTCTTCAACAAGTGCCGCCACTATTGCTTGAGCATCGCTGATTTCTGTTTCAGGGGCAAAGCTTGTCTTCGCTTGGCTCGCGAGCATATCAAACTCGCCCAGCACCAACGCCGTGTCGCTTCGCAAAGATGAAAGTTCGGCCAAAGCTAGCAATGCACCGGTGTACGCAAGACTATCGCTCGCTTTCCCGCGACCCGCATTTACTGCGATTCGGGTACTATTCTGCGCAGTCTGAAATCTACTGGATACGGATTTGGCTTCACCAACCAGCGCTTCGATCTCAGCAGAGGTCGCTACAGCAGGCGCTGGGCTTTGGGCCGATATCGGTCTCGCCGCTGCGGATTGACCGCTCGTCCGTTCAATATCTCTTATCGCAAGCGATGGATAGCGACCGGGGTCACCAGCGCAGGCGGTGGTCAGGCAGACTGCAACCGCCATGAAATATACTGAGAAAGGTGACTTTGGTCCCATCGGTTGATGCTGCTAACACGGAGACAGGCGTGCGCAAAGTCGCTTAGAGCGAACAAAACTGCAAATTTGGTGCCCGCTGGTGTGTTACGGGCGTTGACTTGGCCAGAGCTTTCCCTTAACGGCACGCTTCTTTCGAGCGCTGTATGTCAGCGCCGCAATATTGCTGGGTACAGGCCGATATGTGTGTGTACCAAGCATCGCACAAGACTGAGAGTGTATAAGCCATGTTCGCGATAGTGCGCACAGGCGGCAAACAATATCGGGTTGCCGCTGGAGACAAAATTGCCGTTGAAAAGCTCAGCGGGGAAGCCGGTGAAACGGTCACGCTGGACGACATTCTTTTGGCGGGCGAGGGCGATACCATCGCTGACGCGTCAAAAGTGACCGTTTCAGCAGAGATCATCGCGCAGGCGAAAAGCGAAAAGGTCGTCGTTTTCAAGAAACGTCGCCGTCATAACTATCGCCGCAAAGCCGGGCACCGTCAGCAAATGACGTTGCTGCGCATCACGGATGTGGGCACGGGCGGCAAGAAAGCTCCGGCGAAAAAAGCTGCTGCTCCCAAAAAGGACGATGCGCCCAAAGCCGCTCCGAAAAAGGAAGCAGCGCCGAAGGCAGAGAGCCAGCCCAAGACTGATCTTGATGCCAGCAATCTCTCGCTCATTTCGGGCATTGGCCCGACAATTGAGAAAAAACTGCGCAGGGCCGGCATCGAAAGCTGGAACGACATTGCATCGTGGGACGAAGCGACCGCGAATAAGTGGAATGACGAATTGAAACTGGGCAATCGTCCGATCAAGGATGAATGGGCTGTGCAGGCTCAGGAATTGCTCGACGGAAAGCCGCCGCGTGCGAAGGTCGATCAGGCCGAAGCTGCATCCGGCAAAGACAAATAAGAGGCAATTGAACCATGGCACATAAGAAAGCAGGCGGTTCGTCACGCAATGGTCGCGATTCAGCAGGTCGCCGCCTTGGAGTGAAAAAGTTCGGCGGTCAGGACGTGATCGGCGGAAACATTATCGTGCGCCAGCGCGGCACCAAATTCTATCCCGGCACCAATGTGGGCATGGGTAAGGATCACACTCTGTTCGCGCTCGAAGAAGGCGTGGTGCGATTCCATAAGGGCAAACTTGGCCGCAAATATGTCTCTGTAGACATGATGGCGCAAGCAGCCGAGTAACCGGACGTTCCAATAATAGGACCGTCCACTGGGGCGGTCCCGACCTGGCGAAAGCCGGTCATTAAGAGGGAGAAGGGCCACCCCAAAACCGGGGAGGCCATCTCCCTTTTTCGTATCTCTTCCTCAAACCATTTCGCCGACCAATTGAGGCAGCGGCAATGAATTTGTCACTTTGGCCGGATAGGAAATTCGGGCGGGGGGCAGGAGAGGACGGCTGAGTGTTTTACCGCAGCGAACGACTGTTGCTTAGACCCATCTGGCCAGAAGATTGGCCAGCCATAAAGGCAGGCATCGCCGATCTGGCTGTGCTGCGCAATCTCTCAAGCGCGCCTCACCCATATGGCGATGAGGACGCGCAGAAGTTTGCGCGTTCACCTGTACCGCCATTATATCCTCGCTTCTTGGTGACGCGCGCTGGTGATGCTGCGGTGTTGGGCACAATTGGCCTTGATGCCACCGCTTCGGGCGAGCCTGAAATGGGATATTGGATCGCGCAGGCTCATTGGGGACACGGTTTCGCGACCGAAGCCGGGCGCGGTGCAATTGCCGTCGCCAAATCGCTGGGGCACAAACGCATTGTAGCTGCGCATTATCTCGACAATCCCGCATCTGGCAAAGTGCTGCGAAAGATTGGCTTCACTGGAACGGGCACCACGCGAGAGCAGTATTCGTTGGGGCGCGGCGAGGCGGTGGTTGCGGCAGAATACGAACTGGAAATCGAAGCCGATCATGGCGGCCTGATGCACGCTGCTTAGCGCAAGCCATTGGCTAACCGCTTGCCGCAGCAGGGGGAATTTCGTAACCGGGCTGCGATGACAAGTCGTAAAAGATTATCGCCTGAAGAATCGCGCAATTCCGCTTTGGAAGCAGCGCGCGCATTGCTGATCGAATCGGGGCCGCAGGCGGTTACCTTGAAAGCAGTTTCGGGCCGGATCGGGCGCACGCATGCAAACCTGCTTCACCATTTCGGGTCTGCTGCTGGGCTGCAAAAAGAGTTGGCCAGATACCTGACCGAAACCGTTTGCGAGACGATAAAACAAGCTGTGGATGCCAATCGCGCAGGCCTCGGTTCAGCGCGCGAAGTGGTGGATCTTGCATTTGATGCCTTTGATAAGGAGGGAGCAGGGGCGCTTGCCAGTTGGATGATCTTGACCGGCAATGAAGATGCGCTTGAGCCGATCGTTGGCGCGATCCATGAACTTGTCCATGATATTGCAGTCGATGAAGCCGCCGCGCACCAAAGTGTCGATCATCTCCATGAAGACACTCTCGTGCTTGTGCTTATGGCGATGGGTGATGCCCTAATCGGTTCAGCGCTTGCCAGGTCGCTGAACCTGCCGGCAACCGCCGCGCGCGATGTTGCGCAAAGAATGCTGGAAGTCTCGCTCGATGAAGCCAGCCCGCTTAGCTGATCGCGGCGCGTTGCCAATCGGGCAGACTGGCCGGGTCAAGGTGAGCTACGCGCAAGTGATCAATCGCGACGCCAATCTCAGGGTATGAGGCTTTGCGGCGTTTTTCTTGGGATTGGTCTAATGGCACCACCACAAGCCGTCGATTTACCTTTTGCCGCCAATTCATCCGTGCAGTGTTCTCCTGCCCGATATAGCAGCCCTTTTCGAAGCTGACGCCATTGAGTTCGGCCGCATTGGTTTCAAGCCACAAGATATCGCCTAGCTCCGAAACGCCCTCGGGCACGCCAAGCGAAAGACGATGCGAGAGATAGGCGCTATCGGCAGTTATGTTATCCGCCGCGGGTGCAAGCCAGCGATATCCAAGCGCAGCCAAGCGAGGATCCTGTGCCGCATCATCGCTCGGCTCAACCGACCAATGAATGCACGTCGCATCATCACGCACAATTTCAATGTTGCGCCGCAATCGGTAGAGCGACAACCGTTTCGCCAAATCGTCTGCAACACATGCCTCGCAATCGAGCAGCAGCGCGCCATCGCCCCCGTCCCACACGAAAAAGTCGAACATTGTCTTGCCCTGCGCGCTCAAAAGCGCGGTATAAACAGGCAGGTTACCGCTCACATCATTGGTGACTAGGCCTTGCAAAAAACCTCGTACATCTTCGCTGTCCTCTAATGCTTGCAATCGCACAATTGCGCGGGATTTGAGCAGTGTTCCTGTCATGATTTATCCAATCTCGTCATAATCGCGCGCGCCAGCTTGTCGCCCAATTGCGGCCCTTGAACAGGGTAGAGATAGGGTTCAATCAATTCCGCCTCCATCAGCGCAAGGTGGCCATCGGGCTGGGCCACCATATCAATTCGGGCATATAGAGGCGGTGCGAGGGGTAAGGCATCCATAATCGCCTGTGCTGCCGCGATCTCTGCATCGCTTGGTTGGTGGTTCCGTTCGGTTCCTCCATATAGCGATTGAATGCGATAATCCCCGCCCGCAGCGCATTTGCGCAGTGCGTGGCAGAAAGCACCGTCAACAAAAACGAAGCTCAATTCGCCTTCGGTGGTAATTGCGGGCAGGTAGGGTTGAAGCATGGCGGGATTATCGTAATTCCAATCAGCGTGGATTTGGCCTTTTTCGAGCAATTCCTGCCCCTCGGCTCCTGCTCCGATTTGTCGCTTTACGACCAGCTTTTCACAGCCGAATTGATCCATCGCCGCTGCCGCTTCTTTATGGTCTACTTTGCCGAGCCAAATTGTCGGAATGGTGCGAGCACCTCTTTCTTCAAGTTCGCGCAGATATGTCTTGGAAATGTTCCATCGCACTGTTTCAGGAGGGTTGCACACATTGATCCCGCGTGATGCCAGTTCCTCCAGCTTTGCCAGAAAGGCATCCGATTTATCCTGATAATTCCATGCTGTACCCAGCAGCACAAGATCGATATCGGCGAATTCTTCGATCGGCGCTTCCCAATCAATGACGCGCAAATGCAAATTGCTGGCCTTAAGAGCGGGAGCCAGCGCTTCGATCATCAAATCATGCTCGAATGCGTCTTCGCGCCGCGTGCTGTCGCCCGGCAAAGTGGCATCGCATGCAAGGAAACCCACAGTCTTTGTCATATTCGCGGTCTATTGCTTTGCACAAGCTCTGGAAAGAGGCGTTATGCCTCGTTAGGTCTTTGGGCGATGATTGATAGCTTGACGATCCGCCGTCCCGATGACTGGCACCTGCATTTTCGTGATGGCGATATCATGCGCGGCGTTGTCCCTTATACGGCGCGCCAATTTGGCAGAGCGATAGTTATGCCAAACCTCACGCCGCCTGTCACAACTGCCGCTTTGGCGCGAGACTATAGAGATCGGATATTGGCGGCGGTGCCGCAGGGCAGTTCGTTTACGCCCCTGATGACCTGTTATCTTACCGATGGCACAGACGCAGAAGATCTGGTGCGCGGTGCCAATGAAGGCATCTTCACCGCAGCCAAGCTTTACCCAGCGAACGCCACCACAAATTCTGCCAGCGGTGTGACCGATGTTCGCACGATCTATCCAGTGCTTGAGCGGATGGAGGCCGAAGGCATCGTGCTGTGCATCCATGGCGAGGTAACCGATCACGACATTGACGTGTTTGACCGCGAAGCTGAATTTATTGCGCGACATTTGCGCGGGGTGATCACCAATTTCCCTAAACTGAAAGTGGTCTTTGAGCATATCACGACATCAGATGCGGTGGAGTTTGTGAAAGCGGCTGGCCCAAATGTGGCCGCGACAATTACGCCACAGCATCTTCATATTAACCGCAATGCCATGCTTGTCGGCGGCATCCAGCCGCACAATTACTGTTTGCCGGTGGCCAAGCGTGAGAGCCACCGATTGGCTTTACGAGCGGCTGCTACGTCAGGTTCGCCCAAATTCTTCCTCGGCACCGACAGCGCGCCTCATTTTCGCAAGGACAAGGAAAGCGCGTGTGGATGCGCTGGGATATTTGGCGCGCCCTATGCTCTTGAAAGCTATCTTGCTGTGTTCGACGAGGAAGATGCAATTGACCGGTTTGAAAGCTTTGCCTCGCTCAATGGTCCAGCATTTTACGGGCTTCCCGTAAATGAAGACACCGTCACACTCGAACGCAGCGACGTCATCGTGCCGGACGAATTGGAGATAGCAGGCTCAAAGATTGTTCCTTGGCATGGCGGGCAGACAATCGGCTGGCGGTTCGTGGGTTAGGTTCTGGCTCGCTTGGATTTGACGAGCAGGTCGCCGACGAAGATCGCCACAGCAATCCAGATCAGCACAAAACAGCCGAGCTGTGCGGGTCTTAACTTCTCGCCGAAAACAGTCAGTCCAAGCAAAAATACAATTGTGGGCGCGAGGTATTGGATAAAGCCGAGCGTTGAATAGGGCATGCGCCGGGCTGCAACTGCAAATAGCAGAAGGGGAACCGCTGTTACTACGCCTGCAAAAGCCAGGATTGCGCTTTGTTCAAAGCTCACCAGAAAAGCTGAGCCTTGTGGCTTAATTGCATACCAGAACGCGATGGCGGATGCCGGGGCCAGTAGGATCGCTGTTTCAATTGTCAGGCCAGGCAGAGCGCCCACATTCACTTGCTTGCGGACAACGCCGTAAAGGCCAAATGAAAGCGCGAGACTTAGGCTGATCCATAACGAAGTGAGCGCACCTGCGGCGAGCAATCCCACTCCGCTCGCGGCGATCGCGACTGCAACCCATTGCCATTTCGACAGCTTCTCAGCGAGCAAGAGCGTGCCCAAAACCACGTTGAGGAGCGGATTGAGGTAGTATCCCAGACTGGTCGCATAGACCTGATTATTGGTGATCGCCCAGATATAGATAAACCAATTCGCGCCGATCAGGAGCGCACTGGCCAGGAGGGCGATCATCGTTTTCCCGCTGGAAAGCGCCGCCTTTAGCTCAGGCATCTGCTGGCGAACAGCAATGATGATCAGGCAGAATGGCAAAGTGAAAATGATCCGCCAGCCGACAAATTCAAACAGCGGGACAGCGGCGGCAAGCATTATGTAGAGCGGTAGAAAGCCCCAAATCACATAGGCCCCTAACGCGGCGGGTAGGCCAGAGGGTTGGCCCGGGGGTTGGCCCGGGGATTGGCCTGAGGATTGCCCGGCAATATCGGGCTGGGTTGCTTGGCTGCGCATTGTCCTCCGTTAGTGGGGCGCCGGCCGCTTGCCAAGGGTGAAGCGGTTTTGCTTGGCAAAGTACATTCGCTGGGCGCAACGTTTGGTAAGGATTGTGAACGCTTGCTGTCTTCGCCGATTGCAGCGTGTTCAGCTTCAGCCCCCTATAGATTAACGCACAGTTTGAGGGGCCAAGCGTTAACCATTAAATTCTCGCAACCTTGGTCTGCTCCATCAACTTGGGCCAATCCCACCAATGGCCTAGGCGCGGCAACCACCAGTCGCGGAAAGCGCTCCTATGTCCCTTGAGGGGTATGGGAGCGTTTTCGCTTTTGCGGCAGACAAAACCCGGCGCAAAAAAGCAGTCTGGGAAAATTAACCCGGTTCTGGCAAAGCCTGCATCATGACCACCCGCTATCCCACCACTCTGGCAGGCGTTATCTCGGCCCTCGCTTTGCTCGCCGGGTGCGAGGATAGCGCACCGCAAGACATTGAAGGCGATGTCATGGGCAAAGACCCGGTCATCTCGCGCGCTTTGGCCGATCCGCTGATGATTGATCCTGATCTTGCATGGGTGAACGAGGCAAATGCAGCGATCGGGTATCAGGATAGCCACGCGCTGCCCGCGTTCAATGCCGATCCGCAGGCTGCTGATAGAGCGCGCGATGCTGCACGGCTGGAATTGCGCGAGGATGGGGCGATAGAAGAATTGCCCGCGGCGCAGGCCTTGTTTGACAACGAATCGCTAACGGGGCTTTCCACTCTGCGCGAAATTCTAACCGCTGCGGGCGCGCCGCAGCCGTGCGGGCAGGGCGCGAGCGATAATCTTGCCTGGGCTGCAAAGATGCCAGAGACGGCCTCGTTAATGCCGCATGGCATGGTGCAGCAGGCGGCGGGTTCCGATGATGCGGACTGCGCGTTCAGAGTGATCCGGTACACAACCCAGACAGATGCCAAGGATGCGCTGCAATACCACTTCACGCGCGGTGTAAGAGGTAAGCTGGAAACCGTTTATAAGTCAGGAAAATCTGATCTTATCAAAGGGGAGCGAGCAGGGGAAAAAATGTTCGCCGATGTCGCCGATGCGCCCGGTGGCTTACGAATTGTGACGCTGGTTCACTGGACCAAGTAAAGCGGCATATGCGCCGGGAAATACGCTATTCTTTCAAGCCCACACCGATATTGGCGCGCGGCTGTTCCAATTCGCTGCTGGCGACAGGATAGGCGCAATAGTCAGCGGCGTAGAACGCGGCGGGGCGGTGATTGCCCGAAAGCCCGATGCCGCCAAATGGCGCGGCTGACGATGCGCCATTGGTGGGCTTGTTCCAATTGATGATGCCGGCGCGGATATTGCCCCAGAACAAAGCGTAATCTTCCGGCGTGCCGCCAATCAATGAAGCCGATAGGCCGAACCTTGTGTTGTTCGCTTCTGATATGGCGCTGTCGAGATCGGGAACCTTGATGACTTGCAAAATCGGCCCGAACAATTCCATGTCCGGGCGATCTTCAATCGCGGTTGTGTCGATAATGCCGGGGGTCAGAAACGGTTTTCCCTCTTCGACAAGGCGCATATGCGACAAGGGTTTGCCGCCTTCTTTCACCAGCGCCAAAAAGCTTTCTTCGAGCAATTCAGCCGTTTTCAGATCGATCACCGGCCCCATGAATGGCTGGGGTTCATCCATTGGGCCGCCCACCAGCAATTTACGCGTTAGCGGGATCAGTTCCGCCATCAGATCATCGAAAACGTCTTCGATCACAATCAGGCGGCGGGCCGCGGTGCAGCGCTGACCAGCGGTGGTGAACGCGCTTTGCACTATCAAAGTGGCCGCATCTTTTAGCTTGGGCGTTTTGGTGACAACAATCGGATTGTTGCCGCCCATTTCTAAAGCGACAATCTTGCCCGGATTGGCCGCCAGCTTGCGATTGATCGCGATGCCTGCCTGAGCAGAGCCTGTGAACAGCACGCCATCAACACCGGGATGCGCGACCAGCGCTTTGCCTTCTTCAGGGCCGCCAATCACCAATTGAACCACATCTTTGGGCAAACCGGCCTTATCAAGGCATTTGACCAAAGCTTCGCCAACGGCAGGGGTTTTTTCTGATGGTTTGAACAGAATTGCATTGCCCGCGATCAGGGCCGGGATGATATGACCATTGGGCAGATGGGCGGGGAAATTATACGGCCCCAGCACGGCCATAACGCCGTGTGGTTTATGCCGGACAGCCGCAATACCTTGCATCGCGCTGTCGAGTTTTTTCTTGCCCGTGCGTTCGGTGTAGGCGTTGATCGAAATTTCAACCTTGCCGACAACCGCGTCAACCTCGGTGCGCGATTCCCACAGGGGTTTGCCCGTTTCGCGGGCGATCAGATCGGCAATTTCATCGGCCTGTCCGCGCACTTCATTGGCAAAACGGCGGACCAATTCGACCCGGTTGGCAATCGGCCTTGCAGCCCATTCCGGCCATGCGCGGCGCGCGCGGCTAACAGCGGTTTCAACGTCGCTGTGCTGCCCGCGCCACAATTCATCACCTGTGGCCGGTTCATAAGATATCAGCGTCGCCTCTGACGGCGCCTGTGTTGCATTTTCAGTCACAGGGCGGGGTTAATCATGCAAACATGGAAAATAAAGGTCTAAACTGACATTCGCACATTTACGTATGCTAACGGTGACCTTGCGGTGTGGGTGCGCTGCCATGCGCCGCTTTAGCGCGCCGCAAATTGTCAACTTTTGTTTCAAGCGGTTGCCAGTCGTCGCGCGCTTCGATGGCAGACCAGATGTCCTCCACTTCTTCGATCAGCATGCTTTGCGGCGTGTCTGCGTCCCAATAGTCATGGTGAAAGGGGACGGGTTCGTATTTTTCGAAAATCCCGGCGCAATCGGCTGGCAATTGATCGGCTGATCGGCCCCCGCGATGGGCATGGAAAAAGGCATCGGGGCCAAGCGCGCGTTCCTTCATCGCTTTTTCGCAGGCTGCGACCAATTGCGTATCGGCCTCAGTCCCCTGCGGCACCACGCCCAATCGCCAGCACCACCGCCGCGCGATGGCCGCCATATACAATTCGGGAAACCGGCCAAGCGCAGCGATCAGCGGCTCGCTATCGGCCAATAACCGCAAAGCAACGGCCAATTGCCCGCAATTCCAATTGATCGCTTCGGGTTGGCGGCCAAAGGCATAAAGGCCGCTGTGATCGAAATAGGCTGCGGTGAAACCGGGATCCCAGCGCGGCAACCAGCGCCATGGGCCATAATCAAAACTTTCGCCGGTGATGTTCATATTATCAGTGTTGAGAACACCGTGAACAAAGCCTGCGACCATGTAACTGGCGGAAAGATCGGCCATCCGCTCCACGACCTGATGCGCCAGAATAATGGCCGGATTGTCGCGGTCTGGCGCATCTTCGGGCGGCAGGGGGCCGGGGAAATGGGTGATGCAATATTGGGCAAGCTGCTCCATCTTGTCGCGCTCTTCCAATGCGAGCAGGCGCTGAAACGTGCCGATGCGGATATGCGAATGCGACAGCCGCACCATAACGGCAGAGCGGGCAGGGGAGGGTTCATCCTCGCGCCAGAGTTTTTCGCCCGTTTCGATAACCGAAAAAGTCTTCGATGTGTTGACGCCCAATGCGTCCAGCATTTCGGTTGCAAGTATTTCGCGCACCGCGCCTTTGAGCGTCAATCGGCCATCGCCGGCCCGGCTGAACGGGGTGGGGCCAGAACCCTTTGTCCCCAGATCCATCAGCCGCCCGGCATCATCGCGCAGCTGCGCGTATAAAAAGCCGCGGCCATCGCCAATGTCCGGATTGTAGACGCGAAACTGGTGGCCATGATACTTCAGCGCAAGCGGCGCTGCGAGATTGTCTTTCAATGGGGCAAACCGGCCAAAATGCTGCGTCCATTGGTCATCGCTGAGGCGGGATAGCCCCACGCTTTTGGCCGCTTCTTCATGGCGGAACCGCAGGCGGGTTTCGGGGAAATCCGCAGGGGCCACTTCTACGCCCAGCCAATCGGCCAGAGCATTGATCGCGGGGTCTGCTTGATACTTGCTCAATTGCGCTTGGCTGTGCATGGCGCGATAGTGGCCGGGGAAAGCTGTATGCGCAACCGCCACGCGCGCTATTGTTCGGGAGCACGTGCCAAAAATGGCTGAGAATTATGAGGACAAAAGCTGGTCCAGCCAAGACGGGCTGAACCTGCATTACAGGGATTACCCCGCGCGCACAGATACGGGCAAACTGCCGGCCCTGTGTTTGCACGGTCTTACCCGCAATGCGCGCGATTTTGAGCTGCTGGCGCAGCATATAAGCGCGACGCGCCGCGTGATAGTGCCCGAAATGCGCGGGCGCGGTTTGAGCGATTATGCGCCCACATCAGACAGCTATAAACCCAAACAATATGCCGAGGATGTCGAATTGCTGTTGGCAGAGACGGGCATCAGCCGGTTTGTCTCTATCGGAACATCCATGGGCGGCATCATGACCATGCTGCTTGGGGCCAATGACCCGGAACGAGATCGCAGGCGCGGTGCTGAATGATATTGGTCCGGTGATTGAGCCTGAAGGATTAAGCCGGATCGGCGACTATGTCGGCCAGGGGCGCAGCTATCCCACCTGGGTCCACGCCGCGCGCTCGCTTGCCGAAACGCATGGGGAGGCCTTTCCCGATTACGATCTTGATCAATGGCTGAACCTTGCCAAGAGGTATCTGGTCGTCAGCCAGAATGGGCGGATCAGCTATGATTATGACATGGCGATTGCAGAGCCATTTGCCCAGGCCGATAATGGCGCGCCGCCCAATCTGTGGCTTGCCTTTGAAGCATTGCGCGGGGTGCCCATGGTGCTGGTGCAGGGCGAATTGTCAGACTTGATCTCGGCGGACACGGCAAAGCAGATGGCGGCGCGCAATCCTGCGATGAAAACGCTGGTCGTGCCGCGCGTGGGCCATGCGCCGACACTGGACGAGGCGCCAGTCGTCGCCGCGATTGATGCCTTGCTGGAGGGGATCGCATGAGCGCGCGCTCCAACCGCGTCCCGCGCATTCTGCATTGCCAATCCACATTCTCGCCCGGCGGCAAGGAATTGCGCACGGTCAAGCTGATGAACGCGTTTGGAAAAGCGCTCCACCACACCATCATTTCCGGCCAGCCCGATCAAATGGGCGCGCGCGCGATGATTGACAGGCGGGTGAAAGCGGAATTTCCCGCCGATTTCCCCTCGCTCACCGGATCGCCCACTCCGGGGCGGCTTATCACGATTGCCAAGGCGCTGGCGGGCTATGACCTTGTGCTCACGTACAATTGGGGCGCGATGGATGTGGTGATGGCGCATACGGTGTTTGCGCAGAACCTCGGCCTGCCTCCGCTGATCCATCATGAGGACGGCTTTAACGAAGACGAGGCGGTGCAGCTTAAATCCAGCCGCAATTGGTATCGCCGGGTGGCGCTGTGGCGCACGCAGCGCCTGATTGTGCCGAGCCGGGTGCTCGAAGCGATTGCGATTGGCACCTGGAAACAGCCGCGCGAAAGGGTTCGCCGGATCGACAACGGCATTGATACGGCCGCCTTTGCCAAAAAGCCAAAGCCGGGCGCGATCCGCGCCGTTAAACGCGAGGGCGAGCATTGGGTGGGCACTCTGGCAGGCCTTAGAGCGGTGAAGCAATTGCCGCTGCTGGTGCGCGCGATGAAACATCTGCCTGATAATTGGCATCTGGTGATCGTGGGCGACGGGCCTGAAAAAGAGACCATCCTTGAAACCGCGCGCGAGGCAGAGATTGCGCACCGCGTCCATTTGCCCGGCGCAGTCAAAGACCCTGCCAGCGTTGCCGGCCTGTTCGATATTTTCGCGCTGTCGTCCAAATCAGAGCAATTCCCCATTTCCGTTGTCGAAGCGATGGCCGCAGGCCTTCCTGTGGCAGCGCCCGATGTGGGCGATATCGCGGCCATGCTCGCCCCATCCAACGCGCCGTTTGTCGCGCCTCCCGGCAGCGCTGATCTGCTGGGCAAAAAACTGCTCGAATTGTCGCAAAATGCTGAAATGCGCGCGCAAATTGGTGCGGAAAATCGCGCAAAAGCAGTGAAGCATTTTGACGAGGCGCAAATGGTCCAAAGTTACCGCAACCTCTATGCCGATGTGATGGGCAGGGCGTTTTAGGGCGCATAGAATCCGCCGCGCTTCATCGCGCGTTCAAGCTGAGGTCGCCAATTTCATCCCCTATGGCGCAAACATGATGGTGAACGCTTTGAGCGCTGCCATTGCGCCGCACTCACGAGGTGCTTAAAGACCCACGCTAGTGCATATAACTGATTGAGGAAAAGAGCCCCGTGGCGCTCAAGCCTAACGACCCTAACTCACCTGAGAACACTCCGGATCCCGCTCCCGCCGCGCCCTCTGCCGAGGATGAGGTCATCATTCGCGAGATTGATGAAGCTGTGCGCAAGGATGATGCGACCGAATTTGTAAGCAAATACGGGCTTTTGATCGGATCGGTCATTGGCGTGTTTCTGCTCGCACTGGGCGGATATCTGTTCTGGGACAGCCAGAATGAAAGCAAGCTTGAAGAGCAATCCGAAGCGGTGGTCGAAGCGCTTGATGCGGTCGAGGCGCGCGATTTTGCAGGGGCCGATGAAAAAATCGCGCCTTTGCTGGAAAGCGAGCAGGCTGGCGTGCGCACCACGGCCCGGTTCCTTCAGGCAGGAAATGCCCTGGCACAGCAAGACACCGCGAAAGCAGCCGAGCTTTACGGCGCAATTGCAGTGGACGATGAAGCGCCAAGCGCGCTGCGCGATCTGGCCCTGATCCGCGAAGTTAGCGCGACATTTGACGAGCGCGAACCTGCCGATGTGATCGCGAAACTGAGCAATCTGGCGCAGCCTGGCTCTCCGTTTTTTGGCAGCGCTGCGGAACTCACCGCCATTGCTCACTTAGAAGCGGGCAATGAAGCAGAAGCGGGCGCATTGTTTGCGCAGATTTCGAAAGATGAAGACTTGCCTGAAACGCTAAGATCCCGCGCGCGCCAGATGGCGGGATTGCTGGGTGTTGATGCGATTGAGGATGTGGAGCAGCTGTTGCAGGATGAAGGGGTCATTCCAGACGAGGATGCAGCTGGATCAGACACGGCGAATTAGGGGCTGCGGGGCATTTTTGCTCACACCAGCTTTGGGATGGATTTGGACGAATATATGACGACAATTACTGCTAGAAAAGCTGCGCTTATTGCAGGCGGCATTGCTGCTTTGCTGACCGGGTGCGCGGGCGATAAAAAGACCACCCCCACGGTTGGCGAACGCATGCCAATCCTGTCCCGCATTGAAAGCGGCGCTGCGGTTGATCCCGCATTGGCCAGTGTCAGCGTGGTTCTGCCCCCACAGCGCTCCAATGAAGAATGGGCGCAAGTGGGCGGATCGGCCAGCAAATCATACGGTCACCTTGCCTTGGGCGAAAACCCGGTACGCGTTTGGAGCGCACGGATCGAAGGTTCGACCACGCGTGCCCGGCTGGCAGCGTCCCCGGTGATTGGCGGCAACAAACTGTTTGCGGTGGGCGCCGATGGCACCATCCACGCCTTCGACAAAAAGACCGGAGCCAAGATCTGGGATTCCGATGCGGCAATGGATGATGATATGCGTCCATCAGCCTTTGGCGGCGGGGTCAGCTATGACGATGGCAAGCTGTACGCCACCAATGGCGCGGGCGAGGTAAAGGCGCTGAATGCGGAAACGGGCGAGATGATCTGGCGGGTTCAGCCAGCCGGTCCTTTGCGCGGATCACCAACTATCGCGTTCGGTCAGATTTATGTGATGACACAGGACAATCAGGTCTTGTCCCTGAACGCGGCTGATGGCGAGCAGCTGTGGAGCGAATCGGGATCGAGCGCGCAATCGGGCGTCTTTGGCGTGGCCGCGCCTGCTGCGGGCAATGGCACGATCATCGCAGGCTATTCGAGCGGGGAGCTATCCGCTTACCGCTATGAAAATGGGCGTGCTTTGTGGGCCGATGCCTTGGCGCGCACGAATATCTCAACGCAGGTTAGCTCGCTGACGGATATTGACGCTGATCCCATTATTGATGCGGGCCGCGTTTATGCGCTGGGGCAGGGCGGCCGGATGGCGGCTTATGAATTGGTAACAGGACAGCGCGTTTGGGAACTCAGCCTGGCTGGCATTTCCACACCAGCAATTGCGGGCGAATGGATTTTCACGCTGACCGATGATGCCCGATTGCTGGCGATTGCGCGGTCAACCGGGCGCGTGCGCTGGATCACGCAATTGCAGGAATTCCGCAAAGAAAAGAAACGCGAACAGCCGATTTTCTGGACCGGCCCTGTTCTGGCGGGCAATCATTTGTGGGTCGCAAGCTCGCGCGGGGAGTTGTGGCGAGTGAGCACGGGCGAGGGGGCAGCGGCGCTGTTTGCTGATCTCGATCAACCCGTCAGCCTTCCTCCGGTGGTGGCAGGCGGTATGCTGTATGTGCTCGATGACAGCGGGACGATCCGCGCGTTTCAGTAAAGCGCGGAGGCGAAACTCTGCCGAAAAGCCTGCCTGAAACCGATTAATCGCAGCATTAACCCTTTGCTGCTATGGCGGCGTTGTCATGTCTGGGCACGATCATATGGCCGCAAAGGCTCCCTCTGCGATCCCGCAAAGCGATGTTTCTGCAGCCGTCGGGCTTGTCGGGCTGGCAGGGCTGGCTGCGTGGATTGTGTTTTGCCGCAATTTCCCCGCAATCGCTGCGGGTTTTGGCATGGAAGGCATGGGCGTGCTGTCCGGCCCCTATGCCGCGATTACGGCGATGGTTTTCACCGCTGGGCCAATGGCGGCATGGTCTGTTTTTATCGACAAGGTTCACCGCAATCCTTCGACCGGAATGGATTGGAGCCTTAAGCGCACCAGCGCCGAGGTGATGCCCACTGCGATGGTCAAAATCGCTGGCCTTTGGGCGACGTGGGCGGTTCTGGCGTGCCTTTATTGCCTGTGCCGGTGGTATTGGGACGGAAATTATCTGTTTTCGATGAAAGTTCTGGGCTTTGCTCTGGTCCCGCTGATCATCATCAGCGTGCCTTACATCATCTGGCTCGATCGGTTCATGACCAATCCGCGCGATGGCACATGGCATTTTGGTGCAATGCTGATCGGGCGCGAGGAATGGGACGCGGGCCAAGTGAAAAAGCATTGGCGCGCATGGATCATCAAAGGGTTCTTTGGCGCGTTCATGATCTCCATCTTGCCGCCGGGTTTTGCCGAAATTGTCGAAGCGCGGCCGGCTGATTTTCTCACCAATCCGGTGGTGATCGGCAGTTTGCTGATCACTTTGCTGTTTGTGATCGATGTGCAGATCGGGACGGTTGGCTATCTGTTCACTCTGCGCCCGCTGGATGCGCATATCCGATCCGGCAATCCGTTTTTGGGCGGGTGGCTGGCGGCATTGCTGTGTTATCCGCCGTTTGTGTGGGGCCTGATCGGCAACAACAATCAAGTGCTGAGCTATGAAAGCAATATCGCCAAATGGGATTACTGGCTGGCCGGGAATGACGCTGCCTTGTGGATGTGGGCGGCGTGGCTGGTGTTTTTGACCGGTATCTATGCCTGGGCGACGGTGGCGTTTGGCATCCGGTTTTCAAACCTCACCTATCGCGGCGTAATCACCCACGGCCCGTTCCGTTTCACTCGCCATCCCGCTTATCTGTCGAAGAACCTGTTCTGGTGGTTTTCCGCCCTGCCATTCCTCGTCACCAGCGGATCACCCGTGGATGCGATCCGCAACACGTTCTTTTTGCTGATGGTGAACGGGATTTATTATTGGCGCGCGCGCACGGAAGAGGCGCATTTGCTGGGTGAAGACCCCAAATACCGCGAATATTATGACTGGATGGAAGAAAACGGCATCATCACCGCGCCCCTGTCCCGGTTAAAGCGGCGAGTTCTCAGCCGCGGCAAAGGGGGCGGTGCGGCCGCGCCATCCCCATCATCGGGGGCATCATCGGCGCCATCCTCTACGCCAGGCGGACAGCATCCTGCCGAATGATATGGTTTGCGTGATCCATCACGGTTAGTTTTCAAACAGCTATCGCCTGATCCCCGTCCAGCGCGATCAAGCTGCGATCCGTTATTCCAAGCTCATCAAACCGCGCTCGCCAATGCGCCAGGTGGCTTGATGCGAAATGCGCATCCAATGCGGCGCGGTCCCGCCAGCGTTCATGCACCCAAACCAGACCGTTATCCTGAATATCCAGCGCGTATGTGTAAGCGAGGCAGCCATCTTCGGCGCGCGACGCGGCAATCATCGTGTCCATCGCGGTCCGCGCCCGGTCAAGCGATCCTGCAGGGATGCGGAATGTTCCGGTCACAAGGATCAACGCGCGCGCTCCTGCCCCTTGCAAAAGGGCCGCGCCATCGCCGCCTTCGCCCGCTCAGAATGAATATTTATAGACGTGCGAGACATCGCCGCCCCAATCGCCGTGATAGGCATCAAGCAGGCGCTCCGCTGGGGTTTTTCCGCTTTGGATGATTTCATCGAGCGTTTCGAGATAGCCCGTTTCATTGTCGCCGCTGCCGTTCAACCGGCCGCGCGCCGCCAGTCCTGAATGCGCAATGCCCAGCACATCGCGGCCCAGATCGCGCATCGTGCCAGCGCCTCCGGGCAGCGGGGTATCAAGGCCAAGTTTGGGCGCATCATTGCGCAAAGCTTCGCGTTCATCCATCGACCAGCCTTTGGCCAGATCCCACGCCGCATCAAGCGCGCCCTGATCATACATTAAGCCCACCCAAAAGGCGGGCAGGGCGCAAATACGGCTCCACGGTCCGCCATCTGCGCCGCGCATTTCGAGAAAGCTTTTAAGGCGCACTTCGGGAAAGGCGGTGGACAGGTGATCCCACCAATCGCTGGCCGTGGGACGCTGGCCGGGCAGCACTGACAGCTTGCCGTCCATAAAATCGCGGAAGGAAAGCCCTGCGGCATCGATATATTTGCCATCGCGAAACACGAAATACATCGGCACATCGAGCATATATTCAGCCCATCGTTCATATCCGAACCCGTCTTCGAATACGAACGGCAGCATCCCTGTGCGCGCGGCATCGGTGTCTGACCAGATATGGCTGCGATAGGACAGATAGCCATTGGGCTTGCCTTCGGTGAAAGGCGAATTGGCGAACAAAGCGGTGGCAAGCGGCTGCAAAGCGAGGCCGACGCGGAATTTTTGCACCATGTCAGCTTCGGATGAATAATCGAGATTGACCTGAATGGTGCAGGTGCGCAGCATCATATCAAGACCCAGATCGCCAACTTTGGGCATATGGCGCATCATGATGCCATAGCGCCCTTTGGGCATAACGGGCAGATCATCGCGGGTTTTGTCCGGCCACATGCCAAGCCCGAGATAGCTGACGCCGCATTTTTCGCCGATTTCCTTGACCTGCGCCAAATGCCGCCCGGTTTCCGCGCAGGTTTCGTGCAGATTCTCAAGCGGCGCGCCTGACAATTCAAGCTGTCCGGCAGGTTCCAGGCTGACCGCGCCATCTGCGCCTTTCAGCGCGATGACATTTGCTTTGCCATCGGGGCCGATTTCCTCAATCGGCTCCCATCCAAATTGGGTCAGCCCCATAAGCAGATCGCGAATTCCGCACCCTTCATCATAGGATGGCGCACGCCGATCAGCGCGTTTGTAGACGAGCTTTTCGTGCTCTGTCCCGATGCGCCATTCGCTTTTGGGCTTTTCGCCGCCTTTCATCGGAGCAATCAGTTGATCGATGCTTTCGATCACGGGCTCGTCGGCGGCTGAGGTTTCTCGCGTGCTCATGCGGGTTGCTTTAGAAAACGCAAATGCCGGTGGGAAGCGTAATCTGGGTTTTGTCGATGCAAGTCATTCTTGTCCCGACCAATCGCCTGATTGCGACATCCAAACAGAGAGCGCAGCAATCGCAGCTGTCTCTCCGCGCAATATGCGCGGGCCAAGCGAGATGGCGGTAGCTTGCGGATGCGCGCGGATTGCAGCGCGTTCGTCATCGTCAAAGCCGCCTTCGGGACCGATCAGGATCGCGGCAGACAGAGAAGCGCTCGCAAAGGCGGACCCTGCAGGCTCGCCGCCTTCTTCATCGGCGAAAAACAGCGCGCGATCCTGCGGCCAATCGCGAAGCAGGGCGCCGAGTTTGAGCGGCTCTTTCAATTCGGGCAGCGCCGTGCGCGCGCATTGTTCTGCCGCTTCCATTGTCAGCGCTGATGCGCGGGCATGGTTCAGCTTATCTGCAACGCATCGCCGGGTGATAACGGGCTGAATGCGCGCCGCGCCAAGCTCGGTCGCTTTTTCAAGCACCATGTCAAAGCGGTCTTTTTTCAAAAGGGCAGGGCACAGCCACAAATCAGGCACATCTTCGCGCGCCCGCAGCATTTGCACCGCCTCCAGCGTGACCGCGCGCTTGCCTGCCTCGACCACGCGCGCGGCCCATTCGCCCGTTATATTATCGCAAAGGACAACCGCATCGCCTTCGCTCACCCGCATGACTTTGGTGAGGTAATGCGCTTGGCCGCCGTCCAATCCCACGGTTTGACCCTTTGCCAGTTCATCGCTCACGAACAGGCGAGGTGCGGATTTCGGCGGCCAGGCGGGGGTTGCGGGCATATTTCCTCTCATAAACACAAACGTCATCCCAGCGAAAGCTGGGATCTGCTGCGTGAGGCATTTCGCATGTGGCGAGCGATCCCAGCTTTCGCTGGGATGACGAATGAGATTGAGTGGGTTAGGGACGCTGCGATGACCCAGACGCCAGCCAATCCCGATATCGTCCCGGACAGCGAACATCGCGGCCTGATAGAGCGGCTGCCGCAATTGCCGCGTGATCTGGCGCAATTGGCGCGGTTTGATCGGCCTATTGGCTGGTGGCTGCTATTCTGGCCGTGCGTTTTTGGCGTGTGGCTGGCAGGGGCGGGGCTCCAATTGGCTCTGCTGGGATGGCTGCTTCTTGGAGCGATTGTGATGCGCGGGGCGGGCTGCGTTTACAACGATATCGTCGATGCTGATCTCGACAGCCAGGTCGCGCGCACCGCAGCGCGGCCCGTGGCAAGCGGGCGGGTTTCGAAAAAGCAAGCATGGGGATGGCTGATTGCCCTGTGCCTTATCGGGCTGATCGTCCTGTTACAGCTGAGGACCGAGGCGCAGATTGTTGCGCTTGCCAGCCTTGCTCTTGTCGCGGCCTATCCGTTTATGAAACGCATCACATGGTGGCCGCAGGCATGGCTTGGCATGGTGTTCAATTGGGGGCTGCTGGTCGGGTGGACCCATTTGCGCTTTGACAATTGGGATGCGCTTGCCTGCATCTATGCCGGGTGCATTTGCTGGGTAATCGGGTTTGATACGATCTATGCTTTGCAAGACCGCGAGGATGATGCGCTGGTCGGCATAAAATCATCGGCCTTGCGAATGGGCGCGCGTGTGCATGCGGGGGTGGGCGCGTTTTACGCGGGCACGATTGCGCTGTGGGGGCTGGGCATCTGGCTTTACCGGCCTGATATTGCGGCATTGCTGACATTGCTGCCTGCCGCGCTGCATTTGCTGTGGCAGGTATCAACGCTTGATCCTGCAGATCCGAACAATCCGCTGGAGCGGTTTCGGTCCAATCGGTGGGCCGGGGCGCTAATGGCGGCGGCGTGCTTTATTGTCGGAAATGCAGGGGCTTAAACGGCAATGTGCAACCTATACCGGATGACGCAAAACAAGGATGAGGTTGCCCGCTGGTTCAGCGCGATCGAGAGTTTGGGCGGCGCAAATTATGCCGAGGAGGTTTATCCCGGCTATCCCGGACTGGTCGTTGCAGAGGGGAAATTGCGCCAGATGATCTGGGGTTTTCCGCTGGTGATGAAGGGAAAGCAGGGACAGCCGCTCAAACCCAAACCCGTCAACAATGCGCGAACGGATAAACTCGATAGCTTTTTCTGGCGGCATTCCTTTGAACAGCGCCGCTGCCTGATCCCGATCAGCGCCTGGGCCGAAGCGCAAGGCGCAAAGGGTTCAAAAACGCGCACCTGGATGAGCCTGCCCGGCACCGATCTGTTCGCTGCGGCAGGCGTGTGGCGAACGAGCGATGAGTTTGGCCATTGCTATTCCATGGTCATGACAGACAGCGAAGGCGCGGCCTGCGCCGATGTCCACAGCCGGATGCCGGTGCTGTTGCAGGCGGGCGACTATGACGCGTGGCTGTCAGGATCGCCGGAGGTAGCAAAGGCCCTGTGCAGCGCATGGAGCGGCGACATCACTATTGATGCAACGGGCCAGTCTTGGGTGCGCGGGAAAGCGGTCCAGAAAGATTTACTGTGACCGCCGCCGCTGCCGCTCGGGCGAGGCGGGCCGAACAGCGGTTCTTGCGGGATGATCTCGTTCATGCCGCACCGCCTGAATAGCTGACGACTTCAAACTCAATCCCGTCCCAGTCGAAGAAGTAAAACCGCTGGCCGGGATCGTAATTGTCATGGCCAAACGGGGTTAGGCCGGCTTCTTCAACGGTTTTTTCCGCCGCTGCCAGATCGTCAACGACAAGCCCGATATGGTTGAGCGGCTGGCCTTTGGAATATTCTCCAGTGACGTGATCGCCGGTATACAGCGCCAGATAGGCCGCGCCATTTTCGCTCTCGCCGACATGGATCGTTCGCCCATATTTCTGGCTCGGACCGCGCCAGCGTTCTTGCCAATTGCATAAGGTTTTGAACAGGTTGGCGCTGCGTTCGGGATCGGTGACGGATAGATTTGCGTGTTCGAGTGTGCCGTGCGGCATGGGTCAGGCTCCTTTTTGTGTTGCGGATCATCAGGGGCCAGATTTGCCCTTTGATCCACCGGATGCCGTGATCGTGCAACCTCAACCTAACTTGAGGTCAAGCAAAAAATGCGATAGGCTTTTGCTATGCCAAAACGCCTTACGAAAAATGACCTTATCCCCATCGGAGAGATGGCGCGGCGAACGGGGATGTCGGTTTCTGCCATCCGTTTTTACGAGGCGAAGGGTTTGATCGAACCGGTGCGCACATCGGGAAATCAGCGGCGCTTTCTGCGCTCTGATATCCGCCGCGTCAGCTTTATCCTGATCGCGCAGCAGCTTGGCCTTTCGCTGGGGGAGATTGAGGCGCAATTTGCCAGATTGCCCCATGGCCGCACGCCCACGGCCAAAGATTGGCGCCGCATCAGCGCGTCCATTCGCGATGTGCTGGACCGGCGGATTGCCGAAATGCAGCGCACGCGCGACAGTCTGGATGGGTGCATTGGCTGCGGGTGTTTAAGCTTGCAGAAATGCGCGATCTACAACCCGGATGATCGGCTGGCCGGGGAAGGGCCGGGACCGCGTCAGATCTTGGCGGCTGGATAGGGCCAGCTCAGCGCCCTAGTTCTTAATCGGTTGGTCCCAATTGCGGATCAAGATCGCGCGGGCGCGCGAAATGCACCAGCTTTGCGCAGAATTTCTTGAGCGCATCCCAGCTTTCGACATCGCATTCCAGAACCGCAAATGTGGCAGTGGGAAATTTGGCCGCTGCCTCGCGGAACAAATCGTTTTCATGCGCGGGCGATACAAGGTCGAGCAGCACTTCCTGCAAGCCCGGATTGTGTCCGGCGATCAAGATTGCATCGATGTCTTCGCCGCCATCCTGCTCCTGCGAGGCGACCGCGTCGATCACTTCCATGATCGTTTCAGAACTGGCGAGATAGAGCCGCTTGTCGAACATTACGGGCGCATCGGGCAAGGCGCCTTCCAATGTGGATTTGACCCGCACGGCCGGGCTGGCGATCACTGCGTCCCATTTGATCCCGTGATCCCGGATGTGATTGCCGATCAATTCTGCGCCGCGCCGTCCGCGATCATTCAGCCCGCGATCAAAATCGCGCTGGGCCATATCATCCCAATCCGATTTCGCATGCCGCAGAAGACCCAGAATTTTCAACGCGACATCTCCTGATAGACCGGGGACCATCTGCCTATCTGGGCGGCTCGTGTAAAGCAAATGCGGCAGCCCTGCGCACGGATATCCATCGAAGAGAAGCAAAGATGGATGGCCCAGAGCTGCCGCCTCGCCATAGGTCGGGCAATGCAGCTGGGGCCGCTTTGCCCGGACGAGAACCGTTTAAGCCTGCGCCATGACCACGATCGGCCCGCCAAGCGCCATCGATGCGGCAAACAATGCCATGATAAGAACGCTGGCCTGTTCAGCGGGTTTGCTTGGCAGTAGCGCTTTGAAATTTGGCAGCTTCAAAGGCTGCGCGTTGGCGTTGAATTCTTCGGCATAGCGGGGATGTTCGGTGCCCATCATTTTGTCCCACCAGGTGAAATAGAACCCGAAATTATAGCCCGATGAATGGTGAAGATCGTGATGGGTCGTGGTGCTGATCCAGCGCAATACGGGGATATCAAGCCAGCCAGCAGGGAACAGTTCATGTCCTGCATGGCCCATCACGTTGCGGATAATCATGTTCCACAAGAACAGGAACATCGCCATCCCCGCATATGCGATCCCCGCAGTGCTGGTGATGAGAAGAAAGATCGGCACAAACGCAGCCTCAATCGCGGCTTCGCCCATGGAAAAGCTGTAAGCGGTCCACGGGGTTGGGGTGCGCGATTTGTGGTGATGCAAATGCGTGGCTTTGAACAAGCGCTTGGTGTGCATCGCGCGGTGCGCCCAATAGAAATAGGCATCATGCGCCAGCACGATCAGCGCAAATTGCCAGATGATTGTGAAAAGCGGCGCGCTATCAAGTCCAAGTTTGATGACGCCCGTTTCAAGCCCGATGATTGTGGCAAGAGTCGTAAATCCGAACACGAACACAGTGCGCAAGGATGAGGAAATCTCGCGGATGTAATCGGCCCGCTTTGCCGCGCGCTTTTGGATCCGCCGCGCTTTGGCAAAACTGCGGAACACGAACAGGATGGCCGTCAATGCCCCTGCGGCGATCAGATACCTGCCAAGATCGAAATAGAGCACATTGATAAAATGCTCAGCGACCAGATCGGCGATATAGGTGACCGCCGATGGGTCGGTGAGAATGGGCGATTGAGCAGGCTGTAGGGACATGGTTTGGTCTTTCGTGTTTGAGCTGATGAACTCAAACTGCGCGAGACAGTCCGCTAAATCCTCGCAATGCCGAAAAGATCAGGTCATTTGCGAAAATGCGCTGCTTTTTTCAGTTTTGACCAGTGTCTTTGTGGGGCTCGTTTTCGCCTTGGGCGATGGCCAAGCGCCTGAATTCGCTAGGCGTTGTGCCTGCTTCGCTGCGAAAGGCGCGGTTGAATGTGGGCAGTGAGTTATACCCCAGATCCATTGCAATCGTCAGCACGGGCAGGTCCACATCATCGCGATTGGCCAGCCTTTCCTTTGCATCGTCAATGCGGTGCCTGTTCAAAAAGGCGCTGAAATTGCGATAGCCAAGCTGCCCATTGATAAGCGCGCGCAGGCGGTGTTCCGGCGTGCCCAGCTGATCGGCAAGTCCGGCGATGGAAAGGCCCGGCCTGCGGTGTACCCCTTCGTTCAAAGCGGCTTGCAATTTGTCATTCAGCACCGTTTCACTCGGCGAAAGATCGAGCGGCTTTGGCTGTTTTTCGGTGCCAGCCTGCCGCTGCGAATGGACCAGCAATTCGCGGTCGCTGCGCATCAGGGCAATGCCTGAAAACAGGATCAGCACCGCGATCAAAAGCGAGTTGATCAATTGCGCCGCCGGCGGACGGCCATCGAGGCCGGCCACAACCTCAACAATCTCAAACGACAAAATCGCGGCGGCCTGCGCCGCGACGAGCAGCGGGAGCCAAAGCCGGATGGTGCGGCGTTCCTCAACCAGATCATCGGCGCGTTCAAACACGCCCACGCGCACGATATCGGCGATCAGGATCAGCGAGACGATATGCAGCACAAAGAAACCGGCGGGCCGGGTGAAGGGGAGAAAATTGCCTGCAAACCAGCCGCTGACAAACACGGCGACCGTAGCAAGGATCACGCGCCGCTCTACCGGTCGTTCAAACAGGTTGCGCGAAAAAAGCCAGATGAAAAAAGTCGTGAAAATTGACACCAGATCGACCCATGGGTCAAGAATTCCCTGCGGCGCGATGAGGGGTGTTGAATTCACCAGATAGGCAATTACGCCCAGGATCATCCCCAGCATCGGCAAACGCAAACTGGCACGCACATCGTTCGATGCGACCTGCGCAAACAGCATCAGCGCAGCGCCCAGCGAAAGGATGCGAACCAGAAAGTCCCAATTTTCGATCATATGCTGCGCGGCCCCATCATCGGCAATGTATCTGGGATGGAATCGCCGGAAATTCCAGAGCCTTCATCCGCCGGCATAGGGTCTTGGCCGATGATACCTTGCGCAATCCGCTCGACGGCCTCGTCCAATGTCACCCGGCGAATGGCGGTGCCATCAGGAAAAGCGGTGAGGAGGCGCGAGGGGAAGGCGGCGGAGAGGACCACAAAGTGCCCCTTATCGTCGCGATTGCGGATCAGCCGGCCAAATGCCTGCGCCAGCCGCGCGCGGATTATCCGGTCATCATAGGCGCTCGCCGTGCTGCCATTATCCTTGGCGGCAAGGCGGCGGGCCTTGTGCAGAATATCGGGGCGCGGCCATGGTACAGCCTCCAGCACAACGCAGCGCAAGGATTGTCCCGGCACATCCACTCCATCGCGCAAAGCATCGGTGCCAAGCAGGCTGGCGCGCGGATCATCGCGAAAAATATCGACCAGCGTGCCTGTATCAATCGGGTCCACATGCTGCGCGTAAAGCGGCAGGGCATCACGGGCGAGGCGATCAGCAATCCGGCCATGGACAGCGCGCAGGCGGCGGATGGCGGTGAACAGGCCCAGCACGCCCCCGCCTGATGCCTCGATCAATTTTGCATAGGCCCCGGCCAAAGCGGGCAAATCGCCCTTTTTGATGTCGGTAACGATCAAAACTTCGGCATTGGCGCTGTAATCAAACGGGCTTTGCGCAGAGGACAATAGCGGATTGACCTCGACATGGGCCGCGCCTGATCGGGCGATGGCGCTTTGCCAGGCTTGGTCCTCATCATCGATCCGGTCGGTCAATGTCGCGCTGGTCAGCATCACGCCGTGCGCAGGTTCAAGAACGGTGCGGGCAAAGGGCTTCATCGGGTCAAGCCAGCGGCGATGGATGGCGACATCAAATTCGCGCGCATCAGAACGGTCGACCGCAAGCCAATCGACGAATTCTGCGTCACCAGGCCCGCCCAGCCGGGCCAGCAGCGCTTCCCATGCCGCGATCAGATCGATGCGCCAGGTCAGCGAATGGCGCGCGCCTTCTATGCGTGCGCGGCCCCCTTGATTTCCGGGTCCATCCAGCCAATCGGGCGGGTCAGCTATGATTGCCTCCAGCCGCCCGCCCAGCTTGATCAGCGGGGTGCGGATATTGGCAAGCGCTTCGGCGGCGCGGCCTGCCGCCTCGATAACTTCGCCGGGAAGGCCCGACGCTTCGGTTTCGATCCCGTAGCCCGCATCTTGCCCGCCGGATTCGTCGCGGGCATAGGTGGCGGTGCGCACCGCGCTTAGTAAAGCTTCGATGGGGCCTGCCGGTTGGTTTTCGGCAATGCGCTGCAACCATCCTTCGCCCGGCAGCAGGCTGCCTGCCTCGCTTGCGGCTTCAATCGCTTCGCCGCCTTCATCGTCATAGGATGCGATATCGGCAAGGCGCGCGGAAAGCCCGCGGCGGCGGCCCCTGTTCTTGCGCTCTGGCCCCATAATCCAGCGGCGCAGCTCAATCGCTTCCTGACCTGACAAAGTGGCTGCAAAAGTGCTGTCGGCGGCATCGAAAACGTGATGCCCCTCATCAAAGATAACGCGGGTTGGCCGCTGCGCATGGTCGCGGCCTCTTGCTGCGTTGATCATCACCAGCGCGTGATTGGCAATCACCAGATCGGCCTGCGCGCTGTCGCGGGCGGCGCGTTCGATGAAGCATTTGCGGTAATGCGGGCAGCCTGCATAAACGCATTCGCCGCGCTGATCGGTAAGGGCTGCAATGCCGCGTTTGCGAAACAATGTTCCCAGCCATCCGGGCAGATCGCCGCCGATCATATCGCCATCGCGGGTATAGCTGGCCCAGCGTGCCACCAGATGCGCAAGGATCGCAGGCCGCCCGGCAAACCCGCCTTGCAGCGCGTCTTCCAGATTGAGCAGGCAAAGATAATTCTCGCGCCCCTTGCGCACCACGACAGGGCGCGTGCCATCACCGCGTTTGGCAGGCCATGCCCGGCGGCTTTCGCTGCGCAATTGGCGTTGCAGGTTTTTGGTGAAGGTTGAAACCCAGACCGTGCCGCCCGAGCCTTCGGCCCAAAGGGAAGCAGGCGCAAGATAGCCCAGCGTCTTGCCGATACCCGTTCCCGCTTGCGCCAGCGCAATATGCGGGGTTTCATCGCGGGGTCTTGGGCCAAAGATCTGGGCTGCCTGGCGCGCATAATCGCGCTGCCCTTCGCGTTGTTCAGCCCCTTCGCCTGTAAGCGCGCGCAGCCGGTCGAGCACCGCATCTTGATCGAGGTTAATCTGCGCTGGGGGAGGGCGCTCGCCTGCCTCTTCCCATTCGCGCAAGGCGGAAAAAAGGAACCTCTCGGCGCGTTCCGGGCGTTTGATGTGCGGCTTGATCACATTGGCCCATGGCCACCGCAGCCTTTGCATGGATTGCAGCGCTGTCCACGCGCCTTCGCGTTCGAACCATTCAGCATCTTCGCACTGGGCCGCCATCGCGCCTGCTGCCTGTTGCAAGAATGCTGGCACTTCATCATCGCTGGCAGGAGCATCCAGATCCAAAGCCTGAGCCAGCCCGCGCGGGGTCGGTACGCAAAACCGCGCGGGATGCACAAATGCGAACAATTCCAGCAGATCGAGCCCAGACAGATCGGGATAGCCCAGCCGGTTCGCGATCAGCGGCGCATTGATCAGCAGCACAGGCGTATCGGCCGCCGCCATGATTCCATCGCCTTTGGACACCGCTTGCGTAGAACCATTGGCGGTGCGCAGCCAATTGCCCGAATGGCTGGAATGCAGCGCAGGCAGGCATAGGGGCTGGGCGGCGGAAGGCGGCGGGTGTGATGGAGGCGGGGTGGGAGTGCTCACGGCCAAAAAAATGCGCGATTGCAAACGTAAAGTAAACGATTGGCGCGCATTTTCCCGTGCACTTTCGGGGAGAATCTTGATGAAAATGCCTGCTCTTTTGTCCGCCAGTCTTATCGCCGCCGCGCTGTGCCTGCCAGCAAGCGCTCAGGACAGCCCTCAGGATGCTGCGGCCAATAGCGAGCCGCAGGACCGCTCTGCCGCCAACGAGGAGGCTGAGCTTGCGGTCAAAACCGCTGTGGTTCAGCGCCATGTCGATGCTTACCGCGCCCGCGATCTTGATCGGTTTGTCGCGACGTTTTCCAAAGATGCGCAAGTCTATGCCAACGGCATGGTCGCAACCGGTCACAGCCAGATCCGCGCGCTTTACAAGCTCAATTTTGCGCCCGGCGCACCGCGCATGAAAATCATCGATAGCGGGGTGAGCGGCGCGTTCATCTATCTGGAGACCGCTTACATCACCGCAGGCGGCGAAGAATTGTGCTGCGGGTATTCCGAATATGAAGTGATCGACGGCAAGATCACGTATTTATCGGCAAGCAGCTAACACCGGCCTATTTGCGCGTAAGCACATAGAATATCGGCGAAAAGCCAGGAAAGAGAGACGCCGCTTACGAGCCGTGCAGAGCTCAGCCGAGCAGCGCCTCTCTCCTGCGACCCTAAGGCCCCCAGGGGGATTTGGGAGCAACCTTAGGGTGTAGTTTGTCCAGTTGGTATGACGCATCGAGTGGCGGCTGGATTGGACTATCACGACACATGCGCGGTATCTGCGCCGCGATGAACGCATGGTAATCGGCAAAGAGCCGCGAAAAATGCCGCATGGATTTGCGGCCAATACCGGCCCTGCGCACTGCATTCGCGCTTGAAGATGCCTCGCCCATCTGCAAATGCGCGAGGTCTATGACCGATACAGCCCTTATCCAAGCCGCCCAAACATCCAAAGCCTGGCCCTTTCAGGAGGCTCAGCGCCTGTATAAACGGTTGCATGCCAAGGGCGTACAAAAGGCCGGGCAAAAGGCCGGGCAAAAAAACGCGGAAGCGCGCGATGAAAGCGCGCCGGTATTGTTCGAAACCGGATATGGCCCGTCGGGCCTGCCGCATATTGGCACTTTTCAAGAGGTCTTGCGCACCACCCTTGTGCGGCGCGCTTACGAAGCGCTGACAGGCGGCGCGCCCACGCGGCTGGTCGCGTTTTCCGACGATCTGGACGGCCTGCGCAAAGTGCCCGACAATGTGCCCAATCACAAAATGCTGACCGAGCATTTGGGCAAGCCCTTGTCGCGCATTCCTGATCCGTTCGAAAAATATGAAAGTTTCGCGCATCATAACAATGCGATGCTGCGCGAATTTCTGGACCGGTTCGGGTTTGACTATGAATTTGTCAGTTCGTCAGACCGCTACAATTCAGGCGCATTCGATGATGGATTGCGCGGCGTTTTGCGCGGGTTTGACGCGATCCTTGATATCATGCTGCCAACTTTGGGTGAGGAGCGGCGCAAAACCTATTCCCCCATCATGCCAATATCGCCCACCACGGGCGCCGTTTTGCAAGTGCCGATCGAAGTGGTCGATGCAGAGGCAGGCACGATCCGATTTACCGATGAAGATGGCAGCGTGGTCGAACAATCCGCGCTGGGCGGCATGGCCAAATGCCAATGGAAAGTGGATTGGGCGATGCGCTGGGTCGCGCTGGGCGTTGACTATGAAATGTATGGCAAGGACTTAACCGAAAGCGGCGTGCAATCGGGCAAGATCGCGCGCGTTTTGGGCGGGAACAAGCCAGAGGGGCTGATCTATGAGATGTTCCTTGATGCCAATGGCGAGAAAATCTCCAAATCAAAAGGCAACGGCCTCTCGATTGAGGAGTGGTTGCATTATGGCAGCGAGGAAAGTCTGGGCTTTTACATCTTCGCCAATCCCAAAAGCGCCAAGCAATTGCACGAAGGCGTGATCCCCAAAGCCATCGATGATTACTGGCAATTTCGCGAACGGCTGGCAGATCAACCGCTCGACAAGCAATTGGGCAATGCGGTGTGGCATCTGGCGCGCGCGAATGATCGTCACAGCGGTGCAGATGCGCCGGGGGCGGGCGACAGTCTGAAAGTGCCTTACAGCCTGCTGCTCAATCTGGTGAGCGTGCTTGGCCTTGAGGCGACAGCGGAAAATCTGGCGGAATATGTCGCGAGTTACACAGGCGCGCCCGTCACCGATCCCAAGCTGATGGTGCTGATTGAAAGCGCGGTAAATTATAACCGCGATTTTGTCGCGCCGACTTTGGCGAAACGCGCGCCTGAAGGGGGCGAAGTGCTGGCTTTAACCGAGCTTGATACCCAGCTCGCCGCAGCGCCAGCTGAGGCGGATGCCGAAGTGCTGCAAACGATGGTTTACGAAATCGGCAAGCGCGAAGAATACGGGTTTGAAAACTTGCGCGACTGGTTCCGGGCTTTGTACGAGACCCTGCTGGGCAGCGACCAAGGCCCGCGCATGGGCAGCTTTATCGCGCTTTACGGGATCGAACCCACGCGCAAACTGATCGCAGAAGCGCTGGCGAGAGCGTAAACCGCGCCGAGAGTGTTTTTTGGCTGCTGCCAGGCGGCCTGCACCTCATTTCCAGGCGCGGGTTCGGTACCATTTGGTGATGACATATTTGGAGCCCGCAATCACGGGCGTGCCCGCATGGATGACCGCTTCGTTGGGTGAGCCATCAGGCAAAGCGTTGTTCCATACCAGCAGCACGCCTGCCTTGGGCTCCATATTCATGCCAAGTTCGGTGAAATGCGTGCCGCCGCCTTCTTCGACGGTGTTAAGGTAAGCCATCGCAGTCCAGCTGCGCTGCCCGCCGCGTTTGCGTTCAAGCTGCCAGTATTTTTCGGTGGTGTAGAACCAGTCATTGTGCGGCTTGAACTGCTGTCCGGGCAAATAGCGCTGCCCTTGCACCGATTCTCCGATCACCGGATTGACGCCAAGCAGGTCATCAATCCTGCGTGATATGCCTTTGACGAAGCTGTCATCAGGATCAAGATCGCCGGAATAGCTGGTGCGGAAACCGGCATCATAGCCCAATTCGTGCAGCGAAGAGGGCCGCGCGACCAGATCGATCATAATGCACAATCGCTCGCATTCAGCAGCGGTCAGAAAATCACCGATGGCGAACATATCGGCTTTGTCGGTTTCTATCCTGTAAGCCCCAAGATCAGCGATCAATCGTTCGCGCACGGACTTGCCAATGCGCGCCAAAGCGGCCTGATCAGGAATGGTTTGGGTCTTTGCCATCGAATGATGATCTACCAAGACGGATTGTGTGTGCAAGCCGTTTTCAGGGAAGGGGTGCGGGCCTTTTTGAACCCGCAAAGAAAAACCCCCGCCAGATCGCTCTGACGGGGGCTTTTTTGTTGTTTGGGGTACTACGATCACCAGAAGAAATCGTGGATCACGTCAACCACTTCGCCGGTGTAGATATCCACCAGCACGACATCGTCATAATACCGTACCCATTGGTAAGGACCATAGACCGGCGGCAGACGATAGGCCCATGGGTCATTGATGTAATACCGCGAGCTGAAGAACAGGCTGTCGAGGAAGAACCCTGTTCTCAAGCGATTGTAACGGTGGGCACGGAACGGCGCGTAATAGCGGCCCAGGCGAAAGATCGAGCGGTTGATCCGGCGATGATTGCGCCAGCCAAAGCGGCGATCCGAACGCCAGCCGCGACGATCCCAGCGGCGGAAATCGCGCCCTCTTTGAAATTGGCGGCCATTGCGGAACCCGCGATTGTACGAATAGCCATTATTGCGGCGCGCCTCGCGGCGGCGTTCAAACCGGCGTTCTGCCCGGCGCTCACCCCGGCGCTCACCACGCCTTTCGCCCCGACGTTCCGCGCGGCGTTCGGCGCGCCGATCACCACGCCTGTCAGCCCGGCGTTCGGCTCTTACACCTTCGCGAAAGCCATTTTGGCGAGCATTTCGGCGCTGTGCGCCCCGGTTGTCAAACCCGCGTTCCGCACCGCGATTGCTTGCACGGCGTTCGCCGCCGCGTTCAATCCGGTTCGCACGGTTCTCACCGCGCCTTTCGATCCGGTCTGCTCGGCGATTTGAACGGCGATCAATCTGACCCGCACGTTGATCGGCGCGGCGATTGACCCGGTTGGCCTGACCAGTGCGGCCTTGGCGTTCAAGCCTGTTCGCGCGGTTTTCACCCCGGCGCTCGACCCGATTGGCGCGATTCTCGCCCCGGCGCTCCACGCGATTTGCGCGGTTCTGACTGCGGCGCTCGACCCGCTCAGCGCGCACGGGCACATTGGCATTGCGCTGAACCCTGCGTTCCTGCCGGCGCTCTGCCCGTTCTGGGCGGCGTTCCGATCGGCGCTCGGATCGGCGTTCTGAGCGGGCAGGCTGGCGCTGCGCTCTACGTTCCTGGCGGCGTTCCTGCCGCGCTTGATTGCGAGTGCCGCGATTGTTGGCGCGGCGTTGTTGGCGCGCCTCACGGCGGTTGCCCCGGCGCTGAGCGCGGTCTTGCGCTTGTTCAGCCGCCTCCGCCTCAGCCTCTGCCGCCTGGGCCTCTTCGGTTAAAGGCGGAGCCACAAATGCCAGCGCCAATGCGATGGCGGACAGCGCGCTGCCTTTTAAGAGAACTGTGATATCCATAAAGAGCCTCCTTGAGCGCCGCCCCACCAGCTACGGCTCGTTGATACGTTGTGATACATGCTTGTTAAACGCGTCTCGCTGTCATCAGCCTTAACCGCTTGGTAAGGCGTTCGTTCATATTCGCAACGCTTAACCTTAACGGCGTCCCGCAATGAGCCAGTTCCCGCTTGACCCCCGCTGCTCTCGGGTCACAAGGGCGCCATGTTCGACACTCTCGATAATATCCGTCAGGACTGCGCCAATCGCATGGTGCGCGCGGCCAAGGATCGCAAATCGCCCATGCATACGCCCGTGGTCACCACCAGCGATGTGGATCTCGCGCGTGATGGTGCTGCGCGAATTTGACACGGGCGCATGGACCTTGCGCTTCCACACAGACACCCGCGCGCCCAAAGTTGCAGCGATTGACGCAGACCCGCGCATGGCGGTGCTGCTTTATGACAAAAGCGCGAAGATCCAGATCAGGGCGAGGGGTGAGGGCGCTATTCTGCGCGATGCGCCCGTGACCGATACGGCATGGGAGAACGGCTCAAACTTTGCGCGGCGCTGCTATATGGGCGATGGCCCCGGCACGGTGAGCGATACGCCCACATCAGGCCTGCCTGCCGAATTGGAAGGGGTTGAGCCCACCGATTTCCAGCTTGACCCGGCGCGCGCGAATTTTGCGGTTCTGCTGGTTACCTTGCATGAGATCGACTGGCTGTATCTGGCGCATACGGGCCATGTAAGAGCGCAATTTTCGCGCGGTGAGGGCGGTGAGTGGCGGGGGCGCTGGGTTTCGCCTTGATTGGCGGGGGCGTTATTGGCACTCGGACGCTGGAGGCCGTGCATAAGAGGCTAGTTTAGCGACCCAAAGCCAAGCTCCTCAGCAAGATCACGCCAGTGCGGATTTTGCTCCTGAATCAATCTGATTTTCCACGCACGGTTCCATTTTTTGAGCCGCTTTTCACGAGTAATGGCTGCATCCATGGTGGCGTGGGTCTCAAACCAGACAAGACGTCTTGTGTCATAGCGTTTTGAAAAGCCATCGAACGTCCGTGTTCGGTGCTGATGGATGCGTGCAGGCAGGTCTGATGTGACACCAATATAAAGCGTGCCGTTTGTCTTGGATGCAAGCATGTAAACGCAAGGCTGAATATCGCGGGGCATAGCAAATGGTATCGCGCGCCTCGCCCATCGTCATCCCCGCGAAGGCGGGGATCCATCTTTTAATGCTAGCGGCGTGCTGATGGATTCCCGCCTGCGCGGGAATGACGGGGAGGGGCTGTTTTGCCAAACCGACGTTCTGGAGTTTTTTCGGTTTCGGTCTTTCTTTGGCTCGAGTGAAAAGTGGCGATGCGCTTATGCTATGACTGAAAAAAAGAAAGGACAACTATCCACAATTACTCACTTATCAGCGTTGCTCGAATGTTCCGTTGGGGCTATTCGGGTTGTCCGGCCTGAGTTGGAACGTTTGCCAAAGCGTCCACCAACCTTGACTGAGATCGGCGGGCGGTATCCCCAGAAGGCTATCCTCTTTTTAGGAAGAGCCCCGACTGGCCCCGCACGGCAAACCGCCAGACCAAAGCATGTGCACATGTAGACGTCAGCCTGGAAGCCAATGACAGAGGTTAATCTGAAACGTGGCCGCGAAAAACGCTAACCTTTCGTGTCGGCGGCGCGCCGCGACCTGGGAGATCGGTTATGCCGAAGTTCCAAGTCACGGTAAAAGTTGAGACATCGATTAACATTGCAGCCATTATACGATGGTCCGCGATTGCGATCTGGCTCTTGACCTAACTGGGGGGCGGGGAGACCCGCCCCTTTTATCCATCACCGCGTCAACTTCTTGTAAGCCAACCTTGTAGGCCGGTCCGCTGCATCGCCCAGACGTCGCCGCTTATCTTCCTCATACGCCTCAAAGTTCCCCTCGAACCATTCCACGTGGGAATTGCCCTCAAACGCCAGAATGTGGGTCGCGAGCCGGTCCAGGAAAAACCGGTCGTGCGAAATCACCACGGCGCATCCGGCGAAGTTTTCGATGGCATCTTCCAAAGCGCCAAGCGTTTCGACATCGAGATCGTTGGTCGGCTCATCCAGCAGCAGCACATTGCCGCCTTGTTTGAGCATTTTGGCCATGTGCACGCGGTTGCGTTCGCCGCCGGACAGTTTGCCGACGCTTTTCTGCTGGTCGGAGCCTTTGAAATTGAACGCGCCGACATAGGCCCGTGTTGAGGCATCGTGGCCGTTGACTTGCATGTAATCGAGCCCGTCTGAGATTTCCTCCCACACATTGTTGGTGGGGGTGAGATCATCGCGGGATTGATCGACATAGCCCAGATGCACGGTGTCGCCGATTTCGATGGTACCGCTATCGGGGGTTTCCTGACCTGTGATCATTTTGAACAGTGTGGATTTGCCCGCGCCATTGGGGCCGATCACCCCGACAATGCCGCCGGGGGGAAGCATGAAGGACAGGTCTTCAAAGAGCAGCTTATCACCATAGGCTTTGGTGATGCCCTTCGCCTCGATCACTTTGCCGCCAAGGCGTTCGGGCACTTGGATTACGATCTGCGCTTTGCCCGGCGCACGGCCTGATTGCGCATCCTGCAATTCTTCAAATTTGCGCACGCGCGCCTTGGATTTGGTTTGGCGCGCAGCAGGCGTTTGCCTGATCCATTCGAGCTCGCGGGCGAGCGCTTTTTGCTTGCCGCTTTCCTCGCGGCTTTCCTGTTCAAGCCGCTTCGCCTTCTTCTCAAGATAGGTCGAATAATTGCCTTCGTATGGATAGTAAGTGCCGCGATCCAGTTCGAGGATCCACTCCACCACATTGTCGAGGAAATAGCGGTCGTGTGTGATCATCAGAACCGCGCCGGCATATTCTTTGAGGTGGTTTTCCAGCCATTCGACGGATTCTGCATCGAGGTGGTTGGTCGGCTCATCCAGCAGCAGGATCGACGGTTTCTGGATCAGCAACCGGGTGAGGGCAACGCGGCGTTTTTCCCCGCCTGAAAGATTTGTGACTGGCGCATCTGACGGCGGGCAGCGCAATGCCTCCATCGCGATCTCCAGCTGATTGTCGAGCGTCCAGCCGTCCACCGCGTCGATCTTTTCCTGAAGGACGCCCATCTCTTCCATGAGCGCATCGAAATCGGTGTCATCGCCCGGATCGCCCATTTCGGCTGAGATCGCGTTGAAGCGCTCCACCATTTCGGCGGTTTCGCCTGCGCCCATGCGCACATTTTCCAGCACCGTCTTGGTTTCGTCCAATTGCGGTTCCTGCGGCAGGTATCCCACAGTGATATTCTCACCCGGCCAAGCTTCGCCGGTTATGTCGGTGTCGATCCCGGCCATGATCTTGATAAGCGTGGATTTGCCCGCGCCATTGGGGCCGACAATGCCGATCTTTGCGCCTTGGTAGAATTGCAGATTGATGTTGGAGAGCACCGGCTTTGGCGCGCCGGGGAAAGTTTTGGTCATGTTCTTCATTACGAAGGCGTATTGCGCGGCCATGGGGGGACAATCCTTTTGGGTCGATCAGGTGTGAGTGATTTTAGAAGGGCAGATAGGCGCGCTGCCAGACAGGGGCAAGCCACAAGACCATGTTGCCCTACATTGCGGGGTGAACAGGCGATTTGGGTGAAATTCACGAGCGATTGGGCCGCGATGCACACCTTGCCGAATTTACACGCTTTAACGCATTCACCTAAATCGCTGTTTACTCGCGAGTAACACAGAATGGCTTATGTCAAGTACCGAGGCCGAAGACCGACATGCAAGCTGAGATTCTGACCTTTATGATACCGACCATGACCCTCATTCTTGCGGGGGTTTTCGTGGCGCTTTGGTGGCAGGATCGCAGCCGGCTTTACATCTTGGCCTATTCTTTCTGGTTTGCCTGTGTTGCCATGGGGATCGCGATGCAGGCCTGGCTTATCAAGGATTTTGGCCCGCCGGAAGTCGTCCTGTTCCATGCCATTTCGACGTCTGGTTTAATCGCCCTTGTTTGGGGCGTGGCAAAGCGTGATGGCGAAAGGGTGCCGCTTGCCGCTTTTGTGCTGGTATCAGCAGGCACTGGGGCCGTGTTGTGGTTTGCCCGCGCTTACGAAGTGCAGATGGTCGTCATCATGGCTCAAAACTATAATGCGAGCCTGTTGTTTGCAGCAGGCGCACACGGCCGCTGGCAATCCGGGCGGCGGCAAATTGCTGATAAGGCGCTGCTCGTCGCTTTTGTCACATTGACAGCCTACACCATTTTCCGGCCGTCAATTACCATGGTGATGGCAAGCTCTATGACCATGGATGAATATCAGACATCGGTGGTGCTCACGGTCAATATGGCGTTGACGGCGATGTTGTGTCTGTTGATGTCGCTGGCATTGATTGGGACGATCATTGCCGATCAGATGACGGTTTCGCAGGCCAGGGCGACACAAGATCCATTGACCGGATTGCCCAACAGAGCAGCGTTTGAACCCCTGGTGGCGGTGTTGATTGAACGCGCCGCGAGCGAGCGGGTGCCAGTTAGCCTGATTGTGGGCGATATCGACTTGTTCAAGCGGGTGAACGACACATTCGGTCACAGCGCAGGCGATGCCGTAATCAAGACGTTTGCCCATGTCATTTCGCACAGGATAAGACCCGGCGATGTCGCGGGCCGCATCGGCGGCGAAGAATTTTGCGTTGTTGCGTGGAACTGCGACGAAGCAGGGGCAAGCGCGTTGGCGGACCGGCTGCGTGAAAATTTTGTGCATTCGCCGCTGGATGCCTTGCCGGAAAGCGAAACGATCAGTGCCAGTTTCGGAGTTGCGCAAGTGCGGCCGGGCAGCACCTATGCTCAGACCTTCGACCGCGCCGATGCAGCTTTGTACAAAGCCAAACGCGCTGGCCGAAATCGGGTGTTCAGCGATGCAGGCGGCGTTTTTGCAGGTTCGATCCCAGCAGATGGCGCGCACGCCGAGAATGGGGATCGCCAAATCGACAAAGTCGTCAATCTGGCGGATCGCAAGATAACTGCTGGCAGCTGATCGGATTGCTATCCTTTGATCCACCCTTCAAGCGGCGCGGCTTTGCGTCCCGGAAATAGCTCAGCCATGGCGCGCACAGGGTCCAGCTGCAAATGCTCTGAAACTGCGCCTGCCAGCACACTTTCCAGCGCAATCGTGGGTTTAAGGTCGCGTTCCTGATACAGATCGCCCGCGCGAAGCCCGGGCCAATCTGCGATCACTTTGCCGCCTTTCAGATTGCCGCCCAGCACAATAGCAGCGCCCCCGGTTCCGTGATCGGTGCCATTGGTGCCGTTAAGCGCAGCGGTGCGGCCAAATTCGGTTGCGACAATCACCATGGTCTGCCCCCATGCGCTGCCCATACCGGACCTGTATGCACCCATCAGCGTATCAAGCTGGCGCGCTTGTCTGCGAAACTGGCCCGGTTGGTTGGCGTGGCTGTCCCATCCGCTAATTTCGATCATGCCGATATCAGCGCCGTCTTTATCGCGCATCAGCTTCGCGGCAAGATTACCCGCCGCATCGGCATCGCGCAGATTTCGCAAATTATCCTCACCTGCCATTTCGCGCGTGGCCAGCGCTTGTGCCCACAGCCCGCCAAGCTGTTCATCATCGGAATAAAGCCGGGTGACGCGGTCCAGAAACGCTTCGCTCGCAGGGGGCAGGGTGGAGGGGGCATAGCTCGAAGCGGGTGCAGGCCCGCGCAGGGCAAGCGGCACGCCGGACGCAATGGCGAGTGCTTTGGGCAGAGGCGCTCCGTGCTCTTCTCCCGCCAGCGCTGTCAGCCGGTTGAGCCAGCCCTGCGTTGTTGCATAGGGCACGGCGGCGCCTGTTTCTAACAGGTTCTGTCCATCGAAATGGGATCGTTCGCGGTAGCTGGTGGCGGTCGCATGGATAAAGGCGGCTTGGCCCTCGGAATAGGCCTTGCCGATCTGCTCGAATGCGGGGTGGATGGTGAACAGGCCATCGGCCTTTTGCGCATCGGCATATTCGCCCGCATGAGCGCCGCGCAGCCGTTCAAAACCGGGATCACCTGTCGGGGCCAGCATTGCGAGGCCATCGGCAGCGCCGCGCAGCATAACAAACAGCAGCTTGGCATTTCCCGGCAGTTTGCTTGATGCAGGGATGGCGGCAAATGCCATGCTTGGCCGGGCGAGTGTGCCGGCCACTGTTCCCGCCAGCATGCCTGTGCCAAGCGCCGAAAGCATATGTCTGCGATCAAATTCTCGAAGCGTCATCGCGCTCTACCTCCGCATCATTTCTGGCGAGACAAGCAGCAGACCCAGCGCCTGCTGCCCGCTTTCCGCGCGCGCAAGCCAGGTGCGCGTCGTATCCGATAAAGCCCCCGGAAACGCCGCATCGGCGCGTGCCAGCACCGCATCTGTTGGCCCGCCGCGCGCAATCCGTTCAGCCAGTTCGATCCTGCGGAAAAGCGCATCTGGCCCAGCCCAGCTTTCATCGCGGTCATCATATCCTGCGGGCGAGGGCGGCTGCCACGGGATCTGGCCCAATTCGCGCAGCAATCCAAAAATACGCCGATCGCTCAGCTTGCCCATACCCGTCATTCGAAAACTGGCGACCAGCCATTCAAAGGGCTGACGGTATTTGACAGGCTCGCTCACCCACATTTCGGGCGCGTCAATCAGCGTGCGCGTGAGGCTGGCAAGATCGCCGCCTGATGTCTCAAAGTCCTTTGCCAACCGGTCTATCAGCGTGTCCGGGGCATTATCGCCTGCAAAATGACTCGCAAGCTTACCCGCGATAAAACGCGCGGTGGATGGATGCCGCGCCAGATCATCGAGGATGGAAAGCGCCTGATCCGCGCCGCCTTCGTTATAGGTGCGGCCCATGATCTGCCGTGTGCCCGGTTCATGTGCGGGTGCGGCAAACACCGCTCCGCTTGGCTGCGGGGCGGCAAAGCGTTGCTGATTGGGAAGGCCGGGAATGGTCCATCCGGTAAGTGCGCGGGCAAATTCGGTAACATCGGCCTGCGAATATCCTCCATCTGCCCCCAAAGTGTGCAGTTCCAGAATTTCGCGCGCGAGGTTTTCGTTCAGCCCTTTGCCCCGCTGTCCCCCCTGCCGTCTGCGCCGCTTACGCCGGGTTTGCGAGGGCGAATTGGGACCGATGGATTGATACTGATCGAGGTATAGCAGCATGCCAGGATGCAGGCTGGCGGCTTTCAAAAGGTCGGCAAACTTGCCAAAAACATGGGCGCGAACAGCGTTAAATTCGAGATCGCCCGCTTCGTATTGCGTGCCGCGTTTGCGCACGGATACGGCAAAATGATTGGCCCAGAAATGCACCATCCGTTCTGCCAGGGGCGTTGCGCTTGTCACAGCGGTTTTCAGCCGGATGGCGATATCGGCGCGGTACAGCGCTTTCGATTGACGGATCGTTTCGCGGTAAGCTTCTTTCATCGCGGCATTTTCGCTGCCCGAATTGCCGTCCCCCTCGCTTTTGCGGCGTTGGCGGCGAGCGGCGCGAATGGAAGAAAACAAAGCGCCCGCTTTGCCCGAAGTCACGGGGCGACCTGCGATCAGCGCCGGCGCAGGGTCAAATGCGCCGATCTGGCAGTGAAGATATTGGACCGGGTCATCGCCTATTGATGCCGCCGTGCGCGCGGCGTTGGCGGCTGAAAGGTGTGCGCCATAGCCAAACCGATTGATCGCAATGCTCGCCGCGCTCACTGCGCGTGCCTTTGCCATGATGGGCGGGCCATACTGTTCTCCTGCCGCAGGGTTGCAATGACATGGAGGATAAACGCGCCGACATGAATGTCATGTAACGCTGTGTCGTAATTTGTAGCATGGTTGCCGCTGCAATGGGCGCGAGATTATGCGGCGACGGCGCTGCGCTGTGAGAGCCGGCCAAGATGCGCAAATGCCATCAGGCAGGCGCCGATGACGGTCACCCAGGTTTCATCCGCACCCAAACTGTCTGCAAAAAAGGCGCTGGCAATAAAGCCGCATCCCAGCAATGCCGGGACCAGAAAGCGGGCGACGCGGGCATCAGGATGCCGCACAGGCACGCTGAGGGAAATCAGGATTGCGGTGACGCCCAGCACCCAGTGCACCGCCTCTATCTCAGCGATAGTGCCCGCCACAGGGAGAACGAACGCGAGCAAGGGCAAGGCGAGGCAATGGACGATGCAGGCCAAGCTTAAACCGATGGCGGCTTTGTCGGAACGGATGCTGGACTGCAATTTCAACGCTTTCGCACAAACGGGCACAACGCCATGATACAATAGCACATGCGCTATGGCGCGCCGGAGCCACCGTCAAACGAAAAACGTCAAACAAAAACGCGTCAAACTGAAAACCGGGATTTGGATGATCCAGCCACTGGCCGAATGGTCGGGGAGACTGGATTCGAACCAGCGACCCTCTGCTCCCAAAGCAGATGCGCTACCAGGCTGCGCTACTCCCCGACATCGGTTGTTTGTCCCATATGAGCATTTGGCCCCATATGTTCCACTGGTATTTGCCGCAATGGTGGGCCCGGCAGGACTCGAACCCGCGACCTAGCCGTTATGAGCGGCCAGCTCTAACCAACTGAGCTACAGGCCCGATGGCGCGTTGCGGCGCATCCATCGCGCTCGCCCCCTACAAGACGATGTGAGCAGAAACAAGCAAACAAAGCGCCCCAGCGGCGGCTTTCGTCATTTAGTTTGCGCTGCCTCCAGAATTTCACCGATGCTAGCGCTTTTGACGCCGCGCCTGCCGAAATAGGCGTAGATGGTGCGAAACCAGTCATACATCCCCTCGACCTGGGCCCGCGTTTTGGCATAGGGGGTGCATCCCGGCTCCAGACTTGGGCTGTGGAAAGACAGCACCATCAAATCAAGCCCGTCATCAAGCGCAATATCAATGCCGTTGATCGCTTCGGCTGCGGTCACCCCTTCGGGCGTTAACGCAATGCGTTGCAGCAGGCCGAGCTTTGCCAGCGCGCCCAGTAACGATGGCGTGGTGCGCTCCAGTTTCTGAAATGGCAGGCCAAGCTGGCGCAGCATGCCCCAATACACACTTGTCACTGGCAGTTCGAGCAGCGAGCGCTGCCCGCCGATCCAATAGGGGTGGGCAGGGTGCCTGCGGTAATCGGGGCCTTGCTGGGCGCTGTAATCAAACAGCGAACGCACCGAACTGTCGATGGGAATGCCCGCATGGCGCAGCATGGCAGCGGTGCCTTTGCCCAGCCCGTAACGGCCTGCGCGGTAGATCAACGGGGCCGTGCCAAACGCCTCGCACACCTGCTCACGCAGGGTATCAAACTTGGCGATCTCCAATTCGGGCGGAAGATTGCCCGCATAGGAATTGAACGCATTGACCGATTCGTCGAAGGGCGGGTTCACCCATGGGTGCAATTGCATCCCCAGATCGGCCGCGCCGCGCCGCACTGCATCGCCGATAATTTCGACCGCCTGCGGGTTATTCGCAATCGGCCAATCGACCAGATATACAGGATGCGCGCCGATCTCTTCGCAAAAAGTCTGAAACCGGGCAATCTGCGGGATATGCTTAAGCCCGTGCCCTTCGCGGCTGAAAGGGGCGTCCCAGTCAAATTCTTCTTCGGTGTCAATCGTGAGCAGGACGCGCGGGCCAAACCCGGCATCAAACCGCGCCGCATCGGCAAGTGCCGGCGGATCCAGCATCGAAAAATCGCTCATTGCCCCTGTGCTGAATGCGCCGGAAAGGCTTTTGGTGCAAGCGCTGCGATCGGGCTGTCCCCTCACCAATGATTTGGGCATCAATTGGCTCATCAATCGGGCCTATGCCTGAATGTGCACCGTTTCATCATCGCTAAGCAATGGCAGAGATAGCGTTACGGTCTCGTTATCGCGTGTCAGATTTCCGCCCGCAGAGCGCGCTTCGGCCCGCGCCAGCCGCAGGGCAAAACCAGCGCCAAACAGCCCGGCATTGATCGCGCTGCCGATGGGTTTGACCTCAGCTGCAAAAATATCCTCTTCCCGCGCAATCTGAGTTGGCAAATCGCAGGTAAGTTCAATCATTTGGCCGCGTGTTTTGAAGCTGGATTTCAGCATTTCGCCCGTGCCGCATGCGCCTGCAAAAGTCGCGAGAAAACGCCACAACAACGCCTCTGCATCATCGGTATCGAGCGTTACAATAAGCGGTTCATCCGGCGGGCCTGAAACGCCTGAAACCCCTGTATCGGCCCATTCAAATCCCGCCATGCGCGGCGCGAGAACCTGGCCCAATTGATCCATTGTCGCGCGCGCCATCGCAGCGATATCGGTTTCGCCCTGTTCGACATCGCTGGCGCCGGTTTCCAGCTTTGCCAGCCGATCAAGCTCTTCAAATCCTGCCAGAATATGCGCGGCATCAGCGGCAATCACAGCGGCAAGCGCGCGGTATTCATGCGGAGCAGGGCCGAACAATTGCTGCTGGATCACTTCGGCATAACCCTGAACCGCGGTGACGGGCGTGCGCAATTCGTGCAGCAATTGGCGGATACGGTCCGCCTCGCGCTGGGCAGGGGTGGGATTGTCTTTGCCCGGCTCAGGCACTTTGCGAAACCGGCCTGTATAGCCTGCAAACCCGCCATCATCGGTAAAGCGCGGCTGGGCATCAACAATCCAGTCGCCTGCGATCAGCGGGGCACCTGCCAGCGTCTTGGTCACCCCTGTCAGCGGTTGGCGGCGGGCAAAGGCGCGCTCAAGCCCGGTTTCTGTCTCCACCGCGCCCATCTGGCGGGGGCCGGCCAGCCGCATGCCGATGACCATGGGTGCAATGTCTGCTTCGGCCCATCCGATCCGGCCCGATGGATCAGCAGCAAAGCCAAAACTGCGCGGTTTGCGATTGTCGGACAGCCGCGCTTCGGCAAAAGGCAGGCGCGGGGAAAGTTCCGCTTCTGCCGCAGACACTTCGCGCGTGCGCCTAAATTGCGCGATGCGTTCAACCAGAGCGGAGATTTCGCTGCGCTCAACCTCGGTTTCGTCGGGTTCGCCCGCGATAGGCTCAGGGGCGGAGGGAGCGGCGGCGGGATCAGCCGTAGGGGGCTGGTCAAGCTCGGTCACTTCCGGCTCGGTTACGTCCGCCTCGGCTGTATCTGCTTCAGGCGCAGCTGGTGAAGGCAGACCGCGATCATACACGCCCAGCTTGTCGAGCAGTTTCCCGATATCGACCGGCAAATCTTCGCGCAGCCGCAAAAACCCGCGCGCGCGCACGGGCAGGCGCGGGATCAGAACGGACCAATCCTCCGCGCTCAAATCCGCCCGATTGAGCGCGGCAGACGCCACATCAGGTTCGCTTTGCGCCAGATGCGCGGCAAGATCAGGATTGCGAAACCGCCAGCCGGCCTCGCGGATCATGCTGGCGCGTTCGGCAGAGGGAATATCATCGGCCAAAGCTTCCAGCCGCAGCCACGCAGCCGCAAGCAAGCTTTGATCGCGGCCATATTTGCGATTGCCCAGAATATCGAGCAATTGGCGGAACTGCGTTCGCCTGCCGACTTCGCTGTCGCCGCGCTGTCTCAGCACTGTCGCAAGGCGATCATCAAAGAACATTCAGGCTCCGAAAACGGCGAACAAAAGGGCAGCGGCACCCGTGTAACGCAATACCGCATCAATTACCTACCCGATTGCCATCATTGTCCCATGTTGCGTTTGACAGTGCGTTGCAAAGCGGGACAATTGCTGGCAGACATAATAATATTAGGTGTCCGCAGGGTATGCGGCACCTGTTCTTTCACTTTCTTGCCCTGGCGCACTATATTGAGCGCGCTGCCAAGGCCTGATGCGGAGCTGGAGCGCGATGGCAAATCTGGATGATATCGACAAACGCCTGTTGAGCGAATTGCAGGCCGAAGGGCGCGTGACCAATGTCGAGCTTGCCCAGCGTGTCGGCCTGACCGCGCCGCCCTGTTTGCGCCGGGTGCGCGGATTGGAAGAGGATGGGGTGATCCGCGGCTATCACGCTGATCTTGACCCGTCCAAGCTGGGCTTTGCCATCACGGTGTTTGCGATGGTCAGCTTGAAAAGCCAGGCGGAAGATTCGCTGCGCGAATTTGAGGCCGCGATGCGCGAACTGCCCGAAGTGCGCGAGGTTCACATGCTCAATGGCGAGATTGATTTTATTCTCAAGATCGTGAGCCAAGACCTTCAAAGTTTTCAGGAATTCCTCACTGGAAAACTCACGCCTGCCCCCAATGTGGAAAGCGTGAAGACCTCGCTGACGATCCGCACGGCGAAATATTCACCGGGCGTGCCGCTGTAAAAAGGACACGTTGATATGAGCGAATGCGCGCGGATTGCAGAGCCTGTGACAGGCGCCTGCCTGTGCGGTTCGGTCTCAATCACGCTTTCAGGGGCGCACCGCGAGATTGATGTGTGCCATTGTTCGATGTGCCAGCAATGGACCGGATCAATGTATGCAGGGGTGGAAACCGAAGACGCTGCCGTGACGGGTGAGGCGCATATCACCATCTTTAAATCGAGCGATTGGGCAGAGCGCGCGTTTTGCTCAAAATGCGGCAGCAGCCTGTGGTACCGGTTCCTGCCCACAGGCAATCGCACGTTCCTTGCCGGGATGTTTGATCTGCCCGAAGGCCTGCCGATCAAACAGCAAATTTTTATAGATGAAAAACCCGATTGGTACGATCTGGCCCAAGAGAGCCCGATGAAAACCGGCGCAGAGATTATCGCCGAAGCGCAAGCGGCAGGATTTACGTTTGATTGAGAGGCGGGGAGGCTGCGGCCACCGCCGCCACCATCAGTGCAATTTCAACCGCGGCCGCACGATCCGGTTTACCCGGCCAATCACCATCAGGCCAAAGCCTTTGAACCAGCCGTGGATCGCCAGAAGGTGCATCCGGTAAAGCGAGGTGTAGATCAGCCGCGCCATGCGCCCTTCGACCGCCAGCGCGCCGCCGACAAGGTTGCCCATCAGGCTGCCCACGGTTGAAAAGCGGCTGAGCGAGATCAGCGAGCCGTTATCTTTATAGACGAACGGTTTCAGCTTGGGCGGCTTGTCTTTCTTGCGCGCTTTCACTTTACGCACCAGATTATAGAACACCACATCTGCCATCTGATGCGCGGCCTGCGCGCGTGGAGGGATCGGGTTCTGACCGCCGGGCGGGATGAAGGAGCAGCAATCACCAAAAGCGAAAATGTCTTCATCAACAGTGGTTTGCAGTGTATCGTTCACAAGAATTTGATTACGCGGATTGGTCTCCAGCCCCAGTTCAGCGAGGAAATCATCGCCTTTTACTCCGGCGGCCCAGACCATCATATCCGCTTCGATTATGTCGCCGGTATGCGTGGTGAGCCCTTCACGCGTAGCCTGAATGACCTGCGTGTTCTCCATCACGTTCACGCCAAGCTTTGTCAGTTCTGATTTCGCAGCGCTGGACAATTCTTCGGGCAAAGCAGGCAGGATCCTGTCGCCCGCTTCGAGAAGGGTGACTTCCAGCCGGCTTTCATCGAACACTTCGAGGCCATAATGCGCCAAGGCGTTGGCCGCGTTGTAGAGTTCTGCGCCCAATTCCACGCCTGTTGCGCCGCCGCCGACAATCGCGACTTTGACGCGGGCATCGGCTTTGGGATTGGCGCTCATCGCACGGCTGACGCGCAGGCAGTGATTGAGCAGCTTGGTGCGGAACCGGTCCGCTTCGGGGCGGCTGTCGAGGAAAATGCAGTGCTCTGATACGCCCGGCACGCCAAAATCGTTTGAGACCGATCCCACTGCAAGCGCGAGATAATCATAGCGGATGGTGTGGCTGCCGATCAGTTCGTCGCCATGCTCATCATCAACAGATGCAAGCGTGATCGTCTTGGCTTCGCGGTCAATCGTATCAAGACTGCCCTGAAAAAACCGGTAACCCCAGCGATAGCAATGGCCGCGGTAGCCAACCTCATCAAGGTTCGCATCGAGCGATCCGGCGGCCACTTCGTGCAGCAGGGGCTTCCAGATGTGCGAGGGGTTTTTATCGACAAGGATGATGTCGTGGTTCTTGCGGCCAAACCGCGCACCCAGCCGCCGGACCAGTTCCAGCCCGCCAGCACCGCCTCCCACAACGACGATCTGCGTCTTGCGCCGTTTGCGCGGGTTCATCGCCACCGCGCCGTCGATATTATCAGTCGCCGGGTCGTTGGCAGCATCGGGCAGCGCAGCGGTTTGCTGGGGCATCGGTTTAGGGTCAGTTTTTGCTGTACCGGTGGCAAGGCTTTCCATAGTGAACCATTCCTAGGCGGAGGCAGGCAGAGCCTGTCGGTTGAAACTTTTGCAGCGGCGCATGAGCGCGGTGTGTAAACATCTTGACTAGGGGGCGGATTATCTGGCCGAGCACACTTTTTTACCCGGTCTAAGGGCCTAGTAAATATTAGCATTCAGCATGAGCGCCTAGGCCGTTCACATTCGTGTGCGGCGTTGGGACAACGGACAAGGTCAAAGTTGGTGCCGGTAAATTCTTAATAAGCATAGCTAGCTTGCACCGCGCGGCGCAATGGAAAACCTATTTATTGCGATCCCAGTAATGTTTGCCGTTCAGAAAAACGTCATCAATGCCGCTTCCTCCGTTGCGCGCGGTTGCGGCTATGAACCCGTGATGTATCTCGCCTTCATCGGTGCGAATTGTGATGGTGTAACCGTTGAGGTAATATTGGCCAATCAGCATCTTACCCGAAGATCCGCCTGCATACGCCCTATCTGCATTCGCTGAAAAGCCAGAAAACGAGCCGACTTCGATACGGCCACTACGCGTCATTCGCAGGCTTCCGCGTGACACGGTGGAAACATTGCCACCTGCACCCGCTGACTGGCCCATAACCCGGCCCAGCGACACAGCGATTGTCTCTCCCGGCGCAAATCCGCGCGCAGGCTTCCCGTCAATTCCACCGCGTTCAAACGAGCAGTTTCTGGCTTTCCCAGCTGATGTGGGGGAGGGCGATTGGGTCAATGGGTTCCATTTGGTGCAGATGGAGGAATAGCCATTGGCAAATCGCAATTTCGCGGCTGCTTTGGTGACAGCCACTGGGGGAAAACCGACAAACCGGCGCTCCAACACGATACGCGCTGATTGGGGCCTTGCAAATGAGGGGATTTCAGCATTGGCAGCGGCCAGTGAGCCAGTTGCCGATCCCAGTTGTGTGATGCTTGCGCTGGGGCGCTCTGCTCCGGAGGTTTGAGAACGGCCATTCACCATTGCTTGCGAAAGTGCGCGTCGTTCAGCTTTGCACACTTCCTCGCCATATTGAGCGCCGCGGCGGACGCTTTGTGCGTTCTGTCGATTTACAATCGCGCGCATCTCCATCAGTTTTACAAAGCCTTTTCCGTCAGGGCACGCGTACAAAACGGAAGTCATTTCGCGGCCATCGACCCGAATGGTGCGCAGCATTGAAAAGCTTCCGGCAATTGCGGTTTCGGCTTGAAGAGATTGTGTTGCAATGTGGCGCACATTCGGATTGATGATTTGGCTTTGCGAGCGCAGCCAATCGCTGATTGAGGCGCCTTGTGTGCTTTGCCACGGACCGATTGTGATTGTGACGCCGTCTTTTGAAAGTGTGCGGATCGTACTTTGGGTGTTGTCAGACCAACCCGCAGGTGGGGGGACGATTGGAGATTGCGCGACTGCTGTGCTGATGGGTAAAATGACCACTGTCAGAAGCAGCGCCGAAAACGTGGTCGGGAAATTTGATAGGGCAAGGGATGTCCGCAAAGGCGGACATTTCGCTGATTGAGTAAGTTCGGCCATAATTTCCTTCCCTCAATCTGCACGTTGCAAGAAGGCTTAGCGGCGGTCCATTAACCCGCTATGAGCTTACCCCTCGCGTTCCTCAAGCCATTCTTCGAGCCATTTGATCGAATAATCGCCATGCAGCACATCGTTTTGGCGCAGCAATTCCTGGTGCAACGGGATGTTGGTTTTGACCCCTTCGACCACCATTTCTTCCAAAGCGCGGCGCAGGCGCATGATGCAGCCTTCGCGGTTGCGGCCATAGACGATCAGTTTGGCGATCATGCTGTCGTAATAAGGCGGGATGGAATAGCCTGCGTAAAGCCCGCTATCGACCCGCACATGCATCCCGCCTGCCGGGTGGTAATAGGTGACCTTGCCGGGGGAGGGCGCGAAGTTGAACGGGTCTTCGGCATTGATCCGGCATTCGATGGCATGGCCTTTGAATTCCAGATCCTCTTGCGAAACAGACAAGGGTTTGCCCGCCGCAATGCGGATTTGTTCGCGCACCAGATCAACCCCGGTGATCGCTTCTGTCACGGGATGTTCAACCTGAAGGCGGGTGTTCATTTCGATGAAATAAAATTCGCCATCTTCCCACAGAAACTCGATAGTTCCTGCTCCGCGATAGGCCATATCGCGCATCGCTTTTGAGCACACCTCACCCATGCGCATGCGCTCTTCGTCGCTGATGACGGGTGAGGGCGCCTCTTCGAGCACCTTTTGGTGGCGGCGTTGGAGCGAGCAATCGCGTTCACCCAGATGGATTGCATTGCCATTGCCATCGCCGAACACCTGAAATTCGATATGGCGCGGATTGCCGAGATATTTCTCGATATAAACGGTCGCATCGCCAAAAGCGGCTTTTGCCTCTGACCCGGCCTGGCTCATCAGGGTTTCGAGCGTGTCTTCGCTCTCGCACACTTTCATGCCGCGCCCGCCGCCGCCGCTGGCCGCTTTGATGATGACGGGATAGCCGATTTCGGCAGCGATTTTCTTGCCTTCCTCGGGATCAGAAACCGCGCCAGCCGAACCGGGAACCAGCGGCAGACCGAGATCGCCCGCGGTTTTCTTGGCCTGAACCTTGTCGCCCATAGTGACGATGTGTTCGGGTTTGGGCCCGATCCATTTCAGCTCATGCGCTTCGACGATTTCGGCAAATTGTGCGTTTTCGGACAGAAAGCCATAACCGGGGTGGATCGCGTCGCATCCGGCAACCTCAGCAGCCGAAATGATGGCCGCGTGGTTGAGATAGCTTTCTGCCGCTGCAGGCGGGCCGATGCACACGGCATGGTCAGCCAGCCGCACATGCATGGCATCGGCATCGGCAGTGGAATGCACCGCGACCGTTTCGATCCCCATTTCATGCGCTGCACGGTGAATGCGCAGGGCGATCTCGCCGCGATTGGCGATCAGGATGCGAGTGATGCTCATGGGATCGATTACCCGATAACGACCAGCGGCTGGTCAAATTCCACCGGCTGGGCGTTTTCGATCAGGATCGCTTTGATTGTGCCCGATTTGTCGGCGGTGATGGGGTTCATCACTTTCATCGCCTCGACAATCAGCAGCGTGTCGCCTTCGGATACGCTGTCGCCAATTTTGACGAAATTGGGCTTGCCTGGCTCGGCGGCCAGATAGGCTGTGCCAACCATTGGCGATTTCAAGGCATCGGAATGGTCCGCTGCGGGCGCGTCCGTGCTGGCAGCGACGGGTGCTTCTGCGCTGGGCGCTGCGGCAACAGGTGCAGGCGCGATTGCCGCAGGAGCAGCGACAGGCGCTGCAACCGCGCCGCGCGCGACGCGAACCTTGCGATCATCGTCTTCGACTTCGATTTCGGTCAGCCCGGTTTCGGCGAGCAACTCCGCCAGCTCACGAACCAGTTCAATATCGACATTCATGCCAGACGCTGATTTTGATGCTTTGCGTCCAGCCGATGGCTTGTCATTGGCCATGCGTGCCCCTTGTTTCATGCGCCCCTGTGCCTTTGGGGCCGTTATGCTGTTGCCGATTATGCGTCCGCAATGCGGCTGGCAAGGGGCAATCTGTGAAAGGGGTGACTGTCGGAGAGGCTTTTGAGGCGCCGCGCCGGGCTAAGCTTTGCCGTCCGCCACCGCTTCCAATGCGAAGCGGTAGCTGTCTGGTCCGTGCCCTTCTACGGTCAGCGCGGCGGCCATGCCGACATAGGAGGTGCGGCGAAAATCCTCGCGCTGTTTGGGATCGGACAGATGCACTTCGATCACGGGCGTTTTGATCGCCTTGATTGCATCCAGCAGCGCGATGGATGTGTGCGTATAGGCCGCCGCATTCAGCAACACCGCGCGCGCGCCTTCCGCCTGCGCTTCGTGCAGCCAATCGACCATCATGCCTTCGTGATTGGTCTGGCGCATATCGATGTTGAAGCCCAGCTCGCCTGCGCGGTCTTCAAGCATGCCTGCGATTTCATCGAGCGTGGTATGCCCGTAAATCTCAGGCTCGCGCAGGCCAAGCAGGTTGAGATTGGGGCCGTTGAGGACGTAGATTGTTTTGGAAGCATCAGCCATAAGCGCGCAATAGCGTCAGGGTCACCAGGAAGGAAGAGGAAGGCTGTGAAACGCCAAATTGTTGCAGGTTTCGCTTATGCTGGGACGGTATTCGGGCTTTGCGCCTGTGCGCCAATTGATGCCCCGCTAATTGATACCGCGCCAAAGGATAAAGGGGATCTGACGGCAGGCTCACCCGATCTCGTCTCGCAGGCTGCGCGAGCGATTTCCGATGGTGATGCCAGAACGCTTAAAGCGATGCGATTTACTGCGGCCGGGTTTGATCTGATGCCGATCACAGTGACCGATCTGCTTGAGCGGATAGAGGGGTGCCAAAAGATCGCAGACTATCCGCGCGGCGAACCATTCATCACGCACCATCTCTATTTCGATTGTCCGAATGAACCGCCACCCACGCAAAAATACGCAAGCCCGATTGTGCTGGTCTCAATCGATCGCGCGAGTTCGCCCGATGTCTATGCTTTGATGCAGCATAAGCGGCTGGAGACGCCTGAATGCAAACGCCCCCAGCTGCCGGGTTAGACTATCGCAATTCTTATTTATCGACGCCTTTGACTTTGCCCCATTGGCGCGCGGCGGTGTAGCCGAGATAGCCGGTGCCGAACAGCGCATAAAGCGGTTCGGGAAGGCCATTGAGATAGGCGTTCATGCCCGCGCCAATATCGCGCGCAGCCGCCGGATCAAACGCGGCCAGAATGCCCATCGGCAGCGCCCACAGGATGATGAGATACATCACATAGAGAAAGCTGGGCCGGGCGCGGCTGGTCCATGGGTCTTGCGATTGCGCTTCGGCGACAATGGCTTTCAGACGGGTTTCGATCAGGTTCATTTCCTGACTGCCTTCGAGCTTTAACAGCTCCAATTGCGCCTTGGCGCGGGCCTCTTTGTCAGGGATAAGTTTATCGAGCAGCGATGTGATCGGGCCGATTAGGGTTTCGAGAATAGCCATGGGAGTTGCTCCGGTTGCGGGTGGGATTCGCGCATCGGATAACCAATATGGTTCGTGTAGGAAAATGAGGTAACTTTAAGTTGGTATCTCAGCGGCCTCTGCCAGCAGCCGTTCGGCCAGCGCCAGATGCGGTCGATCCAGCATCGCGCCATTCATCGCGACCACGCCTGCGCCCGGATTATCAGCAAAGGCCTGAACCACTGCGCGGGCGTGCTCGATTTCCTCAGCCGAGGGGGTGAAAGCGGTGTTGATGGGGCCAATTTGCGCCGGGTGGATTGCCAGCATCGCGCGAAAACCCGATGCGCGAACCGATCGCGCGCGTTTTTCCAGCGCTTCTAAATCGCGAAACTCGGGCTGCACCGTTTCAATCGGGGTAACGCCGGCCTCGACCGCCGCCAAAAGGCACAGGCTGCGCGCCAATTCATAGACATGCGCATATTCGCCACCGGGCCCGCGCTGCTGACTTGCGCCCAGCGCGCTCGATAAATCCTCTGCGCCCCAGCTCAGCCCGACCAGCCGCTCACGCCCCGAATAATCATCCGCATATTCGCGCGTCGTATACATTGCAGCCGCAGTCTCCGTGATGAGAGCGGCGATTTTGGTCGAGCCATGCGCCAATCCATGCGCGCTTTCCAACGCGGTGAGGTAGTGGTGCAATTGGGTGATGTCGGCTTTGCCTTCGGCTTTGGGCAGAAAGACGCCGCCTGGCACTGCGGGTATGATTGCGGCCAAATCCTGCACCGCATCGACCGTGGTCAAAGGATTGATCCGCACCCAAATCCGCGCTGTGTCCGCCGCCTGCTGCAATTGCGCGGCGACCTGTTTGCGCGCGGCGGGTTTGTTTTGCGGGCTGACCGAATCTTCCAGATCAAGCAGCGCAATATCAGCATCGCCGCCAATCGCTCTGGCCATTTTCTTGTCACTGTCGCCGGGCGCAAACAGCCAGCTGCGCATTTTGATCGTCATCGCTCTCGCCCTTTAGAAATTACACGGCCTGATTAGGCGCGTCAGAACGACCCTTCAATGGCGAGATTGAAAATGGTGCCAAAGCTGCGGTCGCGGTCTTCGGTAAAATCGACAATCCCTGCGGCCCGGTTGATAAAGACGGTGCGGTCAAACCTGTCCTGCTGATTGAGGACATTGCGGACCGATGCGCGGAATGTCAGCCCGGCAATATCCTTGTTTTCAACAAAGACACTCGCAAAGGCGAACGAATCCAGTTCAAGAGCAATTTCGTCCAATCGGACATTGGGTGTCTGTTCTTCATATTCAAGGCTGCCGCCAAAGGCCCAATTGGTGCCTTGCAGATCGTGGCGCAAATCGGTCTCAAGCCCGAATGTGGTGTTGCGCGATAATGTGCGCGGCGTGCCAAGCAGGGGGTCGATCACCGAGCTGTCGGTCAGCAGCACGCCGACATCCAAGCGCGTGCCGCGCCAGCCAAACCCTTCGGACAAAAGCGTGAGATCGCCTTCGATCCCGTAAAACTCAGCCGCTGGCAAATTGCCAACCGCCTGCCCGCCATCGGCCGTTGGCACCTGATCGACGATGTCCGAGATATCCTCGTAAAAAGGTCGCAGGTTCAGCGTGCCCATCTTGCCGAGGCTGACATTCGCTTCCACTTCGAACACCCAGCTTTGCGGGGGAACAAGATCAGCATTGGTCGCATCCTCACGTTCCTGATTGAGATCGACCGTGGCGATAAAGTCGAAGAAATCGAGCTGACCCACTTGCCGTTCGATACGGCTGGAAATGTTCACGCCGCTGCCTGCGTTCCAGTCTATTGCGACAAACCCTTTGGGCCGCCAGAAATCGCGGGTTTGCGCAAATTCGCCGCTTTGCGCGATGGTCGAGAATTCTGCACCGCCTGATAACTGCAATTGCAGCCCGCTCGCCAATTGGCGGCTGTAAGTGACACCCAGATCGGCGCGGTCTTCGTCCACCCGCGCGCTTGCCCCGTCAAAGTCTACCGGCTGCAAATTGCCTGCCGCATCGCGTTCTTCCAGGGTCGAGACAATATCGAGAAAATTGCGCGCGCCTTCGGCTGCGAACAGCAAATCACCACCCAAACCGCCGATATTGTATTCTGCTCGCGCAATCGTTTCGCCTTCATCGGCATCGCGCGCGAACACGGTGCCTTCATCCGGGCTGCCATCGGCGAAACTCAGCAAAACATCCGCGCGGGTGGGGCTGTCTTCATATCGGTGATAGCCGATCAGTTTGAGCTTTCCGGGGCCAAAGCGAAATTCGTAATCCGCGCCCAGCTCAAAGTTAAACTCATCCTCGCGCCGCTGGAAAAGCCGGGTGCGGTCAACTGGATCAATGGGGCTGGTGCGATCAGAGACTTCTTTGCTGCGGAAGAAAAAGCCTTGCACTTCGCCTGTCAGATTAAGGACATTGCCGCTATCGGCGGTGCGGGCAAAGGAACCCGACAGGCGCACGCGGTCGCCCGAAAAATTGGCCTGCTCCTCGCGCGTGTCGATCAGAGTGCCAGCGGCATCAAACACCCGTTCCAGCCCGTCATTGCCGCGGCGATTGGAATTGTTTCCCAGCGCAAGCGTCCATTCGGTCTTTTTGCCGCCGCCCGCCAATGAAACTTCGGCTTCCAACAGGCGCGCTGGCGTTCCGCGCGATCGAAACTGCGGGGCATACCGCCATTGGCCCGTGATCTTTCCGGTAGAAGCCGTGATGACATTGAGCACCTGCCCCGACAATCCGCCAATATCCAAGCTCGCGCCATCGACCAGTTCGAGCCGGACAACTTCTTCGGCAGGGATGCGGCCCAGGGCTGCAACCGGACCGTTCGATTTGCCTGAAATGCGCCGCCCATTGATCAGGACATTGGTATCCGCCTGGCCAAGTCCGCGCGCGCCGTCGCCTTCCTGAATGGAAAAGCCGGGCACTTGCCGCGCCATATCGAGCGCGCTGCGCGGGGCAAAGCGCGCAAAATCTTCGGGTGTGAACGCCGCGCGGGTCGATTCGTCCTGCACGGAGCTATCGGCTTCGCCTGCGATTGGGCCATTCGCCTCGGCTGCGATTGGGCCATCTGCTTCGCTTGCGATTGCGTCATCCAACAAGGCTTCATCGCCGGCCGCATTCTGCGCCATAACGGGCGCTGTGCAAAGGGCTGCAATCACGGCGGAATATGAGAGGAAAGCGGCGCGCATAGGCGACAAGAACGGTCGGGTGGGCATGAAAGTTCCTTGCGCTTACCCGAAACAATTCAACAGTGTTAATCGATGAATGCTCCACTGGTCGGGACGATAGGATTCGAACCTACGACCCCCACACCCCCAGTGTGATGCGCTACCAGACTGCGCTACGTCCCGTTCCAGTGGAGGCGGGCTCCTTAGAGCGGGTGAGAGATGCTTGCAAGAACCTTTGATACACGCTGTTCACCAGCTTGCCTGACAGCGTGCCCAACAGCGTCCGTTGCGGCCTTCTTGCAATGCTGCTAGGCGCGCCCACTTATCCCATGGGACACGGGAGGGATTTGGCAGAGCATCACGCTTTCGCCGCCTGCTTGACCCCAGTTTAGATTTACACAGAAACGGGCGACACACGTGATTATCGACATTTTGGCTGCAGCAGGCGCGGGCGCAGAAGCACCGCCAGCATGGATAAACTTCCTTCCCATTATCGGGATGGTCGCGATCTTCTGGTTTCTGATTATCCGCCCACAGATGAAGCGCCAGAAAGAGCATCAGACCAAAATTGGCAGTGTCAAAAAAGGCGATCAGGTTGTGACCGCTGGCGGGCTTGTCGGCAAAGTGGCCAAGGTTTCTGATGAATATGTCGAAATTGATCTGGCCAAGGATGTCCGGGTGAAAGCGGTCAAGGCAACCTTGGGCGACATTATCGAACCCGGCGGCAAACCGGCCAACGATTGACGTGCATTGGCCCTATGCCAAGCCCCATACACATACCCAGCCTGACACAGCCAGCAAACAGACAGAAGATTAAGCCGACATGCTAGAATTTCCCCTTTGGAAAAGACTGACCTTGTGGGGCCTTACGCTTGCGGCTTTTGCTGCGGCGATGCCTTCGCTGTTGAGCACAGCCGGGGTGAATATTCCCGATGATGTGTCCGCGCCTTCGATCAATCTGGGGCTGGATTTGGCCGGTGGTTCGCACCTTTTGCTCGAAGCGAAAGAAGACGACATCGCAGCGCAGCGTCTGCAAAACCTTGAAGAGAATGCCCGGCGCGAATTGCGCGGGGCAGAGCCGCGCATCCGGTTTGGCGATGTGTCGACCGCAAATGGCCGGCTCAGCTTCATGCTCAATGATGTCGCCGATATCGACCGCGCACGCGGCGTGCTTGAGCCCATGCTGGAAGGGACCGCCAACGCCACCCGCCAGTGGGAATTGAGTGTTGTTGATACCCAGCGCGTCGTGTTGTCACCAACGTCAGGCGGCAACAGTCAGGCGATTGACGATGCGATGGACAGCGCCACCGAAGTTGTGCGCCGCCGGATTGACGCGCTTGGCACGCGTGAGCCGACGATTATTCGTCAGGGCGATACGCGCATTGTGGTGCAGGTGCCGGGCCTTGAAGACCCGCAGGCACTCAAAGATCTGCTGGGCAAGACCGCACAGCTCGAGTTTAAGCTGGTCGATGACAGCGCTTTGCCAACGCAGGTGCAGGCAGGTGTCGCGCCTCCGGGAAGCCAGATTTTCCCGTTTGCCGCTGACACTGATCAGGCAGGCACCTTGATTGCGGTTGAAAGGCTGGGCGGTATTCGCGGGGATAGCCTGACCGATGCGAGGGCAGGCGTAGACCAGCGCAACAACGAAGATGTCGTCTCGATCCAGTTTGACAGCCAGGGCGGGCAAAAATTCGCAAAGCTTTCAACCGAGAATGTGAACAAGCGCTTTGCCATCATTCTGGATGGCGAGGTGATTTCAGCGCCCGTGTTCAACGAACCAATCCTTGGCGGATCGGCGCAAATTTCGGGCAGTTTCAATTCAGAAACCGCCAATGAGCTGGCGATCCAATTGCGCTCAGGCGCGCTGCCGGTGCCGCTGACCGTGGTCGAAGAGCGCAGCGTGTCTGCCGAGTTGGGCGCCGATTCCATCCGCAGCGGGATGCTGGCGATGATGATTGGCAGCCTCGCGGTTATCACCTTGATGATCGCAACCTATGGCCGGTTCGGCATCTATGCGACGATTGCGCTGGTATTTAACGTGGTTGGCCTTTTGGGCCTGATGGCGATTGGCAATTTCACGCTGACTTTGCCTGGTATTGCTGGTTTCGTGCTGACAGTGGGCGCGGCGGTGGATGCGAACGTCCTTATCAATGAACGCATTCGCGAAGAACGAAAGCGCGGACGCAAAGTCATCGCGGCGGTTGAGAATGGGTATAAAGAAGCCAGCCGCGCGATTTACGATGCGAACATCACCAACTTTATCGCAGGCGTATTGCTCTTGAGCTTTGGTTCTGGCCCCGTGCGCGGCTTTGCCATTGTGCTTATCATCGGGCTGGTCACATCGGTGTTCACTGCCCTTATGCTGACGCGGATGTGGGTGGCCGATTGGCTGCGCAAAACCCGTCCGACAGATATCAACATTTAAGGGGAGGGGAGACCAATGAAACTGCTTAAACTCGTCCCTGCTGACACGAATATCAAATTCCTCAAACTGCGCGTGCCGTTCTTTGCGGTTAGCATGCTGCTGGTCATCGCAAGCTGGGCTTTGGTGTTCACCCAAGGGCTTAATTACGGCGTGGATTTTGCCGGCGGTCAAGAAGTGCGACTGACTTTCGAAGAGCTGGAAGAAGCGCCTATCGCTGACCTGCGCACAAAGGTTGCAGACCTCGGCTATGGCTCTCCCATCGTGCAGGAATTTGGCGCGCCCAATGCGGTGTCGATCCGCGTGCCTTTGCCCGACGGAGCAGAGGATGAAGCGGGCGCCGCGACCAAGATCGGTAACGAGGTTATCAGCACCATCTCATCCGAATTCCCCGGTGTGCGCACCGATGGCAACGACACGGTTTCGGGCAAAGTGGCAGAGGAATTTCAGACGCAGGCGATCCTTGCGCTTGGCCTCGCAATGCTGGGAGTTGCGCTGTATATCTGGGTGCGGTTTGAGTGGCAGTTCGGCGTGGGCGCGCTGTTCGCGCTGTTCCACGATGTGTCGCTGACGCTGGGGATGTTCTCGCTGTTCCAGCTTGAATTCAGCCTTCAGATTATCGCCGCGATCCTTGCGCTGATTGGCTATTCACTGAACGACACCATTGTCGTCTATGACCGCATCCGCGAGAACCTTAAGAAGTTTCGCAAGATGCAGCTGCCCGAATTGCTCGACCTGTCGGTGAATGAAACGCTCGCGCGCACGGTGATGACATCGTTGACGTTGCTTGTGGCGATGCTGCCGCTGCTGTTCTTTGGCCCGGCCAGCTTGTTCGGCCTGGTGGCGGCGATCACCGCTGGCCTGTTCTTCGGCACTTATTCAAGCGTCTATCTCGCATCGCCGATCCTGATCTGGCTGGGAGTGGATTCGAACAGTTTCGTGCCGCAGGAAACCGAAGCAGACCGTCAGGAAAACAAGGCAAGGGCAGCCGCCGCGCGCGGGAAAGCGTAAAGGGATTTACCGCGCGCTGGCGACTTTCTCAAAATGCGCGGCGAGTTCGGCGGCGTTTTGTTCCCAGCTGAACCTTTGCGCAAATTGCGCGGCATCCTGCCTGCGCGGCGGGGCGTTCAGCACGGCTTTCACCCCCTTTGCCACGGCATCAGGAGTGCGCTGCTCCAGCAATCGGCCCGCGGCATCCCCCGTGATAAGTTCGCGCGCGCCGCCCACATCGCAGGTCACAACGGGCGTGCCGCAGGCAAGCGCTTCGACCCAGGCATTGGCGAGCCCTTCATTGCTGGTGGGGAGCACCATCGCATCCGCCGATGACAGGATCAGCGGCAGCATGTCATGATCGAGCGAACCGGCAAAATGCACCCGGTCATCAACGCCCAGATCGCGCGCCAGATCGCCCAGCTTTTCGCGGTCCTCTCCTTTGCCGACAAGCACAAGATGCGCGCCGGATATCTGCGGCAAAGCGGCGATTGTAATATAGTGCCCTTTGCGATCAATCAGGGCGCCAACGCCAACTAGCAAAGGCGCAGTGTCGGGCAGGTCGAATGCAAGCTGAGCGCTGAGCTGAGAGCGCAATTGCGTGTGATTGAGCGGGCGGAACCGGTCCCGGTCCAGCCCGGTGTAATGCAGCGAAATCTTGTTTTCCGGCATGCCCATCGCCGCCATATGCCGCGCCAGATCTGCGCTGACAGCCAGCAATCCGCTTGCCGCTGATGCTGCCTCGACCATCTGTTCACGCGCGAAATCCTGACCGCCCCAATAGGTGATGTCGCTTCCGCGTGCCTTAATCGAAAAGGGCAGGCGAAGCTCGCGCGCGATGGCGGCAGCGGCAGGGCCATCGGGAAAGAAGAACTGCGCATCGACAACGTCAATGGGCCGGTTTTTGTGGATGCTTTCAATAAGCGGCAAAGCGGCCTTGGCAATGGCGGCGGCATTGCGGCGCGCGCCGATTTTGGGGATCAGAGTAAAGCGCGGGCGGTGGATCACCACGCCGTTTTCCTCAGCGGTGGCAGGCAGATCGGCAAGGCCGCGATACCGGCCCAGTGCAATCGGCGGCAAGCCAATGGGATTGATGCAGGTCACGCGCCAATCGCCCCGCTTTGCCAGCGCTTCCAAAGAACGCGCAACAAATGTCCCAAATCGCGGATTAATCGGATTGGGATAAAGCGTGCTGAGCGACAGGACGTGTTTCACGGTGTGCCTTCTTCATGCGCCTTGGATGAGTTGGAGCAGCCTAGCGGATGCACGTTAAGAGCGCCTGACTGGCAAGCTGCGTTTTGCCTCACAGCGGCCGAACCAGCATCGCGGCAAGCGCGATCCATGGCGGGTTATCAACCACTTGCTGTTTCTCGCCTGCACCGGGCGGCAAAACCCCTACCAATGTGCCGCGCCGGTCAATCAGGCGGCCAAAGGCAAACCGCCCACCGGGACGCGGGATCAGGCAATCGCGATTGATCGCCTCGCCAGCGTCTTCGGGCCGCAATTGGCGCATGAAAATCGTATCGCCGGGGCGGTATTCGCCCATGCTGGCAGTCACGCTGATCGCCATCAGCGCTTCGGTATCGGAGATTGCGCCGAAATCGGTTGGGAGCACTGCCTCGCGCGGGGCGGAAAGCGCGATAGGGCCGCTTGCTTCCAGCTCAGCCACAACTTGCGGGGCGGGCGCGGTTTCCGACCGGACCAAGCTTTGCGGATCAACATCCAGCGCCGCGCCTATTCGGTCCATCCATTTGATCGACAGATTGCGCATACCTGTTTCAAGCCGCCCAATGGTTTGCGCGGTGGTGGGCGGGGTGCATGCCTCAGCCAATTCGGCCAATGTCATGCCCTTGGCTTTGCGAATATCGCGAATGCGATTGATCACGAATGCGCTCCTTTTGCAAAATTTGTACGAAATCACTTTCCTACAGATGTGGTGAAAGTGCAAGGCACCGTTTCACCATTCCGGTGATAAGGGGTCATGCAATGCCACGCAAACTGGTCGAACGCGAATTGACAAGCGAGGGGCCGCGCCACGGTTCAAGCGCGCGGGGGAAACGCCGCACGGTTACTATCAATCTTGGCGAAAGCCCGCTTGCCTGGCTGCATTCGCGCGGGCATCTGGATGATCGGTTGTTCGATGCAGGCGAAGCGCTGAGGCGCGATTACGAATATGCGCAATTGTCACCCAGTGTGACGATGCGCTGGGATCCTGTGCGAGTAAAGAGCACAGGCGATCAGGGGCTTACCCAAGGCGAGCGGCAGATCGTCGCCAAACAAAGGTTCGATGCGGCTTTGGCAGAAGCGGGCAAGGGGCTGGAAGATATCCTGTGGCGCGTCGTGTGCGCAGGCGAGGGATTGCCCGAGGCGGAAAAATCGCTCGGCTGGCCGGTGCGCAGCGGCAAATTGGTGCTCAAACTGGCGCTTGACCGGGTGGCCGATTTTTACCGGATCACGTGATCTTCATTCCTCAGAAGTGCCGTAGAGAAAACGCTCTTCCACGATCTTGCCATCCTTGACCGTGTAAAGGCCCACTTCTTTCATCTGAGAGCGTTCGCCGAACATCGTCACGTCCATACCGAAATTGACCGCAAACTGGTCCCCATAGACATAGGGCCCTTCGGTTGTGGTCGAGTGCACCTCGGTGTTGTCAAACCACCATTGATGTTTTGCTAGCAAAGCCTCGCGTCCTTCCACGCGGGACATCTCTCCGTCTGCAGGTTCCAGGCTGACAATGTCGTCTGACCAAAAGGATTGATACGCCTCAGCATCGTCATCTTTGACTGCTTGAGTGAAATCTTTGGCAAGTTGTTCGATAGACATGGTGATCCTCCCGATTTTTTTGCGTCTTTGCATTTGTGCCGCGTAATTGTGGCAACAGCGCGTCAGACGAGCGCTTTCGAAACGGCTCTGCGCAGGCGCGGCACGGTTTCTGTTTCGAACCACGGGTTTTTGCCGGCCCACATCCGCACTCGCCATGATGGGTGGGGCAGCGGGATGACAGGCGCATAGTCAGCGCCATTTTTGACGCGCTGCGTCAGCGAAAGCTTGCGCGTTTCGGGAAGGTAATACGCCTGCGCATAAGAGCCGACCAGAAGTGTCAGCGCGCCCAGCGGCAGGGTTTCCAGAACCCGCGCATGCCATTGGGGCGCGCATTCGGCGCGAGGGGGCGCATCGCCGCCTTTCGCCTTACCGGGATAGCAAAACCCCATGGGTATCAGCGCCACATTGTCTGGGTCGTAAAAGGCCGCTTTATCCAGCCCCAGCCATTCGCGCAGGCGGTCACCGCTGTCATCATCCCAGGGGATGCCGCTGGCGTGGACTTTCGTGCCGGGCGCTTGCCCAATGATGAGGATGCGCGAGCGGGCCGAAAATTGCACAACCGGGCGGGGGCCAAGCGGCAGATTGTCAGCGCAAAGAGTGCATGCGGAAATCTCGCTGTGTAGCTTTGCGGCGGCGCTGCTCGCGCTCACCCTTCGACCTGTTCAGCCAGATCCAGCCAGCGTTCTTCGGCTGCATCCTTTTGCGTTTGCGCGTTCTCCAGCCCCTTGGAAATTGTCGCAAAACGCTGAGGGTCTGAGGCAAACAGATCAGGGTCAGCCAGGATAGTTTCTGCCTTGGCGATGGCGGCTTCCAGTTCCTCTATCCGGGTGGGAAGCTGTTCGTAATCGCGCTGGTCCTTGAAGGAGAGTTTTGCCGATGGGGACGCGGGTTTTTTTGGTTCGGGCTGAGCAGTGGCGGGCGATGCTGCGGCGCGCTGCTTTTGGACCACCGGCTGGCGCCGTTTCGCCTGCCAATCCTCATAGCCGCCAGCAACGATATCCACCCGGCCCGTGCCATCAAGGCCCAGCGTCACTGTCACCGTGCGATCCAGAAAATCGCGATCATGGCTCACAATCAGAACGGTGCCGTCGAAATCCGCGATCACTTCTTGCAGCAAATCAAGCGTTTCCAGATCAAGGTCATTGGTCGGTTCATCCAGCACCAGCAGATTGGCCGTGCGCGCAAATTCGCGAGCGAGCAGCAGGCGTGACCGTTCCCCGCCTGACAATATGCCGACTTTGGTGTCGACGATTTTGGGATCGAACAGAAAATCCTTGAGATAAGCCTGCACGTGCTTGCGCGCGCCGCGCACATCAATCCAGTCGCCGCCTTCTGCCAGAATATCGCGCACGCTTGCGCCGGGTTCTAGCAGCTTTCTCTGCTGGTCAATCATCACCCCTGACAATGTGCGCGCATGAGTGATTTTGCCGCTGTCTGGCTCCAGTTCGCCAGTCAGCATTTTGAGCAGCGTTGTTTTGCCCGCTCCATTGGCACCGACAATCCCGATGCGGTCACCTTTCTGGATGCGCAGCGTGAACGGTTTGATGATCGCGCGGCCATCATAGGATTTCGAAATGCCCTCGGCGACGATGACTGATTTCGATTTGAAATCCTCATCATTGGCCAGCTTCAGTTTGGCAGAGCTGCTGTCCGATATCATCGCTGCACGCGCCGCGCGCATTTGGTGCAGTTTTTCCAGCCGTCCCTGATTGCGCTTGCGCCGCGCGGTGACGCCGCGTTCGAGCCAATGCGCTTCCAGTTTCAGTTTCGCATCAAGCTTTTCCGCCGCGCGCGCTTCTTCTGCATAGACGGCGTTTTCCCACGCCTCATATCCGCCAAAGCCAACTTCCTTGCGCCGCAAAGTCCCCCGGTCGAGCCACAGGGTTGCGCTGGTCAGACGTTTCAGAAATGTCCGGTCATGGCTGATCGTGATAAACGCGCCTTTGTATCGTTTGAGCCAATCCTCCAGCCAGTCAATCGCGCCAAGATCGAGGTGGTTGGTCGGCTCATCCAGCAGCAGCAGATCGGGGTCCTGTGCCAATGCGCGCGCAATCGCAGCGCGGCGTTTTTCGCCGCCGCTCGCTGACAGCGCATCACGCGCCATATCGATGCCAAGCTGTCCGGCGATGCTCTCCACTTCGTGCGCGGCTGGAGCGTTATCGCCCGACAGCGCAAAATCCATCAGAGTGGGGAACGAGGAAAGGTCGGGTTCCTGCTCCAGAAACACAATCCGCATATTGGGTTTGACCCGGCGCGTGCCGCGATCCATTTCGATGCGGTCATCAATCAGTTTGAGCAAAGTCGTTTTGCCCGCGCCATTGCGCCCGATCAGCGCAAGGCGATCACGCGGGCCGATATGCAAATCAATCGGTTCTGCGCCTTGGCCAGGTTGCGGACCGCCAAACAGCCAGCGCCCGCCTTGTTGCAGGCCAAGCCCTTCGAGGCTGAGGATCGGTGGTTGTGCCATGGAAAAGCGCAGGTAGGGGCTTGCAAGGCTGCCGACAAGTCGGTTCAGTATCTGCTCACATGCACAGCGGCATCGCGCCCCGCGCAGGAGGAGATGAATATGATCCGCACTTTGATGATCGCGCTGGCTGCCGGAATGGTGGCTGCACCCATGATTGCCGCGCCCGGCGCCGCCCATGCTGCAACGGTTGAGATCGAGGCGGAAGGCCCGGTGATCGAATTGAGCGTGTATGAAAGCGTGACGGCGGACCCCGATATCGTCACCATCAGCGCCGGCGTCACCAGCGAAGCGGTGAGCGCGGTGGCCGCTTTGCGTGAAAACTCGGTTCAGATGCGCGCGGTGATTGACCGGATCAAAGCGCTGGGCGTCGCTGACAAAGATATTCAGACCACCGGCATCAATCTGAATGCGCAATATGATTATAACCGCGAAAATCGCCGCCAGATCTTTCGCGCCTATCAGGTGTCGAACCGGGTCAGCGTAAAGCTGCGCAATATTGAAGAGACAGGCGAGGCATTGGATGCGCTGGTCAGTGCAGGCGCAACCGATCTGGCTGGCCCCTCGTTTGGTCTCGAAGATGACGAGGCTGCTAAGGACGAAGCGCGCAAACGCGCGATTGAACGCGCCAGCGCGCGCGCCAATGCCTATGCCGAAATGCTGGGATATGAAGGCGCAAAAGTGCTTGAGATCAACGAGACAATTCGCGCCACAGGTTCGGTTCAGCGTGCGGCTTTGCGGGTTGAGGCGGCTGATGTTGCAGCAGCCCCGACCGCGCCGGTCCAGCCCGGTCAGGTCAGCACCGGGGTTTCGATGACCATCAAATATGAGCTTATCGGCGGCGGCGATGATAGTGAGGGGTAATGCGGGCGGCGATACGGGCGGCGATGCAGGCAGCTGTGCAGGCTAGGGCTGATTGACACCTCTTAACGAGCCTGAATGCCCAGCAACGCCAATATTCACTGCTTGTTCAATGCTGCGGGAGTAGGCATGACAATATTATGACACGCTTCTTCTCTTTAGTCTTCGGCTTATGCGCTGCGGTTTTGCTGGCTGGATCGGGTATGATCGCCACCGGGGCTGCCGCGCTTGATCGGCAAATTGCGCAGGATCAGCAACGCGGCGATCAGGGTGAGGCGCGCCGGGAGATGAAAGCGGGCAATCAATTGTCGCTGCGCCAGATTGAACGGCGCATCCTGCCGCAGATGAAAGGCAGCGAATATCTGGGCCCCACATACGATCTCGACCGCGCGGGCCTATCGCCTGAAATTTATCAAGCAAGGCCGCGTGACCTATGTCGATGTCGATGCCCGTACGGGCCGTATTATTTCGCGCTCGCGGTAGAATTCATAAAAGGTGACAGCGAAACAGGCGGTGATCGCGCAGGCAGATTGCTTGACGCGCGTTCAGCAAACGCTCACCACTTCTCACAAATCTCAAAGCAAAATGGTGGACTATGCGGATCCTGATTGTCGAAGATGAACCCACATTGGGCCAGCAATTGAAATCAACGCTGGAACAAACAGGCTATGCCGTCGATCTGTCAACGGACGGGGAAGACGGGCACTTTCTGGGCAGCACCGAAGATTACGATGCGGTGATCCTTGATCTGGGTTTGCCGGAAATTGATGGCCTGTCGGTGCTCGGCATGTGGCGCAAGGAAGGCCGCGATTTTCCTGTGCTGGTTCTGACCGCGCGCGACAGCTGGTCTGACAAAGTCGCTGGCCTTGATGCAGGCGCGGATGATTACCTCGCCAAACCTTTCCAAACCGAAGAGCTGATTGCTCGCCTGCGCGCGCTTATCCGGCGTGCATCGGGGAACACATCATCGGAACTCACCGCCGGCAATGTGCGGCTGGATACGCGTTCTGGCCGGGTGACTTTGGATGGTGAGCCGGTCAAACTGACCGCGCAGGAATATAAGCTGCTGTCCTATCTGATGCACCACAAAGGCAAGGTCGTCAGTCGGACTGAGTTAATCGAACATATCTATGATCAGGATTTCGACCGCGATTCGAACACAATTGAAGTGTTCGTCACTCGCATCCGTAAAAAACTTGGCGCAGAAGTGATAACAACGATCCGTGGCCTCGGTTACAGCCTCGACGACCCCAAAGACGCGCCAAGAGCGTAACAACGCTGGCGCTGCCGTGCAGGAAGCCGACACCGCTTCTGCCGGGGTAAAGCCGAGCCAGCAATCCGCGCCGGTTCCTGCGCCTTCCAAGGGTCCGCACGGTGCTGGTCAAGAATCCACCATGCGATCCAGCCTTGCGCGCCGGATGGGCTTGATCGCAGCGGTGTGGATTGTCGTGCTGCTTTTGGGCGGCGGCATCGCGCTTGAGCGCACTTTAACAGCGCAAGTTCGTTCCAATTCCGATGAGCAACTGGACTACATCCTCACCGCGATGATCGCGTCGGCCGAAATCGACCCGTTTGGCGAGATTTATTTTGACCGGGGGCTGGGCGATCAGAAATTCCTCGAGCCCAATAGCGGCCTGTATTACCAGATCAATGGCGACGGATATGAACCCTGGCCATCGCGCAGCCTGTGGGACCGCACGCTTGATATCGAAAGCGTGCCCGCTGATGCCGACAGCTTTGACAGCGATGTTCAGTTTTACGATTCCAATGAATTTGACGGCGAGCCTTTGCGCATTGCCAAACGCACAGTGATCCTGCCGGGCAATGAAACCCGCTGGACTTTTGCTGTGGCCAGCGCGACGCAGGAAGTGGACGCGCAGATATCGCGGGTTCAGCTGATCCTGATCTGGAGCTTTGCGGTTTTGGGGCTGGGCCTGTTCCTGATGGCTCTGTTCCAGATCCGTTATGGCCTCTCGCCACTGCGCCGGGTTCGCGCGGCCATCCAGAAATTGCGCACGACAGGCGATAACCGCATCACCGATCCGCTGCCAGCCGAAGTGCAACCTCTGGTAGAAGAGGTGAACGCGCTGCTCGAACATACGGAAAACCAAGCGGAGGAAGCGCGGATGCATGCGGGCAATCTGGCCCATGCATTGAAGACACCGCTGACGGTGCTGACCAATGCTGCGACCGCACGCGCTCCTGATCTGTCCGATGCCGTGTTCCGCGAAACGCGCACAATGCAGCGCCATGTGGATCACCACCTTGCCCGCGCCCGCGCTGTGGGTCGCCGCGCGGTGGGCCAATCGCGCACAGAGCTTCGCCCCAGCGCCGAAGCGGTCCGCCGCGCGGTGGAACGGCTTTATCCTGAAGGGCGGCTTGACATTGCAGGCGGCAAGGAAACGGTGGTCGCGATTGAGCGGCAAGACTTGGACGAAATCCTCGGCAACCTCATTGAGAACGCCGCCAAATATGGCGGGGGCAGTGTGTTCGTGACGCTCGATGTGCATCCCGATAACGATGTCTGCCTGATCCATATCGAGGATGACGGCACCGGCATCCCAGAAGAGGCGCGCACCGATATCTTCGATCGCGGCGCGCGGCTGGATACCAACAAGCCGGGCACCGGGCTTGGCCTCGCGATTGTGCGCGATGTGGTGCAAATCTACGGCGGCGATGTGGTATTGGGATCAAGCGAGGATCTGGGCGGATTGCTTGTCGAACTGCAATTGCCGCGGGCGTGAGGGACGCCCTTGACCTCGCATTTGTCTCGACTTGGGCGAGTCAAGAACCTCTGGTGAAGCGAGCTTATGTGTTTGGTTCTAGAGCGCGCGGCGACTTTAGGCAGCACAGTGATCTGGATATTGCAGTCCAACTATTTAGTAAGCCGAACGAAAATGAAGAAACTACGGCGTTGCTTGAACGAACCCAACTACAAACCAAACTGCAGGAATGCACCCATGTAAAAATCGATTTATGGGTCATGCTTCGTGATGATGAGATAGTTACCCCGGCTGTCCGAAGCGAGGGCATATTGCTCTATAAGAGCGATTAGCGCGCTCCGTTATTTATCCCGCGCACGCTCGTGGTGGCGGATCACTTCGTCGATGATGAAACGCAGGAATTTCTCCGAAAACTCAGGGTCCAGATCAGCCGCTTCAGACAATCCGCGCAGCCGCTCGATCTGGCGCTTTTCGCGGTCTGGATCAGCCGGCGGCAACGTCACTTTGGCCTTATATTCGCCCACCGCCTGTGTGATGCGAAACCGTTCTGCCAGCATGTGAATGATCGCTGCATCGATATTGTCGATGCTTTTGCGATAGCTGGCGAGCACGGGATCATCCCCCAATGCGGTTTGCGCCGCCAATGATGATACGGTGCCGGGCGTGTGCGTTTGATCGGACATAGCTTGCAAAGCTAGCAGCAATTGAGCGCTTGCCAAGCTTCGCCGTTGTCCCCAAATGCTTCACGATGACTGCAGATATCGTTCCTTTGCCGCGCAAAAACCCCACGCTTGAACCCATGCTGTCTCTTACAGCGACGGGCATGAACAGTGTAAACTCGGTTATTCTGGACCGGATGCAGAGCGAAATCCCTCTTATTCCGCGCCTTGCAGGGCATTTGATTTCGGGCGGAGGCAAACGGCTTCGTCCTATGCTGACATTGGCCGGTGCTGAACTGGTCGGGTATCAGGGCACACGCCATCACAAGCTGGCCGCAGCGGTTGAATTCATCCACACCGCAACTTTGCTGCATGATGATGTGGTTGATGGCAGCGAACTGCGCCGGGGCAAAGCGGCGGCAAACATCATCTTTGGCAATCCGGCAACTGTGCTGGTGGGCGATTTCCTGTTCAGCCGCGCATTTGAACTGATGACCGAGGATGGCAGCCTCAAAGTGCTCAAAATACTCAGCCATGCCAGCGCCGTGATTGCAGAAGGCGAAGTGTCGCAATTGACTGCACAGCGCCAGATTGAAACGAGCGAAGAGCGCTATCTCCACATTATCGGCGCAAAAACCGCCGCTTTGTTTGCCGCTGCCAGCCAGATCAGCGCGGTGGTGGCCGAATGCAGCGAAGAGCAGGAACGCGCGCTCGAAGATTATGGACGCAATCTGGGGGTTGCGTTCCAATTGGTTGATGATGCGATTGATTACTCCTCAGATGCGGCTGAAATGGGCAAGGATCAGGGCGATGATTTTCGTGAAGGCAAAATGACGCTGCCGGTCATCCTCGCCCATGCACGCGGCAGCGAAGATGAGCGCAAGTTCTGGAAACAGGCGATCCTTGGCCACCGATCATCCGATGATGATCTGGCGCATGCGATTGATCTTATAGAAAAGCACAACGCGGTCGAAGATACGCGCGAAAAGGCGCGGCATTTTGCCCAGCGCGCGATTGATGCGATCTCGATCTTCCCCGACAGCAAAGCGCGCGCGGCCATGGGCGAAGCGGCGCAATTTGCAGTCGCGCGGGGGTATTGATCGCGCTAGTCATCGGGCTGTGAGACCCGATCTTCCCATACATGCAGTCTTGCCAGAAATCCGCGAGGCGATGGCTTTGCGCGGCGCGGCGGTTTTGATCGCGCCGCCGGGGGCAGGCAAGACCACTGCGATAGCTCCCGAACTCATCCGCGACGAATGGTGCAGCGGCCAGATCATCCTCACATCGCCGCGCCGGGTTGCCGCGCGCGCAGCGGCGGAACGCATGGCAGAAATGCTGGACGAAAAACCGGGTGAGACGGTCGGCTATATGACCCGGCTCGACAGCAAAACATCGGCCAAAACCCGCATTTTTGTGGTGACAGAGGCGATTTTGGTGAACCGGCTGGTGGATGATCCGGAATTGCCCGGCGTTTCCGCCATCCTGTTTGATGAAGCGCATGAACGGCATCTGGATAGCGATCTGGGGCTGGCGCTTGCTTTGGAAACGCGCGGGGTTTTGCGCGATGATCTGCGTGTGCTGGTGATGTCGGCAACGATTGATGGCACCCGTTTTGCCAGGCTGCTGGGCGATGATGCGGCGGTGCTGAAAAGCGAAGGCCGCGCATATCCGCTCGAAATCCGGTGGCTGGGGAGCGATCCCGCTTTGGCGGTGGAGGATCAGGTTGCCAATGGCGTGATGACCGCTTGGCGCGAACAGGATGCCGGCGATATCCTCGCCTTTCTGCCCGGCGTGCGCGAAATTGAGCGCGTGCGCGAACGGCTGGAGACGCGCCTGCCAGGTACACCTGTCCTGCCGCTGCACGGACAGATTGATCCGGCAGGCCAACGCGCCGCGATCCGCCGCGATGCCGAGGGCCGGCGCCGGATTGTGCTCGCCAGCGCGATTGCTGAAACTTCGCTGACTTTGGACGGAGTTTCCATCGTGGTCGATAGCGGCCTTGCGCGGATGGCCGAATTTGACCGGGCCGCGGGCACCACCCATCTCGTGACGAAACGCGCTAGCCAGGCCGCCGCCACGCAAAGGGCAGGGCGCGCCGCGCGGCAGGGGCCGGGCATTGCCTATCGCTTGTGGGAAGAAGGCGGGCATCTGGGCCGCCCGGAATTTGCGCCGCCTGAGATTGAAACCGCCGATCTTGCAGGCCTGCTTTTGACGCTAGCCAAATGGGGGAGAGTGATCCGGCTAACCTCGCCTGGCTTGATCCGCCGCCCGGTGCCTCAATTGCTGCGGCGCAGGCGCTGCTCGAGCCTTTGGGGGCGCTGGCATCTGACGGGCGAATTACGCCTTGGGGCGAAAGTATCGCCGCAATGCCCATGGCACCCGATCAGGCGGCAGCGGTGCTGTATGGCGCGCAAAATGGCTGCGCAGAAGATACCGCGATGCTGGTGATGCTGATGCAGGAACGCGGCCTTGGCGGGCGGGGGGAGGATTTGGCGCAGCGCCGCGCGCGTTGGCAGACGGAGCGGTCCAATCGCGCGCAAAGCGCCCGGCGCATTGCGCAAGGGTGGGCGCGCAAGGCGGAGAGTTTGGTGGGCGACGTGCAGCTATCGGGCGCGCACTATGACGCGGTGCAATGCCTTGCGCTGGCGCGGCGGGATTTTGTGGCGAAACGGCGCGACCACGGGGCGGAACATTGGCTGAGCGCAGGCGGGCGCGGTTTCCGGCTGGACCCTGCATCGCCGCTAGCGCAGGCGGAATGGATCGTAATTGGCGATGCGCAGGGCCTTGCAAAAGGCGCGCGGATCACCAGCGGGATTGCGCTGGAATACAGCGACTTGGAAGCGATTTTTGCCGCGTCGCTCGAAGACACCACCAAGATAAGCTGGAACGCAGGCAAAAGCCGGATCGAGGCCGCGCGTGAAAAGCGGTGGGGCGCGATAGTCATCAACCGCGCCGCTGTCCCTGTGCCTGAGGGGCAGGGGGGTGTGGATATCCTCGTGGATAAGGCTCTGGATAGAATAGGGGGTAAGTCCGGGGACAATCCGCTGGATAACTCCGGCACAGATGGGGGAGAATTGTTTCCGCCAGGCTTCCTTGCGCGGGCTCAATTTGCGCAGATTGACGCGTTGTCGCCCGCCGCTTTGCGCGAAAATGCGAGCCTGTGGCTCGAGCCTTTGCTCAGCGGCAGGCGCGATCTGAACCTGCCGCCAAGCGATTTTGCCGAGGCGGCTCTTGGCATGCTCGATTGGAACATGCGCCAGCGGTTGGAAAAAGACGCGCCCACGCATTTCACCTCGCCTGCCAATACGCGCCACGCCATCGATTACGGCGGTGATGATGCGCCCTGTGCTGAGGTGCGGGTGCAGGCGATGTTTGGCCTTGATAGCCACCCGATGATTGGCACCGCGCCATTGCTGCTGAAAATGACCAGCCCCGCTGGCCGCCCGATCCAGTCCACGCGCGATCTGCCCGGTTTCTGGCGCGGGAGCTGGGCCGATGTGGTGCGCGATATGAAAGGCCGCTATCCCAAACACCGCTGGCCTGAGCAGCCGTGGACCGAAAAACCCAGCCTTAAGACCAAAAACAGATTTGAACGCGGCTAGAACATTGAGTATTGCGCTGCGAAGAACAGCCGCAGGAACGGGCGCGCAGCGACCGCAAGGCCGACTGGCCGCCCGCAGCGATGCGATCGTTGATCGCATGAGCGAGGATCAAGAGAAAAAATGACCGCAATCATCTATCAAACCCCCAAAAGCGCGATGCAATCGGGCAAAGCCAAAACGGACAATTGGGTGCTCGAATTTGAGCAATCCGAAGCGCGCAAGCCCGATCCTCTGATGGGCTGGACCGGCAGCGGCGACACGCAATCTCAGGTCAAACTGACATTTCCCGATAAGGACGCTGCGAAAGCCTATGCCGCAAAATACGGCATCACCGCGCGAGTGCATTCAACGCCGCCCAAAGCGCTCAAAATTCAGGCCTATGCTGACAATTTTAAGTGAGTTGAATTTTTAACCCGCTTTCGCCATATGCACGTTCGGGAGTCGGGTGGACGTTTGCGTTCGCTCACCGGGTCAGGTCCGGAAGGAAGCAGCCCAGGTGAATTGCGGCGGGTCGCTCGGCTCCTTTGTTATTGCGGCTTCAGCGCCGCTGCTTTTTCATCAAACATCGCCATGACAAACGGGCCGCAAGCGCCTAGCTTGGTATGCGATGACTGATTCCGATCCTGACCTTCCCGATACCGAAGAGGAAACTACGCCCAGCGCTGCTGAATTGGAGGCAGCGGGCCAGGATACGATGTTTGGCGGCGGGGATTTGGGCGGCGACGAACCACCGCAAACCAAGGTTCTGACGCCGGCCGCATCTGAGCCAGCCGCATCTGAGCGAGCCCAATCTGAGCGTGCATCTTCACCGGATGCTCCGCCGGTTGCGGCAGACACATCGGATCAGCCTTACCGTGTGCTCGCGCGCAAATACCGCCCGCAAACATTTTCGCAGCTGATCGGGCAAGAACCGATGGTGCGCACGCTTGCCAATGGAATCGAGCGGGATCGGTTGGCGCATGCGTTCTTGATGACGGGGGTGAGGGGGTTGGCAAAACCTCCACCGCGCGGCTGATTGCAAAGGCGCTCAATTGCGTCGGGCCAGATGGCACTGGCGGGCCAACTATCGATCCGTGCGGCGTGTGCGAATATTGCCAAGCGATCGCAGAGGGCCGCCATATCGATGTGATCGAGATGGATGCGGCCAGCCATACCGGCGTCGACGATGTTCGCGAGATTATCGAACAGGTCCGCTATGCGGCGGTTTCGGCGCGTTACAAAATCTATATCATTGACGAAGTTCACATGCTGTCGCGCAATGCTTTCAATGCCTTGCTCAAGACACTTGAGGAACCGCCCGCGCATGTGAAGTTTCTGTTTGCCACCACCGAGGTGGAGAAACTGCCGGTCACCGTGCTCAGCCGGACACAGCGGTTCGATCTGCGGCGTATCCCGGCGGATATGCTGGCCAAACATTTCGGCCATGTGTGCGAGCAAGAGGGGGTGGCCGCAGAGGACGAGGCGCTGGCGATTATCGCGGCTGCGGCCGAAGGGTCCGTGCGCGATGGCCTCTCGATCCTCGATCAGGCGATTGCTCATGCCGATCTTGAAGCGGGCGGCGAAGTTACCGCAGCGCGGGTGCGCGATATGCTGGGTCTGGCCGATAAGGGCGCTCAGCGTGCTTTGCTGGGTTCGGTGCTCGAAGCGGATGCGCCCGGACTGCTTGCCGGGATTGATGAACAATATGCGCTGGGCGTTGAACCGCTCGCTTTGATGCGAGCGCTGATGGATCTGGTGCACCGGATCACTGTGGCGCAGGTTTCGGGCGGGGAGCCTGATGCGCCTTCGGAAGAGGAGCGCACCGCGCTGGCGGAATTTGCCGCGCGCCTGTCGGCTCCTCAATTGCACCGACTGTGGCAATTGCTGCTGAAAGGCCATGACGAGGTGCGCCTTGCGCCTGATCCATTGGTGGCGCTTCAAATGGCGCTGTTGCGCGTGCTGCACGCGGCTGAAATGCCTGATCCGGGTAAATTGGCCAAACGGATTGAGGAATTGGCGAGCAATCCGCCCGCTCCTGTCGCCGGGGCCACGCCAGACGACGCGCCTGCTGCGCCGGTTGCCTCTGGCGCGCTCAATTGGGCCAATCTGGTGGAGGAAATCGATGCCGCGGGCCAATTGCGCGTTGCCCAGATGATGCGCGACCGTGTGCGAGTGATTGAGCTTTCTCCTGAGCGGTTGATTTTTGAACAGGCCGACCAGTTCACCGATGATCCCATCCCCGATATCCGCGATGCTCTGTTCAAGGTGACGGGCAAGCGCTGGCAGGTTGAACGCGGTGAAGGCGAGGTCGAGCCATCTTTGCGCGAGCAGGCCGATGCCAATGCCAAGGCGGCCGATGAACGCACCCGCGCGCATCCCTTGGTCAAAGCTGCGTTGGAAACTTTTCCCGATGCCGAATTGATCCAGAACGACAACACCGCCGCTTTCGCGCGCAATGCGAACCGGCGCTGAATTCTTAAAAGAAGGAATAAACCCCATGAAAAGCATGGAAGAAATGATGCAGGCCGCACAGCAGGCGGCGGAAACCATCCAGAACCAGATGAACGATATGCAGGTCAAACTCGACGCGATCGAGGTTGAAGGCGCGGCAGGCGGCGGCCTGGTGAAAGTGCGCGCCAGTGCCAAGGGCCGCATTCTGGGCGTCAGCATTGATGACAGTCTGATGAAGCTGGAAGAGAAGAACATCGTCGAAGATCTCGTCACCGCCGCTTTCAACGATGCCCGCGACAAAGCGGACCGGGTATCGGCAGAGCAGATGAAAGAGATGCAAGGCAGCATGGGTTTGCCGCCGGGTTTTAACCTGCCGGGTATGGGGTGAAGTTTGCGCGATGGGTCTGTTTGGGCCGTCGCTTCCGATAGCGGCTGACGAATTTGAATGGTTGCTGGCTTGCTTTGCATGGCTGGATCGGACTTTGGGCAAGCAGGATCAAAGCGATGGTTTTGTCCCGCAATTGGTGTTGCCCTCTAACGATCAGATCATGGCAGCTTCCACCGCCAGCCAGCTGTTTGAAGCGGTCAAACATCTGGCGGGCCTTTCCCATTGGCACTGCCGCCTAGAAAAAGGCGAAAGCAGGCCTGAAATACCGATGACGGGCCTTGATACTGGGCCCTTTTCGCAAAGCTCGGCGCTTGGCACTTTCAGTGTCGAGGGAAACACACCCGTTATCCGCTATGATCCGGCGCTGGCGAAAAACCCTGATGCGCTGGTGGCAACATTTGCGCACGAGCTTGCCCATCTGGTCGTCCATTCTATCGGCATGCCGCCGGGCGGGGAAGCGCTGGAAGAGCACGCCACCGATTGCACGGCGGTGTATCTTGGCTTTGGCGTATTTCTGGCCAACAGCGCGCGCAATTTCAGCCAGTTCAGCGATGGAGCAATGCAGGGCTGGCGGTCTGATACATCGGGATATCTGTCAGAAAACGCGCTTGCGACGGCCCTTGCTATGTTTGAGCAGCGTTTCGATTGTGATGGAGAGGCAAGCCCTGCGCTTAAATCTTATCTGCGAGGCCCGCATCGCAAGGCAGCGCGCTATCTGGCCAAGCGTCATGGCGATCTTGCGAAAGACCTTGCCGCGCTCGATCTGGATGGGTGGGCGCGGTAGTTTAGCGCCGTAGAGGCACGCTATCTGGCAGTTTACACAGGCTAACCCCCGTCTGCCCCTTGTCGGCTATTGCGCAGTCCCGGCCCATTACCCATATCTTTGGTAACAACGCAGCAAAGCTGCGCACCGGGATAATTTACACATGACACAAGCCTTTCCTCTTTTGCCCCTTCGCGACATTGTCGTTTTTCCCGGCATGGTTGTGCCACTGTTTGTGGGGCGCGATAAATCGGTTGCGGCTTTGGAAGCGGCGATGGAAGCGTCAAAGGATATCTTCCTGCTCGCTCAGCTGGATCCGGCCTGTGATGATCCGGGTCAGGATGATCTGTATGATACAGGCGTCGTTGCGCAGGTTCTGCAATTGCTCAAACTGCCCGATGGCACGGTGCGCGTTCTGGTCGAAGGAGGCGTGCGCGCGCGGCTGGAAGCGCTGGTGCCCGATGATGGCTATATCACAGCCGAAATGGAATTGATTGAGCCGGAAACGGTCGCGGGCAGCGAGGTCACCGCTTTGATGCGGCAAGTGACGCAGCAATTTGGCGAATATGCCAAGCTCAACAAGAAAATGGGCGAAGAAAACGACATTGACCTGTCCGATGTCGATGATGCGGGCGAATTGGCTGATACGATTGCGGCTGCACTCAGCGCGAAAGTTTCTGACAAACAATCGCTGCTGACCGAGAGCAGCCCGCTCAAACGCCTTGAACTGGTGATGGCGTTTATGGAGGGCGAATTGTCGGTTCTTCAGGTGGAGCGCAAAATTCGCGGGCGGGTAAAGCGCCAGATGGAAAAGACCCAGCGCGAATATTACCTCAACGAGCAAATGAAAGCGATCCAGTCGGAACTGGGCGGCGGCGATGGTGAAGAAGGCAATGAGCTGACCGAGCTGGCCGAGAAAATCGAGAAAACCAAGCTTTCCAAAGAGGCCAAGACCAAAGCCAATGCCGAGCTGAAAAAGCTCAAAGGCATGCAGCCCATGAGCGCTGAGGCGACGGTGGTGCGCAATTACCTCGATGTGCTGCTGGGGCTGCCTTGGGGCAAGAAATCGCGGCTGAAAAAGGATATCGGGCAAGCGCAGGAAATACTCGATGCCGATCATTACGGGCTTGAGAAGGTCAAGGACCGGATCATCGAATATCTCGCCGTTCAGGCGCGGACCAACAAGCTCAAAGGCCCGATCCTGTGTCTGGTTGGCCCTCCCGGTGTCGGTAAAACATCGCTCGGCAAAAGCATCGCGAAGGCGACGGGCCGCGAATTTGTGCGACAATCTTTGGGCGGCGTTCGCGATGAGGCGGAGATACGCGGGCACCGGCGGACCTATATTGGCTCAATGCCCGGCAAAATCGTCAACAATCTGAAGAAAGCGGGCACCAGCAATCCGCTGTTTCTGCTCGATGAGATTGACAAGCTTGGTCAGGATTTCCGCGGCGATCCGGCTTCGGCTTTGCTCGAAGTGCTGGACCCTGAGCAAAACGACAAGTTTCAGGATCACTATCTCGAACTCGATCTCAACCTGTCGGACATCATGTTTGTGACGACCGCTAACAGCCTCGATCTGCCGCAGCCGCTGCTCGATCGGATGGAGATCATCCGCCTCGAAGGCTATACCGAGGATGAGAAAGTCGAAATTGCCACGCGGCATTTGCTGGCCAAACAGGTTAGCGATCATGGCCTGAAGGCGGAAGAATTTGAGCTGACCGAAGAGGGCCTGCGCGATCTTATCCGCTATTACACGCGTGAGGCTGGTGTGCGCACATTGGAGCGCGAGATTGCCCGGCTGGCGCGCAAAAGCTTGCGCAAAATCCTTGAAGGTGATGTCACCAGTGTGACGATCACGCCAGAGAACCTTGGCGAATTTGCAGGGGTGCGCAAATTTAAACACGGCATGTCCGAAGACGAAGCGCAGATCGGCACTGTCACGGGCCTTGCCTGGACCAGTGTGGGCGGCGAATTGCTGACCATTGAAAGCGTGACGACACCGGGCAAGGGCGAGATCAAGACGACAGGTAAACTCGGCGAAGTAATGAATGAAAGCGTCGCTGCCGCGTTCAGCTTCGTCAAATCGCGCGCGCCCACTTATGGGATAAAGCCCAGCCTGTTCCAGCGCCGCAATGTCCACATCCACTTGCCCGAAGGTGCAGTGCCCAAAGACGGGCCAAGCGCGGGGATCGGCATGGTCACTTCCATCGTTTCAACGCTTGGCGGGATCGCAGTGCGCCCCGATGTGGCGATGACCGGCGAGGTTACTCTGCGCGGCCGCGTGCTGCCGATTGGTGGGCTGAAAGAGAAACTGCTCGCAGCGCTTCGCGGGGGGATCAAAACGGTGCTCATACCCGAAGAGAATGTCAAAGACCTCGCCGAAATTCCGGACAATGTGAAAGAGGGCCTTGAAATCATTCCAGTGAGCCATGTCGATCAGGTGCTTGAACAAGCCTTGGTGGAAATGCCCACTCCGATTGAATGGAGCGAGGCCGATGATCTGGCATCGCAGCCCGGCGCCTCTACCGCGGGGAGTACCGCAGGATCGGACGTTCCAACCGCGCATTGACCGCGCCGCCAATGGCGTTTGAGAGCAGTAATGAAAGGCGCTTTGCGTTCTGATTTGCAACTGAAATGCTGCGTCAAAAGCATGTTCAGGCAGCGCAATCGCGCTCGCTTTACCGCAAATGATGAAAAAAACTGAAAAAAGCCCGGCTTTGCGCTGTATTTGTCTTTGACAGAGTCCTGGAAAACAGTCTCAATCTGGATTCTTTCGAGAAGACGATTCCTCGAATACGAAATTGATTCAAAGACTTTTGGTAATACAAGGGGGTTCCCAGGATGAATAAGAACGATCTGATCGGTGCGGTTGCCGAGACCACTGGCCTTTCAAAGAATGATGCCGCAAGCGCTGTTGAAGGTGTGTTCGACGCTGTGACCAAGGCTTTGTCGAATGGTGATGAAGTGCGCCTTGTCGGGTTTGGCACGTTCTCTGTCGCCAAGCGTAAAGCGTCCACAGGCCGCAACCCGCGCACCGGCGAGCCGATGAATATTCCGGCATCAAACCAGCCCAAATTCAAAGCGGGCAAAGGCTTGAAAGACGCGGTCAACTGATTGCTCTGATGGACATGGGTGAGGACGCTTTTATCAGCGCACATTGAAACCCAGCCAATCACACAAAAAACCCCGCCGATCGCAAGACCGGCGGGGTTTTTGTTTGCCCGGTTTAGGTGCGCCCCAGCTGCGTGCTTATCCTCAGCGGGGCAAAGCGATCAGCGCGGTGGGCGCTGCCCCGGTGCGCGAATTGATCTGCCATGTGAGCCGCTGGCCGCTCGCCTCTGTCACGGGGCCTTCGTCTGTGTTGTTCGCCCGGATATCTCCGGTTGTAACAATCGAAAACGTGCCGTTTATCTCGGGCAGGTCAAGCTCTTCTGAAGAGCTGCCCCCGCCGCCAAAGGGTGATCCGCCCATCATCATCGGCAATAAAGGATTGGCCGCGCCTTGCCCTGCAAAACCGGGGGCATTCACGCGCACCGCACCCCCATCACGCACTAGAACTTGGACGAAGGGGCTGTTGGTCGGAAATCCTTCGATCACGGGGAACATGTAATCATGGCTCAAAGTGCCGCTGATTGCATAGCTCACATCGAACATGCCATCGCCTTTGGCCTCGACCCGGTCGAACCCTTTTTGCCGCACCATCAGGGCTGCCAGTTCCGCTTCGGCTCCGGGAGCGGACAGGTCGATCCCGCCGAAGATTTCTGACATCTGCTCCGCTTCGCGCTTTTTGTTTTCGGCGCGGCGCTGCTGGCCCTCTTCCCACTGAGCGCGCTGTTCGGCGACTTCTTCGGGCGTGCATTCGCGGTCTCCGGCATAGTCTTCGGCCTCTTCAATCATCGCTTCTGCCGCCTTGGCAGCCGCCTCTGCTGCGTCGCTAGCCCCTTCAACAGCTTCGGCTGGAGCGTCGCCGTAACAATAGGCCTGAAATTCCCCCATCGAAGACCGCTTGCTCTCCTCAGCCAGCTTCGCAAGGCCGATAAAATGCACTTCGCCTTCATAAGTGAAAGTGAACGCATCATCCTCCATCAGCGTCAGCTCAGACGTGAATGTGCCCGGCTGGATCAGGCAGCCTGTCAGCATTAGCGAGCACCCCGCCAAAACCGCAGCGGATTTCGCCCGCATGGAAGCAAACATCGTCATAATCACTACCCCTTTGATCGTGTTGATACAGCGTATAGCGCAATCGCGGCCGCGTTGGATACATTCAGGCTTTCCACTGCTGAGGATATCGGCAGTTTTGCCAGAGCATCACAGTGCTGGGCGATATTGTGGCGCATGCCGGGCCCCTCTGCGCCCATAACCAGCGCAACGGGGCCGGCGGGTAACGCTTCCTCCAGCGCCGCCTCCGCTTCGCCTGCAAGGCCGATGCGCCAATATCCCGCCTGCGCCAGATCATCCATCGCGCGCGCCAGATTGACGACTCGCACCCATGGCACCGTCTCCAATGCGCCCGAAGCCGATTTGGCCAGAACGCCGCTTTCAGGCGGTGCGTGGCGATCCTGGGTGACGATACAAGCCGCATTGAAAGCAGCAGCGGACCGCAGGATTGCACCGACATTGTGCGGGTCTGTCACCTGATCGAGCAATACGACCGGGCGCGCGGGATCGCCAGTGGCAAGCTCATCAAGGAAGACGCCATCAAGCGGTTCGCATTCCAGCACCAAACCTTGATGCGGGGCGTCTTTGGCAACCAGCCGCGCCAGATCGGTGACATCGGCGTATTCCACGGGAAAATCCTGCGGCAATTCGCCATCCAGGCTTTCGATGCCATCGCGCGTTGCCCACAATTTGCGGTGTTGGCGGGCGGGGTTTTTGAGCGCTGCTTCGACAGGATGCCGGCCCCACAGGCGCACATATCCGGCGGTTCCCTTGCCCGAACCGCGCCCGCCTTTCATCCGGCCTGCACGCCCGCGCAGCGCTTTCTTTTTGTCACCTTTGGCCATTTGCGTCTTTCATTGGAGTGTTATGTTTCTGCCCCCTGCCAGCAGGCCCATTGACAGGCAAGGCTCGCTTCGCCAAAGCGCATCCCCTCGGCAGCAAGACCTTTATCGGGTCGCGCATGCATTTGGTGGCCGCAAGGCCGCATTTTGAGCAAGCCCTGTGTGGACAGGTGGCCGAGTGGTTAAAGGCAGCAGACTGTAAATCTGCCCGCGCAAGCGTACGCTGGTTCGAATCCAGCCCTGTCCACCACTACCTCTGCTAAAGCATTGGTAATAGGCACTTTATTCTCCTTTTTTGGCGAACGTCTTGGAAAGGTTCGCCATCGCTACGGTGGCCATATCGGCCTTGTTTGCCTTTTCGGCATAGTGAGCAAATTCGCGATCAGTCTTGTGTCCCGTGACTGCGCGGCCTTGCAATGTGGTCGCGCCCGATTCTGCCAATCGCCGCGACATCGCTTTGCGCAGACCGTGCGGTCCGCAGTGCGGGATGTCAGCGGCCACACAAGCGCGCTTAAACCAATTGAAAAATGAATTGCCGGTCGAGTAGGGGTGGCCCCGCTCGGTAACGAGATAAGTCAAATGCTCATCGGGCATTGCCGCAATGGCTTCTGCCAGCGGCTCAAGGATAGGAATATTCGTCTCGCTATCGTTTTTGCCGTGATACAGGACAAAGCGATCATCTCGACGGTGTTGCCTGCCCAAGCGGATCATATCGGACCGCCTGAGCGCCGTGTAGAGCAATAGAGCCATCGCAAGGCGTTGACGGGTGCCAAGCGGCCATCGCGTCTCAAAGGATGCAATTTCGGCTTCTGTCCACGTATGGAAGCCGGTGCCCGATGTAACCACCGGGTCGCTGGCAGTGACCGGGTTATCAACCCGCCAGCCAAGCTTTACGGCGTGGCGATGTAGGCGATTAAGAACCTTGCGCAGATTTGCAGCAGCAGCCCCAGTTTCGGTTTCAGCAACGCGCTTGGCCAGCAGCTTGTCGATTGAACCCGTAGTGACGCGGCGAACGTCCTTGGTGCCATTCTTGGCGCGGAAACCCTCAATAATCCCGCGATATGTCTTCTGACTGCTCGCGGCCATCCCAACCCATTTAGGGGTTTCATAGAATGACGTGATTAGCGCATCATAGGTGTAAGGCGCATGGCGTGGCAGTTTCTCAGGGGGAAGGGCACTGCGAGCCTTGTGCAATTCCTCGCGAAAGCCCTCTGTGCCCGGTGGATTGCGAAAGTGATACACGGGCAATCCGGTCTTGCGAAACCGATACCGGGTCTTGCCGTGCCGATCCTTGTAAGACGTGACGTTATCAGGAAGCCATTTGCGCGGCATTATTCCAGTTCCTCCGGCTCATCCAACTTGGACACTGTGCCAAAGATTATCTCGATATCGCCGCTTTGCGAATGAATGCGAAACCCGCTCGGCTTCATGCCAGCCGCAGCCGCGCCGCGAAGTGCGCGGGTGACATCAGCTTGCTTGAAGGCGGCGGGTGCAGTCATTTAGTCTGGCATTTCATCCGCGTGAAGCCGAGCGACCAGCTTTGCCGGTATCTCATCAGCCAAGTTTTCAAGGTGAACAACAAAAGAGTAAGGCGTGATGGCATCAGCGAGTAGTTCTGGCCGATTGGTGATAGTGGGATTGCCAACATCGAAAATGGCAAAACGATACTTACGGCCCAAATCCTGCACACCTTCCGTATCTGGGAAGGAATCGCGTGCCACCTCGCGCAGGCGTAGCCTCCAATGTGACGGGTGAGTTAAACCAAGATGTTTTGCGACTTCGGGAGCAACCCAATTGGCCATGCCGACTGTATCAGCCTGATTGTTCGTCCGCGCGTGGATTTTATGGAAACAGAAAACCCCAAGGATGTCGGCAGGTGAATATGACCAGCGACCGCTTTCAGATTTAACTCCGAAGGGATATTCCTCAAGACGCATTCGTTGTTCTCGGATTGACGCGGACGCAACGCCAGTGAGCGTTTCAACATCTTTGGGAGTGTAGATAGTCATACTTCGCCTTTCTGTGAGCTTGGCTAGGTAATAACGTAGCAAAGCTCACAGTCAAGCCCCCCGGCCCGCCAAAGCCGGGGATCACTTAGTCTAGGTAGGCAATAGGCTCGCGCCCATCATGCTCGCAGCCGCCGGGGTCGCTTAATGCGCAACCGGGGCTGTTTTCGCGGATTGGTTTGGCGGTGTAGCAATCTTCGTCATATTGCCCCGCCGGGTCATCATCTTCGCTATCCTCATGGTCTTGAGTGATGTTTGCGCCGCGCTTCTGTGAACCGCGCATCTTATCCCATTCAACCCATGCGTTCTCGCCCTTATCGGCAATCTCGCAGCCCGGGCCGGTAGGCATGTAGAGAGTGCCAAAATCAGGCGCGCGTGAGATTTCATCCTCATTGCACTGGCCTTCAAGATCAGCATCGCCGTCCATATCATCGCAGCGTTCAATCATGTATTCGGCTGCCATCGCCGCTTCGTGCGCAGTCTCAAGCATTATCTGGGTCAGCTTGCGCCATCGTTCGATTGGCACAAGAACGCCCCGGTCAGTCGCTATGACTCCGGTGGACAGTGCAGATTTAAGGGGATTGTTGCAGGCGGATTCCGCCCTATGGGTGTCTTTAGTCACTGAAACCTCCAACTAGGTTGATGTGGTTAGGGGCGGCTCAGCGTTGGCGCGCTGGGTCGTCCTGTTTGCTGTTATGGTCTTTTGAGGAGTCCCGGTCAATGCTCTCAGCTTTACTATTGCTTGCATCGGTCAGCGCCGCTGAACAAAATCAGGTAAAGTCCGCCGCTGAATACGTGCTGTTTGATGCGCCTTCCGCGCGATGGACGTTCACGCAAAAAAGTGGTGAAGTGGTTTGTGGATTGGTGAACGCTAAAAACAGGCTTGGCGCATATACCGGCTACAAAAAATTCACTTTCCTTGACGGCAAGTTCAGCATTTATGATGGTGATCGCGAATGGCTTTGGGACACGATTTGCGACGGAGCGCCGGTTCCAAAGTAAAGCGGACCAGCCCTATCGTTTCCGATATGCTGGCCCCGCACCGCGTCCCTGAAAGGAGCTGGGACCGTGCCTTGTCGGGGTTTTCCCACTCACCGACTAACGGGGTCTTTCGGGCGGGCCTCAAACACAATCATCGCCCTAGGTGACCAGCCTAATCTCGCGTCTCGCTCCAATCGACCAGTGCCATTGCCTTGTCGGTATCCACGCCGCTTTCCTTGGCCAGCGCCAAGGTCTGCACAATGGCACTAAACGCCCGTGCTCGTCCCGCCGTGTCAAAGGCTTGAAGCGGGCGCATCACGTCCAGACTGACCAGACCGCCAAGCTTTTCGCTCGCTTCCTGGGCAATCATCCCGGCAATCGGTTGAAGCGTCCATTGCGCCAAATGCCGCTGCGCTTCCCGCACCATCGGTCCGGTGGTCGCAGGATTGCTTAGACCCGGCAAAATGCCGAATACCGTTTCAATGCTCGCCTTTGCCACTGCCATCGTCTCTTTCGTCATCGCCTTGGACAAATCAGGCGTGACATCGTGAGGCTTCAAATCGGTTTGCGGTGCAGGACCGCCCGCCGCAGTCACATTCACGCTTTCGCGCACCAGCACCCGGCCACGCATCCCGCGAAACCCGCGCGCTAGATCAGACATATCGGTGTCAGGCTGTTCCGGCATTGGGATAACAGCGCTGCCGAGCGGTGCATCGCGGTAAACTTCTGACAGCGCAGTCTCGATTGTTTCCAGCAGCCCGCCCGTGAGCCGCGCCCTTCGAAGCGGAGCAACACCCGTGTAAGGCGCGCTTACCTCGGAACCGACGCGAAAGTGCAGCACCTCGCTTGCAAGCAATGTTTCAGACCGCCCGCCGCCTGTATCCGCAATCCCAACCCGATAGGCCGTTGGTGTCGCAAAGCGCGTCGTCAAATCCCAATCGCTGCACGGGACCAGACCAGCTTCGCGGATTGCAAACACCGCTTCACCGCGAAGCGCCAGTGAACGCGCTGCAAGCCCCAGATTGAACGGGGTGAGCATATCGGTGCCAGTGACATCGGAAAGGCTTAAACCGCCCTCCCATAGGCTCACTGCGCTTTGCACGGTCCCGGTCAGTTCTGCCAAGCCATCAGTGCCAGCGATATAGGCCGCACGGGCCTGCATTATCTGCGCGGTATATCCTGCACCGCTTGAGCGGGTTTCAAAACGGTCGTCGCCGCCCGTTTTCTTTTTGAATGGCCACATTATCCTGCCCTCCGATATGGGCGAAGCAGGTCCGCTGCGCCGCTGTATTGCAGCGCACGGGCAAGCCATGTTGCATTGCGCTGTATCTCAAACTCTTCTGCATGTTCGCCAAGGCCAACCCGGCGGAGCGATGTCGCTGCCAGTTCCGGCCCGCGCATCCCTTCAATTGGATGAGGGGTGGTTTCGTAAACCAGATAATCGGTCATCCTGTGAGCGGCCTTCTGCACCGTGTCAGGCACGTCACCAGCGCCAACTTCGGCAATTATGCGATACGGCCCCATATCCGTCAGACAATAGCCATACGGGCCTTCTGTGAGCGTTGCAGCCTGCCATGCTTCGCCGTTCCAGACCTCGGCACTCGTCAGCACCGCCGGGACAAGCGGAAAGCTCCAATGGCCTTTGCCCTCGACCAACCAAGTGACACTGCGCGGGGTGAAGCGATAGGCCGTGTAAGCCTCGATACGCTGCCAGATATCCGCTTCCACGGGAAAGCCGCATAGGCTAGCTCCTATGTCAGGATATTCGGCAGGGAGTGCTTCATCTTGTGAAATAGTCTCGGCCTTCATGCGGGCCTCCATCGGTTAAGGGTGCGGTGCAGGCCGGAAGCAGAAAGGTGGGTGCCCTCCTTTTCTTCTGACACCTGCCAATTGCGCGCCTCCACTTCCGTTTCCGGGTAAGCGGGCCGCGTCACCAAGCTAAGTTCAAACAGGATTGCCTCGCGAATTGTGCGGATCAGCGCCCGCCCTTCGCTGGGGTCTTCCTCAGTCACTTCCTCAGCATCAGGCACGGTCTGTTGCGGGGGGATGCGAAAGCCGGGTGAGATACCGACAATCAGCCCCGCCGATAACGCTGCAAGGGCATCGCGCACAAAGCCCACGTCCATCATCTGCGCTGCAATCGCAGCCTCAAACAGAAGCGCTTCTGGCGTATCGGTCAGCTTCAATGAACCTGCACCGCGACTTGCCAAAGGCCGGTCAAACGAGTGACCGACCAGCAAATGCACCTCTTGGTTCGTCTCGATTGAATGACGAAACGCGAGCGGTGCGAATTGCTCTTTTTTCGGCCTGCCAGTGCGGCCCCCATCAGAGAGAACCGCACGGCTGTTGTAGGGAAACCGGCCCTGCAAACGGGCCGATCCATCGGATTGCCTGCGTATTTCCAGACCGCCGTCTGCAAAGCCGGTAAGCATCACTCGATCCCTGTCAGGATCTCAAGCTGCACACCGCGCGCAACCGTCACGTCCATTGTGGTCAGTGCCGTCAAGCGGAGCTGGCCAGACTTGGCATCGCTGTAAGGGTCACGGATCAAATCGACCGCGCCCCACATGCCGCAAAAGATTGGTGCCACACCGTTGGTTGCGGTTGTCAGCAGAGCATTGCTTGCCGCCGGTGAACCCGAAGGTGCCTCAATCCCGTTGGTGGTCAGCAGCACATTGCCGATTTTGGCGTTCAAACGGTCCCATTCGGAAACCGCGGTGCCCTCAATCAAATCCGCATCCATGGTGTCGAACACTTCCGGCCGCAGCGCCAGATTGATTGAACCAAGGCTGTTGGCCGCGTTGGCAGTCATGAACCGCACCGCCGCAGAACGGAACGCGGCATAGCTTGCCGCAGCATCCACCGCCGTTTCGGTAATGCCGTAGGTGGACGCGCCGGGGAATACACCCAAAGGCTCGCCGCCGCTGCCAGAACCGAGGAAAATAACCCGGTCTGCCTCTTGCTGGATTGCCGCGCTCATATCGCGCCGCACCGCCTGTTCAAGCCCGGTGCCTGTTTGCTTGAGCGCTTTACGGGTGATTTTCATTTGAACACCAAGGGTCTGGTCAGGTGCCATCGGCTTATCAATCGTGGTGTAGGCTTGCGGGCCGGGAACATCGCCGGTTTCCGAACCTGCCCAACCCGGTTGCGCACCGCCGGTCGCAACGGGATATTCCACCTCGCCAACGCCCACGTTAATCATGCGACAACCCATGCGAGCTGCGCTTGATTGGGCAAACAGCCGCTCAATCGTGGGCATGGTGCGGATAGGGTCTGGCACACCATCGGCAATCGTTTCGCCAGCGCGGACTTCCAAAGCCTCTAGCGGAACCGGCACACCCTGAAACCCGCCTTTGCTGCGCAGTTCCTCGACCATTTCAGCCGTTGCACCATCAAGCTTTTTGCCCTCATCAAGAGCTAACGCGACTTGGCGCACTTCAAACTTGCTGGCCATATCTGCCCATTCCTTATCGGAACGGGTTTCCAGTTCCGCACCGGCTACCCGGCGTTCCTCATCCTCGGCAATGATTGCAGCGCGGAAACGGGTTTCGTTCGCACGGTATTCATTATCGAGTTCGGTGATTGAGCGCAGTTCATCCTCGCTAGGGGCATCCTTGGCCACAAGCGGGGACAGTTCCTCGCGGATTGCCGACTGGCGGCGCGTAATTTCCATTGATTTTAACATTTAGATATCCTGTTCTTCTGGGGAGGAGTGCTGCATCTTTCGCAGCAAATTTCGCCATTGCTGGCGCTTTGGGAGGAGAGGCTTGTGCCCCACTTCCAAACGGGTCTTGCGAGCATGACAGCGCCCGCAAAGGATCTGTAAATTCGATAAAACGTAGGCGAGGTGCGGGTGCGTGCGGACCGGTTCAACATGGTCACACTCAAGTCCGCGAAGTTCGCCGCACTCGATACACTGCCAGCCATCGCGTTCGAGCGCCTGCAAGCGCAAAGCACGCCAGCGCGGGCCGCGTGTAACCCGCTGCGAATGCCGCTGATATTCTTTCCGTTTCGCGCTCATGACCATGCGATGCGTCCCCCTTGGTGTTGAGGTCTGCCCATGATGCGAGAGGCTTCCGCGACTGCCAGAACGGTTGAGCAAGCGGCATCAATGCGCCCCATGCTGCGACCCTTCACGATTTTGGAATTGCCCGCCGGATCAATGAACACCGCCGCTTCGCCAATTGCATGGCGCAACAAGTGACTGACCGGGGCGTGCAGCTTGCCGTCAAAGACATAGCGCCGGAACCGTTCAACATCCTCGGACCCATCCTTGAAGCCCATGCCGCGCCAAATGACGGGCGATCGATTGCCCAATTCTGTGAGCGCATCGCCAATCTGGGATTGCTTGAAGCGGTCAGCGACAATCGCCGCAATCACTTCGCCTTCAACGTGCGCCAGAACCCGCCGCAGCCATTGTGCCGGCGGGACTGTCTTTTGCCCCATAAGCGCTAGTTCGCCGCGCTTGTGCATTTGGCTGTATAGGTCACCAACGGCATCGACCTGCCCACGGGCCTCAAGCGTAGGAACCGTGCCGAACGCGGCCCACGATTCAAGCCTGCCCGTCTCAGGCCACAGATAGGACACTGCGCTCATGCTGGCGGTTTCGCCAAGGTCCAGACCTATAACGACTTGGCCCTGCCTGGGCGGCAATTCATCACACTCGCAATCGAGCCATTCGTTCAAATCAATCAGCGCATCGCGGTTGTCTTCTGTGACCCGCTCATTGCGCGAATAGAGCCGGAACCGTGACAGCGCAGAACCGCCGCGCGCCAGTGACAGCGCTGCATCCTCTTTGAGCCGCGAAACGCTGGGGCCAATGCCATGCTTGCTGCCCGGATTGGCAATCAGCAGGCTTTCCAAATCATCCACGGGCAGGTTAGGCGTGGGGCGATGCTCTTGCCGATAAACACCCGGTGCATCGCGATCCAGCCAAAGACTAAACGGGTGCATATCGTTTGGTGCCGATGTCGAGATTATCAGCGCCTTGCCATCCCGCTTGGACAAGCCGGTAAGCAAAGCCGCTTCCAGTTCATCGCCTTGGGATTGTGGCCAGTGTCCGCGCTCATCCAGAACCGCCAGTGTAGGGCTAGAGCCAAGCGCGCTTTTGCCGTCCGCGCTGATTGCCTTAATCAGGTGCGGGCCATTCTCGTCATCAAACTGAATTTCAAAACGGGGTTGCCGCCGGATCGTGATATTCGCCCGCGTTTCTTCTGGCAGTGTCTCGATAAACGACGCGGCATAGCGCCAAGCAATCTTGGCTTGCTCTTGTGTCCGCGCTGCAATGATAACTTCCCGCTCAGCCGCATCGGACCATGCTCCTAAGAGTTCGCCAACGCAAAGCATGGCGGAGATTGCCGACTTGCCATTGCCGCGACCGACCGACAGCACGCCCACGTTCACACCATCGGCAAACGCGCCATCAATGAAACGGTTTTGATAGGGTGCCAGCTTGATTGGATTGCCCGCCAACCTGCCGGTGGGGACCGAGAGGCTCTTGCAGAACCGCTTCACAAGGGTTGCGCGCTTCATTCTGCACCCCCGATGTGTGTGGCTTGTGTATCCCGCACCGCGCTTCCGGCCCCAAACGATTTTCCGGGCATTGGGACCAAATCAAAACCACCAGAGCTATTCTCAATCTTGGTTTCGACCAGCGTGACAATAGTGACACCCTTAAGGGGTGTGTCACGTTTGTCACGGTAAGCATGGTGCGGACACGTCACGCACATGTCACGCACTGTCACACTTGTCACGGTATGGTTAAGCCTCATCGAGAACCCTCCAAACATGAGAGTTAAATTCGCGGACCTCATCCAAATCCATGAGCTTCTTTTTTGCCCGGATGAACGCCTGACGGTTTGCGCTATCGCTTGCTCCACTGGACAACCCATGCGCATCGCAGGCGGCGCGCCAATGCTCCACAGCCACCACCTTGATACCAAGCGGATAGAGGTTGCCCATGTTCTCGCGGCCATGCTCATTCAGCGCCTCATTCAGGGCGTTCATGGCCACTTGGCTGGTGCCTTTGAGGGGCTTTTTCTCTTTGGCGGGCTTGTCCGCAGCGGTCACAATTGCGCTGGTCACCGGGTCGCCATCCTCATCGGTGCCCAAAGTCACCGTGCGCAAGGCAAAGTGCAGGTCTTCTGGTGCAGCCATATCGCGCTGCTTTTTGCTTTTGATCTCGCCTTTGGCAGTTACCAGAATTTCAGTATCGACAGCCGCGCGGCCCGATGATGAACCGCGTGCGCCGCGTTCTTCTTCTTTGCCGGTGTGATGGATGACCAGAACGTGCGCGCCCGTTGCCTCACGGATTGCATCGCAATTGCGAATGAACATGCCCATATCCTTGGCGCTGCTTTCATCGCCTTCACCGATTGAGCGGGCGAGCGTATCCACGACCACGAGAGCGGGTGACTTTTCTGACAGCAGTGAAGCGATGATCTTGGCATCACCGGCAGCGTGCAAATCAATCCCGATTGGCAAAAGCGTAAACGGCGCGCTTGCCATATCTGGGTATTCCAACTTGAAAGCGGCAAGCCGATTGAGCACACCAGAACCGCCCTCGGCTGCGATGTAGAGCACTGGCCCCGGCGATACCTTGCAACCGCGCCAATCGCGTCCAGCGGCCACGTGCATGGCCATATCCAGCGCCACAAAGGTCTTGCCCGCATTGGACGGCCCAAACAGCATGGAAAGCCCGTTTGACGATAGCCAACCCTTTATGAGGTAATTGCAGGTCAGGACCGCATTGATTGAGTCCAGATTGACCATGCGCCGCCTGATCTCTTTGGCGCGTGTCGGAGCAGCTTTTTTCTTGGGCTTACGGTCAAAATCAGCAGTCGGGCCAAACGCATCATGCGCGTCATATCCAACATCTTCCGCCGCTTCTTTCAGTCCATCGGGCAGGCCGCTTACGGGGTCAAACTCCATTGCCAGCCTCCCGTTCTAGGTGGTCAGCAATGAAAGCGGCCTGCACCAAATGGCGGCAGTAGCTTAGGGCAATGTCGAGACGAGCAAGCGGGACATCGGCAAACACAAAAGCGTCCGCGACCTCACGCGCCGCAATGGCATGGTCCGTTGCAATCACCCCTTCGGTTTTGGTGATGAGCGTCACGGCATAATCGCGTGCTGTCAGAAGCGACGTGCGCCGCTCCATCTCATCACCATCGGCGCAATCGGGAACATACTGGCGGACGTGGAAGGCGAGGTCAGTCATGGGGAACCTCCCCGTGCACCGTCACGAAAGCAACATTTTCGCGAAGCAGCAGGTCAATGAACCTGCTTGCTAAGTGGGACTTCCAAAAGACTTTATGGAGCGCGCCCATTTGGACGTGCCAGCCTTCTGCATCATGCCAGAGATTGATTTCTCGCGCGGGTTTTATGGGGATGACGTTACTCATCGGACGGCCCTCCCACAAATTCGCAGCTATTGTTTTCAGCGAAGTGCAGGGCAAAGCGCATCGCCTGCCACCATGTTTCGCAAGGGATCATGTATGCGTGCGCCGGATCGTGCAGCGGCATCACATAAGCGCAGGGCGTGCCGCTCATTGAGTAGCACCAGCCCGATTGGCGGTCAGCCATTGCGTTAATCATTGCGCTGCACCCCCATCATCGCTAGGGTTGCACCCACTTTCCTTCGCTATGGAAAATTGAGCGCTCGAACCGGTTGCCGCCAGTTCGGGCGTTTTTCTTGTCCGCTTTGGAGGGTCAATTAGGTTCGCCAAATAGGCTGGGACGCGGCAGGATGCCGTTGCTCGAATTGCAGGGTTAGCCAGAAGTATCGTATTGAAATAGCGGGGGAAGGGCGGTCCAGCCCTGTCCACCATCGGGTCTCCCGCCACCGGGTTCTCCCGCCACTGGGTCTCCCACCTCCGGGTTCTCCCTAACTGGCGATTACGCTCTCAGGCGCTGTGGTTCTCTTTCGCCTGTCAGGTGCGTTTCGAAGATATCCCATGGCACTGGCTTGCCGATATGCCAGCCTTGCAGATAATCGCAGCCAATTGCGGCGAGCGCTTCGAGCGTTTCGCCATCCTCCACCCCTTCGGCGACCACTTCGAAAGACAGCGCATGGGCAAGCTCTACGGTTGAGCTGACCATGACGCGGTTTGCCTGATTGGTGATGAGGTCGCGGACAAAGCTCTGGTCGAGCTTGATCTCGTTGGCGGGGAAATCTTTGAGGTAATTGAGTGTTGCATGGCCGGTGCCATAATCATCCACCGAAACCCGCGCACCGGCTTCACGCAGGCTCGCAAGCGCGCGCTGGGCAACCTGAGGATCATCCAGAGGCGCGCTTTCGGTGACTTCCAAAGTGATCGGCGTGCCCGGCAGATCGGCAATTGACGCAAGCCTTTTTGAGACCTGATCCACAAAGTTCGCGTCGGACAGCAATTGCGCGGAGATATTGATCGCAAGGTTCAATTCATGGCCCAAAGTGGCGGCATGGCGGGCTTTGCCGATGGCCTCATCCAGAACGAACAAAGTGAGCCTGTCAATCGACTGCTTTTCTTCCAGCAGGGGAATGAATTCGCCCGGAGAAATAGCCCCCAGGGTCGGGCTGTTCCAGCGCACCAGACATTCTGCGCTTGTGATGGTGCGAGCGGGCAATTTGAGCTTTGGCTGGAACACCACGAAGATCGCGCCTGTATCCAGCGCTTCATCAAGCTGGGTGAGGATCGTTTGTTCAAACTGCGATTGTTCGGTCATGGTGCTGGCCGATGATGACCAGCGCAGCGAACGGCGGCGCGCAAATTCGCAAGCGAGCACAGATTGCGCAACGCTATCCTTGGACACCCCAAATGAAGGCTTGGCGCGCAATTGTTGGCCAAGCAAATCAATCGGCGCGTTGAACAAGGCATGGGCGGAGGAAAAATAATCCTCCAGATCATCTTCGCGCTCTGCCGGGATCAGCCAGCCAAAAACGCCGTTTTCGATCCGGAACACCTGTTTGCCCATGGCGATCAATTGCAGACGGTGAGCGATGGCCTGATCGAGCTGGCCTGCGTCTTTATCGGTCGTGACCGCTTCCAATTGATCATAATCTGCAATCCGCACCGCACCGATTGAAAGGTGAGATTTGCTGCGGTGTGCCGCTTCGAGCGCGCGGCGGTTTTGCAGGCCTGATGAAAGGTCCGTGAGCCGCGCTGCGGTCAGCATTTGCAGCAATTGGATAAGGCGCTGAGCGATGGCGAATGTGGCGGCAAAGATCATGGCGCTTGCCAGCTGAACATAGGCAAGGTGCGCCGCATCCGCAGCCAGGGCCAGCGTGCCAATGATCCCGGCGCTCGCGAAAATGATGAGCAGCGAATAACGGCGCAAAGCGGGCTTGATCACGGTGAGCAGCACAATCAAGGCAGCGAGCGCGAGGACGATGGCTTGGTTCACATCAGTGCGTGCGCGGCCCTGAATTAGCGTTTCGGCCGCTTGCGCTTGCACGATCACGCCGGGGTTTACCCCGTAAAGGCTGGTGGGGTAACGATCGCCCAGCTCAATCGCTGTGGCACCGATAATGATGCGTTTGTCTGCGATCCGATCCGCGCTGACTTTGCCGTTCAACAGATCGACGAATGAAATGCGATCAAACGAAGCCGGATCGATCGCCGCATCGACGCGGAATTCTTGCGAGATATCGCCCGGCGTTCCCGAAATCATGCTGGCAAGCGAAGGGCGCGGCACATTGCCAGTGACAGTGCCATACCCATAGTGAGTGATCTGACCATCGTCATCGGGCGTAACATTAACAGAGGCGAGGAATACGTGTTCGCGCAGGTCAGACAGAGGCAGGGCCTCTGATTCCGATTTGTCCTGCGTTGCCTGATTGATCTGGCGAAATGTCGGCAGGATGACCGAAACATTCGCATCGCGCAGCGCCTGGGCAAAGCGGGCGTCCTGTTCGGGCGTGGAGCGGGCGGAAAATTCGATGTCGAACGCGATCTGTTTTGCGCCCAGCCGGTCCAATTCCTCGACTGCGACCGCGTAATTTTCGCGCGGCCATGGCCATTTGGCGACTTCCTGAAGCGAGCGGCCATCGACCTCGACAATCACGATATCGCTATCGGTTGGCCCAGCGCGAAGGATGTCGCGGCCATGACGCATATCGGCTTCGATGACGTCAGAAAGCCCGGTTGAGAAGCTGGCTATTGCGATGATCAACGCGATTACAAACGCGGCAATCGACGCCTGCAATTCGAGCGAGAAGGATGGAAGGTTTTTGCGCAACACGGTTCTTCGGCTTTCCTCACAAAGCAAGCTTATGCTTGCGTGAGTGAGGGTATCGCCAAATGATTGAGATCGCGTTGCCGGGCCTCTTTACGCTGTGTCTCTTTGCGCTGTGCCCGGATGTGGCGGGTTAATCGTTGTCGCCGTCATTATCGCCATCACCGTCTTCATTATCGCCATCTTCGTCTTCGTCTTCGTCGTCTTCGTCATCGTCATCGTCACCTTCATCGTTGTCGTCGCCGAAGCGGTCGCGAAGGTTATCAATGACATTGCCGATAAAGTCTCTAAAGCGGTCTCTGCGGCCATTGCCGGAATCTTCATCGCCTTCATCGTCGATTATTGATTCAGCATCATCATCGTCATCTTGGCCCGAATTGCCCCCGTCGCCAATGCTGCCGTCTGTGGGAAGCTGGTCTTGATCGCCAGAACCGCCGCCATCGCCATCAAGGTCAAGGTTGAGATCAATGTCACCCTCATCTTGGTTGCCGTTGCCATTCCCATTCCCATTCCCATTGCCGGGATTGCTGGGGTCTATGCCATCGGGATCGTTGCCGTTCCCATTATTGCCATCATCAAGGTCGAGATCGATATTGCTGTCGAGATCACCGCTGCCAATGTCCGTATCATCGTCCATATCCGGCAGATCGGGGGTGTCGGGCGTATCTGTTAAGTCTGGAGTATCCGGCATGATCGGATCGCCTGAATTGTCCTGGTCGCCTGATCCGCCCATATCTGCAACTGCGTCAACAACAGGTGCGCCGATCACGTCGTCGATCGCGTCATCTACTTGATTGTTCGGGTTTGGACCGCCCGAGCAATTGGCTACGCCCGCGCAGGTTCCGCCGGGCTGATCTTCGGCATAGACCAGTTCATCTGAACCATCGTTGCCGTCATCCATGCCCATATCAATAACATCTCCAGCATCACCGGTGTCAGGTGTGATGCCAATGTCCGGGGCGATGGTATCGTCTGGTGCGGCAATATCGCCTGCTGCGATGTCAGGTACGCCCGAATCCACCTCGGTGCTGCCAGATTCGTCTCCTGTCGCCGTGTCGCCGCCTGTTGCGATATCCTGATCAACAGCTGCGATATCAGGCTCGTCTATTCGTGCTGCGATAGGGTCCGCCGCGAAATCATTGTCGAGATTTGCCAGATCATCACTGGCGCCAATCGCAGTCACAACACCGCCCTGAGTTACGGCATCATCGCTAAACTCGGCGCTGAATTCCGGCGTGGTAAGAGCCGCAGCGAGGTTTGGCGTGGTCAAATCAGCGTAACTTGAAACGCTGTCATCTGTGCCAGTGCCCTGATCTGCACCCGCAGGCGATTGCTCGCTTGTTTCACTTGAAGCGCTGCCGCCGCGATCGCTTTGGTCCGGCGAGATAGTGACGGCGGTGTCAGATGGGTTTGCTCCGCGATCCAGACGCGAGACCACGTTGGGCGTCCCGCGCACAATAACCTGCTCCCGGTTCGCGCTTTCATCGTCGCTGACAATAACGATCAGGTCACCGATCTGATCGGCATCGACAATCCCGATATTGCCCGGCGTCAGCAAGGCCGCTTCCAGATCGTCGGCGGTGATAACCTCAACCGCGCCCTCGGTGACTTGCACGCTGGTGCCTTCTTCAGACACCGACACGTTGAAAGTCGTGCCTTTCACCACAGCGGCCATATAGGGTGTTTCAACGCCGAAATGCTTGGTGCTCTTTTTTTCCACCTTGAACAATACATTGCCGAGATATTGGAATATCTGGGTCACTGGTCCGGCTTTTTCAGGCTCGGCAATTTTGATTTTGGCCTTTGGCGAGACGACGACATATTCTTTACCGCGCACAATGACCGCGCGGCTTTTGGTGGCGGTTTGCACCACATCGCCTTCGTCCAGCTTGGTGCCCTTGCGTCCTGTCAGCTGCGCGCCATCGCGCACGATTACCACATTGCCGCTGGCTTCGGATATCATCCATCCCGATGGCGCTGCAAAAGCGCTTGTGCTGGAAAGAAGCGCTGCAATGGCGGCTGATTTGACGGCGGCTTTGATCATTGTTTTTCCGGTACTCGAGAAATTTGTAGAGTCTGCCTGTGCCACTGGCGGCTGAAAATGGCGTTAAGTGCGATAGTGAAATAGTAGTTACTGCGTGCCGCTGCTTTGCACTCATACGTAAGCTTTTCTTAGCCAGCTCGCATTACGGCGCTGCCTCTGACTTGGAGGATTTGCGTGCGCAGGTTTGTTGCGACAGGATTGGGAGCATTGGTGCTGGGCATGGTTGCCTCGGTGCCTGCGCTTGCCCAAAACACGCGCGCGCCGCAGATCGCTTTTGCTCCCGTGCTTAAGGTTGCGCCTGAGACGGCTGGCGGCCAAATTGTATCTGGTGACGATACGCAAAGCGAAGAAAGCCGCGACACCGATCAGATCGCGGCCATCGTCATCAGCGGCAATGAAGCAATTGATGATACTGTTTTCCAATCCGCACTAACCGATTTCTTTGGCGAGGACGTGACCGAGGAACGCCTGGCCGAACTTTCCAACGAGGTTGCGCAGCTCGCCAAGGATGAAGGCTATGCCTATGCCCGCAGCCAGATCATAAGCAATCCTGGCGGCTTGGGTATTGTTGAGGTCAAACTGGATGAAGGCGTCATCGCGGCGGTTGAGATCGATGGATACGACAACACCGCTGCCCGCAGCGTGCTTGAAAAGCTAATCGGATCGCCGGTCAAAAAAACGGATCTTGAACGCGCATTGCTGCTCGTCTCGGACATTCCCGCCGTGCGGTTGCGCAGTGCGAATTTCAAACGGGTCGATGGGGCAGGGGTGCTGGTGGTGAAGCTTTCACGCCGCGATGCCAGTTTCAGAGTATCGGGCGACAATTACGGATCAGCGGCATTTGGCCCGGTGCGCGTGCGCGGTTCTGCCGCGGCCAGCGATGTTATGACCGGCAGCGATCAGGTGCGCGCCGCGGTGCGGATCAATCCGGTTGATCTGGGCGAGCTGCTGTTTCTAAGCGCCGCCTATCAAACCCAGATCGGCACTGACGGGGTGACTTTTTCCGCATCGGGCTCTGTCGGCACCACCGCGCCCGGCGGCGCGTTTGGCGATACCGATATCACCGGCGGATCCGTGCGCGGCAGTGCGCAAGTCACTGTGCCGATTGTGCGCGGCAAAAATCTAAGCCTGTGGGCCGATGGGCGCGCCAGCTACATCTCGATTGAGCAGGACGCGATTGATCAGATGCTGCGCGATGACACGGTTGTCACAGTGGAGGTCGGGCTGCGCACGCAGATCGCGCTGGGTAAGGGGAACCGTTTGCGCGCCGGCATTTCGCATGTGCGCGGGCTTGACCTGTTGGGCGCGACCCGGCTGGGCACACCGCTCGCATCGCGCGCCGATGGCGACGGTGTGTTTTCCAAGCTAAGCTTCTGGGCTGACGCGCGGCTTACCTTGAACGACCGCATTGATCTGTTTTTTGCCATGGGCGGGCAGATCGCCGACCGCGCTTTGCTCGGCAGTGAAGAACTGGCGCTAGGAGGGGCATACCGCACACGCGGCTATAATTTCAGCGAAGTGCTTGGCGATGAAGGGCTCTATGGTCTGGCAGAGCTGCGTTACAGCGTGCCCACGGACAAATTGCCGCTCGATCGTTTGCAGCTGTATGGCTTTGTCGATGGCGGGGTCGTCAATGATATCGGGCAGGATTTTGGCGAGGGATCGCTGTTTTCTGCAGGGCCCGGCATGCGCGCGCGCTGGGGCGTGTTTGATATGGAGCTGGAAGGCGGCTTTCCCCTAGGCGGATCGGGTGAGCGCAGCGATGACGGCCCTCAGGTAAACCTGCGCGCCGGGGTAAGCTTTTAGACCGGGCGTATCCGGCCTTTGCCACTTGCAGCCCTTTCCGGCGCGCAGTAGATGCGCAGGTATGCAAAAATCACTTCAAACCGACGCTTTAACAGGTCGCCCGGTGATCTCCGCCACCGGCTTGTTCACCCCCGCAGACGCTATCACCAATGAAGAGCTGGTCGACAGTTTCAATCGCTTTGTGGAACTGCACAACACCCAAAACGCAGACGCCATCGCGGCGGGCGAGGTCGAAGCGTTAAGCCCGTCCTCTGTCGAATTCATCGAGAAAGCGAGCGGGATCAAGGCCCGCCATGTGATGAGCAAAGCGCCGATCATTGATCCAGAGATCATGGAGCCGCGCCTTGAAGACCGCGCGAATGATGAAATCTCGATCATGGCCGAAATTGGCGTGATCGCTGCGCGGGAAGCGCTGGAGCGGGCAGGGCGCTCACCGCAGGATGTGGACGCGGTTTTGTGCGCGGCTTCCAATATGCAGCGCGCTTATCCCGCCATGGCGATTGAAATTCAGCAGGCGCTGGGGATTGATGGCTTTGGCTTTGATATGAATGTCGCGTGTTCTTCCGCCACCTTTGGCATTCAAACCGCGGCGGATTATGTGCGCGCGGGCAATGCGAAAAGCGTTCTGGTGGTCAGCCCAGAGATCACTTCGGGCCATCTCAATTGGCGCGACCGCGATAGCCATTTCATCTTTGGCGATGTCGCCACCGCCGTGCTGGTCGAAGATGCCGCCATCGCGCCTGATGCCCATTGGGAAGTGCTTGGCACAAAATTGAAGACAGTTTTCTCCAACAATATCCGCAACAATTTCGGCTTCCTCAACCGCGCGCATCCTGAAAGCGCGGGCGATCCTGACAAGCTGTTCGTGCAGGAAGGACGCAAGGTTTTCAAAGAGGTCGTGCCCATGGTCGCGCAAATGATCCTTGATGAGGCAGAGCGGCTGGGCCTTGATCCGCAGGCCCTGCGCCGGTTGTGGCTGCATCAGGCCAATGCGGGGATGAACCGTCTGATTGCGCAGCGCGTGCTGGGCCATGAGGCGAATGAGGATGAAAGCCCCACGGTGCTCGATACCTATGGCAACACGTCAAGCGCGGGGTCGATCATTGCCTTTCACCTTAATCAGGCGGACCTTGCGAGCGGTGATACCGGGCTGATTTGCAGCTTTGGTGCGGGCTATTCTGCGGGCACTGTGTTTGTGCGCAAAGCGGGCTGAACCACGGCCCGCGCGCAGGTTTTGCCCGGCCATTCGCATCATCCTTGCTTGCGAGCCACCCGTTCCCGCCCTAGATAGCGCGCCATGGCAGGTGAAATTCTCGACAATCAGGGGCGCGGCGAAGCAGGTTGGAGCTGGCCCGATATCCATCCCGAAGGGCGCAAGTTTGGCGTTATCGCGCTGGCGATCAGCCTTATCCCGCTGTTTTTCGGCTGGGTGTTCGGCTTTACCGTGATGCTGGGCATTTCGGCATGGGTGTTCGCGTTTTTCCGCGATCCCGAACGGGTCGTGCCGCAATCAAGCGATGCGATCATTGCGCCTGCCGATGGGCTGGTCTCGCTTATCATGCAGGTTGATCCGCCCGAAGAATTGCGCGTGGATGATGGCTCGGGCAATCCCGGATTGCCGCCTGGTCCGGTCACGCGGGTGTCGATTTTCATGAGCGTATTCGATGTTCATATCAACCGCGCGCCCATTGCAGGCACCTTGCGGCGGCTGGTCTATATTCCCGGCAAATTCATGGCCGCTGATCTTGATAAGGCGAGCGAAGAGAACGAACGCCAGCATATCCTGATTGAGCGCAATGATGGCTTGATGGTTGGCTTTACCCAGATCGCGGGGCTGGTCGCGCGGCGGATTGTTCCGTTTGTGAAACCGGGGGACACTTTGGCCAAAGGGCAGCGCGTTGGGCTGATCCGGTTTGGCAGCCGGGTTGATGTCTATCTGCCCGCAGGCACCGATCCCAAAGTATTACTGGGCCAGCGCGTTGTTGCAGGCGAAACGGTGCTGGGCGAGCTGGGCTCGCAGGCTCTGCTCGAAGGGATTGTGCAGTGATCCGGCGCGCCCTTGCGGGTTTTGAAAGCGCGGGTGCGCGTTGACGCGGCACGATCCTGATAAAGACATTTCCGATATCCCTGCGCGGATAGGGCCCAAGGCTGCCGAAGACGAAGATCTCGCCGCGCAAACCGACAAGCGCGGCCTCAGCCTAAGAGGCATGCTGCCCAATGCGATCACAGCCGGCGCGCTGTGTTCGGGGCTGACCGGCATTAGCTTTGCGATCGAAGGGCAATGGCAATACGCGGTGCTCGCGGTGATTCTTGCCGCTGTCCTTGATGGGCTTGATGGCAGGATTGCGCGGCTGCTGAATGCTCAGTCCCGCTTTGGCGCAGAGCTGGATAGCCTGGCGGATTGCGTATCGTTCGGGATTGCGCCTGCTCTTATTCTGTTTGTGTGGGCCTTGCAGGATCTTCCCAGCTTTGGCTGGTTTGCCGCCTTGGGATTTGCGATCTGCATGGCATTGCGCCTCGCGCGGTTCAACGCGCGCATTGATGTCGAAAACCAGCCGCATAAGCTCGCAGGGTTCTTAACCGGAGTGCCCGCGCCTGTCGGAGCGGGGCTGGCGTTCTTGCCGTGTTTCTTGTGGTTTGAAACGGGGCTTGAAATGTTCCGCGATCCGCTCGCCAATACGCTTTGGCTGGGGCTGATTGCGCTGCTGGTTATCTCGAACATGGCAACGCTCAGCTGGACGGCGATCCGTCCCCGGCGCGATGTGCGTCTGCCGCTGATCGCGATGGCCGGCGTTGCTTTTGCCGCAGCCTTGATCGAGCCGTGGTGGCTGCTGATCACTTTAAGCGCCGGGTATCTCGCGCTGATGCCTTATGCGATGTTCAAATATGGCAGCGTCAAGCGGCGCCGAGCGCTTCGCCAAGCGGAGCAATAGCGGGCCGAGGTGCCCTTTCACGTGCTCGCTTGACGAAGGCCGGGTATGCGCCAGCGCGGCCTCGGGGAAGGCGGATCCTGTAAGCCGGGGAGGCATCAGATGCAGGGACAGCGCGCTGGCGCAATTCGGTGGCTTCGACGACAGGGACAAATCCCGCACGAGCAAGAGCGCGTTCATGCACCAATTGCACAAAGACGGCGCGGCCCCTGATCCAGTTATCCGCCAGCGCAAGGCCCGTTGCCACAGCAACAATGATGAGCAATGCGGTGATGGTTAAAACGATCATGGGTCTGTTCCTTACCAGCAGGTCCGTAGTGATACGGAGTGTCGTGTTCAGCGTTTGTTCTCTAGCCTTTGTTCCTCAAACGTTCCAATCCGTCAAGCAAAATGTTCCACTTGTGTTCCGCAAGGGGCTTTTGGCACTAGATTTTGTGGCAAGGGAAGGGTAATGGCCCGGCCTCGCCCCATTCCCGGGCCGAATCATTTCGGGCAAGAACGCGGCGAAATTCACATGGATGGCGCACATCACCGGTGCTGTATGCGGGACAACCGCAGAAGCAGTTCCAGCCATCCAGAGGAACAACCGGAAAGGAAATACCTATGGCGGCAGTTACCGTCACAATGCAGCAATTGATCGAGGCTGGCGCCCATTTCGGCCACCAGACCCACCGCTGGAACCCCCGTATGAAGCCGTATATCTTCGGCGCTCGCAATGGGGTCCACATTATTGATCTGTCACAAACTGTTCCGCTGTTCGCACGCGCGCTCGATTTTGTTGAGCAAACCGTTCGGGCCGGGGGCAAAGTGCTGTTCGTTGGCACAAAGCGTCAGGCGCAAGAGCCGATTGCAGAAGCCGCACGCGCTTCGGGTCAGCATTTTGTGAACCACCGCTGGCTGGGCGGCATGCTCACCAACTGGAAAACGATCAGCCAGTCGATCAAACGTCTCAAAACGCTTGAAGAGCAATTGTCGGGCGACACCAGCGGGCTGACCAAGAAAGAAGTTCTGCAATTGACGCGTGAGCGTGACAAGCTTGAGCTTTCGCTGGGCGGCATCCGCGATATGGGCGGCATTCCCGACGTGATGTTCGTGATCGATGCGAACAAGGAAGACCTCGCCATCAAGGAAGCCGCAGTGCTTGGCATTCCGGTGATTGCGGTGCTCGATTCCAATGTTGATCCCAGCAACATCGCTTTCCCCGTTCCCGGCAATGACGATGCGAGCCGTGCGGTGCGCATGTATTGCCAGGCCATCGGCGATGCGGCGATGGCAGGCAAAGGCGGCGCGGCGCATGACAGCGGCGCGGATGTCGGCGCCATGGCAGAACCGCCAGCCGAGGCACCTGCCGAAGCAGCGCCGGAACCAGCACCAGAAGCGCCGGCGGAAACAGCCTGAACGGATTACGCGTCCTCATAATCAGGGCGTAACACAAGCAATCTAGCGCGCTGGGCACTCCCTACAAAGCGGAGTGCCCCGCGTCTTACAACTACACAAAAAGGAATATTCCCATGGCCGATTTTACCGTCGCCGATGTGAAGAAACTGCGCGAGAAAACCGGCGCAGGCATGATGGATGCGAAAAAAGCGCTGAGCGCAGCCGGCGGCGATATCGAAGCAGCGGTTGACGCACTGCGCGCCAAAGGTCTTGCGACCGCGCAGAAGAAATCCAGCCGCACCGCAGCTGAAGGTCTTGTCGGTGTCTCTGTCGAAGGGACGCGCGGCGTTGCTGTTGAGGTTAATTCGGAAACCGACTTTGTTGCCAAGAACGACAAGTTTCAGGACTTCGTCACCAAGGTAACCGCTGTTGCCCTGACGCTTGAGAATGATGATGTCGATGCATTGAAAGCGGCCGATTACCCCGATGGCGGCAGTGTTTCAGACAAGCTCACCGACAATGTCGCAACCATTGGCGAAAACCAGCAGATCCGCCGGATGAAAACCGTCTCTGTGTCGCAAGGCGCGGTGGTCTCTTATGTCCACAACGCTGCTGCAGAAGGCCTGGGTAAGATCGGTGTTCTGGTCGCGCTTGAAGGCGATGCGAGTGCGGATGTGCTGGCGGCGCTTGGCAAAGACGTGGCCCAGCACGCAGCAGCCATGTTCCCGCAGGCGCTTGATGCCGATGGCCTTGATGCTGCCGTGATTGAGCGTGAGCGCGCGATCGCACAGGAAAAAGCCTCGGAAAGCGGCAAGCCTGAAAACGTGCAGGAAAAAATGGTCGAAGGCGCGATCCGCAAATATGCGAAAGAAAACGCGCTGCTCAGCCAGGTTTTCGTGAAAGACGGCAAAGCCACGGTCGAAGAATATGTCGCACGCACCGCAAAAGAAGCGGGCGCGTCGATCAAACTTGTCGATTATGTCCGCTACCAATTGGGCGAAGGCATCGAAGTCGAAGAAAGCGATTTCGCCGCAGAGGTTGCCGCTGCTGTTGGTGGGTAAAGGCAACGCTTGAGCCCCAGCGAAGGCTGGGGCCTAGTGCGATTTTGAGAGAGGTTCCAGTCTTCGCTGGGACTCGAAAATCTGGACAGGCCGTCGCAGCGTATTCGCTGCGACGGCCTTTCTGTTTCGCGGGTTGCAAGGGTCCGCTTTCAGCCATGTTGCCTATTGTCTCTAAAAGCTGAAATTGGAGGTGCGAGCGGTCAGTGCCGAAACCATTTTCTTCGAGTGACAAATCGTTGGACCTGTGCAACTTTCTGCAATCTAGGACTGGGAAACAGTGATGATGCGAAGATCATTTATCGGAGGGCTGCTTGCTACTTTTGGTATTGCAAGCTCGCGAGCCGAGGAAATCGCCAAGCGCAATCCTCCTATCCCGGCTTGGCGGCCATCGTTCGCCCAGCCGCTCAAATTGGTCATTGATAGGGTGAGTTACTACTCTGATGGGCAAGCTGATTTCGCCGTCCTAAAAAACGGCACATGTGTAATTCTTGATCCGGCCCGCTCTGAGACGAATGCGGAGGCCGACGCCAAGCAAGTACTTTCAAGTATCTTGGGCTTTCATCCCGACATGAACCCTACTCCGATGGACGACGGAAATATCCTAGTTCGCTACAATCACCCTGCGGTCAACGTTGTGCTTCAAGAGGTGGCAAAAGCTCATTGGCAAGAAATTGAAGAACGCCATCTCGACGGTCTGACACGTGATGAGGTTCTCATTACGCCTCTGGGCGAAAACGTTTTCGACGACTTTGGCAAACAGGCTCTATTGGGCCGAGCGTACATGTTCATGGACGCAATAGAACCAGAAATAGCGCACATTCACCGACGAGGCTAAATGTCCGCAACTGGGTCGCAAACCGACAGTCCGCTTTCCGCCCGCAGCGTGGTTGTGCAGCCATTCCGCCATCACCTCCCGGTCCCGCGCACCTCAATCAGCCACACTTCCGGATGCGTGAACAAGCGCACGGGTAGCAGGCTCGTCCCCAATCCGGCGCTCGTAATCAATGTCTTGCCGTTTTCGCGGACCACGCCGCACGAATACAGCGTGCCGAACTTTGACATGGTGACAGGCGAACCGCCCCAGGGATAGGCGATCTGGCCGCAATGGGTGTGGCCTGCGAGGGTCAGCTCGATATTCACGGGCAGGCTGGGGAACACATCGGGCGAGTGGCTCAGCATGATGCGCGGGCCGGTGAGGGGCTGCATCGCCTCGGTTGTCGCAAAGATATCGGCGTATCCGACAAAATCATCATCCACCCCGCCAATGGCGAGCGGGCCGATTTGCGCCGCGTCGTTTTCAAGAACGGTGATGTGCGGATACTTGGCCAGCTCAGCCGATAAAGCGGGCCAATCATACCAGTGATCGTGATTGCCCGGCACAAAGACGACCCCGTTTTTCGCTTGCAGTTCGCCCAGCGGCGTGACGATTTCCTCTGCCTCATAAATATGCGTGGCGACGCGCTTTTCGCTGATCAAATCGCCGCCAATCGCGATCAGGTCTGCATTGAGCGCATTGACCTGCGCGGCGATATCCTCAAGCCGCGATGGCGGCATGTCTGGCCCTGCGACATGAATGTCGGTGAGGAATGCGATAGTGAAAGGCTCAGCGCCCGCGGGCATCTGATCACTTTCAAGGACAAAGCGCACGATTTCTGGATCGCGCACCGTGTCATACCACGCCTTGATCGAGAGCAGCACGCTAAGGATGAACGCGAACATGATGGCTTTTCAGAATCATGCACACGGGTGTGCCTCAGATCGCGGCGGAGCGAAACGGGCGGGGCATGCGATTTTCCTACTTTGCTGGCAAAAGCTAGAGTGCCCGGTGCGTTTTGTTGGCCGCCATCGGGCGCGCATTGCGAACCGTTGGAGCAGGCCGTTTTGCGCACAGGATCAAGGTGACAACACGAAGGTTACACATTTATGCGGGAATTCCGTGCTATCATGTTGAAAGGATTAAAAAAGATAAGGAGGCGATATTTTGCAAAAAGGGCCCTTACCGGTCCATGTCTGCTGCAAGGAAGGGGGCGGATGGGCGCTGGCTCTTGGCAGGGGGCGCGGCCTCGATAAGGGCATGAACAGCCACTGCGAGCATAACGCAGAGCATCAACACGCACCGCATCAAGGAGCCACCGACCCCATGTCCATCCCGCCGATCAAACGTGTCCTTCTCAAACTGTCAGGCGAAGTGCTGATGGGCGAACAGGAATACGGGATTGATCCAGCCTATGTGACGCGCCTCGCCGAAGAGGTGAAAGCGGCCAAGGATAGCGGGATTGAGGTGTGTCTGGTGATCGGCGGGGGCAACATCTTCCGCGGTATCTCAGGCGCGGCCAAGGGGCTTGATCGGACCACGGGCGACTATATGGGCATGCTGGCCACGGTGATGAACGCGCTGGCGATGCAGAACGCGCTGGAGCAATTGGGCGTGGCAACGCGGGTGCAATCGGCGATCCCGATGTCATCGGTGTGCGAACCCTATATCCGCAGGCGCGCGGAACGGCATCTGGAAAAGGGCCGCATCGTCATCTTCGCCGCTGGCACAGGCAATCCGTTCTTCACCACTGACACTGGCGCCGCTTTGCGTGCCGCTGAGATGAACTGCGACGCGCTGCTTAAAGGCACAAGCGTTGACGGGGTCTATGACAAGGATCCCAAAGGCAACCCGGATGCGACCCGGTTCGAGGCAATCGCTTACGATCACGTGCTCGCCCAGAACCTGAAGGTGATGGACGCAACAGCCGTTGCGCTTTGCCGGGAGAACGACATTCCGATAGTGGTGTTCTCAATCCGAGAGAAAGGCAACGTCGCGCGCGTGCTGGCGGGCGAGGGCACCCAAACGATAGTGCAAAAGGAAGTGTAACGAACCATGGCTCAATACGATAAGTCAGACATCGAGCGCCGGATGGCAGGCGCGGTTGAAGCGCTCAAAAGCGACCTGTCGGGCCTTCGCACAGGCCGGGCGAACACCAGCCTGCTCGATCCGGTTGTGGCTGAGGTCTATGGTGCAATGATGCCGCTGGCGCAGGTTGCTACAGTGTCCGCGCCCGAACCGCGTATGCTCAGCGTGCAGGTGTGGGACAAAGGCAATGTGAGCGCGGTTGAGAAAGGCATTGCGAAAGCAAATCTGGGCCTCAACCCGATGACCGATGGCCAAACCATCCGCTTGCCCATGCCTGACCTTACCGAGGAACGGCGCAAGGATCTCGCTAAGCTGGCGGGCGAATATGGTGAGAAATCCAAGATCGCTGCTCGCAATGTGCGGCGCGATGGGATGGAAAGCCTGAAAGCGGATGAGAAAGCCAAAGAGATATCAGAAGATGAGCGCAAGACGCTTGAAGATGAGGTCCAGAAGATGACCGACAGCACCGTTGCCGATGTGGATGCAGCGGTAGAGAAGAAGGTTCAGGAAATCCTGACTCAGTAACCGGGTCGAGAGGGGTAAGGCAGATCGGCAAACCGCCCATCACCGATGGTGGCCAGCATTATGGCAATCAGCATGGGGCCGGCGCTCGTCATGTTGCTATCATCATGGATGGCAATGGGCGGTGGGCGAAGAAGCGCGCTTTGCCCCGCGCTATCGGCCATCAGCGCGGGGTGGAGGCGGTGCGCCGCCTGGTGCGCGCGCTGGAACCGATGGGGCTGGAATGCCTGACGCTCTATGCGTTCTCGTCGGAGAACTGGAAACGCTCGGTTGATGAGGTTGATGACCTGATGAACCTGATGCGGCGGTTCATCAAATCGGACCTCGCAGAGTTTGTCGAGAACGGAGTGAAGCTCAAGATCATCGGAGACTGGCAAGGCCTTGCGCCCGATATTGTCGAAATGCTCGAAGATGCGTTGGCGAAGACGGCGAATGGAAAGCAGACGCTGGCGGTGGCGCTCAATTACGGATCGCAGCACGAGATCGCACGGGCTGCGGCCAAGGCAGCGGCAAAAAGCGAAGTGACTGCCGATGCGATCGAAGCAGAGCTTGATACGAACGACCTGCCGCCGCTCGACCTGCTGATCCGAACGAGCGGGGAGATTCGGTTATCGAACTTCCTGTTGTGGCAAGCGGCTTATGCGGAAATGCTGTTTGTCGATACGCTCTGGCCCGATTTCAAACCCGAGCATCTGGCGCAGGCTCTTGATGACTTTGCCAAGCGTGAACGCCGCTATGGCGGGCGATTGACAGGGACCAGCAATGGCTGATCTGGGCGTAAGACTGCTATCGGCATTGGCCATGGCTGCGATAGCGGGCGCTGCCTTGTGGGCAGGCGGCTGGTTCTGGGTTGGCTTTGTCGTGTTGCTGGCCGGGATTGTGCTGTGGGAATGGAATGGCCTTGTGGGCGGCTTTGGCGCGTCCGCTGGCGGGGAGATCGCATGGCTGTTTGGCGGCGCGGTCTATGTCGCGGCGGCGACCTATGCGATGATGCAGGTGCGAGTGAGCTATGATGCGGTGCAAGTTGCGCTTCTGTTCATCGCTCCGATCATTGCGGTGGATGTAGGGGCGTACTTCGCTGGACGGTTGATCGGCGGTCCTCGCATTGCACCATCGATCAGCCCGTCCAAAACCTGGGCGGGGCTGATGGGCGGGGCCATTGCCGCCAGCCTGGTTGCCATCGGTGTCACCTCATTCCAGCAAACCATAACCGGGCAGGTGTTCGTTGCAGAAACGCATTGGTCCGAGGCGGTAGTCGTGGGCATCGTGATTGCGGTGATCGCGCAGGCGGGTGATTTCTTCCAGAGCTGGATGAAACGGCGCGCCGGGGTCAAGGATTCCAGCGGATTGATACCCGGACATGGCGGGGTGTTCGACCGGCTTGATGGGTTTATCGCGGTGTTCTTCGTACTGTTCCTGGTGGCCGTCGTGCCTGAGCTTTTGTGAGAGAGACCGCAATGACTCGCTCAATCACCATTCTCGGGGCCACAGGCTCAATCGGCGCATCGACGCTCGATCTGGTGCGGCGCAATCCCGATGCGTGGCAGGTTGAGGCTCTTACTGCCAATTGCAGCGCGGAAGAACTGGCGCAATTGGCGCGCGAATTTGGTGCAAAGGTGGCTGTCGTTGGGGACGAGGCATGTCTGCCGCAATTGCGCGACGCATTGGCTGGAACCGATATCGAGGTGGCAGGCGGCGCAGCGGCCTTGTGCGAGGCGGCGGCGCGGCCTGTTGATATGTGCGTTGCAGCAATTGTCGGCTGCGCAGGGCTGGCCCCTGTCATGGCGGCGATTGAGCGGGGCGGAACGATTGCGCTGGCTAACAAAGAGGCTCTGGTTTCCGCAGGCGAAGTGATGACGGCGGCGGTTGCGCGGCATGGGGCGACATTGCTGCCCACCGATTCAGAGCACAACGCGATATTCCAATGCCTTGCGGGCAGCTCTTTGGATGATGTCGCGGCGATCACTCTCACGGCAAGCGGAGGGCCTTTGCGAACATGGACGCCGCAGCAATTGGCAGCGGCAACGCCTGCCGAAGCGATCGCGCATCCCAACTGGTCTATGGGCGCAAAGATCAGCGTTGATAGCGCAACGATGATGAATAAAGGCCTTGAATACATTGAGGCGCATCATCTGTTTCCGGTTGGGCTGGACCGGCTGAAAATCGTGGTCCACCCGCAAAGTGTCATTCATTCCATGGTCGAATACAAAGACCGCTCTACGCTCGCTCAGCTTGGCCCCTCAGATATGCGTGTGCCTATCGCCTCGTGTCTGGCTTGGCCTGCTCGGATGGAAACACCTTTGGAGCCGCTCGATCTGGCGGCCATTGGGCAACTGACCTTTCATGCACCTGACGAAGAGCGCTTTCCCGCCACTCGCATCGCGCGCGAAGCGATTGAAGCGGGCGGGGCGGCCCCTGCTGTGCTTAACGCTGCGAACGAGGTGGCTGTTGCCGCATTTCTGCAAGGTAAGCTTGGGTTCACCCAGATCACGGCATTGGCACAAGAGGTGCTGAGCCGCTATAGCGCGCCCGCGCCTGCCAGCCTGGAAGATGTGCTGGCACTGGACAAAGACGCGCGGCAGCAGGCTGCGCGCTCAGTGGAGACGCCAATTAGTGCTTGAGTTTGCTCATGTTTGAGTCCGTTCCGCTGTGGATGTACCCGATCGGGTTTCTACTGGTCCTTGGCCCCTTGGTAACGGTTCATGAATTGGGTCATTATCTGGTCGGGCGTTGGTTCGGTGTGCATGCCGAGGCGTTCTCGGTTGGCTTCGGCAAGGAAATGCTTGGCTTTAACGACAAGCACGGCACGCGCTGGAAACTCTCGGTCTTGCCTCTGGGGGGATATGTCCAATTCAAAGGAGACATGAACCCGGCCAGCATCGCTGACCCTGATGCGCCCGTGGAAGCCGGCAGTTTTCAGGCCGCTGCCTTGTGGAAGCGCGCGCTGATAGTGGCTGCTGGCCCGGTTACCAATCTGGTGGTCGCGGTCGGTATATTTGCGGCATTCTTCGCCATTCTGGGGCAGCCTGTTCCGGTCGATCCGGAAGGGTCCACACAAATAGGCGGGTTCAGCGAGCAAAGCGCTGCTGAAAAGGCGGGATTGGAAGTGGGAGACCGCATCACCGCAATTGATGGTGAGCCGGTCAATAACTTTGGCGAAATCCTCGATAAAGTCGCGATCTATCTCGACCGCGATATCTCTGTCACTGTTGAGCGCGATGGCGAGGAAAAGACGTTCCAGTTTCGCACTGACCTTGTTGAAGAAAACGACCGGTTTGGGAACCTTAACCGGGTTGGCCGGATGGGAGTGGCAGCGGCAGCTCCGCAATACAGGTTTGAACCTGTGGGGCTTGGGGATTCGATTGTCTTGGCTGGTGAGCAGACTTACCGTGTCTTTGCGCTGATGATGACAGGGATCAAACAGGTCGTAACAGGCCAGCGATCAATCAAGGAGCTGGGCGGGCCTGTGAAGATCGCCAAATATTCCGGCGAACAGCTGAGCGCAGGGCCGCTCGCGTTTTTCAATTTTGCTGCTCTCATATCGCTTAATTTGGCATTCATTAACTTCCTGCCAATCCCTGCCTTGGATGGCGGACACCTTGCCTTTTACGCAGCCGAAGCGATCCGGCGAAAGCCGGTTGGCCCGCAAGCGACGGAATGGGCTTATCGTACAGGTATCGCGTTCGTTTTGGTGTTCATGCTGGTCGTCACATTCAACGATGTTGACGGTCTGCTCGGATTTACAAACTTACTTGGCAGTTAGCCGGGGAAAGGGAACGCACCGACAGGTGAAGTCAACCATGGCCGCTTGATTGCTGAGAGCGCTTCGGGCAATGGCGGCAGACGAAAAGCACTTTGATGAGACTAACGTTGAAGGTTGGGGCCTTGTGAATGATACGCCCGCGGGGGCAGGCGTGCGTTATGATCGGGAATACGGGAACACTATTTTGATGAACCGATGCAGCGAGACAGGCCACATGCCTGCCACTGACAATTTTGTAACGGCTAGGGCCGATATGGCTGGGCATCTGGCGTCCGGCTATAAGGGCTTGACCGGCCATGCTGGGCGATTTGCCTTTGCCCTGACATGCGGGTCGATGCTGGCAGGCGTGCCCTATGCCGCTATGGCTCAGGATGAGGCCGCTTCTGCTGCTACTCCGACTGCAACGGCTCAACCGGCGACTGCGCAGCCCGCTCCTGCACCAGCTCCTACGACGGATATTATCCGCACAATCAGCGTATCGGGTTCCGAGCGGTTGGAGCCAACCACCATCCTCAGTTACATCCGCCTGCGGGTGGGCCAAGAATACACCTCTGCCGCCGCTGACCAGGCTTTGAAAGACCTTGGCGCGACCGAATTGTTTTCGCGCTTCAACATTCGCAATGACGGCGGCAATGTCGTTATCACGGTCACAGAAAACCCGGTGATCAACCGGATCGTTATCGAAGGCAATAAGCGCCTCGATAACGAGAAGATTTTGCCCGAAATCAAGCTCGCGCCGCGGCAGATTTTCACGCGGTCCAAGGTGCGCGCCGATGTGGCCCGGATCATCGAACTGTATAAGCGCCAGGGCCGGTTTGCTGCCAGTGTTGAACCCAAAATGGTGCAGCTGCCGCAAAACCGCGTCGATGTGGTGTTTGAAATCAGCGAAGGGCCGAAATCGAAAGTCCGGCAGATCAATATCATCGGGAACGAGAAGTTTTCCGACGGCGATCTGCGCGGTGAGATGGTGACAAAGCAGGCCCGCTTCACCCGCTTCTTCAGCTCCAACACCAGCTACGATCCCGATCGTCTGGCGTTTGACCAGCAAAAGCTGCGGCAGTTTTACCTAACCGAAGGCTACGCCGATTTCCGCGTCGTTTCAGCGGTGGCGGAACTAACGCCCGATCAAAAAGACTTCATCATCACATATGTGGTCGAAGAAGGTGAGCGCTACAAGTTTGGCGATGTGCAGGTCGACAGCCAATTGCGCGATTTTGACAGCGATGTGATGACCACTCAGCTCGGCATGAAGGGCGGCGATTGGTACGATGCGAAATCGGTCGAGGATACGGTTGAGCAATTGACTGAGGTCGCTGGCCGTTTTGGCTATGCCTTTGCCGATGTCCAGCCGCGCTTTAACCGCAACCCTGATGATCTGACGATGGATATTACCTTTATCCTGCGTCAGGCTCCGCGTGTTTATGTCGAACGTGTCGATGTGAACGGCAACACATTGACGCAGGATAAGGTTGTTCGGCGCGAATTTCGCATCAGCGAAGGTGACGCATTTAACTCGCTTGGCATTCAGCGCACCACTGCTCGCATCAATTCGCTTGGCTATTTCCAAGAGAATTTCGAGGTCAATCAGGTGCAGGGCAGCGCGCCTGATCGCATCGTCCTTGAGGCAAACGTAGAAGAACAGCCAACGGGCGAATTGCAGTTTTCTGCCGGTTTTTCATCAATTGAGCAATTCATCCTGGCGGGCAGCATCCGCCAGCGCAATTTCCGCGGGCGAGGGCAGACCATTGGGTTGAGCCTCAATTACTCGCAGTTCTCGCGGTCTGCGCGGATCAGCTTTACTGAACCGTATGTGTTTGATCGGAACATCCAGTCCGGCATCGATATTTACCGGCAGGACTTCAACAGCTTCAACCGCTTCGGTAGCGATCGCAACACGACTTTTGAACAGGCGACAACAGGGTTTGCTGTTCGCTTGGGTGTGCCGCTCACTGAATTTATGTCGCTGGTGGGGAGCTACACGCTTAATTACGATGAAGTCAGTCTTGATCGGGACTTGTTCTTCTCCGATTTGAACGGCGATGGCACAACGGAATGTGATCCTTTGCTGGCCGGCCGTTTCTTGTGTGATGCGCTGGGTGACCGGTTGAGTTCGATCCTCGGGGTCAGCCTCAATTACAACTCCTTGAATTCCAGACTCCGTCCGACACGAGGCCGCACTGTTTCGCTCACAACCGAGTTTGCAGGGTTGGGCGGTAATGTCCGTTATCTGCGTTTCCGCGGGCGGGCGCAGCAGTTCTGGAACGTCGCAAATTCGGGCTTCATATTCTCGCTATCTGCGGAAGGGGGCACGATTGTGCCTCTGCGCGACCGGTTCGTTGACGGTGTTGATGTTGATGATGTGTTGCTGACCGACAGGTTTTTCCTGGGTGAGCCGCAGTTTAGAGGTTTTGACATCCGCGGGGTTGGCCCGCGTATTTTGACCCAGCCTTACATAACCGATGCGGATGGCAATCTGACAACCATCACCGATCGCGATCAAATCCGTGATGATGCCCTTGGCGGGCGCAATTTCTACCTTGCGCGTGCAGAGCTTGAAATTCCGCTTGGCACAGGTGCCCGCGAACTTGGCCTTAGACCATCGATCTGGATGGATGTTGGCGCGCTGTGGGGTGCGGATGCGCCCGTGTTGCAAGACAACCCCAATGGCATCCAGTTCACTGATGCTGATGGCAATCCACTGTTTCTTGAGGTTGTTCAAGCAACAGACACAAATGGTGACTTGCTGTTTAACACTGACGGTACACCGACGCTCACCCGGATGTCCACGATCAATCCAATTGCGGCCGATGGGGTGACCGCAAACACTGCGAGTATTCGCCAAGGCAGCGCAATTCGTGAGGTGTTCTTGGGCAATTCGCCAAGCCCTCGCATAACCGCCGGTATCGGCGTCAACTGGAACTCGCCTTTTGGGCCGTTCCGGATCGATTTTGCCCAGACCATTCGTAAGGTCGAAGGCGATGATGACAAGACATTTACATTCAACGTAGGAACCCAGTTCTGATGACTAAACTTACCAAATCGCTTGCAGCAGCAGGCCTCGCTCTTTCCACAATGATGGCCAGCCCGCTCGCGGCTCAGGTTGAAGGCAAAGTCGGCACCGCCAGCATCTCGCGCGCTGTTCAAGGTTCGACCGCGTTGCAAAACGCCTATACGCAGGTCAATCAGACCTATGTCGCGCAAATCCAAACCGCGCAGACCAAGCAGGGTGAGCTTCAAACGCTGATCCAGCCGTTCGATACGGATGGCAATGGCGAGATTAGTGAGACTGAGAGCAACGCGTTGCAATCGGCCCCGAATTTCGCGCAAATCCAGACGCTGCAAGCCGAGATCTCGGCTATCAACGATCAGGTTACCGCAGCGCGCGTTTACGCTGTTGAGCAGGTGCTTGGCCAATATCCCGCGGCCTTGCAGGAAGTTGCAACCCAAAACCAGATCCAGATGGTGGTTGATCCTGCCAGCCTGCAATACGCAGTTGAAGGTGCTGATATTACCCCGCTGGTGGTGACTGCTCTGAACGCCAAAGTTCCAACCGTCGGTATCGTGCCGCCAAGCGGCTGGCGCCCTGGTCCCAATTCGGTGCAGATTTTCCAGGAAATCCAGCGCCGCGCTTTGCTTCGCTCTATTCGCGAACAACAGCAGCAGCAGCAGCAGCAAGGCGCAGCCGAAGCGCCGTCGGGCCGCTAAGGTCTGCGCGATCAAGCAAAGGGGCAGAGCATGAGTGACGACACCGCAAGCGCGCAAGCGCCCAAGCCGTCGATTGTGGACTATGACATCCACAAGATCCTCAAGGCTCTGCCCCATCGTTATCCGCTTTTGCTGGTTGACCGCGTCCGCTCGATTGAGCTGGGAGAGCGCATTCATGCGGTGAAAGCCGTCAGCATGAATGAAGAGTTCTTCCAGGGGCATTTCCCCGGCGCTCCGATCATGCCGGGTGTCTTGCAGATTGAGGCTTTGGCGCAGGCTGCAGCAATCCTTGGGATTGAGACGCTTGAGCTGGCTGGCACGGGCAAGCTTGTGATTTTCATGGGCATTGACAGCGCCAAGTTTCGCTCTCCAGTCACACCCGGCTGTTTGCTCGATCTTGAGGTTGAATTTCTTCAGCAGCGCCGCACGATCTACAAATTCAAAGGCAAAGCCAGCGTCGAAGGCAAGACGAGCTGCGAAACCGAATTCACTGCGATGATCGCCGATCCTCCCAAAGGCTGATGGGGCCAAAGACTGATCGAGTGCGCGCTGGCTCATGCGTGAGACATGGACCGGTGAGGAGGGGTTTTGCAAAAGTTGCGATCCTTCACAAAATTCGGAAAAACCATAAGAATTTCGCTTTTTCGCCAATCTGTGTGTCACCTTATTCATCTTTCACTTTGCGCGGCTAAAAAGCGCGCTGCCAATCAGCCGGGCTGGCGTCGCCATTTCAACCGATTGGCTTTGTTTTAACGGGCGCAGCAAGTGTAGGAAAACAGCCTGTTCACGCAGGCTTGCTATTTCGATCAAAGCAGCCTAATCGGCGCGCTTTCCCGCATCACAGCTCACCCGGTCGGAACCGGGCACCAGCTAGCAAGGACTGATATTATGAAGACCGAAGGTCACCCCGATTACCACATGATTACGGTCAAGATGACCGATGGCACCGAATTCCAAACGCGCTCCACCTGGGGCAGCGAAGGGGATACGCTGGCGCTTGATATTGATCCCACCAGCCACCCGGCCTGGACTGGCGGTCAGAAACAAATCCAGGAAGGCGGCCGCGTTGCAGCCTTTAACAAGCGTTTCGGCGGGCTTTCGCTCAAGAAATAAGCTTTACCAGCGCCGCATTCCGGCGCTTGCGAATAATTCAGATTTGGCCGTGCCGGACCTACCGGTGCGGCCAAAATCGTTTTCAGACGTGGCGCATTACGCTAGTTGCGACGGATGAACGCATGGATTTATCTTGGCATCGCGATTGTGTTGGAAGTGACAGGGACCATCCTGCTCAAACTGTCTGACGGGTTTGAGAAATGGCATTGGGGGGCGCTGTCCATCCTTGCCTATTCGGCGTGCTTTTGGGCGCTTGCCCCGGCGATGAAGGTTTTGCCGGTGGGTATCGTCTATGCAATCTGGTCAGGCGTGGGGATTGTCGCTGTCAGCGTCATTGGCATTTTTGCTTTTGATGACCGGCTAAGCGCGCTGCAATATGTGTTTATCGCGATGATTTTGACCGGCGCAGTCGGACTAAACCTGACCGTGCAGCACAATTAGTCGGCGGCATTAAACCCGGTCGAGAGGGATGTGCATTCCGTCAGGCGGTTCAATCGTGATCGTGTCGCCAGGCGAGACGGTGCCGCCTTTTAGCGCGACGCACATAATGCCAGCCTTGCGGATTAGGCGTGTGCGCGTTTTGATCGCAAGATGTTTGAGCAGGCCCGGCTCAAACGTATTCAATTGCCCGCACGGATTGCGCAGCCCGGTTACGCTAAGCACCACATCGGGTCCAATCCTCAGTAGTGTATCGCGGCCCAGATCGAGCAGATCAACGCCGCTGGTGGTGATATTTTCGCCCAGATCGCCGGGGCGGATGGTGAAACCTTTCGAACCCAATTCGTCAAACAGCTCGCGGTGGATCAGATGCACTTGCCGCAAATTGGGCGCTTTCGGGTTCACTTTCAATCGGCTGCGGTGCTGGATGGTCTGACCGCCATGCGCATCCCCATCGACCCCAAATCCAGCCAGCACACTGATTTTGCGCGCTTTTGGTTTGGAGAATCGATGCCTGGTATCGCGGCTAACAGCCACGACGCTGCCGCTTATTGCGGGGGCATCTGATGCTTCGGTTGCCATGGTTGATCCCTCTACCAAGGTCACTTTATCAGGATGGAAGCTGCGCCTCTCGCCGGTTGAAAGCAAGTGAATTCGTTGCAATTGACCCTTGGTGCTCGGCAAGCGGTTAAAGAGACAAGGCCGCTGCATAGGCCTGAAGCTATCCCCAGGGGCGCTCGCGATACCATTTGGTGATGACGTATTTCAGCCCTTTGCGCACTTTCATTCCGTGATGCAAAGTCGCTGGATTAACGCTGCCATCGGGGCGTTTGTTGTTCCAGCACACCAGCTTTCCCTGCTCGGGCTGAAATGTTTTTGACAAAGCCTTGAAACGGGTGGCCCCGCCTGCCTCGACTGCATTGAGGTAGATCATGAAGGTCCAGGTTCTATTGCCCGCAACTGAGCAAAACTTGTCAAAATCGGCGCCGCCCGGAGTGAAATAGTCGGTGTGGGCCTTAAATTCTTGACCCACATCGTACCTTTGCCCTTGCAAGGGTTCTCCAAAAGCGGGGTCGAGGCCGCTTAAAGCGGTAAGTCTGGCTTCGATTTGCGCCACTGCAGGATCTTCAGCGGCAAGATCGCAGGTTTCGCTGGTGCGGAAATAATTGTCGCCATTGTGATCGGCAATCGTGGAAGGGCGGCGATCTTTTTCGATCAGCGCGATCAGCTGCTCGCACAGCGGCGTATCGACAAAGTTCTTGATCTGGAAAATCTGCGCCTTGGGGCTGGGCAGGCGCTGCAGGCCAGCATCGGCGTGCGCGGTCATGGATTGCGGGACAGATTCGGCAAGTGGGTCCATCGCTTCATCTGTAAAATCGTCTCAGGCTGAAGCAAGGGTAAGTGGGCATGCGACATAAAATTGCGCGCAAGGTCGCTTGAGGTAAGTTTTCCCTTCCCTTGAAAAGCGCTTTGTGCAACACGCTCGCGCCCGGATAGCATGGTCTTGACGGGCGTGGCAGTGGGCGTAAACCGCCGCTCTTGCGCGAATGCTGACGGGATTGATCTTCAGTGAAGGTCTTCGAAATCAGCAAAGGCATGTGGCGACCGTAGTTCAATTGGTTAGAATGCCGGCTTGTGATGCCGGAGGTTGCGGGTTCAAGTCCCGTCGGTCGCCCCACCTGCTTTATCGAAGTCGCGCTGAGATATGAGGCACTTCGCGCATGACCGCTTTCTGGACTGAGCCTGATTTTGACGATCACGAATTGGTGCACTTTGTGCGCGATGCAAAGTCTGGCCTGACAGCCATTATTGCGCTGCATTCGACCCATCTTGGCCCCGGTGCTGGCGGAACCCGTTTTTGGCATTACGCTGATCCCAAAGATGGCCTGCGCGATGCGCTGCGATTGTCGCGGGGGATGAGTTACAAAAACGCGATGGCTGGTTTGCCAATGGGCGGAGGTAAAGCTGTCATTCTGGCGGATGATGCGCGCACCAAAACCCCTGCATTGCTAGACGCATTTGGCGATGCGGTTGAGGGATTGGGCGGGCGTTATGTCACGGCCGAAGATGTTGGCATTTCCGAGGCAGACATGGTCGCAGTGGCAAAGCGCACCGCCCATGTCTCTGGCCTACCAGCAAACGGGGAAGGGGCCGCAGGCGGCGATCCAGGCCCGTTTACCGCGCAAGGTATCTATCAAGGGATCAAAGCGGCAGTCCGGCACAAGCTTGGCAAAGACACCATGGCAGGCGTTCATGTCGCGGTGCAGGGCACCGGCAGTGTTGGCGGGGGCGTTGCGCGTCTGCTGGCGGCTGACGGGGCAAAACTGACATTGGCCGATATCCGCAAGGAAAGCGCTGCCGAGCTTGGGGTAGAGCTTGGCGCAGAGGTTGTTTCAGCGGATACGGTCCTGACCACGCCGTGCGATGTGCTCAGCCCCAATGCATTGGGCGCGATATTTGACGATGAGAGCATTGCAGCCTTGCAAACCCCAATCATCGCAGGCGGCGCGAACAATCAGCTCGCGCGTGCCGGGCATGGGGCAAAATTGTTTGAACGCGGCATTCTGTATGCGCCTGATTATGTGATCAATGCAGGCGGTATTATCTCTGTCGCGATGGAATATCTTGGGCGGCGCGATGCCACCTCATGTTCGCTCGATGACGTGTATGCGCGCATTTCGCAGATACCAGAGCGACTGACCGAAATCTGGGATACCAGCGAGGCGTCGAAAACGTCGCCCGATATTGTCGCGGACCGGATGGCTCAAGACCTGATCGGGCGCGGCTGAAGCCCATTGAGAAGCGCTCTGGCTTCTTATGCACCCGGTTTTGCATCATTTGCGCCGCCTTTCCCCTTGGCGCATCCGGGCACACACAGTAATGCCGTGCGTTAGAGATCCAAGGTGCATATCTACGCAAACCCAAAGCGCTTTTTGACGCTTGCCAATTGGCTTATGCCGCTGCTGCTGTGGAGCGGGCTTGCGCTTGCTGTTGGGGCGATGATCTGGGGCCTGTTTTTTGCCCCTGCCGAAGCGTTGCAGGGCGAAAGCGTGCGCATCATTTTTATCCATGTGCCTGCGGCATGGCTGGGCATGGGCGGCTGGACTGGCATCGCTTTATCCAGTGCGGCTTTGCTGATCTGGAAACATCCTCTCGCAGCCATTGCGGCGCGCGCGATTGCGGTGCCGGGAATGGTGTTTTGCGCGATTTGTCTTGCAACCGGGTCGATCTGGGGCAGGCCGACATGGGGCACGTGGTGGGAATGGGATGGACGCTTGACGAGCATGCTGGTGCTGCTGTTCCTTTACATGGGCTATATCGCGCTGTCGCAGGCCAGCGTTCGCGATGGCGGCTCTGACAAGATAGCGGCCATTTTCGGCCTAGTGGGCGCGATCAATATCCCGATCATCAATCGCAGCGTGGTGTGGTGGAATTCGCTCCATCAGCCCCCGTCGATCACCGCTGGCAAAGCGTCGATGAGCGCGGATTATCTCGTGCCGCTGATGGCTGCGGTCATCGGGTTTTCGCTTTTGTTTGGGGCCACCGTGCTGATGCGAATGCGAACTCTCATTGCTGAGCAGCAGGTCGAGGCGCGCTTGCGCCGCCGGGCTCTGGATGATGAACCTGCACCCACCGCCGCGCGCCCCGCAATGGAGAATGTGTGATGCGCGAAAGCCTCGATCATTGGCCCTACATCATCGGCGCATATGGTGTTGGGATTGGCGCGCTCGTTTTGCTCATCGGCCTCAGCTGGATCGCAATGCGCCGCGCAGAAAAGCGCCGCGATGAGGTGAAACGCCGATGACCGATCCTAACGCTTCGGCAAACGGACCGATCAAAGCAAAGCACCAAAGGCTTGTTCTGGTCGTTATCGCTGCGCTCGCGATTTTGGGGGCGGGGTTCTTGGCGGCGTGGGCTTTGCCCAATCAGGCGAATTTCTTTTATCTGCCGGAACAAATGGTCGATGATCCGCCCGAAGTGGGACGCGCGGTGCGGCTGGGCGGGATGGTTGCGCCCGAAACGCTGACCCGGCTGGACGATGGCGTGACGGTGGAATTTGCTGTTTCCGGCAATACGCCTGACCTCGTCAAAGTGCGTTACACCGGCATCCTGCCAGATCTATTCGTCGAAGGGTCAGGCGTGATCGCAGAGGGCTCCCTCGCAGAAGACGGTGTTTTTGTTGCCAGCAACCTTTTGGCCAAACACGATGAAAACTACGTGCCCCGCGAACTTGAAGGGCTGGAAAGCCATGAGGCTGCGCAAGCCGCCGCTGATACTGCGGTTGGTTTGGATTAGGGCGGGTAAAGCGGCACCATGATCCCTGAAATAGGTCTTGCCGCCTTGTGGCTCGCCGCAGCGCTTTCGGTTCTGCAAATGGTCGCAGGCGCGCTTTCCATGCGCGAAGTTTCCGAAGGACAAGCCGGGCCTATGGCGGATTTTGCGCGTCCTGCGGCTGTGGTTCAGGCGGCGCTGGCAGTGCTGGCATTTGCGGCATTGCTGTATGCGTTCGCGGTGACCGATTTGTCGGTCAAACTGGTGGCCGCCAATTCGCATTCGGCCAAGCCTGACCTTTACAAAATCACGGGAACCTGGGGCAATCACGAAGGTTCGATGCTGCTTTGGGTGGCGGTGTTGGCGCTTTCGGGCGGTCTGCTCGCGGGGCTTGAGCGGCGCTTGCCAGAACGAACGATGCAGGCCGCGCTTGCAGTGCAGGGGTTCGTCGCGCTGGGATTTTATGCGTTTTTGATTGGCTCATCCAACCCCTTTCAGCGGCTTCCTGTACCAGCGGCGGAAGGCATCGGGCTGAACCCGCTGCTGCAAGATATCGGCCTCGCGCTGCATCCGCCCACGCTTTACGTCGGTTATGTCGGGCTGTCGGTGGCATTCAGCCTTGCGATGGGCGCGCTTATCACACGGCAAGTCACGCCCGAATTTGCGCGCGTCATGCGGCCATGGGTGTTGGGAGCCTGGGTCTTTTTGACGCTGGGCATTACGGCGGGCTCTTACTGGGCCTATTACGAGCTGGGCTGGGGCGGCTGGTGGTTCTGGGATCCGGTTGAAAATTCATCGCTTATGCCTTGGCTGGCAGCAACCGCGTTAATGCATTCGGTGAGCGTGCTGGCAGCGCGCGATGCACTGCGCACTTGGACGATTATGCTGGGCGTGCTGGCCTTTTCCATGTCGATGCTAGGCACATTCCTGGTGCGTTCCGGCGTTCTGACCAGCGTTCACGCATTTGCTGTTGATCCAGAGCGCGGCACATTCATCCTTATTCTGTTGCTGCTGTATATCGGCGGCGCACTGGCCATTTTTGCGATGCGTGCAGGCGCTGTTGCGGAAGGCAAGACTTTCGCCGTGAACAGCCGCGAAGGCGCGCTTGTTTTCAACAATGTGATGCTGACGGCGATTCTTGCGATTGTCCTGCTCGGCACGCTGTATCCTTTGTTGACCGAGGCGTTCGATGTGCGGGTTTCGGTTGGGCCGCCCTATTTCAATCCCGCAGGGGCAATGTTTGCGATCCCGATGCTGCTTGTGATGGCAGTTGGGCCATTGCTCAGGTGGAAACAGGACAAGGCTGCGCGCATCAACCGTGAGCTGATACTGCTCGCTGCGGTGCTGATTGCGGGGTTGGTGATTTTCGGCGTCATGGCTGATGTCAGCGTGCTGGCTCTGCTGGGTTTAGGCTTGGCTTTTGCGCTGGCCTTGGCCGCGTTTTTACCGCTGCGCGGGCGAAAACTTGCCCGCACTCCTGTGGCCGTGTGGGGTATGGTGTGCGCGCATTTTGGCGTGGCGGTTGCTTTGTTCGGGATGGCCTCGGAAAGCGCTTTCACTCAGGAAAAGCTTGCCGCGGTTACTGCTGGCGAGACGGCGCAAATTGGCGATTGGGATGTGACGTTGAACAGCGTTGATGCTGTGGCAGGCCCCAATTGGACTGCGATGGAAGCGCGCCTTTCGGTCAGCCGCGGCGGCGATCCGGTGGTGCTGTCTCCGCAAGCGCGAAACTTCTGGTCACCCGCCATGGCGACAAGCGAAAGTGCGCTGCTTACCCGCTGGGACGGGCAGCTTTACGCCGTTCTGGGTGAAAGTGTCGGAGCCGATGAAACGGGCGCGGAACGCTGGCAATTGCGCGTCTGGTGGAAACCGTTTGTGACATTTATTTGGTATGGCGGATTGCTGATTGGGCTGGGCGGAATGCTTGCGATGATTGGCCGCCTGCGCGATGATTTGCGCCGCCGCCACACTGTTCGCCGCCGCGAAGAACAGCGCGAGGATGAGGCCGAAGCGCGGGCCGCATTGGCGCATACGGTCCGGCAGGAGCCAGCTGAATAATGCGCCTCATCTATTTGATACCGCTAGGGCTGTTCGCATTCATCGCAGGGCTGGGGGGCTATATGCTCACTCAGGTAAAGGACGACACGATCCCCTCGCAGATGATCGCCAAGCCTCTGCCCGAATTTGATCTGCCGCCTGCTACAGACGGGGTGAAAGGCGCATCAAGTGCAGATTTCGGACAAGGCGAACCGCGTCTTCTCAACCTATGGGCCAGCTGGTGCCCGCCATGCATCGCCGAAGCGCCGCAATTGGAAGCGTTAAAAGAGGCAGGCGCTCCGATTATCGGCATAGCCATGCGCGACACGCCTGAAGACGTGGCCGCGTTCCTTGACGCGCACGGTAACCCCTATATCGCAATAGGACATGACGAAATATCGGCGATCCAGTTTGAGCTTGGCTCATCGGGGCTGCCCGAAACTTATGTGATCGATGGTGAGGGCGTGATCCGCTATCAGCATATCGGCGATATCCGTAAAGAGCATGTGCCGATGCTGCTCGAAATGCTGGAAAAAGCGAAGTGATGCGCGCACTGGTCATGTGGCTGCTGCTTGCCGCAGTCCCGCTTCATGCGCAGGACAATGCGCCGCCTGCGCCCTATGCCAATGTGCAATTGGAGGATGCCGCGCTCGAGGCGGAAGCGACCGCTTTGATGCACACTTTGCGCTGCCTCACCTGTCAATCGCAATCGATAGCTGACAGCGATGCGCCCATGGCAGGAGATATGCGCCATCAGGTTCGTGTGCGACTGCTGGAAGGCCAATCGCCTGACGAAGTGCGCAGCTGGTTGATTGATCGGTATGGTGATTATGTCAGCTACACCCCGAAAATCAGCCAGACGACATGGCCATTATTTGCCGTGCCGGTGCTTGTCTTCCTGATCGTCACACTGGTCCTGTGGCGGCGATTGAGGCGTCAGGCCAAAACTGCGCAGGTGAGCGAGTGATCGGCTGGTTTTCCGTGTTGGCACTGGCGCTCGCGACCTTTGCTTTTGCTGCTTTCGCTTTGAAGCTGCCACGGCAAAGCTGGGCGCTGTTTGCTGCTGCCTTGTCACTGGGGCTGGCGGGTTATGCCTGGCAAGGCGCGCCGCAGCAGGCGTCTTCCCCCAAGTCGCCAGTGACGGCTCCTTCAGGTTCGGGCGAAGGCATGGTCGAGGCGCGCATGCAATTGTTTGATCCGGTGCAGCCGAAACCTTCGTATCTGATCACGTCGGATGCATTCGCGCGGCGCGGGCAATTTGGCGATGCAGCCGGGCTGTTGCGCAAAGGTCTGAGCGATAATCCCGATCATCTCGAAGGATGGCTGGCTTTGGCCATGTCGCTCACCGGGCATGCCGATGGAGTGGTCACGCCTGCGGCGCTCTATGCGTATGACCGTGCGCGCGCGATCAATCCTGCCAATCCGGGAGCGGATTTCTTTCTTGGCATATCATACTTGCAAACCGGAGAGATACGCGAGGCGCGTGCTGTTTGGGGCGAATTGCTTTTGCGTTCGCCCGAAGATGCGCCCTGGCGGCCCGAACTGGAACAGCGCATCGCCGGTCTCGATCAGATGATCGCGAACGCGCCGATGCTGCAGCAAAACCGCCCAGAAGCCGCGCAGCAGGCTGAGACGCAGCCTTGAGCTGGTGTTGCGAGTGTAGCCGCGCAGTGCTAGGCGCGCGGCCTTTCGGGGATCAATCCCTCGCAATGGGAATACCGCATTGAAATGAGCGAAGCCACGGCTCCCGCACACCAACCTCCCGTAGGGGGCAAAGGGCACAGCGCGTCGAAGGGCGCGCTCGCGGTCGGCGCGATTGGTATTGTGTTCGGCGATATCGGGACAAGTCCGCTTTACGCGTTTCGCGAAACCTTCGTTGGACCGCACCCTCTGGCTGTCGATACACCCCATGTGCTTGGCGTTATCAGTTTGATCTTCTGGTCGATGACTTTGGTCGTCGCGATCCAGTATGTCACGATCCTGATGCGCGCCGATAACAAAGGGCAGGGCGGCTCGCTCGCTTTGGTGGCGCTGATTTCGCGCAGCATTTCAAAGTCGAAATATGGCTGGGTCGCCGTGCTTCTGGGCGTGTTTGCGACATCGCTGTTTTATGGCGATAGCATGATCACGCCTGCCATTTCGGTGCTGTCTGCCGTTGAAGGGCTGACAGTGGTGGATGCGGGGCTGCAACGTTATGTCATCCCGATTGCGCTCGTCCTGCTCGTGTGCCTGTTCCTGCTGCAAAAGCGCGGGACAGCCAAAGTGGGCGCTCTGTTTGCGCCTGTGATGATTGTGTATTTCTGTGTGATTGCCTCTCTGGGCGCTTGGCAGATCGTTCAGATGCCCGAGATTTTGTGGGCGCTGAACCCCTATCACGCGGTCAACTTTTTTGTGCTGGACGGCTGGCTCGCGTTCCTGGCGATGGGCAGCGTCGTGCTTGCGGTGACAGGGTCTGAGGCGCTGTATTCGGACATGGGCCATTTCGGGCGAGGGCCGATGCGTCTGTCCTGGTTTGGCTTTGTGATGCCATGCCTGCTGCTCAATTACTTTGGCCAAGGGGCCATGATTATAGGCATGCCGCCCGAAGCGGCGGCGGCTGCCATCCAGTCACCGTTTTTCTTTCTGGCTAGCGAGGAATGGCGTTTGCCTCTGGTTTTGCTCGCAACGGTTGCCACTTTCATCGCCAGTCAGGCCGTGATCTCGGGCGCGTTCTCGATCACGCATCAGGCGATTCAGATGGGATACATTCCGCGGCTGTCGATCAGGCATACGTCTGAAACTGAGGGCGGGCAGATCTATATCCCAGTGGTCAATTGGGCGTTGATGGTCGCCGTCATTATCCTGGTTTTGACGTTCCAGAACTCTTCCAACCTCGCCAGCGCTTACGGGATCGCAGTGACGGGCGCTGTTACCATCGACACCTTGTTGATGGGCGTGTTGTTTGTGGGCGTGTGGAAGTGGAAATGGTGGTATGCTGCACCCATCGTCGTCCTGTTCCTGATCGTCGATGGCGCATATTTCGCTGCCAACCTGACAAAGGTGCCCGATGGCGGATGGTTCCCGCTTATGATCGGCTTTATCGCGTTTCTTTTGCTCACCACATGGGCGCGCGGGCGAAAGCTTATGCGCGCCAATATGTCAGAGCATGCGCTGCCGATCGAGATTTTCGCTAAGTCTGCAAAGAACTCTGCATTGCGCGTACCGGGCACCGCGATTTTTATGGCCAGCCAAAGCTCAGGCGTGCCTTCGGCGCTGCTTCACAACATCAAGCACAACAAGGTGCTGCACGAACGTGTCGTGATCCTCACGGTTGATATTCAGGATGTGCCCTATGTCGATCCGGAGAAAAGGTGCGAATACACCGATATGGGCGACGGGTTCTACCGCGCTGTGCTGCATTATGGCTTTATGGAAGAAACCAATGTTCCGCTTGGCCTGAGGCATATGGAGCGGTGCGGCGGCGAGTTTGATATGATGCAAACCAGCTTCTTCCTGTCGCGTCAGACATTACTGGCATCAGACAAGCCGGGCATGCCAATCTGGCGCGAGAAGATATTCGCATGGATGTTGCGCAATGCGGCCAATGCGATGGACTTTTTCAAATTGCCGACAAACCGTGTTGTCGAATTGGGCAGTCAAGTCGAAATCTGACACGCGCGGGGCGCTTGTTCACAGCTTTATTTGCAATGCGCATTCATAAGTGACGGCTCCATACAATCCGCATAACCGGGCATCCATGCTAGCTATAACTCAGTCGGATGTTTCCGATTTGCGGTAATATTTAACAAGTGAATGTCCCGATGTGGTCTTTTCCACACAGGACATTTCCTGAAACAGCAAGTTACATGATATGCAGTTGCATCAACACAGAATCACGAAGTAGTAAAAAGATCAACTTCCAATAGGGGCGAGATCATGACAGCACGTCGCGTTTACACCTCGGGTCATCGCGAAGCTCAATTAGGGCACAGAGGGTATCTGGATTTCGGTTCACGCCGGTCCGTCGACAACCAAGAAGAGGTTTTGCAGGCCGTCCGCGCTGAACGCGCGCGCCGCGATCTCTATATGAATTGCGAGCTTGCTGGCAGCGGTTGGGAATACCACGCCGCTTAAGCACGCGCGCTCCTTGGTCCCTTGCGGCTAGACACTTGTTCAACACGCCCGGCGCTCGTGAGAGTGCCGGGCGTTGTTGTTTCTAGGGTTTATTCAGGCAGGTTTGTCGTCTGCGCTTTGGGGTTTGTCGCTTTCATCATCGCCGCCAACATCCAGCCCGTATTTGAGAAGCATTGGGATCTGCGAGAAGGTGAAGAGGAACGATAGCGGCAGAAACACCCACAGCTTTGCCCATAGCCAGCCCTCAAATGAAAGAAACGCGCGTAGACCCTCGTTCAAGCCGGCCAACAAAAGGAAAAACACACCCCAATTGCGCGACAGTTTCAGCCAGCCTTCGTCCGAAAGCCCCTCAAAGGCCGCCTCCAGCAGGATTTTCAGCAGCGGTCGGCCCATCGTATATCCAGCGAGCAATGCCACGCCGAACACGCTGTAAATGATGGTCGGCTTAAGCTGCACAAAGACAGGATCGCCAAACAGAATGGTGAGTGCGCCAAATCCGACAATCAGTGCGGTCGAAAACCACAGCATGGGCGAGATTTTGCCGAGCAGTGTGCGGCTTGCGATCAATGCGGCGACAGCGGCGACCATAAAAGCAATTGTCCCGGAAATTATCGCGACCAGCTCGCCCGCCGGGTTCGGATCATCAGGCGCATTCCAGCGATAAACCCCAAGGAACACAAGCAAGGGCCCGTAATCGATGACGACATTCAGCCATCCCGAAGCCGGCTTTTTCTCCGCAGCTTTATCGGTTTGCGGTTCAGACATCACGCGACCCCAGCGATGACACGCGCAACAAGATCGGGATCGAAGGGGCGCAAATCTTCCATTTTCTCTCCCACGCCGATCGCGTGGATCGGCAGGCCATATTGCTCAGCCGCTGCGACAAGCACACCGCCGCGAGCGGTCCCGTCAAGCTTGGTCATGATGAGGCCAGTGACCCCTGCGACTTCCTTGAAGACATCAATCTGGCTCAATGCGTTTTGTCCATTAGTAGCATCCAGAACCAGCACCACATCATGCGGCGCGGCCTCGTTCAATCGGCCAAGAACGCGGCGGATTTTCGCCAGCTCGTCCATCAGCTCGGCTTTGTTCTGAAGGCGGCCTGCGGTGTCGACCACCAGTGCATCAATCCCGGTATTGGTGGCTTGCTTTACCGCATCGAACACGATGGATGCCGGATCGCCGCCTTCCGGCCCTTTAACAATATCGACGCCGGCCCGCTCTGCCCAGGTTGCCAATTGGCCAATGGCCGCAGCGCGGAATGTGTCGCCAGCGGCAAGCAGCACGCCGTAATCGTCTTCCATAAACAGATGGGCGAGCTTTGCGATGGTGGTGGTTTTGCCCGAGCCATTGACCCCGATCACAAGGATGACCTGGGGCCTTGGGAAAGCGTTGACTTCCAACGGTTTTGCCACCGGGCGCAGGATTTCTGCGATTTCTTCAGCTACCGCCTCTTTAAGCTCGGTTTCGGTGATCGCGCTGCCAAAACGCTTCTCGGCCAGCTTGGCACGGATACGGCTTGCCGCAGCCGGGCCGAGGTCCGAGATGATGAGCGCGTCTTCGATATTGTCGAGCTCGTCATCTGATAATTTGCCGCCGCCAGCCAGGCCTGACAGATTTTCGCCAAGGCGTTCCGACGTCTTGCGAAAGCCGCCAAGCAGCTTGTCGCTCCATCCAGCAGGTGCCTCGCTCATCGCAGCAGCCCTTGTTCAATACGGGTTGGCGTGACGTTCACGATGGAGCCTGCGGGCGTTTCGGGGGGCAAAGCAATTCTTGCATAGTCCGGCGCATAGCCTGTGCCATCGCGTTCGGCGAGGACGCTTTGCGAATTGCCCACATGGGAAAACAGCCAGTCCGCCCGGATATCGGCGATGGCGGCGCGCAATTCGCCTGCGCGGCTTTTGATTACCGAACGGTCCAATTGCGGCATGCGCGCAGCGGGTGTTCCGGGGCGGGGAGAGAAGGGGAAAACGTGGCCGTGGACGATATCAAGCTCGCGGATGATTGAGAGGTTTTCGCCGTGGTGCTCACCGCTTTCGGTTGGAAAGCCTGCCATCAGATCTGCCCCCACTGCGATATCGGGCCGGCGCGCTTTTAACCGGTCAACCAATCGCACTGCATCTTGGCGCAAATGGCGGCGTTTCATGCGCTTTAAGATCAGGTCTGCGCCGTGCTGCAAGGAAAGGTGAATATGCGGCATTACCCGCTGTTCTGAGACGATCAGATCTTCGAGCAGCGGATCAATTTCGATCCCGTCCATGGATGACAGGCGCAACCTTGCTCGTTGGCTAAGTACATTCAGGATAGAGGACACAAGGTCGCCCAGAACAGGCGTGTTGGAAATATCATGTCCCCAACTTGTAAGATCAACACCCGTTAGGACAATTTCCTTAGCCCCTAAATCAAGGTGCTGTTCCACCTGCTCCAGCACCTCGGCCACACTCAAAGATCGGCTCTTCCCGCGCCCTTGAGGGATCACGCAGAACGTGCAGGTATGATCGCAGCCATTCTGCACCGCGATAAAGGCGCGCGTTTTTGTAGGGGCCAACGGAGCCTTTTCCGCCGCGATGTTAAAACTGCGCGGATCAAGCTTTGCCGCATTGGCAACCAGCCCATCGACCTCGTCCATCGCGCCCAAAGCGTTGCGCTCAATATCGGCGGCGCAGCCGGTGACGATCAGGCGCGCACCGGGGCGTTCGCGCCGGGCTTTGCGGATGGCCTGACGCGTCTGGCGCACTGCTTCTGATGTGACCGCGCACGAATTGACGACCACCAGATCGCTTTCCTTGGCGAGCATGGCGCGCATGCGTTCGGCTTCGGCTGTGTTCAATCGGCAGCCCAGATTGATGACTTCGGCGCGTGACGTTGCTGGGCGAGAAGGCGCTGGCTGAGGGGTGGCAGTACGGGGAGGCGCGTTCATGCGTAATCATCCCATTCGATAGTGCCGCGAAACGCCTCTGCCGCGGGGCCTTTCATGGTGATGGAGCCGCCGCGTTCCCACTCAATCACCAGATCGCCGCCGGGCAGAGTGACGGTCACCGGGCTTTGCACGATACCTTTGGCAATGGCGACGGCGGCGCTCGCGCATGCACCTGTGCCGCACGCGCGGGTCAGCCCTGCGCCGCGTTCCCACACATGCAGTTTGATATGATTGCCGCCAGCAAGGCTTAAAACGTTAACGTTAACCCCTTGGGTAAATGCGGCATCGGTCTCTATCACAGGGCCGATTGCGGCGAGATCGACCCCGTCGGCATCATCCACCACAAATACGGCATGCGGATTGCCGACGTTTACCGCCATGGGCGCTTCAAGCATTGCGCCTCCTTCGCCCCAGGCAAGCGGCATGGCGGCAGTGTCCATCGGGAAGGCAAGCGGGATCGCATCCCAATCGAACCGGGGCACGCCCATATCGACGCTCGCACCGGCTTCAGACGGGGTGAGAGCAATGACCCCTCCGCCCGTTTCAACGCGCGCAGGTTCGCCGTGCAGGATCGCCACAGCGCGCGCAGCATTGCCGCAGGCTTCCACTTCGCTGCCATCTGAATTGAATATCCGCATGCGGAAATCGGCAGTGTCCGACAGTTCAAGCACAATCACCTGATCGCAGCCCACACCGGTACGCCTGTCAGCCAGCGCGCGCGCGGCGGTTGCAGTCATGGCGGGCAATGCCTCACCGCGCCCGTCAAGCACGACGAAATCATTGCCAAGCCCGTGCATCTTGATGAAGGGAATGCGCATGGTCTTGCCAGCGCATTTATGCATGGCAAAGGCAATCGTCCAGTCTTGTGCGGTGCCGTGATTTATTGGGCGATGTAGCGGGGGGCCCTAACAGGCGCTTTATTGGCTCGCGGTGCGGCGCCAATCGGGGCGGTGTTCTTGGCGCAGGTCTGCGATGTCGGCCTCTTCGTCAGAGGAGGCAGGCGCGGCAGTGATTTCAAGATCTTCAGGCGCGGCATTGACCAGCAATTGGCCCGATTGGCCCAGCCGCTTGCACACATCCAGCGCGCTTTCAGGCTGACCATACAGATAGCCTTGCCCTTTAAACCCGCCTTTGCTTTTGAGCGCGTCCAGCGTCGCCTGATCCTCGATCCCTTCGGCGGTGATCGGCATGCCCAATCCATTGCCCAGCGCCACAATCGCATCAACCACGGTGGTGTTGCTGGAAGAATTGGTCAGATCGCGGATGAAAGAGCGGTCAATTTTCAAACGGTCAAACGGCAGGCTTTGCAATTGTTCAAGGCTGGCATAGCCGGTGCCAAAATCATCAAGGCTGACACGCACGCCCTGATTGCGGAGGCTGGTAATCATCGAACGCACCATGGCGATGTTATCGTGCAGACAGCTTTCGGTGATTTCGATTTCAAGGCGCTGCGGGGGAAAATCGCATTCGACCAAGGTTTTGAGCAGTTTTTGCGCAAACCACGGATCGCGCAATTGCACAGGCGAGATATTGACCGAAATCGAAATCGAAGGATCCCAATGGCGCGCATCGGCAAATGCCTTGCGCATCAGCACATCGGACAATTCATTGATAACGCCAATTTCCTCGGCGATGGGGATGAACAATTCTGGGCTCATCAAGCCCAGTTCGGGCGATTGCCAGCGCGCCAGCACTTCAAACCCGACCAGCGTACCCGTTTCCAGATCAACCTGCTGTTCGTAATAGGGGACGAATTCGTCGCGTTTCAATCCGGCGCGGATGCCCGTTTCCAACTGGTTGCGAAAACGCAGTTCATTTTCCATCGAAGGTTCAAACCAGCAGAACCGGTTTTTGCCTTCTTTCTTTGCGTGATACATGGCGATGTCCGCCATGTGCATCAGCCGATCGCATTCGCTTTCCTGCGGGTCTTTCACCAGAGCATCAAATTCATGCGCAAGCCCGATGGAGATCGTCGCATGGGCAGTGATGGTGTTCAGTTCAAACGGCGTGGCCAGTTTTTCGAACAAACGGATGACCAGATCATCGACGCGGTCCTGCTGCGTTTTGTCAAACGGCACGGCAAAAGCAAATTCATCGCCGCCCAGACGCGCCAGCGGGGTGTCTGCTGGCAGCAGTTCTTTCAGCCGCTTGGTTAAAGCCATCAGCAATTGATCGCCTGCCATATGGCCATGAATGTCGTTTATTTTTTTGAAGTTGTCGATGTCGACCATCGCATAGGCAATGCCCAAACCGCGATCATTCGCGATTTCTTTGGTCTCCAACGTGGCTTCGGCCATGCTGCGGCGATTGAGGCATCCGGTCAGCGGGTCGATTTCGGCCAAGCGGCGCGCGCGGTCTTCGGCATCTTCGCGTTCACGGATTTCCATGGTCAGCTGGCGATAACGCCGCCAGCCAAAGATGATCAGCGCGACATTCAAAAGAAGAGCGTTGACGAGCAGGAAATCGGGGCCTTCTCCGCCAGCCAAAAGGGCCGCAACCACACTGGGCAACACCGATCCGCCTGTGCCGACGAACAGAATTATCGCAGCCGTAGCAATGCCTAGTGCGACGATATCGCGATTGGCGATGCTCAGACGGTCAGATGCGTGTTTGGTTGCCACTATTTGCACTACCATGCTTCAGGTGAAGCGCGGTCCCCATTTGCTGCCCTTATCAATATGAAACAACTAGGTGGATGTGATAAATAAAGTGTTAACAGCTCACTAACGCGGCGAAGGGGTTGCCTAAGGGTGGCGATCTTTGCGCTGCGCGTTTAAGCAGAACATCTACAGACTTACTGCCGCGATCAATGAATTAGGAGGTTAGGTGTGGCCAATACTCGCCCCAATTACTGGCTGATGAAATCCGAGCCGTTCAAATACAGCTGGGATGATCTGGTTGAGGAAGCAGAGGGCACGTGGGACGGGGTGCGCAACCATTCGGCAAAGCTGAACCTGCGCGCAATGGAAGTGGGGGATGAGGCGTTCTTCTACCATTCACGCGAAGGGCTGGAAATTGTTGGCATCGCAAAGGTTTCGGTGTCCGGCATTATGGACCCCACCGATGAAACCGGCAAATGGGATGCGGTGAAGATCAAGCCTAGCCGCAAGTTTGATAATCCGGTGACTTTGAAACAGATAAAGGCGGTGCCCGAACTGGCCAATTGCGAACTGGTGCGATTATCGCGGCTATCGGTTGCGAAAATCACGCCGGAGGAATGGGAGATCATCTGCAAAATGGCAGAGGATTGAGGCAGGGGGTTGACGAAGGGGCCTATTCGCGCGCTCGAAGCCCTGAAATGGTCGCTCCGCTGGCGGCGAGCTGTTCGACATCAATCTTTAGGTGGATCAGGCGGAGGCCCTTTTTGGCAGTCGCTTGGGCCAGGGCCGCTTCGAATTCGGCCGTGGTCGAAACCGCAGCGGACCACCCGCCAAAGGCTGCGCCGAGCGCTGCAAAATCGGGATTGCTCAGCTGGGTGGCAGAAACGCGCGCGGGATAATCGCGCTCCTGATGCATGCGGATGGTGCCGTAAGCTCCGTTATCGACCACCAGCACCAGCAGGTTTGCGCCATATTGAGCAGCGGTCGCCAATTCCTGACCGTTCATCAGAAAATCGCCATCGCCTGCGACCGCTACCACAGTGCGGTCCGGATATCTTAGCGCTGCTGCAATGCTGGCGGGCACCCCGTACCCCATCGCGCCTGATGTGGGAGCAAGCTGAGTGGGGTGACCTTGATAACGCCAATACCGGTGCCACCATCCGGCGAAATTGCCCGCTCCGTTGCAGATGATGGTGTCCAGCGGCAAGGCCTCTCGCATCGCTGTGACGCAGGCTGCCATGTCGAGTGCTGGCGGATTTTCGCTTCTGGCTGAATAAGTGGCCCATTGCTGCCATTCGCGGTGCGCGCTCGCGCCTGCATCAAAGGGGATGATGCTGGCATCGTCCCACAGGCTGGCGGCCTCGGCAAATTCATCCATGCTGCATGCCATGGCAAGGTCGGCGGGGTAGACGCTGCCGAGTTCATCGGGGTCAGGGTGGATGTGGATCAGCTTTTGATTTGCGGCAGCGGCGCCGGTTTTGGGCGCAGGGACGGTGTATCCATCGGTGGTCGCCTCGCCCAAGCGCGCACCCACGGCAAGGATCAGGTCAGCATCTTTCACGCGGGCCACCAGTTTGGGATTGGGGCCATATCCCAGATTGCCGGCATAGACAGGTGAAGACGGCGCAATCGCATCCTGCCGGCGAAAAGCAGTCGCAACCGGCAGGCCGATCTTCTCGGCAAAGCTTTCAAAATGATCGCGCGCTTTCGCGTTCCAGCCTGCCCCGCCAATGATTGCAACAGGGCTGGCCGCATCGGCGATCATCGCGAACATCGCCTGCATGGCATCCGGGCAAACGGCCTGGGCAGGGCGAGTGACCGCGGGGCGCGGGGCAAGGTCAGCTGGCACTTCATCGCAAAGCATATCTTCGGGCAGGGCAAGCACGACAGGGCCGGGCCGCCCGGAAATGGCAACCGAGTAAGCGCGCGCGATATATTCAGGAATGCGCCGCGGATCATCAATGCGCGCCGCCCATTTGGAAATGGGGCCAAAGAAAGCGGGAAAGTCGATCTCCTGAAACCCTTCGCGATCCCGCATATCGCGCGCGACATCGCCGACAAACAGGATCATCGGCTGGGAATCCTGATGCGCCACATGCACGCCGATGCTCGCATTGGTCGCGCCGGGTCCGCGTGTGACAAAGGCAATGCCGGGCCGCAGCGTTTCGCCTGCGCTCAGCGCGCCGTCCGCGCACGCCATAAAGGCCGCGCCGCCTTCCTGGCGCACAGTCACAGTATCAATGCCGCCGGCATCATGCAGCGCATCGAGCACCGCGAGAAAGCTCTCCCCCGGCACGGTAAAAACCCGGTCGGTCCCTTGTGTTGCCAGACATTCGACCAGCAAATCGCCTGCCCGTTTGGTGTTTTGCATTGTCATAATGGCGCGCTCTCCCTTGCGTCCTAGCGCTTAGCGAGGCGGGCATGGTCAATCAACGCGGTTAAGGGCGGGGCTAACTGTCCCGCTGTGCAACATGGCCGCGAACCGGGCTGGGCAATCGTTAAAAAAGTCTTAAGATTACGCTCATGTCTTTTGCAAGTCTTACCCAAGTTCGCATTCGCCCCACTCGCGATCCAGAAGGCGCCAAAACACTCGCGCCGGCTGCCAATCCGCGGTTCTCGGAAGGCCGCAGGGCGCTCGTCCTCACCGATGAGCAGGCCAATCATCCTTTCCGCGCGACGCTTCCCGCCCATGTGCGCGAAGATCTGCACGACATCCCGGCAGAAGCGCTGTGGCAATTGACGAAAGATGACGTGCGCGGTGCGGCAACAACCTATGTTGCGGCAACAGCGGCGATCCTCGCCTTTATTGTCTGATTATTCGACAGCTTGAGGGGCGAGGGCTTTTGCCTCTTTTTCGGCTTTGAAAAGCAGGTATCCGAGCCAAGCTGAGACCACTGTCATAGCGGCGGCGAGCAGCAATTGTTCTGCGCTTGGAACCCCGATAAAGCTAAGTGCCATCGCAATCAAAGACCCAATTACCATCGACACGGAATTCACGACGTTGTTTGCGGCAATCGTCCGCGAGGCCGCATCGTGTTCACATCGAGTGGTGAGGAAGGCGTAAAGTGGGACTACGAAGAACCCGCCTGCCGTCGAAATCCCTAGCAGCATCAAAGAGAGCGGGACGGCTAGCGGCTCAAGTATCCACTGTTGGATTGGAAGTAGCTCGCCTGCAGGGTCAGCTGGCCATGATTTTACTACAAAGTAAAAGCCAATCACGAAGCAACCCATGACGACAACCGAAAGGGGTGAGTAGCGGGCTGAAACTTCGCCTTTAAGCAAAGCATTTATTCCAATCGAACCAATGGCAATTCCTATTGAGAATATCACAAGAAATAGACTGGCGACTTCCTTGCTTGCGAGCAACTGGTTCTTGGCGAGTGGCGGGAATTGGATGAACAGCACCGCACCGATGGTCCAGAAAAAACTAATGGCAACAATTGCAAACCAGATCTCGCGATTGTCCATCGTGTGGCGGATGAGTTTCCAACTCATCACTGCTTGGTCAGCAATGGCGACTGGTGCATAGCCGAGCCATCGTAAGACTGGATTTCCGACCTTTTTGGCATATGGCTCGAGCAGCGGGTAGTGCATCTCGTAGTCGCTTTGCGGAGGCGCATCTGGCACATAGCGTGATATCCAATAACCGACGAGTGCGGTTATCACGATAAAGACCATAGCTAGTTCAATCGCAATAAACCCGGCAAGTATCGTACCGGTAAGTATAGCAATATAGGTCCCAGCTTCGATTAATCCCGTACCGGGTAGAACTTCCTCTTTTTCAAGATGTTGTGGGAGGATCGAGTATTTGATCGGTCCTAGGAATGTCGATTGGGCGGCCGCCAGAAATACTACAAGAAGGAGCAGCGGTATGGCGATTGTGTGCACCATGATGCCTTGCCAAGCCATATACAGGCCGATCGCGCCGAGTGTTGTCCAACCAATCTCGCAAATCTTGACTGTGCGTATGATCATGGCTTTGTCGCGAGTGTCGGCGAGCTGTCCCGCAAGAGCCGATAGGAACACAAATGGGAGGATGAAAATACCGGTCGCAAGTCCGCTGAACAACGCTTCTTGTTGTTCATCATTATAAACCGAATAAACAACAAAGAGCACAAGCGCGGTTTTGAACAGGTTATCGTTGAACGCGTTGAAAAACTGCGTGACCATAAGCGGCAAAAAGCGCTTTTGGCGCATCAGGTTTGTCGATGTTGTCATGCGTTAGAGCGAGATGGCTAACCCTGCGCTGTTTCCCCGTGATCGTTTGACATAGCGATGAACCCCAATCGATCAAGGCGGCCTGCACAAGTCCTGTGCATGGCCTGCGCGCTTACCCTTTGGCTTATAGGTCAGAGCGGCTAAGGGATTGTGAACGTTATGCTGACTTTGCCCAACATCCTTACGCTGTCGCGCATTCTGGCTGTGCCATTGCTGGGCTTCTTCCTGTGGTGGCCCGAATGGAAGCTGGGATATCTGATCGGTTTTCTGCTGTATTGCGGGATTGCGATCACTGATTTTTTCGATGGCTATCTTGCCCGGGCGCAGGGGACCGTTTCAAAACTCGGCATCTTTCTCGATCCGATTGCGGATAAGATTATGGTCGCATCGGTTATTTTGATCCTGACAGCGCAAGGATATCTGCGCGGGCCGTATGTGGGGGATATGCATGTCATCGCAGGGGCAGTGATCCTGATCCGGGAAATCGCCGTATCGGGATTGCGCGAATTTCTGGGCGGTATCCAGATATCGGTTCCGGTCTCAAAACTGGCCAAATGGAAAACGACATTTCAGCTCATCAGCCTTGCCGCGCTGATCCTTGGCGGCGCGCTTCATGGCCAGCCTTGCCAATCGCTGGCGGCTGATTGCGGGACATTTGCGGACAATTGGATGCACGTAATTGGGCTGACGACTTTGTGGGCGGCTGCCGTGCTGACATGCATCACCGGGTGGGATTATCTGCGCGTTGGCCTGAAACATATGGAATGAGCCCGCGATCAGCCGAGGCTCACGCGCAGATTAACGGTTCATCGCAAGTTGCTCTCTGGCTGTCTGTCTGGCCCCTGTTTTTGAAAGAACCATTCATTTACGCGCAATGTCACAGCGTCATTTGGCGTTTGTGAGCGCGAGCTGTGGTTAGGCACTCCGGCTTATGTTCACGTTAAAAAGAGGACCACACCAACAGGGATTCACACGGATCAATGCCGTCTTGCAGGAATGGGGCACATTCAAGATGTCTTGCAAAGGGAAACACCCTCCCGCGCATTGTTCGTGATACAGGTTAAGGAGTATCAAAATGACTTTCACAACGAAAAGCGCAGCCGCGCTGGCTGCAACTGCCATGATCGCAGGAACTGCATCTTTCGGCGTCGCAGCGCAGGAAACCTACGGCCAGCCGGCCGCTGCCGAACAGGGCGAAGTGCTGACCACTGTTGTCGGTTCGCCGCCTGCTGATCTGGAAGGCCTCACCGAAGGGCCGGATGTCGAAGGCATCATCTCGGCGCGCACTGGCAGCGATCTGCAAGTGACTTTGAACGACGGCACCAACACCGTGGTGACATTGAGCGAAGGCACTCAAATCCGCGCATCGGGCGGCTTTCTCGGCCTCAACCGTGACAATCTGGGCGCTGATGCACTGCTGAACGGCCTGCCTGTCAAAGTGGACACGGTGGAATGGGCCGGATCGCTTGTTGCGACAAAGATTGCGCTGAAGAACAAGGATCTGCGCACTGCAAACATGATCCGCAGCGGCACCAATCAGCGTTTCGGCCAGAACGAAGCTGACATCGCTGCCAATGCTGCCGCTGCCGAAGCTTTGCGCGGACGGTTTGGCGACATTGACAAATACAATGTGCGCGGCACCACCAATGTGTTCTTCGACACGGGCAAGTTTAACCTGTCCGATCAAGCGCGCGGCGAACTGTGTCAGGCGGCTGCCCAAGCAGAAGCGATGGACAATGCGCTCCTGCTGGTGGTTGGTTACACCGATTCAACCGGAAGCTATGAAGTGAACCAAACGCTCAGCGAAAAGCGCGCTGGCCGGGTTGTGAATTACCTTCAGCAGCAATGCGGATGGAAGCCGTGGCGGATGCTGGCACCTTCGGGCTTTGCCGATTCTGATCCGACAGCGGACAATTCAACCGCTTATGGCCGTTCGCAAAACCGCCGCGTGGCTGTGAATGTGCTGGTCAGCAAGAGTGTTGACGGGCTTTAAGGTCCGCTTCGCAGATTGCGATTGCTAACACAAAAAGGGCGGAACAGTTGATGCTGTTCCGCCCTTTTTTCACGTCAGTTTACTGGTAGGAGAACCGGGGCGAGCCTTAGAGGTTTTGCGGTTCAACAGGTTTCCACATGACCGGATCATCTTCGCTTGCCTTGGCAGACTGGCCGCTCGCCGATGCCGAAGCGCCTTTGTCGATCCCATCTCCAAGGCCTTTCACCACAGCCGCTGATGTGCCTGCGTTAAACGTGTTCTGCTTTGATCCTGACGAGACCAGCCCGCCGAGATATTCAAAGATTTGCGCGACCCTGCTTTTGTCCTTGGGCTTTGCGATGCGCATTTTCTTGCCCGGATCGATCACGACGAATTTCCCGCCGCGCACCAGCACAGCGCGCGCTGTTTTGCTGGTGCTGATCACATCGCCGGGCTGCAATACGGTCCCTTGCGCGCCATAGATCGGTTTGTTGCCGCGCGTGACGGTCACTTGCCCGTCGGCATCCGAAATCGTCCAGCTTGTATCGCTGGCCATGGCTGCGCTGCTTGCGAAAAACGCTGTGAGAATACAGAGAAGTTTGGAAAATTTACCCATGTTTTCAGCCCCAAATCGCTCAAGTTCGGGACGTTAAATAGCGTAAACCATTTGGCATCGTGTTGCTGGGAAGAGTTAACAGGAGCTTTCCAAAAACGCCTCAGCGCCCTCGCAAGACCACTTATCCGGCGCGCAATTCTTCGGCAAGCAGCTTGAAATCAGCCTCACGCGGGGAGTTTTTGCGCCACACCAGCACAATTTCTCGCCGCGCTGTGTCACTTTTAACGGGGCGTGCAACGACATTGGTGCCGCCAAGAATACCAGCATCAATCGCCATTTCGGGCAGCATTGTCAGCCCCAGATCATGATCGACCATTTGCACCAAAGTGTGCAGGCTCGTCCCAATCATCGCCGCGCTGGCGCGCAGCTCAGACCGGTTGCACGCCGCCAAAGCATGATCGCGCAGGCAGTGCCCATCTTCGAGCAGCAATAAGCGCCCTTCGGAAATCGCAGGTTCGATCATGTCAGGCGGGATCAGGGCAGGGGGATCGCGCGGGTCATCCTTGGGAAAGGCGACGAACAGCCGGTCATCGCTGATATGCTCAATCGCGGCATCACCGGTGTCAAACGGCAAAGCCAACAGCACGCAATCCACCCGGCCATGCGTGAGCGATTCCATCGCATCCTGGCTGGTTTCCTCGCGCAGCATCAATTTGAGATCGGGCCGTTCTTCGCGCAGACGCGGCAGAAACCGGGGCAGCATAAATGGCGCGATGGTCGGGATAACGCTCATGCGCAATTGCCCGGATAACGGCTTGCCCGATGCCTGCACCAGATCGGACAGCTCCTCTGCCTCGCGCAGCAGCCGGCCTGCTTTTTGCACAACTTGTTCACCCAAGGACGTAAAGCGCACCACGCGGCGCGATCGTTCAACCAAGGTCACGCCCAACAGCGATTCCAATTCGCGCAGGCCAGCCGACAGCGTCGATTGCGACACATAACACGCATCTGCCGCACGCCCGAAATGGCCGTGTTCATGCAAGGCGACGAGATATTGCAGCTGTTTGATCGTGGGGAGATAGGTGCTCACCGCCGGCTCACTCGGCTGCCAGCGCTTCTTCCATGCTGGCTTGCATGTCGTCGATATGGGTCATGGTGAGCTTGCCCTCGCGCACGGCAAAGGCGGTTTTGCCTTCGACCAGTTCCAGCGCATCTTTGCCAAACACTTCATACCGCCAGCCTTGCAGAACCGACAGATCGCGAACACCGGCGGCCAGCGCTTCCATCTCATCCGCGCGGGTTAGCAAGCGTGCTGCGACATCAATTTCGCGCGCGCGGATTTTGAGCAGCAATTTGAGCAGGTCAGCCACCAGCGCGCCTTCTTTGCCCAATGGCGCGCCGCGTTTCATTTTCTCGGGCATTTCTGATTTGGGCAGGGGCTGCGCATCGGCGATGATTTTCATCAGCCGCTTGCCAATATCATTGTCTTTCCACGCGCTGGAAAGCCCGCGAACCTTGGCCAGATCGCCCTGTTTTTTCGGCGGATGCGATGCAATGTCAGCCAGGGTTTCATCGCGCATAATTCGCCCGCGCGGAATGTTCTTGTGCTGCGCTTCGCCTTCGCGCCACGCGGCAAGCGCTTTTAACCGGCCCAGCACTTGCGGGTTGCGCCCCGGTGATCGGATGCGTTTCCACGAATTGTCAGGATCAATCAGATAACGCGAGGCATCGGCCAGTTTCTCCATTTCGGCATTGAGCCAATTGCCGCGGTCCGTTTTGATCAGTTTTTTCAGTATTTTGGGAAAAATCTTAGACAGATGCGTCACATCGCCAATCGCATATTCGATCTGCCGATCGGTCAGCGGACGGCGGCTCCAATCGGTAAACCGCGCGCCTTTATCGATGGTGATATTGAGCCAGGTTTCCACCAGATTGGCATAGCCGATCTGTTCGGACTGGCTGATGGCCATCATCGCAATTTGCGTATCGAAAATCGGGAAAGGCGTTTTGCCCGTCATATTGACGATGATCTCAACATCTTGCCCGCCTGCATGGAAGACTTTTAACACGTCGTCGTTTTCGCACAGCAGATTGAGCAGCGGGGTCATATCCAGCCCGTCTGCCAGCGGATCAATCGCGGCGGCTTCTTCGGTGTTGGCGATCTGCACCAGGCACAATTCCGGCCAATAGGTGTTTTCGCGCATGAATTCTGTATCGACCGCGACAAATTCGGATTGCGCCAATCGGTCGCACAAATCGGAAAGAGCATCGGTGGTGGTAATCAGATCATGAATTTTCATATCATCTCTTGCGTTTGAGCGGAGTGCCGCTCGCGGACCCAATCCTGGTCCATGGGGTTTCAAAGGCGCAGCCGCCATCGGCCACGCGCTTAGAGTGTTACGCAGAAAATTGATATCTGTTTAGGGCTGGCCTCCACACTGCCCACAATTGCGGTGATTAAGCGGTCCGTTCCGGTTTTCGGTTTCAGCCGCGAGTGGTCCTGATCAGCCGGTCACATCCACCGTGACATAATCTTCATCGCATTGGGCCGCGATTGCCTCAAATGCTTCGGCCATTTCTACGAATTCGTTGTCATTTTCGATTGCCTTCATCTCGCTTGAAACCGCCTGCGCGACCTGAGAGCGCGCTTTATCATCCAGCTTGCTTGCCTCAATCATCTGATCGAGAAGAACTCCGAATTCTTCGGCATTTGCCGCCTTTTTGGTCGCAATTTCAGCGATGGATCGCTTCTTTTCCTCACTATCGCTTGTTTCGGCCACAATGTTATAGATCGTTGTCAGGCGCTCGTTAACGACCATGCAGCGGGTCACTTCCGTGTATGCCTCAGCCGAGGTGTCGAGCGGTTCTGTTTGCGCCGCCGGCTCTGTTTCTTCTTTGAACCCTTCCTCAAACCCTTCTTTGAAATCGCTGCATCCAGCCAGTGATACACTTGCCGCTGCAATGATGATGCCCGCTTGTTTGATGATCTTGTCCCCCTCGCTTTGATTTCGCTTACTATAAAAAGCGCAGCGTGTGGGAATAACGGGTCAAAAAACTTGAGGGGGTGACCGATTGCAGGTGAACCGCTAGAGCGCGCGGCAATGGGAGCGAGAGCACGCAAAAGCTCTTCGCTTCGACGTTCACAAATATTGAGAAACACGACCACGATGACTATGCACGCATACCGCTCTCACAAATGCGCTGATCTGCGCGCTAGCCACGTTGGCGAAACCGTTCGCTTGTCCGGCTGGATCCACCGTATCCGCGATCATGGCGGGGTGCTGTTTGTCGATTTGCGCGATCATTATGGGATTACGCAGATTGTTGCGGATGAGGATTCGCCTGCTCTGCCAGTGTTTGAAAGCCTGCGCGCTGAATCGGTGGTGACAATCGATGGCGAGGTAAAGGCGCGCACGCCCGAAACTGTGAACAAGGATTTGCCGACCGGCGATATCGAAGTGTTCGCGCGCGCGATCACGGTGCAATCTGCCGCTGAAGAGCTACCCATGCCGGTAGCGGGCGAACAGGATTATCCCGAAGATATCCGCCTGAAATACCGTTTCCTCGATTTGCGGCGCGAGACGATGCACCGCAATATCGTGCTGCGATCTCAGGTCATTTCCTCGATCCGCAATCGGATGGTGGAGCAAGGCTTTACCGAATTTCAGACCCCGATCCTCACTGCCTCCAGCCCCGAAGGCGCGCGCGATTTTCTGGTGCCGAGCCGGATGCAGCAGGGCAAATTCTACGCGCTTCCCCAGGCGCCGCAGATGTTCAAGCAGATGCTGATGGTGTCGGGTTTTGACCGCTATTTCCAGATCGCGCCGTGTTTCCGCGATGAAGATTTGCGCGCTGATCGCTCACTTGAGTTCTACCAGCTCGATTTTGAAATGAGCTTTGTGACGCAAGAGGACGTGTTCCAAGCGCTGGAGCCTGTGCTTGGCGGGCTGTTTGCAGAATTTGCCGGTGGTAAAACTGTCACTCCCGTGGGCGAATTTCCGCGTATTCCCTATGCCGAGGCGATGCTGAAATATGGCAGCGACAAGCCCGATTTGCGCAATCCGCTGATCATCTCGGATGTTACCAGCCACTTTGAAAAATCGGGTTTTGGCCTGTTTGAAAAAATCGTTGGCGGCGGCGGTGTGGTGCGCGTGGTGCCTGCGCCCAAAACCAACGAGAAAAGCCGTAAGTTCTTCGATGATATGAACAATTGGGCGCGGGGCGAGGGCTTTGCTGGCCTTGGATATGTCACGCGCAAAGGCGGCGAATTTGGCGGACCCATTGCGAAGAACCACGGGCCGGACCTGATGGCGAAGCTTTATGACGAGCTCGGCCTTGGCGATGATGATGGCTTGTTCTTTGCCGCTGGTAAAGAATCCGATGCTGCAAAACTCGCAGGCGCTGCTCGCACGCAAGTCGGCGAACAATTGGGATTGATCGAAGAGGGCTGCTTCAAGTTCTGCTGGATCGTCGATTTTCCCATGTTCGAATATGATGACGATGCGAAAAAGGTCGATTTTTCGCACAACCCGTTCTCCATGCCGCAAGGCGAGATGGACGCGCTCGAAACAATGGACCCGCTCGACATCAAAGCGTGGCAATATGACATTGTCTGCAACGGTTACGAGCTCTCATCGGGCGCGATCCGGAACCACCGGCCTGATATCATGTACAAAGCGTTCGAAATCGCAGGCTACACCAAAGAGGATGTGGACCGCGAATTTGGCGGCATGATCGAAGCGTTCAAGCTGGGCGCGCCGCCGCATGGCGGATCTGCTCCGGGCATTGACCGGATCGTGATGCTTCTGGCCGGTGAAGAAGCCATTCGGGAAGTCATCGCTTTCCCGATGAACCAGAAAGGCGAAGACCTGATGATGGGCGCGCCTTCGCAGGTTGATCTTGCTCAATTGCGCGAGCTTTCGATCCGCGTTGTGGAACCGCCGAAAAAGCCGAACTCGTAACTGGTGAAGGGCAGGGCGCTTTGCTCTGCCTATGACCCTGTAAAAACGCGCTATTCATGCTTTCCTAATCAACGTCCTGCAAGAGACATCCAGATTTGGGGAGATAGAACATGGGCGCACACGGCAAATACACAGCATCTTTGATCGCACTGGCGGCTTTAGCCACTGCGGTTCCTGCGCAGGCTGAAACACTGCGATTGGGCGCGCATTTGCCAGCTGGCACAGATGCAGCGCTTGATGTGGAAGCGATCGCGATTGATGATCTTGCCGGTGCAAAAGGCAGCCAGCTTGCGTTTGAACTGAAAGAGGCCTTGCGAAAAGCCAGAGTTGAAGACGAGCCCTGGTTTGACGTGATTGTATTGGGTGCGGGGCCAGTGGATGCGGTCATTCAAGGCAGCGCGAGCGTTGACGCATCGGTGATCGAGCTTGAGCCCAAGCGAGAGCGCAAATGCGATGAAAAGAATGATGATGGCAAATGCGTTCGATACCGAACCGATGTCTATGAGTGCAGCCGCACAGAAGTGACGTTTTACCCCGACATAGAAGTTGTAGGGCAGGATGGCCGGCTCCTTCACGCATCGCGCGATGCAATCAGCCGCGAGAAAGAAATCTGTGCAGACCTTGGCCCTCCGCCTTCGATCAGCGAAATAACAGACGGATTGGTCAGCAGCTTTGCATGGCGCGTGCGCAACGCGCTTGCGCCGCGATATTACGAACGCGATTATCGTATCCTGGAAAGGCGCAAGGGCTTGGAAAAAGACGACCGCAAAGCGTTCAAGGCCGCGGTGAAGCTTACCAAATCCGATGAAGATGCCGCATGCGAGGCTTTCAAAGCGCTAGAAGTGAACAACCCGGCGCAGGTCAGCGTCTTGTTCAACACGGCCATGTGTCATGAGCGTGCGGGGGATTTTGATGCGTCTTTGGCAGTTTTGCAAAGGGCGCTTGCAATAGAACCAGAAAAACTCATGGCCCTGGAATCGGTTGACCGGGTCGAAGCCTGGATCAAAGCTGAAGGCCAATTGGCGCAGCGAGCCGATATTTTGAACCGCCGTTATGCGGCCGCCCCTATGTCCGAGCCGCAGCTGGAAAACGAAGAGGATACCTCAGCTGCTTTGCCGTCTGGGCAGGCTGAAGCCAATTAGGCCGCGAAAATTGTAACAATCGGGCGCATCGCTGCTAACACTGCGGTATGACGTATTCTCGCCGCTCCGCAATTTTCGCTGGCCTTGGTTCAATTGCCGCCTTGCCGCTGTCTGGGTGCGCATTGGCCAACCCTGTCAATCCTGCTGCAACCCGCGTGCATGTGATGGGCGTTATTCACGGACGCCACAGGACCAGCACCGCTTATTCGCTCGATGTGCTGCGCAAAGCCGTTCGGGCTGCGCAGCCCGATGTTATCCTGTCTGAAATACCGCCTGACAGGATTGATCAGGCCGTGACCTCATTTCGCGAAACCGGCGAAATTGACGAGCCGCGCACGCAGGTTTTTCCTGAATACACCGATGTCGTTTTCCCTCTAAGCCGCGAGATGGATTTCCGGATCCTCGGCACAGCCGGTTGGACCCGCGAAATTGCTGACAATCGCAGCGCTGCACTGAAGCGTATCGAAAACGATCCGGCGCGCGCGCAGCAATGGGCCGAGCACCGTGCTGCATTGCAGGAATATTCCCGCGCGATCGCGGGCAGGGGCGATGATCCGCTGTTCATCCACACGGACGAATTTGATCGTCTCGTCGAAGCATCACGCACCCCTTATCAGCGATTTTTCGACGATGATCTGGGCCTGGGCGGCTGGACGCAGATCAACAAAGCGCACACTGATCTTATCAACAGCGCGCTCGATACGATTTCCGGGCAAGGGCTTACAGCGGTCATTATGTTTGGCAGCGCGCATAAGTATATGATTTTGCGTAGTATTGCTCTGCGTGATGACACCGAGCTGCTGGATAGCCGTGATTTGTTTGCCTGACGGGGCAAATTTCGCTTTTCTGCGGTGCGCATCTTGACTTGCACTTAATGAAACCGACCTTTAGGGCATCCGTTAGATTTCAAACCCCCAGAATTAAGAGGGAAACACATGAGCGATACTGCCGACCGCGTGCAGAAAATTGTTGTCGAACACCTTGGCGTGGAAGGCGATAAAGTCACACAAGAAGCCAGCTTCATTGATGATCTGGGCGCAGACAGCCTCGACATCGTGGAACTTGTGATGGCTTTCGAAGAAGAATTTGGCGTCGAAATCCCGGACGATGCGGCAGAGAAAATCTCGACCGTGGGCGATGCGACAAAATTCATCGAAGAGCACAAGGGCTAAGCCTTTTCGGGCCGATCCGGTCCCGACTGTCCCGCAATTTTGCGGGCACCTATCTTGCAGGCCCGAGCCCTTTTTTAAGGGTGCGGGCCTGTTGTATTTCTTGGCCCCTGTTTGATTTTTGGGAGAGTATTGCATGCGCCGTGTGGTGGTAACCGGGCTTGGACTTGTCACGCCTTTGGGCGGGGATGTTGAAACCTCGTGGAAAAACCTGATTGCAGGCGAAAGCGGCGCAGGCCCGATCACGCGCTTTGATACAGAGGGGCAGAAATGCACCATTGCGTGCGAGGTCAAGGATAAGGATCACCCCTGGGGTTTTGATGCAGACAAGCGTGTCGATGGCAAAGTCCAGCGGCAGGTCGATCCGTTCATCGTCTATGGCATCGATGCCGCAGGACAGGCGTTGGAACATGCCGGATTGCTTGATCTTACCGACGAGCAAAAAGAGCGCGTGGGCTGCTCCATTGGCGCAGGGATCGGCGGGTTGCCGGGGATTGAGCTGGAAAGCGTTAATCTGCACAATCGCGGACCGGGCCGCGTTTCACCGCATTTCGTTCATGGCCGCCTGATCAATCTGGTCACAGGGCAGGTACAGATCAAATACGGTTTTATGGGGCCAAACCATGCTGTGGTGACGGCCTGTTCAACCGGAGCGCATTCCATCGGTGATGCTGCGCGCATGATTATGATGGATGATGCCGATGTGATGCTGGCAGGCGGGGCGGAAAGCACTGTTAATCCGCTCGGCATTGCAGGCTTTGCTCAGGCGCGCGCGCTCAACACCAGCTTTAACGACCGCCCAACCGAAGCAAGCCGTCCCTATGACAAGGACCGCGAAGGGTTCGTTATGGGCGAGGGCGCGGGCGTGGTTGTGCTCGAAGAATACGAATACGCCAAAGCGCGCGGCGCAACGATCTATGCCGAGGTGACCGGATACGGCCTGTCGGGCGATGCCTATCATGTCACCGCCCCGCATCCCGAAGGCAAAGGCGCAGAGCTTGCCATGCGCATGGCGTTGAAAAAAGCGGGCCTTGGCCCCGGCGATATCGATTATGTCAACGCGCACGGCACATCGACCATGGCGGACACGATCGAATTGGCCGCGGTCAAACGCGTGCTGGGCGATGATCTGAGCGGTGCCTCGATGAGCTCAACCAAATCGGCCATTGGGCATTTGCTGGGCGGGGCAGGGGCGGTTGAGGCTGTGTTCTGCATTTTGGCAATGCGCGATGGGATTGTTCCGCCAACGCTCAATCTGCACAATCCCGATGACGGCACCGAAGGCATTGATCTGGTGCCGCTGGTGGCCAAAAAGCGCGAAGTGAACGCGGTGCTCAACAACAGCTTTGGTTTTGGCGGGACGAACGCGTCGATTATCATGCAAAAGCTTGGCAGCTAAGTAGATGAAGCGGCTTGGACTGATTGCTGGCGTCGGCTTTGTCGTCCTTGTTGCAGCGGCGCTGTTTTTTGGCTCCGTCTTTTTGGGCTCGGCCACGGTTAAGCAGGAAACGGCCTTTATCATCCCCGATGGCGCGTCTGTCACCTCGGTGGCGAATGATCTGGAAGAGCAGGGGCATATCGCCTCTGCCGATGGCTTCGTTATGAATGCGCGCCTGTTTGGATCATCAGAGCCGATCAAGGCGGGCGAATTTCAGCTTAAGCCCGAGATGAGCCAGGGCGATATTCTGGCGCTGTTTCAATCAGGCGATGTTGTCCGGCGCTTTGTGACGATCCCCGAAGGAATGCCGTCTGTTCTGGTGCGCGAACGCCTGATGGCAGAGGATTTGCTGACAGGCGAGATTGAAGTGCCGCTCGAAGGGTCGATCCTGCCTGATACCTATTCCTATGAACGCGGCCAGACGCGCGCTTCGCTGGTGAGCGATATGCAATCTGCGATGGATGCGTATCTGGCGGACGCCTGGGCCAAGCGTAAGGAGGGCATCGCTGTCGATACCCTGCGCGAGGCGTTGATCCTTGCCTCCATCGTTGAAAAAGAGACGGGGAAAGCATCCGAACGCCGGATGATTGCGGGCCTGTATTCGAACCGTTTGAAGACCGGCATGATGCTGCAAGCGGACCCGACAATCATTTACCCCATCACCAAAGGCAAGCCGCTGGGCCGCCGCATCCGGCAATCTGAGATTGCGGCGGTCAATGGGTACAACACCTACACGCTGATTGGCCTTCCCGAAGGCCCGATCACCAATCCGGGGCGCGAAAGCATCGCCGCCGTGCTCAATCCTGAGGCGACCGATGCGCTGTTCATGGTGGCTGATGGCACAGGCGGGCACGAATTTAACACAACCAATGAGGGCCATCAGCAGGCCGTGGAACGCTGGTATCAACTCCGCCGAGAGCGCGGTGAGATGTGATTTGGGACGATTGTTGGTGGAAATGAGCCAATGGTTAAACATAGCGCGGCGGTCCTCGGCGGACACGAAACAAGGACACCGAGAGCGCGGTGAGATGTGATTTGGGACGATTGTTGGTGGTGATGAGCCAAGGGTCCGACATGGTGCGTCGGTCCTCGGCGGACATGAAACAAGAACGCCGAGAGCGCGGTGAGATGTAATGGAGGCCAAGCGTTGGCGGAGATGAGCCAGGGGGCCAACCATGCGCGTCGGTCCTCGGCGGATGCTAAACAAGAACGCAGAGAGCGCGGTGAGATGTGATTTGGTACAGCCGTTTGTTGAGATGAGCCAAGGGTCCAACCATGCGCGGTGGTCGTTGGCGAACACTAAACCAAAACCCCGAAAACGCGGCGAGATATCGGCCTGCTAATGGCGCGTCCGTTCATCCTTACTGCGGCGCTGCCGCCTCATATTCAAAGCTGGGCTGAGGGCCTTCGCCGCACGCATTATCCGGCACAGCGCAATCATCTGCATGCGCATGTAACGCTGTTCCATTCCTTTGCGCCTTCCCTGCTGGACGAGCTCAAAACATTCCTGCCGCGCGTCACAGGCGAATTTGCAGCCCCGCAGGGCGCGGTCAGCGGTATCATGGACCTTGGCACAGGCACGGCCATCGCTTTGGCTTCTCAGCCGATTTTGTCCTTGCGAGAGCTGATTGCGGACCATTTTCACGGCAGCCTAACATCGCAGGATCTGCACGAACCGCGCCCGCATATCACTGTGCAGAACAAGGTATCCAAACGCGAAGCGCGCGAATTGCAGCGCCTTTTGGCGCTTGAGGTTGAGCTGAAAGCGGGTGAGGGGGCGTTTGTGTTTCCTGCGCTCGAATTGCACCTTTACCGTGATGGCCCATGGGAGTTGGTGAAGCGCCAGTCTTTCCGCGGCAAAGAACAATTGTAGCAGCGGCTTGACCGCGCCGGGGGTGCGCCCTATGTGCGCGGCTCGCTTGGTGTAAAGCGCCACGCGGCAGCCCCTGTCAGATCAACCAGAGACAGGTTCGGGGCGGAGTAGCTCAGGTGGTTAGAGCAGTGGAATCATAATCCATGTGTCGGGGGTTCGAGTCCCTCCTCCGCTACCAAATTTCAGATCATAAATCCCAATATCTACGCGTTGACCATTGCTGGCTTGCCGCGCTGAGCGCTTTGTGAATTCATGATTGCGCATTGCATTGTGCGCGCGCCCGGGACGCTGCGCACGCGGTAAACCAGCGGCTAACTCTGCTGATGGTTACGGCCATCTAAACCACAATAAAAGATGTAAAATCGTTGGTTTCCTGCGGCTTTTGCGCGCTTCCCTAACTTTTCGATAACCATTCTCCCGTATTCGCCCTCAGTATGAATACGAAGGTTATCACTCATTCGCTCTTTGCCACCTGTGCTGTGGCGTTGGTACCGCTTGCATCCGCTGCATCTGCTGCAGGGATTGATGCGGGGACCCTTATCGAGAACACCGCATCGGCCACCTATGACGATGGCAGCGGAACACAAACCATCGATTCCAATACGGTTGTTGTGCGCGTCGATGAGCTTTTGGATGTCACTGCGACGTCGCTTGACCCTGGCCCGATTTCGACGGGGCCTGGCGAAGCGGTGCTTACCTTTGAAATTATCAACCAGGGTAACGGACCCGAAGCCTTTGAGCTGACAGCCAATCCTGCGGTTGCCGGCAATGACTTTGACAGCGTGGTGGATTCCATCGCGGTCGATACGAATGGCAACGGCACCTATGACCCCGGCGTCGATGTGATTTTGACCGGGCCTGAGACCACCGATGTTCTCCAAGCCGATGAAAGCCTTACCGTTTTCGTCATCGTGACAGTGCCCAATGGCGTGTCTGACGGCGATGAAAGCGATGTTGAACTGACCGCCGCTGCGGTTACCGGCACCGGCGCACCGGGTACCACATTTGCAGGTGCGGGCGCTGGAGGCGGCGATGCAATCGTTGGCGCAAGCGGCGCCGATGACAATGCAACAGGATCGCTGATTATCGGTGTGACGGATGTCACTTTGACCAAAGCGGCCAGCGTCGTTGACCCATTTGGCGGAACCAGCGCTGTTCCTGGCTCTGTCGTCACCTTTACCATCACCGCAGAGGTCGCCGGAAGCGGTTCGGTCGATGATCTCGTGATCACCGACGCCATTCCCGATGACACAACCTACGTCGCCGGGACCCTCACGCTCGACAGCGCGCCTTTGACAGACGGCGCAGATGCAGATGCCGGCGAGGCCAGCGATGCAAGCGGCATCAGTGTCGATCTGGGCACTGTTGCAGGCGGAACCACCCAAGCCATCACTTTCGATGTGACCATCGATTGATCTCATCCAAGACCCCACAGGGACCATATTCATGACCAAGCTAACAAAAACAGTCGCAGCTGCTCTGGTCGCCGCAATCGCCGCTCTTACAACAGCGCCCGTTTCGGCACAGAATACCGCTTCAGCCCAGGCCGAAGCGGCCAAGCCTGATGTCAGCCTGCAAAGCGATGTCAAAGCGTATCAAACCACCACCGATGCCAATGGCAATCAGGTTACAGAGCTGGTGGAGCCAACGATCTTCACGCCGGGTACTCGGCTCAGCTTTGGCTTAAGCTATGAAAACAAAGGACAATTGCCTGCCACAGATGTGACGGCGACCAATCCGATGAATGTCGCTGTGCAATTGGCGAGCGATGCCGATCCAGCGCTGATCGTATCGGTGGATGGCGGCAAAACCTTCGGGATCCTCGCTGATCTTGAAGTTTCCGATGAATCAGGGGCCAGCCGGCCCGCTTCCCATGGTGATGTGACGCATGTCCGCTGGACGATTGCGAGCATTGCTCCGGGCGAAAGCGGGCGGGTCGCCTTTCCAGTGATCATTCGCTGACAAGCGAGAGATAGCCGCCAAGTCCCGGGGGCGGTCAATTTGACACGGGGCACACGCAGAGGACCACTCATATGAGAAGAAAGACCCAATTGCTGGGGATGGTGAGCGCGACAGCGCTTATTGTCATGTCCAGCACTCCGGCCATGGCGGAAGGTATCCGCGCAGGGACGGACATAACCAACAATGTCACCGTTGAATATCAGGTTGGCGGTGTTCAGCAGACAGATGCAACTGACAGCGATACATTCGCCGTTGACCGCCGGGTCAATGTCGATGTGACTGCCGTTGGCGGCGGTGTTAACGCCAGCCCTGGCGAAGACCAAGTCGTGCTTGATTTCGATGTTACAAACCTGTCGAACGACACTGTTGACCTTGATCTGACGACGGCTGTCACCGATGGTACAGCTGCAAACCTTTCAAATATCGAGATTTATCTCGATATTGACAATGATGGCACTCTGGATGCGAACGATATCGCGGCCGGACCGATCACCTTCCTTGATGAAGTTGACGCCGATGAGACCATTTCGGTCCTTGTCGTTGCCGATGTTGATATTGCAACCGCCAATGGCGACACGTTCGATATCGCTCTTGTTGCTGATGCACACGAAGCCGGTGCAGCCGGACTTGGTGCGGAACTCACTGAAAGCGCTGGCGATTCAGCCGATCCGAGTGTTGTCGATACTGTCCTTGCGGATGGCAATGGCGGCACTGGTGAAGAAGTTGATGAAGACGGTGCGGATTCTGATGAGAACACCATCACTGTCCAAGGCGCGCTTGTTTCGGTCGTTAAATCGAGCGAAGTTATCAGCGATCCTGTCAACGGAACGACCAATCCCAAGGCCATTCCGGGCGCGACTATCCAGTACTGCATTGCGGTTGTGAACGCAGCTGGCGGCGCAACGGCTACCAATATCAACGTGCTCGATGATCTGCCTGCAGAGGTCGATTTCGATGCCGCATTTGGCATTTTCGTTGATGCAACCTCCACGGTTGACAGCTCGGGGCCGACACCTGTTGCAACTTGCGATGATACCTCCGGCACATCCGGCGGCACTTTCACCGCTGGTGGCGGTACGGGCGGACTTGACCTTGTGTCGGGCACGCTCAGCAACATCAATGGAGGCGCAAGCCGCGCACTCTATTTCCGTGTGACGATCCCGGCAGCCACGGCTCCTACGCCGTAAGCTGGCCGGACTGGATCTAACTCCATGCGTGTAACCCCCTCTCTACGGCTGATGGTAGCGGCATTGCTTGCAATGCTGCTGCCATTGGCTGTTGCTGTACCCGGAGAGGGGGTACTTGCGCAGGATAATGGATCAGAACAAGATACTGAAATCCTTCGCACTATTACCAATATTGCGGATGCAAACTGGGAGTTTGGCGGCAACCAGTTTGAGACACAGTCAAACGAGGTCACAATTGATGTGACTTTCCCGCCTCCAGAAATTCGCACATTGCGGCCGAGCACTGAAGGCGGTGAACCCATCACCTTTATCGAGCCGGTCTGCGGTGGAAACAACTTGTCGCTTGCCAATGTGCAGCCCTCAGGGCCTGCCACTGGCAACACGCAGACACCGCAGACAACCACTGCGGAACCCACCACGATTATCCGGGCTGGTCAGACCCTGTTCTTCGAGATTACCGCGCTTGCCGCGAACGAAGATCCAGGTGCGATCGACAGCCTGGATATCGTCATCACCACCTCCAGCGGCGACCGCGAAGAAGAGACAATCTTTGAAACGGGCGAAAACACCGGCATTTTCGTTGGTCAGATCGCCACGGCGCGCATTCCGCCTGCTCCTGTGCAGGGTGATTGCCGTTTGAGCATCGCTGATGGCAATACAATCACTATTTCTGCATCGCCGCCCGGCGGCACTGACATTATCGTCGAAACCGATGTTGAAGTGCTGGCCGATCCGTTTGGCGTTGTGTTCGACAGCGAAACGGGCGAGCCTGTTGACGGCGCGGTTGTGACTTTGATTGATGTGGCCACAGGTCAACCCGCAACCGTCTTTGCCGAGGATGGCGTAACTTCTTGGCCATCAACGGTTATTTCTGGCGATCCGGTGACGGATGGCGCTGGGAATGTGATTGAGCTGGGCGCTGGCGAGTTCTGGTTCCCGCTGACATTCCTTGGTCAATATCGCCTGCAAATTGACCCGCCTGATCCCTACACCGCGCCATCGGTCGTCTCGCCAGAAGATCTGGCGATGATAACACGCCCGGATGGCCGCGCCTTTGTGATCCTTGATGCATCTTACGGCGCGTCATTCACGCTCGACAGCCCAATCCCGGTTCAGGTCGATATTCCGCTCGACAGGCCCAGTCTTGAGATAAACCTCATCAAAACCGCATCGCGTCAGCGCGTGGTGCCGGGTGATGTGGTGTTCTATTCCATCACTGCGACAAACACCGATCCATCCCGCGCCAAACGCAGTGTGGTGCTCACCGATATACCTGCCAGTGATCTTCGCCTGCGGCCCGATACCATTCGTGTGAATGGCGAGGAAGCTGCAGATATCATTGATATTTCTGGTGATGGCAGACGGATTGAGATTGCGCTGGGTGACCTTGCTGGCGGCGCCAGCGCGCGGGTAACCTATGGCATGACAGTTCGTCCTGATGCGGCTCCGGGACAAGCTTTGAATGATGCTATCGTGGTCGATTCTGTGGGCCGGGCGGCGCGCGCCAATGTCGCGGTTGATGTGGAACGCGATGCGATTGCGGATCGCCTGACTATCATTGGCCGTGTCACCGACGGGGCTTGCTCTGTGCGCGATGAAAACCGCCCCGGTATTCCCGGTGTTCGCGTGATGCTCGAAGATGGCAGCTTTGCCATCACTGATGCCGATGGCCGCTATCATTTTGAAGGCGTTGTGCCTGGCACGCATGTGGTGGCCGTTTCGCCGATGACTTCGCCCGAAGGGTCTGAATTTATTGACTGTACACGCTCCACGCGCAGTGCAGGCAGCGCAATCTCGCGCTTTGTGCTGGGCCGCGGCGGCCAGCTTGTCGTTGTCGATTTCCATGCCATCGTGCCCGAAGGCGCGCTGCCGCAGGCTGCACCTTTGGCAGAAACCCGCCCTGGCGGTGCAGGTGCGCTTGCGGTGAATGCCATCGCAACTGGCCAACGCCTGCCCGAAGGGGCTGACGAGGTTCTGGTTGCTGCGGGCGTACCGCAAAGCACCGCAGAGGCTGTCGTTGAGACCGCGCCCAAGGCAGAAAAATCAAACGAAGCGGATTGGCTCGCACTGGGCGATGGGCCCGATGGGTTCCTGTCTCCCACTGAGGATGCAAACCCGCGCGCGCCTGCGGTGAAAGTCGCCATTCGTCACCGCAAGGGCCAAAAAATCGTGCTGCGCGTCGATGGAGAAGAGGTCAATCCGCTTGCCTTTGACGGCACTGCGAATGCGACGCGCGGCAAATATGCCGTCAGCACGTGGCGCGGGGTTCCGCTTGAGAACGAGCGAACGGTGCTTGAAGCGGACATCATCAATTCATTTGGCGAAATCAGCCGGACGATCACGCGCGAAGTGTTTTTCACCACCACGCCCACCAAAGTGGAGTTGGTGCCTGAAATGTCGAACCTCGTCGCCGATGGCCGCACGCGCCCGGTGGTTGCGATCCGTGTGCTCGATCGCAACAATCGGCCCCTGCGCGAAGGAATTGCCGGCAATTTCCAGCTGAGCGCGCCGTATGAGAGCGCCGAACAGCTTGATCGCCAGCAGCTGGGCCAATTGACCGGGCTGGGCGCAAGCTCTGCGCGCTGGGTCGTTGAAGGCACTGACGGCATCGCTCTGATCGAGCTTGCCCCGACCATGGTCAGTGGCTCATTGCGGCTCGATTTCCTGTTTGATGATGGCGAGATCACTCGCGATCAGCAGCTCGAAGCGTGGATTGAACCCGGCGATATCGAATGGACCATCGTGGGTCTGGCCGAGGGCACCTTTGGTGCGCGTTCGGTGGCTGACAATATGGAACGCGCCAGCAACTTTGCCAGCGACCTTGGCGATGATGCGCGCGTGGCGCTGTATGCAAAAGGGCGCGTGCTGGGCAAATATCTGGTGACAGTCGCTTATGACAGCGCGAAACAGCGCGAAGATCAGCGCGTGCTCGGCACAATTGATCCGCAGGCCTATTACACCGTTTTTGCCGATGGTTCGCTGCGCCGGTTTGACGCTGCCAGCCGCGAGAACCTGTATATTCGCATCGAAACATCCACTTTCTATGCGCTGTATGGCGATTTCCAAACAGGCTTCGATCAGACACGCCTGGCGCGGTACAACCGCACTGCAACCGGCGTTAAAGGCGAAGCGCGGATCGGCAATGTTCAGGCGCAGGCTTTCGCTGCTGACATTTCCACTCGTTTGCAGCGCGATGAAATTCAGGGGCAGGGCATTTCTGGCCCCTATCAGCTCGGCAGCCGCCGCCTGCTTGCCAACAGCGAAGTTGTAACCTTGCAAGTGCGCGACCGGTTCCGCGCAGAGATTATCGTGAGCGAACGTCAGCTGACGCGCTTTATTGATTACGACATTGACCTGCTTACAGGCCAGATCACTTTCGCACAGCCCGTGCTGAGCCGCGATGTTGATCTCAACCCGCAATTTATCATCGTGGAATACGAAGTTGATGGGCTGGGCAATGCTGAACTGAATGCAGGCGTGCGCGCTGACTGGACCAGCAATGATGGCAATATCCGCATTGGTGCGAGCGCGATCACGGATAAAGGCGAAGCATCGCGCACCACGATCGGCGCTCTCGATCTGCGCGCCAATGTCACCGAAAACACCGAAATCCGCGCAGAACTGGCCGTGAGCCGCCGTGATGAGGAAAACGCGACTGGCTGGCTCGTCGAAGCGCAGCATCAGACCGGAAAGCTTGATGTGCTTGCCTATGCTCGCCAGCTTGATGCCGATTACGGTGTCGGCCAGCAAAACGGTGTTGATCTGGGCCGCCGCCGCTTTGGTGTGGATGCGCGCGTCCTGATTGACGACAATCTCAGTGTGCTGGGCAGCGTATGGCAGGACGATAGCCTGGTTGACGATGCACGCCGCCGCGCCGCACAAGTGCAGGCAACCTATACCCGCCAGTCAACCGACCTCCGCCTTGGCCTCACACACTTTAACGACCGTTTGGCCGATGGCACCACGAACACATCCACAGTGGCCGAAGCTGGCGTGACACAGCGTCTGTTCGACAACACGCTTGAGCTGAGTGTGTCGTCATCCATCGCTCTTGATGATGCGGAAAGCGTAGATCTGCCTGCCCGTCACCGGTTCGGCGTGCGTTATGCAATCACGCCCGATGTGCGGCTGGTTGGCTCTTATGAAATTGCCGATGGCGAAAACATCGACGCGCGTTCATTGCGCGCGGGTGTGGAAGTGACCCCGTGGCAGGGCGGCCGGATTGTTACGACCGTGGGCGAGGAAACGATCAACGAATTTGGCAACCGTTCCTTCGCTGCCTTTGGCCTGTCGCAAACGCTGCAAGTGAGCAAGGAATTGACGCTGGATGCGACGCTGGATGGCAATCGCACTTTGGGCGGCGCGCCCGACACGAATGATCTGGTGAACCCTCTGCAACCGGCCGCGACGGGCGGTCAGCTGACATCGGGTCTGAATTTCGAAGACTTCACCGCTGTCACATTCGGCGCGGCATGGCGCAAGGACCGCTGGAGCCTGACTGCGCGCGGTGAATATCGCGATGGCGAACTGGCTGATCGCACCGGCATTACCTTTGGCGCGATCCGGCAGCTTGGCGAAGGCAGCGTGATTGGCACCGGGGCCACATGGACGCGTGCAGAAACTCGCGGCGGTGCAACAAACGAGATTTTTGACGCAAGCATCGCCTTTGCGCATCGCCCGGACAATTCCGAGATCGCATCTTTGGGCAAGCTTGAATATCGCAGCGATCTGGTAACCGGCGCGGTTGCTGGCCAGGTTGATGGCGCAGGCCTTAGCGCGCTGATCGTCGATGGCGATGCCACTTCGCGGCGTCTTGTTGCAAGCTGGTCGTCCAATTGGTCGCCGCGCGATTGGGACGAGGATGAATTTGGCATCGAACACCAAACCCGGCGCGACGAATACGGCTTGTTCCTGGGTGCGCGTTACAATCTTGATGAGTTTGAAGGCACTGAATTTTCGGGCACAACCGTGCTGGCAGGTCTTGATGCGCGCATCGGAGTGGGCGAGCGGTTCGAGCTGGGCGTGACAGGAACCGTGCGCGCCAATTTGGAAGATGATGTGACCAGTTTCTCCTATGGCCCGCAGATTGGTTTTGTCCCTGCCGAAGGCGTGCTGCTTACCGTTGGCTATAACGTCGAAGGGTTCCGCGATGGCGATTTCGCCGAAGCGCGCAACACCAATAAGGGCGTTTACGCCGCAATCCGTGCGAAATTCGATCTGCGCACTTTTGATTTCCTTGGGCTGGGCCGGTGATACCAGCAGGGCGTAGTTTTCTTGGGGCGATTTTGGGGGTTATGGCAGCATGTTTGATGCTCGCTATGCCGCAAGGACTCGCTGCGCAAAATGCAGATATTGACTGGGCCGATGCTGGCGCTCCCAGCTTGGGGACATTTCCCAATGGGGGCACAGTAACAGGGTCCGATGGCACGACCGCCACGGTATCGCGCACCATAACCACATCAGGCGGCAGCACCTTTACACCTGCATCTTTTGCAAGTGATTATCTTAGCTATTTCGCAGGAACGGTCGGCGACGGCGAATCGCCCCTGCTGCTCAACTTCGACAACTCCGAATTTGATCCGCTCGATAAAGTCACGGTCACGATCACGCTAAGCCGCGCGGTAACCGACCTGAATTTCGCTCTGAGCGATATTGACAGCGGCAACTTCGCTGACGCCGTTGAGGTCTTATATGATGATGATCTTGCAGGCGGATTTACCAATGCGGCCAATAACAATGCACTTTGGAACATTGGTCCTTCGGTCACGCGCACCAATGATGCTACCGTAAATGGCTGGCGCGGCACGGCACCCTCAGATCAGTTCACAACCGATGGTGATGTGGCATTCGATTTTGGAGCCACGCCGGTTCAACGCATCAGGGTCGTGTATTTCAGTTACACCGGCACAGGCAATCCGGGCGTTCAGTTCGCCAGCGTCTCTGATCTGGAATACTTCGCACCCGGTGCGGATCTTGAATTGAGCAAGACGCTTGTCGGTTCCCCGCCGATCCAAGGAGGCACGGCGACTTGGCGTTTGACAGTGACGAACACGGCTGGTTCTTCGCTCACCACAGACAATATCATCGTGCAAGACACTTTCCCTGCAGGGTTCAGTTTTACAGGAGCCAGCGGGGAAGGGACGTTCAATTCAGGCAATGGCCAATGGGATGTCGGATCGCTCGCGCCGGGCGAAAGTGCGATCATCAATCTGACAGGCACAGTCTCTTCTGCCGCTGGCACTACATTGACCAACATTGCGGAAATTATCGCCAGCAGCGCTGCTGATCCGGATTCGACCGTCAACAATGGCAACACAGGCGAGGACGATTACGACACGTCCAGCTTTGCCGTGCAATCGGGCAGAGCGCCCGGCGTGCCCCCGATCCTGTCCTGTCCCGCCGGGTTTTCGCAGTTTGATTGGGACACAATCTCAGGATGGACGCCCGGTACGGTCGACAACACCTACGCCTTTTTGAGCTTTGGTAACATCCAGTTTGAGCTCACCAACGATGGCGCTTACGTCAACAATGCAGGGTTTGGCGGGCAATCCCCCACGGTTGTGGATACGTTTGAAGGCGGACTCGACCCTGCCGAAGACAGTCTGACCGTGCTGGCCGATCAGGTCACAACTGCTGGTGAAGTTGATATCGAGATCACTTTGCCGCGTAGCTTCAATGGCCTGCAATTCACGATTTTTGATGTCGATTTCAACGCGGGGCAGTTCACTGATAGGGTCGAAGTTGTCGGCAGCAATGGCGGGACCACGGTCCTGCCGGTTCTGACCAATGGCAACGTGAACTTCGTCACTGGCGCAGGCAATGTCGCCATTGGCGATGGTGCCTCTGACAGCGATGCAGCGCTTGGCAATGTGGTGGTCACATTCACACAGCCCGTTGACAGCATAACGGTCACTTATGGCAACGTCACAACTGATCCCGATCCGGGGGTTCAGGGCATTGGTGTGCACGATATCACCGTGTGCAACCCTTTTGCGAATGTTTCCGTCAGCAAAATCAGCTCGGTTATCTCAGATCCGATCAATGGGACAAGCAATCCCAAAGCGATACCCGGGGCCGTGGTCGAATATCTTATCACGGTAACCAACAGCGGACCTGATGCGGCCGATCCAGACAGCGTTGTGGTTTGGGATGACGGACCGGCGGATGCCAAGTTTTGCCGGGTCGATATCGCAAGCGGGCCGATTGTTTTCAGCGATCCGGGCAGCAATTCGGGCCTGACTTACAGTTTTGTCAATCTGGGATCAGGCGCCGATGATGTCGAATTTTCGGACAATGATGCGACGAGTTTCGCTTACACTCCCACTGCCGATACCGATGGATGCGACGAGGATGTGACCGATTTTCGGGTTTTGCCCGGCGGCGCGTTCTCGGCGGGCGGTAATTTCACGCTGCGGGTCCGCTATATCGTAAAGTGACCTGCATCACTGCGTGACGAGCGCGTCATTCGTCAAAATTGATCGGTCCCCTTGCGTTCTTGCTTCTGCTAAGGGCTCTGGCATGAAAGATTGGATAAATACGGCAAACCGCGCATGCGATGCCGCGCGCGAATATTGTTCGATTGTGCGAAGCGCAGTTTCGGACCGATTGGGCACCACGCCCGCTGCCGCAACGCTTAATCGTGAACAGCATAGTGTGCACGGCTTTGCCTGGATCGCATCAAGCGTAGCTGCTCTCGAAGCGACCACCGATTGGGCCATGCGCGCTCAGGCGGATGGGCGGTTTGGCCGGATCGAGGAATTGGTGCTGGCGATCGGCATGGGCGAATATTGCAATCAGCTTGTCCATGGTGTCCCGATGAGCGCAAGCGAAGTCGTGAGGCCCGCTGCCATGGGGGCCGCCGATGCTGCTTCCCGGTTTGCCGCCCAAGATGCGATTGCAACTTTCATTGCACGCGGAAACACCGCTGAACACCGGAAAGAGTTAGCGCAATTGCTGGGCGAAGGCGCGCGGCCTGATGAGAGCCTTGGCGATGAAACGCTCGATTTGATCCGCGAACAATTCCGCAGTTTTACTTCGGATCAGATCACGCCTTTCGCTCATGAATGGCATTCGAAAGATTCTCTAATACCCCTGCAAGTCATTGATAAAATGTCTGAACTTGGCGTTTTTGGTGTTTGTATTGATGAACGGTTTGGCGGGCTGGGATTGGGCAAGCTGGCCATGTCCATCGTATCGGAAGAATTGTCGCGCGGGTGGATTTGTGCAGGCTCCTTGGGCACCCGATCAGAAATTGCAGGCGAGCTTATCGGCGAAAATGGCACCGATGCGCAGAAAGCCAAATTCCTGCCCGGCATTGCGTCAGGCGACATATTGCCGACCGCCGTTTTCACCGAACCCGATACAGGTTCCGACCTTGCCGGCGTGCGCACCAAAGCGGTGAAAGATGGCGACGATTGGCAGGTTACAGGCGCGAAGACATGGATCACTCACGGTGCGCGCGCGGATTTGATGACGATGCTGGTGCGCACCGATCCTGATGCGCCGGGCTATCGCGGTTTGTCGATGTTGCTTGCGGAAAAGACGCGGGGAACAGAAGATCTTCCGTTTCCCGATCCCGGCATTGATGGCAGCGAGATTGAAGTGCTCGGCTATCGCGGGATGAAGGAATATGCGCTGGGCTTTGATGGTTTCAGCGTCGCAGGCGAAGGTCTTTTGGGAGGCGCCGAAGGGCAGGGGTTCAAGCAGCTGATGCGCACATTCGAAGGCGCGCGGATACAGACGGCTGCCCGCGCAGTTGGTGTTGCGTGGAATGCGTTCGATCTGGCGCTCGATTATGCGCAGGGGCGCAAGCAGTTTGGCGAGCCGCTTATCCAGTTTCCTCGGGTGTCTGATAAACTTGCGCTGATGGTGTGCGACATCGTTATGAGCCGCGAGCTCACCTATTTCGCAGCGCGCCAGAAAGATCGCGGAAACCGCTGCGATATTGAGGCGGGCATGGCAAAATTGCTGGCCGCGCGCACCGCATGGACGGCTGCAGATCAGGCCGTGCAAATCCATGGCGGGAATGGCTATGCGCTCGAATATCCGATCAGCCGGGTGCTGTGCGATGCGCGCATTCTCAACATTTTCGAAGGCGCTGCGGAAATTCAGGCGCAAGTGATCGGGCGCGGTCTGTTGGCTGAGCAGAAAGCGCGCGCAGCGGCTTAATTTCTACCTTAAGCAAATGGTTTGATTGACGATGGTGTTGCGGGCTCTATTGCAGTGCACCATGCCCGCTTTGGATTTTCCACCTGCGCCGCCTCCGCTTTCGCATTGGCTTGAAAAAGGCCCCGTTGCGCTCTTTCTCGATTTTGACGGAACGCTTGTCGAAATCGCCGCGAGACCCGATGCAATCGAGCCTGCTGCTGGATTGGCCCAAAAACTGCGGGAATTGTCAGAGCGACTGGATCACCGTCTCGCCTTGGTAAGCGGGCGGGCCTTATCCGATATTGAGGGGCATATCGGTGCATTGCCTGTCGCAGCGGCGGGATCGCATGGCGCGGATGTGCGAGGGGCCAACGGAACGGAATTAGGCCAGCCGCCCGGCGAGTTTCCCGAAGCTATCAAAGCGGCGATGCGCGATTTTGCCGATAAGTGGTCGATTGAATACGAAACCAAGCCGCATGGCGGGGCGCTGCATTATCGTTCAAAACCTGAAATGGCGGAGTTTGTTGGCTCGTTTGGAAGAGTGCTTGCAGCGACGCATGGTTGGAAGGCACAGGAAGGCAAATGTGTGGTCGAGCTTGTCAAAGGTGACAAGGACAAGGCGAGCGCATTGAGAACCTTTATGAATGTCGAGCCATTTGCTGGTGCAACCCCGATCTTCATCGGAGATGATCTGACGGATGAGGCTGGATTTGCTGCCTGTAAACTGTTTGGCAGCGATGGTATCCTAGTGGGGGATCGAGAAGAAACAGCCGCTTCGTACCGATTGCCCGACGTGACTTCCGTCCACCAATGGCTAGGGCTATAACTACTCGAACATGACCGATCTCTCCCAAGATACATCACCGCAATCCGCGCCTACCGAACACATCCGCAACCTGGAATTGTGGCCGATTGGCAATTGTCAGGTTTCCGGTCTGATCGACAATTCCGGCGCGCTTGTCTGGGGCTGCGTGCCGCGGGTTGACGGTGATCCGGTGTTTTCCGCCTTGCTCAATGGCGACACGCGCGATGCGGGCATTTGGCGGTTTGAACTGGAAGGGCAGACGTCCAGCACGCAGGAATATATCCGCAACACGCCGCACCTGCTGACAACGCTGACTGCGCAGGACGGCAGCGCGGTGCAAATCCTCGATTTTTGCCCGCGTTATGAACGGTCCGGGCGGATGTATCGCCCGGTCGCCTATGTGCGGATGGTGCGCCCGATTGAGGGAACGCCGCGCATTCGCATGGTGCTGAAACCGACCAAGAATTACGGCGCGCAGATTGCGGAAACCACCAATGGCACCAATCACATCCGCTATCTTGTCGGCGCGCAGGCCATGCGCCTGTCAACCGATGCGCCGGTGGGATATATCCTCGAAGGGCGGACCTTCCGCCTGGAGGAGGACACGCATTTCTTTCTCGGCCCGGATGAACCCTTTGTCGGCAATGTCCGCGACGAATTGCGCGGCATGGAACAGCGCAGCCGCAAATATTGGCAAAGCTGGGTAAGGGGCCTTCATATCCCGCTCGAATGGCAGGAAGAGGTCATTCGATGCGCGATCACGCTGAAGCTGTGCCAGCATGAGGAAACAGGCGCGATTGTTGCGGCGTTGACAACGTCGATCCCGGAGGCGGCGCATTCTCAGCGCAATTGGGATTACCGTTACTGCTGGATCCGTGACAGCTACTACACCGTGCAGGCGCTAAACCGGCTTGGCGCGCTCGATGTGATGGAGAAATATCTCGGCTATTTGCGCAATATCGTCGATGGCGCGCGCGGGGGGCAGATACAGCCGCTCTATTCGGTGATGGGCGAAAGCGAGCTGGATGAGACCACCGCTTCCTATCTTGCCGGATATCGCGGGATGGGGCCAGTGCGGCGCGGCAATGCGGCCTACAAGCAGATCCAGCACGATTGTTATGGCCAGATTGTCCTGCCTAGCGTCCAAGGGTTCTTTGATTCCCGTCTGCTGCGCCCAGCGGATGAAGGTGATTTTGAAAACCTTGAGCAAGTCGGCAAAATGGCCTGGGCGATGCACGATCAACCCGATGCCGGCCTGTGGGAATTTCGCACCCGGCAAGAGGTTCACACCTATTCGGCCGTGATGAGCTGGGCTGCGTGTGACAGGCTTGCCAACGTGGCCAATCATTTGGGTAAAGCGGATCGCGCAAAAATCTGGCGCGAACGCGCGGATGCGATTGCGCAAACGATCGACGACAAAGCGTGGAAGGATGATGGCAAAGGTGGCGGCCATTACGGCGCCAGCTTTGAAAGCGACTATCTTGACGCAAGCCTGCTGCAAATGGTCGAGCTGCGTTTTCTTTCGCCCGATAATGAGCGTTTTCAGCACACATTTGCGGCGGTTGAGGAGCATTTGCGGCGGGGCAATCACATGCTGCGCTATGCCGCCGAAGATGACTTTGGCGCGCCTGAAACCGCATTCAATGTCTGCACTTTCTGGCTGATTGAGGCGCTGCATCTGGCCGGACGCAGCGATGAAGCGCGCACTTTATTCTGCACAATGCTAAGTCACACGACACAATCAGGCCTTTTGAGCGAAGACCTCGATTACGATACCGGCGAGCTATGGGGGAACTTCCCGCAGACCTATTCGCTAGTAGGTGTAATCAATTGTGCTGGCTTGCTGTCCAAGCCGTGGAGTGAAGTGCGATAAGCCGCCTCGTTGTCATATCCAATCGCGTCGCCGTACCAAAGGCGCGCGGCGTCGCTGGTGCGCAAGGCGGGCTTGCAGGCGCGCTGAACGCTGCGCTGAAAGATCGCGGCGGGCTGTGGTTTGGCTGGTCGGGTGAGGAGAGCGATGAGGCAAGCGATAATGTCCACCTCCAGCGCAATGATGGCGTCACCACCGCGACAATTGACCTGACCACGCGCGAGGTCGATGAATATTATAACGGCTATGCCAATTCGACCCTGTGGCCGCTATTCCATTACCGGATAGACCTTGCGCAATACGAACAGCGCACGGGCCAAGGGTATGAGCGGGTCAATGACCGGTTTGCCGACAGTGTCTCCACCCTGATTGAGCCTGAAGATATGGTGTGGGTGCACGATTATCACCTCATTCCGCTGGGCCAGAACCTGCGCGAGCGGGGCTTAAAAAATCGCATCGGCTTTTTCCTGCATATCCCCTGGCCGCCCACCCGGCTGCTGACATCTTTGCCGTTTCACGAGCGCTTGGTGCGCACCATGCTCGATTATGATCTGCTGGGCTTTCAGACAGAGGAATGGCTGTCGAGCTTTGTTCATTATTGCGAGACAGAGCTTGGCGCTAAGGTCGATCACGAAACCGGTCAGATCAGCCATGAAGGGCGCACAGTCATCGCGCGGGCCTATCCGATTGGGATCGATTGGGACCATTTTCAGACGCAAGGCGAAACCGATGCGGCCAAAGCGGCAGAGGAACGTTTCCTTGCTTCAATCCGTGGCCGCACAGGGATGATTGGAGTGGACCGCCTCGATTATTCCAAAGGTCTGCCGGAACGCATTGACGGCATTGGCCGGTTCTTTGACGAATTTCCTGATCGAACGCGCGATCTGGTCTTTGTCCAGATCGCGCCGCCCAGCCGTGAAGATGTGGAAAGCTATCAGAAAATTCGCGGCGAGCTTGAACAGAAAACCGGCCAGATCAACGGCGCGCGTTCCGAAGTGGATATTGTGCCAATCCGCTATGTGAACCGGGGATACAGCCATGCTGAGCTGTATGGCTTTTTCCGCGCATCCAAAATCGGGTTGGTGACACCTTTGCGAGATGGGATGAACCTTGTCGCAAAAGAATATGTGGCAGCGCAGGATCCGGATAATCCCGGCGTGCTGATCCTGTCTGATTTTGCCGGCGCCGCGCATCAATTGGGCTGCGCAGGGGAGGGCGCTTTACTGGTCAATCCGCACAGCCCGGACGCGTTGGCCCATGCGATCAGGCACGCGCTCGACATGCCTTTGGAAGAGCGCAAAACCCGCTTTGAGGCGATGATAGCCACCGTGCGCGATGATAACGTGGCTGAATGGACTTCAAATTTTTGCGCGGATCTTGCTGCTGACTGATATGCCGCGCCAGCGCTAGAGCATGCGATAGCCGCTTGATCGTTCCGGTGCCGGTTCCATGCCCGAATTTCGCTCAAGATACGTCTTAAGGTCCGTATGCTGAGGCCGTTCAGCACGGTTTGACAGCAATCGGGCGACCCTGCTTTTTAATCCAAGAGCGTCAAAGGGTTTGCGGATGTAATCCTGCGCGCCCGCATAGATTGCCTGCGCTTCGTCGTCGATCCCGCTCATCGCAGTGAACATCATAACCGGCAAATCGTAAAATTGCGGCGACCCTCGCAATTGTCTGAGCAAAGTCAGGCCCGATATGCCCGGCATATCCTGATCGAGCAGCAGAAGATCGGGTCGCTTTTTAACCAGCAGCGCCAACGTGTCTTCGGCGGTGGTGACCCAGCCGCAGGCGTGGCCTGCATCTATAAGCACTTGGCTGGCCAAATCCGCGACCAGTTCATCATCATCGGCGATCAGTATCCGTGCCATTTTCGGCGCACCTTTTCGTTGTTGGCGAACAGGCTGTGATTAGCGGCTGGTTTCCAATTCCCTCTTTGAGCGCCCCTCAGTTTAACTGCCTAGGCATTGCCGCAGAGCGTTAAGACCTGCATTTCAACATAGGTCCGGCAGTTGCCCCGCCGCGATGCGCCTGTCAGGGGTGGCGGTGATGATTCTATCCAATCCAACCGATCCGTTCATCCCCACACAGGGCATTCACAACCTGCGCGATTATGGCGGCTATAGCGGCGCTGATAACGCTCAGGTGAAGCGAGGTCTGCTGTTCCGCTCAGGCCAGCATATCGAGGCTAGCGATGCAGATCTTGATGTGGTGCAATCGCTCGATGTCCGCACTATTATTGATCTGCGCGGGACGAGCGAGCGAACGCGCTTTCCCTGCCGCCGGCATGCGGATTTCGCCGCCGATGTCATTGCGTATGATGGCGAAACCACCAGTTCCCCTCCGCATGAAGGCGGTTTGGAAAGCGCCGAAATGACCGCTGAAAAGGCGCGCCAACGCATGCTTTTAGTCTACACCCGGATGCCGGTAAACCCTGCGATGATTGATATGTTCACACGTTATTTCAAAGCGTTGAAGGAGCGTGATGGCGGCAGCCTCGTGCATTGCTTTGCCGGGAAAGACCGCACGGGCATCGCTGCGAGCCTGCTGCTGCATACACTCGGAGTGCACCGCGATGATGTGGTCGCTGAGTTTCTAAAGACCAATGACGCGCCCACCCAGCACATCCTTGAACGCCAATCGCTGCCGCGCATGAAAGAGCATTATGGCACCATTGAACCTGCAGCGATCCGCAATCTGATGGGCGTTCTGCCCGAATATATCGCGACCTATTTCGATGCGGTCACGGCGAGCCATGGTTCGATTGATGGCTATTTAGCTGAAACTTTAGGTGTGGATGAGGCAAGCAAAGCTCGTCTGCGCGAACGCTTCCTGACGTGACAATGGGCCGCAGCGCTCCCATATTCGCTTCAATACAATTTTCGAACTGAAGAGATAAACAATGGCTACTCATCACACCAAAATGCTCATCATTGGTTCCGGCCCCGCAGGGTATTCCGCCGCGATTTATGCCGCGCGCGCCATGCTTGAACCGATTGTGGTCCAGGGCCTGCAACCCGGCGGCCAGTTGACGATCACGACCGAGGTGGAAAACTATCCCGGTTTTCGCGATGTGATCCAAGGGCCGTGGCTGATGGAGGAAATGCAGGCGCAGGCAGAGCATGTCGGCACGCGGATGATGTGGGACACCATCGTCTCGGTTGATTTGGAAGGCGGAGCGCCCTTCCGCGCGATCGGTGATAGCGGCGATGAATACATCGGCGAGACATTGGTGATTGCGACCGGTGCGCAGGCAAAGTGGCTTGGTGCACCGGGAGAGCAGGAACTGGGCGGCAAAGGCGTATCGGCCTGCGCAACGTGCGATGGGTTCTTCTATCGCGGCAAGAAAGTGGCTGTGATCGGCGGCGGCAACACCGCTGTCGAAGAGGCACTTTACCTCACCAACCATTCCGATGATGTGACTTTGATCCACCGCCGCGATGAATTGCGCGCGGAGAAGATCCTGCAAAACCGCTTGTTCAAATCAGACAAAACCAATGTGCTGTGGAACAAGACGGTCAAAAGCTTCGAAGCGGGTGAGAGCGGGGCGCTGGATCACCTTGTGCTCGAAGATACGGTGACGGGCGAAACCTCAACGCTGCAAGTGGATGGCGCGTTTGTTGCTATCGGCCATGCGCCTGCGACCGAGTTGTTCAAGGGCAAACTCGCAATGGATGATGGCGGGTATCTTGATGTCGAACCGGGCACGCCCAAGACGGCAATCCCCGGCGTCTTTGCGGCCGGTGACGTTGCCGATCACACCTATCGGCAAGCCGTGACAGCGGCCGGTATGGGCTGCATGGCGGCCTTGGACGGCGAGAAATTCCTCGCCGCGCGCGAAGATGAAGATGCGATGGAGGAAACCGCCGAAGCGGCAGAATAGGCGTCAGGCGCCAGTCTGCACTTCGGTTCCGGCGCCAAAGACAATCAATGCGGCTTTGGCGATCAGCACGATCAGCACAACGCTGGACAATGCGAACAGCACAAAGCGTACCATCACGCGGTTGGCCGTAACTTGCACTAAGCTGTGAGCCACCCGGAGCCCGACGTAAATCCACGCCAACAGCGCGTTTTGACCATCGCCGTGCCCGACAATGGCGAGCACGATAGCAACCGCATAAAACACCGTAGGTGCTTCGTGTAAGTGATTGTAATTGTCCGCCTTCCAATTGACTGGATCAGGCAGTTTTGATCGCAGATCAGCGCCCGTTGATCCGACCAGTTTCGATGGATTTGCGATCTCGGGCGATTTGCTCATCGCAGGAATGCGGGTGGCATACATCCATGCCCACATCACCATGGTCCAGATCATCAATGCGACGGCGGGTTGCAGGATATCCATGCCCATAAGTATGATTTGCTCTCTCATAGTCAGTTTAAGCCCCCGCAAGAACCGATGGGTCGGCAAACATAGTGGCCATGACCAATCGCACGGCCATTACGATCAGCGCAATTGTGCTGATCAGAAACAGCGCAAAGCGCACAGGCAGTGTATTCACCAATATCTGCCACAGCGAATGCGCGATGCGCACACCTACATAGATCCACGCAAGTAGGACATCGAAATGTGCCGCGCCCACAATCGCCAGCATAATGGCCACCGCATAGAACAAGGTGGGTTGTTCGTGCAGGTGGGTGTGGTTATGCGCGGGCCAATTGGCTTTGTCCGGGATCAGGCCTTCCAGATCCTGTCCGCGTCCGCCCCGTTTGCCGGAGAATTGGGACTTGTCCACCTTGGCGATGGAGCCAAAGCGCGGCGGGATGATCCAGAACAGGACTATCAGCGTCCACACCACCAGCACAGCAGCAGGTGCGAGCATTTGCGCTTGCATGATTGAGCGATCCCCTCTTCTCGTTTCGATCTACCTGCGAGGGTGAAGGCCGATTGTCAATTGCAACGCATTATGCAGCCAGCACGTGGAGTTGAAAGTAGCCCAGCTTTCCCCGTCTGCTCGAATGCGTCAGCCCGCGCGTTGCCGCAATGCGCTTGCACACATCTGGCAGCGCGCTGCGGGTCTCCACATGGAACTTGGCGAGCCATGCATGCAGGCCTGTCTCAAACGGGGCGGGAAGGCCCGTGAGATCGCCAAAATCCACCACATGCAGCTGACCGCCCGGCGCAAGGACGCTGGCGGCCTGGTCCAATGCCGCTTCCCAATCAGGGATCATCGACAGCGCATAGGACAGCACCACCCGCTCAAACGCCTCTTCGCCAAACAGGTCTGCGGGGGCGAAGGCGCAGGCATCGCCTTTTGCCAATTGCGCTGAGCTGCCCAGCGCCTTGCGCGCGTTTTTGAGCATTTCAGCCGAGATATCGATCCCGAACCGCCGCGCGCCCGGCCATGCCTTACCGATCTTCGCCAGATTGCGCCCGGTTCCGCATGCGACTTCGAGGACGCGCATTCCAGGGCGAGCATCCAGCCCCTCAATCAACGTATCGCGCCCAAACAGGTAGTATTTGCGCGTCGCGTCATAGACATGGCGCTGGCCCTTATAGACGCTGTCCATCAGCGCTGCATGGCCTGTGTCGTGATTGGCCGATGCGCTCATCCGGCAAGCTCATAGACATGCACGCCCCCATAGATCGAGGAGCGGTCGCGCTGGGTCAGATCAGCCGACGTTTCCTCCAGATACCGCCATTTGCCAAGGATCGTATCATCCAGACGGCCCGGCAGCATCGTGGGCTCTGCCGCTGTGCGGAACAGCACGCGCGCACCCGGGCGCGATGCGGCCTTTATGCGGCTCCACAGCTCATCAAGCTGCGCGTTGTTCATCCAGTCCTGCGCATCGAGCAGCACGAACCGGTCCATGCTTCCCGCATCCCGGTCCCCGATCCATTGCACCATATTACCGCGCACCACGTCCAACCGGTCAATCCGTGTCCGCATCGCTTCCCAATGCCTGCGTTGCAGATAGGGCGGCAGGGGCGCTTCTTCTGATCTTGCATAGCCTCTGCCGAATGCCTGCCATGCGAAGTAGTTGTCCTTTATCGCGAAATCGCAGGCCAGCTTTTCCAGCCTTCGCCGCAGCACTTCTGCCATGCGTTCATCGCCTGCCAGCTCGTCAAACTGCGCAGGCGGAATGCCAAGCCCGAACAGCGAGGCCGGCTGATCGGTGAGCCAGCGCACGAAACGCTTATCAAACACCGGCGCCAGCTCAGCTTCAAACACAGCGCGCTGTTCCTCAAGCGTTTCAGCTTCGAGCAAGCGATTGAGATCAACCTTATACAATTTGGCAAACACATGCGCCAAACCTATGAAGTTGCCCAGCAAACCCTTGCGATACAGCCCTTTGGTGAAGTAGCTGATCCGCCTGCGGCCGCGTATGTCGCGCTTTTCCCAGTATTTGCGTGATACATCGTCCAAATGCGGAGCGATCATCTCCTTGTAGACCGCCTTGTTCTCTTTGTGATCAGCATGGCCGAAGAAGCGGTGAAAGCGTTCGTAATTGGGCAAATGCCGGATTGCAGTGATTTTGAGCTGCCCCAGCGCGACATGCGCTTTGTTCAGATCCACCGCTGTCACCTGTAGCGGATCAGCGGTTAAGTAGGAAAGCGCGTTGCACGATCCGCTTGCGATGCACATCACGCGGCTGTCGCTCTGGATGGCGAGCCCTTCCATATCCACCACCGGGTCTTCCCATATCTGCGCATAGACCAGACCGTTGAAAGCGAGCGCGAAGGCCTTGTCGAGCAGCTTGTCCTTGGCGCTTGCATCGTCGCGCACGACGGCATCGGCAATGATGCGCTTGGGCTGGGCGGTCATGTGGGGTCTACCTTCCGTTACGTCAGTCCTGTGCTCCTATAGCCGTTATGTGCCAGTTCAAAGACGCTTTTGCACAAGCTCACCCTTCGCTCACCTCATGCCGCTATCGTCTCGGCGAAGCGGGCGGGGTCTGCATTGCCGCCTGTCGCCATGATGACGCTGCGATCATCCAAGGGCACTTTGCCGGCGAGCGCGGCTGCCAGCGCCGCTGCACCGCCCGGTTCGAGCACAATGCGCAAGGTCGCAAAGGCCCATCGCTGCGCATCGCGCACTTCGTCATCGGTCACCGCGACACCGGGCTCTGCGCGGCCATGCAGCACATCAAGGTTGATCTGCTTGGTCGCATTGGGTTGCAGGGCGTCGCAGATGGTGGCGGGCGCATCTGCTTCCACCTGCACGATCCTGCCAGCGGCCAGCGCACGTCCCACCATGTCCCAGCCCACTGGCTCGACCACGTGGATGCGGGCATCAGGGCAGGCAAGCGACAACCCCGCAGCCAGCCCGCCGCCGCCGCAGCATGCGATGATGCGGCTGGGCCCGGCTTTGGCTGATGCTGCGGCCAGTTGGTCTGCAATCTCGATCCCGGCGCTGCCTTGCCCTTCGATCACGCGGGGGTGGCCAAAGGCGTGGACGAGCGTGCCGCCGCGTTCCTCGATCAGCCGGGCGGCCACTTCGTCGCGGTCTTCGCTCGCGCGGTCATACAGCACCACTTCAGCGCCCAGCTTGCGGGTGTTATCCAGCTTCACCTGCGGGGCATCGCGCGGCATCACGATGGTTGCTTTGATCCCCAGCCGGCGTGCAGCCCATGCAACGCCTTGCGCATGGTTGCCCGATGAGACAGCGACCACCCGGTCCCCATCAAGGTTTGACAGCGCCCACCAGGCCCCTCTGATCTTGAACGCGCCGATGGGTTGCAGGCATTCTGCCTTTACCCAGCAATCGGTGCCGTTGATGGTGGCGGGCAGCAGAGGGGTGGGGGGCAGGATGCTTGCCACCGCTTTGGCTGCTGCGATCACGCCTTGGTGGGATGGGAGCGGGCTTGCTTCAGTCATGGCAGGAGTGCTCCTTTTGCGGTGCCAATCCCGTCTGGCCAGCTATGAGACATGGACCGCATGTTACACGGTCTAGGCGATAAAAAGTTCACTGTTTTCATTGGGTTTTTCGCTGCACTTCCTACAGGCCATGTTGGAATTGGATAAGCCATGATTTCGCTATGCCCAATTTGACGGGTGTAGGAAACTTTGAACGCACCATTACGGGCAAGATTTGCGCGAGCGATCAATTGAGCCCTTTCGCGCATTGCATTAGGAGCGCTGACAAGAATCGCTCATCGAAAGGCCTCTCACATGTCTACAGTCCTCGTCATTGGAGCGGGCGGTGTCAGCTCCGTTTGTGTCCACAAAATGTGCATGAATGCGCAAATTTTCCCTGACGTGCACCTCGCCAGCCGGACCAAGTCGAAATGCGATGCGATTGCCGCCTCGGTAAAGGAGCGCACGGGGCAAGACGTGGCGACCTATGAAATCGACGCGGAAGAAGTGCCCGCAATGGTCAATCTCATCCGCAAAGTCGGCGCATCGCTCGTGGTGAACCTCGCGCTGCCATATCAGGATTTGCCGATCATGGATGCCTGCCTAGAGGCGGGCGTGCATTATCTCGACACCGCCAATTACGAACCCAAGGATGAGGCGAAGTTCGAATACAAATGGCAATGGGCCTATCACGACCGATTCAAGGAGGCAGGGCTTATGGCTTTGCTCGGCAGCGGGTTTGATCCCGGTGTGACATCGGTTTTCACGATGTGGCTGAAGAAGCATAAGCTTAAAACTATCCGCACGCTCGACATTCTCGATTGCAATGGCGGCGATCACGGTCAGGCTTTTGCGACCAATTTCAATCCCGAAATTAACATTCGCGAAGTCACCGCACCTGCACGGCATTGGGAAAAGAAACCGGGGGAAAACGGCGAGTGGGTGGAAACACCCGCCATGCAGGTCTCAACCCCGTTTGAATTCGAAGCGGTGGGCACTCGCCAAGCGTACCTTATGTATCACGAGGAGCTGGAGAGCCTGGCCAAATTCAACCCGGAAATTGAGCGCGCGCGGTTCTGGATGACTTTTGGCGATGAATACATCAAGCACCTCACAGTGCTGCAAAATATCGGCATGACTTCGATTGAGCCGGTGCGTTATCAGGGCCAGGAAATCATCCCGCTGCAATTCCTGGCAAGCGTTCTGCCAAAACCGGAAAGCCTTGGCGAAACCACCAAGGGCAACACCAATATAGGCTGCATCGCAACCGGAGAAGCTTTGGACGGTTCAGGCGAGAAGACCTTCTATATCAACAATATTTGCAGCCACGAAGCCGCCTATGAGGAAACCGGAAATCAGGCGGTCAGCTACACCACCGGCGTGCCCGCAATGATCGGCTCAGCGCTGATGGTGATGGGCGTTTGGAACGGCAAAGGTGTGTTCAACATCGAGGAAATGGACCCCGATCCGTTTATGGACATGCTCAACGAACACGGCCTGTCATGGCAGGTGAAGGAGCTTGATGGGCCGGTCGCGTTCTAAGCTATCAATAGCCCGGCACAATCTCGCACGATGGGTCGCCTGCGCACACAATCGTTTTGCGCGCATTTTCCATTGCGGTCAGATTGGCAGTTTGCATCTGGATATAGGTTTGCAGCGCCCATTGCGCCCAAATGTCCGCTACGCCAGACAATCGTTGGGCCTGAGCCTGCGGGGCCGCGCTTCCCTGCTTGAGTGCATTGTCGACTTCGGTGGCGGGATCCAGATTCAGCCACAGACTTGCGGGCACAACCCACCCGCCCATGGCTGCAAACTTGTCTTTTGGGGCGACAAATGTGTGTACGCCAGTGCTGCGCGGATCCTCGCTGCTAAGGCGACCATACAGCGCCATTGCGGCGATCCGGTACGGTTTTCCGCCGCGCATGCCATCCGCAATGTAGCTGCGCCCGCTGCCGCCGCGATCTAGCAGAGTGACCTGTTTCAAGGGATGATCACCAAGGATTTTGACATTGGTTATACCGCCCGATTTTGCCGATGCCATCAATGCGGCGCGCAAATCAGCATTGGGGTGATCGTAAAACCATGCAGCACTGCCTTTATGGGCGGCGGTTTTGGGCCGGTGCAGATACTTCACGCCCGCAGGCAAGCCACTCGTCACCTTTTGCCAGCCCACAAATGTTTCCACTCCGAAACCGCCCTCGCTTGCAATGGGTTGCGGGGCTTGTGCCCAAACCGCGCTGGGTAGAGCAAGGGCGGTCAGAACTATTGTCGCAAATGTTACGAATGGGCTTTTCATCATGATACCCCTACTATCTGATGCTATTTCACTTGGCCGCCGTACTTTAGGCGGCGCGCTTGCTTGCCGTCCAGAACCAGCTATCGAACCGTTCAGTGTTTACGACCAAATGAGCTTAGAAAGGCCGGTTATGCAAGCCCCCCGCCAGGCCCCTCGCAAAACCCAATGCAAACCCAAGCAGGTGACCCCGGCGCTTTCGCCGGGTTTGATCTCTCCCGCGTCGAGAGCCCCGCATTCGTTGTGGATGCGGCAAAGCTGCGCTCCAATTGCCAGATCCTCGCCTATATCCGCGATGCGGCGAGCGTGGATGGGGCCAGCGTTAAGGTGTTTGCCGCTTTGAAAGCGTTTTCGATGTGGTCGGTTGCGCCGCTAATCGGCGAATATCTGGACGGGGTTTCCACCAGCGGCCTGTGGGAAGCGCAATTGGCGTCCGAATTTTACGATGGCGAAATTGCGACCTATTCTGCCGCTTACAAGCCTGAGGCGCTGGAGGAAATCTGCCGGCTGTCCGATCACGTTATCTTCAATTCGCCTGCGCAAATGGCGCGCGCGCGATTGATCCTTGATGCGGCAGCCACGACCGGCGGGGATGTGTCGGTGGGGCTCAGGATCAACCCGATGATCGCGACAGGCGAAGTGCCCAAATACGATCCCTCTGCGCCCGGTTCGCGGCTTGGCTTTCCGATTGACCAATTGACCGACGAGCATATGGAAGGGGTGGAGGGCATTCACTTCCACAATCTGTGCGAGCAGACCTTTGAACCGCTGCGCGCGACGTGGGACCGGGTTTTTGATACGATTGAGCCCTATTTTGGACAGCTCAAATGGATCAACATGGGCGGCGGTCACCATATCACGCGCGCTGATTATGAGCGCGATCAGCTGGTGGACCTCCTGAAAGAAGCCGCGGAGGACACCGGCGCTGAAATCATCCTTGAGCCGGGCGAAGCGATTGCGCTGGATGCCGGGATATTGGTGGGTACACTGCTTGATACGATGTTCAATGATGGTCCTGTCGGCATCACCGATGTATCCGCGACCTGCCATATGCCCGATGTGCTGGAGGCGCCTTATCGTCCTGCAATGCTGGGCGAGTTGACGGATGACAGCATTCCCATCCGGCTGGGCGGGCCATCTTGCCTTGCGGGCGATGTTATCGGCGAATACCGCTTGCCCGTACCAGCGGAGGCCGGCGCGCGGTTCGCGCTGCTCGATCAGGCGCATTATTCGATGGTGAAGACCAACACGTTTAACGGGGTGCCGCTTCCCGGCATCTGGCTGTGGGATAGCGAAACCGATGCGCTGGAATGCGTCAAACGGTTCGAATATCACGATTTTCGCGACCGGTTGAGCTAGGCTTTACAGGCCTTTTCGCCCAAACCCGCCGCCGGCGTTATTGGCGCGCTTTGCGTTATCGCGGCCCGCATTCAGCCCTGACGGTAGGCCGAGATTACGCGCATCGTCAGGGCCTGCATGCCCCATCGCTTCACCGCGCTCTGTCTGATTGATCGCGAGGGCCAGTTTGGCAAGCGAGGCAAATTGCCGGGCGGCTTCTTCCACACGCTCCCTGTCGCCTTCTTCGCTGAGCGATCCGCTTTCGAACAGATCGCCGCTTTCCACTGCGATAATCACCGCTTCATCCTTGAATATCGCGCGCACTGCATCGCCTTTAAAGGCGCTCTCTATCGCGATGAGATGTTCGACAAAGCTGGGATGCACGATGACGCGCGCTTCGACCTGATCGTCGCTGTAAATGTCGAACACATCTTCGAACGCAGGGTGGACCTGATCGACTATGCTGAGTTCATGGCCTCTAAATTTCACCCGATCCTTGCGCCCGCCAAGGCCAAACCACGATTTATGCTTGCCCGCGCGCTGTAACAGAGTGGTGGAATGGAACCTTCGGCCAAATTCCATCGCGATGATCGCGCCGCGAAACACAGTGACCCAGCGGCGGTTTTTGCCTGACCCGCGCCGCTCTTCCAGATGCGCCTCGTAGAGTTGAAAGCCGTGCCCTTCGATCGCGCCAAACCAGCGGTCTTCGAAACTGGATCGGTCGCAGCTGGGGACCAATTGGTAGGTTTTACACGCGTCAAACTCGATGCCCGGTTCGGCATCATGTTCGTAAGTCACGCCCAGGCTTTTGGCGATAGCGGAGTTGATGCCGACCTTGATCGCCTTTTTCGCCTCATTGATCGGCATGTATCCCCATGCGCTGACCCCGGCGAATGCAAGGAATGAGACAATAAACTGAAGATTGCCAATCCCCATCGGCGCAAACCATAAAAACGCCAGAACCGGCAAAGCGATGCAGGCACCGATGGTCCAGCGCCAATAGGCTTTATCCTTGGCCTTTGCGCGCATGGCGGATTGCTGCTCAAGCCATTGGCCAAGCTCGCCGCCCATCAGTGCCTGCACATCTGCGTGCATCATGTTTGTGAAAACCCCTTTTTCACCGATGACCGCAGCCATAGCGGTGTTCCCTTAACCAATTGATGCTAATATACACAAAACAGGCAAAGAAGGGGTGACAATGTTCTGGACATTAGCAATCATTGGCGGCGTCGTTGGATTTCTGGCGGTGCTGGTTATCGGCATTTACAACAATCTTGTTGGCCTGCGCCAGAATGTGCGTCAGGGCGTTGCCGATATCGACGCACAACTGCGCCAGCGTCATGATCTGATCCCGAACCTTGTCGAAACGGTCAAAGGTTATGCCGGACACGAAGCGGCGACTTTGGAAGCGGTGATTGAGGCGCGCAATACCGCTGCCAAAAATCCGCCCAGCTCGGGCAATGAACAGGGTCTGCGCGTGGCGCTTGATAACCTTCTCGCCTTGGGAGAGGCTTATCCTGACCTGAAGGCGAGTGCGAATTTTCAGGAATTGCAGCGCGAACTGGCCAATGTCGAAGACAAGCTGGCCGCAGCCCGGCGCGCGCTTAACGCAGCGGTCGCCCGGTTCAATACAGCGCGGGAGAATTTTCCCGCAGTGCTGTTTGCTGGATTGCTCGGTTTCCAGAATGCCGATTTCAACCAGCTTGACGATAGCGAACGCGGCACCGTCGACCAGGCGCCTTCGATTGCATTCTAAACGCGATTTGCATCCAGTGCGGAACCAAGGGGCCGCATAACGATTTTATTTGCGAAAGCGCGCATGGGGCTTATATGCGCGGCTTCGCTGCCCCAAGGGACATTACCGCAAGGCAGCCCATAAACCGCTTAGGCGGACAGAAACTAAACCTTCTGGGGGTCCCTTGAGTTGCACACTTTTCCTGACGCACGCACTGTAGTCCGCTCGCTCGCTCCGGATGAGCCGATCATCCTTAACCGCCCCCACGCGGCAAAGCGGGCGGCTGCGTTCTTTGCCGAGAGATTTCCGGGCAAAGTGCTTTATGCGGTCAAAGCCAATCCTGCGCCCGATCTGATTGAATGCCTGTGGGATGCGGGCATCACGCATTACGATGTCGCCTCCATTGCTGAGGTGCGTTTGGTGCGCGGCCTGCTGGCGGATGCTGAGCTGTGCTTTATGCACCCCATCAAAACCCGCAAAACCATTGCCGAGGCGTATTTCCAGCACGGGGTGAAAACCTTCAGCCTTGATAGCCACGAAGAGCTGACCAAAATTGTCGATGCCTGCCGCGATCCCGAAACGGGCGAGGCGGCAACCGATTTGCGGTTATGCGTGCGGCTGCGGGTATCATCGGAACACGCGCAATTGAGCCTTGCGGCAAAGTTTGGCTGCGATCAGGCAGAAGCGCCCGGCCTACTTCAAGAAGCGCGCCAGCATTGCGATTGGCTGGGCGTGTGTTTCCATGTCGGCAGCCAGGCGATGACGCCGTGGGCTTTCGTACAAGCGCTGGACCGCACCCGCGCCGCGATTGCCAAAGCCAGCGTGGTGATCGACATGGTGGATGTGGGCGGAGGTTTCCCCAGCATCTATCCCGATATGGAGCCGCCCCCGCTCGAAGATTATTTCGCGATCATCGCCAAGCATTACGAAGAACTGCCCATCGCCTATAACGCAGAGCTGTGGTGCGAACCGGGCAGGGCGCTGGCGGCGGAATTTTCCAGCATGATCGTGCAAGTGACCAAGCGGCGCGGGGATGAGCTGTATATCAATGACGGCGCCTATGGCGCGCTTTATGATGCTGCTCATGTCGAGTGGCGTTTTCCTGTGCGCGCGCTCGAAGATGATTTGCGCGATGGTCTGGTGGACTTCGCCTTTTACGGGCCGACCTGCGATGATGCCGATTACATGGCAGGCCCCTTTTCTTTGCCCGGCGATATTCAGGCAAGCGATTATATCGAGATTGGCATGCTGGGCGCTTACGGCGCGGCGATGAAAACGGGCTTTAACGGATTTGGCGATGCGCAATGCGTGGTGGTCGAAGACGAACCGATGATGAGCCTGTTTACAGGTGAGCGCCCCCAAGTGGACGCGGACAATGTGGTGAGCCTGCGGTAAACCTGCGATCTACAGGCCCCACGGACACACTAATTTCTTCTTTTTCAATAATATGGCCGCGTCATGCGGAGGCTTAGGCGTGTCTTGTTACATCATTTAACCTTGGTGTATATTTAGTTTCATATGTTACTAGTGTAGTCCCATGTTGCACTGCAGCAATGCAGGCTGACGTAAGGACAATCGCACATGCACTGGGACATACGAAAATTATTGGAACCTTCTCTTATGACACGAGGAATTTTTAGAACACGAGGCGGTTGGGGCGATGATGATAGCGTTTGTGTACGCTATGCCGACGGGGCCGAGCTGGAAGTGCCGCGCATTCAATATGAAGCGCTGATCAACAATCCGCCCTTCGACGCTCTGCCATGGCAGGAAGATATGCCTGCGCAAAACGCCCAGAGCAAAGCGTTGTGAGAGCACGCTGAAGGTCCGAGGCTGGCAGAGCCAGCTTACGCCTCAATCAAACCCGACGAACCTGACAGCATCCTCTTCGCTTTTGCGGTTCGAATAGACGCGGTTTGCGGGGAAATCGGGATCGGGCCAGCCCATCGCGACCGCTTTCATAATGACCTGATCGTCGGGAATACCGGCATGTTCGCGCACCACCGGGCTTTGCATGATACCTTGTGAATTGATGACGCAGCCAAGCCCCTTGGACCATGCCGCATTGACCAGCGCGGTGGTGGCAGCGCCGCAATCAAACGCGGTGTCATCGCTTGTGCCCAGTTCGCGATCGTAAGTGACGATGACGCAAACGGGCGCGTCGAACTGGCGAAAGCCGCGCAGCACCCAATCCTGCCGCGCTTCCTTGTCATCGCGGGCAATGCCCATTTCGGTGAACAATTGGACCGCGACCTCAATCTGGCGTTCGCGGTGGACCCCTGCAAACGGCTCGCCGCGCCGAAATTCGCGGCTGTCGGGTTCGCCTGCAAGGATGCGTTCGGTGTTGCCTTTGCGAATGCGGTCCAGCGGTTCGCCTGTGATGACATGAAAGTGCCAGGGCTGTGTGTTCATGCTGGTGGGCGAGCGCATGGCAAGGGCGAGCACATCGGCGATCAGCTCTTTGGGCACAGGCTTGTCGAGATAGCCGCGAATGGATTTTCGCCCGCGCACAACCTCGGCAAAGGTCTGATTTTCGTTGCCGCCCAATTGGCTATCCATGCCGTATTCTCCCGATTCTGTTCGGCACGAGAGCTAGCGCAAGCGGAGGCAGGCGCAAAGGACGCTAGGGAACGGGTGGCTTGGGGGCGGGGACGCGAGCGGCGCTAGGCCGAGAAATAGGGCGCATCGCCCGCAATCGTCACGCGCTCCATCACGCGGCGCGCGGGAAAGTAGTCCGACACAGCCAGATGCTGGCACACCCGGTTATCCCAGAACGCAATAGACCCCTCGCGCCAGCGGAACCGGCATTGCAATTCAACATCCTTAGCGGTGGCGTATAGATGATCGAGCAGCCAACGGCTTTCATCATCCGCCAGCCCTTCGATATGCGAGGTAAAGGCGGTGTTGACATAGATCACGCGTTCACCCGTTTCGGGATGCGTGCGGATCACGGGATGGCGCACTGGCGGATATTTTTCGTGCAGGTCTTCGGGCGCTTTGCCCAGCCGCCGTGCAAAGACGCGCGCAATATCGTGCACCGCTATCAGCCCTTCGCAATGGTGCTGCATTTTTTCGGACAGCCGTTCGTAAGCAAGGTGCATATTGGCAAACAGGGTGTCTCCGCCAACCTCGGGCACTTCGCGCGCCAGCAGGATGGAGCCAAGCGATGGCTGTTTCCGCCACGTCACATCGGAATGCCAGTGATTTTCCTGCCCGCGGCTGTCCGGCCCATGCGCAATGCGCAGGACTTCGGGGTTGGGCTGATCCTTGGGAGTGGCCGGGTGAATTTCCAGATCGCCAAAATGGCGAGCAAAGGCGATGTGCGCCTCCTGCGTCAGATCCTGATCGCGAAAAAAGATCACGCCATATTTGAGCAAGGCGGAGCGGATTGCGGGAATGGTTTGGGCGATATCCGGCGCGCCCAGATCAATATCAAGAATTTCCGCGCCAATTGCAGGCGTCATTGGATGAATATTGAGCGCGCCTGTATCAAGCGCGGCTTTATCGAATGAGCCTTTATTGAATGTCGTGGCCACCTTGTCTCTCCCAAAACCGGCTGTCCCAAAACCGGCTGTCCCAAAACCGGCTGTCCCAAAAACCGGATGTCGCCCCGAGTGTGCGTCAGACCGCTTCCAAGATCAAGCGGCGCGGGCGATTACGCCGCCTCGCGCAGAGACATATCCAGCCTGTCCCATATTTCCACCAGAGCTTCGGTCAGCTCGTCCATCATCGCATCTGTGTGATGCGGGCCGGGGGTAAAGCGCAAACGCTCTGTCCCGCGCGGCACGGTGGGGAAATTGATCGGCTGCACATAGACGCCATACTCGGCGAGCAGAATATCGCTGATTTTCTTGGCGCGCACTGGATCGCCCACCATCAGCGGCACGATATGCGTCGTGCTGTCCATGACGGGCAGGCCGCTTTCGGCAAATTTCAGTTTGAGCATGGCGGCAGCGGCCTGCTGGGCATTACGCTCGGCGCTGCTGGATTTCAGATGCTTCACCGATGCCAGCACCCCGGCCACCAGAACGGGCGAAAGCGATGTGGTGAAGATGAAACCGGGGGCATAGCTGCGGATGCAATCAATCACGCGGGTATCGGCAGCGACATAGCCGCCCATCACGCCAAAGGCTTTGCCCAAAGTGCCTTCGATTATGTCGATCCGATCCGCAGCATTGTCGCGCTGAGATATACCGCCGCCATTTTCGCCGTACATGCCCACGGCATGCACTTCGTCGATATAGGTGAGTGCGTTGTATTTTTCGGCAAGGTCGCAAATCGCGTGAATTGGCGCGACATCGCCTTCCATGGAATAGACGCTTTCAAACGCGATCAGCTTGGGCAATTCGGGATCTTCAGCGGCCAAAAGCTCTTCGAGATGATCCATGTCGTTATGGCGATAAATGCGTTTTTCGCAGCCCGAATTGCGGATGCCTGCAATCATGCTTGCATGGTTCAATGCATCGGAGAAAACCACGCAGCCCGGCAGCAATTTGGCAATCGTCGATAAAGTCGCATCGTTGGAGACATATCCGCTGGTAAACAGCAGCGCGCCCTGTTTGCCGTGCAAGTCCGCCAGCTCGTTTTCCAGCTCAACATGCAGATGCGTGTTGCCGCCAATATTGCGCGTGCCGCCTGATCCTGCGCCCACATCGTGCAGCGCATCCTCCATCGCGGTGATAACCTTTTCGTGCTGGCCCATGGCGAGGTAATCGTTGGAGCACCACACCGTGATCGGCTTTGGCCCGTTATGCCCGTGAAAACAGCGCGCATTGGGGTAAGCGCCCTTATTGCGCATGATATCGATAAAGACGCGGTAGCGGCCTTCTTCGTGCAGGCGATCAATGGCAGAATCGAAGATTTGGTCGTAATTCACGGAAGTCTCGCTGCCCTGCGGGTCATGCCCTGCGATCAGAGCTTTTGTGACGGTTTGACCCTAATAACTCAGAACGTCTTGATTTGTTTCGCGGGTTTCTAGGTGAGAGTGATCGATTTTGCCATAAGGATCTTTGCGGCAAATCCTTTCATACCACTTTGCGATTAGAAAACGCGGATATCGTTGAGGTCATAGGGCGCAAATTGGCGGGCAAGCCTATCCAGCTGCGCCTTATCATGCTTGCCCGTCACAACGGCGAAATCGGGATGCGCGCGGGCAAACTCATGCTCCTGCGTTAGTGAGGCGATGCGGCGAGCGATACCAGCAGCCCCGTCGATACAGCGAACCTGCGGGCCGAATGTCGCGATCAGTTCCTCTTCCAGCAGCGGGAAATGGGTGCAGGCCAGAACAAGGGTGTCGATATCGCCTGCGCCCTCCATCGCGATCAATCCGGCCACTTCCGCTCGAACATCTTCGGCCGCAATCGCCTCTCCCGCCGCCTTTGCCTCTGCCAGATCGACCAATCCGGGGGCAGGGAAGCGGATCAGGCGTTTGTCGCTCGCAAATTCTGCCTCCAAGCGGTCGACATAGGGTTGGCGCACAGTGCCTTGGGTGCCCAGTAATCCAATCGTGCCGGTCTGCGTCATCGCAGCGGCAGGTTTGATCGCAGGCACAGTGCCCACCACCGGAATTTCCAAAACCTCGCGCACCATCGACAGCGCAATGGTGCTCGCCGTATTGCAGGCGATGCAGACGAGGCGCGGCTGATATCGCTCGCTCATCCGGCCCAGCAATCCAGCAACGCGCGCTGCGACCTCAGCCTCCGTTTTGGTGCCATAGGGCAGGCCAGCGCGGTCCGCTGCGAAAATCAACGGAGCATCAGGCAAAGCGCGCTGGATCTCACGCAGAACGGTCAGCCCGCCAACGCCGGTATCAAGAACAAGGATGGGTGAAAATTCGTTCAACTTGCCGTTTCCGCTGGCCCAAAGCTTGTCCAAGGGCTGTCTATCTTTACTTAGCCAGTGCGCTAGAAGAAGGACGATGCTTCGACAAGCTTGGCATGAACGGGGTGGTTGATTTGGAAACAGTTTACGCAGCTTTGTTGGCTTTTGTTTGCGGCTCGATTCCCTTCGGGCTGTTGCTCACCAAAGCGGCAGGGCTGGGCGATGTGCGCGATATTGGCTCTGGCAGCATCGGCGCGACCAATGTGCTGCGCACCGGCAATAAGGGTTTGGCAGCGGCGACTGTTTTGTTGGACGCGGCCAAAGGCGTTGTTCCTGTGCTTTTGGCGCTCGCCTTTGCGCCGGGCACCGAGGGCATTGCGGCAGTTGCGGCGGTAGCTGGGCATTGTTTTACCCCGTGGCTCAAATTCAAAGGGGGCAAGGGGTTTGCGACCGCTGCGGGCGTTCTGGGCGCGCTCAACTGGCCGATGATGCTGCTGTGCGCCGGCGTGTGGGCGGCGGTGCTCGCGATTTTCCGCACCTCTTCGATCGCCTCCATGGCGACGGTAATCGCCGCGCCCATTGCCGCTGCCGCCTTTGGTCATCAGGCGCTCATCATGCCGCTCATCGCCATTGCCGCCATCGTCATCGTCCAGCACCGTGCGAATATCGGCCGCCTGATGCGCGGTGAGGAGCCGAAAGTCGGCTCTTCGAAATGAGCCTTTCCCAGCCCGAAGCTTTTGCCCGTATCCGCTTGCTCAGATCGCCCAATATCGGGCCTGTGACCTATCGCCAATTGCTGGCGCGGTTCGGCACAGCAGAAGCCGCGATAGAGGCTTTGCCCGATCTGGGATCGCGCGGCAAAACCGCTTATCGCCCTGTCCCTGTAGCAAAGATTGAACGCGAGGTTGAAGGCGTGCGCAAAGCGGGTGCGCGCTATCTGTTTCACGATCAACAAGGTTACCCGCCGCTGCTGGCGGAACTGGAAAGCGCGCCGCCCATCCTGACATGCAGAGGCAATCTCGCGCTCGCATCAAAGCCATGCGCCGCGATGGTGGGCGCGCGCAATGCTTCTGGCGCTGCGGTGAAACTGGCGCGCGAATTTGCGAGCGAGCTGGCGCAGGCAGGTTTTACCATTGTCTCCGGATTGGCGCGCGGGATCGATGGGGCCTGCCATGAAGGGGCGATGCCAAACACCATTGGTGTGATCGCCAGCGGGATTGATATCACCTATCCTCCGCAGCACGAAAAACTGCAGGAACAGATCGCCAATCAAGGACTGCTGATCGCCGAACAGCCGCCAGGCACAGAGCCGCGCGGGCGCCATTTCCCCAGCCGCAACCGGATTATCGCAGGGCTTTCCAGCGGAACTCTGGTGGTGGAAGCCGCGCCCAAATCCGGCTCGCTCATCACCGCACGGCTGGCGGGTGAGGCGGGGCGCGAAGTGATGGCGATACCCGGCTCTCCGCTCGATCCTCGCTCGCTTGGCTGCAATCAGCTGATCCGCGATGGCGCGGTGCTGGTGCAGACACCGGAAGATGTGATCGAATTGCTCGAAAGCTTCACCGGCGCGCCCCGATCACAATTTCGCGTGGCGGAAACCGCGCAGCCGTTCGATTACGAAGAATTGCGCAACATGCAGTGGGGCGAGGCAAAAGGCGGCGAGAATGTCGATGTGACAAAGCTGCTGACCAAAGCCCCGATCGCGATTGACGAACTGATCCGCCAATCAGGCGCAAGCGCGGCGCAGGTGCATATGGCGCTGTTGGAACTGGAATTGTCAGGCGAGCTGGAACGCCACGATAACGGGGCCGTCAGCGTTCAGTGATGGCTCTCTGGATCTGTACAGGTTTTCCAACAAAGCTTGCGCATTAACCAGATGGCCGGATATTCGGCGTAAGCCCTAAAGCACGCAATTTAAACGAGATCCCATGGCAACCAACCAAAACCGCCAGGTTACAACGGGCGAATTGATCAACGGAACATTCCGCGAGCTGGCTGGGATCAAGCGCCCTTTGGCGATGTATTTCGGCTTTTTCTTCATCGCCGGCCTTGTCGCATCGGTCAGTTCTGCGTTTGGCTCTTTGCTTTCGATCCCGCTGTTTATCGCCTATTTCGCTGGGCAATATTACCTTTACCGCGAATTGCTTGGCGCGGCGCAAATCACCTTTGATGACAGGTTCAAGGTTTTCAGCTTTCTGTTTATGGGCGTGCTGCTGGGTATCGCGCTCTATTTCTCAGTGTTCTTCCTCGTGATTCCTGCGATCCTGCTGGGTGCCAAATGGATTATGGCGCCGACATTTCTGGTGGCAGAGGAGTTGAACCTGTTCGAAGCCATCGGCGCAAGCTGGCGCGCGAGCGAAGGTAATCTGGCGGCTATCGCGCTGACATTCACCATCATCTGGTTCATCTGGCTCGCGCTGATTGCAGGGCTGGGAGCGGTGTCCGGCGGGTTTGAAACAATCCTCAATTCTTTCGCTGGTGTTTCCCGCTCCAGTATCGGCAGCGCAGTGAGTTCGCTGACCATCCACGCCTTGCCGGTGATGCTGATGGGCCTATCTGTAACTTCTTATAGAGCGCTCAAAGATCCGGCAGAAAGCCTTGTCGCGATTTTCGAATAGGCTATTGACGCGCCTTCAAACCGGGCCCCACTCTCGCGCACACGTACACGTGTAAGGAAATTTCAGACCTCTCATGCAGCTTGTCATCGTTGAATCGCCCGCCAAGGCCAAGACCATCGAACAATATCTGGGCAAGGATTTCAAAGTCCTTGCCAGCTATGGTCATGTCCGCGATCTGCCGCCCAAAGATGGCAGCGTCCGGCCCGATGAAGATTTCGCGATGGATTGGGAGCTCTACCGGGACAAGCAGAAACGGTTCAAGGAAATCGCCGATGCGGCCAAGGGCGCGACCCGGCTGGTCCTCGCAACCGACCCTGACCGCGAAGGCGAAGCAATCAGCTGGCATGTGCAGGAGCTTTTGAAAAAGCGCAAAGCTCTGCCCAAGGATGTGGACCGGGTGACATTCAACTCGATCACCAAAAAGGCCGTGACCGACGCGATGGCGGCGCCGCGCGAACTCGATCAGCCGCTGATTGATGCCTATCTGGGCCGCCGAGCGCTTGATTATCTGTTTGGTTTTACCCTCTCGCCCGTATTGTGGCGCAAACTGCCCGGCGCAAAATCGGCAGGCCGGGTTCAATCGGTTGCGCTGCGTCTGATTGTCGAACGAGAACGCGAGATCGAGGCGTTCAAGCCTGATGAATACTGGTCGGTTCTCGCTAAGCTGGAGCAGGACGGCACCGAATTTGACGCGCGGCTAGTCAAATATAAAGGCGAGAAGCTGGAGAAGCTCTCGCTCGGCGCTGAAGGAATAGCGAACGAGGCGAAAGCGGCCGTTGAAGCCGGACGCTTCACGGTTGAGGCGGTGGAGACCAAGCCGCTCAAACGCAATCCATCGCCTCCGTTCACCACATCGACCATGCAGCAGGAAGCCGCGCGCAAGCTCGGCTTTTCTGCAAGCCACACCATGCGGTGCGCGCAGTCCTTGTATGAGGCGGGCGCGATTACGTATATGCGGACAGACGGCGTGCAGATGGATGGCAGCGCCATTGCGGCCGTTCGCGGAGAAATCGGGTCGCGCTATGACAGCGCTTATATGCCCGAAAAACCGCGCTTCTATTCCACCAAAGCGAAAAACGCGCAGGAGGCGCACGAAGCGATCCGGCCCACCAATTTTGCGCGCGATAAAGCAGGCGCGGGCGATGAGGCCAAGCTGTATTCGCTGATTTTCAAGCGCGCCATGGCGTCCCAAATGGCCGCCGCGCAATTGGAGCGCACCACGATCACTTTGCGCGATGCTACCGGCCAGCACGAATTGCGCGCCACGGGTCAGGTGATCAAATTTCCTGGGTTTTTCGCGGTCTATCAAGAGGGCTTCGACGACAAATCGGACGATGATGACGATGGCCTGCTGCCCGCAATGGCCAAAGGCGACAGCCCGGCGAAAAAGGGTGTTGAGGCCAATCAGCATTTCACCCAGCCGCCGCCGCGTTTTTCCGAAGCTTCGCTGGTTAAACGGCTTGAGGAATTGGGCATTGGCCGGCCATCAACTTATGCCTCAACCATCCAGACCCTGCGTGATCGCGACTATGTGCGGATGGAGAAAAACCGTTTCTTTGCAGAGGATTCCGGGCGGTTATTAACGGCATTTCTTGAACGGTTCTTCCCTACTTATGTCGCCTATGATTTTACCGCAGGCATGGAAGACGAGCTCGACACGGTTTCTGACGGGCGCGAGGATTACAAGGAATTGCTGTCCAAATTCTGGGCCGATTTCAAACCCAAAACCGAAGAGGTGATGGAGAAACTTCCCAGTGAAGTGACCGAAGTCCTCGACGAATATCTGTCCGATTACCTCTTCCCTCCGCGCGAAGATGGCAAGGATGCGCGCCACTGCCCCTTATGCGAAACAGAGGGGCGCGAAGGCGGCCGATTGTCGCTGCGCGGCGGGCGGTTTGGTGCGTTTATCGCGTGTCAGAATTATCCCGAATGCAAATTCACTCGCCGTTTTGCCCAGCCGGGCGGCGACGGGGATGATGGCAGCCAGGACGGCCTTATGGGCACGCACCCGGAAACAGGCGCAGAGATCCACCGCAAATCGGGCCGCTTTGGCCCCTATGTGGAAATGGAGCACGAGGAAAAGAAAAAGCGCGCCTCCATCCCCAAAGACCTCGATGATTTTGACCTCGAATGGGCGGTCAAATTGCTTGATCTGCCGCGCATCATTGGTGCGCATCCTGAAACGGCGAAGGAAATCGAGGCTGCGATTGGCCGCTATGGCCCCTATCTGCGCCACGATGGCAAATACGCCAAACTCACCTCAACGCGCGACGTGTTTGAAACGGGCATGAACCAGGCGGTCGTCCTGCTGGCCGAGGCTGCAAATCGCAAAGGCGGCGGGCGAGGGGCTGCGCGTGAGCCGATCAAGACTTTGGGCGAACACCCCACATCGGGCGGCGAGATGAAAGTGATGGAGGGCCGCTATGGCCCATACGTCACCGATGGCACGACCAATGCGACTTTGCCCAAGGACGTTAAACCAGAGGATATGGAGGCCGCGCAGGCCATCGAACTGATCGATGCGCGCGCCGCAAAAGGCCCGGCGAAGAAGAAGCGCAAGAAAGCGGCTCCAAAGAAAAAGGCAGCGGCGAAAAAGCCAGCGGCTAAGAAGAAGGCGCCAGCGAAGAAAAAGGCTCCGGCCAAGAAAGCCGCAGAATAGCCGGAATGGGCAAGGAACGCTTTGAACGCCACAAGCAACCGTGGAACGCAGAAGAAGCGGGCCGGCTGAAATTGCTCGCGTCCAAAGGGCAGGGGCTGAAACAAATCGCCAAAGCGCTGGGCCGGAGCGAAGATTCCACCAAGAACTTCGCGAAACAGCAGAAAATTAAGATCGCCAAGAAGCGGTAGGGGCTCATAGACCTTTCCCCTGCATTTCCTCCTCATTGCGAGGAGCGCAGCGACGCGGCAATCCATGGAGCCAAGCGTCACGGACTGGATTGCGTCGCTTCGCTCGCAATGACGGATCCCTGAGTCCAGACCTAGTCAGTTATCTCTTTCTCGAGCCGTTGAATGTGCTGAGTTGACAGACCTAGCAACTCGGAAATGCGAGTGCGGGTGATTTCAGGCCGTTCGCGCTTGAGGTCTTCGATCGTCCAGACAAGGGTCATAGCCAAATCGTCGAAAAACCTGCACGGGGTCGAGAGCTCTTTGCCAATGGCTAGAACTTCTTCGTAGGTCTGGAAACGTGCGGGCCAAGATCCACCACGTACTATCTCTACACCGGTCTTTGTTGGTGTTCTCGCGATGAAGTACTCGTCGTAGATCCTCTCTTCCTGAGCGACCAACCAAAATTGGTGGCAAACATTGCATTGCGAAAGGTAGAGCCACCATTGTTGCTCTCCTCGTTCTGCGCAGCGGTTAACGTTTGCGAAGAAAAGTTCATCTTTTCCTTCCCCACCCATTGGAATAGCATCTAGATCTCGGGTGTGTCGGCATTCGCATTTTTCAAGGGGCTTGAGACGTTCCATGATCCCCTGGCGCAAGCCCCTTACAGTGTCCGAGTCTTCGTAATTCGCGCTAATCAACTCCAAATGAAAATCTTCGCCGAGAAACGCGTCGATATCTAGATTGTCGTAAAGCCACCTTTCAAAACTCTTTGGGCTGCAGTCCCCTCTCGCAAATGCCCATAAGCAATCAAGTTGATTTGGAGACAAGTCTCCCATCACCCAAAATCCAACCCGATCTCTTCGTAAACCTCTTTATCCTCGTCCCATTTCTCGCTCACTTTCACGTGCAAGAACAGATGGACCTTCACGCCCAATATCTCCGCCAATTCCGCCCGCGCCGCTTCGCCGATAGATTTGATCTTCGAGCCGCCTTTGCCAAGAACGATGGGTTTCTGGCTGGGCTTTGCGATCACGATTTGCTGGCGCACTTCGACGCTGCCGTCCTTGCGCACGTCGTAGCTTTCCGGGCGCACGGCGGCGTCATAGGGGAGTTCCTCGTGCAATTGGGCATAGAGCTGTTCGCGAGTGATTTCGGCGGCCAGCAGGCGCTCTGACGCGTCGGAAACCTGATCTTCGGGATAATGCCACGGCCCCTCAGGCATCATTGCTGCGAGCGCGTCTTTCATCTCCGCCACTCCGTCGCCTGTTAGTGCGGACACGAAGAAAATCTCGGCAAATTCCACTTGCCCGCCCAATTCCTGTGCGAGCGCGAGCAGCGGTTCTTTCTTCGCCTTATCGACTTTGTTGAGGACCAGGATCTTGCGCTCGGGCCGTTTGGCCAATGCCTCCACCAGCGGCACCAATTCGTGGCGGCGCTGTTTGATCGGATCGACAATCAGCAGCACAGCATCAGCCTGCGCGGTGGAATCCCACGCGGCCGACACCATGGCCCGGTCAAGCTTGCGCTTGGGCGAGAATATGCCGGGAGTGTCCACCAGGATCATCTGGGTCGCGGCATCGCCAGCTTCGTGCAGTGCAATTCCCAGCATCCGCGCGCGGGTTGTCTGCGCCTTGGCAGACGTGATCGCGACCTTTTGGCCGACAAGCTGGTTCACCAATGTCGATTTGCCCGCATTGGGCGCACCGATAACGGCGACAACGCCGCATTTTTGCCCGGTCATTGCGTGAGCTCCTCGCCGCGTTCTCGCAGCATAGCTGCGGAGCGGCTGCGGATAACCGGTCGGTCTTGCGAAACCTGGCGATTTCGAAGTTGTCTTAACGATGGGGTGTTCACCCAAATTCCTCCAAAAAGCTTTGTGCGGCGCGCTTTTCAGCTTCGCCTTTGCTGCCCGCAACGCCTTTCGCGCTGCCGACATTGTTGATCGATACCTCAACGGTAAAGCTGGCATTGTGATCCGGCCCAGTGCGCTCGATCACTTCGTAATTGGGCATGGAGCGCTTGTTGCCCGCAGCCCATTCCTGAAGCGCGCTTTTGGGATGTTTGGATTTGCCGGCATCACCAGAAAATTCCGCTTCCCACAACAGGTGGACAAGATCGCGGGTCACATCAAAACCGTTTTCGATAAAGCACGCCCCGATCAGCGCCTCCATCACATCGCCCAGAATGTTGTCGCTATCCGCCCCGCCATCCTCGCGCGCTTGTTTGCCAAGGCGGATGTGATCGGGCAATCCGATGCGCCGTGCGATCCGAGCGCAAGTTGCCCCGCTGACGAGAGCATTGAGGCGCTGCGATAATTTGCCTTCGGGAAAATTGCCCGCGCCGTAAAGCCATTCTGCCACCGAAAGCCCCAGCACGCGGTCGCCCAGAAATTCAAGCCGCTGATAGTCCGGTTCGTGCAAGCTGCCAGCGCCGCTGCCGCCGTTAAAGCTGCCATGGGTCAGCGCTTCTAACCATTTGCTTTCATCGCTGACCGGGAAATTCTGCGCGGCCAGCCATGCGCGTGTTTCGGGGGCAAGAGAGGCGGCAGGCGCGCTCACAATGCATCCCCGATCCGGTTCCAACGGGCGGCGGTGAACCAAGTCCACGGTTTGATCCATTCCGCGCTGCCATCGGTGGACCACATCAGCACGCTTGCCCGGCCAACCAGCAAGTCCTGATCGACCATGCCCACGCCATCGCCTGCCATGGCTTCGAACCGGCTGTCTTGTGAATAATCGCGATTGTCGCCCATCACGAACATCGCGCCTTCGGGCACGGGCTTTTCCGCAAACGTATCGTGTGAGGGCTTAAGGCCGAAATCGAGCACATCATATTCGCGCCCGCCCGGCAGCGTCTCACGAAAACGGCGATAGCGGCATACAATTTCGCCGCTGTCCAAGCGCACTTCATCGCCGCCCCATGCGCAGCTGGTGTTTTCAGAAAGCGGGATCTCAAAATCATCAATTTGGGTGCGCGGGACCAATTCGCCGTTCAGCACCAATTGCCCGCCAGCAACCGCAATGGTGTCGCCGGGCAGAGCGATGACGCGTTTCACATAATCCTGCCCGTCCACCGGATGCTTGAAGATCACGATATCGCCGCGTTCCGGCGCGCCGGACAGCACCCGGCCGGGTATCAGCGGCGCGGAAAACGGCAGCGAATTGCTGGTAAAGCCGTAAGGCCATTTGGCTGCGAGCAGATAATCGCCATTCCACAGCCTTGGCAGCATGCTTTCAGACGGGATGGAGAAGGGGGCAAACACGAAACTGCGAAAGATCAGCACGGCAAGCACCAGTTTGAACAGGAACCTGGCGAAACTGAACCAGCTTTCCGGCGCGTCCTCTTCGTTTGCGGGGTTTGCGGGATCGGCCATAGCGCTCCCCTGGCCGCCGCTGTGACCATCGCCTGAAATGGGCAGTTGTGCAGATTGGGTCTTAACATCCATCGCATCCACCCTTAGGCGCGCTATTGAAACGCGCAAAGGGGATTTGCCCAATGACCGATCCAATCTCGTCCGCCTGGGAAGCACTACGCAATCTCAAACCCGCCACTTTGGCCGATCTGTTCGCCGCCGATGAGGGGCGCGCGCAGAAGCTGAGCCACCGGATTGAGGGGTCTTGCGGCGAATTGGGCGAGGTGGGGATCCTCGTTGATTTTTCCAAAACGCACCTGGACGAAGCCGCGCTTGATGCGTTTGAGACCTTGGCAAAGGCGTGCGATTTTGATGGCATGCGAAAGGCGCTGTTTACCGGCGGGATTGTCAATCCGACCGAAGGCCGCTCTGCCAGTCACGCAGCCTTGCGCGGGACAGGGCCAGAGGCGGAAGTTGAAGAGGCCGCCGCACTGGTTGATCGGATGGGCATTCTGGTAAAAGCCATCCACGAAGGGACTTTTGGCGAGGTAAAGCACCTTATCCATATCGGGATTGGCGGATCGGCGCTTGGTCCTGCTTTGGCGGTCGACGCACTGACACGCGATCTGGCGCTGGTGGATTGCCATATTGTTTCGAACATTGATGGGCTTGCGCTGGAACAGGCCTTTGCCAAATGCGATCCGGCGGCGACGATGATTGCGGTTGCTTCCAAGACCTTCACCACCACTGAAACCATGACCAATGCCGCCAGCGCGCTGAAATGGCTGGCGGACAATGGCGTGGATGATCCGGGCGGGCGCGTGATCGCGCTGACGGCAAACCCCGAAGGCGCGGTGGAATGGGGCGTTGATGAAACGCGCATTCTGCCATTCCCTGAGAGCGTGGGCGGGCGATATTCGCTGTGGTCCTCTATCGGTTTCCCGGTGGCCTTGGGCGCAGGCATGGATGATTTTCGCGCGATGCTGGCGGGGGCAAAGGTCATTGATGAGCATTTCCGCGACACCAGCGGACGCGACAATCTGCCGTTATTGGCGGCATTTGCAGATCAATATTACACCCGCCTGCGCGGATGTCAGAGCCGGGCGGTGTTCGCTTATGACGAACGGCTGACCCTGTTTCCCGACTACCTCCAGCAACTGGAGATGGAATCGAACGGCAAAAGCGTAATGCATTCGGGCGAGCCGGTGCCCGCACCCACTGCGCCTGTCACATGGGGCGGGGTAGGGACCGATGCGCAGCATGCGGTGTTTCAATTGCTCCACCAGGGCACAGTGCTGATCCCGGTGGATTTCATTGCCAGCATTGCGCCGGGCGATATGCTCGATCCTGCGCATCACAAGGCTTTGCTGATGAATTGTCTGGCGCAAGGCGCGGCGCTGATGGCTGGCAAACCCTCCGATGATCCGGCGCGCGCTTATTCGGGCGACAGGCCATCTACGATGTTCCTTGTCGATGATCTGGATGCCGCAACGCTTGGCGCGCTCATCGCGTTTCATGAACACCGGACCTTTGCCAATGCGGTGCTGATGCAGATCAATCCATTCGATCAATTCGGCGTCGAGCTGGGCAAAGCCATCGCCAAGCAATTGGATGCAGGCGAAGGCAGCTTTGACCCAAGCACGGCGGCGCTGATGGAAGCGGCTGGATTAAGTTGAGGCAAACTCACTCTTATCTTTATTTAACAATTCACTGGGCGGCAAAGTTCAGGTCAAATTCAACTGCAGCGTTGTAGAGACGCCACAGTTTGCTGCCAATGCGCGCGTTAAGCATTGCGGACCGGAAACCGGGGTAAGTTTATGCGCCCCGCGAAATGTTTGCGAATCCGGCAGATATGGTAAATTTGCGCGATTCCGACAGATAATTACGCGCTTTTGGTCCCGTGGCTCTCCATGTTGCGCTGCAGCGCAGTGTTTGAGTCCAATTTGCACTGTGCCGATTTGTGGGTATGGTGCGCGCTTTAAGTTCTTGTTCACCCCGTTTATTTTGAGGTCGCATGTCCAACCGTCTCGGATCGCTTTCGCTTGCAGCAGTGGCTCTTTTTTCGGTGGCATCCACTGCCGCAGCCCAGCCTTCAGCCCAGCCGTCGACGCAGCCTGAAATTGCGCTCGAAGTGGTTGAGCTTGAAGAGTTTCAGGGCGGAGCAGATTTTCAGGCGAGCGAGCGCGCTGTTATTGCCAACCTGCTGCAATCCATCGGGGCGCAGAGCCCGGCCAACCCGACCGAATACCGCTTGCAATTCGTTGATGTCGGACAGTTTGCGGGCGGGGCAGCCTATCAAGAAGCGCAGCGGCAATTTGTCGTGAGCCTGCTTGCCGCTGACATCGCGCCCACTTCTTTGCAGCCCGCGGGCGATGCATCGAAACCGCGTCTTGTTTCTTTTGATGGCGACAAAAGGTTCCTTGATGTCTCTCGCCGCCTGCGAGTTTGGCGTCCGGCGGTGGAATTTCAGATCACTGTCGATGCGCAGGGCAAGGCCACGTCTTGCGAACTTACCGAGAAATTTCGGCGTGCTTACGTCAACCAAAAACTCTGCGAAGTTTTGAGCAAACACCACCATTTTGAACCAGCCCGCGATGCGAGCACGGATCAGCCGGTTGAAGGGCAATACACCTCGCGGCTCGTCTACCTCGACATGCGCGAAAAACAGGGCAAGTAAGCGTCTGAAAGGGAAGCTTCGAGGTTCGGCACATGGCCATCCACGCTTGCACAAAATTCGGGGCCGGATTTATTGGCTTGGCAGCGTTTTTGGCCTTTCCAGTGCAGGCTGAAACCAATCAGTCATCACCGCCGCGTCTGATCGCGTTTGATGGCATTAATCAACTCGCAGCAGAAGCATCGCGTGTGGGAATGCTGTCGCAAGTTTTGCATTACACTTTGAAAGTTGATGCTGCGGGCAGGCCCACGGATTGCGACATCAGCCGCGAATTTCGGCGCAAATATATCAAGATTGCGCTGTGCAGGCCGCTGCTCAAACACCATACATTTGAACCCGCGCGCAATGATGCTGGCAACCCGGTCGAGGGGCAATATTCTGCCTCAATCGATTTCAGGATGTTTTTCCATCCCGGAGGCGGCTCCAATGCTCGCGATTTGTGAGATTGCCGCAGGGTTTTAAGCTAAACCTTTGACATTTCGCATCCAAGCGCCCATCTGCACGCCAATCGAAGCGCATTTGTCTGCGTGAAGCGGCGGCCATAAAGATCGGCCTGCCCCGGCATCGTTTCGTTCGGAACCCCTTTTAGACTTCCCTTTTCACGCGGGCGGTTTTGACCCCCGCGACGCCGCGCCGATTGTGCGCGCGCGCCCGATATCTTGTGAGTAAATAATGACAACATTTGACCAGCTTGGTCTGTCCCAGCCCGTTTTGAGCGCGCTGGACCTTAAAGGCTATTCAGAGCCTACCCCCATCCAAACCCAGGCGATCCCGCCCGTTCTTGAAGGACGCGATCTGCTCGGTATTGCGCAGACCGGCACTGGCAAGACGGCGGCATTTATGCTGCCCAGCATCGACCGGCTGCGCGAAGCGGATAACCGCATTCCGTTTAAAAGCTGCCGGATGCTTGTGCTTGCCCCCACGCGCGAATTGGCCACTCAAATCGCCACCAGCGCCAAGGATTATGGCGCGATGGCGGGGCTGAAAGTTCAGTCGATTGTCGGCGGCACATCGGTGAACAAGGATCGCAACAAGCTGCACCGGGGCACTGATATTCTGGTGGCGACGCCGGGACGGCTGCTCGATCTGATCGATCAAAAGGCGTTCAATTTGTCCGGCGTCGAAGTGCTGGTGCTGGATGAAGCGGATCAGATGCTTGACCTGGGCTTTATCCATGCCTTGCGTAAAATCAGCCAATTGGTGCCCAAGGAGCGCCAGACGCTGTTTTTCAGCGCGACCATGCCCAAGCAGATCAAGGAATTGGTCAGCGGGTTTTGCCACAATCCGGTGCGCGTTTCGGTGACGCCGGAATCGAGCACGGCAGAGCGGGTTGAACAATATCTGTTCATGGTCCAGCAGAACGAAAAGCAATCGCTGCTCGATATGATCCTGTCGCGCCGCCACAAAGTGCCCGGAGAACAGGAGCGGGTGCTGATCTTTACCCGCACAAAGCACGGCGCAGACCGCGTGGTGAAAAAGCTGCGGCAGTCGGGCATCAAATCCGAAGCCATTCACGGCAACAAATCGCAAGGTCAAAGACAGCGCGCGCTTGATGAATTTCGCTCTGGCAAATGCCTGATTTTGGTGGCGACCGATGTGGCTGCACGCGGGATTGATATTCCGGGTGTTTCGCACGTTATCAATTATGAGCTTCCCAATGTACCCGAACAATATGTCCACCGCATTGGCCGCACCGCGCGCGCCGGGCGTGATGGGATTGCGATTGCGTTTTGTGCAGAGGATGAGCGCGCCTATCTGAAGGATATTCAGAAAGTCACCGATGCGCAGATGGAACGGCTTGATCTGCCGGAGAATTTCCGCGCCGTGGTCGAAGGGGTGGGGCCGACGAAGCCCGCACCGCGCGGGGCGACGCGGGTATCGAAAAAACGGATCAAACCGCGTGCCTCGGGCCAATCGGGTGGCGGCCATTCCGGCGGCTCTAAATCTTCCTCCAAACCCAAGGCAAAGCATCCTTCGCGCAAAGGCAGGCCGCAATCGAGCTCTGATGGCCGGAATGATCGCGCGGGCGGGGGCGAAAGCCGCGCCGGCGCGCCACCGCGCAGGCGGCGTAATCGGCGGCCCGGAGGCGGTAATTCGGGCGGCGGTTCTGGTGGCGGGCAGCGGCGCGGTGGCGCCTAGGATTGTCGCCTTTAATCGGGCTGTAAGCTAAAGCCATATTAACCCTATTGCGCTTAGGAGCCTTGTAAGCAGAAATCCCGCCTTACAAGGAGCCCGCGACCCGCCATGTTCAGAACCGAAACGACGCTGGTGATCGGCGCGGGCGCGAACCGCGAAATTGAAATGCCCGATGGGCCGGAACTGCTCGACAGGATCGCAGCGGGCTATGATTTCGATCGGCTTGGCTCGGATGTGCAAAGCCGCGATCTGGTTAACCTTGCGCACATTTTCGAAAGCATCGCTCCGCGCTTTGACACGAGTGCGGATGAGCTGATGAAAGCTGCCCGCAAAATTCGTGCTGCCGCGTTTATCACCCCATCGATTGAATCGATTATGGAGCAATTGTCCGATGATCCGCTGGTCGGCATCGCGGGCAAGGTCGGGATTGTTTACTACACGCTTCAGGCGGAATCGAAGTCCACCTTGGCGCGCGAGCCGCGCAATGTGGGCGAAATGCCGCTGCGCGGTACAGAAAACTGGCTGTTCAAGCTGGCTCAGATGATCGTGACAGGCGCACCGAGGCGTGAGGCGGAAAACTGCTTTTACAAATTGTCGATCATCGCTTTCACCTATGATCGCGCGATCGAAAACTATCTGCCGTGGGTGGTCGCCATCGCGTTCGGCATGGACATTGATGAAGCGCGCGCGCTGGTCGATCTGCATGTCAGGATCGTGCATCCCTTTGGCACAGCCGGGCAATTGCCGTGGCAACAGGATGATAAGCCAATTGCCGATTGGGGGCAGGTGGAACCAGACGATTATGCCGATCTTACCAGAGGCATTTTCACCTATGGCAAGCGCAGCGCCAATCGCCAGTTTTCCAGCTATATGAAAGCGGAAATGGAGCAGGGCAAACGCCTCGCCATGCTGGGATTTGATTTTGACCCGCTCAAACTCGCGATGATCTTTGGCGCGCCGATGGATCACGATCCCGAAGTGCTGGTGTCCTTTGCTGGCACGGTCGAGGAACAACGCGCCGCCATCGCCCGCCTGATGAAGCGCAAGACCGGGATCACCAGTGATGATCTGTTCACCCATCATGATGGCGGTTCTTATGAGCTGCTGCGTGACAATGCGCCGCTGCTGGAAAGCTAGGCTTTCACAGGCAAAAGCAATGTGACCGGCAAAGGCGCTTGGCAAGATAGCTGGCGCGCTCCATATCGCCCCTGACATTCAACAGGAGCGATCCCCGCTATGGCCGATACGCAATATGATTTTGATCTTTTCACCATCGGCATAGGGTCCGGCGGTGTCCGGGCCAGCCGTATGGCCGCAGCGCACGGCGCACGGGTTGCAGCGGCTGAGGAATACCGCGTGGGCGGCACCTGTGTGATCCGCGGCTGCGTGCCCAAAAAGATGCTCGTTTACGGTGCGCATTTTTCTGAAGACTTGGAAGATGCAAAGCAGTTCGGCTGGAACATTGAAGGCAAAAGCTTTGATTGGGTGCGGCTGCGCGATCATGTCCAGCAGGATATCGACCGGCTCGAAGGGCTGTACGGCGAAACGCTCGACAACAACAATGTCACCGTTTTTCGCGAACGAGCGGTGATCAGCGGCGATCATGAGATTACTTTGGCCAGCGGCAAGGTGGTCACCGCAAAATACATACTGGTCGCAACAGGTGCCACTCCGCACAAACCTGATTTTCCCGGCAATGAGCACACAATCACGTCCAATGAGGCGTTTCATCTCGATGCAATACCGGAGCGCGTGTTGATTGCGGGCGGAGGCTATATCGCCAATGAGTTTGCCGGAATTTTCAATGAATTTGGCAGCAAGGTGGCGATTGCCAACCGGACAGATGTGATCCTGCGCGGTTATGATGAGGCGCTGCGTGACCGTTTGCTCCAGATCAGTTTGGTCAAGGGAATCGAGTTTTGCTTCAACGTCGAATTTGAATGGGTCGAAAAACAGGAGGATGGCTCTCTTCTGGTCAAGATGACCGGCCACGACCCGCGCGAGTTTGACCAAGTGATGATTGCCACCGGGCGCGTCCCCAATACGGGCGGGCTGGGCCTTGAAACGGTTGGCGTGGAGCTGGGCAAAAAGGGTGAGATCAAAGTTGATGCCTACAGCCAGACCAATGCCGATTACATCTATGCCGTCGGCGATGTGACAGACAGAGTGCAGCTGACCCCTGTTGCCATCCGCGAAGGCCAGGCTTTTGCCGATAGCGTCTTTGGCAAGGGTGAACCTTATGCGGTTGACCATTCCTGCATTCCCAGCGCAGTTTTCAGCCACCCACCAATTGCTTCGGTTGGTCTAACTGAAGGCGAGGCGCGCAACACATTTGGCAATATCGCTGTCTACCAATCCGATTTCCGCCCGATGAAAAATGTGGTGGCAGGCCGCAATGAACGCGGGCTCTACAAGATGGTCACCAATGCTGCGGATGGAAAGATCCTGGGCGTGCATATGATCGGGCCTGAATCGCCAGAGATTATGCAAGCCGCTGCCGTTGCAGTGAAAGCAGGGCTGACCAAAGCGGATTTTGATGCGACCACCGCGATCCATCCGACAATGGCTGAAGAATTGGTGCTGCTGAAATAGCCACTGGGCGGCGATTCTAGGAAACCCATCACTTTTGCATGATTGACCCAGGGCGGAGGCTGCGGCAACGGTTTGCAGCCAATCAGATAACCATCAGGGGAAGCCGTTTGTCCGCCAATATCGCTGAAATGGAACGCCGCCGGGACGCTGCAAAGCTGGGCGGGGGCGAAAAACGCATTGCCGCACAGCACGCGAAAGGCAAACTGACCGCGCGGGAACGGCTGGATGTTCTGCTGGATGCTGGCAGCTTCGAAGAGCTCGACACTTATGTCGAACACGATTGCGTCGATTTCGGCATGGAGACACAAAAGATACCGGGGGATGGCGTGGTCACCGGATCGGGCACGATCAATGGCCGGCTCGTTTATGTGTTCTCTCAGGACTTCACCGTGTTCGGCGGTTCCCTTTCGAAACGCCATGCAGAGAAAATCTGTAAAGTGATGGAAACGGCGATGAAAGTCGGCGCGCCCGTTATCGGCCTTAACGATTCTGGCGGGGCGCGTATTCAGGAAGGCGTGGCATCGCTGGGCGGATATGCTGAGGTGTTTCAGAAGAACGTGCTCGCCAGCGGCGTCGTCCCGCAGATCAGCCTTATCATGGGACCATGCGCGGGTGGGGCGGTGTATTCGCCTGCCATGACGGACTTCATCTTTATGGTGAAAGATTCCAGCTATATGTTCGTCACCGGCCCGGATGTGGTGAAAACGGTCACCAACGAAGTTGTTACGCAGGAAGAGCTGGGCGGGGCGATCACCCATTCGACCAAGACATCGGTGGCTGATTGTGCGTTTGAGAACGACATTGAAACGCTGATGGCGACGCGCGAGTTCTTCAATTATCTGCCGCTGTCGAACCGCGAAACCGCGCCCGAGCTACCCACCAATGATCCGTGGGACCGCGAGGACAAAAGCCTCGACACGCTGATCCCGGACAATGCGAACCAGCCTTATGATATGCATGAGGTGATTGCGAAGACCTTGGACGAAGGCGAGTTTTTCGAAATTCAACCGGGGCACGCCGCGAACATCATCTGCGGTTTTGGCCGCGTTGAAGGACGCACAGTCGGCGTGGTCGCGAACCAGCCTATGGTGCTTGCCGGAGTGCTCGACATCAATTCCTCCAAAAAAGCGGCACGCTTTGTGCGGTTCTGCGATGCGTTTGAAATCCCGATTGTGACGTTTGTTGATGTGCCCGGCTTCCTGCCCGGGACCGCGCAAGAATTGGGCGGCATTATCAAACACGGCGCGAAACTGCTGTTCGCTTATGCCGAGGCAACTGTGCCCAAGATCACCGTCATCACCCGCAAAGCCTATGGCGGCGCATATGACGTGATGGCATCGAAGCACCTGCGCGGCGACTTAAACTACGCATGGCCAACCGCTGAGATTGCGGTGATGGGCGCAAAAGGCGCGGTGGAAATCATCTTCAGGCAAGACCGCGGCGATGCAGAAAAGATCGCTGAGAAAACCAAGGAATATGAGGACCGCTTTGCCAATCCGTTTGTGGCAGCGCAGCGGGGATATATCGACGAGGTGATCCACCCGCATTCGACACGGCGTAGGGTCGCGCTGGGGCTAAGGAAGCTGCGGACGAAGCAGTTGGAGAACCCGTGGAAGAAGCATGATAATATTCCGCTTTAAGGAGGTGAAATGACATTTCAGGAAGCTGTCAAAAAGGCTGGGTTTTTCAAGAAGCATTACGCAGCCGCCATCTCCATGCCGGTAGATGATAGCGATCAACTGGTATCTGAACTGGATCAGGCCAAGATTGAAATTCTGCACTGGGTTAAAGAGCGGAGCAGTGCGGCCAAGGAGATTTGGCTGATAATGGTTGTCGACAAAGCTTCGGCCGAAGAGTTGAAGGCAAAGTTCTTAGAGATATTCCAAGGTGATGAACTTTGGCAGGCGTTTGCCTCAAAACATGAAATGGAACTTCAGATTTTGGATGAAACTGGCGCGGAGTTAGATGTTTTGGTCTTTACGTCGTTGTATGATCAATGAAACTAGGCCGCGCCAATCGTCATTGCGACCCCGGCCTTGAGCCGGGGAGGCAATCCAGGGCGGCTCGCGTCCACTCTGGATTGCCGCGTCGCTTCGCTCCTCGCAATGACGATTGAGAAGCTTCCTTGCGTCTATATCATGGCCAATGCGCGCAACGGAACGATCTACACTGGCGTCACATCGGATTTGCCAAAACGAGTGTGGCAACACCGGCAGGGCGCGGCTAATGGCTTCTCTAAGAAATACGGCTGCAAATCGCTGGTTTGGTCTGAGCGCCATGACACGATTGAAAGCGCGATTGCGAGGGAGAAACAGATCAAAGCTGGCAATCGAAAGGCGAAATTGAAATTGATCGAAGCCGTAAACCCAACTTGGCGCGATCTGTTTGAGGATATTGCGCAATGACCTCACACCCGTCATTGCGAGGAGCGAAGCGACGCGGCAATCCAGAGCGGTTGAGAGAGACGCTCTGGATTGCTTCGCTACGCTTGCAATGACGAAAGACAACAAATGAAACTAGGCCGCTTGAACCACGTCGGGGTCGCAACTCCCTCCATCGCTGACAGCGTCGCGCACTATCGCGACATTATGGGCGCAACTTCGATCTCGGATGAAATTATCCTCGAAAGCCGAGGTCTAAAAGTCGTCTTCGTCGACACCCCAACACATTCCGGCATGAACGGCACGCAAATCGAGCTGATCGAAGAGCTCAAACCTGGCAAAACCGCCATTTCCGCCTTCCTCGCCAAAAACCCTGCGGGCGGTCAGCATCATGTTTGCTTTGAAGTTGAGGATATCGAAGAAGCACGCGCATGGTTTGAAGGGAAGGGCAAGCGCATCCTCGGCCCCACTATCCCCGGCGCGCATGGGACACCTATCTTTTTCGTGCATCCCAAGGATATGCAGGGCATGCTTACCGAGATCATGGAAACGCCCAAGGCCGATCACTAAAGCACCACATTGAGAGCCGTTCGGGCTGAGCTTGTCGAAGTCCCGCACTTTTCTTAATCCCCGCGCCAGAAGGAAGAACGGCCCTTCAACAGGCTCAGGGTGAACGGGAAGGATTACCACCATGTCAGAATACGAAACCATCAAGGTCGAAACCGAAGGCCCGCTCAAGATCATCACCCTCAACCGTCCTGATCGGCTGAATGCGATGCCTCCGCAAATGGCCGATGAAATTGGCGAGGCGTTTTACGATCTTGGCGATGCGCGCGCTGTGCTTATCACAGGTGAGGGCAAGGGATTTTGCTCTGGTGCGGATCTCGCCGCGCGTGGAGAAGCGTCCGCGCTCACCAGCAAAGGCGGCAGTCACAAGGCTCTCCAAAATCACTACAATCCCGCCATCAGCCAGGTTCTGCGCGCCGAAGTGCCGGTGATCTGCGCAGTCAACGGCCCGGCGGCGGGCGTCGGGTGCAGCCTTGCGCTGGCCGCGGATTTCACGATCGCTTCGGAAAAAGCCTACTTCCTTCAGGCGTTCGTCAATATCGGCCTGGTGCCCGATGGCGGATCGACATGGCTGCTTGCCCGCGCGATTGGCCGCGCGCGCGCCACGCAAATGATGATGCTGGGCGAGAAAATCGGTGCGCAGCAGGCTGAGGATTGGGGCCTAATCTACAAGGCGGTTGACGCCGACAGCCTGATGGATGAAGCGCGAGCCTTGGGCGAAAAGCTCGCCAATGGGCCGACGCTTGCGCTCAAAACGATGAAGAAACAGCTGAACGTCGCGCTCGACAGCAGTGTGCAGGAAGTGTTCGTCACCGAAGCAGAAGGCCAGCGCATAGCGGGCGCAAGCGCCGATGCGATGGAAGGCGGGATGGCGTTCCTGCAAAAACGTAAGGCTGAATTTAAGGGGCAATAAGTCTCGACAACTTTCGTCCTTGTGTCTTTGTGCTAGTGGCTTTCTGATGACTGATACGAACAACTCTGCGCCAACTCCCGCCGATTGGAAAGCTCTTGCCGACAAAGAGGCCAAGGGCCGCGATCTTTCGACGCAAACGCCCGAAGGCTTTACGGTAAAGCCGCTTTATACGGGCGAAGATCACGCTGATTTTGACCCCGGCCTTCCCGGTTTTGCGCCGTTTACGCGCGGGGTAAAGGCGAGCATGTATGCGGGCCGCCCGTGGACGATCCGGCAATATGCGGGTTTTTCAACGGCGGAAGAATCGAACGCTTTTTACCGCCGCAATCTGGCGGCAGGTCAAAAAGGGCTCAGCGTCGCGTTCGATCTGGCGACGCATCGCGGTTATGACAGCGATCATGAACGCGTAACCGGCGACGTTGGTAAAGCGGGCGTCGCGATTGATACGGTTGCGGATATGGAAATCCTGTTCGACCAGATCCCGCTCGATACCATGTCGGTTTCGATGACCATGAACGGCGCGGTGATCCCGGTTCTGGCATTCTACATTGTTGCAGGCGAGCGTCAGGGTGTGAGCGCAGAAAAGCTGTCAGGCACTATCCAGAACGATATCCTCAAAGAGTTTATGGTCCGCAACACCTATATCTATCCGCCCGAGCCCAGCATGCGGATTATCTCAGACATTATCGCATATACGTCTGCCAATATGCCGAAATTCAACAGTATTTCGATCAGCGGCTATCACATGCACGAAGCGGGCGCGACGGCCGTGCAAGAGCTCGCCTTCACCATTGCGGACGGCAAGGAATATGTTGAGCGGGCCTGTGCGACGGGGCTGGATATTGATGCGTTTGCAGGGCGGCTCTCGTTCTTTTTCGGCATCGGCATGAACTTCTTTATGGAAATCGCCAAGCTGCGCGCCGCGCGCACGCTTTGGTACCGGACTATGGATGCTCTGGGTGCCCAAAAAGAGCGTTCCAAAATGCTGCGCACGCATTGCCAGACGTCGGGCGTGAGCTTGCAGGAGCAAGACCCCTATAACAACGTCATCCGCACTACGGTTGAGGCGATGGCGGCGACACTGGGCGGCACGCAGTCGCTGCACACCAATGCTTTGGATGAGGCGATTGCACTCCCCACCGATTTCTCCGCCCGCATCGCGCGCAACACGCAATTGGTGCTGCAAGAGGAAAGCGGGATCACGCAGGTCGTCGATCCGCTCGGCGGTTCGCATTATATCGAGGCACTGACCGCGACCTTGGTTGAAAAAGCCGAGGCAATGATGGCCGAAGTTGATGCAGCAGGCGGGATGACAGCCTATGTTGCGACCGGCGCTCCCAAAGCGGCGATTGAGCGTGCTGCGGCTGAAAAGCAAACGGGTATCGACAAGGGCGAGACGGTTATTGTCGGCGTCAACAAATACAAGCTGGCAGAGCAAGAGCAGATCGAAACGCTTGATATTGACAATGCCGCTGTGCGCAAGGGTCAGATCAAACGGTTGGCGCAGGTGCGCGAAGGACGCGATGAGGCCGCTTGCCGTGCGGCTTTGGAGGCCTTGACTGCGGGCTGCTCTGATGGCGGCAATGTGCTCGAACTGGCAGTGGCAGCCGCGCGCCATGATGCGACTCTTGGCGAGATATCCTCTGCGATGGAAGAGGTGTTTGGCCGCCATGATGCAACGCCAAAGCCGGTTTCGGGCGTCTATAAAACCGCCTACGAATTCGATCAGCGCTGGGCGCAGGTCACGGACGGCGTGGCGGCGGTGGAGCGGCGATTGGGCCGGAAACCGCGCATAATGGTCGCCAAAATGGGTCAGGACGGGCATGACCGCGGTGCGAATGTGATCGCAAGCGCCTTTGCCGATATGGGATTTGAAGTCGTCTCAGGCGCGCTGTTCCAAACCCCGCCAGAAGCCTGCGCGACGGCGTTGGAAAAAGACGTTGATGTGGTTGGCGCATCCAGCCTTGCCGCTGGTCACAAGACGCTGATCCCCGAGCTGATCCGCTTGCTGAAAGAAGCAGGCCGCGCCGATATTAAAGTCACCGCAGGCGGCGTGATCCCGCCGCAGGACTATGACTTCCTTCGCGAGGCAGGCGTGCAGGGGATCTATGGGCCGGGTTCCAATGTGGTGGAATGTGCGGCGGATATCCTGACGCTGCTGGGGCACAATATGCCGCCTTTGGGAGAGGGACTTGAGGAGGCGGCGGAGTGAGGTTTGTCGCAAGTTTTGCCCTTGTAGTCGCGGCGATCGCGTCATCGGCATCGGCGCATGCTTGCAGGCAACTAGATACGCCGAGTAAACATAGATTGAGCGACGCAGTCATTGACGGAGTTGCCAGCTGCCAGAGAAATCAAGATCGTTGCACCCTTCGCATTGATAGCGTTTTGAAGGGCGATGAATCCCTTACAAGCGGTACGATCAGCATTTCGGTGGACGTGCGCCACCCGATCAAGAGGGATGGAAATACGATAACTCTCGGAAATTGTCCGCAAACCTTTGAACCGTGGAAGTCTGAAACAACCGGACGTTTTTTTCTGGTTGTATCAAAGGACGGAACCTACGATGCGGCCTTTCCGCCCAATGTCTCAGACGCCGAACTTCTAGACTTTGAATTTGAAGAGACTCAATGACCCAAATCCGCACCGACTGGACCCGCGAAGAAATCGCGGACCTTTTCAACTTGCCTTTCACAGAGCTGCTTTTCCAAGCAGCCAGCGTTCACCGCGAAAACCATCCGCCTGATCAAGTGCAATTGTGCACTCTGCTCAGCATCAAAACAGGCGGGTGCCCGGAGGATTGCGGCTATTGCTCGCAAAGCGTGAAAGCGGACAGCGGCGTCGAAGCCACCAAGCTGATGGATGTGCAGGCCGTTCTGCAACGCGCGGCCGAGGCGAAGGATGCCGGATCGCAAAGGTTCTGCATGGGCGCTGCGTGGCGCAATCCCAAAGACCGCGATATGCCTGCGATTGTCGAGATCGTTAAAGGCGTATCGGGCATGGGGCTTGAGACTTGCATGACGCTGGGCATGCTGGAGCCGCACCAGGCCGAGCAGCTCGCCGAAGCGGGCCTCGATTATTACAACCACAATATCGACAGCAGCCCGGAATATTATGAGCGGGTGATTTCAACGCGCGAATTTCAATGCCGCCTCGATACGCTCGATCATGTGCGCGGTGCTGGCATCAATGTGTGCAGTGGCGGGATCGTCGGCATGGGCGAAACGCGCGAGGACAGGGTCGGCTTTGTCCACACTCTGGCGACTTTGCCCGAACATCCTGAAAGCGTGCCGGTGAACGCTTTGGTGCCCGTTAAAGGCACGGTTTTGGGCGATATGCTGGCCGATACCCCGCTTGCGAAGATCGACGATATTGAATTTGTGCGCACCATTGCGGTGGCTCGCATTACGATGCCGATGAGTATGGTTCGCTTGTCCGCCGGGCGCGAAAGCATGTCTGAGGCGACGCAAGCCTTGGCTTTTCTTGCAGGGGCAAACTCGATCTTTACCGGCGACAAATTGCTAACCGCGCCCAATGCAGGCGATGATAGCGATGGAGCGCTGTTTGCGAAGCTTGGCCTCTCAGCGCTGCAAGGCGAAGAACCAGCGAGAGCGTGCAAAGTGAGCGAGCCGGCCGAGTGATGGCGGGGTCATAGCGCCGCCGACCAACAAATTTGACCTGAGGAACAGCCATGACCGATCTGCCGCCCGAAACCCGCCCGGAAACGCTTAGCGTGCATGCAGGGTGCGCGCCTGATCCCACCACCAATGCGCGCATAACACCGATTTATCAGACCAGCTCATATGTGTTCGATAGCCCCGAACATGCAGCCAATCTGTTCTCGCTGTCCGAGTTCGGCAATATCTACAGCCGGATCATGAACCCCACCAATGATGCGCTGGAAAAGAAAGTCGCAGCTTTGGAAGGCGGCGTGGGCGCGCTTGGGTGCGCATCGGGCCATGCGGCGCAGCTCCTCGCATTTCACACCTTGATGGAAGCGGGCTGCAACATTGTCGCGGCCAAGAAATTATATGGCGGATCACTCAACCAGCTGGGCGAGGCGATCACAAAATTCGGTTGGGAAGCCCGCTTCGTCGATACCGACAATCTCGATGAAGTGCGCGCTGCGATGGATGACAAGACGCGCCTTGTCTTTATTGAAAGCCTCGCCAATCCTGGCGGTGTGGTCAGCGACATTTCTGCCATTGCCGAGGTCGCGCATGAAGGCGGCGTGCCGCTGATGGTGGACAATACCATGGCATCGCCCGCTTTGTGCCGTCCCATCGAACACGGCGCAGATATTGTTGTGCATTCGACCACCAAGTTCCTGAACGGCCATGGCAATGCAATTGGCGGCGTGCTGGTTGATAGCGGCAAGTTTGACTGGAAAGCGCATGGCGACAAATACCCCTCGCTGACCCAGCCAAATGGTTCGTATCACGGCGCGGTGCTGGTCGATGCTTTGGAGCCTATTGGACCGATCGCATTCATTATTGGCTGCCGTGTATTGGGCATGCGCGATCTTGGACCTGCGATGGCTCCGATGAATGCGTTTTTGGCGCTGACGGGGATGGAGACATTGCATCTTCGCATGGAGCGGCATTGTGCAAACGCGCAGGCATTGGCCGAATGGCTGACGCAGCAGCCGCAGGTCGCATGGGTGAATTATGCAGGCCTGCCCGAAAATCCCTATCATGAACGCGCGCACAGATATCTTGGCGGCAAAGGCGGGGCGGTGTTCACCTTTGGGCTTGAAGGCGGATATGAGGCTGGCAAAAAGCTGGTCTCAAGCGTGAAATTGTTCAGCCACTTGGCCAATATCGGGGACACACGCTCGCTGATTATCCACCCGGCATCAACCACGCATTCGCAATTGTCAGCCGATGAGCTGGAAGCGGCGGGCGCTGGCCCGGATGTGGTGCGCATTTCGGTTGGGATCGAGCATATTGACGATATCAAAGCCGATCTTGCCGCCGCATTTGCCAAGCTTTGATCGGAGTATATCGTGATTGCACAACTGTTATTGCTGCTTTCCTCGCCGCCGCCCGAGACGTATTTGCCCGAGTGCAATCAGGAAGCGGCTGACCGCGGCATTCAGCAAGAGATGAATATCTGCGCACACCGCGATTACATCATCGCAGACAGAGCGCTCAACGATCAATGGGCCATCACCTACGCGAAAATGCAAGCCCGGGATAAAAGCTGGAGTGAGGCAGATGCACGCGGTGATGATCGGCCCGGTTGGCGCGAAAGCCTGTTGGATGCGCAGCGCGCGTGGATCACCTTTCGCGATGCGCATTGCCGGGTGGACGGGTATACCGCGCGAGGAGGCAGTCTTGAGCCGCTCTTGGTCTCGACTTGCAAAACCGTTCTCACCGAGGCGCGGACAGCGCAGCTGAAAGAATTGGCAGACAGTCCTGCTTGAATGCACCCAATTCCGATAGGTTGCGCGCGGTGCACGCACGCGCCATAGCCATGTACGAACACCAAATGTGATGGAGATCACGACTTTGTTTTCCAAAATCCTGATTGCCAATCGCGGCGAGATTGCATGCCGCGTTATCCAGACTGCGCAGAAAATGGGGATCGCAACTGTCGCGGTCTATTCTGATGCTGACAAGCAAGCGCCATTTGTGCGTATGGCGGATGAGGCGGTTCATATCGGCCCCGCTCCAGCAGCGGAAAGCTATCTGATCCCGGAAAAAATTATCGCGGCGTGCAAGGAAACCGGTGCAGAGGCGGTGCATCCCGGATACGGTTTCTTATCAGAACGCGCGAGTTTTGTTGAAGCTTTGGCGGCTGAGAACATCGCCTTTATCGGCCCGCCAGCAGGCGCGATTGCGGCAATGGGCGACAAGATTGAATCAAAGAAGCTTGCGATGGAAGCGGGCGTCAATGTCGTTCCCGGTTTCGTTGGCGAAATCCGCGACACAGAACACGCTGTCGAAATATCGGACGGCATCGGCTATCCGGTGATGATGAAAGCTTCCGCTGGCGGCGGGGGCAAAGGGATGCGTCTTGCCTGGTCTGAAAAAGACGTGCGCGAAGGCTTTGAGGCGACCAAACGTGAAGGGCTAAACTCGTTCGGCGATGACCGCGTGTTTATCGAGAAATTCATCGAAAACCCGCGTCACATCGAAATTCAGATCTTGGGCGATAAACACGGCAACATCCTGTATCTGAACGAGCGTGAATGCTCGATCCAGCGGCGGCACCAAAAGGTTGTCGAAGAAGCGCCTTCGCCGTTTGTCACACCCAAAATGCGCAAAGCCATGGGCGAACAATGCGTCGCTTTGTCGCGGGCGGTGGACTATCATTCTGCCGGCACCGTTGAGCTGATTGTCAGCGGGGCAGACCCAACGGGCGAGAGTTTTTACTTCCTCGAAATGAACACGCGTCTGCAGGTCGAACACCCTGTGACTGAGGCCATCACCGGGGTTGATCTGGTTGAACAGATGATCCGTGTTGCAGCGGGGGAAGAACTGTCGATCACGCAGGATGATATCGGCATTGATGGCTGGTCGATCGAAAACCGCGTCTATGCAGAAGACCCTTATCGCGGTTTCCTTCCATCAACGGGCCGTCTTGTCCGATATCAGCCACCAATCGCTGGCTGGGGCGAAGATGACATGGTCGGCGGCAAAGCGCGCCGCGGGACTGCGCACGGATCAGGCAGCATCCGTGTGGATGATGGCGTGTTCGAAGGCGGCGAAGTGTCGATGTTCTACGACCCCATGATCGCCAAGCTTATCACCTGGGCACCCACGCGGGAGGAAGCGGCCGATTTGCAGATTGAGGCGCTCGACCGGTTCCAGATCAAGGGGCTTGGCCACAATGTCGATTTCCTCAGCGCAATCATGCAGCACGAAAGGTTCCGTTCGGGCGAGTTGACCACCGGCTTTATCGCCGAGGAATATCCCGATGGCTTTACCGGCGCGCCTGCCGATGATGCGCATCTGCGGCAATTGGCGGCGCTTTTTGCTGGCGCTGAATTCGATCATCAGGTCCGCTCGCGCCGCATTTCTGGCCAGCTTAGCGATCCTGGCAATCCGCCATCGCGCTGGATGGTGACGATTGCGCAGCGAAAATTTGACGTGCTGCTCGAAGAAGGCGGCGCGAATGTCGATGGCCACACTTTGCGCGGCACATGGGATTGGCGCGTGGGTGAGCAACTCGCCAATGTGACGGGCGACAAGGAAATGGCTGTTCAGGTCGAAAGGATCGGTGTTCGCTGGCGGATGACGACGAGGGGCGCCTCGCATGAGGCATTGGTGCTGCCCGCAGATGTGGCTCCGCTGACCCAGCACATGATCGAAAAGATCCCTCCGGATCTGTCCAAAATGCTGATCTGCCCTATGCCCGGTATGCTGGTGAAACTGCATGTGGCAGAAGGCGAAGAAGTCCAGCCGGGTCAGCCGCTTGCCACAGTGGAAGCGATGAAGATGGAGAACATCTTACGCGCTGAGAAAGAGGGCGTGATTGCCAAACTCAACGCCGAAGAGGGCGAGAGCCTGGCAGTGGATGCGGTGATTTTGGAGCTGGAGTGAGCGGCGTTTATAGGCGGGCGTCTAGTCCTCGACAATCGCCACAGCTCTGATCCATCCCGCACTCGCGCGTTCGATCTTCACGGGAAAGCAGCTGAACATAAAGCCGTGCGGCGGTAGTGCGTCGAGGTTCGTTAGTTTCTCGATCTGGTAATAGGGCCGAATGCGCCCTGCCTTGTGACCTTCCCAAATGATCGCCGTGTCGCGCGTTTCGGCCCACCGCTTTGCCGTGTGGCTGAACGGCGCATCCCAGCTCCACGCATCGGTGCCGACAACCTCGACGCCTTGGCTTGTGAGCCAGAGGGTCGCCTCGGCTCCCAATCCCACGCCCTGATCGGTGAAGTTTTCGGTGCCGTAAACCGCACCCGATTGGATCAGGACAATATCGAGCGGCTCTAGAGTGTATTTGGTCTTTGAGAGCGCTTCTTCCACCTGCGCCGCGCTGACGACCGCCCCGTGCGCTAGATGCGAGAAATCGAGCTTTACGCAGGGGCGAAAGAACCGGTCGAGCGGCGCTTCATCGATGCTGGGTGCAGGCGCCGCACCGCTATCTGTGGTTGAATGATAATGCCACGGCGCGTCCATATGCGTGCCGTTATGCGTGGACAATTCGAGCGTTTCGACAGCCCATCCTTCGCCATCGGGCAGGTCTTCTTTGGTAAGACCGGGAAAGAACATGGCGATCTGTTCCCAGGTATTCTGATGCGTCATGTAGGTGATTTTGGGACGCATCACTTCGGGATCAGAGATCACATTATTGGTGATCGGGATCGACAGATCGATGAAGCGGGTCAAACGAGTTGCTCGTCAAGAAACTCGGCGACATCATCCAGCGCCACATCGCGCGCGAGATAGGCCTCGCCAATGCCGCGCAGCAGCAGGAAGGGGAGGGTGCCGCCTTCCATTTTCTTGTCGTGCCGCATGTGATCGGCGAGCTTCGCGCCATTGCAGTGCATGCCAAGCTGGGCGATCTCATGGCGCATCCCCGCATCGGATACCGCGCGCGCAATCTTCTGCGCATCCGCATCACTCAAGTCGCCGCGCCGCGCCGAATAGCGTGCGGCGAGCACCATGCCGAGTGCGACCGCCTCGCCATGCAGCAGGTCTTGCGAAAACCCTGTTTCGGCTTCCAAAGCGTGCCCGAAAGTGTGGCCCAGATTGAGCAGCGCGCGCACGCCCGATGTCTCGCGCTCATCCTCGGCGACGATGCGGGCCTTGGCGGCGATGCTGGTCGCAATGGCATGGCCCAATTCTCTCGGTTCGCGCGCGAGAACCTTCGGGCCATTGGCCTCAAGCCAGCCGAAAAACTCCGCATCGCCCAGCACGCCATATTTTAGCACTTCAGCATAACCCGCCTGCATTTCGCGCTTTGGCAAAGTGTCCAGCACAAGCGGGTCGATCAGCACTGCGGCAGGCTGGTGAAACGCACCGATCAGGTTCTTGCCCGCGCCCGTGTTGATTGCGGTCTTTCCGCCTACCGACAGAATCCACCTGTGCAAGCAGTGTCGTCGGGATCTGCACGAACTCACAGCCGCGCTTGGTAATCGCGCAGGCAAAGCCGGTAAGATCGCCCACTACTCCGCCGCCAAGCGCGAAGACATGGTCAGACCGGGTGACCCCTTGGGCGAGTAGCCAGTCGGTGAGCTTTTCCAAAACGCCCCACGATTTCGCGCTTTCGCCCGGTTGAGCGATGAACCAGGCAGGTTCATACCCTGCGGCGGCTAGGCTTTTCTCTATCGCCTCACCAAACAGATTATGCGTGTTGCTATCTGCAACAAAAGGCACCTTGCGCGCGCCATAAGAGGCAAGGAAAGGCTGAGCATGAGCTGCAAGATCGCTCAGCACGCACCCTTCTTCAATTGTGACATCGTAACTGCGCCCCGCCAGAGCGACTTTAATCACATCCATTCGCCCACTGCCTCGATAATTGCGCGCGCTGTGTCGGCATGCAGGCCATTGCGGCTTTGCACGCGCACTGGCGCTTGCCGGTAGAACGGTTCGCGGCGGGTGAACAGGTCAGTCAAGATTTCGCGCGGGTCACCATTTTTGAGCAATGGCCGCGTGTCGCGCCGGCTGGTGCGTTCAACCAAAATGTCGATATCGCAGTCGATCCAGACTGCAATGGCGTTGTCCAAAATCTGCGAGCGGGTTTCGTCATCCACAAATGCGCCGCCGCCTGTTGCAATGACGCCCTGGCCCTCTTCGATCAGGCGGCCAATCACGCGGCGTTCTCCATCGCGGAAATAATCCTCGCCGAACTCCTCGAAGATTTCAGCAATGGTGCGCTGGGCGGCCTTTTCGATTTCTTCGTCAGCATCAATAAAATCGCGCTCGAGCATAGCGGCCAATCGCCGCCCAACTGTCGATTTGCCAACTCCCATCAATCCGACAAGGACAATCGGGCGATCAATCCGCTCTGCGATTTGCGCAATTGCGCTGTCGTTCAAAGTCGCCTGCTGGGTCATTGCCCGAAGGCCTATAGATGGGTTAAAGCGCGCGCAATATGGCAAACGCTGAACCCACTGATAGAAATTTTTCTGATGGTCCGCCGGATCGCTCTTTCGCCGCCGGATTGCGCCGCCGCGCGCCTGTTTATGCGATTTTGGCTGTGATCGGCATTGTTGCGCTCGCATATGTTGATGGGGGCGACGAGCCTTTGCATCCGATTGTGCAGGATATTGCTGTGCCGCAGAAAACAGGGGCCGCATCATGAGCGCTGCAACAGGGAAAAGAAGCGTGTGGCTTGGCTCTGTCGCGGCTCTAGGTATTGCGGGGGCGGCAATGGGCGCGCTCGCGTCAGGCTTGGCGAGCGCGCAGGATGCTCCGGAATCGCTGTTGCCGCCGGGCTTTGACGATCCCGCTCCTGCGCCAAGTCCTGCGCCGCGTCCCTCTCCATCATCGCCATCGCCTGCTCCCGCAGCGAGTAGTGGAGGCAGCGCGGCTGCACCTTCTGGCAGTCCCGGTGGCAACGCTGCCCAAAGCGGTGCTGCCCCGCCTGTCCCGTCAATATCGCGCGGGCAATTGGACCGGGTTCCATCGCTGAGCGAGCTTGAAAACCTCTCCACCGATGAACTCGACGATTTGCTCGGTTTGACGCCCAAATTCGATATTCCGCCCGCCGCGCGGCGCACTTTGTCGCAAGTGGGGCTGTTGTCAGAACAGGAAGGCGGATTGCCAACAGCGTCATTGGCCAAACAGCCCGAAAGCCTCGTGCGCGCTGTATTGCAAGGGATCGATGGCCCGTTCGTTTCGCGCTGGGGGCATATCCTTGTGCGCCGCACGCTCGCCAGCCGGTTGACTGCACCCGAAGGCATGGAGCCCGTTGAGTTTGCAACTTTGCGTGTGCGCATCATGAATGAAATGGGCGAATTCGCTGCTGCACGCGCTTTGGTCCAGGATATTGACACGGGCAATTGGGACAAAGCGCTCACCGATGAGGCGGTGCGCGCTTATATCGCCGCATCCGATTTGTCGGGCGCGTGTCCGGGTGTGCGCGGGCAGAGCGCTGACCGCGAAGATGATCCTCAATGGCTGATGCTAGAGGCGATCTGCCAGGCCTATGGCGGGGAGACCGCCCGTTCGAACGCCAATCTCGACAATGCCCTGGCTGAAGAGGTCGCGCCTGAAATCGACCTCATTCTGGCGCTGCGATATGCAGGGGCTGCAGGGCGCGGCAGGCGGGCTGCGGAAATTGACTGGGAACCGGTCGAAACGCTGACGCCGTGGCGGTTTTCGCTTGCCAATGCCGTGGGTGAAGATGTGCCGGATGATTTGCTCAAAGAGGCGCTTGAAAGCGCATCGGGCCGCTATTTTGCCCATGCAGCAGCGGCCAGCGCGATGCTGCCCATGGCCAAGCGCGCGCAGCTTGCCGATAGCGCGGCACAGCGAGGCATTCTGTCATCGCGCGCAATGGTTGATCTATACAGCGCGATTTATGCGCAGCCCGGCATACAGGGTGATCCGGCGCAAAAAGCGGATCTGCTGCGCCAAGCCTATATTGGCGGCAACCCTTCGGCCCGCATCGGTGCGATGCGCGCTTTGTGGGGGGAAACGGGCTCGGGCGATTATGCTGGCAAAGTGCTCACCGCTTATGCGGCTGCGCGGATTGTCCCATCCAAGCAGGTGACCGATCAGGCACCGGGTCTGATCGCCTCCATGCTGTCAGCCGGGCTTGACCGTGATGCGGCCGTTTGGCGCGATTTTGTTGCCGATGGCAGCGAGGGTTGGGCGCAATTGGCGCTTGCCCGGTCGGGCGCTGGTCAGGCGAGCGCGGATGCGATTGATGCCTATATGTCCAACGATTACAGCGAGGATGCGCGCCGGTCGAAATTTCTGATTGCGGGGCTTGCAGGGCTTGGGCGGATTGCGCCTGCGGATCTGGAGGAATTCTCCGGCGATCTTGAGATTGATCTCAACCGCAACACGCGCTGGACGCAGCTGATTTCGAAAGCGGCGGATGTTGATAACCCCGCTCTCGTTTCGCTGCTTGCGGGGCTTGGGATGCAGGGCGAGAATTGGGGGCAGATGACACCGCTTCATCTGTTTCATGTGGTGCGCGCATTGGATCGCAGCGGGCTGAAGGCAGAAGCGCGCATGATCGCTGCCGAAGCGGTGGCGCGTGGGTAGCTTTCACCCGCTGTCTCACGCTTGCTAACGCGCCGGCCTATGTCGCCTGCCGTATCCGCTTTCCTTGATATGCTTGCCGCAGAGCGCGGTGCGGCGGCGAACACTTTGGCTGCTTATTCGCGCGATTTGGCGGGAGCGGAGGAGATCATCGGTGATCTCGCCGATGCGCCGCGAGCGCAGGTCGGAAAGCTTGCCGGGCATTGGAGCGATCTTGCCCCGTCCAGCGTAGCGCGCAAAGCGTCGGCTTTGCGGCAGTTCTTTGGTTTTGCTGTGGATGAAGGCTGGCGCAGCGATGATCCCTCGGGCGCTTTGCCAGAGCCCAGAACCCGCCGCCCGCTGCCCAAAGTGCTTTCGCACGGTGAGGTCGAGGCGCTGTTTGAACGCGCGCAAGTGGAAGCGGAAAGCGGCAAAGCTGCTGATATTCGCCAGCTTGCCCTCATAGAAATGCTCTACGGATCAGGGCTGAGAGCGAGCGAGCTGGTTTCGCTCCCTTTATCGGCAGTGCCGCGCGATGCGCCTTTGCTGACGGTAATGGGCAAAGGAGGGCAGGCGCGTATGGTCCCGGTGAGCGAGCGTGCTGGCGAGGCATTGGCGCGGTGGTGCGATGTGCGTGAGGCTGAGCCCAAATCGGCGTTTCTATTTCCCTCTCGCGGGAAAACGGGGCATCTCACCCGTGTGCGATTATTCCAGCTTTTGAAAGGCTTGGCGGCGCGTGCAGGCATCGATCCGGCAGGGATCAGTCCGCATGTTCTGCGCCATGCCTTTGCCACGCATCTGCTCGAAGGGGGGCTGATTTGCGAGTCCTTCAAACGCTGCTGGGCCATGCCGACATCGCCACGACGCAGATTTACACCCATGTCGATGCGGCGCGTCTGGTTGCTTTGGTGAATGAACGGCACCCGCTCGCGGCGCATAAAAGCTGACGCAAGGTCGGGATAAACGCGCGATCCTCTTGCAGCGCGGCTCGCATCGCTTTAGCGACATCGCCATGATTACTTATCTCGATTTCGAGAAACCGGTCGCCAGCCTCGAAGAACGCATCGATGAATTGCGCGGCGTGGATGCGCATCACGGTGTTGACGTGGCCTCGGAGATCGAACGGCTCGAAAACAAAAGCGCTGAATTGCTGGCGAGCACCTATGCCTCGCTTACGCCCTGGCAGAAAACGCAGGTCGCGCGGCACCCCCAGCGCCCGCATTTTCGCGACTATGTGGCGAATGCCTTTACCGATTTCATGCCGCTGGGCGGGGATCGGCTGTACGGCGATGACATCGCGATAATGGGCGGATTTGCGCGGCTGAATGGCCGCCGGGTGATGCTGATCGGCCATGAAAAAGGCAATGATACGCAAAGCCGGATCGCGCACAATTTCGGCATGGGCAAACCCGAAGGATACCGCAAAGCGATCCGTATGATGGAGCTTGCCGGGCGGTTTGGCCTGCCGGTTGTGACTTTGGTGGACACATCGGGCGCTTTTCCCGGAGTGGAAGCAGAGGAACGCGGCCAAGCAGAAGCGATTGCGCGTTCGACCGAGGCGTGTCTGGCTCTGCCGGTTCCCATGGTCGCGGTGATCGTGGGCGAAGGCGGATCGGGCGGCGCGGTTGCGCTGGCCAGTGCAGAGCGCGTCCTGATGCTTGAACATGCCGTTTATTCTGTGATTTCGCCCGAAGGATGCGCTTCGATTCTATGGCGCACAGCCGAAAAAGCGGCCGATGCGGCGCAGGCCATGAAGGTAACCGCGCAGCACCTTAAGCGGCTCAAAGTCATTGATCGCATTGTCAAAGAGCCTGCTGGCGGCGCGCACCGCGATCCGGCAGGCGTGTCGGGTAACCTTGCCAAAGCTTTGAGCGAGGAGCTGGATGCGCTGTCTGATATGCCAAGCGAAGACCTGATTAGAATGCGCGAGGAACGTTTCCTGCAATTAGGGGTTAGCGGCCTGAAAAGAGGGCGGGGTGCCTCTCGTTTAAGGTTAATTTTGATTGCCGGTCTTGTTCCCATGCGCCCACTGCCGATACCCTTGGGGCAGTTGATAAATACAGGCCGGCGGGAGAGATGCGATGAAAACCAAGAAGAACTTCACCAAAATGGCGGCCCGGTTTTCCGGTGCCGGCTTGGGCGCGTTGGCGCTGGCGGGTTGTATGGGGGGCGGCGCTATCCCGTCTGCTTCCACTCCGATTACGCAAACCGAAGCCAAGCAGGGCGCGGAATATCACCCGCAATTGCTCAATGAATTTGGCGGCGCGATGACAGGCACGCAGGCGGCCTATGTCGAGCAGGTGGGCAAGAATATTGCGGTGCAATCCGGGCTGGGCAATGCGCGCGAAAGTTTCACGGTCAGCCTGCTCAATTCATCGGTAAACAACGCTTTTGCGGTGCCAGGCGGGTATATCTACACCACGCGCCAGCTGGTCGGCTTGATGAACAACGAAGCGGAATTGGCGGCGGTTTTGGGACATGAAGTTGGCCATGTCGCAGCGCGCCATTCGCAGCGCCGGCAACAAAACGCTCAGCGCAATTCGATCCTTGGTGTGCTCGGCGCGATTGGGTCTTCGATCCTGCTGGGCAATAGCGGTATTGGCGAGACAGTTTCGCGCGGCTTTTTGCAGGGTTCGCAGCTTTTGACTCTGCGTTTTTCGCGCAGTCAGGAATTGGAAGCCGATGATCTGGGCATCCAATATCTTACCAAGGCAGGCTATGATCCGCGCGCCATGGGCACAGTGCTCGCCAGCCTTGCTGCGCAAAATTCGCTAGATGCGCAATTGCAGGGCCGCGGCAATGCAAGCGTTCCCGCTTGGGCATCCACTCACCCCGATCCCGCCAGCCGGGTGCGGGGGGCCTTGTCGAAAGCCGAAGGTTTGCAGGGAAGCGTCACCAATCGCGACACATTCCTCAGCCGGATTGATGGGCTGTTGTACGGCGATGATCCGGAACAGGGCGTGATTGAAGGATCGCAATTTATCCATCCTCAGCTCCGCCTGAGTTTCACTGCGCCGCAAGGGTTTTACATGGTCAATGGCAGCCGCGCTGTCAGCATTAACGGCCAAAGCGGCAAGGCGCAGCTTACACTTGCCGCCTATGCAGGCGATCTGGAGAGCTATGTTCGCCAGCAATTCACGACCATGGGCGGGAAAGAAAACAACCTTGCCCCCTCCAGCATTCAGCGCACGCGGGTTAACGGATTGAGTGCGGCATACGGCACTGCGCGAGTTAATAACGGGCAAAGCCAGGTTGATCTGGTGATCTTTGCGTATGAATTTTCGCCTGATCGCGCCTATCATTTTGCCGCTATCGCGCCTGCAGGCAAAGCTGCGACGTTTAATCCGATGTTCCAATCGATGAAACGAGATCACGCAAGCGCAGGCAGACCGCGTGGTTGAACGGGAAATTGATGTGGTAACCGTCCAGCGCGGTGACACTGTCAGCTCGCTCGCCCGGCGCATGGCTTACACCACCGGGCAGGAAGCGCGGTTCCGTGTGCTTAATGGACTTGGCGCCAATGATCGTTTGACCGCAGGCCGCAAAGTTAAATTGGTGGTGAGAGCGCGCTAATCGCGTCTGCGTTTTGAACCAGCACAACAAAAAAGCGGCGGAGGTTTCCCTCCGCCGCTCTTTTTTGGTCAACTTAGCTCGTTAGAGCTAAAGGCTTATGCGCCTTCCATTTCGTCCGAAACGGTGTTGAAGGTGTTGCCGAGGTTATCACCCAGGCTGCCCATTGCAGTGATGGCAGCGACAGCGATAAGAGCAGCGATCAGGCCGTACTCAATAGCAGTTGCACCCTGTTCGTCGCGAAGCATTTTAATAAACATAACTGTATTCTCCTGGTTTTTTGGTCTTCTGTACCCGTATCTGATTCGAAACGTTCTCATCAGACATTCATCGTTCTAATCATGAGCTCTTGAAGAATTGCTAATCCGCATTGTTTCGAAAGAGTTAATTCTACGAGGCTTGCTCATAAGCATTAGAAACCTCATTCCACATACCGTCATTGGAATCGGCAACGGACGTAAAGGCCCCGATCATGGCAATCACGATCAGGCTTACGATCAGACCGTATTCCACGGCTGTGGCGCCCGAATTGTCGGTTCCAAGGTCATTCAGGAATTTCGTCAATTTCATGGTGTCACCCGTTTGTACGTTTCTGACAATTCGTGAAATCGCGGTTGCGGGTTAAGAAAAGGTTGATCTGATGGCTGATGATGGAAAAAAACCGACAGGTCGCTTCCTTGGATGCCGGTTGTTGCGGGCGCTTTAACGCGGGGGGACGGGTTATGGCTTATGCAGCGCAGGCCCATGGCCAAACAGCATGGCGGTCTATGGGAATTCCCTGGTGGCAAGGTTGAAGCTTCTGAAATTCCTGCAGAAGCTCTTGTTCGAGAGTTGAAAGAGGAGTTGGGTATTGATGCTTCGCCGCAGTCTTGCTCGCCAGCGGCCTTTGCTCAGAGCGCGCCTTTGCCTGCAGAGCCTGCGATTGTAATACTCCTTTACAAATTGAGTGATTGGGATGGGCAGCCGAAATCGCTGGAGGGCGGCGGGGTCGGTTGGTTCACGCCGGAAGAAATCGATTCTCTGCCAAAGCCGCCCTTGGATGAAGCTCTAGCAGCCCAGCTGTTTGAAAAAGCTTTGCACGGGTGACGCATTAAGGATTGCCAAGCTTGGAATGCCCGCTTATGTGCCGCTGCTCACGCGCACCCGTAGCTCAGCTGGATAGAGTACCTGACTACGAATCAGGGGGCCGGAGGTTCGAATCCTTCCGGGTGCGCCATAGAAAGGGACTGCCTGCGAGGGCGGTCCCTTTTTTGTTTCACCGCCATCGCGAAGGTTAAATCTTACCCTCAGGGGTGAATAAGGCCGCGATCCTTCCTATATACGAGTTGAAGAAAACGCATGTGGTTCGCTTTTTTCAACTGAGGGTGCAGATTGCAAATTTCGCACGGAACTCACTGAAGCCACGTCAGTTTTTTCATATGGGATCATAACGAGGGAGTGACGGGCCGGGCACCGGGTCCATTTGCTTGCCAGAAATAGGCCGGAGACGGCTACAGAAAGGTAATGCCGTGAACTATATGAACCACGATTGCGATGAATTTGATCCGGATAATCCATTGAACAAGCCCGATGTCCCCGATGATGTGCAGGACGCCATCCGCACTTTGCTCAAATGGGCAGGCGATGATCCGTCGCGGGAAGGCTTGCTGGATACCCCCAAACGCGTTGGCCGTGCATGGCTGGAATATTGCCGCGGCAATCAGGAAGATCCGGCCATTCACCTCTCTCGCATTTTTGAAGAGGTTGGCGGCTATCAGGAAATCGTCCTGTTGAAAGGGATCCCGTTTCAATCCCATTGCGAACACCACATGGCACCGATCACGGGCAAAGCGCATATTGCGTACCTGCCCGACAAGAAGATCGTCGGCATTTCGAAGCTCGCGCGGGTGCTGCACGGCTATGCCAATCGTCTCCAGGTGCAAGAACGCCTGACTGCCGAAGTGGCAGAGTGCATCTGGGACAATCTTGAACCGCTTGGCGTTGCCGTGGTGATCGAAGCGGAACATGGCTGCATGACCGGGCGCGGCGTTAAAGTGCACGAGGTGGAAATGCTGACCAGCCGGATGATGGGCTGTTTCCTCGAGGATCATCGCAGCCGCAAGGAAGTGATGAGCCTGATGGGATTTTGAATCGACCCTCGCTGACAATAAAAAGGGCGCCGCGATTGGGCGCCCTTTTTTTGGATTGCATTGCCGGTTCTACAATTGGCCGAGCATATGTTCCGCGCTGGACACCTTGAAATCGCCGGGTGCCTCGACGTTCAATTGTTCCACCACGCCATCATTGACCACCATAGAGAATCGCTGGCCGCGCTTGCCCATGCCAAAACCTGATCCATCCATGGTCAGGCCAACGCTATCGGCGAAATCGCCATTGCCATCGGCCAGCATGGTGATGTCATCCGATCCAGCAGAGGCGTTCCACGCGCCCATGACGAACGCATCGTTCACTGCGGTTCCGACGATTTCGTCAACGCCTTTGGCTTTCAAATCTGCTGCTTTTTCGACAAATCCGGGCAAGTGTTTTGCCGAGCATGTCGGAGTGAATGCGCCGGGCACAGAGAACAGCGCCACTTTCTTGCCTGCGAAATATTCAGCGGCCTGAACCGGCTGCGGCCCTTCGGCTGTGGCTTTCACCATTTGGACATCGGGCAGTTTGTCGCCAACAGAAATTGTCATCGGGAGCTCCTTTAGTTGATTAAACACCTACCAGAGCGGCTATAGGGGATCAGCGGCGCGCGGCAACAATTACAGATATAAAGATAAGTTTATATTTGCCTCTCGCACAGCACACGGCTAGGGCGCAGGCAATCGATTTACGGAGACATATTATGGCCACTGCTGCCGCTACCCAGGAATACATCATCAAAGACATCGCGCTTGCTCAATATGGCCGCGATGAGATTGCGATTGCCGAAACCGAAATGCCCGGCCTGATGGCCTTGCGCGAAGAATATGGCGCAGCCCAGCCGCTGAAAGGCGCGCGGATCACGGGCTCGCTGCACATGACGATCCAAACCGCTGTCTTAATTGAGACTTTGGTCGCGCTGGGCGCGGATGTGCGCTGGGCGACGTGCAATATCTTTTCCACGCAGGATCATGCGGCGGCGGCGATTGCCGATCAGGGCATTCCGGTGTTCGCGATCAAAGGTGAGACTTTGGCGGATTACTGGGATTATGTTGGCCGCATCTTTGATTGGTCAACCGATGCAAACGCAGATCAAACCGCCAATATCATTCTGGATGATGGCGGCGATGCGACCATGTTTGCGCTTTGGGGCGCGCGGATCGAAGCGGGCGAGGAAATGCCTGCACCAGCCAACGCAGAAGAGATCGAATTCCAGCGCGCTTTGAAAGCCTATGTGAAAGCCAAGCCGGGCTATCTCACCAAAAGCGTCCAGAACATCAAAGGCGTTTCCGAAGAGACCACCACAGGCGTTATGCGCCTTTATCAGATCGCCAAACAGGGCAAACTGCCATTCCCCGCGATTAACGTGAATGACAGCGTGACCAAGTCGAAATTCGACAACTTGTACGGCTGTAAAGAATCGCTCGTTGATGCGATCCGCCGCGCCACCGATGTGATGCTGGCGGGTAAAGTCGCTTGTGTCGCGGGGTACGGCGATGTCGGCAAAGGCTCTGCCGCGTCGCTTCGTGATGGCGGCGCGCGCGTTATGGTGACCGAGATTGACCCCATCTGCGCGCTTCAGGCTGCAATGGATGGGTACGAAGTCGTCACCATGGATGAAGCGGTCACACGCGCTGACATCTTTGTAACGGCAACCGGCAATGAAGGTGTCATCACCGGTGAGCACATGAAGAACATGAAGAACATGGCCATCGTTTCGAACATCGGCCATTTCGACAGCGAGATCCAGATCAGCGCGCTCGACAATTACGACTGGAAAGAGATCAAGGACGGCACCGATATGGTGACGTTCCCTGATGGCAAGTCCATCCTAGTGCTCGCCAAGGGCCGCCTTGTGAACCTGGGCTGCGCAACCGGCCACCCAAGCTTTGTGATGAGCGCGAGCTTCACCAACCAGGTGCTCGCCCAGATCGAGCTTTATACAAAGGCCGATGAGTATAAAAACGAGGTATATGTCCTGCCTAAGCATCTGGATGAAAAAGTGGCCGCTTTGCACCTTGAAAAACTGGGCGTGCAGCTAAGCCAGCTGAGCCAGAGCCAGGCCGACTATATCGGTGTGCCGCAGGCTGGACCGTTCAAGCCGGATCATTACCGCTATTGATCGCAAACGGTTCATCATGAAAACATGGGAAAGCCCTCGCAATTGCGGGGGCTTTTCTGATTCCAGCCGTTGCATCGGGCACGCCGCGCGCATAGCTGAGATGTCATGGAATTTTCGCCTCTCGCATTGGTTGTGATCGGCCTGCTGCTGGCCGCATGGGCAGGAGCAGCGGCCTATGCGATTGTGCGCGCCAATGGCCGGACCCGGCGGATGGAAGCAACGCAAACCTCGCTCAAGCGGATGCAGCACATGCTGGAAGTGGCTCCATCTGTGCCGATGCTGGTGCGAGTTGATGGCAAAGTAGAAGCGCCCGTGCGGCTGGCCCGGTGGCTGGGGCTGGAGGCTATGCCCGAATATCTCAGCGAATTGGCTGCGGATGAAGACGGAGCGGATGGGGTCATAGCGGCAGGCGCTGGCCTTACTCGCGCTCAGCTGGACACGCTGACGGAGCATGTGCGCCGCACTCAGAAAACCGCAGCGCCGTTCCACATGGCGATCACACCGCCGGGATCAAGCCGGTCGCTTGCCTTGCATGGCGCGCTGGCCGACAGCCAAGTGTCGCCCGGCGGGGCTGCGTTGATCTGGGTCTTTGACTTTACCCAAAGCGAAGATGAACTGCACCGCCTTCGCACCAGCACAGCGCGGGCGGAAAAGGATTTTGCAGCGCTTGTCGGTCTGATCGAAGCGGCACCTGTCCCCATGTGGTTTCGGGCCAAGGATATGCGCCTGCAATTGGTCAACCAATCCTATGTTGATGCGGTGGGCGCAGACGATGCCGCCGCAGTGATCGCCGATCAGATCGAACTTGTTGAAACGGTCGATGGGAAAAGCCCGGCTGCTATCGCAAAGGCGGCAATGGCCAGTCAGGAAAAGAAGGAGCGTGAATTGGCCACCACGATCCTTGGCGCGCGGCGATCGCTCAGGGTCACCGATTTGCCTTTGGGTCAGGAAGGCGTGGCCGGATATGCGATTGATATCGAGGAGCAGCAGCAGGTCCGCCGGGAATTTCGCGCCTTTCGCGATGCGCAGCGCGCGATGCTCGATCAATTGTCAGTGGGCGTGGCCCAATTCAATGCGAGCGAGCAGCTGACTTTTGCGAACCGCCCGCTGCGCCGCCTGTTTGAATTGCCAAGCGAAGCGATTGAGGAAAAGCAGCGCTTTGACCGGTTCCTGTCCGATGCGCGCGAACGGGGCCTGACGCCCGAAGTGCGCGATTTTATGGAATGGCGGCGTGAACACGAAGCGTGGTTCGGCGCGCCAGATATGATCGAAGAATTGTGGCCGCTGCCCGGCGGCACGCATTTGCGCATTGTTGCACAGCCCATGCCTGATGGCGGGCTGGTGCTGGTCGCAGAGGACCGCACTGAAAGCCTCGCTTTATCCGCCACGCGCGATACCTTGCTGCGCACGCGCACCGCGACTTTGGACAGCCTGTTCGAAGCGCTGGCGATTTTCGCGCCGGATGGATCGGTGCAATTGTGGAATCGCAGTTTTGCAGGCACTTGGGGGCTGACGCCTGAATTTCTTGATACGCATCCGGCTGCGTCCGACTTGCTCGACGCGATTGGCGCCAATTTGAAACGGCCCGATGAAGCGCGCGAAATTGGCGCTGCGGTGCGATCAGCCACGCTTGATCGGCGCGAGAAAGGCGGCCAGGTGGATCTGGCAGATGGGCGCACTTTGCGGTTTGCCGGTGTGCCGCTGCCCGATGGCAATGGGCTGCTCAGCGTTCTCGACATCACCGATCTCGCAAAAAGCGGAAAAAGCTCTGCGTGACCGCGCTGTGGCATTGGAAGAAGCAGATGCGGTCAAAGCGCGCTTTCTTGCCAATATGTCATACGAGTTTCGCACTCCGCTTACCTCGATTGGCGGGTTTGCCGAAATGATCAAAAGCGGTGCGGCGGGCGAAGTGAATGAGCAGACGGGCGAATATGTCGATGCCATTCTGACAGCAGTCGCGCGGCTGACAGAGCAGGTGGAAAACGTGCTCGACCTGTCGCAGAGCGAGGCCGGGCTGCTGCCGATTGATAAGGAGGACACCGATCTGTTGCGGTTCCTCACCCGGTTGGTGCGCGCACGCGAAGAGGCGATTATTGGTGCCGGGCTCGGGCTTGATCTGAAAGGGCGCAGTGGCCGCATCATAGAGCTTGACCCGCGCCAAATGGGCCGCGCTTTGGGCCATTTGCTCGACAATGCGATTGCCGGCACACCGCGCGATGGGAAAATCCTGATCGAGATACAAGCGGCCCCTGCAGACAGCGAATTTGCCGCGCAGATCATTATCTCTGACAATGGCGAAGGGATGAGCAAGGAAGAACTCGCCCGCGCGATGGACGGCGACAAGGACGGCGGCAGTGATGGCGCGAAAAAGCGCAGCGGGCTTGGCATACCGCTCGCGCGGCAATTGATCGAAGCGCATGGCGGGGAACTCGACCTTGCAAGCGAAAAAGGCGCGGGCACGACCGCGATTATCCGGCTGCTGTGACCGGCTCTGAAACGCGCACTTCGCTGCCCGATCTTGCGGCTATGGCTCAATATGGCGCGCGTATCGCTGCGCAATTGCGCGCGGGCGATGTGGTCGCGCTGTCAGGCGGGCTGGGCGCTGGCAAAACGACATTGGCGCGCGCTATGCTCGCCGCTTTGGGGCACCAAGGCGAAGTGCCAAGCCCCACATTCACTATCATCGAAACCTATGATGCGCCCCCTTTGCGGTTGCCGATTGTCCATGCGGATTTTTACCGTCTGGACGATCCGAGCGAACTGGCAGAGATAGGCCTTGATGATTACCGCGAGGGCGCAGCGCTGATCGCTGAATGGCCCGATCATGCGGGCGGCTTTGCGCATGAGGCGGGATGCCTTCACATTGAACTTGAAAGGTCTGACAACCCTGAGGATCACACGCGAATTGCGATTGCGAGATATGGGGCGGATTGGCTAAGGCGCACAATATGAGTGATGTACCGCATGAGTGATCTACCCGAGGGCATAGGCGCGTTTCTGGATAAAGCGGGCTGGGCGGATGCGGCGATTGATCCCATTCCCGGCGATGCTTCGTTCCGGCGTTATTTTAGATTGTCCAAAGCGGATGGAGCCAAACCGGATGGCGATAAGGCGATGCTGATGCACGCTCCGCCGCCGCACGAAGATCCCGCGCCGTTCCTGAAAGTCGCCCATTGGCTGCGCGAAAACGGCATGCGCGCGCCCGATATCCTTGCCGATGATGCAGCGCGCGGATGGGTGCTGATCGAGGATTTTGGCGATGACCGGATGCGCGATTGGATAGACCTAAATCCCGACGGCGAAACCGCCGCTTACGAAACCGCGATTGATGCGCTGGTTGAATTGCATCAGCGCGCCGCAGGCCCTTTTGATCCCTATGATATGGCGACATATAATCGCGAAGTGGCTCTGCTGACCGAATGGTATGCGCCGGCCCAGGGCCTTGATGTCGATGTCGATAGCTATATCGCAGCATGGGAAGAAGCGCTTGGCCCCATGATTGCCCGTCAGGCAAAGCCAGTGACAGTGCTGCGCGATTATCATGCGGAAAACATCATGCTGCTGGGCGGATCGCCTTCTGCGACGCAAGGACTGATCGATTTTCAGGACGCGCTTGCCGGCCATCCCGCTTATGATCTGGTGTCGCTGTTGCAGGATGCGCGGCGCGATGTTTCGGCCGAGTTAGAGGCCGCCATGCTGGAACGGTATGTGGCGCGCGCAAAGCCTGATGAACACTTTGCCGCCGATTACGCGCGGCTTGGGGCGCAGCGCAATGCGAAGATTGTGGGCATTTTCACCCGGCTTTACAAACGCGATGGAAAGCCGCGCTATCTCAGCATGATCCCGCGGGTCTGGGCCGCGATGGAGCGTGATTTGGCGCATAGCGCGCTCAGCCCTGTGGCCGCGTGGTTTGATGCCAATATCCCTGCCGATCTGCGCGCATCGGGCGGGGGCACGATCGCATGACAAAGGAGCCAGGAGCACACGGCCTTGCCAGCGATACTGCTATGGTGATGGCCGCCGGAATGGGCAAACGCATGCGCCCGCTCACCGCCAGCCAGCCCAAGCCTTTGGTTCGCGTCGCCGGCAAACCTCTAATCGATCACGCCCTTGACCGCTTGGCCGAAGCGGGCGTGGCGCGCGCAGTGGTCAATGTGCATTACCTTGCCGATGCGCTGGAGGCGCATGTTCTGGACCGGCCCGCACCCAAAGTCGTCATCTCGGATGAGCGTGAGGCGCTGCTCGAAACAGGCGGCGGCATGGTCAAAGCGCAAAGCAAGCTTGCCGATCCGTTCTTCTGTTTGAATGCGGACAATATCTGGCTTGATGGTCCGCGCGATGCCTTCGCTGATTTGTCGGCACGCTGGAATGCAGATGAAATGGACGCATTGCTGCTGGTCGTCCCGCATATTCGCGCGGCCAATTTTAGCGGTACGGGTGATTTTTATATGGACCCGCGCGGCAAATTGTCCCGCCGGCGTCCGGGCCTGATTGCGCCGTTCATCTATACCGGCATTCAGCTGGTATCGCACCGCCTGCTGCGCGATGCGCCCGATGGCAAATTCTCAACCAATATATTGTGGAACCGCGCGATAGAGGAAGGCCGTCTGTTCGGCGTGTCCTTTACCGGGCAATGGTATGAGGTCGGCACGCCGCAAGCGATCAAGCCTACCGAAGACGCTCTCCAGCGTGGCTGATACATCCTCGCTCAATCTCTATTCCATCGCTGCGCATCGCGGCTTTGCTGATGCTCTGGTGGCCGGATTGGTGCCGCGTTACGCAGACCCGCTTTTGGGCCTTGCAAAAACCACTTTGCTTGTCCCCAGCACCCGCGCCGCGCGCACTTTGTCCGAGGCATTTATCCGGCATTCGGGCGATGCGGGCCTGCTGATGCCGCGCATGGTCGCGATTGGCGATCTTGATCTGGATGAGGCGCTGGGCGCGCTGCTCGATCCGCTGGATGCGGCCGAGATTGCGCCTGCGGTGGAGCCGGGGCGGCGCTGGCTGGAACTGGCCGAATTGATCGCGCAGGAACGCGCCAAGGAAAATGAGCCCCCGCTCCCCGGCGCGGTGCGGCTGCGCATGGCACGTGATTTTGCGCGCGTGATGGACCGATTGCTGGTTGAGGAGAAATCGCCCGCTGATCTGGTTGATCCTGCTGTCATCAACGAATTTCAGAACATTTCAAAGCACTATCAAAACTCGATCCGCATCTTTGCCAATGTGCAAGCGCACTGGAATGATCGCCTGGCCCGAACGGGCGAAGTGGATGCGGCCACGCGGCGCAACGCTTTGTTTGATCGCGCGGCAAAGCAATGGCGCGCCAACCCGCCGCAATCGCCAATCATTGCGACTGGCGTTACCAGCGCCGCGCCAGCTTTGGCGCGCTTGCTGCGCGTGGTCGCAGGGCTGCCTCAGGGGTCGGTCGTGCTGCCCGATCTCGATCTGGCGATGAGCGAGGAGGCGTGGGACGAGCTTGGCAGAGCAGGCGCTGCTGACGAAGTTGGTGGCGAAGCCTTCAGCAGGCGCGATGCCGTCACCCATCCTCAATATCACCTAAAATTGCTGCTCGAACGCATGGGCGCTGCACGCGGAGAGGTTCGCAATTGGCATCGCAAAGGCGAAGGGGCCGCACCCCCGCAGCGCAGCAAAGCGATCAGCTCGCTATTCCTGCCGCCCAACGCGAGCAAGGTCTGGGTTGATCTGGATGCAGATAAGCGGCGGATGCCGGGTCTGTCCCTGATGGAAACTGGCACATCCGAAGAAGAAGCGCAGGCCATCGCTCTGATGGTGCGAGAGGCTTTGGAAACGCCGGAAAAACGCATCGCTGTCATCAGCGCCGACAGGTCCATGGCGCGCCGGGTGGTGCAGCATTTGTCGCGCTGGAATATAACAGCTGACGACAGTGCAGGGCGGCCCTTGTCTCTGACGGCTGCTGGGCGACTGCTGGGGCTGATTGCGCAAATCGGGTCTGACGGGTTGGAGCCTGCCGGATTGATCGCGGCATTGGCTCATCCCTTGGTGCGCGCCCAAACCGAAGGTGCACGCGGCCCGTGGCTTGCTGCACTGCGCGCTTTTGATCACCGATTGCGCGGCCCGGCGCCTGCGCCCGGGCTTGAACCGCTTCGCGAAACCGCGCGCAAAGCGGATGTGGCGCAGTGGTTTGCCGAAGTGGAAAGCCTGCTTGGCCCCGTCACCGACATGCCTGCGCAAATCGGCTTGGCCGACGCGCTTGATGCCTGCGCGCAGACCGCTGAGGCGCTGGGCGGCGAGGATGTCTGGGCGCTCGAAGATGGGCGCGCTCTTGCCAATATGATTGAGGATGTGCGCCTCCACGCGCGCAATGCGGGCACGCAGATTGCGTCTGCTGATCTGGCGCTCATCCTGCGCGAGGCGATGGACGAGATTGCAGTGCGCCCCCCTTATGGCAGCCACCCGCGTATTGCGATTTATGGCCTGCTGGAATCGCGCATGGCGCGCGCCGATCTGGTGATTTGTGCCGGGCTGAATGAAGGCAGCTGGCCGCAAGTGCCGGGGCCTGATCCGGTGCTTGCCCCGCCTATTCTGCGCGCATTGGGAGTGCCGGGGGCTGAATTCCGCATCGGGCTGGCCGCGCACGATCTGGCCGGCGCAATGGGCGCGCGCGAAGTGGTGCTGACCCGGTCCTTGCGCGATGCCGATGGGCCAACTTTGCCTTCGCGTTTCTGGTTGCGCGTCACCGCCTTGCTGGGCGAGGATATGACGCGCGAGCACACTTTGCGCGATATTCCTGCGATCATGCCGCTGATCGACCGGACCCCGCCTGACAATCCGCCCAAATACCCGGTCCCCGCGCCGTGCCCGACCGCGAAACAGCGCGATGTCGCGATCAAAGTGACCGCGCTCGATCGGTTGCTGGGCGATCCTTATCAGTTTTACGCCTCAGAGATTTTGCAGCTGCGCAGGCTTGATCCGCTGGGCGCTGATCCGTTCAGCGATCCCGCTTTGCGCGGAACTTTGGTGCATGATCTGCTGGATGCATGGAACAGGGCAGGGGCAAGCGAGAATATCGCCGATTTTGCGCGTGATTTCCTCGCAAAACGCAATGTCCACCCGCTGTTTCGCGGGCTGTGGCAACCGCGCATTCTGGCCGCGCTGGAGCGGTTTGAAGCGTGGATAACCGAAGCGCGCGCTGATGGGCGAGAAATCCTTGCCACAGAGATCAAAGGCGCGATGACATTTAACGGCGTGCGCGTGCTGGGCCGGGCTGATCGGATTGATCTGATGGCAGATGGAAGCCTTGCCATTGTTGACTATAAAACGGGATCGCCGCCCAAACCCGATCAGGTTGAAGCGGGCTATGCGCTGCAATTGGGGCTGCTTGGCCTGATCGCGCAATATGGCAGTTTTGAAGAAGGCACCCGGTTAATCAGCGGCAAGGCAAGCGCGTTTGAATATTGGTCATCTGGCAAAGACAAAGGCGAATTTGGCTATGTCCAGTCGCCCGTTCAATTGCCGGGCAAACGGTCCGGATTGCCGCCCGAGGATTTCCTCCCCCATCACGAAGCCAAGCTGACCGAGGCGATTGCCAAATACCTGAAAGGCACGCAGCCTTTCACCGCGCGCGAAAACCCTGATTACGATGGCTATTCGGATTACGATCAACTGATGCGGCTTGAAGAATGGGCGATTGATCTGTTCGCGGGCAGCACCGCCGGCGGTGACGCATGAGCGGCAAGGTTTTCCCGCTTATCGGCAACCAGCTGAAAGCAGCGCAGCCTGAGGATAATGTCTGGCTATCTGCCTCTGCTGGCACGGGCAAAACGCAGGTTCTTTCGGCCCGTGTACTCAGAATGCTGCTTCGCCCCGATGTCGATCCGGGCGATATTCTGTGCCTGACTTTTACCAAAGCGGGCGCGGCCGAAATGGCGATCCGCATCAATTCGGTGCTGGCGCGTTGGGTCAGGATGCCGGGCACGCGGCTTAGTAAGGAATTGAAGGCGCTGGGCGCAGATATCGGTCCTGAAACACAGGCCCATGCGCGCACTTTGTTTGCAAGCGTGCTCGATTGTCCCGGCGGGGGGCTGCGGATTGATACGATCCACGCTTTTTCGCAGTGGCTGCTCGCCAATTTCCCGGAAGAGGCCAATCTCGCCCCCGGTGCGCGCCCGATGGAGGACCGCGAACGCGACCTGCTATCCCGCGATGTGCTGGCCGATGTGCTGATCGAGGCAGAGGCGAATAGCGACGCGGTTGTGCTTGATGCGATGCGCATGCTGACCACGCGCAAGGATCCCGCAGCGGTGCAGAGCTGGTTGATGCGCTGCGCCGGGGCAAGCGGGATGTGGCACGGAAATGCGCCGTGGAAACGCCCGATGCGCGCGCGGGTTTGCCGCCTCATTGAAATTCCCGTCAGCGCGGATGAGGATTGGGCATTTGAAGGTCTGCACCCTGATGTCTTCCCCGATAGCGAGGCAGCCGCAATGGTTGAGCCTTTGCGCGAATGGGGCACGAAAACGGCGGATAAATGCCTTGATTTCATTGCCCAATGGATCGGCGCGGATGAGGCTGTTCGGCGCGATATTTACCCGATGTTTCGCAAGACGCTATTGAAAGCGGACGGCACAGCCAGTCTGGTGCTCAAAAAACCGCGCGAGGCATCGCCTGGCTTTGCCGAGGGGCAGGATCTGATCGCAGATGCGGTCAGCCGAGTGGAAGAGCGCCGCACTTTGCTTGCGCTGTCCCATTTCCTTACCGCTGCGTTTGAGTTGGGCGGCGCATTTGCGCACAAATGGGAAGCGGCCAAAGCGCGCGAGGGGTTGATCGATTTTGACGATCTGATCGTCAAAGCGGCGCAATTGCTGGGCAATCCCGACACATCTGCCTGGATCCGCTATAAGCTTGATCGCCAGTTTAACCACATTCTCATCGACGAAGCGCAGGATACCAATCAGGCGCAATGGGATATTGTGTTTGCGCTGATCGATGATTTCTTCAGCGGCGACGGGGCATCGGGTGATGCCTTGCGCACCATTTTTACTGTCGGCGATTATAAACAGGCCATTTTCGGGTTTCAGGGGACCAGCCCTGAGAACTTCGCGCGCGCTCGCAAAAAGGTTGAGCGCCAGATTGCCTCTGCTCAGCAATATGCCAGCGGCCTGCGCGATCAGCGCCGCGTGCCGACATGGCAGGAATTGGAGCTGGGCCTTTCCTATCGCACCACGCCTGCGGTGCTGAATTTCGTCAATGCGGCGATGGCGCAGTTGGGGCACGATGCGTTCGGCCTTGATAAACCGCCCCAAGAACACCGATCTTTCAAACCGGAACTGGGCGGACAGGTCACCTTGTGGAAGCCGGTGATTGCGGGCGAAAACGAAGTCGAAAGCAATTCTGACGATGGCGAAGGGCGCAATTGGCTGGCCAAGCATGAAACGGTGCTCGCCGAGAAAATCGCTGAACAGGTGCGCCGATGGGTCAGCCTTGAAGAGCCGCTGGTGCTCGAAAAAGGGGACACACCGCGCCATGCGCAAGCAGGCGATGTGCTGGTGCTGGTCCAAAAACGGCGCGAGCTAGCAGGGCAAATTGTCGCCAAACTGCATGAAAAGCGTGTGGCCGTTGCCGGGGTTGATCGGCTGCGTCTGGGTGATCCGCTGGCTGTGAAGGATTTGATAGCGGCTCTTAAGTTTGCTGCACAACCTTATGATAATCTGTCGCTTGCTAACGTTCTGGTTTCGCCATTGCTCGGGTGGTCGCAGGATGATCTGCTGCAATATGCTCCGCGCGATTACGGAGTGAAATTGTGGGATCACCTGCGCAAATCAGACGCTCCTTTTGCCGCGCAAACCGCTGATGCCTTGCGCGAATTGCTGCGGCGGGCCGATTATCAGACCCCGCAGGCGCTTATTTCCTGGCTGCTGGTGGGGCCATGGCAGGGCCGATCCAGATTGATTGCGCGATTGGGGCGCGAGGCGAATGATCCGATTGACGAATTGGTCAACGCCGCTTTCGCCTATGAGACGATTGGGACGCCCAGCCTCGCGGGATTTATCCAATGGTTTGAAGCAGGCTCTGCTGAGTTGAAACGCGATGCCGACAGCGCGGCGGGGCAAGTGCGGGTGATGACCGTCCATGGCTCCAAAGGCTTGCAAGCGCCGATCGTTATCCTTGCCGATGCAGCAGGCGCGCCGGGGTCGCCCGGTGATCTTAAACTGCAAGAGATGGCGCTGGGCGGTGCACCGGATGACATCCCGCCTTCTTCCATCCCGCTGCCCGCGCTTTCCAAAACCGAAAAAGCCGGGCGAGTGGAAGAGGCCGAGGACGCGGCCAAGGCTGCTCAGGAACAGGAACATTGGCGGCTGATGTATGTCGCCATGACACGCGCAGAAGAAGCGCTGTTTGTGGGCGGGTCGCTTGGCCCGCGTGCAGCGAAAAACGGCGTGCCGCACGAGGATAGCTGGTATGCGCGGCTTGCCCCGCTGTTTGAAGGGCACGAGATTGACGATGGCATCTGGGGGATACGCCGCGAATGGGGCGTGCGCGCCGATCCGCTGGTGCCCGATGATGATGCAGGCGGAGCGCCAACAGCGACCAAGCTGCCGCATTGGGCGACGACACCTATTGGCGAGGAGCCGCGCCCGCCGCGCCCGCTTGCCCCCAGCAATGCAGGGGAGGATCTGGGCAGCGATCCGCCGCTTGGCACCGGTGCTGCGAGCGCGCCAGAGGCCGCTCGGCGCGGGGTGTTGATCCACAAATTGCTCGAACGCTTGCCCGATATTGCGCCCGGTTTGCGGGGCGATGCGGGTGCGGCATGGCTTGGCCGGCAAGCGGCTGATCTGTCAGAGGCGGCGCGGGCCGATATGCTCAGCGATGCGATGAAGGTTCTGGAACACCCCGCCTTTGCCGATCTGTTTGCGCCCGGCACTTTGGCCGAGGTGCCGCTGGCCGCAACGGTTGATGGCGCGGTGATTGCGGGCACGATTGATCGGCTGCTGGTGACAGACAGCGATATTCTGGTGGTCGATTACAAAACCACGCGCCGCCCGCCTGCCGGCGTGGATGCCGTTCCGCGTGCGGCTTTGCGCCAGATGGCGGCCTATGTCGCGGCGTTGCAAGTGATCTATCCGGGACGCAGCGTTCGCGCTGGCCTGCTTTACACACACGCGCCGCAGCTGTTCGAATTGCCCGCTGCACTGATCGAAGCGCACAAGAATGCTTTGGGCAAGACGCAGGAAAGCTATCTGCCGCCGCTTATTGAGTGATCGCGCCTGCCGCACTAGATGCAATGCAACACTTTTCAGGAGACCTTAGATATGGCTACCGTCAATGTAACCGATGACAGTTTTCAAACCGATGTGCTGGATAGCGATAAGCCCGTGCTGGTCGATTTCTGGGCCGATTGGTGCGGACCGTGCAAAATGATCGCGCCCGCTTTGGAAGAGATCAGCGAGGAATTGAGCGATAGCGTGACTATCGCGAAAATGGACATCATGGAAAGCACAGGCGTGCCAGCGGATATGGGCGTCCAGTCGATCCCGCTCATGGTGATGTTCAAAAACGGCGAAGAGGTCGCGCGCAAAGTTGGCGCAGTGCCGAAAAGCCAGCTGAAAGAGTGGATTGAAAGCGCGATCTGATTTGTGGTGAGCCCCCGCAGAGGCTGGGGCCTCTTCGCATATAGAGAGAGGTCCCCGCCTGCGCGGGGACTCGCATCAATCTAGTACCCGACTGGCAAATTCATCCCAGATCGCTGGGCTGGATGCGCCGACCAATCCCGGTTTGCCGTGTTCGTCGACGCGGTATTCGCTGCCATCCAGCCGCGCGGCTTTCCCGCCTGCTTCGTTCAGCCATAACACGCCCGCTGCATGGTCCCAGGCCAATGTCCGCTTGAAGCTCGACACATCGTTTTCGCCCAGCGCAAGCCGGGGATATTGTTCAGCAGCGCAGCGCGGGATATCGACCAGAGTGTAATGCGGGGCGAGCTTTTCAACGACCATTGCGGATTGTTCTTCGGTGAGGAACATCCGGCTGACGGCGGTCACAGGCGGGGTTTTGCCCGTGGTGCGCGCTTTGATTTTCTCGCCATTGATAAACGCCCCTTCGCCTGCGCGGGTGTGGCAAAACCGGTTTTTGTTCGGATCGTAAATCCAACCCGCAACCGTTTTGCCCGCATCAGCCAAAGCGATGATGATACCGAAGGGTTCTCTGCCTTCGGTAAAATTCGCTGTGCCGTCCAGCGGATCAATGATCCAGCATTGCTCTGACAAACGATCGAGCACTTTCTTGTCCGCATGAACCGCTTCTTCGCCCACAACGGCGACCCCTGGGGCCAGTTTGGTGAGCGCTTCGGTCAGGAACGTTTCCACCTCGCGGTCAACGATGGTGACGGGATCATCCTCGCCTTTCATCTCAACATCGCTGTCTGCCAGCGCGCGAAAACGCGGCAGCATTGAACGCTGGGCGGCAAAACGCATCAGGTCGAGAATTTCCGTATCAAGGGCGCTAAGCTCGCTCATGATCTGTAATCCGCGTTGATTGAAATATATCCGTGAGTGAGGTCGCAGGTCCAAACGCTCGCGCGGCCTTCGCCCATGCCCAATTCCACCGCGAGGTCTATCTCCTCGCCTTTCAAATGCTCGGCCACGGGGGCTTCATCATAATCATCGACGGGCAGGCCATCGCGCGCGGCCCAAACCCCGCCAAACGCGATGGAGAGCTTGTCGCGGTCCGCTGGTTCGCCCGCTTTGCCCACGGCCATAACGACGCGGCCCCAATTTGCGTCTTCGCCAGCGATGGCGGTTTTCACAAGCGGAGAATTCGCGATTGCAAGGCCCACGCGCCGCGCGCTTTCATCGGACACCGCGCCCGACACGCGGATGGTGATGAATTTGGAGGCCCCTTCGCCATCGCGCACAACGGCCTGCGCCAGCTGGCGGCACATATCGGTGAGAGCGGCGGCAAAGGCATCCGCGCCGGGGCTGTCCCAGCTTTCGATCCTCGCATTGCCGGCCTTTCCGGTTGCAAAGGCCAGAACCGTGTCGCTGGTCGAGGTGTCGCCATCCACCGTGATGCAGCTGAAAGTCTGCGAATTGGCTATGCCGAGCAATTCTTGCAGAAATGCAGGCGCGATATCGGCATCGGTGAAGATATAGCCCAGCATTGTTGCCATATCGGGCGCGATCATGCCGGAGCCTTTGATAATACCCGATAGCTCTACCCGCGTAGCGCCGATCATGGCGCTGGTGTGCGCGCCTTTGGTAAACGTATCAGTCGTGCCGATGGCGCGCGCTGCATCCTCCCAGGAACATGGGGCTGTATTCAGAACTGCTGCAATGCCTTCGCGCGCTTTATCCTTGGGCAGGGGAACCCCGATCACCCCTGTTGAACACACCAGAACCTCGCGCGCCTCGCATCCAAGGCCGCCTGCGACCTGCGCCATGATCTGCTCCACCGCTTCGCGCCCGCGATAGCCGGTAAAGGCGTTGGAATTTCCCGAATTGACGATCAAAGCGCGCGCGCTGCCCGATTTCACCTGCTCGCGGCCCAGCTCCACTTCGGAGGATGCGCAGGCGGACTGGGTGAACACGCCGGCGACAGCGGTTCCCTCGCTCACTTCGACAAAGGTCAGATCAGCACGGGTTTTGGGTGAGCCATCCTTATATCCGGCATGAGCAACACGCAAAGTAACACCTGCGATATCGGGCAGATCAGGAAAAGGGAGCGCAAGCGGGGAAGGGGCAAGATCCATAATGCACAGCGCTCTAAGCGGCATTGGGGCCAGGTTCAATCGGCGTTTGGCTTATTGCCAAAATGCGCGGGGCGGTTAGGAATATGCCGATGAATAGGAAACATCTTTGTGCTGCGGCCATTGGCCTTCTTTCAACCCTCGCATCGCCTTTAGTGGCCCAGGAGGCTGCTGAGGAGACAGCGCCCGCGCCGCCGCCCATTTCGATTGCGCCGCCACCAGAGGTTATTGAGAACGATGACGGGAGCCTTCCGCCAAGGCTAGTTTCATACGACCTCTTAGGGGCGAAACCTGCCGACTATCCGCCTGAGGCATGGGTGGCAGGTGACGAGGGATCGGTGAGGTTTGAACTCTCTGTCAGCAAAGAGGGCAAGCCCGAAAAGTGCACCATTCTCGCCTCGTCTGGCTCAGCCCTTCTCGATCAAAAGACTTGCTCTATCGCGATGGAGCGCGGGGCGTTTGAGCCTGCGCTGAATGCGGAAGGGCAGCCTGTCCCGGGCAAGTATGTCGATTACATCGATTGGGGCAAGCGACAGCCCGAATTCGGCAGCAACACCGTCATCGATGTCACGTTCACCGTGACAGCCGAAGGCAAGGTTGAAAACTGCAACGTGAATGAAATGTCTGGCGATCTAAGCGAAACGATGCGCAAGAGTTTTGAGCGCGAGCCTTGTCCAGGCGTGGATCGTCCGCCGCGCGCAGTCTACCGCGACGAAAATGGCTATCCGGTGGCAAAGCAGGTTAATCTTAAGGTTTTAGTCGAGGCTAATGATATCTTAGAATGACGCTGCGATAACGCTCATCACCGGTCAAACGCGCCATTGCGGTGGACGTGAGCGGTGAATGACCCTATTTGAGACCACATGACCCGGCATCTGTTTGCCTTTCTCGCCCTGTTATCGGGCCTTGCTGCGATCAGCCAGCCAGTGCATGCGCATCTGGCTGAGGCATCGGCTGCGTGCGATACCGGGGTTGAGGCCAGCGCCGAAACGGCCGCGCAGGCCAATCATGGCGAAGTAAAAATCGCATCAGAAAAAGCCGATCAGCGCGATGCGAAACAGGGCGAGCTTGCGCTTCAGCCGCTGCCGCAGGCAATGCGTTTGCCTGTATTGATGGGTGTTGAGCGCGCTTACGAATAGCGCCTCGTTTTTTCCCTTTTCGCGCTGGCTGCGCGGTTTTCCCACATCTCACAATTCATGGCCCCACAAGCGGGCCGCATCCGTTTCAGGAATCCATCCATGTTCGAAGCTCTCGTCAAATCCGTATTTGGCTCCTCCAACGATCGCTATGTCAAATCGCTTGGTAAGATCGTTAAGCAAATCAATGATCTTGAACCACAAATTCAGGCGCTTTCCGATGAAGGGCTGCGCGCCCAGACCAATGCTTTTCGCGAAAAGCTGGATACCGGCAGCACGCTGGATGACATCCTGCCCGAAGCGTTCGCAACCGTTCGCGAAGCGTCCATGCGCGTGTTTGGCATGCGGCATTTTGATGTCCAGCTGATCGGCGGCATCGTGCTGCATCGCGGCGAGATTGCCGAAATGCGCACAGGTGAAGGTAAGACGCTGATGGCGACGCTTGCGGTGTACCTCAACGCGATTGAGGGCAAGGGCGTTCACGTTGTTACTGTCAACGATTACCTTGCGCGCCGCGATGCGCAGGACATGGGCAAGCTTTACAATTGGCTGGGCCTGAGCGTGGGCGTGATTGTCCCTAATATGGACGAATACACCAAGCGCGAAGCATACAATTCCGACATCACTTACGGCACGAATAACGAGTTTGGCTTTGATTACCTGCGCGATAATATGAAGCATTCGCGCGCGGAAATGATGCAGCGCCCGTTCTCTTTTGCGATTGTCGATGAGGTGGATTCTGATCCTGATCGACGAAGCGCGCACGCCGCTGATTATCTCCGGGCCGACCGAGGATAAATCGGACCTTTATGTTTCACTTGACGAAGTGGCCAAGGAAATCCCTGACGAATGGCTGGATAAGGATGAAAAGGCGCGCAATGTTCAATTGAACGAAGAGGGCCACGAAGAGGTTGAAAAGCTTCTGATAGAAAAAGGGCTACTGGAAACCGACAACCTTTATGACGTTGAAAACACGCAAGTTGTTCATCATCTCGATCAGGCCTTGCGCGCGGTCCATATGTTCAAGCGCGATGACAATTACATCGTCAAGGATGACAAGGTTATCCTGATTGATGAATTTACCGGCCGGATGATGGAAGGCCGGCGGCTGTCCAACGGTTTGCACCAGGCAATCGAGGCGAAAGAGGCAGTCAAGATTGAGCCTGAGAACCAGACCATGGCCTCAATCACGTTCCAGAACTATTTCCGCATGTATCCCAAACTGTCCGGCATGACCGGCACAGCCGCGACCGAAGCGGCGGAATTTTGGGACATCTACAAAGTCAATTGCGTTGAAATTCCGACCAATCTTCCCGTCGCGCGCGTTGATGAGGACGACGAGTTTTACAAAAACACGATGGACAAATTTGCCGCGATTGCAAAAGCCATCAAGGAAAAGAACGAGATTGGCCAGCCCATTCTGGTTGGCACGGTCTCCATCGAAAAGTCTGAATTGCTTAGCAAATTCCTCGATGAAGAAGGCGTCAAACACGAAATCCTGAACGCTCGCCAGCACGAACGTGAGGCGCATATTGTGGCGCAGGCGGGCCGCCTTGGCGCGGTGACGATCGCGACCAATATGGCCGGACGCGGCACCGATATTCAGCTGGGCGGCAATCTCGACTTTTTGATCGAGGATGAATTTGGCGCGGTGGAAGATGGCCCCGAAAAAGAGGCTGCCATCGCCAAGCTCAAAGAGGAAGTCGCAGCGGAAAAGGCCAAGGTCTTGGAAGCGGGCGGATTGTTTGTGCTGGGCACGGAACGCCATGAAAGCCGCCGCATCGATAACCAATTGCGTGGCCGCTCTGGCCGTCAGGGCGATCCGGGTCTTTCGCGGTTTTACCTGTGCCTTGAAGATGATCTTTTGCGCATCTTTGGCCCTGATACGCTGTTTTCCAAGATGATGAATTCAAACCTCGAAGATGGTGAGGCAATCGGGTCCAAATGGCTTTCCAAAGCGATTGAGACTGCGCAGAAAAAGGTCGAGGGGCGCAATTACGAAGCGCGCAAACAGGTCGTCCAATATGATGACGTGATGAACGACCAGCGCAAAGTCATCTATGAACAGCGCTCCGAAATCATGGATTCAGAAGCGGTGGATGACGTAGTGCTCGATATGCGTCACGATACGATTAACGCGATGGTCGGCACTGCGTGCCCTCCGGGTTCCTATCCCGAACAATGGGACATCGCCGGGCTTGAGGAAAAACTGGTCGAGATCTTCAATCTTAAAGTGCCGTTTGATGAATGGCTCGAAGAAGACCAGGTTGAGCCTGAAATCATCGAGGAACGCCTGCGCGCGATCACCGATGAGATGATGGACACCAAAACGGCCGAATATGACGAAGGCGCATGGCGCGGCGTGGAAAAAGAAGTGCTGCTGCGCCAGCTCGATTACCACTGGAAAGAGCATCTGGCGACTTTGGATGCGCTGCGTCAGGTGATCTGGATGCGCGGGATCGCGCAGAAACAGCCGATCAATGAATACAAGCAGGAAGCGTTTGGCCTGTTCGAAGGTCTGCTCGATACCCTGCGCGAGGAAGTGACCAAAATTCTGTTCCGCGCGCAATTGGTGCAGCAACAGCCCGAACCCGAAGCTTTGCCCGATCTGCCCGATTTCCTCACCGGACACATTGATCCGCTGACGGGTCTTGATAATTCCAATGATGGCGATGGTTCAGCAGAGCGGCCAGAGCTGTTCGGATCGCTAGCGGGATCTCCGCGTGCTGCATCGGGGCCGGGCGGGGCGAACACCGATAATCCCTATGCCAATTTGAATGTCAGCCGCAATTCGCCTTGCCCGTGCGGGTCAGGCAACAAATACAAGCATTGCCACGGAGCAGCAGGCGCGCGGCCAGCGGCGTAATTTGCGCGCGGCGCGTCAGAAAGGGGCTAGCCCGTGATTGGTGCGATCCCTGCGCTTTTGGCGCTCGCCTTTGCGGTGACGGCGCTGCTTTATGCGAGCGTCGGGTTTGGCGGCGGTTCGACTTATGCCGCTCTGCTCGCGATATCGGGGCTGGATTACCGCCTGCTGCCTTTGGTCGCGTTGGCGTGTAATATTGTTGTTGTTGCAGGGGCCAGCGTGCGGTTTGCGCGCGCGGGTTTGGTGCCATGGCGCGGCGCGCTGGGGCTCACCGCTTTGGCCGCGCCCGCAGCCTTTATTGGCGGGCTGATCCCGGTGGATGAGGCGCTGTTTATGGCGCTGCTCGGCATCAGCCTTATCCTGACCGGCGTGACCTTGCTCGTTCCTGTCAGCCCGTCAGCGGCAAACGAGCCGACACGGTTCGCCAACGCCATGCCGTTAGTTGCCGCGCCCATGGGCCTTGTTGCAGGGCTGGTCGGCATTGGCGGCGGGATATTCCTTGCGCCGCTTCTTCATCTGACGCGGTGGAAAGACGCGCGCGCCATTGCTGCCACGGCAAGCCTTTTCATCCTCATCAATTCGCTGTTCGGCCTCGCGGGGCAATTGGCCAAGCAAGGCCCCGGCGCGTTTACAGGTGCGATTGGATACAGCCTCCCGCTGCTGATCGCGGTGGCTATTGGCGGCCAGATCGGCAGCGTAATGGCTGCGCGCGTTCTGCCTGTGCGCTGGGTCAGGTGGCTGACGGCGGCTCTGGTTCTGATTGTGGGGGTTAGGATTTTGATAGCGGGATAATGTGATTGGCGCGCAAGGCAGCTTGCTTCGCCTGCGTTATGTTGCTTGGAGTGATCGGGCGCAATTCTGCCAAACAGGGGAAGATTGAAATTGCCCACCGATGTTGAAATTGCCCGTCAGGCCATTTTGAAACCCATCGCCGAAATCGCGCAGGATGCCGGTATCCCGGATGACGCGCTGATCCCCTATGGACGATATAAGGGCAAGATCGACACATCCGCATTGCCCGATGCGAGCAAGGGTGAGAAACCAGGGGGCAAGCTCATCCTGGTCACCGCGATCAACCCAACGCCTGCGGGCGAGGGTAAGACAACGACATCCATCGGCCTGTCAGATGCGCTCCACCGGATCGGCAAGAAAACCATGCTGTGCCTGCGAGAGCCATCGCTTGGCCCGTGCTTTGGAATGAAAGGCGGCGGGGCAGGTGGCGGCCGGTCACAGGTTATGCCGATGGATGAGATTAACCTGCATTTCACCGGCGATTTTCACGCCATTTCAAGCGCGCACAACCTGCTTGCCGCGATGATCGACAACTCGGTCCATTGGGGCAATCCGCTTGATATCGATGTGCGCCGGGTCACCTGGAAACGGGTGCTCGATATGAATGATCGCGCGCTGCGCCAGATCACGGCGTCGCTGGGCGGCGTGGCTAATGGCTTTCCGCGCGAGACCGGCTTTGACATCACCGTCGCATCGGAAGTGATGGCGATTTTGTGCCTCGCTTCCGATCTTGATGATCTGCGCCGCCGGCTTGGCGATATTGTTATTGGATACAGGCGCGATCGGACTCCGGTTTTCTGCCGCGATGTTAAGGCAGATGGCGCGATGGCAGCCTTGTTGAAAGACGCGGTTCTGCCCAATCTTGTCCAGACCTTGGAACAGCGCCCAGCATTGCTGCATGGCGGCCCCTTTGCGAATATCGCGCATGGCTGCAACAGCATTATTGCAACGAAAACGGCGTTGAAACTGGCCGATTATGTGGTGACGGAGGCGGGCTTTGGCGCGGATTTGGGCGCGGAAAAGTTCCTCGATATCAAATGCCGCCTTTCGGGCCTCAAACCCGATGCGATTGTGCTGGTCGCGACATGCCGCGCGCTCAAGATGAATGGCGGAGCGGCGAAAGACAGCCTCAATACGCCCAATCCCCAGGCCATCGGGAAAGGGTTCGCCAATCTCGCGCGGCATATCGAAAACATCAAAAAGTTCGGCGTGGAGCCAGTTGTCGCGATCAATCACTTCCATCTCGATACGCCCGAAGAAATTGCTGTCATAAAGGATATGGCCGCTGCCAAAGGCGCCGAAGTGGTATCATGCGAACACTGGGCCAAAGGCGGCGAGGGCGCTGAAGAGCTGGCGCGGGTCGTCGCAGCAAAAGCCGATGCAGGCGCACCTGATTTTAAGCTCCTCTACCCATCAGACATGCCGCTGGCAGACAAGATTACGACTGTCGCGACCCAAATCTACCGCGCGAGGGAGGTGAGCATCAGCCCGGCAATCCGCAAACAGCTTACGCAATGGGAAAGCATGGGATACGGCCACTTCCCCGTTTGCATGGCGAAAACCCAATCATCCTTCAGCACCGATCCATCCAAAGTCGGAGCGCCGGACGACCACACAGTCGAAATAAGCGAAGTGCGCCTGTCAGCGGGCGCGGGTTTCGTTGTGGCAATCTGCGGAGGGATTATGACGATGCCCGGCCTGCCCAAGAAACCGGCTGCGGAGACGATCTATCTGGATGAAACGGGTGAGATTGAGGGGCTGTTCTAAGGGGTGTTTGAAGGGGGCTTCCCAGTCCAAACTGTCACTTTCTCGACCATCAGATAACTCATCTAAAAATTGGTTGATTCCGTTCGGTTTTTATGTATTATTTAAACATCGTAAAAATTAGAGATTGGAATTCGCAATGAGCACGCGCTTTTTGCCTGTTCTCTTCGCGCCTTTACTTGCTCTGGAATCGCCAGCTTCTGCGATTGATAGAGCGATGATGAATGCCTGGGAGATAGGCACTGTTTCATATCTTGATAAATACTCGTTTCAGATGATCAAAGACCTTGCGGAAGTTGACCGCCACTGGGCGGTGACTTCCCGCCATCGAAAGCAAGGTGCCAATCATGATCATTTCGCAAACGTCAATCGCGCGGTTTGCAGGCTGAGCTTCCGTTGGATAAATACGGAGCGCAAAATGCGCTTGTCGCAGAAACAGAAGGGGCGCTATTCGATCTCTGCGCCTAAATCGGTTGAACCCTATAGGAATGCGGTCCGCGGAGGATTTCGAATGGCATCGTCATACACGGATCGACCGGTTAAATGTAACTCCCTGTCATGGAATGATCACAAGCGTTTTGTTTCGATGACCAGAGAATTGACACGCCAGCGCAAGAGGCTTGGCGGCCTGACAGCAACGAGGCGGCAAAATTCGAAATGGTCGACGACCTTTGCGGTTGAGTTGGCGCCATTGCCTTTCAAAGTCGAATTCATCGAAGGATCGGCAAAGCTGAAGATTGCACGCTCTTTGGGGCCGTTGAAGTTTGACATTCAAACCGGCCCAAAGCGCAATCAAACGGTTGAGAGATCACAATCCGAGTATCTCATTGTGAATACGCCGGACGGCAAGGCCCGCATTTTCTATGTTTACGGCATCGATCTGGATATTGATTTTCCGCCCTCAAATTTTCGAAGAACCGGATCTGCTATGATCTTCACATGCAGTTCGGCATGCGTTGGATAGGTCAGAATCGCCTGAAAAATGGCTCCCCGAGTTGGATTCGAACCAACGACCAAGTGATTAACAGTCACCTACTCTACCGCTGAGCTATCGGGGAACATCGCTTCGGGTTTCTCTCCGAAACAAGGTGAGCCGCGTATATGAGCGCGCTTTGCGCAATGCAAGGGGGTATAACGCGCAATTGTTAATCCACCACAAATTGTTCTGACACAATCCGGTCTTCGAGCGATTGGCCGGGGTCAAACAACAGCTCCAATTCGGTTTCGTGATCGATATCGAGAGTGACCTCGGCAATGTCGCGCAGTTCTTTCTGGTCGGCCACTGCGGATACGGGGCGCTTGTGCGCTTCGAGCACGCGCAGCTTAATCCGCATCTGATCGGGCAGGATCGCGCCGCGCCAGCGTCTGGGGCGAAATGGGCTGATAGGGGTGAGGGCAAGCATCTGGCTGCCCAGCGGCAGGATCGGGCCATTGGCAGACAGATTATAGGCGGTTGACCCCGCGGGTGTCGCCACCAAAACGCCGTCGCCAACCAGCTCATTTATGCGCACGCGGCTGCCCACGGTTACTTCGATCTTGGCGGTTTGCCGGGTTTCGCGCAGCAGCGACAATTCATTGATCGCGCGCAAAGCATACACGGTGCCGTCCTGCGTGGTCGCTTTGATCCGCAGCGGCGCGATCCGTTTTGCCTTGGTGCGCGATAACCGATCAAGCACTGACATTGTCTCATCAAACGGGTTCATCAAAAAGCCGACTGTTCCCAGATTGATACCGTAGGCAGGGATCACTCGGCCCGCATCCAGCATGGCGTGCAGGGTTTGAAGCATAAAGCCATCGCCCCCCAGAACCACGGCCACGCGCGCGTTTTCGAGCGGGCACCAATTGTGCTGATCCAGCAATGCTGCGCGCGCTTCTTGCGCTCGCGGTGTATCGGACGCGAGCAGAGCGATCCGCGATGTGCCGTCGCTTTCACTGGCGGGATGTGTGGTTATCGTCGTCTCCATCGCCATGGCCTGATCGTTTACGCAAAAGGCCTTAATTGACCGACCTAAGCGGGGCTCAGTTAAAACACCTCCACTACGGGCCAATCCTGATGTTCCATTATCGGTCGATTTGCAATTGCCATGGTCAATTCCGTTAAAGTGCGCCTATGTAGAGTGCCATGGATCACGCACAGCGAAACACGCGCACCTCTTTAAGAGGATCAACCCTGCAGGGCACAACTCGCGGCGTTCTGCCTGGTGTGCCTCCCGGCGCGCTGGAAAGCGATCTGCTGCGCGCGCTTGATCATTGTGAGATCGAAGTGCTGTTTCAGCCGCAATTTGCGTGCGAGGATGCAACTGTTAGTGGGGCGGAGGCTTTGGCCCGGTGGCAGCATCCCTCGCTTGGAGAGATTGGCGCGAGCGATCTGTTCGCAATTGCCGAACGCGCGGCATTGGTGGCGCCTTTGTCGCGCCATGTGGTCGCGCGCGCTTTGGAAGAGGCGGCCTCTTGGCCTGAAAATCTCAGCCTGTCACTCAACATAACGCCGGAGGAAATGGGCGATCCGCGCTTTCCAGCGGACTTTGCCGAACTGATCGGGATGAGCCGGATTAACCCTTCGCGTTTGATGCTGGAAATTACCGAGGATTTGCTGCTGCGCAATCTGAGTCAGGCAAGCATCGCGCTGTCCGGCCTGCGCAAGCTGGGCTTTCGCACGGCATTGGATGATTTTGGCGCAGGCTTTTGCAACTTTCAGTATCTGCGAGAATTGCCGCTGGATGCGCTCAAGCTTGACCGGGTGATGGTCAAAGGCATTCCCGGCGATCCCAAAGCGATTGCGGTTCTGCGCGCGATCATGGGCCTTGGTAAGGCGCTCGATCTGGATGTGTACGCCGAGGGGATCGAGAGCGAGATCCAACGCGCTGCCGTCATCAGCGAAGGGTGCGATTACTGGCAGGGCTTTTTGAAAGCGCAGCCGATGAGCAGCGAGGATATGCTGGGCGTGGCGCGCTCAGCCCAGAATTAGGCCGCTTTCTTTTGGGCGCGCTGCGCTTTGCGCACGATGCCTGACAATCCCTTGGTCAATTGGAACAAACCGTTCAGCCGGCTTTTCGGGTCGCCCCACGCCCGGTTGATGACCAGTTTCATATCAGGGCGCAATTTCGCGGTTTCGCGGCCCCCTTCGTTCAGCCGGTCAACATAGGCGATAAGGCCTGGACCATCGGGGAAATCGTCTTGGTGGAATGTCACTAAAGTCCCGCGCGCTCCCACATCGATTTTGGCGATATTGGCGGTGATGGCCTGATGTTTGATCTCTATCAGGCGAACGAGGTTTTGTGTGGGCGCAGGCAGATCGCCGAAACGGTCGATCATTTCCGCGGCGAGCCCCTCAATTTCCGCCTTGTCTTGCGCCTGGTTGAGGCGGCGATAGAGCGCCATGCGCACGGCTAGATCGGGGACGTAATTCTCCGGGATCATGATCGGCGCATCGACGGTGATTTGCGGTGACAAGGCATCGCGGCTTGCCTCCAATCCTGCATCGCCCGCTTTCGCGGCCATAATCGCATCTTCGAGCATGCTTTGGTACAGCTCAAAGCCAACCTCGCGGATATGGCCCGATTGTTCATCGCCCAACAGATTGCCCGCACCTCTGATATCGAGATCGTGGCTGGCGAGTTGGAAGCCTGCGCCCAAACTGTCCAAATCGCCGAGCACTTTGAGGCGCTTTTCCGCAATTTCGGACAATTGAACGTCTTTTTCGTAAGTCAGATAGGCATAAGCACGAAGCTTTGACCGGCCCACGCGGCCGCGCAATTGGTAAAGCTGGGCGAGGCCAAAGCGGTCTGCGCGGTGGATGATGATTGTGTTGGCCGATGGCAGGTCGAGGCCGGATTCTACGATGGTTGTGGACAGGAGCACTTCGTATTTGCCTTCGTAAAAGGCGCTCATGCGCTCTTCGATTTCATTCGCGCCCATTTGACCATGGGCAGAGACGCATTTCACTTCCGGAACGGTTTCGCGCAGCCATTCTTCGACCGCCTGCATGTCGGCAATGCGCGGCACCACGATAAAGCTTTGCCCGCCGCGATGGTGTTCGCGCAGCAAAGCCTCGCGCATCACCATCTCGTCCCATTCCATCACATATGTGCGCACCGCTAGGCGATCGACGGGCGGGGTTTGGATGGTCGAAAGCTCGCGCAATCCTGTCATAGCCATTTGCAGCGTGCGCGGAATGGGCGTCGCGGTCAGCGTCAGCATATGCACATCGGCACGCAGGGTTTTGAGTTTCTCTTTGTGCGTCACGCCAAAGCGCTGTTCCTCATCGACGATCACAAGGCCAAGGTTTTTGAACTCGGTTGATTTCGACAGGATTGCATGGGTGCCCACCACAATGTCGATATCGCCAGAGGCAAGTCCTTCGCGGGTTTCGCTCGCTTCTTTGGAAGAGACGAGCCGCGACAGCCGCCCGATTTTGAGCGGGAATCCGGCAAAGCGTTCGGAGAAATTCTGGAAATGCTGGCGGGCAAGCAAAGTGGTGGGCGCGACCATGGCAACCTGCTGGCCGTTCATGGCGGCGACGAAAGCGGCGCGCAAAGCGACTTCGGTTTTGCCAAAGCCCACATCGCCGCACACCAGGCGGTCCATCGGTTTGCCGCTTTCCAAATCGCGCAATACGTCGGCGATGGCCGCGTCCTGATCCTCGGTTTCCTCCCATGGGAAACGGTCGGCGAATTGGTTGTAGCTGGCCTCTTCTGCTTCAAAAACGGGCGCTTTCTTGAGTGCTCGTGCGGCGGCCACTTTCATCAGCTCGCCTGCAATGGCGGTGATGCGTTCTTTAAGGCGCGCGCGGCGTTTTTGCCATGCTTCGCCGCCCAATCGGTCCAGCGGAACGGATTCTTCGGAGGAGCCATAGCGCGAGAGGACATCGATGTTCTCAACCGGGATGAAAAGCTTATCGCCGCCCGCATATTCAAGCGTAACGCAATCGTGCTGGCTTTTGCCAACGGAGACAGGATCAAGGCCGAGATATTTGCCGATGCCGTGTTCGACATGGACGACCAGATCACCGCGCGCCAATGCTTGCAATTCAGCAAGGAAAGCATCGGAACCTTTACGCTTTTTCTTGCGCCGCACGAGCCGGTCGCCCAGCACGTCTTGCTCGGTCAGCAGCTCGAGGTCGGCATTGGCGAACCCTGTCTCCAGCGGCAGAACCATCGCGGTCGCTTGCCCCTTGGCCGCTGCGCCCAATGCCTCTTGCCATGTGCCAGCGAGCGCGGTTGGGGTGCCGGCTTCTTCGAGGATCGAAGCGATGCGTTTGGCGGAACCTTGCGAATAGGCGGCAAAGAGCGGCTTCCTGCCTGATTTTGCGAGCGCGCCGAAATGCTTGCCCGCCGCGTCGTAAACATTGTCCCCCCGCGCGCGTTCGGGGGTGAAATCGCGTGAGGCTTTGAAGCCGAAATCCACCGCCTTATCGCCTTCAGGCGCGGCAAAGACGCTCGCGCGGTGGGCAGGGGCGCTGTCCAAACTGGAGGTGAGTTCGGATTGCGCCAGATAGAGCGCATCGGCAGCAAGCGGGCGGTAGGAACCTGACTTATCGCCTGCCACCTGCGTGCGCTGTTCGTGGTAATCGGCGATGTCCTTTAGGCGCTCTTCGCCTGCACCCAGCGCGCTTTGGTCGATCACCACCGCATCATTGTCGCCCAGATGATCGAACAAAGTGGCAAGCTTTTCCTCAAACAGAGGAAGCCAATGTTCCATCCCCGCCAGCCTGCGCCCATCGCTGACCGCTTCATAAAGCGGGTCTTGCGTGGCGGCTGCGCCAAATTGTTCGCGATAGCGTGATCGGAACCGTTTGATGCTGTCGGGATCAATCAAAGCCTCAGATGCAGGCAGCAATAGATGCTCATTCAGACGCCCGGTCGAACGCTGAGTGTTCGGATCAAACAGGCGCAGGCTTTCCAGCTCATCCCCAAAGAAATCGAGACGCAAGCCTTGGTCCAGCGAGGATGGGAAAATGTCCACCACCGATCCGCGCACTGCAAATTCGCCGTGATCGACGACCGTATCGGTGCGCGAATATCCTTGGCGAGTGAGGAGGGCGGCAAGGCTGTCATGGCCGATCACGGTGCCCGATTTGAACTCGCGCACGCTTTCGCGGATGCGGAACGGGGTGAGCGCGCGTTGGAGGCAAGCATTGATTGTTGTCACCAGCAATTGCGGTTTGCCGCCGCCCGATTGCAGCTTGAACAAGGCTGACAGCCTCGCCGCGCTGATCGACAATGCTGGCGAGGCGCGGTCATAGGGCAGGCAATCCCATGCGGGAAATTCCAGCACTTCCACTTCGGGCGCAAAGAACCGCGCGGCCTCTGCCACTGACCGCATCGCGGCATCATCGGCGGCGATAAACACCGCGCGCCGGGATGCAGCCCGCGCCAGATCGCTCATCACCAAAGGCACAGCCCCGCGCGGTAGCGAAGCGAGAGTTAGCGGCGTTTTGGCCGTAAGGATACGGGAGAGGTCAGTCATGGATAATTTTCAAACTCGAATAGCAGAAACGCAAACAGCTCTGGGCGTTTCCGCGCAGAGCTAAAAAATTAAGGTTGGCAGGCCGCCTAGCGCGGAATGTCGACGTAATCGAGCTTCATCATCGCTTCGATCAGCGGGCCTGCGAATTTTTCCGGGACATCCTGCGTTTTGAGCGCCCACGCCATGATATCCACGTCGTCTTCATCGAGCAGGTCTTCAAACCACCCAAGCTCATCCTCCCCCCAATTGGCTGAATATCGGTCGAAAAAGCCGCCGATCATATAGTCAGCTTCGCGCGTGCCGCGGTGCCAGCTGCGGAATTTGGCGCGGGCCAAGCGCGCATCGAATGGGGGCGTGTCAGTCATGGTGGAGTGCTTAGCCAATTCGTCATCCCAGTGAAAGCTGGGATCGCTATCAACAGGCAAGCTCGATCCGATGGCGATCCCAGCTTTCGCTGGGATGACGATGGTGCTTAAGAAGAACGCAATGCGTCCCGATATTCTCAACCCTCTGTTTGCGACAAACGATGCGCTGGACGGCGTCGGGCCGAAATTGGCCAAGCCTCTCGAAAAACTTGGCCTCACTCGGATCAAGGATTTTGCCTATCATCTGCCCGAACGCTTCGTCACTCGGCGGGTGATTGCTGATCTGGATGAAGGCGGTGAGGGCGAGCAGGTTATCATCGCGCTGACGCCAACTGAACACCGCAGCCCCCGCAATCCGGGGCGCGGGCCGTACCGGGTGCTGGCGCAGGATGAGGCGGGCAATATCTGCGCGCTCACCTATTTTGGCCGCGCGTCATACACCGCGAAAAAGCAGCTCCCTGTGGGAGAGAAACGCTGGGTTGCCGGGCGATTGGACCGGTATGGCGATATGCTCCAGATTGTGCACCCGGACCATGTGGAAGAGGATTCTGCGGCCCATCTCGCGCGGATGAACGAACCTGTCTACCGCCTATCCGAAGGATTGACGCAGCCGCGCGTGGCGGGGCTCGTCGCCAAGGCTTTGGCGCAGGTGCCCGAATTGCCTGAATGGATTGAGCCGGGCCAGTTTGATGCTGCTGGATGGCCCGCATGGCGCGATGCGCTGCATCTGGCGCATAAGGATCAGCACCAGAGCGCACGCGACCGGCTGGCCTATGATGAGCTGCTTGCCAATTCGCTGGCGCTGTTGCTGGTGAAAGCGGATAGCCGGCGGCGGCGCGGGCAGGCACTGGCAGGGGATGGCGCCTTACGCGCAAAGCTGCAGTTGCCGTTTGAGATGACAGGCGCGCAGAAACGCTCCATTGCTGAGATCGAAGGCGATCTGCAGCAAGAAGCGCCCATGCTGCGCCTGCTGCAAGGCGATGTGGGAGCGGGTAAAACGGTGGTTGCGCTCGCGGCCATGCTAATCGCGGTCGAAGCGGGCAAACAGGCGGCAATGCTCGCCCCCACCGAAATCCTCGCGCGCCAGCATTTTGAGACCTTGCGCAAAATGGCTGCGCCTACGGGGGCAGAAGTCGCGCTGTTGACGGGCCGCGCCAAAGGCAAGGAACGCGAGAGCATCCTGATGGGGCTGCTCGACGGCTCGATTGACATTCTCGTGGGCACCCATGCGATTTTTCAGGACACCGTGAGCTACAAGGATCTGGGCCTTGTGGTGATTGATGAACAACACCGCTTTGGCGTGGCGCAAAGGCTTGCCCTGGCAGGCAAGGGGAGGCGCGCGCCGCACACTCTGGCGATGACAGCGACCCCGATCCCGCGCTCGCTCACTCTTGCGCAATATGGCGAAATGGATGTGAGCCGTCTGGATGAATTGCCGCCGGGAAGGCAAGCGATTGATACCCGCGTGGTGGCGCAGGAACGGCTCGATGATGTGGTTGCAGGCGTTGAGCGCCACCTTGCCACAGGGCAGCAGGCCTATTGGGTTTGCCCCATGGTGCGAGACAGCGAAGTGGCCGATATTGCGGCGGCTGAGATGCGTTATGCGGGGCTAAAAGAACGCTTCGGCGATGCGGTCACGCTCGTCCACGGACAGCTTAAGCCTGAGATCAAAGACGCCAATATGGAAAGCTTTGCGCGCGGCGATGCGAAACTGCTGATCGCCACCACAGTGATCGAAGTCGGGGTTGATGTGCCGTCGTCCACTCTGATGGTGATCGAACAGGCAGAGCGGTTCGGCCTTGCGCAATTGCACCAGCTGCGCGGTCGTGTGGGGCGAGGGGCTGACAAATCGACCTGCCTGCTGCTTCGCGGCAATGAGCTGTCGGAAACCGGCAAGAAGCGGCTCGCTCTGATGCGCGAGACACAGGACGGGTTTCGCATTGCCGAAGAGGATCTGGAGCTGCGCGGCGGCGGGGAACTCTTGGGCACGCGCCAATCGGGCGATGCGGCGTTTCGTATTGCTGATCTGGAACAGGTGCAAAAAATGCTCCCCATCGCGCACGCCGATGCGCGCATGCTGATCGAGCATGATGGCGGATTGACGTCAGCCAGGGGTGAGGCCGCGCGGATATTGCTGTATCTGTTTGAGCGCGATTGGGGTGTCCAATTGCTGCGCGGCGGATAGGATTATCCGATAAACGCTTAAAATTCGACCTTTACACCGCGTTCTTGAAAGCTGGTGACAAGTGCATGGGCAGCCGCGTTGATATCGTCCCAGGCGCGGCGAAAATCATCCTCATCGCCGTAATAAGGGTCTTTCACTGGCTCATTCTCGCGGCCTTCAACCGCATCCATCAGCATGGCAATTGACGCCGTGCCGTCACGCGGGGCGATCGCTTTCATACCTTCAAGATTGGCGCGGTCGAGCGCGAAAATATGGGTGAAGTCGTAGAAATCGGTCCGCTGCAATTGGCGGGCCTGAAGATCGGCGATGTAAGCGCGGTTCTCATTTGCGACCTTGATCGCACGCGGATCGGGCGGATTGCCGATGTGGTATGCACCTGTTCCCGCCGAATCGATACGGCAGTCAAAGCCCGCTTCCTCGCACGCAGCGCGAAACGCGCCCTCTGCCATGGGCGAACGGCAGATATTGCCGAGGCATACGAACAATATGCTCAATTCAGGCTTGCGGCGTTCCAACATATCAGCGCTTTAGCGTTGCAATTGAAACTAAGCCACAACTTACATTGCTGAATTTTGAGTAAATAGACGCTGATAGGCCGAATAGGGTTTTACACGCAGGTAACGCCGTTCAGGTGCCGGGCGCGTTTCAGGCCGCGCTCGCCGTCATGGGTTTGGTCGATTCCAGCACTTCTTCGGTGATGCGGCGGATATTGACCTTGGCTTTCAGCCGCGCGCCCAGGAGCGCGGTGCCCGATACTTTACGCTGTACAAACAGAGTCTCAATCGGCGGGAAAGCCCAGGTGTCCTTGTCCTGCGCGATTTCAAAACCTTCCTCGCGCAGATCCGGGATAAAGGCCCGGTCGCCAAAATCGAACGGCGCATCGCGGCGCATTTCGCCGATAACTATGTCGATCATTTTATCGACCCGTTCGCCATGCTTTTCAACCACGATGGGCTGCATAAACCCTGCATCGAGCGTCGCTTGGCGCACCTCATCGCGATTGCCCACAAGGCCCGCTTCGAGCATTTTGCGATAGCCATTGGCGACATCAGGATCGACCGGGCGGCAGGCTCCAAAATCAAGTAGCACAATCTCGCCTGTTTCCCGGCGAAACTGGAAATTGGCGAAATTGGGATCGGTCTGCATCACACCGAATTCGAACAATTCGCGCGCAACCAGACGCAGCAAGCGGCCAAACACCTCATCGCGGCGGTCGTCGGGCTCCTTGGCCAGCTCCTCGATATCAGCGCCTTCTTCAAACGACATCGCCAGGATAGCTCCGCGCGTCAGCCCTTCGTGCAAGCTGGGCACGACAAAGCCGGGCACGCCGGCCAGTTTTTCGCGATAGAGCTGCAATTGCTGGCCCTCGCGCTCGTAATCCGCCTCTTCGTGCAGCTGTTTTTTGGCTGCGGCGAGCAGTTTGTCGACTTCGAGTTCGGGCGGGGCAAAGCCTGCGACTTTCAGCAAAGTCATCACATTATCGACATCGCTATCAATGCTTTTGGCAACGCCGGGATATTGCACTTTGATCGCCAATTCCTCGCCATCGCGGGTCAGCGCTTTGTGCACCTGGCCAATGCTGGCAGCGGCAATGGGGCGCGGGTTGAACCAGCGGAATTGGCGGCGCCAGTCATTGCCCCATTCCGATTTGAGCACCTGATCGAGCTGCTTTGCCGGCATAAAATGCGCCTGATCGCGCAAAGTGGCCATAATCTTGGCCAGTTCATCGGGCAGAAACTCGCCTGCATCCAAGCTGATCATCTGACCCATTTTCATGGCCGCCCCGCGCAAGTGAGACAAACGTTCGGTCAGGCGTTTGGCATTGCCGGGGGTCAAAATCAGATCGCGGGTCGATATCTTCTCCCCGCTGGTCAGCCTGCGCGCACCTTCGGCCGCCATGCCGCCTGCCACCCCGCCGACGAGCTTGCCAAAAGTTGCAAAGCGCGAAACCCGCCCCGATGGGACAGAGCGGTGCCGCTTGCGCGCGGCGCGATCATCTTCGCGGGAATGCTGGGAAGAGGGCAGGTCGGAAAAATCGTCTGACACAGTGAAATGGTCGCCTTTTGAAGAGGGGCTTTGTTACCAAACTCAAAGTGGCGGTGCATGTTCCTTGGCGCAAGCGGGAACCGCGCAAGGCGCCATGCGCTTTTGATGCCATGGACGAGATCAATTCTACCGAAACTTCCCAGACTGAGGAGCTTACGCCTGCTGCACGGCTGCTGGGTTATCTGGGGCTACTGCCGCAAAGCATCTGCCTTGGCATTGCTCTGAGCGGTCACGAATATGCGTATTCGGCAATCGCTGGCGGATTTGCCTTTGGCGCAGCGATTTTCAGCTTTTTGGGCGGTGTGTGGTGGGGGCAAGCCATTCAGGCAGGCAAAGCAGGCGCGGGCGCTTACATCATTGCCGTTATCCCCAGCCTGTTGGCGGTCGCGCTGTTTTTGCCATGGACATTTGGCTGGGAATGGCCGGGGCCTGCGCTGATGTATCTGGGAGCGTTTATTGCTTTGTCGCCCGCAATTGACCGCACGCTGGGATTTGCGAGCCGCGATTTTCTGCTGCTGCGCGTGCAATTGTCAGCCGGATTGGGTTTGTTGACAGTGGCGCTGGGCTTTACCGCGATGAACATGATGGCTGTTTGAAGCCGCCATCACGCTTTTTCGGTTTTGGCTGAATACTTGGTCGGGAAGAGAGGATTCGAACCTCCGGCCCCCGCCTCCCGAAGACGGTGCTCTACCAGGCTGAGCTACTTCCCGACTCAATTGCACGATGCCTGAACGCAATCATGCGGTAGGGGCGCGCCTATAAGTGTGGATGGGCGGGGTGGCAAGCGGGCTTTTGCTGCGTATAGTTTTCGCCATGGCGACTTTGCAGACACCTGAAACGATTCCCTCCCGTCTTGATGGAGGCAGCGCGCATCCCGAATGGCAATATCTCGATCTGATGCGCCGCATCTGGGAAGATGGCGATGAACGCGGCGATCGCACAGGGGTTGGCACGCGTTCCATTTGCGGGGCGCAATTGCGATACGATCTGGCAGATGGCGCAATGCCGCTGCTGACGACCAAGCGGGTCTATTGGAAAACCGCCACGCGCGAAATGCTGTGGTTCCTTACCGGCGAAACCAATATTCGCCCGCTGGTGCTGCAAGGGGTGAAGATCTGGAATGAATGGCCCCATGCTCGCTATGTAAAAGAGACGGGCGAGGATATTGCGCTCGATGATTTTGCCACGCGGATCGCCGATGATGAGGCGTTTGCGCGGCGCTGGGGCGATCTTGGTCCGGTGTATGGCAAGCAATGGGTGGATTGGCCCACCTACCAATACCGCAAGGATGGCCTTTATGAGCGCGGGCCCGGCATCAATCAGGTCGCTGAAGTAGTGGAGAGCTTGCGCACCAATCCGGGCAGCCGCCGCCATATCATCGAGGGGTGGAATGTTGCCGAAGTGCCCCGCATGGCATTGCCGCCGTGCCACAAGACCTACCAGTTTCATGTGAGCGGAAGCGGCCAGGATGCGCGGCTCAATTGTGTGCTGTACCAGCGGTCTTGCGATGTCGCTTTGGGTCTGCCGTTTAACCTGTGGTCGGCCGCGCTTCTTACGCGGATGATGGCGGATCAAACGGGCATGCAGCCAGGCGAGCTGGTGTGGATGGGGGGCGATGTTCACCTGTATCTCAACCATGCGCATTTGATCGAGGAACAACTGACTCGCGAACCAAAAGGCAGTCCCACTCTCGCAATCACACGAAAGCCTGAAACAATTTTCGACTACTCAATCGAGGATTTTGAGGTGCATGATTACGCGCCAATGCCCCCGATCAAGGCACCTGTTGCGGTGTAGTTTCCCGCGCTTGACCGAGGGTTTTGGCTAACATACCCGATGATCCCAACACTGTCTTGGGAGAGAGTTTTATGGCCGATGGGGCCAATCCATCAGGTAATCGCCCGCAGCTGGCCCTGCATGTGCCAGAGCCAAAGTTTCGCCCTGGCGACAAGGCGGATTTCTCTGACATCGATATTGGCGCGCCAGGCGATCAGCCGCGCCCTGATGAGGCAACCAAGCCTGAGGATATGAAAGACCATGCTTATGGCTTGGTCCGGGTTCTTGGCGATGACAACAAGGCGCACGGGCCGTGGGATCCCAAGCTTGATCCCGATACGCTTCGCACAATGCTGGGCCATATGGCGATGGTGCGCGCCTTTGATGAACGCATGTTTCGCGGGCAGCGTCAGGGTAAGACCAGCTTTTACATGAAATGCACCGGCGAAGAGGCGACCAGCGTGGCGTCCTCTATGGCGCTGGCTTCCGATGACATGGTGTTCCCATCTTACCGCCAGCAGGGCATTCTGATCGCGCGCGGCTATCCGCTGATTGAGATGATCAATCAGATCTATTCAAACAAAGGCGACAAGCTGAAAGGCCGCCAGCTGCCGATAATGTATTCGAGCCGCGAACACAGCTTTTTCAGCATTTCCGGCAATCTTGCCACGCAAACCCCGCAAGCGGTCGGCTGGGCCATGGCAAGCGCGATTAAAGGCGACAGCCGGATCGCGGCGACATGGGTGGGCGAAGGCTCCACGGCAGAAGGCGATTTCCACAGCGCCTGCACCTTTGCGAGCGTTTATAATGCACCGGTTATTCTCAATGTTATCAACAATCAGTGGGCGATATCGAGCTTCTCCGGTTTTGCTGGCGCAGAGCGCACCACCTTTGCCGCGCGGGCGCTGGGTTATGGGATTGCTGGCCTGCGCGTGGATGGCAATGACGCACTGGCTTGCTTTGCAGCGCAGCAATGGGCCGCGAACCGGGCAAGGGCGAACCAAGGCCCGACGCTGATCGAATACTTTACCTACCGGGCAGAGGGGCACTCCACGTCGGATGATCCGTCCGGTTATCGCAGCGCGCAGGAGCAATTGGAATGGCCGCTGGGCGATCCGGTCACCCGGCTGAAAGACCATATGATCGCAATCGGCGAATGGGATGAGGACCGTCAGGCGGCAATGGACAAGGCATGCGCGGAGGAAGTGAAAGCCACGACCAAAGAAGCCGAGAAAAACGGCATTCTTGGACACGGTCTGCATCACCCCTTCCACACGATGTTCGAAGATGTGTTCGAGGATCTGCCATGGCACCTGCAAGAACAGGCAGAGCAGGCAACGCGCGAACGCAAGATCAAATGGCCCGACCATCACCCCATGGACGGAGCAGGCAAATGAACGCGCACGTGGACACAAGCACCCCAAAAACCCCCGCGGTAAGCGGCCCTGCGGTAAGTCGCAGGATCAATATGATCGAGGCGATTAACGAGGCGCTCGATGTGATGCTGAGGCGTGACAATGACGTCATCGTCATGGGCGAGGATGTCGGCTATTTCGGCGGGGTGTTCCGCTGCACGGCTGGCCTTCAGGAAAAGCACGGCAAAACCCGTGTATTTGATACGCCCATTTCGGAATGCGGCATTATCGGTGTTGCGGTGGGGATGGGGGCGTATGGCCTTCGCCCGGTGCCCGAAATTCAGTTTGCTGATTACATCTATCCCGGCCTTGATCAGCTGATTTCAGAAGCGGCGCGGCTGCGATATCGCTCTGCCACCGAATACATTGCGCCGATGACCGTGCGATCCCCGTTTGGCGGGGGGATTTTTGGCGGACAGACCCACTCGCAATCGCCCGAGAGCCTGTTCACCCATGTCGCGGGCCTTAAAACCGTGATCCCTGCAACGCCGTATGACGCGAAGGGTTTGTTGATCTCCGCAATTGAAGACAATGATCCGGTGATCTTTTTCGAACCCAAGCGGATTTATAACGGCCCGTTTACAGGCTATTATGACAGCCCGGTAGAGCCATGGAAAAAACACCCCGACAGCGAAGTTCCAGAGGGGTATTACAAAATCCCGCTTGGCAAAGCGCGCCACGTCAATGAGGGCGATGCGCTGACTGTGCTTGCCTATGGGACGATGGTGCATGTCGCTGAGGCGGTGTGCCAGAAAAAAGGCGTGGAGGCCGATATCCTTGACCTGCGCACGCTCATGCCGCTGGATATTGATGCGATTGAAGCGTCCGTGAAGAAAACGGGCCGCTGTCTGATCGTGCATGAGGCAACGCGCACTTCCGGCTTTGGTGCGGAATTGTCCGCGCTGGTGACAGAGCGGTGTTTTTACCACCTCGAAGCGCCAGTGGAGCGCGTTACCGGGTTCGACACACCTTATCCGCATAGCCTTGAATGGGCGTACTTCCCCGGTCCTGTGCGGATCGGCGAGGCTATCGACACAATTTTGAAAGACTGATCATGGCAAAATTCACATTCAACATGCCCGATGTAGGCGAGGGCGTTGCCGAGGCCGAGATTGTCGAATGGCACGTGAAAGTCGGCGATAAGGTCGAGGAAGATCAGCACCTCGTTGATGTGATGACGGACAAGGCGACAATCGACATTGAAAGCCCCGTTACAGGCACCGTTACAGAGGTTGCGGGTGATCTGGGCGATGTGGTCGCGGTGGGATCGATGCTGCTGGTGGTTGAGGTTGAGGGGGAAGATGGCGAGGGGGAGCGCGGCGAGCCTGCACATGCACCCGCGCTGGAGTCTAAAGTCGAAGTTGATGAACCCACATCCGCTCGTGCTGAGCCGGTGGCGCAAAGCGCCGTCTCCGACTCCGAAGCACCGTCCTCTTCTTCCGAATCAACTGAACAAAAGAAGGACGGCCCTTCGACAAGCTCAGGGCGAGCGGAAAGTAAGGTATTGGCCACACCTGCCGTGCGCCAGCGTGCGCGCGATTTGGGGATTGATCTTGCCGAAGTAAAACCCGCAAGCGATGGCCGCGTGCGCCATGCCGATCTCGATCAATTCCTCGCTTATAATGCAGGCGGTGGGTTCTCGCCCGCGGGCGCAAAACGCGATGACGAGGCGATCAAGGTTATTGGCCTGCGCAAGCGTATCGCGCAGAACATGGCCGCTTCCAAACGCCACATCCCGCATTTTACCTATGTTGAAGAATGCGATGTGACCGAGCTTGAAGCGATGCGTGCCAATCTCAATTCGGCGCGCGGGAATAAGCCCAAGCTGACGATGCTGCCGCTGATGATTGCAGCGATCACCCGGCTGATCCCCGAATTTCCGATGATCAATGCGCGTTATGATGACGAAGCGGGCGTGGTCACCCGCCATGGCGAAGTGCATTTGGGCATGGCGACGCAAACAGATAGCGGGCTGATCGTGCCTGTCATCCGCAATGCCGAAAGCCGCAATGTCTGGCAGCTTGCAAGCGAGATCGGACGGCTGGCCAATGCTGCGCGCGATGGATCGGCCAAGTCAGAGGAATTGTCCGGCTCCACCTTGACGATCACGTCGCTCGGCCCCTTGGGCGGGGTCGCGACCACGCCCGTCATCAACCGGCCCGAAGTCGCGATTATCGGTCCCAATCGCATTATCGAACGCCCGATGTTTGTAACTGGCCCCGATGGCGTAGAGCGGATTGAGAAACGCAAGCTGATGAATATCTCAATTTCGTGCGATCACCGCGTGGTTGATGGCTATGATGCGGCAAGCTTTGTGCAAGCGATGAAAAAGCTGATTGAAACGCCTGTTTTGCTGCTGGCGGAATAATTTTGGCTGTTTGGTGAGCGAGGGCGTTGACAGCCCATCACGCCCGGCCTAATGGCCTCGCTCCCAAGCGGTTTTGAACTGCTTTTATGCGGGTGTAGCTCAGTTGGTTAGAGCGCCGGCCTGTCACGCCGGAGGTCGCGAGTTCAAGTCTCGTCACTCGCGCCATTTCCTTACAATTTGAACCGGAAATGGCGCAGCGCGCTTGGGGCCTGCTTTATTCCGTTGGTGTTTGCGATGTTGTCTCTTTGGGCGGGGACCAGCTGCCGGTTTCCATCCAGATCAAAAACCGCTTGAGCGGCAACAGCCAGATCAGCCCCAAAATCACATAAACCACCGTTTGCGCAGCGCCTGACCATGTGCCGATCAGATCAGGCGCATAGCGCGCGATCACAATCGCATAGACCATGATCGCAATGAACAGGCCGATTATGCCAACAGGAATTCGCCAGGTCGGTGTTTCGCGCATCAATCGGGTCTTTCAATCCAGGCCATACATGCGGGTGGGGGTTACAACCGCATCCAGTTTCACATCATGCGGCTGTGTCGGCAATGTCTCAAGCAGCTGCACATCCCATGCAAGCCCAATGGTCATGACGCGCGGATGTTCCGCCAGCCAGCGATCATAATGCCCGCCGCCCTGGCCCAGCCTGTCGCCCGCTGCGGTAAAGCCCAGCAGCGGGACGAAGACGATATCGGGCGTCAGCGCGGATGCGCCGTGTTCGGGTTGCTGCAAATCAAATGCACCCGAAGTCAGATCGGTTTCGCCAAAAGGATCGGTGTGTTCGCGAAACTCCATCGCGGCATCTGCCGAGGCGAAAAAGGGCAGGGCGATGGTATGGCCGGCCTCGGCAAAGAATTTCGCATAGCCCGATGCAGGCGCTTCGCCGCGTGCGGCGTGATAGACGCCGATGGCGGCTTGCGGCTCGATATGCTTCAACAGCGGGGAAGGCGGGCGATTGAACAGCAAAGCGCGAATGGAATCAGGCTGGGCGGCGGCATGATCCTTGCGCGTTGCTCTAAGGATTTTGCGCAACTGGGATTTTGTTGAAATTTTATTCATGGATTGCTTCGCTACGCTCGCAATGACGAAAAAGGAACGGGCCGCAGACCCGCAAGGGCGACTGCCCGCCCCCTTCGGCTGACTGACAGACCAGCCGCTCAGGATAAACTTCGCGACGCGGCCTTTAGGCCGTGTGAGCGAGGATAGCGCACCCCGGATGCGGGTGCGCAAGCGAAAATGACGAGACCACCATGGGTCGTTTGCACGGAAATCCTCTGACGCGAAAACGTCAGGTGGGCGCCGTATACTCCGGTTCCCAGGTTCCATCCCCAAAGGGACGCAGGGGCCCATGTTCCAGAGCAGGGACAGCTCCCGTAGGAATGCTTATAGCCTCAGGGATATTCAATCGGCTCGTTCCGGGCAGCCTCGCCGCGACCTATCTAAGCGTCCAAGCCGCCAGCTTCAACCGCTGCGCGTACCGGCTTCAAGCGCGCTGGCAGCTGCTTCTGCGCGAGCGGCCAAAGCTTCGAGCTTTTCTGCAAGCGCATCATCGTCCTTGCCCGCCTCATCAGGCAGGTCCAAGCGAGGCGCGGCTGCATCGCGCAATTTCGCTATTTCGGCCTGCAAACGGGCATTTTGCGACGCCGCTTCATTGTTAGCCGCGCGCAATTGTTCGATTTCAGCTCGCAGTTCGGCCTTTTTACCGCCGGGCTTGTCCTGATCGGCTGGCGCGCCCGTTTTGCGCGCCTCGGTCAGTTCATCGGCGAGGAACAGAGCGGTGAAGACAAGGTTCTGCGCCTCTTGCGGAGTGCGCGCATCGCCGAGCTGGTTGTATTTCTCGTCAATCAACTGCGCGAGCCGTTCAATCTGCGCTTCTTCGCCATCGGCGCAGACCACAGGATAGGAACGCTGGCCGATGGTGATGTTGATAGTGCTCATCAGCCGTGCTCTTCGATCATCTGATCAATTTCGCGGAGCGTTTCGGCGACTTCTTCGCGTAGTTTTTCGTGGCTGTTCACGAGGGCTGCGATCCTGGCAGACCCAGAATCGGCGGGCTCCACATCGGCCGCAGGCGCGGCAGAATACGCGCCCCTTGATGCAGCAGCGTGTCTCTGTGCGACCTCTATGCGTTCCATGGCCGCATTCAAACGGTCCAGCGCGCTTTGTGTTCGGCTTCCGCCCATAATGGTGAAGGAATTATCAAGGTTACTTCGCGGAGGCAAAGTGTGCAGGGGCTGTGGCGGGCCGGGTCTGTTGATAAGTGGAGTTAGGCTGAGGCTTGGCGGGCTGCACTTGATCGGGGCTTGCCGCGTGCGCGTGGTTGACCTCTTATGGCGGCTCGGCAATGGCTTGTGCGCACACCGAATCGCCCAATTGCCGGGGTTATAGACCGGAACGCGCCGACAAGCGCACATGCGGGCGAAAAGCTGCAACGCCAACGCTGCAAAGCAACACTGCAAGGCCAACCGGCACAGCAGTCAATGAGCAGGAGATTTTCGCCAGCATGACGATTGACGCCGCCCGTCTCCAACCAATGGCCAATGCCATTCGCGCTTTATCCATGGACGCTGTTCAGGCCGCCAATTCCGGCCATCCCGGCATGCCGATGGGCATGGCGGATGTGGCGGCTGTGCTGTTTTCAAACCACCTCAAATTCCATCCCGCGCGCCCCGATTGGGCCGATAGAGACAGGTTTGTGCTGTCCGCCGGGCATGGTTCCATGCTGATTTACAGCCTGCTGCACCTTACCGGATATGCGCAGCCCACGATGGACGATATCCGCAATTTCCGGCAATTGGGCAGCCCGTGCGCAGGGCACCCTGAAAACTTCCTGCTCGAAGGGGTGGAATGCACCACCGGGCCTTTGGGTCAGGGGCTTGCCATGGCTGTCGGCATGGCCATTGCTGAGCGGCATTTGAACGCGGTGTTTGGCGATGATCTGGTCGATCACCGCACCTGGGTGATCGCTGGTGATGGGTGTCTGATGGAAGGCATCAATCACGAAGCTATCGGCCTTGCTGGCCACCTGAACCTTGGTCAGATGAATGTGCTGTGGGATGACAACCGCATCACGATTGATGGCGCGACTGATCTGTCGACTTCGGAAGATGTAAAAGCTCGTTATGCCGCAACCGGATGGCATGTGACCGAATGCGACGGGCATGATTTTGCCGATATTGAGCGCGCATTGTCCGAAGCGAAAGCCGATCCGCGCCCCTCATTGGTCGCGTGCCGCACCATTATCGGCAAAGGCGCTCCGAGCAAGCAAGGCACCAGCTCAACCCATGGCGCGCCGCTTGGCGCAGACGAAATCACGGCTGCACGAGAGTCGCTGGGATGGGATTCTGCGCCGTTTGATATCCCGCGTGACGTGCTGGCAGACTGGCGCGATTGCGCGAAACGCGGCCGCACCGCGCATGGCGAATGGACCGCGCGGCTTTCCGCATCAGACAAGCGCGCCGAATTTGAACGCCGTATGGCAGGCGATTTGCCCGATATGGGCGCGCTGGATGATCATATCGCGGCTCTGGTGGCGGAACCGCAAAAGGTCGCGACCCGCAAAGCGAGCGAGCTGGCGCTTGACGCGATCAATCCCAATGCGCCTGAGACAATCGGCGGAAGCGCTGATTTGACAGGCTCAAACAACACCAAAGCGGGCGGTATCGAAACGCTGGATGCGGACAATTATGCGGGCCGCTATCTCAATTACGGCATTCGTGAATTTGGCATGGCCGCCGCGATGAACGGGATGGCGCTGCATGGCGGCGTGATCCCCTATGGCGGCACGTTCCTGGTGTTCACCGATTATGCACGCGGCGCGATCCGGCTGTCGGCCTTGCAACAGGCGCGCGCAATCTATGTGATGACGCATGACAGCATCGGCCTTGGCGAAGATGGACCCACGCACCAGCCGGTGGAGCATGTCGCTTCGCTACGGGCTATGCCCAACCTCTTGGTCTTCCGCCCCGGTGATGCGGTGGAAACCGCAGAATGCTGGGCGGCGGCTTTGGCGCAAAAGGACCGGCCATCTATCCTTGCCCTGTCGCGTCAGGGATTGCCGCAATTCCGGCTTGAGGCGGCAGAAGAGAACCTGTCGAGCAAAGGCGGTTACAGGGTGCGAAGCGCAAGTTTGCCGCGAAAAGTGGTTCTTCTTGCGACAGGCTCCGAAGTCAGCCTTGCGCTTGAATGCGCGGATGCGCTTGAGGCTGAGGGCGTTGGCGCAGATGTGGTCTCGATGGTGTGCGCGGAATTGTTTGAAGAGCAAGATGATGCCTACAAACAGGACATCATTCCCGGCGGCGTCATGAAAGTGTCGATCGAAGCGGGCACGACTTTTGGATGGGAGCGCTACACCGGATTAAAGGGGCTGAATATCGGAATAGACAGCTTCGGCGCCTCTGCACCTGCTAGTGACCTGTTTAAGCATTTCGGTTTCACAGCGGACAAGGTGGTCCCGCAAATTCTTTCCAAACTTTCCAGTTAAAGCATAAGACAAGCAGGAGTTCTTCACATGGCGACTAAAGTTGCGATCAATGGGTTTGGCCGTATCGGACGGCTTGTGGCGCGCGCTCTTCTCGAACGCACCGATCACGATTTTGAGCTGGTCTCGATCAATGATCTGGCCGACACCAAATCCAATGCGCTGTTGTTCCAATATGACAGCACGCATGGCCGTTTCCCCGGCACTGTGGATACCGCAGATGGCGCGATTATCGTCAACGGCAAAAGCATTGCGGTGACCTCGGAACGCAACCCTGCTGATCTGCCCCATGCGGCGCAAGGCGTTGATATTGTGCTGGAATGCACCGGCTTTTTCCAAAGCGATGAAGCCTGCCGCCCGCACCTTGACGCAGGCGCGAAGCGCGTTTTGATCTCGGCTCCTGCCAAAGGCGTATCAGCGACAATCGTTTACGGTGTGAACCACGATGTGCTCACCGCTGATGATGTGATCGTCTCCAACGCCAGCTGCACCACCAATTGCCTCTCACCGGTTGCCAAAGTGCTGAATGACACTGTCGGGATTGAGCGCGGCTTTATGACCACGATCCATTCTTACACCAACGATCAGCGCATGCTTGACCAAATGCACTCTGACATGCGCCGTGCGCGCGGCGGGGCGCAGAATATGATCCCGACCACGACAGGCGCAGCGCGCGCTGTGGGTCTGGTGCTGCCGGAATTGGCAGGCAAGCTCGATGGCTCATCCGTCCGCGTGCCTACGCCCAATGTGTCGCTGATTGATCTGGTGTTCCAACCGGGCCGCGATACATCAGCTGAGGAACTCAACGCGGCGCTCAAAGCGGCTGCTGATGGCCCGATGAAAGGCGTGCTCGATTACACCGATCAGCCGCTTGTCTCAGGCGATTTCAACCACCACGCCGCAAGCTCCACTATCGACAGCCTCGAAACAGGCGTGATGGAAGGCAAGCTGGGCCGGGTTGTCAGCTGGTACGACAATGAATGGGGCTTCTCCAACCGCATGATCGACACAGCGGGTGTGATGGCGAAGTTTCTTTAATTGAACGCAACTCCGCTCGTCCTGAGCTTGTCGAATTACCGTTTTTCCTTAAGACGCGGCGCGAATGAGTAAGTACGACCCTTCGACAGGCTGAGGGTGAGCGGAGTAGATGCAGTGACCACATTCAAAACTCTCGATGATCTGGGCGATATCGCTGGCAAGGTTGCGCTTGTCCGGGTGGATCTCAATCTGCCGATGAAGGACGGCTCTGCCACCGATGTGACGCGGGTTGAGGCGGTTAAGCCGACCATTCTGGAATTGTCCGAAAAGGGCGCGAAAGTCCTTTTGCTCGCCCATTTCGGCAGGCCCAAAGGGCAGCGTTCCAGTGTGCTTTCCACCAGCATGGTGGTGGGCGATGTCGAAGGGGTGTTGGGCAAGGAACTGATGTTCATCCCCGAGGTCGCTGGCCCGGTCGTTGAGCAAAGCATCGGCATTTTGAGCAATGGCGATATCGGCCTGCTGGACAACACACGGTTCTGGCCGGGTGAAGAAGGCAATGACCCGAATTTCGCCCAGGCCATTGCCGCGCACGGCGATTTCTACGTCAACGATGCCTTTTCCGCAGCGCACCGCGCTCATGCCACCACCGAAGGTCTGGCGCATCACCTGCCAAGCTATGCCGGGCGGTCGATGGAAGCGGAGCTGAAAGCGCTCGATACAGCGCTTGGGTCGCCTGAGCAGCCCGTGGCTGCTGTTGTGGGCGGGGCTAAGGTGTCCTCCAAACTCGCAGTGCTCGAAAACCTTGTCGGCAAGGTGCAGCACTTGATTATAGGCGGGGGCATGGCGAACACATTCCTCGCCGCGCGCGGTGTAGATGTGGGCACATCCTTGTGCGAGCACGATCTCACTGAAACCGCTTCCAAAATCATGGACGAGGCGGATCATGCCGGGTGCACTGTGCATCTGCCTTACGACGTTGTCGTGGCAAAAGAATTTGCTGCAAACCCTGCATCTTTGCGCACCTGCAATGTCCACGAGGTTGCCGCAGATGAAATGATCCTCGATATCGGCCCGCAAGCCACCGAAGCGCTTGCCGATGTGCTGAAAACCTGCCGCACTCTGGTGTGGAACGGGCCGCTTGGCGCCTTTGAGACAGAGCCGTTTGACACCGCCACCATGGCGCTCGCCCGGCATGTTGCGGCTCTCACGCAGGAAGGCTCGCTTATCTCAGTCGCGGGCGGCGGCGACACGGTTGCCGCTTTGGCGCAGGCGGGCGTTACGAATGAGGTTACTTATATCTCCACCGCCGGCGGCGCGTTCCTCGAATGGATGGAAGGCAAGCAGCTGCCCGGCGTTGCGGCGCTCTCGAATTAGGATGCGCAGTGCTGCTCTATCGCTGGCCATAATCTTTCACGCACTATGGAGCGCACCTGCACTTGCCGATGGGAATGCGCACAGTGCCTTTGAAGCCAGCCTCGAACAGTTCCGAAAACAGACCAACACCCCGTCAATCAGCGCGTTGATTGTCAAAGATCAAGAGATTGTTTGGGAGGCATATCTTGGGACTTGGGATGATGAAGGTGATTTTCCGACCACCGCTCAGACCACCTACTATATCGCTTCAGTGACCAAGCCAATTGCTGCATCCGCAATTCTCGCTGAGAGTGCTGCGAGCGCGATTGACCTTAGTTTACCCATGACAAATGATTTGAAATGGAAGGGCTTCTGCGCGCACTTTCGCAATACCGAAATCCCGTTCATGGGCGGCGGTACTGACCGATTTGGCAATCTGATAGCGCCCATTGATTGCTCAAAACCTACCACTCTTGGGCATATGTTGGATATGCGGGCCAATGGCGAAGCGTTTGTCTACAACCCCATTGCGTTTGCCCGGATAGATCGAGCGATTGAGGGCGCTGGCGGTAGGTCATTGCGAACCATTGTGCGCGAACGTGCCATTCAGCCGGCAGGCGCCGAGAATGTTGCGTTGGGTTGGCGCGATGAAAATGCTGGCGACGCGCTGCGGTGGCTTGCAATGCCGCACACGATTGAAGACGGCCGGGTTCTAAAGCAGGCTTATCCCGATGACGATTTCCGCGCATCGGCTGGAATTATAGCCAGCCCCCGTTCAATCGCGGCGTTCGATATTGCGTACGACGAAGGCTTAATCGTCCCGCTGGCGGTTCGCGACCATTTGGCAACGCAAATAACCATTCCGCCCCTAGGCGATTATCGCAAAGGATGGTGGTTGGAGGAATATCGCGGGCAGCGCTTTATGTGGCATTCCGGTAAGGACGATGGAAAGTATTCTGCGGTTTACCTGAAAGTGCCGGCTAAAAACCTCACTTTGATTGTGTTGGCCAATTCTGATGCGATTTGGAATGAAGGTTCCTCAGTTGTGACAGCGCGCGTTGCACAAAGCCCCGTTGCCCGAAAATTTGTAGAGCTTTATGTCGATGACTGAGGAAAAAACCCAATACGGATACGGCAATGCAATTGAATGCCGTGAGGGCGAATTTGCCGGGTGGTATCACTGGAACCATGATCCGTTCGAAACGCGCTCTGGCCCGTTTTTTATGCGCCGCGAGGATGATGGCACTTATTTGAGCGCCTTTCGCGCCGAAGATCGCCATATGAACGGGGGCGGCGCGATGCATGGCGGGTGTCTGATGACCTTTGCCGATTTTGCATTGTTTGCGATTGCAACAGATGAACTGGACGGCGCGCATGCGGTCACGATGAATCTGTCGAGCGATTTTCTGGGCGCAGTTCAGCCCGGCGCTTTGGTCGAAGCGCGCGGCGAAGTTACGCGCGGCGGGGGCAAGACGATCTTTCTCCGCGGCCTGATCACTGGCGATGGCGCGCCTGCGCTGAGCTTTACTGGGATTATTCGGAAACTTTCACCCCGCACGTGAACCCATTGGGCTGATTGCCCTCTCCAAAGCCCCTTTGCGCCTATACTTGTGGCCAATTGCAGCGCCATTTTCCGCGCGTTAGGGCCTACGAAAATTAAAGACAAAACCAGACAGACTGAAAACACGAGGGACAGCCATGAACACCGAAGAAATGACCGCAAAGATTGCCGCAGGACAAGGCTTCATCGCAGCGCTCGATCAATCGGGCGGCTCCACGCCCAAAGCTTTGCGCGGATACGGCGTTGATGATGGCGAATGGTCAGGTGATGAGGAAATGTTCGGCCAAATTCACCAAATGCGCAGCCGGGTCATCACCTCGCCCTGTTTTTCCAGCGGCAAGGTCATCGGCGCCATTCTGTTTGAAAAAACCATGGACGGCATGGTCGATGGCAAAACCACAGCCGACGCGCTCAAAGCGCGCGGGATTGTCCCATTTATCAAGGTGGATCAGGGGCTTGCCGATGAAGAGAACGGCGTCCAATTGATGAAGCCTTTGGACAAACTGCCCGCACTGCTCGAAAAATCGGTGGGTCACGGCATGTTCGGCACCAAAATGCGCTCAGTCATCAAATCGGCCAATGCAGACGGAATTGCCGCGATTGTCGCGCAGCAATTCGAAGTGGGCGGCCAGATCGCGGATGCAGGCCTGATGCCAATGCTCGAGCCGGAATATGACATCACCGCTGATGACCGCGAAGCGGGCGAAGACATTCTGCTCGCGGAAATCATGAAGCATTTGGATAGCCTGCCGCAGGGGCGCAAAGTGATGCTGAAATTGTCGATTCCCGTAAAGGCTGGCCATTACACCCCCGCGATTGAGCATCCCGCCGTGCTGCGCGTCGTGGCGCTTTCGGGCGGTTATTCGACCGATGATGCGTGCGCGCATCTGGCGAAGAACCCCGGCATGATCGCAAGCTTTTCGCGCGGGCTGTTGCAGGACCTGCGCAAAGGCCAGTCGGATGGCGAATTTGATGGCGCTTTGGGTAAAGCGATTGACCAGATTGCAGCGGCCAGCGTTGCTGGCTAAAGCGCGCAGGTGATGACACCTGCTACTCAATTGTATCTGATTTCCCCGCTCGACGTGGGCGGGGATTTTCCTGACCGGCTCGAACGTGCGCTTGGCGCAGGCGAGGGGATGGTCACGGCATTCCAGTTCCGCGTGAAAGATGTAGACCAGCATGAGGCCGCGCGTCTGGCAGAGCCTTTGCAGGACATTTGCGCGCGTTATGATTGCGCCTTTATGGTGAATGATAGCGTGCCATTGGCCAAACGATTGCGCGCAGATGGCGTGCATCTGGGGCAGGGCGATGGGAGCGCTCGAGAAGCGCGCGAGGAATTGGGCCGCGATGTGCAAATCGGTGTGACCTGCCATGCCTCGCGCCATCTGGCGATGGAAGCAGGCGAGGCAGGAGCCGATTACATCGCGTTCGGCGCGTTCTTTCCTTCCTCCACCAAGGATAAGGGGGATGATGCGGAAACGCCCGATCTTGAGCTGGTAGAGTGGTGGACGCAGCTGTTTGAGATACCGCTGGTCGCCATCGGCGGGATCACGCCTGCCAATTGCGCGCCGCTGGTAAAAGCAGGCGCGGATTTCCTCGCTGTGTCAGGCGGAGTGTGGAACGGTGATGAAGCAAAAGCGGTCGCGGATTTTGCCGCTGCGATCAAAGCCGCAACGAAAAGCGATTAAGCCCGTCCGCCGAGCCGTGTGCAGATCAATTTGCTGAGCGATCCGTCGGCTTTCACCTGCTGCAATTGATATTCGCCAATGCGCTTGAAATTCTCACCCTTTTTGGGGCCGCGTGTGAATGTCAGCGATTTGCCGCGCATCAGATAAATGCCGCGCCCGTCTTCATTGGTGTAGCTGGAGGCTTGCGAAATGGTGAAGCTTTCCGCCTCTGTGACCTCGATCGCGCGGCCCTGAGCATCGCCGGGCAGGGCGCATTGATATCGGCCATGCGGCATGGTGCCCAAGGGGCCGCCTTCTGCCAATGGCGTTGCCGCCTGCGCCTCTGTTCCCTGCACGCTGGCGAGGATCGGTTTGAGCACCGGCCCCTCTGCTGAAAGCATGTTTCCGGATGATCCCGCGATCACGGCCGCCGCCGCTGTCAGCATGATAACATATCGAGTTTGCATGGTTTTTCTGTCCAATCCCCTTGGACAGCCTGATATCAGGGTGAATAAGTGGTTACCACAGGAAAGACACCAATTTACATGTCTAAAAAGGGTAACCTTGCTGTCGCCACGCCATCGGTCTATGCGGCGTGACAATCGAGCTTTTGCGGATTTATCGCCGGGCTCATCCACTTCTGAAAAAAGCGTGACTTCTCATGAAAATCAGCGGCGTCGATATCCGCCCCGGCAATATCATCGAATATGAAAACGGCATCTGGAAAGTTGCCAAGATCCAGCACACGCAGCCGGGCAAAGGCGGCGCCTATATGCAGGTCGAAATGAAGAACCTGCAGGATGGGCGCAAAACCAATGTCCGTTTTCGCAGCGCTGACACGGTGGAGAAGGTTCGCCTTGATACTGCCGATTATCAGTTCCTCTATGAAGATGGCGACATGCTCGTCTTTATGGATCAGGTGAATTACGAACAGATCATGCTGCCATCCGACCTGCTGGGCGATGCGCGTCCGTTTTTGCAGGATGGTATGCAGGTAATGCTCGAATTGTGGGAAGAAAAGCCGATTTCGGTGCAATTGCCCGCGCAAATCGAGGCGGAAATCGTCGAGGCTGATGCGGTGGTGAAGGGGCAGACCGCTTCGTCCAGTTTCAAGCCTGCCGTGCTCGACAATGGCGTGCGCATAATGGTGCCGCCGCATATTGCCAGCGGGACACGCATTATCGTTGACGTGTACGAACAATCCTATGTCGGCAAGGCGAGCTGATCTACGATGAGCATGTTTTCAGGCCTGATCCGCGTGATGGAGCGCGCGGCGCGCAAAGCGGGCGGGCGATTGCGGCGCGATTTTGGCGAAGTTGAGCATTTGCAGGTGAGCCGCAAAGGCCCTGCCGATTTCGTCTCGAAAGCCGATATGCGGTCCGAACGCACGCTCTATGATGAATTGCTCAATGCGCGGCCCGGTTGGGGTTTTGTGCTGGAAGAAGCGGGCATTATCGAAGGCGATGAGGGCAAACCGCGCTGGATTATCGATCCGCTTGATGGGACCAGCAATTTCCTCCACGGTATACCGCATTTCGCGATCAGTATCGCGGTGCAGGAACCTAGACTTGATGGCAAGGGTTGGGGCGAAGTCACTGCTGCAGTTATATATAATCCGATCCTTGATGAAACCTATTGGGCTGAAAAGACGCGCGGTGCATGGTTGCAGGATGCGCGGCTGCGGGTGTCAGCGCGGCGCAATTTGTCCGATGCTCTGATTGCGACCGGCATTCCTTTTGCAGGGCACGGCGACTTTGCCGAATGGAGCCGGATTTTCGGCGCTATCGGCCCCGAAGTTGCGGGCATTCGCCGATTTGGCGCGGCGTCGCTCGACATGGCTTATGTGGCGCAGGGGCGCTTTGATGGCTTTTGGGAAAGCGGATTGAACGATTGGGACACGGCAGCCGGCTGCTTGCTGGTGCGCGAGGCAGGCGGTTTCGTGACCGATTATCGCGGTAGGTCTCAGCCTGTGCATTCCAAACAGGTGCTGGCCGCGAATGATGCGCTGCATTCCAAATTGCACAAGATTTTGGCTGGATCGCTGCGTTAGTTTGTCTTGCGCTCGCCCATCCGGGCGAGCGTCCTCGCTAGATGGCCTCCGCTGCGCTGCGGCCCCGCTGCGGGCGGCCGGTCGGCCTTTCGCCGCCTGCGGCGTCGATCTTGAGCTATCTAACTTCTGTGTTGCGGCGCACGGTCGCGCCTGCGACCGCAAGCGCGACCGCGCGTCCGCAGGTGCCCGGAATGAAATGAAGGAATTGCACCGAGGATGCTCGCCCGGATGGGTGAGCAACAACAAAAACGCATTCTCACATTTTCTGAGAATGGTGCCCCTGGCCCGACTCGAACGGGCACTCCGTTAGGAACTCGATTTTGAGTCGAGCGCGTCTACCAATTCCACCACAGGGGCACTCCTGCATGCGGGAGCCGCGCTGTTAGCGCTCGATGGCGCGACTGGCAAGAACCCAATGATATTGGCCCCCGATTGGGCCGGTAAACGCAAAAACCCGCTTGCCATTCGGCTCATCTGCTGAGACATCGGGAATTGCACACTTATGCTGGACCTTCCCTCTTATCACGCAATGGCCGCAATGGCCGTGACGGTCGCGATGTTCGTTGCCTTTGCGCGTGGACGGATGTCGATTGAGATCATCAGCCTGCTGACGATCGCGGTGATTGCGGTGGGGCTGTATTTCTTCCCGATCCCGACGCTCAATCCAGAAACCGGCCTGATGGAGGAGGCAAGCCCAACCGACGGCCTTGCGCTCGCCTTTGGCGGGTTTGGCCATTACGCGCTGATTACGATCTGTGCGCTGATGATTATGGGCAGGGGGCTGGTCGTGACAGGCGCGTTGGAGCCTGCTGCGCGCATTTTGGAGCGATTGTTCAAGTTCAACCTGCAATTGGGCTTGCTCATATCGCTGATCATCACGCTGCTGCTCTCGATGTTTGTGAACAACACGCCTGTGCTGGTGTTGATGATCCCGATTTTCGCAGCTCTCGCGCACCGCGGCGCGATGGCGACGTCCAAAACGCTGATGCCGTTGAATGCCGCATCGCTGATTGGCGGATTGGCAACCACGATTGGCACTTCGACCAATATTCTGGTGGTTTCCATCGCGGTGGATCTGGGTATGCGGCAAATGGGTGTGTTTGATTTTACGCCGATTGTGCTGCTCGCCGCACTGGTGGCGCTGCCGTATATGTGGCTGGTGATGCCGCGCTTGCTAAAGGATAACCGCACCGAGGCGCAGGCGACAGAGCGGCAGTTTCACACGCGCATGCGGGTTGGCAACACGTCCTCGCTCGCCGGTATGGAAATGGCCGATATCGTCGATAAGCTGCCGAAAGGAATTACCCTGCACGGCGCACTGACGGGCGTTTTGCAACCGCTTCAGCAAATGCACATTTCGGGCAGCCATACCGCGCTCGAGGATGCAACGCGCGAATTGAAAGGGCAATTGGCTCCCAGCTGGGTGCTTGACCGGATCAAACGCACCGCGTCCGCGCAGGATGAAGACGTGATGGTTTACGAAATGACTGTCACTGCCGATAGCCGCCTGATCACGCGCACTTTGCCCAGTTCCGGCATTGCCGATCTTTACAGTGTTGCGGTGCTGGGCATTCACCGGCCAGACCGGCTGCTGGGCGAGAAAGATCAATATTCCGATGGCGGCGATCTGCGTATTGCAGAAGGCGATGTGCTGCTGGTGATGGGGCTTGATGAAGATCTGCAAACCTTCGCCCGCAATGACAGCCTTTTGATCCTGGATGGCGCGCGCGAATTGCCGCGCCGGTCAAAGGCGTTGCTGGCTGCGGCGATCATGGCGTTTTCGGTCACGACAGCGGCGATTGGCCTGTTCCCTATTGCGATTTCGGCGCTGGCTGGATCGATCCTGATGTTTGTGACGGGATGCGTGAAATTTGACCGGGTGGGGCGGGCTTTATCGGGGCAAGTGATCGTGCTGGTTGCGGCCAGTATCGCGATTGGCCGCGTGATTGATGAAAGCGGCGCTGCGGATTGGCTTGGTCAGGCTTTATCGCTGGGGCTGGTCTATTTGCCGCCTGCCCTGGTTTTGGCGGCTGTGATGGCGTTTGTGACTTTCATTACCAATTTCGCCTCCAACGCGACCGCTGCGACTGTGGGCACGCCCATCGCCTTTGGCATATCGGCGCAATTGGGCATTCCGGCTGAACCATTGGTGCTGGCCGTGCTGTTCGGGTGCAATTTGTGTTATGCGACCCCGATTGCTTACCAGACAAACATGCTGATCATGTCCGAAGGGTCGTATGAATTTTCCGATTACATCCGCACCGGCGTGCCGCTGGTGGTGTTGATGGTGACGACCCTGTCTATCCTGCTGGTGCTGTTCTACGGGCTATAGCGCGGCGGGTGAGGGCTTTGGCGGCGGTTCGAGCGCAGCCTTCGCTTTCCTACATATTGCGGATTGTGGCAGCATCGCTGGATGGTTTGCGATGCCTTGTTTCAGCGGATTTTCGGCGCGGTTTTGTGTGCCCGTTCTGGCCTGTTTTGGGCGGGTGACTTTATTGGTCCAGGACCGTGTAACATGCGGTCCATGTCTCAGCTAAGTGCTTGTAATGCTGCGATGTTGGGATTGGAGCGGCAAAGGCTGCGAACGCGGGCGAGTCGCCCATACGATAACGGCCGCCAAAGCAGGGGGTTCACCTGCTTCGACGGCCGCATTCTCCTCCCCAGGAGAACTGGTGTGCCAAGTGGTATGCGCGCAATGCTAGCTGGAAGACGGCACGTAAGTGCCCAGCCGGTGGTGCAATGCGTTGATCTTGGCAAGCTCTTCGCGATCCTCGGTCCCGCGGGCGTGGCTTTCCAAAGCACGGCGGAGCAGCTTCATGTCAGCCGTTGAAAGCAGCGCGCGAGCGCGTGAGGGTTCGCGGTTCGGTGTATCGGTATCGCTCATCGTGTGTCTCTCCGGTCGTCATCCGTATTCGGGCTTGATGGTGTCTAAGCTAATGACGGACGAGTTCGGTTCCCGCAAGGCCAGTCTTACGCTGACCTTGCGGGCCCCCTCTCCAACTGGGCAGGGAACCGGGAAACTGGTTCCCATCCGCTGCGGGTTATGCAGCGGCGAACTGGTTCCCATCCGCTGCGGATCACGCAGCGGCGAACTGGTTCATGGTGTTGTCCTTGCCGCCTGCCTTCAGGGCAGCCTCACCGGCAAAGTACTCCTTGTGATCATCACCGATGTCGCTGCCGGCCATGTTCTGGTGCTTAACGCAGGCGATGCCCTGACGGATCTCCTCGCGCTGCACGTTCTTGACGTAACCGAGCATCGCCTGGTCACCGAAGTACTCCTTGGCAAGGTTATCGGTGCTGAGCGCGGCGGTGTGGTAAGTCGGCAAAGTGATGAGGTGGTGGAAGATGCCAGCGCGTTTCGCTGCATCAGACTGGAAAGTGCGGATGCGCTCATCAGCCTCAATTGCGAGATCGGTGCCGTCATAGTCGATGCTCATCAAGCCAGCGCGGTCATAGGCGGACACGTCCTTGCCAGCCTGCTCCCATGCGTCGAACACCTGCTGGCGGAAGTTGAGCGTCCAGTTGAAGCTGGGCGAGTTGTTGTAGACAAGCTTGGCATTGGGGACGACTTCGCGCACCCGGTCAACCATGCCCGCGATCTGCTCAACGTGCGGTTTCTCGGTTTCGATCCACAGCAGGTCGGCGCCGTTCTGGAGCGATGTGATGCAATCCAGAACGCAGCGGTCTTCGCCTGTGCCTGGTTTGAACTGGAACAGGTTCGAAGGCAGACGCTTGGGCGACATCAGCTTGCCATCGCGGCTGATGAAGACCTGACCATTGGTGACGTTTGCAGGGTCAACCTCGTCGCAATCGATAAACGCGTTGTACTGATCGCCGAGATCGCCGGGCTCTTTGGAGAATGCGATCTGCTTGGTCAGGCCGGCCCCGAGCGAATCGGTGCGGGCAACGATGACACCATCATCAACGCCCATTTCAAGGAAAGCGTGGCGGCAAGCGCGGATCTTCTGGATGAAGTCCTCGTGCGGAACGGTGACTTTGCCATCCTGGTGGCCGCACTGTTTCTCGTCCGAAACCTGGTTCTCGATTTGCAAAGCGCACGCGCCCGCTTCGATCATCTTCTTGGCAAGAAGGTAAGTTGCCTCTGCATTGCCGAAGCCTGCATCAATATCAGCAATTATGGGAACGACGTGGGTTTCGTAATTGTCGATGGCGTTCTCAAGCCGTTTGGCTTCAACAGCATCGCCGTTCTCGCGAGCGGTGTCGAGATCGCGGAACATGCCGCCAAGCTCGCGCGCATCAGCTTGCTTAAGGAAGGTGTAGAGCTCTTCGATAAGCGCGGGAACGCTGGTCTTTTCGTGCATGCTCTGATCGGGAAGCGGACCAAACTCGCTGCGAAGGGCGGCCACCATCCAGCCGGAAAGGTAGAGGTAGCGCTGTTTGGTGGAGCCGAAGTGCTTCTTGATCGAGATCATCTTCTGCTGAGCAATGAATCCGTGCCAGCAGCCCAGCGACTGGGTGTAATTGGCGGGATCTGCATCATAGGCTTCCATATCGGCGCGCATGATCTTGGCAGTGTATTTCGCAATATCGAGCCCGGTGGGGAAGCGGTTTTGCAAAACCATGCGAGCCGCACTTTCAGGATCGATCGCGCGCCATGCATGGCCGTTTGCATCGACCAGTTCGCGCATTTGTGTGATTTGCTGAGTGTAAGTCATGGGAGATCTCCTATCTGATTCTGGGGAGTGAATGAGGCTCTGATGGACTGTTGCAGCGCAGCGAAACAGAGAAAGTTACAAGATATCTTGTCGATATCGGCAAATCAGGCGTTAATCTTGTGTAAGATTGTAAATGTATTTACAAAGATAGCATGGTTGAAAACGCACTTCTTGCTGGTCCTGCATTGCGCCGATTGCGCAAGCGCGAGGGCCTCACTCAGGCTGCAATGGCCAATGCGCTGGGCATTTCTCCCAGCTATCTCAACCTGATAGAGCGGAACCAGCGCCCTGTTTCTGCGCGCGTTCTGGTGCAAACGATAGAGCGGTTCGACTTTGATCCGCGATCCTTGCGCGAAGACGAATCGATAGGCGGTGCGGACGGATTGGCGCGGCGATTGGCGGACAAGCGCTTTACTGATCTGGGGATTGACCGGGAAGAAGTGCACGAATTCCTCGCTGCCGCGCCGCAAGCCGCTGCTGCCTTTGCAAGGCTTTATGACAACGCAGGCGCACCATCGGTTCGATCAGAAGATCCCCTGGCAGAGGCGCGATCGGCAGTCGAGCGGTGGCAAAACCACTTTGCCGACCTTGATCACTCGGCTGAAGCTTTGTCGGAGACTCTCCGCCTTTCCCACGGCGATATCAGCGCCGCGCTAAGCGAACGGTTGCGCGAAAAGCACCAGCTGTCGGTCAGGGTGCTGCCAACAGAAGTGATGCCGGGCATCGTTCACAGGCTCGATCTGCATGCCCGGCAATTGCAATTGTCCGAGATGCTGCCGGGCGCTGCCCGACGCTTTCAAATTGCCCGCCAGATTGGCAGTCTTGAAATGCGAGACGAGATTGAGGCGCTAGTCGCGGGTGCCAATTTGCGCTCTGATGAAGCCTATGATCAGTTTCGCGAGCATGTGACTGACTATGTCGCGGGCGCTTTGTTGATGCCGTATCGGCGGTTTCTAAGAGCATGCGAGCAAACGGCGTATGATGTGAACATCCTCCAGCGCCGGTTCGCTTCCAGCTTTGACCAAGTGGCACAGCGCCTCACAACGCTGCAAAGGGTGGGTGAACGCGGCCTACCGTTTTTCAGTGCGCGGTTTGGCAGAACAGGGCGCATGGTGTCCTATACAGCCGGGGCGAGCGGAGCGCTGTATCCGCTTGATGGTGCGCGATGGCCTGCCTGGGCGCCTTACGCAGCGTTTGAAAGTCGCGGCACTTTGCTTACCCAAGCCGTGACTTTTGGCGAAGGGGAGGCATCGCCCAAACACTGGTTCACCATGGCGCGCACTGTCGAAGTTGACGGAGTTGCCTGCTCTGCTCGAAAAGCGATCGTACTGGGGCTTGAGGCGCGTTTTGCGGGTGAATTGGCACAGGCGCGCGGCGTATCGCTTGACCGCGATGATGCGTTGCCGCTGGGTGTCGGCTGTCCCCGCTGCGGACGCATGGATTGCCTGACTCCATCACCCGAACGGATTGCGGGCAGCGATAGGCGACGCCAAAAGCGTTAGCCTGCAACATGATTTAGCGCACATTTTACCTAACGAAACGTGCATCTTCACAGCCATGTTACAAGGGTGTAAAGTTTACCGACACTTAAACAGTGCCGCCTATTAGGCACGCTAATAACAAACCTCGTGAGCGTCGCACCAGACCAATGATCAGACTGTTCAAACACTATATTCCTCATGCTGTGCTGCTTCTCGGCCTGCTGGATCTTGTCCTGCTGATCTTCGCAAGCGAAGCGGCGTGGCATTTGCGAGCCTATCAGATTGAGATGGAAGTCGGGCCACTGACCCAGCGTTGGGTTCCGATTATCGGTTCAGCTGTGGTGGTGTGGCTCGCGATGATTGCAGTGGGAGTTTATGGGCCGATCGCGCTTCGCTCTTTGCGGTTTGCAGGCGCGCGGCTCTTGGTGGCGATCAGCCTCGGTATCATCGCGCTTGCATTTATTGATTTTCTCCTGCCGGAAAGCACGTTCTGGCGATCCACATTGCTGTATTCGATGGGCTTTTCCACGTTAGTCCTGGTGGTGGATCGCTTGTTGTTGACCAGTTTCCTCGGCTCAACTGCGTTCAAGCGACGCGTGATGGTTTTGGGTGCAGGTGACCGGGCGGAACGCTTGCGCAAGCTTAGCGAAAGACCGGAGAGCGGATTTACGACCGTGTCGTTCATCGCGATGAGCGAAAGCGAAAAAGGTGTTTCTGAAGCGATCCCGCGCGAAGCCGTGCATGATTTGGCGCAATTTGTTGAAAATTTGGGCGTTAGCGAAGTTGTTCTCGCCATGCAGGAGCGGCGCAAGGCTCTGCCTTTAAGAGACTTGCTACGGCTCAAGACCAAGGGCGTTCACATCAATGATTTCTCTAGCTTTATTGAGCGCGAAACGGGGCGTGTTGATCTTGAAACGGTTAATCCGAGTTGGTTGATTTTCTCCGATGGGTTTTCGTCAGGCCGTATGTTCTCCAGCGCTGCCAAAAGATTGTTCGACATAGTGGCCAGTTGCTTGCTTTTGGCGCTCACTTTCCCGCTGATCCTGATTTTCGCCATTCTGGTAAAACTGGACAGCAAAGGCCCTGCATTTTTCCGTCAGCAGCGCGTTGGACTGTTTGGTGAGACGTTTGAGCTGATCAAATTGCGCTCCATGCGCACCGATGCCGAAAAAGACGGGGCGAAATGGGCAGAGAAAGACGATCCGCGCGTCACGCGCATCGGCAGCTTTATTCGAAAAGTCAGAATTGATGAATTGCCCCAAACTTGGAGCGTGTTGCAAGGCAATATGAGCTTTGTCGGGCCGCGTCCCGAAGTTCCGCAGTTCGTCAACGATCTGGAAAAAGACATCCCGTTCTACAGCGAGCGGCATATGGTAAAGCCGGGCATTACGGGGTGGGCGCAAATCAATTACCCGTATGGCGCGTCAATCGAAGACAGCCGCAAAAAGCTCGAATATGATCTGTATTACGCAAAGAATTACACCCCGTTTCTGGATTTTGTAATTCTGCTGCAAACCGTGCGCGTTATCCTGTGGCCTGAGGGCGCGCGGTGATGACTGGCGCGTTCGGCATTCCTTTGGATTTGGCGACGGCCTGCGCAATAGCGGGCGCCGTCTTCAGTGGTGCTGCCGCCTTGTGGATTGTGCGGTTCGGAGATCGCAAACGGGTTGACCGCGCTGCGGCAATGGCAGTGGCTTTTATGACGGCTTTGTGGTGCGTTTTGGGCGCATCCCTGGGTTTTGGTGAACCGGCCACAATGCTGGCGGAAACCTGCCGCAACCTCGCCATGATCGCCGTGATTTTTCGTCTGTTTTCGGTCGACGGGCGCGATGAAAGTCTGAAGCCGACGCGCCCCGTCCTGATCTCGCTTGCGCTGGTGCAGCTGTTCCAGCCCGTTCTGGTCATTATCGATCAGCGCATGACCGGCGTGCGAGAGATTTCCGCGTTGGTATTCGAAGCGGGCACATTGCTTTCGATGCTGGTGGCAATTGGCGCGTTGGTGTTGCTGCACAATCTGTATGTCGGCGCAGCAGCCGGGTCGCGCCGTGTTTTGCGCTGGAGCGCTATTGGGCTGGCGGGCATCTTTGCATTTGACCTCAACCTTTACACACTGGCCTATCTGGTGGGCGAACAGCCTGCATTGCTTGGTGCGCTGAGGACGGTTGTCAGCGGTGTCCTTACACTGGCTTTGGCATTCGGTTCCAGCGCGAAAAGCGCGAGCCGCAATTTCAACCCCTCGCGCGCGGTGACCTTCCAGACCTTATCGCTGCTGGTGATTGGCAGTTATCTGCTTGCGATGGTAATGATAACGCGCTCGCTAGCCTTTCTGGGCGGCGATATTGCGCGCGCCAGTCAGATTGTTTTCATCGTGCTGGCCGTGCTCTTTGCGATTGTTTGGCTTCCCTCGCCAAAACTGCGCGCGTGGCTGCGCGTTACTGCGACCAAACATCTGTTCCAGCACCGCTATGATTACCGTGAGGAATGGCTGCGCTTTACTCACACTATGGGGCGCAGCGCTAGCAATGGACCGAGTTTTCACGAACGCTCAGTCAAAGCGATTGCGGACATTACAGAGAGCCCCGCCGGGCTGCTTCTAACGCCCAATGAAGAGGCCGAGCTGGAGCTGACGGCGCGGTGGAACTGGGCAACCATCGAGGTGCCGGCCAATGCTGGCCCACATGACCTGTCCACCTTATTGGAGCGTCACAGCCACATTCTTGATCTGGACGAGACGCGCAGCGGGATTGATCGGCATGGAGAGCTTGCGCATGTTCCCACGTGGCTGACGCAGGCCAATGATGCGTGGGCGCTCGTCCCGCTAATTCACTTTGACCGATTGGTTGGCGCTATTGTTCTTGCGCGGCCTCGGATTGAGCGGCGTCTTGATTGGGAAGACTTTGATCTTTTGCGGGTCGCTGGCCAACAGCTTGCCAGCTATCTGGCAGAGCAGACGGGACAGCAAGCGCTGATGGATGCGAGCCGTTTTGATGAATTTAACCGCCGCATGGCTTTTGTAATGCACGACATCAAGAACCTCGCAAGTCAGATGTCGCTGCTTGCCACCAATGCGCAAAAGCACGCTGACAACCCCGCCTTTCGCAAGGACATGCTGGTTACCTTGCGCAATTCATCCGATAAACTGACAGCGCTGCTGGCGCGTTTGGGACGTTACGGTTCGGGGCAGGCGAAAGCCCCAGTGAGAACGGATCTCGTTAAAATCGCGCGCATTCTGCGGGGGCGATTTGAGCAAGGGCATCCCGTCACAGTCAACAGAAGCGCAGAAGTTCTGGTGCTTGCCGATCCTGAAGCATTGGAACAAGCGCTCATCCACCTTGTGCAAAACGCGGTTGATGCGAGTGAGGCTGGCGCACCTGTTGCGATCAACGTGCGGCAAGAGGGTTTGTCGGGGCTGCTCGATGTCGTCGATACAGGATCGGGAATGACACCTGAATTCGTTCGCTCAGGTCTGTTCAAGCCGTTCGTTTCATCCAAACAGGGCGGGTTCGGCATTGGCGCGTTTGAAGCGCGCGAAATGATCAAAGCGATGGGCGGCCGGGTCGCGGTGGAATCGCGCGAAGGATTGGGCACACGCTTCACCATTTCGCTGCCTCTCGCAGAGACGGCTGGGCTTTTGCAAGCTGAAGAGCAAATGCAGTCGCCCGTTACAAATCCAAACCCAATACCCCCACATTCCAATGAGGTTGCATAATGACCAATAAGAAACCCACTTTGCTGGTGGTGGAGGATGATGAAGGTCTCCAGGCACAGCTGAAATGGGCCTATGACGATTTCGAAGTTGTCATAGCTGGCGACCGCGAGAGCGCGATCAACGCCCTGCGCAGCGAAACGCCGGCGGTCATGACGCTCGATCTTGGGCTTCCGCCTGACCCGGATGGCACAACCGAAGGCTTTGCGGTGCTGGATGCGGTGATGGAATTAAAGCCTGACACCAAAGTCATCGTCGCGAGCGGCCATGGCGCACGCGAAAGCGCGTTGCAGGCGATTGAGCGGGGCGCGTATGATTTCTACCAGAAGCCTGTTGATATTGACGCGCTGGGCCTGATTGTGCGGCGTGCATTCAATCTGCACCAGATCGAAGAAGAAAACCGCCGCCTCGTCAATCACGCAGCAGAAGACAACACGGTCTTGGGCCGCTTGATTACGGGCGCGCCTGAAATGATGAAAGTCGCCCGAACGATCGAGCGGGTTTCGAAGACGAGCGTGTCAGTCATGCTGCTTGGCGCAAGCGGTACGGGCAAAGAATTACTGGCCCAAGGCTTGCATGATGTCAGCGACCGCGCGGATGGACCGTTTGTTGCAATCAATTGCGCTGCGATCCCGGAAAACTTGCTCGAAAGCGAATTGTTCGGCCATGAAAAGGGCGCTTTTACAGGGGCTGTCAAAACCACCGAAGGCAAGATTGAAAGCGCGAACGGCGGCACGTTATTCCTTGATGAGGTAGGGGATATTCCGCTGCCTTTGCAGGTGAAATTGCTGAGGTTTTTGCAGGAACGCACGATTGAGCGGATCGGCGGGCGCAAAACCATCGCGGTGGACACGCGCATCGTTTGCGCTACCCACCAAGACGTTGAAACAATGATCAGTGAGGGCACCTTTCGCGAGGATCTGTTCTACCGCCTCGCGGAAATCGTCGTGCGCATTCCCGGCCTTGCGGAACGCTATGGCGATGCCGTCTTGCTCGCGAAAGCGTTCCTCAAACGGTTTGCAAAGGAAATGAACCCGTCGGTCACAGGCTTTGCCACCGATGCTCTTAGCGCGATTGACGCGCATGAATGGCCAGGCAATGTTCGCGAACTGGAAAACCGGGTTAAGCGCGCGGTCATTATGGCAGAAGGCAAACTGGTTCATGCAGAGGATCTGGATTTCGGCGGAGACGATGAAGAAGACAGCGAAGTGCTCAACCTGAAAGCTGCGCGCGAACAGGCGGACAGGCGCGTTATCCGCCATGCTTTGGCCCGAAGTGAGGGCAACATTTCCAGCACTGCAAAACTGCTGGGGATCAGCCGTCCGACATTGTATGATCTGCTCAAGCAATATGACCTTAGTGCGTAAATCTGTCTCTTTGCCGTCTGGCGTCATCGCCGCTGTATTGTTGGCCGCGGGCTTAGCTGCGTGCTCGTTTGACGAGGCCGAACTGGTCCCGCCCGCCGCAGCGCAGCAGGCTGATGACAGCGAGGTCGCGCTGACCATCCGCACGGCTGAAACTGAAATGCGTGATGGCAATCTGGCAGAAGCGGGTCGTTTGCTGGATGATGCGCGCGCTGGAAATCCTGAAAACCCCGCGGTCTGGGTGGCAATCGCCCGGCTGCGCTTTCGCGGCGGGGAACATCTTAGCGCGATTGCGGCGGCTGACCGGGCGCTTGAGCTGGGGCCGGGATATGCTCCTGCACTTTTGATGCGCGGGCAATTGGTCCGCGATGCCAATGGCCTGTATGAAAGCCTGATTTGGTTTGAAGCGGCGGTTGAAGCGGACCCAACAAATGCTGAAGCAGTGGGGGAATACGCTGCCACTTTAGGCGATCTTGGTCAGAACCAGCAAATGCTGAAAGTGGTGCGGCAGCTTGCCGAAATTGAACCAGAAAACGATCAGGCACTCTATCTTCAGGCGGTCCTGGCCGCGCGCGCTGGCGAGCCTGTGATGGCGCAGAGCCTGCTGGAACGCAGCGAATGGCGGGAGATTGGCATCCCGGCTGCTATGCTGCTGGGCGCCGTTATCGATATGGAGCAGGGCAATGCCGATACTGCGACCGAAACTCTTGCTCAGCTTGCCAAACGTCAGCCGGCCAACAGCCGAGTGCGTGAACTGTATGCGCGGGCTTTGTGGCAAGCGGGCCGGGATGAAAAGCTGATCGAAGAACTGACCCCAGCGATCGAGCAGCCCGATGCCTCTGCTTATCTCACCATGTTGGTGGGCCGCGCGCATGAGAGGCTGGGAAACCGCGCAGCTGCAGCGCCTTTGATCGCCAAAGCATATCGGGATCAAAAATCAGGCTGGGGCGTGCTGTCCAGTGAAGCGGTGCTTGGTGGAAACCTGCCAGCGCCTACCAAACCAATCCGCATGGCCATAGCGTCCGGCGAGATTGCGGCGGCGGGTACGCAGGCGGCGCAATTAAAGCAGCGATTTGATCAGTCGGCTGATATTCTTGCACTTGCAGGGGATGCGGCTCTGGCTCAGGGCAATGCCGCGCGCGCCCTAGACAATTACAGCGAAAGCGCGCGAGTGCGCCGTCCATGGCCTATGGCCCGCAAGATTGTCGCAGCTTTGCGCAGCGCCGGCGAAGACCGAGCGGCGGACAATCTACTATCGCGCTATGCCTTGGGCGATCCGCGTAATGCTGATGCGGTAGTCGCGGTGCTGCGCAGCGCATTCGCGAAAGAAGAATGGGAGCGCTGTGCGCTGCTTGCTGATTATGCGATTGCGCTTGGTGCGGGTCAGGGCCACAGCGTGCTGACGATGCGGATTGATGCGGCGCGCGCGATGGGTGACGATGATGCTATGGCCCGATACGAAGCTTTGCTGCAAGCTGTGCGTCCATCCAAGCTGGTCCGCAATTAGCCCGGGCTGGCTCGACAAAATCATAAACGCGCTGCAAGGAACTTGGCCTGATGCGAGGCCTGCTTTCCAAATTTTCAGATCCCATGATTGTCATGCTGCTGGCAGCGATTGTGCTTGCCAATATTTGGCCTGCCATCGGCGAGCAACGCGAGAGTGCGCAGTGGGTCGCCAATAGCGGGGTGTTCGTCCTGTTCTTGGTGAACGGGATGCGGATCAAGCGCTCTGAAATCCTGGCGGGTTTTGCAAATTGGCGTTTCTTCGCGCCTTTGATGGCATGGGTGTTTGGCGCAATGGCGTTTGCGGGGCTGGGCCTCTCAAAATTTGCAGTCTTGTATCTCGACCCCAGGATTGCGCTGGGGTTTCTGTTCCTTGGATGTCTGCCGTCCACTATTCAGTCAGCCACCAGTTACACGACGCTGGCAGGCGGCAATATTGCTTTATCCGTGGTTGGCGCGGCGCTTATCAATATCGCAGGTTTATTTGTCACCGCACCGCTTTTCGCATTGCTCGGCGGAGGGGAAGCAAGCGCGCTAGGCAATGAGGTAATCCAGCGGATTGGTCTGATCCTGCTGCTGCCATTTGTCATAGGGCAGTTGGTGCAGGGATGGACGTACAACTGGGTGACCGCTCGCAAGACCAATATCGCATGGCTTGACCGCAGTGTGATTGCGATCCTTGTCTACGCCGCCTTTTCGAGCGCGATTGAGCAAGGTCTCGCGACCATGTTCACGCCGATGAGCGCGTTGCTGCTGGTCGCAATTTCAACCGTGTTTATGCTGGCAGCCAATGCACTATGCTGGGCGGTGAGCGGGATGCTGAATTATCCGCGCGCTGATCGGATCGCCTTCCTTTTTGCAGGAGCGCAAAAGAGCGTAGCAATTGGAGCGCCCCTTGCTGCCATCATGTTTCCGCCCGAGCTTGCCGGTTTTGTGATCGCGCCCTTGCTGCTGTATCACCTGCTGCAATTGGTGTTTGCAGCTCCGCTCGCCGCGCATTTTAGGCAGCAAGCCGCCTGAAGGGTCAGATCGTGCCCTCTGCCTCTTCGGGATGGCGTTTGTTGTAGCGGATCGACCACCACAGCGAGACCCCGATCAAAGTCGCGCCCAACAGGCCAGTGATCGTTTCGGGAATGTGATAACGTGCTGACACCAGCATGATGATGCCAAGCGCGATGATCGCCCAAAACGCCCCATGTTCCAGATAACGATATTGCGCCAAAGTCCCGGTTCTCACCAGGTGCACTGTCATTGAACGCACGAACATCGCGCCCACAGACAGCCCGAGCGCGATCACGATCATATTGTTCGATAGCGCAAAGGCACCGACGACCCCGTCAAAGCTGAAGCTTGCATCAAGCACTTCTAGATAGAGAAATCCGCCAAGACCTGAACGCACAATCTCGCCGGCGGCTTTCTTGCGAGCCTCGCGCTGTTCGATAAGCGCGCCCAGCGCATTGACGCCGATGTAAGTGACAAGGCCAAGCAACCCCGCAGTGAGGAATGTCAGAGCATCGTCAGCGGTCAAAAGGGTCGACACTCCGTAAAGTAGCGCCAAGACAAGACCGATCTCAATGGCAGGGACGGTGGAAAATTTGCTGATCGCGCGTTCGATTGACGCGATCCAGTGAACGTCCTTGTCCTCTTCAAAGAAGAAGGTCAGCCCGACCATGGCGAGGAATGCTCCGCCAAATCCTGCAATGCCGATATGTGCGCTGGCGACGAGGCGCTCATATTCCTCGGGGTTGCCCAGCGACAGTTCGATAGCTTGTATAGGGCCGATATTCGCAGCGATGGATACAATCGCGATGGGAAAAACAATGCGCATCCCGAACACCGCGATCAGTATGCCGATGGTGAGGAACCGCTGTTGCCAAACCGGGTCCATATCACGCAGCACGGTCGCGTTGACGACAGCGTTGTCGAAACTGAGCGACACTTCGAGAATGGAAAGCACAATCACGATCCATAGCAGCGATAATGTGCCCGTTATTGTGCCTGTGCTGGCCCAGCCATACCATGCGGCCAGTCCCAAGCAGGCTGCGGTAAACAGCAGCGAAGTGAAGTAGTATCGCATCAGCACTTGCATCAGCAAATCAGCTTTCTTTTGGAGAGAATTTGAAAGGGTCAGTCTTTGGGTTGATAAGTCTGATCTTCACCGGGGAAAGACCGTTCGCGCACTTCTGCCGCGTAGCTTGCCACGGTTTTGTCGATCACGCCTGCAATGTCCTCATAACGTTTCACGAACCGGGGGACACGCTCAAACATGCCAAGCATGTCTTCGGTAACCAGAACCTGCCCATCGCACTGGGCCGACGCGCCAATGCCGATAGTGGGGCACGATACCGCTTTGGTTGCAGTGATAGCGATGGGTTCGACAACCCCTTCGATCACGATCGCAAATGCGCCAGCCTGATCGAGCGCGATGGCATCGCTGACAATCTTGTCTGCTTCGCTGTCAGATCGCCCACGCGCTGCATAGCCGCCCAGCACATTAACTGCCTGCGGGGTGAGGCCAACGTGACCCATGACCGGGATGCCTCTGGAATTGAGAAAGTCGACAGTCGGTGCCATCGCTTCGCCGCCTTCGAGTTTGACAGCAGCGGCGCCGGTTTCCTTGAGCAGATATGCCGCGCTTTCAAATGCCTGTTCGGGCGAGCTTTCGTAAGAGCCAAATGGCATGTCAACCACGACGACGGAATGATACGAACCGCGCACAACTGCAGCGCCATGATTGGCCATCATCTCAAGGGTTACAGGGATCGTGGAGGGCAGGCCATAAATCACTTGCCCCAGCGAATCCCCCACCAAAAGCAGATCGCAATGGGCGTCCAGCAATTGCGCCTGACGCGCGGTGTAGGCGGTGAGCATAACCAGCGGCTGCTCGGTCACACCATCCTTTTTGCGCGCCCGAATGCGCGGCACAGTCAGGCGGCGCATGGGTTTGGGCGTGGGGTTGGCTCTGCTGGTGCTCGTATCGAGCTCGAATGTGGTCGACATGGGTGAAGCGTTTAGCGGCGGGCTGCGGCAAAGGCAAAGGTCGTGTCTGGGGGCGCTTAGGAAAGGCGCAGGAACGCAATCGCATTGGCTCTTGGCGCGGGCGCAATTTTCTTGCAGGAAGGCAGGATACGGGACAGCGCGCCGGGGATGCGCTTTACAAGGGACTTTTCAAACATGGTAGCAGCATCCGGTTCACCAGCACGCGAAGGCTGGTCATCGCGCAGTGCGTTCATTTTGGCGGCTGTGGGCGCAGCAGTTGGGCTGGGGAATGTTTGGCGGTTTCCCACACTGGCCGGCGAAAATGGCGGCGGAGCTTTTGTGCTGTTTTATGTCGCCTGCGTGTTTCTGCTTGGTCTTCCGCTTGTCATCTCAGAGATTTTTCTGGGCCGCACCGGTCAAGATGACGCGGTGAGTTCTATCCGCAAGGTTGCAGAAAAATCGGGCGTGTCTGGCAAATGGTCGCTGTTTGGTTTGATGGGCGTTATCGCAGCGTTTCTCATCGTCTCGTTCTATTCAGTGGTTGCGGGGTGGGTGCTCTATTATGCAGGTGTGATGGGCGGTGATTTTGTCAGCGCTCTTTTCGCCGGAGATCCTCTTCGCGGTGCGTTGGTGGGGCAAAGCCAGGAAGCTATTCAGGGCCGCATGGGCGACTTGTTTGCCAACCCTGTGCTGCTTTTGTCGATGCATTTCGTCTTTATGGGCGTGACGCTCTTTATCGTTGCGCGCGGTATTGGATCGGGGATTGAGACCGCCGCTACTGTGCTTATGCCAATGTTCTTTGTGCTGCTGGTGTGCATCACCATTTACGGTGCGTTTGCAGGCAATATGGGCGATGCGGTTGCGTTTCTGTTCACGCCTGACTGGTCTAAACTAACCCCTCAAGTGATGAACACGGCACTAGGACAGGCTTTGTTCTCGCTGTCTTTGGGGGTTGCTGGGCTCATTACCTATGGTTCTTATATCAAAGGGTCCGGCGGGCTTGGGCCTACATCCTTGACGATTGCTTTTGCTGATACCGGCGTGGCTTTGCTGGCGGGGATGATGATCTTCCCGATTGTGTTTGCCGTTGGTCTTGATCCAGCAGCGGGCCCGACTTTGGTGTTCCAGACATTGCCGTTTGCGTTCCAGACGATGCCTGCTGGCGCGCTGATCGGATTTTTGTTTTTTGTGCTGATCTTGGTTGCGGCGGTGACCAGTTCGATTTCGCTGCTCGAAGTCCCAACTGCCTGGGGAATTGGCGAGCTGGGGTGGAGCCGGACTAAGTCTTCTCTGGTGTTTGGCGGAGCAGCGTTTTTGATCGGTATTGCGTGTTTGCTCGGCTACAACGTGTGGGCAGATGTGCGCTTGCTTGGTTTCTGGCCGCTGTTTGCAGAGACGGATATTCTCGATACGGTCGATGGCTTTACAGGCAAAGTTATGCTGCCTTTGGGAGCGTTCTTCACGGCTATTTTTGTAGGCTGGCGCGCGGATCGCAGATTGGTCGAAGAAAAGACGGGATTGTCTGGCTTTTGGTTGAATGTGTGGCGGTTTCTGATCGCGTGGTTATGCCCGCTGGCGGTGGGGACCATTTTGGTCACAGGCCTTTTCCCGCAAATATTGGGCGGCTGATTTTTGGCGGCGATTGGGGGCGATAATCCCGTTGCAATCGCTTGCCATGTGTGGAACATAATGGGAACAGATAGGACTCTCGTGAGTCTTTCAAGCCGTTCCTATGACACAACCAGCACGCTCCTTTGGCGCTGATGCGCTTCATCCGTTTCCTGTTCCCTTGCGCGCGAAAAGCAGGGGCGCTTCTGCGCGGTTGTCGCTGCGTTTGCCTGTTAGCTATTCTGCCAGAGATGCCACTGCGCTTGCTCGAAAGCGGGAGGGGCGCTGGCAGCCGGGGCTGGCTGATCAGGCGCTGCATAATGAGGTTTTCGCAGGCACCAACAATGCCAGCGGGGTAGGGGCGGCGCTGTGTTTGGCGAGCGATTTCCTGCGCAAGCCGCAGCTAGGCGGTGCCTCCCTGGCAGAGGCGGAAAACCACCGGCCAATCTTGTGGGTGCAGGAAGCGCGCGCAATCCAGCGCAGCGGCCGGCCCTTTCTCCACGGGTTCCCGCGCGCTTGGCAAAGCCGGGTGATCCATGTCGAAGCGGAGACGGTGAAAGATGTTCTGTTTGCGCTGGAGGAAGGGCTGAAATGCCGCGATCTTGCTTGCGTGATGGGGGAAGTTGTCGGCAATCCGCGCGCGCTTGATTTCACCGCTTCGCGCCGGTTGAGCCTGACAGCGCAGAAGCATGGTGTTCCGCTGTGGCTGGTGCGGCTGGATGCGGAGGCTGACCTGTCTTCGGCGCGGATGCGCTGGCGGGTTTGCAGCGCGCCTTCCGCTCCCCGTCCAAGGGCTTTTTCGCAGATCAGAGGGGTGAATTTTCACGCTCCCGGACCGCCTGCCTGGCAGGCTGAATTGTTTCGCGCGAGGGGGTATTTGCCTGGAAAATGGATTTTACAAGATGATGAAGTACATGCTGGAGAGCCCGGTTTTACCAACTTTTCCACCGGGCATCTTATTGCCCGCGATCCCGATTTTGGCGAATCCAACATTCGCGAATCCAACATGCCAAAATCCAACATCCCCAGGCCCAATATCGGCGAACTCACGCCAGGCTGCGCCGCGCCGCATTCTCGCTATCTGGTTCGTGCAACTGTCGGTCGATCGCTGGCAGCTTTCGCTCGGATGTGAGGCGGGGGAGGGGGCGGATACGGCCCCCGCTGCGCCGCCCCCCACCACGCCGCCGCCCTCGACCGCGCGCTCTCCCACCACGCCCCCGACCGCTGCACCGCCCACCGCGCCGCCGCCTACCGCGCGCGGCCCTATTGGCCTGTCCCCCACCGCGCCGTCCCCCACCGCGCCCCAGTCCACCGCTCTGCCGCCAACCACGCACGGTCCTATTGGTCCGGCTCCTAGTGCGCGCGCGCCTACCACGCCCCAGCCCACCGCGCCGCCCCCCACAGCTCTCCCCCCACAGCTCTCCCCCCAACCGCTCTCATCGCCGAGACCGCGCATGGTTTGCGGGTTGAGGCGGTCAATGCGCCTGGCCGCCGCGCTGGTGTCCACGCAGGCATGATGCTGGCCGATGCGCGCACTCTTTGCCCTGCTATCCAGACCGCTCCGGCAGACCCGGCAGGCGATCTTGCTCTGCTGGAAAAGCTGTGCGTTTGGGCGCAGCGCTGGGGGCCGTGGAGCGCGCTTGACCCGCCTGATGGCGTGCTGGTCGATATCACCGCTGCCGCTCACCTGTTTGGCGGGGAAGAGCGCGTGCTGGCCGATGTTGAGGCCGTCTTTGCCCGGCGCAAACTCACCACCAGAGCGGCCATTGCGCCCACTGCTGGCGCGGCTTGGGCGCTGGCGCATTTCGGCCCGCCTTCCGCCCGTATCATCGCGCCCGATCAACCGATGATGCGCGCTTTGGGCGATCTTCCGGTGGCCGCGCTCAGGCTGGATGACGATGTGCTGACAGTCCTCAAACGGTTAGGGCTGAAACGGCTTGAAGACCTTGCCGCGATCATTTCTGGCGCGTCATCGTATGACCGTGCAAAGGCGCGCGATGCGCTGCACCGCCGGTTTCGCAATCGCAAATCGCCATCAGCCAATCCGCTTATCAGGCTGGACCAATTGCTGGGCCGCGTGCCCGAACCGCTGCTGCCGATTGCGGCGCAAACCCTGCCGATGGTGCAGCGCCGTCTGGCGGAACCGATCCGTCACCGCACTTTGCTTGATACAGTGCTGGGCGATCTGGCGCGCGATCTGGCGCGCGAACTGGAAGCGCGCGGCGAAGGTGCGCGGCGGCTTGAGTTGGGGTTGTGGCGGATTGATGGCGAAGTGATTGTGCGCAGCCTTGAACTGGCAGCGGCCACGCGCGAACCCGATCACATCCTGCGCCTGTTTGCCGAAAAGCTTGATAATATTGATGCCGGTTTCGGGATTGAGACGGTGCGATTGCGCGCGAGCTGGTCAGAACCTGTGGCCATGGCCCAAAAAGATGTCGAGGCAGAAGCCGAACGCTGCGGCACATCGCTGGCGGGGTTTGTTGACCGGCTGACAGCGCGGCTTGGCCCGGATGCGGTGCGCCGGCCCGTGGCTTATCCCAGCCATTTGCCCGAACGATCACAAAAGTGGCAGCCCCCCTGGACCCGATCCCGAACACTGGCCCCCACACCGGCGAGCAAAGCCATGAACAGCGCGCCAGACCGCTTAAAATGCTCGACAGGCCCGAACGGATCACGGTTCTGGATATATCGCCTGATGATTACCCGCAGCGATTTCGCTGGCGCGGCGCTGTGCATGAAGTGGTGCGAGTGGAAGGACCGGAACGCATCGCGCCTGAATGGTGGCGGGAAAAATCAACAGCGCGCCTGCGCGATTATTACCGGATTGAGGATGCGCAAGGGCAACGATACTGGATCTATCGCCACGGACAATCAGGCGATGGCCGCGGCGGAGAGCCTCAATGGTACTTGCAGGGGCTGGGGGCTTAGGGATGACCTTGGCTGGGCGTGAAAGCGGACAGTCGGCTTGCGACCCAGTTGCGGATATTTGCACTACCCCACCAATAAGATTAACGTCGAAAGAGTTCGCTCGCAGCAAGTGAATGAAAGTTCAGTGTAGATTGGAACGAAAAAGAATGAACACTCAAACCTCCAAATTTCCAATTGCCTGCGCCTTCTTCCTGGCGGCACTTCCAGCCAGCGCCCAGCCGGTTGGGAATGTCAACGAGATTGGAAATATCGAAACTAGGGCAACCGTCGGAATAACCATTCCATTCGGAGGTGGTGCGCACACCGCCCAAGGAAGCCCGCGGTTTGATCTGACGGTTGAAACCGCTCAACTACGTCGAAGAAACGCTAACGGATTTTCCAATCCTAATACGGTCTGGCCAGAACGCCGCAATGTGCGTCGCTCAATGCTGTCTTGGACTATCGAAGATAGGCCTCGTTTCCTGCTCAATGGTCGCATGTTGAGAAGTGATTTCCGACTCTATGCAAATGGTAACTCGGAGCAGGAAAACGAGGGCGAACGAAGCGAACGCTCAACTGGCAAGAAAGCACTTAGAGGCGCAGCCATAGCAGGAGGTGTCGTCCTCCTCGTCGCTGGTATCGGCGTCGCTGCCATTGCCCTTGATTGCAACAGTGACGATGGGTGTGGCGAGTAAATTTCACTTCCGGTTGGGAGTCCGCGCTTATACGCAACCAAGCCTTATCCGTTCACAGATAGTCCGCTTTCACCCCCAATAACAGCCACACCGCCGCCCCGATTACTCGCCTATAACCGGACGCCGACCTTGAGTTCTGGTGCACCCTCCAGAAGGCGCGCGCTGGCGGCACTGCACAAAATTCTTATCCAAGCGCTTAAGGATCGTTTACCAATTTGTGCAATCAGGCGGCTATGAATATGCAATCGATTCCCCGTTCTGCCGAGCGTCACCCGCTTAGCCTGATGGTTAAAAGCCGGGTGCAATCGCGCGTCATCTATGTCGATCTGATCGATATCTCCGAAGGCGGCTGCAAAGTGAAAGGCAGCGCAGGCTTCGCCGAAATTGGTGATCGCATCCTACTCAAAGTGGGCAGTGTCAACGCGCCGCTTGGTACGGTTGCGTGGGTCGATGGCAAATATGCAGGCGTCTCCTTTGAAGGGGAGATGCATGCAGGCGTGCTTGATCACTTGCGCGCAACGCAGGGCGGCCGCTTGATGCCCGATGCTGAGGACAAAAGCCGCAAGCTGTAAGCGGCTTATGAAAACACTGTCAGACATAGAAAAAGGCCGCCCTCTCAACTGAGAAGGCGGCCTTTTCGTTATGCGTGGCTATCAACCGGGGTTATACGGTAGTGAGCTGTGGTGGACGGTGATTTTCAGATTGCCGTCATCATCCTTCATATAGCCGAATGTGTATTCGACCTTGGTGTCAGCGCCATCGGGCCCGGTGAAGTGATAATTGCCCATCGCAACCGCTTTGTCGCCGTCCTTGTCGATAACGGTGCCTTGATTGTCCCAGCGCACGGCGGTGTAGGGGGCAAGGGCAAAGCCTTTATCTTCTGTGCCTTCGGTGCCGACAAAGTAGCTCAATGCGCCATCAAATGTGCCGCGGAACTGGTTTTCGGCTGCCAAAGTGGGTTTGAACAGCACTGTTTCGCTGTCTTCATAGGCGTAAAACTGGTTGATGTGATCGGTGGCGGCTTGGCGGTAGTCACCTTCATCGGTGTAAACCTTGCCGATTTTCACAATGCCTTCGCCCCAGGCTGCTTGTGCCGCTTGAACTTCTTCGGCGGTGATTGGGCTGACAGCAGCCTCTGCACCGTCGGCATCAGCGCCAGCGGCGTCATTTGCGCCGCATGCTGCAAGAGCGACGGCGCTTGCGGTGAGGAATGACAGGGTAATTGAATTCTTCATTTGGATACTCCCTTACAAGGGAACATCTTGTCTGGTCCCCTTTGCAAAAGCGGCGATTTGTGCCGCGATTTACGTCCGACATCACGAGCAGGATTGCTCGCCAGAGGGGCCCGGTCCGTGTCTCAAAAACGATGCATGCTGCGGCTGGTTCCCGCACGTGTGCAAATTTTGCAGTTGAAGAATTTTGCGTGAGAACATAAAAGGAACATAGAGGTTCCATGGCTCAGCAAACGATCAGACAAAAGCTTGAAATCCTTGCCGATGCGGCAAAGTATGATGCGTCGTGCGCGTCTTCGGGGACGGCCAAGAAAAACTCGCTTGGCGGTAAAGGTATTGGCTCGACCGAGGGGATGGGTATTTGCCATGCCTATGCGCCTGATGGACGGTGCATCTCTTTGCTCAAAGTGCTGCTGACCAATCACTGCATTTTCGATTGCCACTATTGCATCAACCGCAAAAGCTCCAATGTCCGCCGCGCGCGTTTCACCCCTCAGGAAATCGCGGACCTCACGCTCAATTTTTATAAGCGCAATTATATTGAGGGGCTGTTTCTCTCATCGGGCATCATCAAAAGCTCCAATCACACGATGGAGCAAATGGTCGAAGCGGCTCGTATCCTGCGCGAGGAATATGATTTTCGCGGTTACATCCATCTCAAAACCATTCCCGAGGCAGACTCGGAACTGGTTCAGCAGGCGGGGCTGTTTGCCGATAGGGTGTCGATCAATGTGGAACTGCCCACGCGCCAGGGTTTAAGCCGGCTCGCGCCTGACAAGGATGAAAACCAGATCGAAGGCGCGATTGCTCAGACCAAGGCGCGGATTGTTGAAGCGAGGGATGAACGCAAACGCTTTCGCCATGCGCCCCGCTTTGCCCCTGCCGGGCAATCGACGCAGATGATTGTGGGGGCGGACGGTGCCAATGATGCCGATATCGTTGGGCGAGCGGCCGGGCTGTATGGCAATTTTGGCCTGCGCCGGGTGTATTACAGCGCGTTTTCGCCGATCCCTGATGCCTCTGCCGTGCTGCCGCTGAAACGTCCGCCTTTGATGCGTGAGCACCGATTGTACCAGTCCGATTGGCTGATGCGGTTTTATGGCTATGCGCCGGGCGAGGTGGCCCAGGCGACGGATAAAGATGGCAATTTGCCGCTCGATATCGATCCGAAACTGGCCTGGGCGCTGAAATTCCGCGCGCATTTCCCGGTGGATGTGAACCGCGCATCGAAAGAACAATTGCTGCGTGTGCCGGGGCTGGGGACGGTTGCGGTGGGGCGGATCTTGCGCGCGCGTAGGCACCGGACATTGCGATTGGATGATGTGGCAAAGCTTACCCAGTCGATCGCCAAAGTGCGCCCGTTTCTGGTGGCGCTGGATTGGCGGCCCACGCAGCTGACGGACCGGGCGGATCTGCGCAGCCTGCTGGCGCCCAAATCTGAGCAGCTGGAGCTGTTTTGATGGGCTTTGTTTCGCGCAGAGAACGCCGAGCAAGCAGAGACGCGAAGATGTTGCGCGCGCCGCAGGCCTGTTCATTTTCTGCAATGCTGCTTTCAGACGGGTTCTTTTGGCAAAGATGCGGCTTTGCCGCTTGCATGATCTCTTTGCGTCTCTCTTCTCCTCTGCGCCCTCTGCGCGAGACCTTTTTTCTGAGCCGCCGATGACAACCCAAAACCCCGTCATGCAAAACGTCTCGCTCGGCGCGCATTATACGGTGCATATGCCGCAGCCTGATGATTTTGCCTTCTGGCGAGAACGGACGCGCGCTTTGATCCAGTGTGATGTGCCGCCCGACAGGGTGAGCTGGGTGGAGCCGGGCGGGACGGGTGATCTGTTCGCTTTGGAAGGGCCTTCACGCAGCGAAAAGCGCCTGCCTGTTCCGGGTAAAGATGCGCGAAATGTGCGCGTCTCCAAACGGTTTATGGCCCTTGCAAAGAATGCCGCTCTGCATTCTGATCCAGAGCGGTTCGGCCTGCTCTACCGCATGTTGTGGCGGCTCCAATCGAACACGCGGATTATGGAGGATAAGGCGGACCGGGATGTTCGCCGGATAGAAGATCTGGATAAATCTGTTCGCCGGGACAGCCATAAAATGCACGCCTTTGTCCGCTTTCGCGAAGTGCGCGATGAGAGTGGCCCAGAAACCCAAGACGCGCATTATGTCGCCTGGTTTGAGCCCGATCATCACATTGTGCGCGCCAATGCCGGGTTCTTTATGCGCCGCTTTGCCAATATGAATTGGTCGATCCTGACCCCGCGCGGCTGTTTGCACTGGGATGGGACCACCATGCGCGAAAGCGGGCCAGCGCGGCGAGAGGACGCGCCTGATGGCGATCCGGTGGAGGAATTGTGGAAGTCGTATTATTCCTCAATCTTCAATCCCGCGCGCCTGAAAGTGGGCGCGATGCTGGCGGAAATGCCCAAGAAATACTGGAAGAACATGCCCGAGGCTGAGCTGATCCCCGAGCTTATTGCAGGCGCGCAAGCGCGTGAGGCTGGCATGGTGGCCGCAGGCGCGCGCGAGGCGAGGGAGCGGCCTGCAACGCTGGACGTGATCGGCGCGGGGATAGCCGCGTGCCGGGACTGCGCAATAGCGGATTGCGGCACCCGCGCGGTGATGGGTGAGGGGCCTGCCGTCACGCCCCTAATGATCGTTGGCGAACAGCCCGGCGATCAAGAAGATGTGGCGGGCCGTCCGTTCATTGGACCAGCAGGGCAATTGCTGGATGAACATTTGCAAGCCGCCGGAATTGACCGCGATGCGGCCTATCTCACCAATGCGGTCAAACATTTCAAGTTCAAGGCGCGGGGCAAGCGCCGCATCCACCAGTCGCCCACGGCCAAGGAAATCGACACGTGCCGCTGGTGGCTTGAAGCGGAACGCACGATTGTGAAACCGCGCATCGTGCTGGCTCTGGGGGCGAGCGCGGCGCGCGGCCTCTTGGGCAAAACCATCAGCATCACCCGTGCACGCGGCGCGCCCATCGCTCTGGATGATGGCAGCGAATTGTGGATCACCGCGCACCCTTCCTACCTTTTGCGGCTCGATGGCGATGCGCGCGCGCAGCAGGCGCAATTGTTTGCGCGCGATCTGGCGGCGGTGAAAGCGCGTCTTTCTGAATTATCGGAGGCCCACTCCCGCTCGCTCTGAATATGCCTGACACGCCGCTTACCCCTGACAAACGCACGCTTGATCTCGATCCTGATCTGATTGAGCCGCCAGCGCGCGCGCCGTTTGTCGAACTTGGCGTGGTGAGCTGCTTTAGCTTTCTGCGCGGGGCATCTGATGCGGTTGACCTGGTTATGACCGCGCGCGCGCTTGGCTATGATGCGGTCGCAGTGGCCGATGCCAACAGCTTTGCAGGCGTAGTGCGCGTGCATACTGAGGCAAAGACGCTCAAACTGCGCCCAGTGATCGGCACCCGGATTGAAACGGTCGAGGGGCTGGCTTTCCTTGCCTATCCGCGCAACCGGGCCGCTTATGGGCGGCTGTGCCAGCTTATCAGCGAAGGGCGAATGCGCACGCTGGAGGGGGAGTGGCAGGATAAAGGCGTGTGCGCGGTCAGCCTGTCCATGCTGGCCCGCCATAGCGAGGATGTGCAGCTGATCGCGCTGCCGCCTGATGATCTGAGCGCGCGCTTTACGATTCCTGCTTTTGGGTGGGCTGCTTTTGGGGAGCCTGCTTTTGCGGGCCCCGCCTTTCCCGGCAATGTCACTCCGCTGGAGGGGGAGGGTGCGCAGGACACAATAACAGGGGCCTTACCCGATCTGCTGGTGCATCTGACCACCGGGCTGCCGACCTTGCGCCATCTTGCCGCCAGCTATTTGTACCGCGGCGATGATGCCGCCCGGATTGATTATCTGGCGGGCATGGCCGCAGCGTATGATCTGCGTCTGCTGGCCACCAATGATGTGCATTACCACGCGCCCGAACGCCGCCCTTTGCAAGATGTGATGACGGCGATTGCCAATAAGACAACCGTGGCAGAAGCAGGCCTGAAACTGAGTGCAAATGGCGAGCGCCACCTTAAATCGCCGCAGGAAATGCAGCGCCTGTTTGCCCGCTGGCCCGATGCCATCCGGGCGTCGCGCGAAGTGGCCGATGCGTGCGATTTTTCGCTGGATGAACTGCGTTATGAATATCCCGAGGAGATATTTCCGAACGATCAATCGCCGCAGCAATATCTGGTCAGCGAAACATGGGCAGGGGCAGCGCGGCGTTATCCCGACGGGGTGCCCGAAACGGTGCGCGAAACGCTGAAGCGCGAATTGGCCTTGATCGAGAAACTGGATCTTGCGCGCTATTTCCTCACGATCAAGGATATTGTCGATTTTGCCCGGCAAGTTGATCCGCCCATTCTGTGCCAGGGGCGCGGGTCTGCGGCGAATTCGGCCGTTTGCTATTGCCTTGAAATCACCAGCGTGGATCCTGCCAAACACCAATTGCTGTTTGATCGGTTTATCTCTGAAGAACGCAAGGAACCGCCCGATATTGATGTCGATTTCGAACATGAACGGCGCGAAGAGGTGATCCAGTATATCTATGCCAAATATGGCCGCCACCGCGCCGGGCTGACGGCAACGGTCATTCATTACCGCCCGCGCATGGCGATCCGCGAAGTGGGCAAAGCGATGGGCCTGTCCGAAGATGTGACCAGCGCGCTCGCCCGCACGGTGTGGGGCGGGCATGGCCGCGAAATTGGCGAAGCGCATGTCGAGGATATCGGCTTGAAGCTGGATGATCCGCATCTTCGCCGCGTGCTCAAATTGACCGAGCAGATGATCGGGATGCCGCGCCATTTGTCGCAGCATGTTGGCGGATTTATCCTCACGCAAAATCCGCTCACCGAAACGGTGCCGATTGGCAATGGCGCGATGCCGGACCGGTCTTTTATCGAATGGGACAAGGATGATATCGAAGCGCTGGGCATTCTAAAGGTTGATGTGCTGGCACTGGGCATGCTGACTTGCATCAAGAAATGCCTCGATCTGCTTGAGGTGCATCATGGCCGCGCTTTGACGCTCGCCAGCGTTCCACGCGAAGATCCGGAAACCTATGCGATGCTGCGCAAAGGCGATTCTCTGGGTGTGTTTCAGGTGGAAAGCCGCGCGCAGATGAACATGCTGCCCCGCCTGCGCCCGCGCGTCTTTTACGATCTGGTAATCCAGGTGGCGATTGTGCGGCCCGGCCCGATCCAGGGCGATATGGTGCATCCCTATCTGAAACGCCGCCGGGGTGCAGAGCAGGTGCAAATCCCCGCGCCTTCGCCCCAGCATGGTCCGCCTGATGAACTTTCCAGCATTTTGGAGCGCACTTTGGGTGTGCCGATTTTTCAGGAACAGGCGATGAAGATTGCGCTGGATGCGGCCAAATTTTCCTCGCGCGAGGCCAACCGGCTGCGCAAAGCGATGGCGACATTTCGATCGCGCGGGATGGTGGATGAATTGCAGGATATGATGGTGGGGCGGATGGTAGCGCGCGGGTATGATCCCGATTTTGCCGAACGGTGCTTTAATCAGATCAGGGGCTTTGGCGAATACGGCTTTCCCGAAAGCCACGCGGCATCGTTTGCGCATCTTGTCTATGTGTCGAGCTGGCTGAAATGCCATTTCCCCGCAGCCTTTGCGTGCGGCCTGCTGAACTCACAGCCCATGGGCTTTTACGCGCCCGCACAGATCGTGCGCGATGCGCGCGAACACGGGGTGGAAGTGCTGCCGGCGGATGTGAACGGGTCGATGTGGGATTGCACTTTGGAGGAGATGGGGGAGCCCTATGCCCACCCCGTTGCGACTAGCGAGCAAGCTCGCAAGTCTCACAAACCCCTCCCGCATGCGGGAGGGGCAGCGGAGCTTGGCAGCTTGCTGCCTAGCGCAGCCGGGTGGGCACCGAGTGCATCCATTCAGACTCAAACCAGCCAAGATACCCCCATCGCCCTCCGCCTTGGTCTGCGTCAGATCGACGGCCTGCCCGAACATATCGCCGCCCAGTTGATTGCCGAGCGAGAGGAGCGCGGCCCTTACCGCGATGTCGCCGAATTGAAAGAGCGCGCCGGATTGTCGCCTGCGCATATCGAGCGGCTTGCCAGTGCAGATTGCTTTACATCGCTGGGCCTGACGCGAAGGCAGGCCTTGTGGGATGCGCGCAGCCTGATTGCGGGGCCTGATCTGCCGCTGTTCCGCGCGGCGGATGAACGCGATGAAGGCGCGGAAAAGACGCCCACCCAGCTGCCCGTTATGCCTTTATCCGAAGAAGTGGTGGCCGATTATCAGACAACCCGGCTCAGCCTGAAAGCGCATCCGATGGCGTTTCTTCGCGCGAGCCTTGGGGATCGCGGCTTTGTGCGTGCGTGTGATCTGCGCAATCGCAAATTTCGCTCCATGGTGCAGGTCGCAGGCGTGGTTCTGATCCGTCAACGTCCGGGCAGCGCTAAGGGCGTGTGCTTTATCACGCTGGAGGATGAGACGGGCGTTATCAATCTGGTGGTGTGGCCTGATCTGAAAGAGAAACAGCGCAAGGTTGTGATGGGCGCGCGATTGATGGAAGTGCGCGGGCGGGTCGAATATGATGATGAGGTGATCCATGTGATCGCGCAGCATATGACCGATGCGACGCCGTCCTTGTATGGCCTTTCCGATGACATGCTGAACGCGCCAACCGCGCGCGCGGATCATGTGACCGCGCCTTTACAGGGCCGCAAAATGCCAGCGGGGCGAGACGCCGTGCGTGTGCGCGAGGATATTGATGCATTGCCCGGCGGTTTGGCAGACGGCGCGCTTTCTGCTTTGGCGCCCAATGTGAAAGGCCATCCGCGCAATCATCGCATCTTGCCCAAATCGCGCGATTTCCATTAAAGGCACTCATGCTCAAACCCCGTCCAAAGCGCCGAAAAGCCACAGCAAAGCCGCGCTTTCGCACCGAAAGCCGTTTGATACTGCTGGCGATTGCGGGGCTTATCATCTTTGCGGGGTGGAGCTGGCTCGCCGCGCATCCTGAGCACAATCCTTGGGCGCCGCTTAATCTCAACGATCCGGTTGGCATGGCGACCGCGCGAAAGCTGGTCGCGCTGCGCGATGATACGCCGGAATGCCGCGCGGTTCTGACCCGCAGCGATATCGCGTTTGAAGCGCTGGAGCCTGTGGGCGAGGGGCCATGCGCGCGCCCTGATCGCACGCAGCTTACCGGTTTTCCGCTCGCTCCCGATACGCCCGCTGTCACTTGCCCGGTCGCCGCCGCGCTTGCCATGTGGAAAGCGCGGTCGGTTGAGCCTGCCGCGCGCGATATTCTGGGCAGCGAGCTTGTACGGATGGAGCATCTGGGCGCGTATAATTGCCGCAGAATGCGCGGGGCCGGATCAGGTGCGGGGTGGAGCCAGCACGCCACTGCGAACGCAATCGACATATCCGCTTTTGTGCTGGCCGATGGGCGGCGGATCACTCTGCTTGGCGGATGGGACGGGGAGGGGGATGAGGCGCGTTTTCTGCGCCAGATCCGCGATGATGCCTGCGGAGTTTACGCAACCGTTTTATCGCCCGATTACAACGCCGCGCATGCCGATCACTTCCACCTCGATCAGGATGCGCGCTGGGTCAGCGTTTGCCGCTAGAGCTCAGGTCGCCTGCCTAGATCGCCTGCTTAGGTCGCTTGCTTAAGTCGCCTCTAGGGCATAGCCGGCAGAGCGCACAGTGCGAATGGGGTCTTTCACCCCGTCCACGCCAATCGCTTTGCGCAAGCGGCGGATATGCACATCAACGGTGCGCAATTCGATATCCGATCCTGTGCCCCATACCCCATCCAGCAATTGGCCGCGGCTGAACACGCGGCCGGGGCTTTCCATGAAGAATTTGAGCAGGCGGTATTCGGTCGGCCCCAATTGGAGCGAACGCCCGCGCCGCTGAACTTTGTGCGCCACCGGATCAAGGCGGATATCGCCAACCTCTATCGTTTCGCCAGCCAATGCCGGGCGAATGCGCCGCATCACGGCAGCGACGCGGGCCAGGAGCTCGCGCGGGCTGAACGGTTTGGTGAGGTAATCATCCGCGCCCGTTTCCAGGCCGCGCACCCGGTCATCCTCTGCCTCGCGCGCGGTCAGCATGATGATGGGAACATGGGCGGTTTCTTTGTCGCGGCGCAGGCGGCGGCATACCTCGATCCCGCTGGTGCCTTCGATCATCCAGTCAAGGATGATGAGATCGGGCACATCCTCGCTTGCCAGCACCATGGCTTCATCCCCGTCGCTGGTGCAGCGGACATTATACCCCTCGTTCTGAAAACGGTATTCGAGCAATTCGGACAAGGCCGGGTCATCTTCGACCAGCAGCAATTTGGCAGCGGACATAATCTTCGCAGCTCCTATGTCTCGATCAGACAAGACCCATAGTGTGATGTTTCATTACGGCTACAATTTGATGAAATAAGAGCGCCCAAGTTTTCCACACCCGTCCCGCAGCCTGCGCCGATTGAGCCCATTGCGGCTCAGCGATCTTCCTCGGGCGGATATTCGCCGGTTGCAGCAAAATGCACCATTTCAGCAACATTGGTGGCATGATCGCCGATCCGTTCCAGATTGCGCGCAACGAAAAGCAATTGCGCCGCGCTTGAAATAGTTGCCGGGTTTTCGACCATGTGGCTGACGAGATTGCGGAAAATGCTGTTGTAAAAGGCATCGACCTTGGCATCGGTCGCAATCACTTCGCGCGCCAGACCGGGATCGCGCGCGGCGTAAGCGGTGAGGACATCGTGCACCATTTCGCTGGCGAGTTCGCCCATGGCGGGCAGCAAAGTAAGCGGTTCGAACCGGTCGCGCCCTTCGATCATGCCCACGCGTTTGGCGATGTTTTTGGAATAATCGCCGATCCGTTCGACCACGCCGCCAATTTTCAGCGCTGCAATAACTTCGCGCAGGTCATCCGCCATCGGCGCGCGCAGCGCGATGATGCGCACAGCAAGGCGGTCCACTTCGCTTTCCAGCGCGTCGATTTTCTTGTCGCGCGCAACGACCCGGTCGCCCAGTTCCTCATCGCCCCGGATCATCGCTTCAAGCGCTTCCTGAATGGCAACTTCGGCGAGGCCGCCCATTTCCGCGATCAGGCCGCGCAGGCGGGTGATGTCTTCATCGAAAGCTTTGACTGTATGATCGGCCATCAGCCGTAGCGTCCTGTGATGTAATCCTTGGTCCGCTCTTCGATGGGATTGGTGAAGATATCGGAGGTTGGCCCGTATTCGACCATTTTGCCAAGGTGGAAAAAGGCAGTGCGCTGGCTGACCCGCGCGGCTTGTTGCATGGAATGGGTGACGATGACGATGGCATAGCGGCCTGACAATTCATCGATCAGTTCCTCGATCTTTGCCGTCGCAATGGGATCAAGCGCGGAGGCTGGTTCGTCCATCAGGATCACTTCGGGATCAACCGCAATCGCGCGCGCAATGCACAAACGCTGCTGCTGACCGCCTGATAGAGCCGTACCGGAATCCTCCAGCCTGTCTTTCACCTCATCCCACAATCCCGCGCGCGTGAGTGATTTTTCGACGATCACGTCCAGGTCGGGCTTTTTCTCTGCAAGGCCGTGGATTTTGGGGCCGTAGGCGATGTTTTCATAAATCGATTTGGGAAACGGATTGGGTTTTTGAAACACCATCCCAACCCGCGCGCGCAATTGCACGACATCCATCGTATCATCGAGGATGTTTTCGCCTTCCAATTCGATATTGCCCGTCACCTTTGCGACCGAGATCGTATCGTTCATGCGGTTAAAGCACCGCAGAAACGTCGATTTGCCGCAGCCCGATGGGCCGATAAACGCGGTGACGTAATCGGGAGAGACATCGATCGAAACCTCATCGATGGCTTTCTTATCGCCGTAATAGACAGAGACATTACGCGCGCGCATTTTCGCGGCGGTGTCTTCCATATTGTCGTGAATGACTGTCACCAGGTTTTCTCAAATTTGTTGCGGAGGTAAATGGCAAGGCCGTTCATGGCGAGCAGGAACAGCAAAAGGACAATGATCGCAGCGCTGGTGCGCTCGACAAAGCCGCGGTCAATCTCGTCTGACCACAGGAATATCTGTACGGGCAAAACGGTGGCGGGCGATGAGAAGCTGTCAGGCGGAGTGGCGACAAAAGCGCGCATCCCGATCATCAAAAGCGGTGCGGTTTCGCCCAGAGCGCGGGCCATGCCGATGATCGTGCCGGTGAGCATCCCGGGCATGGCGAGCGGCAGGACATGGTGGAACACGACTTGAATGGGCGATGCTCCAACAGCCAGCGCGCCATCGCGGATCGAAGGGGGCACAGCCTTGATCGCGTTGCGGCCCGAAATCACAATGACTGGCATGGTCATCAAAGCCAACGTCATCCCGCCGATCAGAGGCGCGGAACGCAGATTGGGAAAGATCGCCAGAAACACGGCCAAGCCCAATAGGCCAAAGATGATTGAGGGAACCGCCGCAAGATTGTTGATCGACACTTCGATCAGATCGGTCCAGCGGTTTTTGGGCGCGTATTCTTCGAGGTAAAGCGCCGACAATACGCCAATGGGAAAGGCGAGCATCAAAGTGACAATCATTGTCAGGATTGATCCCTTGAGCGCGCCCCAGATACCGACCTGTTGCGGGCTGGTCGCATCAGATCGCGACAGGAAAGCCCAATCCCAGTTTTCCGCCAATTTGCCCTCGCTTGCGAGCTGGCTCGCGAGAGCCTGCATTTCAGGCGATCCTTCGCCGGCAAGCCCTGCAGCCAGATCAGATGAAGCGGGCAGATAGAACGTTTGCGACCGCTCTATCAGGCTGGGATCAGCGGCGAGCGCGGCGGCCACATCGCGCCAGGCATCGCGGCTCAATTGCTCGGCGGCGGCTTCGCCCATGGCTTCGCTGGCGTAGAATTCCACGACATCGGGCAGGCCCTGCATCTCCAGCGTCTGCACCGCGCTTGGGGCGGTCAGCGATACTTCATCGCCGGTCACACCGCTTTCGGGAAAGTTGATTGGCACGGTCAGTTCGGCGCGCTGAAACCCGCCAATGCCATTGACCAGCATATTGCCGAGCAGGAAGATCAGCACCGCAACCGAGAACAGGATCGCGCCCTGTCCCATCAGTTTGAAATTGCGCTCGGACCTGTATCGTTTGGCGAGCCGCTTTTCAAAAGCGGGCGTGCGGGTAGGGCGAGTGAGGTCGGGGGTCAGATCAGCGGTGTCTGCAGGGATAGTAGCCATCTTATTCGTAAGCCTCCCGGAACCGTTTGACGACGCGCAAGGCGATAAAGTTGAGTGCCAGTGTCACCAGAAACAGGACAAAGCCCAGGGCAAAGGCGCTCAATGTGGCGGGGTGATCAAAGCTTCCTTCGCCGGTGAGCATTTTGACGATTTGCACAGTCACCGTCGTCATGCGTTCCAGCGGATTGGCGCTCAGATTGGCCGCGGTGGATGCGGCCATCACCACGATCATGGTCTCTCCAATCGCGCGGCTTACCGCCAGCATGATCCCTGCGACAATGCCGGGCAGAGCGGCGGGGAACAGCACTTTGCGGATCGTTTCCGATTTGGTCGCGCCCATCGCATAGGATCCATCGCGCATCGCGCTTGGCACGGCTGCAATGGAATCGTCAGCCATTGAGGAGACGAAGGGGATGATCATCACCCCCATCACAACCCCTGCGGCCAGCGCGCTTTCGGTGGAGGCATTCGTCATGCCAAGAGCAAGCGCTGCATCGCGGATGGCAGGGGCCACAGTGAGCGCGGCGAAATAGCCGTAAACGACCGTGGGCACACCGGCGAGAATTTCCAGCGCAGGTTTGACCCAGGCGCGCAATCGGGGATCGGCATATTGGGTGAGATAAATCGCGCTCATCAAACCCAGCGGGATCGCAACGATCATCGCGATGATTGCGCCAATAAAGATCGTACCCCAAAACAGCGGGATCGCGCCATAGCGGGAACCATCAGGGTTTTCAGGATTGCTCATCGGGTCGGGCGACCAGAATGTGCCGAACAGGAAATCGGCAGGCGATACCATCCCGAAAAAGCGGACCGTTTCAAATACGAGGCTGGCAAAGATGCCAAATGTTGTCAGGATCGCGACAAGCGAGGCCAGCAGCAGCACGACCATCACGGTGCGCTCTACCCGTGTGCGGGCGCGGAAATCGGGGCGGATACGCAGAAATGCAAACGCGCCGCCGCCAAATCCAATCAGCAAAGTGATCACTATGCCGATCCAGTTGTACCGCCCTATCGCCTCACGAAAGGGTTCTACCAGTGCCTCTGCGCCATCATTGAACACGCCGGGCGCATTGCCGCTGGCGACCGCGCGGGCTTCTGACAACCAGGCATCGCGTTCAAATCCGAAGGATGGCAGATTTTGCGCCCCTGGACTGGCAAGAACGCTCTGCGTGATCAGCTGCGGGGCGACAAACGACCACAGCGCAACAAAGGCCAGCACGGGGATGACGATCCACACCGCTACATACCAGGCGTGATAGACAGGCCGGGCAACAGGCCGCGTATCAGGGCTCGCCTTTTGAAAGCTCCACGCCTTAGCGCGCCCGGCAAGCCAGCCTGCAAGGCCAAGCCCGATGGCAATCAGGATAAGCGTAATCGGCGACATGGTTTAGTGTGAGTTCCCCGGTTTGCGGCCTTGCCCGCATGCGATTCTGGCAAGGCCAAGCCGCTGCCATGGCCGTTTCATGTTGAGGAAATAAGACAACGTCATGTCCACTGCGTTTCTTGCGGTTCCGGCGCGGCAATCTGGCCGTCACTGCTGCCTTGATTTTCGCTCTCGATAACAGGCAGCCGCACCGTGATGCGCGTTCCTTCGTCAAGCCTGCTCTCAATGTCGAGCCGTCCCCGGTGCCGCTCCACAATGTGTTTCACAATCGCAAGGCCCAGCCCGGTTCCGCCCGAAGCGCGGCTGCGGCCGGGATCGGTGCGGTAAAACCGCCGGGTCAGATGAGGGATATGTTCAGGCGCGATGCCGTCGCCTTCATCGCTCACACAAAGCCGCGCCTGACCATCGGGCGCGCGGTCCAAAACAACTGTGACAGGCGTATCGGGCGTGCCATATTTGAGCGCATTGTCGACCAGATTGCGCACCACTTGTTCCAATTGGCCGCGATCGCCGTGGATTTGCGCATTGCGATCGATCTGCAAAACCACGCGGTCAAACCGCTCTGATCCTGCGGCATCGCGCGCCGCGCGTTCCACCAGTTTTCCCAAAGCCAGTTCTTCGCTCGGTGCGTCATGCTTTTCAGCTTCAACGCGCGACAGGCTCATCAGATCGCTGATCAGCGATTGCAGCCGCTGGGCTTCGCGTTCAATCGTGGTCAGGAATTTCTTCGATGTGGCGGTATCAAGGCTATCAGTGGTTTCATTCAGCGTTTCGACATAGCCCAAAATGGCAGCGAGCGGCGTGCGCAATTCGTGGCTCGCATTGGCAACGAAATCGGTGTGCGCGCGGCTGAGGTCAGCTTCTGCGGTCTGGTTGATTAGCTCGATCACAGCAAGGTTCTGATCGATGCCGTGGCGATTGATTTGCCAGATATCCTGACGGCGCACCAGACCGCGCACGATGGCCTGTCCGTTGATGTTTTTCGCCAGCAATGAAATCGCCTCAGGCTGGCGAAAGGCGACGCGCGCGTCCTGACCGATAATGTGCTGGCCCAGCATTCTGCGCGCGCTGCGATTGGCCACCGCGATGGTGTTGCGATCTGTCAGGAGAACGGGAGTGGACGAATTTTCAAACAATGCGCGCATCGATTCAATCGAGAACGGCTTTTCAATCACAACCGCAGGCGGTTCGGGCGGACGGCCAGCGGCCACCAAAAGCGATCCGATCCACACCGCCAAAACCGCAATGGCAATGACAGGGTCAACATCCAGCGCAATAATGGCTGCGACCGTGACAAGCGCCAAAGTGATACCGGCAAATGGAAGTGATTGTCCAAAACCCATGGGCGCGCTTTATCGCCAAGCTTGCGCAAGGGGAAGCGCCCTTTATCCAGAGCCGCACCTGAGAGCCTGCCGCCGCCAGCTCTGCGCCATTTGTATGGGGGAGAGCGAAGTGGTGACCCCTACGGGAATCGAACCCGTGTTTCAGCCGTGAAAGGGCCGCGTCCTAACCGCTAGACGAAGGGGCCACGCTAATCGCGAGAGCGCGCATCTAGGAGCGTCGGCGATTACGGTCAAGCCCTCATGCAGCCCTGCCTGTCAGTTTTTATGCTGCGGCGTGGAAAAGTGCAGCCGCGCTCAATCGGCAAAGGCGGCATCTTCTAGGTGCAGTTCGGCTGCGGGACGGTTGCCCCAATCATCGCGTTTGACGCGGCCTGCAAAGTGAAACTGGCGGCCTTTGCTGCGGTGGATAAGGGTTTGCGCCATTTCGGTTTCGGCCGCGCGAAAGGCTATCGCCTTGAACGAATTACCATCGCGTCCGGCGGCGATGACGCGCAAATGATCCTTGCCCACAATATCGGCCTTTATCACGCGCACAGGGCCAACCGCGATGCGCGGGGCGGGCCAGCCAACGCCAAATGGCCCGGCTTCTTCCAATGTCGAGACAAGTTCAGGCGTAAGCCCGCCGGGTGCGAGAGACAGATCAAGCTGCATCGCCATCGACGCACGCGCCCGGTCAATATCGCGGGCAAGGCGGGTGTCGAGAAATTCGGTGAACTTTCCGATTGCCTCGGCTGAAATGGTCAGTCCTGCCGCCATCGCATGCCCGCCGCCTGCGACAAGCAAACCTTCCTCGCGCGCGGCAATGATGGCAGCGCCCAGATCCACTCCGCTGATGGACCGGCCCGATCCTTTGCCCGTGCCTTCGGTTTCATCCAGCGCGATGACAATCGACGGTTTGCCCGTTTTCTCTTTTATCCGGCCTGCAACAATGCCGATCACGCCGGGATGCCAACCGCTGGCGGACAGCACGTGGACGGCCATATTGTGCTGATGGGCCAATTGTTCCTCGGCCTGGGCTTGCACTTCGCCTTCGATGGCGCGGCGCTCTTCGTTGAGGTGGGATAGCTTTTCCGCGATTTCTTTGGCCTCTTCGCGGTCCTGCGTTGTGAGCAAGCGCACGCCAAGGGTCGATTCGCCGATGCGCCCGCCCGCATTGATCCGGGGGCCAAGCGCAAAGCCCAGATCAGAGGCCTGCGGTTTGCGCGTCAACCGGCTTGCATCCATCAGCGCCGCCATCCCGATCCGTTCGCGCCGGGCAAGCACTTTAAGCCCCTGCGATACGAACGCCCGGTTCAGCCCATGCAAAGCGGCGACATCGGCAACTGTGCCCAAAGCGACCAGATCAAGCAGAGCCATCAAATCAGGCTCATCGCGGCCGGTAAAGAAATCCTGCGCGCGCAATGTCCGCACCAGGGCTATCGCGAGCAGAAACGCGACGCCCACGGCTGCCAAATGGCCATGCGATGCGGCAAGGTCGTTTTCATCAAGGCGATTGGGATTAACAAGTGCGGCAGTGGGCGGCAGATCGGCGGAGCATTTGTGGTGATCGACCACAATCACATCCACCCCTGCATCGCGCGCCATCGTCAACGCTTCGTGCGCCATCGCGCCGCAATCAACCGTCACGATTAAGGTGGAGCCGCTCTCAGCGAGTTTCACCAAAGCTTCGCCTGTGGGGCCATACCCTTCGAGCAAGCGGTCAGGAATATAATATCCCGCATCCGCGCCAAGGTCGCGCAGCACTTGAACCAATAAAGCGGCGCTGGTCGCGCCATCGACGTCATAATCGCCGTAAATGGTGATCTGCTCATTCGCAGTCACCGCATCCGCAATGCGCTTTGCTGCCTGATCCATATCGTTAAACTCGGACGGGTTGGGCAAAAAAGCGCGCATTGTGGGCGATGCGTGCCGCGCCAGATCATCGGCTTCGACCCCGCGCGTGAGCAGCAATTGTTCAACGATGGATTTTTCAAGTCCATGCGCGCTGCCTTCAACTTCCATATTCCCGCCGCGCCACAGCCATGCCTTTCCATTCAAGGATTTGTCGACGCCAAGAACATGGGAAAGGGAATGTGCAGCCATCAGGCATACCTACAGCAAAGCTATAGGGGGTGACAGCCATGCGGTTTGACAATCGACAGGTCATCGGGTTTGCCGAAGCGTATGGATGAAAACACTGTAACCAAACCCGTTCTGGCAGTGATCTGGCACTCTCGAACAGGGGCAAGCGAGCAGATGGCCCGCGCCATTGCGGGGGCCGCTGATGGCGGCGCTGTGCTGCTGCGCGCGGACATGGTGAGCGAGCGCGATATGCTGGATGCGCGCGGATATGCATTCGTTTGCCCAGAAAATCTCGGCAGCATGAGCGGCGTGATGAAAGAGATGTTTGACCGCCTTTATTACCCTCTTTTGGGGGAGTTAGAGGGACGCGCCTATGCCTCGGTCATCGCTGCGGGATCAGATGGAGAGGGCGCGCATCACCAGTTGGAACGCATTGTCACTGGCTGGCGATTGAAAAGAGTGACTGAAAAAATGATCGTCAATTTTGCTGCGCAAACGCCTGAGGAAATATTGGCCACGAAAACTTTGCCCCAAAAGGTAGAACATAATTGTCGTGATTTGGGCGAAGGCCTAATTGAGGGACTGCGCAACGGCATATTTTAGTGTATGTGCCTGTCTGAGAAAGAGTGACATGTTAACATTGACACGTTAGACGTGCGCGCAACGGAGCCGCATTGTGTCAATGAATTGCCGCTCGCTACACAGGAAAGGGCAGTTGGTATCGCAGATAGTCCAAACGCTGCGTCGGAAGGCCTTTACCTGCTGTTTGCCCGTGGCAAACGGCCCACTCGCTTCGCCATTCGTGACTTTGCAAAAAGCCAGCGGGCTGTCTCAATGTCATTTGATCCTTGCGAAGGATCATCGCTTCATCTGGTTTCCACAGATGGCGAAACACTCAAAAGAAAAGAGCAACCACAGGTTGTCCAGCCGACCGAATCGGCCTGGGTTGAGCTGCTGCATAACGGTCTGACATTCGATTTAACGGGTCTGGCGCCGGGTCTTGCCTGTGAAATTCCTGCAATCGAACATCGGTTCGACTTGGATGATACCGGTTCGCTTTCGGTTTTGGAAAGTGTCCAGATTGTTCCGGGGGAACATTTGGTGGGCGGTCAGGCATCAATGCCGGTTGTTAAAGGCATGACAGCGCTGGCGCGCGATATGATCCATCAGTTCGATGATATTGTCGGCATCGTATGGCCGCCATCGGGCAGCGCGATTGGTCGCCGGTTTTTCGAGTCAATTTCAACGGCTTGGCTCGAAGGCGGGGCATTTCCAGCACTGGGTCTCACCGCATTTCGCGAAACGCTGGATGGCGCTTTGCAAAGTGTTGGTCTTGATTTTTGGGTCGGTCAAGAAATCAGGATTGAGCCTCCTTTATCCGAAGACAAGGTCGCAGCAACCAGGCTCGGCGTTAGACTTATCAATCAAATGATACTTATTGGTGGTCTTGAAGAACCGGAAAGAATTACTGGTCCTGATAGAACTCCACTTATCATGCGACCTTCTCGTAACCAAAAATTTATTAGAGTGTGGCCTGATTAATGAATGAACAGGGGCCATACGAAACGCACGAGCATTGCTGTGCAACCATCTTTAGATCGGTTGCAGGGGCATTATTATAACATAGGTCATAGAAAAAGGAGGCGAAGCGCCATTCCTTTTCGGCAGGCAAATTGTAGAGGCCAGCCTGATTACAGACCGTCTAGTCAGTGCCATCATCTTTTACCGCTACAATTACTCAACCTGCATTGTTTTGACCGTATGTTGAACGAAATTGGTCGCAATTCCATCGGCTTTCACGATTTTAGAGCAAACGGGATATTGCTTCCCTCGACTGAGCAGGGCTCAACCGCCACGGGTCTTCCGTTGCACCGGGGGCCGCATAAACGGTATAACGAGGTTGTGATCGCCCGCATGGGAAGCATTGAACGCGAATGGTCTGCTGCATGCATGCATGATCGCGCAGCCGCCAATGCCTTTGCCATTACCCAGCTCGAATGGCTGCAACGCGCGCTGCGCAAACGGTTGATTAATGAATGCGAACAAAGCCGCATGCGCAACCGGCTTGTGCTCAATCGCAGGGATCCGATTGGCACCGGCTTCGATTTTACCGCGCTCGATGACATGGCAGCCACGCTTTACGGCGCGACAGCGGCCTCTGCCAATTAGGCAGAGGTCCACGCGGTGTAGTCAGAATTCGCCATCATTCCGGCTTTCGCCTCGTGATATTCGCGTTCCAGGCGGGCGACCATGTCTTCGACGGTGCCGACGGATTTCACCGCGCCAACGCCCTGGCCTGATCCCCAGATGTCTTTCCACGCTTTGGCTTTGGTGTTCCCGCCTGATCCAAAGTTCATCTTCGATGGATCGCTGGTTGGCAGGTTGTCAGGATCAAGACCGGCTTTCTCAATCGAGGATCGCAGGTAATTGCCGTGCACGCCTGTGAAGAGGTTGGAATAGACAATCCCGCTCGCATCGCCTTCGACGATGCCTTGCTTATACGCCTGATCTGCGTTGGCTTCTTCGGTGGCGATAAAGGCGCTTCCGGCGTAAGCGAAATCGGCGCGCATGCCTTGCGCTGACAGGATCGAGGCACCGTGCGCGATGGAGCCTGAGAGCGCGACGAGGCCGTCAAACCATTCGCGGATTTCCTGCATCAAAGCAAATGGCGACAAAGTGCCAGCATGGCCGCCAGCCCCCGCTGCAACAGGGATCAGCCCATCTGCGCCTTTTTCGATTGCCTTGTTGGCAAAGCGGTTGTTGATGACATCGTGCATTGTGATGCCGCCCCAATTGCGCACAGCATCAAATATCTCGGTGCGCGCGCCCAGCGATGTGATGACCATCGGCACTTGCCATTTCTCGCAAGTTGCCATGTCTGCCATCACGCGGTCGTTCGATTTGTGGACGATCTGGTTCACCGCATAGGGCGCAGCGGGCCTATCAGGGTTTTCGCGGTTGTGCTTGGCCAGTTCTTCGGTGATCTGGTGCAGCCATTCATCCAGCAGGCTTTGCGGGCGAGCGTTCAGCGCGGGGAAGCTTCCGATGATCCCGGCTTTGCACTGCGCAATCACCAGCTCTGGCCCTGATACGATGAACAGCGGCGATCCGATCAGGGGCAGGCGAAGGCGGTCAAACGGGGCGGGAAGGGGCATTGCAGGTTATCTCCTATGAATTGCGAGCGAATTAGGTTGCAATGAGCAACTACGCAAGCTGTTCAAGGTGATAGAACCGGTTTGCATTGCCTGCATAAAGCGCCGCTTTCTCATCCGCGCTCGCGTGGGCTGTGATCCGTTTGAAGGCATTCCACAGCACCGGATAGCTCGCGCCCCACCGGTCAACGGGGTAGTTGCTTTCGAACATCGCGCGGTTTGTCCCGAATGCTTCAATGCAGGTTTCGATATAGGGCTTCCACAAAGCCGCCAGCTCCTCTGACCCTACACCTGCTGCCGGACCAGCCTCGGGCATGGCGCAATTGTGCATGGCTAGCCCGCCCAGCTTCACCATCACATTGTCGCATTTGCCCAATTCCACAATCGCATCGCGCCATACATCGAAGCGTTCTGAAAGCTTGCCAGCATAGCTCGCATTGCCCAGCGGAGTGCCGCAATGGTCAAGGCATATCGGCGTGTCGGGAAACGCGCGCGCAAGGTCTGTGACATCGCTGATCTGCGGTTCCAATATCCACGCATCGAATGACAGGCCGCGCTTGCCAAGCTCGCCAAACCCTTCGCGAAAGGTCTGATCGCGGTAGAGCTGCGCTGGGGCATGGAAGGGCGCGCCGAGCACTTCGGGGTCCGCATCCCACGCGCCCTGATGGCGTATCCCTTTGAACCGGGCAGGCGAGGCGGCTTGTAGCGCATCAAGCACGTCGCCCGCCGCTGCGCCGCGCGTCAGGTCGGCATGGCCGATGATCCCTGCGCACAGCCGCGCATCGCCGTAAAGGCCGCTGGCGGATTGCGCCGCCACGCCGTTCACATACTCAACTTCGCCAACCGGTTTCAGCGCATCGCCGTAGGATGCGTTGTAGAACGCGCTGCATTCCATGAAGACAGTGGCGATGATGTTGTGACCGCTTCCTGCAACCTCATTGTTGAATTGATCGAAAGCGTAGTAGGCCGCTGGCACCAGAGTTTCGATGAAGCGGTGGCGCGGTTCGGGGAACATGGGCATCATGGGGCGCAAGTCCCACAGGTGATGATGCGGATCGATGATCGGCAGATCGGGTTCGAGGATGGTCTCAAATGCAGGTTCACTCATGGCTGATTCTCCCCTTCGTGCGTCTTGCTTGACGCTTTTTGCAACTTTGTTCGATTCCAATCGCTTAGCCGAGACATGGACCGCATGTTACACGGTCCTGGGAATAAAAACGCGGGAGAGCCAAACTCTCCCCAAAACCGCCTACAAACGGCGCGAAATTGCATGGGAGAAACAGCAAACATCACCGTCCCCTACCCCATTGCCTGAGCGTAGGAAAATGCACACGCCCCTGCCAGCAATTGTATCACTTGTCCGTCAGCCCAAACACAATCGCTTCATTCAGAGCGGCTCCGCTGGTCGTATTGGCAATCGATACGACAATCCGGCGCGGCTGATCGGGCGATGCGGGCCGCGTGGAAAACAGCGCGCGATATCCGGTGTTCGCGCCGCTGTGAGAGACATAACGGACATCGCCAGCCGTCCCGGTATCATCATGCAGAACAAGCTGCGTTCCCAGACCATAAGCCTGCCCCTGTTCAAGAGTGACCTGCGGCGTAATCATCGCTTTGGCCATGGCAGAGGGAATAGCGTTTTCCTCCCCCGACGCGGCATCCATCAGCGCGGTGACAAAGCGCGCATAATCTTCAGATGTGGTCCAAAATCCTGCGGCTGCCTGTTCGGGATAATCGTGCCAGCTGTCCTCAACAGCAGCAAACACACCATCGAGGATGTCAAAGCCTGCATCCGCGCCGACAATTTCCAGCGGTGCAATCGCGGTTTCATCAATGGGCTGGGCAAATGTGCTTTGGTCAAGACCAAGCGGACCCAGTAAAATGTCTTGCGCCAGCGCATCAAAGCTTTGGCCAGAGACATCTTCTGCCCATAGCTGCGCGATCATATATCCGCCGCCTGAATAACGAAACTCGCCCGGCTCCCCATCAAACACCAGAGCGCTTTCGAATATACGCGGCGGGTTGGAGATAATGTCAGCGGCAGATGGCAGATCGCTTTCGCGCGGATATCCGGGATAACCCGATTGCGATGCGCCAGTTGTGTGCGAGAGCAATTGGCGCAAAGTCACCGGCCTGTCCCCGCCTTCCAGCGCGGCTATATCAAGCGAGGTAATCTGCGAGCGTACATCATCATCAAGCCCCACCGATTGCTGATCGGCCAAAGTGAGGATGACGGCAGCGGCCACCGCTTTGGAAAGGCTGGCGACCTGCATCAACCCCTCCGCTTTTGCTCTGCCAAAATAATAGGTTTCGGGCGGTGATCCGTTTTCAAGAATGGTAACGCTGAGAGCGGTGACGCCCAGCTTTTCGGCCTCGGGTTCAATCATTGCAGCAATGTCGCTTGCCGGGGCGGCGTTGAGCTGCGATTCCAGCTCGGGATCAATCGCAGGTGCAGTGCAACCGCTAACCCACAAAGACGTGCAAACAAGGGCGATGGATAGAGACATTTTGCGCAGCATTTTCATTCTCCGGTCAGTCCCCAATCCGTTTGTGATTGCCGCCTCTTACTCACGCGGTCGAAATCATTCCGCCATCCAGCGCAATCGTTTTACCCGTCAGCCAGGCCGATGCGCGGCTGCTGAGGTAAATGGCGGTGCCCGCAATGTCTTCAGGTTCGCCCATGCGGCGCAGCGGAATGCTTTTCAGTGCGGCATCGACCATGCCGTCATTTTCAACGATCTGCTTGGTCATATCGCTGGGGAAGAGGCCGGGCGCGATGGCGTTCACATTGATGTGGCTTGAGGCAAGATCGGTGGCGAGATGTTCGGTCAGATGGATGACGCCCGATTTGCTGGCGGAATAGGCGTAGGTCGGCATGCCCGAATTGCGGATGCCATTGATCGACGCGATGTTGATAATGCGCGCCGGGGTTTCCGCCGTGCCAGCGGCTTTCAAAAGCGGCAGGAATTTCTGCGCGACGAAAAACACCGATTTGATGTTGATATCCATCACCTTGTCCCACCCTTTTTCGGGGAATTGTTCCAAGGGTGCGGCCCAATTGGCCCCGGCATTGTTGATGAGGATATCCACGCTGTCTTCGTGTTTGGAAACTTCGGCCACAAACGCCTCGATCCCTTCCAGCTTTGACATGTCCGCAGCAATCGCGGTGCATTCGCCAAATTCGCAAAGTTCTTTGGCTTTGGCCTCAAGCCGGTCGGCCTTGCGCGCGGTGATGTAAACTTTCGCGCCGCCCACCAGCAGCCCTTTGGCCATCATCGCGCCAATGCCGCTTGATCCGCCAGTGACGACAGCCACTTTGCCCGATACATCGAAGAGGTTTTGCATGTATTCTCCCTTGGAAATTTTTAAGCCGCGATGGCCGAATTGGCGACGGACAAAACCGCGCGAACGCTGGCGGTTGCGACATCTTCGTCAATGCCGCAGCCCCAGATGACGCGGCCTTTGCTTTCGCATTTGAGGTAAGCGGCCGCGCGCGCATCGCGGCCAGAGCCAAGCGCGTGCTCGGAGTAATCGAGCACTCTGATATCAAGCTCGAACGCGCCTTCCAATGTGCTGACCACGCTGGATATCAGGCCGTTGCCTTTGCCAGAAACGCTTTGCTGACCGCCTTCGACCGCGATCTTGCCCGCGAACAGGCGTGTGCCATCGGGTGTGCGGCTTTCTTCGTAATCAACGAGGCTGAAATATCTGTCGGTGGTGCCGACATGATAGGTCGCGGTGAACGCGTCCCAGATATCAGCAGCGTTCAATTCGCGGCCCAATTCATCAGCCAGGTTCTGGACGTGGGCTGAGAAATCCGCCTGCATTTGCTTGGGCAGTTTGAGGCCTTGGTCTTGTTCCAGTACCCATGCAAAACCGCCTTTGCCGCTTTGCGAATTGACGCGGATGACAGCCTCATAATCGCGGCCAAGGTCTGCCGGATCGATAGGCAGATAGGGGACGCGCCAGGCTTCGTCGTTCTGGCTGGTGCGCGCTTCGAACCCTTTCTTGATCGCATCCTGATGGCTGCCGGAAAAAGCGGTGTAGACCAGTTCCCCGCCATAAGGGTGCCGCTGATGGACGGGCAGATCGTTGCAATATTCGACCGTTTCGATGACGCGGTCGATGTCGGAGAAATCGAGGCCCGGATCAACGCCTTGCGTGTACAGGTTCAGCCCCATGGTGACGAGGCAGCAATTGCCCGTGCGCTCACCATTGCCGAACAGACATCCCTCAACCCGGTCTGCGCCCGCCATCAGGCCCAGCTCTGCTGCGGCCACGCCTGTGCCTCTGTCATTATGCGTGTGGAGCGAGATCACCGCGCTTTCGCGGTTTGGCAGGTGCTTGCAGAAATATTCGATCTGATCGGCATAGATATTGGGAGTCGCAGCCTCCACCGTGGCGGGCAGGTTGAGGATGATCGGCTTTTCCGGTGTGGGAGCGAGCACGTCCATCACCGCAGCGCAGACCTCAATTGAGAAATCCAGTTCTGCGGTGGAGAACGTTTCGGGCGAATATTGGAAATGCCAATCGGTACTGGGCCGCTCGGCCGCGCAATCGCGCATCACTTTTGCGCCGTGGGCAGCGATTTCTCGCACTTCGTCGCGCGACATGCGAAAGACGATATCGCGCCATGCCGGGCTGACTGCGTTGTAAAGGTGCACGATGGCTGCGCGCGCGCCTTCGAGGCTTTCAAACGAAGTGCGGATCAAATCTTCGCGGCTCTGCGTGAGAACCTGCACCATCACATCATCAGGCACAGCATCCGATTTGACGAGGCTTGAGATAAAGTCGAACTCGGTCGCGCCTGCGCTGGGAAAGCCGACCTCAATTTCTTTCACGCCGACTTCGACGAGAAGATCGAAGAACCGGCGTTTCTTCACCGCATCCATGGGATCAATGATCGATTGGTTGCCATCGCGCAGATCGGTGGAAAGCCAGCGCGGCGCGCGCTCAATCAGGCGGCTTGGCCATTGGCGATCAGGCAGATCAATCTGGCCAAAGGGCGCGTATTTGGTCGAAGGGTTTTTCAGCATGGGCATGATGGCAGTGTCTCGAATGCGAAGGGGCAGGTGGTGTTTGGTTCAAAAGCCCTTGAGCGTCAGCAGGCGGCCACTGGCACGCGCGCCATCACGCCCAAGGGCGCGTAAGTCGTAGGAGAAGGCCAGCATGTCGCATTACAATCATGCTTGTGTGCGAATTTCGAAGCGGGTGCAAGCGGGCGAGTGACAAAAAGTTATGGCCCGGTGTAACCATTGCTGGCACCCCCGCGAAACAGGAGTGTGCCGGCGATCAGGCTGCCGGTGAAAACCCCCTTAGGAGGACAAATTATGAAACGTTCACTTTTCGCAGTCGCACTTCTCGCCACAGTCGCCGCATGCGGCGCGCCTGCCGCAGATGCTCCGGCTGATACTGATACCGCAGCAGCAGAGGTGGCCACCGAAACTGCTCTGTATAAAGACCTTGGCGGCGAGGCCACTGGCCCTGTGTATCGTAAAGCTAAAGGCGATACGCTGGCGGTGTCCGGCTATGACGTGGTTAGCTACTTCACCGATGACGGCGTTCCGGTTGAAGGCGCAGAGGAATTCACTGTGCGTTACGAAGGGTACGATTACCGCTTCGCCAGCGCTGAAAACGCAGACACCTTTGCCGAAGATCCAGCCAAATATGCACCAGCTTATGGCGGCTACTGCGCATGGGCCATTGGCGCGAATGATGCGCTCGCGGAAGGCGATCCCAATGTCTACGAAATCGTCGATGGCAAGCTTTATTTGAATTACAATGAGAGCGTTCAGGACAAGTGGCAGGCAGACATCCCCGGCTTTATTGCCAGCGGTGATGAAAATTATGCGACCCACTCACCTGATGAGCACTATCAGGACTAATCCGGGATAAACCGACTTTCAAAAGCCCCGCTGCTCATCTGAGTGGCGGGGCTTTTCTATGCCTCACCCACACCGCGCATCGCGGATGATATTGGTAGTATCGAGCATGATGTTGAGCCGCGGATTGGTCGCATCGGGCCGCACATATTCGCCGCCCGGCGCGACAAAGCGAACTTCATTCGCGCCATCGATCACATTGATGATCGCAAGCTGGACATCATCGCTCGCCTCAAGCCCGATAAACTGGCCCATTTCATTCGCGCCGCATGTGGCGCTGGCGGGATCGGTGGCCGTGCCGGGGGCAAAGGCGCCTTCGGCTGCATTGGGCAAAGGCTCTGCGACAGTCGGGGCGACAGTCCCCTGCGGCACAGGCGCTGTTTCGGGGGTAGCTTCAGGATTGCCCGATTTGATGCGCGCGGCAAATTCATCGGCGGCGCTGCCGGCATCGCCTGTATTTTCCGCCGTGCCGCATGCAGCCAGAGCAAGCAGCAACGGCGTGGCGGCGAATGTACCTGCGATTTTGGCAGCAATGGTCAAGGCTGGTCCCCCGATTGGCAATTGGTTCGCACCGTAAGGCGCGCGTTCTTTACGCGGTTATGACACCCCTGCGCTTGATCCGCCATCCCGCAGCTATCAATGCGCGCGCAAACGCTCGCGGGTTAGCTGGTCAACACGGGTGACCCCCATCAACCGCATTGCCCGCTCTATCTCGTCTTTCAGGATCGACAGGGCGCGTTCCACCCCGTCCTGCCCGGCTGCAGCGAGCGCATAGAGATACAGCCGCCCGCCCGATGCCACGCTTGCGCCGGTGCATAGTGCTTTGAGCGCATGCGTGCCGCGCCGCACGCCGCCATCGCAGATGATCTCAATTTCTCCGCCGACCGCATCGACGATTTCCGGCAATTGATCGAACGGCGTGCGGCTGCCGTCCAATTGCCGCCCGCCATGATTGGACAGCATGATCGCATCCGCGCCAATATCCACCGCGCGCCGGGCATCGGCGGCGCTCATTACGCCTTTCAGCACAAATGTGCCGCCCCATTGTTCGCGCAAAGCGGCGGCTGTTTCCCAATCCATGGATGTGTCGAGCATGGTGTTGAAATATTCTGCAATGCTCACCGCTTTGCTCGATCCCTCGCTCACATGCGTATCGAGATTGGGCAGGCGGAATTTGTCGCGCATCAGATAATCCAGCGTCCAGCGCGGGCGAGTGGCGTAACTGAAAATGCTGGCGGGAGTGAACCGGGGCGGGGTGGTGAAACCTGAGCGCAAGCACCGCTCGCGCTTGCCCGAAACAATCGTATCCACCGTCAGCGCCAGCGCATCAAAGCCGGCCGCCTGACAACGTTCGATCATATGAGTGTTGAGGCCCTTGTCTTTGTGAACATAAAGCTGGAACAGCTTAGGCCCGCTCGTCAACTCAGCGATTTCCTCGATTGAGCGGGTCGCGAGGCTGGAAATGCCGAACCACAGGCCAAACTTCTCCGCCGCTTTTGCCACCGCGGTTTCGCCCTGCCAGTGAAACGCGCGCTGGACCGCGGTGGGCGATAGCATCAGGGGCAGAGCGCTTTTGCGGCCAAGGATGGTGCAGGAGGTGTCGATCTGTTCAACCCCCGCAAGCACATCGGGCACCAGATCAACGCTGTCATAGGCCGAGGTGTTGCGCGCTTTGGTCTGCTCATCATCGGCCGCGCCGTCGATATAATCGAACACGGGAAAAGGTAGCCGCGCTTTGGCGAGCTTTCGAAAATCATCAATATTGTGACATTGCGAAAGCCGCATATTCGGTTGCTTTCCCCCTTGCGCGCGACCTTTGCCTGATTGCGTCTGCGATGTCGATTCTGCCCTATCGATATCGCGCTTTTTGCAGGCGCGTGCAGTTTTTCGAAATTTTTTTGGGCCGGGTGTCACCAATCCGGATATCCCCGCGAATACTAGATGTGCGCGGCCACTTGGCGGCAATCAGGAACCCCGGTCAGTTCCCCTGCTGACCAACCCCCTGACGCCCCTATCTGATTGTCTGCCCGGTGGTCGTCGCACGTTTTTTGTCTGGCTTTTGCTCTTGCTGGCCACTGTGTTTGCAAGAACGGGTCAGACTTACAAATTCTAGGAGAACCCCGATGAAACTATCTCATATCGGCCTTGCCTTTGCTGCATTGGCCGCACCTATTGCGCTGAGCGCGCCCGTTTCTGCTGATGGCGGCATTTTTGTTGGCGTCGAAGGCGCTGATATCGCGGTTAGCGGCTATGACACGGTCAGCTATTTCAAAGGCAATGGCGTGCCGCAGAAAGGTAGCGCAAAGTTTGCTGTAAAGCATGACGGCGCTGTCTGGCATTTTGCATCCAAGGCCAATGCCGATGCGTTCAAAGCCGATCCCGATGCCTATGCGCCGCAATATGGCGGACACTGCGCCTGGGCGATGAGCCGCGGTTCCCTCGCGCCGGGTGATCCCACCTTATACAAAATTCACGGCGGGAAGCTCTATTTGAACTTCAACCAGAACGTCCAAAAGACATGGCTGGGCGATATCGATGGCTTCATTGCCAAATCCGATCCGGCCTGGGCCAAAACGCCCGATGGCAAGAAATTCGGCGATTGATTGAAAACCATTTCACGAATGCACTGATTTTTGAAGGAATTACCTATGTCAAAATCCACAAGCCTTGCGAAAATGTTGATGGTTGCAGGCGGTCTTGCCGCAGCGAGTGCTGGCGCGCCAGCGATGGCAGAATTTCCGTGCGGTGCGCGCGGTGTCTCCAGCAGCTCGTCTTACTCCTCCGCTGATCGTGCAGCTGCTCGTGCTGAACGCAAAGCGCGCAAAGAAGCCAAGAAACGCGCAAAACGCCAGGCAGCAGCCTGCGGTGCGGCAGCGTGCAGCGCCTCGGCCTGTTCAGCGTCTGCCTGCGGCGCAGCGTGCGATGCCTCGGCCTGCGCTGCGGCGTGCGATGCCTCGGCCTGCGGTGCGGCGTGCGATGCCTCGGCCTGCGGTGCGGCGTGTGATGCTTCGGGTTGCGGCGCGGATGCCTGCGGTGCGGCGGCTTGCGGTGCCGCAGCATGTGGCGCGGCGGCCTGCGGTGCAGCTTGCGATGCCTCGGCATGCGAAGCGGATTGTTCCGGATCAGATTGCGCGCCGACTGCCTGAAGGCGCGTAGATTGGGTGTGGCCGGTGGGAGTTTCCTCCTAAATCCTGCTGGTCACACTCTTTTTTCAAAGGCTGAGAATAGAAGCAGGCGCTCTCGCCTCTCAAACCTCAGCAATCAGGCAATGGCCCGCTCTGCCGCGCTCGCAATTCTGTAAGAGTGTAGCGCGGCAGCGGATCAAGTTCTGGGCAGGATCTGTAACTCGGATCCTGCGCCAGACATCCGGCTCCGCACACCATATTGGCCGACGGTTCGCTCGCATCGACATGCCAGAACCGCCCCCCAGGGGTCGCGACATAGCCATCCATGCCCGCCGCCGCATCGCTTTCCAGATCAAACGTTGAAGGCACTTCGCTGTCATAATCATCGTTTTGAGCGGCATGCGTATGATAGCTGGCCACAGGGCGCATTCCCGGCTCATCGAAATACTGGATGCCGCAGCTTGCCTCGTCCCCTGGCCGCGGGTCAGATGCGCCCAGTTCGCCGCCTGTGCGTTCAAAAATGATACCGCACAATTCGATGTCCCGGGCAAAGGATTGCTGTTGCAGCTCGTTCAATTGTGCGCGGGCAAATTCCTGCACCTGCCCCTGTGTGACAGTGATTTCAAAGTCTTCAGGGCCTTTGACGTTCATATAGGCGCGCGCAACGATGATGACCCCTATGATCGCCATTGCGACGTAAATAAGCGGGTGAACAGGCGGAAGGGCAGGGGTGCGGGCGTCCATAATGACGCCCGCATACCCTTTAGTTCTTGGCTTTGTCGACCAGCTTGTTGGCGCTGATCCACGGCATCATCGCGCGCAGCTCTGCGCCCGTTTTTTCGATCGGATGCGCTTCTGCGGCTTTGCGCGATGCTTTGAGTTCTGGCTGGCCTGCGCGGTTGTCCAGTACGAAGTCTTTGACGAAACGGCCCGCCTGAATGTCAGCCAGAACGCGCTTCATTTCAGCCTTGGTTTCATCAGTGATGATGCGCGGGCCGGTTTTGATATCGCCATATTCAGCCGTGTTGCTGATCGAATAGCGCATATTGGCAATGCCGCCTTCATACAGCAGATCAACGATCAGCTTGGTTTCGTGAAGGCATTCGAAATACGCCATTTCAGGCGCGTATCCTGCCTCTGTCAGAGTTTCGAACCCAGCCTGGATCAAATGCGTGATCCCGCCGCACAAAACCGCTTGCTCGCCGAACAGATCGGTTTCGCATTCTTCGCGGAAGTTTGTCTCGATAATGCCGCTGCGCCCGCCGCCAACGCCGCTGGCATAGGCAAGGGCGGTGTCATGCGCGCTGCCGCTGGCATCCTGATGCACCGCGATCAGGCAAGGCACCCCGCCGCCGCGTGTGTATTCAGAGCGCACCGTGTGGCCCGGACCTTTGGGCGCGATCATGATGACATCGATATCGTCCTGCGGCTCAATCAGGCCAAAGTGAATGTTGAGCCCGTGTGCAAATGCGAGCGCGCTGCCCGGCTTCATGTGGCCATGCACATTGTCGGCATAGATCGCGGCCTGATGTTCATCAGGGGCAAGGATCATCAGAATATCGGCCCATTTGGCCGCTTCGGTGTTGGACAGCACCTTGAAGCCTGCTGCCTCTGCCTTTTTCGCGGTCGCTGATCCTTCGCGCAGAGCAATGGCAACTTCGCCAACGCCGCTATCGCGCAGGTTTTGTGCATGCGCGTGCCCTTGCGAGCCATAGCCAAGCACGGCAATTTTCTTCGACTTTACCAGATCGAGATCGGCATCGGCGTCGTAATAGACTTTCATTGTGAGGTGTTCCTTCTAAATTTCTGAATATGGATATGAATTAGGTTGTGCCGTCGGCGCCGCGCATCATGCCGACTACGCCGGATCGGCCCACGGAAACCAGTCCAAGGCCGCGCATAAGCGCGATAAAGCTGTCGATCTTGTCCGGCGCGCCGGTGAGTTCGAACACGAAACTTTCGGTGGTGGTGTCGACCACTTGCGCGCGGAACACATCTGCGATCCGCAGCGCTTCGACACGCTTGTCGCCTGTGCCGGCCACTTTGATCAGCGCCAATTCGCGTTCCACATGCGGGCCAGCGGCGGTCAGGTCGATAACCTTATGAACCGGCACCAGCCGTTCCAATTGCGCCTCGATCTGGTCGATCACTTCTGGCGGGCCATTGGTCACAATCGTGATCCGGCTGACGGCATGATCGTCGGAAATATCGGCCACGGTAAGGCTGTCGATGTTATAGCCGCGCGCGGTGAACATGCCGGTGATCTTGGCAAGAATGCCCGGCTCATTATCGACCGTTATCGCAAGGACGTGGCGCTCTGTTTCGGCGCTTTTGATTTTCATGGGAGTGTCTGTCTTTCCGCTTGTCTGATGCGCTTTAGACGAGCGCTTTCGCTTCGTCATCCATCGTGCCATCGACGCTGTCGCCATACAGCAGCATTTCGGTATGCGCTGCGCCCGATGGGATCATCGGCAGGCAATTGGCATCTTGGGCCACAAGGCAATCGACAATCACAGGGCCATCATAATCGATCATCGCCTGAATGCCTGCATCCAGCTCGTCCTCGCCGTGGATGCGGATGCCTTTCCACCCGTAAGCCTGCGCCAAAGCGACGAAATCGGGCAGACTGTCGGAATAGGAATTGGAATATCGGCTTTCGTAAGTCAGTTCCTGCCACTGGCGCACCATGCCCATATATTCATTGTTGAGGATGAATATCTTTACCGGCAGCCGGTATTGCGAGGCTGTGCCAAGTTCCTGAATATTCATTTGAATGCTGGCTTCGCCTGCGATGTCGATCACCAGGGCATCGGGATGCCCCAATTGCGCGCCGATCGCTGCGGGAAGGCCGTAACCCATTGTGCCCAGCCCGCCGGAGGTCAGCCATTTGTTCGGCTGTTCAAATCCGAAATATTGCGCCGCCCACATCTGGTGCTGGCCCACTTCGGTGGTGATGATGGGCGATTGTTCGTGCGTTAAAGCATGCAGCCGCTCCACCGCTTTTTGCGGCATGATCATATCGGGATGCTTTTTTGATTTGGCCGGGTAAGCCAGGCATTCACGCGCGCGCCATCCGGCAATGCGCGCTTTCCATTCGCCCATATCCTGCGGGCTTCGCGCACCCCACGCCTCAATCATCTGGTCAAGCACAGTCGCGCAATCACCCACAATGCCAAGGTCCACCGGCACCGTTTTGTTGATCGAGGAGCGGTCGATATCGATGTGAATTTTCTTCGAACCGGGCGAAAACGCATCGAGCCTGCCGGTCACCCGGTCATCAAAGCGCGCGCCGATGCAAACCATCACATCGGCCCCGTTCATCGCCATATTGGCTTCGTAAGTGCCGTGCATTCCCAGCATTCCCAGCCAATCGGGATGCTCGGATGGAAACGCGCCAAGCCCCATCAGCGTCGATGTGGTGGGCGCGCCGGTTAGATCTTGAAATTGGCGCAGCAATTCCGCCGCCTGCGGGCCGGAATTGATAACGCCGCCGCCTGTGTAAAAGATGGGCCGCTGGGCACTGGCAATCATCTCCACCGCTTCGCTGATCTGTTCAGCGGGGGCGACCATTTGCGGGGTATAGCGGTGTGTTGCGGTAAGTTTTGAAGCGCGGTTTTGGGAAGGCACTGCGATCTGCACATCTTTGGGAATGTCGATCACAACCGGACCCGGACGGCCCGTCGTTGCAATGCAGAACGCTTCTTCAATGGTGGCGGCCAGGTCGGAGGGGTCTTTGACCAGATAATTGTGCTTTGTGCAGTGGCGCGTGATGCCGACGGTATCGGCTTCCTGAAACGCATCGGACCCGATCAGTGCGGTGGGCACTTGGCCTGTTATGATGACAAGCGGGATCGAATCCATCCACGCATCGGCAATACCTGTGACGGCATTGGTTGCGCCGGGACCGGATGTGACCAGCACAACGCCGGGCTTACCGGTCGCGCGCGCATATCCTTCGGCGGCGTGGGCTGCGCCTGCTTCATGGCGGACGAGGATGTGGCGAATGCGTTCATCGCCGAACAATTCGTCGTAAATCGGCAGGACCGCGCCGCCGGGATAGCCGAACACATATTCGACCCCCTGATCTATCAGGCCCTGAACCAGAATTGCGGCACCAGATGGTTGCGCCACGTGCGTCTCCCAAATCTTTCAATTCAAAATAAAAAAGGCCCGAGGCGGTTATTCGCATCGGGCCGTTCCGGGTATTCGTATGAAGAACGCCCGATCAGCCCGTAACCACCACAGTCAAAATATTGGACATGATCAGATTGCCTTCCTTTATATACGTCTGCGACCATCGTTAAGCGATGCGTTTGACAATTCCAAGAACCAAACCGCCGCGCCGTGTTAAATTGCGTCTTGAAGGTCGCGCTAAAGGCCATATTATGATGCGTCAAGCGTTATTTTTGTAATAATGAACCAAAAATATCTGACGCATCGTAATTTTCGGACTCAATTTGCGGCCATTCCTCTGGAGACTGGTTGCGCAGCCAGGTGAACTGGCGCTTAGCGTAATTGCGCGTGGATTGCTGGGCGCTGATGATCGCATCCGCCATCGACAGCCGCCCGGCCAGATGCTCGCTCAGTTCCGGCACCCCAATGGCGCGCATAACCGGCAGATCAGGATCAAGCTCTCGCGCCAGCAGGGTTTCGACCTCCTCCAGCGCGCCGTTATCAACCATCATGCCAAAGCGTTTGTCGCAGCGTTGATAGACCCATTCACGCTCCGGCATCAGGACGGCGGGATAAAGCGTGATCTCCTCTGCGATCCCGCCTGTCTTGGACAATTGCCAATCGCCAAGCGTCACGCCGGTGGACCGTTTTACTTCCAGCGCGCGGGCAATGCGCTGGGTATCGCCGGGATTGAGATCGGCGGCGCGCTCTGGGTCTTCGATTTGGAGAGCTGCATAAGCGGCCTCGGTTGAAAGCGCGCGAGTGGCGGCGCGGACTTCGGGGGCAATTTCGGGAATGGGGGCAATCCCTTCGAGCAGGACTTTGATATAAAGCCCCGTGCCGCCAGCCAGAATTGGCACTGCGCCAGCTGCGTGGCAGGCGGCGATTTCCTCGCGCGCACGCTTGGCCCAATCGGCCGCTGAACACGCCCATGCCCCGTCCCAAGCACCGAACAGGCGGTGGTCGATCCCGCCCATCTCATCCTTGCTGGGCCGGGCAGACAGGATGGACAGATCAGAATAGACCTGCGCGCTGTCCGCATTCAGGATCACCGCCTCGCGCCCCGCTTTTTCAAGCGTTTTTGCAAGGTCCACGGCCAATGCGCTCTTGCCGCTTGCAGTAGGGCCTGCAATGAGCGCGACAGGTTTGGAAAGAGGGTCTTCGATAGTGCTCATAGCGCGGCTGATAGCAGACGCAGATGGAATGGCCACACGGCTTGATGCGGTGGGCGGCGATCTTGGCACCGTGGCGGTGTCGCCATTTGGCAATGAGGGGATCGAACTGAGCGCGCCCAGCGCACAGGCAGATGATGTTCGCGCGGCGTTAGATGGCGGCAGTACGGAGGCATCCGATGGTTTGATCGGGACCGCGCCGATTGCGATCCCGCAGCTGTTCGTCTCCGACATGGATTCGACCATGATCGGGCAGGAATGCATCGATGAACTGGCTGATTATGCCGGTCTCAAAGACAAGATCGCCGACATTACAGAACGCGCGATGCAGGGAGAATTGGATTTTGGCGATGCGTTGAGGGAACGTGTCGCGCTGCTTGGCGGGTTGGGCGAAGAGGCCATCACCCGGTGCCTGGCTGAACGTATCAAGGCCAATCCGGGCGCGCGCATTCTGGTGCAGACGTTAAAGGCCATGGGGTGCAAGACGGTGCTTGTAACAGGCGGCTTTCACCACTTTGCTGACCATGTGGGCCAAGAGCTTGGTTTTGATCTGGTGGCCGGCAACAGGCTTGGCGTTGTTGAGGGAAAGCTTACCGGCGCGCTCGAAGGAGCCATCGTGGACAGCGCCACAAAACGAGATGTGTTGGAGCGCGAGGCGGCGGCCATAGGGGAAGACGCGGTCACTTGCGCAATCGGGGACGGCGCGAATGATATTCCGATGATCGAAGCGGCGCATTATGGCTTTGCCTACCGCGCCAAACCCAAAGCGCGCGCGGCCGCCAATGGCTGGATTGATCGCGGTGATCTGACTTCGGTTCTGGCGCTGCTCGGCATCCCGCAAAGCGAATGGGTTACGGATTAAGCCTGCGCGTTAAAGCCAGCTCGCAATCTGGCTCAGCGGTTTTTTCTTCAAGGCATGCGCTGGCACGGTCGCATCTGGGGCAGGGCGGCCCACCACGACAATCATCAACGGCTTTTCCCATTCGGGGCGCTCGCACGCCTCGCGCAGGAAACCCATGGGGGAGGGCGTGTGCGTCAAAGTTGCCAATCCCGCCTCATGTAGACACGCGATTAGCAGGCCGCAGGCGATCCCGACGCTTTCATTGACGTAGTAATTCTGCGTTTTGCCATCCTCTTCAATCCCGCCTTTACGCTGGGCGAAAACCGCGATGAGGTAAGGCGCAGTTTCGAGAAAAGGCTTATCCGCATCGGTGCCCAGATCTTTTAGCGCGCCCAGCCATTCATCCGATGCCTTGGGTTTGCCGCCTTCTTCGCCGTAAAAGCGGCGCTCTTCTGCTTCGGCAGCTTCGCGGATGGCGCGCTTCTTGTCTGCGCTTTCGATCACCGCGAAATGCCAGGGCTGGTGGTTGGCCCCATTGGGCGCGGTGCCAGCCGCTTCGATGGCTGCTTCGATCACTTCTCGCGGGACGGGCGTGTCAGCGAAGTAGCGGCAAGAACGGCGCGTTTTGGCCGTGTCGCGAAAAGTGCGCGCCCGCTCTATCGCTTCATCATCGCTCAATTGTTCAAGGGCGTAAGGGGCCGTTTCGTGGGTCTTCATAGCCCAAGCCTATCCGCTTTTGCGCCGCTCTAGTCAACGCGCTGGACATCTTACTAACATTGATGTAGGTTGCATTCCAATGACTGATTATTGAGATTCGGATTTACGAGACAAACCATGGCCACCACCGACCTTCCTTTCCTTGCGCCCGACCGCAAAATCAGTGGTTTCCGCCCGTTCACCGCGCTGCGCCATTTCCGCAAGCTGGTGGCCGATAAAGAGGACACCAAACAGGTGTTCTACATTATCGAGGCGCTGTCAGGCCGCAGAGTTTTGGAAAAGGCGCGCAATTTCGTCGCAACGCCCAAAGCGCGCGAATTTATGCAGCGCGAAGACGTGTTGCCGATTGGCGAGATGCTTGATGATCATGCGCGCTGGGCTGATTGCGGGCCGAACACTCTGGCGCAGCATTACATCCGCTTTATGAAACGCGAGGGGCTATCCGCTGCGGGCCTTCAGGCTGAAAGCTATGATTGGCGGCCCCGACATGAACGGCCCAATGATCAACTGGAATGGTATACGTGCCGTCTGCGCGATACGCATGATTTGTCGCACATCCTGACAGGGTATGGCCGCGATGCTTTGGGCGAAGCGGCTTTGCTCGGCTTTTCCTATGAGCAGGATCACAATTTTGGCGTCAAATTCATCGCCTATGCCGCCGCGCGTCAGATCAAAAAGACGACCGAAACCTCTGCACCGATCTATGCTGCCATTCGCGAAGGACGCGATTTGGGCAAAGCTGCAGCAAAGCTCAGCCATATGGATGTCGAGGCGATGATGGCCCGCGATATCGACGATGTTCGCGCCGAAATGAATATCGGCAAGCCCGTGCTCTACCGCGAATGCCTCGCGCAATTGGAGAGCGAGGGTTACGGCGAACACGACATCGCAATCAACGATGCAGCGCCTGCTTAACCGGGCGTTCGCCGCGCAATCTGGCGGGTAACGCGCCACAGAACCGCGAGACCGGCATAGCCGAAAATGGCGGACAGCAGGAATGGTGCGCCGGGGAAATACAGCCCCGTGTCATCGGCATAGACCGCGAAAACGCTGGTCATCATAACCGGGCCAAACACGCTGGTAATGCTCATGGTGGAGGCGACTGCGCCTTGCAATTCGCCCTGTGCGTCTTCGGAAATCCGCTCGCTCATCATTTGCTGTATGGCGGGAAATGTGACGCCTGCAATGCTGCCAACTACAATCGCAAAGATCAGGAACCAGCCGGTTGGTGCGAATGCCATCAGGACATAGGATTGCAGCCCGATAACCAGCCCGCCGATCGCGGTGGCTTTCACGCCAAAACGCTTGATCAAAACGCCTGTCAGGCCAGCCTGCGTAAAGGCGAGCATCAGACCGTAAAAGGCAACACCGAGCCCAATATCAAACTCGCTCCAATCGAATTTCAGGCGGGTGTAATATGACCACACCGCCATCGTGGATTGCGCAGCGGTCTGCATCAGGAATATCACGCTGAGAAAGCCGAGGACGAGAGGGGTTTTCGACATCTCAAATATCGTGCCCAGCGGGTTGGCGCGCGCCAGTGTAAATCGGCGGCGGCGATCCTTGGGCAGTGTTTCGCGCAGGGCAAACCAGCCGATTACCGCGCCGCCTATGCACAAAATGGCCGCTGCAAAAAACGGCGCGCGCACTGAATATTCGCCCAAAGTGCCTCCGATTGCAGGGCCGATGACAAACCCGCTCGCGCCTGCACCGCCCAGCATTCCAAACAGTTTTCCGCGATCCTGCGGCCCGGCGATATCGGCAATGCACGAATTGGCCGCCGCCCAGCTCGCGCCCATAATGCCCGACAGGATGCGCCCTGCAAACAGCCACCACAAATCTGGTGCCAGCGCCATGATGATGTAATCAATGCCGAGCAGGAACACCGTCACCAGCAAAATGGGCCGCCTGCCAAACCGGTCGGACAATCCGCCAATAACGGGCGCAAACAGGAACTGCATCACCGCATAGGCAAACAGCAGCCAGCCGCCAATGCTCGCGGTTTGCGCCTCGGCAAGGCCTGTCATCTCTTCGAGCAAAGATGGCATGACAGGCACGATGAGCCCGATCCCCATCATGTCGACAAACACGATAAAGGCGACGAGGGTAAGAGTGGCTTTGCTGGAGAGGTCCGCGGTCACATCACCATGTCTGCATCACGCAATCACCATAGTCCACGCACAAATGCCAAAGCGCGCCTACGCCAAAGGCACGTATCCACCATTTGGGCACTGCGAGCATCGCGGTGAAGGCAAGGGCAGCCTGCCAGCCATGCAGCAGGTGAAAGCCGATTGAGCAACGGTTCGGGTCGAAAATCGGGTCTGCGAGCAGGTGATCGAGGTCGATCAGGTTTGCGCTGGCTATGACTAGTCCGGCGCGCCACCATTTGCCCCGCCAGATGAACCAGCCGATCGCGAAGGGGACAAGCCAATGCCCGCCGTAGTGGAGTAGGGGCTGGAGCATGAGCAAACACTTTCCCCGCTCGTCCTGAACTTGTCGAAGGACTGTTCTTCACTTCTGAATGGACGCGAGAAGAAAAGTGCGATGCTTCGACAAGCTCAGCATGAGCGGTTTCGTTTTATTGGCCCATCCACTCAGCGAAAAAGCTGGCGTGGGCTTCGCGCAGGTCGGAGAGAGGGACGTTCAATACGCTTTCCCCTCCGACTGTTCCGATGCGCGTAAGGCCAACCATCTCGGCTTCCTCAATATCTGGTCCCTCAGCAACGATTGCATTGAATGCTTCGATGTTGTCAGATGCTACCGTGATCACATAGCGGGCCTGGTCCTCGCCAAACCACCATTGGGCAGCGGTGTAGGCATCGTTCGAGGTTACCTCTGCGCCTTTGCCACCTGACATTGCCATTTCCGCCAGGGCTACAGCCAAACCGCCGTCTGAGATATCATGCACTGCGCTTAACAATCCTTTGCCGATCAACTTGCGAACAATCTGACCCGCACCGATTTCAGCTGCCAGATTTACTGGCGGCGAGCGACCATCTCTGACGTCTTTGACCAATTCAAGCCACAGCGATTTGCCAAGGTGAGATCGGGTTGGATCCGGCTTTGCCCAGAATTCCGGTGCCAGAAGGTAGATTGCATCGCCTTCCTCCTTAAACCCCATCGTCATCATCTTCGACGCATCATCAATAATGCCGACCCCGCCAATCGCTGGAGTGGGCAAAATGGCGCTGCCACCGCCGGTTGCCTTGCTCTCATTATAAAGCGACACATTCCCGCTCACGATCGGGAAGTCCAAAGCCCTGCACGCATCGCCCATGCCTTCAAGCGCGTGGACGAATTGCGCCATGATCTCGGGCCGCTGGGGGTTTGCGAAATTCAGGCAGTTTGTCACCGCGAGGGGCCGTGCGCCCACTGCGCACAGGTTCCGGTACGCCTCGGCAATCGCCTGCTTGCCGCCTTCATAGGGATCAGCATAGACATAGCGCGGCGTGCAATCGGTGGTCAGCGCGAGCGCTTTGTTGGTGCCGTGCACACGCACAACACCGGCATCGCCGCCTGTTTGCAGCGTGTCGCCCATAACCTGGCTGTCATATTGCTCGGAAATCCAGCGGCGCGAGGCAAGGGCGGGGCTGGCCATCAGCTTGAGCAAGTCCGCGCCGATGTCGGTGCTTTCCGGCACCTCATCCAAGGGCTTAACCTGCGCCCATGCCTTGTATTCCTCTTTCAACAGATAGGGCCGGTCATATTCCGGCGCATCGGCAGCCAATGGGCCAAGCGGAATATCGCACACCACTTCGCCGCCCCATTCGAGCACCATATGGCGGGTGTCAGTCACTTCGCCGATCACGGCGAAATCCAGCTCCCACTTTTCGAAGATCGCCTGCGCCATCGCTTCTTTGCCGGGTTTGAGCACCATCAGCATCCGCTCTTGGCTCTCGCTCAGCATCATCTCGTATGGCGTCATCCCTTCTTCGCGGCAGGGAACCTTGTCCATATCGAGCCGGATGCCCGCTTTCCCGTTGGTCGCCATTTCGACGCTGGATGACGTCAGGCCGGCTGCGCCCATGTCTTGAATCGCGACAATCGCATCGGTTGCCATCAGCTCAAGGCACGCCTCGATCAGCAGCTTTTCGGTGAAGGGGTCGCCCACTTGCACGGTGGGGCGCTTGGCCTCCGCATCCTCTTCGAAATCCGCGCTCGCCATGGTCGCGCCGTGGATACCGTCGCGGCCGGTTTTGGAGCCGACATAGACAATCGGATTGCCCACGCCTGTGGCCGCGGAATAGAAGATCTTATCCGCATCCGCGACGCCAACGGTCATCGCGTTGACAAGGATATTGCCATCATAAGCAGGGTGGAAATTCGTCTCCCCGCACACGGTCGGCACGCCCACGCAATTGCCGTATCCGCCAATGCCTGCGACCACGCCTTGAACCAGATGCTTCATCTTGGGGTGTTCGGGCCGTCCGAACCTCAGCGCATTGGCATTGGCAACAGGCCGCGCGCCCATGGTGAAGACATCGCGCAAAATCCCGCCAACGCCGGTTGCTGCGCCCTGATAGGGTTCGATGTAGGAGGGGTGGTTGTGGCTCTCCATCTTGAAAATCGCCGCCTGACCGTCGCCAATATCAATAACGCCCGCATTCTCTCCGGGGCCGCAGATTACCCAGGGGGCCTCGGTCGGCAGTTTCTTCAGATGCAGGCGCGATGATTTGTAACTGCAATGCTCTGACCACATGACCGAGAAGATGCCCAGCTCCACCATATTCGGTTTGCGCCCCAATGATTTGAGCACCTGCGCGTATTCCTCGGGCGAAAAGCCGTGCTGTTCGACGATCTCGTCGGTGATTTCGCTGGTGTTTTGGCTCGGGGCGGCGGGGCTTGGCTGTTCACTCATGGCCCATGCCCATATGTCAGCTAAGGGCTGAGGCCAAGCCAGCTTTTCGCATCACATAGCGGTTCTCCCCAAGCCACCATGCAAGACCTGTGAGAATCGCAAAGGCGAGCAGCGCCTGGCCATAGACAAACGGGCCAGCCGCTTCGGGATGGGGAGCAAACCAATTGACCATCTGCAAAGTGACCAAGGTACCGATCAGCACCAGCGGTGGAAGCAAAGGCCCCTTGCTGCGGCGCAGGTAAATGAGAAACGCTCCCAGAGTGATGCCCAGTTCCAGCGGCATCGCGATTTCAGGGTAGTTCCACAGGCCATAACCATAAGCTTCCCCGCTGCCGGTCAGCGTTAAATCGGGGCGGTGGGTCAGCCAGTCGAGCCCCCAATGCGAGATTACCACAAGGCCAGCGAGCAAAGCGCCCACTGCATCCTTGTGCTTGATCCACACAAACAGCGCAAACCCAAGCGCAAATGCGGCAGAGCCTGTTAGGCTGTGAGTATAAGGCAGGTGATACAGATCAAACGGCACCATCACGGTCGCATCAGGATCAATGCGCATTTT